>CAVOKY010000001.1:0-15836 GCA_963696645.1 uncultured Alphaproteobacteria bacterium
ACGAGCTCGGACCGGCCGCCCGCCTGTGGCGGTAGAAACGGATTTCGCTATCGTGAATAGAGGGGAGCGGCCGAAAGGTTTTTGGTGGATCTGACCCCGTAAAAAACGTGGCCCATGGGCTGTTGCGGACTTGCGAATGGTGACGCTTTCGGGCGATCCCGATTAGGAAATTGATCGTTCTCCGTGGCCCAGCCCCTCTTTTGCTTTCTTGGGCAGGAGGGATAACACGTGGCTCAAGCGAAGAGGTCTCGTAAATCGCGCGATCTTGCCGGGATCCCGGCCGCGGCGGCGATCGATATCGGCGCCACGATACACGTCGCGGCCGTTGGCCCGATCGCACAAAGAACCGGTTCGCACGTTCCGGACGTTCACCGATGATCTTCACCGGCTGGCCGATTGGTTCAAGGATCGTGGGATCAAGACGGTGGCCATGGAATCGACCGGGGTGTACTGGATTCCGGTATTCGAGATCCTGGAACAGCGCGGTTTTGAGGTATGGTGGTCAACGCCCGGGACGCGAAGATGTACCCGGCCGGCAAACCGACGTCAGCGACGCCAATGGCTGCAACGTCTCCACGAGTACGGCCTGTTGCGTGCCAGCTTTCGGCCGCAGGCCGAAATTGCCGGCTGCGCGCCTATCTCCGGCAGCGTGAGCGGCTGCTGGATTACGCGGCGGCCCACATCCAGCACATGCAAAAGGCACTGGCGCAGATGAACCTGCAACTGCATCACGTCGTGTCCGACATTACCGGCGTCACGGGCATGTCCATCATCCGGGCGATCGTGGCGGGCGAGCGCGACCCCAAGGTTCTGGCGTCTCATCGCGAGCGAGGATGCCATGCGACCGTGGAGACAATGTGCCAGGCGCTGGTTGGCAACTACCGGGAGGAGCACGTCTTCGCCCTTACCCAGGCGCTCGAACTCTATGACGTCTACCAAACGAAAGTGACGGCCTGCGACAAGCAAATTCAGGCGATCCTGACGCGGCTGAAGCAGAACGCCCCACCGCCCGCGAACAAGTTGCTTCCTACCCGGCGACGGACCCGCCAACCCAATGCGCTGGCGTTCGATGCCCGCGCGGCCCTCCACGCGATCCTGGGCGTCGATCTCACTCAGATCGATGGTCTGGGGCCATATCTCGCGCTGAAGCTGGTCGGAGAGTGCGGGACCAATCTCGCGGCCTGGCCGAGCGCGAAGCACTTCACGTCATGGCTGGCGCTCGCGCCGCACAATAAGATTTCCGGAGGGAAAGTGCTGTCGTCGAAAACCCGGCGCACTGGCAATCGCGCCGCATCCTTGTTGCGCCTCGCCGCTGGCACGGTTGGTCGAACCGATACCGCTCTGGGCGCGTTCTACCGGCGGCTGTCATCGCGGGTGGGCAAAGCGAAGGCGATCACCGCCACCGCGCGCAAGATCGCGGTCCTGTTCTACAATACGCTTCGGCACGGGATGTCATACGCCGATCCCGGCGCAACGTATTATGAAGATCGCTACAGACAGCGCGTTCTGACCAACCTTCAACGGCGCGCGAAGTCCCTCGGATTCGTCCTGCAGCGGGTGGAACAGGATCCAACACAGATGGTTGTTTCTTAGGAAACTTCGCTGGCCTGGTAACCGAGGCCTTGCCGGCCTCGGCTGCCGGCAAGCCGATCGAGATCTGGTTCCAAGACGAAGCCAGGGTCGGGCAGAAGGGATCGCTGGAGTATATCTGGGCGCCGGTGGGCTCACGTCCGCCTATGGTGCGCGACAATCGCCATGACTCGGTCTATCTGTTCGGCGCGATTTGTCACGCGCGTGGTGTCGGCGCGGCAATCATCATGCCGACCACCAACACCGAGGCGATGAATGAGCACCTGAAAGAGATCAGCACACAGGTCTCGCCAGGCGCACATGCCGTGCTGGTCTGCGACGGTGCCGGCTGGCATCAGCAGGGCAAGCGTCTGCGCACGCCCCACAACATCACTCTCCTTCGACTGCCACCCTCCTCACCGGAACTCAACCCAATGGAAAATATCTGGGACTATCTCCGCGGCAATAAGCTCAGCAGGCTCGTCTGGGACAGCTACGAGGCCATTGTCGCCGCCTGCAAGGATGCTTGGGACTTCCTCATCGGCGATCTGGAGCGCATTCAATCCATCGCTCATCGCTCCTGGGCATCGGTCAATCATTAGGGCCGCTGGTATAAGTTGGCAAAAAACTCTGGCGCGGTGCCCCGAATGTTGCGCGCTCGGAGACGTCAGCCCTCGCGCCCGGCAGCCCTCTCGCGCAGCGTGAACTTCTGGATCTTGCCCGTGGAGGTCTTCGGCAGTTCGCCGAACACCACGCGCTTGGGAACCTTGAACCGCGCCATGCGACTGGCGGCAGAACTGGATGATCTCGGCCTCACTGACATCGGGACCGTCGGGCTTCAGTTCCAGGAACGCGCAGGGCGTTTCGCCCCAGGTCGGGTCCGGCTGCGCCACCACGGCGGCCGACAGCACCGCAGGATGGCGCGACAGCACCTCTTCCACTTCGAGGGTGGAAATGTTTTCGCCGCCCGAAATGATGATGTCCTTCGAGCGGTCCTTGATCTCGATGTAGCCGTCCGGGTGCCAGACCGCGAGATCGCCCGAAAGACACCAGTCGCCGACCAGCGTCCTGCTCGTGGAACCGGGGTTGGCGAGATAGCCCTTCATCACGGTGTTGCCCCGCATCATCAGCTCACCCATCGTCATGCCGTCGTGCGGCACCGGCGACATGGTTTCCGGATTGGCGACCATCAGCCCAGCGAGCGTTGGGTAGGCGACGCCCTGACGGGCCATGTTCGCGTAGCGCTGTTCCACGGGCAGGTCGTTCCATTCCGGCTGGGGCACACACGATGTCGCCGGGCCATAGGTTTCGGTGGCGCCGTAGAGATGCGTGACGCGAAAGCCGATCTCTTCCATGGCACGCAGCACGGACGACGGCGGCGCGGCCCCGCCGGTGGCGCAGTTGACGGTATGGCTGAATGCCACCCGCTGCGCCGCCGGCGCCTGGGCGATCATGTTGAGCACGATCGGTGCGCCGCAAAGGTGCGTGACGCGGTGCTGCGCGATGAGTTGGAAGATCATCCCCGTGTCGACCTTGCGCAGGCAGACCTGTGTGCCGCCGACCGCGACCACTGCCCAGGGATAGGACCAGCCGCTGCAATGGAACATCGGCAGCGTCCAGAGATAGACGCTGTCGGCGCTCAGGCCGAACATCAGCGCGTTGCTAAGCGCCTGAAGATAGGCGCCGCGATGGCTGTACACCGCGCCCTTCGGATCGCCAGTCGTACCCGACGTGTACAGCAGACAGATCGATTGCCATTCGTCATCCGGCTCGCGCAATTCGAACGCTGCATCGCCCGACTCCAGCAGGGCCTCGTAGGTGATATCGCCAAACGCAGCCGTGTCCGGAAGCCCAGGGTTCTCGATCTCCACCACCAGCACGTCATGGTTGAGCTGGGTGCGGGCAATGGCGATCAGTGCCGCGAATTCGCGGTCCGCGATCAGCACTTTGGCATGCCCGTGATTGAGCGAGAATGCGATGGTCGCTGCGTCCAGCCGCGTGTTCAGCGGATTGAGCACGGCGCCAAGCATCGGTACCGCGAAATGCGCCTCGATCATTTCCGGGACGTTGGAGGCGAGTATGGCCACCGTATCCAGCCGCCGCACGCCGCGCGCGGCCAGCGCGGAGGCCAGGCGCGCGCACCGCTCAGCAAGCTGTCCATAGGTGAAGCGGCGTTCGCCGTCGATCACCGCGACCTTGTCTTGGAACGACGCCGCGCTGCGCCGCAGGAAGCTGACCGGCGAGAGTGGCACGAAGTTGGCGGGCGTGCGATCAAGACCGGTCTCGAACAGATGCCCTGAGTCCTGCTGGTCCATCAGTTCCTCCCTCTCGTCAGCTTGTCCGGGGCGGTCACAGGCCGCTGACCAGATGCCCGCCGTCCACGGCAACGATGCTGCCGGTCATGTACGAACCGGCATCCGACGCCAGCAGCAGCAACGGGCCGTCGAGTTCCGGCAGCTCGCCCAGGCGACGCTGCGGAACGCGCCTGATCAGCGCCTTGCCTGCGTCGCTGCTGAAGAATGCGTCGTTCAGCTCGGTCTCGATGTAGCCGGGCGCCAGGGCATTGACCCGGATGCGGTGGCGCGCCCATTCCAAGGCAAGCGCCTTGGTCATCTGCACGACTCCGGCCTTCGAGATCGCGTAGGGCGCAACACCGCCGGCGACACGAATACCCAGGATCGAGGCAATGTTGACGATGCTGCCGCTCTCGCCGTGATGGATAATCCGGCGCGCCGCATGCTGGGCCACCATCCAGGCACCCTTGAGGTTTGTATCGACAACGGATGTCCAATCATTTTCCGTCATGTCGAGTGCGGAGCGGGTCACGGTGACGCCTGCATTGTTGACCAGAATGGTGACAGGACCGAGCCGTTCTTCGGCCGCGGCGAATGCCTGCTCGATGCTGCCAGCGTCCGTCACGTCCAGACGCACGGCATGTGCCTTGCCGCCCGCCGCGACGATCGCTTCCACCGTCTTTGCCAATTGTGTCTCGCGACGCGCAGCGACGGTGACCTGGGCGCCGGCGTCGGCAAGCACGGATGCAAAGTGCCGGCCCAATCCGCTGGACGCACCGGTCACCAGCGCGTGACGTCCGTTCAATCGGAAATGCTCGGCCATCGCGTATTCCTTTCCACAGCGGATCTACTTGGCCGGCACCTTGTCCCACACCAAGATCGATCGCCCCTCGCGTCCGTCGAGATAGCTCCGATAGGGCGCCGTGGTGATCGTCAGTCGATCGCCGTCGAGTTCGAAGAAGCGCACCTGGTCGGTGCCGGTCCAGCCCTGGTTCCAGGAGATATCGATGTGGTGCACCACCTTCTGCTCGCCCAGCGTATAGGTTCCGGCGTAGGCCACCATCGAACCGATCAGTTGCACGCCTTCTTCCTCGGTCGGCACCACATCGCGCGGAGTGATGCGGTCCTGGCGGATAAAGATCGCGTACATCCGGCCATCGGGCGAATAACCGAGATAGCCGTCCGGCTTTGCGCCGAACTGATCGTGCCGCCGGCCGGTGGCAATGTCCTCGCGCTCGTAGGAGCGAAGTTTCCATGTGCCCAGGAGTTTGCTGGCGTCTTGGGTCAACGATGCCTCCTGTTTGCTGGGTCGCCTGGTTCACGCATCGGATGCAAGCCGTGCCCGGATGGCGTTGGCGTGACCGATCGCCGGATCGACCCATCGCGCCGCGGCCTTCACCGCCGGTGCAAGGTCGAACGCTGGCGCCAGATCGACGCCGGTGTCTCGGGCGGCCGGGTCGCTGGCCAGCACGTCCGCCAGTGAGGCGCCGGTCATCCGCACCTGTTCGGCGGCATGCTCGACAAGACGATGGGCCGCCTCGCGACCGAGATTCATCCCGAGACGCGCGGCGGCCGCATCGGCAAACAGCAGGCCGCGGGTCATGTCGATGTTCGCGCGCATCCGGTCGCCATCGACCACCAGGCCCTCCGCCAGAATCCTCGCCTCACGCAACGCGCCCGATGCCAGTCCAAATAACAGCGGCAGCGCGTTCCACTCGGCGTGCCACAGTCCGGGCGGACGCTCGTGCACGGCTGCCATAGCCTCGAACAACGTCGCGGCATGACCCTTTGCCGCGGCATGTGCGGCCAGGATCACCGTTGCGGCGATCGGATTGCGCTTGTGCGGCATCGCCGATGAACCGCCGCGGCCGGCGATGAAAGGCTCGGCGACCTCGCTCACTTCGGTCGACGCGAGGTGCACGACATCAGTTGCCAGCTTCGCCAGCGCACCGGTCAATTCCACCAGCCACGCGCCGGCTTCCGCAATGCGCGTGCGGTTGGTGTGCCAGCAGAGCGGCGTCACACCCAGACCGAGCGCCTGCGCAAAGCCTGCAAGCACGGCCGGCCCATCGGCGCCGAGCGAAGCCAGCGTGCCGACCGGGCCACCGAGCGAGGCAACGAGCAGACGCTTGCGGAGTTCCGGCAAACGATCCGCGGCATCGGCGATGCCGGTGAGCCAGACTGCAACCTTGTAGCCGAAGCTGACAGGTGCCGCGTGCTGCTGATAGCTCCGTCCGACGCATGCGGTGTTGCGATGCTGGTCGGCCAGACGAGCGAGCCCGGCGATGATCGCATCCAGATCGGCCGCGATCAGTGTCAGCGCATCGCGCAGGCGCAATATCAAGGCGGTGTCGATGATGTCCTGCGTGGTCGCACCCTTGTGGAACGACCGTTCCAGCTCCGGACTCAGCCGCGCCTGCACCGCCTGGACGAACGGGATCGTCGGCACGCCGGCCACCCCTGCACGCACACCGATCGCGGCAATGTCGAGATCCTCGGGACGGATCGCCTCGATCGCGGGCGCCAGTGCAGCGGGCACAAGGCCGCACTGACTCTCGCTCCGCGCAAGGGCTGCTTCGACGGCCAGCATACTGCCGATCCACGCCGTGTCGGCGAAGCAGGCACGCATCGCGTCGGTCGCGAACAGCGGGCCAAACAGTTCGGAATCGAGCGGGGAAAGGCTCATTGCGCTGCCATGCTGGAGCTGCCGTTGATGCGTTCCATCCATACGCGCGGGCCGGTGATGAAGTCGCAGATGAAGTCCGCGATCTCCTCCGGCGCTTCCCAGATCGCGCGATGACCGAGATCGGCCAGCAGTTCCAGCCGTGCATCGGGAATCCGCGACGCCAGGATTTCGGCGTTGCGCGGCTTCACCAGCATGTCGTGTGCGCCGGTCGCGACGAGTGTGGGTGCAGCGATGCGCGGACAACTCCCAGTAGCGGTCGAAGTTCCGGATCGCTTCCATCTGCCGCTTCGCCACAAAGATCGGCGTGGGATATTGCAGTTCACGCTGCATTTGCTGTTCAACCGCACCCACGTGCGTTGCAAGATACTCCGGTGAGTAGGTCACCGGCCACGCCGCCCGCGCGGCTTCCTCCAGCGTCTGGCCGTCCCGCGTCAGCAGGCGACTGAATACCGCGTGAGACGCAGGCTCGGACCAGATGCCGCCACAGAAGGTGGCGAACAGGATCAACTGACCGATGCGGTTGGGATGCTGGATGGCGACTTCCTGCGCAATCGCTCCGCCCATGGAATAACCGAGCAGGTGCACGCGCGCGATGCCCAGATCGTCCAACAGCGCGACAACGTCATTCGCCAGATTGGCGACGTCGTAGCCACCGGCCGGCTTGTCGCTGCGCCCCGTGCCGCGGTTGTCGAACGCGATCACGGTGCAGCGGCTCGCAAGGCGTTCGATGAACGCATGCGGCCAGGCAAAGCCGCTCAGCCGATAGCCATTGATCAGGCAAAGCGGCGGCCCGTTACCGACGGTCTCGTGGTAGAGCGCGACGCCGGAGCCGGTGGAATACGGCATCAGCCGCCCTTCTTCGCAAGGTCGTGCCGTCCGACGAACGACGCCACTGCCGGCGCGAACAGCGCCTGCGACCGACCGCCGACGAACACGCCGACATGCCCGCCGGGCAAGGCAAGCTCGGCATAATCGGAGCTGCCCAGTTTCCCGCCGAGGGCACGCGATGTGGCAGGCGGAATGATATGGTCGTCGCTGGCATAGACGTTCAACACCGGCATAGTGATGTTGCCGAGGTCCACGCGCCGGCCGCCGAGTACCCATTCGTTGCGGACAAGCTTGTTCTGCTGGTACAGATCCTTCACCCACTGCTTCGCCGCCTCGCCAGGATGATCGGGCCGATCGGCAATCCACTTCTCCATCCTCAGCCAGTTCATCAGCCGCTGTTCGTCGTCCGCGATCTCCAGCAGGTCGAGGTTGTATTTCAGCAGGCTGCGCATTGGCGACATCTGGTTGAAGATCGCGCCCATGAACTCGCCGGGCAGGTTGCCGTTGGCATCGATCAGCCGGTCCACGTCCTCCGGCGAGATGCTGCGTGTCCAGACATTGATGAAGCCGTGGCCGAGCCGGTTCTCCACCATGTCGGCGTGGAAATCGATCGGCGTGATGGTAAGCGTCAGCGTGTTGAGGCTCTGCGGCTCCAGCGCGGCGTAGGCGGTGGTGAACACGCCGCCCTCGCACACGCCGAGCAAATTGACTTTGGGCACACTGGCGCGCCGCGCGATCTCAGCCACGCAGCCGTCGAGGTAACCGAGGATATAGTCGTCGAGCGTGAGATAGCGGTCGGCGCGTGAGGGATTGCCCCAGTCAACGACGTAAAGATCGAGACCGAGGTTCAATAGGTTGCGGACCAGCGAGCGATCTTCCTGCAGATCCGTCATCGTCCACCGGCCGACCAGGCCGTAGCAGATCAGCATGGGCACGCCGATCCGCTGTTCGGCCAACGAACGGAAATGGTACAGGCTGACCTTGTCCTGTTGCCAGATCAGGTCCTTCGGCGTGGTCGCGATCTGCACGTCGGCGTCGCGTATGCCCTGCAGCATCCGCCCGCCCGTCAGCATCCTGGTGCCGAAGTCAGCGGCATCGGACAGCACAGTCGCAGGGTTTGGTCGTGCCTCTGTCATTTCGCGACCTTCCCGCGCCTGGCGCCTGCCCGGCGCGCACGTTGCGGCGTCCGTTGCCTGGGCGCATCGGCAGGCGTCGGTTGCGATGCCGGCTTGCGCTGTTCCCGCTGCATGGCGCGGAGTTCGCGCCGCAGTTCCGTCAGCGTTCGATGCACGTCGTCCAGTTCGGCGCGCGTGGGGAAGCCGTACTGCTTGCCGAAATGCTCGACCAGTTCGTGCTGTGCCATGCGCAGGTCGGTCGTCGCGCGGATCAGTGCTGCCTGAGTCTGCAGGAACTGCTCAGATCGCTGCGTCTCCAGCAGGTGCTTATTGGCGGTGTCCGTCCAGAGCGTCAGCGCTTCCTTCGCGTTCGGCATCTGTGTGCTCCGGGCCGCAAGCTGCTCGGAGAACTGGCGCGCGGCCTGCGAGCCATGCTTCTAGCACCACTGCATTGTGTTCGAGACTCCGGCGGCGCAGCGTCATCCATGCCTGAAGTACGCCGGCGAAGCGCCGTTCGATCTCCCATAGGTCGGCGAAACGCGGCCCCTCCGCCATGCGCCCGAGTACCTCGTCCAGACCTCCCGTGGCCCCGGTCCAGCTACGTGGGTCCACCATCTTGCGGAGCGTCGCCTCGGTGATCCCGTCGCCGCCCGCGATCGACGGGATGGTCGTGGCGAGCTTGCTGCATGCGGATGTCGCGGCCGACCACAGATTCACGACGGATTGCGCGGCACGCGCCAGTTCCCCGGCTTCGGCAGAGAGATTGTCAGGCATCGACGGCAACTTCGGCATCTTGCCGACCGCCGCTGCCCGCATGCCCGCGGCGAGCGCCTCGCTCACCTGCTCTTGGGCCTGGAGCAAGGCACGGCCCTGGGCGGACCAGAAGTCGGTGACGGCCTTCGAATAATCGAGCGGATTCATCATCAGTATTCGATCGTCGCAACTTTGCGGAGCTCTTCCGGCGTGCTGGTGCCGAAGCCGAAGAATTCCAGGTAGGCGGGGATCATCTCGAACAGCATGTCGGTGCCGACTTGCACGGTGCAGCCCTTGTCCATCGCCGCACGCAGCAGCGGGGTATATTCCTCCTTCATCACCACCTCGCCCACGAAGCTGGTCGACGCGACGCGGTCGATGTCCACCGGCATCGGATCGCCGGGCTTCATGCCCAGCGGCGTGGCGTTCACCACGATGTCGTAACCCTCCGGGTCCTTCGACCCGGTGACGACCTTCAGCGCCGGATAATGTTGCCGCAACCGATCGGCCAACCCCTCCGCCGACGCAGTAACAGGATCGTATAATCCGATCGCCGACGCCCCCGCCGCCGCCAACGATGCGGCGATGGCCGATCCAACTCCGCCGCAGCCGATAACCAAAGCGCGCGCCCCGGCGATCCGCTTTCCCTTGCGCTCGACCCCTCTGACAAACCCCGCGCCATCGAACATGTCGCCCAGCAGCGTGTCGTCGGGCCGGCGCAGGACCGCGTTGCAGGCGCCGGCGATCTTTGCCGTGGTCGTCATCTCGTCGACAAGCTGTGTCGTGGTGACCTTGTGCGGCATGGTGACGAGTGCCCCGTGCACGTTGGTCGTGCTGAAGAGCGACTTCAACAGCGTGGGATATTGTGGCGGCTGCACGCCCACGGGCACGACGACGGCGTTGATGCCCTTCATGTCGAACCAGGGATTGTAGATCATCGGCGCCTTGAACAACTCGGTGGGATAGCCGAGGTGGACAATCAGCCTGGTCCTGCCGGTGATCATGGCTTCACTCCCAACGCTGGCCTACGGTGTCCGATACAATCAAACATCGAAGAACACGGTTTCCTGTTCGCCCTGAAGATGAATGTCGAACAGGAAGACGGTCGTGCCGTCCCGTTGCTCGCGCCGCGCCAGCAGGGTCTGCCGCCGGACCGGGGGTTCGATCATGCGCAGCACCGGGTCCTGTTCGTTCAGCGCAGTCTCGTCCGCGAAATACATGCGGGTGGCGAGCCCGATGTTGATGCCGCGCGCCACCAGCCAGATGTTGACGTGCGGCGCCATCGGCTTGTAGCCGCGGCGTCCGACGACAGGGCCCGGCTTGATGGTGTCGAACCGGAAGATGCCGGTGTCGAATGCAGTGCCGGTACGGCCCCAGCCGCGGAACTCGGGATCGAGCGGCTTGTCGGTCTGCTGGTCGGCCGGGTGGTTATAGCGGCCGGCGGCATTCGCTTGCCAGAGCTTCAACAAGAACATCGCGGCACGGCGAGCCAAGTGCATCGAGTACTCGGCCTTCGATGCGGATGCGCTCACCCGGCGTGTTGCGTCCGGCGATGACAGTGCCAAGCGGGTTCTCGAAGATCTCGAACCCGGCCTGTTGCGGGATCAGGCCGATATGGACATACGGGCCTGCCGTTTGCGACGGGGTCTCCGGAAGATAGTCAAGCTTGCCGATCATGGCTTCAGTTCCCCTGCAGCTTGTTCTCGAACACCGTCGAGCGCGTGCCGCGCAGCACGATATCGAAGCGATAGGCCAGGCTGTCGATCGGAATCGCGGCGTTCAGGTCAAGTGGTGCAACGAGACGTTGACGCGCCGCGGGATCGGGGATGGTGTTGAGGATGGAGTCCATGGGAATCAGCGGATCGCCCTCGAAATACATCTGAGTGACCAGCCGCTGCGCAAAACCCGAGCCGAAGACCGAGAAATGGATATGCGCGGGACGCCAGGAATTGACGTAGTTGCGGAACGGATACGCGCCCGGCTTCACCGTACGGAAGGCATAGCAGCCATCATGGTCGGTGAACATACGGCCACAGCCGCCGAAATTGGGATCGATCGGCGCCAGGTAGGTATCGTTCTGGTGCCGGTAGCGTCCGCCGGCGTTGGCCTGCCACACCTCCACCAGCGTGTTCGCCACACCGCGGCCGTTCCCGTCGAGCACGCGGCCATGCACGATGGTCCGTTCGCCGATCGGTTCCCCAGACTTCGCGTAGTTCAGGATCAGGTCGTGATCGAGCGGGCCAAGCTCACTCGGCTTGAACTGCGGACCGGTCACCTCGGAGAGCGAATTCTGCAGCGACCATAACGGCAATCGCGGAGAACGCAGGACGCTGGTCTTGTATTCCGGCGTCAGCGCCGGCGGGTGCTGCGTGCGATCGCGCTGGATGAACTCATTCTGCGGCACCATCGTCGGGCCTCCTGGTCAAAGCATGTATGTCGCGCCTGGGCTTTGCCGCGCCTGTGCCGCGGTCCGGACCGAGGCGTTGGCAGCGCCGAAGCCGGCGTAACCGGCCTGGCGCTGCACTGCCTCGAAGAAGAACCGGTCGTGGAACGCGTCGGTGTAGAGATGGCGGAATTCCCCATTGTCATCGCGGTCGTACAGCAGTCCGTGCTCCTGCAACTCGTGTAGCGCCGGTATTTCCAATGCCCACCGTGCCGACAGGTCGTCGTAGTAGTTGGCCGGCATGGGCAGCAGCGGCGCCTGACGGATTTCGAGTTCCTGTGCCGTACGGACGATATCGGGCGTGGCAAGCGCCACGTGGTGCACACCTGCGCCGGCATAGACGGAGACGAAGCGTCCGGTCAGCGTTCCGCGGCCTTCCGACGCGTTCAACACGATGCGCAGCTTGCCGTTGGGACTAACCAATGCGCGGCTGTGCACGAGGCCGTACGGATCAGCCGTGTCCATTTGCGCTTGCGGCACCAGTCCGAACAGCGCACGCCAGAACAGTACGTAGGACGCTATACGTCCGGCAGGCACCGCCAGCACCACATGATCGATGCCGAGCAGGGCGGTCGCTCCGCCGGACTCAGGCAGCAGATCGAAATCGTCCTCCCAGAAGCTGCGCCCGTCACTTTCCGGTTGCACTAGGTAGAGCAGCGTTCCGTCCGGAGCGCGCACAGCGGGGATTCGCCGCTCGCCGGCGCCGATCGGTTCCTGCCAGTCCGGACACAGCAGCGCGCGGGCGCGGGCCTGCGTGCGCGCCGCATCGTCCACGCGGATCGCCATGGCACAGACCGACGGACCGTGCAGGTGGAAGTGCTCGGATGCGGCACTGTCCTGCTCCGCATTCAGCACCAGGTTGACGCCGCCGTTGCGATATAGATCCACCGCCTTCGACCGATGCCGCCCGGCGTGGCGGAAGCCGAGCATTTGCAGGAAACTCACCAGTTCCGGGCCGGTTCGCTCATCCACGGCGAATTCCAGAAACTCGACGCCGTCGAGAGTGGGGACGGCGGGCAGGCCCGCGCCGCCGGAGGCATCGGACTCGATCAGAATCAATGAGCGCAGCCCGTCGCGCGCGACGAAACGCCCGGGGGCGGAGCGGAAGTCGTCGTTGAATACCTCGAGCGACAGCGGTCCGTTGTAACCCGAGGCGAGCACTGCCCGCATGAATCCGGTCACGTCCAGATCGCCCTGGCCGGGAAAATTGCGGAAATGGCGGCTCCAGCTCAACACGTCCATCGATAGCTTCGGTGCATCCGCCATCTGTACGAAGAACAGCTTATCGGCCGGCACCTGCGCAATGCCGGACGGATCGTCGCCGAGGCTCAGGGTATGGAACGAATCAACGATCAGACCGAGCGCCGGATGGGCAGCCTGCTGCACGATGCGCCACGCGTGGCCCCAGCGATTGACGTGCCGGGCCCAGCTCAGCGCCTCGTAGCCGACCCGCAGTCCGCGTTTCGCCGCGCGCTCTGCCATTTCGGCGAGGTCGGCGGCGGCACGGGAATCATCATCGATCGCCGCGGCCTGCGTATTGCTGCAGACCAGCACGAGGTCCGTGCCCAGCGCCTGCATGATGTCGAACTTGCGTTCGGCGCGATCGAGATTGCGAACACGCTGCGGATCGGGCATCGCCTCGAAATCGCGGAACGGCTGGTAGATATAGATCGTCAGCCCAAGGTCGTCGCAATGCCTGCGGACATCGGCTGGGGTGCCCTCGAATGTCAGCAGATCCGCTTCCATGATCTCGACGCCGTCGAAGCCGACCGCGGCGCAGGCCTCCAGCTTGTCACGCAACGTACCGCTGAGCGCCACCGTGGCAATGCATTTCTTGCGCGGGCCCACCGACAGGTTCGTAGCTGATGTGACCTCAGACAACATTGACCTCCCGTCCGGTGCACGTGGCCGCGCGTCGATAGCGGGCGTTCATGTCAGGGCTTCGCTTCATCGATCAGCCGGGCGATGCGACGCAGGGCAAGCAGATAGCCTTGTGTGCCGAAGCCGGCGATTACTGCGTCAGCCCGGCCGGAGACGTAGGAATGGTGACGGAATTCCTCCCGCTTGTGCACGTTGGAGATATGGATCTCGATCACCGGCGCATCGAACGCGTTCAGCGCATCGAGAATCGCCACCGAGGTATGGGTGAACGCCGCCGGGTTGATCACGATGCCGGCGGCGGTTTCGCGTGCCTCGTGGATCCAATCGATGATCTCGTATTCGCGATTGCTCTGGTGGAAGCGCAATTCCAGCTTTAGTTCGACGGCCAGCGACCGGCAGGAGGATTCCACATCGGCCAATGTTTCATCGCCATAGATATGTGGCTGACGCTTCCCCAGCAGATTGAGGTTCGGCCCGTTCAGCACGTAGACGAGGCGGCTCATCGGCTGGCTCCTTCACGCATCCGAACAGTGTATCAAGCAGGCGCCGTACCGCTCACGCGGGAGCGCCTGCCGATGTGCCGGTCCGTATCATATCATATTCCTCCTTGCTCACCGGGGCCGCGCTGGCGTCACCGAGATCGTTGAGGTGGATGCGATACGTCTCCCGTGCGCTCAGGGCCGCAATCGCCGAGATGATCGTCACGCCGAAGGCAATCGCACCGACGGTCAAAGGAATGTTGCCGGAGCCGGGCGGCGCCACTGCCGCGAACAGCGCTGGCAGCAGGGCAGTGATGGTCGTTCCGATGTTCTGCGCAATGGCCATCGCCGTGACCCGCGTGCTGGTGGGAAACAGCTCAGGATAGAAGCTTGGGAAGATCGCGTTGTAGCCTTGATAGATGACGCCCCACATGAGCAGCGACATGAGGATTGCCAGCGGCACGTTGGCAATGCTGATCGCGTAGAGATAGCCGAAGGAGAGCAGTCCCGAACAGAGCGCACCGACCACGATCGGAGGGCGGCGGCCGATCCTGTCGGATAGATTGCCGACCATTGGAATGACGATCACAGCCAGGATGTTGCCCAGCACCGGTATCCACAGATAGACCGCACTGGGAAAGCGGATGCCATACGCTGCCTGCACCGCGTAGGCGCCCCCGAAGATCGTGGCGACGACCGGGATGACATTCATCAGCGACATGCAGATGACCCGGAGCATGTCTGCCCAATGATATGTGAATGCCTCGATGATCGGTGTTTTGGGCACCGCCCGGTGCTCGCCCTCTTCAGCGAAGGCGGGTGTTTCGTCGACCTCGCGGCGGATGATGTAGCCGGCGATGATCACAACGACGCTGAGCAGGAACGGCACGCGCCATCCCCAGGAATTGAACGAGGCCGTTGGAAGGTAGTAGGCCAGGGGAAGAAATACGGCGGCCGCAAGGATCTGTCCGGCCTGCACGCCCTGTAGCGAGAAGCTGGCGTAATAGCCGCGCCGGCCAAACGGCGCGTGCTCGAGGATCATCGAACTGGCACCGGAGATCTCACCTGCGACCGCAAACCCCTGGATGAGGCGGAGAGCGACGAGGAGGCCTGGCGCAAGGAGGCCAACCTGCTGATAGGTCGGCAGCACGCCGACCGCCATCGTGGAGAGGCCCATCATGAACATGCATACCAGCAGCACGGTTTTTCGGCCATGCGTGTCGCCCCAGTGCCCCAGGAAGAAGGCTCCGATCGGCCGCGCAACATAGCCGACGCCATAGGTCGCCAGGGACGCGACGATCGCCACCGTGGGGTTGCCCGACGGGAAGAAGATCTGCGGAAAAACCAGCGCCGCGGCCGAGGCGTAGATAAAGAAATCGTAGTATTCGAGCGCGGATCCGATCCAGCCACTGGCGGCGGCCTTGCGCGTTTGATGCACGCCGTGCGGTTCGTGCTCGGTGAGAGTGGCCATTGATTCTCCTCCCGCATATGGTGGCGGCATGGCCTTCGACCGGCCGCCCCGCGTTTGGCGAATTCCCGCGGCAACGGCCGGAGGTTCCGCTGCCATGAGCATGCCAACTTTGCCGATCACATGTCCAGCCGACTCCGGCACTGGGGCGTGAGCCGCGAAACTTACCGATGAAACCAGGCTGAAGCAGCGCCTTGGTGCAGCAGAAACGCCCGCCGGGCTGCTGACGGATGTATTGAACGAATTATCCGTAGGTCAGCCAATTGCTGATGGATGCCGCGCAAGCGGCATCACCCTGATCCGCATGTAAGGGAACAGCG
>CAVOKY010000002.1:0-276022 GCA_963696645.1 uncultured Alphaproteobacteria bacterium
CCGGGATTTTTTAATTCTCAGCTAACGGTCGGGCGGTAGGCTCGGTGCATGACCCCCGTCGCCCCAGCCACAGCCGCGTCCCGTCATTCCGGCCTCACCTGGCTAGCCCGACTTTCGCAACTGGACCACGATTTCGGGAATTTTGTGCCTGCGTGGCACCGGTAAGCCTCTGAAAATACTGGCATCTGCGTACAAGGATCAGCGAAAACCGCATGCGGTGCCGACCAAGTCCCTTGCGAAACGGCCTCGGGCTTTGAAAGCCTGCGGCCATGTTTCTGCGCCACAAGGTTCGCCGCAAGGACGGCAAGCAGCACCGCTACTGGAGCATCGTGGAGAACCGCCGAGTATCGGGCGGCCGAACGATGCAGCGCCATGTGCTGTATCTCGGCGAGATCAATGATGCGCAAAGAGCGGCCTGGTGCCAGACGATCGAGGCATTTGACGAGGACGGCCAGCAGGCCAGACAGATCGCGTTGTTCCCCGAGGATCGGCAAGCACCGGCGCTGAACTGCGATGTAGTGCATGTCCGACTGAGCGGTCTACGGCTGCGTCGGCCGCGGCAATGGGGCGCCTGCTGGCTGGCCTGCCATGTGTGGGACCAGCTGCGGCTGGATGACTTCTGGTCGCCACGGCTACCCATGTCGCGGGAAGGAACACGCTGGCTGGACGTGCTGAAGACGTTGGCCGTCTATCGCCTGATTGATCCCGGCAGCGAATGGCGGCTGCACCGGCAATGGTACGAGCGAAGTGCGATGGGGGATCTGCTGGGTGCCGACTTCGCGCTGGCACACAAGGACAATCTGTATCGCTGCCTCGACAAGTTGCTGGTGCACAAGACGGATCTGTTCAGCTTCCTGCAACACCGCTGGAAGACGTTGTTTGGGGCGGACTTCGAGGTGCTGCTCTACGATCTGACCAGCACCTATTTCGAATGCGATCCGCCGGCGGCGGGCAAGCGGCGCTTTGGTTACAGCCGGGACAAGCGGTCGGATTGTGTCCAGGTGGTGATCGCGTTGATCGTGACGCCGGACGGCCTGCCGCTGGCCTACGAGGTGATGGCGGGCAACACCTCGGACAAGACGACGCTGCGCGACTTTCTCAAGCGGATTGAGACCCAATATGGCAGCGCCAAGCGCACCTGGGTGATGGACCGCGGCATCCCAACGGAGGCGGTGCTGGCCGAGATGCGGGCATCGGAAACGCCCATCCAATATCTCGTGGGCACGCCGCGCGGACGTCTCGGCCAGCTGGAGCAGGACTTCCTGAGCAAACCCTGGACCGATGTTCGCGACACTGTTCAGGTGAAACTCGTTGAGCAGGACAACGAACTTTATGTCCTGGCACGCAGCGGTGCACGCCGGGACAAGGAACAGGCGATGCGGCGGCGGCGGCTCAAGAAGCTGATCAAGCGCCTGCACGAGCTGCGACAGCAGAAGCTGACCCGGGATCAGTTGCTCATCAAGCTGGGGGCGGCCAGGAAGGAGGCTGGGCCGGCAGCCTGGCGGATCATCGACATCCAGCTGCCCGACAAGGATCAGGCCGTCACGCCCGATACGTTCAGCTTCAGACTGAACTGGCCGAAGCTGCGCGAGGCGCGCCGTCGGGAAGGCAGTTACCTGTTGCGGTCGAATGTGACGGGCGGCGATCCGGCGCAGCTCTGGGCGTTCTACCTGCAACTGGTCGAAGTGGAGCAGGCGTTCAAGGAACTTAAGGGAGACTTGGCGATCCGCCCGATCTACCACCAGACCGACGAGCGCATCGAGGCGCACATCTTTGTCGCCTTCCTGGCCTACTGCCTGCAGGTCACGCTGAAGCAGCGGCTGCGATCACTGGCACCGGGACTGACACCGCGGTCGGTGCTGGACAAGATGGCAGCGATCCAGATGGTCGATGTGCAACTGCCGACCACGGATGGCCGCACCGTCATACTGTCTCGCTACACCGAACCGGAGGTGGATCAGGCCATTCTGCTCCAACGGCTGAAGATCAGCCTGCCCGCCCAGTCGCCGCCGAGGGTCATCGCGGCTGACGTTCCACGATCAGTATGACCGCCCGCACTGTGGTGCCGACCTTGGCCGCTCCTACTACGGAAAATCAGCGCTCTGGACGATTCTCGCCGTCGAGTAGCGAAAGTCGGGCTAGTGTTGCTGGCGCTCGCCGGATGCGCCGGTCCGGGCAGCAAGCTGCCGCCGCTCCCTATCACCGGGCCAGCCGATTACAGCCTGCAGACTGGCGATCAGGTGCGGATCATCACCTTCGGCGAGGATAGCCTGACCGGCGAATTCCGGGTGAACGGCAGTGGCAACATCGCCTTGCCGTTGGTTGGACCGGTGCATGCCGCCGGCCTGACCTCTGCCGGACTGGAAGCCGCGGTGGGTTCAGCGTTGCAGCAGGCGAAGCTGGTGCGTGAACCGTCGGTTGCGGTGGAGGTGATCGCCTATCGCCCGATCTACGTACTCGGCGAGGTCAACAAGCCAGGCCAGTACGGCTACGAGCCGGGCATGACGGTGGTGACCGCGGTCGCGGTGGCCGGCGGCTTCACCTATCGCGCCGTGGAAGGCTACGCCGCGATCGTCCGCACGATCGACGGCAAGGCGGTGGAGGGCAAGGCCAGCCGGCAGAGCTTCGTGCAGCCTGGCGACGCCATCACGGTGTTCGAGCGCCGGTTCTGATGCACTGCTTACGAGGCGGCGACATCATTGATGCACCCGGTTAGGACGCTGCCTCATGTTCATCCCCGGGCTAGACCCGAGGAACAGTCCGCCCCACGACTGTGCGCCGTAATATCGAGCGTCAGAACAACAGACGCTGGCGCATGCAACCCCCTGTCATGGCGGGCGAAGGCCCGCCATCCACGTCTTTGCTGATCGCAGCAGTATATGGACGTGGATGCTGACCTTCGTCGGCATGACGAGTGGGGGCCGACCTGAGAATCAATCATTACAACGCCCGGTATAATGTGAGGCAAGGCCGCAAATAACCTGGGCATGCCCGCCCATAAAAATCACGACCCCATTTTTAAGGGAGTCTAAGCAATATCAAATTACAACTTCTCATCCGGGGACCGGAAGGCGCGCCCGCTCGTCTCTTCTTGAGTGTCGCGTCAACGGTCGTGGAGCAAGGAACAAAACAAAGCATTATGTTGGCTCCAGGCGAAAACCGTAAAGCGGAGGCGCGCGAACTAGGATGGCTGCAATGGACACGTTGGAACTTACTGTTGCGGAACGCCTGCGGGCCGTGATGGCGGAATTTGATATTGTCGGGAACCGCGCAATGGGCGAAGCCTGCGGCGCAACCCCCAACCAGGTTAACAGCTGGTTGCTCGGCTATAACCCGCCGCGCGTGCCGGAAATGACCCATCTGTGTGAACATACCAGGCTGACTTTGGATTGGCTTTATCGCGGACATATGGGCGCGATGGATGCGAAGCTCGGCATCCGCCTCACGAAGCGTATGGCCTCGCGGGCGGCTGCCTCTTCTCGTGCTGCCTTTTCTCGCGCAATAGATCAGCCACGAGCGACGCCGCCAGGGCGTCGTTCTCGCAATATAGCCGCTGCAATACCCGAGTCTTTGCACGCCAGCCAGGCATCGTCTGGGCTGGCGTTTCGGCGATAAGCCCGATGGCTCTCCTGACCGACGCAGTGAGCGTTGCCCATTCTGGTTGATCATCTAATAGACCGTCGCTGCGGTCGCAGCCGGCAATAGTTTGTCGCAAAGCGCCATAGGTTGAATTACTGCATAGGTACGAGCGCCTGAGACTATCCGGGACCATCCGCTAACCGGTCGCTGCAATGACCATGCCGCAATCCGCCTTCGCCTCCCGCCGCCGCGCGTGCAGGATGAACTCGGTATAGCCGTTCGGCTGTGCCCGACCCTTGAACACCAGGTCGCACGCCGCCTTGAACGCCGGCCCGTCGAACCCGGGCGCCATCGGCCGATAGTTCGGATCGTCGGCATTCTGCCGGTCCACCACCGCGGCCATCCGCTTCAGCGTCGCCATCACCTGTGCCTCGTCGGCGATCCCGTGATGCAGCCAGTTGGCGATGTGCTGGCTCGAGATGCGCAGCGTCGCGCGATCCTCCATCAGCCCGACGTCGTGGATGTCCGGCACTTTCGAACAGCCAACGCCCTGGTCGATCCAGCGCACCACATAGCCCAGGATGCCCTGGCAGTTGTTGTCCAGCTCCTGCTGCACATCGTCCGGCGACCAGTTCGGCCGATCGGCCACCGGAATGGTCAGCAGATCGACCAGCGGCGGACGCGCGCGCTTCGCCAGTTCCTCCTGCCGCTCCGCCACATCCACCTGGTGGTAATGCAGCGCGTGCAGCGTGGCCGCGGTGGGCGAGGGCACCCAGGCGGTGTTCGCGCCGGCCAGCGGATGGCCGATCTTCTGCGCCAGCATGTCCGCCATCCGGTCAGGCGCCGCCCACATGCCCTTGCCGATCTGCGCCTTGCCCGCGCAGTCCGCACGCCAGCCCGATATCGACGTTCTGGTCCTCGTACGCCTTGATCCAGGCCGTGTTGCGCATGTCGTTCTTGCGGATCATCGGCCCGGCCTCGATCGAGGTATGGATCTCGTCGCCGGTGCGGTCGAGGAACCCGGTGTTGATGAACACCACCCGATCCTTCGCCGCGGCAATGCACGCCTTCAGGTTGGCCGAGGTGCGCCGTTCCTCGTCCATGATGCCCATCTTCAGCGTGTTGCGCGCCAGGCCGAGCATGTCCTCCACGCGCGCGAAGATCGTGTCGGTGAACGCCACCTCGTCCGGCCCGTGCATCTTCGGCTTGACGATGTAGACCGAACCCGCGCGGCTGTTGCGCATCGCGACCTTGCCGTTCAGATCGTGCATCGCGATCAGCGAGGTCACCGCGGCGTCCAGCAGCCCCTCCGGCGTCTCGCCCTCAGATGCGTCGAGCACCGCATCGGTGTACATGTGATGGCCGACATTGCGCACCAGCATCAGGCTGCGGCCGGGCAGCGTGAGCGTCCGCCGTCCGGCGCCTGGTAAGTCCGGTCGGCATGCAGCCGGCGCGTGATCGCCTTGCCAGCCCTTCTCGAACGTTTCAACCAGCGTGCCCTGCATCAGGCCGAGCCAGTTGCGATACGCCGTCACCTTGTCGTCGGCATCGACGGCGGCGATCGAATCCTCGCAGTCCTGGATCGTGGTGATCGCTGCTTCCAGCACGACATCGGCGACGCCGGCCGCATCTTCCCTGCCGATCGCATTGCCGCGGTCGATGACGATCTCGATGTGCAGCCCGTTATGCTTCAGCAGCACCGACGTCCGGCTCATCGCCAGTCACCGCGATAACCGACGAACTGCACCGGCCGCGCCAGCCCGGTCCGCGAACCGTTGCCGCAGAGTCGACTGCACAGCGGCCGCCATCGAGCCGCGTAGCCGGACAGCATCCGCATGGCTGCCGCCGGCAAGCGGCACGGCCTGATCCAGCACCTCGCGCGCCTTCGCCACCACGCGTGCGCCGCGCACCTTGTTGTAGCCGCGAACCGCGCGTCGCGCCGCCATCCTCGGGAATCGCATCGGTGCCATACAGCGCGTCGTACAGGCTGCCCCAGCGCGCATTCGCCGCGTTCAGCGCATAGCGCGCATTGGTCACCGGCACGACAAGCTGCGGGCCGGCGATGCTGGCGATCTCGGCATCGACGTTGCCGGTGCCGATCGACGAAATCCGCAGGCTCCGGCTGGAGATAGCCGATGCCGCGCAGGAATTCGAGGTAGTCGCCGGTGTCGATCGGCTTGCCGCGATTGCCGAGGTGCCAGGCGTCGATCTGGCGTTGCATCGCATCGCGCTGGTCCAGCAGCGCCTTGTTGCGCGGCGCCAGATCGCGCATCAATCCGGCGAAACCCTGCCAGAATGTGTCGGCCTTGACGCCGGTTCCCGGGATTGCCTCGGTGTTGACGAATTCATACAGCGGGCGGGCGATCCGGAGACCACCGGCGTCAACGTATTCCATGCGCTGCAACTCCTCGACGGGGTGACACCAAAGCATTGCGCAGCGCCCGCGGAATGTCCGAACGCCGCCTGCTTTGTTGTCGTTACCTCCCGTGAGAATGCAGCGGTCTCAGCGCCGCTGTCGGGTCTTCCGCCAGGCGTCGAACGCGGCCTTCGTCGCCTCGTTCGGTGGATAGGTCCCCGCCAGACCGGCGCCACCGGCCACACGTTCCAGCAGAAACGCCTCCAGTTCCTCCTGTTCGGCCGCGTCATGCGCGACTTCGTCAGCCAGCGCAAGCGGAATGACCGCCACGCCGTCTCGATCGCCGACAATAACATCGCCCGGATATACCGCAACGCCACCGCAACCGATTGGCACGTTGCTCTCCACCGCGTGATGCTGCGCCAGGTTGAGCGGCGCGCTCGGGCCTGCGCAGAACACCGGGAATTCCGTCATGTCCCCGATCGGTCCCGCATCGCGGATGCCGCCATCGCCGACCAGCCCCGCAACGCCACGCTTCATCAGGCGCGTGACCAGGATCTGGCCCGCGCAGGCGGCACGCGTGTCGCCGCGGCAGTCGATCACCAGTACATGCCCGGCCGGCGTGATCTCGATCGCCTTGCGCTGCGGATGCTCCGGATTGGCGAACACGCTGACGTTGTCGATATCCTCGCGTGCCGGGATATTGCGCAGGGTGAAGGCGGGACCCACCAAATTCGCCTCGTAGCACCCGAGCGGGCGGACGCCCTGCATGAACGCGTTGCGCAGCCCGCGCTTGAACAACTGCGTGGTCAGCGTCGCGGTGCTGACCAGCCGGAGCCGGTCGATCGTTTCTCGGCCAAGGTGGTCCATCAGGTCTCCCAGGTGGTTCCCGGTCCAACCGGTCAGCATCACCCTGCCGCACCAGCCCGACCGGATCAATCCGACGGAGTACCGCGTCAGCTCGCGCGCCACATCCAACCGCGGACGCTACCCGGGTCGCGTCCCAATTCTCCGATCCCCCGCCTTCGTTGGCATTGCTATCATGTGAATTGCGGAACCCGCCACCCGCTCGCCCTGTGGCTCTCGATCGCCGCTCGCTGGCGCCCCGTTCGGAACCTTCCTTGCGGCCGAACGTGCTCTCCCCACGCCATCCGCGTGCCCTCCGCCGCATGCCACCGCGCATTGCCCTGCCGATCCGCAACGGCTAGAGGCAGTGCAGACGGGCCGACCAGAACTGGGGGAGAAACAACCATGCTCAGCACTACTACTACTCGCCGTACACTGATCGCCGGTGTTGCCGGTGTTGCCGGTCTAGCGGCACTCGGCTCTCGCGCTGCCCATGCTGCCGCTCCGCCGCCGATGCCTTCCTCGCCGGTCGCGCTCAACGTCATCGACGTGGCCGGCCAGTTGCAGCTGACCCAGGGCGCCATGGAGGCCTACGCCAAGGCCAACCCCAAGCTGGTATCGCACATCGCCTTCTCGCAGGCGCCGGCGCCGGAACTGCCAGGCAAGATCAAGGCGCAGCAGGATGCCGGGCGCGTGGACATCGACCTCGTGCTGACCGGCACCGACGGGCTGTCCGCCGGCATCGACCAGAAGCTGTGGATTCCGACTGGTCACCGACTACGCCGACGATGCTGCCCGACGCTGCAGGACATCTATCTGCCGGGCGCCTGGAAGATGCAGGGCCTGGCGCAGAACCAGGCGGTGTGCGTGGTGTTCTGCCCGGCCGGCCCGATCATCGAATACATGCCCGATGCGGTGAAGCAGGCTGCCGAAGACCGCGCAGGAATTGCTGGACTGGGCCAAGGCGCATCCCGAAGCGGTTCATCTACGCGCGACCGGCCAACTCCGGCCCGGGCCGGACCTTCCTGCAGGGCCTGCCCTACATCCTGAAGGACAAGGACCCGATGGACCCCGAAGGAGGCTGGGACAAGACCTGGGCCTATCTCGTCGAGCTCGGCAAGATACATCGAATACTACCCCACCGGCACCGGCGCGGTGATGAAGGAACTGGCGGAAGGCTCCCGCGACATGATCGCCTCGCATATCGGCTGGGACCTCAACCCGCGCATCCTCGGCGTGGTGCCGAAGGAAGCGCGAGGTCGGCACGCTGGAAGGCTTCCACTGGGTCACCGACGCGCAGTACCTGGGCAATCCCGAAGGGCGTGTCGAACGACAAGCTCGCCGTGCTGCTCGACATGACGAAATACATGCTGAGCAAGCCGGCGCAGGCGATGACCTACGACAAGGGCTACTTCTATCCCGGCCCCGCGGTGAAGGACGTGCCGCTGTCGATGGCGCCGCCGGAAAGCCAGAAGCTGATCGCGGAATACACCCGGCCGTTCTACGCGAAGCTGATCGCCGACGTGCCGTCGGAGGTGCCGCTGCCGGCGGACAAGCTGGTCTATGCGTTCCAGCGCTGGGACCAGCAGGTCGGCGCGCGCGTCGGCAAGTAGCCGCCGCGTGGCGATCGTCTCGCGCGACTTCCGCGAGCTGCGGCTCGAGCGGATCAGCCGCGACTTCGGCCAGGTGCACGCCCTGCGCGACGTGAGCCTGACGGTCAAGCGGGGCGAGTTCGTCGCCCTGCTCGGCCCGTCCGGCTGCGGCAAATCCACCGCGCTGAACTGCATCGCCGGCCTGCTGCAGCTGACCGGCGGCGCGATCTGGCTCGACGACCAGCGGCTCGACCAGCTTGGGCCGGAGGATCGCGGCTTCGGCATGGTGTTCCAGAACTACGCGCTGTTTCCGCACATGACGGTGCGGCGCAACATCGGCTTCGGCCTGGTCACCCAGCGCCGGCCGAAGGCCGAAATCGCCCGCCGGGTGGACGAGGCGCTGGCGCTGGTGCGGCTCGGCGACCAGGCGGACAAGCTGCCCGGCCAGCTCTCCGGCGGCCAGCAGCAGCGCGTCGCGATCGCCCGCGCCATCGTGGTGGAACCGCCGCTGGTGCTGATGGACGAGCCGCTGTCCAACCTCGACGCCAAGCTGCGCCTGGAAATGCGCGCGGAGATCCGCCGCATCCACGCCATGCTCGGCTGCTCCACGATCTACGTGACGCACGACCAGGAGGAGGCGCTGTCGCTGGCGGACCGCATCCTGGTGATGATCGACGGGCCAGACGCGCCAGATCGGCACGCCCGAGGAGCTGTATGCGCGCCCCGCGCAGTGCCGACGTCGCCGAGTTCATGGGCTATCGCAACCTGGTGCAGATCGCGCGCTCGAGACGGTCGGATGAGCGGTATGGCGGTGAGCGTTGGCGGCGCGCGGCTGATCGGCACGCCGGTCGACACGGTCGGAGGTCAGGCGGTGGTGGCGATCCGGCCGGAGGATCTGCGCCTGACGTCCGGACGGGCCGATCGCCGCCACGGTGGAGATCGCCGAATATCACGGCCGCGACTTCTATGCCGTGGCCCGCGCCGCCGACGGCACCGAGCTGTATTTCCGCTCCGACATGCGGATGAATCCGGGCGAGCCGGTGCGTCTCGCGGTGTCGCCGGGGCGCGTGCTGGTATACGCCGCATGAGTGTCTCGCACCTGACGCTGCGCCAGCGGCTGCGCGAGCGCGGCCTCGATGGCGTGACCCTGCTGGTCATCCCCGGCGTGCTGTTCGTGCTGGCGCTGTTCATCTATCCGTTCCTCTACGGCCTCGTGCTGTCGTTCCAGCCGAAGGAAGGCGGCTGGCTGGCGAACTACGCCAAGTTCTTCTCCGAGCCGTTCCTCTACGACACCATCCGGCACCACGCTGTGGATCGCCGTGCCGGTCACCGTGCTGAACGTCGTGCTGTCGGTGCCGGTCGCGTTGCGCGTGCGGCTGATGAAGCAGCAGCGGCTGCTGACCACCATCCTGGTGATCCCGATCACGCTCGGCACCGTCATGGTGGCCGAGGGCCTGCTGACCTATCTCGGCCCGCGCGGCTGGCTCAATCGCACGCTGCTGGAGTTCGGCCTGGTCGATAGCCCGGTGCGGCTGATCCACAACTACTGGGGCGTGATGCTGTCGCTGGTGATCACCGGCTTTCCGTTCACCTTCCTGCTGACGCTGTCCTACGTCACCGGCATCGATCCGTCGCTGGAGCAGGCCGGCGCGATGCTGGGCGCGCGGGCGCGCGAGCGCTTCTGCCGCATTCTGCTGCCGCTGCTGGCGCCGGGGCTCGCCATCACGCTGGCGCTTGCCTTCGTGCAGGCGTTCACGGTGTTTCCCTCGGCCATCCTGCTGGGCGCGCCGGCCGGTCCGACGCGGGTGATCTCGATCGCCGCCTATCAGGCCGCGTTCGAGCAGTACGACTATTCGCTGGCCTCGGCGATCGCGATGCTGATGGCGGCGGTGCAGGTGGTGATCATCGTGGCGCTGCTGGCCGCACGAACCCTGGTGTTCCGCGGCCCGGTCAGCACCGGCAAGGGCTGACGCGCGATGCATCGCAGCATCGGCGAGACGGCTGTGGGCGATCGCGGTCTGGGCGATGGTCGGCGTTCTTCGTCGTCAACCTGCTGGCGATGATCGGCAGCGTGCGTGGTGAACTCGTTCGGCACGCGCTGGTTCAACACCTGGCTGCCGGCCGGCTTCACCACGCAGTGGTACGCGCTGGCCTGGAACGAGTTCCAACTGCCCGACATCCTGATGGTGACGGTCGAGGTGGTCGGCGCGGTGGTGCTGATCTCCGGCCTGATCGGCGTGCCGGCGGCCTATGCCATGGCGCGGCGCAATTTTCCCGGCAAGCAGGCGGTGATGCTGCTGTTCCTGCTGCCGCTGCTGGTGCCGCCGATCACCTACGGCATCCCGCTGGCGACGGTGCTGTACCGGGCGCACCTGGCCGGGCACGATCTGGGGCGTGATCCTGGCCAACCTGGTGCCGACCGTGCCGTTCGTGATCCTGATCATGATCCCGTTCGTCGAGCAGATCGATCCGCGCGTCGAGGCGGCGGCGCGGGTGTTCGGCGCCGGGATGCGGCCGGCTGTTCGTCCAGGTGCTGGTGCCGCTGCTGACGCCGGGCATCCTCGCCGCGCTGCTGCTGGTGCTGGTGCGCACCATCGCGATGTTCGAGCTGACCTTCCTGACCGTCCGGCCCGACCAGCCAGACGCTGGTGGTGGCGCTGTACTACGCGGTGTTCGCCGCCGGCGTGCGGCCGCAGCAGTCGATCGATGCGATGGCGGTGGTCTACATGGTCACCACGCTGGTCTGGCTGCTGATCGCGCTGCGCTTCGTCAATCCGACGCAGATCGTGACCCGGGCGAAGCAATGAGAGGGGTTGACCGTATGGGTATTGATTGCGCGCTGTGGTAGGAATTGCGCCATGGCCAAATACGATGGATTGCGCGACTATCTTCGGCGACAAACTGGTGTGGAACTCAGCCTGACTTTCAGAGAGATCGAAAAGGTCATTGAAGCCGCGTTACCGAAAAGTGCTGAACGTCCCCAGTGGTGGGCAAACGTGACCGATCCGCAATCGACGCACATTCAGCGAAACGCGTGGCGGGAAGCAGGCTACGATGCGTTCCTGGTGGCAGGCTCGGATCGGGTCATCTTCCGGAAGGCGACCAGGTTCCGGTAGTGTTCGGGAACTCAAGGCGATCTTCTGCTCATTGACAGCGTTAAGTCTCCAGCAGAGGGTCGAACCGCCGATAAGGGTGTTGGCATGCAAATTACGCTCACCCCTGAACAGGAAGCCTTCGTCCAGGAGGCCATGAAGGCTGGCCGCATCGTTCGTCCCGAGGACGCCGTGACAGAAGCCCTCCTGTTATGGGAAGAGCGCGAGCTGCTGCGCGCGGAATTGATTGCGGGCCTGGAGGAAGTGCGCGCCTCGCTTGCGCGCGGCGACGGGCGGATCATCACGCCGGCGTCAATGCAGGCAATGGCCGAGGACGTGAAACATCGCCTCCGTGCTCGCTTAGCTGCGGAGCAGTCCACGGCTGGCTAGATGGCACACCGCCTTTCCGTGCAAGCCGAACGCGACCTTGACGATATCGCCTATGACCTCGCAAGAGAGACCGGCAGCCCGGCCATCGCCGAACGGCTGATCAACTCGATTGCGGCCCGTTTCAGTCTTCTCGCCGAGCACCCGAAGGTTGGCCGCGCCCGCGACGACCTGCTCGCGGGCGCGCGGAGCTTTCCGGTGGGCAACTACATGATCGTCTATGTCACCGAGGGCGAAGATGTGCAGATCCTGCGGATTCTACACGGGCGCCGGAACATCGCAGTCCTGTTCGGGCGCTAGGTCTCCGGACGCGACAACTGGAAAGCGGCGGTCTATATAACCGTCAGTGATTCAGCCAATGTCCAAGAGATCGCCTTGACCCAGATCGCCATCACGCCGTCGAAAACCCCGAAGCAGCCGCCGGCGGACGAGACCCTCGCCTTCGGCAAGGTCTTCACCGACCACATGTTCCTGATGAACTACGACGAGGGGCAGGGCTGGCACGACCCGCGCATCGTGCCCTATGGGCCGTTCACCCTGGACCCCGCGATGCTGCGTGCTGCACTACGGCCAGGCGATCTTCGACGGGCTGAAGGCGTTCCGCGGCCGCGACGGTCGCGTCCGTCTGTTCCGCGCGCCCGACCACGCGCGGCGGCTGAACCGCTCGGCGCACTACCTTTGCATCCCCGAACTCGATCCGGACATGGTGGAGGAGTCGATCCGCGCCCTGGTGGAGATCGACCAGCGCTGGGTGCCGTCGCTGCCCGGCACGTCGCTCTACATCCGCCCGACGGTGATAGCGACCGAAACGTTTCTCGGCGTGCATCCGTCCAGCAGCTATCTGTACTACGTCATCGTCGGACCGGTCGGCGCCTACTACAAGGAGGGCATGAACCCGGTCCGCATCCTGGCCTCGGACAAGTATGTCCGGGCGGTGCAGGGCGGGCTTGGGCGCGGCGAAAACCGCCGGCAACTATGCCGCCAGCCTGTTCGGCGCGGAGGAGGCACAGCACGCGGGCTACACCCAGGTGCTATGGCTCGATGGCGTCGAGCATCGCTACCTCGACGAGGTCGGCACCATGAACATCATGCTGAAGATCGGCGACGAGGTGATCACGCCGCCGCTGAACGGCGCGATCCTGGCAGGCATCACGCGTGATTCGGTGCTGAAGCTGCTGCGCGATTGGGGGTTGCGCGTGTCGGAGCGCCCGGTGGCGATCGACGAGGTGATCGCGGCGGCGCAGGCGGGGCGGTTGGAGATGTGGGGGACAGGCACCGCGGCGGTGATCTCGCCGGTGGGCGAACTCGGCTACAAGGGCGAGCGCTACATGATCAACGGCGGCAAGACCGGCGCGCTGACGCAGAAGCTGTACGACACGATCGTCGGCATCCAGTACGGCACGGCGCCCGATCCGTACGGCTGGACGCGGCTGCTGGGCAACCGGCTGGGTGGCTAGCTGATTCGGGCCGCGTCGCCGCGCAGGAAGTCGTCGGTATATTCGCCGCGCGATACCTTGACCGGGATTTCTTCCTCGGTCGTGCACAGCAGAAACTCCGATCCCGCGGCGCGCGAAGGCACCGCAAGCTGGTCGATCTGATCGGCGAATGCACCAGCAAGCTCGGCATCGAGCCGCCAGGTGAAGCGGCTGGCATCGTCCGCCACCGGCTGGATGCCGACCGCGCCTGGCGTTGACGTCACGGTAACGGCGATGCGCGCCGCAGCGCAGAAGCCCATTTCGTCCAGCCGCACGTCCGCTTGTTCATGGGCGAACCGCCGCAGCACCGCGGCGAGCAGGCGCAGGTCTTCCGCCTCACCGAGCATCAAGACCATCGGGTTGAAGTCGCTGGGCAGAAAGCCGATGCGCAGCATGGTCAGACCACCTCGATGACATCGGTGGCGTGGCAAAGCTCTTCCGTGCCCACCGCCGGCCCACCGTCGGACACCTCGACAATCCGCACCTTCGCCCATTCGTCGTTGACCAGTTCCAACACCTCGGCTGTAACGCCACCGACCAGACGAAGTTTGCTGCCGATCGCGATGCCCGTGAGTTCAATCATGACTGCCTGCCCAACACGCCTGACGCCCGCCCCCCTGTCATTGCGAGGAGCGCAGCGACGAAGCAATCTCCCGCCCATTGCGCACGGACGAGATTGCCGCCTCGCTTCGCTCCTCGCAACGACAGAACGTCGCTGCTTCCCTGACAACGCCGTTAGAAAAACACACTGAGATTCTTCGCCAGCAGCACGTTCTGATCCAGGATGATCTCGCGCCGCGCGATCTGCCACGAACTCCCCACCCGGCGCAGCTCATCCGTTCGCCGTCCGATGAAGCTGTAGTTCTCGTACTCGACGCGGTTCTGGTACACCAGGAACCGGCATCCCACCGTCACCTCCTGTGCATCCTCCACCGAAGGACGCACATCCAAGAGCCGCACGTTGCTGACCATGTGACACACGCGCGACAGCGGTTCCTCGGCGTAATGCACACCCGTCAGGATCTGCTCCACCCGCTTGCCCAGCGTCCACTTGTCCTCGTCGAACCAGCTTATGCCCTCACCCTGCTTCGTGTTCTCCCGTTCCGCATGCTGGCCGAACTTCACGTTGCGGCGCATCGGCATGAAATACACCAGGTCCTCGGCCAGCAGCTCCAGCCATTCCTTGAACCGCCGCTGATCCAGCAGATCAGCCTCGAAGTACAGGAAATCCTCGATCTCCTCGCGCAGCTGGTACCAGGCGAGCTGGCGCATCACTCAGCCGCCGCGCTGATCTGCGGCCGTCCCAGCAGCTCATCCCACGCGCCGCCATTCAGATACGACGCGTAGACACGATAGTAGTTGCGCGCCATGTGCTCGGTGGCCTGCGTGGAGACATCGCCCGGCACCGGGTCGTTGGCCTTGTACGCGCCCATCGACAACATGTAGTTGAACGGGTAGCGCCGCGCGATGGTGCCCTTGCTGGCCGCGGTGGCATACAGCCAGTTCTCCATGTCGTCCTGTTCCGTCATCCCGGCTGGACCGGAATAGCGCATGTAATAGCGCCGCAGCACGTCCTTCACCTCGGCCGGAGCATCGGCATCCACCAGGAAGAACCGCCAGCCCTCGGTCTCGGTCGGACTGTGCGGATGCCACACGCAGATGCTGCGCGGCTGACGCCCATGGTACGACGCATTGGGAAAGATTGTGCCCACAACAGGCAATAGCCGCGCCTTGCCGCCCAGCCGGCGCTTCCGCTCGTGGAAGCAGTGACGAAAGTACTCATCGACGATGGGGTGCTGATGATAGGTGGAGGCATACTCTGTCTGCTCCGGCATCCATGCGCTGGCCACACCGTGGCCTTGCGGAAACCCCACCCAGATGCGCTGTCCGCCGGCGTACTCGTTGTCACGCCGGCTCGACTGCCCGGTTTGTCGGCTCGGTCCCATGCCGACCATGTCCACCGAGCGGTGCGATGGATTGTGATACGAGTCGCCAAGGAAGTTCTCCGCGGCGAACTTCCAGTTCGACGGGAATACCCATTTGTGCACGCCGATCACCTCGGCGCCCCCAGGCCTGCCGTCGCGGCAGTCCACCACGTTGTCCAGATGATCGATCGCATCGCCAATATAGCTGAGGAATTCCGGCGCCTCGGGGTCCCACGAAGCCCACACCGTGCCCTTGTAAAGCGCGAGTTTCGGCACCTCGATTAGCGACCACTCTTCGCGGTTCAGCGTGCCCTCGTACAGCGCGCGATACAGCGGCACGCCCTGCAACTTGCCGTCCGTCGTGTAGCTCCACGAATGATACGGACAGACGAACAGCGAGGTATTGCCCTGTTCGTACCGGCACACCTTCATCCCGCGGTGGCGGCACGAGTTCAGGAACACATGCACCGCGCCCTGCGTGTCCCGGCACAGGATCACCGACTCCTCGCCCATACGAGACACGAAGAAATCGCCCGGATTGGGGATCTGGCTTTCGTGCCCGACGAACAGCCATGCGCGGGTGAACAGCTTCTCCAATTCGTCGCGAAAGAACTCCGGCGAAACGAATATTTCGCGGCTGACCGTGCCGCGCTGCAGATCGATCAACCGGTCGATGGGCAGGGTCTTGATCATCAGCGAACCTCCCTACTGTCTGAACGCTTCGATAACCGCCCGCGCGCCGTCCACGCCAACCGGCGGCACCAGGATCGGCAGGTCGAGGCCTGCCGCCTTGTACTCAGCGAGCCGCTCGCGGCACCGCGACATCGGCCCGATCAGGCACACCGCCTCCAGGAACCTGTCACTCAGCGCATTCGCGCCAGCACCCTGCTCCGCCAGCTCCGCTTCCTGGGTAAAGCCGCTGATGCGCAACAGGTGCTGGAAGAACGGCATCGTCGTGTAGAGACCGAGATTGCCGCGCGCAGCGTTCAGCAGCGCTGCGACGTCGTCGCCGACGAAGGTCGGCAATCCGAGCGTCATCTCTGCAGTGCCCGCCTTCGCTGACTTCTTGCGCCCACGTGCCAGCCAGGTGCATCCACGTGCCACGCGCTCCGGCGACCACAGAAAAGGCATGACGCCATCGGCAATCTCTCCAGCAAGCACCGCGGTCGCCGACGAGAGCGCGCCGAGAAGGATCGGCACGGCATGGCTGGCAGGCTGCTGCGGCAGATGCGTGGCCGGACCCTCGCCGCGCAGCCAGGCGGCAACCTCGGTCGTATAGCGGCGCAGGCTGTCGATCGGCGACGGCATCTCGATCGACAGGGCCCGGTTGACCGGTTGGTGGCTCACGCCTAGTCCCAGGATCATGCGCCCGGCCGTGGCATCCGCAATCAGTGCCGCATGCTTCGCGCAGATATAGGAATGCCGCAGATAGATGTTGGCGATCCAGCTACCGACCTTGATTGCCGTCGTCGCGTCACCCATCAACTGCGCGGCGGCCAGCACATCGATATTGACCTCGGCTGCAAAGATGGCATCGAAGCCGGCTGCTTCCGCCTGCTGTGCCACGGACCTGATGTCGGCCGTCCGCCATCCGGTACCGGGAATGATGGCCAGGGCCAGACGCTGCGCCATTACCAGCTACTCCGCCGCCACCTGAACGGGCCCGCGGTCGCGCCCGATCAGCGTGTCCCAATCGTCGCCTTTCAGGTACGACGCGTAGACACGATAGTAGTTGCGCGGCGTCTGGTCCGTGATCTGCAGTGACACGTCACCCGGGATCGGATCGTTGGTCTTGTACGCAGCCATCGACGCCTGATAGTTGAACGGATAACGCCGTGCGATCGTGCCGCTCGACGCAGCCGTGGCGTACAGCCAGTTCTCCATGTCGTCCTGCTCGGTCATTCCCGCCGGGCCCGAGTACCGCATGTAGAACCGTCGCAGCACATCCTTCACCTCGGCCGGCGCATCGGCATCGACCAGGAAGAAGCGCCAGCCCTCGGTCTCGGTCGGGCTGTGCGGATGCCACACGCACAATCCGCGCGGCTGGCGTCCGTGATACGAGGTGTTGGGGAAGATGTTGCCGGTGAACGGCAGCAGCCGTGCGCGCTCGCCCAGCCGGCGCTTCCGTTCGTGGAAGCAATGCCGGAAGTATTCGTCGACGATCGGATATTGCGCGTAGCTCGGCTGGTATTCCTGCTCGTTCGGCATCACCACGCTGTGCATGCCGTGCCCGGCGGGATGGCTGACCCAGACATGCTGGCCCTTGTTGTACTCGTTGTCGCGGCGACCCTTATCGCCGCGCTGCGCGCTCGGCCCGATGCCGATCATGTCCACCGAGCGGTGCGACGGGTTGTGGTAGGTGTCGCCAAGGAAGTTCTCCGCCGCGAACTTCCAGTTCGACGGGAACACCCATTTATGCACGCCAATCACTTCCGATCCGCCGGGCCGGCCGTCGCGGCAGTCCAGCACCTGGTCGAGGTGATCCACCGCGCCGCCGAGATAGTCCAGGAACTCGGGTGCCGCAGGGTCCCATGACGCCCATACCGTGCCCTTGTAGAGCGCCAGCCTCGGTACCTCGATCAGCGACCACTCCCCGCGGTTCAAGGTGCCCTCGTACAGCGCGCGATACAGCGGCACGCCCTGCAGCTTTCCGTCTGTCGTGTAGCTCCACGAGTGATACGGACAGACGAACAGCGACGTGTTGCCCTGTTCGTAGCGGCACACCTTCATGCCGCGATGCCGGCACGAGTTCAGGAACACATGCAGCGCGCCCTGTGTGTCGCGGCACAGGATCACCAACTCCTCGCCAATGCGCGAGACGAAGAAGTCGCCAGGCGCCGGGATCTGGCTCTCGTGCCCGATGAACAGCCACGCGCGGGTGAACAGCTTTTCCTGTTCCTCGCGATAGAACTCGGGCGAGACGAAGATCTCGCGGCTGATCATGCCGTGCTCGGGGTCGATCATCTGGTCGATGGGCAGGGTCATGGACATCTGCCGAACCTCCCTGTGGTTCGCCGATTGTGCGCTGGTTCATGGCCTCGGCGTCAAGACCGCCGGGCGGCGATCAGAGTTCGGCCGAGTTTCCGGCGACGACGCAACCCGGCTCGGTCCAGTGGGCGCAGGCGAGATGCAGCACCGTCTGTGCCCTGGCGACTTAAAGATCGACGTCCGCAGATGATAGCGAAACATCCGCTCGCAGCCCATCTCAGCCAATGGGCGGTCAATCGGGAGATCTCGGGACCGCTCGCTCGGTACCGCGTGGCGCCGGCTGCTTCGCGCCAGTGGTAGTCGTTCCAGACCGGCCCGCCGTCAGTGGAATGCAGACGTTCGCCCCAATGCACCCGCAGTTACTCAGATGTCAGCTGACGGTGGCGACCAGACATCGCCTTGGCACGGATGGCCCTAGCCTTTGGGTTCCGTGGGCACCTCAAACGGCCAGACACGCTGCAGAACGACCAGCAGGAATGCCGTGCTCAAACCGAACACCATGAGGCCGCAGATTGCCTCCAATGGTCCCATCAGCCTCCAGCGCGGCTCTATGCTAACGACGTCGGCGCCAAGGGTGGTAATCATTTGGAGGGAGAAATACACAGCATGTGTAAAGTCTGGCGATGCGCCGAGCACAACATAAGCGACCGCCCAGAGCGAAGCCTCAAGGGCATGCAGGACCGTGAGCAATAGAGATGTGATGCCAATAACCACGGAAAACCTGAGATGCAATGTATGATCGTGCCGAGAGGGTCGAAGCAGCGGGCCGCAGTACTTTGCCAGCATGACGCTGATCAATCCCAGGCCAGAAGCGTGTACAGCCAGCGAAATTGTAACGAGCAACAGGCCCCAGACCCAATCACCGAACCAAGCTCCGATCACACCAGCAGGCACCGTTTCCGTCCTTCACGTTTCATCGGTTGACGTTGCCTCGCTGCGGCTTTCTGGATCGCTAGGCGCAGCAATCTGCAGAGCCTGACGACCGGAGGATCTTTTGCGGGCCAACATGCAGTGAAATTTTAACCATCTTAATACGATATGTGCCGGACCATGCCCGGATAATTGATCTGGATCAATGCGGTCGAGAGCGTAATGTTGCCAAGTGGTCGCGCCGATGGTACGAGCGTACAGAGTGCTCAGGAGTTCGGATGCTGCGCCTCATAACGAGCTTCGCAACCCGGTACCGCAGAGCGGGGTGGGTCATTCAGGCATCAGAGCCAGCTCGACTGTTCATGTACGCGGCAACCATCGCGCTGATGCTTCCGTCCACCGGCTGCACGGTCGGCCCGAACTTCATCACCCCTCCGGCTCCGGTCGCGGACAAATGGCTCGAATCGGGCAGCCCGTCTGTACAGTCCGACCATCAGCAGTATGAGGATTGGTGGACGGTTTTCCACGACCCCACGCTGAATCGACTGATCGATATCGCCTACCATCAGAACCTGACTCTGATGACAGCCGGCGCCCGCGTACTCGAGGCTCGTGCGGTTCTTGGCGTCTCGATCGGTGAGTTCTACCCGCAGACGCAGCAGATTGGCGCCAATGTCGGCTACAACCAGGCCAGCCAGGTCGATCCGACATCGAACCCGGCGCACCAGCTTGAGAACTATTGGCGGGCTTCGCTTGGCACGCAGATCGCCTGGGAACTGGATTTCTGGGGCAAGTTCCGGCGTGGCGTTGAGTCCGCCGACGCGTCCTATCTCGCCTCCATCGCGACCTATGACGACGTACTCGTCAGCCTGCTGGGCGATGTCGCAACGAGTTATATCGGCATCCGAACGCTGCAACAGCAAATTCTGATTTCGCGCGAAAATGTCGTCAAGCAGCAGAAGGCGCTTGCCATCGCGCGGGATCGGTTCCATGGCGGCACCGCGACCGGGCTCGATGTGTTCCAGGCGGAAAACGTCCTGGCACAGACGGAAGCGACGATCCCGCAACTGACAGCTCAGTTGCAGCAAGGCGAGGATGCGCTCCGCGTCCTGCTCGGCATGACGCCAGAATCGCTGGACAGCCTGCTCGCGGGCTCGACGGACATACCGGTTCCGCCGAGGGACGTCGCTGTCGGCATCCCCGCGGATCTGATCCGCCGCCGGCCGGACATTCGCAGCGCCGAACTCAATGCGGCGGCGCAGAGTGCGCAGATCGGTATCGCCAAGGCTGAGCTTTTCCCGGCGTTCAGCCTGACTGGCGTGTTCGGCACAGTCGCGGGGAGTTCCGGCAACAACCGCGTCGGCGATGTCTTCACCGCACCCGGCATCCAGTTCGCCTTCGGTCCCACGTTCAGTTGGCCGATCCTGAACTACGGCCAGATCACCAATAACGTTCGGGTGCAGGACGCGCGCTTGCAGGCGCTGCTGATTGCCTATCAGAACACTGTACTGAAGGCCCAGCAGGAGGTCGAGAACGGTCTGGCCGCATTCCTGCAAGGGCGCCAGCAGGTTGATCTCCTGCGTCGCAGCGTTGCCGCGGCCAACAGCGCCTTGGGTATCGCGATCGATCAGTACTTGCTGGGAACAAGAGATTTCACCACCGTGCTGACTGCTGAGCAGAATCTCTATCAGGCACAGAGCAGCCTGGCTTCCGCCGAAGGCAGCCTCGCCACCGGCCTCGCCTCTGTCTACCGGGCTCTAGGCGGCGGCTGGCAACTACGGGAAGGAAATGAATTCGTGAACGCCGCAACGCGTGACGAAATGCGCAACCGGACAAACTGGGGCAAGCTGCTGCCGCCGGCCGACCACCCTCAGCCATCGACACCAGGGCTCCCTTCGCCGGCGGACGAGGGACCGAATGTTCGGGCACCGCAGTGGTGAGGTTGTCGTGAAAATTCGTTCTGTCATGCGTGTGTGGGCGCGGCAGCCGCAAACAGCCATCGGGATCGTGGTTGTTGCGATCATGGTCGCCGCTGTGAGCGGGCTCTCAGCCGGCAAGACGCCGTCGGCGCCGACGCAGGCTGCGGGCGCCGTCCACACCGGTCAGGCTACACCCCAATCCGCGCCTGCTGCACCGGCCGCGGTGGCGCAGGCTCAGTTCCCGGCACAGCCACCGCCGACCATCCCGGTGGTGCAACCAAAGGTCCAGACAGTCAGCGACTATCTCGAGATCACCGGCAATGCTGCCGCTGTCAACCAGGTCAAGTTGATTGCGCGCGTCGTCGGGGTTCTTGGAGAGACTGCATTTCGACGATGGCGCGCTGGTCAGGAAGGGCGATCTGCTCGTTACGCTCCAGCAGGATCAGTACAAGGCGCAACTGCAACAGGCCGAGGCGCAGCTTCAGTTGCAGCAGGCCGCTCTGCTCTATGCCAAGACCGAGGTCGTTCGCTACACGGCGCTGCTCAAGCGGGATGCGGCGACGCAGGTCGATGTCGACCACTGGAATTTCGAGCGGCAGAGCGCGGAGGCAAATATTCTGGCGGCGCAGGCACAGATAGCTCTGGCGCAACTCAACCTGAGCTATACGGAAATCCGGGCGCCATTCGACGGGCAGATGGGCAAGCATCTGGTCGATCCTGGCAACGTCGTCGGCGGCAACGGCCAGGAGGCCGCTCTGGCCGAAATCACCCAGCTGGATCCGATCTACGTCGTTGCCAATATCAGCTCGCAACAGGCGTTGCAGATTCGGGCGAATCTGGACCAGCGACGGCTCACCCTGGACGAGCTGCACAGAGTACCGATCGATGCTGCGCTGGCGGACGAGACAGGATTCCCGCATCACGGCACGATCGAGTATGTCGCACCGGCGATCGATCAGGCGACGGGGACGCTGCTGGTTCGTGGCATTCTGCGCAATCCCGATCGGACTTTGCTGCCCGGCATGTTCGTGAAGATCCGGCTCCCCATGGGGAAGGTCGTGCAGAGCGCGCTGCTGGTGCCGGACAGGGCATTGCAGGAAGACCAGGGCGGCCGTTATCTGCTGGTTGTCACCCCCGACAACATTGTCCAGCAGCGCTACGTCCAACTTGGTGAGCTGATCGGCGATCTGCGCGTCATCACGACCGGCCTGAAGCCGGATGACCGCGTGGTGATCGGGGAGCTTTGGCAGGCTGCGCCCGGCACGAAAGTGACGCCGCAACTGACGACCATCGGCGGATAGAGGCCGCGTCGATGTCGAAATTCTTCATCGAGCACCCGGTCCTTGCCAACGTACTGGCGATCGTTCTGGTGCTGCTCGGTGCCGTCGCCCTGTTCCGGTTGCCGGTTTCCGAATACCCCAACGTTGTGCCGCCGACCGTGTCGGTGACAGCAAGCTATCCCGGCGCAAGTGCCCAGACTGTCATCGACACCATTGCGTTGCCGATCGAGCTGCAGGTCAACGGTGTCGATCGCATGCTCTATATGGAGTCCACCAGCGCAGCCGATGGCACCTACAGTCTGACGGTGACGTTCGAGATCGGCACCGATCCGGATATCGACCAGGTTCTGGTGCAGAACCGGGTGCAGATGGCCATGGCGTCGTTGCCGGAGCCGGTGCAGGCGCAGGGCGTGAGCGTTCAGAAGAAGAACACCGCGCTGCTGCAGATCGTCACCTTGAACTCTCCGGAAGGGAAGTTCGACAGCCTGTACATGAGCAACTATGCGACCATCAACCTGGTCAACGAATTGGCACGCCTGCCCGGTGTCGGCAGCGTCAAGGTATTTGGTGCCGGCACATACTCCATGCGCATCTGGATGGATCCGCAAAAGCTGTTTGCATACGGCCTGGTGCCGAAGGATGTGATCGATTCGATTCGGCAGCAGAGTCAGAACGTCGCGGCGGGACAGGTAGGCACGCCGCCGGCGCCACCGAGCCAACAGTTCCAGTACACCGTGGACATTCAGTCACGGCTGAACGATCCGGAGCAATTCGGCGACATCGTCGTCAAGGATCAGACCGCGCAGGGTGGCCGCCTGATCCGCGTCAGGGACATCGGTCGCATCGAACTCGGCTCGCAGACCTACTCGCAGGACTTCAGGCTGAACGGCAAGCCGGCCGCCGGTATCGGCATCTATCAGACGCCTGAGGCCAATTCGCTCCAGGTCGGCAAGGAGGTCGCGGCGAAGATGGCGGAGCTGTCCCGTCGCTTCCCGCAGGGTCTGCACTTCGCCGTACCCGTACGACACGACGATCTTCGTCCAGGATTCCATCAGCGAGGTCTACAAGACACTCTACCAGGCAGGCATCCTGGTGCTGATCGTGATCCTGGTGTTCCTGCAGAATTTCCGCGCCACGCTGGTGCCGGCGACGACTGTCCCCGTCACCATCATCGGTGCGTTCGCCGGCATGGCAGCGCTGGGTTTCACCGTCAATCTGTCCACCTTGTTTGGCATCGTGCTGGCGATCGGCATCGTGGTGGACGACGCGATCGTCATCGTGGAAGGCGTGACCAAGTACATCGAGCAAGGCATGTCGGGTCATGACGCCGCTATCAAGGCGATGGATGAGCTGTTCGGACCGATCATCGGCATCACCCTGGTACTGATGGCGGTGTTCATACCCGCCGCCTTCGTGCCGGGTCTGACCGGAAACATGTTCGCGCAATTTGCACTGGTGATCGCCGTTACGGCGTTGATCAGCGCCGTGAACGCCGCCACGCTCAAGCCGACACAGTGCGCGTTGTGGCTTCGCACGCCGGTACCGCCGGAGCAGCGCAATCTCTTCTATCGCGGCTTCAACCGGGTCTATGACAAGGCGGAAGATCTCTATGTGGCATTGATTGGCCGCATGGTGAGGCGCAGTGGTTTGATGGTGTTGATTGCTCTGCTGCTCGCAGGGGTGGGCTTCTGGGGCCTTGCCCGACTGCCGACGGCATTCATTCCAATCGACGACCAGGGCTATCTGATGGCCGCCGTGCAATTGCCGGATGGCGCCTCGCTGGGACGCACCTCGGCGGCCCTCGAGCAGGTCAACAAGGTTGCGTCTGCCATACCGGGCGTTCAGCAGGTGATCTCGATCTCGGGGATGTCGATACTCGACAACAGTGCCGACCTCGCCAATGCGGGGACCGCCTGGGTCATGCTCAAGCCGTTCGATGAGCGTCTGAAGGCCAGGGGTCAGGACATGATTTCAATCTATGATCAGCTGCAAAAGGGGCTCGCCTCGCTGCCGGACGGGCGCGCATACGTGCTGCCGCCGCCCCCGATCCAGGGCATTGGCAACGCCGGCGGCTTCCAGATGCAACTGGAAATGCTCGGCGGCAACTTCGACTATCAGAAGCTGGGCGATCTCGCCAACCAGATTGTCAAGGAAGCCGGCAACGACCCCTCCTTGCAGAACGTGATTACGACATACCGGCCTGGCGCGCCGCATGTCGCGTTGACCGTGGATCGAGCAAGAGCCGAAACGCTGCGCGTTCCGGTGGGCGACGTGTTCGCGGCGCTCACCGACTATCTTGGGTCGACCTATGTCAATCAGTTCAACAAGTTCGGCCTGTCGCTGCAGGTCTATGTGCAGGCCGACTCGCAATACCGACTGCAGCCGGATGACCTGCTGAACCTGAATGTTCGAAGCCAGGATGGGCAGATGGTGCCGATCGGCGCGATTGCGCATATCGGGCCCGTGGTCGCGCCAGCATTGACCACGCTTTATAATTTGTATCCGTCCGCCACGATCGTCGGTGGACCGGCGCGCGGCTTCAGTTCCGGCCAGGCAATGGCTGCCATGGAGCAGATCGCGAAGCGTGTATTGCCCAGTGACGTGAGCTTTGAATGGTCGGCGATGTCGTACCAGGAGAAGATTACCGGCAATCAACTGTACTACGTATTCGGTCTCTCGGTGCTGCTGGTTTATCTTTGTTTGGCCGGCCAATACGGTAGCTGGATCATGCCGCTGGCCGTGCTATCCGCAGTACCACTGGCGCTGCTCGGGCCGGTGGCCGCACTGACGAGCCTTGGGGCCGCCAATAATCTTTACACACAGATCGGTCTGATGCTGCTGATCGCATTGTCGGCGAAAAATGGCATCCTGATCGTCGAGGTTGCGCGCGAACGTCGGACGATAGGCGGGAAATCAATTCAGGAGTCCGCGGTTGACGCGGCCCGCACACGGTTCCGGCCCATCCTGATGACGTCGTTCGCCTTCATTCTTGGCGTGCTGCCGTTGGTTCTTGCGACTGGAGCTGGAGCCAACGCTCGCCGCTCCCTCGGCATCAGCGTATTCAGCGGCATGATCGCATCGACCTGCCTCGCGGTGTTGTTCGTGCCATCCTTCTTCGCTGTATTGCAGCGGCTTGAGGACCGAAGGCGGCGATCAACGAAACCTGAAGCCGTGGCTCTCCCAGGCGATTGAGGCATCGCGCCAGGTCATGCGGACGCCAATATCCGCTTCGGCGTCCCGGTGGCTCGAAGCCGTCCGACCGCGATGGTGATGACTTTGTCACCGGCCGGCGGCTGGTACCGTTCCCAGCGCCGAATATCGATTGTCCAGCTATGATAGTCCCTGATTGGCTGCCGGATGAGCCCCGGAATGGTGATTTCCACACGTGGCGGGCTCTACACCGCCGGTTTGTCGTCGCGCCGAATTGCACCCGCCTGGGTGCCATCGCAGTCAAGACCGCTGATATGCTAACGTTGCCGCGCGGGACGGCATCGAGAGGGTGATGGATCATGTTGGATCGGTCATTGAAGCGGCTGAGCAAGAAGAGCCGGCGTGGCTTCCGTGGTTATCCTCTGGCAACGTTGGCCGCATATGGCCCCGATGACCGGCGTGCCAGCAAACTCGCGGTGGGCATCATCGTGCGCGAGGGGGAGGAGCCCGACATGCGCAAGTGGTTCTCGGATACGGCCGATGTGCGGTCGGATCCAAGGATCGCCGCAGAGATCCTCGATTTTCTGCAACAGAACGACGTGCTCTCTGTCGCCATGACCGATCGCATCATCGGCTGCCCGTACGAGGAAGGCATCGACTACGAAGGCGAATATTGTCCCGTATGCACGTTCTGGATCGGGCGCGACCGGTTCACCGGTGAGCTGGAATCACCGCCAGACCATTGACGGCCATCAACCGTCCCGCTCTCTATCCCCCGGATGACCTGGTCCATCGTCACGCACGACCCAGCCACCGGCGCCTTCGCCGTTGCCGTCGCCACGAAGGCCTTCGCGGTCGGCGCGTCCTGTCCGTTCGTTCGGTCGGGCGTGGGAGCGGTTTCCACCCAGTCGCTGACCAACCGCTATCTCGGTCCGGCGGTCCTCGATGCGCTGGACCGCGGCCTGCCGCCGGACGCGGCGATCGAAGCTGCGCTGACCGGTGACGCGGCGCGCGGTGTCCGCCAGGTGCATGCAGTGGACCGGCATGGCCGCACCGCCGCCTGGACCGGGCAGAATTGCGTCGAATGGTGCGGCAGTGTGGCCGCCCCCGGCATCAGCGTCGCCGGCAACATGCTGGTGGGCGAACCGACGATCGCTGCAACGCTGGACGCCTGGCAGGCGCAACCTGCGCTGGCATTGCCCGAACGTCTGATGGCGGCCATGAGGGCCGGCGAGGCGGCCGGCGGCGATCGTCGTGGCCGACAGTCGGCCGCCATGCTGCTGACCACCACCGAGGATTTCCCCGACCTCGACCTGCGGGTGGACGACAGTCCCGATCCGTTGTCCGAACTGCACCGCCTGCTGGGCATCTGGCGGCGCGAACGGGCGCCGGGCCTGGCGATGCAGCCCTCGCGCGCCAACCCCGCCGGTTTCATCGACCTGGACACGATCGAGGCCGGCTGGATGGCGCGAGGCCTCGACCTGCGGTTCCGCCGCTAGCCCATGCCATCGGCCTCTGGCAGAGTGAACCTTGCATGACGCGCGCCCGGGCGCTGCCCGTCCATGCCACGCACAGTAAACGAGGGAGACATCACATGCTGACCCGCAGAGCTGCCGCACAGCTTCTCGCCACCACTGCCGTCGCCGCCGCCCTCGGCAGCGGCTCCGCCCATGCCGAGGACAAGGTGGTCAGGATCGGCATCGACCTGTCGCTGACCGGAGCCGACGCGGAGTCGGCCACCCGCATCAAGAACGGCGCGGTGATGGCGTTCGACGAGATCAACGCCAAGCATGAAATCCCCGGCTACAAGTTGGACGCACTAATCCTCGACGATGGCACCGCGACGGCCGGCCAGTACGACCCGGCGCAGGCCGCGACCAACGCACGCAAGATGGTGTCCGACAAGGCTGTGGTGGCGGCGATCGGTCCGATGATGAGCGGCGCCGGCAAGGCGATGGCGCCGATCCTGAGCCAGGGCGATCTGGCGACCATCACGCCGAGCTCGACCAATCCCGACATCACCAATCCGAAGTTCGCCGACCAGTACAAGCCGGGCGGCAAGGCGATCTATTTCCGCACCGTTACGACAGACGCATTCCAGGGGCCGAACCTGGCAAATTACTTCGCCGAAACGCTGCATGTGAAGTCGGTGTATATCCTGGATGATTCGGGCGCCTACGGCGTGGGCATCGCGGATTCGTTCCAGAAACAGGCGGAGGCAAAGGGCATCAAGGTACTCGGGCGCGACCGGCTCGACCCGAAGGCCGCCGACTACACGACGATCCTCACCAAGATCAAATCACTCAATCCCGATGCGCTGTACTATGGCGGTGTCGGCCAGGCGGGCGTGAAGCTGGCCAAGCAGGCCTATGACATCATTCCGAACGTGATCAAGGGCGCTGGCGACGGCATGTACTCGGCCGAGATGCTGTCGGCAGTGGGTTTCCCGGCCGCGGCCGGCTGGTACGCCACGATTGCCTCGCCGCACGTCACCGGCCAGTCGGACGCCGAGGCCTGGATGAAGGCGTACAGCGCGAAGTTCGGCATGCAGCCGGACGACTACTCGATCACCGCGTATGACGCCGCCCTGGTGATCGCGGATGCCATCAAGCGCGTGGTTGCCGACAAGAAGGAGGTCAACCGCGACAACGTGCGCGACTATATCCAGACCGCCAACGTGAAGACGCTGCAGGGACCGGTCGCATTCGACGCCAACGGCGACCTGAAAGATCGCACGATCAGCATCTTCCAGATCAAGAAGGACGTTAATTACGCCGCCGACGACATGGTGCACCAGTACCATTACGTTGGCGTTGCGCCGCAGTCCTGACCGGTTCGGCAAGGCCAGGGCACTGGGGCTCTGGCCTTGACCGGCACGCGCCTTGCTTGCCATCCACAGGTCGTATCCACCGGCCATAGTTCACCAGTTGCCTGCCAAACAAGACAAACAGGGAGACTCACAGATGCTGACACGCCGCGGAGCCGCCAAGGCTCTCATCGCCACCGTCGCGACCGCCTCGCTCGGCACGTCGGCCCGCGCGGCCGACAAGGTCATCAAGATCGGCATGGACCTGTCGCTGACCGGGGCCGATTCCGAAGGCGCCGAGCGGGTCAAGAACGGCATCATGCTGGCGATCGATGGCTCCAACCAGGGCAATGGCATTCCCGGCTACCGGATCGAGCCGCTGCTGCTGGATGACGGCACCGCCACCGCCGGCCAGTACGATCCGGCGCAGGCCGCGACCAACGCGCGCAAGATGGTGTCCGACAAGGACGTTGTCGCCTCGCTCGGCCCGCAGATGAGCGGCGCCGGCAAGGCGATGGCGCCGATCCTCAGTGCCGGCGATCTCGCGACCATCACGCCGAGCTCGACCAATCCCGACATCACCGATCCGAAGTTCGCCCAGCAGTTCCGTCCGGCCGGCAAGCCGATCTATTTCCGCACCGTCACGACGGACGCCTTCCAGGGTCCGAACATGGCGAACTTCTACGCCGATGTGCTGAAGGTGAAGTCGGTCTACATCCTGGACGACAGCGGCGCCTATGGCGTGGGCATGGCCGATGCGTTCCAGCGGCAGGCGGAGAAGAAGGGCATCAAGGTCATGGGCCGCGACCGGCTGGATCCGAAGGCGGCCGACTACACGCGCCATCCTGACCAAGATCAAGTCGCTCAATCCGGATGCGATCTACTACGGCGGCGTTGGCCAGGCCGGCGTGAAGCTCGCCAAGCAGGCCTACGACATCATTCCGAAGATGATCAAGGGCGGCGGTGACGGCGTGTATGGACCGGCGATGCTGACGGCCGTCGGCTTCCCGGCCGCCGAGGGCTGGTATGCCACCATCGCGTCGCCGCACATGGTCGGCGACACCAAGGCGCAGCAGTTCGTCGACGCCTATCATCTGCAAATACGGCAAGCCGGCGGACGACTACACGATCACCGCCTATGACGCGACCCTGGTGGTGATCGATGCGATCAAGCGCGTGGCCGCCAGCGGCAAGCCGGTGACGCGTGAAGCGGTGCGCGATGCCATCCAGACAGCGAAGGTGCCGACCATCCAGGGCGTCGTGTCGTTCGATGCCAACGGCGACCTGGCGGATCGCACCGTCAGCGTGTTCCAGATCAAGCAGGATACCACGGCGCGGCCGGACGATGTGTCGCGGCAGTACCACTACATCGGCGTGGCGCCGCAGTCCTGAGGACTGGCCAAGGGATGCCGCGGCAATGACCACCTTCGATCTGCTGCTGCAGCAGACGATCAACGGGCTGAGCCTGGGCGCGATGTATGCACTGCTCGCGCTCGGGTTCACGTTGGTCTACGGCATCCTGGAGCTGATCAACTTCTCGCACTTCAACGTGTTCATGGTCGGCTCGTTCATCGCGATGTACGTGCTGCAGATGTTCGGTCTGTCCGGTCAGGACGTGATCCTGACCGGCATTGCCGCTGGCCGGCGTGCTGCTGGTGACCTTCGTCGTCACCATGGTGTTCTGCGGCGGGCTCGGCGTGACGATCGAGCGGCTGTGCCTGCGCCCTTTGCGCAACGTGAAGGGGCCGGCCGCGATGATCACCACCATCGGCGTATCCTACATCCTGTTCAACGTCATCCTGCTGACGGTCGGCGCGGATTCAAAGAACTTCCCCAATCCGCTGCCGTCGATCCGCTACCATATCGGCGGCGCGGTGCTGGATATCCGCGTCATCCTGATCTGGGTCATCGCGTTGCTGCTGATGGCCGGCCTGTACATGTTCGTGCAGCGGTCGCGCATCGGCAAGGCGATGCGGGCCACGGCGCAGGATGCCGAAGCCGCGCGCATGATGGGCGTCGAGGTGGACAAGCGTCATCATCATGGCGTTCTTCCTCGGCTCCGCGCTGGCCGGTGCCGGCGGCCTGATCTTCGGGCTGTACTACAACTTCACCAGCTTCATCATCGGCTTCACCGCGGGTCTGCGCGCCTTCACCGCCGCCGTGCTGGGCGGCATCGGCAATGTGCCGGGCGCGATGGTGGGCGGCGTGCTGATCGGCCTGATCGAGGCGATGGGCGGGCAGTTCATCGCCACCGCGTGGACCGACGTGATCATCTTCTCGATCCTGGTGCTGGTGCTGGTGTTCAAGCCGGCCGGCCTGTTCGGGCGGATCGCGCCCAACAAGTCATGAGAGGGCGCAGCGCATGAACGGCACCGCTTCCGCCGCCGTCTCGGTCCTGACCCGACCATTTGCCCGCATCCCCGATGTGCAGCGCCGGCGCATCGGATTGCTGCTGCTGACCGCGGCCGCGTTGCTGTTCCCGATCGTGCACAGCAACGACGCCGATGTGGACAGCATGGCGAATGCGGCGGCCTATGCCACGCTGGCGCTCGGCCTGAACATCGTCGTCGGTTTCGCCGGCCTGCTCGACCTTGGCTATGCCGCATTCTTCGCCATCGGTGCCTATACCTACGGCATTCTGACCGCGTTCCAGCTTGCAGCCGGCATGGAGCGCCTTCTGGGAGCCGTTCCTGCATCTCGGCCTGGTGGCCAAGATGCCGGCCGAGGTCGGCGACGGCAGCGTGGTGCATTTCACCTTGTCGTTCTGGCTCGGCTTGCCGCTGGCCGCCGCGATCGCCGCGTTCTTCGGCGTGCTGTTCGGCGCACCGACATTGCGGTTGAAGGGCGACTACCTCGCCATCGTCACGCTCGGCTTCGGCGAGATCGTGCCCATCGTGGTGCGCAACTGGTCGGATCTGACCAATGGCGCGGCCGGACTGAACGGCGTCGCCGCGCCGCGCCTGTTCGGCTGGAGCTTCGGCGTCGCCGCGTGGCCGTACTACTACGTCGCGATCTGCATGGTGGCGATGCTGGTGTTCGTCAGCATCCGATTGCGGGATTCGCGCATCGGCCGAGCCTGGATGGCGATCCGCGAAGACGAGATCGCAGCCGGCGCGATGGGCGTCAACCGCACCAAGTTCAAGCTGCTGGCGTTCGCCATCGGTGCGGCGTTCGGCGGCATGACCGGCGTGTTCTATGTCGCGAAGTTGCAGACCGCGACACCGGAGATGTTCGGCTTTCCGGTCTCGGTGATGATCCTGGTGATGATCGTGTTCGGCGGCATCGGCAGCGTGTGGGGCGTGGTGCTCGGCGCGTTCATTCTGCAGTTGCTGCAATCGTGGTGGCTGCAGGACCTGACCGAGTGGCTGCACGCGCTTGGGCGATTGGTGGACAATGGCTGGCTGCAGCGCATCGATCTGGTGCCGTCGATCGAACTGATCTTCGGCCTGATCCTGGTGGGCATGATGTTGTTCCGCCGGCAGGGACTGATACCGGCCACGCGGCCGCCGCCGGCGCTGACCTTCGATCAGCAGCATGCCGAAATCAGGCGCGGCGGTTTCACCGACCTGAAGCTCGCCGGCCTGGGCGGCGACGTGCGCACCGGCGCGCTGGCGCTGGAAATCAAGGGCGTGACCGTGAAGTTCGGCGGCCTGGTTGCGCTGAACAAGGTCGATCTGGTGGTGCCGACCGGCGGCGTGGTGGCGGTGATCGGACCGAATGGTTCCGGCAAGTCCACGCTGTTCAACGTGATCACCGGATTGGTGGAAGCCGAGGACGGCTCGATCCGGTTCCACGGCGAGGAGATCATGGGGCTGCCCGACTACCAGATACTCGAGAAGGGCATCGCGCGCACGTTCCAGAACCTGCGTCTGTTCCCCAACCTGACGGTGATGGAGAATGCGCTGATCGGCCAGCATGCGCGTCTGCGGACCGGCACGCTGGCTGCGATCTTCCGGCCGCCGGGGACGAAAGCCGAAGAGATCCAGGCGCGCGAATGGGCGATGGAGATTTTTTCCATCTTCGGCAACCGCTTGACGCCACGCACCGAGCAGGTGGTCGCGGGGCTGTCCTACGCCAACCGGCGTCGCATCGAGATCGCACGCGCGCTGGCCTCGCGGCCGCGCATCCTGCTGCTGGATGAGCCGACCGCTGGGATGAACCCGGCCGAGACGCTGGAACTGGCCGAGCAGATCAAGAGCCTGAATGGACTGGGCCTGACGGTGCTGCTGATCGAGCACAAGCTGGATGTGGTGACTACGCTCGCCGACACGGTCTACGTGCTGGACCATGGCGAAGTGATTGCGCATGGCAAGCCCGAGGAAGTGCGGCGCGACGAGGAAGTGCTGCGGGCGTATCTGGGGCGTAATGCGCAGGCTGCGGCAGCAGGGATAGAGGCACCGGCCAATGCTTCTTGAGTTCAAGGACGTTGACACCTACTACGGCGATCTTCACGTCCTGAAACAGGTGAACTACTCGATCGGCGAAGGCGAAATCGTTTCGCTACTCGGCGGAAATGCATCGGGCAAGTCCACCACGATGAAGACCATCATGGGTGTGGTGCGGCCGGCGCGCGGCACGGTGATCTACCAGGGCGAAGCGATCGAGCGCATGCCAACCGCTGAACGCGTCCGTCGCGGCATTGCCCCGGTGCTGGAGGCGCGCCGCCTGTTCCCGCGCATGACGGTGTTCGAGAACCTTGAGATGGGGGCCTACCTTCGCAAGCGCGGCGCGGAATTCGATCAGGACCTGGAACGGGTCTATTCGCTGTTCCCGCGCGTGAAGGAGCGGCGCAGTCAGATTGCCGGCACGCTGTCGGGCGGTGAGCAGCAGATGGTGGCGATGGGCCGAGCGCTGATGGCGCGGCCCAAGCTGATCTGCATGGACGAACCTTCGATGGGGCTGTCACCGATCTTTGTCGAGCAGGTGTTCGACATCATCCAGGAGATCAATCGGCAGGGCACCACTATCTTCATGGTGGAGCAGAACGCCAACATGGCGCTGTCCATCGCACATCGTGCCTACGTGTTGCAGACCGGTCAGGTGGTGCTGTCGGGCACCGCGGCGGAGCTGCGGCAGAACCCGCTGATCCGCGAGGCTTATCTCGGCGAGATGCAGGTGACCGTGTAAGGGGAGAACATCGTGCAGCAGCAGGTCGCGGTCGGCGGCAGCATATCCATCACCGGGCCGCGTGCCGTGATCGCCGCGGTGGTTGGCAATGGGCTCGAGTGGTACAACTTCATGTTGTACGGCGTGTTCGCCGCGATCATCGCCAAACTGTATTTCCCGACGGCGAACCCGCTGACCTCGTTGTTGCTGGCGCTGGGCACGTTCTCTGTCGGCTTCTTCATTCGGCCGCTGGGCGCCGCAATTCTGGGTGCGTATTCCGACAGGCATGGGCGCAAGGCCGCGCTGTCGCTCACCATCATGCTGATGTGCATCGGCACCGCGATGATCGCACTGATGCCGACCTATGCGAAGATTGGCCTCGCCGCGCCGATCCTGCTGCTGGTGGCGCGGCTGATGCAGGGCTTCTCGACCGGCGGCGAGATGGGCAACGCCACCGCCTTCATGCGCGAATACGCGCCCGAAGGCCGCACCGGCTATTACGTAAGTTGGGTCTATGCGTCGTCCAGCCTGTTCATCGCATTGGGGTCCGCAGCCGGCAGCATCGTCTCGCATCGCTTCAGTCCCGAGGCGCTGGAGTCCTGGGGCTGGCGCGTGCCGTTCCTGCTGGGCCTGCTGATCGGGCCGGTCGGCTACGTGCTGCGCACGCGCATCGTAAATCCTCCCGAACACCGGATGACGCATGATCCCACCGGAACGCCGTTCCGCGATGTCATCACCAAACATCCGAAGGAGGCGTTTGCGTCCGGCGCGCTGATTACGCTGTCCACCATCTGCACCTACACGCTGTTGATCTATACACCCGTCTATGCGGTGCGTGTGCTGCATTTGCCGCAGTCCGCCGGATTCACCGCGACGATGGTGGGGACCGTTACCGCCGGCGTGCTGATCCCGGTGTTCGGACACTTTGTCGACAGCCTGGGGCCGCGCTGGTTCCTGCGCGCTGCGCCGGCGCTGCTGTTTGTGTTGGCCTGGCCGATGTTCGCGCTGATCAACGCGTCCCCGAGTCTGACGACGCTGATCGTCTATCAGCTCGTATTCGGCGTGGTGATCGCGATGTATCAGGGTCCGATACTGACTGGAATTGGCGACATGTTCCCCAACCGTGCGTTGGCGACAGGGCTGGGCCTGGCCGACAACATCGCGGTGTCGGTGTTCGGCGGCACGGCGGCTTTCATGATCACGTCGATGATTGCGCTGACCGGATCCAACATGGTTCCGGCATTCTACATCATGGCTGGTGCAGTGGTCGGTTACCTCGGCACGTTGCCGCTGCGCCGATAGGATTGAAACGGATGGAACGCGCTCTTCGTGTCTTCTTTGGTTTCGTAGCGATGCTGCTGCTCGCCACCGCCGCGCAGGCAGCCGATCCGGTGCGCCTGGGTCTGTTGCATACGCTGTCGCCAGCGCCGCTCTATATCGCTCAGGAACGCGGCTATTTTCGTGATGAAGGCATCGACCTGACGTTTCGCTTCTTCGAGGCGGCGCAACCGATCGCCGCCGCCGCCGTTGCCGGCGACATCGATGTCGGAGTGACCGCGCTCACCGGCGGCTTCTTCAATCTGGCGGAGAAGGGCACGCTGAAGGTGATCGGCGGCGGCCTGCACGAGCAGCGCGGATACGAGGGATCGGCAATCCTGGTATCCAATCAGGCGTATGCGTCGGGGCTGACATCGCTCGACAAACTCTCAGGCCACAGCTTCGCAATTACCCAGTATGGGTCGTCATTCCACTACATGCTGGGGCGAATCGCCGAGGCAGAACATTCCGATGTGGCAAGCGTGACGCTCCGGCCGGTGCAGCAGATCGGCAACATGGTGGCGGCGGTGGCCAGTGGCCAGGTGGATGCGACGATCGCAATCGCCTCGATGGCGAAGCCGCTGGTCGCGTCAGGGCAGGCACACATTATCGGCTGGGCAGGTGACGTCGTTCCGTACCAGATCACCGCGCTGTTCACCACCGGCCAGATGATTGCGCAGCATGCCGACGTGCTGCATCGGTTCGCGCGCGCCTATCAGAATGGCGTGGCGGATTATCGCGCGGCATTCCTCCGGCTCGATGCGCAGGGCAAACCCATCGTCGATGCGACGACTGACGCGGTGATCCCGGCGATCACGGCCTATGTTTTCAACGGCGATCCGAATGCGCGGCAGAAAATCATCAGCGGTGTTGGCTATTACGACGCAGGCGGCGCGCTGGATGTGTCCGACGTGATCGCGCAGCTCAACTGGTTCAAGGCGCAGGGCCTGGTGAAGGGCGATGCCGATCCGCGTTCGCTGATCGATACGCAATTCCTCCCGACGCGATGAACGCTGGCCTGCGGCTGGTGCTGCGTGGCGTGCGCCACGCCTATCGCGAGCTTGTCGTGCTGGAGGACATCGATCTGGTTGCCGAACCAGGGGAGGTGATGGTGCTGGTCGGTCCTTCGGGCTGCGGCAAGTCCACGTTGCTTGGCATCATGGGCGGGATGCTCGCCCCGGCGAGCGGTGCTGTGCAGTGCGAGGGCGAGGTTTCCGACGATTGCCTGAACCCATTCACCTACGTGTTCCAGGATTTTGCGCTGCTGCCATGGCGCACGGTTGCCGGCAATGTCTCGCTGGTGCTGGAGGATCGGCTGTCGCGTGCTGAACTCGCCGCGCGCATCGCCGACGTGTTGGCGCTGACCGGGCTTGCGGAGTTCGCCGATGCTTGGCCGCGGCAGCTTTCCGGCGGCATGCGCCAGCGCGTTGGGATTGCGCGCGCGCTGGCAGTGCGGCCGGCGTGCCTGCTGATGGACGAGCCCTTGTCGGCGTTGGATGCGCAGACGCGCGGACTGCTGCTGGACGAATTTGCCGCGTTGATCGAACGCGCGGGCACCACTACGGTTTATGTCACACACAACCTCGCCGAAGCGGTGCGGCTGGGCCAGCAGATCGTCGTGCTGTCGCGCCGGCCGGGGAGGGTGCGTGCGATCCAGCGGATCGATCGGCCGCTGGCCGGGCGCGAGGCGAGCGATCCGGACCTGCTGGCGATCGAGGCTGCGCTATGGCGGCTGATCCGCGACGATGCCGCGGCGGCGGAGCGGGAGATCGAAAATACCGGAAATCGCCAACAGGTGTGATGCCGTTCACAGCCTGGCGGCTGGCAGCTATGATGCCATGGTGCATCGGTACGGTGAGGCTCATGGGTGTCGTGTCCATGCTGTCGCCATTCGCGATTGTTCGCCAGCTTCGACGCGGCCAGGAATCGTCCACCTTCGAGCGGCTGGGCTGCTCGCGTCACGTCGCCGATCTGCGGCTGATCTTTTCCGTCACCGTCATCCTGATGATCATCGGCGCGATCGCCGCGCTGGCATTCTCCTTCGAGTACCAGATCGTCAGCAATTGGCCGGTGGTACGCGACAGTCACAGTGGATGGGCCTGGGTGCGGCTGGGCTTGGCGGCCATCATCGCCGGCGGACCGTTCATTGGCGGCATCTGCATACTTGGTGGCGGTGTGCTCGCCTGGACCTATCAGACCGGCAGTGCGCGGCTCGGCGTGGTCGATCTGTTCGCATGCGAGATCGCCACGCTGTGTCGTGTCGCTGCTGTGGCGGAGATGGTGCAGCGCTATGTCGGCCTTTTCGAGCACGGTCCGCACGGCGGACAGTCGCAGGCGATCGACGGTGCGTCGCCGGCCGACACCAGTCGCTTCACCTCGGAGGAGAGCTATTTTCCGGTGTTCGATGCATCGGTGAAGGATCTTCAGGCGCTGGAGGCCGATGTCGTCAAGCACGTTACTGCTTTCTATACCTACATGAAGGTGATGCGCGATACACTGCGCAGGCTTGCATCGATCAAGACGCCTGAGCCGGGTGATTCGCACCGCGACGACTGGCACCGGGCAATCTGCAGCGTCATCTACATGCAGTTTCTCGGACTGGAGAGTGCGCGCCAGGCGATCGAAGATCTGGTCGAGTTCGAACCGAAGCAGGCCGAGGACATGGTCACCGTCCTGTTGAGTGAGCTTGTTGCCTACGGCTTTCTTCGTAAGCAGTTCCGGGGCGACATTCGCCAGCGACGGTTGGAGGCACGCGACGAAGCGTACAGACGCGACGTTCCGGCGCTGTACCGGCTCACGATGTCAGGTGAAGGGCAGCAGTGGGATGCCGCAAAGGATCTTGCGGTCGAGATGATGAAACGCTTCGAGGTGGTTATGGACGTGCCGGCGAAGCGTGCCCACAAAGTATCACCGGCCGTGCCTGCCGCAGTTTCCTGACATCCCCGTTCGGGGCTACTCTCGCGCCGGTTCCAGCAAGGAGACCGGCATGAGCGCGGCAACGGGAGAGCGTCAGGCGTATCCACACCCGCACGTGAACGAAGCGTGGCTTGCGAAGCTGCGTGAGGACATCATCGATCCAGCATTGCCGATCGTCGATGCGCACCATCATCTGTGGGATCGCCCGTCCGGCAACTATCTGCTGGATGAGTTGAGCGCCGATCTGCACGCCGGCCACAATGTGCTGGCGACGGTGTTCATCCAATGTGGCTTCGCCTATCGCAAGGACGGTCCGGAAGAATTGCGACCGGTGGGCGAGACCGAATTCATTGCCGGCATCGCCGCGCGGGCCGAAGCCGCCGGCATGCGTGCCTGCGCCGGCATCGTCGGCTACTGCGACTTCCGTCTCGGCAAACCGATCGACGCCGTGCTGGAGGCGCATGTCCAGGCCGGCGGCGGACGCTTCAAGGGCATTCGTCAGAGCGCTGGCTGGGATGCGGCGATCATCATGACCACGACGTCTCCCGCGCCGCAGGGTCTGCTGCTCGATCCCGCCTTCCGCCGCGGTCTTGCACGGTTGGGCGGGTTCGGCCTGTCGTACGAATGCTCGCTGTATCATCCGCAGTTGCGCGAACTCACCGACCTCGCGCGCGCGTTTCCCGATCTGCCGATCCTCGCCAATCACTGCGGCGGGCCGATCCGCATCGGGCCGTATCGCGCGCATCCGGACGAGGTGTTCGCTACGTGGCGCCGCGATCTGCGCGAACTGGCGGCGCGTCCTAATGTGTTCCTGAAGCTCGGCGGGCAGGCGATGACGATCCGCGGCCTGACATTCCACGAGGAACCGCTGCCGCCATCGTCCGGCGAATTGGCGACGGCGTGGCGGCCGCACATGGAAACCTGCATCGAGGCATTCGGCGCCGATCGCTGCATGTTCGAGAGCAACTTCCCGGTGGACAAGGGAATGTGCAGCTACCGCGTGGTGTGGAACGCATTCAAGCGCCTGGCGTCCGGATGTTCGGATGCGGAGAAGGCGGCGCTGTTCCATGGCACTGCGGCGCGGTTCTATCGCCTGGGCAGCGTCGTCTGATCATGCGCCGCATCGATGGCATCGTGCCGTTCCGCGGCAGCGGTTTTGCACCGCGCAACCTGCCGTTGGCGGGTGCCGCCACGCTGGTGGGACTGGTCGCGCTGTGGCAGCTCGCGGATTCGCTGGGCCTGATCCCGACATTGTTCCTGCCGGCACCAGCGAACATCGGCATCGCACTGTACAACCTGACGGTCAGCGGTGAACTGTGGAAGCACCTCAGTGCGTCGCTGGAACGGCTGGCGATCGGTTGGATCGCCGGAACCATATTCGGCATCGGCCTTGGCCTTGCGGTCGGGCTGTCGTCGGTGTGGCGCTCGCCGGGGATGGCGGTCGTTTCCGCGCTGTTCCCGATCCCGAAGATCGCTCTGGTGCCGCTGTTCATCATCTGGTTTGGTATTGGCGAGGGATCGAAGATCGCCACGCTGGCATTCGGCGTGTTCTTTCCCACCGTGATCACCACCGCGGGCGGCGTCGACAATGTGCCGCGTTCGCTGATCCGCATGGCGCAGAGCTTCGGCCTCAGCCACGCCGCCATCGTGCGAAAGATCGTGCTGCCGGCTGCGCTTCCGGCGATCCTCAGCGGCTTCCGCGTCACCGCCTCGATCGCCATCGTGCTGCTGGTTGCGGCTGAAATGATCGGCGCCGATCGCGGCATCGGCGCCTTCGTGCTGTCGGCCGGCAATCTCTACGACACCGACAACCTGCTGGCAGGCATCGTTGTGCTGTCATTGCTGGGTCTGGCGGTGGCCTGGGTGATCGGCTGGGTGGAACGCGTCGCGCTGGCGTGGCGGTAATAGACCGCTGTCATTGCGAGGAGCGAAGCGACGCGGCAATCTCCTGCCAGTGGGGCCTCATTCATGGGACAATCCAAATGACAAAACGGGGACCGATCAACGCGCCGACCAGACGCAACGTGCTGACCGCGGCAGGAGCCGCCGCCGCATTGCCGGTATTCGGCAGCCGAGTACGTGCGGCTGGTGAGCCAATCCAGATCGGCTGGGTAGGACCTTTGTCGCCACCGGGCGGCTACGCCGAGGGCACCAACATGAAGAACGCCGCCGAACTGGCCGCGGCGGAAATCAATGCGCAGGGTGGACTGCTCGGCCGACAGGTCAAAATCAACTATGCCGATACGCGCGGCATGCCCGCGGAAGGTCGCACAGCCGCCGAACGCCTGATCGAGCAGAACAAGGTGGTTGCGGTGTTCGGCGAGTTCCACAGCCCCGTCGCGCTGGCGGAAATGGAAGTCTTCCACAAATACGGCATCCCGTTCATGGCGTGCGACGTATGGTCCGATCAGATCACCGCCAAAGGCTATCCGGAGGTGTTCCGCAATGCGCCGGCGGTGTCGCTGATCGACGTGACCATCGGACAGTGGATCGCCGCCGCGGGTTTCAAGAACGTCGCGATCATTGCGGAGAAGGACGATGTCGGACTGTCCGCGCGCACGCTGGTCGCGCAGGAGCTGACCAAGGCGAACGTCAAACTCACCGCGGTGGATGCCGATCCGAACCTGACCGACTTCACCGCGCAGATCCTGCGGTTCAAAAGTGAATCGCCGCCGTACGATTTCTTCCTGAGCATCTACGCCGAGGCGGGCGCGTATCCGATGATCCGCCAGGCGCACGACCTGGGCTTTGCGCCGACGGCGAATTGCGGGATCTACAATTCAGGCGGCGAAGCGGTCGATCCGACGTTCTGGGAAAATGTCGGTGAGGCCGGAAAGTATTTGGTCACTGAGAATGTCGGCCTGCCGAAAGCAGCCTGGAACGACAAGACCAAGGCGTTCGTCGCGGCGTACCAGGCGAAGCAGAAAGCCGATCCGTCCGGCGCGGTGATGGAAAGCTATGATGGTGCCTGGCTGCTGTTCGATGCGATCAAGACCGCGGGCAGCACCGAGCCGAAGGCGATCATCCAGGCGCTGGAGAACACGCAGTATGTCGGCGTGCGCGGCAAGTACTCGTTCTCTACCAGCCGTGATCCGGCGTGGCACTACCATCAGTTCCTGGAAGCGCCGCTGAGCATTCTGCAATACGCTGAAGTCAAGCAGGGCCAGGCTGACGCACCGATCGTCTGGCCGCGTAGATACGCGACAGTGCCTTACACCTACCAGAAGCCGGGGAGCTGATGCGCGACGCCGCGAGATGACCAACTACCTGCTGATCCAGGCGCTCAACGGGCTGGTCATCGGCATCATCTATGCGGTCATCGCGGCCGGACTGACGGTGATCTTCTCGATCCTGAAGATCGTCAACTTCGCCCACGGCGAAGTCTACATGATGGGCGGCTACTTCGGGTATTTCGCCATTTCGCTCGCCGGCATTCCGCCGCTTGCCGCCGTGCCGGTGGCGATGGTGCTGGCATTCGTCATGTCGGTACTCGATCGAACGCACATTGCTGACACCGCTCTACAGTCCCACCACCGAACGCAAGGGCGACTACGGCATCCTGGTCACGTTTGGCATCTCGATCTTCCTGCGTGCCCTGGCGCTGATCATCTACGGCCCATACCCGCTGCGTCCGCCATCGTTCTGGCCTGGCGTGCTGGTGGTCGGCGGATTGATCATGACCTGGGATCGCGTGTTCGCCGCCGGCGCCGGCATGGCAATGCTGGTCGGCCTGGTGCTGTTCATGAACCGCACCGCCTGGGGCGAGGCTCTGAACGCCGTCAGCCAGTCGCGGGAATCCGCAGCCATCGTCGGCATCAACGACCAGCGCTTCTACATGCTGGCGTTCGGCCTGGGCGGCGCGCTGGCGGGCGGCGCCGGCGCATTGGTCGGGCCGATCTATTCGCTGTCGCCGTCGATGGGATTGCTGCCCGACACGCAGGCTTTCGCCATCGTCATCCTCGGCGGCATGGGCTCGGTCGCGGGATCGATCATCGCCGGACTGATGATCGGCGTGTCGGAATCGATGTTCGTCGCGCTGTTTCCCGACCCGAGCCGCAGCCTGACCTATGCCCAGGCATTCAGCCTGCTGATCCTGATGCTGGTGCTGTTGATCCGCCCCACCGGGCTGTTCGGCCGCACGCATGTAGCGATGGAATGACGGGTGCGTATATTCACCGTCGGCGCCGCCCTGGCCTTCCTCGTGTTCGCTCTGGCGTTTCCCTTTATGGTCAACGCCTACTGGCTGTCGGTCGGCGTGCTGGCGATGTTCTACGCCATCGTCACCGCGAGCTGGGCGCTGCTGGCCGGCTATGCCGGGCAGTTCTCGTTCGGTCACATGGCGTTCGTTTCGCTCGGCGCCTACACCTCCGGCCTGCTGGTGAAGTGGTTCGACATGCCGATCCCGCTCGGCATGCTGGCGGGCGTGGTGATGTGCGGCATCGTCGGCAGCGGCATCGGCTTCGTCGTGTCTGCGCATGCGCGGTCCCTATCTCGCGCTGTTCACCGTCGCGTTCTCCGAAGTGCTGCGCATCGTCATCGTGTCGGAGAACGAGGTGACCGGCGGCTCCGGCGGGCTGGAGGTGACGCCGCTGTTCCACAGCCGAACCGATACCCCGTACTACTATCTTGGACTGGGGCTATTGCTGGCATCACTTGCGATCATGCAGTCCCTGGTGATGTCGCGCTGGGGACTGTTCTTTCGCGCGATCCGCGAGAACGAGGATGCGGCGGCGGCGTCCGGGGTGAAGGTGGTGCGTTTTCGCGTCCTGGCATTCGCCATCACGTCGAGCTTCGCCGGTCTGGCGGGTGGTTTCTACGGCCACTACATCGGCATCCTGACACCCGACATCGGCTCGGTCGATCAGATGGGACTGGTGGTGGCGATGGCGGTGATCGGCGGCGCCGAAAGCATTGTCGCGGCGACGATCGGTGCGCTGGGCCTGGAATTCCTGATAGAGGCGCTGCGCAGCTACGGTCAATGGCGCCTGGTATTGTTCGGCGCGCTGCTGCTGCTGACGATCCGTTTCGCGCGCAACGGCTTGCTGGCGTTGGCGTGGCAGCAGGTGACGCGTCTCGATTTCCGCAGCCGTGCGCGGTCCGTCGAGCGGGAGGCGGGATAGGTGCTGCCACCCCTGATCGAAGCGCGTGACCTGACCAGGCGCTTCGGCGGCATCGTCGCGGTCAGCACCCTGAACCTCGCCGTGCAGCAGGGCGAACTCGTCGGACTGATCGGCCCGAACGGCTCCGGCAAGACCACCACGATCAACCTGCTGACCGGCCACCTGGCTCCCGCCAGCGGCCACATCATGCTGCCGAGGGCGGCGCGCCGATGGTCTGGCACCCAGCGAATTCGCCACGCTGCGCGTCGGGCGCACCTTCCAGATCACGCAACTGTTCAGCCGCATGACCGTGCTGGAGAACATGCTGGTGCCCGGCCTTGCGCGACCGCATTCGCACAGGCCCGCGGCGACCCGCACGGCGCGCCGGCATCTCGAATTCCTCGGCCTCGCCGCGTTGGAAAAACTCCAGGCGAAGAACCTGTCGGGCGGCCAGCAGAAGCTGCTGGAACTCGGCCGCGCGCTGATGCTGGATCCGGAGATCCTGTTCCTCGACGAGCCGTTCGCCGGCGTCAACCCGTTCCTGCGCGACGAGATCATCGGGCTGGTGCGCAGGCTGCACGCGGAGGGCCGCACGTTCGTCATCGTCGATCACGATATCGAGGCATTGCAGCGACTCGTGCATCGCATGGTGGTGATGTCGCGCGGCGAGAAAATCGCCGACGGCACGGTGGCCGAAGTTCGGGAAAGCCAGGAGGTGTTGCGGGCCTATGCCGGTGTCTGATGCCGCACCCGTGCTGACCGCGCGCAATCTGGTAGCGGCCTATCTGCCGGGCATCAACATCCTGAACGGCATGTCGGTCGATGTGATGCGCGGTCAGGTGCGCTGCGTGCTCGGACCGAACGGCACCGGGAAATCGACCTTGCTGAAGGTGCTGTTCGGCTTCCTGCCGGCGCAGCAGGGCGAGATGCACCTTGGTGCGACATCGCTGAAGGGCATCGCTTCGCACGACATGAGCCGCCACGGCATAACCTATCTGCCGCAACGGCCGAGCGTGTTTCCGTTCCTTTCGGTCGAGGTGAACCTGCGCCTTGGCACCTGGCGGTTCCGTCGTGATCGAGCCCTGGCGCGCGAACGCATCGAGCGTGCCTATGCGCAGTTTCCGGTTCTGCTCGAGCGTCGGAAGCAGGCTGCCGGCACGCTGTCCGGCGGTCAGCAGCGCCAGCTTGAGATCGCGCGCGCGTTGCTGACCGACCCTACGGTGATGCTGATCGACGAACCCACCGCGAGTATCGAACCGCGCATCGCGGCACAGATCTATGCACTGATCGCCGGCCTGGCGCGCGACGGCAAGGCGATCCTGCTGGTGGATCAGAACATCAAGGGCGCGCTGGGCATTGCCGACCATGTCTATGTCATGCGCACCGGCTCGCTGTTCGCGGAAGGCCCGCGCGATGCATTCACCGACGATGTGGAAACGCTGGTCAGCCGCTGGCTGTATACGACGTGAGCGCAGGATGAACCGAGAGGTTGCACCTGGCATCCGATCCCGCCACATTGCGGCTGGAGCCAGCGTCATGAACGATGCCTTGCGCAAGCCGATGAGCGTCGCCGAATTCCTCGCCTGGGAGGAACGGCAGGAACTGCGTTACGAGTTCGATGGGCTCTCTGCTTACGCTATGACCGGCGGCACGGCCGGGCACGCCATGGTTCAGCGGAACCTGCTGACCGCGTTGACCTCCCGGCTGCGCGGCAAGCGCTGCCAGCCCTATGGCAGTGAACTGAAGATCGAAGTGGCAGGGAGCATTCGCTATCCGGATGCTTTCGTTGTTTGCACCCCGGTGGAACGCGTCGCCACAGTGGTTCGCGATCCGGTCGTCATCTTCGAGGTGCTATCGGATAGCACCGCGCGCGTCGATCGTGTGACGAAGAACGCCGAGTACCGTGCGACAGTATCGGTGCAGCGCTATGTCATGCTGGAACAGGACAGCCAGGCCGCGACGGTGTTCACGCGTGAGGGCGATCGTTGGGTCGGCTCGCTGCTAACCGGAGATGATGTGCTCGTCATGCCGGAGATCGGCATCGAGGTGCCGCTCGCGGAACTCTACGAAGGACTGGACCTTACGCAACTGCCGAACGAGGAAAGCACATGACCGGAACCCAGACCCGTGCCGCCTGGACCGGCGCAACGCTCGACTTCCGCACCGACGGCCTGCACACGCTCGCCGCTGCCGAGGTGGAGGAGATCGACGCGGCGCTTGCCCATCTACGCGGCCTCGGCGATCTCGACTTCGCCGCCATCACGCCGGAGACATTCCCGCTTCCCACGCTGGGCGAATTCTTCCGCAACCTGCGCGATGAATTGCGCTTCGGCCGCGGCTTCGTACTGCTGCGCGGCGTGCCGCGCGAGCGCTACTCCACCGATGACATGGCGCGCATCTACTTCGGGCTCGGCGCGCATATCGGCTCGCCGCTGCCGCAATCCTGGCAAGGCGAACTGCTTGGCCACGTGATCGACGTGAGCGACATCGAACCCGGTGCGCGCGGCTACCACAAGGGCGGTGCACAGCGCTTCCATACCGATTCCTGCGATGTCGTCTCGCTGATGTGTCTGCGGGAGGCAAAGGCCGGTGGCGCCAGCCGCATCTGTAGCGCGATCGTGGTACATCAGCGCCTGGCGCGCGAACGTCCCGACCTGCTCAAGGTGCTGTACGACGGCTTCATCTTCCGCCGCCGCGAGGTGGACGCGGAGCACGGCAACGGCGTTCTGGTGCGTCGTGTCTCGGTTTTCGCACGCACCGTCGACGAAATCTCCGTGTTCCTGTCCGGCGACTATCCCAACCGCGCGGTCGAGACCGGCGATGCGGTGATGACGCCGGCCCAGCGCGAGGCGTTAGATGAAGTGCAGAGAATCGCCGCCTCGCCCGACACCTATCTCGACATGAACATCGGCGAAGGGGACATCCAGTTCCTCAACAACCGTCTGCTGCTGCATGGCCGCACGGGATATCAGGACCACCCCGAGATGGCCCGTCGTCGCCATCTGCTGCGGCTCTGGCTGAAAGTGCCGGGTTGGCCGGCCATCCCGGAAGGCCAGGCAATGCACACGACGGAAGACCATCCGCTATGGCTGCGGCAGCGCACGCCGTTCATGGAAGTGCCATCCCGCTACCTGGCCGAAATCACCGAACGGCAGGCAGAACTGGTGCATTGATCCATAATGATCGGGATGCATCTGGTGCCAGGCTGACAACTGACGCTGCCCGCTTCGGCCATCTTGCGTTCGAAAGTCATGGCAAGAGGTACGGTGAGCGAGGCATCTCGCCGCCAGGTACTGCGTGGACTCGGCCTCTTGCCGTAGCGTCTCGATCAGGGCTGGGATGCTGTGGTTGTTGTGTGCGAGGAAGCTGGCGCAATCATCGCGCTGCGTGATGCGCAGATTTGCGCCCTCGGCGATGATGTCGATGATCCTCGCCTCGCCATCGATACTGCCGATGGACGGTGATGCAGATGACCGATGCGGCTGGCCTATTACCTCGAATGGCATATGCGTCAGCGCCTGGCGCCGATGCTGTTCGACGACACCGACAAGGATGCCGCCGAAGCACTGCGCACCAGCGTCGTGGCCCAGGCGCAGCGCTCGCCCGCCGCCGTCGCCAAGCAGACCACCCGCCTGACCGAGGATGGGTTGCCGGTGCACAGCTTCCAATCGCTGCTGGCCGATCTCGCCACCTTGGTGCGCAATACCATCATCACCGCAATCACACCGCGTTATCCACTCACCGTGCTGACCAGGCCAACACCCATCCAGCACAAGGCATTCGCCCTTTTGGGCATCCCGGTGTAGCCAGTAACTTACCTCGCCGGACACGAATTGTGCCGCCAATTCAGGCCCTTGCGCCTGTTGCATGGAGGAAGCTCGGGCTAATGGATGCTTATCGGTTGTCGGTTGAATTGCAGGTTCGGATCGATCTTTCGGCACCATGTCGGAACGCTGCCCGGGTTGTCCATTGGCGGGGCCGCAGACGCAGTGCGTGCGATTCCACGCACAGGGATCACTCAACCATGTGTCCGAACCCATAAGATGAAGCGGCGCCTCGCCATCGCTCCGGCTGCGGCGCTTCTCCCCGCCGCCCATGCTGCTGTTGCGCAGTCGGATTTCAATGGACTGGCCAGGGTGCATCGAGCCTTGGGCTGGGTCGATGTGACAGACCGGCTAATGACGCATCCGCAAGTACACCTCAATGGGTCGGGCATTCATTTCGACGGTGGCGCTTTGCCCGTCGGCGAGCGCCGGATCAGGTTGTCGTTCCACAATACGAAAGGCCGGGCGGTCGATGTGACCGAAACCATTCGGATCCTGCAGGGCGGCTCATCGACGTGCCCGGCTGTTGCCGTGACCTCCATCAAGCCAAGTCGGATCGGCTATCGCACGGCGTGGAACTGGCAGGCGCTGGTCAGTGCGCCTCCGCCGCCGCACCCGCCGCCGGCTTCGCCAGCAGCAGCGTGAATGGCAGGGCCGCGAAGAAGCAGCCGGCCATCATCAGCAGCACGTCGTTATAGGTCAGCGTCAGCGCCTGCTGCTGCACCATCATCGCCACCTGCTTCAGCGCGGCGAACTGCGCATCGCCGGATTTTGCCGCCGTCAGAATGTGCGTCATGTTGCCCATCGCCTGCGTCACCGCTGGCCGCGACCACGTCACCTGCTCATCCAGATGCTGCGTGTGCACCGCCAGCCGCGCAGTCGCCAGCGTGTTGATCAGCGCCAGGCCGACCGCGCCGCCGAGGTTGCGCATCAGGTTGTAGAGGCCCGATGCGTTCTTCACCGCTGCCGGTGGCAGGCGGCCGAGTGCGATCTGGTTGACCGGCAGCATGACGAACATCATCGAGGCGCCGCGCAGCGCCTGCGGCCAGCACAATTCCCAGAACGCGGAATCCACCGTGAGGTGCGCCATCCACCACAGCCCGGCGCCGAACATCGCCAGTCCGAGCGCCAGCATCACGCGCAGATCCAGCACCCGCGTAAGCTGTCCGGCAATCGGCGCGGACACGAACATCGCTGCACCGGTCACGAACATCGTCTCGCCGATCTGCAGGCTGTCGTAGCCGCGCACCCGGCCGAGGAACAGCGGCAGCAGGTACACCGAGCCATACAGGCCGAGACCAAGCACGAAGCTGAACAGGGAGCCGAATGCGAAATTGGCGTTGGCAAAGGCGCGCAGCTCCACCAGCGGATCACGCCGTGTCAGCATGCGCCAGAAGAACAGCGTGCCGGCAATCGCCGAGGCGATGGCGGACCACGCGATGGTTTCGTCGGAGAACCAGTCCCAGCGGTCGCCTTCTTCCAGCACGTATTCCAGGCCGCCGAGAAATACCGCCATCAGCAGCAGGCCGGTGAGGTCGAAGTGGCGCCGCAGAGCGTAGTCCGGCTTGTCGATATCGAGCCATGCCCAGACCGCGGCCGCTACCGCCAGGCCGACCGGCACGTTGATCAGGAACAGCCAGTGCCAGGAGAACTGGTCGGTCAGCCAGCCACCGAGCGTCGGGCCAATGGTGGGCGCCAGTGTCGCGGTGAGGCCGATCAGCACCGACATCTGCGTGCGCTTCTCGCCGGGGAACAGCAGGAATGTCGTGGCGAACACGGTCGGGATCATCGCGCCGCCGATGAAACCCTGGGCGGCGCGGAACACCACCATCTCGCCCAGGCTGGAGGCGCTCGCGCAGGCCATCGAGAACAGGGTGAAGCCGAGCGCACTGGCGACGAACAGCACGCGCGTGGACAGCAGGCGCGACAGCCAGCCGGACAGCGGGATCATGACGATCTCGGCGATCAGGTAGCTGGTCTGCACCCAGGACGCCTCATCCGGGCTGGCGGCGAGGCCGGCCTGGATGTCGGAGATCGAGGCGCTGACGATCTGGATGTCCAGGATCGCCATGAACATGCCCACGACCATGGCCATGAAGCCGGCCCATTGCCGCCAGCCCAGACGGTCGGTCGCGGCGGTTCATGGCAGCACGTGCTCCGAGCGTGGCAGCGGCGGCGCCGAACAGCCCGAGCCGCTGGGCGTCGGGCCCGCGGGTATCGACCTCGGCGGTCACCGACAGCCCGGCGCGGAGCCAGCCGGCGCGCGCGGCCTGGGCTGGATCCAGCGTGATCTTGACCGGCACGCGCTGCACCACCTTGGTGAAGTTGCCGGTGGCGTTCTCCGGCGGCAGCAGGCTGAACAGCGCGCCGGTCGCCGGCGCCAGGCTGTTCACCCGGCCGTCCACCGCCATGTCGGTGTCGATATCGGGGATCAGCCGCGACCTTCATGCCGGCGTGCATGCGGCGGAGCTGCGTCTCCTTGAAGTTGGCGACGACGTAGAGCTGGCCGGGCAGCGGCGCCACCGCGATGAGTTGCGCGCCCGGCTGCACATGCTGGCCAAGCTCGGCGGCGCGGTTGCCGACGATGCCGTCGAACGGCGCGCGGATCACCGTGTAGGCGAGGTTGTTCTCGGCCAATTGCACCGCGGCGGCGGCGTTCTGCTGGCGGGCCTTGGCCTGGATCACCTGCGCCTGGAACACGGCGAGCTGCTGTTCGGCCGCGGCCTTCTGCGCCTGGGCAGAGACCACGGCGGCGTTCGCCTTGCGCGCGTCGGCGATCGCCTGGTCGTTGGACTGGCGCGAGGCCCAGCCGCCGGCGACCAGCGATCCCGAACGCGTCGGCATCCGCGCTGGCCCGCGCCTGTTCGGCCTGCGCCTGGGCGATGGCGGCCTGCGCCGCCTCGATGGTGGCCTGTTGCTGGGCCACCTGGCGCTGTGCGGTCTCGATCGCCGCGGTCGCCTCGGCGGCGCTCGCGACGGCCTGGGCGAGCCGGGCGCGCCAGTCGGCGGGATCCAGCACGATCAGCGGGTCGCCGGCGTGGACGCGCTGGTTGTCGGCGACCTTGATGGCGGCGACGTCGCCCTCGATGCGCGGGCCCAGCACGGCGATGTCGCCCTGGACGTAGGCGTTGTCGGTGCTTTCGATGTAGCGGCCCTCGGTGAACCACCAGGAGGCGGTGACGCCGATGGCCACGACCGCCGCGAGTGCCGCCGCCGGGCGCCATAGCCGGCGCAGACCGTCGGCTGGGCCGCGGAGGCGTCGCACGCGTCTGGCTGTCCGCCGGTATGGCCAGCGGCTTTTCCGGGATGGCGTTCATTCTGGGCTCCTCTGAACTGAACGGTTCAGTTCTGCGCAGAGGATGGCCAGCGCGGCATCGGCCGGGTCAAGGATAAACTGAACGGTTCAGTTTAATGTGTCTTGGCTCTTGCAAACGCCGGTGCAGGTCGGCCCAATTATGCGCCATGAGCGAAACGGCCGAGCTTCGTCACGACAGCGAGTCGCCGAAGCGCCAGCTCGTGCTGGACGCCGCCACGGCGCTGTTCATGGCGCAGGGCTACGGGGCCGTCAGCATGGACGCGATCGCCCGCGCCGCCGGTGTGTCCAAGGCGACGCTGTACGCCTATTTCAGCTCCAAGGACCAGTTGTTCGCCACCATCATCGGCGAGGCGTGCCGGCAGAACATCGGGATGGCGAACTTCCTGCCGGGCGGCGATACCGACGTGCGGGCGGCGCTCACCGCCTTCGCCGGTCAGATGCTGCGGTTCCTGTTGGAGGACAAGGCGCTCGCCATCCATCGCGTGGTGATCAGCGAGAGCGTGCGGTTTCCCGAACTCGGCCGCGCCTTCTACGACAACGGCCCCGGCGTGTTTCGCCGCGTGTTCGGTGAATGGCTGGCTGGCCGAGACAATGGCGGGGCGGCTGGCCGTGCGCCGAGCCAGCCATCGCGGCCGACCAGTTCATCGGCCTGCTGCGCGGCGGGCTTTACCTGCGCGCGACATTGGGTCTCGCACCGCCGCCCACCGAGGCGGAGATCGATGCCTGCGTGGTCGCGGCGGTGGCAACCTTCCTGAAGGCATACGCGCCGCCTAGCGGCTGACCGCCGTTATTGGCCGCTGGCCGGTGCATGGGCGCGCAGAGGTTGGCGAGTCGCATTCCGACCGAATGCGTGTGAAGACGCTGTCCTGCGGAACGGGCAGGACCTGATCGATCCGCGTCGTTTCAGGCGGTCCGACAGCGCGCTAATTGCTGACCGTGGGCGCGGGCGTCGCCGACTGATGGTGCAAGGTGTGCTGCATCTTGTTGTAGGCGCGGATGTCATCCTCGGTGATGTAGCCCTTTTTGTCCTGATCGATCGCAGCGAAGTGCTTGGCGATCGTCTTGTAGCCGGTCTTCGCCTGTTCCTCCGTCAGGTGGCCGTCGTGCGTGACATTGGCCTGCTGGAAGTGCTGGTCCATCGTCAACCGTGAGTGCGTCGAGTGCGTCGAGTGCGTCGAGTGCGTCGAAGTGCCGGCGGCGGCAGTCTGGGCGTGCGCGGGCAAAGCCAGCAGTGGCAACGCGAGCAATGCGAACAGGATGCGCATGGTGGGACCTTTGCAAGCGGACGATGCTCGGCAGATTGCCAGTCCCGACCTAACAGATTGCTAATGGTATCGGCTGCCCTGGCCCTGCGGGTGCAGATACTGCTGACGCGGGTTCAGCTCTTGACGGGCTCGGGCGGAGCGTCGGGGACGATGGGCGGGCCGTAAACCTCGCGCGCGCGCTTCTGGAATGCGCCGACCATGCGACGCACCGCCTCGTTGAACACCACGCCGATCGCCGCCTGCAGGATGCGGCTGCGGAATTCGAAATCGACGAAGAAGTCCACCTCGCAGCCTTGCGGGTGGGGCGATGAATTCCCACTGGTTGTTCAGATAGCGGAACGGGCCGTTCTCGTAGCGCACCTTCACCCGCTGCGGCCGATCCAGCGTGACGCGGCTGGTGAAGGTTTCGCGGAACGGGCCGAAGCCGATGGTGAGGTCGGCGACCAGTTCGTTGCCGGTGCGGCTGCGCACGCGGGCGGCGACGCACCAGGGCAGGAACTGCGGGTATTTGCCGACATCGGCCACGAGGTCGAACAACTGGTCGGGCCGGTAGGGGACGATCTGGCGCTCGGCGTGGGTAGGCATCAGGCATATATCGGCGCGATATCCGCGGCCATCCGCGCTGTCATGGCGTGCCGGAGGCGCGGCAATCTTCGGCCAGTTCAGCACTGCGTCGGGGATTGCCGCGTCGCTGCGCTCCTCGCAACGACAGTGGACTGGGGCCGGTCATTGTGCTGCCAACTTCGCCTCGCGCGCCGCGCGAAGCGCGGCGAAGTCGGCATCCGCGTGGTACGAGCTGCGGGTCAGCGGGGTGGCGGACACCAGCAGGAAACCCTTGCCGCGCGCCAGCGGCGGCGTAGTCGGCGAATTCGTCCGGCGTGACGAAGCGGTCGATCGCGGCGTGCTTCACGGTGGGCTGGAGGTACTGGCCGATGGTGAGGAAATCCACCTCCGCGATGCGCAGGTCGTCCATCACCTGCATGATCTCGATGCGGGATTCGCCGAGGCCCGACCATCAGGCCGGACTTGGTGAAGATGCCGGGGTCGAGCTGCTTCACCTGGTGCAGCAGGTGAGCGAGGCGAAGTAGCGCGCGCCGGGACGGATGGTGGGATACAGCCGCGGCACGGTCTCCAGGTTGTGGTTGTAGACGTCGGGGCGGGCAGCCACCACGGTTTCGATGGCGCCGGGCTTGCGCAGGAAATCCGGCGTCAGGACCTCGATCGTGGTGGCGGGCGCGGCGGCGCGGATGGCGCGGATGGTGGCGGCGAAATGGGCGGCTCCGCCGTCGGGCAGGTCGTCGCGATCCACCGAGGTGATGACGACGTGCTGCAGGCCGAGCTTCGCCACGGCGTCGGCGACGCGGGCGGGTTCGTCGGCGGCGAGCGCGTCGGGCTGGCCGGTGCGCACGTTGCAGAAGGCGCAGGCGCGGGTGCAGGTGTCGCCCATGATCATCATGGTGGCGTGGCGCTGGGACCAGCACTCGCCGATGTTGGGGCAGGCGGCTTCCTCGCAGACCGTGACCAGGCGGTTGGCGCGCATCAGGGCGCGGGTCTCGTGGTAGATCGGATGGGTGGGCGCCTTCACCCTGATCCAGGCGGGCTTGCGCTGGATCGGGTTGTCCGGCCGGTGCGCCTTCTCGGGATGGCGCGGCGGCGCGGTGCGGTGGTCGATGACGAGGCGGGTTGCCATGGCTGGGGTAGATGTGGCGGGCGGGGGAGGGGGCGTCAAGCTGCTTCAGGTTGTTTGACAGTTAGGCGGCAAAGCGCACACTCGCGGTTGCCGACTGGCAGAGCGGGAACGCGACGGCCGCCTGTCTACCCGCTCTTACCGGCTCTCCGGTGCGGCGTCGTTTGGGCGGTCCATCATCTGTGCTGCGCGCCCAACCGCATCCCCGGTGGTTTATACCATGTACTGTAATGATTGACCGACAGGTCGGCTCCACTCGTCATGTCGACGAAGGTCGGCATCCACGTCTTTACACCGCTGCGATCGGCAGACACGTGGATGGCGGGCCGTCGCCCGCCATGACGGGGGTCGCGTGTGCGAGAGTCATTCATAGTGACGCTTGGTATTGGCGCACATCTCGGCGTACGGATGCTGTCATCTCTTCAAAGTTGGCAAATCCGCAGCAACCCGATAGTCAGACCTGGCAACCACCTATGCGATCAACCCAGATCGCCGGTCGATTGGTATCTGTCTCCAATGAGGGGCCCCGTTGAAGCCATTCGCTTCTCTCACGACGGACGAATTGGGGATGCTCGCCAACCTCTCCTGTACGCATCCCGTTTTCCGCGTCTATGTGTCTGATGCCCGAGCGGCAACCCACGACGGGGCCACAAACCGCACCGCGATGGTCGGACTGGATGGCCTCGGCGCGGCACTGGGTATTGTGTTTGAGCGTATGGAGGTGCGCACGATCGTCGGCCGCCTATCTCCAACTGAAGAGTCGGCCATCGCCGACCTCCCTCACGCGGGCGAGCTCCATGTGGATCGCCGCGCGGCCGCCCGGATCAGAGAGCGGCTGGGTCGTCGCGTGATCGCCGCCCACGAACTCCGGTACTATGCTTTGGCGCGGCGACCCGTGCATGCCCCCGATCCGCGGTGCACTCGCCTTGGAAGCGAATCCCTTGAGATGATCACGGAATTCTTTGCGTCACACTATCCGGGGACCATCTTTTCCCCCTGGATGCTTGACCGTCTGTTCCTGGGCATCGTCGAGCATGGCGAGCTCGTGGCTTGCGGGGGCGTGGTGGCCGCCGCAGACGGTATTTCGAATGTCGGCAATTTTCTGACGGCACCGGGCGCGCGCGGCCGGGGTTTGTGTCGCGCCATCGCTACCTCCTTGGCTCACCAGCTGTTCGATCAAGGCATGTCGCAGGTCACGCTCGGCACGACCGAAGACAATATAGCTGCATGCAGGGCATACGAAGCGACCGGTTTTCGGTGTTTCGATCGCCGGCTGCAGCTTGACCTGTGCTGAACCTACTGGGCCGCTGAAAGAGCCAGCGGCGCTACTCCCACGGGGGTTCCGCCCTGAGTATGGCGCAGAATATCTCTCATGATGGCGGTCAGCCGTGCTGTCCGTTGAACAAACGCTGCGATCAGCGACGCGATGGATTGCTCGGGAGCATCGCCGGCAACGGCGTCAATCAAGCCGAGAAGGTGGCTGCAGTAAGTGCTGTGAATGAGTTCGATCCCACGCGCGATCTCGATCCGGCAGGTCACTCCACGGCGGAGGGCCAATGCCGCTTCAGCTTTCGCATCACGCAATGCGAGGTCGAGTTCTCGGATGCATGGATCATAGTAAGTTGTGAACTCGGCGACCCGTCCCACCAAGGGATCTTCGAATTTGTAGCCAGACGTTTTCCCAATCTCATGCGCGCCCGAAAACAGCCCCTTTTGGATCATCTCTTCACGGAGCTCTGTTCCAGGATAGAGCTGAAGGCGTGTCACGAAGAAATCCCAGGTCGCTGCGCCGAAGTCGCGCAGGTAAATGGCGTTGGCTCGGAGTTCATTCAAATTCATCGACGGATCGAACATTATGAAGCCGCTGGCATCGTATGTAATGCCGTGCGCTCGCATAAGCTCGATGGCTTCGCTGTTGGCGTTGCTCGAATTCTGCTTGTCGTAGCGCTGCAGAATACGATCGACACCCGACTCAATGCCCATCTCAATCGACCACAATCCAACCCCCACCAGCCGTGGCAGGAGCGCCTGGTTCGCCAGGATCGCGTCAGCCCGGGACATGCAATAGAACGGCACGACCAATCGCCGCCGCTCCATCTCCTCGACGAACTCCGTCGCCCAGCGCCTGGAGGCAGTCGATGTTCCAAGGAAGATCACGTCCTGAAACTGGATGACGGGGTGAACCAGGTCGTTGTTGAGATAGGTCATCGCCAGGCGCTCGATCTCGTCGACGACGCTATTCGGCGACCGCCTGCGCCACACCCGTCCCCCGCCGAGTCGAAGGAAATCATGTGCGGTGCAGAATTCGGCATCGGTGCGTACACCCGCGCCCTGTCAGGTACGGATACGCCTACGGGCTTGCCCGCGCCCAGGGCCATTTCCACGATGTCTTTGTGAGGCTCGGGAAGCGCGTCCAGGTCCTCGATGGAGGCGCGAAATCCCCCGTGGAGGAGCGCGTCGCCGTTGCCTCTCGCGAGGGCGCCGGCTACGGGCGCATCAAGGCTCGGGCGTTCTTCGCCCTGCCGCTGCTGGCAACCTATTGCAGCAAGCAGCGCGGCAAGAGTGGCCTCGCCTTCGCCCATCGCCACAGCATCGACCTCCGGATGCTGTTCGAGGATGTTATTGGCATGGAATGTGGCGTGCTCGCCGCCCCATACACAGTAGACGTTCGGAAGTGCGGCCCTTACCCCTCGCGAGATTGCAACGCAGTGTCCGTAGTCGGCGAAGGAATGGAGTGAGAGCCCCATCAAGCGGGGGTTCAGTTGAATCACGCAAGCCACAAGGCCGTTGTTGTCCAGGTCCAGAGCGTGAGCGTCCAGCACACGGACGGAGTAACCTTCTGCTCGCAGGTAAGCGGCGAGGTAGCCTACGCCGAGCGGGTCCTGGACGGGCGCCCCCAGGGGAACAGCGCCATAGTCGCGGGGCCGAACAAGCACGATGTCTGGCCGAGACTGTTTCTCCCCTGCATGCAGCGCCAGGTCCGGACTGTCGGTCACTTGCTGTCCTTGAGTTGATCTCCCGCCTGTTGCGCGGCCTGCCCGCTCAGCGCCAGCGCGCGCTTCACCTCGTCAGCCACGAGTTCACGCAGCGCGCTGCTCGAAGTGGAGGCGGCGGCAGCAGTCGCGGCATCCTGCAGGGCAACAGCCTTAGCGGCATCCTGCAACGAGCTGCGGATCTGAGGCGACGGCCTTCGCGGCATCCTGTAGCGCGACAGCCTTCGCGGCATCCTGTAGCGCGACAGCCTTCGCGGCATCCTGCAGCGCGACAGCCTTTGCGGCATCCTGCAGCGCGACAGCCTTTGCGGCATCCTGCAGCGCGACGGCCTTCACGGCGTCCTGGATCGTCGCGACGGCCTTGGCCGCGTCGCTGAGTGCCTTGAGGGTTCGCCGGACCTCTGGAGCATCGAGCGCCTTTGCCGCGGCTTCGAGTTCCTCAATGGCCCGATCGATGTCCTGTGTGAGTTTGTCTTCCGGGGGCTTATCGGACACGCGAACCTCCTGCGATATTGGGCGCGAAGGGAATACTGAAGGACGCGGAATGTCGCGGCGCCTAGTGAGTGCCCGCCTGCTCGCGTGATCAACGCACGATTGGGTAAGTTTGGGTCTCTCCCAGCCGGCGAGTCAATACGCTGGTGCTGTTTCTGTAGCCGGTAGACACAAAGCGCTTGCGGAGCATCTATGTGCCGCGGAGCCGATAGCAGTTGACGGCGACAACTCGGTGCTGCCCACCCGCAACTGGGGTTACCTCATGTGGCAGTACGCCACCTAGCAGAACAGCGCTTTCCCTGACACCGAGAGGGACAGCCAGACCCATCGACTTACCCGCAGCGCGAACCTCGGACAGCGCTTGGCAGAAAAGATTGGGATATACCAGCAATCCTCCCATCGGCTGCTCTGTTAGACGCTCCGAGATACATGTGATCACTGCAATATCACAGCCTACGAAGTCGCGGTGCAGAGCAAAAAAGTCGCCCTCACGCTTGTAATAATGATAAGTGCCAACCCCGGTCGATGACACGGCGATACCACATATTTCGCTGATCGCGTCCGTGAACTGGCGCGAAGCGTGCAGCGCCCGGTGGACCTCGCCGCATGGCGAGGACCGCAATGCCCGGGCAGGGCTGCCCCCTCTGCCCTCTGTGCCATCGGAAATCGGCTGGATGGTCCGCTGTCCCAACGGACGCGCGCCCTCGGCCTCCGCTTTGAGGGCGTCGAGCAACCCCCGTCCGATCATGCCCGATACGGCCGCATAGCCCCCTTGGGACCATATTCTGGATGTCATCAGTGCCCTGGGCACCATTGGGCTGCTAATGTCTTCACAAACTGGCTCGACTTTCATTGTCCACTACTCCTCTGATAGCCGGCGCTTCGTCCCCCGGACTCCAAAATGCGGAGCGCATCGTCGGCGCCATACGGCAACAGCGTCAGCAGCGTGGCGATCTGTTCCGCGCGATCGGGCACCGCCACCGGCGCAAGGCGGCGGTACAGCGCGGGTTCGTCCTCGCTCCACCTACCGGTCAGCTGCCGTCGCCATCCGCCGGCGCCAATGCGACGGGCACCAGTTCGCCGGGCTTGCCTTCCTCGCGTTGCAGCACCAGCCGCCGCTCGTGGAACGCGGCGACCGACGGGCGATGCGCGATGGACACCAGCGTGGTGTTCGGCAGCCGGTCCCGCAGCGTGCGGTAGAGTTCCGCCTCCGCCGCCGGATCGAGGCTGGCGGTGGCTTCGTCGAGGAACAGCCAATCCGGCTGCGCCAGCAGGGCACGCGCCAGCGCGACACGCTGCTGCTCGCCGCCAGACAGTTGCATCGGCCAGTTCTCGTCGTTGTCGAGCCGCGCGACAAGTTGCGGCATGCCGGCATCCTCCAGCGCACGCGCGATCGCCTCCTGGCTGTAGGTGTCCGACGGATGCGGATAGCTCACTACGCGGCGCAGCGTGCCAAGCGGGATGTAGGGCCGCTGCGGCAGGAACAGGCTGCGCTCGATCGGCCGCTGCACGCGCCCATGACCGAACGGCCAGATGCCCGCCAGGGTGCGGAACAGCGAGGACTTGCCGGAGCCCGAGCGGCCAGTGACGACCATGGAATGGCCCGGCTCCAGCATCAGATCGGCATCCTCCAGCAGCCTGGCGCCGTTGGGCAGTTCGATGGTGACGTCCCGCATCTGCACCGAACCGTCCGGCGAATCACCGAGCACAAACCCGGTGCCGAATGCGGCGCGAGCGGCTACCACGGCGCGATGGAAGGTCACCAGCCGTTCGACGATCGCGTGCCATTGCGCCAGGTCGGCATACCGGCTGATGAACCAGGATAATGCGTCCTGCACACGGCCGAACGCGCCCGCGGTCTGCGTCAGCCCGCCCAGCGGAATCTGGCCGGAAAAGAACCGCGGCGCGGCGACGATGAAGGGAAACACCACGGCCACCTGGTCATAACCCGCGGTCAGCGCGTTCAGCAGCTTGGTGCGCTGCATGATCGACCACCAGTTGGTGATGACGCCGTGGAAGCGGTCGCCCAGCACATGCTTTTCCTCGGTCTCGCCGGAATACAGCGCAATGGCTTCCATGTTCTCCCGCACGCGCACCAAGGCATAGCGGAAATCCGCCTCGACGCGCTGCTGACGAAAGCGCAGCGCGGCCAGCGGGCGACCCACCAGATGCGTCAGCCAGGTGCCGACGATCGCATAGACCAGCGCGACCCAGACCATGTAGCCGGGGATGGCAATGCCGAACACTGTCACGGTGCCCGACAGCGACCACAGGATGCCGAGGAAGCTGAACAGCGTGACGATGTTCGCCAGCATGCTGATGCCGAACGTCAGCGTATTGTCGATGAAGTCGCGAATGTCTTCGGAGATGCGCTGGTCCGGGTTGTCGGTGCCGACTGCTGCGCGATCCGTGGTCAGGCTGATGCGATAGTAGGCGCGATCGGCCAGCCATTCATCGAGGTACCGCACGGTCAACCAGCGGCGCCAGCGGATCAGCAGCCACTGCTGGAGATAGGTGAAGTACACCGCGACGACGATATAAACCGCGGCGATCTCGCAGAACCCCGGCATGAAGCCACTCGGCGTCCGGCGATAGATGAACAGCAGTTCCCAGAATGCGGAAAAATCCTTGTCCTGCAGCGAGTTGAAGAACTCGCGATTCCAGAAGCTCAGTATGACGGTCATGCCGACCAGCAGCAGCCGGAGTGCAACGATGGTGCCCAGCAAGAGCCAGGCGGACCATTTCTCCTCCGAGCGATAGTATGGTGCGGACAGGTGCCAGGCATCCCGGACGAATGATCTCAGACCGCGCATACAGAGTTATCTCTCGTCAGTGTGGTTGATGGTGGTTTGCAGGGCGGCAAGCCAGGCGGTCAGGCGCTGGCGGTTCACGCCGAAATCGCCATAGCCGTACACGCTGCGCGAATACAGCACGAGCGTGCTGCCTCCGGGTCCGGCTTCGCTGACCTGGGCGGTGATCAGGTCGGGAAAATTGAACACCGCGCTGCGGGCGACGAAATGGATCTGCCGCTGGGCCGGAAATTCAGCCGCCACGAAGGTCCGGGGCTGGGCGGCCGCCACGGCGCGCACGGCCTGGTAGAGTTGGCCGTCCAACACGGCGAAGGGCGGCGTGACGATATCCGGCGCGGGTTGGCTGCCCGCCGGCGCGGCGAGGGCGGTGTTCGGGCTGGCAGGCCGCTCGATATGGCTCATGTCCATCAGCGTCGGCGTGGGCAGGCCGTGCGGTCCCGCCGCGGCACACGCCGGCAGGAACAATCCGATGAGCCAGGCGAACGGCGTCATCGCGCCAGCCGATCAAGGTTTTGCATCCGCCGCTCATGGCGCGGATCGGCGCGCACGGCAAGTTGCCGGCCGCTTACCGTCTGTTCACCGGGATGTGGTGGAATCGCTATGTCCAGACGATTCCGGGGGCCATTCATGAACGACGCAGCGACCTCGCCTCCGCCCGATCACTGCATCCTGAGCCATGCGGTCTTCACATCGTTCGGCGAGCCGTTGTTCCGACGCGCCGAGACCGACGGGGCCCCCGTCATGGTGGTGCAGTTGGGCGACAAGGAGGCGGCGATTCCGCTGCGTTCGTTGCAGCGCGAGTTCGCGATTGCCGACGAATCCGACGACGGCCGGATGCTCGGCCTGATCGCCCAGTCGCTGGATTTCATCGCGGGACTGCGGATCGGCGATGCGCTGCCGACCGAGGTGCTGGGCGGGCAGGCGAGTTGGGAACCGGACGAGGCACATCTGCGCATCGCCAATGCACGCCTGCAATGGCAGCTGGTCACCTGGCTCAATTCGGGGACCGGCGCCGATACGCCGGTGCTCGACGCTGACTCGCTGTTGCAGATCGCCGACGATCCGTCACGGCGTCAGCAGGTGCAGCGGGCCTTCGTCAAGGCCGCCGAGGCATTGGGCGTGCCGAACAGCGACGACGTGGTGCGAATGGTCGAGGAGCTGGCGCATGAATTGGCCTATATCGAGGCGCTGCGCGACCGGCTGCTGCATCGGGTGAAGGCGATGGCCGACAAGTTGCAACGCATGGCGCAGTCGTATCGCGGCGACGGTTCGCATCTGGAGACGTTGACCCAGGTCCGCCGCCTGACCGCGCCGGCGCTGAAGCAGTTCAGCCATCGGTTCGATGAATTGGACGCCCAGACCGGCGAGGTGATGTCGGCATTGCGCAATGCCGACAGCCAGCGGACCTTCATTCGCTCCAACCGCGACTGGCTGTACCGTACGCAACGTGCCTGGCAGCCGCTGCTGGCAGAGTGGGATACCGCGGGCATCGGTTTCGACGAGGGAATATTGGCGCTGTTGAATCGCTCTTACCAGTTTCTCGCGCCACGCTTCATGCCGGTGTCCGACTGGACCGCATTCACCAGTCCGGGCAAGAAGCAGAAGAAGAAGGAACGGCAGATGGTGTGGTGAGCCTGCGCTCGGCGGCTCGTTTGACCATCATGGCCGGGCTCGTCGCGGCCATCACCACCGGCACAGTGCCGCGACTGATGGCCGGGACGAGCAGCTGCTGGCACCACCGCATTCTGTTGACAGAAAATCGAGGCTGTTGCCCCGCCATTGCAAAGTCGGCATGCTGAGCACAATGTTACCGTAATGTCGGCGCCCTACGGTTCACGGCTGCGTGAAACGCCAGGGTAACGATACAGGTAACAGGGCAACAACAATGCCTCACTACAAGGCATACACAACGACTGTGGTCGGTGCCCACAGCGTGCCGCGCTGGTATGAAGCGCTGGATCGGTTGGTGACGCTGGGGCAACTCTCTGCCGCTGATTTCGTGGACGCGCAATTTCGTGCGACGCAGGCAGCCATCGTGGAACAGGAGGTCGCCGGGATCGACGTCATCACCGGTGGCGAAATGCATCGGCGCACGCACAATCGCCACTCGCCGCCGAACGCCATGCTGAATCATTTCTGGCAGAAGATCCCCGCTTTTCACAATGCCAACCGGCCGCGGCCGATCAGCCAGCATGATCCGAACGTGTTTCACCCTGCCGCGGTGTGTCGCGCCCGGATCGACGACACCACCGATCTGGGTCTCGTCGACGAATTCCGGACAGTCGCCGGCTTCGCACGCAAGCCGGTGAAGATCACGATGACGGGACCCCACCTGTTGGCGGCGGTGGCGTATGATGAATACTACAACGACATGCCACGGATGATGGCCGATCTAGGCAAGCTTTTGCAGCGTAACTTTCAACGGCTGGCGGCAGCCGGGTGCAGCCATATCCAGATCGACGAACCATTTTTCACCGTGGCGGACGATGCGGAGGTGCAGGCCGCCGTCGATGCCATCAACATGGCATTCGAGGGGCTGCCCGACGATGTGCACCGCACGGTGCACATATGCCAGGGCAATTACGCGGTCGGTCCCGACTATGACGGACAGATCGGCCATCGCTACTTCGACACCGGGCGATACAAGGCTGATCTCGTCTGCAAGATCGACTGCGATGCGGTGCTGGTCGAGCACGACATGACAGATCATTACCAGGGCCTGCTGGGCAACCGGCAGCTCGGTGTCGGCGCTGTCGATGTGCAGGCGCCCAACGTCGAAACGGGTGAGCTGGTGGCCGACCGTATCAAAGCGCATCGCTGGCTCACGCCGGAGCAGACTATCATCACCAGCTCGTGCGGCTTCAACCATCTGCCCAGGCACATTGCCCTGGGCAAGCTGCGAGCCATGACGGAGGCCAAATCCATCCTCGGCGGCGGCAGGGCATAGCCAGCACGCGGATGAGCGAACAGCAACCTGACAGCGAAGGCTCCGCCGCGCCGTTCCGCCTCCTCGAGGAGCAGTTGCGTCTGCTGGAGGCTGCCGGCACCGGGGCGTTCGAGCTCAATTTGACAACGCGCCGCCTGCTGACGACGCCCCAGGTGAGCGTGCTTTTTGGCTTCGATCCCGCGATGCCGGAGGCATCATTGGCGGATTTCGAGCGAGCGATCTTCTTCGACGACGTGCCAAAGCTGCGCGCGGAGATGGAGGCCGCGAGAACCACCGGCGTGTTCAACGCGGAGATGCGCGTCAGGCATTCGGACGGCAAGGTCCATTGGCTCGCGACCAGGGGCGAGGTGCTCCGCGACACCGACGGTACGGCACACCTGTTGCGTGGCACATGCCATGACATCTCGGAGCGCAAGGCGCTGGAGGTCCGCCTGCTGGCAGTCAACGAAATGCTGGAAGCGCGTGTCGCCGAGGTGCGCGAGGAAGCAAGGACACTGGAAATCCTGAACCGGACCGGCGTCTCGCTCGCTGCGGAACTCAACCTGGAACGCCTGGTGCAGATCGTCATCGACGCAGGCGTTGAGATTACCGGCGCCCAGTTCGGCGCGTTCTTCTATAATGTGCTGGATGATGCGGGCGAGGCATCAACGCTCTGTTGCGTTTCGGGCGAGTTGCGCGATGCATTCGCCGAGTTCGCGATGCCGCGCAATACCGCGGTCTTCGAGCCGGCATTTCTTGGCACGGGGATCGTCCGTTCGAACGACATCATGGTGGATGCTCGCGATGGGCTGAACCTGCCGAATCACGGCATGCCGCCGGGTGATCTGCCGGTGCGCAGCTACCTGGCGGTTCCGGTGACCTCGCGTTCCGGCGACGTACTTGGCAGGCTGTTGTTCTGTCACACCGACGCGGGCGTCTTCACCGAGCGCGAGGAACGCATCATCGTCGGCATCGCCGCGCAATCGGCCGTCGCCATCGACAATGCGCGGCTTTATCAGACCAGCCAGCAGGAAATCGAAGCGCGCAAGCGAACCGAACGGACGTTGCAGGTGCTGAACGAAACGCTGGAGCAGCGCGTCAGCGATCGCACGCAGCAACTGGAGGCAAGCTTCGCCGAATTGAGCGCGAGTGAACGGCGCTTTCGCCTGCTGGTCGAAGCGGTGACCGACTATGCCATCTTCATGCTCGACGCCCAGGGTCATGTGGTCAAATGGAACCCGGGGGCCCAGCGCATCAAGGGTTACACTGCGGACGAAATCATCGGCCAGCACATCTCGCGCTTCTATACCGATGAAGACCGGCGCAACGGGCTTCCGGCCCGCGCAATCGAGACCGCGGCCAGGACCGGCAAGTTTGAAGGTGTGGGCTGGCGTGTGCGCAAGGACGGCAGCCGGTTCTGGGCTAACGTCGTCATTGAGGCGATCCACGATGAGCAGCGGGAATTGATCGGATTCGCCAAGGTGACGCGCGATCTGACCGAGCAGCAGGCAGCCGAGGAACGCTTGCGGCAGGCGCAGAAGATGGAGGCCATCGGCCAGCTCACCGGCGGCGTTGCCCATGACTTCAACAATCTGCTGACGGTGATCTCCGGCAATCTGGAGGCACTGCAACGGCGGCTGTCGGAGCGCGGTGACCACCCCCTGCAACGGATGGTGAACTCGGCCATGCAGGGATCCTCGCGCGCGGCGGTTCTGACGCATCAGCTCCTGGCATTTTCACGCCGCCAGCCGCTGCAGCCGCAGTCGGTTTCCGTCAATGCGCTGATCACCGGCATGGCTGATCTGGTCCGCCGCATACTGCCCGAAAACATCGCGGTGGAAACCGTGCTTGCCGGCGGCATCTGGCCGACATTCGTTGACGCCAACCAGCTCGAGAACTCGCTACTCAATCTGGCGGTCAATGCGCGCGACGCGATGCCCGACGGCGGCAGGTTGACACTCGAGTGTGCGAACGTCCTGCTGGACGAGAACTATGCGGCCATCGCGGATGTGCCTGCGGGTCAGTATGTCGGCATATTCGTCAGCGACTCCGGCGTCGGCATGCCGCCTGACGTTGCGGGCAAGGCATTCGAGCCGTTCTTCACCACCAAGGACGTGGGACAGGGCACCGGCCTCGGTCTGTCGCAGGTATATGGCTTCGTGCGACAGTCGGGCGGTTATGTGAAGATCTACAGCGAGGTCGGCATCGGTACCACGGTGAAGATCTACCTGCCGAGGATGTACGCGTCCGAGCGCGCGGCGGCCGAGCAATCAACCGCGGTCACGGTTCCCACCGGCAACGGCGAGACGATCCTTGTGGTGGAGGATGAAGCGGAGGTGCGCAGTTTCGCGGTCGACACGTTGCGGGAGCTCCGGTATCGCGTGCTCGATGCGCCGGATGGTTCGCGCGCCTTGCGGGTGCTCGATGCGCATCGCGAGATCACGCTGCTGCTGACGGATGTCGGGCTTCCGGGCGGGATGAATGGCCGGCAACTCGCCGACGAAGCGCGCCGGCGCAGGGCCGACTTGAAGGTGCTGTTCACCAGCGGATACGCGCGAAATGCGATTGTGCATCATGGCCGGCTTGATCCCGGGGTGGAGTTGATCACCAAACCGTTCACCTTCGCCGGGCTGGCCACGAAGGTGCGTCGGGTGCTGGACGCTTAGCCCGGATTTCTCACACCGTGTAGATGCATCGGGCTCGCGGTCGTGCATGCGCGACGCCATGGCCTATACGAACCGAACAAGGCATAGGCGGTGCTGTTCCGCGGTTTGTTGTCGCGTCCGCCCGATAAGGGAGCAGAGATTCCGTTCTGTCTCCGCCTTGGTCGACTCCGACGGCCTGATACCGACGTTCCGAAGCGCGGTTCCTCCAGTCGGGTGGGCTCGCTAGCTGGGGTCACCATCGCGACCAATACTCCGGCGTCCCGAGGCTATCACCTCGTCTTGTTGATCCTTGATGACCTGCTGGAGTATCACCATCAGCGCTGCCGAAGTCATGCCCAGCATGATTACGCCATTGACGGCTTCAAGCGGGCCGAGCAGCTTTCGGTTATTGCTCATGACGATGTCGCCGTACCCGAGCGAGGCGAAATTGACGGCCGAGTGGTAGATGGCCTCGTAGAGCTCCTTGAATTCGCCCAGTGCGAGGAAAAGGATTCCCCATACGGTGATCTGAACGAAGTTTCCTGCCATCATGGCCAGCATGGAGACGAGGAGCGGCCAGATAGCCGCAATGAATTTGTCCGGCGCTGCCGCCTTGGATGATTGCCGTAAGTAATAGCGGACGCTCCAGAACGCGACCGCGGCTTGCACGATAAGGCACAACAACATTGCGGAAAAGCCGACCACGATGCTAAGGAGTATCATGCGTTTTCTTCAATCATACATGCTCGGAATGCAACCGGGTTCGTCCCGAATTGCGCCAGCGTTCGAGTGCCCAGATCGTTCCCCATGCATAGAGTGCGACGGCAACGAATAGGCAAGTACGCACTGCTGACGCTTCGAAGACGCTCTTGCCGCTTGCGCTATCCTCGATCGCCGGGCCAAGCAGGATCAACATTGTAATCAGTGCATTGCTCCAGAATGACGGTCGAAGCGAGGTTGACCGCGTAGCGAAGATACCACTGCCAGTCCATAGCGCGGCGCCCATCATCCACAACGTCAGCATCCACAGGTTGGGGTGGAGCGACAACCCGAGCCACACGACAGCTGCAATGAGCGCACCCATCAGGGTTGATCCAACCAGTTCGCTGCCAGCAGAGCGGGCGTCTACGTCGCCAGCTTGTTGACTTAATGCGACCGTCTTCATGATTGCCGCAACATAGAACGATGGGTTGGTGAGGGCCAGCACAAAAACCGGCATGACGATCACCGTTGCCCGCAGGGCAATCCAGCGGGCGACCTGGTGACTGGTGGCAGTTGAGGCTGGACGATTTGTGACTCGGGTTGGTGGATCGGGGAATAAGGCGTTTGAAACGCTGCTGACCAAGGCACCGATGAGAATGCCAATGGCGAGCGTCGTGCTCAGCTTGCCCACAATCGCCTGATCGGCGACACCGACTACCGGAATCAGCGCAAATGAAATAACCAGCACCATCGTGAGCGGATTTGCGCTGACCAGGCCCATAAAAAATACGCCGTACAGTATCGCCCCTGTGATAAGGATACCGCTCCAGGCATAATGTTCCAGGATTGGAACCATTAAAACGCCTGACGCGACCAATGCCGCGAAGATCGCGGCGATGACCAAGCCTTTTGCAGGTGGCAGCGGCGGCCCAGGTTTGCAAAGCACTAGGAATGACATCAGGCAGACGACGAAGGGCATCGGCAATGCGAAGCCGTATGCGACCAGGACGGCCAATCCAAGGCCGACAGTCAGTCGCAATACAGCCTTGTCTGCTCGGTTCATCGTCAGCATTCAATAAAGGTAGGAAAGCCAGCTCTTCAGGTGGATGTAGGCGGTGCCGAGCATGTTCATCAGGACGTTATTGCCGGTGTACACCAGCACCTCGACCTGGCCGCCGACGCGGACCTTGCGCAGGCGGTCGGCGTCGGACGCGTCGAACTCGATCGCCACCGGGAAGCGCTGCGCCTGACGCAGCCAGTCGCGGCTGTTCTGGATCGTCGGCAGCGTTCCCGGTGGCGCCTCCTGGCCGGAGCTGACGCCGTAGCCAACGCTGCGTACCCGGCCCTTCAGTACCTCGCCGGGCAGCACGTCGAGGGCGATCGCCACCTCATCGCCGGGATTCATGTTGCCGAGGTTGTTCTCGGTCATGTCAGCGTTGATCCACAGGTCGTGGATCGCGATCAGGGTCATCACCGGTGCGCCTGCCTGGGCAAACTGGCCGACGTCGGTGCGCAGGTCGGTCACCAGACCGCTGCCGGGGGCGACCACCTTCGTGCGCGACAGATCCAACTCAGCCTTCTCGATCGCCGAACGCGCACTGCGCAACTGGGCGTTGTTGTCGCCGGCGTCGCCGGCGGCTTCCTGAGCCTTGCGCAGGTCGGCCTCGGCGGCATGCTCCATGCTGTGCGCCTCGATCCGGGTGGCCTGCGCGATCTCCAGTCGGCGTACTGAGATGGCGCCGCGATCTTCAGCGTACAACGCTTCCTGACGCGTCGCATCCTTGTCGGCCTTGTCGCGGTTGGCCTGTGCCGCCTGCAACGAGGCGCGCGCCGCTTCCACGGTGGCCACGGAGGCATTGACTGAGTGGCGCACGGTTTCGTAGTCGGCGCGGCTGCGCTGCAATGCGATCTGGTACTGGGTGGGGTCGATATCGAACAGCGGCTGCCCGCGTTGGACGTCATCGTTGTTCTTCACGTGCACCGCCAGCACCTTGCCCGACACCTCGGCCGCGACCGGCACGACGAAGGCCTGCACCCGGGCCTGCGAGCTGTACGGTGTCAGACGGTCGGCGGCAAAATACCAGAGCAGGCTGACAACAATCAGCACCAGTACCTACGATCGCACCGATCCGGGTTCCCTTCCCAGACTTCGGCGTGACCGGATCAACGCCGAGGGCTGGCTGGTGCTGCCCGGCTAGTTCCTGATCCATGGCTTTACTTATTCCGTGTAATGAGATGCGGGCTGGCAGCGGGCGCCGGCAGCGGCGCCGCAAGCAATTCCTGCCAGTCGCTGCGCTCGCCCATCGTTGCGCGGGTCGCGTCGTCCACAAGAGGACGGCCACGCCCCTGTTGCCAACCACCGCCCATCGCCTTGTACAAGGCGATCAGGTTCAGTGTTACGTTGCTCAGAGTGCTTACCAGAAGCTCCTGCTGGCTGAACAGCGTGCGTTGCGTGTCGAGGACGCGCTGGAAGTCGGATATGCCTTCTTGGTACTGAATGTTTGCGATATCCATCGAGCGCTGCGCAGCGTTGACGGCGTCTTCCAGAATCGGGATCTGCGCGCGGTTTGTGGCAAAACCCACTGCTGCGTCGTCGACCTCGCGCGCTGCCTTCAATACCACAGCCTGATACTGCTCGTAGAGTTGCTGAAAGCGTGCGTCCTGCACCAGCACCTCGCCGGTGAGCCGGCCATGATCGAAGACGTTCCAGACGAGACTGGGACCGATGCCCCAGGCAAGGGTTCGAGGCGATCCTTCGATCGAGGTGGCCGACAGGCCGAGCGAGCCGAGCAAGGCGATCGATGGATAGAAATCAGCCTCCTTTACGCCGATCTGCGCGGACTGCGCCGCCAACTGCATCTCGGCTGCGCGGACGTCGGGGCGGCGACGCAACAGGTCGGCCGGCAGGTCGACGATGACCCCGAGTTCGGCCTGCGGGATCGTGTCCTGGCCTTCGGCTATCTCGGGCAGCGGGCCGGGGGGGCGGGCGAGCAACACGCCGAGTGCGTTCTGGTTCTGGCGAAGGCTGCCCTCGAGTTGCGGGATGGTCGACAGGGTTCCAAGGTACTGGGCCTTGGCCTGTTGCACGTCCAGTTCCAATTCGTCGCCATGCTTGAACAGCAGCTCGGTGATCTCCAGGCTGCGCTTCTGCAGCGCGGCGTTTTGATGGGCGATCTTCAGCCGCAGCTCGATGGTGCGGATTGCACAATAGGAGTTGGCGACCTGTGCTGCCATCAGCACCTGCAGATCGTCATACTGCGCGGTGCTGGCAAAATAGCCGGCATCAGCAGCCTCGATGCTGCGCCGGAATTTGCCCCAGAAATCGATTTCCCAGCCGAAGCCTAAACCGGCATTGTAGGCCGTGAGGGCAACGTCCCGCGACGACTGGTCCTCGACGAAGCCGAAACCGTCGTTGTTGGGGAGGGCGACGCCCCCGCCGGACGACCGCACTTCGCCGGTACGCAGGACACTGCCGGTCACCTGCTGCTGCTGTGGGTAAAGCAGACTGCCTGCAACCATGAGCTGGGCGCGCGCCTCCAGGATGCGCATCCCCGCGGTGCGGACGTCGGGATTGGCGCGCTGGGCCTCCGCCACCAAGCTGTCCAGAACTGGGTCATTGAAATTGCGCCACCAGTCCTCGGTTTGCGCTTTCGGCAAGCCGCGCTCTTCGGCCGTCAGCGAATCGAGCGAGCCGCTCGACCAGCCGGCCAGCCAGGGCACCTCAGGGCGCTTGAAGTCCGGCCCAACCGCTGCGCAGCCCCCGAAGAGCAGCGCGGCGGCGAAGGTGGAAAGGCGTCTCACAGGCGCGCCGGTGAAACGTTGCCGCATCGGCTCAACTAGTGGAGGGGGAACCGCTCGCAACCGTTTGCCGCGCCCGCTCCGGGTTGTCGTGCACCCAGAGCATGAATATCTGGTAGCCCAGCGCGAGTCCTGTTGCGCCGACGAACATGCCGAGGATGCCGCTGGTGGCCATGCCGCCGAGCGCGCCGATCAGGATGACCGGCATCGGTGCATCGACGCCGCGGCCGAGCATCAGCGGCTTCAGCACGTTGTCGGCCATGCCACCGACGAACAGCAGCACGGTGTAGACGACCGCCGGGACGGTGTCGTATTGGCCGCTTGCCCAGATCCAGCCGATCACCGGCAGCGTGACGATCAGCGCCGGTAGCTGCGCAACGCCGAAGACGAGGACGACCACGGCCAGCACGCCGGCGAACGGGACGCCGGCGATCATCAACAAGACGCCGATGATCAACGCCTGGATGCAGGCAATACCGATGACGCCGGAAGCGACGGCACGGACGGTCGCGGTGGACAGCTTGGTAAACTCCTCGCCACGGGCAATGCCGACGATGCGTTCGAAAATCTCCTGCATCACCCGCGCGCCCAATTCGCCGTAGGCCATGATGATGCCGGCGACGACGAACGAGAACATGAACATCAGCAAACCGGCTCCCAGCGCGGCGACGATGCCGAGTGCTTTGGTCGCCAGCTCGCCAAGCTTGGGCTGCATGCTCTGGACGAGTCCCGGCAGATCGTTGTGCGCCTGCGACCAGACGGCATGCACCCTATCGCCGACGACCGGCCAGGCGGCTATCTTTTCCGATGGCGGAGGAATCTGAAGCGTATTGTCGCGCACGTTCTGGATCAGGTTCTGGACCGAATCGCCGAACTCGCTGGCCAGCATGATGGTCGGCGTGACGATCACCCCGACGGCGATCAAGACGATCAAAGTCGCGGCCAGCCCCTGTTTGCCACCGATCCGGGCGGCCAACATCTGATGGAGAGGATAGATCGTGATCGCCAGGATCAGCGCCCACAACATCATCGTCAGGAATGGCGAGAAGATGAGGTAGCACAGGAGCACAAGCACCACTACCAGTCCTGCTCGAATGAAAACATCCAGCAAGCGGCGCGACTGGCGATCCTCGTGTTCGTGATCAGGTTCGTATGGTGCGTTCATGGACGGCCCCCCTTTGAGCGTTACGGCAAACCACTGAACCATCGGTGGTTTCTCCTCAAATTGAACGCGCCCAGACTGCGATTGCGGTATCCCACCAATGATTTAAGTCAATGCATCTTCATGATGCGTATGTTTAATTGACCGATTGTGTCCTAGCCCTTGGCTTCAGCGAGGCCATGGCGACTTGCATCGGGACGGACATCGACGAAGTTGCGTCGTGAGATCTATTGCATGGTGGCCCGGCGATGGCTAGCCCTCTGTCCGGGCAAGCAGAGGAGGTGCTGTCGAGGGACAGGCATCGCCCGCATTGCAGAGCGGGCCTCTGTGCCGAAACTTGCGGAGGTGAGGTATTGGCTGGGATGCCGGTAGGTCCAAGCAGGCTTGGCGATTATAATCATGTCGCTGTTGGTTGTTCGCACGCCAGCCAATTGTACCGAAGCTCCCGACGAGTGCGGCTGATCGATTCAAACTCAGCTTTGCAGATTTTTGATCGCGATGGTTTACTGCATAGTCGGGTCGCCTGGTTAAGGAGCTTCCGTGATCGTGCGGGCCAAATACAGCCGTGGTCTGGGGACTGCTCCCGACGAGTTCGGGTAATTGGAAGTACGGCTGGCTCTTTAATCCAGACGATGGCAAGACATACCGGCGCTGCCGCAGAACTTCGTTCCAACGATCCGTTGGTGGCGGTCCTTGGGCCGGCGAAGCCGGACCCGAGGGATGGCGCTGTCGGCGCGGTCGAGGAAATGGCGCGCATTATCGCGCAGATCCGCCGTCGCTGGCCGCGGGTTCGCATTCAGTCGTCGGCACGCCGGCGCTACCCGGTGTGAGAAATCCAGGCCAGGGCGCCCCATCGTGACAACAGGCTGTGATCACGCGCTTCGGCCATAGTTCCGACCTGCTTGCCGGGCAGGGTTGCCTGGTGGACGGGATCCACAGGAAGAGGACATGGATCGAGAATATGCGAGCGCGGTGGCGATCATCGACGATGACGCCGATGTCGGCCTGGTGCTTGGGGCATTGCTGGAGAATGCCGGTCATAGTGTGCAGACGTACAGCTCCGGCGAGCAGTTCCTTGCCGATCCTGGCCACGCCGAGGTGGCGTGCCTGGTGATCGACCAGAACATGCCGGGCATGACAGGCCTCGATCTGCTGCTGGAACTGGAGCGTCGCGGGTTGGCGATTCCGGCGTTGCTGATAACGGGCGCGCACGATGAGGCTGTTGCCAGGGAGGCGGATCGTCTCGGGGCGATGACGGTGATGCAAAAGCCGGTGCCGTCGCAGGAACTGCTGCAATTCGTGGCGTTTTCCACCGGCCTGCGGTAGGGGCTGTTGTTGTCGCGGGATGACGCAGTGATGTAGCGGCAGCAGGCGCCGACAACGGAAAATGGTATCACACCGTCATGGCCGTTGATGTCAGGACGCGCCGCCGTCGCGATGCCTGGCTTCCGGGTTGACCACATTGATCGGTGCGCCCGCCTCGAATGCGAGGATCTGCTCGAAAATATCGGTGAACTGCACCTCGTACTCATCGCGCGTCACGTAGCCGATGTGCGGTGTGCAGATTGCGTTGTCGAGCGTCAGCAAGGGATGTCGCGCGTCGGTCACCGGTTCCTCGTCGTAAACGTCCACAGCCGCCATGCCGGGACGACCGGCGCGCAATGCTTGCGCCAGCGCGGCAGGCTCAATCAGCGGCGCACGGCTGGTGTTGACCAGGATCGACGTCGGCTTCATGCGCGCCAGATCAATGGCGGTGACGATCCCGCGAGTCGCCGGCACCAGTCGCATGTGCAAGGTGATGACATCGCTCTGCTCGAAGAACGCCTGTTTGGTCTCGGCCACCGCGTAACCGTCGGCACAGGCGCGATCGCGCGATACTTCGCGCGCCCAGACCAGCACGTGCATGCCAAAGGCCTGTCCGTAGCCGGCGACAACGCGGCCGATCCGACCATAGCCGTAGATGCCCAGCGTCTTGCCGCGCAGACTGGTGCCGACACCGATCTGCCATCGACCGTTGCGCAGCGCAGCCGTCTGTTGCGGTATCTGCCGCGCGGCGGCAAGCACCAGTGCCCAGGTGAGTTCGGCAGTCGCGTAGGATGGTGTACCGGGATGCTGGCTCGACGAAACCACGATGCCCAGCCGCGTACATGCCTCGATATCGATATGTGGATACACACTGCGCTGGCTGATCAGCCGCAGTCTGGGCAGGCGGTCCAGCAGCGGCGCCTGAATCCCGGTGCGCTCCCTGATCAGGACCAGTGCTTCGACGTCCTTCAGCCGTTCGGCCAGCAAATCCGTGTCCTGGACATGATCGTTCCAGATGGTGACCGCGTGTCCCGCCAGCATGCCGAAGCAGCGCAGCGTTTGCACCGTGTCGTGATAATCATCCAGGATCGCGATGTTCACTGCGCCGTCTCGTCCATCGCCATCGTTCGATGCGCGACGAGCAACGCCTGGCCACGTGACGTGACCTCGATCAGCGCCGGGCGTCCAGGCGCGCGCGCATAAGCGATCAGGCCGTTGTCGATGGCATCCTCCCAGATCGTCAGTCGCGGACACGAGGTTCGCCAGGCGTCCATCACGTCGGCGTAGCTGCGCGGCTCACGCGCCAACCATGCCAGGAAGTCGAGCGTCAACGGCGTCAGGATGTCGGTCATGTCTGCCTCTCACCTGTTCCGAATGGCCTGATCGATCCGGCTCAGCTTGCTCACCGCGCGATCGAACTGTGCCAGGTAGATGTTCTCGTCGGCATCCAGCCAGATGCCATGCACATTGAACGCACCCGGGAAGGGCTCGTCACGCCCGAGATGCACCAGCTTGCGGCGGTCCTTGGTCCATATCGAAACACCATCGGCGCCGGCGACGTAGATCGCCTCGCGCCCAAACGCAAGGTCACTCGGCATCATGAAGCCGGTCCATTGCGCGAGCACCTCGCCCGCCGTCGAGAAAATCTGGATGCGGTGGTTCTCGCGATCGCATACGTACAACCGATCCTCGTCATCCGTTGTGATGAAGTGCACCAGGGCGAATTGCCCCGGCCCGTCGCCAGGCTCGCCCCAGGCGTGCTTCAGGTCGCCGTCGGATGAGAAGCAATGCACCCGGCGATTGCCGTAGCCGTCGGAAACGAACACCTCGCCAGTCGAGGCGATGGCGATGCCGGTCGGCATGTTGAACGGCTTGCCGTACAGCGTGGGTGCGGCGGCGCCCGGACTGCCAAGCGTGCGCAGCCGCGTGCCGTCTGCCGTGTGCTGCGTAACAGTGTGAAGGCCGGAGTCCGCGATCCAGACATGACCCGCCGGGTCTATGGTCATGCCGTGCACGAATGACGAGAATTCGCCTTCGCCCCAGGATGTCACGAAGCGGCCATCGGCATCGAATATCATTACCGGATGCGCCGCGCGCGACAGCACGTAGATGTCGCCATTGGCCGCGGTGGCTCCCTTCACGCAGGTCTGCGGCGGTCCGGATTTGTCGACCTCGCCAAAATTCCACCAGCGTGGCGGCTTCGCCCAGTTGCGGCGGAAACGATAGCGATAGTCGCCGGAGCCAATTTCGTGGTCCTGGTTGGCGAGGTCATCCATATCGGGTCCTCCTTTATCGCGCGGACCAAACCCTGCGCCGGGTTCGGCGAGATATGCTGCTTCCTCCGGCGTGCTGACGCGGCCGAGGATGGCGTTGCGGTGCGGGAAGCGACCGAACCGGCGGATCACGTCGCGATGGCCGCGTCCGGATTCATTTGCAGGTTCACCCAGTTCCTCGCGGACCGCGGCATATAGGCGCGTCGCATCGTCCTGGTCCTCCAGGTTTTCGGAATGCACCAGCGGCAGGTAGAAGAACATGCGTTCGACCGGGCCGACCTGTCGGTCGAAGCCGCGGGCAAGCGCAGCGCGTGTCACAGCGCGGGCCTTGCTGTCGGCGGCATAGGTCTCCGGCGATCCGCGATGCAGATTGCGCGACATCTGGTCGAGCACGATCAGCAGAGCGAGTGCACCGCGCGGCGTCTCGGCCCAGGAGTCCAGCCGCCCGAGTTTCGCGTCACGCAGTGTATCGACAAAGCGGTTGCAGCCGGAATCGAATGCGATGTTCTTTTCGAACCAGATCTTGCGACGCACTGTCGGGTCGCCGGCGAACCAGAAGTTCAGAACCTGGTCTGGCGTCATCATGTTGTCTCTACCGTCAAACTGTCATTGCGAGGAGCGAAGCGACGCGGCAATCTCCGACCAGTGGGGCCCAATCCGCACGAGATTGCTTCGTCGCTGCGCTCCTCGCAATGACAGTCGGGAAAGTGGTCGTGGCAGTAGTCATGCCAACGCCAGTTCCAGCACACGCACGGAATGGACTGCCCCGCGTCCACCCAGATCGCGAATCTGGTGACGGCACGATGTGCCATCGGCGACGATGATGTCGTCCGCCGCGGCGGCACGAACAGCCGGCAGCAGCCCGGCCTCGGCCATCGCGCGTGACTCCCCTTGCGTTTCGGCCTGATAGCCGAACGACCCCGCCATGCCGCAGCACGACGAGGCGATCGGCTTCACCGATAGATCCGGAATTCGCTTCAGCGTCGCGATGGCCGCCAGAAAGGCACCGAACGATTTCTGGTGGCAGTGGCCGTGCACATGCGCCGTCGCGGGCCGGCCCTTCAGCGGCAGCTCGGCATTCTCGCGCGTCAGGAATTCGCTGAGCAGGAACGCGCGGCCGGCCAGTGCATCGGCTGCGGCGCCCGGCAGCAGCGAGCGGTACTCGTCGCGCAGCGTGAACAGGCACGATGGTTCCAGTCCTATCACCGGCAGATCGCCGCGCAGGATTTCCAGCGTGCGTCGAGCTTCGTCGCGCGCCTTGTCCACCATGCCGGCGGCGAGGAAACTGCGGCCACAGCACATCGGCCGCCCGCGATAGGCCGGCATGTGCACGCGGTAACCTGCCGCGGTCAGCACGCGCAACGCGGCGCGCAGGTTCTCCGGTTCGAACCAGCGATTGAAGGTGTCGGCAAGCAGCAACACTTCGCCGCGCTGACGCAAGGGGCTGAACGCGGCAGCCTCGCGGTCGCGGAACGCATCGCGCCGCCACGAGGGAAGGGGACGCTCAGCGGCGAAACCAACCATCCGTTCGCTCAGCCGCCGCAAGGCCGGCACCCGGTTGCGCAGATTGACCAGGGGAGCAATGCGGGAGATCAGTGGTGCATAGCGCGGCAGTTCAGCGATCAGCCAGTCGCGCCGCGTCAGGCCATGGCGGTCGACGCGCGCCGCCAGCACCTCGATCTTCATCTTCGCCATGTCCACGCCGGTCGGACATTCGCGCCGGCACGCCTTGCATGACACGCACAGCGCCATCGCGTCGGCGACGGCATCGGATGCCATTGCATCGACGCCAAGCTGGCCGGTCAGTGCCAGTCGCAGCGTGTTGGCGCGGCCCCGGGTCAGGTGCTCTTCGTCGCGCGTCACGCGATATGACGGGCACATCACGCCGGCGTCGAACGCGCGGCAGGTGCCGTTGTTGTTGCACATCTCGACCGCGCCGAGCATGCCGCCAAGCGGCCCGGGGTGTTCCGACCAGTCGAGTTTGGGCGTGAAGTCGGTCACTGCCGCGTAACCCGGCCCGTAGCGGAACAACGTGCGGTCGTCCATGCGCGGCGGGCGCACGATGCGTCCGGGGTTCAGCATGTTGTTCGGATCGAACGTGTCCTTCACGGTCTCGAACGCACGTACGATGCGCGGACCGAACATGGTTTCGTGGAATTCGCTGCGTACCAGGCCGTCGCCGTGTTCGCCGCTGTGCGATCCCCGGTATTCGCGGACGAGAGAGAAGCATTCCTCGGCCACCGCACGCATGGTGGCGACGTCATTGGGATCCTTCATGTTCAGCACAGGGCGGACATGCAGGCAGCCGACCGAGGCGTGCGCGTACCAGGTGCCCTTGGTGCCGTGCCGCTCGAACACGTCGTTCAGCCGCTCGGTGTAGTCGGCGAGGTCCTCGAGATCGACCGCGCAATCCTCGATGAACGACACCGGCTTCCCGTCGCCCTTCATCGACATCATGATGTTCAGGCCGGCCTCGCGCACCGCGGCGATATCGGCCTGGAATCCCGCATCGGCCGCACGCACGACGGCGGCGGGATGGCCGAGATCGCTCATCAGTTCATCGAGCTGGTCCAGTTTCGCAGCAAGCGGTGCATCGTCGCGGCCGTGGAACTCGACGATCAGCAGCGAGTTCAGGTTCGCCGATCAGCATGCGGTCGATCGTCGCGCGGTAGATCGGGATGCCGCGCCCGAGGTCGATCATCGTGCGATCCACCAGTTCCACTGCTTCCGGGTCGAGCTCGACGATATGTTGCGCCGCCTGCATGGCATGGCGGAATGTCGGGAACTGACAGATGCCGAGCAGTTTCCGCGGTTTGATCAGATGCAGCGTGAGTTCGAGCGCGGCGGAGAATGCCAGCGTGCCTTCCGATCCGACCAGCAGGCGCGCCAGATTCTCCTGGCCCGCGAGACGTGCGACCGGCGTCAGCACGTCGATGTTGTAGCCGCCGACGCGGCGCAACTGCGAGGGAAAGCGCGCGGCGATCTCTTCCGCCTCCGTCGCGCCAAGCGCGCGCAGACGCTGGATGATGTCGGAAATGCCGGTCGGCACATCGGCGCCGATATTGTCCGGCAGCAGGCCGAACTTGTGCTGCGTGCCGTCGGCCAGGATGGCATCGATCGCGCGCACGTTGTCGGCCATCAGCCCGTAGCGGATCGACTTCGAGCCGCAGGAGTTGTTGCCGGCCATTCCGCCAATGGTGCAGCGCGCGTGGGTCGACGGATCGACCGGGAAGAACAGCCCGTGCTTGCGCAGCGCCGCGTTCAGGTGGCCGAGTACCACGCCGGGTTCCACCAATGCGGTGCGCGCTTCGGGATCGACGTGCAGGATGCGGCGGAGGTGCTTGGAGCAGTCGATCACCAGCGCGCGGTTCACTGTCTGGCCGCACTGGCTGGTGCCGCCGCCACGCGGCAGCACGGGGATGCCTTCCTCGCGCGCGATCGCCAGCGCCGCGGCTACGTCGCCGATTTCCTCCGGCACGATCACGCCGATCGGCTCGACCTGATAGATCGACGCGTCGGTGGCGTAGCGGCCGCGGTCGGCGCGATCGAACAGCACCGCGCCGCGGATTTCGCGACGTAGCCGGTTGGCGAGGCGGGAATCGCCTGGGGCGATCGCGGCGTCACTCACGATCGATGTCTCGTGGCTGTCACTTTCATGATCGGGGGTTAACATGCCGGGATGAACCGGTCACGTCTGACAGGGCTCCGCCCTGAAACCCGCCAGGAGGCTTTGCCTCCTGGACCTCCAGCAAAGGCAGTCGCCTTTGCGATCCAATCGTTTTCGACCGGTGGGGGCGGGGGTGGCTGAGCCCGAGCATGGGCACTGCCATGCTCGGGCTCAGCCACCCCCATCCCCACCGGTCGAAAGTGAAAGGTTCCAAGGGCGTCGCCCTTGGCGGGAGTCCAGAGGGCAGCGTCCTCTGGTGGGGTCCGCGAAGCCCCGCAGGGGAATCGGGTGAAGCAACCTAGCGAGCGATCAATCCGGCGAGGAAGTCATCATCCCAACCGGCGGTCTTGCGCTTGAGCCGCAGTGAAGCCTTGCCTGGCGCCTTTCGGATCAGGTTTTGAGCCATGTGCTTGATCGTGGTGAAGTTGGCCGGGGCGTGATCGGTCCGGACGCGGCATTCGTCATCACGGAAGACCATGTCCAAGACCCAATGCAGGCTGTTCTCGATCGCCCAGTGGCTGCGGATGATCGGACCCAGCAGGTGCGCGAGCAGCACCAGCGATGTGATGTAGAAGCGTGTCTCCAGCTCGATCTTTCCGGCGATCTCGCGCGAGCTCTCGACCATGACGACGGCCTTCAGGCCGGGCCAGTCGTGGCGTTCCTGCAGCCAGGCGATGTCATGGATGACGGTCGTGGTCCTGGTCTCGATGCGACCGTGATCGCCGTCGATCGTCTGGTCGCGGCTGATCGCGGTGTGCTTGAAGCCTGCGGCCTGTTGCTCGGCGACGAACAGCTCAACGTCCCCGCGCAGCGATCCCTGATTGCCTTTCAGTGCCAGAACATAGTCGGCCTTCTTGTCCAACACCTTCTGAGCGATGTCGCGCTGGCAGCCCATGGCATCGATGGTGATGATCGCCCCGTCGATCGCCAGCATGTCCAGCAGCTTAGGGATAGCGATGATTTCGTTGGACTTTTCCGCGACTTTGACCTGCCCCAGCACGAGCCGCTGGCGTGCTGCGAAGGCCGAGACCATGTGGATCGCCGGGGCGCCATCCTTCTTGCGGCCAGACCGTCGCGCGGTCTTGCCATCGATCGCGATCACCCCCTCCGGCGCTCCGGTCAGCGCCGCCACCCAGGCGACAAAACATCTCTGGAATTGCGCCGCGTCGAGAGCGGCCAGGATGTCGCCGAGATGATCGTGCGCCGGTGTGCCGTTTTTGAACGGTCGAAAGCGGCGCAAAAGATCGAGCTTCTTGCAGCCGAACAGAGCGATATCAACGAAGGTCTCGGCCCCGGCCAGCACAGCCAGCAGGCAGAGCAGCAGGATCTCGTCGAGCGGGTAGGTTATCTTGCCTTGCTGGCGAGGGTCGTTCAGGTCCTTGAAATATACCCCGCTCACGCCAGAATCCGAAAATCCTCGTGCGAGATGATGCGGAAGTTGTCTGTGACCTCATCGCAGTAGAGGCGCCAGTTCCTGGGCACCTCCTCTCGCAGGAACGTCAGGATCGCGCCGCTGAAGTCTCGGAAGGTTTCATGACACGTGTTGTGGGTGATGTGCTTGTGCATCAAGCCCCAGAGTCGTTCGATCGGGTCGAGGTGCGGGCAGTAGGCCGGGATGAAGTGGAGTTTGATCCGGCAGCCCGGCCGCGCCAGCCAGGCCTGCACCAACTTCGCATGATGATATCTGGCGTTGTCCAGGAATACGTGGATCACCCGCTTGCGCGGGTACATGCTCAGCAGCGCGATCATCAGTCTGATCGTGCTGGCTGCATCAACCGTCTCCACCTCCAGCATCTGGGTGTGGCCGGTCTCCAGGTCGATCGCGCCATGAATGTTCAGGCGTTCCCGCCCGCTGGTCTGCGCCACCGCGATCGGCGTGTCCTTCGGCGCCCAGCACCCTACCGGCCGTACCGCATGCGTCGGATGCACCGCGTCGGCGAACAACACCACCTCATCCGCGTCCAGGCGGTTCAGCAACTCCTCATACGCCTTGATGAATGCAGCCTGTTTCTCTGGATCGAGCTTGCGCGACACCGTTTTTGGTTTGCGATGTTCCATGCCAAGGCGGTGCAACAGCGCGATCAGGCCAGACCGGCCCTGGTATTCGATGCCGCACTCCTTCTCGATCCAGGCGCCCACCTCGCGCGTGGTCCGCGGCAGCGTATCGCTGATCCAGGCCTTCAGCTTGTCCCGCTGCTCTTCGTTCAGGCGGCAGGCGCCGCCCTCATAGCCGAAGCTCGCCAGGCCCTCGATCCCGTCTTCCTGGTACAGCCGATACCAGCTGCGGATCGTGTCGTCGTCCAGCAACAGGACCGTCGCGATGGCTTCGCAGCTCATGCCGTCGTCCAGCAGCACCAGCGCATTGGCGCGCCGGGCCAAACGATGGGCGGCAGACCCGTCCCGAGCCAACTCGGTCAGGTCCTTGCGCGATTCGGCGTCCAGGAAGCCGCGGCGGATCATGCGGACGGTAAAATCGCGTTCCGGCCGTTTGGCAAGGGGTATTTTCGCCTTCCCGGGGAGTCGCGGTATAGCTAAGAAATAACACCGCCTCATCGAATGCGGCACAACTCGTCGTCAAGTCGTCCATGGCTGCCCCCGCTCAGCGAATCGAGGGGTGTCATGGATTCAGCACTTTATCGGTTTGTCACCTACTCATTCACCCGATTGCCCTGCAACGCCCCGGCTGGCGGATTGGCATTCCGGAAAAGACGCGCCAATCTGCCGCCCCAGGGTAGGAGGCTCCATGACGCAATACCACGCCGGGCGGCATTTCCTGCAGATCCCCGGCCCCACCAACGTGCCGGACAAGGTGCTGCGGGCGATCGACAACCCCACCATCGACCACCGTGGCCCGGATTTCGGCCGGCTGGGGCTGGAGATCCTCAGCGACCTGCGCAGCATCTTCCAGACCAAGGGTCCCGTGGTGATCTATCCCGCCTCCGGCACCGGCGCCTGGGAAGCGGCGCTGACCAACACCCTGTCGCCGGGCGACACGGTGCTGATGTGCCGCACCGGTTGGTTCGCCACCTTGTGGAACGAGATGGCGCAGCGGCTCGACCTCAAGCCGATCTTCATCGACACCGACTGGCGGCGTGGCGCCGACGTGGCGGCGATCGGCGACGCGCTGGCTGAACGACCGCTCGCACCGGATCAAGGCGGTCTGCGTGGTGCACAACGAGACCTCCACCGGCTGCACCAGCCGCATCGACGAGGTGCGCGCCGCGATGGATGCGGCGAAGCATCCAGCGCTGCTGATGGTGGATACGATCTCGTCGCTGGCCTCGATCGACTACCGACACGACGCATGGGGCGTCGATGTCACCATCGCGGGGTCGCAGAAGGGGCTGATGCTGCCGCCCGGCCTGTCGTTCAACGCGATCAGCGACAAGGCGCTGAAGGCGACCGAAACCGCAAAGCTGCACCGCAGCTACTGGGACTGGCGGCCGATGCTGGAGGCCAACAAGACCGGCTATTTCCCCTATACGCCCGGCACCAACCTGCTGTTCGGGCTGAACGCTGCGATGGGCATGCTGCTGGAGGAGGGCCTGCCAAACGTGTTCGCCCGCCATGACCGCCACGCCGAGGCCACGCGACGGGCGGTGCGCGCCTGGGGCCTCGAGCTCCAGTGCGCCGAACCGCGCCACTACTCGTCGTCGCTGACCGCGGTGCGTGTGCCCGAGGGCCATAGCGCCGATGCGCTGCGCGCCACTATCCTGGACAAGTGCAACATGAGCCTGGGTAACGGCCTGGGCATCCTGAAGGACCGGGTTTTCCGCATCGGCCATCTCGGCGACTTCGGCGACCTGCAACTGATCGGCACGCTGGGCGGGGTGGAGATCGGCCTGCGGGCGGCCGGCGTGCCGCACAAGGCGGGCGGCGTGCAGACGGCCGTCAACTACCTTGCGGGCAACGCTTGAAGCTGATCGTAGACACCGCGGCTTCTGTCGACCAATGGCACCGGCCTAGGCTATGATCGCCGCCATGGATACCGTGTTGGACCGGCCATGGACCACGGAGACCTTCCTCGCCTGGGAAGACCGGCAGGAAGGCAAGCACGAGTTCGACGGGCGGGAGGTCATCCCAATGACCGGTGGCAGCGTCGCGCACCAGGAGATCGTGTTCAACCTGCGCTTGCTCCTCGGCCGACTGCTGGCCAACCAGCCCATGCGGGCGCTGCACGAGATGCGCCTGCGGATCGGCGATCGCATTCGGTATCCAGATGTGGTGGTCTTCAGCGGCCCTATCGTCCAGACCACGCGCACCATCACCGACGCGGTGGCGATCTTTGAAGTGCTGTCGGACGACACTGCCACAACTGACCGGGTCGAGAAGCTGATCGACTACGGCGCGGTGCCGTCGCTCCGCGCCTACGTGTTGCTGGAGCAGACCGCGGTGGCGGCTACGCTGTTCCAGCGTAAACCCGGCGGCGCCTGGATCGCCACCGCGCACACGGCGGCGGAGCTGGTCCTGCCGGGTATCGACGTCACCCTACCGCTCGCCGAGCTCTATCAGCGGCTGACGTTTCCGGCCTGACTCCGGGGCCTTGGCCCAAATCGGTGGCGGCAGCAGGGCACTTGCTGGAAACCTGCGGATGAACCCCGATGGGAGGTCGCGCATCAGATGCAGCGCGGAGGGCGCCAAGAAAGCGGGGGCAGGAGGGCCACAGCGCCGATGCGCTGCGCACCATCATCCTGGAGAAATGCAACATAAGCCTGGGCATCCTGAAGGACCGGGTGTTCCGCATCGGCCATCTCGGCGACTTCGGCGACCTGCAACTGATCGGCACGCTGGGCGGGGTGGAGATCGGCCTGCGGGCGGCCGGCGTGCCACATAGGCCAGGCGGCGTGCAGGCGGCGGTGGATTTCCTGGCGGGCAACGCCTAAGCAGGCGCGGGCGAGCGGTCTGGCAGCTGTCAGACGCAGCCACGGAGAGCGCAGGTCAGCGGCGATCTCGATGACGGATCAGGCAGAGCCCGGCCAAAGCACCCGACAGCAACGCAAGCGAGCCGGGTTCGGGGACCGGTGGGGTTACAGGACCCAGATCCATGACGGACACATCGTCGATCCACTTAGTACCCGATACGTTGATTCCTGCGAACTGAAATAGAGAACTTGAGCTAGTGGCTACCGCGTCAAAGGTAATGTTTGTGTACGGAATATCTGGGCTGGTCGCACTATAGCCAACGTCGGCACCGAACGAGGCCGATAGGTCGCCGAAGCCGGATAGGGTATCGAGCCAGAAGCTGACTGCATATAGGTCGCCGGGCGTGGTCGCTATTGATTGCATAATAAACCCGCTGTCGGCCGGGGCAGGAGGCGGAGCGCCACAGGGAGCACCCTCAAAATTAACATATGCAGCCCAGGAGCCTGTATGCGGATCGGAGCCGCCGCCGGTGACCACCCCAGCGCACCCGGCAAATGTCCAGCCGACGGTGCCGCTCTCGAATCCTGGGTTGGTCACGAGGTTGGGGGCGCCTTGCGCCATTGAGGGGATCAGTCCACCCAGCGCCAGGGCGGCACACATTGCGATTACGTTCCGTGACATTTCGAACGTCCTCCGTACAGGCAACTATTGATTGTTGGGAACGATGTCACAAATCCCCCCCCCCGCAATCAACCTGTGGTTGTATCATACTGCATATACAGGCAGCGGTGGATTACCTGGCGGGCAACGCCTGACGGCGTCACCCTGGCGAAAGCGATTTGGCGGCGGGAACGATTACCGCTAACAAGCGCGCCCGAGGGAGAGACCCGTCCTATGACACACCAGCCTACCCGCGCGCCCGGGCGCCACTTTCTGCAAATTCCCGGCCCCACCAACGTGCCCGATCGCGTGCTGCGTGCGATCGACCGCCCGGTGATCGATCATCGCGGCCCGGAGTTCGGCGAATTGGGCCGCACCTGCCTGGAAGGGCTGCGCGAGATCTTCCAGACCACGCAGCCTGTGGTGATCTACCCGGCCTCGGGTACCGGCGCGTGGGAGGCGGCACTGGTCAACACACTGTCGCCGGGCGACGCGGTGCTGATGGCACGCACCGGCTGGTTCGCCATGCTGTGGGACGACATGGCGCGGCGGCTCGGGTTGGAGCCGATCTTCCTCGACACCGACTGGCGGCGCGGCGCCGATCCGGCCGCCATCCGCGCAGTGCTCAAGGACGATCGGGCACATCGCATCAAGGCGGTCTGCGTGGTGCACAATGAGACGTCCACCGGCTGCGTCACCCACGTGGACCAGGTCCGCCGCGTGATGGACGAACTCGGTCATCCCGCGCTGCTGATGGTGGACGCGATCTCCTCACTCGGCGCCATGGAATACCGCCACGACGACTGGGGCGTCGATGTCACCATCTGCGGCTCGCAGAAGGGGCTGATGATGCCGCCCGGCCTGTCGTTCAATGCAATCAGCGAGAAGGCGCAGGACGCCAACAAGACGGCGCGCCTGCCGCGCAACTATTGGGATTGGCAGGCTATGCTGGCCTCAAACGCCACGGGCTATTTCCCGTACACGCCGGGCATCAACCTGCTGTTCGGCCTGGTCGAGGTGGTGAAGATGATGCGCGAGGAGGGCTACGCGAACATCTTCGCGCGGCACGACCGCCACGCCGAGGCGACGCGGCGGGCGGTTCGCACCTGGGGGCTGGAGACGCAGTGCGCCGAACCGCGCGATCATTCATCCGCGCTGACCGCGGTGCGTACGCCCAAGGGTCACAGCGCCGACCGGTTGCGCGCGATCATCCTGGAGAAGTTCAACATGAGCCTGGGGACCGGGCTCGGCCTGATCCAGGACCGGGTGTTCCGCATCGGCCATCTCGGCGATTTCGGCGATCTGCAACTGATGGGGACGCTGAGCGGCGTGGAGATGGGGTTGCGGGTCGCCGGCGTGCCGCACAAGCCGGGCGGGACGCAGGCCGCGATGGATTATCTGGCGGGGAATGCGTGAGCAGAACACAGTGGTCGGCAAAGCGGGGACGCTGTCATGATTGAAGTCTGGACCTGGCCGACACCGAACGGCCACAAGGTGCATATTGCCCTGGAAGAGCTTGGCATGCCCTATAAGGTCATCCCCGTCGCGATCGGGAAGGGCGATCAGTTCAAGCCCGAATTCCTGGCAATCACGCCGAACCATCGCATCCCGGCGATCGTCGATCCCGATGGCCCCGGCGGTAAGCCGCTGAAGCTGTTCGAGTCGGCCGCGATCATGATCTACCTGTCGGAGAAGTCCGGCGGCAGGTTTATCCCGAAGGATCCTGTCGGCCGCTACGCCTGCCTGCAATGGATGATGTTCCAGATGGGCGGCACGGGACCGATGTTCGGCCAGTACAACCACTTCGCTAACTATGCGGTGGAGAAGATCCCCTACGCGATCGAGCGCTACACCAACGAGGTGAAGCGGCTGCACCGTGTGTTGGACAAACGCCTCGCCGAGGCGACCTGGCTGGCCGGCGACGAATACAGCATGGCCGACATCATCAACTTCCCCTGGATTCGCAATCCCGAGCGGCGGAACATCGACCTCAACGAGTATCCCAACGTGAAGCGTTGGCATGATGCGGTGGCGGCGCGGCCGGCGGTGAAGCGAGGCGTTGCGGTGCTGGCGGAGAACCAGCGGCAGGGCCAGATGACCGACGCCGAACGCGAGATCATGTTCGGCAAGACGCAGTTTGCGATGAGATAGTCAGTCGCGCTTCAGGTCATTTTTGCTGAACGGCAGGCTGGCGGATTGGTCGGTTTGTGTCCGGTTCTCGCCGGCGGACCATCCAACACCCCGTCGACGACACCAACAGTCCCCCGAGCGTCAGGGCTGACAAGCGTTCGCCCAGCAGTGCCCAGGCCAGCAGGGCCGCGGTGCCCGGCACCAGGTAGAAGTTCGCCGTCGCCCGCGCCGCAGTACCGCGCGCCAGCATCAGGTAATACAGCGCCATCCCGCCCAACGAAACCGCCCCGGCGTTCCACAGGACGGCGGCGACCGCGGCCGCGGTCCAGTCGCCGTGCGGCGTCTCGAACACGGCTGTCGACACCACGCAGGCCGCGGCGGCGGCGGAAAATTGCACTGCTGTCCCCTGCAGGATCGGCACGCCGCGGCAGAATTTCCCGAAGTACAGCGTGCCGCTGCACAGGCCGACCACACCGCCGGCCGTGAGCAGCAGTCCGTTCAGCTCCACGTGGCTGCGCGCCGCGGCGAGGCCGACGATCAGCACGACACCGGCGGCACCCAGCACCAGCCCGAGCCATTGCAGCGGCCGCAACGGCTCCCCCAACAGGGGCCATGCCAGCAGCGCGGTCAGCAGCGGATTGAGCGTCTGCACCAGAGCGATCGGCGCCGCGCCAATGTGTACCATGGCGTAGTGCGCGGTCATCAGCAGCACGCTGTTGGTCAGCACGCCGGCTACCGCAAGATGCAGCCATCGCCCTGCCAGCACGCGCCACGGCCGCCGCAGGGCAAGCGTCACGGCGAGCAGCACGGCGGCGGCAATCACCATGCGTACCGCCACGAACAGCAGCGGCGTCAGGTGCCGCAGCCCCACGCGGGACGCGATGAACGAGGAACTCCACAGCAGCACGAAGACAAATGGCACGAGACGGATCATCGCCGATCAGTAGCCAGCGGCCGGTGCTCAGACCAGGACCACTGGGAGCCGATCGCTGGGGCCGATCAGTGATCCGTCATCGCTCAGCGGCGCTTGCGTCCTGGTCACCGGCATGACCTTGTCACGGAGTTGGCGCATTTGCCGTGGACACAGGCCGGGCCGGTGTTGGAATACCATTACCAGATTGAGTTACATGCCCTATTCACGCGTTTGCCTGGCACGCTTTCGCGCGGGCCAACCCTGGGTTAATATCCGGCCATGTTCGATAGGTGCCGGTCGGCGCCATCCATTGTAGCAAAGGCGAGTCCGCCGCAAATGACCGCCCGCATTCTGATCGTCGACGACGTGCCGGCCAATACCCGGTTGCTGGAGGCCAAGCTTGCGGCCGAGTACTACCAGGTCGCCAGCGCCAGGGATGGGTACGAGGCGCTGAAGATGGCGCACGAGTGGCAACCGGACCTGGTTCTGCTCGACGTGATGATGCCCGGCATGGACGGGTTCGAATGCTGCCGCAGGTTGAAGAGCGACCCGACGACCCTGCACATCCCGGTGGTCATGGTCACCGCGCTCGGCGAACCGGCGGAACGGCTGCACGGGCTGGAGTCCGGGGCCGACGATTTCCTGACCAAGCCGGTCGAGTACGAAACGTTGATGGCCCGGGTGCGCAGCCTGGTGCGCCTCAAGCGGCTGCTGGACGAGTGGCGGGCGCGGGGGGAAACGGCCCGGGCTCTGGGACTGACCAGCGAGATGCCGGTGGTTCCCTCGGTGGCCGGCGCACGTGCGCTGGTGGTGGACGACTGGGATCTCGGCGCGCAGACCATCCAGGAGGCATTATCGCGCGACGGCATCGTGGCCGGCCGGGCCCGTACCGGCGCCGAGGCGCTGCAACTGTCGGCCGCCATTCCGTTCGACCTCGTCGTGCTCAGCCTGTCACTGATCGAGGAGGACCCGCTGAAGCTCGCCTCGCAGTTGCGCGCCGCCGATGCCACGCATGAGATTCCGCTGCTGCTGATCGCCGAACCTGAGGAGCGCGAGAGCATCCTGCGCGGCTTCGACCTCGGCGCCAACGACTGGCTGGTGCTGCCGCTCGATGAGAACGAACTGCGGGCGCGAGCTCGTAACCAGATCCGGCGCAAGTTCTACCAGGACCGGCTGCGCAGCGACTTCGGCACCGTGCTGGAAATGGCGCTGATCGATCCGCTGACCGGCCTGTACAACCAGCGCTACCTGATGCGGCATCTACGCGGCCTGCTCGAGAGTACGCAGACCCGTGACATTGCCGTGCTGATGATCGATGTCGATCATTTCAAGACGGTGAATGACGAGTACGGCCACGCGGCGGGCGACAAGGCGTTGCGGGCCGTTGCCGATACGCTGCGCGCCAATACCCGGGTATTCGATTCGTTGGCCCGCTATGGCGGCGAGGAATTCGTGGTGGTGATGCCGGGGACCGCCATCGATGATGGCCTGCAGGCCGCCGAACGCCTGCGCCAGGCGGTCGAAAGCACACCGTTCATGTGGGAGCAAGGGGGCCATTGCCGGTTGACCGTCAGCATAGGCGTCGCCTGCACCGACGCGCAGCCAACCACGCCTGAAGCGCTGCTGCACGCGGCCGATCTGGCACTGTACGAGGCCAAGCGGGCAGGGCGCAATCGGGTCGAACCGGTCGTCTAGAACGCTGTCGGGACGGCTGGAAACGTCCTGCGACCGGGCGCCGCTACTTGATCTTGGCTTCCTTGAACGGCACGTGCTTCCGCACGACCGGATCGTATTTCCTCAGCTCGAGCTTGCCGGTCTGCGTACGGGCGTTCTTCTTGGTGACGTAGAAGAAGCCCGTGTCGGCGCTGGACACGAGTTTGATTTGCACGGTGTTGGTTTTTGCCATGGTGTGGTCCTCTCGATCGGCGGAAAATGCGGTTCCTGGCGGTCTGCGTCAAGCCGGCTGTCAGTGATCGTCAGGCGGCAAGCAGGTTTCTGACACGCGTCGTTTGGGGGCAGCGAGAAGTTTGTGTGGGCGTCGGTCGGCCGATTGGCCAGCCCTCCCTGCGTGTAGAAAATGCGATGTTGCGGCCCGACTCGTCCTACGCCGCCAAGACCCTTTGCTCATTCGTGCCGCCGCACCACCGCCTTGCTTTCGGACGGTTGGGCCACCGCCCGCCAACCTGCTACGCTCCCGCCAAACCACCCGCTCGGAGGAAAGCGCCATGGACGCCCACCCGCCGCAACCCGGCGAAGTCACCGACCGCAACCTCGCCCTCGAACTGGTCCGCGTCACTGAGGCCGCCGCGCTCGCCGCCTCCGCCTGGATCGGCCTCGGCAAGAAGAACGAGGCCGATGGTGCCGCGGTAGAGGCCATGCGCAAGGCGTTCGACCAGGTCGCCATCGAAGGCACCGTCGTGATCGGCGAAGGCGAGATGGACGAAGCCCCGATGCTCTATATCGGGGAAAAGGTCGGCGCCGGCGGCCCGCGAATGGACATCGCGGTTGACCCGCTGGAAGGCACCACGCTGACCTCCAAGGGCGGCCCCAGCGCGCTCGCCGTCGTGGCATTGGCGGAGCACGGCAACTTCCTGCACGCCCCCGACATCTACATGGACAAGATCGCCATCGGCGGCGGCCTGCCGAACGACGTGGTGGACCTCGACGCCCCGGTCGGCAGGAACCTGCGCGAACTCGCTCTCGCCAAGAACTGCGAGGTCTCCGACCTGATGGCCTGCATCCTCGACCGCGACCGCCACAAGGAGCTCATCGCCAAGGTCCGCGAAGCCGGCGCGCGCATCATGCTGATCAGCGACGGCGATGTCGCCGGCGTGGTCGCCACCGCAACGCCCGATTCGGAGATCGACATCTATCTGGGTTCCGGCGGCGCTCCGGAAGGCGTGCTCGCCGCCGCTGCGCTGCGCTGCATCGGCGGCCAGATGCAGGGCCGCCTGATGTTCGAGAACGAAGACCAGGTCGAACGTGTCCGTTCGATGGGCCACCCCGATCCGCGTCGAAAATTCTCGCTGCACGAAATGGCCAAGGGCGACGTCATGTTCGCCTGCACCGGCGTCACCTCCGGGACCATGCTGCGCGGCGTGAAACGGTTCGGCCACGGCGCTGTCACGCATTCGATGGTGATGCGCAGCAAGTCCGGCACGGTGCGCATCGTCGAGGCGCACCACAACTTCCGCACCAAGACCTGGCTGCATGGCTAATGCTGAGACGCAGTCTAGTGGCGCAGCGGAACGCAGCGAGGCATTAGCCACTGGTGGCGAGGGCACGAGATTGCTTCGTCGCTGTGCTCCTCGCAATGACATTGAAAGACCGCCCCAGTGAATCGCCTGAACCGTCCTATTCATGTTCATCCGTGGTCGTCCATGGGTCCGCCACCGTTATGACTGACTGCGTACTCGGCATTGAACGCAGCCTGAGCGGACGTCGTTGGATCTGGCGCACGGCCGAGGATCGCATCGGTCTCGGCATTTCACAGCGTCTGGAGCTGCCGGAAATCGTTGGCCGCCTGCTCGCGGCGCGTGGCATCGACATAAACGGCGCCTGTCACTTTCTTGACCCCACGCTGCGCGCGCTGCTGCCCGATCCATCCGTGCTGATTGACATGGACATCGCCGCCGAGCGCCTTGCCCGCGCCGTACAACACACCGAGGTGGTCGGCGTGTTCGGCGACTACGACGTCGACGGTGCATGCAGCTCCGCACTGATGGTCACGCTGTTGCGTCAGCTCGGTTGCGGGGTCATCCACCATGTGCCTGACCGCATGATGGAAGGCTACGGCCCCAACGGCCCCGCGCTGCACTCGCTGGTGCTGCGCGGCGCAAGCCTGATCGTCTGCGTCGACTGTGGCACTGCCGCGGCCGAAGCCCTGAGCTTCATCGCCGGCGACGCCGACATCGTCGTGCTGGACCACCACAAGGCCGAAGGCCCGCCGCCGGCCATCGTCGCCACCGTCAACCCCAACCGCCTGGACTGCACCTCCGGCCTGACATCGCTGTGCGCCGCCGCCGTGGCATTCCTCACCGCGGTTGCGACAGTGCGCACGCTGCGCCGCCAGGGCTTTTTCGACGCGCGCCGGGAGCCTGACCTGATCGGCCTGCTCGACCTGGTCGCGTTGGCAACAGTCTGCGACGTGATGCCGCTCACCGGCGTGAACCGCGCACTGGTCTGCCAGGGCCTGAAGGTGATGGCCCGCCGAGCGCGCCCCGGCATCGCCGCATTGCTCGATGTGGCCATGGTGCGCGACAAAATGTCTGCCGCGACCTGCGGCTTCGCACTCGGCCCCCGCATCAACGCCGCCGGCCGCATCTCGGAAGCCGACCTGGGTCTACGCCTGCTGCTGTGCGAAGACCCGGCGGAAGCCACAACCCTGGCCGTCACGCTCGACGCGGTGAACCGCCAGCGCCAGGAAGTCGAGGCCGCGATGCTCGACGCCGCCATGCGAGCTGCCGAAGCGCAGGCCAGTGCCGGCCACGCCACGCTGGTGATCGGTGGTCCCGCCTGGCATCCCGGCGTCGTCGGCATCGTCGCCGGCCGCATCAAGGAGCGCTTCAATCGACCCACCTGCGTCGCAGGGGTCGCCGACAATGTGGCAAAGGGCTCCGGTCGTTCGGTGGCTGGCCTCGATCTCGGCGCCGCGGTGATCGCCGCGCGCCAGGCTGGCATCCTGAAGACCGGCGGCGGTCATCCAATGGCGGCAGGCTTCTCCCTGGCACCTGACCGCATGTCCGACTTCCACGCATTCCTGGACGACCGCCTCGCCGCCGCGGCGCTGTTGCCGACTGCGGCTGATCTGTCGGTGGAAGGCACGCTGGCGGTGCTCGGAGCGACCACGGAACTTGCGCGCCACCTCGGCCGTCTCGCGCCATTCGGCGCCGGCAACGAAGAACCGATGTTGGTATTGCAGCGCGCCCGCGTGCTGCGCGCCGATCGCGTCGGCCGCGAGGGCAACACGATCCGCGCGTTCGTCGAAGGCGAAGGCGGCGGCCCGCGCCTGAAGGCGATGCTGTTCCGGGCGCGCGATGGGATCCTGGCGGAGACGATGCTGGCAGGCAACGGCATGCCACTGCATCTCGCCGGCCATCTCCGGGCCGAGGAATGGAATGGTTCGGTGAACCCCGGGTTCATCATTGCCGATGCGGCGCCGGCTTGACCCTGCGGTGCCCCTCCGCTACCCACCCCTGCCCGCGCCGCGGCCCCGCTGTCCCGTTCGTCTAGAGGCCTAGGACACCAGCCTTTCACGTTGGTGTGGCACTAGCGATTTCATTTACTTACGACCATCAGTCCTGAAAGGGACCCTGAATAGGTCGCCGGACGACGCATGCCAGGCCGCTCTGCGCGGCTTCTGTTCCCACTGTGATCCACTCTGGTCGGACCAGTGGGAAGCACGCTCGCCGCGGCGGTCCGGCGCTGCCTGGGCATGGGCGTCCCTCTGGCTTCCACATGCTGCATCCGGGGCCACGCCTGCCGGGACACATCCGGCCCGGCCGGTCCTGCATTGGCCAGCACTTGCAGCCGGTGCCTGGTGGGTCCGTCAGCCTCGCACCCATGGCGGGGCGCCAGAGGGGTGCCACGCGGCCCCAGACCACGGGGCGGGGCCGGGCCTTGGCCCCACGGGCCGGGGGAGGGGGCCTGGTCCCGTCCCTGTGCCGCTGGGCCTGCCGCCCCGGCCATACCGCCCCTCAGGGTACCGCGACCGGCCGCGTTGAACCCATGATCGACCTCCCATCCCAATTTGCGTCCCCTCAACTTTGGTTCCGCCTAGGCATCGTCCTCCGGCCCATCACGATCACCACCCCACCCACCTGGTCCGACAGCACCCAGGGTGAGCGTTGGGCATCCTGGCACTGGTGCGGTTAGGCTGGCCGGCATGCGCAGGCTTCACTGCCGCATGGAGGGTCCCCCAATGCGTCACGCCATCACCGCGCCAGTCGGACTGACCTCCGCCAAGCAACTGCCCGGTCGATACGTCCGGGTCACCGGAGGCAAGGCGCTTGGCTTGTGGCACGACAACGCGGTCCGGCTGAACAAGGGCTGGCAGGCCCAGCCCGAATTGATGCGTGAGCGAGACGCCAAGTTCTTTGCCGGCATGGCGGTCCATAATCGCTGGCCCTGGCTCGCACAGTTCACCTGCTGCGCGGTTGTGCGCGGCAGGCGATGCAGCCGCATCACCATCATCGAGACTGGACACAAACACTGCATCAAGCACGCCGGCCCCACCCATGCGAAGCTGTATCGCGAGAACTGCTACAAGCTATTCCTGAGCGGGCGTTACCCGTCCCACAGGTGGTTCGCAGACGAAGCCCGGCGAATGCGGACCAGGATACGTGATCGCCAGCGGCGCAAGCGAGACGGCTGGATGCTCCCTGGTCTGACGCTGCGCTTCGCGCCGGTGCTTGAGGCACAGTTCCAGACAGGGGTTGCACTCATGCTGCAAGGCCGGCCGTGGGATAGGGTGCCGGACTATCATGGGGACCAGTTGCGTTGGGCCTGGCGCAAGTTCGTGCTGGACCGGAACAAGCCCGCCGCCTGGGATGCAAAGGCACGGGCGATCATGGTCGATCTCGCCTCACGCGGTCCGGTTGACGAGGATGGTCTGCCGCATGCCACCGGCCACGAGCCGCATGTGCTGGTCGTCACGCAGCGATGCACGGCGTTCTTCTGGCGCTCGCGCACGCAGACGGGCGACATCGAACGCGCCTTGGCCGCGCCGGCGGCCACAAGCAGGGATATCACCGCACGGAAGCATGGACAGGATGCCGGGACGAAGCCTGTGGTGCGGCGTGTTCCGAAGGGTGCTGTCAAAGCCGATTACCATCGCCTGCTCCAGCTGCACGGTCGTGACCTGCGCAAGGTTCTCGCTGGGACAAACGAGGCGGCGTGGCCGGCGCTACTCGAAGCGTATGACGCCTACGTCGCTTACCCGACGGCGCGGCGGCACCGCCAGTGGACCACTATTTGGCGGGAAATGGGACACCTGCCGCTGGCGGGATGATTGGGTCCTTCCGACAGTTGTGCGGCAGCCCGGATGGTGGCGGCCCGGCTCAACACTGCTGTAGGGGGCAATGGACGATATGTTCAAATCGTACGCTTAGCGGCCAGGGGCTGAATCTGGCTGGGGCCCGGAACATGGTGTTAGAGCGGTGCGGTAAGCCCGAGAGCGCCGACGCCTTGTGGCCTCGCCACATGACTTGCCGAACTGAACTGGTCGGAGGATGGATTGGTGACAGGACGGACAAAGCGGGCGCTGATCCTTACCGGAGCAGGCGCGTCGCTCGATTTTGGGGCGCCCTCTACCTACGAGCTGACTGAAGCGATCAAATCCGCGGTTTTGGCTGACGGATGGATGCAGCAGTGCGGCAGCGACTGCACTTACCTGAAAATAGCCGATGTGCTTGCTGACTACTTCCAGGGCGGTGCCGACTCGGTGAACTTCGAGCACATCTATCATTCTGCCCATGAGCTGCTGTCGACCTTCGAACCGACGGCGGGCGCGGTAAACGAATTTCGTCCGATCCTCCAGCCCTTTATCAGCCGTCGGGTTGCGTTTGACGCGCAAGCACTAAGCGCGCTCGTCAGTCGCATGGCCGAGTTCATCTTCGCTGAGCTATCAGCGGTTTGCGTCGCGCCCAAAGCAAGCCTGGCCCCGCTCACAGCTTTCATCGCGAAGGTTCAGCGCGACCATATCACCCGCATCTACACCACAAATTACGATGATTTCCTGCTTCAGGCAGCCCCAGGCCTTTATACCGGTTTTGATCCAGCTTCGAGCCCTAATCCCAAAGGCTTTGACCGCGGGGCGTTCTGGAAGGCAGAAGACACTGACGGCCTCTTCCACCTGCACGGCTCGGTGCATATGGCCTTCGGCCCCCCGTTGGCAGCCGATGCGGACTTGGGCGCTCTTCACTGGTTTGATGACCGGGCTGCAGCATTGCGAAACTCATCCTACAACGGCTCTGGCAATCGGCGCATGGACGGCAGTCAAGCCATCCGCACAGCGGTGATTACCGGCCTCGATAAGCTATCCCGTCTGCAGCAACAGCCCTTGTCGCACTATTATGCGAGCCTGGCCCGCGATGCGCTGAAGGCTGACGTAATCTATGTCATCGGATCAGGCCTCGGCGACCTGCACCTTAATACCTGGCTAGGCGAAGCCCGCCGCAAGAAACCAGCGCCGCCGATGATCTTCGTGGACCGGTGGCCTAACTCTTTTCTGGACGACACGGAGTTCGAGGTAGATCGCAAGGATATCGAGATGATTCAAACTCTTCGTATGCTTGTAGGCGGTAGTCACTATCCAGGTGCTCGGTATGGAACCGGATGGACGCTTGCAAGCGACCGTTCCTGCGCCGTTTGGGACAAAGGCTTTCTCTCATTCCTCTGCGCAGCGGATGAACTTGATCACATTCTATCGCAACTAATCTAGCAGCCTTCGACGGTGCCCCGTTCACCAACGACCCTAACCACCGGTGTGATCTCTGTGTCACTCAAATCGTTCGAGGAACGTGTTCCCAAGGGACTTTCGGCGCCAAAGATCCTGGCCGACGTGCGTCAGCAGCTTATGCAGATTGATGATGCCTTCGCGTTTGTGCTGGAGCCGCCGTCGGTCCCTGGCATCGGCACTGGCGGCGGATTGAAACTCTACGTGCAGGATCGCGCCGGGCGCGGACTACCGGCGCTGGAGCAGGCCACCTGGATGGATATGCTACGTGATGGATTTCCGCCGATTTTCGCTCTCAGAATCCCCTTTAAAATTGGGTTCAAAGGCAACCGTAATGTGCAAGGGCGGCCGTTCTCGCCGTGTTCACTCTTACCGCACGCACTAACCCCGGTGAACGGCGGTCGCGTGCGCGCGGGAAGGAGTTCAGGGGAGCGCCATGATTCCGAACAAGTCAGCGAGCTCGCCGATTTCGTAATGGTGGTGCCATGCCGGCGGAACGAGGCGGTGCGGCTGGATTGGTCGCATCTCGACCTCACAGCGGCCGCCAGTCTGGGCGGCGTGCTGGACACGTTCAGCGACATCAAGGCCGCTCTTGTGGCCTGCGACCGGGCTGCGGGATGGCGAGGATGCCTACACTGACGAGTTGGTGGGCTGGACGTGACACGATTTCAAAAAGGGAGCGTCGCCACTGCATTGGACGAGACCGGTATCCCTGACACGGTTGCTGATGCGGTGTCCGCGACCCGTGGCGGCGTGCTGGGTGTCAACCAGCGCGTGAGCCGCTGGCCCGAGCAGGTGCGCGCCATGCAGTTGTGGGGGCGGCTGCTGGCAGCTGCCCTTGATGGCGGTGCGGCCGACGCGAATGTGGTGCCGATGGCGGCCGCGCCGGTTGAGTGCTGCGTCCGCCCGACGATCTTGCGACCAGTGCACGAGGGAATCAAAGTAGCGACCGGGTAGCAAATACTGGATCGATGCCGTGGGGTAGCAGACTCGGGGAACGTCGTGGCGGCCGACTATGTCCAACGGCACGCGTATCGATTACTGGCATCTACGGTGACCGGGCGACCGACGCGGGCGCCGGCCGAATGGAACGCGTGAGCATGGGCAATCAGCGAGCTGTTGTTCGGCAGAGCGCTCGACTCCAACATACTCCGCTTCGGAGCGTTGTCGACCTTCCATCGACTCAACCCACGGCCTTCGATACATTAAACGTGAAACGTCCCCGGAGTCGGGCCCGGGCTAGCAGACCGGCGCACCGGTTTTCTCTCGGCCCGGCATCGTGAGGCTGGGCTACCCTCAACCAGGCCAATTCATGCCGATTGCCACAATCAAACAGCTCTGCACGCCGAACGCCGTCGTCACAAGCGACAGCCTCGTCGAACAGGTCGCGCAGATCGAAGACCTCGCCTCCCGTAAAATCGACGGACGGGAGTTCTTTCGGCGCAACCATTTCACCGAAGGCCTCGACCGCCTGGTGAGACGTGGGTTCGACCGACTGGCCGGCAAATCCGAGGATGGCGCGTTCTACCTCACTCAGGCGATGGGCGGCGGCAAAACGCACAGTTTGATCGCGTTCGGTCTGCTCGCGTCCGACCCGGGCCTGCGCCGGGAAGTCGTCCCAAACATTGCGGCTGGCAACGAATTCGGGGCCGCGAAAGTCATCATATTCAACGGCCATCAGAATCCGGAGACTCTGTTTTGGGGCTTCATCGCCGATCAGCTCGGCCAGGGCGACGTGATGGCGCCGTTCTGGCGCAATGGAGCCAAGACGCCCGGCATCGACGAATGGGTCAAGGTACTGGGCACCGACCCCGTGCTGATCCTCCTCGACGAACTACCCAGCTACCTCCAGATGGCGCAGGGTCAGCCGGTCGGCACGACGACGCTTGGGGAACTCACGATCGGTGCGTTGGAGCGGCTGTTCAATGCGCTGCCGCGATGCCCGCGGGCTTGCGTGGTGGTCACGAACCTCAAGGACGACGTGTATCTGGAAGGCTCGGGCCAGCTTCGGACCCTGATCGAGAACCTGACCAAGCACTACGACCGCAACGCCCAGGCAATCACGCCGGTTCAGCAGAACTCGGGCGAGGTGTTCGCCATCGTCCGCAAACGCCTGTTCGATGCCTTGCCATCCGACGACCGCATCGACGAGGTGGCCCAGGCCTATGTGGCGGCGCTGCAAAAAGCCAAGCGGGTGGACACGATCCCGACCATGCCGGAGACGTTTGTTGAGCGGATCCGGGAAACTTATCCGTTCCATCCCTCGATCCGCGACATCGTCGCCCGGTTTTCGGAGAACCGGGGCTATCAGAAGACACGGGCGCTGATCCGACTGTTGCGGCTCGCGGTGCGCGGGGTGATGGCGGGCAACGACAATGCGTTCCTGATTGGCCTGCAACACCTGGGCTTCAATGATCAGGCGACGATCGAGGAAATCCGGAAAATCAATCCGGCGTACATCAACGCCATTTCGCATGACGTCTCCGACCGGGGCAGCTCGCTGGCGGAGAAGATTGACGACGCGGACGGCAGCACGACGGCCTCGTCCGTGGCCAAAGTGTTATTGATGTCCTCGCTGTCCGCCGCGGAGTCGCCTCTGCGCGGCCTGACGGACGGGGAGCTGATCGAGACACTGGTCGATCCGCTACTCGATGTGTCGGAGATCAAGGGCTCGCTCAGCCGGCTTCAAGGCCAGGCCTGGTATCTGTTTCAGGGCGTGGATCAGCGCGTCTATTTCGGCCAGACCGCCAACGTCACCGCTGAAATCACCGAAATCGCCGCCAATATCGCGGAGGAACAGGTCGATCACACCCTCCGCGAAAAGCTCCGCGAGGTGTTCAAGCCCACGACGGGTGCGCTGTATTCCGACAAGATGGCGATCCTGCCGGCGCTGGACGCCATTCCGCTCGACGACGACCGGCCAACGCTGGTGATCCTTGAAAGCCCGGCAGACAAGCTGCCGACAGAGTTCGACGAGTGGTGGAGGAAGCTGGACCTGCAGAACCGGGTTCTCGTCCTCGCCGCCGATCAGAACGCGCTCACCACGCTGCGGCTCAGTGCACGGCGCACGCGGGCGATCCAAAAGGTCGAAGAACGCATCCTGGCGCAGCACGGCAAAGCCTCGCCGCAGATGACCGAACTCGACGGCGTGCGCGACCGCGAGGCGGCGAATTTTACCTCCGCGCTGCGTGAGACATTCAAAACGATTGTCTTCCCCGTGACCAGGGCGCTCCGTAGGATCGACGATTTCCGCATGGAGTTCGACGGCAACAATTACTCGGGCGAAAAGCAGATCATCGACACACTGGTCAAACGCGGCAAATTCATCGCTTCGGACCAGTTCGACGCGCAGTTCGAAACGCTCCGACTCGACGCCGAGGAAATGCTGTTCGATGCGGACGCGGTGCAGGAAAGCTCGCTCCGACGCAACGCGGCGATTCGGCCGGGGTGGTATTGGCTGCCGCGGGGTGGTCTAGAACAACTTGTCCGCACCGCCGTCCAACGCGGGTTCTGGCGCACGAAGGAAGGCCTCGTCTTCCGGAAGTGGGAGCGGGTGACCCGGGTCACCGCCCGGCAGGACGATTTCGCCTCCAACCCGATGACGACCGGCCGGTTCCAGATCAACGTCACGCCGGAAGACGCCGATACCATCTATGTCTCCGAAAACGGGCCGCCCGATCCGGCGACGGCGGCAAAGCTTGACGGGCGAGCGTATGAGACCGCGGCGCCGGCGGTCTGGTTCCTCGCGGAGGATTCCAAGGGTGGCGCGAAAACCGGCGATCCCTGCGAGTGGCGCGCACCGATCCGTGTGAAACCCGACGTCATCCGTGTGTCTGGCGGGTTCCGGGTCGCGTTGCTCGCCACCCCGCGCGCTGCGGTGATTCGAGCCTCGTTTGATGGCTCGGACCCCCGCGTGGCCCGGGAAGTGCCGCACGGTGAAATGGACGCACCGCATGGCGCCACACGCTTGCGTGTTATCGCTGAGGTCAATGGGAAGTTCGGCGAGGAGGAATCGGCTTCGCTCGTCGCGGGAGTAAGCGGCGGCCTGGTCGTGACGCCGGGACAGCCAAAGGCGGCGCTGAAACCCGACGCACCGGCCCGGATGACGTCGCGGTTCGAACCGAAGGACACCGCGGCAGCATTCGCGGCGCTTGACCGGCTGGCCAAGGTTCAGGGCGTCAAAATCCACGGCGGCATGGTCGAGGCGAATGGTGGGCGCTCCGAGCAGGATTTTCTCACCGTCCGGCTGGGCCGCGACGTGCCGATCCAGGCCCCCGCCCTTAACGAGATGGTCAAGGTTTTGACCCAGCTTCTGGGCGCAGAGGCGCCGACTGTGAATTTGCGGCTCGACGGGATTGCCTTTCCCTCCGGCCGCGATCTAACGAACTTCTGCGATGCGGCCGGCGAAGACTTCGACCGCGTCACATGGCAGCAGGACTGACCCACTTGGCCACCGCACCCGCCAATTTCGATTGCGCCGATATCTACCTGGAGCACGGCTACCTCGTACGCCTGACCAAAGGGCGCGACGCCAAGGTCGGTGTGTTTGAGGTTTTTGGTGGCCCACCAAACGACAACGATCCGCACTGGGCGCCAGAGACGATCCTGCGCTGCGAGGTGCCGCGCGAAGTGTGGGACGCTGTCTCCGGCGAGGCGCGGGCCGAGTTCAATCGCCGGCTTAAGCTCGATAACAAGCCCTCCGGGCGCTGGGCTGCCGACGAAACGCCGGTGCAGCGCCTGTTCGGCAAGGAGCTGCTGGTGCTGTTGTGGGCGGTGGAGATGCCGGACGCAAAGCCGGAGGAGATCGCGGTCGCGATCCGCAACTGGCTCGGCTTCAAGCCGGAGGAGCGGTGGTGGCTGTATACCATGACCGCCGCGGCGACCGGGTTGGCGCATCAGGCGGGCATGGGCTGGCGGGGGGCGCTGCGTCAGGCCTTGTGCTTCGGCACCCGCGGCGACGCGTTCCACCTGGGCGCGGTCACCGGGCGGGGTACCTTGGCGCCGCGTGTGAACGAACGGTTCGTGCAACCGAAGCGGAAGAAACGCAGCCGCGAGAAGACGGACGATCCGTCGTTCCTTTTCGCACCGCCAGTGGCGGCTGAATGATGTTCCGTTCATGAACGATGCCGCCCAGACTGGGAAATCACCGGGCCTCATGCCGTGGTCGCTGAAGGACACACCGTCGTTCATTGAGCGGCAGTTTCCGGTAGGGCGGCTGTCGGCGGAGACCTATAAGGAGCGCAAGGCTGGACCAGGCCAGACACTTACAGCACTCGGTTCGTATTGGAAGGGGCGCAAACCGCTTATCCTTGTCCGTGCAGCCGTGCTAGGAAGTCTCTTGCCCGCGACCGACAATGCCGTTGCGGACCTGGACATTTTTCTGAAGTTGATGGCTCTGGACGATGCTGCGTTCGGGCGGCGTTTCGATGGCGGGGCCACTGAGTTCGCGCGGCTATTTCCTGAAAACGCCGATCTGGTGACGGAGGAACACGGGCGGCGTCGGATCTGGCGAGCCGATTTAAGCGACGATGACCGGCAGGCAAAAGTGGGGGAGGCCTTCGCGCTCCTGCCCTATGCGGATCGTCTAAAGCATGTGCGTCGACCCGAAGAGTGTAATGAAGAAGAACTGCTGGCGCCGGTATGGCGGTATGTGAACGCCCATATCGGAACGAATGCAAGGAACCTGCCCGACCTTGTGAACCAATTGGGCATCGCACGCTTTGGCCATCGGCCAAAAGTCGCCGATACATTTTGCGGCGGCGGTTCAATTCCCTTTGAGGCAGCCCGAATAGGCTGCGATGTCTTCGCCTCCGATCTCAACCCAATTGCCTGCATGCTAACATGGGGTGCATTTAACATTGTCGGCGCACCGAAGGAGACCCGCCAATCGATCGAGGTTGCTCAGAGGCAGGTCGCAGCTGCAGTTGATACTGAGACGACCCGGCTCGGTATAGAGCACGACGCGAGAGGAAATCGCGCCAAGGCCTACCTATATTGCCTTGAAACGCGGTGCCCGAAGACCGGGTGGATGGTGCCATTGTCGCCCACTTGGATCGTCTCAAAGCAGCGCAACGTCATTGCTAAGTTAGTGCCGAACCATGCACAAAAGCGATACGATATAGAAATTCACTCTGCTGTTTCAAATGCAGAGATGGCAGAAGCGGAAGCGGGCACGGTCCGTGGTGGACGTTTAATCCATTCTATGAACCCGGAACGTTCAGGGATCGAGATCAAGACCATTCGTGGTGATTATCGTGATGCTGATGGAAACATCCGGAATCGCCTGCGGCTCTGGGAAAAGACCGATTTCGTGCCACGTCCGGAGGACATTTTCCAGGAACGGCTTTATTGCATTCAATGGTTTACCAAGGCATCGCTCAGCAAAAATAGGCAGGAAACCTTCTTTGCTGCCGTCACAGATGATGATCTTGCACGTGAGCGCAGTGTCGAGGCAGTTGTTCGAGAAAACCTTGCCCGCTGGCAGGAAGAAGGTTTCGTGCCAGACATGCGGATTGAACCGGGCGACAACACGACTCAACCAATTCGAGAGCGTGGCTGGACATATTGGCATCATTTATTTAGCGCCCGGCAATTAGTTCTCTTTTCAGCGTTTCGTGCCAAAAGCGATACTCGACTCACGATTCTTCTGGCGAAAATGTTGGATTGGAACGCAAAGCTCTGCGGATGGCGGACCGCTCACAACGTTGAGTCGAACACACATGTCTTTGCCAACCAAGCATTAAATACGCTCATGAATTGGACCGTTCTTAGTTTTCCAGCAGTTATACGCTATGCTGAATGGTCCGCTCCCGAATGCAAGATTCAGGGCACGGTTCAAATCAAAACAAGCGAAGCGAAATCTGCCGTTCATGGTTCCGATCTGGTCGTTACCGACCCACCTTACGCTGACGCAATAAATTATCATGAGATCACTGAATTCTTTATTGCTTGGCTACGCAAGAATCCGCCACCTCCGTTCGATCAATGGTCGTGGAACTCGCGCCGTGACCTTGCCATCAAGGGCAAGGATGAACAATTTCGCCGCGATATGGTAGTTGCGTACGCTGCCATGACCAGCCAAATGCCGGACAACGGCATGCAGTTGGTAATGTTCACTCATCAGGATGCCGGCGTTTGGGCCGATCTCGGGTCAATACTTTGGGCGGCCGGCCTGCGAGTAACGGCCGCATGGAACGTCGTTACGGAAACTGAGAACGCCCTCAAAGAAGGCAACTACGTCCAAGGCACCGTCTGCCTCGTCCTCCGCAAACGTCTCGCCAACGCCAATGCCCGCCGCATGGAAATCGAAGCCGAAATCGAGGACGCCGTCGCCTCCCAACTCGCCCGCCTCAACGCCCTCGACGACGCCTGGCACGAGCACACCAACGCCGAAACGCTTTACACCGACGGCGACCTGACCCTCGCCGCCTATGCCGCCGCGCTGCAGGTCGTCACCGCCTATTCCAGCATTGACCGCCAGCCGCTCGACCGCGACCTGTACCGCAAACTCGGCAAGAATGAGACGACGATGCTGCGCGACCTCGTCGATTACGCGGCACAGGTGGCGAACGGCTTGCTGGTGCCGGAGGGTTTCCCGAAGGAGATGTGGCGTGACCTGGGCGCCGCCGAGCGCTTCTATGTCCGCATGCTCGACATGGAGGCGAAAGGCTCGGCCAAGGTCGCCGACTTTCAGAATTTCGCCCGCAGCTTCGCGTTTGGCGGCTATGCCGAGCTGATGGCCTCGACCACCGCCAACGCCGCCGCGCTGGCCGGCAGTGCCGACCTCAAAGGCGGCAAACTGTCCGGCGAGGGATTCTGGGGCACGCAGTTGCGGCAGGTGCTGTTCGCGATCTGGAAGACGATGGAGACCGATCAGCGCGACCCGAAACGCGGCGTGATGATGCTCAAGACCGAATATGCCGCCGATTACTGGCAGCGCCGCCAGAAACTGATCGCGCTGTCCGGTTATGTCGCGCTGAAGACTCGGCGCACTCGGCCCGAGGAAAGCGCTGCCGCGGACGAACTGGCCGAGGCGCTGAAACTCGACCGGGTATGACGCATGCGAGCGACGCGCTATTTCCTGGAGCAAGTGCTACGCAAGCGACCCTATATCGTGCCTGACTGGTGTGAGGCGGTCGTCCGCGCGCCGCTCCACCGCCAGACGCAGCCTGACGGCCGCATTCGCTTCTGGAGCGCGGTGATCGATCCGCGCGATGGAAAGACGAGGTATCTGCGCGTGGTGACGCTGGACGACGCCGAGACCATCCACAACGCCTTCTTTGACCGGGACTTCGACGGGGGACCCCCATGAAGCTGCACTACTATCCCGAGACCGACAGTCTCTACATCGAGTTCAAACCATCGCCCGGGACCGAAACGCGAGAAGTCGCCTCGGGCCTGAACGTCGACCTCGACGATAACGGCGAGGTGGTCGGTTTCGACATCGACTTCGCGTCGAAGCGCCTCGATCTGACACGTCTGGATACGATTGCTCTGCCGGTCCGAACGAGTTCGGCCGCCTGATATCGTGCGTGGGTTTGCGCCAGCCGCGATTTTCCGGGTGACATCTCCGGTAAACCGGTATCGTTGGCCGCATGACGATCGACCGCTTCTCCTCCCGCCGCGAACCGCTTGGCCCGGTCCTGTCGGCGCGGCTGTCCGGCGCCTCCCGCTATCTCCGCATCGCCGGGTATTTCCGCTCCTCGCTGCTGGAGGTGGTCGGCGAGGCGCTGGAGACGGTGGGCGAGATCCGGGTCGTCTGCAACGGCGACCTCGACCCGTACGACGTGAAGGTGGCCAAGGCGGCTCGCGACGGGCAGGAGGCGCTGGCGCGGACGCTGGTGTCGTCCTGGCAGTCGACCGAGGACCGGGTTGGACCTGCTGCTCGCGCGCGAACGCTATCGCCGCCTGCATGATCTGCTGGCGTCCGGCCGGATGAAGGTGCGCGTGGTGCCGCGCGATGCGAACAACGTGTTCGTCCACGGCAAGGCGGGCGTGATCGAGCATGCCGACGGCCGGGTCTATTCCTTCGTCGGCAGTGTCGAACGATTCCGCGTCCGGTTTCCGCCACGCCTACGAAATCCTGTGGGGCGACGAGGATCCCAACGCCGCCGACCTGGGTCCGCGAAGAGTTCGAGCACTTCTGGCGTCAGGGCGTCGATTTGCCGGACGCCGTGGTGAAGCACGTTGCGGCGATGGCGAACCGGATCGAATACCGCTCGATCGAGGACGCGCGCGGCGCGGACGGTGGGGTGCCGGCCGAGGCGGTGCTGGCCGAGCGGCCGATCTACAAGGGCGGCCAGATCCTGCGGTCCTGGCAGAAGCGGTTCGTGCAGACCTGCGTCGAGGATTGGCGGCTGCACGGCAAGGCGCGCTACCTGATCGCCGACGATGTCGGTCTGGGCAAGACTCTGTCGATGGCGGCGGCGGCGTTGGTGCTGTCGATGCTGGAAGACAAGCCGGTGCTGATCCTGGCGCCAGCGACACTGATCTGGCAGTGGCAGGAGGAGCTGGAGGACAAGCTCGGTGTGCCGGCCGCTGTCTGGTCGACCCAGAAGAAATGCTGGCTGGACGGCGAGCGCCGGCCGCTGACCCAGAAGGGCGATCCCGACGCTGGTGGCGAAATGTCCGTGGCGCATCGGCATCATGTCGACCGGCCTGATCATCAACGGTGACGATGACGGCGAGCGCGGCGCGCTGGCGAAGAAGTCGTTCGGCGTGGTGATCCTGGACGAAGCGCACAAGGCGCGCGCCTCCCGCGGGCAAAGCGGTCGCGAGCCGCCGAAGCCAAACAACCTGCTCGACTTTCCTCCGGCGCGTCGCCGCGCAACGCCGGCAGCGTCATCCTCGGCACCGCGACGCCGATCCAGCTGGATGCGGTGGAGTTGTGGGACCTGATGTCCGCGTTCGGCCAAGGCGCGCCGCAGGTGCTGGGCAAGCCCTTCGACGGCGGCGAATGGATGCGCGAGGAGTCGATCCAGTTCCTCACCCGCGCGCGGCCGTGGCCGACAGCGGACACCAACCGCTGGGGTTTGTTCCGCAACCCGCTGCCGCCCGCTGTCGAGCACGCGGTTTTCCGCGACATTCGCGATGACGCGCGGCTGCCGTCGCGGGAAGTGGTCGGCCCGCGATATCGACGACCTGAGCCGAGACATCCGGACGGACTTCCAGGCCGACTTTCCGACCCTGGCCGAGCAGCATAATCCGATCGTCCGCCGCGTCGTCCGTCGGACCCGCCCGATGCTCGAAGAGCGCGGGCTGCTGAAGCGGATCGGCGTCGTCACCCATCCACGGCCGGAGGACGGCCTGCCCGGTCATCTGTTGCGACGGCGAAGGGCTGGAGATGAGCCTCGCCTTCAAGACAGCGCGTACGAGGCGGCGGAGAACTTCAGCCGGCTTTATGCGCAGCCGCAACCCAGGCGCGGGGTTTCTGAAGACGATTCTGCTGCGGCGCATCGGCTCCTCGGCGAAGGCTGGCCTCGAAACGGCGCGCGAAATTGCTCGATCGGCTGGACGGACCGCTGGTTCCGAGGACGAGATCGGCGACGAGGGCGCGCCGGACGATGCGGCGCCGCCTGATCCGAATGAAATCACCTGCTGCGCGAAGTCGAACGCAATCTCGCCGCGGTCGTGTCCGGCGCGGATGAGGATCCGAAGGTGCAGGTGGTCCTGCATTATCTGCGCGATCGGCATTGGCTGGAGGAAAACGGCGCGATCATTTTCAGCCAGTATCGGACGACGGCGGAATGGGTTCTGGATGCGCTTTGCGTTGTCGTTCCCGGATGAACCGGTGGCGCTTTATGCCGGCGGCGCGGCCTCGTTCGTCCAGCGCGGCCAGGATCGGCGCACCGCGGCGCGCGAGCAGATCAAGGCGCGCATTCAGGATGGCGAGATCAGGCTGGTTTGCGCCACCGACGCGGCGTGCGAGGGGCTGAACCTCCAGCGCCTGGGCGCCCAGGTGAACATCGACTTGCCTTGGAATCCGTCGCGGCTGGAACAGCGTAAAGGCCGCGTGCAGCGGATCGGTCAGGCGCGCGACAACGTCCAGGTGCTGAATCTGCGTTACGCCGGCACGGTCGAGGATGAGGTCTACGCCGCGCTGTCCACCCGCTTCGGCGACATCTTCTCTGTTCTTGGCCAGCTTCCTGATTCATTCGAGGACGATTGGATCGACGCCGTGCTCAACGACCGCGCGGCACTGCGGAATTTTTCACAGCGAGTCGAGACGACGCGGCCTCCGATGGAACTCCGCTACATGCGCGATGTTGCCGACGACCGTGGCCTTGATTGGGAATACACTGAGAAGGTCCTCTCGTCGCGCGACATTGACGAATGGATGCGTCAGGGTTGGTAAACTGCTGGCACGCGCACGACGCAGCTCGACGACCGCCGGTGCGACGAACTCAGCCTCGACGGGGTGGAGAGGATCACGGTCTGAGTGTCAGATGCCGGAACATCAACAGGAGTGTAATTCGAGGCCACCAATAGATCGACCCGTTGGGCGGCTGGTGACATGCCTGGATGGCTGCGGACGCCCCGCCTGTGGCGACAGCAGGAAGGATGATGATCCCGACGATCCCGGCCACGACCCCCGCGATCCACCAGCAGCCCGCTGACGGCCAGGCCTCTTTCACGCAGCTATTCATGCAGTCCCACATATCAGCCGCCTCCCTGCCGCTTCGCACGCCAGAGCACGCTCGAAAAGGCAAAAGGGGCGATGACCGTCATAGTCGTGGCCAGTTGCGGCATCGGCTCGATCGCACTGGCGCCTCACGCCACCCAACGCACCCAACACGGATTGACAGCCTGAACATTCGATACCCCTGTATCATCCCACTCCAGCCGGCGCAGCACTGTGTCGCCGCGATGCCCATGCTCCCATACGAACCAGGCGAACACCACGCTGCCACCGCTGCCTCCGGGTTGTACAACGGCGCCATGTCTGTCATACGGACCGTTGCTCACACCGGCAGGGATTGACGCCCGCCGGGCAGTCACAAAGACCCGTGCGGGCGGCATCCTGTCGAAGAAGTCCCTGCGGCCCTGGCCCTCCATGAACACAAGCCGCAACAGCATGACCACTTTGGGCGCCAGCCGAAGGCCATGCTCGACAAACCTCTGCGCCAGCCCGTACGGCGGATTGCAGATGATCGCGTCCACTTTTGCGGTGCGACGGAAGAAGTCCTGCACCACCACGCCCCGGAACCCACGGTCAACGATGTCACTGCCAACCGCGGCAATCCCTCGCTCGCGGCAACACGATACGATGGTGCCGGAACCGCAGGCTGGATCGAGCACCGTCCCCGCAAACCGCTCGACATCGAGCAGCAAGTCCACCAGCCAGCGCGGCTCGGCGTAGAAGTCATGCTTGACGCGCTTGTACGCTGCGCCTTTCAGGATCGAGACCGCGACGTTCATCCGATTACCCCCTTCACATTCGTCACGCTTCCAGTTGTCAGCAGTTCTTGTAGCTACGAATTGATATATGTGCCTTGTATTCTTTCGCTTCGCCCCATGTCTTGCCGCGCTTGATCTCGATCAGCCCTCGCGTTGGTGCTTTCGGGAACACGTCAAGGAATGCTCGCGTCATGCCCTGCTCTAACAGTGCGCCAGCTGCGTCGGCGCGATCTTCGGGCACCTCCAACACGATCTCGTCATGCACGCTGAGGATCAGCCCGCCGTTGACATTGGCGGCGCTTAGCGCGCGATCGACAGCAATCATCGCCAGCATCGTCACGTCCGCACAGGAGCCTTGGACTGGTGCATTGCAGCACAGCGTATAGCGAAACCGGCTTTGTTGAAGGCCGGTGCCGATGTGGACGCCAACATCACCAGCTTCTGTCGCAGCATCGTCATCGTCATTGTCATCGTCGAGCAGCGGCACAACGCGCCCACGTTGTCTGGCCGGCGTGGGCGATTCCCACAGCGCCTCGATCACGCGTCCTAGCTTGCCGATCGCAATATATCCGCGCCGCTGGCATTCATTGGTATGAGCGCGCATCCAGCACGCCAGTATGGCGTAGCGCGTCAGGAACTTATCGCGCGCGTCCTCCGCTGCCTCGACCGACATGACGATGCCCTGGCCGATCCACGCCGACGCCGCGAGGCCGGCGCCGCCGGAGCCGTAGATCGTGCCGAAGTTGATAGCCTTCGCGGCGTTGCGCTGCTCATCCGTCACATCAGCCGGGTCGATGCTGTGCATCGCCGCAGCCTGTTGGCGATGAAGGTCGATGCCGTCGGCGAAGTCGGCACGCAGCACGGCGTCATCGGCGATTTCTGCTGCGGCGCGCAGCTCCATCGTCGAGTAATCGCCGAGCACGAACACGTGCCCTGGCGCCGCGGCGAAGCAAGCGCGGAATCCTGCTGCCTTGCGCGCGGGGATCTGTTGAAGGTTCGGCGCGCTGGACGAGAACCGTCCGGTCTTGGTGCTGGCAATGTTGAAGCTGGCATGCAGCCGGCCGGTGACCGGCGAGACCTTCGCTGCCAGCTGATCGCCGAACGAGTTGAGCAGTTTTTCATTCGCCTGGATGGCGATCAGATGCGCCACGACAAGCGAGGTCTGCTCAATGCGCAGGAGATCGGCGCGCTTGATCGACAATTGCCCGGTCGCGGTGCGTGGCCAGCCTGCCAGCGCGGTGGTGCTCAGCACCGTCGCAAGCAGTTCTCGCACCTTGTTCGGTGTCGCTGGGGGTGGTTGTCCGGTGAGTGTGACTAGCTCCTGGCGTGCATCCGCCAGGGCGATGCCCCAGTCCGTCATCTGCCGGCGATGCTCCGCCACGTCGAACAGCACGCCGCGCAATTCCATGCGCGCCACGATCGGCGTGACATCGCGTTGCAGCACATACGCGGCGCCGCGCCGCTTCTCGCGCAATTCGACACGCAGCTTCAGCCACACGCGCAGCGCCACGATGGCGTCGAGCGCGGCGTAGGCGAGCTGACCCGGACTGAGCACCGGGGCGCCCCAGTCGCTGGTCTGCAAGCCCTTGGGCAGCTCGATACCAAGATACGAAGATGCAACATCATCCAGGCCGCGACGGCGCACGCCCAGGAGCAGCCCGGCCGCCTGCAACGTGCATTCGAACTTCGGCACGGTGATGCCAGCCTGCGCGAGAAATGCCAGCTCGAATTTGGCATTGTGAATGATCGTCGTGCGGCGGCTCAGGACGGGCGCCAGGACCTTCAGCGGCACCAGGCGCGTGTCCAGCACCACGCACCGCCTGCCGCCGCCGTAGAGCTGCGCTAGGCGCACGGTGGCACGCCTCGGGTCGAGACCGGCGCCGCCCTGCAGCGGCGGTTGGCTATTCTTCATTACGCCTGCGCGGGTTAGCGAGACAACGGGCCTGGTCTCTTCACCAGTATTTGCCATGGTCTCGATGTCGAGGCCCAAAAGTCCGCGATTGCCGGGCTGGTCGGCGTCGGCCTCCATCTCGGCGATCAGGGCGAGCGCCGCAAACTCGTCCTGTGGCACGGCCACCTCAACTCCGAGCTGGTCGAGCAGATCGAGCGACGGGCGGTCCAGTCGGGTCCCACCCAGGTGGTCCCAGACCTCATCGCGCCGGGACCGCAGCTCCTGAACCAGCTGGTCCGGGACGGTGACCTGGCTGGCCAGGGCAACCCTCGCCCCGCTCAAGCGGAACTCCGCGCCGGCCCGGACAGCCTCCGCCACGAGGGCGGAGATAGGGCTGGAGGAGGGGATAACAGCGGCATGTGCCACAGCCAGCGGTGTCACAGTCGTCACAGCAGTTCCTCCTTCCGGCCGCCGTTGCCGGAGGACCGCGTTTGTGTGTCCCGTTTTCCCCTGATCTGATCCGGGCCATCCGGGCCATCCGGGACTATTGGAAAAGATGTAGTCCTGGACTGCATCTTTTTTGTCCCAGGTGGCGAGACCTCATCCGGGACCGCGTCCGGGACCGAGATCCTAGACGGCCGCTGCGCCTGCACCGGTAAGTTGGTCCCGGACACGGTCCCGGATGAGCGTGCTTCGTCCGGGACCACTTTTTTGGGGTCAATTTCACTGTAATCATTGGTAGTATTCGTGTCGGTCCCGGATGTCCCGCATGTCCCGCATGGGTTTCTGGTTTTTTCAGTGTCACTTCGAGCAGGGCTGTCAGCGCCGTTTTCACCACCACTTATTATGTTGGCGTCCGCGTCAGCGCCGTTACCATGTTGTCGCGATGGTTGTGCCGTATCATTTGGCGCCGAGGACCCGGCCGATGCTCCGCCGGACTGTTGCTGCTGGTCCAGGTATCGCTCAAAGGCATCCTTGAATTGCTCAGCCAGGTAGCCGCGCACGTTGCTGCGGCTGCCCGCTCCCTTCCATTGCTGCGCGCCCGGCGGATCCAACAGTTTGCGCAACCTGGTGCGCAGGTAGTAGGCGCTGACCTCGCCGCCACGGTTGCACCGCCGCCACTCCCCTGAAGGATCAGGCAAGCCTAGCAGGCCGCTGCACAGGTCCTCGGGTACTCAGCCGCGCCTTGCTACCGAACACCGCCCGGATGTCATATAGCAGCGGTGTGGCAGTCCCATCGGTCGATGTCTCGCTTGCCGCGTCGGCCCTGGCAGCCTTCAGGATCAGGTCCCACCAACGCGGTCCCGCCAGGCTGGCCAGCTGGAGCATTGGCTCCCAGTTGTCGCCGGTGCGGTTGATCAGGCCCGGCGGCAGTTTGATATCGGGCAGCGCCTTCCGGTCCGCGCACCATCTGGCGAACTTCTGCCGGACCTTTTCCAGCACGGTGGAATGGCCGCGCTTCATGTGCTCGGGCTGCTCGTTGCTCTTCGCGCGCTGCATCTGGATGACGATGCAGCGGCTCTGCGTCGTCGCCTCATGCAGCTGGCCGATACCAGCCAGCGCGACCGCGCCCCATGCGTCGTAGGTGACAACCTCCCGCTGGCCGTCGATTTCTTCGACCCGATCAACACCGGTAAATCCTCGCGAGTGGCCGCCGTTGATCAATTGCAGCAGGTCGATGCCGTAGCCACGGCGAAACGCCTTGTCAGCTTCATCGAGCAGCACCGTTGGGCGATACTTGCTGATGATGCGGAAGAAGGCCGCGGCGGTGGTGCTCAGCACCGGTTTCGGGCGCAGCGCCATGCAGCGCACAGTGTCCAGTGCCGTGCTCTTGCCGCAGTTCTTCTCTTCCGCCTGAATGGCCAGCCGCGGCGAGATCGGCACCAGCAAATCGTCCCGATGCACCAGGTGTGTGAACAACGACCACATGCACAGCGTCGCCAGATTGAATTCCTCGGTAACGACGTAGCGGCGGACCTCGGCGAACGCCTCATCGAGTACTGCACCGATATCGCTGACCGGATCGGCCCACGTGGTTTCGTCCCAGACCGGACCTGGCTGATTCTGGTCCACCGCGCGGCTGTCGTCGTCGGCTATCCTGTTGCGCTCAGCCGTGATGGCCTTGTTGAGTTGCGGGATTGTAATGTCCCACCGTTTCGCGGCGGCCTTCCGTTCCTCGCTGGTCAAATCCAGCGGCTGCATGCGCGCTAGCCGCTTGATGTCGCCCTCGCGCGACAGCTGGGCCGGCTTCGCCTCCAGGATCAGCCTGAGCAGCTCGCTTGGTCCCTGCTCGCGCAGGATGTCGTTGGCATCCTTGTCCAGCGGCGTGGTGGTGACCCGGATGTCCCGCGCGCCGGCGAGCAGCAGGGCGTCGAGACCATCGGCAACGGCCTTGTCTGGTCTGCTGCCCGGCTGATCCCCGTCACGGACCACGATTGTGGGACCATTGAGCTGCTCCGCGAGAGACTTCAGCCGGCCGACGCCGGGCATCCCAAGGATGTCCGAGAATGGACATGCGACATGGGCGGACAGCGCATCCTCGATGCCCTCGCACACGATCGTCGTGCGATGCAGATGCTCAGGATCGGCAGGATCAACCGGCGTGTCGCTGAACGGGTCGGGGGCTTCCCCTTCGATGCGATAACAGGCGCCAGCCGCAGTCTCCCCGTGCGCCAGACGAAAGATCTGCTTCACCGGCGGCAGCGTGCTCTTGCGGCCTCGTCCATCCAGGAACACCAGCTGCACCGCGACCACCTTGCCGGCCTGGTCGGTCAGCTGCGCCACCAAGGCGCCCTCGCCCTGGTCGGAGCGGGCGGCGGCCCAGTAGCCCAGCCCCTCCGGCCACGGCGCTCCCAGGCCACGCTCGCGCACCAGGTAGGCTTCAGCAACGGTGCCAGCGATGTCCACCATTTCGCCGATGGCGCGCTGGCCGTATGCGGTGAGCCATTTCTCGCGCGCTTCGGTTTCTGCACCGCTCTCGACCGTCAGCGAACCGGTGCCCGGGTGCGTCGATAGCCACTGCTTCGCCCATGCCCTGGCGTCGATCGGCGAGCTTGGCGTCAGCAGATGATGGATCAGCGTGAGACCACCACGGCCACCGGTCCCGGCCTCGTGGTTATACCATCGCCCGTCTGCCCGAATCACCAAGGACCCCTTGCGGCCGAAGCGCGTTTCACCGCCGCCGGCATGCACCGGCGTGCCAGGTGGCAGCAGCTCGTGCGCGATGTCAGGCATGAAGGTGGCCACGCGCTTGATGTCCTCATCGCTGAGGCCCTTTGAGGCGGGGTGGGCCGGCCGTGGCTTGCGTGTGCTCATGGGAGTGCCCCCACCGCAGTGCGGGCGCCAGGCGGCGAGGGAGCATCAGCGAATCTGTGATCAGCCGGATGAGATTTACCCATGGCATGGCTCCTGACCTTCCACGGGGACTGGCGCTCGTCGCATTGCTGAACTATCTGCCGGTCTGGGTCGGTCACCCATCACGTCAAATGAGCCAGCGCCGCTTCGCGTCAGAACCGCGGGCGGCGGTGTGCTTATCGGGAGGTTGTGCTGGCCGTGGTTCCGCGGCTGGTCCTGAGTCCGAAGCGCCCGGTGGGTGGCGACAGGGGACCAGAGCCACCCAGCGTGGCCAAGCCCTCAAGCCAACCGCACCAGTCACCGCGCGTGCAGTAGAGCAGCCTGCCGATCTCAAAGGTTTTCGGACCCTTCCCCTGCGCCCGCAGCGCCCGCAGTGTGCTCAATGGGAGGGCGTAGGCACGGCACCAGTGCTCGATACGTGCCGCGGACACCGGCCCCAGGTCCGGTCCCGGTGTATCGATCGCCGCGTCTGTCGAGGGTGGGAACGGGACCACCTCACCGACGTTGTCCCGACGCTGTTCTCGCAGGTCGTTCTGTTGTGCGGAGTGGCGCGGCATCATGCGGCCTCCGTGTTTGGCGACCAGTGCGGCCGCGGGTCAGTCTGTGGCAGGATCAGGCCGGCGCGGAGATAGTGCGCCTGGGATTTCGTCCATGCCTCAAAACGCCTGGCGTCTTCAACATCGACATACTCGTGGTCGCCAATCCGACAGATCAGGGGCCGGTTCGGATCGGCCAGCAAATCTTCCCGGCTCACGCCTGCCTCGTGCAGATACGCGCTCAGCTCGATCAGTCGTGGTTTCATCATCGCCCGGTCCTCCGTGATTTTGGCCGGGCTGCTATTTGTCACATTTTCGGCGATCGCCCGTGCGGTTTTTGTGGGGCACCAAAACCACACGGCAAACGCAACAATACCCTGGCCGACCGGCTTCCGGCTTCGGAGGGCGTAGCGGTGGCCTTCAGGGGGGCAGCTTCACTATGTAGCCGAACACCTCATCGAGATCGTCGTCCTTGATCTCAGCCCATAAGGCCGCTGCATCAGCGGACAAGGGTTTGCCGACGCGCAGCGCCCGTCCGAGCTTCGTTGCCCTCGCTCGCTCCGCTGAATGGATGAGTTGCGACCAGTCACGAAATCGGTCGCGTTCGGGTGCGCGCGGCAGCGATTGCAGAAACACATGGAGGTTCTTTGAACCCGTTCGGACGCACTCGACGAACACGCGCAGGACGTATCGGCGTATCCAATGCCGTTCGATCACGTTGTATGCCTTCGACCCCGGCCCAACCGGATGCAGCACCTTCCCTGTCTCCCCGTCGAGCATGACGAGCGCGTCGCCGGCAACCAGGTCTGAGAGCTTTGCAGAGCCGATCGAGCGAACGTCCAGCATAAGGCGGCTCAAACCCAGCAGCATGCGTCGGTGTTCGGTCTCGGGATCGTCGCCCAGGTTGTCGAGAAGCGCGCTCTCCTGCTTCATGCGGTCCCGTAGCGCGTTACCAAACGCCAGTTCGGCCAGGGCAAGTCTTGCCTGCCACGCGGCCTCCTCAGCCTGCGAGATTGCAGCCGCGTCGCGCGATGCTTCCGCGACTTCGACCGCCCTGAGTGCTGCGACCAGCGTATCGACGCGTCGGTACAGTTCGGCGGCATAGCGATCCAGGAAATCATCCATCCCAGCCCCCCAGTGGTCCGAACCGTAAGCGAGTGACGTGTGTTGGTCGCCTCAACTGAGGACGACTGCCGTCGCCTGACCCCGCGGTGGTGCGGCTTGCCAGACCAGCGCGGTTGGGGTGCTTTCGGTTTCACACGAAACTATTGGGCCGTCCCGCCCTGTCCCGTCCGGTCCTGGGACCAGGCGGGACCGGCAGAGCGCACGTCACACCACGACGCGCAGGGTAGGTGGATGCTTCGATGAAGTTGCCTTCTGCACGGCCTGCAAACGGGCCAGAGTGCGTGGATCATGACCGATCTCGCGTGAGTAGGTTTTTTCCAGCATCGAAACGCTGGTGTCCAACAAGGCGGCGACCTCGCGCAGCGACAAGCCGCCCCGGATCAATTCCACGGCCCAGCAGTGTCTCAGCGTGTAGGCCGTGACGGCTGGTGGCAGCCCAGAGCGCCGCACTGCCTCGCGCATGGGCCGGGACCAATAATTCTTGCTCCACGCGCATCGTCCGCTCGCGCGCCACGTCCGCCCTAGCGCGCCTTTCTGTAGGGTCGTGGCGTCGAGATCGTTCAATACCTCAAACGACTGGCTGCGGCGCGTCGCATGGAACAGCAGACCCGTTTCAGAATCAGCCTGTGCCGCGATCTCTTTGGCCAAATCCGCGGGAATTAGGGATGGCACCCCGCGGGTGCTCTTGCGCAGGCCCGGTTTGCCCTTGGCAGACCGCGGGATGTGCAGACCGCCGGTGATAACATCCAGGTCTGCCAGGGTGCAGCGTGCGAGGGAGCCAGGGCGCGCGCCGGTCACTGACAACACCTTTGCGAACAGACCCAGTGCCGGGTCTATGTGGCCCAGCTCCCGAACCAGCGCATCCACCTGGACGCGGGTCAGGAGCAAGTTACGCGTGGCCGGTTCGACACGGTTCCGCACGGCTCCTGCGTCTAGGCCCTTGGCCGTTGCCTCGGCTGGCGCCCCGGCGGCGCGCAACGCGGCCTTCATGATGCCGCGTAGCCCGTCCACTCGAGCCTGCGACAGATGCCGGCCGCGATCTGTTGTGCGCCCGCGTCCTGGGCCGCGTGCGTGGTCCAGGCCGTGCAGCCAGTCGTTCAGGACCGTTGCGGTCAGTCCTGAAACCGGCACATTCCCCAACGCCGCAGGCAAATGCACCTCGATCAGGGTGCGGACCTCACCGGCGCGAAGCATCTGACTGCCCCGCGCCTTTGTCTCGGCGTAGGCCAGCAACGCGCCGCGCACTGTCACTGCGTCAGGCGACCCGCTGCTGCTGGCACGGCGAGCCGAACGGGACGCGGCGTGCGGGTTGGCCGTCACTGTCGCAGCCCAGGCTTGCGCCTTGCTGACCGCCTGCGCGTACGTCAGAACGCGCACGCCATCTGCCTTGACCGGCGCATCATCGGCATGGCCCAGAACAACCTGGCGAACATCGTTGTTGGGCAAAGCGAGCCGTGCCAGCCAACGTCCTGTTGTGTTGTTGCTTGGTAGATGCCAACCAACCCTCAGACCTAGATAGACCCCGCGCCACCAGGGTGAAGCCTTGCGGGGTAGACCGCGCCTGCCAGCGACGGTATGGAGCGGCGCGTTCTGCGAGGGGCGGGTCATCCCTACGCTACCTTTCAGGAGGTGCGGTTTCAGGACCGCGTTCAGGACTGTCCTGAAAGACTACTGTCGGTGACTGTCGTGAGCAAGCGCAAACAGGCGTAAAATAAGGGTTTCTGATTTTGTCCCGTTCGTCTAGAGGCCTAGGACACCAGCCTTTCACGTTGGTAACACGGGTTCGAATCCCGTACGGGACGCCATTTCGGAACAGAACTGCGAACGCCGAGAGCAGCCGATTTTACCCCCGAGGCGGCGGCGAGCGTTCTCAGCAGATCGCTCTTTGATCCCATGATGCGAACCTCGCCTTCCGCGACCTCGACGCGCTGTGCGAGGGCGCGAAGATGCTCGCGGCGGTAACCGCCGCCGGCAATCCGTATCCGCTCGCGGGCTGCCGCAGCGAACTGTCGCACCATCGCCGGCGTGATGGTCTGTTGCCTTGCGCTTTCGAGGACGGCGACCGTGCGCTCCGCGTCAGCCTGCGCCTGATCGCGAGTTGATTTCAGGCCGGCGATGCGGTCCTTGAGCGCGGGGTCATCGAGATCGGCCACGCCGCTCTCGATGGCATCATAGAGCCGCCTAAGTCGTAAATCGGCCTCCGCAGCCCGCTTGTTCAGTTCGGCGATATGCTCGCGTCGTCGCTCGGCTCGCTCGTGGCGGCGATCGAGCACAGATGCGAGCACCTCTTCGAGCCGTTCCGGCTGAAGCAGCCTGTCTTCGATATGGCCGGCAACGAGGTCGTCCAGCTTCTCCATCGGGATCGAGCGGCCTTTGCAGCCGGTCTCGCCCTGACGCGCCTTGATCGAGCACGTGTAGTAGCGATACCGCCCACCCTTCCCGGTCCTGAGCGTCATCGCGCCGCCGCAGTCGGCGCAGAAGCAGATACCGGTAAGGAGGGTGGGGCCGCTGACGACGCGCGCCGGCGTGACTCTCGGGTTGCGCGCACGCAGATGCGCCTGCACGGCGTCGAAGGTCGCCTGGTCGATCAGCGGCGGCACCTCGGCCGTCACGACTTCGCCGGCCGGCTTCTGCCCGCTCTTGGGGCTGCTCTTGTTGAACTCGTGGTGCCCGACATAAGTCGTCCGTGTCAGCACGCGATGTAGCTGCCCGATGCCCCAGCGCCCGCCGTCGCGGGTGAAGATGCGCCGGGCATTAAGGTGGCTCACGATCGCCTTCACCCCCATCGGGCCAGACGTGCCGTCGCCTTCCAGGGCGAGCCGATAGATCAGCCGCACCGTGTCGGCGTGCAGCGGGTCGATTTCGAGCTTCTTCTTGACCTTCGCCCCGCGCTGCTCGGCCGCGACGATACGATAGCCGATCGGTGGGCGGGAGCCATTCCAGAAGCCTTGGCGGGCGTTCTCTTTCATCGCCCTGAGTGTGTGCTTGCCGTTCTCCTTGGACTGGTACTCGTCGAACAGCGCCATCATCTGGCGCATCATCACGTGCATCGGATCGTCGCCGATTTCCTGGGTGATCGAGACCAGCTTGATGCCGTTCTTGGCGAGCTTGCGGACATAGAACTCGAGTTCGAAATGGTCGCGGAAGAAGCGACTGAACGAATGAACGAGCACGATGTCGAACGGAGCGGGCTTGGCCGACCCGGATTCAATCATCCGCTGGAATTCCGGCCGGCGGTTGTTCGTTGCGGTCGAACCCGGCTCGACAAAGGTCTCGACGAGCTGGTGGCCCCGCGCCGTGCAGTAGGCTTCGCCTTGGCGGCGCTGGTCAGGGATGGAGATATCGTGCTCCGCCTGTCGCGCCGTCGAGACGCGCAGGTAAAGGGCGGCGCGCAACGGCACGGTCATGGCAAAACTCCGCTCAGATTATCGGCCGTCCCCGAACAATTCGTCGAAGAGGTCGCCGAACCACGCCTCGAACACGTCCACCTCGGCCTGCGTAACTGGAACGCGCTCGGGCCAATCGTCCGTGACGGTCCAGGCCGAGAGATCATGCTTCGGCGGCCGGCCGACGCGCGGCCAGGGTTCGAACTGGACGTAAAGATCGTCGGGCAGGACGCCGAAGGTGACGCGTGATCGGGACATCTCGGCAGCATCGCGCCGGGCGGCTTCCAGGCGAACAACCCATGTCTATCCGGCAACACCCTTCTCCCTCCCGGCAAGACCGTGAGGAAGGGAGCGGTCGCGCTCACTTTGAACCATGATCGCTTGCGGGCCACTTGCCGGGCCGGCGGCAGGCGGTCAAGGCCGAAGCCGCGCAGCGGTGGCGCGGAATGCGCTAGCCTTGACGGGCTGGCGGCGGTCCGGCCTGCTCGCCGCCCAAGCGGTCATGGCTCAGCTTGCCTTCCGCGACAGTGCGAGCGGCAGGTCGAACTCCACCCGGTCATGCATGACCTTGGGCGTGATGCGGCCCCGCTCGCCGCGTTCCAGGCGGACCAGGCCGTAGCCGGCCATCGTCTTCAGCGTGCGCGACAGGTTCGACTTCGCCTTGCCGGTGATCCGCGCCAGTTCGTCGAGCGAACCAGGCGCCTGCTCCACGATCACCCGCAACAGGTCACGGTTGCCGGCCGAGAGAACCTTGGCGAAGGACTCTGTCGAGGTGAACCAGACCTTCGGTTCCTCCGGCGCGATGCGCTGCTCGCCGCGCGCCACCGCCATGGTGCGGGCCTTCATGTCCTCGTAGCTGGCGATGCCCACCTTCAACGTCGTCATGGGATCACTCCTCTCTCTCGCAACACCGCGTCCACCGTCTCCCAGAAATCGGCGAGCAAGGTTGCCGCGTTCTGGTACTCGTAAGGCCTGATCGTCCGCAGTCGATGGCGATGGTCCTGCGGCTCACCGCGCTTCTGCCGCGCCACCGGATGGGCATTGTCGAAGCCGACCAGCCGCTTGCCGTCCGGCCCGTGCAGCGTGAGCGAGTAGTCCAGCCCGTGTGGCTTCTCCGGCGACACTGGCACCCGCGTCACGACGAAGCGGACCCAGTGGCCACCCTCCGGGTCCACGACGAGAACCTGCCCGTCGAGGTCCAGCAACACATCGAGGGTCGGGTCGCGTGGCTCCGTCACGACAGAGAGTTATCAGATTGAAGTAACTCGATCAAGCAAAATGGTCAGCCGGAGGCTGGATGGCGTTTTGTCCGTTGAAATCGCTAGCGTTCTGGGAAAACGGCTGGCAGGGCGTCCTTGTCAGATCGCTGAAAACCTCAACTATCTCAATCATATACGCGCCCCGGACAGCCAAGCTTTTCCCTTGCCGTCCAGCGTTTGCCGATAACGAACCGCCCGAAAGCAATGATGGATGGCGCAAATGGCATTGATATCATTGGTGAATTCTCATAAAGCGCCAGCAGGGCCTCCCCGGCGAGATGGCCATAAACCGTTGATCGGATGAACAAAAACCACCCAACGACCGCGACGCTTTTATCTTGCCGTCGTTGAACCGTCCTTATAGCCCGCGAAATCCGCGCGCTACTCCCCTCCCGACGGCCCTCGAAATAGATTGGAGAAAAGAGCCATTTCGCCCTAAATGGACGCATGGATCGTCACGGGATTCGGCCATGAAAACGATGTCGGCGCGGGAGGCGAAAAACGCTTTCGGCCTGATGATCGATACGGCACGTGCGGAGCCGGTGCTCATTGAGAAGCACGGGCGCGGCGTCGTGGTGGTGGTCGCGGTGGAAGAATATGAGCGGTTGACCGGTAAGCCGGCGGCGGATCGGCGGACGATGCACGATGAGAAGAAGAGTTGAATGCACATCCTGAATAGGCTCACCCGAGACGATCATCTCCGCGCAGCGGAGTGTCTGCCTACGGTTTGCTGGACGATGCACCCGCGCTGTCGGTGGGCGACCCGGCGACAGGAAACATGCGGGGGTGAGGCATGAAAATGTCCTTTCTGGAAATCTTTGGTGAGGCCCTGAAAGCTAAATTTTCCCTTCCTGGCTCCGCGTCTCCTGAAGATCAATTGAAGCCAGTCGTCGCCGATCTTCTGAAATCGGCGGGCACAGACTACGGGCTAACCATTAACACTCGCACGGAAACGCATCTTTCCGACCACAAGGTGCGCCCCGATATTGCGGTCTATGTCGGAGGGCTAATCTGCGGCTACGTCGAGCTAAAGGCTCCCGGTCTCGGGGCAGATGCGCCGAAGCTGAAAGGGGAGCATAACAAGAAGCAGTGGGAGAAGCTAAAGGGCCTCCCCAACCTCATCTATACGGATGGAAGGGAATGGGCTCTCTATCGCGGGGGCGAGCGTCCCGACGGCCAGCCTATCGTGCGCCTGCACGACGATCCGACAGACAAGGGCAAGGCCGCCGCGACCAAGGCGGATGCCGAGGGTCTGGAGCGGCTGTTTCGTGACTTTCTCGGCTGGCAACCGAACGTACCGCATAACCCTTCCGGCCTTGCTAGTTACCTCGCCCCCCTTACCCGCTTCCTGCGGTCGGAGGTTGAAAACGCACTTGGTCAGTCCGGCTCCGCGGTCGCGCTGCTTGCCAATGAATGGCGCCAGTTCTTCTTTCCCGACGCCGACAACGGGAAATTCGCGGACGCCTACGCCCAAACGGTGACCTATGCCATGCTCCTCGCCCGCCTATCGGGAGCGGCCAAACTGGATCCGGCGGACGCCGCCAAGACGCTCGATAAGAATAACGGCCTTCTGGCTCGCACACTGGAACTTCTCGGACAGGCCGAAGCCCGCAAGGAATTGTCGGTCGGCTTTGAGATGCTGCAACGCTCGCTCGAAGCGCTGGACCCGCATGACTTCCTCAAGTCGAAGCCCGACCTATGGCTCTATTTTTACGAAGATTTTCTTGCGGCCTATGACCCCAAGCTTCGCAAGGATTACGGGGTCTATTACACCCCGCGGGAAGTGGTGGAGTTGCAGGTCCGGCTTGCCAGCGAACTCCTGGAAAAGCGCTTCGGCAAGAAGCTCGGCTTTGCCGACGATGGGGTGGTGTTCCTCGACCCTGCTGTAGGCACGGGCACGTATCCGGTGGCAGCGGTCAAGAACGGGCTTGAAAAGGTCGCTAAACGTTCGGGCAAACCTGCGGTGCCTGCTCGCGCGAAGCAGATGGCCGAAAACATGTACGGATTTGAGATACTCGTGGGTCCTTATGCCGTTGCGCACTTGAGGCTGACGCAGGCGCTGGAAGGCGCGATTAACAACTCGAAGGCGCCAGGCGCGCCACAGGAGAAGCTGGGCAAACGGCTCACTCATCCCCTCATTTTCCTTGAGACATGAAAGAATCGGTCGGCCATAAGGACGATTCCGGAAAGAATCGCATGAGCAGCGACGGCGGCATATCCTTGCGAATCCGCCATGGCCAGTTTTGCAGTCGCGTGAAGCAACAGATCTCCCGCCCAGCAACGGCAGGTCGGGGGATACGATGGTCATCGGGCAGCAGCAGTTCTCCATCGACCAGGTCAGGCAGGTTCTTGGCGGCGTGCTTGGCCATGATCTTCACGCCAAGCGCGTCGGCTCGCTCTGCGATGCCACCCTCGGCGTGCTGCGCGGCGCCTCCCTGGCGGTCTGCACGATCGGCCAGGGGCTCGCTGCCGCACGTGGCCTGAACCCCAAGCATGCGACCAAGCAGGTCGACCGCCTGCTGTCCAACCGGAATATCAACGTCGATGACATCCTCACCCGCTGGGTGCCCTACATCATCGGCACACGCAACGCCATCGTGGTGGCATTGGACTGGACCGACTTCGAGGCCGACAAGCAGGCCACAATCATGTTGTCGCTGATCACCGATCACGGTCGTGCCACACCGCTGGTATGGCTCACGGTCGACACGTGCACACTCAAGGACAACCGCAGCCTCTACGAGCATCGGGTACTGGTGCGGTTGGCCGAATTGCTGCCGGCCGACATCGCGGTGTGCGTGATCGCCGACCGCGGCTTCGGCGACCAGAAACTCTACCGGATGCTGACCGAAGAGCTGTGCTTCGACTACGTCATCCGCTTCCGCGGCAACATCGCTGTGACCACCACCACCGGCGAAACCCGCACCGCTGCCGCCTGGGTGCGACCCGGCGGACGCGCCCGTGTGCTGCGTGGCGCCGCGGTCACCGCCGACCGCTATGCAGTGGGGACCGTGGTCTGCGTTCAGGACCCCGACATGAAGCAGGCCTGGTGCCTGGCGGCCAGCAGTGCCGATGCCACGGCCAAGCATCTGACCGGATACTACGGTCGTCGCTGGGGCATCGAGTGCGCGCTACGCGATACCAAGGATCTGCGCTTCGGCATGGGGATGGGCGCGATGCATGTCAAAACTCCCGAGCGGCGCGATCGGTTGTGGCTGATCAACGCTTTCGCCGTGGTGCTGCTGACGCTCCTCGGTGCCGCCGGCGAGGCACTGGGCTATGACCGGATGCTCAAGACCAACACCGCCAAACGCCGCGTCCATTCGTTGTTCCGCCAGGGCTGCATGCTCTACGACCTGATCCCGATGATGCCAGAAGCCAGGCTGCGTCCGCTGATGCAGCGCTTCTCCCGCATGCTGCAGGAGCAGCCGCTATTCGCAGACGTTTTCGGGCCGGTCTGACAAATGAGGGGAGTCGTGAGGGCAAACGGCTGAATATTTATTTGGCCGACACGCTGGAAAGCCCAAATTCAGCACCGCCCGGCGGTCTTGACCTCACTCATAGGGCGCTGACGCAGGAACACGAAGCCGCGCGGAAGGTAAAGAATGGAGGCGAGATACTCGTCTGCCTCGGCAATCCGCCATACGACCGCCAAACCATAGAAGAAGGAGATACAACGACCCAGCGCAAGGGTGGCTGGGTCCGGTTCGGTGATCAGTTAAAGGGCGGCGCGAAGCAGGAGGGCCAGGGCGTCCGGGCGATTTTCAAGGACTTCACTGATCCCGTGACGAAGGCCGGGGCCGGAGTCCATATCAAGAACCTCTACAACGATTATATCTATTTCTGGCGTTGGGCGCTCTGGCGACTGTTCGAGCAACAGAAATGCGGCGGGATTGTCACCTTCATCACTGCGTCCAGTTACCTTGCTGGGCCGGGATTCGTCGGTGTGCGCGAGTTCATGCGTCGGACCTTCGATGATCTCTGGATTATCGACCTCGGGGGGGACAACCTCGGCACCCGCAAGACGCCGAACGTGTTCAACATTCAGACGCCCGTCGCCATCGCCATTGGCGCGCGCGCACCTAAACCATCCCCCGATACGCCCGCGAAAGTGCGCTACGCCAAGATCGAAGGGGCCACGCGGGAGGACAAACTGGCCCAGTTGGAGGCCGTCGCCGCCTTCGGCGGGATCGCTTGGTGCGACTGCCCGAGCGATTGGCACAAGCCGTTTCTGCCGGCTGGGCAGGGCGATTTTGCTGAGTGGCCAAGTATCGAGACTCTATTTCCACTTTCCTTGAACGGTGCGCAATTCAAGAGGCACTGGCCAATCGGTGAGACGGTTGAGCTACTGAAGACGCGCTGGGGCCAATTCGTCAATTCAAAGCAGGCCGATCGGAAAAAGCTGTTCCGGGAAACCGGCGGTTGGAAGATCACGAAGGTCGTAGCAGACGAATTACCGGGTAAAGGGCAACCTTCAATCTATAGCGCAAACAAAACGACAGAAATGCCCGCGGCAGTCCCGTTTTCATATCGTTCTTTCGATAGACATTTTGCTCTATATGATTTTCGGTTGGGTGATCGCCTGCGTCCACCTCTTTGGCGTCTGCACGGCGCAAAACAAACCTACCTCACGTCCCTGCTGTCCAACTCGCTTGGATTTGGCCAGGGACTTGTCGCGTGTTGCGCCATCCCAGACCTGCACCACTTCCGAGGCTCGTTCGGCGGCAAGGACGTGATCCCCCTCTATAGGGACGCCGCTGGAACCGAACCGAACGTCACAGGTGGGCTGCTGGACGCGCTCGGCAAGGAGTACCACTCCTCCCCTTCGGCGGAGGACCTTGCAGCTTATGTCTACGCGGTCCTTGGCGGCCAATCTTACACGCGGCGCTTCTGGAACGAGCTTGAAACGCCAGAGCCGCACGTGCCGCTGACGAAGGACAGTAAAACCTTTGACGAGGCCGCCAAACTCGGCCGCAAGCTGATCTGGCTGCACACCTACGCTGAGCGCTTCCGGGGGGAGGGCCGCGGAGAGGAGGTGCCGCAGGGCAAGGCGACAACGATCAAGGGCGTCTCCTCTGACCCGGCGCACTATCCCGCCGAATACAGCTACGACGCTCCCAAGCGGGAAATCGCTGTGGGCGATGGATGTTTCGGCCCAGTGGCGCCTGAGATTTGGGAGTTTGAGGTTTCGGGCCTCAAGGTCGTGCATTCGTGGCTCGGCTACCGTATGAAGAAGCGGGCGGGCAAGAAATCCTCGCCGCTCGATGACATTCGCCCCGAACGCTGGACGGCGCGGATGAGTGACGAGTTTCTGGAGCTGCTCTGGGTTCTCGAGTCAACGCTGGCAATGGAGCCGGAACTGGAAAAGGCACTCGACAGGGTCGTAGCCGGTCCCTGCTTTACGGCCGCTGAACTGCCGACGCCAAAGCCGGAGGAGCGCAAGGCTCCCGGATCGGTCAGCGCCACAGGGGCGTTGCTGGAATTGATGGGCATCGAAGAAGACGACGGCGACGTTGGCACTGACGATGATGACGACTGACCCGGAGCGGTAGATTGCGGGCTTGAGCGCGATGACAGCGATAGCCGTTCAAACGCGTCATAGGGCTATAGCGTAGACATAGTGCTCATCATCGTCGGTCCCGGCACGCCAGTGTTTTCAACAATTTACTGGAATATCCCGCCAAAAACTTGCCGTAATACGGAAAGTATACGGCACACGCATGCCCAGCCGCGCGTCAGTTGTGGCCACCGCCGCGAGGGCGTCCCGGACTGATTGCATCGACATGAGCCCGGCCTTCATCAAGGGTAGTACCGACAGCCTGCCCAACGCAGCTGTCACCTTCGACAGGTTCCACGCCGTCAAGATCGTCAACGAGGCCGTCGATCAGGTACGGCGCGCTGCACGCAAGACCCACGCACTGCTGGCTGGCACGCGCTATCTCTGGCTGCGCAATCCGGACAACCTGCCCCAACGCCAGCACACCATCTTCGAAGACCTTCCGATGCGCCATCTCAAGACCGCACGGGCCTGGCGGATCCGGCTGGCTTTCCAGGACTTCTATCAGCAACCCTCCCCCACAGCCGGGATGGCTTACCTCAAGCGTTGGTACTTCTGGGCAACCCACAGCCGCCTGTCACCGATCATCGACGCCGCTCATATCATCAAACGCCACTGGGATGGCATCCTGCGCTGGTTCCGCAGCAAGATCGCCAATGGGCTGATCGAGGGCATCAACAGCCTCGTGCAGGCCGCCAAGGCCAAGGCGCGCGGCTACCGTTCAATGCGCAACCTGGCCGCCATGGTCTACATCCTCGCCGGCGAACTTGATCTCAGATTGCCCGCGTGAAGCCGTTACTATACCGCGACTCCCCGGGAAGGCGAAAATACCCCTTGCCAAACGGCCGGAACGCGATTCTACCGTCCGCATGATCCGCCGCGGGTTCCTGGACGCCGAATCGCGCAAGGACCTGACCGAGTTGGCTCGGGACGGGTCTGCCGCCCATCGTTTGGCCCGGCGCGCCAATGCGCTGGTGCTGCTGGACGACGGCATGAGCTGCGAAGCCATCGCGAAGGTCCTGTTGCTGGACGACGACACGATCCGCAGCTGGTATCGGCTGTACCAGGAAGACGGGATCGAGGGCCTGGCGAGCTTCGGCTATGAGGGCGGCGCCTGCCGCCTGAACGAAGAGCAGCGGGACAAGCTGAAGGCCTGGATCAGCGATACGCTGCCGCGGACCACGCGCGAGGTGGGCGCCTGGATCGAGAAGGAGTGCGGCATCGAATACCAGGGCCGGTCTGGCCTGATCGCGCTGTTGCACCGCCTTGGCATGGAACATCGCAAACCAAAAACGGTGTCGCGCAAGCTCGATCCAGAGAAACAGGCTGCATTCATCAAGGCGTATGAGGAGTTGCTGAACCGCCTGGACGCGGATGAGGTGGTGTTGTTCGCCGACGCGGTGCATCCGACGCATGCGGTACGGCCGGTGGGATGCTGGGCGCCGAAGGACACGCCGATCGCGGTGGCGCAGACCAGCGGGCGGCAACGCCTGAACATTCATGGCGCGATCAACCTGGAGACCGGCCACACCCAGATGCTGGAGGTGGAGACGGTTGATGCAGCCAGCACGATCAGACTGATGATCGCGCTGCTGAGCATGTACCCGCGCAAGCGGGTGATTCATCTGTTCCTGGACAACGCCAGGTACCACCACGCGAAGTTGGTGCAGGCTTGGTTGGCGCGGCCGGGTTGCCGGATCAGGCTCCACTTCATCCCGACCTACTGCCCGCATCTCGACCCGATCGAACAACTCTGGGGCTTGATGCACAAGCACATCACCCACAACACGTGTCATGAAACCTTCCGAGACTTCAGCGGCGCGATCCTGACGTTCCTGCGAGAGGAGGTGCCCAGGAACTGGCGCCTCCACTGCGATGAGGTCACCGACAACTTCCGCATCATCTCGCACGAGGATTTTCGGATTCTGGCGTGAGCGGGGTATACCCACTCAAAACAGCGAAGAACCGGTTCATTCACCAGACAGCCTGCTTGACATTCGGTAATCCCCACCATCGCATATACATCGATCGCAGTGTCTGATCAGAAACGCCAGTTCACCGCCACCACCCTATTACAGCTCCAGCCGACCCTGCCGCGGATCATTGATCCGCCCCACCCGCCGCGAGCGGGAAGCCGCCTGCGCCCGTGGCTCCGATGGGTGAAACGCCGCGGTCCACATCCGCCGCCGCACCTCGTACGCGCGCTGCCGCTCGGACGCTTCGGCGAGGAATTTCGCCGTCACCTCCACCCGCACCGGTGGCAGGCCACCCCGCTCGGTCATCCGCGCACTGCCATGTCACGTAGTTCCGGCACCACCCACAGCGGATTTTCGCCACGCGCCACGCGCAGCACGTTGTCGAATGCATTGCGCGTCTGCTTCACCCGCGTCTCCCGGCTGGCGCCGGCGAGATGCGGCGTCAGCACCACATTATCCAGCGACAGCACCGGCTCGGATGGCGACGGCGGCTCCTGCGGAAACACATCGAGGCCCGCGCCGGCGATACGGTTGTTGACCAGCACCTCATGCAGCGCGGGGAAGTCGATCACCGGGCCGCGGCTGCAATTGATCAGCACTGCGTGGGGCTGCAGGTAGCCCAGTTCCCGCGTGCTGATCATGTTGCGCGTCAGCCTGGTCAGCGGTACGTGCAAGGTGACGATGTCGGAGGTGCGCATCAGTTCGGGCAGCAGCCGATAGCGCACGCCCAGCGCGTCCTCCTCGTGTTCGGGCAGGCGCACGATGTCGTTGTACTGGATGCGCATGTCGAAACCGCCGGATGCGATGCGCGCGACACGCTTGCCGATTGTGCCGTAGCCGATGATGCCCAGCGTCTTGCCCTGCATTTCGTAGAACGTCGGCATCGGCTGGTTGCCGCGCCAGCGTCCGCCCGAGGTCATCGCGTGCTGCGGCACCAGCTTCCGGTACACCGCGAGCATCAGCAGGATGGTGTGTTCGGCCACCGCGCGTGAATTGGCGCCGCCGTTGTTGGCCACCAGCACGCCGGCGCGACGCGCGGCATCGAGATCGACATGGTCGTAGCCGGCGCTGAACAACTGCGCGAGCCGCAGGCGCGGGGCGGCGCGGAAGAATGCCTCGTCCATCGGGTTGACGTTGCCGATCAGGTACTCGGTATCGGCGAGTGCCGTAGCGTAGCCGGCGCTGCCGGGGGCGCCGACGATCAGTTCGAAGCCGGGAGGCGTCATGTCCTGCGCTTCCTTCACGGTTTGCTCCAGGGTGTTGACGAGTAGGACCTTGGTCGGCATGGCGTTTTCTCTCCGGTCGATTGCACTCAGGTTAGTCCTCCCCCTTCCCTTGTGGGAGGGGGGTTCTGAAACCCGCCAGGGCTTTGCCCCCAGGACCCCCACGCGTAGCCGGCCTGCGCTCGGGCTTGACCCGAGGGGCGGGGCTCGGGCGGAGCCCCGGGTCTTCTGCTTCAATCAATCGCCCTGGCTACACAATGCGTTGCTGCGAACCGCCATCCGGCGCATCCTGCGCTCGAATGGCCTACAGATCGGGCCATCTTCGCCCTAACGTCCTGCGCGTCACAACGTTCGACCTGCACGGAGGATCGCCGCCATGGCGGACAGCCTGCTGCCACCAGCCGAAGGGCCCCCCTTCCACGCGTCGCCCGCGGCAACACAAGCATCGCGCCAATGGCCGCGCGATGGCGCGTCCCGTGTGCCGAACTGGGTCTACACCGACCCCGACATCTTCGCCCGCGAACGCGACCGCATCTTCAGCGCCAACGACTGGCTCTACGCCTGCCTGGAAGCGGAAATCCCCAACCCCGGCGACTTCAAGCGCAGTCAACTCGGCTCGCGCGAGGTCGTCGCCGTCCGTGGCGCAGATGGCGCCGTCAACGTCCTGGTGAATCGCTGCGCCCATCGCAGCATGCAGTTCTGCACATCCAATCGAGGCACCGCGAAGGAGTTCGTCTGCCCCTATCACCAATGGACCTACGACCTCGCGGGCAATCTGCTCGGTGTGCCGTTCCGCCGAGGCTATCGCGGCCAGGGCGGCATGCCAGAGGATTTCCGCCCGGAGCAACATGGCCTGCAACGCCTCGCGGTGACGACGCGCAACAGCGTGGTATTCGCCAGCTTCGGCGCGCCCAACGAAACGCTGGAGACCTATCTCGGCTCGCGCATGCTGGGCTATTTCGATCGCGTATTCGATGGCCGCGACCTCGTGATCCTGGGCTATATGCGCCAGCGCATTCCCAGCAACTGGAAACTGATGTTCGAGAACATCAAGGACCCGTACCACGCCAGCCTGCTGCACGTGTTCCTGGTGACCTTCGGCCTGTTCCGCCTCGACCAGCAATCGTCGGTCGAAATGGACGACACCGGGCGCCACGCCGTGCTGGTCAGCCGCCGCGGCGCCCAGGAAACCAACGAGGCGACCGCACAGATGCGCGCGTTCAAGGCAAACTTCACGCTGCGCGACCCGCGTCTGCTGGAGCCGGTTCGCGAGTTTCCCGGCGACGCCACTGTCGTGTTGCAGACACTATGGCCCAACCTGATCGTGCAGCAGCAATCCAACACGCTGGCGATGCGGCAGATCGTGCCGCTCGACGCGCACAGCTTCGATCTGGCGTGGACCTTCTTCGGTTACGCCGACGATACGCCCGAGATGCGGCAGCGCCGGTTGCGCCAGGCAAATCTGATGGGCCCCGCAGGCCTCGTCTCGCTCGACGACAGCGAGGCGATGCTGCTGTCGCAGGCCGGCATCGTCGGCAACGACGACGCAACCTGCATCGTCGAGATGGGCGGCCGCGGCGTCACCAACGAGCCCCACATGGTGACCGAGACCGCGATCCGCGGCTTCTACCAGCACTATCGTTCCGTCATGGAGTTGTGACCCGGCATGATCGCCGCTGCGCCGGGGCTGGATGTCGCGCTGGGCCTGCGGGCTCGGCTGGCCGATCTGTATTGTGCCTATGAGAACGCGCTGAACGATGGCGAACTCGAGCGCTGGCCCGAGCTTTTCATCGACGCGTGCGTCTACAAGGTCATCCCGCGGGAAAACCACGAGCAGGGATTTCCCGTCGCATTGATCTATTGCGAGAGTCGCAACATGCTGATCGATCGGGTGGTGGCGCTGCGTGAGACCGCGCTGTACGCGCCGCGCATCGTGCGCCGCATCACCAGCGGTGTGTGTGTCCGCGCGATCGATGCCGATGGACTGCGCCTGACCGCGAACTTCGCGTTGTTCGAGACCATGCCCGACCAGCCGAGCGAACTGTTCCTGTGCGGCCGCTATAAGGATCGGGTGGTCGATGACGGCGGGGCGCTGCGCTTCGCCGAACGCCTCTGCATTTACAATTCGACCATCGTGCCGACATCGCTGGTCTATCCGGTCTGACGCCAATCGGTCGGTCGCGCTGCGCTCGTCATGGCCGCGAGACGCACCGCTGCTCCAGCATCAGATGTCCGTTGCCGCGCGGTCATCGCCCAGCACATCGAGCACCGCGCTCGCCGCGGCGTCCGACGGCGCACCCACCGGTGAACGCAGCAATGCCAATGCATCGCGACATGCAGCGACCTGCGCCGCCGCTGCTGCGGGATCGTTCAGCAACGTGCGCATCGCGGCGGCCAGACGGTCCGGCGTGCACGCCTGCTGGATCAATTCCGGCACCACCTCGCGTTCCGCCAGCAGATTGATCACCGAGGCATAGCGCACCTTCACCAGCCTCCGCGCAATCGCTGCACTGAGCGGATTGACCCGATAGGTCACCACCATCGGCACACCGGCCATCGCCAGTTCCAGGGTCGATGTGCCGGACTTGGTCAACGCCGCGGTCGATGCCGCGAACGCGTCGTATTTGTCCGCCTCGTCCGTCACCAGCACCGGCCGCGGTGTCCAGTTTCGCGTCGCGGCGCGTACCGCATCCGCCACCGGAGCGGCGACCGGAACCACCGGCACCATCTCTCCCAGCCGCTGCAAGGTGGCGCCGAGAATAGGCAGCAGGCGCGCCACCTCGGTGCGGCGGCTCCCGGGCATCACCGTGACGACACGCGCGGCCGCATCGATGCCATGCTTCGCGCGAAACCGCACCGCATCGCCGCGATCCGCACCGCTCTCCAGCACCGGATGGCCGACGAACGTCGCGGGCAGGCCGTGGCGAGCAAAAAACGCCGGCTCGAACGGCAGCAGACAGAGCAACCGGTCCCACAGTCCGGGATAATGCCGCACGCGACTTTGCCGCCACGCCCAGACCTGTGGCGCGACGTAATGGATGCGCTTCACGCCCAGTGCACCGATTGCGCGCAGCACCCGCAAGGTGAAGCCGGGACTGTCGATCGTTACGACGACATCGGGCCGTCTCGCCGCGATGTCCTCCGCCGTCTGATGCAGCCTGCGGCGAAGCTGTCGCAGTCGAGGCAACACCTCCAGCAAGCCCATCAGTGCCAGATCCTGCATCGGGAACAGGCTGTCGAGGCCATGTGTCGCCATCTGCGCCCCACCGATGCCGGCGAAGCGGATATCCGGCCGTCGCGCCGCGATCGCGTGCATCAGCCTGGCGCCAATCACATCGCCGCTCGCTTCGCCGGCGATCAGGTAGATCACGGTCATGCCGAACCACGCATAGGCCGGTGCGATGTGGCAACGCAAGCTGCGGCAGCCGCAGGCGGACAACGCGGATACCGCGACCATTGTTGCGGGCATTTCGAATCCGGATTGTTGTTCTTCAAAGAGAGTTGACCGCGGCAAAGCAGAGTTGACCGGAGAATTGCTGGCGTTCCCGCGATCCTGGCCTTAGAGGAAACATCCGTATTTTGGACGTCGTCATGCCTGACCATTTGGATTACGACAGCCTATCGAAGCGATTCGAGAGTTTTGCTGAGAGAGCTTCGGACCCATTGCTTGCCGAAGCCTATCGGAAACTTGCCCGAACCTATCGGGCGTTGGATTTCTGGCATGAACGATTTAAGCAGCGATACGAAGGGACGGCACCGGCTCGCGCAGCCCGAGCACCGACCGGGACCGACGGCGACACGACGAAGCCGGACGATGCTGGCTGATCCGGATATGGTTGCTCACAAACGCGCTAATGGCGCGTTCATGCAACCGCTGCCGCGTCATTGAACGCGCGCAGGCCCTCTTCAATCACATCGCGTGGCAGGTCGCGCGTGATGAACACCAGCCGCGACGTGCGAGAATCGCTTCTCCGGCCATCCAGCCAGCAGCGCCGGCGGGTGAAACAGGTGCTGCACGCCGTGGATAGCCACCGGGCGGTCATGGCCGGCAACGTTCAGAATTCCCTTGATGCGCAGCAGCGATTTCGCCGCGCGTCGCGATCAGCATGTCGAGCCATGTGGCCACACCCTGCCAATGCAGCGGCTGATCGAAGGTCAGGCAGAATGCGGCGATGCGATCGTCGTGCCGGTTCGGATCGTGCGCGTGCCCGTGATGCGCATCCGTGTAGGCTTCGGCATCCAGCCACCGGCGCACATCGGGAATCCTGCTGCCGGGATCGAACAGGCCGGCGTGCAGCACCGCATCGGCGTCCACCGTGCCATGCACCGCAATCAACAGCGGTGCGCCGGGATTCAATCGATGCAGCCGTTCCCGCAGCGCAGCGGAATCCCCCAGGTCGGTCTTGGTCAGCACGATGCGATCGGCCACCGCGACCTGGCGCACCGCCTCGGGCTGCGCATCCAGTTGCGCCATGCCGTTCACCGCATCGACCACGGTGACGATGCCGTCCAGCCGGTAGTCGCGCGCCGCGATCGGATCGCTCATCAGCGTCGCCAGGATCGGTGCAGGATCGGCCAGCCCAGTGGTCTCGATCACCACGCGCCTCACCTCGCCGCTGCCGACGCGCGGCATCAGATCGGCGCAGCGCCCGCGACAGATCGCCACGCACCGTGCAGCACAGGCAGCCGGCATTCAGCAGCACCGTGCTCTCGTCCAGCCGTTCCACCAGCAGATGATCGATCCCGATCTCGCCGAACTCGTTCACCAGCACGGCAGTGCCGGTCAGCGCATCCTGGCGCAGCAGATGGTTCAGCAGGGTGGTCTTGCCGGCGCCAAGGAAGCCGGTCAGCACGGTGACCGGCACGGTGTCAGTCATGCCGGTGACCGCCGTACAAGGTTTCCGGTGAAACCAATGGCGCAGCGATCTCCACCAGTTCGCCGTCGCGCGCTGCGCGGAAGAAGCAGTTGCGGCGGCCGGTGTGGCAGGCGACGCCCTCCTGGTCCACCAGCAGCAGCAGCGTGTCGCCGTCGCAGTCCACGCGCAGTTCCTTCAGATGCTGGATCTGGCCGGACGTCTCCCCCTTGCGCCACAACGCCTCGCGGCTGCGACTGAAGTAGCAGACGCGTTGTGTGGTCAGCGTTTCGGCCACTGCGTCGCGGTTCATCCAGGCCAGCATCAGCACCTCGCCGGTGTCGTGCTGCTGGGCGATGGCGGGTACCAGGCCGGCGGAATCGAACCGGATGGCGGCCAGTATGTCTTGTTCGCTCATTTCGCTAATGTGGGGCGGAGTGAGGTTTGTGGAAAGGGATGCCATGCCGGTAACCGCCCTGGCCGATGCGGTACGAGCGACACGACGACGCGCCAGTTCCAACGGCACGCCGTTCTGGCTGACCAGCTACATCGGCGCCAACCGCTACACAGCGGGGCCAGCGGAACCGCCGCCGCCGGGCACGATCTATCCGATGGCATTCCTGGTGGAGCAAGATCCGGGCGAGGTGGTGGGCGCGCATTACCATCAGGCCGACCAGTTCCAGGTGATTATGGCGGGCGACGGCCGGCTTGGCCTGCATGACGTGAGCGCGGGTTCGGTGCATTTCGCCGGCGCTTGGTCGGCTTACGGTCCGCTGCGCGCTGCCGCCGCGGGACTGCACTACTTCACGCTGCGCAACGGCTGGGATCCCGGCGCGCGCTACATGGAATTTCCCGACAATCGCGCCGGCCTGCGCGGCGCGGCGCGGCGGCATCGCGAGGTGGTGGGCGAGACGGACGCTGTCGCGGCCGATGGCTTCTGGGCTCGGCGGGTTCAGCTTGCAGCAGGAGCGAGCGAGATCGGGCCTGATCCGGCAACGGGAGCCGGGCAGTTCTGGCTGCTGCTGTCGGGTGGGCTGGTGGTGGATGGCGTGATTGCGCCGCCGCGGTCGTGCGTCTTCGTATATCCGGACGAAGGGTCGTTCGTAGCTACGGCCGGCAGCGATGGAGCAGACGTTCTGGTGATGCAGTTCCCTCTGGGGTGATGGCGTCCAGGGCTCTGCACTGAAACCCGCCCTCGGGACAGAGCCCTCTGGTAGTGTTTGGGCCGCAGCGCCCCCGCATGCCGCCCTTGTCAGACTGCCCGCCAATACCCATCCTGGCGGTACAAGAAAAGCCATCCAACGAATGATGGCTGCTGCAAGGGAGGGTATGACCATGGCTCTGACCACGAGTCACGGCACGCTGACAGACGCCCAACACAGTGCGCAACTGCGCAAGGCCGTGATCGCCGCAACTGTCGGCACGACGATCGAGTGGTATGACTTCTTCATCTACGGCACCGCTGCCGGGCTGATCTTCCCGAAGACTCTTCTTCCCCAACGAGGATCCGCTGACCGGCACGCTGGCCGCCTTCGGCACCTACTTCATCGGCTTCATCGGCCGGCCGATCGGCGCTGCGATCTTCGGACATTATGGCGACCGCATCGGCCGCAAGGCGACGCTGATCGCCACGCTGATGGTGATGGGCATCGCCACGTTCCTCGTCGCCTTCGTGCCGAGCTATGCCTCGATCGGCATCTGGGGCGCGGTCATCCTGACCGTGCTGCGCATGCTGCAAGGCATCGGCGTCGGCGGCGAATGGGGTGGCTCGGTGCTGATCTCGATGGAATGGGCGCGCGGCCACGGCAGCCGCGGCCTGGTTGCGTCCTGGCCGCAGTTCGGCGTGCCGTCGGGCCTGTTCCTGTCGAACCTGGTGATCCTCGCGTTCAGCGCCTGGACGGGCGCCGATTTCGCCACCTGGGGCTGGCGCGTGCCGTTCTTCCTCAGCATCATCCTGATCGGCATCGGCCTCTGGATCCGGCTCGGCATTCTCGAGACGCCGGTCTTCCGCCAGCTTCTCGAGACCAGGAAGATCGAGCGCACGCCGATCGTCGAGGTGATCAGGAAACAGCCGCGCGAGATCATCCTGTCAGCGCTGTTGCGCATGGCCGAGCAGGCGCCGTTCTACATCTTCACCGCGTTCGTGTTCGCCTATGGCGTCGGCACATTGAAGATGTCGCGCGATCTGATCCTGTCGGCGGTGCTGGTCGCGTCATGCGTGTCGTTCATCACCATTCCGCTGTCGGGTCACATCTCCGATCGGATCGGCCGACGCAAGATGTACCTGATCGGCGCGGCGGTGACCGGGCTGTTCGGCTTCCTCTATTTCGGCATGCTGGACAGCGCAATTCCGTCTGCGGTGTTCATCGCCATCGTGCTGTCGCTGATCCCGCACGACATGATGTACGGGCCACAGGCGGCGCTGATCGCCGAGGCGTTCACGCCACGTCTGCGCTACAGCGGCGCATCGCTTGGTTATCAGCTTGCCTCGATCATCGCCGGCGGTCCGGCGCCGCTCATCGCGACCGCGCTGTTTGCCGCGTATCACACGGGCTATGCCATCGCGATCTACATCGCCGCCTGTGCGGTGGTGAGCCTGGTGTCGGCCGGGCTGATGCCGGACTACACCGGCCAGGACATTTCCGCCGAATACGAAGCAACGACATAGCTGCAACACCGCCGGCGGCACGACCGACCCGCCACTCCCGTTGTGCTACTGTCACAGTTCGACTGTCACCGTGGGGAGATCGGGATGGGCGCAGTGATTGCGTACGTGGTGTCCGGCACGGCCGCTGCCAGCGCAGTGACGCCGGTGGATACAGCCACGCATACCGCCGGCTCACCCATCGTGATTGGGGGAGGGGCGCAGTCGATCGCGGTGACGCCAAACGGCAAGACCGTGTATGTCCCCAACGGCGTGCTCAACGTGGTCACTCCGATCCGCACGGCCAGCAACACGGCCCGTCCGCCGATACCGGTAGGCGGCCAACCGTTTGCCATGGTCGTGACCCCCAACGGCAGGACCGTCTTCGTCGGCAACACGACCTCCGCATCGGTGACGCCAATCCGCGTCTCGACCAACAGCCCACTGGCCGACATTCCCGTTGGCAATGTCCCGGCCCGCGTGGTGATCACACCCGATGGCGGGACCGTCTATACCGTCAATGCCACGGACAACACCGTCACACCGATCCGGGTGTCGACCCGCACTGCCGGGCCGGCCATCCCGGTCGGGGGATTCCCCAACTCCGCCGCCATCACCCCCGATGGCAGGACGCTCTACGTCGGCAACCTCAACGATGCCACCGTGACCCCGATCCACGTGCCGACCAACACGGCAGGACCGCCGATTCCGGTCGGCAATCAACCGGTCGCCATCGTCGTCACCCCGAATGGCAAGACGGCCTACGTCGCCAACCGAGACGACGACACCGTGATGCCGATCCGCACCGCCTCCAACATGGCGCTACCGGCCATTCCGGTTGGCCACCAGCCGTTCGACATGGCCGTTACACCCAATGGACGGACGCTCTACGTCCTCAACTCTGGCGGCGACTCAGTGACACCGATCCGTGTGGCTACCGAGACGGCGGGAGCCCCCATTCCGGTCCCGCATCAGCCCTTCACCCTCGCCGTCACGCCGAATGGCAGGACGCTCTATGTGACCGGAGGCGCCAACCTGCTAACCCCGATCCGTACCTCGACCAACCATCCCGAGACGCCCATCGTCGTTGGGACGTCGCCCAACGCCATCGCCTTCGCCATCGTGGGGTGATACCGCCGTGGCGAATGACGAGGACTAAGCTTCCCGGTTACAGGGGGAGGGTGGTTCCACTGGCTAGGAGCCGGTCGGGCTCACCAATCAGCAATTCTGGCCACGGATGGCGCTGCGCCGCCAAACCAAGCCACAAGCCGAGTATCCGGTTCCGGCACATAGCAGCCCGGACGCAGACTTGCCGGAATCCATCCTGACCAACCGGGCTGGTCGCGCCCTAGCTCTCCTGGCGCAGAGAGGAATGCACTGCGTCACCGTGCCCCTTCGATTGTGGGCGCCGGTAGTGCTGCAGGAACATCCGGACCGTCTCTTCAACTGCGTCCTCGGCCGAGACGGCTAGGCCTTCGCGTCCCATCATCCAGGGCCATAGAGACAGCTCGTTGAGCATCCCCATGAACTGGTGTGCCGCGACCATCGGATTGCGGCAGTCCAGGATGCCCAGCGCCGTCAGATGGGCGAGATAGCGCACGAGCCGCTCGGTCTGCGGATCCATGACCGTGGCAAACTCCTCGGCGATCCAGGGAAACTGGCGGGAGTCGGCCACCACCATGCGAAGGAAGCCGAGATATTCCGGATGCTTGTGGAGCTCTAGAATCATGCGCGCGGCCAGACGCAGCACGTCCTCGACGTCGCCCTGGGTTTCGACGCCGGGCGGAAACGCGTCCTCGAGCTGACCCGACACCCTGAGGAGCATTTCCCGGAAGATCTCTTCCTTGCTTGGGAACTGGTTGTAGAGCGTCCGCCTGGCGACGCCCGCGGCCTCGGCCAGTTCGTCCATGCTGACGGAGCCGAAGCCTCGTTCCAGGAAGAGGCGCTCGGCCGCCTCGACGATGGCCTCCCGGGACCCGCCACGCCGGCGCTTCGAACCGGCGACGTTTGGACCATTGCGAATTTCCATGAAAATTCCTATTGCACTCATGAGTGCATATAAGTATATTGCACAGTGCAGTGCATCGCAAGGGCCGAATGCGCTGGACGCGCCACCGATCCGCCCGCAAGCCGAACCTCACAGAATCGCCCTCGCGGAAGGCAGTCCAATGGCCAAGTTTCAGATATTAACGGCCGTCCTGATCGCCGCAGCCCTCACGGGCTGCGACAGGAAACCACCTCCCGCCGCCCAGGCCCGGCCGGTTCGGACCGTCACCGTCGAGCGCGGCGCGGAGGGCGAAACCGTGTCGTTGACGGGCCAGATTCGCGCCAAGGACCAGGTCAGCCTCGCCTTCCGGCTCGACGGGCGCATGATCAAGCGGCCCGCGAATGTCGGCGATCGTTCTCAATGCGGGCGAGATCGTCGCGCAGCTCGACCCGCAGAACCAGCAGAACGCACTGCGCACGGCGCAAGCGAATCTCGCCTCGGCCGAGGCCGCGCTGACGCAGGCCCGCCTGACCTTCGGGCGGCAGCAGCAGCTACTGGCGGGTGGCTGGACGCCGCGCGCGAAATTCGACGAGGCGCAGCAGGCGCTGCTGAGTCGCCGAGGCCCAGGTCGATGCCGCACGTGCCCAGGTGGGCATCGCGCAGGATCAGTTGAGCTACACGGTCCTGTTCGCCGATGCCCCCGGCGTGGTGACCGCGACCGGCGCCGAGCCGGGCGAGGTGGTCCGTGCCGGACAGATGATCGTGAACGTCGCGCGTCAAGGGTGGACGCGATGCGGTGTTCGATGTGTCCGAACAACTCATCCGCACCGGTCCGCGCGATCCAGTCGTGCAGATCGCGCTGACCAACGACCTGTCCGTGCGGGCAACCGGCCGCGTGCGGGAGGTTTCGCCGCAGGCCGATCCCGCCACCAGAACCTTCCAGGTCAAGGTCGGCATCATCGATCCACCTCCGGCGATGGAACTGGGTTCCACCGTCACCGGCAGCATCAAGCTGTCCGCGCCCGCCGGCCTGCAGGTTCCGCCGAGCGCGCTCACCGAGGCCGACGGCCGCCCGGCCGTGTGGGTGGTCGATCCCAAGAACCAGACCGTGTCGCTGCGCAACGTGGATGTCGGGCGATACGATCCGACGGACGTCGTTGTTTCGCAGGGGCTGGATGCCGGCGACATCGTCGTCACCGCGGGCGTGCAGACGCTCCATCCGGGCCAGACGGTCCGCCTGTTGGGAGGTGCCCTGTGATGCCCTTCAACCTCTCCGAATGGGCGCTCCGGCATCGGTCGCTCGTGACCTATCTCATGCTCATTATCGCTGTCGCGGGCGTCTGGTCGTACCTCCGGCTCGGGCGGAGCGAGGACCCGGACTTTACCGTGAAGACCATGGTGGTGCAGGCAGCCTGGCCGGGAGCCACGCTTGCCGACACGCTCGAGCAGATCACCGACCGCATCGAAAGCAAGCTGCAGGAGACGCCGAACCTCGATTACCTGAAGAGCTACACGAGCGCGGGCCAGACGACGATCTTCGTCAGCCTGAAGGATTCCACACGTCCGTCTCAGGTGCCGGACATCTGGTACCAGGTGCGCAAGAAGGTTGGCGACATCGCCAACACGCTGCCGCAAGGCATCGTCGGCCCGGGCTTTAACGATGAGTTCGGCGATACCTACGGCATCGTCTACGGCTTCACCGCGGACGGCTTCACGGACCGGGAGCTGCGGGACTACGTCGCCGATATCCGCAAGCAGCTTCTGCAACTTCCGGACATCGCCAAGATCGACATCCTCGGCGCGCAGGACGAACGTATTTACGTCGAATTCTCCGAGCAGCAACTGGCGGGCCTCGGGATCGACCGCTCCGCTCTCGTCTCCGCGCTGCAGGCGCAAAACGCCGTCACGCCTGCGGGCATCGTGCAGACTGAAAACGAGAAGATCCTCGTCCGCGTCTCGGGCGCGTTCCGATCCGAGCAGGATGTGCTCGCAGTCAATTTCGTCGCGAAGAACGGCAGGATTATCCGCCTCGGTGACATCGCGCATGTCACCCGTGGGCCCGCCGACCCGGCGCAGCCAATGTTTCGCGTCAATGGACGGCAGGGCATCGGGATCGCCATTGCCATGCGCAAAGGCGGCGACGTGCTGGCGCTGGGGCGCAATGTCGCGAAGGCCATGACGGAGATCACCGCGAACCTCCCCCTCGGCATCGAACCGACGCTCGTCGCCGATCAGCCGGTCACCGTCGAGCATGCGGTGGACGACTTCATGGAGGCGCTCTGGGAGGCCATTGCCATTGTGCTTGCGGTCAGCCTGGTCAGCCTCGGTCTGCGTGCCGGTGCTGTAGTGGCCATCTCAATCCCGCTCGTCCTCGGGGCGCTGTTCATGGCAATGATGGTATGCGGAATCGGCTTTCAGCGTATCTCATTGGGCGCCGTCATCATCGCGCTCGGCCTGCTGGTCGATGACGCCATGATCACCATCGAGTCAATGGTCACTCGGTTGGAACGAGGCGACGATAAGGAGCAGGCCGCCACCTTCGCCTATGCCTCGACCGCCTTTCCGAGGCTAACCGGCACGCTGGTCACCGTCGCGGGATTTGTCCCCATCGGCTTCGCCCGCAGCGCCGCGGGCGAATACACCTTCTCGATCTTTGCCGTCGTCGCCATAGCGCTGATCGCGTCGTGGATCGTCGCGGCGATGTTTGCGCCCCTGATCGGCGTTTGGATCCTCAGGAAGCCCAAGGTTGTGCACTCGGAAGAGCCAGGCCCGATCATGCGCACCTTCCGCCGCTTCCTTGTGCTGGCAATGCGGGCGCGCTGGGTAACGCTGATCGCGACACTCTGCCTGTTCGGTGCCGCGATCTTCGGCATGCGTCTCGTTCCGCAACAATTCTTCCCGTCCTCCGACCGGCCGGAGCTGCTGGTGGATCTGCAGTTGCCGGAGAACGCGTCGATTTACGCAACGCGCGATGTCTCCGCACGGGTGGACCAGCTCCTGAAGGGCGATCCAGGACGTTGACCACTCGACCACCTATGTCGGTCAGGGCGCAGTCCGCTTCTACCTGCCGCTGAACGTCCAGCTCCCCAACGACTACTTCGCCCAGCTTGTCGTCGTCACCAAGGGCTTGGCCCAGCGGGAGCGCGTCAAGGCGAAGCTGGAACAGACGCTGGCCACGGAGTTTCCGAGCGTCGTCGGGCGGGTGTACCCGCTGGAACTCGGTCCGCCCGTCGGCTGGCCATTGCAATACCGGGTAAGCGGGATCGAGCCCGAACAGGTGCGCAACATTGCCTTCCACGTCGCGCAAATCCTGAACGACGACCCGAGCGCCCGCAATGTCAACTACAACTGGATGGAGCCTGCGCGGACGCTGCGCATCCGCGTCGATCAGGATCAAGCACGTCTCCTCGGGCTCAACTCGGAGGTTCTCGCGCAGGCCCTGAACACGGTGATGTCCGGGATCCCTGCGACGCAGATGCGCAGCGGCATCTATCTCGACGATGTGCTCGTCCGCGCGTCTGCCAAGGACCGCATGTCACTGTCGACGATCCGCGCGCTCGAGGTGCCGCTGCCGAACGGGCAGACTGTTCCGCTAGGCCAGATCGCCACGGTCGATCATGGTCAGGAATATCCCATCGTCTGGCGTCGGGACCGGCGGCCGACCGTGACGGTGCAGGCCGACGTCGCGCCTGGCATGCAGGCCGCGACCGTCGTCCAGGCTCTGGCACCGAAGATCGAAGCGCTGAATGCGACGTTGCCGAGCGGCTACCACATCGCAGTGGGCGGAACAGTCGAGGAGAGCAGCAAGGCGCAGGCTTCGGTCGCCGCCGTACTTCCGTTGATGCTTGTCCTCATTCTGACGGTGCTGATGATCCAGCTCCAGAGCTTCAATCGCATTTTCCTGGTGCTCAGCGTGGCCCCGCTTGGCCTTATCGGTGTGGTCGCGGCGCTTCTGCTCGCGGACAAGCCCCTCGGTTTCGTCGCGATCCTTGGTGTGCTCGCACTGACCGGCATGATCGCGCGCAACTCGGTGATCCTGATCGACCAGATCGAAAAGGAGAAGGCGCAGGGGCGCCAACCGTGGGATGCGGTCATCGAGGCCACTGAACACCGCTTTCGCCCAATCCTGCTGACCGCCGCTGCTGCGATCCTCGGCATGATCCCGATCGCACCGACCATCTTCTGGGGTCCAATGGCCTACGCGATCATGGGGGGCCTCGCGGTCGCGACACTTCTGACGCTGGTCTTCCTTCCGGCGCTCTACGTGATCTGGTTCCGGGTCAAAATGCCGCATCAAGACGTGTGCCACAGCATCGATACCGGGCAGACCGCCTTGGTCGTGCAATGACCTGAAGCGCGAGGAGGTGACATTGCACATCGATCCAACTCTCCTAGGACCGGTCTCGGCGCTCCTGGGGGCCATCGTTGGCGGTGGCGCCTCCCTGGTCGCGGCCATCTACACTCAGCGCTGCCAAGATCGCCTCCAGCGCGTCGCACGCGAGGTCGAGAAGCGGGAGGCTGTTTATGCTGACTTCATAATGCACGCGTCGAACTTGCTGCTGACGGCTTATACCAGAAGCTGGAAGTCCCGACTTTTCGGAGGGATTCCCGAATCGGCGGAACTCTGACTCCTTGTACCCTGAAGTTCTTTTGGGGGGTCACGGCATGGGCAAGGCGATCGAGATCACGCGCTTGGACCGGTCCGCTGCTGAGCTGCGCGGCGTTGCCATTAAAACCCAGGATGCCGCCGTTACGCGACGCCTGCTGGGCATCGCGCTTTTGCTGGACGGTTGGTCGCGTGGCGAGGCTGCTACGGCCAGTGGGATGGACCGGCAGACGCTATGCGACTGGGTGCATCGCTACAACGCGTCTGACGTTTCCGGCCTGGCAACCGGCAGGCGCTCTGGACGCCCTTCGGCGCTGAACGAGGCGCAAATGGCTGAACTGAAGGAGATAGTGATCAAAGGGCCTGATCCGGAGAAAGACGGCGTTGTGCGGTGGCGCTGCGTTGATCTGCGCGCGAAGATCGCCAGCCACTTCGCGGTTACGTTCCACAAGCGCAGCGTGGCCAAGCTGCTCTGCAAGCTCAAGCTGACGCGGTTGCAGCCGCGCCCCTACCATCCGAAGAAGGACGCAGCGGCGCAGGAGAGTTTCAAAATAAACTTCGCCAGCCTGATGAACGAAGTCCTGCCAGTATCCGCGACGGGCAAACCTGTGGAGGTGTGGTTCCAAGATGAAGCCAGAGTAGGCCAGAAGGGATGGCTCCCGTACCAGTGGGCGCCGATTGGTTCCCGGCCACCCGCAGTACGGGATAACCGCCACGATTCGGTCTATCTGTTTGGTGCGATCTGCCCCGCTCGTGAGGTCGGCGCCGCGGTCATCATGCCCGCCGCCAATACCGAGGCAATGAACGAGCATCTGAAGGAAATCAGCACGCAGGTGCAGCCCGGTGCGCACGCCGTCCTGATCTGCGACGGCGCCGGCTGGCATCAGCGCGGCAAGAAGCTGAAAGTCCCAGTCAACATCACGCTAATCTCACTGCCACCCTATTCGCCGGAACTCAACTCGATGGAGAACGTCTGGCACTACCTCCGGGCCAACAAGCTGAGCCTGTTGGTATGGGACAGCTACGAGGCCATCGTCACAGCTTGCAAGGATGCGTGGCATTTTCTGATCAGCGACCCCGATCGCATCAGATCCATCGGAACTCGCGCTTGGGCGTGCGTCATGACTTAGGGCTTCTGGTATTACACACGCGACGAGATCGTGCTGGGCGGCGATGAGCCGCGCCTGATCGGGCTTATCAACCGGATGAGGCTGTTCGCTTCGCCTGATATCGTTGGCGGAGCGGAAAGGGTGTTCAGGGTCATTGTCGAAATCTCGCTGAAGCCGAGTATCGAACTCCGACAACTCGCGAAGGAGGCATTGTCCAGGAGCTTCGACCCCGATCCGCTTCTGGCATTCAGCTCAGCCTGCAGGGCCGACCTGGACAACGTGCGCCGAACAAGCGTGTAGGACTACGGCAGCGACGCCGTTGCGTAGTTATTAGCAAAGCAAGCGCTTCTTCTTTGCAAAAAAGAAGCAAAAACTCTTGTTCATTGGCCAGGTGTTGGACCGGGCAACAGTCTAGATGATAGGAAGTTTTTGTCTCTTCTTTACAAAATAGAAGATGGTTACTATTGTTCTACTTCAGGTCACCAGTCCGGCCATCCGTCGCGGCACGATGCCATCACTGATGGCCGCGACAAGCCCGGCCATGACCTGAAACGACGGCTGGTCTCAGGCGGCGCGGCCGAGCAGGTTCAGCACCGCGGCGCCATAGCGGTGCAGCTTCGATGCGCCAACACCCTTGATCTGCGCCAGTTCGTCAAGATCGATGGGTCGCACTGCGGCAATGTCGCGCAGCACCGTGTCATGGAAAATGACGTAGGGCGGTATGCGCTGCGTCTTCGCCTCGGCCGCGCGCCAAGCGCGCAATGCCTCGAACAGGGTATGCGTCTCCGGTGCAGCGTCGGGCACCGGGGTCAGGGTGGTTCGACGCTCCGGACGCAAGATCTCGGGCCGGCGCTTGCCTTCCTGGCGCAGCATCACGCGATCCTCGCCGCGCAGGATCGGTCGCGCCTTATCCTGCACCAGGAACAAGCCACCGTGCCCTGCGGTATCGACATCCAGCGCACCCGCGGCAATAAGTTGACGGATCAATCCGCGCCAATGCGGTACGGCCTGGTCACGGCCGAGACCGAAGGTCGGCAGTCGATCGTGTCCGTGGCGGAGCACGCCATCGGTCTGCTCACCGCGCAGCACGGCGATAATGTGCAGTGCGCCGAAGATCTGGCCGGTGCGATATACTGCCGACAGCACCTTCTGCGCGTCGACGGTCGCATCGATCATCAGCGGCGGCGTCGCACAGTTGTCGCAGTGACCACATGGTTCGGGCAGTTCCTCGCCGAAACACGCCAGCAGCGAGCGCGTGCGGCAGGTCGGCGCCTCGGTCAGCGCGATCATCTCCTCGAGCCTGGTGCGCATGATGCGCTTCTGGGCGTCGGGTGCGGCCGACTGCGCGAGCCAGTGGCGTGCCTGGGCGATATCCTGGCCGCCATACAGCAACAGCGTGTCCGCCGGATCGCCGTCGCGTCCCGCGCGGCCGATCTGCTGATACCAGGCCTCGGGACTGTCCGGCATGTCGAGATGCACGACGAAGCGCACGTCGGGCCGGTCGATCCCCATGCCGAATGCGATCGTAGCGACGACGACGAGCGGTTCGCCGGAGCGGAAGCGCGCCAGCGCTGCGCGCTTGTGCGCGGGGTCCAGGCCAGCATGGAAGGCGACCGCGGGGATTGACCTGTCCTGGAGTTTGTCTGCAATACGCTCGGTCTTTGCGCGGCTGCCGCAGTAGACGATGCCGCATTCACCTTCGTGGCGTGCCAACAGGTCCAGCAGTTGCGCCGTCTCACCGACCTTCGGTGCGGCGGCGAGGTGCAGGTTCGGGCGATGGAAGCTGGCAACGAACACTTCGGCTGTGTCCATGCGGAGCGCGTGGAGGATATCGGCACGTGTGCGCGGATCCGCGGTGGCGGTCAGCGCGACGCGCGGCACGCCCGGAAAATGGTCCGTCAGGCACGCCAGTTCGCGATATTCGGGGCGGAACTCGTGGCCCCATTGCGATACGCAATGCGCCTCGTCGATCGCGAACAGCGCGAGTTGCAGGCGTGACAGCCGGTCGAGCGTGCCGTTGCCGAGTAGGCGTTCGGGCGAGACGTACAGCAGGTCGAGTTGCTGCTCGAGCAGGTCGCGCGTGACGCTGCGTGCCTCGGCCGGATCGAGGTCGGAATGCAGCGCGCCGGCCGCCACGCCAAGCTGGCGCAGCGCCGCCACCTGGTCGTCCATCAGCGCGATCAGCGGCGACACGATCACTGCAGTGCCGGGACGACACAGGGCGGGAACCTGAAAGCAGATGCTCTTGCCACCGCCGGTCGGCATCAGCACCAGCGCATCGCCACCGGCGATGATGTGGCTGACCACCTGCTCCTGGTGACCGCGAAATCCCGGAAAGCCGAACACGCGCCGCAGCACCGTGGCTGGGTCCTCGGCGAGCAGCGATTGCAGCACCGGCTCAGTTCCGGCTGATGCTGATTTCCACGCGGCGGCTTTCCTGGGACGTCAGGGCGAACTGCACGGAGCCATGACCGCGCTGGCTGATGCGATTGGCTGGGATGCCATCGGTCTGCAACTGGTCCACCACCATTTGAGCGCGCAGTTCCGACAGCAATGCATTGGCCTGCTTGCTGCCGGTGGGATCGGCGAAGCCGTTCACGTGCGCGACGTTGCCGGGATGCGATTTCACCCAATCGGCTGCATGGGTGATCACGGTCTGTGCAGAGTCATCCAGCGCGGCGGACCACTCCTGGAAGAACACGACGAACTTCTGCGGCGGTACGTCGGCAGCGCGGGCGCTGCCGGTCACGGCACACAATAGCAGGAACAGGAAGCCGAGACGGCGCATGGCCGATTCCCTTCTGGCGCGGACCAGTCAACTTCCTGCCGTTCGGTTAACCCGGCGTCAACCGCAATGCAGGAGCGGGGCTTCGCCCGAACCCCACCAGAGGGCGCTGCCCTCTGGACTCCCGCCAAGGGCGACCCCCTTGGAACCTTTCACTTTCGACCGGTGGAGGTGGGGGATGGCTGCGCCTGAGCATGGCCAATGCCATGCTCAGGCGCAGCCATCCCCCACCTCCACCGGTCGAAAACGATTGGATTGCAAAGGCGACTGCCTTTGCTGGGGGTCCTGGGGGCAAAGCCCCCAGGCGGGTTTCAGGGCGGAGCCCTAGGCCGCGGCGACGATCGCCTTGCCCGCCGACAGTCGCCAGATGCGATCCAGCCGCTCCACGCCAGTCAGCCGATGGGTGATCAGGATCACGCTGCGGCCTTCTGCCACATCGTTCAGCGTGGCCAGGAAGGCACGCTCGGTTTCCGCAGTCCAGGCCGGCGCACGGTTCGTCGAGGATCAGGATCGGCGCCGGCGACAACAGCGCGCGGGCCAGCGCCAGCCGCCGTCCCTGGCCGCCGGAGAAGCGCGCGCCGCCCTCGCCCACCCAGGTATCCAGGCCACTCGGCAACGCGCGCACCACCTCGCCGATCCTGGCGGCGTCGAGCGCGGCCCACAGCGCTGCATCGTCCGCGTCTGGGCGGGCGAGGAGCAGATTGGCGCGGATGGTATCGTCGAACAGGTGCGTGGCCTGCGCCAGCCAGCCGATGCGCCCGCGCACATCGGCGGCGGCCAGCGTGGCGATATCGACGCCGCCCAGCAGCACGCGCCCCCGTTGCGGCGCCGCAACCTTCAGAGCCAGTGCCGCCAGTGTCGATTTGCCAGCGCCGGACGGTCCCAGCAAAGCGACGCGCGCGCCTTGCGGCACGTCGAGCGTCAGGCCGTCGAACACCGGCGGCCGATCCGGCAGCCAGCTGAAATGCACGCCCTCGAAGCGCAGCGCAAAACCTGCCGGCATCGTTCCGGGCCGCGGCGGATCGGGTACCGGGACCGGCGCGTCGGCGGCTTCCAGCACGCGGTGCGCGGCGGCGGCGGCATGGCCGGCGAGAACGCCGGCGCGCGGCAGGCCGCCCACCGCCTCGAACGCCGCCACCACCAGGAAGGCGGCGGCCACCGCGGCGGCGGGGCTCGCACCGGCAGCAATCAGCACGGCCAGGATGGCCATCTGGCCGCACAGGAATGCCGCCGCACTGGCGAGCGCCGTGTGGCCGGCGAGTTCGTGCTGGGCGGCCAGCAGTGCCGCCTCGCGCGCCTGCACCGCCGCCAGCATGCGGCCCTCGGCGCCGAAAGCGCGCACCTCGCGCAGGCCGGTCAGCGCATCGAGCGCGGCAATGCGCAATGCCCCGGTTGTGTCAGCGAGGGTTGATCCGGCGCGGGCGGCCATGCGCGCGCCAAGCCACGGCAGGGCAAAGGCGGCGATGGCGAACAGCCCGCCGACCGTCAGGGCGAGTGCGGCGCTGTGCGGGAAGATCAGCACGACCACCGCGGGCAGCAGCAGGACCGCGCCGGCCAGCGGCACCAGGATGCGCAGATAGAGCCCATCCAGCGCCTCGATGTCGCCGACCAGGCGCGCCAGCACGTCGCCCGCCTGGCGGAACCCCAGCCCGCCCGCGGCGCTGCGCGACAGGTTGCGGAAGAACCAGACGCGCAGGTCGGCCAGCGCGCGGAACGTGGCATCGTGGGTCACCACGCGTTCGACGTAGCGCAGCACGACACGCGCCGAGCCGAGCAGGCGCAGCGCCAGTGGTGCCGCGAGTGCGCCGGCGACGATCGCGGCGGCCACGGTCGCACCGCCAATCGCCATCATGCCTACACCGGCTGCCAGCGCCGCGAGGGACACCAGCGCGCCGGCGGCGAGCCAAACGGTCCGGCTACGCCACAGGCCGAGGATGCGCAGTAGATCGGTCATGCCGCGCCGCGCGCCGGCACCGCACGGCCGTCGCGGATATCCAGCCGCCGTCCGGCGAAACCATGCGCGGCGGAGGAATGGCTGGCCAGGATCACGGTGCGGCCCAGCGCCAGACGGCGCAGGCTGTCCAGCACCTCGGCCTCGGTCGCCGGGTCGAGATGCGCGGTCGGTTCGTCCAGCAGCAGCAGCGGGGCGTTCTTCAGGAAGGCGCGCGCGATCGCCACGCGCTGCGCCTGGCCGCCGGACAGGCCGTAGCCGCCCTCGCCGACCGCGCGTGTCCAGGCCGTCGGGCAGGGCGGCGGCGAATTCGGCGACGCTGGCGCCGCGCGCGGCCTCCTCCACTTCCGCGTCGGTGGCTTCGGGCCGGGCGAAGCGGATGTTGTCGCGGATCGTGCCGGCGAACAGCACCGGGCGCTGGCCGATCCAGGCGGTCAGCCGCGCCAGCGCCTGCGGCACCAGGTCGGCGATGTCGGCGCCGTTGATCGTCACCCGGCCGCCGTCGGGGCGGACGAAGCCGAGCAGGATCTCGATCACGGTCGACTTGCCGGCGCCGGACGGGCCGGCAAGCACCAGCGTCTCGCCGGCGGGGACGCGGAACGACAGCCCGTTCAGCGCCGGGCCGCGCGCGGGGTCCCAGGTGAGAACGACGTCCTCGAACGCCACGGTCACGCCCTGGGCCGCGACCGTGCGGACCTCGCGCAGCGGCAGCGGTTCCGGCGCCGGCGGCAGGTCGATCAGCGCCTCGGCGGCGCCGGTGGCGTGCAGCCGGTCCTGGTAGGCGGCGGCGAAGCCGCGCAGCGGCGCGAAGAACTCCGGCACCAGCAGCAGCACGAACAGCGCCGTCCCGGGATGCAGCAGGCCGCCGCCGAGCAGCGCCATGCCGTAGCGGAGCGCCAGCACGACCAAGGCCAGCGCGGCGGCAAGATCGAGCGCGGCCGAGGACAGGAAGGCGACGCGCAGCACCCGCATGGTGCGCCGCCGCAGTTCGTCGGCCGCGGCGGCGAGCGAGCGCGCCTCGGCCTCGGCCTGGCCATAGCAGCACGATGGTGGCGATGCCGCGCACCCGGTCGAGAAAGCGCGCCTGCAGCCGGGCCAGCGCCAGGAACTGGCTGCGCGAGGCGGCGGCGGCGCCGATGCCGGCGGCGGCCATGGCAACCGGCACCAGCAGATCCGCACAGCAGCAGGACGAGGCCGGCCCATGGGTCGGCCAGCAGCGCCGCCAGCGGCAACCAGTACCGGGCCGGCGATCGCCAGCACCGAGGCCGGCAACCAGCGCGCGAACAGCCCGTCCAGCGCCTCGATCCGGTCAACCACGATCGCGGTCAAGCTCGCCCGAATGCTGCGCGCGAAGCTGCGCCGGGCCGGCATGCAGCAGGCGCGTCAGCGCATCGCTGCGCAGCCGCCGGCGGGCCGCTGCGCCGGCGTTGAAGGCCGCGCGGTCGGCAGCGATGGCACAGAGCGCGCGGAACAATGCCAGCAGGGCGAAGCCTGCCAGTGGCACGGTTGCGGCGGCGATGCTGCCGGCGAGTGCGCCGCCCAGGACACGAGCGGCACACCAAGCTTGGCCGATCGCTAGCGCGGCGGCCAGCAGACCGAGCGCTACGACAGGTCGGGCGGCACGGCTGCCCTGGCGCGTTTCGCGCCGGAGCCACGCCTTGGTGGCAGCTTTTCCGGACTGATTCTCGGTCTGACCCATCGCGGCCGGATTAGAGCAGCCGGCAGCATATGGACAGAGGCGCGCTGATTACCGATCGGCAATCAGAGCTGCAGGGCTCTGCCCTGAAACCCGCCAGGAGGCTTTGCCTCCTGGACCTCCAGCAAAGGCAGTCGCCTTTGCAATCCGATCGTTTTCGTCCGGCGGGGCGGGGGCGGAGCACTTGTCGCGCGTTGCAGGTGGCGGTAGCACAGTGGCGAACCCTTCAGCCACGGAGGAACCGGCACATGAAGGCAGTAGTGGACGGATGTGAGATCGCCGCGAGCGACGACATCGTCGAAGTCGGTGGCTACCGGTATTTTCCACCCTCCGCGGTGCGCATGGACTGGCTCGAGAAAGTCGAAAAAACCGAGTCAGATCGCGCCTGTCCGCACGGCGTGCAGTTCTACGACGTGGTGGTCGACGGCAAGCGCCACGCGCGAAATGCGTGGGTGTACGAGGCGCCGCAGCCGAAGATGGCGCAGGTGAAGGACCGCGTCGGGTTCTGGGAAGACGTCGAGCTGCGCTGACGCCTCAGCGCTTCGCGGTATCGAGCGAGGGCAGGCGGTAGCGATCCTGCGGATCGTCCCAGCCCTTGAATTTCGGCGCACGCTTCTCGGCGAAGGCGGCGCGCGATTCCATCAGGTCGCTCTTGGCGCCGTGCTCGTGCAGCGCGGCCGCCAGCCGTTGCTGATCCGGCTGATGGCACGGGCCGCATCTGACGCATCATGTGCACGGTGTTGACGCGCGAGGCCGGCGGCAACGTCAGCAGGTGCTCGGCCATGGTCAGCGCAGTCGGCAGCACTTCATCGGGATCGACGAGGCGATTGAGGAAGCCGATGTCGTAAAAGCGTTCGGCGGTGAAACGGAAGCCGAGCGCCATCTCCATCGCGATCGGGTACGGCACGTTGGCGATGTGCCCGTGGTTGTAGCCGCCGAGCAGCCAGCGTTTGGCTTCCGACACCTCGAAGACCGCGCCGCGCGCGGCGATGCGCAGATCGGTGCGCTCGACCAGCATGAAGCCGCCGCCCATGGCGAAGCCGTTGACCGCGGCGATGACGGGCTTCTCGAGGGCACCGGACATGAACGGGTCCTCGATGGCGGGGCGGCGTCCGCCTGGTGCGCCATTGGCCAGCGATTCCTTCATGTCCTCGCCGGCGCAGAATGCGCGGCCGGCGCCGGTGAAGATGGCGACCTCGAGTTCGTTGCTGTGGCGGAATTCGGTCCAGGTTTCGGCCAGCATGGTGCGCATTTCGTGGTTGAGCGCGTTGAGCCGTTCGGGGCGGTTCATGCGGACGACGAGGATCTGGCCGTGGCGTTCGGTTTCGACGACGGACATGGGGCGATCTCCTGAAGCGGGGGCGGAGGCTAGCAGCCTGCGACTGGCGGGCAAGCACCTGGGGGTAGCGAAGCAGGCGGTTCGCACAGAGGTCACCGAGATTCAATGCCACCGAGGGCCACTGAGAAAGCAGGCAATATGGCGCTTCGCGCAGCGCATCGAGAAACCTCGGTGGCCCTCGGTGGCTTTGAATCTCGGTGACCTCCGCGAGAACCGCCTTCCGGCCTGTTCTTCGCAGCCAACACGGTACGTCGTAAGGTGCGGGGGCGAGTGCCGCGGAGGAACGCCGGGACCATGACGTCGATCGAGCTGTGGAACCATTGCGAGAATCCCTATCCGTTCGTGCCGGCCGAGGTGCTGGACGCGGCGCCGGCGGTGCGCGCCAGCCTGCCCAACCGCTATTGCGATCCGGAGATCGCGGCGCGGCTGTATGACGAGGTGTTCGACGAATACCGGCTGTGCGACGAGCTCGGCCTGCACATCGTCACCAACGAGCACCATTCGGGGATCAACAATCTGTGGGCGGCGAGCCCGGTCATCACCGGCATCGTCGCGCGGCTGACGCAGAAGGTGCGCATCCTGTCGCTCGGCACGCTGATCACGGTGCGGCCTGATCCGGTGCGTGTCGCCACCGAATACGCCACGATCGACGTGCTGAGCCGCGGGCGGCTGGACATCGGCTTCGTCAAGTCCGGCGCCACCGAGATGGTTTCAGGCGATGCCAATCCGACGCGCATCCGCGAGCGCGAATGGGAGGCGATCGACCTGATCGAGAAGACGCTGACCAGCCATGACGGGCCGTTCAGCTGGGAGGGCAAGTTCTTCACCCACGCGCACGTCAACATCTGGCCGCGGCCATATCAGCAGCCGCGCCCGGAGTTCTGGGCGGCGACCAGCGATCTGCCGACCTGCGCCGAACTCGGGCCGCCGCGGCATCGTCAACACGCTGCTGTTCGGCGGCTACTACGCGCACCAGGCAGGCGTTCGACACCTACAAGCGGGCGCGCGCCGAGGCCGGGCTGGCGGCGCCGGGCGAGGACCGGTTTTCCTACATGGCGTTCTGCTACGTCGGCGATACGGATGAGGAAGCGCTGCGCGTCGGCCAGAAGATCCCCTGGTTCCTGACAGTCAGCATGAAGAGCATGCCGCAGATGTCGAAGTTTCAGCCTGGGCAGATGCCGCCCGAGATGGCGCCGGCGGCGTGGCGCGCCGGCGTGTCGAAGCGGCCGACCGATCTCAGCGTGCCGAGCGCTGATCGCGCCAGGGCCAGATGTTCGCCGGCAATCCGGACACGGTGGTGAAGCAGATCAAGGAATTCCGCCGTCGCGTCGGTGGCGTGGGCCGCATCATCATGATGACCCGTCAGGGACTGGTGACGCACGCCGAGGCGCAGAAGAGTTTCACCCTCGCGGCGCGCGAGGTGCTGCCGCAGTTGCAGGACCTCGAGCCGATCGAGGATGTGGCGCCGGCTGCTGTGAGGTTTGGTGCATGACATCGCTGCGGGCCGGTGGGCTGGAGCTTGAGGTGCTGCGCCGCGGCGCGGGACGGCCGATAGTGCTGATCCACGGCGTCAATCCGGTCAGCCCACGCGCGGCGTTCGTCGATCTGCTGGCGCGGCATGGCGAGGTGATCGCGCCGTCGCATCCCGGCTTCGGCGGCTCGCCGCGGCCGGCGGATTTCGATACGATGTACGATCTGGTCAACCTGTATCACGACGTGCTGGACGCGATTCGGCGAGCCGCGGATCAGCGTCGTCGGCTTCGGGTTCGGCGGCTGGATCGCCGCGGAGCTGGCTGTGGCGGGGGCGAAGAAGCTCGACCGGCTGGTGCTGGTCGATCCGGTCGGCATCAAGGTCAGTGGGCGCGAGGACGCGCGACATCGTGCATTTCTTCAACACCGATCCCGCCGAGCTGAACCGGCGCGCCTGGCATGATCCGTCCCGCCGGCCCGATCGGCATTTACGGCCTCGGCTGGCAGGCAACGATCAGCGACGCGATGAGCGATGCCGAGATGATCTCGCTCGCGCGCAACTGGGAGTCGTTGTGCGTGTATGCCTGGAAGCCGCACATGTACAATCCGCAGCTCGCCTACTGGCTGCGGCGGATCGCGGTGCCGACCCTGGTGCTGTGGGGCGAGGCCGACCGCATCGTGACGCCCGCGTATGGCCAAGCATATGCACAGCAGATACCTGGCGCGGCATTTCGCACGATCGCGGAGGCAGGGCATCATCCGGAGCTGGAACAACCCGCGGTATTTGCCGACCATGTCGTCGGGTTCCTCGGCAGGGAAGGGGGCTAAGCGATGGTGATGTTCATCATCCGCAATGCCGGGCAGCGGCCAGACGGGGTGGAGGTCAAGCTGCGGCGGCGTACGCCATCCGGCGCGGGTGAGATAGACTGGTTCAGCCTGGGCGATCCCGAGGCAGCGCGTCGCGCGGGGCACCACGTCGTGGCCCTGCACGACGGCTGGTACGCCGACGACACCGGCGGCGGGGTGGTGATCTTCGGCCCCTATTGGGAAATCCGTGACACGCACTTCACGGTGCGCGAGATTGCACCGGATCCCGCGCCCGCGACGCCGCACGAGAACCGGGCCGCGGAGGTGATAAACGTGCGCAAGGCAATTTTCGGATCGTGACAACACAGCGAATTCGGGAGGGTCAACACATGCCGAACAACGGTGCGAACGACCAGCGGTCCCACATCTATCTCGGCCTCGCCGGTGAAACCGGGCGCGGTCGTGTGGTGCAGTCCGGCCTTTACCGCATGGCCGACGGCAGCGAGGAATGGGAAACATTGCAGCGCGGCCTCCCTGAGGCCCCAGCGATCCGCGCTATCGCGGTCCATCCGCTGAACCCCGAGATCATCTACGCCGGCACGCAATCCGGGCCGTATCGCAGCGCCGACCGCGGCGAGCACTGGGAGAAGGTGAACATCCCCGACCACAACCTGCCGGTCTGGTCGTTCCTGTTCCACCCGTACGATCCCGACGTGATGTTCGTCGGCTACGAGAACTGCGAGATCTACCGCAGCGACGATGCCGGCGAGCGCTGGATCCGTCTGCCGGTGAGCGTGCGCTTTCCGGAGATTACCACGGCACCTGGCGCCAACCCGGCGAAGCGCGTGCTGATGCTGGATGCCAGCGTCAATCAACCTGATCATCTGTACGCCGCCATCGAGGTCGGTGGCACCATCCGCTCCACCGACGGCGGCGAGCATTGGGAAAACCTCAGTCACGGCCAGTATCTCAACGACGATGCGGTTGACATGCATGGCGTGCTGGCCAGCCGCTGGCGCCCTGGCACGGTCTTCGGCATCGGCCGCGCCGGAATGTTCCACAGCAACGACGGCGGCGATCACTGGCAGCACATCAAGCTGGAGGCGCTCAACGCCAAGGGCCAGATCTATTGCCGTGACATCCACGAGGTGCCGGGCAATCCGCGCAAGCTGTTCGTGGCGGCCGGCGCCAATTTCCAGAGCGATCAGGGCGTGCTGCTGTACAGCGGCGACGGCGGCGACACGTGGACGCGCGTGGATATGGGCGTGCAGCCGCCGCACACGATGTTCGCGCTGGCATTCGATGAACGCCGGCCGGCGCTGATGTCGTGCGCCACCAATGGCGGGGAGGTCTACAGCAGCCACGACGGCGGCGAGAGCTGGAGCACGCTCAAGCCGCCGCCGGGTGGGACGCAGATCTACGCGCTGGCGCGCGGCTGAGAAGGGCGGACGCGCAGCGGCGGAAAGTCGTCGCGTCACACAGCGCGTGGCATTGGTCCGATGTAGTCCGATTGCGGTCGGATCAACCGGCCGCCGGCCTGCTGCTCGAGCGCGTGGGCGATCCAGCCGGCCACGCGCGCTACAGCGAAGACGCCGGTGAACGCGTCGCGTGGAACGCCGAGAGCTTCCAGCAGCAGCGCGGTATAGAACTCCAGATTGGTCTGCAACGAGCGGTTCGGCTTACGCTTCGCCAGTATCGCAAGCGCTGCCTGTTCCACCGCCTCGGCGTAACGCAGCCGGCCGATGTCGCGGTTCAATCGCAACACTACGGCCTTCACGACGTCACTGCGGGGATCCTGCACGCGATACACCCGGTGACCGAATCCCATCAGCCGGTCGCCGCGCATCACCGCTGCATCGAGCCAGGCTTCGGCATGCTCCGCCGGTCCGATCGCATCGAGCATGTCCAGCACGGGTCCCGGTGCGCCGCCATGCAACGGACCCTTCAACGCGCATAGTGCTGCGGTGACAGCGTCGGTCAGGCTGGCGCGCGTAGAAGCTGCGACGCGTGCGGTGAAGGTCGAGGCATTCAGCCCGTGGTCCGCCGCACTGACCAGGTAGGTGTCGAGTGCCGCGGCCTCATCCGGCGTTGGCGGTGCATCCTTCAGCATCCGCAGGAAATCGGCGGCGTGCGCGGCGTTCCGGTCCGGGGCGATCGGCGCCTTGCCGTCGCGTATGCGGATTGCCGCCGCCAGCCCCACAGCTACTGTTGCGGTCAGCAGCAGCGGCGCATCATCGGTATCGTCCGGTATGCTTGCCAGCAGCAGCCGCACCGCGGCCAGGGGCGGCAGCCGTCCCGCGATTGGCAGCAGTTCGCGCAACCGATTGAAGGCACGTTCGCGTGCCAGGCCAAGGTCGCGGCGCAATGTGTGCTCCGCCAACGGACGATCGACAAAATCCTGCCACAGCACGCCGGTCAGCCACTCGAAGCTGCGATGGCCTGCGATGTCCGGCAAATAGTGGCCACGCAGGATCAGCACGCCGGCCTCGCCATCGACCTTGCTCAGCACCGTTTCGGCCGCGACCACGTGTTCCAGGCCATCGGCCACATTGCTTGTCTCGCCCCGCGGCATTTGCATCCTCCTTTGCCGGTTGACGCGCGCATGGCATACATGTGAGCTGGCTTCGTCAATCTTGATCAAGTGAATCAATATGGCAGTTGCTGTTGCACTCTCGCCCAACCGCTGGCTGACCGCCAATCAGGCCGTTGCCAAACTCGGCATCTCGCGCCAGACGCTGTACGCCTATGTCAGCCGAAACCGGATCGGCGCCGTCGCTGCGCCGGACGATCCCCGGCGCAGTCTGTACGATGCAGCCGATGTGCGCCGGCTGGCCGAGCGGAACCGGAGCGGGCGCAGCCGGCATGCCGTGGCGGCATCGACGATAAGCTGGGGCGAGCCGATCCTTGTGTCGGCTATCACCCGCATCGAGGGCGGCCGCCTGGAATATCGCGGGCAGGATGCAATCTCGTTGTCGGAAACGGCAACGTTGGAAGATATCGCGGCGTTGCTGTGGCAGGTGGATGCCCTGCCACCGCGTCGTCCGGGGCGTGCCTGGCCCCTGGCTCGCGCGGCCTCCGGCGTGGCCGAGAGCTGTGTTGCCGCGATGGCGGACCTGGTGATGGCGGGCCGCTGGAGCGGCCGGGTGCAGGGCGTGCTGCCGGACGCCGTGCGCATCCTCGATTGCATGGCCTGGGCGGCGTGCGGTGCGACCGGCAGTTCGGCGCTGCCGTCGTCGTTGCCGCTGCATGAACGCCTGGCGGCCGTTTGGGGCGTGGGGCCGAAAGCAGCCGACATGATCCGCCGAGCGTTGGTGTTGACAGCGGATCACGAACTCAACGTGTCAACCTACGCGGCCCGCGTGGTCGCCTCGACCCGTGCGCCACTCGGCGCGTGCGTGCTGGCGGGGCTCACCGCACTGATCGGGCCGTTGCACGGCGGCGCGACCGACGAGGTGCGTGCACTGCTTGCCGATCCGTCCATGCTGGCGGACCCGGAGGGTGCCGTCGCGGTCAGGCTGGCGCGCGGCGAACACATACCCGCGTTCGGCCACAAGCTGTATCCGAACGGCGATCCGCGTGCGGCGGCGTTGCTGCCCAGCCTGCCGGCACGCTCGCAGGCCCAGCGACTGATCAACGCCATGCAGGAGATGACCGGCATCGCGCCCAACATCGACTTTGCGCTGTTGATGCTGGAGCAGCGGCTGCGTCTGCCGACCGGAGCGGCTTTCGCGCTGTTTGCTGTCGGGCGAACTGTCGGCTGGATTGCGCACGCGCTGGAGCAATGGCGCGACGGCACGTTGATCCGCCCGCGGGCGGTGTATCCAAGTGCATGAAGTATGTTCTTTTTTGAAAAAAAAGAACCAAAAAACTTGTAATTGCTCACCTGGGTAGCAGGACGACGATGCGATGCGCGGTGGCGTATCGGGTTTGGGGCTGAACATGATGGTTGACGCGGTGACGGGCGACTCGATTCAAGCTCTGTGTGACGCAGGGTATCGACCTCAGCACGCTAAGCCACGCGGAGAAGGATGACCTCATCCTGTCGCTGGTCGGGCAATTGGAAGCGGCGCTGGCGCGTATCGGTGAACTTGAGAAGCGGCTGGCCAGGTTCGAGCGCCCTGCCAAGACACCGGACAATTCCTCCCTGCCACCGTCGAAAGGGCAAAAGCCCGCTCGTCCCATGGGCGACCAGCCGCCGCGCAAGACCCGCCCGGGGTTCGGACGGACGCTGCACCCGAACCCGGATCGTGTAATCGACGCCAGGCTGACCGCCTGTCCGAAGTGCCAGGCGGCATTTCCGCAGACCACCCAAACCCCGCAGCAGGTCTACGAACGCATCGAGCTACCGCCGATCAAGCCGGACGTGACGCAGGTGCGCCTGTTCGGCGGTCGCTGTGCCTGCTGCGGCGAGCGCGTGGTCGCGGTCGCGCCGGCCGGGCTGGAACCCGGTTCGCCGTTCGGTCAGTCGATCGCTGCCTTGGTGGTCTACCTGCACTACGCGCATGCCATTGGCATGGAGCGGCTGGCCACGCTGATGGACGAGATCTTCTCGCTGAGCATCAGCGAAGGGGCGATCAGCAACATGCTGGCTCGCGCACGTGAACCGCTGCTTGCGGCGGCGTCAACGATCCGCGCGACGGTGCTGGCCAGTCCGGTGGTGTGTTCCGATGAGACCTCCGCGCGGGTGAGCGGCAAGAACTGGTGGGAGTGGGTGTTCATCGGCAGCCTGGCGGTGCTGCACGTGATCCGCCCCAGCCGTGGCAAGGCCGTGGTTCAGGCCCGGTTCGGCGAGATCAGGCCGATGGTCTGGGTGTCCGATATGTTGGGCAGCCAACGCGGCCACGCCGTCGAATGGCAGGTGTGCCTGGCGCATCTGCTGCGCGATGCGACATACGCGATCGAATGCGGCGACACAGCCTTCAGCGCTGCGTTCAAGCGACTGTTGCTGCGTGCGATCGCCATCGGGCGACGCCGCGATGAACTGAAGGACAGCACGCTGAAGCAGTATCTTGCCGATCTGGATCGCCGGCTCGACCGCATCATGGCAGCCCCTCCGTGCCAATGAAGATGAGACATCGCCTCGCCGGGAAATTAGACTTGAGGGCGCGGAAGGATCATCTCGCACATGCCCATGCAGCAGACACTGATCGATGCCGAGGCCGGCGCTGCCACGAGCGGAGGCCGTAGGCCGAGGATCGTGGCAGCGCCGGCCTCGGCATCGCCCGAATTATCGGACCGCCCGCGCCGCCGGACATTCACTGCGCAGGATAAGCTACGCATCCTGGCCGAGACCGATCGCGCCGAGACCGGTGGCATCGGCGCGATCCTGCGTCGCGAGGGGCTTTACTCATCGGCCCTCACGGACTGGCGAAGGCAGCGCGACGCCGGGGCCTTCAACGCACTGGTTCCCGGCAAACGTGGTCGAAAGACCGCCGAAGCCAACCCGCTGTCAGCCGAAGTGGCGCGCCTGCAACGGGACAATGCGCGTCTTGCGCTGCGCCTGACGCGCGCCGAAGCCATTATCGACATCCAAAAAAAAGTTGCGGCGTTGCTGGGCATCCCGTTGGCGTCCAGCGACGACGAGCCTTGACGGATGCCGTGATCGCATTCGCGCCGGACAGCGGCATGACCGCCGCGGCCTGTGCCGCGCTCGGGGTCTCACGCGCCAGCGTACAGCGCAGGCGCGCCCGCCTGGCCGCGCCGCCGGCGATCGTCCGTCCGCGACCGAGGCCGCCCCGAGCGCTGAGCATCCCGCAACAACAGCTGGTGCTGGATCTGCTGCACGCGCCGCGCTTTGCCGACCAGGCGCCCGCCGAGATCTACGCCAGTCTGCTCGATGAAGGCGTCTATCATTGCTCGATCCGCACCATGTACCGCATCCTCGGCCAGCACGGCGAAGTCCGCGAACGCCGCGAGCAGTTGCGGCATCCAGCCTATCAAAAACCCGAACTGCTGGCGGAACGTCCGAATGAGGTGTGGTCCTGGGACATCACCAAGCTGATGGGACCCGCCAAGTGGACCTACTTCTATCTCTACGTCATCCTCGACATCTTCAGCCGCCGGGTGGTTGGTTGGTGTGTCGCCGATGCGGAAAGTGCCGCGCAATTCAAGCCACTGTTCGATGACGCGATCACGAAACATGATGTGCCGCCCGGCCAGCTCGCCCTGCATGCCGACCGTGGCGGACCGATGAAGGCCAAGGCCACCGCGCTGCTGCTCGCTGATCTCGGCGTGACCCGCTCGCACAATCGGCCACACACATCGAACGACAACCCATTCTCCGAAAGCCACTTCAAGACCTTGAAGTATCAGCCACGGTTCCCCCAACGCTTCGGCTGCATCGAGGACGCCAGAAGCTTCTGCCGACGCTTCTTCGACTGGTACAACCAGGATCATCATCACGTCGGGATCGGCCTGATGACCCCAGATCAGGTGCATTATGGCCAGACCGACGCCGTCTATACCGCCCGTCAGCTCACACTCGATCGTGCGTTCCACGAAAACCCCGCGCGCTTCGTCAACAGGCCACCAACACCACCTGCCAAACCAACCGCAGCTTGGATCAATCAACCACAGGCAACGTCAATCATCCGAGCCTAAATGCCGATCCCGGCTGTATCAAAGTCGTTGACACGTTCCGGCCGTTCCGAGCGGCGAGCCAGGACGCAAGCTGCGCAAGCGCATCGCCGCCAACCGCGAGCACTTGTTCGTGTTCATCACCAATCGCGATGTACCGTATACCAACAACGTCTCCGAGCGACATCTCCGTCCCAGCGTGATCTTCCGCAAGGTGACCAACGGTTTCCGCTGCGAGTGGGGCGCCGAAACCTATGCCGCCTTCCGCTCACTCGTCAGCACCGCTAAGGCCAACCGCGCTTCAGTGCTCGGCGTCCTCCGGTTCGTGCTGGCAGCAAAAACTCCCGAGACGCCACCGGCTAGACCAGGGTGAGCAATTACAAAAACTTTTAATCCTTAGGGTTGTTTCCTCGACCAAGCACCGGTGCCAAATGGACAAAGAGTTTTTTGCTTCTTTTTTGCAAAAAAACAGAAGCGTTTCAACTGCCGATATTGATCACCTCGACACGGCGATTTCTTGCCTCGGGCGTCTGGTCGGGCGTGGGGACAGCTAGACCCGTCTCGCCCATGCCGACCGCTTCAAGATGGCTGCGGTCGACGTGGAACTTGCGGGACAGATAATCCACCACCGCGTTGGCGCGCCGCTCCGACAGCACCTGGTTGGCGTCACGCGTACCCACTGTGTCGGTGTGGCCCTCAATACGGAAGTGATACTGGGATAGCGTTTGATCATTGAGCGCCTCGCCCAGCCGATCGAGCGTATGGGTCGCCTGCGGCGTAAGGTCTGCGGAATCCGTCGCGAATTCGACATGCAGGCTGACTTTGGGGCTCGATGTGGCCGACTGCGACGTCTGAGAAGGCGAGCCAGACGGGCCGATGCGGATGCCGCGTGTCGCGCCCGATGCGCCGGTCGGTGTCAGCGATTTGACGATGTCCTGGGCGCTGGGCGCGCCCTGTGAGAAGCCGGTTGCGGGTGACAGCATTGTGCCAGCCATCAGGGCTATGGCGGCCAGTGCGATCTGGGTACGCATGACGTGGTCCTCCTCCGCGCAACGGACGTATCGTTGTAGCACGAAGCGTCGCGTAAGGAGCGGCCTCACGTGGTTGCGATCAGGAGGATATGCCCGGGGGAAATCCGCCGATTTCCATCGCCTGGAAGAGGGCGGTTGGGCCATCGGTGTGGCTTGTTGTCGGTGGTGATGGCCGGGACGGGGCCCGGCCATGACGGAGCCGCTGGGGCAAGGCGAGGCAAATATTACTTGGCCGTATCAGATATGCAGCGCCCGCCCGTACGCCGCCAGCACGGCCTCGTGCATCGTCTCGCTGATCGTAGGATGCGGGAATACCGTGTCCATCAGCTCCGCTTCGGTGCTCTCCAGGGTGCGCGCGATGGTGTAGCCCTGGATCAGTTCGGTCACCTCGGCGCCGATCATGTGTGCGCCGAGCAGTTCGCCAGTCGTGGCGTCGAATACGGTCTTCACCAGGCCTTCCGGCTCACCCATCGCGATCGCCTTGCCGTTGCCGATGAACGGGAATTTCCCCACCTTCACCTCGTGGCCGGCTTCCTTCGCACGCGCCTCGGTCAGCCCCACGGAGGCGACCTGCGGCCGGCAATAGGTGCAGCCGGGAATGTTCGTCACATCCATCGGATGCACGTCGTTCAACCCGGCAATCTTCTCGATGCACATGACGCCCTCGTGCATCGCCTTGTGCGCGAGCCACGGCGGACCCGCGAGATCGCCGATCGCGTACACGCCCGCCTCGCCGGTGCGGCAGTACTCATCGATCACGACGTGCGTGCGATCCACTTTGACGCCGGTACCTTCCAGTCCGACGCCTTCGACGTTGCCAACGATGCCGACGGCTGAAATCACACGATCTACCGTGATCTCCTGGCTTTTCCCGCCTGCAGCGACCGTAACGGTAACGCTGTCCTTGGCCTTCTTGGCACTCTTCACCGCGGCACCGACCAGGATCTTTATTCCCTGTCTCTCGAATGCCTTATGCGCGAACGCAGAAATTTCTTCGTCCTCGACCGGCAAAATCCGCGGCAATACTTCTACCACCGTCACGTCGGCGCCCATGTCGTGATAGAAGCTGGCGAACTCGATGCCGATCGCGCCGGAGCCGATCACCAGCAGCGACTTTGGCATGACCGGCGGGATCATTGCCTCCTTGTAGGTCCAGATCAGCTTGCCGTCGGCTTCAATTCCCGGCAGTTGCCGCGCGCGCGCGCCGGTCGCCAGCACGATGTGTGGCGACTTGAGCGTGGCAACCGGTTTGGCGTCCTTCTCCACCGCCAACGTCTGCTTGCCGGCGAGCTTTGCCGAACCATCGATCACCGTGATCTTGTTCTTGCGCATCAGGTGGGCGACCCCGGATGAAAGCTGCTTCGCCACCGCGCGCGATCGCTTCACCACTTTCTCGACATCGAAGCGCGGCTCGACCGCGGCGAAGCCGAAGTCGGGCAGGTGGCGCATCAGGTGGTTGATCTCGGAAGTGCGCAGCAACGCCTTGGTCGGAATGCAGCCCCAGTTCAGGCAGATGCCGCCGAGCTGATCGCGCTCCACGATTGCGGCCTTCATACCGAGTTGCGCGGCGCGAATTGCCGCGACGTAGCCGCCGGGGCCGCTGCCGACAATGACAACGTCGAAATTCTGGTCAGCCATTCGCTGCTCCTTTGGCCAGCGCGGCCAGTGCGTCGCCGTTGAGGTGTTGTGGTATCCAGCCCTGCACGGGCGTGGCGCCGATGCGGCGGTAGAACTCGATCGCCGGCGTGTTCCAGTCGAGCACGTTCCAGGTCATGTCGACGCACTGACGTCGCAGCGCGATGCGCGCCATGTGGCGGAACAGTGCCAGCCCGATGCCACGGCCACGGAACGGCCGTTCGACGAAGATGTCTTCGACGAACAGGCCGTAGCGGCCGGAGAATGTGCCGAACGTGAGGTACCACAGGGCGAAGCCAACGGAAGTGCCGTCGACGTCGGCCAGTATGGCTTCGACCGGGGGATTGGTGCTGAACAGTGCGGCATGCAGTTCGGGTTCGGAGATTTTGAAGCGATGCTCGCTCTTTTCGTAGGTGGCGAAATTGCGCATCAGGCGGTGAAGTGCGGGTGTGTCGGCGACGGAGGGGGGGCGCAGGGTGTAGGTCATGGCGTTGTCCCCTCCCCCCAACCCCCTCCCGCAAGGGGAGGGGGAGTTATATTGACAAGCTCCTGGTGCATCACAGCAGGAGGCTCAACGGGTCCTCGACGATCCGCTTGAACTCGCGCAGCCAGTTCGCGCCCAGAGCGCCGTCCACCACACGATGATCGACACTCAGCGTGCAGGTCATCACTGTCGCGATCGCCAGCGAGTCGTTCTTCACCACCGGCCGTTTCTGTCCCGCGGCAACCGCCAGGATCGCCGACTGCGGCGGGTTGATGATCGCGGCGAACTCCGTCACGCCGAACATCCCCATGTTGGAGATCGAGAAGCCGCCGCCCTGGAATTCCTCCGGCCTCAACTTGCCGGCGCGCGCGCGCGTCGCGAGGTCCTTCATCTCGCGGCTGATGGTGGCGAGACCCTTCTGGTCCGCCTTGCGTATGATCGGTGTGATCAGCCCGTCGGGGATCGCCACGGCGACGCTGATGTCGACATCGTCGAACAGCACCATCGCATCGTCGGTCCATGCGGCGTTCACGGTCGGCACGCGACGCAACGTTGCAGCGGACGCCTTGATCACCAGGTCGTTGATGGTGATCAGGTACGCCCCAGGTCCTTCCTTCGGCGCTTTGGCATTCAGTTCGTTGAGCAGCTTGATCATCGCGTCGATTTCCACGTCCATCGAGACGTAGAAATGCGGGATGGTGGATTTCGCCTCGGTCAGCCGGCGCGCAATCACCTTCCGGATCGAGCTGTGCGGCACCAGCTTGTGCGGCGCCGTGATGACAGGTGGCGGTGTCGGCGCACGTGCGGCTGCCGGTGTCGGCGCCGCGGTGGGGGCAGGAGCCGCGACACCGCCCTTTTGCAGTGCGGCCTCGATATCGGCCTTGACGATGCGACCGTTGGGTCCGCTGCCCTTCAATGCCGCCAGATCGAGCCCGGACTGCTTCGCCATCCGTCGCGCAAGCGGTGAGACAAAGATGCGTTCGTCGCTGGTGTCGTGCCCGTTGCCAGACGATGCAACTTGCGCCGGCATTGGCTTCGGCGCTTCTGTCTGCGTTGGAGCCGCCGGCTTTGGTGCCGGTGCGGCGGCAGGTTTGGGCGTTGGCGGAGCGGACGGCACTGCCTCGCCCTCATTCACAAGAATCGCGATCGGCTCGTTGACCTTTACGCCCTGTGTGCCGTCGGCGACCAGGATCTTGCCCAGCACGCCTTCATCGACCGCCTCGACCTCCATCGTCGCCTTGTCGGTCTCAATCTCGGCGATGACGTCGCCGGCGCGCACGGCTTCGCCTTCCTTCTTCAGCCATTTCGACAGCGTGCCTTCGGTCATTGTCGGCGACAGCGCGGGCATCAGGATGTTGGTTGCCATGTGCCGGTCCCCTCAGACGATCTTCTTCACGGCATCGACCACCCATTCGGGCTGCGGCAGCGCAAGCTTCTCCAAATTGGCGGCGTAGGGCAACGGCACGTCGAGGCCGTGCACGCGTACCGGCGGCGCATCCAGCCAGTCGAAGGCGTGCTCGATCACTTGCATCGCGACCTCGGCGCCGATGCCGGCGAACGGCCATCCTTCCTCCACCGAGACGATGCGGTTGGTCTTCTTCACGCTCTCGATGATTGTCGCGGTGTCGAACGGACGCAGCGAGCGCAGGTTGATCACCTCGGCCTCGATCCCCTGTTCCGCCAGCGCATCGGCTGCCTTCAGCGCGACGCCGACCATGATCGAGAACGCGACGATGGTGACGCGATGTCCGACGCGTTCGATCTTGGCGCGGCCGAGCGGCAGTATGAAGTCCTCGTCCGTTGGGCATTCGAAGGTGTGGCCGTAGAGGATTTCGTTCTCGAGCACGATGACCGGATTGGGATCGCGGATCGCCGCACGCAGCAGGCCCTTGGCATCGGCCGATGACCATGGGGCAACAACCTTCAGGCCGGGCACATGTGCATACCAGCTTGCGTAGCACTGCGAATGCTGGGCGGCGACGCGTGCGGCCGCACCGTTCGGGCCGCGGAACACGATCGGGCAACCCATCTGGCCGCCCGACATGTAGAGCGTCTTGGCGGCCGAGTTGATGATCTGATCCATCGCCTGCATGGCGAAGTTGAACGTCATGAACTCGACGATCGGCTTGAGGCCATTGAGCGCCGCACCGACCGCCATGCCGGTGAAGCCGTGCTCGGTGATCGGCGTGTCGATCACCCGCTTCGGGCCGAATTCATCCAGCAGGCCCTGACTGATCTTGTAGGCGCCCTGGTACTGCGCGACTTCCTCGCCGATCAAAAACACCTTGTCGTCGCGACGCAGTTCCAGCGCCATCGCGTCGCGCAGCGCCTCGCGCACGGTGATCGGCTTGGTCGGTCCCCAATCCTTTTCCGGCGCCGGTGCGGTATCCGCCGCGAGTTTTCCCGGACTCTGTGCGGTGGGTTTCGCGGTTGGCTTCGCCTGTTCGGTTTCGGCCGGTGCTTTTGCCTGTGCGGGCGCTTCGTGCTTCGGTGCGGGGGCGGGTAGAGTGGCGCTGACGTCTTCGCCATTTGCCGCGAGTACCGCGATCGGCGTGTTCACCGCGACGCCTTCGGTGCCTTCATCCACCAGGATCTGCGCGAGCTTGCCTTCATCGACCGCCTCGACCTCCATGGTGGCCTTGTCGGTTTCTATCTCGGCGATCACGTCGCCGGCGTGCACCTCGTCGCCGACATTTTTCAGCCATTTGGCCAGCTTGCCCTCGGTCATCGTCGGCGACAGCGCCGGCATCAGGATCTGCGTCGACATCGCTCAGTCCTCCAGAAGCACGTCGGTCCACAGTTCGGACTCATTCGGCTCCGGACTGCTCTGCGCGAAGTCCGCTGCCTCCTGGACCACCGCCTTCACCGCGTCATCCATTTGCTTGAACGCGGCATCGTCCACGCCCAGTGCCTCCAGACGGTGGCGCGCATTCTCGATGCAATCATGCTGTGTGCGCATCATCTGCACCTCCTCGCGGGTGCGATAACGCGCCGGATCCGACATCGAGTGGCCGCGATACCGGTAGGTCTTCACCTCGAGCAGATAGGGCCCCTTGCCGGTGCGACAATGCGCGACCGCCAGTTCGGCCGCCTCCTTCACCGCCAGCACATCCATGCCATCCACCTGCATGCCCGAGATGCCCCACGGCGCGCCGTTCTTCGACAGGTCGCGCGACGCCGATGCGCGTTCGACGCTGGTGCCCATGCCGTATTTGTTGTTCTCGATTACGTAGATCACCGGCAGTTTCATCAACGCGGCCAGGTTGAAGCTTTCGAACACCTGGCCCTGGTTGGAAGCGCCTTCACCGAAGTAGGTCACTGACACGCGGTCGTTGCCACGATACCAGTTGCTGAAGCCAAGCCCGGTGCCGAGGCTGACCTGTGCGCCGACGATGCCGTGGCCGCCGAAGAAATTTCTCTCTTTGCTGAACATGTGCATGGAGCCGCCCTTGCCATGCGAATATCCACCCGAGCGGCCGGTCAGTTCTGACATCACGCCGCGCGGATCCATGCCGGTCGCCAGCATGTGGCCGTGGTCTCGGTATGAGGTGATGACCTCGTCGCCATCCGAAAGTGTCATCTGTATACCGACAACGACGGCCTCCTGGCCGATGTAGAGGTGGCAGAAGCCGCCGATCAGGCCCATGCCGTAAAGCTGGCCGGCCTTCTCCTCGAAGCGGCGGATCAGCAGCATGTCTTGGTAGGCCTTCAGCAGCGCGTCCTTGTCCGCGGACGGTTCGCGGGTCTTGCCGCGCTTTTTTGCTTCGGCCGCCTGTGCCATGGCTCGCCTCCCGGTTGCCGCAACGGTGTCGCCGGCAGAGGTAGCCTCGCGAGCGCATCTTCTGCAAGCGCAAGTGGTAAAAAAGCGTGATTGTGCAACGCAATAGCCGAAGTTAACCGGATTCCAGTTAACCGATTGACGAAGCCGCTATCCCGTCCTGTCAACATGGCGGTACTCTTGCGTCACCGGCGATCGGGGAGACAGCTTCTTGCCCTTGGTAGGCCTAATTCGCAGCGAGATTTCCGGCGCGCAGCACGGAAACGCCTCACCAGGTGGCGCTGTGTGCCGTGGCCCAAAGACCCCGGTGCTCGGTCCTGGCGATGTCCTCCTCGCGCTTGAGCGCGGGCTGGGCACGATCGGCGCGTGCGTAGCCTGCGGCAATGACCGCACGGTTCAGTTCCGTGCCGCTGGCCTGGCAAACCGCGAACGGACGGCCGATCTCGTCATGGCCGTTCAGCTTGCAGGCGACCGGCGTCTCGCGGACGAGAGCGGCCAGGGCATTGGTCGCCGCGGCGCCGCAATCGAAGCCCTTGCCGTCACTGGCTTGGCAGGTGGTGCCGCGAACCGGTGGGTCAACGCCGAGCAGGCGCACCACGTGATCCTGCAGACGGAGCGTGCCGGCATCCACCACCGCGACCTGCGCCGGCTGCGCGTCCAGGAGAACGGCCGCGGCCTGGGGCGTCGGGTTGCCTTGAGCGCGCCACGGCTCCTTGACCAGGATCAGCGCACCTGCGGACAATGCCACGGCGAGCAGAAGCAGGCCGAGGCCACGCAGACTGACCGGTGAGGCGGCTGGGCGAAAAATCCGGCGCGGACGATGGATCGGCAAGCGGCTTCCCCGGCGATTGATTATGCGACGCCGATGCCGGTCGGCCGGCGCGCGGTCAAGCCCGAAGCTGTCACCCGGGACGAAAAATCAGTGGGTAACTTTCGGTGGCGACGACTGGCAATGTTCAGGCGCAGCAGGGGGGTACTTCACCAGTGCTGCGCTTTGCGCCGGTTGGCGCTACACCGCCCCTTCCCGTTGCAGCGCCTCGACCTGCGCATCGCTCATGCCCAGCCAGCCGCGCAGCACCTCGGACGTGTGCTGTCCCAGCACCGGGGAGGCAACGATCTTCGATGGCTTGCCGTCCACCCGCACCGGCCACGCCGGCATCTTGAAGTCGCCATGGATCGGATGGTGCATCACCTGCATGATGCCGCGCTGTTCGAAGGTCGGGTCGTTCTGCAGTTCCATCGTGTCGAGCACCGCGCCGGCGGGGATGCCGGCGGCGCCGATCAGTTGCATCGCCTCGTGCTTGGTATGGTGGCGGGTCCAGTCGGCGATAATCGCGTCGACTTCGGGTTCGCGTTCCAGCCGGTCCATCGGTGTGGCATACAGGGGATTGCCGATCAGGTCCTCGCGGCCGATCAGTTTCAGCAGCCGATCCCAATGGTCGGGATTGGCGCGGCTGGTCATCAGGTAGACGTAGTCGTTCGGGCCGCCGGGCTTGCACGGATACAGCCCCATCGGCGCGTTGTTCACACCGGGGACCTTGCTGCCGCCGCGCTGCGCGGGCTTGCCGGTCAGACCCTGGGTGGCGAAGTTGATGCGCATGTAGTGCAGGATCGCGTCCTGCATCGCCACCTGCAGGCGGCGTCCCTGACCGGTCGCATCACGCTTGCGCAATGCGCCCAGGATGGTGATTGCCATGAGCATGCCGGTGCCGGTGTCGCCCAGCGAGATGCCGGGCCGTGTCGGTGGGCCGTCCGGTGCGCCGGTCACGCTAAACGTGCCGCCGCAGGCCTGGGCGATCATGTCGAAGGCGAGGTTGTGCTCGTACGGGCTGCCTTCGCCGAAACCCTTCACTTGCGCGTAGATTATTCGCGGGTTGAGTTCGCGCACCACGTCGTAGCCGAGGCCGAGACGCTCGATCGTACCGGGAGCGAAGTTCTCGACGCAGACATCGGCCTTGCGCAGCATGTCCTTGACCAGCGCGAGGCCACGCGGCGACTTCAGGTTGACGGTGATGGATTTCTTGTTGGCGTTGAAGACGTGGAAATAATACGGGTCGGTGTCGGGCTGTCCGGGACGCAGACGGCGGCCTGGATCGCCCATCGCGGGGTTCTCGATCTTCACCACTTCGGCGCCGAGCCAGGCGAGGGCTTCGGTGCAGGATGGACCTGCTTCGAACTGGGTGAAGTCCACGATGCGAACGCCGGACAGAAGGTCCAGTTCGACGGTGTTTTCTGGCATGACGCGATTCCTGTGGCCGCTGAGAGGCGTCAGGCTGCCACAAGGGGACGACGCCGCCAAACCGCGCGCATCGCGCGACGGCGGCCCACCGGCGGATGACTGCGCAGCGAACCGGACAGTGGTTGGTTTGTTCCAGGTATCGCAACCAGCATGTTGCCGCGACGGATGGCCGGGACAAGTCCGGCCATGACGAGGGACTTGCGATGCTGATGACGGTCAGGCGGTAGGTTGCGCCATCGCACTGGTCCGATGCAGATTGCCTGGCATGATCGAAGCCGGCGAAGCCGCGATTCTGCTGATCGTCCTGCTGGCGAGCGCCGCGGTCGGCATGCTGGTCAAGCGACTATTGCCGGAAACGCACAGAAGCCGCGAATCAATCGAAATCGTGCAGCTTGTCATCACCATGTTGTTGACCTTCGCTGCCCTGGTGATGGGACTGCTGACCGTTTCGGTCAAGACTTCATTCGACGTTTCCAACAACGACATGGCGAGCCTCGCGGCGCAAATAGTGCAGGTTGACCAATTGCTGCGGGAGTATGGCCCGGAGACCGACGCGGTGCGTGGCCTGCTGCGCAGCTACACCGCATCGGTCATCGCGACCACGTGGACGGACGAGACGCCGCCGGCCGGCGGCTATTATTTGAAGAACGCGCCACCAACCATCGTGGATGGAATGGAGAACAGGAGTCTCGGCGATGAGCTTGAGCACATCGACAATGCTCTGCTTCGACTGGACCCTGCGGACGCGTTTCATCGCAATGTGGCGACGGCGAGTCGAAGTCACTTCGAAGCGCTCATGCAGACGCGGTGGACCGTGATCGAGCAGGCACGACCTATCATCACCCGCCCGTTCTATCTCGTCATGGTGTTCTGGCTGATGGTCATATTCGCCTGTTTCGGGCTCACCGGTCCTCGCAACGGTCTTGTGCTGGCGATGATCGCGCTGTGTGCGATATCGATCGCGTCGGCGATATTCGTCATCCTGGACATGGATACGCCGTTCAGAGGGTTTATCATGATTTCCAGCGAACCCATGCGAAGTGCGTTGGCTGACATCAGCCGATAGACGGTTGCCGCGGATTGATTGGGCTCAGTGCGAGATCTCCTCCAGCGCCAGTCCGCGCGTGCGCGGGCCAAAAACGCCGATCGCGATCACCACGACCAGCATCGCCGCGCAGATGAACCCGAACACGCCGCCTGCACCGTAGTTCTGCAGGAAGAAAGCGATGATGAAGCTGGTGAAGATGGTTGACAGGCGGCTGAACGAATACACGAAACCCACAGCGCGCGCACGGACCCTGGTCGGAAACAGCTCCGCCTGGTAGGCATGATAGGCGTATGACAGCAGGTTGTTCGAGCCGGTGATCATGACGCCGCACAGGATCAGCAACGCCGCGCTGCTCTGCTGCGAGAACAGCACGCCGAACACCGCAGTGCCGATCGCCGCGGCGCAGATCTGCCATTTGCGTTCGATCTTGTCGGCGAACAGCAGGAACAGCAGCGGCATGGTCGGGCTGGCCAGTGCGATGATGAAGGAATACTGCAGGCTCTTGGTGAAGCCGGCGCCCTGGGCCGCCAACAATTGGGGGACCCAGTTGCCGAAGCCGTAGAAGCCGATGGTCTGGAAGATGTTGAATACCATCAGCATGATGGTGCGGCGGCGATACGGCGGTCGCCAGATGTCGCTAAAGCCCGCGGTGCCGTGCTCCTCCTCGACAGCAGGCGACGGCGGCGGCAGCGGCCCTTTCTCGGCTGCGACGCGTGCCTCGATTGCGCTGGTGACACGGTCCGCTTCTTCGAGCCGCCCGTGTTGCGCCAGCCATCTTGGGCTTTCCGGCACGATGCGGATGATGAAGAACACCAGGATTGCCGCGATGGCCGGGAATGCCGCAACGAAGCGCCAGCCGGAGATGCCGAACGGATCGATCGGCACCAGCAGCCAACTCAGCAGGGCCACGGTCGGGACCGAGCAGAACTGGATCACCTGATTGACGGTGAAGGCGCGGCCGCGCATCCCCTTCGGCACCAGTTCGGCTATGAAGGTGTCGATGGTCACCAGTTCGACACCGATGCCGACACCGGCGATGAAGCGCCAGAAGTTGATGGCGAGCACCGAATTCTGGGAGGCCATGATGACAGTGAAGAGCGAGTACCAGAGCAGTGCCCAGGTGAACACGTTGCGCCGGCCGAACCGGTCGGCAAAGTAGCCGAAGCAGATGGTGCCGACGAACAACCCGGCGAAGGTGACCGAAGCGAAAGTGGCCTGATCGGGCAGGCCGAACAGGCCGGTGTGGCCGGGGCTGAAGATGCCGCTGCGCACCAGTCCCGGTGCGACGTAACCGGTCATCAGCAGGTCGTACAGCTCGAACATGCCGCCGAGCGACAGCAGGATGACGAGTTTCCAGATTTCCCGGGAGGCGGGCAGACGGTCGAGGCGGGCGGTGATCATCGCCGCGGTGGGCGTGGTTGGTGACATGGACGTCCTCGGTTGTCGCGCTACCTGTCGTTACGCGCCAGCATGGCGGTAACGGCCGGTTCGGTGGAAGGGCGGCCTTCGATTCGGAGTCCGCACAATAGCGCGAGCGTGCGGCTCGGTGCGTGACGCGACCGCTCGACCATGCCGCGGTGATCGCACGCCGGCGTCCGGTCACTGCCAGAACGGGGTCGCGCGCTGGAGCTTCTGCCAGGCACGCGCGGACCGTGCGCGGGCCCGCTTGCCATGTGCGCCGATGAAGCCGAGTACGAGTCCGCCGGCGAACGCCAGCCTGCCACTTGTGGCTGCCAACTCGCGCAGCAGCGTGCTGGCCACCGCCCCATCATTCAGTATGCCGAGCCGGGCCTGCAACGTGCTCAGCCGGTGGAGGAACCGGTTGGCTGATTTGCCGGGTTGCAGTGGGGCGAAGATCTCCGCTGCATAGCGCATCCGCTTGGCGCGCAGGCGTACCGCGTGCAACTCCGCTGGTTCCAGGTCGGCCAGGCTGTCTTCGACCTGTGCCAGCCGCTTCAGGCGCCGATTGAGAACGCGGGTCGCGAACTCATCGAGCGGCAGGGCGAGTTCGGCAAGCTGCGCCGCGTCCAAATTCGTCTGCCATTCCTGGCCGGCCGCGAGGCAGGCCAACGCGATGCCGAGGCGGCGGAATTCGGCCCCGGCGAGGAATGTTCGCAGCTCGGCATGACTGGTGCGTCGCCGTCGTTCCGCGGCCGCCACCAGCTGCTGCAATCGCGTCTCGGCGGGAAATGCGCGAACCACCGCGGCGAGCGTCTCGGTCACGAAGACGTCCCAATCGCGCGCCGGTGCGAGCTTCGCTCCCAGTGCCTTCACGGCGGTATCCGCTGCATCCACCGCGGGGCATCGCACCGCCGAACGAAACACCTTGATGGCCGACCGCAACCGGCGCACCGCAACTCGCATCTGGTGCACCGGCTCGGGACCGTCGCGACTATCGGCGGCGTATGGCGCAAAGTGCAGGATGACGTCGGTCAAGTGGCCAACGACGCGGGCAAACGCAGCGGCCGTGGAAGACCCTGGCGGCAGTTCCGCGGCGCCCTGCCGTCGTGGCGGTGGCGGCACGCCAGAGGCAATCGCGACTGCTTCGGCGGCCAGACTGGCACGCGGCACCTCCAGACGAACTTCATCGCAAAGTGCGGTGGCCAGATGCTGCACAGCTGTCTCGGCACCGTCGAGCCGCAGCCGGCTGACCCGAGGCCCGCCGGCGACGGTGTGGACAGTGCCGGTCAACAGGGTCATCGCAAGTGGCCCGTGGTCGCCGGTAAGCGCAAGGCTCAGCGAGCGTCCCTCGAACGCTGCCACCGGCGTCAGTGTATCGGGCAAGGTCTGGCCGAAACTCGCGCGGTCACGTGCTGCTTCCAGCGTCGGAGCCGGCAGACCGGGCGGCCAGGTACCTGGGCGTCAGGGTGCAGCCGCTCCAATCGCCATCCCGGGCGCTGTTCGGCGAGTGCCAGCCCCTGTTGCGTCAGGGTCCGGTCGGGACTGTCGTGCCAGACGATGCGGATTGCCCGGCTGTGTGCCCTGCCGATCTTCAGTGGCGCGAGCAGAGCAAGGCGAGGCAGGCGCGCGGCGTCGTCCGGATCGAGGCCGAGCTCCAGTTCCATGTGTTCAGGTCGCTGTCTCCGACGGGTCGCCGTCGCGCAGATCGCGCGGCGTCAGGAAACGCAACAGTTGGCCGCCGTCGGCATCGAGCTGGCGCCACGGTCCGGCGATCACGAGCTCGGCGAGCGCCGCGGTCGGGAAACCGGTGGCAAGCCGGCGAGCCGCCTCGACCGAGGCCGGCGGTGGCCGCTTTCCGGTCAGCATGACGGCGAGCTCGTGCATGCCCGGATTATGCCCGATCAGCAGCACGCTGCGGACCGTCTCGCTGACGCCACGCAGGATCGCGAGCAATTGCTGGGCGGTCGCCAAGTATAGCACTTCCATGGGTTCCACCAGTGGCGTGTCGTCCCAGGGTTCCAGGGCGGCAAGCGTCTCCTGGGTGCGGCGGGCGGGTGACACCAGCACGACATCGGGCGCCAGCCCCAGGTCGTGCATCGCACCGCGCAGCGCGGCCGCCGCCCGGCGCCCCCGCTTGTTGAGGGGGCGCTCACGGTCCGGCAGCGCGGCAGCGTCCCAGGAGGACTTGGCGTGCCGCAGGAGTAGGAGTTGGTGCATGCTGAAAGTTATCCGGCGCTGGCAAGGACCGACTCTGGCACGCCGCCGGGTCCAGGGGAATCGGGTGAAACGATTATCTCGTGGTTGGCCCATTACGAAAGCGTCGTCGGGCCTGTGAGGGGCGCGCGGCCGACCGGTGCGACCCGGCGGCGACAATGCAGGCAAACATGAAGCAGGCGCCCAATTGTCCTGCGCGATCGAATTAGCGGGCACTCTTTCGCGCGTGGCGGCGGGCCTCCGCAGGGACACCGGCGCCGGGCCCAGGCCGGTGCGCAAACAGGCCATGATTGCGCACGGCACGTCATCAACATGCGGCGTGTCGCGCTCGGGGAACACCATGTTGCGCCGGTGTTTCAGGTGAGCGAGGCGGTGCGCTAAGCTGTCGTCGGGGCCCATTCCCCGGAGACCTGTGCGCCCATGGATACGCCGCTTGCTACCGTCGCGTCGCTCACGCCGGCCGACACACGGCAGGTTCACATCCTGAAGCAGCTTGAACGCAAACTGCTGTGGCTGTCATCATGGATGATCCACAACGCCAACCATATCCGGCCCAATCGCGACGGGCTGAAGGTGGGCGGCCATCAGGCGTCGTGCGCATCGGTGATTTCCATCATGGCGGCGCTGTATTTCGAGGTCGCGCGACCGCAGGATCGCATCGCGGTGAAGCCTCACGCGGGCCCGGTGTTCCATGCGATCAACTACCTGTTTGGCCGGCAGACGGTGGAAAAGATGGCCGGCCTGCGCGCTCTCGGCGGTGTGCAACCGTACCCGTCGCGGGTGAAGGACGGGCCGGAGGTGGATTTTTCCACCGGCTCCGTTGGTCTCGGTGTGGCGATGACGACATTCTCCGCGCTGATGGCGGATTATGTGCGGCTGCATGGTCTGGGCCACACCGACCTGCCGCCCGGCCGGCACATCGCGATCGCCGGCGATGCGGAGCTGGACGAGGGCAACATCTACGAAGCGCTGCTGGAAGGTTGGAAGCACGACGTCCGCAATCTGTGGTGGATCATCGACTACAATCGCCAGAGTCTCGATTCCGTTGTGCCTGACCGGCTGTTCGGCCGCATCGAGGGCCTGTTCCGCGACATGGGATGGAACGTTGTCACCATCAAATACGGCCGCCGGCTGGAGGCTGCATTTGCCCGCGAGGGCGGCGAGGCGTTGCGCGCATGGATCGATGACTGCCCGAACTCGCTGTATGCCGCGCTGACGTTCCAGGGCGGCGCGTCGTGGCGTCAGGCGCTGCTGGCCGATCTGGGGCGGTCCAAGGCGCGCGCGATCATCGATACGCTGTCGGACGATGAGCTCGGCGCGCTGATGACCAACCTCGGCGGGCACGACATCGAGATGATGATCGACACGCTGCGCGCCGAGGCCGACGGCGACCAGCCGACATGTTTCATTGCCTACACGATCAAGGGCATGGGGCTGCCGTTCGCCGGGCACAAGGACAACCACGCCGGGCTGATGACGAAGGAGCAGATGGAGGGGTTCCGCTCCGCGATGGGGATACGGCCGGGCCACGAGTGGGACCTGTTCGAGGGCCTGGATGTGGCGGACCCGGAACTGCGCGCGTTCCTGAATGCGTGCCCATTCGCGGCGCCGCTGACGCCGGAAGGGCGTTCGCTGAGCGCGCCTGCCGTGCCGGTACCCGCGGCGCTGCCGGTGCCTCGGGTCACGGGACGCAGGATGTCCACCCAGGCGGGGTTCGGCGACATTCTGGCCGAGATCGGCCGCGGCCAGGGCGAATTGAAGGCGCTGGCCGAGCATATCGTCACCACGTCGCCGGATGTGACGGTGTCGACCAATCTGGGGCCATGGGTGAACCGGCGCGGCATCTTCGATCGGCACACGCGCAACGACGTGTTCCGCGATGCCAAGCTGGCGAGTGCGCAACGCTGGGGCATGTCGCCGAAGGGGCAGCATATCGAGCTTGGCATCGCCGAGCAGAACCTGTTCCTGCTGCTCGGCGCGGCGGGGTTGGCGCCGGCGATGACCGGGGCGCGCGTGCTGCCGATCGGCACGGTGTATGATCCGTTCGTCAACCGCGGTCTCGATGCGCTGATCTACGCCTGTTACCAGGATGCGCGGTTTCTGCTGGTGTCGACGCCATCGGGGCTGACGCTGGCGCCGGAGGGTGGCCAGCATCAGTCGATCAACACGCCGCTGATCGGCATGGCGGCGGACCGGCTGGCGAGTTTCGAGCCAGCGCATGTCGATGAGCTGGCGGTGCTGTTGCGGCACGCGTTCGATCACATGCAGCGCGCCGGACGGGTCGTCGGTGTGGCTGCGGTTGTCCACACGGCAGTTGGATCAGCCGGCACGCGCGCTGGATGCGGAGGCGGTGGTCGCCGGGGCGCATTGGGTGGTGCCTCCGGCTGAGGGCGCGCGGATTGCGATCGGCTACCAGGGACCGGTGGCGCCGGAGGCTGCCGCCGCGTTCGCCGAGTTGCAGGCGGAGGAGCCAGGGGCCGGGCTGCTGGCCATCACGTCGCCGGATCGGTTGCATGCGGGGTGGCTCGCGGCACTGCGGGCGCGGCGGAGGGGCGAGGCGGCGCGGTCGCATGTCGAGCGCGTGCTGGCGCCGCTGGCGCGAGATGCAGCGCTGGTGACGGTGCTGGACGGTCATCCTGCGACACATGCGTGGCTGGGTGCTGTGCGTGGGCAGCGCGTGGTGCCGCTGGGACCGGACCATTTCGGGCAGAGCGGCGACATTCCGGATCTTTATCGCGAGTATGGCATCGATACGGATGCGATCCTCGATGCGTGCGCGCAGGCGCTGCTGGGGCGGTGAGGTTCGCGGCTGCGAAGCATGTTCCAAGAAAATTTCATTCCTTTAGGCTGCTGCCCTGATCGTGCGTCGGTGCCAAATGGATAAGAGTTTTTTGCTTCTTTTTTGGTAACAGCCCAGGTCATCCTCGCGAAGGGAGCTGTTGACAGGTCACGGGTGAGTACGAGTCAACGTGTCGATGGCACCGCCCGCCGACCCGTCCGGCCGAGATTACGCCACGCCTGCGGCTGGCGGCGATGCAGTCATTGCCGCATTGCAGGCGGAGATAACCGTGCTTCGCGCTGAGAATTCGGCCCTGACGAAGCGGCTGACGGAATTGGAGCGCCGTCTTGGGCTGAACAGCAGCAACAGCGGCAAGCCACCGTCGAGCGACGGGCTGAAAAAGCCGCCGCGGGTCAGCAGCCTGCGCGAACCGTCAGGCAAGAAGACCGGCGGCCAGAAGGGGCATCCTGGCACGACGCTTTGCCGGGTTGAAAAGCCCGATGCCACGATCGAGCATTATCCAGAAGCCTGCGCTGCGTGCGGTGAGCCTTTGACCACGGCGATGGCGAGCGGCCATGTTTCCCGGCAGGTGTTCGATCTGCCGGAACCGAGGCCGCTGCTCGTTACCGAGCACCGCGCCTATTGCTGCCGTTGCGCGGCCTGCGGCACGCAGACGCGGGCGGCATTTCCCGAGGGCGTTGCCGCGCCGGCGCAATATGGCAAGCGGATCGGCGCATTTGTGCTCTATCTGCTGCACTACCAGTTGCTGCCCGAGAAGCGTCTGGCCGAACTCATGGCACATCTCTTCGGTGTGCATCTGGTCACCGCGACCATCGCCCGGATCAGCCAGGATTGTGCGGGGCGATTCCAGGGCTTTGCCGATGCCGTGCGCGACCACGTCGCGGCGGCACCTGTCAAGCACATGGACGAAACCGGCTTCCGGATTGGCGGCAAGACGCAGTGGCTGCACATCGCCTCGACCATCTGGCTCACTTTCTACCGTGTCTCGCCGCGGCGTGGCAGCCTGCTGGCACATGTCACGGGCATTGTCGTGCACGACCACTGGAAGCCGTACTACACCCTGAAAGGCGTGCTGCACGCGTTGTGCAACGCGCATCATCTGCGCGAACTGAAGGCGCTGGTCGAGATCGAGAAGGAAGACTGGGCGCACAAGATGCAACGCCTGTTACGACGCGCCTGCCACGCAACGAACCTCGCGCGCGAGCGGGGCGTCGCACTGAAGCCGGGTCTGATTGGGCTGATCGAGCGTCGTTACGACCTGATCCTCGCGCAAGGCTTTGTGTTCCATGAGGCACAGCCCACACTGATCCCTGCCGAGGTCAAGGCCAGGCGTCGTGGCCGCCGGCCCCGGCGGGTTGGCCACAACCTCCTGCTGCGCCTCAGCACCCGTAAGCGGGACGTGCTCCGCTTTCTCATCGATCCGTTGGTGCCCTTTACCAACAACCTCGCCGAGCGCGACGGGCGGATGATGAAATTGCGCCAGAAGATCTCCGGCGGATTCCGTTCCGAGCAAGGCGCCAACGAGTTCGCCGTGATACGCTCGCTCCTCTCAACCGCAAGGAAGCAGGGTTGGGACATGCTCATGGCTCTGACCAGCGAACCCGGCCATTTGATCGCCGATCTGCGCGTGGGTTGACCCGTTCGGCTACCTAGGCAGTAACCTTTTTTGCAAAAAAGAAGCGCTTGCCTTTATGCAGCGAGAGCCTTGGCGTAGGCGCTGACCGCAGCGGCGAAACCCATCACGAGGGCATCGGCGGTGAGTTCGTGGCCTATCGATGCTTCGGCGAGCATCGGCATGCGCGCCATCAGTGGCGGCAGGTTGTGCAGGTTCAGATCGTGTCCCGCGTTGACTGTCAGGCCTCGATCGGCGGCGGCGCGGGCCGTGACGGCGCAGGCGTTGAGCCAAGTGTCGTAGGCGCCGGTACGGAACGCCGCGGCATAGGAACCGGTGTAGATCTCGACGCCATCGGCGCCGGTCCGGCCGATGCGTTCGAGCACCGCGGGATCCGGATCAACGAACAGGATCACGCGCGCGCCCATCGCCTTCAGCGTCGCGACGGCTGGCTGAACCAGCGACATCTGGTCGGGGCCAAGCCGCCAACCCTCTTCGGAGGTGAAGGCGTCCGGTGAATCGGGCACCAGCGTGCATTGCTCGGGGCGCACTTCGGCGGCGATCTCCAGCAGGCGTGCGTCGGGATAGCCTTCGATGTTCAGCTCGACACGTGGCCGCCATGGCACGATCGCTTCGGCCAGCAACGGCACATCGGAGCGGCGGATATGGCGTTCGTCCGGCCGCGGATGGACGGTGATGCCGCGCGCTCCTGCCTCGATCGCGATGCGGGCGAAGGCGCGTGGGTCCGGGACGCCGGTGTGGCGCGAATTGCGCAGCAACGCGACCTTGTTGAGGTTGACGCTGAGGCGTGCCATCGATCAGCGAGCGGCGATGTCGGGGCAGTTCATGATGGCGGGTACGGTAGCATCAGCCACAGATCAGCGTCCATGCCGCACTGAGGAGAGCCTTGTCGCAGACCTCTGGGCCAGTACTAATGGACGAACGGTCTTGGATTTCTAAACAGGCGAACGGGGCGTCTTCTTATGAAAGCCTTTCTGGCGCTGCTCGCGGTACTCCAAATCGCTGGGGTCCAGTTTGAACGGATAAGCTTGCCCGGCCCCGCAGGCGTCGCTCTCGACGCAGCGCTTGTGCTGCCCTCGGAGACGCCGAAGCCGCCTTCCGTCGTCGCGCTGCACGGCTGCGGCGGGCCGTTTGCCGACCGCGATGGTCAGTGGGCCGTGGCTTTGGCGAAGGCCGGTCATATCGTTCTTCTGCCGGATAGCTTCGGTTCCCGTGGCCTGGGTTCACAGTGTGGCACGACAAAGCGCGAGGTGACCCCAGCCGGACTGCGTCGCCTGGACGCGATCGCTGCGGCGGAATGGCTGCAGGCGCAAAGTGGAACACCGGCCGGAGCCATCGATCTCATCGGTTGGTCCAACGGTGGCAGCACCGTGCTCGAAACGGCGCGGACCACTGACGATATTCCGCCTGGTTTGTTCCAGCGGTTCGTAGCATTTTACCCAGGTTGTCATGCGGTGACCAAGGATCCGAATTGGCGCCCTGCGGCACCGATGCAGATCCTGATGGGTGAGCAAGATGACTGGACGCCCGCGGCGCCTTGCCATGAGCTCGCCGCCAGGTTCCCGCATCGGATCACGATGATCAGCTATCCCGGTGCATACCACGACTTTGACGCGCCGAACCGGCCAGTACCGAATTCGCAGCGAGGCCGCGACAGCCGTCAGCGGTGAGGCTCATGTCGGCACGAACGAGCCTGGACGAGAGGATGCCCTGGCACGTGTGCCAAAATGGTTGGATGAGCCGCCATGAACACATTGGCTTGTCGCCCCGGCGCCATCTCCGGCACAGCGGGTTCGTTCTTCGGCCAGTTGCGACATGCGCCAATCGGCTCAATCGGCGCCGACGGCAAACAGGGCAGCAGGTCTTGCAACCTGCCACCCCCACAGCGTCGTTGCTGCCTAGCGGTCGGAGGTGACCGGCTTCAACTCATAGAGCCGCGTGTTGGAGCGAATGGCCTCGTTCCAGCCTTTCTCACGTACATCGAAATGCACCCAGTCCGGTCCGATGAACTTCTCATTCGGTGCGTTCCTGATCAGGCTCTCCCGTCGCCCCGCCGCCGGATTGTCCTGCACGTGCGGCACATGTGCGGCGTCCAGTTCAGCAACCTTTGCCCTCTGATCGTCCACCATGAAGCCAATATGGTGGATGCCGCAGTAATCCGATGACTGCTCAGGCCCCAGCTGCGGCGTGTTGGGCCCGTGCTTCAGGATGGCAAAATAGATGTAGCCGTCGCTGAGCCAGACGCCATCGTCGCCGGTGTCCTTCGGCTGACGGTACAGCTCCTTCAGGTCGAAGTGCTTCTTGTAGAATTCAGCGGTGCCCGCCGGATCCTTGCTTGCGATCGCAACGTGCCGGATAAACGCCATGATCTTGCCTCCTACAGTTTCGTTACGTCAGAACAAAACATAGCATCTTGCACACAGTACACGACCGCGCGCTCCAAATGTCGACCGGACACCACGAAGGTCTGAAGCGATGCACCATTTTGGCGTTCTCGTGCCATCGACCAATACCACTGTCGAAATGGAATATGGTCGGCTGCTGCCCGCGACCTTGCAGGCTCATGTTGCACGCATACCGCTGCTCAGCAGCGGCGCGGAAACCACTCCGCGTGGCGGCGACGCCGATGTCGATTATCAGGCGCGGTTGCTTGGCGACGCCAAGGTCGCAGTGGTGGCGCTGGCACAGACTGCAGCGAGCCTCTCCTCCGACGGTTTCGATGATCAGATCACCAAACGCATGAGCGAAGCAGCCGGTGCTCCGGCGATCACCTCAGCCAGAGCGATCGGATTGGCGGCGCGGGCTCTTGGCGCGCGGCGGATCGCTCTGGTGGCGCCCTTTCCGCTTCCCGCGGTCAGATTCCTTGAACGCTACCACACCGGCAAATACGGGCTCGAGGTTGTCGCGAGCGAAAGCTTTTCTGGCACCGATTCGGTCATATACCCGACGCTCGGTCAGGGTTTAGCGCGCGATGCCATCATCCGGACCGAACGGCCGGACATTGAGATCTTCATCGTGCCAGGCGGCAATTTTCCAACGATGTCGTTCATATCTGACTGGGAACGAGAAATCGGCAAGTCGGTCATCACCACCAACCAGGCGGAGCTTTGGGCAATGGTCCGGATCATGCGGGCCGACGTGAATCTCGCTAACCTGGGGCGGCTGTTGGAAGAGATGCCCGCGATGTGAGATCAAGGCGACTTCCGGCGACGGCCTCTCGGCTATGCGATGGTCAAAGTATTCGCGACACGTTTGAACTGTTTTCCGATGAACTTCGAGAATGTGGATGACGCCGCGCTGACGCTGCCGATCTCACCGCCGCTGTTGAAGTCGTGGGCACCATGCAGGGTCATGTTCTGCGGTGGCTCTTCACCAAGAAAGAAGAGCGTAACCCAGAGCTGGGCGGTATTCTGCTGGGTCGTTCCGCAGCTCACCCGCTTGACGCTGGAGTAATTGGCAACATGGTTGCCGTTCTCCAGAACCTTGCCGCCTTCGATCTGCCAACGCATGCCAGGATCATCTATATTGTCCAGGCATTCCCGCTGTAACGTGTAGGTAAGGGTTGCACTGAGATCTGTCCCGAATGTGAGATGGAATGGTGCTGTCAGGCCGCCACCGCCGTCTGGCACGAAGAAGTCCATGAATGCCCCAGTGGGATAATTGAAGCGCATCACGTTGGCAGCATTCTGGGTGGATACGTACAGGTTGCTGTCGGGGCCGAACGTGATTCCGATTGGGACGTAAAGATCGCTGCCGGTGTTGGCGAAGAAGTCGATGAACGCACCGGTCGTCGGATTGTAGCGTCGTACGCCCAGATTCCCCCCGAAAGTCCCTCCGGAGATGTAGAGGTTGCCGTCGGGGCCAAACGCCATGGCCGACGGTGTGTAGAGACCGCCGGAGGCAACCAGGTCATTGGGCGGCATGAGCAGGCCGAGTGACGCCATGGTCGCGAGATCGAAGGTCTCTACGGTGGCCGCATTGTAATACAGCACGTAAAGGCGGTTGTTGGCCGTGCTGACCTTCACATCGCGCGGGCTGGGGTTGGTGAGCGACGGCGAAAAGTGGCCGGTGTTCACGCCTGTGGCAGCGTTAAATCGCTGGACGCCCTGGGGTAGATTCGAGCTTGCAACGTAGAGAACATTGTTGTGGACGGTCATTCCCGTTGGGCTCGCCAGATTGGTTGATGCAAATACGTCGATGAATCCGCCGGTCGCGCGGTCATATCGCTTCACGTCATTGGTCTGACCATCCGAAACGAGCAGGTTGCCGTCGACACCGATAACGACGCCGATCGGGTCGCCCAACGCGCCGCCTGACGCGGCCACTCTGACGAATGCACCGGTTGACCCGTTGTACTCTCGCACGGTCTTATCCAGTTGGCTGGTGACCAGCAGGGTTGCCGGCGGCGCGCCTGTGGGCATTTCCCGTCCCTCCCTGTTTCCGCCGGGTCCAAGGTGCGAAAATTACACCTCGGCCGGCGGAACGATTCACGTTGCCGCTGCCGTCACGTCAAGGCTGGATCGCGATAAGCACTGGCCGCACAAAGCGATAGCCGAGCGCCGGCGCCATCCGTTGGATGGCGTGCTTTTGCGGTATACACTAGTGGATAGAATCTAACAATTGGTACCGGCTAAACCTCGGCCTGATCGGCCGCTGTCCGCCAAACCCGCCGGACTCAAACGTCGGATTTTATCCACTAGAGGGTCGTGCGATCCACTCCCATGGACAATCATAGACCGTTGCGAACCAACGCCGCCGGACGAGCGATCGGCCTGAGTCAGCGCGCTCAGGTCTTGTGGACGGAGGCCTGGTAGATTTCCTCGATCGCTTCGCCGAGCGCGGCGTCGAAGGTCGTGTCGCTCATCGACGCGCGAAGGTTGTCGATCAGCGCACGCGAGAAGCTGGCGATCATGCCGTGGTTCTTCGCCAGCAGGCGGCACGCCTCGTGGCGGGGATAGCCGCCCGAAAGTGCCACCACCCGCTGCACCCGATCGTGCGCAATGAGCGGCGCATACAGGTCCGGCTCGGTCGGGATGGTCAGCTTCAGCATGACCTTGCTGTTGCCCGGTAGCGCATCGAGCCGGGCGCGGATCTCGTCCCGCAGGATTTCCTCGGCCGCCGCCTTATCGGGTGCCTTTATGGACACTTCCGGTTCGATGATCGGCATCAGCCCATGAGCGCCGATCTGGCGAGCGACATCGAACTGCTGCTGAACGATCTTCGCAATGCCCGCGCGTGATGCGCCGTTGATGACCGACCGCATCTTGGTGCCGTAGACGCCGAGCCCGGTTGCACGCTTGAGCAGTGCGTCCAGCTCCGGCATCGGCTTCATCAGCCTCACGCTGTCGGCCTCAGCCTCGAGCCCCTTGTCCACCTTGACGATGGGCACCACACCGCGGTCCTGCCAGAGGTAGGACGGCGTCGGCTTGCCCGCGACCTCCCCGTCCATCGTGCCCTCGAACAGGATCGCGGCGATCACCTTATCGCCGGTGAAGGCCGGCGAAACCATGATCCGTGCCCGCATCTGGTGGATCAGGCGGAACATCTCGGTCTCGCCATGGTAGGCATCGTCCGCGATGCCATACTGGCGGAGCGCGCCGGGGGTGGAACCGCCGCTCTGGTCCAGTGCTGCGATGAAGCCGCCCTTGCCGGCCATCTGTGCTGCCATCTGGTGATTGACTGCCATGGTGTTCTCCATGCCTGAGGATGCTCATGCTTGTGGGTCGAAGGTCGGATTGCCACCGGCATTCGTCCCGAGACGTACAACGTGCGGCTCGCGAACCGACAGCGCGAAACCTTCAGGCGGTGTGCTCACCCCGCCTGTGCCGCGGCGATTGCGTCGTTCAGCGCGCGCACGCCGGCGGCGGCACCATCGGGATGGTTCCAGATCGCGCCCACCACCGCAAGGAAGTCGGCGCCGGCGCGCACCAGCGGCGCGCAGTTCACCGCGGTGATGCCGCCGATCGCACAGCACGGCAGCTCCATCAGCTCCGACCACCATTGCAGGATGTCGGGATCGATGAAGCGGGAAACGTCCTTGGTGCCGGAGGGAAAGAACGCGCCGAACGCCACGTAGTCGGCGCCGTCCTCGCCTGCGGCCATCGCGAGGTCGCGGCTGCCTTTGCAGGTGACCCCGAGCGTTGCGTCGGGACCCATCAATCGGCGTGCGTCCCTGGCGGGCATGTCCTCCTGGCCGACGTGTGCGCCGTCACTGCCGGTCTCGCGCACCAGGTCGGCGCGGTCGTTCAGCAGGAACGCCACGTCGCGTGATTGCGTCACTGGACGCAGAGCATCGATCGCGCGGCGCCAGGTGTCGTCATCCACGTCCTTCAGGCGAAGTTGCACGGCTGCGACTGCCGGATCGGGTCCGGTGGCAGGCACGGCATCGAGGGCCGCTGCGAGCAGGTCGGCGAACGGTACGGGATCGAGTCTTGGAGGCGTGATCAGGTAGAGGCGGCAGCCGTTCTCGCTGCCGCCCATGCCTGTCATGTGTCAGGCCTTGCCGAGGTAGATGTCGATGATCTTGTTCAGCATTTCCATTGCGGCTTCCTTCGGCCGCTGGAAGGTGTTGCGGCCGATGATGCTGCCGTTGGCGCCACCGTCACGCAGGCCACGGACTTCCTCGTAGACGCCGTCGAGGTCCTTCGCCTCGCCGCCGGAGAACACCACAACGCGGCGGCCGTTGAACGCGCATTGCATGACGTGCTCGACACGCTTGGCCAACGTGGAGCCGTCGATCTTTTCGTAGCTTTTCTTCGCCGCTTCCAGGCTGATGACCGCGGTGGGCGGTTTCACCTTGATGATGTTGGCGCCCATCAGCGCGGCCATCTGCGTCGCATAGGCGCAGATATCGAGGGCCGTCTCGCCGGCGCGATCCAGGTTGGGCCCGCGCGGATAACTCCAGACCACGACAGCCAGGCCGGCCGCCTTCGCCTCTGCGGTGAGTTCGCGCAACTCCTCCAGTTGCGCATAGGCGAACTCGCTGCCTGGATAGATGGTGAAGCCGACCGCGGCGCAGCCAAGTCGCAGCGCGTCCTTCACGCCGGCGGTGACCGCCTGGTCTTTGTTGGTGGCGAGCGAGTTGGCGTTGTTGCACTTCAGAATGGTGGGGATCTGGCCGGCGAAGGTGTCGGCGCCGGCGGCAATCATGCCGAGCGGCGCAGCGTAGGCATTCAGCCCGGCCTCGATCGCGAGCTGATAATGGTAGTGCGGATCATAGGCCGGCGGGTTGGGGGCGAAGCTGCGCGCGGGACCGTGTTCGAAACCCTGATCGACCGGCAGGATCACCACCTTGCCGGTACCGCCGAGTTTGCCGGTCGAGAGGATGCGGGCGAGGTTCGCCTTCACACCGGGCGGATCGCCCTCGTACCAGTCCAGGATCTTCTTCACTTTCTGGGTGATGCGCATGTGGACGATCCTTCTTCCTGAGGGGCGGTTGGATCGGGTACTAGCCCAGGGCGCCTCTGCTGTCACCCGGGGTGGTTCGCACCTGCAACCAAACGTGTAGCCGACGGGCTGCCGTTCGTTCAGCCATATCGAGTGCTGGTGGACGCAAGGTTAACACCTCGCCGCCAATTGATGCGGCAATCGCGACGATGGATCGGAAGCCGGGCGCGCGCGGACTGAGCACGATGCAGCGCTGGCCAGCCCGCAGCGCGCCGAGTGCGTAGCCGGACGCCTCCGCGCAATCGAGCACGTCGTGCGCCGGCACATCCGGGAAATCGCTGCGTGCGCGCTCGATCACCGCGCGCCACCAGCCGCAACCTGCGAACAGTGCCGCTCCGGGCGCGGACAGCAGCGTCACCGGATGTCCAGCGGCGAGCACGGCGCGTGCGTCCGCCAGACCATGGACGACAACCGCGCGGCACTGATCACTGTTCACTGATGACTGATCGCCGATATCTGCTTGACGTTCAAGCGATTGCCCGCTTTCTGTTCGAGCAGCATGCTAGCCGGGGCAGGGGGGCGGGCAGCGATGGCGGACGACTCAGAGGACCCGGAAACGGCGGCGGACCGGCTGGAGGCAGCGCTGGAGCGGATTGCGCAGGTGGCGGCGCGGGACCCCATGCGGGCGGCGGATCAGCCTCGCTCGCCGGGCACGGAAGAAATTGCTGCGCGAATCGATGGATTGATCGATCGTTTGCGGACAGTACTCGGCTCGATCGCCGATTGAACCCGGAGGCAAGGATCACTCGATGGCGCAGGTCACCGTTCGTATCAATGGCTACGCATACACTGTCGGCTGCCAGGATGGCGAGGAGCAGCACCTGGAGGCGATGGCCGGTGAGGTGGATCGGCGCATCGAGAGCGTACGGGCGGTGGCGGGGCCCAGTGGCGAAGCGCGCATGCTGGTGATGGCGTCGCTGCTGATGGCGGATGACTTGTTCGAAATGAACCAGGCGCTGAAGTCGGCGCAGACGGGCGAGGTGGCAGGCCAGCCGGCGGCGGCGCCCGGCGATGCGAAGCTCGGGAGGCGGCTCGGCAGACTGGCAAAACGCGCCGAGGAGATTGCCCTGGACCTGGAGCGTCCTTAAGTTGTGAAGGCGGGGCTGCCCGGTGCGTCAGGCAATTCATCCCCGGGGCCAGTAAGTTCTCCCTCGGGAGCTGGCTCTGTCGGGATCGTGGTCTCGGTATCTGGCGCCCACCTGCACAAGCAGGCTCTGGGAGGATGAGACGCCAACGGCCATGGCGGCTCCGCACTCACCACAGGATCTGAACGAAGCCAAGCGCGCGGTTCGCGAACGCGCTTTGGCGGCGCGCGCGGCATGGGATCCGGCGGTCGGATCGGCGCTGAGCGAGCATGTGCTACGCGCGATGCCGCCGCCGGCGGGCGCCGTGGTTTCAGGGTTCTGGCCGATGGGGCAGGAGATCGACATTTGCCCGTTACTGTTGGCACTTCATGAGCGGGGGCATCCGATCGTACTGCCGCAAACACCAAAACGCGGCAACCCATTGATCTTTCGACTTTGGCGACCGGGCGATGCGTTGGTTGCCGAACCTTTTGGGACGCTGCGGCCGACCGGAGAGGTCCGCGTGCCGGACTTTCTGCTGGTGCCGTTGCTGGCATTCGATCGGCACGGCTATCGCGTGGGGTATGGTGCGGGGTACTACGATCGTACGCTCGCCGGATTGCCGGGCCGGTTCAGGCTGGGCGTCGCCTATGCCGATCAGGAACTGGACGAAGTGCCCGCCGGTCCTTACGACGCGCGACTGGACGCCGTCGCAACGGAGCGCGGCGTGATCTTCTGTAAGGACTGACGGATGCGCATCCTGTTTGTGGGCGATGTGGTCGGGCGCACCGGCCGTGATGCGGTGGCGGCGTCGCTGCCGAAGCTGCGCGAGGCGCTCCGCCTCGACCTTGCAGTGGTCAACGCCGAGAACGCCTCGCACGGGTTCGGGCTGGGGCCCGAGATGGCGACGGCGCTGTTCGCCGCCGGGGCGGACGTGATCACGCTGGGCAACCATGCGTGGGACCGCAAGGAGATCATTCCGTTCATTGCAGAGAATCCGCGGCTGCTGCGACCGCTGAATTTTCCGCCTGGTACGCCGGGGGGCGGTTCTATCGTGGTGGAGGTGCCGGGGGGCCGCAGGGCGCTGGTGATGCAGGCGATGGGGCGGCTGTACATGGACGCGCTGGATTGTCCGTTCCGTGGCACGGCCGAGGCGCTGGCGAAGCACCGGCTGGGCGGCACGGTGGCGGCAATCGTGGTGGACTTCCATGCTGAGGCGAGCAGCGAAAAGATGGCGTTCGCACATTCGTTCGACGGCCAGGTGTCGCTGGTGGTCGGCACCCATACGCATTGTCCGTCGGCCGATCATCAGGTGCTGCCGCGCGGCACGGCGTTCCAATCGGACGCCGGCATGTCGGGCGATTACGACAGCGTGATCGGCATGGTGAAGGAGGGCGCTGTGACGCGGTTCTGGCGCAAGCTGCCGGGTGAGCGGCTGGCTCCGGCGGAAGGCGAGGCGACGGTGTGCGGGGTGTTTGTCGAGACCGACGATGCAACGGGGCTCGCGAGGCGGATCGAGCCGGTGCGGGTGGGAGGACGGTTGGCGCAGACAATGCCTGCGGCGTAGGCACGGTTGGTCACGCAGGGCGCGCGCTGGTGTTTTGAGGCTTTGCGTCGTCCCATCGCCTGTTCACCGCTAGGATCGCAAGCAAGCAAGGTGACTCAACCGCAGATGCACGCAGATAAGTTCGGTTCCTCGAATGTGGCCTGCGCTGGTTGTCGCGCATCGTCGCTGGCCTTATCTGCGTGCATCTGCAGTTGAATATACTTACTTTGGTCCACCTTGTGGCCGGTCATGCAGGACGGGCGCGACGCGGCATCGTCGCGGCGATGGCAGGCGGCGAACTGTGCCGATGACTGTCACATACTATGTTTTGCTCGGGGCGCTTGTTGCGGGGTTTGTCCAAGGCCTTTCCGGGTTTGCCTTCGGCTTGGTGGCGATGGCGTTCTGGGTCTGGGCGGTCGTGCCGCAACTCGCCGGTCCACTGGTGGTGTTCGGATCGTTGATCGGGCAACTGCTGCTGCTCGGATCGTTCCGTCATAGTATCGACGGGCGGCGGCTGTGGCCGTTTGTGCTGGGTGGATGTGCCGGCACGCCAATTGGTGTGTGGATGCTGCACTATGTCGATCCGACCGAGTTCAAGCTGGCCGTAGGGCTGCTCCTGGTGGCGTACTGCCCGCTGATGCTGTGCATCGGCACAGTGCCGCGCGTGTCAGGCGGTGGTCGGCTGGCCGATGGCGGCGTTGGCCTGATCGGTGGGGTGATGGGCGGTCTCGGCGGCCTGAACGGACCGGCCCCAACGTTATGGTGTTCGCTGCGTGGCTGGAGCCGGGATGAACAGCGCGCGGTGTTCCAGACCTTCAGCCTGTGCATGCAGGCGCTGACGTTGGCGATCTATGCCGCGAGCGGGCTGATCACGCTGGAGACCGTGCGGTTGTTCGCTGTCGTCGCGCCGGCGATGGTGGTGCCGACATTGATCGGTGTCCGGTTGTACGCTCGGTTCAGCGATGCCGGGTTTCGCCAGCTCATCCTGGGGTTGCTGAGCATTTCCGGCGTGGTGCTGCTGGCCGCGTCGGTGCCTCATCTGCTGCTGCACTGAGTGGCCGCGTTGCCGGCTTCAGTCGCCGGGAGCGACCTGTTCGGACGGTCCGGCGAATCCTATCGATCGGGCTGGTTGCGTCCTGTGGTCACTCATTGCCAAACGGATCATTCTGGCGATCCATTTCGCCATCACCACGGAGCCCTGGCATGTCCATCCGCCGCCTGCAGCCTGAGGGCCGGCTTTCCGGTGCCGTCATCCACGCCAAAACTGTCTATCTGGCCGGGCAGGTGGCGGACGATGCGTCATTGGATGCCGAGGGGCAGACGACCGATGTGCTGCGGCAGATCGACCTGCTGCTGGCGGAGGCTGGCACCGACAAGTCGCGCCTGCTGTCCTGTCAGGTGTTCCTTGCCGACATGGCGGATGTGGCGGCAATGAATCGCGCCTGGGATGCCTGGCTGGATCACGGCAATCCGCCGGCGCGCGCGACCGTGGAGGCGAAACTGGTGGATCCGCGCTGGCGGGTGGAAATCACCGCCATCGCCGCATTGCCGTGACCAGGCGGCCGATTCGGGTAAGTCCGCGGGAGCGGATCGTTGGCCCTGACCGGCACTGGCTGCGTTCGACCGGCTTCACGCTGGTGTTGGTTGGGTTGGTCGCCGTGGCGGTCGGCGTCGATTGGACGGCTACGGTTTCGTTGCTGGTGACCAGCGCAGTGGGGTTCGGCTTTTTCTACCTGCTATTCCCCGGTGGCGCGCATTTCGGCATGACCGTTGCCAACTTCCTGGCGATCTATGCCTGTCTGTTCGAGTTCTTCCACGTTGCGAATTTTCCCGAGGCGTCCCGCATCGTCACACTGATCGCCGTCGCCATGCCGGTACTCGGCTTTCTTGCCGGCTGCATGATGCGACGGCGTCAGGTGTATTCGATCATCCATGCGCGCCGGATCCGTGAATTGCGGAGTTTGCCGAGGCTGTCGCGTTGGCTGCTCGGTGCGTTCGCGGTGGGGGCGGCGTCGTTTGCATTGCCGGAGATGGCGCTTGATCCGCCGGCGCAGGGCATTGCGTTGCTGGTGGCGATGGCCATCGTCACGCTGTTCGTGATGGCGTCGGTGCGCGACGTAGTCCTGATGATGATCGACGTCGCCATGGTGTTCGAGGGCGTAGCCACGCGGCTGGATCGGCTGGTGCGGCCGATGATGGCGTTTGTCACATTTTATGCGCTGCTGGTTGTGGTGTTCGCCTGCCTGTATCGCATCGCCGATCTGACGTCTGTAATGCCGCAGTTCGAGCTGCACGCGGTGCCGGCGCGGATCAGCTTCGTCGAATTCGCTGTACTACAGCGTGGCCACTATCACGACGCTCGGGTTCGGTGACATCACGCCGATATCGTTGCTGGTGCGGGCGCTCACCGGAGTGGAGGTGGTGTCCGGCGTCCTGATGCTGCTGTTTGGCTTCAGCGAGATCATGCGCAGCGCGGGTCCCGACAGCGAGGCGCGCCCGCGTGGTCGCCATGTGCCGCGGTCGCCGCACGATCCCGATGCTGGATAGCAGCGCGAGCGCTGATTGCCGTGGTGAGTGAACAGGACTAACGAGCTGTTTTGTTTGCGACCCGGGCAAATTGCCGTTCCCAATAGGTCATCATCATGGTGGGTTCGATCCCGGATCATACTGTGTCTCGGCAATACAGGATTAACCTCGCGTTACGATGCTGGGGTGGATGGTTGTCCTTGGTGCAATCGCAGGTACCGAGGGAATGGGATGACCGCCGATCGGGGACAATCGTGCGATACTGAGTTCGGCGTGGCGCTGCGCCACCACGAAGCGGGGCGCATCGGTGAGGCGCGGGCACTCTATCGAGACATTCTGGCGCATGATCCGGCACACGCCGACAGCCTGCATCTGCTCGGCCTGATCACCGCGCAGGACGGCGATCCCGCGACGGGGGCCGGACTGATCGAGCGGGCAATAGCCGCCGCGCCCGGGCGGGCGCCGTTCCACAACAACCTGGCACTCGCGTTGCGCTTGCTTGGCCGCGGCGAGGATGCCGTGCGCGAATACCGGATCGCTGCCACGTTGCGGCCGGAGTCGGCGGAGATCCACAACAACCTGGCCAACATGCTGTGCGAACTGGGCTGTCGCGAGGAGGCGATCGCCCACTATCGCGAAGCGGCCGAACACGCGCCTGGTACCGCGGAGATCTGGTACAATCTGGCGAACGCCGTATCGGACTGCGACCCGCTTGTTGAAGCGGAAGGCTGCTACCGCCGCGCCATCGCGCTGGCGCCGGATTACGCCGATGCGCATGCGAATTACGGCCGCTGGCTGCTGGTGCGGGCGCGCTGGTCGGACGCCGAGTCGCGGCTGGCTGAAGCCACCCGGCTGGCACCGGCACGCGCGGCGAGCTGGAATGATCTCGGCATTGCGTTGCAGGAGCAGGGCGGCGCAGCAGGGGCGAAGGCGTGCTACCAACGCGCCATCACGCTTGCCCCGGAATTTGCCGGCGCGCACTACAATCTTGGCTGCCTGTTGCTGGGACAGGGGGATGCTGATTCAGCGGCCGCCTGCCAGCAGGCTGCGGTCGCCGCCGACCCGGAATATGGTGCTGCCCGGCTGGCATTGTGCATGGCTCAGCTACCGGTGCTTTACCACACGGCGGCAGAAATCGCGGAGCGGCGTGGCCGCTATGCGACGGCGCTCGATGACCTTGTCGCAAACGCGGCGATGCGTGGCGGCGCGCGGTCGCTGGCCGCTGCCATCGGCAGCAGCCAGCCGTTCTTCCTGCCCTACCAAGGCGAGGACGACCGAGACCTGCAGGCTACCTATGGGCAGTTGGCCTGCCGGGTGCTGGCGGAAACGCAGCCTGCGGCCGTGCTGGCCGCCGCACCGGAGGCTGGTTCGCACATCCGGATCGGCATCGTCAGCGGGTTCTTCTGCGATCACACAATCTTCCGGCTGTTCCTGGAAGGCTGGATGACGCAGCTCGATCGCGGACGGTTCGAGGTGATCGGCTTTCACACCGGGCTCGGCAACGATGCGCTGACGGCGCGGTCGGCGGAATGGTGCGATCGGTTCGTGCGCGGACCGCTGTCGCCTGCGGCGTGGCGGGACACGATCTGCCGCGCGGCGCCGCATGTGCTATTGTACCCGGAGGTCGGCATGGACCCGATGGCCGCGCGGCTGGCGGCGCAGCGCCTGGCTCCGGTGCAGTGCGTGACCTGGGGGCAGCCCGAAACCACGGGATTTCCGACCGTCGACTACTTCCTGTCGAGCGAATTGATGGAGCCGCCGGATGGCGAGGCGCACTATACGGAGAGGTTGGTGCGCCTGCCGCATCTCGGGCTTTGGTATCGACCGGACGACCGATCGGCGTTGCGGTTGGATCGTGCGGCGTTGGGGCTGCATGAGGACGCGCCGGTGTATTGGTCGGGGCAGGCGCTGTACAAGTATCTGCCGCAGTTCGATGCGGTCTATCCGCGAATTGCGACGGCAGTGGGCGCTTGCCAGTTCGTCTTCATCGGCTTTGCGAAGAGTGCCGAGGTAACGATGGCGTTTCGGGCTCGGCTCCGCCGGGCGTTTGCTTCGGCGGGGCTGGATGCGAACTGTTATTGCGTGATGCTGCCGCCGATGTCGCAGGAGCGGTTCATCGCAGCGGCTGGGCTGGCCGACGTGGTGCTCGACACGCCTGACTGGTCGGGGGGGAAGTCCACGCTGGACTGCCTGGCGCTCGATCCGGCGGTGGTGACGCTGCCGGGGCGTTTCATGCGCGGACGCCATACGGGAGCGATCTTGCGGCGCATTGGATGCGAGGCGACGGTTGCAGGGTCAATCGAGGAGTATGTGGCGATCGCCGCACGGTTGGGACGCGATGCGGTGTGGCGCGGGAAGGTGCGGCGGGCGGTCGCTTGTGGCAAGACGCGCGCGTATCTGGACGTGGATTATGTGCGGGGGCTGGAGGATTTCCTGGAGGCGGCGGTGGCGGGAGAGTATCGGCTGCCAGGGTGGGCGGTCAGGGCTCCGCCCTGAAACCCGCCAGAAGGCTTTGCCTCCTGGACCTCCAGCCCTCGGGTCAAGTGTCCGGGGGCAGGCGCCGGCAGTCGCCTTTGCAATCCGATCGTTTTCGTCCGGTGGGGCGGGGGATAGTTGAGCCTGGCCAACGCCAGGCTCAACTATCCCCCGCCCCACCGGACGAAAGTGAAAGGTTCCAAGGGCGTCGCCCTTGGCGGGAGTTCAGAGGGCAACGCCCTCTGGTGGAGAGCTGGGCGAAGCACTTGGTTGCCCAGACTCCCGCGGGACGGCTAGGGTGCGGCTGGACATCAGAGAACACAGCATGAACGATCTGTTCAGTGGCAATCAGAAGGGGTCCGACGGCTATTCCGCCAAGGATATCGAGGTCCTGGAGGGCCTGGAACCGGTGCGCCGGCGGCCGGGGATGTATATCGGCGGGACCGACGAAACGGCGATGCACCATCTGGCCGCGGAGATGGTCGATAATGCGATGGACGAAGCGGTAGCGGGCCATGCCAGCTTCATCGAGGTCACGTTGGAGCCAGACAACTGGCTGACGGTACGCGACAACGGCCGCGGCATTCCGGTGGACCCGCATCCGAAATTCAAGAATCTCAGTGCATTGGAAGTAATACTGACGACGTTGCATTCGGGCGGAAAGTTCGGCGGCAAGGTGTATGCGACGTCGGGCGGGCTGCACGGGGTGGGCAGCTCGGTGGTGAACGCGCTGTCAGCGGTGATGCAGGTGGAGGTGGCGCGGGATCGGATCCTGTGGAAGCAGAGCTATGCGCGCGGCAAGCCGACGACGAAACTGATCAACGGCGGGCCGGTGCACAACCGGCGGGGCACGTCGGTGCGATTTCAACCGGACCCGAAGGTTTTCGGCGGCGCAGCGTTCAGCCCGGCACGGCTGTACCGGCTGTGCCGGTCAAAGGCGTACCTGTTCCGCGGGGTGGAAATCCGCTGGACGTGCGATCCCTCGCTGGTTCGTGGCACCAAGGACGAAACGCCGGCCGACGCGGTGTTGCATTTTCCTGGCGGGCTGCGCGACAGCCTGCAGGCGGACGTGGGCGAGCGCGCGCTCGTTCTGGCGCAGTCCTGGGCCGGGGAGGCCGACCTGCCGGCGGGGGCGGATGGCCAGAGCGCGGGGCGGATGGAATGGGCGGCGTCATGGGTGGAGGAAGGCGAGGGGTTCGTACACTCGTATTGCAACACCATCCCCACCACGCAGGGCGGCACGCATGAGGCGGGGTTCCGCGCCGCGCTGATGAAGGGGCTGCGAGCCTGGGGCGAGCAACGCGGCAATCGCCGGGTGGCGCAGGTGGTGCCGGACGACGTGCTCGAGCCGATCGCGGCGAAGCTGTCGGTGTTCCTGCGCGAACCGCAGTTCCAGGGGCAGACCAAGGAGAAGCTGACCAGCACGGAGGCGACGCGGCTGGTGGAGACGGCGTTGCGCGACCGGTTCGATCACTGGCTGGCGGGTGATCCGACCCAGGCCGACAATCTGCTGGCGTTCGTCGTCGAGCGGGCCGAGGAGCGGCTGCGTCGGCGGGAGGTGAAGGATACCGCGCGGAAATCGGCCACGCGGCGGCTGCGGCTACCCGGCAAGCTGACCGACTGCACGCGGGAGAATGCGGCGGAGACCGAAATCTTCCTGGTGGAGGGCGATTCGGCCGGGGGGTCGGCGAAGCAGGCGCGCAACCGCGAAACCCAGGCGGTGCTGCCGTTGCGCGGCAAGATCCTCAACGTGGCGAGCGCATCGGCAGACAAGCTGCGGCAGAACCAGGAGCTGAAGGACCTGATCGAGGCACTGGGCTGCGGGGTCGGCGACCGGTTCGACCGGGCGAAGCTGCGCTATGGCCGCATCATCATCATGACCGATGCGGACGTGGACGGCGCGCACATCGCCTCGCTGCTGATGACGTTCTTCTATCGCGAGCTGCCGGACCTCGTGCGGTACGGGCACGTGTATCTGGCGCAGCCGCCGCTGTATCGGCTGACGCAGGGGGCGAAGTCGGTCTACGCGATGGATGACGCGGATCGCGAGGTGAAGACGAAGCGGGAATTCACAGCGGGGGCGAAGGTGGAGGTGAGCCGGTTCAAGGGGCTGGGCGAGATGCCGCCGTCGCAGTTGAAGGAGACCACGATGGATCCGGCGAAGCGGACGCTGCTGAAGGTAGTGGCGCTGCCGGAGGAGCGGGCGGCAACGGCTGAGTTGGTGGAGAGCTTGATGGGGCGGCGGCCGGAGCTGCGGTTCGCGTTCATTCAGGAGCGGGCGCGGACGGTGGAGGAGGTGGATGTTTGAGCAGACGCCTACCCGAGCGTCGGGTGATGCTGCCTTGGATGGTTCTGTCATAGAAGGCGCAGGACCCTTGTGACACGAACGGCCATGACGCCGGCCGGGCGAGGAGGGCCGATCGCGATGACACAAGGGCCGAGCGACGGTATGAAGGGGCTCGGCGCCCTTAGCTCAGTTGGATAGAGCAACAGCCTTCTAAGCTGTGGGTCACTGGTTCGAGTCCAGTAGGGCGCGCCAGCAGCATGCATCGCGCGGTCATCCAGCGGCTGGCCACACCTCGAGTTGGCGCAGCCAGGCGGCCTCAGCGTCACATTGTGCTTGAAGCATTTGCTCGCTTGGCCGCGACGATCGCTTCCGCGCCTCTTGCCTACGCCAGGGCCGTCTCGCGCCGCAACCGGGCCGCCGCGATGTGCCGGCGCATGAGCATCTCGGCGAGGTCGGGGTCGCGGTCCTCAATGGCCGCGACGATACGTTCGTGTTCGACGACAGGGCGTCGGCCGTGCGGTCGGAACCCGGTCGGCGTACCGCGGTAAAGCCGCAGCAACGGATACAGCTCGGCACAGAGCAGATCGATCAGCATTGGATTGCGGCTGCATTGCGCGATGGCGAAATGAAAGTCGCGATCGTGCTGCTCGTCGAGAACTGCTGCGGCGCTCGCTTCTGCAGGCGTTGCGTCGGCACTGCGCAAAACGGCGGCGCGAAGTGCCGCGATCTCGGTATCCGTCGCGTGCCTGGCGGCGAGTCGCGCCGCCATTCCCTCGAGCGCCTCGCGCACGACGAAAAGTTCGGCGAGCGCCTCGGGCGATGGCCTGACAATACGCGGCCCCTGGTTTGCCGAGCGCGTGATCAGCTTGCGTTCCTGCAACCGGTGCAGCGCTTCGCGGAGCGGTCCGCGGCTTACTCCATATTCGCGTGCCAGTGCGGGCTCGCTGAGCTTCGCGCCCGGCGCCAGTTCGCCTGCAAGGATCGCGGTGCTCAGGCGGCGGTAAACCTTCTCCGCCAACGTGCCACCGTCGTTTTGGCACTCACCTGAATCCATCATGTGTTGACACTCATTGTCCATATGGGCTGCCACAGCCGATTATTTCGAGATTATATTGCCAAGTGTTGACAGATCGCTTTGCGCAAGTCTGGCGTCGATCGAACACCAAGGCAGCAATCATGGACGCGGTCGATACACGGTCTCCGGGAGCGAAACTGCGCGCCTTGTTGGCAGAACCGGGCATCATGGTCGCCCCCGGCGTGTTCGACGGATTCAGTCTCCGCCTGGTTGAGCAGATGGGCTACAAGACCGCCGCCATTACGGGCGCCGGCATCAGCGAGAGCCATCTCGGGTGGGCCGACGTCGGCATCATGGGCTATACGGAAAACGTTCAGGCCTGCGCCGCGCTCGCCGCGATCAGTTCGATCCCGCTCGCAGCCGACGGCGATACCGGTTACGGCAACGCGCTCAACGTCTACTTCACGGTCCAGGGATTCGAACGCGCCGGCCTCGCCTGCCTTTTGATCGAGGATCAGGTGTGGCCGAAACGCTGCGGCCACATGGCGGGCAAGCAGGTCATCTCGGCCGAGGAAGGCGTCGAGAAAATCCGTGCTGCCGCGGAAGCACGCCGCGATCCTGATTTCGTTATCAAGGCGCGCACCGATGCGACGGCGATCCACGGCGTCGGTGAGGCGATCCGCAGGCTCAACCTCTACGCTGAGGCGGGCGCCGACCTATTGTTCGCGGACGCGCTGCTGACAGCCGAGGACATCGGCACAGTCGCGCGCAATGTCAGCAAACCGCTGACGGTCAATATGGGTTTCGGCATCCGCCAGCGTCCGACCACGCCGCTGCTTTCCACGCGGCAACTCGAGGATCTCGGTGTCAAGGCCGTCTCGTTCCCGCGCATGCTCACCGCGGCGGCGATCCAGGGCATGAAGAACGCGCTCGCCGTGCTCGGGCAATCGATCGCCGAGGGGCGCGTCATCGATCGTCCCGACCTGCTGGTGCCGTTCGACGAACTCAACGATCTGATGGGGCTGAAGCGGCTTCGGGCGATCGGACACTCGTTCGCCGCCACCCCGGCCGGCGACTGAGTTCCGCAAAGGCCATGCGCGACTCATTCGCGACGCTGCGGATGCTCGACGGCGACGTGGCATATCACAGCCTGCCCGCACTCGCAGACAGGCTAGGCATCGAGCTCGGCAGGATGCCGGTGTCGCTCAAGGTGCTGCTCGAAAACCTGCTGCGGCACGAAGACGCTGTCACGGTAACGGCGGACGACATCGCCGCGCTGGCAGGCTGGCCCGATCCGGCGGCGCTGAGGCGGGAGGTGGCGTTTCATCCCGTCCGCGTGTTGATGCCGGATTCGTCCGGTGTGCCGCTGCTCATCGATCTTGCTGCCATGCGCGATGAGATGGTCACCCGCGGCCTCGATCCGCGTCGTGTCGATCCGATGATTCCGACCGATCTCGTCATCGACCATTCCGTTCGCGTCGACACCGCCGGCAGGCCCGATGCGTTCGCCCGCAACCTGAACGCCGAACTCGAGCGCAATCGCGAGCGCTACGGCGTGGTTCGCTGGGCGATGGGGCAGTTCGAAAATCTGCGGGTCGTGCCGCCTGGCAACGGCATCGTCCATCAGGTCAACATCGAGCGCTTCGCACAGGTCGTTGCGTGTGGCGTCCGGGATGGCCGCACCCTGGCATTCCCCGACAGCCTTGTCGGCATGGACAGCCACACGCCGATGGTCAACGCGCTCGGCGTGTTCGGTTGGGGCGTCGGCGGCATCGAGGCGGCGACGGCCATGTTCGGCCAGCCGGTTGGGCTGCCGACACCGCGCGTCGTCGGTTGCCGCCTGGTCGGCGAGCCACGGGCGGGCGTGATGTGCACCGATATCGTGCTGGCTCTCACGCGCTTCCTGCGCGGGTCCGATGTGCTTGCTGCCGTCGTGGAGTTCTGCGGCCCAGCGCTCGACCGGCTGCCGCTACCAGATCGTGCGACCATTGCCAACATGGCACCGGAATTCGGTGCAACGATGGGATTTTTCCCGGCTGATGCCGAGACACTTCGCTATCTGGCGCAGACCGGGCGTTCGGCCGAGCAGATCGCGCCGGTGGAGCGATACACCAGGGCGCAGGGCTTGTGGCGGGCCGGCAAGCCGGCGTTCCAGACAGTAGTGGAGATCGACCTGAGTACCGTGGAGCCGGCGCTCGCCGGCCCGTCGCGGCCGGAGAACCTGGTCGCACTGGCGAAGGTGCCCGAACGCTTCCGCACCGCCTTCGCTGCGTACGGGGCAGCGCAGGCAAGCGCGCCGCCGGTCACCGCCGCGTCGCGTGCATTGCAACATGGCGACATCGCCATCGCCGCGATTGCGTCCTGCACCAATACGGCGAACCCGTACCAGATGATCGCGGCCGGATTGCTCGCGCGCAAAGCCGTTGCCAAGGGCCTGCGCGCCAAACCGTGGGTCAAGACCTCGTTTTCTCCAGGGTCGCGCGTGGTTCCCGCGATGCTGGACAAGGCCGGTCTGTCCGAAAGCCTGAACGCGCTCGGCTTCCAGGTCGTCGGCTTTGGCTGCATGAGTTGCGGCAGCGGTTCCGGCGCACTGGCCGAGGACATCGCCAGCGAGATCGCGACACGCAAACTGGTGGCAGTCGGTCTCATTTCCAGCAACCGGAATTTCGATGGCCGGCTGAACGCTTCCGTCCGCGGTACCTTTCTCGGCTCACCGCCGCTGGTGGTAGCCTACGCCATCGCCGGTTCGCTGCTGCACGAGCTGACGTGCGACAAGCTTGGCGACGATGCGGATGGCCGCCCGGTATTTCTCGCGGACATCTGGCCGGATGCCGCCGAGATACGCGCCAGCCTCAATGCCTCGCTTAGCGGCGATCTGTTCCAGAACGCCTACACCACCTTCGCTGATCCCGGACCGGAATGGGCAGCGATCCCGCACGGCACTGCGCCGGTATTTGCCTGGAACCCGGACAGCATGTTCCTCCGCCGACCGCCGTTCCTGGGCGATGCGGCCGACGCCAGCCAACCCATCAGCAACGCCCGCATCCTGCTGATGCTCGGTGACGACATCACCACCGACCATATCTCGCCGGGCTCAACGATCCCGGCGAATACCGAAGCCAGCGCCTACCTCGCGCAGCATGGCGTGACGACGGAAAAATTCGGCACCTATATCGGCCGCCGCGCGAACCACGAGGTGATGACGCGCGGCACCTTCGCCAATGTGCGCCTGCGCAACGAACTCGTTCCGGACCTCGAAGGTGGATTCACCCGCCATCAACCAAGTGGCGAGGCGATGACCGTGTTCCGAGCAGCAGAGCGCTATCGCGCCGAAGGGCAAGCCGCGGTCGTGGTTGCCGGCCGCAACTACGGCTGCGGTTCGTCCCGCGACTGGGCGGCAAAAGGCACCCGCCTGCTCGGCGTGCGCGCGGTGATCGCGGAAAGCTTCGAACGCATCCATCGCTCCAACCTGGTCGGCATGGGCGTGCTGCCGTTGCAGTTCCAACCCGGGATGTCGCGTCAAAGACTCGGCCTGACCGGCACGGAGACGTTCGACATTCCCGATATCGCCGCGGCGCTGGTTCCCGGCGCCACGGTTCCGGTTCGGCTGAACCGCGCATCGGGGGGTTCCGAAACAGTGGAATTGCTCTCCCGTGTCGATACGCGACGTGAGGCCGAGTGGGTACGCAACGGCGGCATCCTGCCGTACGTGATGAACGAACTGGCGGCAGCATGAGCAGCGCACAGACCACCCTGACCGCCCGCGTCTGCGAACGGATCGTCGCGTGCGGGCACGCGCCGCTCGACGCACAGTTGTTGCCGGCGGCGCGCCAGTTGTTCCTCGACGGGATCGCCGTGGGGGTGGCGGGCGCGCGGCTGGAAGAGGCGCCGCGCATCCTTGCAGAGCATTTCGCCGATCCGTTGACCGGTACCGGCGGCGGTACCGCTGCGTCGCTGCTGGGCCTGAATGCGCGGCTCGGCACCGTGCCGGCGGCCCTGGTCAACGGCGCGGCGATGCACGTGCTCGACTTCGAGCCGATGAGGCTGCCCGCGACGCACGCATTGTCGCCCTCGCTGGCGCCGGTCTTGGCACTCGGTGAGGCGTTAGGAAGCAGCGGCGCCAAGATCCTCACCGCGATGGTGCTTGGGATCGAAATACAGGGGCGGCTTCGTCACGCAGCGGGCGCGCTCGAGTCGCACGAGTTGCGCTTTCATCCGCCGGGCTTCGTCGGACCGATCGGTGCCGCCGTCGCCGCGGGGCATCTGCTGGACTTCGACGCAAGCCAGTTCGCCAATGCGATCGGCATCGCTGGCTCGCGGTGTGGCGGCCTGTTCGTCAACCTCGGCACGATGACCAAGGCAACGCACTGCGCCTATGCCGCCGCGCTCGGCCTGGAAGCTGCGCTGCTCACCAGGCGCGGTTTCACCGGGTGTCCCACGTTGTTCGACCCGGCACCGCAAAGCTATGGCGAGGCCTTCTTCCCGCGCGGCTTTGCCACAGAGAGGCTGCTCGACTTTGGACAGGCCTTCCGGATCGTGGACCCCGGATACGCGATCAAGATTTTTCCAGCGAAGTTCTCGACGCACTACGCCATCACCGCCGCGTTGATGGCGCGGCCGCAGATTCCGTTGCCCGATGCGATCAGGACCGTGAAGATCATCGCTGCCGATGTGCCGTCGAGCGACCGTCCGCATCCGCGCAGCGGGCTCGATGGCAAATTCAGCCTGCAATACACCGCGGCCGCCGCGCTGCTCGACGGCAATGTCGGGCTTGCAAGCTTCACCGACAAGAGGCTGGCGTGCGCCGACATGCAGTCGCTGCTCGGCAAGATCGCGGTGACCCTGTCGCGTGACATTCCGAGCATCTACACGGCTGGGCGTTATCTCGACCTGGAGGCAACACTGCGGGACGGAACGACTGTCCGCACCCGCTGCGAACGGCCGCGCGGATCGTGGGGTGCGGCCCCGATCACCGTCGATGAGCATCACGCCAAGGCGCAGGACTGTCTTGCGACATTTCTTTCGCGCGACCTCGTCGCAGACTGCATCGCGCGATGCGACGAAATTGACGGCCTCGACCCGCAAGGCGTGCGCACGTTGCTGCGCCTGGCCAGCAGCGGTGAGACCGCGTCATGCTGCTGATCGATAACGACGTCATCGCTGCCGTGCTGACGACGAAAGACTGCATCGCGGTGCAGGAGCGCGCTTTCGCCGGCGTGCTGAATGGCGCCTCTGTCTCGCGGCCACGGCTCGACACTTTCGTGCCGTGCGACCGTGAGGACGGTTACTACCGCTTCGGCTCGGTTGAGGGTGCGACCGACGGTGTGCATGCGGTGCGCCTCAAGTCGGACATCATGACGTGGCCGAGTAATCCCGACGGCTGCGAGCCGCTCGCCATCCTCAATGACGGTCATCTGCAACACATGCGGGTCGGTGCGGCGGCGGGCATTGGTGCGCGCCTGCTCGCCCGCGCCGACGCGCGGCGCGTCGGGTTGATCGGCACCGGCGGCATGGCGCGTACCGTGTTGGAAGCGCTGGTCGCAGTGCGGCCAATCGAACTTGTGCGCGTGTTCAGCCGGAACCCGGACAACCGCACGCGCTTCGCGGACGAAATGACAGCGCGGCTTGGCGTCGCGATTGAACCGGTTGAAACCGCGCGCGAGGCAGTGCGAGGTGCCGATATCGTCGCCACCGCAACCGACAGCATGCTTCCAGTCGTCGAAGCTGATTGGCTCGAACCGGGAATGCACGTCGTCGCGATCGGGCCGCTCGATCTGGCGCCGGAATGCGAAGCGCGCGTGGATCTTGTTGTTCGGCAGGGCAGCGAAGCGTTCGATCTGCCCGAGACTGGACAGTTCCGCCGCGATCTCGGTCACAGCCGCAGCGCCTTCGTCGGCGGCAGTGCGGACGAACAAACGCGGCTGCCTCCGATGATGCGCAAGCAACGCTCCGGGCGTGCATGGCCGCTCTATGCCGATGTCATCGCGGGCCACGCGCCGGGGCGTACCAGCGATGCACAGATCACGCAGTATCGCGCGGTCGGCAACTGAGGCCTGCAGTTCGCGGCATGCGGCGCACTTGCCTATCGCGAGGCGAAGGCGCGCGGGCTCGGACGGCACCTACCGACCGAGTGGTTCGTTCAGAACATCAAGAACTAAGCGGAAAAGAGTAAGCATGTTCTTTTTTGAAAAAAAGAACCAAAAAACTTTTGATCATTCAGGCTGCTGCCCAGACCAAACACCGGGGTCAATGAATGAAAGTTTTTTGCTTCTTTTTTTCAAAAAAGAAGGGCTTGGTTAGGCGGCCATGGCCGCGCCACTTGTAAGAATGGCGTTTCGCGGCAGGACTGTCGTCATCGACGTGCCGCATCTTGCCTTCGCGACAGCGATCGCGGGCTGGTGCATCTGGTATTGCCAGGATGCGTGGCGCGCGCAGCGTGATGTCGAGAACCTTATCATGATCCTGCCCGCGTCGCTCCTGGCGGTGATTTTGTATCTCTTCGTAGCGGTCGGATGCGTCCGTTTCGTTAGCGGCCCGGAGCAGGACGCGGCCTCGCCACGCCGGCCGCTCAGACCAGGGCTGGGTGGCAAGATTGCCGGCACGATGGCGCTGCTCGCCGCCTATGTCATTGCCGCGCCGCTGATCGGCTTCGATGTCGTTTCCTTCGCCTACGTCTTGGCAATGCTGTGGTTTCTTGGCGAACGCCGCATCCTTGTCCTGCTACTCGTCCCGGCGCTGTTCTGTGCGGTCGCAATCTACAGTTTCGACACGATCCTCGCGACGCCGCTGCCGCTGCTGTTCTTCTCGGGCGACGCGTCGTGATCGACATGGCCGCGCTTGCTGCCGCCGTACACCTGCTCGGCAGCTCGTGGCAGCCCTGGCTCGTGGTTGTTCCCGGCATTCTCATCGGACTCATCGTGCACGCTGTCCCCGGACTGACCACATCGATGGCGCTGGCAATCTGCCTGCCACTGATTCCGTACATGGATTTCCTGCAGGCGCTGATCTTCATGACTGCCATGTACGCAGGGGCGGTGTTCGGCGTGGCGATCCCGGCGATCCTGCTCAATGTGCCTGGCTCAGCCGCAGCCGTCGGAACCACCTTCGATGACTTCCCGATGGCGCAGGCCGGGCGTCACAACGAAGCTCTGGGACTGGCGCTCACCGCATCATGTGCGGGTCAGGCGATCGCGTATCTGCTGCTGTTGTGTTTCGCGGAACCGATTGCCGCCGTCGCGATCAGGCTCGGTCCACCGGAAATGCTGGTCGTGGCGCTGTGGGGGATGACGCTGATCGCGCGTCTGCGTGGACGCCATCTTGCGCGCGGCCTGCTCGCCGGCGTGTTCGGCTTGCTGTTGGGGACCGTGGGCCTGAGCGTGCGCGGCGCCGCGCGCGGCACCTTCGGTTTCGATCTGTTGCTGGACGGCATCCCCATCGTTCCGGCGATCGTGGGTCTGTTCGCGGCTGCCGAACTGTTCAATCTCGTAGGCCGAGACTACATCGTAGATGACCTCACGCACCGCCGCGTCCAGGTCGGCCGCATCGTTGCCGGGAGGTGCGACACGTTTCGACACCCCGGCACACTGCTCCACGGTGCACTGCTTGGCAGCGGCATCGGCATTCTTCCTGGCGGGCATGCCATTGCCAATTTGTCGTCGTATTCCGAAGCGCGACGGGCGGCGAAGGACCCGGAGAACTTTGGAAAGGGCGATCCGCGTGGGATCATCGCCGCTGAGTTGGCCAACGCCAGCTCCGAAGGCGGCTCGATGGCGACGCTGCTTGCACTTGGCATCCCAACGGGCGGCGCGACGGCAGTGATGCTGGTCGCCTTCGGCATGCACAACATCACCGGTGGTCCCGCTTTCATGCGCGACCATACCGATCTGGTGTACGCCGTCATCCTATCCAGCCTTGCGCAGGTCGGCATTCTTGCAGTGGTTGGATTCGGCTTCATCTTCGTGGCCGGCTTCGTGGTCAAGGTGCGCCTGCGCATGCTCGCCCCGATCGTGCTCGCGCTGGCCGTGATCGGCAGCTTCGCGCTGGCGCAGAACATGGCGGGGCCGATCACGCTCGCCGTCTTTGCCGTCATCGGCTGGCTGATGCAGCGGTTCGATTACCCGGTTGCCGCGGTTGTTGTGGGTCTCTTACTTGGCCGCCTGACCGAGGGGGCGCTGTTGCGGACCTGGCAGATGAGCGGCGGCGACATTGGTTACATGCTGACACGCCCTATTGCCTTGGCGATGCTGGCCCTGTTTGCCGTCTCGGTCGCGCTGCCGTATCTGCGACCGCTACGTCGCCGCGTTGCGGCAAGCCGGCAAGGGAGGACCGTGTGACGGTGAAACGCAGAGGTCTTCTGGCGGTGGGTGCTGCAGCGCTCGCAGCGGCGCGCCTTGCGCCGGCGCAGGCCGACCAGTGGCCGCGACGCCCAACAACCATTCTCGTACCGTTCGATGCCGGTGGCAGCGCCGACCGGCTCGCGCGCGGCCTTGCGCAGTTCATGCCGAAATATCTCGGGCAGCCGATGAGCGTGGTCGATCGCGCCGGCGCCGGAGGCTTGATCGGAACCACGTGGTTCCTGCAGCAGCTGCCGGACGGCTATACCGTGATGATGACGCCAGCGACGCCGTTCATCCCGGTCAACATCCTCGTCACCCACGCGCACTACACGCTCGACTCGTTCACCTTCGTCAATGCGCAGTGGACGGACTACACGATCCTGCTGGTACCGAAGGACCGTCCTTGGCGCACCGCGGCGGAGCTGATCGATGCGATCCGTGCCAAACCAGGAACGATCAGTACCGGCGTGGACTTCGGATCGGTCGGACATATCACGACGATGGCCTTGTTGAATGCGCTAGGACTCGGTCCCGACGCGGTGCGGATCGTCACCTTCGACGGGGCAGGCGCGATGCGAACGGCACTTGCCGGCGGGCAGGTCGACTTTAATATCGGCCAGGCCGAAGGCGCCGCCTTCATCTCGGGCTTCGTCCGCCCGCTTGCCGTGTTTCTCGACCACCGCGTGCCCGAATACGATGGGCCGCCGATCAATGAGGTCCTGAAGGCCTACCTTGCCTCGGCGCCGCTGATCAGCGGCTCGGTCCGAACCTTCGTCTTCCCGGCAGCGTTCAAGACGAAATATCCCGATGATTACGCCAGGTTCGTTGCAGCCTATCGCGCCACGCTCGACGCGCCCGAGTTTCGCAAGTGGCTGCGCGACAACCAGATGGCCGGCGACTGGGTGGGTGAGGAACGAACCACCGATACCATCCGCGCCAATTTCGAGGCGCTAAAACAATACAAGGATCTCATTAAGGCCTGACGCACATGAACGTAATGAAAGACCATCTTACACGTGAACGTCGCATTCGTTCCGCGCGCAGTTTGCGATAGGATCGTGAGCATCGATTGGCTGTTCGGCATCCGTAATGCCCCCTGACTCACCGCCAGCAAGGAGCAATCACATGGGTCGCATCCAGCATCTCGCCGTCGCCAGCCAGGAGCCGGAGAAGCTCGCCGACTTCTACAAGGCCGCGTTCGGGTGGCAGGAGGTCCGCCGGCTGGATAATCCGCGCTGCCATGGGGTCGTCCTGAGCGACGGCGCGATCAATATCTCGGTGCTGAAGTTCAAGCAGGACCAGATCGGCCGGGGCCTCGAGTTCACCGGCCTGCACCATATGGGGGTTTACATCGACGATATGGCCGACGCGGAGCAGAAGTGCCTCGCGCTTGGCGCCATCCCGTACGACGAGTTGCCTGAGGACAAGAACGAAGTGAACTACCGGCCGCGCAGGTCGGACAAGTTCAAGGGACCGGAGGGCAATCTCTTTGACATCAACGACAAGCCGTGGATAGGCGCGGCGCCAGTGAAGCACGCCGCCGAATAAGCGGGCGCATTCGCTTGTGCGTCGCGCCCCGCGTCGACCGGCGCATGGTGATGGGCGCAACCGACAAAGCCTTTGCCGCTCACGACGCGGCGTGTGTTCCGACGTGAGGTCGATCGCCCGATTGTGTTGGAGATCGATGGGCGCCAGGCTGCGCGCCTGGCGAGACGAGCGCGCCTGCGTGCTACGAGGTCACCAGCGAAAGTCGGCGGTTGGGAACGATCGGATGAAGTGCATAGTCTTGGCCCTGATGCTTGTCGCGCTGCCGGCCTACGGTGCGACACCCACGGATACAACTGTCGCCTTCTACCACGGCGCCCCCGATCGCGCCGGCAATTACATTGTCCCCCGCCTCAACTGGCAGTCGGCAGGCACGGTCCACCACGATGAAATGTTCGATGGCCATGTCGAGGGACATATTTACGCGCAGCCGCTCTATTGGCGGCCGCCGGGCGCGGATCGCGGGCTGATCATCGTCGCGACCGAAAGCGACATCGCGTTTGCCTTGGACGCGGCAAGCGGGCGCGTCGTGTGGCGCACCACACTCGGTCATCCGGTGTCGCGAGCGGAACTGCCCTGCGGCAACATCGATCCGCTCGGCATTACGGGAACGCCGGTGATCGACGCGACGCGCGGTGCGGTCTACCTCGATGCGATGATCGACGACCGCGGAGCGCCGCGGCACCTTGTCTATGGTCTGCGGCTGACCAATGGCAGCGTGCTGCCCGGCTTTCCCGTCGACGTCGCTGCCGGGCTCGCTGCCCACGGCATCAGCTTCAACCCGGCGGCGCAGAATCAGCGTGGCGCACTCGCGCTGCTGAACGGTCTGTACCTTCGTGCCATTCGGGGGGCATTTCGGCGATTGTGGCGACTATCATGGCGCGGTCGTCGCGCTTGGGGTCGATCCGCCGCAACTGCTGGGCGGCTGGGTCACGCGTGCGCGCAAAGGAGGGATCTGGGCGCCGGCTGGGCTGAGCGAGGCTGATGGCTCACTGTATTTTTCTACGGGCAATACCGATGGCGCGCAGGGCTGGCAGGACGGGGAGGGCGTGTTCCGCGTCGGGCCGGATTTGGCGCATTCAACCAATCCGCGTGCGTTTTTTGCCCCCTCAGATTGGCAGGAACTGGACGACGATGATCTCGATCTTGGCGGCGTCACGCCGTTGCCGCTGCCCGGCAATCCGTTCCCGCTGCTGCTTGCACTGGGGAAGGACGGCAAGGCGTACCTGCTCGACCGTGCCGATCTGGGAGGCCTTGGTCGTCCGCTTGCGGTGCTCCAGGCGGCGCGCGGCGTCATCATTACGGCCGCGGTCGCCTATCCGGTGCATGATGCGGAGATCGTCGCCTATCAGGCACGCGGCGCCGCATGCCCCAAGGGGACGTTTGTGTCGGGCATTGGCGCGATCGCGGTGACGACGGAGAGCAATGACGGACTGCGCTCCGCCTGGTGTGTCCCGGTGGATGGCCGCGGCGCGCCGATCGTCACGACCACGGACGGCAGTGCAGAGCCGATCGTCTGGGTGGTTGGCGCGGAGGGCGATAACCGTTTGCATGGCTTCCGCGGCGATACAGGTGAAGAGATATATCCGGGTGGCGAGGCGGGTGTCGGCATGACCGGGCTGCGCCACTTCGCCACCATCCTCGTCGCTGCCGGGCGCTTCTATGTCGCGGGCGACGGCCGCATCTTCGCTTTTGAACTGCCGCAGTAAAGATCAAGCACTTCTTTTTTGCAAAAAAGAAGCAAAAAACTCTTGTCCATTGCCCAGGTATTGGCAGAGTAACGGTCTCCGTAATCGAAAGTTTTTTGGTTCTTTTTTTGTTACTGCCTAGGTAGCCGAACGGGTCAACCCACGCGCAGATCGGCGATCAAATGGCCGGGTTCGCTGGTCAGAGCCATGAGCATGTCCCAACCCTGCTTCCTTGCGGTTGAGAGGAGCGAGCGTATCACGGCGAACTCGTTGGCGCCTTGCTCGGAACGGAATCCGCCGGAGATCTTCTGGCGCAATTTCATCATCCGCCCGTCGCGCTCGGCGAGGTTGTTGGTAAAGGGCACCAACGGATCGATGAGAAAGCGGAGCACGTCCCGCTTACGGGTGCTGAGGCGCAGCAGGAGGTTGTGGCCAACCCGCCGGGGCCGGCGGCCACGACGCCTGGCCTTGACCTCGGCAGGGATCAGTGTGGGCTGTGCCTCATGGAACACAAAGCCTTGCGCGAGGATCAGGTCGTAACGACGCTCGATCAGCCCAATCAGACCCGGCTTCAGTGCGACGCCCCGCTCGCGCGCGAGGTTCGTTGCGTGGCAGGCGCGTCGTAACAGGCGTTGCATCTTGTGCGCCCAGTCTTCCTTCTCGATCTCGACCAGCGCCTTCAGTTCGCGCAGATGATGCGCGTTGCACAACGCGTGCAGCACGCCTTTCAGGGTGTAGTACGGCTTCCAGTGGTCGTGCACGACAATGCCCGTGACATGTGCCAGCAGGCTGCCACGCCGCGGCGAGACACGGTAGAAAGTGAGCCAGATGGTCGAGGCGATGTGCAGCCACTGCGTCTTGCCGCCAATCCGGAAGCCGGTTTCGTCCATGTGCTTGACAGGTGCCGCCGCGACGTGGTCGCGCACGGCATCGGCAAAGCCCTGGAATCGCCCCGCACAATCCTGGCTGATCCGGGCGATGGTCGCGGTGACCAGATGCACACCGAAGAGATGTGCCATGAGTTCGGCCAGACGCTTCTCGGGCAGCAACTGGTAGTGCAGCAGATAGAGCACAAATGCGCCGATCCGCTTGCCATATTGCGCCGGCGCGGCAACGCCCTCGGGAAATGCCGCCCGCGTCTGCGTGCCGCAGGCCGCGCAACGGCAGCAATAGGCGCGGTGCTCGGTAACGAGCAGCGGCCTCGGTTCCGGCAGATCGAACACCTGCCGGGAAACATGGCCGCTCGCCATCGCCGTGGTCAAAGGCTCACCGCACGCAGCGCAGGCTTCTGGATAATGCTCGATCGTGGCATCGGGCTTTTCAACCCGGCAAAGCGTCGTGCCAGGATGCCCCTTCTGGCCGCCGGTCTTCTTGCCTGACGGTTCGCGCAGGCTGCTGACCCGCGGCGGCTTTTTCAGCCCGTCGCTCGACGGTGGCTTGCCGCTGTTGCTGCTGTTCAGCCCAAGACGGCGCTCCAATTCCGTCAGCCGCTTCGTCAGGGCCGAATTCTCAGCGCGAAGCACGGTTATCTCCGCCTGCAATGCGGCAATGACTGCATCGCCGCCAGCCGCAGGCGTGGCGTAATCTCGGCCGGACGGGTCGGCGGGCGGTGCCATCGACACGTTGACTCGTACTCACCCGTGACCTGTCAACAGCTCCCTTCGCGAGGATGACCTGGGCTGTTACCTTTTTTTCAAAAAAGAACATGCCTTCTACGTGAGGCGTGCGGCATGCTTGCCTTGGCGCAACAAATCCACGCCGACCAGCAGCGCAGGAATTGAGCAGACCGCCCAGCCGACCGCATAGCCGCCGGTCAGCCGCAGCAGCAATGCGAAGACCGATGGACACAGGACCGCACCCATCTGGCCGAACGACAGCACGCCGCCGGTAACCGCGCCTGCTCGGCCGGGAGGCGCGAGGCGAGCGGCCTCCGATAGCAGGATACCGTGCCAGGACATCGCGGTGGCGCTAAGCGCGCCGGTGACCAGGCCGATTTCGAGGCTGGACCAGGACGCGGTGAATGCACCGACCAGCACGACGCTTGCCGCCATGCCGAACGCGAGCGCGGACATCACGCGCTGTGGAGCGACATAGAAGCTGCCTAACCAACCCCACAGGATGCGGCACGGGATGGCGATGGCGATCACCGTGGAAAACAATGCACCCGCCGCGACGAGGTCGTAGCCGAGCGCAACGAGATAGGTCACGAGATAGGCGATGAAGACCGCCTGGAGGCCGTTGAATGCGAAACAGGCGAACGACAGCGCGCGTAGTTCCCGCACTGCCAGCACGCCGGTGATCGTGGTACGGAAATCCGACAGGTGGATCGGATGGGTTGGTGACGCATCGGTATCCAGCCGTCCGTGCAGCGGCTGCAGCAGCAGTGCGAAGCACCAGCAGGCTGCTGCGCTGACCAGCATCGTGCCGCGCCATCCCAGCGATTGGGCGAGGGTTGGGCCGAGGGAGCCGCCGAGCAGGATGCCGGCCGGAATGGCGGTCTGCGTGATGGAGAATGCGAATGGCGCGTACCGCCTGATTGCCCAGCGGCCGAGAAGCTGGGAACTGGCGGGAGTGGCGACTGCGGCGATGCCATTGCCGACCAGCGCCGACAGCACGAAGCCGGTTGCGCCGCCGATAACCGCGACCGCCATGCCGCCGCCGGTTGAGAGCAGCGCGATCTGGCTCATGCGGATGGCGCCGTGGCGGATGATGTAACCGCCTGATCCGAGTTGACCGATCAATGCGGCGATGGCGACCAGACCGAAATAAACGCCGACCCAGGACGGATCGGCGTGCAACTCCATAATTATCAACGGTGCGAGCACAGCGGGCAGCACCCGGCCAACCGAGCCGCACGTCTGTTGCAGGAACATCGCCACGACGGCGATCAGCATGCGGGTCAACGGGTGCGCTTCCTTTGGGCGGGACTGTGACAATCCAAAGGATGCGCAGCGTCGTCTGGCGTCGCGCTATGCTGCCTGTTCGAGCGGTGGCACGTCTTCCTCGATGGTTGTCCGTCGCATGTCACGCACCGCGGTTTCCGGATAATGCCGACGCGCGCGATGCATGGTGAAGCGATTGTCCCACATCACGATGTCGCCCAACTGCCACTGGTGGGTGTACACGCCGGCGGGTTGGGTCGCCCATTCTGTCAGTTCCAGCAGCAGGTCGATGCCTTCGGGGATCGGCCAGCCGATGACATGCGAGGCATGCGATGACAGATAAAGCGACTTGCGGCCGGATGCCGGATGCACGCGCACCAGTGGATGCTGGGCCGAGGGCAGGCTGGCCTGCTCCTCGGCCGAGAAGCCGGTGAAGCCCACCACGGCGCGCGAGTGGAAGATGCTGTGTTCCACAACCAGATCTTCGACAAGCTGCTTCATCGCCTCCGGCAATGCGTCGTAGCCGGAGCGCATGTCGGCCAACTGGGTCTGACCGCCGTCGGCCACCACGGAATGGCACGACAGCAGGGAATATTTGCCTGAGTACCGCTTGTAGGACCCGTCGGTATGCCAACGCCGGCTGCCGAGATTGTTGACCCGCCGGCGATCACCGGCGCCGAGTACTTGGCTGTCCTCACCGAGGTTCGACGCATCCGTCATCTCGCCACCCAGGCGACGCCTCATCGGATCCTTCTGATATTCGGTGGCGCGTGCCAGCGTGCCGAAATTGCGGCTGAAGGCGATCTGTTGCTGATTGCTGATCGGCGGGCCGCGAAATAGCAGAACGGGATGATTGTCGACAGCATCCTGAATGAGTGAGACGTCGTCAGCCGAAATTAGTTCACGCAGGTCGATGTTGGCAATCTCGGCGACAAAACCCGGACGTATTTCCCGAACCACTGCGCTCACTCTCGGGCTCCCTTCATGATCTTTGCGATATCTGTGACAAACCTTGGAGCCGCGCGGCAACGGCCGTCAAGCGGTCACTGGAACTCGCCGGCGAAGTGGCAGGCGACGGCATGCTTCGGTCGAAGCATGCGCGGCAAAGGTGTTTGTTCGGCGCAGATTTGTCGCGCGATCGGACAGCGCGTGTGGAAGCGGCAGCCGGACGGCGGATCGATGGCATTAGCCGGTTCGCCCGAGAGCTTCTGGCGGCCGGTTCCGGCATCCTGCCCATGCAGCGAAGGCTGAGCGGAAATCAAATAGCGTGTGTAAGGATGCAGCGGCGCGGTGAACAGATCATCGGCGGGGGCGATCTCCGCCACCTGGCCGAGATGCAGCACCATGATGCGATCGCAGATGTGACGCACCACGGCAAGGTCATGCGCGATGAACAGGTAGGTGAGGCCGAAGCGTTCGCGTAGATCGATCATCAAATTGACGATCTGTGCCTGGATGTTCACATCCAGCGCGGATATCGGTTCGTCCGCGACGATGAAGTCGGGCTGCACGGCGAGGGCGCGTGCGATCGAAATGCGTTGGCGTTGACCACCGGAGAACTCGTGCGGATACCGTCCGCGCGCGGCTGAACCAAGCCCGACGAGGCTGAGCAACTCGTCTATGCGACGGCGCGTTGCGTCGGCGCTATCGGTCAGGCCGTGGTAGCGCAGCGGTTCGGCGAGAATGTCGTCAACCGTCATGCGCGGATTGAGGCTGGCGTAGGGGTTCTGGAACACCATTTGCAATCGACGGCGAAGCGGGCGCATGGCGCTGGCGGATGCGTTGGCGATCTCCTGTCCATCGAACCGTATGCTGCCGTGATCCGGCCGGTAGAGTCGCAGCAATGTGCGCGCCAAGGTGGATTTGCCGCAGCCGGATTCGCCGACCACGCCAAGGATTTCACCACGCTCGATGGTCAGATCGACGCCGTCGACGGCATGGACGATGCGTGATGCGGTGAGCATTCCTCCGCGCAGGCGAAAATGCTTGACCAGGCCCGCCACTTCCATGATCGGGACGGCGGCGGCAGTAGTCTCCGGCGCGGGGTCACGCGTGACACGCGCATGGCGTACGAACGGCTGGTCGCCATGGCGCGCGAGCCAGCAGCGTGCGAACTGATCAGGACCGGTTTCGAGCAATGGTGGATGCTCGTCGCACACGGGCTGGCGGAACGGGCAACGCTGCGCGAAGCGGCAAGCCGGTGGCTGGTGCAATGGATCGGGCGGCGTGCCCTCGACGGTGATCAGTCGCCGGTCGCCGCGATCAGTGTCCAGGCCGGGGCGCGCATTCAGCAACGCCCAGGTGTACGGATGGCGTGGATTGGCGAGCACCTCGGCTGTGGGTCCCTGTTCCACCACTTCGCCGGCGTACATCACGATGACCCGCGTGCAGATCGTGGCGATCACACCAAGGTCGTGGCTGATCAACATGATGGCGGTGCCGAAGTCGCGGTTCAGGTCCCGCAGCAGATCGAGGATCTGCGCCTGAATGGTGACATCGAGCGCCGTTGTGGGTTCGTCCGCGAGCAGCAGTGCGGGCTCGTTGCTCATACCCATTGCCAGCACGACGCGCTGGCGCATGCCGCCGGAGAACTGGTGCGGGTAACTGGACATTGCCCGTTCCGGCACGGCTATCCCCATGCTGCCCAGCAGGCCGATGCCACGAGTTTTTGCCTCGGACCGGGAACGGCCATGGATGGTCATTGCCTCGCCGAGTTGCTGCGCGATGCGCATCACCGGATTGAGCGAGGTCATGGGATCCTGGAAAACCATGGCGACGTCACCGCCGCGCATTGCGCGCAGTTGTGCTGCCGACATGGTGCAAACGTCGCGACCGCGGAACCGTATCGCACCGCCGACGATGCGTGCAGGTTCTTCCAGCAGGCGCATGACGGACAGCGCGGTGACGCTCTTGCCGCAGCCGGATTCGCCGACGATGCCGACCGTCTCGCCGGCATGCACAGTGAAGCTCACGCCGTCGACCGCGCGGGCGATGCCCTGGTCGGTGTAGAACCAGGTGCGGAGATCTTCGACCTCCAGCACAGCCGGCGGTGTGTCCGCCATCTCAATAGCGTCGTGATCTGGGATCGAGCCAGTCACGCACGCCGTCGCCTAGGAAGTTGAAGCCCAGCACGATCGACAGGATGGCGACGCCGGGAAAGCTGGCGACCCACCATTGGGCGACCAGTTCGCGGCCTTCGGAAATCATCGAGCCCCATTCCGGCGTTGGCGGCACGACGCCGAGACCGAGGAATGACAGGCCCGCGAAGATGATGATGGCGTTACCGACGTCAAGTGTGACGAGTACGATGAGTGGTCCGATGGAATTGGGAATGATGTGTCGCAACAGGATGCGCCCCGGTCCGTAGCCGGCGACCAGCGCCGCTTCGACGTATTCCAGGGAGCGTTGCTGCAACACCAAGCTGCGCGCCAGACGGGCGAATTTTGGCCACCACACCACCAGCATCGCGATGATCGTATTGGTGGTGCCGATGCCGAGTGCCGCGCCGATTGCCAACGCGAGGATGATCGGCGGGAAACATAGCACCAGGTCGGTGAGACGCATGATCGCCTCTTCGAGCAGGCCGCCGGCGTAGGCGGCAATGCCGCCCAGCAATGTGCCGATGACGGCGCCCACGGTCACGACCACCACGCCGGTCACCAGCGAGATCCGCGCGCCGAAAATCAAGCGGGACAGCACGTCGCGTCCCAGTTCGTCGGTGCCCAGCAGATGCTGCGCACCGGGTGGCAGCAGACGTGCGGCCAGGGCAACTGCGTTCGGCGCATAGGGCGCCAATGCCTGAGCAGCCACGGCGACGAGTACCCACAGCAGAACAATTGCGGCGCCAATTGCCGCCAGAGCGTATTGGCGCCGCCAGCGGTTCCAGCGCGATGCGGGAAGCCGCAGCGATGCGGCCAGTCCGGTGCTGCTCATTGGCGCACTCGGGGATCGAGCAGTGCATAGCTGATGTCGGTGAGCAGGTTGATCACCAGGTAGGTGATTGCGACCAGCAGCGTGATCGCCATGATCGCCGGGAAGTCGAGTGCCGAGGCGCTGAGGAATGTGTAACGACCGAGGCCGGGCCAGGAGAAGACGGTTTCGGTTAATACCGCGCCGGTCAGCAGATTCGCGTAAGCCAGGCCACCGAGTGTGACCACCGGCACCAGGGCATTGGGCAGCACGTGTCGCAGAATGACACGGCGCTCCCGCGAGCCTTTGGCGCGGGCCATGCGGACATAGTCCTGCTGAATGCATTCCAGCATGCTGGCGCGCGTGGTACGTGTGATCAGCCCGATAGTTGCAGCCGCCAACACGATCGACGGCAGCACCATATGCGCCGCGGCGTCCTGAAATGTGTCCCAGTCGCCGGCAAGCGCTGAATCGATGAGATATGAACCGGTAATGGTTGGCGGCGGCAGCGCGATTGGGTCGAGTCGCCCCGGTCCGGGTGCGATTTGCAGCCAACCGTAGAACACCGCCAGCAGGATGAACGCCAGCCAGAACGTAGGCGATGAAACACCGAGTAATGAGATTGCACGTGCCAGGTGGTCCACCCAGGAATCGCGCTTCACCGCGGCAAGGATGCCAAGCGGGATGCCGATGATCAGGGTAAGCGCGAAGCTGACGGTGGCGAGTTCCAGCGTTGCCGGAGCATATTCCTCAATATCGTCCAGTACCGGGCGGCGCGAACGGATCGAGCGGCCAAGATCGCCGTGCCGCAGGTCGTTCAGAAAGATGATGTAACGTTGCCACAATGGGCGATCGAGGCCGTACTGGTGGCGCCATTCGGCAACGAACGCCGGATCCGAAGCTGCCTGGTCGCCGAGTTGCGCCAGCACGGGATCGCCCGGAACGGTATTGGTGATCAGGAATACGACCAGGGTCGCGAGCAGCGCCATCACCAGCATTGCGCCCACGCGCGCGACGAAAAAGCGTAGCATCGGCGCGTTGTCCTCTCCCCATTCGCGGCGTGCCGCATTGTGCGGTGCAGCCATTCGATGATGGCAACCTTGACCATCGTATTTGGGCTGTCAAACCGTTTGGCCCGACGCTGATTTACCGTTGTCGTGCCAGCTTCTATAGTCGCGCCGACAAGCGGGTGGGAACTTCAGGAATGCGCAAACCAGTTGGCGGCATGGTCGATCGTCGTGATGTTCTGCGCATGCTCGGCATCGGCAGCGCGGGATTTCTCGCCTCACAGCTTGCCGGGCCACCGGTTTTTGCACAAAGCCATAAGGGCACCTTGGTGCTCGCCATCGACTTCGCCGATACGGTGACGTTCGATCCGGCGCACGAGTTGAACTACATGGCGCCGTTGATTGTGGCGGCCTGCTACGAGTGTCTGGTCACCATGACGCCGGACGACTACGTCAACGTCAAACCGGCGCTGGCATCGTCGTTTCAACGCACGCCGGACGGCACCGGGTGGCGCTTCACAATGCGTGACGGCGTGAAATTCTCCAGCGGCAACGTCATGACCGCGGACGATGCGAAATACTCGCTCGATCGCGAGCTATATATCGGCGACCAGCCATCGCAATATCTGTCGAACGTTCTGCGCTTCGACAAGGTGAACGACAAGACGATCGACGTGGTGCTGAAGAATCCCGCAGAACCGATTCTCACCATTCTGGCAGCGCCAAGTTTCGTGGTCTGCGAGAAAAACGTCCTGGAGGAACACGGATCGGACGCGAGCCAGGCGGCCAAGACGAAGGATAAGGCGCTGGACTGGCTCAATCAGAATTCGGCGGGGACAGGCCCGTATCGCCTGGTGCGCTGGGAACAGAATTCGCAGATCCAGCTGGTCGCGAACCCGCACTATTGGCGTGGCAAGCCGCCGTTCGAGCGCGTCGTGCTGCGCCATATTCCCGATAGCGCCGTACAACTGCTGTCGTTGCAGCGCGGCGACATCGATGCGGCGTTCAACCTGATTCCCGAGCAGGTCGCGATCCTGAAGGACAGCAAGGAGATCTGGATCGATCGGCTGACCAGCACGGACTTCGTCTATCTGGCCCTGACGTCGGAGGCGGCGTTCAACAAGGCACTCGGCATCACGGCGGCACGCCAGGCCGTGGGCTACGCCATCGACTATGACGGGATCAAGAATTCGCTGCTGGCGGGGAATGCCGTGCGTCCGGTGACATTCCTGCCTGTCGGCACCAACGGTTCGACCGAGGAGCTGACGCGCGAGATCGGCTATCGCGAGGATCTCGACCGATCGAAGAAGCTGTTGGCGGAGGCTGGATTGCCGAATGGCTTCGAGTTCGAACTGCAATATGGCACCGGGGCGATCACCGGAACCTCGTTCGCTGTGCTGGCGCAGAAGCTGCAGGCTGACCTGGCGCGCGTCGGCATCATGGCGAAGCTGGCGCCGCTCGACATGGTCACGTTCCGCACGAATTACACGACGTACAAGGCAACGTCCGCGCTGACGTTCTGGAATCCGCCGGCGATCGAAAGCGAGTTATGGGCGGCGGCGACGGTGGAGCGCGTGGCGAAGCGTGTGCATTGGACCCCGCCGGAAGACGTTGTGAAACTGGTGCACCGTGCGGCTGCCGAGCCCGACAAGCAGAAGCAGATCGATTTGTGGCGGCAGTATCAACAGATCATGGTCGATCAGGCCAACCTGTTCGTGCTGTTCCAGCCGATCTACCAGATTGGCGTGCGACGTTCGATCAAGACATTCCCGCTGACGGCGGCGGGCTGGCAGCTCGAGATGTACGGCGCGCGGCCGGCATAGGCGGGTTGCCGGTGATGATGGCCGCAGTCATGCGTTTGACGCCATCGCGTACTGCCTTGTTTCGCCGAATGCCAGGACATCGAAATCCTGCTCGGTGACGCCAGCACTTGCCTGCGCGTGTCGTAGCGCTGACAACGGTGCATCGATGGCTTCATCGGTCAACTGGAAGGTGCCGAAATGCATTCCCAGACTGCGACGCGGCGCCAGCTCGAGATGCGCGCGCACCGCTTCCTCGGGGTTCACATGGTGTTGGCGCATGAACCACCGCGGCTCGTAAGCCCCGATGGGCAGCAGCGCAAGATCAATACGGGGAAAGCGCCGGCCGATCTCGGCGAAATATGGGCTGTAGCCGGAATCGCCGGCAAAATAGACGACAGTGCCGGCCACTTCGACGATGAAGCCGCCCCATAGACTGCGGTTGCGATCGTGCAGCCCGCGCGAGGAAAAGTGCTGTGCGGGCACATAGGTCACACGAGCGCCTGCAAGTTCGATGCTCTGCCACCAATCGAGTTCGACCGCCGATCGGATGGCGGCCTTGGCAAGATGGCGCGCGTTGCCAAGTCCGGTCGCCGTACGCGGCTGCCAGCGTGCCTGCACCTTGCGCAGTGTCGGCAGGTCCATGTGGTCGTAATGGTTGTGGGTGACCAGCAGCAGGTCCACGCCCGGCAGCGATTTAAGATTCTGCCCTGGGCGCCGTACGCGACGCGGGCCCGCGAAGCGAACCGGGCTGCAGCGGTCGGACCAGATCGGATCGGTGAGCACGCAGGTGCCACCGATCTGCAACAGGAAAGTCGAGTGACCAATGAACGTCACCGCGATCTGGTCGTGCGGTGCGCGGGCGGGCGGCGGCAGCGTCGCGTCGTCCACATGGTCCGGCCACGGCGCCTTGTGGCGCGTGCGGCGCCAGCGACGGACGTCCTGGAGGCTCTTGCCATGCGGGGCATGCGGGTTGAAGAACTGCCGGCCATCGAAATGATCCGGCATCGGCATCATGCGTGCGGCCGAATTCGCTGTTCCGTGCATGGCTTTATCGTAGCATCGCCAAGGTTCCCGGGCACATCGGGCGCGCCCGGCATTCAGGTCCGGGAACGGGTGAGCGACTTGATGTCGGCCTGCGCGCGACCGGATGCGAGAGCGATGTCGCGATCCTGTGCCTCGATGACCGCCTGCACGGCATCCGGCCCATCAAGACCATCGACCACTGAGCGTGGCACCTTGCGATTGGAACTCCGGCTGCCGTCGGTATAGACGACATCGAACAGAACGAAGCTGTTCACGACGCGACGTTTCATGGCACGAATCCTGGTTTAGCCGAGCCTGGCGGCGGCTCATGCGGCCGGACGTTGGCGACTGCGCGTGCTGCTCTCGCCGCTTACTGCTGGCTCGGTTCGTCGGATGGCGGGGAGACGGACGCGGTGTCATCGTGTTCCGCCTTGCGGCGGATGACGGCCTCTTCGCGCTCGCGCAACTTGGCATCCTTCTTCGCCTGCTTGAGGCGGTTTCTTTCAGCCCGCTGCTGATTGTAATTTGGCTTGAACGCCATCATTCCCTCCTGTGCGCTTCAGGACAGAGCGTTGACCCTCAGTCCGTTGCTCAGCGGCATCAGCCGAGTACACTCTGCCGCGCGGTAAGCTGGCTCTCCCGCACGACACGCTCATGCCCATCCTCCGTATGCTTCACGCGATACTGCAGGTCGCGCGTCTCGCTCGGCAGCAGACGCAGGACCTTGTATTTGCCGCGTGGCACATTCGCGTCGCCCGGTCCCGGCATGAAGTCAACTGCCTGACCGATGGCGAACTTGTGTTGGGTCATGGTGTCCTCCGTTTCAGCCGGTGCCGCCGTAAGCGGCACCGGGGGCGAAACTCAGACCGACTTCAGGTTTGTTGCGGAGCTCTTGCCCTGCTGACCCTGTTCGATATCGAAGCTAACCTTCTGGCCCTCGTTCAGATGACCGAGGCCCGCACGCTCCACCGCGGAAATGTGGACGAAGACGTCCTTCGAGCCGTCATCGGGCTGGATGAAGCCGAAGCCCTTCTGCGCGTTGAACCATTTGACTGTACCTTGCGACATAATCTCTCTCTTTATGCAACCGGCGGCCCACACCGTGTGGACCGGAATGCTTTTCAATTTTGGGAGCACCGGATGCGACAATGTCGCAAAAAGCAGGCACAAGCAGCCCAGGCAGAAAAGCGCCGTTGGCGATACATAGGGAGTAGGACCCGGTCTTGCCAGACCAATCGCGGCGATCAGCGGATCATTTGGGTTTGCGGACCAATCGCCTCAGGGTAGCGATCTGCCGAAAGAAATCACTTCGCGGCTGCGCCGGGCTACCGAGCAGGACCGAGCCGGCGGCCGCGTCGGAGATCACGCCGGCCTGGGCACCGATCTGGCTGCCGGCGCCAATGCGCAAATGCCCGGCCATCGCCGCTTGGCCGCCAACCTGGACGAAGTCCTCCAACACCGTCGAGCCGGCGATGCCGACCTGAGCCACGATGACACAGCAGTGTCCCAGGCGGACATTGTGGCCGATCTGCACCAGGTTATCGAGCCGGGACCCGGCGCCGATGACCGTATCATGCGTCGATCCTCGATCGATCGTTGAGTTGGCGCCGACTTCCACATCGTCTTCGATGACGACGCGGCCAAGCTGGGGAATGCTGAGGAACCCCGACTTGGTGGTGGCGAAACTGAAGCCTTCCTGGCCGATCCGCGCACCCGGATAGATATAGACACGCGATCCCAGCAGCGCGTGGGACAGGCTGGCGTGCGCGCCGATGCGGCAATCGGGGCCGATCGCCACACCCTTGCCGATCGACACGAAGGGACCGATGCGGCAGCGGGGGCCGATGCTCGCGCCAGCTTCCACCACCACATAGGGGCCGATTTCGGCGGATTTATCCACCTGTGCCGCGGCATCGACAATGGCGGAAGGGTGGATGCCGGGACAGGTCGGCGGTACGGGATGGAACAGTGCGGCAACGCGTGCCCAGCCTTCGTACGCCGCGGTGGTAATGATCGGGATGGTTGCATTCGGCACGCGCCCCAGCATGTCCGGATGCACGATCACCGCGCCGGCCATGGTGTGCTCGAGCGCGGCTGCGTAGCGCCGATTGTCGAGAAAGCTGACCTGATCAGGTTCGGCCGACTGCAGCGGCGCCACACCGGAGAACATCTTCTCCACCGCGGGCGCCTCGCCTTTTGCCATGGTCGCAATGTCTGCCAGCGTGTGTGGTCCGCTATGGGCGAAGAACCGTGAATCGCCCATTGGTGTTTCAATCACAGCCCACTCCTTGACCGTTCGTCCGTGTCCAATAACAGTGCTGGCACTCTATCGTCGAGTGTGCTAATCGTAATTTAATTGGCGAAATGCCTTGTTCCGCGGCGCACGACTCAACCGCCGAATGCCAGTCGGGACGATATATTCCCAGTAATATTCAATTCAGGAAGGGTAAGAAATGCCAGCCAAGGACGTGCGATTTGGTGGTGACGCTCGCCAGCGGATGCTGCGCGGCGTCGATATACTGGCCGAAGCGGTCAGAATTACGCTGGGTCCGAAGGGTCGCAACGTGATCCTGGACAAGAGCTATGGCGCGCCGCGCATCACTAAGGACGGCGTGGCGGTAGCGAAAGAGATCGAGCTCTCCGATAAGTTCGAGAACATGGGCGCGCAGATGGTGCGCGAGGTCGCGTCCAAAACCAACGACATTGCGGGCGACGGCACCACGACAGCGATCGTGCTGGCCCAGGCTATCGTGCGCGAAGGCGGCAGGGCGGTGTCGGCTGGCATGAATCCGATGGATTTGAAGCGCGGCGTCGACAAGGCGGTTGCCGCGCTGGTCGAGGAACTACAGAAGCGCAGCAAAAAGATCACCACCCAGGCGGAGACGGCGCAGGTCGGTACCATTTCGGCCAATGGCGAGGCGGAGATCGGCAAGATGATCGCCGAGGCGATGCAGAAGGTCGGCAATGAGGGTGTCATCACGGTCGAGGAGGCCAAGGGCATCCAGACCGAGCTCGATGTGGTCGAAGGCATGCAGTTCGATCGCGGCTACATGTCGCCGTACTTCATCACCAATGCCGAGAAGATGACCGTCGAATTGGAGCAGCCATACATCCTGATCCACGAGAAGAAGCTGTCCGGTCTGCAATCCTTGCTGCCGCTGCTGGAGGCGGTGGCGCAGTCGGGGCGTCCGCTGCTGATTGTCGCCGAGGATGTCGAGGGCGAGGCGCTTGCCACGCTGGTGGTGAACAAGCTGCGCGGCGGGCTGAAGGTGGCCGCGGTGAAGGCGCCCGGCTTCGGCGATCGGCGCAAGGCAATGCTCGACGACATCGCCGTGCTCACCGGTGGCCAGGTGATCAGCGAGGACCTCGGCATCAAGCTGGAGAATGTCACGCTCGACATGCTCGGCAAGACCAAGAAGGTGCTGATCGACAAGGAGAACACGACGATCGTCGAGGGCGCCGGCAAGAAGGCCGACATCGTGGCGCGCTGCAAGCAGATCCGCGCGCAGATCGAGGAAACCACATCGGACTACGACCGCGAGAAGCTGCAGGAGCGGCTGGCGAAGCTGGCCGGCGGCGTTGCGATCATTCGCGTTGGCGGGTCCACGGAAGTGGAAGTGAAGGAGCGCAAGGATCGCGTGGATGACGGTCTGCACGCAACGCGTGCGGCGGTCGAAGAGGGCATCGTGCCGGGTGGCGGTGTTGCCCTGGCGCGTGCGTCGCTGGTCCTGGCCAAGCTGAAGGCCGACAACGACGATCAGCGCGTCGGCATCGAGATCGTGCGCAAGGCGGTGCAGACGCCGCTGCGGCAGATTGCCGAGAACGCCGGCGAGGATGGCGCGGTGATCTCGGGCAAGATGCTGGATCGGGACGAGTACAACTGGGGCTTTGACGCGCAGACCGGCGAGTTCAAGGATCTGGTGAAGGCCGGCATCATCGATCCGACCAAGGTCGTGCGCACGGCGCTGCAACACGCCGCGTCGGTTGGGTCGCTGATGATCACCACCGAGGCGATGGTGGCGGAGCGAGCGGAGAAGCCGGGTGATTCCGCAGGTGGCATGGGCGATCATGATCACTGAGTACCTGAAGTCGTGTGGGGTCGGGCCTGGCCCGACCCCTAACGGCGGAGCAAGATGGCGATGCCTGATGAGGACAAACCGGACGCGGAATTCGACGCCATGACGTCCCGGCTGCTGCGACGCGAAGCATTGCGTCGCGCGGCCGAGGAGATGAACACGACGTCGGGGCCGGGGCTTGAAGGCGTGCTTGCGCGGATCTCGGCTGAAGTGACAGCCGAGGCCGGCAGTCGCACGGCTACGCCGGCGGTGCCGAAATCTCGTCCGTAAACACCTGAAAGCTTACCAGCGTGTTGGGGCCGAACGTGTTGCTGATCGGCACATCGACCGCATCGCGCCCACGCGCCATCAGCACGCGGCCAATCCGCGGCACATTGTTGCGCGGATCGAAGGTGTGCCAGGCGCCGTCAAGATAGGCCTCGAACCAGCCGGCGAAATCCATCGGTCCATATGGCGGCGGCACGCCGATATCGCCGAGATAGCCGGTGCAATAGCGCGCCGGAATGTTCATGCAACGGCACAGCGCCACGGCCAGGTGCGCGAAATCGCGGCAGACGCCGGTTCGCTCGTTGAAAGCCTCCCAGGCTGTGCGGGTGGGGCGGGCGTTCGCGTAGTCGAAGACGATATGGTTATGCACGAAGTCGCAGATCGCCTGCACGCGGCCCCAGCCGAGCGGTGCATCCTTGAACAGGCGCCAGGCGGTCTCGGAAAGGAGATCGGTTTCGCAGTAGCGGCTGCCGAGCAGGAAGACCAAAGTCTCCTGCGGCAGATCCTGCACCAAATGCTGCCGAGCCGCGGGAACCACCGGATCGGGCGTGCCGCTGTCGTTCAAAATCCCGGTGCTGGCGATCCGAATGCGCCCGGGCGGCGCCACGATGCGGCTGCACCAGTTGCCGAACGCATCGCGATAGGCTGCTGATCGGCACCGGTGGTCGGTCGTCAAATGGTCGGCGACGACGATGTCGGGCGCGCGGGAATGATGGATGTTCAGCATCAGCAGCATCGGGGTCGGCTGCGGACAATCATAGATCAACTCGTAGCCGACGCGGATTTGCATGCTATGCCCTGCCGTGAAATCAGGATTGGAGACCACACCGTGACGCGCGAAACCATTTATCTTGTACAGGCATTCGAACCAGGCAAGGGGAATCGTCTGAGCGCTGCTGCACCAATTCGGTGCAAGTCGTCGGAATCGGCGCGGAGAAGAGCAGAAGCGCTGGCGGAAACCAAGGCGGGTGTGGTTGCGTTCTCCACGTCTGGCGACGCGGAGCTGGGTGACTATGACGAAGCACCAACGATCATATTCAGGTCGGGGCGGTTGCCGGCGCAATTCGATGATGTATGAGGCGTGGTGAACCGAATCGCGGCGGCAATGCCGGACGGGCATGGCGCTAAGGTCTTGCGCGCCAAATGGCCAATGCAAGAATGACGATTGGGACAAGCACAAGCCACGCTGCGCCGTCTACCAGCATTGGACGGTCCTGTTAATTCTGCCAAGGCCGCAGGTCTCACCATCGCCGTCAGCGTGGCGGAAAGCGTCGCGATGGGTGGTGTGTGCCATGCATTGCATATGGCATGGCGGCAGCACGGATACATGACAAGAAATCGATATATTTGCTGCCCCGCCGGAGCGTGGCGCGGATGCAGAGCCGAGCCGACGTCAGGACAAGGGACATCGAGTGCATAAACGCGAGCGCAGTCATCCGGTCGATCGCCCCTGACGGCGGAAACCTCGCGTCTTGTATAGCACGGCAAGATGCTTACATCCTGTTGAGAATTCCCGCACAAATTGAGGAAAATCCGGTGACAACGACTGATGTGACCGCCATGCAGCGGTCAGATCTGAATGAGTTCCTGTTTGCCGACGTTGGCACGGAAGCCAACGGCATGATGCTCAGCGTCGTGTCTGTGCTTGCGCGTCAGGGCAGCGATCCATGGCGGGAGGCGGACCGCCTGGCTGAATTGCCGAAGGCGGAAGCCACCGACAGCTTGGCGCGGACCATTGCGGAAATGCCGAGAAGCCTGTGGGATCTTCCCGCCGCGGTGTTGATTGCGGTGCGTCTGACCGGCTTATTGCCGACGCGGCCCGCGAGAGGGGCAAAGCATACCGCAATCCAATGGCCGGCGAATCGAAGCATTGTGGCGATGGCATGCGTGGTGCTGGCGATCGCCATGGCCGGCGCCATGTTCAAGCAATTGGCTCAGCCGGTGAGACCCGATGGGATGGATGTTGCCTCGTTCACTTCCGCTGCACCCGCTGGTGCCGCCGTGCCTGGCGATCATTCGCAACAAGGAAGTCACCAATGAACACGGAGCCTGCCGTCGACGACGAGAAACAACCGGACGCTGACGCCAACAAGCAGGCGGACGCGATGAAGGATCAATTGCGCAAGGATGTCGCGTCGTGGTCGGCCGGGCGGTCGGAAGGTCTGGGGCGCCAGGTCGTCGAAGCGAGCGTCCCGGCAGCAAAGCAGCCCGTCGCGCAGCCGGTCCGGCGCGTAAGGCGGGCAAAGCCTGCATCAGTCGAAGCGCTGCCGGTAGCCGCTGCGAAAAAGCCCTTCAGCATGTCGTACGATGGCGTCACGGAAGCGGATTACATCACCTACATGATCGCCCGCGGTGCCCGGTGACCTGGGTCACCTTCGAAACCGCCGGAGGAGGGCTGGTGGTGATACAGTCGATCCACGTTGTGGCGATTTACGACGAACAAGGCGCAGTCAAGCTGGCCACGACCGCCGGCGGCGTGCATGTCCTGAAGGACATGACCGTGCAGCGTGCCGCGGGATTGGTCGCTGCCGCGGCTGACGCAGATGCCGCGCGGACCAGCTAGCAAAACCTGGAGCAGATACCATCTGCGGCCACGCACCTGGAGCAATCATGCAAGCCGGAACTAGATTTGACGGCCAGATCGCTTACGATTTCGAGGAATTCTGCAAGGATTACGGACATCCGACCGGGCAGATGTTCACCTTCGAGGTGACGCACAACGCTGTCACCTATGTCTATGCCGACGTCATCGGCACCATCCGCGGCGGCGAGGTGGTGTTCTGCCTCAACGGTGACGATCTGGTACTCACGCGGAAGGCCCACTGAGCAGGAGCATCGGACACGCGTGAACCTCCGGCTGGCAGCATCGAGCGACGGCCGCGCCCTGGCAATTCGCGACCATATACTGCCGCTGCTGCGCGAGCGTGGCGCGCTGGAGGTGCAACGCGATACTGTGCGGGTCATCGAGCTTCGCGCGCCGCCATGGATTTTCCGCCACTGGACTCCGTTCAACGAGTTGAACGCGGATGAAGCGTCGTCGCCGGGCTATCGGCGCGCGATTGAGCGCCAGCACACGCAGCCGGACCTGCCATATGGTCTTGATGTTTGGCACGGCACGAGGGTGCTCCGCGTGCTGTGGGCAGATGACGGGAAGTTCGACGTGGCCGGCTTTATACGTGGCGCGTGGGAAGAGGACGTGCTGGCGTTGTAACGCGGCCAAGCTTGTCCTGGCCATCACCACGAGTAGTGTGCCTCGGCGGGTGGCCGGAACAGGCCCGAACATGACAATGTTGCCGGGTTTCATCCCGGGCCGGTGAGAAACTCGTGGTAACAGGAGCCTATTCGAGACTGATCGTGCCTGCCTCCGGCCCCTTGGCACCCTGTACGACGCCCATGCGCACCGACTGACCTTCCTGCAATGGTCCGAGCCCGGCGCGCTCCAGCACCGTCGCGTGGATGAACACGTCCTTGCCGCCGGATTGCGGCGTGATGAAGCCGAAACCCTTGTCGGGATTGTACCACTTCACCGTGCCCATCATCTCGACAGCGGAACTGAGATCGATCTGGCGGCGGGGACCATCCTGGGTGCGCGGGCGGGCGCCGGCGAACTGCTGGCGGCGCGGTGCCGGCTGCTCCGCCGTGCTTTCATCAACCGAAACGACCTGATCGATCTGGCGGCCCTTGGGGCCCTGGCCCACGCGGATCTTCAGCGTGGCTCCCGGGCTGACGGTCTGATATCCGGCGGCCTGCAAGGTGTTCACGTGCAGGAACACGTCACCCGAACCATCGGCCAGGGCAGCGAAGCCGTAGCCTTTCTCGGTGTTGAACCACTTCACGGTCGCCTGCGCCTCGGGCGCGGACGAACCAGGCGCGAAGCCGGGAAAGGTCACCGGGGAAGGGGTGTTGCCAAAGAAATTGTCATCGTCGAAGCCACGACGGCGAGGCTGCCGCTGCCGGTCGTTCCTGGGAGATCGCAAGGTAAAGCTGTCCTCTGTGGTCGGTTCTTAACGAAGCTGCGGCGAGGATACGCCGGATCGCGGCGCGTTGGTAGTGGTACCGCTCGGCTGGTCGCCTTCCGCGGGTGCCCGGTTCCGGTGGCACTTCGATGAACATCGCGCGGATCGTGTAATCCAGGGGCTGGGGTGCCATATGATATTAATGACAGAAGCAACCTACCGGGTCGTTCAGCGCGCCGATGACAGCTTTGCGGTTGAAGTCGCGCGCTCCGGCGTGCTGCCGCAGGTTGCGGCCGGCTTTGCTACCGAGGCTGAGGCGCTGGGCTGGGTCGCCCAGGACAAGCGGCTTTGGGAATCGGCCGATCCATTCCGGACCCCCGCCGGCCGGAAGCGGCGCGGGTACTGACGGCGTGACACCGCGGCGTCCTGCGATCGCCTGGTTCACCCGGAGGAATTATCCGCAGCATCGTGCGTTGGATCCGGCTGGTCTGCCGGTGACATTCGACGACTGGCTCGCGCTGGCCGGCCTGCGTAGCGATCTGGTTGGCCGATGCGCCCGGGTAGTCATCGAACCCGCCCGGTTTGCTGCGTGGTGCCGAGCCCAAGGACGTGAAGCGGACGCGTCCGCGCGGAATGCTTTCGCCCAGGTCGTCGCCGATAACGGACGCAGCCGCGGTTGGTGGCACCGCAGGGTTGTTCCGCGCTGAGGGCAAGGGCGGAGCGGGGTGCCGGCAAGCGGGCGCCGTCTAGCTGGTTGGCGATGCGCCTCCGGCGGAGGAAACCGCCGATACCTCGATCAACCGCGAATAAACCAACTCCAGCAGCCGTTCACGCGCGGACACCGCAATTTCATCGAGGGATGGCGTCTGGGCGAGCCGCGACCGCGCGTAGCGACGCACCTCTTCCAGCGTCGGCACCTGCGGCAAATCGATTTCGGCCCAGAACATCTCTGCCTGCACGCGCGCCGACAGGAAGCGCGATTTCAGATCGGCCCAGCCAGGCGCGTGGGCGAGCGCTTCAAGCACCTGGCTGGCGATGTTGTTGACCGGGAAGGATGCGGCAAGCTGGCCGGCGACCTTGTCGATCACCAGCCGTCCCAGCTTCTGTTCACCGCGCAGCACCGTCTTCGGCGGCACATGCAGGTCCCAGACAATGCCCAGCCACGACAAGGCACGCAACGCGTAGTAGGTCGGGTCATATTCCCACCAACGGAATCCCTGGCGGACCGATGCCTGATAGGCATGATGGTTGTTGTGCCAGCCCTCGCCCATGGTCAGCAGTGCCAGCAGCCAGTTGTTCCTGGACTGGTCGCCGGTGACGTAGCGCGACCGGCCGACCAGATGGGCGAGCGAGTTGATGCTGAATGTCGCATGCCACAGCACCACGGTGCTCCAGCAGAAGCCGACAACCAGACCTGGCCAACCGGCGATCAGCCACGTCGCCACGCCGAGTACCGTTGGAGGCAGGTAGAGCAGCCGATCGAGCCACCGCAGCTCGGGGAAGCGGCTCAGGTCGCGAACCATCGAATAGTCGGTGTTGTTGTTGCGCGGCACGAAGATCCAGCCGAGATGCGAATACAGGAAGCCGCGCTGTATCGGTGAGTGCACATCGAGCTCGGTGTCCGAGTATTTGTGGTGCGTGCGATGGTTGGCAGCCCACCACAGAATGCCGCGCTGGGCTGACGTCTCCGCCAGGAATGCCAGGATGAACTGGAAGACGCGGCTGGTGTGGTAGGCGCGATGCGAAAAGTACCGATGATAGCCGGCACCAATGGCGAAAATCCGCAACAGGTACAGCGCGATGCCAAGCATCACGACTCCTGGCGTGACGCCGGTCCAGAATGCGGCGAGGCATCCCAGATGAACCAGCACGAACCCGATACTCGACGGGTATGCTATGTCGTCCGCGTGGTTCTGCATGCCCCGCCTCATTGATTATTTCCTGCCCGGAGGTGTGTGATTCCTGGATAGCATGGATCGTTCCGTGCGTGGAAGCTGACCATGAATCACGCCGCGGGACGGTAGCTGGTGCGGCGACGCGACCCCTGGCGCCAGTGGGATGGACGATTTGCCGGTGCCGGCCTTGCCGGTTGGCGTTGCGCCTGTGTGGATGCGGCTGGCGGTACGCCACCGGCGACGTCGATTGTCACGCCGGTCATACGCTCGATGGCGCGCAAGGTGCCGTGCTCCGCCGCGTCACAGAACGAGATTGCGACGCCGCTGGCGCCGGCGCGCGCGGTGCGACCGATGCGATGGATGTAATCCTCCGGCTGGGCTGGCAGATCGAAGTTGATGACATGCGAAATGCCGGTCACATCGATGCCACGCGCGGCGATGTCGGTTGCCACCAGCACGCGCGCTCGTCCATTCCTGAAATCGTTCTAATGCCTGCTGCCGCGCCGGCTGGCTTTTGTTGCCGTGGATGGCACTGACCTGGATACCGCCCAAGTCGAGCGTTTCTGCAACGCGATCGGCGCCGCGCTTGGTGCGGGTGAAGACAATGACGCGGGACATCGCGGGGTCTGCCAGCAGCCGTCCGAGCAGCGCCCGCTTGGCGGCGGGATCGACGAAATGCACGTGCTGCCGGATGGGCAGGTCGCCGCTCGTGGCGCGGGCGATTTCCACCCGCACGGGATTGCGCAGCAGCGTTTCGGCCAGCTTGCCGACCTCGGCGGGCATGGTTGCCGAAAACAACGCCGACTGCCGCTGCTGCGGCAGCGTCGCGACGATGCGCCGGATGTCGCGGATGAAACCGAGATCGAGCATGCGATCCGCTTCGTCGAGCACGAAATGCCGGACTTCATTCAGTTTGAGTTCGCCGGTAGCCAACAGGTCGCAGATGCGGCCAGGCGTGCCGACGACGATGTCAACGCCGCCACGCATCCGCTGCACCTGCATGGAGCGGCTCATGCCGCCGAGAATGGCGACGGTGCGCTGCTTCAACTGGCTGCCGAGGCGACGCAGGTGATCTTCGATCTGCAGCGCGAGTTCGCGCGTCGGCGCCAGGATCAGGGCGCGGGTGGCGTAGCGGTGCGGTTGTGCCGGGTTGGCTGCCAGATGTTGCATCATGGGGAGGGCGAACGCGGCAGTCTTGCCGGTACCGGTCTGGGCGATGCCAAGCAGATCGCGGCCGGCAAGCAGTGGCGGCACGGCACTCGCCTGGATTGGTGTTGGTTGCAGGAAGCGTTCCCGGTCGAGGGCGCGCAGCAGAGGCTCGGCAAGACCGAGGGCGGCGAAGGTAATCGCTGACACTGAGTATAGGGCTCCAGCACCGATTGCCGCTGGCTGCATGCCAGCGGACGAAATAGGGTGCCTTGATGTTCGCCTGCCCGCGCGACAATGGGGCGAACGCATTACAAAGAAGATTTCCGAGAGGGCGTCCAGCCAAAAAGTCGGAGCGCCAATCACGCATTCACGGAAGGCATCGGGTATATCGCCTGGATGGCGCGCAAAAGCAAGGCGTATTCAACGGGGCTGGCGGATCGCAGTCGGCAGGGACGTCAAGCCTGACGGCCAGACAGCCCTGTATCCCTGATTGTCATCGCGCCGGCACATGTAATGCGGCAGCATATTTTCGGCCGCACGATGTAATGGCTGACTGGACCCCCATGTTCAGGGATGCTGCACGTGCCGATGGGTGGAGATCAGTCCCCCACAGCGAAAAGAAATCCAATGCAAATTCCTGTTTGGCTGAAGCCCGGCCTATGGGGCGCAGCGACTGGTGCCGCGGCAATCACGATCGTCGGATTCTCGCAGCTTGGCTGGTACACCGCAAGTTCGGCTGACAGTCTCGCGCAGGAACGCGCCGATTCGGCGGTCGTCACTGCGCTGGTCCCGTATTGCGTCGCGAAAGCGCAGCAGGATCCCAACCACGCTACCCTGGCCAAGTTCCAGTCAGAGCAAGAGTCATATTCGCGCACCGATCTGGTGATCCAGGCTGGCTGGGCGACACTTGGTGACGCGAAAGTTGGCGACGATGCGCTGGCGCGTGCATGCGCGCACGAGCTTCATACGAAAAAAGCCAGCTGAAACTGTCGGCCCGATATGGCTCGGCGGCCAGAGTGGTTGGTCGCATCGGGTTCCCTGTTGGCCGCCCACATGGCGATTAGTTTCTCTAAGATAGCAATGGCGAATTGACCGGAATATAGCATGAGCAAAGCGGATCTCGGCACGAAATGCACCTGCGCGGGCTGCGGCCAGCGCTTCTATGACCTGAACCGGACTCCGGGCATGTGCCCAAAATGCGGTGTGGAACAGGCGCCGGAGAAGCCGCGCGCGGTTCGACCGTCTCGCACCTCGTTCGGCACCAGGCGCCTGTTTCGCCAGCCCGATCCGGTATTCGCTATCGAGGAGCCGGAGCCAGCCGTCACGTCCGACGCGGACGACGCCGATGCGGAAAACGATGAGGCGGCTGCTGAGCCGGACGAGGAAATCGAGGACGATGTGGTGGAAATCGGCGTAGTCCACCTTGAGGTGGAGACTTGAACAGGTCGCGCCTAAGCCGACCGTCGCTGAAGATCACCCACCAGGTGGATCCGACGGAGTCCGACGATTTCACTTTCGAGGTATGGAGTCCTTTTACCGGCAGCTACCAAAGTGTTGTGTCGGTACAGGAGGGCCTGCGCCGTATCGGCGAACTTGCAGCGCTGATCTGCCAGATGTGGCTGCAACGGCATCCTAAGCAGCACGATCTTACGGATGCGCCGGTTTCCGACGTTGGCAATACCGTCGAATGGGCCGAATTTCGCGTCAATCCGACAACTCATCGCAGCTATGACACGCGGCGGCACGACCGACCCGCCTGGACGCGGGCACTCGGGATATCGCAGGCCGTCGAGTTGACCTGCACCCGCGTCGGCTGTGCGCTGCCGGCGGTCGCTGCATAAGTTTCAGTCGAAGGCGCGCTTGATCCGCGCCCAGTCCTCGATGGCGCGTTCCTCGCCTGGCGTGATCGGAATCACCAGCTGATTCCAGCCGGCGCTGCGCAAGGCTTCCACGCGCTGCTTAAGTTCCTGTTCGGTGGCAGTGAACGTCGTGTGGCGGATCAGGTCGGCGGTGACGAACTTCTTCTCCTCCGATTTCACGAAGATGAAGTGGCCGCGATGGTTGGTCAGGTAGCGCGCATCCGACGGCTGATAGCCGCGAGCCATCTCTATATAACCGGCGACCTGTTCGGCCACCGACGGCGGCACGGGCGAAGTGTTTTGCCAGCCCTCCATGTCGAGATCGGCGGCGCGATGCAGCAGCACGGCAGCCCGTGGACCCGCCTGCGCCAACGCACGGGGGCTGTCAGCGGATTCGCCGTCTTGCAGGACGCAGCCACAGGCCCAGGCGGTGGCGTACAGGTCGGCCGGATTGTGCCCGGCTGATCGCCAACTCTGCTGCATGCTTTCCAGCGCGCCCAATGCGCCGGGGACGTCGCTGATGAAGCTCTTCCATCCGGCATTCAGTTTCGCCGTCAGCGCCTGCGACTTCGGGCCGTAGGCCGAGACGTGCAGACGAATCGGATCGCGCGTGTTGATCAGGCCGAAATCGGGGTTGAGGAAGCGGATCTTCTTGCGCTTGCCCTCGATGGTGGTCTCCAGCGTCTCGCCGTTGAGCAGGCCGTAGACGACGCGAATATATTCCTCCATGTCGGCAAGCTTCATCGCGCCGAGGCCCATGGCGCGGCGTGCGGAGAAACCGGTGCCGACGCCGAAGTCGATGCGGCCGGGCGCCATGCCGTTCAGCGTGGCGAAGGCGTTGGCCGTCACTGCGGCGATGCGGTTCGACGGGACAAGTACGCCGGTGCCGAGACGGATGCGCGAGGTTTTCATTGCCGCGGCGCCCATGGCGACGAAGCAATCGGCGGTGATCATCTGTGTGTCGAAGAACCAGGCGTGGGTGAAGCCCAATTCCTCCGCTCGCTGTGCCAGCTTCCACGAATCGCTCGATGTGGCGATGCCGATGCCGAAGTCCATCTGGTTCCTCCCGTCGTTCTCGCGGTGAGCATATACCCGCGCCCCTCGGGTGTGGACCCGGGCCATGCAGCCGTTGCGCGGACCGGGCGCGCTGGGGCACCCTGCGTTGAGTCGTTGCACGGGCAAGAGCGATGAAATTCGGACTTTGCTACATCCCTGACTATCACGCGGAACTGTCGGGCTCCTGGCAGGACTGGTACGAAGGGATGATCGCGGAGGTGAAGCTGGCCGAACGGCTCGGCTTTCATGGCGCATGGTTCGCCGAACATCGCGTGCCTGGCTTTGCATTCGGATCGCCGGCGATGTTCATTGCTGCCTGTGCGCGCGAAACGAGCCGGATACGTCTGGGGTGTTCCGTCAGTCTGTTGCCGCTGAACAATCCGGTGCGCGTGGCGGAGGATTATGCCATGGCGGATGTGTTGTCGCACGGCAGGCTGGATTTCGGCGTCGGCCGAGGACTATACAAATATGACTACGACATCGCCAATGTGCCGATGGGCGAAAGCCGTGAACGATTCGATGAGAACCTCGCGATCATTCGTGCGCTGTGGACCGGCGAGCATGTCAGCTATCGCGGACGCTGGACCACGGTGGACGGGCACACGCTGGGACCAAAGCCGCTGCAGCAGCCGTGCCCGCCGATCTGGGTGGCGGCGGTGCGCACCGAGGACACGTATGCGTGGGCTGGCGCGCAGGGGTTCGATCTGCTGAGCGCGCCGTTTTTTTTCCCCGATCATCGCGACCAGCAGCGCCTGCTGGATGTGTATCGCAGCAGTCTGCGCGCGCATGGCCACGACGCGGCGACCAAGCAGGTCATGGCGGTCTATCACATGTACTGCGGCGACGGCGATGCCGACATCGCCGCCGTCGCCGACCCCGCGCTGGGACGGTACCAGGCATTCACCAAGGCGACCGATCTGAGCCGGCAGGCGTATCGCGATCCGGTGGCATACAAGGACTGGAAGGGCTTCTTCGAGAACCGCGACACGATTACGCTTGAGCAGATGAAGGCGTCACGCGCCGTGATCGGCCGTCCGGAGGAGTGCATCGAAAGGATAGCAATGCTGTCGGAGCGCTTCGGCGTGACCTATCTCTGCTTCGAGGTGAATTTCGGCGCGCTGCCGCACTCCAAGGTGATGGAGTTGATGGAGCGCTTTGCCGCGACCGTGATGCCGCACTTCGATTGATGGCTGTCTACCGTTCCACCGTGCCGCCAAAGACGATCGGATCGGCTATGGGGTTCCGCTGTTGTTCGGTGCAAGCTGAGGGTCCGACGCGTGCTGCGGCAGTGTCGACCAGGGGGCCTACGACTCGAGAAACTCGGCGAAGTAATCCTCGGCGCTGATGCGCCGTCCGACGATACCGAGGTGATGCGCCTGCTCGTTGAATGTCTCGATCGTGGCGCGATTCTTCTCGAACCCATAAGGATGAAAATCCGCGCCCATCAGACCCTCGGTTTCCTCCAGTTCGGCGTCCAGCCATGGCGAGGCGTATGGAAACGACCGCTGCGCCTTGGTGAATACGTCATTGCAGCGGATGAATGCGTCGGTCAGCGCGCGAGCAATCCACTTGTTTCGCTCCCACACCTCTCGTCGCAGCACGATAAGATGCTGCGGCGGGAACATGCCGGTCTGGCGGAAGTAGTCGCGCTCGATGGCGCGAATGTCTGGGAACAGGCGTATGATCGGCCCATCCACCGGATGGTACCGGCGCGGCCGCGGCGGACTGTAGAGCGCGTCCAGTTCGCCGGCGATCAGCATCTCGGACAACGCACGTCCGCGCGGGGCGGCATGCACGCCGTCCGGCAGCGTGTAGACATGGTTGGTGATGCGCGGTTCGTCCACGTCGCCGATCCACCATTGCAACTGCTCGGGCTGCACGCCAATGAAGCGTAGGAAATGCCGGTACCAGATCGAGCCGCTGGCCACCCAGTCATACATGCCGACGCGCTTGCCGCGCAGGTCGGCGACCGATTTCACCGGGCCGTCCCTGCGCACGTACAGGTCGCGCGCGGTGAAGTTGCGCAACGGAAACACGGGCAGACCGATCAGGCTGCGATCGCCCTGGTCAATCCGGCGCAAATGTCCGGCCATCGACGATTCGCCGCCGTGCACTGTTGGATCGCTCGCCGCACGACGCAGCATCTCGGCACGCTTTGGCCAGGATCCCTCGCTGCCAAGTATCATGGTAAGGTCGACACCGTCCGGCTTCACGTCGCCGGTCGCCAGCGGCATCACGCGCGCATAGTCGGCACAGGTCAGGCTGAGCGGTAGATTGGCCATGGCGTTGCCTTTGAGTCAGACGAAGCGAAGAGCGAGGGCGGAGAAATCATCCTCCAGCGGGCCCGGGCGGGCAGATGTGCGCACGGTGTCGTACAGGCGGCGCGGGCCGCCCGGCACCGACATGACCGACAGCAGCGAAAGGACCTGCGACAGGCCCCATGCATGGCCCTGCTTATCGGTGATCTCGAACACGCCATCGCTGAACAGGAACAGTGAGCTGCCAGGCGGTATCGACGCGCGCGATGCAGCGACCTCGCGATCCGCGGCGATGCCGATCGAGGGATTGCGCGTGCCGAGAGGCAACGGGTGCGACGCGCCAGGCGGCAAGAGGTAAGCCGGATGATGTCCCGCGGTGGCGAAGGTCAGCGCATGTTCCACGACATCGTAAACGCCATACCACATGGTGAAGAAAAGATTGTTGTGCCGCTCCATCGGGAACATGCGGTTGAGGCCGCGGATCACCGTGGCGGGGTCGCGGAAATCGACGTCGGGCAGCATGCGCTGGCGCAATGTCGTGGCCACGGTCATGGAATACAACGCGGCGCCCGCGCCATGTCCGGCAACGTCCATGATGAACGCGGCGAAGTGGCGCGAATTGAGCATCTGATAGCCGAACGCGTCGCCGCCCAGCCGCGTACACGGCTGATAGAACCATTCGGCGAGCACCGGCCCACTGACGATCGGCGGTGGCAGAATCGACAGGACATAGTCGTTGGCCTCGCCCAGTTCGCGATCCAGCGCCTCCCATCCGGCGAGTTCCTGCCTGCTGCGGCGATGGTAGCCCAGTGCATGCGCGCCGATGGTGATGCGAGCGCCATCCTGCAACACCACGGGACTGTCGGCACGCTCGCCGTTGACGAATGTGCCATTGGTGGAGCCGAGATCGGTCAGCAGGATTTGCTCACCCTGGAGATCGAGGCGACAATGGCGGCGCGACACCGTGCTGCCCTCGAGGGTCAAATCGCTCGGTGAGGTGCGTCCGATGGTCAGCGGCAGAACGTGCAGCGGGAAATGCCTGGGCGGGGCATTCTCGGCCATGACGAGCAACAGATGTGCTGGCGCGTCCACCGGTGTCGACGGCACCGGCGCCGCGGAAGGGCGGAAGGCGATAGTTCTGTTGACGAAATCTTCGTCTGCGTCGGACACCGCTGCTCCGTCCACCTCCGGCCAATGCCGATACTGTGAACGGATGCAGCGGTGCAATCAAGGATTTGGCGTGGGCCGCGTATCGCGGCGGCCCACATTCGTGCGTTGCTCAGCGGTTCATCGCGGTGGCCTCGGGAATCGCCGACTGGATCAACTGCATGGTCTGCACCCGATCGCCGGACGCCAGCGCCTTCAGGGCCAGGCTGATTTGAGCCACGGCGGGGTTGTGGCTGGGGTTGTCGGTCTGGCCCTGCGGCACCGATCGATCGAGCAGACGGGTCTGCGCCATTTCCAGCGACTGCTGCGCCTCGCCGGTTTGTCCGGCCTGCAGCGACGATTGCGCGGCCCGGAGATAGTCCGCCGCGCTCGCATCCGGGCCGACCGCCGGGGATGGCAGGTTCGGCGCGATCGACGAATGCGTGTCCATTTGATCGATGTTGCTCGCCCTGGTGCCCATCGGCAGGGACATGCCGGTTCCGATGTCGTTACCGGGTCGTGCGCCGGTGGCGGGGTTGGCGCCCGCGCGGCACTCCCTGCGGCGTCAGGGTGCTCACTGTCTGGGCGAATACCGGCGTGCTGACCAAGCCGGCCAGGACGGTCATGGACAGGGCCAGACTACGCATGGCGGTTCTCCTTCTTTTGGAAGCGTGCGGCTGAACTGGCTACGCCCGCGGCGTGCCGCAATTGTGGCCAAGCACACGTCATGCAAATGATAAAAAGTTGAACAGGCCGCAGTGACCTATCGCCAGCGACGATGAAACCACAGCCATTGTGCGGGATTTTCGCGTATCCAACACTCGACCACATCGGTGATCAGTTGCGTGGTCGCCTGCACATCGACGCGGCCCTCCGCATCGCGCGGAAGTGAAAGGGGGCCTTCCGCCGCGATACGAAAGCGACGATCCGGCAACCGGATGACACGCACGCCGACGACAGGACATTCGAACTGCCGTGCCAGGCGGGCGATGGTCGGATTGGCCTTGCAGCGCCGGCCGAAGAACGTCACGTCCACGCCGCGCGAGAAATGCTGGTCGACCAGCATGCCGAGATGTTCGCCGCGCGTCAGTGATGCGGCCATTTCCAATGGCGCCTGCGAGCGGCTGCGAATCAGCCGTCCCATCAGCGGAGCGCGGATGCGGGTGATTTCCTTTGCCACCGCCTTGTTGTTCGGCATGCGATAGACGACGGCCGAGGGCAATCCGTGTGCCGCAGCCATCACCGCAGGCAATTCCCAATTGGCCAGATGTGCGGCGAAGCACAGCGCCGGTTTGCCGTCGTTCTGCAGTTCGAGGAACACCGGTGCGTCGTCGGTGATGACGCGGCCGGTGTTGGGATGGTCCGGGTCGTAGTCCCACAGGCGGCCGAGATGCACGTATTCGCCTGCGACGCGGCCAAGGTTTTCCCACGCGGCGCGCAGTGTCGCTTCGATCCAGATGTTATCTTTGTCGGGGAAGGCGGCGCGCAGATTGGCGCGTCCGATGCGGTGCGCCGGCAGCAATGGACCGAAGCGACGCGCCAACGCACCGCACACGTCGGACGCGCGATCGGGATCGGTTCGGCGCAGCACGGCCAACAGGTATTTCACCATGCGGCCGAGGATGCGGTCGCCGTAGAGGGAGAGACGGCGGAGCATTACCCTCTCGCGCGCAGCGGGCGCGGGAGGGGATAGGGGCCGTCAAAGCTCGACAAGGATCTTGCCGAACACGTCGCGATGTTCCAGCCGCTCGAGACCCGTGCGGAATTCCTCCAAACCATAGACCGTGTCGATCACCGGCCGCACACCGGCAGCGATGCGATCCAACGCTCGGCCGAGTGCGCTAAGTGGCGAACCGAACGAACCGATGATGCGGTACTGCTGCTGGAAGAGCTGCATCAGGTTGATGCTGCCGGATGGGCCGGATGTCGCACCGCAGGTCACCAGGCGGCCGCCGCGTTTCAGCGATAGCAGCGAGCCGCTCCAGGTGTCGGCGCCGACATGCTCGAACACCACGTCCACGCCTTTCTTGCCGGTCAGTCGGCGCACCACGCCCTCGAAACGTTCGGTGCGATAATTGATCACGTGGTCGGCGCCGAGTAGGCGGGCCTTGGCTGCCTTGTCGTCGCTGCCGACCGTGGTGATCACGGTGCAGCCCAAACGACTTTGCGATTCGGATGGCGATGCTGCCGATGCTGGAACCGCCGGCATGCACCAGGATCCATTCGCCGGGCTCCAGTTTGGCGTTGTCGAACAGCATGTGCTCGACGGTCGCGTATGCCACCGGCACACAGGCGGCGTCGCGATGATCGACCGCGTCTGGCAACTTTACCACGAGGCGCGCGGGATGGTTGGTCAGTTCCTGGGCGAAGCCATCGACATGGAAGCCACGCACACCGGCGACGTTCTCGCACAGGTTTTCGCGTCCGTTTTGGCATGCCGGGCAGGTGCCGCAGACCAGAGCGGCGTACGGCACCACGCGATCGCCGGGCGATAGCGTGCTGACACCGTCGCCGATCGCGATGACCTCGCACGATGCTTCCGCGCCGACGGTCAGAGGGAATTGCCGCTTGGCGAAGGCCATGCCGCGGAAGCCCCAGACGTCGATGTGGTTCAGCCCGACGGCACGGACGCGAAGCTGCACTTCGCCGGGTGCAGGGTGGCGGCGGAGGGTCGCGCTGCACCAGCGCGATGTCGCGATCAGCCAGCAGTTGCAGGGCGCGCATTGTCACACACCTGTCATTGCGAGGAGCGCAGCGACGAAGCAATCTCCCGCCCGTTGCGCACAGACGAGATTGCCGCGTCGCTTCGCTGCTCGCAATGACAGGCGCTCGTAATGTCGGTCACCCGCGCGGAATGCCGATCGCCGCGGTCAGCCCGCCATCGACCGGGATATACGCGCCGTTGACATAGCTGGCTTCCGGCGAGACCAGGAACGCAACGACAGACGCGATCTCCTCCGGTCGGGCGAAGCGGCCGGCCGGGATGCGCCCTTCGGTCGCGCCGCGATACGCAGCGAACGGCGCCATCATCTCGGTGTCGACGAAGCCTGGTGCGACGTAGTTCACCGTGACGCCGCGCCGCGCGCTTTCGATCGCCAGCGTGCGGACATAGGCGAGCAGCGCAGCCTTGGTCGCGCCATACGCGGCATTGCCCTGACTGGCGAACTGGCCGATCACCGAGCCGATCGCGACGATACGTCCGTTGCGTGCGCGGATCATCGGCCGCACCACGGCGCGCGCGATGCGGGCGAAGGCGAAGAAGTTCACCTGCATGGCCTGCTCGGTGGCGTCCTGGTCCATCATCGCAGCCAGCGCGTCGTAGGTGGTGCCGCCGACCTGGACCAATGCCTCCCAGGCAGGCGCGTCTTCCTGCTGCCGGGCAAAGGCTTCCACCGCGGCCCGGTCCGCGAGATCAAGCGGCACGGCAGTAGCGGCGGTGTCCGATGGCGAGGTGCGATAGGTGTAGGTGACGTCCATGCCTTTCGCAGTGAGGACGTCCACCACGGCGGCCCCGATGCCGCGCCGCCCGCCGATGACCAGGGCGCGCGGCGCCTGCATCACGGCGAGCCCACCACCAGGCAGACATTCTGCCCACCGAAGCCGAACGAATTCGAGATCGCGTGCGTCACCTGCGCATCGCGCGCCACGTTCGGCACGCAATCCACCGGCAGCGCCGGATCGGGCGTCTCGTAGTTGATCGTCGGCGGCAGCCGGCCGTGGCGCAGCGTGAGCAGCGTGAAGATCGCCTCCACCGTGCCGGCGGCGGTCAGCGTATGGCCGATCATCGACTTGTTGGACGAGATCGGAATCGACGAAGCGCGCTCGCCAAACACCGCCGAGACGCCGACCCATTCCATCTTGTCGTTCTCCGGCGTGCCGGTGCCGTGCGCGTTGACGTAGCCGATGGCATCCGGCGCGAGTCCGGCATCGTCGAGCGCGTGCTTCATGCAGGCGATGATCGGCTTGCCATCCGGCGACGATCGCGTGCGGTGGAAGCCGTCAGCCATTTCGCCGCAGCCTTCCACGATGCCGATGATCTTTGCGCCGCGGGCCCGCGCATGCGCCAGGCTTTCCAGCACCAGCGCGCCGGCACCCTCCGCCATGACGAAGCCGTCGCGATCCTTGCTGAACGGGCGCGCGGCGGCCTCCGGCGGATCGTTGCGTGTGGACAACGCGGACAGCAGCGAAAACCGGATCAGGCTTTCCGGATTGACCGACGCATCGGTGCCGACCACCAGCGCCGCTTCGCACTCGCCGCGGCGGATCGCCTCGACGCCGAGCTGAATTGCGGTGGCGCCGGAGGCACAGGCGGTGGAGGTGGCGACCGGCGAGCCCTTGGTGCCAAACCGTACCGCCAGATTCTCGGCGACCGAGCCGAACAGGAAGCGCTCGTAGTAGCGGTTGAATTTGCCGGCTCCGGCGGCACGCAGCAGATCGTCGTAGGTCACCGTCTCGTTGGCGCCTGACGCGGCGGCCAACGCCAGGCGTTGCGGCCACTCCATCTCCACCGGCGGCAGGGCCAGGAACATCGGCCCAGGGAACTCGCCCGGTGCGCCGATGCCTGCCTCGCAGACCGCTTCGTCGATGACCAATTCGGCCAGGCGTTGCGACAGAGGCCGGTGCGGACAGCTCATCGACCGGAACGAAATCCACCGTGCCGGCGATGGTGGTGCGCAGTCCCGCCACCGGGAAGCGGCTGATGCGGCGGATGCCGGAATGGCCGGCGGTCAGTTCGCGCCAGTTGTCTGACTTGCCGTTGCCCAGCGAGGTCAGCACGCCGGTGCCGGTGACCACGACGACAGGCCGGCCGCGACTGTCTACGTCGGATCGTGCCATGCGTGCCTCCTACGCCGCTTCGACCACGGCCAGAGCTTCACCGCGCCAGTGGCCCCAGGATGTCACCAGCACCTGACGCAGTTCTGCGGTCATCAGCGTTTCCATCTCGGCTGCCTCCAGCGGCGGGAACAGGCGTCGATTGGCCAGCGACATTGCCGCCAGCGCCAGATTGGCGGGGAATGACGGTTCCAGCGAGTGGCCGAAAGCCGTGGCGGTGGCGCGCACCGGCAACCGGATGTCGCGCAGGAACCCAGCCTCCTCCACCGTCGCCGCGTGCGCGCCGGATGCGCCGGAAATCACTGCCGCATGAGACGGATCCAGGTGCTGTCGCATCGCGTCCAACTGGCGCGTCGCGATTGCTGTCGCCTCGCCTGGCCGCCGGCGGCTGCGATCGGTGGCGATGGAGGCGATGTGTGCCACGGGGGATGCTCCGCGCGCGGCGGCGTGCTCACGGCTTTCGATTACCAGGAAGCAGCCGAGCGAGCCCAGCACCATGCCGCCGCCTTGCGCCTGGCGATGCCAGACGCCGGCGAATTCGCGCTTCCACAGCAATCGCCCCATTTCGTAGTGCAGCAGGACGTCAGGCCGCTGTGCGTTGTACGAACCGCCGACCAGGAACAGCTCGCCCTGAGCCGGCCGCAATCCGCGCACAGGCGATACGAACCGCGTCGGTACCGGACGCCTCCTCGCCCATGAAGGTGCGCGACGATCCCACGACGCCGTGGACGATCGAGATGTTGCCGGCCAGCAGGTTGGAAAGTTGCGCCAGGAACAGCGTGGGCCGCAGGTCGGACAACAGATGCTCGTTCAGGAATGCACCCGGATCGGCGGCCGAGGGCAGGGCGGAGAGAATCGCAGTGTCTACGGCATAGTCGCGCTCGCCGCCGCCGGCCGCGACGATCATGTCCATGCGCGACAGCAGCTCGGCGTTGCCCTTCACACCGGCGGAATCCAGTGCGAGGCCAGCGGCATAGGTGCCGATGCGCTGCCATGCCTCCATCTGTCGCTGGTCGCCACGCCTGGGGATCTGCCTGTCCAGTTCCAGCGCGGTCATCGGGTGGATCGGCCACGGCGGGAAGCTGGTCGTGTCGATCACGGGCTGGAAGCCACCGTCGCGCATCAGGGCAGTCCAGTGCGCGTTCGCACCGTCGCCGAGGCAGGAGACCAACCCGATGCCGGTGATAAGTGCGTCGCGTGGATCAGCCATTCAGGAAGGCCTCCGGCACCGCGACACGCCGCGCGGTTTCCAGCATCTGAGCGCGCAACGTCTCGTTAGGGAAGGGGACCACGCGGTAGGTGAGTTCCGCGTCCGCCACCTTCCTGCCGCTGGAACTGATGCTCGCGGAGACCATCGCGTAGCCGGAGCCGTCGTGTACCAGGCGCGCCTCGGTTTGCAGCGACTGGCCAGGAACGACGAAGGCGCGCAGCTTGGCTTCCTTGACCTGCGCCAGGAACGGCATGCGCTGGAAGCGCAGGACCGCCAGCACCAGCCAGCCGCCGGTCTGCGCCATGGTCTCGATCATCAGCACGCCGGGCAGCAGGGGATGGCCAGGGAAGTGGCCCTCGAACACTGGGCTGGCGTCTGGCACCAGGCAGTCGGCGCGCGCGGTTCGAGCCACCGGATCGAGTTCGGCGATCCGGTCCACCATCTGGAAATATTCCAGCTTCATGCCGGATCAGGCTGCCTTTGCCGCCACCAGCTGGTCGATGTTGGCGCAGAGGTCCTTGAGGACGAAATACTGATCGGACGACACCTTGCCTTCGTTGACTTCCTGGGTCCATTGCTCGAGCGGCATCTTGATGCCGAAGGCCTTGTCGATGGCGAAGGCGACGTCGAGAAAGTCCAGGCTGTCGATGCCGAGATCGTTGATCGCATGGCTGTCCGGCATGATCTTCTCACGTGGAATGTCGCACGTTTCGGAAATGATTCCGGCAACGGTCTCGAAGGTCGACGACATCAATCAGCCCCTGGGATCAGCCCCTGCAACAGCGGGCCGGGCACTAACACCGCAGCAACCTTGCCGCAAGGTCTGGCGGGATCAGGGTGCGATCTGTTGAGCTGCGGCAGGGGCGGGCGGGAATCGCTATACCCAGTGTGCCGGATGCCAGGTCCAGCCCGAGCCGGCGTTCTCCCAGAACCCTGGCATCCAGTTGTTGCCATGGTCCGCCGCCGAGACGTACTGACCGGGTATCCAGCCATAGCCGGAACCGGTCCAGTCCCAGTGCCCTGGCTGCCATATCAGTGGTACGGCGCTCACCGGCGGTTTGGGGATGGATTCGGTCATTGGCGCCGGTAATGGCGGCGGCGGGTTGGCAGTCACGCACCCGGCCAGGACCCAGGTGGCGCCGAGCAGTGCGGCGACGGCGGTGCGGTATTTCATCTGATCTGGGGCCTCCCTGGCCCATTCGCGCAGGTGAGCACTTGTGCACGGGCCGGGCGGATTTCCATCCCGGACCGGTCCTCAGGCAGGCAGCAGAACGGTGGCGACGGCCTGCGCGGCGATGCCTTCCCCCCGGCCGGTGAAGCCAAGTTTTTCCGTCGTTGTCGCTTTGACCGAGATGCGCGAGGCATCGACCGCGAGAATCCCGGCGAGGCGCGCAACCATCCTTGCGGCATGCGGCGCGATCTTCGGGCGTTCGCAGATCAGCGTGACGTCGGCATTGGCCAGCAGCCCGTGTCGCGCGGCGATGCGGCCGCCGGCGTGGGACAGGAAGCGGGCGCTGTCGGCATCCTTCCAGCGCGCTTCGCCGGGCGGGAAGTGCCGCCCGATATCGCCCTCGGCCAGCGCGCCATAAATTGCGTCACACAGCGCATGGGTTCCGACATCGGCATCGGAGTGGCCGGCAAGCCCTTGTTCATGTGGAATTTCAACGCCACACAACACGAGGCGCCGACCGGTTTCCAGCACATGGACGTCGAAGCCGGTACCGACATGTGGGATCAGATGGGCGGTCATGGCGCGCTCCAGGCGAGGCAGGTCTTCGGCATAGGTCAGCTTGATGTTGTGCTCGGAGCCGGCGACGATGGTGACCTGCTGGCCCGCAGCCTCCAGCAGCGATGCGTCATCGGTAGCCGGCACGTCGTCGGCGGTTCGATGGGCGGAGAGCAGGATCGCAAAGCGGAAGGCCTGGGGTGTCTGGGCACGGTAGAGGCTGTCGCGCGGAACGGTGGCGGTGATCAGGCCGTCCGTCACGCGTTTCAGCGTGTCGGCCACCGGCACGGCAGGGATTGCACCCGGAGCATCGTTCAAGGAGGCCAGCAGTGCGGGGATGGTGCCGATCGGTATCAGGGGGCGTGCGGCATCGTGTACCAACACTATGTCGGGTTCCTGAGCCACCAACGCCTCGAGACCCGCGAGGACGCTGGCCTGGCGCGTCGCACCACCGGCGACCGGCGGTTGGTGCGGGATGCCGGTGAGCGCTGTCTCGATCGTGGCCGCGTCGCCGACCGGCTGGAGAATGTCCACATGTTCTGCCAGTGCTTCGGCCGCATGGCGGATCACCAGCTTCCCCAGCAACGGCAGGTACTGCTTGGGTGTCTCGGCGCCGAACCGGCTGCCGGAGCCGGCCGCGACCAGGATGGCGGCGATTCGCATGCCGGCACCGTTGCCGGGACGACCGGCGGCGTCAACCGTGTTTGCCCAGGGAGACACCGTCACCCGTTCAATCGGCTTACTCCGTGCCAAGTCATGCTCTTCAGGCGCATGCACTGATTGGCCGCTTTTTTGCCATTGCGTTGCAGCATATGTGGCGGTAAATTGCCCAAATGATGGGCAAGTGTCATTGCGACACCACAGTTTCTGAGCGGGGCCTGCGGTCGATCCAATTGGCCACTGGCGTGCAAATTGGCACGCCGGTGATCATGGCGCCCATGTCTGGTGTCACTGACCTGCCATTCCGCCGGCTGGCCAAGCGGCTTGGGGCGGGGATGGTGGTGTCCGAGATGATCGCCTCCTGGGCGATGATCCGGGAAAACCGGAAGACCATGGCGATGGCCGAGATGGACGGTTGCGGCGGCATCAGCGCCTTGCAGCTCGCCGGCTGCGAGCCTGGCGCGATGGCCGAAGCGGCTCGGCTGGCTGTTGACCGGGGTGCCGACCTGATCGACATCAACTTCGGCTGCCCGGTGAAGAAGGTTGCGCTGGGCCAGCAGGCCGGATCGGCGCTGATGCGTGACGAGGCTTCGGCCGCCGCCATCCTTGCTGCGACGGTGCGCGCGGTCGGCGTGCCCGTGACCTTGAAGATGCGCATGGGTTGGGATCACGCCAGCCTGAATGCGCCGCGATTGGCACGGATAGCCCAGGACTGCGGTATCCGCATGGTCACGGTGCACGGGCGGACGCGGCAACAGTTCTACACGGGTTCGGCGGACTGGAACTTCATCGGCGAAGTGAAGAACGCAGTGCAAATTCCTGTCATTGCAAACGGCGATATCCTGACGGAGGACAGCGCTGCCGAGGCATTGCGGCGTTCCGGCGCGGACGGCGTAATGATCGGCCGGGGTTGCTACGGTCGGCCGTGGTTCCTCTCCCAGGTGGCACATTTCCTGGCGACCGGCAGTCGGCTGCCCGAGCCGCCGTTGGTTCAGCAAAAAGCCATATTGGTTGAGCATTACGAGGCGATCCTGCAGCACTTCGGCAGCCACGCCGGCGTGCGTCTGGCGCGTAAGCATGTGTCCTGGTATTCGCGCGGCCTGCCAGGTTCGGCAGAGTTCCGGGCGGCGATGAACCGGCTGCCCGATGCCTCCGCGGTGCTGCACCTGATCGACGGGTTTTATGACCGGCTGATCGCCCGCAGTGTCACCCGCGCGATGCCGGCGCATGACGACAACCCGGCGGAACCGGAAGCTGCATGGGCCGATTTCCCGGTCAGGCGGGCGGCGTGAGGAACCCGGTCACCCGCGCAGCGCTGGCGCTGGTCGACCGGCGGCGCGCGCCTGACATGTCGCTGATTCTCAGCTCCCTGCCGGTGCCGGTGGTGTTGCTGGACCCGGACAACCGGTTCCGCTTCGTCAATCCGGCTGCCGAGCAGTTCCTCGGCATTTCCGCGTCCGGGCTGTCACAGCTTCGCCTGCGCGACCTGGTTCCCGAGGACAATCCGTTGTTCATGCTGGTTCAGCAGGTGCGGCAGAGCGAAGCATCGGTGTCGGATCATGACCTGACGGTCGATAGCCCGCGGCTCAACAAGCAGGGCATTACGGTTCAGGGTTCGCCATTGCCGGAGGAACCTGGCGCGGTCCTGCTCGTGCTGCAGGATGCGTCTGCCGCCCGTGCACTGGACCGGCAGCTTGCTTTTCGTGGCGCGGCCCGCAGCGTCACCGGGATGGCGGCGATCCTCGCGCACGAAGTGAAGAACCCGCTCTCCGGCATTCGCGGGGCAGCACAATTGCTGGAGGCCAGCGTCGAACCGCAGGACCGTGAGCTTGCGGTGCTGATCAGGGATGAGGCCGACAGGATACGTGCCTTGGTCGATCGCATGGAGATTTTCGGCGAGAAGCCGATTACGCGCCACGCGGTAAACATCCATCGCGTGCTGGAGCATGTCCGCAAGCTGGCACAAACCGGCTTTGCCCTCCATGTCCGTTTCAACGAAATCTACGACCCGTCGCTGCCGCCGGTATGGGGCAATCGGGACCAACTCGTGCAGGTGGTGCTGAATCTGGTGAAGAATGCTGCCGAAGCGGTTACCCATCCAAGCCAATCCAGCCCGGAGATCACGCTGGTAACCGGCTTCCAACACGGAATGCGGCTGGCGGTTCCCGGCAGCACAACACGCGTTGACCTGCCGCTCCTGGTCATTGTTCGCGATAATGGGCCGGGGATCCCGGACGACATCCGGCCACACCTGTTCGACCCATTCGTCAGCTCGAAGGCGGCAGGCAGCGGGCTTGGCCTTGCACTGGTTGCCAAGATCATCGGCGACCACGGCGGGCTGATCGAGGTGGACAGTCGCCCCGGGCGCACCGAATTTCGCCTGCACCTTCCGATGCTCGCCGACGAGGAGGCCGATCCCGGCATCTGACCGATGGCTGAGGATATGAGATGACCCCACCTACAGTCCTGGTCGCCGACGACGACCGCTCAATCCGCACGGTGCTGACCCAGGCGCTTGGACGATCGGGCTACCAGGTGCGCAGCACCGGCAACGCCGCCACACTATGGCGGTGGGTGGAGGACGGCGAGGGCGATCTCGTCATCACCGACGTCGTGATGCCGGACGAGAACGGTCTCGACCTCGTCCCGCGCATCCGCAAGCTCCGGCCAGACCTGCGGGTAGTGGTGATGAGCGCCCAGTCCACCCTGATGACTGCGGTCAAGGCGACACAGCGCGGTGCTTTCGAGTACCTCCCCAAGCCGTTTGATTTGCAGGAATTACTGTCGGTTGTCGGCCGGGCACTTGCGGTGCCGGCCCAACCCACCGCCAGTGCGCCCGAGCCACGCGATGCGGACGAACGGCTGCCACTGATCGGCCGCAGCCCGGCGATGCAGGAGATCTATCGGACCATCGCCAGGCTCACCACGGCAGACCTGACGGTGATGATCAACGGCGAATCGGGCACCGGAAAGGAACTGGTGGCCCGCGCGCTGCACGATTACGGGAAACGCCGGGCTGGCCCGTTCGTTGCCATCAACATGGCGGCGATCCCACGCGAGCTGATCGAAAGCGAGCTGTTCGGCCACGAACGCGGAGCCTTCACCGGGGCGACCACGCGCAGCCAGGGGCGTTTCGAGCAGGCGAACGGCGGCACGCTGTTCCTCGACGAGATTGGCGATATGCCACCGGAGGCACAGACACGGCTGCTGCGGGTGTTGCAGGAAGGCGAATTCACCTCGGTCGGAGGGCGTCAGCCGATCAAGGCGAACGTGCGCATCATTGCCGCCACGCATCGCGACCTGCGCACCGCGATCCGCCTGGGGCAGTTCCGTGAGGACCTGTTCTACCGGCTCAATGTCGTGCCGATCCGGTTGCCGCCATTGCGCGAGCGGGTCGAGGACATCCCGCTGCTGGCCCGCCACTTCCTCGATCGCGCGCAGGACGACGGACTGCCCGCCAAGACGCTGGATCAAGGCGGAGTCGAGGAGCTGAAGCGCCACGCCTGGCCAGGCAACGTGCGCGAGTTGGAAAACCTGATGCGACGGCTGGCAGCACTCTGTCCGCACGAGACTATTGGCGCGGAACAGATTGCCGCCGAGTTGGTGGAGGCAACGCCGGCTCCGACGGAAGCGCCGGCGGTCGCCGGTCCGGAAACCCTGGTGCGTGCCGTGGAGCGGCATATCCGCGATTTCCTTGCTGCCCATGAGGGCGGTGCGGCGCCCACCGATATCTATGACCGGGTGATCGCCGAGGTGGAGCGGCCGCTGATCCGGCTGACCCTCGCTGCGACCCGAGGCAACCAGATCAAGGCGGCGGCCATGCTCGGCCTCAACCGCAATACGCTGCGCAAGAAGATCCGCGACCTCGATATTCCTGTGGTTCGGGGGCTGATGTGAATGTCGCACCGCCCCCTGGGTCGCTGAAACCGGAGCAAGCGCCCGAGCTTCCGCCCGAAGCGCCGCCGCCTCGGACGCGCTCGCTGCCGGGCAGGATCGCCGATATCCTGCTAGGCAAGGTGGTGACGCTGGTGCTGGCCGCCCTGGCGTTCGCGGTTGGCCTGGCAACCTTCATCGTCATGGCGCGCGGCTCGCCATTCGGCCTTCAGCCCGGCGCGGGCGTCAGCCTGGTGCTCGCCAACCTGTCGGCAGTCCTGCTGCTAGGCGCGGTACTGGCCGGCCGACTGACACGTGTCTGGGTCGAGCGCCGTCGCGGATCGGCCGGATCGCGGCTGCATATTCGGTTGGTGCTGCTGTTCGGCGGCGTCGCTGTCGCGCCTACCATCGTGGTCGCCTGTTTCGCCGTCGCATTCTTTCATTTCGGCATCCAGGCCTGGTTCAATGACCCGGTGCGCCAGGCGGTCAACGAATCGCTGCAGGTCTCGCGCGGCTATCTGGAAGAGCACCGTGACAACATTCGTGCCGTCGCGCTGGAGATGGCGAACGACCTAACACGTGCCGGTCAGTTCCTGTCCGCCGATCCATCGGTATTCGCCGAGGTGCTCGGTGCACAGACCACATTGCGCGGCCTGACCGAGGCACTGATTTATGATCCGTTGTCCAACCAGGTGCTCGCCTCGGCAGGGCTGTTCGCCGGCATGGGTGTGGAGCCTCCAGCGGCCAGCGTGACAAGCCAGGCACAGAGTGGCGACGTGGTGGTGTTGGCTGCCGGCGACGGCACGCGTGTGCGCGCAGTGGTTCGGCTGAATTCGACGCCGCCATTGATGCTGATGATCGGCCGGCCGATCGATCCGCAGATTCTGGAACACACCGCAAAGACCGAGCAGGCTGTGTCGGAGTACCAGCGCCTGGACCAGAACCGGTCGTGGCTCCAGGTCGCGTTCGCCTGGATTTTCGCCATCGTGGCCCTGCTGGTGCTGCTGGCGGCGGTGCTGATCGGGCTGGTGCTGGCCAACCAGATTGCGCGGCCGATCGGTCGGTTGATCAATGCCGCGGAGCGCGTGCGCGGCGGCGACCTGACGGTGCGTGTGGCGGAGGCGCAAACCGGCGACGAGGTGGCCGGTCTGTCGCGGGCGTTCAATCGCATGACCGGTCAGCTTGCCGCGCAGCGCAGCGAACTGATGGATGCCTACAGCCAGATCGACGAGCGCCGGCGGTTCACCGAGACGGTGCTGTCGGGCGTTTCGGCGGGTGTGATCGGGCTGGATGCATCCGGCCGGATCGAGCTGCCCAATCGTGCGGCCGATGAACTACTCGGCGCTGATCTGCTGTCCTGCATCGGCCGCGAGCTTGCCGACGTGGTGCCGGAATTTTCCGAACTGCTGCATGAGGCCGCGGCATCGCCCGAACGCGCGCGGACCGCGGAGATCCAGATCGGACCGCCGACACGTCGCCGCACGCTGCTGGTGCGAATCGGTGCTGATCTGTCCGGCGGACGCACCGACGGGTTCGTGGTGACGTTCGACGACATCACCGAACTGCAATCCGCCCAGCGCAAGGCGGCGTGGGCCGACGTGGCGCGACGCATCGCACACGAGATCAAGAATCCGCTGACACCGATCCAACTCTCCGCCGAACGGCTGAAGCGCCGCTTCGCACGCGAGATCACGTCCGATCCCGAGACGTTCAGCCTGTGTGCGGACACCATTATTCGCCATGTCGGTGACATCGGCCGCATGGTCGATGAATTCTCCGCCTTCGCTCGCATGCCGCAACCGGTGATCAAGCCGGAGGACATCGGGCGCATCGCGCGCGAGGCGCTCGTGCTGCAGAAGACCGCGCGGCCGCAGATCGCCTGGCACACCGAAATTCCCGAGCGAGGGCCGGTGGCACCATGCGATCGCAGGCTGCTGCGTCAGGCACTGACCAATCTGCTGCAGAACGCGGCCGATGCGGTGACCATGCGGGGAGCCGAAAACGGGGAGGGCGGCGGGACGATCGGCCTGTCGGTGGAACAGGGAGAGGACGATGTTCGCATCATCGTGACCGATGATGGGATTGGATTGCCACAGGAAGATCGGGCGCGGCTGACAGAACCCTACGTAACACACAAGCCGAAGGGGACCGGTCTGGGCCTCGCCATCGTCAAGAAGATCATGGAAGACCACGGAGGGCGGCTGACGTTGGACGACCGGCCGGATGGTTCTGGAGCAGTGGCCGTACTCATTCTGCCCACGAAGGTGTCGGATGGCACATGACATCCTGATCGTCGACGATGAGCCTGACATCCGCCTGTTGATCGAGGGCGTGCTGCGCGATGAAGGCTATGACACGCGCGGCGCTGCTGACGCCGATGCGGCGATCGCGTCGTTCCGGGTACGTCGTCCGTCGCTGGTGATCCTGGATGTGTGGCTGCAAGGCTCGCGGCTCGATGGGCTGGGCCTGCTGGAAGCGTTCCACAGCGAGGAACCGCACGTACCGGTGGTGATGATATCCGGTCACGGCACGATCGAGATGGCGGTGACTGCCATCCAGCAAGGCGCCTACGACTTCATCGAGAAGCCGTTTCAGTCCGACCGGCTGCTGCTCGTGGTGCGTCGCGCACTGGAAGCCGCCGCACTGGCGCTCGAAAATGCCGAGCTCCGCCTGCGCGCCGGACCGGAGGCCGGTCTGACCGGGGAGAGTGGGGTGATCGCTTCGTTGCGCGCCGGCGTGGAGCGCGTGGCGCCGACCGGCTCCCGCGTGCTGATCAGCGGCCCCGCCGGCTCCGGCAAGGAAGTCGTGGCCCGCATGATTCATGCCCGATCGCGGCGGGCCGACGGTCCGTTCATCGTGCTGAACTGCGCGACACTGAATCCGATGCGCTTCGAGGAGGAATTGTTCGGCCTGGAGGCGGGACCGGACCCGCTCACGCATCCGCGCCGTGCCGGCGTTCTCGAGCGTGCGCACGGCGGCACGCTGCTGCTGGATGAGGTGTCCGACATGCCGTTGGAGACGCAGGGCAAGATCGTCCGTGCCTTGCAGGATTCCACGTTCGAGCGTCTCGGCGGCTCAGCGCGGGTGAAGGTGGATGTGCGCGTGCTGTCAACGACCAATCGGGACCTGCAGGTGGAGATCGGCAATGGCCGGTTCCGCGAGGATCTGTACTACCGGCTGGCGGTGGTGCCGCTGAAGGTGCCGGCACTGAAGGACCGCCGCGACGACGTGCCGCCGCTCGCGCAGTTGTTCATCGTGCGGTCGGCCGAGAATGCCGGCATGCCGTCGCGCGAATTGTCGGCCGACACATTGGCCGCATTACAGGCCTATGACTGGCCCGGCAATGTGCGTCAGTTGCGCAACCTGATGGATTGGCTGCTGATCATGGCGCCGGGCGGCGCGGGCGATTCGATCCGTGCCGAGATGCTGCCGCCGGAGATCGGTGCCAATGCGCCCGCGTTGCTCAACATCGATCCGACCGCCGACATCATGGGGCTGCCGCTGCGCGAGGCGCGCGATCTGTTCGAGACGCAGTATCTCCAGGCGCAATTGCTGCGGTTCGGCGGCAACATCTCGCGGACAGCGCAGTTTGTCGGCATGGAACGCAGCGCGCTGCATCGCAAGCTGAAGCAGTTGGGGGTGAATTCGGACGAGCGGGTGGGCGGGTAGGGCGGCCCGACCGAAAGCATGTTCTTTTTTACAAAAAAAGAACCAAAAAACTTTCGATCATATAGACTGCTGCAATACTGAACCATCTAAGCAAGTGGATAAGGCTTTTTTGCTGCTTTTTTGCAAACAAAGAAGCGCTTGCTTTCTCCTCTATTACAGACACAGCGCATCCACGGTCAGGCCGTGCGCCGACAGCGGATCGCATTCCTATAACAAAATGATCAGCCATCCGGGACTGCGTAATTGCCCGCTATCTGCTACCAATACCCGGCTGATGTCAGGTTTGCGTGGAGGTCGCCATGGACGCATTGGTGGAACGGGGTTTCGCGCTAGGTCGCGAGGAGCGGCTGCGGATACGCTCGGGCGCCTTCACTGGTCCGACGTCGGGACTCGCGCCGGGCAATGTGCAGGCCAACCTGGTGATTCTGCCGCAGGCGCTGGCCAACGATTTCCTGCGCTTCGCCCAAGCCAATCCTCGGCCGTGCCCGGTACTGGCCGTGTCGGAGCCAGGTGATCCAGGCTTCCCGACGCTGGCACAGGACTTCGATGTGCGCACCGACCTGCCGCGCTATCGCATCTGGCGACACGGTGAATTGGTCGAGGAACCGACAGACGTCCGGCATGTCTGGCGCGATGACCTGGTCAGCTTCGCCATCGGCTGCTCGTTCTCCTTCGAGGAAGCGCTGCTGGAAGACGGCATCGAGGTCCGCCACATTACCCGCGGCTGCAACGTGCCGATGTTCCGCACGTCCATCCAGTGCGTACCGGCAGGCGTGTTTCATGGCCCATTGGTGGTGTCGATGCGCCCGCTGAAGCCGGCGGATGCGATCCGCGCGGTGCAGATCACGTCACGGTTTCCGTCAGTGCACGGTGCGCCGGTGCACCTTGGGTTGCCCGAGCAGATCGGAATCAGGGACATCGGCAAGCCCGACTACGGTGATGCGGTGCCCGTGGGAGCGGACGAACTGCCGGTGTTCTGGGCCTGTGGAGTCACGCCGCAGGCGGCGATCGCGACGGTAAGGCCGGAGTTCTGCATCACCCACGCCCCGGGTGCGATGATGATCACCGACCTGCGCAACTCACGATTGGCGGCTCTTTGACCCGCGCGACGGTCGATCGCATCGAGGCGCTGATCCACCAGGAGGTTGGTCGCAACATCGGCGGTTTGTTCGCCGCGACGCGTGGTGGGTTGTGGCGGGCGGCGTCCGCATTGTCCACCACGCCGCGCCCTTCGATCGGTATCCTGACCGGATTCTATGTTCCGATGGGTACGCCGCCCGCGGCCGAGACCGATGGCCCGGTTGGCGCGGCGCTGCTCGCAGCGGCGTTCGCGCGTGTTTCCGTCCCGTGCCGGCTGGTCACCGACGAGCCCTGTCGCGCGGCGTGTGCGGCGGCACTCATGGGGGCCGGCGTTCCCGGCACTCCGCTCGACGCTGTTCCGCTCGGCGGGTCGGTGGAGAACACCATCGCGTTGTGGCGGGGGCTCGGCGTCACGCATGCGCTGTCGATCGAGCGCTGTGGGCGCAGCGCCGATGGCACACCACGCAACATGCGTGGCGAGGATATCAGCGCGTTTACCACCCCGTTGGACGATCTGTTCCTTGCCGGTCCGTGGCAGCGCATCGCGATTGGCGATGGCGGCAACGAGATCGGCATGGGGTCGGTGCCTGCTGCACTGATCAGCGCGCATGTTGCGCATGGCGAGATGATTGCCTGCGCCACGCCGGCGGATCACCTGATCGCCGCCGGCGTTTCCAACTGGGGCGCCTATGCGCTGATCGGCGCTCTGGCCGTGCTGCGATGCGACTGGCGCGACTCGCTGCTGGGATGCCTGGATGCCGACCTCGATGGCGCGGTTCTCCAGGCCACAGTAAACCAGGGACCGGCGGTTGATGGCGTGACGCGCGCCCAGGCGCTCACCGTCGACAGCCTGGCCGCGGAGGTACACCACGCCAAGCTGCGGGCGATCCGCACGATGGTGGAGGAATATGCCAGAGCCGGCTGAATTCATCTGCGAAGCCTATCGGTTCGAGCCCGGCACCGGCACGCTGTCGCTGCACTATGCATTCGACACCGGCGCTCGCTTCGAGGAGCGCATCGTATTTCCCGTGCCGGAGCGTCGCCGCGATGCGCTCGAGGATGCGGCGCTCGACCGGGTGTTCCGCATGCTGCTGCTGGCCTGCGGGGTGAGCTATTACAAGGCGTCCGCGCCACCACGCGTTACCTGTGCGGCATTTCCGTTGGATCCCGCGACCGCGGCGTTCTTTACCAGCTTCTACACCAAGGGGTTGGCGGAGTTTGCCTACCGCAATGGCATCAATCTTGAGTCGCGACTGCATATCGCGGCCGCTGCGGTCGAGCCGCCGACCGCTATCGGGCTCACGCTGCCGCGCCGCACCTGCGTGCCGATTGGCGGCGGCAAGGATTCCATTGTCTCCGTAGAATGCCTAAAGCAGGGCGGCGAGCCGCTGGTGTTGTTCTCGCTTGGCACGGCGGCGCCGATCGAGGCGACAATCCGGCAGTCCGGCGTGCCGGCGATCCGGGTGACGCGGGTGCTCGATCCGACGCTGTTCGCGTTGAATGCCGCCGGCGCGCTGAACGGCCATGTGCCGATCACCGGCATCCTGAGCATGATCGTGCTTGGCTGCGCCATCATCAGCGGCTTCGATACGATCGCGATGTCGAACGAGCATTCCGCCAGCGCGCCGAACATCATGTCGGGCGGGCTCGAGGTAAATCATCAGTGGAGTAAGTCGTTCGCGTTCGAGCAGGCGTTGCAAAGCCACGTGGCGCGACACGTTCTCGATGGCATCAGGTATTTTTCGTTGTTGCGTCCGCTGACCGAGATTGCCATCGCGCGCCGGTTTGCCCGTCATCCAGCCTATCTGCCGATATTCCGTAGCTGCAACACGGCCTTCCGCCAGGCAGCCGAGACGCGGGCGAGCAACTGGTGCTGTGATTGTCCGAAGTGCCGCTTCGTCTATCTGGCGCTGGCGCCGTTCGTCGCCAGGCCGCTACTCATCGCCACTTTCGGGCGGGACCTGCTGGATGACCCGGCGCAGATCGATGGCTTTGCCGAACTGTGTGGCCTGCACAGTCACAAGCCGTTCGAGTGTGTGGGTGAGATCGAGGAAAGCGCCACGGTGATGCATCGCCTCGCGGCGACGGCCGATTGGCGCGAGGCTCGCGTGGTTCGTGCACTGTCACCAAAAGTTACCGCGGACGATCTGACATCGCTGTTCGCACCGCGCGAGCCGCACGCGGTGCCCGATCGCTTCATGGCGATGCTCGATGCGTGTGGATGAACTGCACGATAAGCGCATCGCCATCTGGGGGACTGGCCGCGAGGGCATGGCGGCCTTGCGGTTCCTGCGTGCACGAATCCCTGGTGTTGCATTGACCATGTTCGATGACGCCACCGACCGCGTTGCCGCTGACGATGCGGCGACGGTACTCGGCCGGACGGCAATTGCCAGTGCGATCACGGGCTTCGATGTGGTGGTGAAGTCGCCAGGCATCAGTTTGTACGACCCACTGGTGCTGAAGGCCCGGTCGGCCGGGGTGCGTTTCACCTCTCTGCTCAATCTCTGGTTTACCGACCACACCGCCGCGCGCACGATCTGCGTCACCGGCACCAAGGGCAAGAGCACGACAGCGGCGTTGATTGCCCACATCCTGCGCGGAACCGGCAGGAGTGTTGCACTGGCCGGCAATATCGGCGTGCCGGTGACCGAGCTGCCGCGCGCGGCCCTGGATTATGCGGTCATCGAAGTCTCCAGCTACCAGGCCGCGGATTTCGATGGCCAATGTGATCTGGCCGTGCTGACCATGCTGGCGCAGGAGCACCTCGACTGGCATGGCTCCGTTGCCGCCTATCAGCGCGACAAGCTGAACCTGTTGCGGCATGCTCGGCATGTCATCGTCAATGCCGATGCGGGCGCCGCGGTGACCGAAGTGGGCGATGTGACATGGTTCGATCCGCGCGCGGATCTGCACGTCTTTAACAGCTATCTCGCGCGTCCGCATAACCTGTCCAATCTGTCCGCCGCGTTGGCAGTTGCGCAGTACGTCGGCGTCGATCGTGCCGACGCGCTGCGCGCCGCGGAGGATTTTCAGCCGTTGCCGCACCGGCAGCAGGCAATCGGCGAAATAGGCGGCGTACTGTTTGTTGACGACAGCATATCGACGACGCCGGAGTTGGCGGTTGCCGCGCTCGACGTGTATCGCGATCGCGATGTCAGCATCATCATCGGCGGGCAGGATCGCGGCATTGACTACCGCATCCTGGTGGATCGGCTCCGGGCAATGCCGCCGAACGCCATCATTTTGCTGGATGACAGTGGCAGACGCATCTTTGCGGCGCTGGCACCGTCGACCCGCCTCCATGTCGCGCAATCGATGCGCGAGGCGGTCGATCTTGCGCGCAAAGTGACGCCGCGGGGCGGCGTCGTTCTGCTGTCGCCGGCCGCGCCGAGTTATGGCAGCTATCGCAGCTTCATCGAGCGTGGTCGCGACTTTGCGCAATGCGCGGGACTTTGATGACACGCAGCCGACGACACAGGACACTATAGCCCGCCAATTGCCAGGTCCCACAGTTCCAGGCGGCAGCATGTACGACATTCGGCCATCTCTCGTTCGACCGTCATGGCCATGCTGCGCGCGCAGCATGAGCGTGGTGCAGCGACACCTCCACTCAACCCAATCATGATCGAAGATCCTCCGCTCGCCACTCCGCCGTAGGAGCCATGCCGTACTGGCCCGTTTGGGCGAAGCGCCGGGGCTGGCGGTGCGTCATTCTCGCACTCGGTGCGTTGGGCAAACTGCTGCTGCGTAAGGCGATCACCTCTGGCGGATGCACCCACTTTGCCCGTGTCGTCCAAACCATGCCTGGCAATCGGATGAAAGGATCGGTAGGATGTCAACGCTCGCCATACCCGTGCTTCGCCGGGCGATCGAAAGTCGCGACGGTGACAGTCTTGCAGGCTTTTACGCGGACGACGCGGTGCTGCGCATCATTGACCACGACAATCCACCCGCCAGCCCGCAAGAGATCAAGGGCCGCAATGCGATCGCTTCCTACTACGCCGATGTGTGCGGCCGCACCGCGATGCATCGCGTCAATCTTGGCTTTGCGGAGGGTGACCGGCTCGCCTTCATCCAGACCTGCACCTATCCTGACGGCAGGCGCGTGTTCCTCTCGGCAACACTCCAGTTGGCCGGCGGCAAGATCGCCCGCCAGGTTTCGGTGCAGGCGTCCGACTCCACCTTCAACATCGTCAGGTTTCGAGTGAAACCAGGAGAGAACGGCGCGTTCCTTGACGCGTACCGCACTGGCGTTGCCGCCTGGCCTGGCCTGCTGCGCGGCGTGATCATCAGGACGGACGAGCGAAACTACTGCCTGATGGGCGAGTGGCCGGACACACCCACATTGGCCGAAGCGCGCGGCGCGATGCTTGCGACGCTCGACAGCATCCGTGACGTGCTGGAGAACCTGGGTGGCGAGCGAGTTGTCAGTGACACTGTATCCGGCTCGGTCGTACTGAATCTCAAAGGGTGAGCCGCACCGGCAAACTTCCGGCTCGCTCATGCAGCAGAGCGCGCCCGTCCGCCGAAAGAGCCACGACACACTGGCCCGTTCGGGCGAAGCGCTGCGGCATCCGCCGCGTCATGATCGCTGCCACGGCACAATTCGCGGAGGCAGGCGATGCAGGTGGCACCACAGACCCCGGCCGCGACGGACACCAGCCGGTTGGATGCATTCCTCGGGCGCATGCTCGGCGGTATGGGTGCCACGCTCAACGCTGCGCTGGTCATCGTCGGCGATCGGCTCGGCCTCTACAAGGCGATGGCGGAAGCTGGCCCGACAGATGCCGCGGGGCTCGCGCGGCGCACCGGCACGGTCGAACGCTATGTGCGGGAGTGGCTGGCAGCGCAAGCCGCCTCGGGCTACGTCGCCTATGATGCCGCTGCCAACCGCTTCTGGCTGGAACCCGAGCAGGCGATGGTGTTTGCCGAGGAAGGCGGTCCGGCATTGCTCGCCGGCTTCTTCGAGATTGCCGAGGCGGCATTTCGCGCGACGCCACGCGTCACCGAGGCATTTCGTTCGGGACGCGGCGTCGGTTGGCATGAACACCACGGCTGCCTGTTCTGCGGCACCGAGCGGTTTTTTCGCACCAGCTACCGTCACCATCTGGTAGGCGAATGGTTGCTGGCACTCGATGGCGTCGTGGCAAAGCTCGAGCGCGGCGCGACGGTGGCCGATATCGGCTGCGGCCACGGCGCCTCCACGATCCTGATGGCGCAGGCGTTTCCCGCATCGCGGTTCATCGGCTTCGACTACCACGCGCCCTCGATCGAGCAGGCGCGAAGAGCCGCCGAGGCGGCCGATGTCGCCGATCGCATCACCTTCGAAGTCGCTTCCGCGAAGGAATTTCCCGCGCGCAGCTACGATCTGGTCGCCTGTTTCGATTACCTGCATGACATGGGCGATCCGGTCGGCGCTGCGTCGCACGTTCACGCCGCGCTTGCACCGGACGGCACATGGCTCATCGTCGAGCCCTTCGCGCACGACCGCATGGCCGACAACCTCAATCCGGTCGGCCGCATCTACTACGCCGCATCGACCATGATCTGCACGCCGGCATCGCTGTCGCAAGAGGTCGGTTTGGCGCTGGGTGCGCAGGCCGGTGAACTGCGGCTGCGTGAGACAATCACCGCCGGCGGTTTCACCCGATTCAGGCGCGCAACGGAAACGCCGTTCAACCTGGTGCTGGAGGCGCGCCCCTAGCGCCAGGATCGTGCCGTCAACCCAACGAAAGGATCGGTAAAATGGCAACGCTCGGAATACCCGCACTGCGCCAGGCAATCGAGAGTCGTGACGGCGACAGTCTCGCCGGCTTCTACGCGGACGATGCGGTACTGCGCATCATCGACCATGACAATCCGCCCGCCAGTCCGCATGAGATCAAGGGCCGCGACGCGATCGCCGCCTACTATGCCGACGTGTGCGGCCGCACCATGACGCATCGCGTCAACCTCGGCATCGCGGAAGGCGATAAGCTGGCCTTCACCCAGACCTGCACCTATCCCGACGGCAAGCGCGTATTCTGCTCGGCAACGCTCGAACTTGTCGGCGGCAAGATAGCTCGTCAGGTCTCGGTTCAGGCGTGGGATGCCTGATCCGGCCGTCATCAGAGGCACCACATCGCAAACCTGCACGGAGGAACCACCATGTCGACCTTCAACGTCGTCAGGTTTCAGGTGAAACCAGGACAGGACGACGCATTTCTTGACGCACACCGCGGAGGCAAGGCCGCCTGGCCCGGCCTGGAGCGCGGTGTGATCCTCAGGACGGGCGACCAGAGCTACTGCCTGATCGGCGAGTGGGCAGATACGCCCACATTGGCCGAAGCCCGTGGCACGATGATCGCGACTCTCAACAGCTTCCGCGACACGCTCGAGGATCTCGGCGACGGGCGAGGTGTCACGGACGCCGTATCCGGGCCGGTCGTACTGGATCTCAAGCGGTGAATGAAATCGCCATGGTCGGCGGAGGTCGACCATGGCGACCAAAGCGCTGACTGCGTCGCGGAGCAGCGGTCGGTTTGGGTAACCCGCGCCAATCCCCTACCATCCCTCTCGGGCAAAGGGAGAAACGCGCATGGCCAAGACCCGCGGTACCGGCCTGCTGATGGCATGGATGGACGTCGATCCGGCACACGAGGACGCATTCAATCGCTGGTACAACGAGGAACACATCGGCCGCCTGCAGGCGATACCGGGCTTCCTCAGCGCCTCTCGCTATGCCGCATTGCGCGGCGGTCCGAAATACCTGGCGATGTACGAACTCGAGGACCACAACGTGCTGCGCACCGCCGCGTTCCTCGACGCCGTGCGCTACCAGCCATTGCCGGAACGCACCAGGGCCTCAGGCGGCTACGTCGGCCGCAACTACCTGCTCAACGGCTACCGCCAGATCTTCCCGGCGAAGACCAACCCGATCGAGAACACCATGGCTCCCGCGCCGTTCCTGCAAATGGGCCGCATCGATATCGCTGCGGCGATGGAAGAGGAATTCAACGACTGGTACAACATCTCCTTCATCCCGCGATATCTCACCGTACCCGGCTGCATGCGCGCGCGCCGCTATCTCGCCGTCGAGGGACAACCGAAATACCTGACAGTCTACGAATTCGAAAACGCCGGTGTGCCCGATTTACCCGAATGGGCCCGCGCGCGCACCGGCAATCCGTGGAACGCGCGCATGCGTCCCCATGTGCGGCTGGACGAAGGGTCGCCAGCCGTGTTCCGCCGTATCTATCCCGCGTGACGTGCGCTGTTGGCCGCCGAGCCTCTGCTATTGCCGCAGTACCCAACTGCGAAACAGCGCCAGGTCGATATTGCCGCCGCTGATCACCAGGCCGACGCGCTTGCCGGCCATGCGTGCACGCTCCTGCAACAGTGCGGCGAGCGGTGCGGCGCCGGCGCCTTCGACCAGATTGTGCGTGTCAGTCCAGTAAATGCGGATCGCATCGGCGATCTCGTCGTCCGTCACGGTGACGATGCGCGCGGCGCCGTCGCGGATGATGGCAAAGGCATCGGCATCAGGCTGACGCACCGCAACGCCATCGGCATGTGTCTCCGCACGGTTCACCGCCACCACGCGTCCCGCGGCGAACGAACGCGCATACGGCGCAGCGCCGGCGGCCTGCACGCCAATGATCTCGGTGCCCAGGCCGAGCAGATCGCGCGTCAGGATCGCACCGCAGATGCCGGAGCCAAGGCCGATCGGCACATACAGCGCATCGAGCGGCGGTGCATCACGGAACAACTCCAGCGAGTAGGTGGCGACGCCCTTGACCAGATCGGGTGCAAACGACGGCGCGAATTCCAGACCTTCTGCCGCGGCAATGCGCGCCGCCGCCTCGCGCGCCATCTCGAAATCGTCGCCATTCTCGAGCAGGCGCGCGCCGAATGCCCGCATTGCGGCATTCTTTTCCACGCTGTTGCCATGCGGCACGACAACGGTCACTGGCACGTCGTAGCGCCGACCGGCCCAGGCCAACGATTGACCATGGTTGCCGCGCGTGGCGGACACGATACCCGGCACACGCGGCCGTTCACGCCGCAGGCGTTCCGCGTAGATCAGGCCGCCGCGCAGTTTGAAGGCGCCGATAGGCGTGTAGTTCTCATGCTTCACCCACACCTCTGCGCCACTGCGTTGCGCCAGCAACGGCCACGCATATTGCGGCGTGCCGGGGAAGCTTTCGTGCACCATCGACAGCGCGTCTTCGAGTTCCGACAGCGAGAACATGCCTTATACCCAGGTCCATTGTTGTCGATTGCTTATACCACGTCTCGTTGATGATGATCCAAGCGCTACGTCATCCCAACACACGCCAAATACGCCGCTCAGCTACGGTATGCCGCCCGCAACAGGAAGTGCTGCACCTTTCCCAAGGCGTTGCGCGGCAGTTCCGTCACGAATGCGATTTCCCGCGGCACCTTGAAGCGAGCGAGTTGGCTCAGCAGATGTGCCCGCAGTTCGTCGGCGGTGACGGTCGCCTGCGCGCGCAGGACGACGAAGGCCACTGGCACTTCCTGCCAGCGTGGGTCAGTCACGCCGACCACCGCGGCTTCCGTCACGGCCGGGTGTTCAAGCAATACGCGCTCGATTTCCGCCGGGTAAATGTTCTCGCCGCCCGACACGATCATGTTCTTCTTGCGGTCATGGATGAAGAAATACCCATTGCCATCGCGCAGCGCGATGTCGCCGGTCCAGAACCAGCCCTCGCGCATCGCGTCCGCCGTCCCGTCGGCGTTTCCCCAGTACTCGATCAGCACGTTCGGGCCGCGCACCACGACCTCGCCGAGTACGCCCGGCGCAACCTCGCGGCCGGCTTCATCCACCACGCGCGCGTCGCACAACAGCCCCGGCAAACCGGTGGATCCCACGCGCGACAGATCGCCGCCCAGGCGTGTATACACCGCGATCGGGCAGGTCTCGGTCGAGCCATACACCTGCAGCACCGGCACACCGCGCACCGTCACCGCATCCACCAGCGATTGCGGCACCAGCGTCGATCCGGTGGTGACGGCGCGCAGGCTCGACAGATCCGTTGCGTGCCACTGCGCATGATCCAGCAGCGCCTGAATGGTGGCCGGCACCAGTGTGGTCAACGTCGGCCGGTCCTCGGCGATCGCGCGCAGCGTGTCGTCCGGCGTGAAGCGCGGATGAATGGTGACCGTCGCGCCAAGTTGCAGCGCAGGCGTGGTCTGGATGTTGAGCCCGCCGACATGGAAGAACGGCAGCACGGTCAGCACGTGGTCGTCGTTGGTCATTGCGTGCATGTGCTGGCTCATCATGCCGTTCCACAGCAGTGCTTCCTGTGCCAGCACAGCACCCTTCGGTCGCCCCGTCGTGCCCGCGGTGTAGACGATCAGCAGCGGCGTGCGCCAATCGACGCGCAGTTCGCGCGCGTCGCCGCTACCCACCGCAATCAGGGCGGACAACGGCAATCCGTGCTCCGGCGCGTAATCCAATCCGATGAGTGCCACATCCGGCAGGATCGCACCAAGCGGTTCGCGCACCGCATCGAACGCCTCGTCCAGGAACAGGGCCTTCACCGAGGCATCGGTCAGGATGAACACCTGCTCCGGCACGGCGAGCCGCCAGTTCAGTGGCACCAGCATCGCGCCCAGCCGCGCGCACGCGTACAGCAGCACCAGATAGGCCGGTGAATTCAACGCCAGCACCGCCACGCGATCGCCGCGATGCACGTGCAGTTGCGATTTCATCGCGCGTGCCAGTGTGTCGATACGCTCGGCCAGGGCCGCGTAGCTACACACCAGACCCTTATAGCGCAGCGCCGGCTTGTCCGGCGTGAAGCTGGCGTTGCGCTCGATCAGATCTGCAAGGTCCATCAGTCGTCGGTCTCTCCGTCCCGGTACAGTGCACCGCGCCCGATCCGCTCCAGGCAGATCTCCGCCGTCCACGGCGCCATCAGCGATCCGCAGCGGCTGTCACGATAGATGCGTTCCAGCGGCAGCGAGCGGAACATCGAATGTCCGCCGCAGGTCCGGATGGCAAGTCGCGCCAGATCGTTTGCTGTTTCCATCGTGGCGAATTGCGCCGCATAGGCCCGCAGCCGCTGTTCCGGCGTCGGGTCCACATGCGCCTCGCTGATGGCGCGGAACCACAGTGCCTTCACCTGTTCCAGTTTGATCTGCATCTCCGCGACGGCGAGTTGCTTCACCGCGCTGCCGCGACGCTTGCCGGGCGGCGCGCCGGGCACCTCGCCGCGCAGGTAGCGCACTGTGAAGTCGTACGCGGCCTGTGCCAGACCCAGATAGGTCGGTGTTAGGGTCAGGAACATGTGCGGCCAGCGCGACGCCGCCTGGAAATACACGCCGCGCGGCATGATTGCGGCATCGTGCTCCACGAACACGTCGGCGAATTCCAGTGTGCGAGAAACGGTGCCGCGCATGCCCAGCGGGTCCCATTCGCCCGACACACGCACGCCCGGTGCCACGGCAGGCACCGCAAGATACAGCGTGTTGCGGCGCTGTGCCGTGCCCTCCGGCGTGGTCTCCGTGCACAGCATGCCGTAATAGTCGGCGTGCCCGGACAGCGACGCGAAGATCTTCTTGCCGCTGACGATCCAGCCGCCATCGACCGGTCGCGCCGCGGTGCCGAACGCGATCGCTCCGACCGCCGATGCGTTGCCTTCGGAAAACGGCTGCGCATAGATCGCGCCATCCATCGCGATGCGGCGAAAATGGATCGCGCGCCGGCGTTCGTGTTCCGCGCGCATGGCAGCGTCCATTTCGAGATCGTCAGCCAATGGCCCCGCCCACAGCGTGGAACAGACGTGCATGTTCCAGGTTAACGCGGTGGCGCCGCAATGCCGGGCGATTTCCGCGGCGGCCAGCGCATATGTTTGGTAATCCGCCCCAAGGCCGCCCTGCGACTGCGGAATGCAGATCGCCAACAAGCCGGCGGCATGCAGGTCGCGATAGTTTTCCGTGGGGAAGCTGGCCTCACGATCGTGGCGCGCGGTGCGCGGGGCAAATTTGTCCGCCGCCAGGTGCTGCGCCGATGCGATCAATGCCGCCTGTGACGCGGTCAGGCCAAATGTCCCTGGGTCGAAGATCGGTGCTTCAGACATGAAAGAACGATAGCAGACACTGGGGTGCCTCGACGAGTGCTGGAAATTGACTTGCTTTCCGCCTGCGGCATAAGGTTGTCCCAATGACGTGACGGGAGAAACCAACGCCGCAGCCTATTGGGCACAAGGGGGACACATGAAGCGCGAACGCTCACTCGCCACGATTCTCTTGACTTTGCTTGCATTGGTTTTCTGGGGATCAACGGCGCGAGCGGCCGATGACACCATCAAGATTGGCTACATCGATCCGTTCTCTGGCGCCTTCGCTGCCGGCGGTGACGCCAGCCTGAAGATGTTCCAGTTCATAATCGATAATGTCAACGCCAAGGGCGGCGCGCTCGGCAAGAAGTTCGAGCTGGTCACCTTCGACGACAAGCTGCAGCCAGCCGAGGCGTTGATCGCACTGAAAAGCGTTACCGACCAGAACCTGCCGTTCGTCATGTCGTGTGTCGGATCCAATGTGGGTTCGGCACTGATCGACGCGGTAAGCAAACATAATGCGCGCAATCCGGACAACCGTGTGCTGCAATTGAACTGCGGCCAGCTCGCCACCGAGCTCACCAACGAGCAGTGCAGCTTCTGGCATTTCCGCTTCGCCGGCAGCGTGGAGATGCGCGCGGTGGCGCGGATCAAATCGCTGCCGCAGTCGGTGAAAACCGTCTATCTGCTGAACCAGGACTATCTGTTCGGCCAGTCAATTCAGCATGACACCAAGAAATTCCTTGCCCTGTACCGTCCGGACATCAAGATTGTCGGCGACGAGATGATCCCCCTGATGCAGGTCAAGGATTTCTCGCCCTACATCACCAAGATCAAGGCATCGGGTGCGGAATCCCTGGTTACCGGCAATTATGGTCCGGACCTTGCCCTGTTGATCAAGGCGGGCGTCGATGCCGGGCTCAACATCCGCTACAACTCCTATCTCGGCCATGTCATCGGTGCACCAACTGCGATCGGCGCCGCCGGCGACGGCCGCCTTACCTCGGTGATGGAGATCCACGACAACATCTCGGTCGAGGAGCACAACGCGGAACAGGAAGAATTCGTCAAGAAATGGCGCGCGACACATGACTTCGGCTTCATCGCCATCAACAGCGTGACGCAGTTCGATATGATGGTGCGGGCGATCAACCAGGCAGGCTCGACCGACCCGCTCAAGGTCGCCCTGGCTCTGGAAGGCATGGAGCAGAAAGACATGTTCGGCGCCGTCAATATCATGCGCAAGGAAGACCACCAGCTGCTGAACCCGTATTACGAGGCGGTCCTGACCAAGGGTCAGAAGTACGACGTGGAGAAGACCGGCATGGGTTGGAAAACCGAGTTCAAGACGACGGTGGCCGACGAAACTCTGCCGACCACCTGCAAGATGAAGCGGCCATCTTCATAGTCACGCAGCATCCGCAGACGAGGGCGTCATGCAGGTCGGATTGATCTCTCTGCTCGATGGCCTCGTCTATGGCATGCTGCTGTTCATGCTGGCGAGCGGCCTCACGCTGATCCTCAGCATGATGGGCGTGCTGAATTTCGCACACGCCAGCGTCTATATGCTGGGCGCCTACTTCGCCTATCAGATCGACCAATGGGTCGGTTTCTGGCCGGCCCTCGTGATTGCGCCGGTGCTGTGCGGGGCGATCGGCGCCGCGATCGAGGTCTGGGGACTTAGACGCGTCCATCACAACGGGCACATCGCCGAACTGCTGTTCACCTTCGGCCTGGTGTTCATCATCGGCCGCAGTGTGCAGATGGTTTGGGGCATGTTGCCGATGGCGTACCGTGTACCGGCTGGCCTCGATTTTCCGCTGTTCTCACTGTACGGCGAGAACTTTCCTGCCTACCGCGGCTTCATGCTGCTGGTGTCGGCCGGCATGCTGATCGCTACCTGGCTGCTGTTGAAGAAGACCCGGGTCGGCCTGATCATTCAGGCGTCACTCACCCATCCGAGCATGGTCAGCGCCCTGGGGCATGATGTCCCCTTGGTGTTCACCACCGTGTTCGCCGGGGGCTCCTTCCTCGCGGGACTCGCCGGCGTGATTGCCGGCAATTACCTCACCACCGAGTCCGGCATGGCCGACGCGATGGGGCCGATCGTGTTCGTCGTGGTGATCTTCGGCGGCCTCGGATCGCTGGCGGGCTGCTTCATAGCGTCCATTCTCATGGGCATGGTGCAGACCTTCTCCGTGGTGATCGACTGGTCCGTTGCCGACTTGCTCAGCCCGTTGGGGATCAAGCTCGCGGCGAATGATCTGCTCGGCGAGATCCTCACCATCCCGGTGTCGCGCATTGGACCGCTAGTGCCGTACGTGTTGCTTATCGTGATATTGCTGTTCCGCCCGCGCGGCCTGTTGGGTACCCGCGAGACATGAGCGATGCAGCCGAGACCCCGAACGTGCGCGTTCTGCGGGCGGGCGTCGCCACCGCCCGCACCAACCGCTGGTGGCCATGGCTCGCCGTTGCCGCGTTTTCCGTTGTACTGCCCTGGCTGTTCTATGACTGGCAGCATGCACGCCATGCCGGCTTTGTGGTGTCGATGCTGAGCCAGACCGGCATGATGATCATTTTCGCCCTGTCGTTCAACATGCTGATGGGACAGGCTGGCTTGCTGTCCTTCTGCCATTCGGTACTGTTCGGCCTCGCCGGCTATTCCACGGTGCATTTCCTGAATGCCGCCGGTGACGGCGAATTGCCCGTTCCACTGGAATTGATGCCGCTGCTTGCCGGCTTCAGCGGCCTCGGCTTTGCCATCGTGTTCGGCTACATGGCGACCAAGCAGCGCTCCACCGCGTTCGCGATGATCACTCTCGGCATCGTCCAGCTCGTCACCACGGCGGCAACGATGTTCCACCACTTCTTCGGTGGCGAGGGCGGCGTGAAGACCGACCGCGAGATCGGCATCAGCCTGTTCGGCTTCGAATACGGTAAGTCGATCGAGGTCTATTACCTGATCGTGGCCTGGATGCTGATCGCGGCCATTGGCATGTATTTCCACACGACGACGCCGCTCGGCCGGATGGCGAATGCCTGTCGCGACAACCACGAGCGTGCCCAGTTTGTCGGCTACGATCCTCGCATGGTGCGCTTCCGGCAATTCGCTCTGGCCGGCTTCTATGCTGGCATCGCTGGCGGCCTGTTCGCGATCACCTATGAGATCGTTACTTTCGATGCCGTGGCGGCACCGCTCGCGGCGAACGCACTGCTGATGGCTTATATCGGCGGCGCCACCACATTCTTCGGCCCGGTACTTGGTGCCATCCTGATTACATTATTGCAAAGTGGCGTCAGCCTGATGTCGGACTCCTGGTTGATCTATGTTGGCGTGCTGTTTATCGCGATGGTCACTTTTGCCCCGACCGGCCTCACCGGCATCTTCCTGGAGCACGCGCCAATCGCGCGCGCCGGGTTGCTGCGCCGGCTGGTTCTGCCCTATCTCCGCATTCTCATCCCTGGTCTGATTGCACTGTTCGGCTTCGTCGGGCTGGTGGAACTCCTGTCATTCCTGACGATCGGCATGGCGCAAGGCAAACACCTGGCGCTGTTCGGTCGGGCGATCGACATTCGTAGCCCGCTGCCATGGTTGATCACGCTGACCTGTCTCGTGGTTGGCGTCTTCTGGCTCGCCCGCGAGGGCTCCCGGTTCAAGCGCGTCTGGGACAGCCTGATTGAAATAGCGCGCCCTGGTGGCGGCAGATGAGCCCACCGTCACTCTCGCTACGCGACGTCACCAAAAGTTTCGGCCAGACGGAGATCATTCGCGGCGTCAGCATGGCAGTTGCGGCGGGCGAGCGTCACGCTTTGATCGGACCGAATGGCGCCGGCAAGACGACGTTGTTCAACCTGATCAGCGGCCGGTTTCAGCCTACGTCAGGCGAAATACGGCTGGATGCGACACGGCTCGACAGGCTGCCGCCGCATCGCATCAATCGTCTCGGCCTGTCGCGCAGTTTTCAGATCACCTCGATCTTTCATCGCCTCAGCGTATTCGAGAATATCCGCTGCAGCCTGCTGTGGAGCCGTGGCTATCGTTATTCGTTTTGGCACGCCCTTGGCCGGCAGCGCGTATTGAACGAGGAGACGGAGCGGCTGTTGGAAGAGCTCAACCTTGCCGAACGGTGCGATGTGCAGGCCGGGCTGCTGTCGTATGCGGAACAGCGCGCGCTGGAGATCGGCATGACCATCGCCGGGGGCGCCAGCATGATCCTGCTTGACGAACCAACCGCTGGCATGAGCCATAGCGAGACGGAATACGCCGTGGCGCTGATCCGGCGTGTCACACAGGGCAAGACGCTGGTCATGGTGGAGCATGACATGCGCGTCGTGTTCGACCTGGCCGACACGATCACGGTATTGGTCTACGGCAAGGTGATCGCGTCCGGTTCGCCCATTGAAATTCGTGCCAACCGCGCGGTGCAGGAAGCGTATCTTGGAGCGCTGGCGGCATGATGCTCGAAGTCCGCGACCTGCATGCCTTTTACGGCAAGAGCCACATCCTGCAAGGCGTCGATCTGACCGTCGGCGAGGGCGAAATCGTCTCACTGCTCGGCCGCAACGGCGTCGGCCGATCGACGACCTGCAAGGCGATCATGGGCCTGGTGCAGCCGGTTGGCACGGTGCGCTATCGCGGCCGCGACATCGCCGGGTTGGGGGCCAACCTCGTCGCCAGGGCGGGCATCGGCTACGTGCCGGAGGATCGCCAGATTTTTCCCACCCTGACGGTGCGGCAGAATCTCATGCTCGGCCTTAAGCGTGCGGGGAAATTCGGACGCTGGAACTTCGATGATGTGTACAAGCTGTTCCCCAATCTGGCGGAGCGGCAGAACAACACGGCGGGTGTGTTGTCGGGCGGCGAGCAGCAGATGCTGACCATGTGCCGCACGTTGATGGGCGATCCGGACCTGATCCTGATCGACGAACCGACCGAGGGCCTGGCACCGATGCTGGTCGAACAGGTTGGCCGTCTGCTGGAAGAGATCGCTCGACGCGGTGTGTCGATTCTGCTGGTGGAGCAGAAGCTGACCATCGCGATGCGGATTTCGCGCCGGCTGTATGTCATGGGTCACGGCCGCATCGTGTTCGAAGGCACGCCTGCCGACATCGATGCCAATGCGGATATCCGCAGGGAGTGGCTTGAAGTCTGAAAGCGAGTCGTGCGGCCGCGGAATCAGCCCCTCGGGCCGAAATACCGCTTCATCGGCTCGAAGTAGTGCTCCCGCCATCCGCCGTCCTGATAGCCGGTGTGGCCATCCGGAACATTGGTGTGATTCAGCGTGAGCCTGGTGCCTTCGGCCGAGGGTTCGAGCAGCACTTCGATCTGTGAATCGGGATCCTGTGCGGTGAACCGTGTCGTGCGCCATGTCTGCACGATGCGGCGGCCCGGCTCCAAGTGCAGGTTGCGGCCGGAGATGTAGCCGCCCCACGCGGTGAAGGCCGCACCCTCGGTCGCTGCGGCCTCCGCTGCGCTGCCGGTCATGGCGGTATGGCCGCGGCTGTCGAGCCATGCGTCATAGATCTGCCGCGGTGACGCGGGAATGCTGTCGGTCAGCGTGAACGAAAACGCCATCGCCATCTCCTTGAGTTTCCGCCTCTGAGCTTCGTCGAAGTCAATTGTCCCGGCCGTTGGTTTCACACTGTCTCGCACCCGACCGAAGATTTGCTGACGCCGGCTATTCCACGCGCAATGCCGCCCGAATGTCGGCGACGCCGGCTGGATCCTCCAGCGTCGCCAGGCGTCCGGCTGCCAGCAACGCGAATCGATGCAGCAATGCGCGACGGCGGGCGCCGGACAAACGATGCGTAGGAGCCTCGCGCAGCAGTTCGGCCTCCAGGCCGGCGGCAACAATCAGGCCCGTCTCCGCCGGCAGCAGTTCCTGCGGGAAATCGACGTCGACCGCGAAGAACAGTTCATCGGCGAATTCCCGGTAATCCTGCCACTTGAAATCAGTCAGGAAATCGCGTGGCCCTGACTTCACTTCGATGCAGGCGAAGCAGCCATCGGGACGCATGGCCAGGATGTCGGCACGGCGTCCGTTCGGCAGCGCCACCTCGTGCAGCGGCGCCCAGCCATGCCGCAGGCACAGCCGCGCCGCCGCGCGACGGATGGCGAACGCGCGTTCCGGGAAACTCGGCTGCATCAAGCCAGCAGCGCGTTGATCGCCTGCGCGAGCTTCACATCGTTCTCGGTCAGTCCGCCGGAATCGTGGGTGGAGAGTTCGATGCGCACGCGGTTCCAGACATTCGACCAGTCCGGATGATGCCCCTGGCTTTCCGCCAGCAGCGCGACGCGGTTCATGAATCCCCAGGCTTCGTTGAAGTCGCGAAACTTGAGACTGCGCTCGATCGCATCGCGGCCTTCGACCAGCGACCAGCCGGGCAGCTTGCCGGCCAGCGCCGCACGTTCACTGTCGGTCAGACGTGTCGGCATTGGTAACCTCCTGAAACGGCTCCATTGATTGACACCAGGCGGCCCGCCGAACCAGCATGTCGCCGACGGATCAACTGGCGGCGGCAGCACGACCGCACGCCGGCACAATAACACCGACCGTGGGGGAAACCGATGCCCGATACAGTCGCCTCCCAGCAGAGCGCGATCCATGGACACATCGCAGCGCGCATCGATCGCCTGCCGCTGACGCGCGTGCAGTGGCACCTTGCCATCCTGGTCGAGATCACCTGGGGTTTCATCATCTTCGACACCGATGGGATCGGCGCCCGGCTGTACCCGTTCGTCTGGCGACCCGCCCACATCATCGACGTCTACCAGTACGCCGTCATCCAGGGATTGCAGGTGGGCGCCGGCATCGTGCTGGGCGTCTATCTGATGAGCTGGGTCGCCGACCGCTACGGCCGCCGACCGGCGATCCTGCTCGCCACGTTGCTCGGCGGAATCTGCATCTGGCCGTTCGCATATGTCTTCAATTTCTGGGGCATGGTCGTGCTGTCGGTGCTCAGCACTCTGGGCGTCGGCGGCATCGTCGCCACCCATTCGGTGTACCTTTCCGAAATGACCTCGCCACTGGTGCGCAACAAGGTGTTGCTTGCCTCGCAGGGCGTCACCGCGCTGGTCGCGGTCAGCGTCAACCTGCTGGCGTTCTGGATGATACCTAGCCAGTGGCAGGCATTCCTTTGGGTCAGCGCGATCATCGAGATCGTCATCTTGCTGCCCTGGCTCTACTGGAAGCTGCCGGAATCGCCGCGCTGGCTGGAGGCACACGGCCGCCACGAAGAAGCCGACATTGCGATGGCGGAATACGAACGCCTGGTGCAGCAATACAACAGCGCCCCTCTGCCGGAGCCGAATGCCGCGGACAACCCGGTGGTGATGGCGGGACGGGGTGCCTGGAAGGAGCTGTTCACCAGCCCGCAGTACCGTCGTCGCACCTGGGTCCTGATCATCTGCTGGCTGGCGGGATACGCCGGCCTGATCTATGGCGTTGGCGCCTTCCTCGCGGTCTACATGGTCGATCACGGTGCCTCGGCGCATTTCGTGTTCGGCACCATCGCCGCGGCCTATGGTGCGCTGTTCCTGGCGTTCCAGGTGAACGCACAGCTTGGCGAACGAGTGGAGCGGCGCGACGTCATCGCGGTCATGGCGATATTGTTCGCGGCTTGCTGGATGGTGGCCTGGGCGGTTCCTACCCTCGCCGTCATCGCGGGCTGCTACATCGTCAGCCGGATCGGCACCGGATTGTTCCTGTTCAACCTGTACAACTACACGGCGGTGGCCTACCCGACGCGCATCCGCTCCGTGGCATTCGCCTGGACCGATGGACTCGGGCATCTCGGCGCCTGGGGCGGCGTAACATTGCTCGGGCCGTTGTACGCGTTGGGACCGAATCATCTGGGCTGGATCCTGTGGATCGTGCTGCCGGGTGCGTTGCTGCCGGCGTTGCTGATCCGCAGGATGGGAATCAGGCAGTCGCGCGCCGTGCTGGAACAGGTCTCGACGTGACGTTCGGCACGCCGCCGAGCGCCGACGACATTGCCGAACTTGCGGATCGTGCATTCGCCGCAACTCCGGCACGGCTGGCGGAGCATGTGCGTGGCGTCGGCATCTCGGTGGAGGATATGCCGGACGACGAAACGCTGGACGAACTGGGCGTCGAGTTCAGCGTGGGACCTGACCGGGCTGTATCGTGGTACGCCGCTAACCGAGCGCAGCAACAGTGACATTGCCCGTGAGCCAGACCTGATTTTCCTGTATCGCCAGCCGATCCTACTCGAGTGGGTCGAAACCGGCGAGGATCTGTTCCGCCTGGTGCGCAATGTGCTGGTGCACGAAATCGCCCATCATTTCGGCTTCAGCGATGCCGACATCGAGGCGCTGGAACGGGAGATGGAATAAACTCGTGTCCGCGTTCCGAAGTGGACGAGCATGCTTGATGCGAGTGACGGCGGCCACCGGCTTGGCGTGTCGAGCGATGTGCGCATGACGGGGAAGCGCGATGGGGTGATGCATCAGAGCCTTCAGTCCGGTATTCAGGCAAATTCAACAAAAGGGGTCATTTAGAATCCACGAAGCGCGCCGAGCGTCTGTCTCTGAGTTGATAGCGAAACAGCCGCCATCGACCCAAATGCGGCATTCGCGCATGGGGCCGCTCGACTGATGCACAGTCCCCGGATGCCACGAGACACCATCGCGCGGCCAACATGTTGAACGCCCGCTCGATCGCCGACGCGCTACAAGGCGCTACCGGCGCTAGCTATGATTCGGTCGCCATCTGGCATACTATCACCAGTGTTGTTCTCGCCAGCATTGCATTGCTGTCGAGTCGAAGGCGGCGCGACCGGTAAGATCAACGCGCTCGGAATGATGGGAGAACTCTGATGCTGTTCGGCGGCGGCTTTACGTTCCCGAATTTTGTAACCGATATCTTCGCAATCTTTATCTTCATCCTGTGGTTCTGGCTGCTGATCACGGTGACCAGCGACCTGTTCCGCCGTCATGACGTGTCCGGGTTCGCCAAGGTGCTATGGGTCATCCTGCTGATCGTGCTGCCTTATATTGGCATATTTGCCTACCTGGTTACGCAGGGCCGTGGCATGGCGGAGCGGAACCAGGCGCGCGCCCAGCATGCGCGCGACGAATTGCGTCAAATGGTGGGCTTTAGCGTCGCTGACGAGATCGAGAAGCTGGATCGGTTGAAGTCAAGCGGGTCGATCTCGGACAAGGAATATACCCTGCTGCGGGCCCGATTGGTTCAGTAGCTCCGGTAGATAGCGATTTGGCTGGCGTTTCGATCAATGGTGGCCGATGCGACGCCCTTTTTGAGTGGGTTATACCCCGCTCACGCCAGAATCCGAAAATCCTCGTGCGAGATGATGCGGAAGTTGTCTGTGACCTCATCGCAGTAGAGGCGCCAGTTCCTGGGCACCTCCTCTCGCAGGAACGTCAGGATCGCGCCGCTGAAGTCTCGGAAGGTTTCATGACACGTGTTGTGGGTGATGTGCTTGTGCATCAAGCCCCAGAGTCGTTCGATCGGGTCGAGATGCGGGCAGTAGGTCGGGATGAAGTGGAGCCTGATCCGGCAACCCGGCCGCGCCAACCAAGCCTGCACCAACTTCGCGTGGTGGTACCTGGCGTTGTCCAGGAACAGATGAATCACCCGCTTGCGCGGGTACATGCTCAGCAGCGCGATCATCAGTCTGATCGTGCTGGCTGCATCAACCGTCTCCACCTCCAGCATCTGGGTGTGGCCGGTCTCCAGGTCGATCGCGCCATGAATGTTCAGGCGTTGCCGCCCGCTGGTCTGCGCCACCGCGATCGGCGTGTCCTTCGGCGCCCAGCATCCCACCGGCCGTACCGCATGCGTCGGATGCACCGCGTCGGCGAACAACACCACCTCATCCGCGTCCAGGCCATTCAGCAACTCCTCATACGCCTTGATGAATGCAGCCTGTTTCTCTGGATCGAGCTTGCGCGACACCGTTTTTGGTTTGCGATGTTCCATGCCAAGGCGGTGCAACAGCGCGATCAGGCCAGACCGGCCCTGGTATTCGATGCCGCACTCCTTCTCGATCCAGGCGCCCACCTCGCGCGTGGTCCGCGGCAGCGTATCGCTGATCCAGGCCTTCAGCTTGTCCCGCTGCTCTTCGTTCAGGCGGCAGGCGCCGCCCTCATAGCCGAAGCTCGCCAGGCCCTCGATCCCGTCTTCCTGGTACAGCCGATACCAGCTGCGGATCGTGTCGTCGTCCAGCAACAGGACCGTCGCGATGGCTTCGCAGCTCATGCCGTCGTCCAGCAGCACCAGCGCATTGGCGCGCCGGGCCAAACGATGGGCGGCAGACCCGTCCCGAGCCAACACAATCAGGTCCTTGCGCGATTCGGCGTCCAGGAAGCCGCGGCGGATCGTGCGGACGGTAGAATCGCGTTCCGGCCGTTTGGCAAGGGGTATTTTCGCCTTCCCGGGGAGTCGCGGTATATCTCAAAACGGGGAGAACCAGGACCGAATCATGTCCCCATCGCTGAGACGTGCGTGGCGCGCAGTCGGTGTACTGTGCGTCGTTGGAGTCGTGCTTTCTTGTGCGAGTGACGTCTTGGCGTGCTCAACCGGCCACGCGCAAAAGCGCGAACAGGATCGACATCGCGATCACCACCGCCCCAGTGGCGAAGACCAGTCGGCTGGCAAATAAACGACGCATTTTGGTTTCCCTAGCAGCCTGTCGGACTTAACGCGACGCGGAAGCGGGCGGTAGAATCGGCGCACACGATTCGCACTGCCGGGCCCCCGTCTCATGAGCAACTTCCGCCCGACCAACCGCGACATGGACGTCCTGATGCCGCCATCGGTCGATGAGTGGCTGCCGCAACGCCACCTCGCGCGGTTCGTTGTGGAAGTGATCGAGGGACTGGACCTGCGGGCAATGACCGGCAGCTACCGGGGCTCGGGCGAGGCATCCTACCACCCTCGGCTGCTGTTGGGCCTTATCATCTACGGCTACGCGACCGGGGTGTTTTCCAGCCGCAACCTGGAACGGGCGACGCATGATTCGGTGGCGTTCCGCTTCATCGCCGCCAACGAGCATCCCGACCACGACACCATCGCCACGTTCCGCCGCCGCTTCCTGCCGCAGATCGAGGCGCTGTTCGTGCAGGTGCTCGGTGTGGCCCGCGAGATGGGGGTGTTGAAGCTCGGCACGGTGGCGCTGGATGGCACCAAGATCCACGCCAACGCCAGCCGCCACAGCGCGCTGTCGTACGAGCACGCCAGCAAGATCGAGGCACAGTTGAAGGCCGAAGTGGCTGATCTGCTGGGTAAGGCGGAGGCGGCTGATCAGGCGGATGTGCCGGACGGGATGCAGGGTCCCGAGGAACTGGCGCGGCGCGAGAAGCGGCTGGCCGGGATCGCTCGCGCCAAGGCGGTGATCGAGGCGCGGGCGAAGGAACGCCATGCGCGCGAGCGAGCCGAATTTGAGGCCAGGATGGCGGAGCGTGAGGCGAAGGTGACGCAGACAGGCAAGAAGCCCCGCGGTCGCGTACCGCAGCCGCCGATCGAGGGCCCGCTGCCGACCGATCAGGTCAATCTGACGGACGAGGAATCGCGGATCATGCCGGTGGCCGGCGGAGGGTTCGAGCAGTGCTACAACGCCCAGGCAGCGGTGGCAGCGGACAGCCTACTGGTGGTGGCCGCCGATGTGGTGCAGGCGCCGAACGACAAACAGCAGCTTGAGCCGATGCTGGGCAAGCTGGCCGCACTGCCCGGCGAACTGGGCAAGGTTGGCGCGTTGCTTACCGACAACGGGTATTTCAGCGAGGGCAACGTGAACGCCTGTGCCGACGCCGGGATCGAGCCGGTGATCGCGATGGGGCGTGAAGCGCATCATCCTGCGCTGGCTGAACGTTTCGCAGACGATCCTGCGGCGCCGGTAGACCCCACGCCGGTTGAGGCAATGGGCCATCGGCTCCAGACGAAAGAGGGCAAGAAGCTCTACGCGCTGCGTAAACAAACTCCCGAACCTGTGTTCGGGATCATCAAGTCGGTGCTCGGGTTCCGCCAGTTCCTGCTGCGCGGACTGGACAAGGTGCACGGCGAATGGAACCTCGTGACCATGGCGTGGAACGTGAAACGGATGTTCGCCCTGGCAGGGGCGAACTGAGCCGCATCGCGCCAATCGTGATCCATTTCGGCGTGTTCGCGCGCGGCCAACCTTGCGTTGGAATGGCCCGCGTGAAGTCAAGCGTGAAAGTCGAATCCCTGCTCCGCGTCAAGCGGCGTAGTGGCTGGAAATGCAACGCGCCGACGATGATTTCCTAATTTCCGGCAAATCAACTCCGACAGGCTGCTAGAGCGTGTCAAAGGATC
>CAVOKY010000003.1:0-199786 GCA_963696645.1 uncultured Alphaproteobacteria bacterium
CTTCGGCAACGGGCGGACATCGGACTTTCGCAGCCGCTACTTCGACATCGTGCCGGATCGACGCATCGTCTACACCTACGACATGTACGTCAGCGACACGAAGATCTCGGTTTCGCTGGCGACGGTGGAATTCCTGGCGGAGGGCGCCGGTACCAGGCTGGTGGTCACCGAGCAGGGCGCATTTCTCGACGGCTACGACGACGCGGGTAGCCGCGAAAAGGGAACGCGCGGTCTGCTGGATCAATTGGACACGGTATTGCAACGCAGCGGCAGGTAACCGGGGTTCAGCGCGTCCGCTCGTGCGAGAGCCTGACCTCGATCTGCGTCAGCACCTCGGTCAGGCCGACGCTCATGATGACCAGCACCAGGATGGCGGCATAGGTGCCGGTCGCGTCGAACACGCCGGAATAATATTCGATCATGAAGCCGATGCCGCGGTTCGACGCGATCAATTCGGCGAGCAGCGTGTTGGTGAAGGCGTAGCGCACGGCAATCCGCATGCCGACGAAGATCCACGGCAGCGTCGCCGGCACCAGGACCTTGCCGATCACCTCGAGCCGCGTCGCACCCATCAGCGCCAGCGAGCGCGTCAGGTCGCGATCGACGTTGCGCACGCCGTCCAGCGTGCTGTTCAGCACCAGGAAGAACACGGTGATGGCGACCAGCGCGACCTTCGATTCGATGCCGATGCCAAGCGTGATGACGAACAGCGGCGCCAGCGCGATCTTCGGCATCGCGTACAGCGCGTTGATATACGGCGACAGCACGCGATGCAGGCGCGGCAGCAGGCCGAACAGCAGGCCCAGCACGATGCCGGCGGCGGTGCCGATCGCGTAGCCCAGCGCCATGGCCAGCAGTGTCGCGCCGAGGTTGCCCCACAGCGATCCGTCGAGGATCCAGCTCCACAGCCGCGCGACGATCTGCACCGGCCCGCTCATCCAGAAGCGCAGGCCCTTGTTCGGCAGCACCTGCCACGCCGTCAGGATGATCAGCACCAGCAGGAGCCGCGCCAGGAATCGACCTGCTGCCGTCTGGAGGAACCGAACCAGCGGCGCGGTCGCCGACTCCGTCGGCGCTGCGATGCGGAGCGTCTGGCTCATACGTCGGTGCCTTGCGTCACTTCATCCTTCAGCTCGTCCCAAAGTTCCTCATGCAGATGGGCGAACGCCTCGCTGAACCGGATGCGGAACACATCGCGCGGGCGCGGCAGATCGATGTCGCGGATCTTGCGGATGCGGCCCGGCCGGGCGCTGAACACCACGACGCGATCGGCCAGCGTGATCGCCTCGCCGAGATCGTGCGTTACGAACACCACGGTCATCTGCCGTTGCCGCGTCAGTTCCTGCAACTGTGCCAGCATCAGCAGCTTGAGCTGCGCATCCAGCGCGCCAAACGGTTCGTCCATCAGCAGCGTTTCGGGCTGGTAGATCAGCGTGCGCGCCAGAGCCACGCGCTTGCGCATGCCGCCGGAAAGCTCCGCCGGGTAATGCCGTTCGAATCCGGTCAGCCCTACCAGATCGATGATCTGCGCCACCCGCGCGTTGGCCTCGCCACGCGGCACCGACCGGCACTTCAGTTCGAGCGCGATGCGAACGTTGTCGGCCGCGCTGCGCCAGGGCAGCAGCGTGTCCTTCTGCGTCATGTAGCCGACGTTGCGATTGAGCCCGCGCACCGGCTCGCCATTGTACCAGACCAGCCCCTCGCTGGGCGCCAGCAATCCCGCCACCAGATTCAGGATGGTCGACTTGCCGCAGCCGCTTGGCCCCACCAGCGCCACGAACTCGTGCGGCTGCACAGAAAGGTCGATCGGCTGCAACGCCTGCACCTCGCGGTCGCGCGTGACGAAGCGCTTGCCGACACCGGCCAGCCTGATCTTCTCCGTCAATGGTCCCGCGTCACCCCTCGGCATGACGCCACCGTAACAAGCGCCGTTCCGCCCAGGCGGCGGCCTCGGACACCGCCAGGCCCATCAACATCAGGATGAACAGCGCCGCGTAGAGTGAGGTCATGTCGAACTGTGATGCCGCGTCACTCAACAGGAAGCCGAGCCCGCGCCGCGCCGCCAGCATCTCGCCCGTGGTAGCGGCCACCAGTGCATAGGGCAACGCGATCTTGATGCCGCCGACGATCCACGCCATGCAGGCCGGCGCCACGACCTTTTGGAATTTCTCGCGCCGGCTAGACCCCATCAGCTCGACCTGTGCGATCAGGTCGTGGTCCACCGATGTCGCGCCGGCGAACGTGTTGAAGAACAGCAGGAAGAACACGACAAGCGTCACCAGCACGATCTTCGGCAGCATGTCGAGGCCGAAGAACATGATGAACAGCGGCGCCAGCGCGATCAGCGGCACGCTGTAGAACGCCACGATGATCGGCCGCAGGATCACCGACAGCACCGGCGAGCGGCCAAGCAGCAATCCGGCCAGGATGCCGAACGCGGAGCCGATGAGCAGGCCGGTGACCACTTCGGTCAGTGTGGTCGCGACCTGGAGGTAGAGATCGCCGCGCAGCCATTGCACCAGCCGCGCAGCGATCAGGCTCGGCTCGCTGGTCCATTGCGCACCGTGCAGCCGGCCCACCGCCTCCCACGCAATCAGCAGCCCGAGGCCGACCGCGATCTGCCAGACGATGATGGGATCGCGGCGTGCCGCTTCCCCGTCGCGTGCGATCTGCTGAGTGGCCGACATGCTACTTGCCCAGCAGCTCCTTGGCCGCCTCGAGCGCGAGATCGGGATACACTACCTGGTCAAACTTCACCGAGATCGGCGTCGTCTCGGTCAGGTTCACCATCTTCACCGTGCTGTCGACCTGTGCCTGCGAGATGATCGGCGTGCTGGGGACCGCCTTTACGTAGGTGTTGAACGCGGTGTTGAACTGCGCCTCTGGGGTGTCCTGGAAGAACGTGCGGACGATCTTGCGCGCCTCTTCTGGGTGCTCATGCGCGAACTGCATCGCTCTGGTCATCGCGCGCACGACATGCAGCAGCAGCGGGCGCTTTTCCGCCAGGGTGGCGCGGCTGGTAGTGATCACCTGGTACGGCACGTTCCGGTACTCCGGCAGCTCGCCGGTCATCGGATCGGCGATGTCCTGGCCGAGGCCCTGGCTCACCGCCATGTCGGTGAACGGCGACATGAAGGCGAAGCCGTCGGTGGCGCCGGCCGCCATAGCGGCCACCATTGGCGCGCCGATGCCGATCGGCTCAAGCTGCACGTCGTGCGCAGGATCGAGGCCGCGCACCAGCATGATGGTGCGCATGAACTCGTCGGTGCTGGAACCCGGCGAGGTAATGCCGATTTTTACCCCGTGGAGCCGTTTCAGCTTCTCGTCAAGCGACATGGCTGGGGTGATGCCGGCCCGGTTGAGAGCGGCGTTCGACACCACCAAGGCAACCGGATAGATGTCGAAGGCGGTGCAGATGCCGACCAGGTCACCGCCGCGTCCGACCGCGTGTATCGTGTGGGCGAAGCCGACCTGGGTGATCTCGGCGCTGCCGCCCATCACCGCGGCGGCCTGGCGCGTGCCGGAGGAGACATCCACCGGATCCGGGTCCAGGCCCTCCAGCTTGTAGAAGCCGCCGCCGATCGCGACGTACTGTAGGATGAATGCCAGGCCCTTGCCGGCAAGCGCAATGGTGACCTTCTGGAGGGGCTCGTCCGCCGAGGCCGGGGGCGCTCCCGCCGCGCTCAAACCAGCCGCCGCCAGCATGATCGCAGCAATACGCAGGACTCGACTTTGCATTGTTCTCTCCCCGGTGCCGGCCGTTGGACGCGTGTTATTCTGCTGCGGCGGACAGTACCCGGCTTTGTCGGGCAATCAAACTGTCGATGCTGATGGGGCTTCGCCCTGATCCCACCAGAGGTCGCTGCCCCATAGGCGCTAGGGTAAGCAGTGGTGATGCCAATCCCTTCCCCTCCCCTTGTGGGAGGGGGCAGGGGGAGGGGTTCCAACACCGCCATCTATCGGCGTTCAACCCCTCCCCCTACCCCCTCCCGCAAGGGGAGGGGGTAGAATTCATCTGCTTACGCCACTTATCCTAGCGCACATGGGTCGCTGCCCTCTGGACTCCCGCCAAAGGCAACTGCCTTTGCTGGGGGTCCTGGGGGCAACGCCCCCAGGCGAGCCGGGTCAGCCGCGGCGCTGTCTTGCGGCGATCAGGCCGAATAGCGCTGGCGCGAGCAGGACGAGGCTCGCCGGCTCAGGAACGGCCAGAACGACGCTGATGGGCCCGCGCGTCGTCGTCAGCGGGGGTACCGAGTCGAGGTTGAGGTCGATAAAGACGTCGAAGGAGCTGCTGATCCTGAATGGCCCGTTGTCGGGGCCGCCAAGTGGGACAATCGAACTCGTGCCGGAGGACGTATCAAGCGGATTGAGGCCGACAGTCAGCGTGTGCCCCAACACGGGCCCGGCCAGTGAAAGCGTGGTGATATCGGTCGCCCAGGTGCCGAGCTCGGTCGAAAACGTGCGTCCGAGCACCTCTTCCTCAATCGTTCCCGACAGCGAAATCGGCCCGATCGGCGTGCCGCTCAGTGTCGTCAGCAAACCGGTAAATCCGGCGTCGGCGATTATGTCCTGGCCTGTGCTGCTGAACGTCGACGACACCAGAGAGGTCATCGTCAGGCTGCCGAGATCGATGCATACCTTGGCAAACGTGAAGCACCCTCCGCCGACAACCGGCTTGTAGGGCACTCCCAGCACCGGCAGCGTCGGGCTGGCAGAAATCACCGAGGCACCGGCAGATCCCGTGCCGGCAAACTGAAGTAAGCCGCCGACAGCCAGCAAGCCGGCAATGCGGCGAAACGCCGATGGAATTTGCATGGCTGCCCCTTTTCCCCGATGCCAAGCCCGGCCGATTCCGCCCAGTTTGACATCAATCCGCTGATTGTGGGCTCAATTCCGATGCAAATGCCAAAGTGTCGCGATTATGTGATCACGCCCAAGCCGAGTACGGCCAGCATGCCGGCGTTCAGCAGCATCACTGCCGGAGCGATGGCGCTTGCCGCCCGCTGCCAGCGCCGGCCGGCGGCTTGGCCGGCGACACCCACCGCGACGAGGCTCGGGATCGTGCCCATGCCGAATGCTGCCATGGCGAACGTCCCTGCGGCCGGACTTCCGCTGGCGGATGCCGCGGTGAGAGCAGCGTAGAGGAAACCGCAGGGTAGGAAGCCGAGCGCCAGCCCGAGCAGCAGGCCGCCGGTAGGGGTCGAGCGGTCCATGCGGGCAGTCAGCCGGGCGATGCCGCGGACGAAGCCCAGCGGCGGGGACGCGATGTCGGGCAGCAGCGCATGCGCCGCCGGTACCAGTCGTCGTAGCGCCTGACCGAGGAACAGCAGCGCGGCAAGCAGGAGCAGCACGCCCGAGAGGCGGTCGAGCCAGGGCTGCCGGGACAGCGTCGATCCGGCGAAACCGGCCAGAGCACCCAGCGCGGAGTAGGTGGTGATCCGCCCCAGGTGGTACGGCAGCAAGAGCGCCCCGCCGAACCGCTGCATCTCGCACAGCCGGGCCGCGGGCAGTCGCGCCATGCGGTCGGCGACCTGGCCCAGCACGAACGGCCCGCACATCGGCGCGCAGTGCATCACGCTGCCGGTTGCGCCAGCCAGCAGCAGCCCGAGAGCCACCCCGCCGCCCAATGGCCGCGTGGCCGCCGAACCGCACAGTGAGGCCAGGAAGTCGAAGCCGGAACCCATGCCGTGGTGCACCCGGTGATCGTCGTCATGGTCGGCCTGTGCCAACCATGACGCCGGTGACAATGCCGAATATCACCACCGTCACATTGATCTAAATCAATGAACCATTAACGCGACCAGGGCAGTTTGCCGGCCTCTGCACCGGAGCTGTCCATGGATATCGACCCTGGCGACCTCATCATCGGGCTGATGATGACCGCGTTTGGCCTCATCGGCCTGATCCTTGCCTCAGGCGCGATGGACGCCGGGATATATGTGTTCGGGCTATCGCTGTTCGGCTTCGCCTGCGTGTTTGTTCTCGGTCTGCTGCGCCGGCATTTCGACAGGCTGGACGCGGCGCGTCCGGAGCAAGACCGGCATGTCTGATCTGGCCCTGCCGATGTCCCGCCCGGCGCCCGACTACAACGACGCGGTGGTCAAGAAATTCATCATCGCCGCGGTGTTCTGGGCGATTGTGGCTTTCGCAGTCGGGGTCTACCTGGCCACGGAACTCGCCTGGCCGCAGTTCAACCTGGGTCTGTCGTTCACCAATTTCGGACGGCTGCGCCCGGTGCACACCTCGGCCGGCATCTTCGCGTTCGGCGGATCGATGCTGTACGGCACCTCGTTCTACGTCGTGCAGCGCACCTGCCGCACGCGCCTGTTCGGCGGTGAGGCGCTGGCGAACTTCGTGTTCTGGGGCTACCAGTTCTTCATCGTCATGGCGGCGCTGTCCTATGTCATGGGGTTCAGCAAGAGCCAGGAATACGCCGAACCGCCGTGGCACATCGATGTCTGGCTGACCATCGTCTGGGTTGCCTACGCGGTCATCTTCGTCGGCACGCTGATGAAGCGCGAGGAGCCGCACATCTATGTCGCCAACTGGTTCTATCTCGCATTCATCCTGACCGTCGCCGTGCTGCACATCGGCAACAACCTGTTCCTGCCGATCTCGGTGTATTCTTCGGCCGCGTATTCCTGGGCATCCGGCGTGCAGAACGCGATGATCCAGTGGTGGTACGGCCACAACGCGGTGGGGTTCTTCCTGACCGCGGGGTTCCTCGGGATGATGTACTACTTCATTCCCAAGGCGGCGAACCGGCCGGTGTATTCCTACCGCCTGTCGGTGGTGCATTTCTGGTCGCTGGTGTTCCTCTATATTTGGGCCGGCCCGCATCACCTGCACTGGACCGCGCTGCCTGACTGGACGCAGACGCTGGGAATGGTGTTCTCGATCATGCTGTGGATGCCGTCGTGGGGCGGCATGATCAACGGCCTGATGACGCTGTCGGGCGCCTGGGACAAGCTGCGCACCGATCCTGGCCTGCGCTTTTCAGTCACAGCGGTCGGCTTCTACGGCATGTCAACGTTCGAGGGCCCGGTGATGTCGGTGCGCGACGTCAACGCGCTGTCGCACTACACCGACTGGGGAATCGGACACGTGCATTCCGGTGTGCTGGGCTGGGTGGCGTTCATCAGCTTCGGCGCGCTGTATTACCTGGTGCCGGTGCTGTGGAAACGTAGCGCGTTATATTCGACGCGCCTGGCATCCTGGCACTACTGGATCGCGACCCTGGGCATCGTGTTCTACATCACCTCGATGTGGGTCGCCGGCATCATGCAGGGCCTGATGTGGCGTGCCTACGACCAGTTCGGCTTCCTGCAGTACTCGTTCGCCGAGTCGGTGGTGGCGGTGCATCCGTACTACGTGATCCGGCTGATGGGTGGCCTGCTGTTCCTCACTGGTGCGCTGATCATGGTCTACAACCTGATCCAGACGGTGCACAGCGACACCACCGAGCGCCGGTTGGTGCCGCCTCCGATGCACGCGGGCGGATTCGATCCGGCGCTCGCCGTGGCGGGAGAATAAGACGATGTTCATCCGTCACGAATTTATCGAGAAGAACGCCTTCCTGCTGCTGGTGCTGACCTTGGTCACCGTCGCTGTCGGTGGCATCGTTGAGGTGGTTCCGCTGTTCACCATCGAAACGACGGTAGAGCATGTAAAGGGCATCCGCCCCTATTCGCCGCTCGAGCAGCGTGGCCGTGACATCTACGTGCGCGAGGGCTGCTATCTCTGCCACAGCCAGCAGATCCGCGCGCTGCGTGACGAGGTGGAGCGCTACGGGCATTTCTCGCTGGCTGCGGAGAGCATGTACGACCATCCGTTCCAGTGGGGCTCGAAGCGTATCGGTCCTGACCTGGCGCGGGTCGGTGGGAAGTATTCCAGTGAATGGCACTATGCGCACCTGACCAATGCGCAGAGCGTGGTGCCGGAATCGCTGATGCCGCATTACGCGTTCCTGGCCGAGACGCCAATCGATCCCGGCGACGTCGTCGCGCGTTTGCGCACGTTGCGCATGGTCGGCGTGCCCTACACCGACGATGACATCGCCAATGCGGTGGCCGATATGCAGTCGCAGGCCAATCCGAATGCGGACAATTCGGCGCTGCTGAAGCGGTATCCGAAGGCGGTGACGGTGCCCGGCGACGGACGCCAGGTCACCGAGATGGACGCGCTGGTTGCCTATCTCCAGGTACTCGGCACCATGGTCGATTTCGCCGATCCCGCCAACGAACGTCTGCGGCAATAGAGCGTGGCCATGAACATGATGCCAATCATCGTGTGGCTGCAACACACCTCGATCCTGCTGGTGTTCGCCGTGTTCGCGCTGATCCTGCTCACGACCTACTGGCCGGGCCGCAAGACCGAGATTGAGCGGCATGGTCGCATCCCGCTCGACGACGACCGCTGAGGAGCGCCACTGTGCCGACCAAGATCGAAAAGGACGCCGTCACCGGTCGGGAGACCACCGGGCACGAGTGGGACGGGCTCAAGGAACTCAACACACCGCTGCCGAAGTGGTGGCTGTACGTGCTCTACGCTACGATCGCCTGGGCCGCGGTGTGGTGCATTCTGTATCCATCGGTGCCATGGGTGCATGGCTACTTCCCTGGCTTGCTGGGCTATTCGCAGCGCGACGCGGTGGATGCCGATGTGCGCGCGGTGGCGGCGCAGCGCGCGGCAACAATGGACAGGATCAAGACGCTGTCGTTTGCCCAGATCCGCCAGGATCCGCAACTCATGGCGGCCGCCGAGACGGATGGTCGGATCGCCTTCGCCAACAACTGCCAGCCGTGTCACGGGGCCGGTGGCGGTGGGCAGCCGGGCTATCCCGCGCTGGCGGCCGGCGCCTGGATCTGGGGCGGCACGCTGGAGGCGATCCAGCAGACCATCACGCATGGCATTCGCAGCGGCGATGCCGACGCGCGCGAGGCACAGATGCCGCGCTTCGGCGTCGATGGCATTCTGAAGCCGGCGGAGATCCAGCAGGTCGCCGACTATGTCATGACGCTGTACGGCCACGCCGAGGCGGACAAGGATGTGAGCGCGGGCAAAAAGCTGTTCGCGGAGAACTGCGCGATCTGTCACGGCGATGCGGGGCAGGGGGATCGTGAGAAGGGCGCGCCGCGGCTGGCCTCGCACGTGCATCTCTATGGCGACGATCGTGCGATCGTGGTGGGGCAGATCACCTCGCCGCGCTCAGGCGTGATGCCGAACTGGAACACGCGGTTGGATGCCGCAACGATCAAGAGCCTTGCACTGTACGTGCATTCGCTGGGTGGCGGTGAGTAGCATGTTAGGCCCCACCCGCATCGCGACCGCCAATCAACCGCTATGGCTGGGCGTGGCCCGGCTACCCACGGCTTCCTTGCGTGCCTCCGATGTGGACGTGGATGGCCGGGTCAAGCCCGGCCATGACGGATAGTCATGTCCCGCATCAGCAAGGCGGATCGTCAGCTACAGCTTCAGCAGGAGGAAGCCGGCGAGCATCTCTATGCCAATCGCGTGCGGGTCTATCCGAAATCGGTGCACGGACCGGTGCGCCGATTCAAATGGGCAGTGCTGGTGTTCTGCCTCACGGTGTACTATCTGCTGCCGTGGCTGCGCTGGCACCGCGGCGTTAACCAGCCAAGTCAGGCGGTGCTGCTCGATCTGTTCCACGAACGCTTCTACTTCTTCAACCTCGAGTTCTGGCCGCAGGACATCTATTACCTGACCGGCCTGTTGATCATGGGCGCCGTTTCGCTGTTTCTGGTCACCAGCCTGATTGGCCGCGTTTGGTGCGGCTACACCTGTCCGCAGACGGTGTGGACCGACCTGTTCATGTGGGTCGAGCGCGTGATCGAGGGCGACCGCAACGAACGCATGAAGCGCGACGCCGAAACGCTGACAATCGACATGGCATGGCGCAAGGGGTTGAAGCACGCGATCTGGCTGGGCATCGCGTTCTGGACCGGCGGCGCATGGATCATGTACTACGTCGATGCGCCGACCGTGACGGTGGAGTTCTGGAGCGGGACGGCCTCGCAGCAGGTCTACTTCTTCACCTTCCTGTTCACCGCAACGACCTATCTGCTGGCCGGCTGGGCGCGCGAGCAGGTGTGCACCTACATGTGTCCGTGGCCGCGCTTCCAGTCGGCGATGCTGGACGAGCAGAGCGTCACCGTGACGTATCAGGGCTGGCGCGGCGAACCGCGTTTGCGCGGCAAGCGGCAGGATGATGTGGCGGGCGGCGATTGCATCGACTGTGGTGCGTGCGTCACCGCGTGCCCGACCGGCATCGACATCCGCGACGGCATTCAGCTCGAATGCATCAACTGCGGGTTGTGCATCGATGCGTGCAACCACGTGATGGAACGCACCGGGCGGCCGAAATGGCTGATCACCTGGGACACGCTGGCTGATCAGGCAGCAAAGGCGGCGGGCCGGCAGACCACGCTGCAACTGCTTCGGCCGCGCACGCTGATCTACATCTCGGCGATGCTGGTTGTGGTCTGCGTCATGACGGTGGCATTGCTGACCCGTTCGACGCTCGGCCTGTCGGTGCTGCACGACCGCGCGCCGCTGTTCGTGCGCCTGCCCGACGGCAATTTGCGCAACGGCTACACGGTGAAGATCGTCAACAAGGGCCAGAGCCAGACGCTGTTCGTGCTGAGCAGCGCGGGATTGCCTGGCGCGATCCTTGCCGAAGCCGATGAAGGCCTGGGACCGTCGGACACGCTTGGCCTGCCGGTCAAGGCGGACAGTGTCGGCACGTTCCGCGTGTTGCTGAGTGGCCAGCCGGATAAATTGGTGGATGGATCGCAAGCCATCGACTTCACGCTGCGCAATGCGGAGACCGGCGAACAGACGGTGTATCATTCGATTTTCATGGGGCCGGCACGATGAGCCATATGCGTTGGATGCCGCCGCCATCGGGCACGTTGCCCCCTGGCGGACAGTCGCTTTGGCGCTTCTTCCCGTTGGGTGTGGTTGCCGCACTGGGTGTCGTTATCGCGGTCAACGCCGGCATGATCTATTCGGCGCTGTACACCTTCCCCGGTGCGGCCGGAGGCGATGAAGGCTTCGCCCTCAGCAACAATTACAACGCGGTGCTGGAGCAGGCCCGGCGCGAAGCTGCGCTCGGCTGGAACATCGTTGCGAGCATCGACCGGGTGGGCCGGCCGGTGGTGACGCTGACCGGCCGCGACGGTGCGCCGCTGCGTGGTGTGTCGGTTGCTGCTTCCGCCGAGCGGCCGCTGGGTGCGCCCGAAACGCAACGATTGATGCTCCACGAAGCCGACGCCGGACAGTATGTCGCCGATAAGGCGCTGACCTTGCCGGGGCAATGGGACCTGACGGTATCGGCATCGGCCGGTGGTCACGGCGTAGCAGCGACGCGGCGGGTCATCGTGCGGTGATCATGTTCAACTTCTCGCCGTCCCCTCGCGGGAGGGGGTTGGGGGGAGGGGGCATCACTGGTTTTCAACCCGGCTCTTCCACGCAACCCTCTCCCGCAAGGGGAGGGGGAGTTGCTGGCGGTGCTGCTGTACCGCTTGCTGGCAACGTCTGCGTTCATTGCGGGCTGCCTGCCGCTCCTGGCCGCCGCTTCTGCTGTCCGGGTTGTGCGGCGGCCTTCGAAACCATCCAGACGCTCGGTCTCGGCCGCTACTATGCGCAGCGCGTGCTCGATCCTGCGTTGCGCGCGCCGCGCCCTGACGTAGCCGAACGATGGGACCTGTCGCGCTACGTCGCGGACCGCACCGATGGCGCGCACGAACTCACGCTGGCGGTCGATGGGCTGCAATGCGGCGCCTGTGTCTGGCTGATCGAGTCTGTCCTGGCCCGCGAACCCGGCATCCTGCAGGGCCGCGTCAACATGACGACGCGCCGGCTGAAGCTTGTCTGGCGCGGCACGGCGGAACGAGCGGACGCATTGGTCACGCTGATCGAACGTCTCGGCTACCGGCTCGTGCCGTTCGATGCGGCCGCGCTCGCCGCAGCGCAGGACGACAAAGGCCGCGCGTTGCTGCGCGCTCTGGCTGTGGCGGGATTTGCCGCCGGCAACGTGATGCTGATGTCGATCGGCATCTGGGCCGGCGAGGCGGGCGGCCTGCTGCGCGACATGGGGCCCGCAACGCGCGACCTGTTGCACTGGGTGTCGGCACTCGTTGCGATGCCGGCGATCGCCTATGCCGGACGGCCGTTCTTCGCTTCCGCCTTCGCCGCGTTGCGCCACGGTCGCACCAACATGGATGTGCCGATCAGCCTCGGCGTCATCCTGGTGACCGGCATGAGCCTGTTGCAGACCATGCGAGGTGGCGCGAACACATACTTCGATTCCGCCATCACCCTGCTGTTCTTCCTGCTGGTCGGCCGCGTGCTGGACCATCGCGCACGCGGTCAGGCCCGCGCCACGGCCGAACAGTTGCTGACGCTGCGCGCCGGCGATGTGGCGGTGCTGCTGGCGGATGGCAGCACACAGCGGCGCAGCCAGCAGTCGGTGGCACCCGGCGATCGCGTGCTGGTCGGGCTCGGCGAGCGCATCGGTGTCGATGGCGTGGTGGTGCGTGGTGCGTCCTCGCTGGACGCCAGCCTGGTGACCGGCGAAAGCCTACCGATCGAGGTCGCGCCGGGAACGCCTGTGTTCGCGGGTACGCTGAATCTTGGTGAGGCGCTGACAGTGCGGGCGACCGCTACCGGCGGCGGGACGTTGCTGGCCGAATGCGTGCGGCTGATCGAGGCGGCGGAGGCGCGACGCTCGCGCTTTGTCGTGCTTGCCGATCGGGTGGCGCGACGCTACGCGCCGGCGGTACATCTGTGCGCGCTGCTGACGTTCTTAGGGTGGTATTTCGTGATAGGCGTGCCGGTGAGCCAGGCGTTGCTGACGGCCTGTGCCGTGCTGATCATCACGTGTCCCTGCGCATTGGCACTCGCGGTGCCGGTGGTACAGGTGATCGCCACCGGAGTGCTGTTCCGCGCGGGCGTGCTGCTGAAGTCGGCGACCGCGCTGGAGCGTCTGGCGGTTGCAGATACGGTTGTATTCGACAAGACCGGCACGCTGACCGAACCGACACTGGCACTGGTGATGGGACCGGAGTTCGACGAGGCAGCGCTGCGTGTCGCGGCATCGCTTGCGGTGAGCAGCCGGCATCCACTGGCGCGTTCGCTGGTCGCCGCCGCGGGTCCGGTCGCTGCTGCGGATGGCGTCGTGGAGTATCCCGGGCAGGGGCTGTGCGCCGGTGATGTGCGGTTGGGCAGTTTTGGATTCTGCGGGGTTGCCCCCTCCCCCCAACCCCCTCCCGAAAAGGGAGGGGGAGTCATGGCAGGTGGCGAAACGATAGCCGAGCCACACCGCTCGCCTGTCCGTCATGGCCGGGACAAGCCCGGCCAAGACGGTCGGGCCGGTGGCGGCCAACGGTCAACAGTTTCGGGACCAGAACTCTGGCTCACCCGTCCCAACCTCCCCCTTGTCCGATTCGGCTTCCATGAGACCCTGCGGGCGGACGCTGTCGCGACCGTGCAACACCTGCGCAAGCTTGGCCTCGACGTGCGCCTGCTGTCCGGCGATCGCGCCGGCGCCGTTGCACCGATCGCCGGCTCGCTTGGCATCGACGCGTGGCAGGCGGACTGTACTCCGGTGCAGAAGGTGGCGGCGATCGAGGCACTGGTTGCGTCGGGCCGCAAAGTGCTGATGGTCGGTGACGGGCTGAACGACAGTCCCTCGCTGGCCGCCGCGACCGTGTCCGCCTCGCCGGCGAGCGCTGCCGATGTCAGCCAGACCGTGGCAGACGTGGTATTCCAGGGCCGCCGGCTGGCCCCGGTCGCCAGCGTGATCGAGACGGCGCGGCGCGCACAAGGCGTTATGCGGCAGAACCTGGCGCTGTCGATCGGCTACAATCTGCTGATGGTGCCGCTGGCAGTCGCTGGCTTCGTTACGCCATGGCTGGCTGCCGCAGCGATGTCGAGTTCGTCGTTGCTGGTGATGGCGAACAGCTTCCGTCTGCGCGGCAGGTCGGCATGAACGTCATTCTGTACCTGCTCGGTGCCAGCCTGATTCTTGGCGGTGGCGGCCTGGCCATATTCCTGTGGTCGCTGCGGTCCGGCCAGTACCGACGATCTGGAAGGTGCCGCGAACCGGATCCTGTTCGACGACGAAGACGGAAGTAATTGAGGAGACGTTACAGTTTCGACTTGACCGCCAGTCGGACCGACGGGTTGATGCGCGTCAGGAAGAGCGGGATCTGGTTTTCGTAGAGGAACTGATCGGTCGCGATCCTGGCGCCCTCGAAACCCCCGTAGTCGTCGATGATGAGGATCCCGCCCACCGAGAGGGCCGGATACAGGTGAACCAGTTCGTGGTATGTTGAGCTGTATAGATCGGTATCCAGGCGGAGCAGGCTGATCGTCTCGGGGCGCATCGCAGGCAGCGTGTCTTCCACCATGCCTTCGACAAAGACGAATTTGTCTGCGGGATAGCCAGATGAACCCACCACCGACCTGACGTGGTCGAGGGTTCCACCGAAGCCCCATGGAGAGCCGTCCGCCTGGTGTCTCTGCCAGGTCGGCAGGGCCGGCACGCCATCCCATCGCGCGTCGATGGCATCCGGCCTGGGCATACCCTGGAACGTGTCGTACAGATAAATGCGGCGGGAGGTATCGCCGAAATGCATCAGCGCATGCGCTGCGAGAAGCATCGAGCCGCCGGACCAGACACCGCACTCGACGATGTCGCCCGGTATGCCGTTGCGCACGATGTATTCGATCGCCTGATACAGCGCCCACGGCGCGTCCACCCCGGAGGCAAAGGTAAGCGTATGCGGACTGACCTTGTTGATCAGGCCGATAAAGAATGTGTCCGAAATATCGAAGTATTCCAGTGTCGTGTTCGCCGTCTTGTATCGCAGCATGCTGGTTCCCGGTGGTCGCGGCCCATTCGATGATGGTGCGTCGGTCTGAAAATATCGCTAACGGTGCGGCTCGGTGGTGGGTCATCGGCGCGACATTCATTCAGCGTCACCGCCGCTTCTTCATCCATCCACGTCTTCCACATTTTTGGCATGCGCTTGACGCCAAGACATTGGATGGCATGGCCACGCCCGGCGACGACAGCGAAATGAGAGATGGAACAGGGTGAAACATCCTGCCACCTCGGATGGACCGCTTGCTACAGTTGATCGACCCGCTGTAGCGCTGAAGAGTCGAGGTAGCTGTCCAGCGCCGCGGCCTCGGCCTGACAAACTCGCAAGCCGAGTTTGCTGCGACGCCACAGCACATCCTCGGCGGTGCGGGCCCATTCGGTGCGGGTCAGCCAATCGACCTCGCGCTCGGTCAGGTCGGCGCCGAAACAGCGGCCGAGATCGCCTGCATTGCACGCATCCCCGAGTACCTCGGCGGCCAACGTTCCATAGGATCGCACCAGACGCCACGATGTGGCTGCGGTCAGGAACGGGTAGCGCCGGTACAAATCCTGTTGCAGCGCGCCGATCGCATCCCAGGCGAAACCGCCGCCTGGCAGCGTGGCGCCGGCGGTCCACGCGCCGCGCGTGCCAGGAAAGAACCGTGCCAGCTTCGCCATTGCGGCTTCGGCAAGGCGCCGATACGTGGTGATCTTGCCGCCGAACACCGATAGCAGCGGCGCGCCATCGACCGGCGCTTCCAGTTCCAGCAGGTAGTCGCGCGTCGCCTCCTGCGCCTTGCTGGCGCCGTCGTCCAGTAGCGGACGCACTCCCGAATAGCGCCAGACGATGGCCGACGGATCGACCGGCCGGCGCAGATATTCGCTGACCGCGGCGCACAGGTAACGCTCCTCCTCCGCCGTGCTCACCACCGCGGCGGGATCGCCGCGATAATCCTCATCGGTGGTGCCGATGAGGGTGAAGTCCTGCTGGTACGGAATGGCGAAGCATACGCGGCCGTCAGCGTTCTGGAAGATGTAGCTGCGGTCATACGCGTATAGCCGAGGCACAACGATATGACTGCCGCGCACCAGCCGAACGCGCCTCGGCGTTGCTTCATTGGCGACGTCGGCCAGCACGCGCGATACATACGGTCCGCCGGCATTCACCAGCACGCGGGCGTGGGCTGTGGCTCCATAGTCGAGTATCAGGCGCCACGCGCCAGCCTCGCGTCGCGCGCCAACGCACCGCGTGCGCGTGCGGATATCCGCACCGTGCGCCGCCGCATCGCGGGCGTTCAGCACCACGAGCCGGCTATCGTCCACGGTGCAATCGGAATACTCGAAGCCGCGCGCGTACTCCGGGCGCAGCGGCTCTCCGGCTGGATCGTGGCGCAAGTCGAGCGAGCGCGTGCCGGGCAGTATCTCCCGTCCGCCGAGATGGTCGTAGAGGAACAGGCCAAGCCGGATCAGCCAGCGCGGCCGCAGCCCGGCATGATGCGGCAGCACGAAGCGAATCGGTCGGATGATGTGCGGCGCGGCGCGCAGCAACACCTCCCGCTCGGCCAGCAACTCACGCACCAGGCGAAAGGCGTGGTGCTCGAGATAGCGCAGCCCGCCATGGATCAGCTTGGTGGACGCCGACGATGTGCCGCCGCCCAGATCGCCCTGTTCCAGCAGCAGCACCGACAGGCCGCGCCCGGCCGCGTCGCGCGCGATGCCGCAGCCGTTCACGCCGCCACCGATGATGGCGAGGTCGAACGGTGGCGTCCCGGACACGTCAGGCATTGGCCACACAGTCGGGGACAGGTGGCCGATCGGAAAGAAGCTCGGAGTGCCGCATTGCGCGACAGCATAGCACAAAGGCCGCCGTGCATGCGCCCGACCGGCCAGCCGGAAATGTTTCCGGTCAACGCGACAATGCTCTAAGTTTGGGTTGCCGGCGTCGGGTGGACCTAAGCCCTGGCGACCGGTCGACCCACATCGGGCGAAACGACGGCCGGACGCGATCCGGTCGCAACAGGGGGAACATGCACGATGGCACGCAATCCAATGCGGCTGGCGAACCGGCTGCGCGGCGCGTTGCTCGCCGCTGCGTCATTCGCGGCATTTGCTGCGTCCGCGATGGCAGCCGATCCGGTGCCTGGCGTTACCGACACGGAGATTCTGATCGGCACCGTCACCGACCTGTCGGGGGTTACCGCGATCCAGGGCGTCAACAGCGCCAGCGCTATCCGCCTCGCATTCGACGACGCCAATGCGAAGGGCGGCGTGAATGGCAGGAAGATCCGCTACGTCGTCGAAGACAGCCAGTACCAGGTGCCTCGCGCCGTGCAGGCGATGAACAAGCTGCTGAACAGCGACCACGTGTTCTTCACCATCGAGGATGGCGGCACACCGATGAACAACGCCACCTGGCCGATGGCGATCGAAAAGGGTACGCCGAAGCTGCTGCCGCTCAGTCCGGCTCGCTCGATGTACGAGCCGTTCCACAAGCTGAAGTTCAGCCAGTACGCGTCCGCGGTGGACCAGGTGCGGTCCGGGGTGAAGTACTTCGTCGAGCAGCGCGGCAAGAAAGCGGTCTGCATCATGTATCAGGACACCGATTTCGGTAAGGAAAGCCTGTTCGGCGTCACGCAGCAGACCGAGGCGATGGGCATCAGGCTGGTCGCCAGTACCGCGCACAAGCCGACCGACACCGACTTCAGCGCCAACGTGGCGAAGCTGCGTGAGGCGAACTGCGACCTGATCGTACTTGGCACCATCGTGCGCGACACCATCCTGATCCTCTCGACGGCGCGCAAGCTTGGCTGGGACGTCGACATGATGGGGCAGATCGCGGCGTATGACACGGCGATCGCCGAGGCGCCCGGCGGCGTCGGCGAGGGGTTCTATTCGATGACGCCGTCGATGTATGCGTATCCCGACAATCCACGGCCGGCGGTGCACGAGTTGTTGCAGCGCTACAAGGCGCGTTATGGCGTCGACATGAACTACCTCGGCGAATGCGGCTACACCTCGGCGCAGATCGTGCTGGAGGCACTCCAGCGGGCGGGGCGGGATCTGACGGTGGACAGTCTGCTGCACGCGATGGAAACCATCACGGATTTCCACGATGTGTTCGGCGGCAGCTACACGTTCACGCCGACCAATCATCACGGCGCGACGCAGGCATTCCTCGCGGTGGTCCATAACGGGCGCTGGACGCCGGTACTGGATCACGCGCTGGTTTACTGAGGGGGCGGCGCAGAGCAGCGAGGTGGCCCGGAGCTGGCCCGCCGGCAGGTATTCGGGTAGGCGAGCGAAGTCGTGGAATGGTCGGGCCACGCTCGAACCCTATAAAAGAGGGACGCGTCAGTCCTGCACGAATTCGCCCGACTTTCCTCCAGCCTTGTGCACCACCCGCACGGCCTCGATGCGCATGCCGCGATCCACCGATTTGCACATGTCGTAGACGGTCAGCGCCGCGACCGAGGCCGCGGTCAGCGCTTCCATCTCCACTCCGGTCTGGCCGGTCGTGCGCACCGTCGCGGCGATCTCGACCGCGTCGTCGGTCACGGTCAGGTCCACGCTGACCGCACTGATCGGCAGTGGATGGCACAGCGGGATCAGTTCGGCGGTGCGCTTCGCCGCCATGATGCCGGCGATCCGCGCCACGCCCAGCACGTCGCCCTTCTTCGCTCCGCCGCTGCGGATCAGCACAGCCGTCGCCGGCTGCATCGTCACCCGCGCGCGCGCCGTGGCGGTGCGTTCGGTGACCGGCTTGGCGCCGACATCGACCATCGCCGCATTGCCACTCGCGTCGAAGTGGGAAAATTCCTGCCTCACGTCGAACCCGTCAGCAGGGTTCGTGCCGCGGCCGCCACATCCGGCTGGCGCATCAGGCTCTCGCCGACCAGGAAGCAACGCGGTCCAATCGCGGCCAGGCGGAGCACATCGGCATGGCTGCGGATGCCGCTCTCGGCAATCAGGAAGCGATCCGGCGGCACGTGTGGCGCCAATTCGTCCGTCGTCGCCAGATCGGTGACCAAGGTCTTGAGATTGCGATTGTTTATGCCAATCAGCGGAGTCTGCAAGCCAAGTGCCCGGTCCAGGTCGCGGCGGTCGTGCACCTCTGCCAGCACGTCCATGTCGAGTGCTCGGGCCAGCGCTTCCAGGTCGCGTGCCTCGGCGTCGGTGAGCGCAGCCAGGATCAGCAGGATGCAGTCCGCACCCATCACGCGGCTCTCATAGACCTGCCACTGATCGAGAATGAAATCCTTGCGCAGTACCGGCAGGTCCACGGCTTCGCGCGCCGCCATCAGATCGGCCGCACTGCCCTGGAAATATGGCCCATTGGTCAGGACGGAGAGGCACGTCGCGCCGCCGTCTCGGTAGGCACGCGCCAGCGCGGGCGGATCGAAATCGGGCCGAATCAGGCCGCCCGACGGTGACGCCTTCTTGATCTCCGCGATCAGGCCATAGCAGCCCTGGGCACAGGTTTCCTTCAGTGCAGACCCGAATCCGCGCGGCGGGTCATTGCGGATGCCGATCTCGTAGCGCAGCGTCTCGATGCTGGTCGCCGTTTTGGCGCGCGCCACCGCCGCCCGCGTATCGGCGCAGATGCGGTCCAGAACGTCGGCTGGCGGGTCGCTGTTATCGTCAGCCATGGATCCTCTTGCTCCTGCGAGCCTGTCTCCGGGCCTGATCCGGGATCAGCGCACAGCCGTCTCGCGCCGCAGCGTGTCGAGCGCAGCGAGTGCCGCACCGGAACTGATCGATCGGCTGGCCAGCGCCACACCCTCGCGTAGATCAGCCGCTGTCGCTGCCACGATCAGTGCTGCCGCCGCGTTCAGCAGCACCGTGTCGCGATATGGGCCGGTGGCGCCCTGAAGCAATGCCTGCAACGTGGCGGCATTCAGCGCGGCATCGCCGCCGCGGATCGCCTCGACCGGCGCGCGCGGCAGGCCGGCATCCTCGGGTTTCACCGTGAACGACCGGACCGCGCCGTCCTGCCAGGCGGTGACCTGGTTCTCGCCGGCCACCGTGAGTTCATCGAGTCCCTGGCCGTGCACGATCCAGGCGGTTTCGCTGCCGAGCCGGCCGAGTGTTTCGGCCATTGGACGGGCCCACTCTGGAGCGAACACGCCGATAAGCTGGCGGCGCACGCGAGCGGGATTGGCCAGCGGTCCCAGCAGGTTGAAAATCGTCCGCGTGCCGAGTTCGACGCGCGGGCCTGCGGCGTGGCGCATCGAGGGATGGTGGCGCGGGGCGAACAGGAAGGCGCAGTTCGCCGCCCGCAGGATGTCGGACATGCGCTCCAGCGGCGCGTCCACGTTGACGCCAAGGGCGCTCAGCACATCGGCGCCACCGGTGCGCGAGGAAAGCGCGCGGTTGCCGTGCTTGGCGACCGGCACGTCGCAGCCGGCGACCACGAAAGTCACCGCAGTGGAGACGTTAAGCGTGCCGGCGGCATCTCCCCCTGTACCGCATACGTCGATCGCCTCGGCGGGGGCGGCCACTGCTGTCATGCGGTTGCGCATGGCGCGCACCGCACCGGTGAGCTCGGGCACGGTCTCGCCGCGCACCCGCATCGCCATCAGCAGGGCGCCGATCTGCGCGGGCGTTGCCTCGCCGGACATGATGATGTCGAACGCACTCTCGGCTTCGGCGTCGGTCAATGTCTCGCCTCCGGCGAGACGGGCCAGGATCGGTTTCAGGTTGTTGGACATGTTGCGGCGTCAGGCGGCGCGCGCGGGAGTGTTGGTGCCGCGGGCAATCGCAAGGAAATTTGCCAGCAATTCATGGCCGTGCTGGCTGGCGATGCTTTCTGGATGGAACTGCACGCCGAAGATCGGCAGCGAGCGGTGACGCATTCCCATCAGCAGGCCGTCCTCGGTCCAGGCGGTGGGCAGCAGCACATCGGGCAGGGTGGCGCGATCAACGATCAGGCTGTGATAGCGCGTGGCGGAGAACGGCGATGGCAGGCCTTCGACGATATCGGTTCCGCTGTGGAAGATGCGGGAAACCTTGCCATGCATCGGCACCGGCGCGCGGACCACGTTGCCGCCGAATGCCTGGCCGATCGCCTGATGGCCTAGGCAGACGCCGAGGATCGGCAGCTTGCCCGCTGCGGCAGTGATCAGGTCGAGGCAAATGCCAGCCTCGTTCGGCGTGCACGGGCCGGGTGACAGCACGATCGCCTCGGGTTGGCGCGCGAGTGCCTCCTGGACGGTGAGCTTGTCGTTCCGTACCACCTCGCAATGCGCTCCCACGTCGCCCAGGAAGTGGAACAGGTTGAAGGTAAAGCTGTCGTAGTTGTCGATCAGTAGGATCATGGGGGCGCATCCTGCGCGGGCAGGATTGGGTGGTCAACGGGTGCGCGTTGCGGGGCAGGGCTTCGCCCGGTCCCACCAGACGGCGCTGCCCTCTGGACTTCGGCCAAGGGTGCCGGCTCACTGAATCGGTTCGAGAATCGCGCCGGACTCTCAGTACCGCAAGTTGGATAGGCAATGTTTTTTGCCATACAGGGCGCACTGAGATGCGGCTCGTGTGCAATACGAGCACACAGGTGGCGAGGGGTTGCGCCAAATTTGCGAACATCGGCATCCCATCCGTGTTAGCGCGCCACCCGGTTTACCCGCGATGGTCCAGCCCGATATCCAGCACCGCCACGCTGTGTGTCAGCCAGCCGACCGACAGCAGATCAACGCCCGCCGCGGCGATCGTCGGCGCGGTGTCGGGGCGGATGCGGCCAGAGGCTTCGGTGATTGCCCGGCCGCCCACCATCTCAACCGCCTGGCGCAGCATGTCCGGTCCCATGTTGTCCAGCAGCACGGCGTCAACGCCAAGTGTCAGCGCTTCCTGAAGCTGCGCCAGCGTGTCGACTTCAAGCTCGATCTTCACCAGATGGCCAACGCCGGCGCGCGCGCGTTCCACCGCCGCGCGGACGCCGCCGGCGATCGCGACGTGGTTGTCCTTGATCAGCACCGCGTCATCCAGGCCGAACCGGTGGTTCGATCCGCCGCCAACGCGCACGGCGTATTTCTGCGCAGCGCGCAGACCGGGCATGGTCTTGCGGGTGCATACCACCTGCGCCTTGTAGCCGCTGATCGCATCGGCGATGCCACGTGTGGCGGAGGCGATGCCGGACAGGTGGCACAGGAAATTCAGCGCGGTGCGTTCTGCGGTCAGGATGCCGCGCGCCGGGCCGCGAACGATTGCGATCAGGTCGCCGGGCGTCAGCCGGGTGCCGTCGGCGCGTTCGACGAGCACCTCGATCGTGGGGTCGATCAGGCGGAAGGCGGTGGATGCGTAGTCAAGTCCCGCCACCACGCCGGCCTGGCGTGCCATCAGGGCGGTCTCGGTGCGCGCCTCGGCGGGCACGATTGCATCGGTGGTTAGATCTCCGGCGCGCCCGAGGTCCTCCAACAGGGCCGCGCGCACCGACGGCTCGATCATGATGGCGGGGAGGGGAGGGATCATCGCGCCGTTCCTTATGCTGCGCAGTGCGGGATTTGCGGTGCCATCGGTGCTGGCCGCTGGGCTCCCGCTTTCGCGGGAATGACGGCCGAGCGCGCCGGGATGATTACACCGCCAGCATGCGCTCGACCGCCTGACGCGCGCGCACCGCAACGGCCGGATCGATGGTCACCTCGTAGCGCATCTCTTCCAGCGCGCCGCGGATGTTGGCCAGTGTGATGCGCTTCATGTGCGGGCAGAGATTGCATGGGCGGACGAACTCGACGTCTGGATGATGCACCGACACGTTGTCGGCCATGGAGCACTCGGTGATCAGCACCACGCGCGCGGGTTTTTCCCGGCCCACGTACGCTGCCATGTCGGCGGTCGAACCGGCGTAGTCGGCCTCGGCCACGACTTCAGGCGGACATTCCGGATGCGCCAGCACGACGACACCGGGATGGTCCGCGCGGACGGCGCGGATCTCGGCAGCGGTGAAGCGTTCGTGCACCTCGCAGTGACCAGCCCAGGTGATGATCTTCACCCCGGTCTGCGCGGCGATGTTCTGTGCCAGGTATTCGTCCGGCAGCATGATCACACGGTCCACACCCAGTGACTCGATCACCTTGCGGGCATTGCCGGAGGTGCAGCAGATGTCGGACTCCGCCTTCACCGCGGCGGACGTATTGACGTATGTGACTACAGGGACGCCGGGGTAGCGTTGCCGCAGCAGGCGCACGTCGGCGGCAGTGATGGACTCCGCCAGCGAGCAGCCGGCGCGCGTGTCGGGGATCAGCACGGTCTTTGCGGGGTTCAACAGCTTTGCCGTTTCCGCCATGAAATGGACGCCGGCGAGCACGATCACCTCGGCGTCCACCTTCATCGCCTCGCGCGCCAGGGCCAGGCTGTCGCCTACAATGTCCGCGACACAGTGGTAGATTTCCGGCGTCTGGTAGTTGTGCGCCAGGATGACCGCGTTGCGGTGGCGCTTGAGGGCCAGGATGGCGTCGATGTCGTCGGCGAACACCGGCCATTCCATCGGTGGGATGACCGACTTTACCCGGTCATAGAGGGGGGCGGTGCGGGCTAGGGTATCGGCGTATGACATCTGGGCTTCTCCCTTATGCTCTAGATGAGCATTTCACTTGCTTATGCTAGTGATGAGCATAAGGATGTCAAGGGGTGACGTGTGGGGAAGCGTGAGTGCGATTACTGATCGAAATGGCCAACGTGGGTCCCAGGTCGCGCGCCATATGCAGGACCCGCAATATTCGCGGCGGAACGGCGGCCAAATCATAAACCAGCAGGTAGAGGAACCCGCGCAACGACCAGAACCGGAATGGCTCGGGCAGCAGGTCGGGACGAAGCCTTCCCAGCAGCGGTTGTTTGGCCAGCATCGCGGCGGCACGCATTGCCTCGGTCACCAGGGCGTTGGCTGCGGCGGGACTATCGCGTGCAATCCACACCGACGCCGCGCGCAACTCTCGTCTGGCGCGCGGTGCAAACAGTCGGTGGATTATGACCGGCGCGACGCGGCCTCATCTATGGCGGCCCGCATGTCCGCTTCGACCTCCTCAATCGTGAAGAAGCCGTCCCGCTCGCCCTCGGCCTCAGCTTCATTGAGCGATGCCAACAAGGCGGCCTTCCATTCCTCCGTCTCCTGCAACAGCCGGAGCGCGGCGCGGGCGACCTCGCTGACACTATTATAGCGGCCGCTCTGCACGCAGGCTTCGGCGAAGCGTTCCAGTTCGGGGGTGAGGCTGACGTTTGGCATGGATGTCAATGTATGACATCGGCGTGTCGGCGCCAAGGGTGGGGGGTCAGCGCGCCAGGGGGAGCTTGCTGCCGGTTACCGCGCGTTCGGCCACCACGTCGCGGCGGAAGCGGAACAGTTTCGCGGGTCGGCCGCCGGTTTCGGTGGTGACGTCGCCGGTTTCCTCCACCAGGTCCTGCTGTTCGATCAGGCGGCGGAAATTCTGCTTGTGCAGCAGGCGGCCGGCGAGCGCCTCCACCGTGCGCTGCAATTGCAGCAGGGTGAAGCGCGGCGGCATGAGTTCGAACACCACCGGGCGGTATTTGATCTTGGCGCGCAGGCGGGCGATGCCGGTGGCCAGGATGCGGCGGTGGTCGTGGGTCATCGGGTCGCCCTGCACCGGGTTTGCCGTCTCGGGGGCTTCAGGGACGAGGCCGGCTTCCCACAGGAGTTCGTAGCGCTGGAGGATGAGTTCCTCGTTCCAAGTGTGGCCGTCCTGGCCGAAGGTGATGCTGATGCGGCGCAGGCGGTCGCGTCGGGCCGCACCACCTTCGGCTGCCTCCGCCCAGTCATGCAGCCGCGCATCGATGGCGTCCGTCAGTTCGGCGGCGTCGTGCGCGCGCCGATCCTCCCACGGGAAATAGCGGTACCAGCTTTGCCAGCCGACGCCCGGCTCACCGGATGTGCGGACCTCGCGGGTCAGGCCGAGATAGCTGACGGAGACGGTCCGCTGGCCGGCTGCCGTGCGGTCGCGGTCCGCGAAGGTGTAGAGCTGCTCGACATAGCCGAGCGGATGGTGGGTCTGCTGTTCCACCCAGGAGCGCGTGCCGGCCTGCAGTGAACGGTGGGTCGGCTCGAACGGGCCGGACGGCAGCGCGCGGCCGCCGTCGATGGTCAGCACGCGCGGTTCACCGCCCGTGACCGCGACGATCACCGCAATCAGTTCGGCGATTGCCCCCGCGGAGGCAACCGGAGCCAGCTTGTGGCGTGTGCGGACCTGGTCCATGCGAGTCGCCGTATCGGGCTGTGAGGTATTTCATCGCATGGCGGCTGGCGCTGCGCCAATGCTGAATTCTCCGGGCGTTGGCAGCTTAACGCGGTGTCGGGCCAATGCGAATGCGTTGCGCGCTGCGACAGGACAGACATCCAGCACCGGCCGTATCGGTGGGATGCCGTCTGACCAGGCTGCTGTGTTGCAGCGTGCATCGATCTATGAGGAGGTGACGCAAGGATGGGGGAGGTTGCAAGACGGGTACAGGATTGACTTATCGCAAGGTTCGGTTCGGCGCAGCGCCAAATGTTCACTCAGCGGAAGCTGCCGAACGATCTTTACTTGCATCGATGACCGGCGACGATGCAGACTAAGTATACGGCGTACGGCGATCCAATAAACAAGTAAAACATTTGCTGAGGTAACAATGGACGACACCGACGCTTCGAACGCGGACGTATCATCGTCCGCGCATCGGATGCTTGCCATCAACTCCGCGCTTGGCCCGGTCGCGCTGCTGATGACCCGGCTGGACGGCGAGGACGCAATTTCGCGTTGCTTCCTCTACCGGGTTGAGGTTGTTGCCACCGTACCGGACGACTCCGTCGAGGCGCTGCTCGGCGAGCCGGTCACGCTGTGGCTCATGGGCGATGGCCCGGACGCCAGGCGCCCGATCCATGGCCATGTGCGCAGCGTGGCTGGAATGGGCCATGACACCCACGGCCGCCGGCGGTTCGAATTGGAGGTCGTGCCGCGCCTGTGGTTCCTCAGTTGCACCTGCGATTGCCGGATATTTCAGGACCTGAGCGTGCCGGACATCCTGCGCGCCGTGTTTACCGAGCAGGGTCTGAACGACGTCGCCTTCCGGGTCGTCCAGGACGCTTACCCGCGCCTCGACTATTGCGTGCAGTATGAGGAGTCGGCGCTCGATTTCGTTTCTCGCCTCATGGAGCATCTGGGGATGTTCTATTGGCACGAGCATTCCGCCGATAAACACCTGCTCGTGATCGGCGATCGCAACAACGCGACCAGTCGCTGCGATCCGCCTGCCGTCACCGTGTCACCGAACTGGCGGGCTGGTGAAATACAGACGCTGGACTTCCGCAGCGTGTTCCGTCCCGGCAAGTGGACGCTGAACGACTACGACTTCCAGTCACCGACCAAGCGGTTGCTGGTGGACACGGCTACCACGCTGAACGTGCCGCGGATGCCCAGTCATGAAATCTACCACTGGGCGGGCGAGTTCACCCAACACGACGATGGCCGGATGCTGAGCCGGGTCCGCATGGAGATGGAGGAGGCGCGGCAGCGCGTGGTGTCCGGCACCGGCCATTGCGCCGGCTTTGATCCGGGGCGGCGGGTCAGCATCGCCGGGGCGTCGAACGATACGGCCAAAGACTATCTGTTGACCGAGTTGCGGCACCACGCCATCGCGCCCGGCCTAGAGGCAGGGGGGGCGGAGTCCAGCTACAGCAACGAGTTCGTCGCCATTGCCGCCACGACGCCGTTCCGGCCGCCGCTGGTGACGCCGAAGCCGGTGATGCGCGGTGCGCAGACCGCGACCGTGGTTGGTCCGCCCGGCGAGAGCATCTTCTGCGACCCGTTTGGCCGCGTCCGCGTGCAGTTCCACTGGGACCGCCGCGGCGAGCGCAATGACCGCAGTTCCTGTTGGATCCGGGTGGCGCAGCCCCGCGCCGGATCGTCCTATGGCAGCCTGTCGATCCCGCATGTCGGGCATGAGGTGATCGTCGCGTTTCTGGAGGGCGATCCCGACCGGCCGCTGATCGTCGGCTCGGTGCCCAATGCGCTGACCATGCCGCCGGTGGAGTTGCCATTCGACAAGCACAAGACGATCCAGCGCGACCATGGCGACAACCGCGTGATCATGCACGGCAAGCCCGGTCAGGAGCATCTGAGTCTGGTGTCGCCTCGGCGGATCAACACGTTCGTCGCCCAGCAGGGCGCTCGCCCGCTGTCGGCCTGGGGCGAGACTTACGCCAAAGATACGACACCCTACCAATTCAATAATCATCTCATAGACACATTCCAGGACCCAACGGGGCTTTATGAGGTTTGGGAGGGCTGGTACCTGCTGAACAACCCGACTTTGTTGCCTATTCCCGTGCCACCCAACCTGCCTCCGGGGTTCAACGGTAAAACATTCGACGGTAATCCGGATGATGATTTGACAAACGAGTCGGGGACTAAACTCTCGTCAAGCACCCCGGGACTCGCTCCAGCCACCGTGAAGGACTTGGCGGGGGTGGACGACAAAGTGGAAGAGTGCGACATCAATTCGTTTACCACCGGACGGAACAACGCCGTCAGCCTGGACAACAAGAACACCTGGGTCTGGAAAGACAACAACACCTGGGTGAACGGAAATTCCAATTCGAAAATACTCGGCACTTCCTATTCCGAAGTCGATGGCGATACCCACTCGCACGTTGTCGGTAATACGTATTCCCAGGTCGATCATGACACCAATGCGACGGTCAATGGGAACACCACAAGCGAAGTCTTTGGAAGCACCAGCACTACCGTCCATCACGGTGCGTCGAGTACCGTCCATGATAGCGCGACGAGCACCGTGTATGGTGCTCGTGCCAGCTATACGTTCGGGTTGAGTCTCACTGCGATCTTCGGCGTTCAAACAACGCTAATGGTGGGATACCACAGCAATATAAATCTCTCTTTTAAGTCACACATCGGACTTGACCCGGAAATACACTTCTTCAGTAGCCGTCTGAATGAAATAGAGACCCATATCGAGAATTCAGTAACAAAATTTTGCGATGACTCAATTAGTTTGAATAACGTTCCGCTTTGCGTGATGGTGTGCGAACTGCTTAGCCTCCTCTGACATTCTGCGATTAGTCCGTACCGATAATGGCAACTGAACCTGGTCAGCATGTAGTTCGGATCGACAAGCCGAGCGGGCAAATTCGCCGCGGTCGGCTGGTCCCCAGAATTCTATTGTGTCGGTCGTGGGCCATGAAGGTCATCAAACCGCAGACGCTTGGCCTGTTGACGCGTCCGTTTGAATTCCGGCGGGAATTCTGGCTTGGCGTCTCGGTGATCGCCTTCCTACCGACCGGCGGTGCCCCGATGTTGCTGCAGGAAGCGGCGATGTGGCCGTTCCTGGCGGAGGAGTTGCCACCCGATCAGCCGCTCGATGCCGCGATCCCGAAGGTGCAGCCGGAGTTCCTCGCGGTGGCACATTGTTTCGCGCCCGGTGGCACCGTGGTGCCCATGCTCGAAGTTGGCATTCACTTCGGGCCGTTGGACAAAACGCTCAACATCTACGGCGACCGCCGGATCGAGCGAGGCGCCAGACGTATCACCCAGCCGATACCGTTCACCGACATGCGTCTCGACTGGAACCGGACCTATGGCGGACCGGGATATGCCGACAATCCGCTCGGCAAGGGCACGGTGGCGGTCGCCGAATCGGCCGACGTCTTTCCTGTGCAGAACGTCATCAATGCGAAACTGGGAGAGGCCGGGGCGCGGCTTCCTGCTGGCTACGGGCCGGTGGACCAGATGTGGCCTGCGCGAGCGAAGCTCCGCGGCACGTACGACGACACCTGGTTGAAGCAGGATTATCCCGGGTATGCGCGTGACATAGATTGGCACTTTTTCAACGTGGCACCGCGCGACCAATGGCTGCCGGATAAGCTGACCGGGGATGAAACCTACGCTTTCAAGAACCTCAATCCAGAGAAGGAGCTGCTGTCAGGCCGGCTGCCCGGCTTGGCGCCACGCCTGTTCCTGGTCAGGAAACAATCCGACAGCGATGGCAGGTTCGAGGAGGTGCCGCTGGCGCTGACCACCGTGTGGTTTTTTCCCCATCGCGAACGTCTGGTCATGATCCATCACGGACAGGCGCGGCTGGCCGAGGAGGACGCCGCCGACATTGCTCGCGTCGTGATCGGTGCGGACCGGGCGGACGCGTTGCGGTCGCCCGAACACTTCTATCAGGTCATGATGAAGCGTGCCGATTCCAAGTACGGCGCGATCCACTCCCTGCGCGACGAGGACCTGGTGCCGGGCGAGTGGCTACCACCTCCCGCCGCCACGGAGGATAATGAACTTGCCGGGCCACGACTGGCACTTGCGCGGGCAAGAAAACGTGCCGAGCGCGCACTTGAAGGAGTGCGGGAACGGCTGAGAGCCGACGGCCTGGATCCGGATGAATTCGTTCAGCCGCTACCGCCACCAAAACCGGCACCGACGCTCGCGGAACTTCCCGTGTATATCGAATCGGCCCAAGCCGAGGCAGCGGCGATGAAAGAAAAGACATTGGCCGCCGCCGAGGAGCGCAAGGCAAAAATCGCGGCCAAGTTGGCGGAATCCGGCATGGCCCAGGATGAAATCGAACAGCGGCTTGCTGCCAAGGCGAAGGGCCCCCCCGCCTTCAGCGTCGCCGCCGTGCACAAGGAACTCGCCGAGCGAGTCGTCGCGATGCGAGTGCTCGGTCAATTGACGGCGGATTTGGAGGCCCAACTTGCCTCGCCGGAATTCAACGAAAAGCTGGATCGTGCCGAGGCGTCGGTTCGTAAAGGCTACCGGCTTGCGGCACACCTACAAGATCCGGCTGATGCCTTGACAGCTGAGCGCAATGCAGAAATCCGCGAACTGCTCGCCACCGACAGCGCGGCTGTGCGCGCGCTCTACGACCTGCACGGCGCCGACCTGTCGGGCCTCGACCTGTCAGGGCTCGACTTGTCGGGCATCTGCTTGGACAGCGCCAACCTCGCCGGGACACGGTTCACCGGCGCCAATCTCAGCAACGCGGTGCTGGCGCATGCCGCGATGCAAGGTTGCGTGCTAGACGGCGCCAACCTCAGCGGCGCGAACCTGGGAAGGGCCAAGCTTGAGCATGCGTCGCTGAAGAATGCCGTGTTGACGAAGGCCGTGCTGGCCGGTGCCGACCTGACCGGCGCGTCGCTGGCGGGCGCCGATCTGGCAAGCGGCGATCTCAGCGAGGCCGTCACCACTGGCGCCGATTTCAGCAACGTGCACGCCCCGGGGCTCAAGGCGATCAAATTGTCGCTGCCCGGACTTCACGCGCCAGGTATCGTGCTGACCAAGTCGCAGTTCATCGAATGCAATCTGCAAGGCGCCGACCTGACCGGGGCCAATATGGAACGGACAATGTTCCTGCAATGCAATCTGGCCGGTGCCGTTCTGGAGCAGGCGCGGCTGCAGAAGGCCGCATTCGTCAAGCAATGCTCGCTGGTGGGGGCGCATCTGTCGGACGCCGACCTGACCGAGGCCAATCTGCGCGAAACCAACCTGCGCGGTGCCGATCTCCGCAATGCGATCATCGAGCGGGCGGATTTGTCCCGCGCCGATCTGTCCAATACCTTGCTGCAGTCTGCGCGCGGCAGCGGCAGCCGGCTGGTCGCCGCCAATCTACGGCGCGCCGATCTGCACGCTGCCGATCTCGCCAAGGCCGATCTGTCGCGGGCCGATCTGCGTGGGGCAAACCTGACGAACGTGTCGGTTTACGAGGCCAACCTGCCGCGTGCCAAGCTGGACGAGGAGACACAGCACAGCGGTATGTTCCGCGTCAGAATGCGTTACCTGCCGCTCTATCAGTCGCCGCAGGAGGCGCAGGCGTGACCGCGGACGAACTGACAAGACTGGTGGATGACGGCGAGATCGTTGGCAAGGCATCGCTGGCGGGCGTCGATCTTGCCGGCCGCAGCTTCCTGGCCGCGAATTTCGACCACGTGGATTTCTCCGGCGCCGATTTGCGCGGCACCAAGCTCACGAAATCGCACTTCATGCACTGCACGCTTGCCGATGCCAACCTGGAAGGCACGGACCTTGAAAGTGCGGTATTCATCGAAAGCGACCTGACCCAGGCCTCACTGACACAAGCGCAGATGTTCAAGGCAAAATTCGTCAAATGCCTGCTCCGAAGCGCAGCGCTCAAGGATACGCCGTTGTTGCAGACAGCGATGGTGGAATGCGACCTGACCGGCGTGGCGTTCGCCGGATGCCGGTTCGATCGCTGCTCGATCGCAAAATGCACCACGCCGGGCATCGATATCTCCGAGACGGACTGGTACCGGGCGGTGTTTCTGAATGCGGATCTGCGCGCGGCCCGGATCGATGGCGCACGGTTTTCCCGCTCCACGCTGATCGGCAGCAATTTCGCCGGGCGGAAGCTGCCGGGATTCGCGGTCGCCGCCTGTGCGCTGAACGGTGCCGACTTCACCAGCTGCGATCTGACCGGCGCCGACCTGACCCAGTGCATGCTGATCGGCGCCAAGCTTTCAGGCGCGGTGCTGACGGAGGCCAAGTTGGCGCGCGCCGTTCTGCAAGGGGCGGTGCTGACGCAGGCTGATCTGTCAGGCGCCGATCTGACGCAGGCCATCCTTGTCGATGCTGATGCGACGGAGGCGGTCTTCGCCAACGCCACGCTGTTCCAGTGCACCGCGACCGGCCTGATCGCGACCGGTGCGGACTTCCAGGACGCGGATCTGACCAACGCCGATTTCAGTCACGCCAACCTGGATCGCGCCAACCTGAGCGGTGCCAAGCTGGATCGCAGCAATTTCCATGCGATCTCCGAACAGGACGCGCGGATTCCGTCCCGCCAGGGTATGTTGCCGCCCGACCCCGACCGGATCACAGCCGAAACATGGCACCAACGCGAACACGCCTGAAGGAGCACACGATGACCGCCATTCCCGTTGGCACGCTGCACTTGCATGAAACCCAGGCAGGCATGATTTGGCCGTTGGACAGTGCTTCCGCCGAGCTGATCACACACGAGGGTCGTGACGCGCGCATCGATTGCGACGGCATCATCCAGGCGGCGCGCATCGCATTCGGCTGCCTGATCCAGCCAGAGCCGGGGGATCGTGTGCTGACCAGCTTGGCCGATGGCACGGTCTGGATCGTGTCGGTCCTGGAGCGGCGATCCGATGCGCCGCCGCGGCTGTGGGCCGAGGGCGATCTGGGCATCGTTTCGGCACGCGGCGATATCAGCCTGATGGCCGGACGGACCATCGATATGGGCGCCGGTGCGAACGTCAGAGCCGCGGCACCCGAGATCGACCTGCACGCGGGCGTGGCGCGCTTCGTGCTGGATGAGCTGATCCAGGTCGGCCGCCGGGTCAGTTGGTATGTCAGCAAACTCCGCAGCATCGGCGAAACCGTCGAGGCCTTTGCCGACCACGTGCTGACGCGGGCGAAACGCAGCAGCCGGTTCATCGAGGAGAGCGACCAGATGCGTGCCGGCGACATCGATCATCGTGCGGAAGGAACGCTGCAATTCCAGGCCGAGGTCGCATTCATCACCGCCGACACCGTGGTGCGGGTGGACGCAGATCAAATTCACATGGGTTGAATGGCGGCGAGGAGCAGCGACGATGTTTGCGAACACGCAGATGATGGGCATGGACATGGGGTTTCCGGATGTCTGCCTAACTCCGGCCGGACCCGCCGTGGTGCCAGTTCCCTATCCGAATATCGCGATGGGTCCGACGGCGATCCCAAGCCAGGTTACCGTGCTCATCATGGCGATGCCGGCGCACAATCTCGGAACCATCATTCCGATGACCAACGGCGATAATGCCGGCGTGGCGATGGGCGTTGCCTCGGGCACCGTGATGGGACCGTCGCGGCATCTTACCGGAAGTTTCACCGTGCTGTTTGGCGGGATGCCGGCGACGCGGCTGACCTCGATGTCATTACAGAACAGCACGAACGCTCCGGGCGCGCGCCTGGTGCCCAGTCAGCCGATCGTTCTGCTGCTGGCGCCGTGAGGCACGCCGTGGCTGGCGATCCTGGAGCTTGGTGGTCTTCCTTTCAGCAATGCGTCGGTGCCCTGACGCCGTCATCGATTGCGGGCGTTCCCGCCTGGGCGCTGTCGGTTGTCCGGCGGAGATGGGCGATGGATCTCCAATCGTGATTCAGCGTTGCTCCAGCATCACCCGCGCCGCGTCGCGGAACGCCGCACGCGAGGCGTCGTTGGTGTAGAACATGTGACCACCAGGATAGACCGCGAGATGGACGCGATCGCCGCCGGCCGCCATGGGAATCTGATCCAGCAGCAACTGGGTGGCGAAATACGGCGTGATCAGATCGAACAGGCCGTGCGTGATCAGCACCGAAAAGTTCGGATCGAGTGCCAGCGCGGCTCGCATCGCGCTCATTGCCTGCGGCCGGGCGGAGCGGCCCCAATCCCATTGGTGCCCGGCTTCGGTGCCGAAAAGCTGATACGGGCCGTCCGGCCGCCAATTCAACTGTGTCTGGTAGATTGCAACCATAGCGCTGCTGACCGGCGCCTTCAGTGCGTCCAGCACGGGGTCCGGCGTGTTGCTCGACGTCCCTGATGGAAACGGATCGGCGCTGGTGATCGTTGCGTCGTACAGGCTGCCGATACGACCCTGGGCGCGGTCCAGTTCGTGGAGGAACACATCGCTGTCGATCATGCCATTATGGCGGCGCACCAGAGCCGGATCGAGGCCGGTGAATTCAGCAACGCGTGCGCTGCGCCGCTCGATGGCGTCCGGATCGCGTTCGCCGCGCGTGAGATCCAGCAGGTAGTCGGTCGCGGCGTAACTTTCGACATCGGCAAGCTGGGGTCGGGTGACCGGCGCGTGGCCGGCGCGTGCCGCGGCGGTCATCGAGGGCAGCCGCGTCACATAGTAGAATGGATCGAATGCGGAACTGTGGCCGCCAAAGTCCAGCGCGGGGGACGCCAGCATGAGGCCGGCAATGCCGACGCCCTGGTCGTTGGCGAGTTCGCGTGCCAGCCTTGGTCCACGAAACCCGCCGTAGCTTTCACCCAGAATGTATTTCGGCGAGACGGCGCGGTCGAATTGATCGATCCAGCGGCGAATCGTCTCGGCCAGATATGCAATGTCGCCATCGACTGAAAAAAGTCTGTGGCGCGCCGGCTCAGTGCCGGCAAGCACGCGCGAATAGCCGGTGTCGGCGGGGTCGATAAACACCAGGTCGGTGAAATCGAGCCAGGTCTCGCTGTTGGGGACCGGGTTGGGCGACGCCGATGGCTCTGTGGCAGCACCACCGATCGGTATGCGCCATGGCCCGACCGCGCCGACCTGAAGCCAGCCGGAAGCAAAGCCGGGACCGCCGTTGAACACGAAGGTCACCTTGCGGCTGCGTCGGTCCGCGTTGTCGAGTTGGTAGGCAATGAACGCAATGTCGGCGAGCGGCGCATCTCTGTCGTCCGAGATACGGATCGCGCCGGCCGTCGCGCTGAATTGCAGCTTGCGGTCGGGCAGGTCGAGCACATGGCGTGTGGTGGCGTTGGCGGGAAGGCTGCTGGCGCGAGCGTCAGGATGCGGACCGGCTTGTGGCGGCGGCGCGTTTTGACCTTGCGCCTTGGCATTGCTGAGGCCGCTCAGCAATGCGGCACTCGTCAGTGCGAGTGCGCTCCGCCGGTGCAGGCGGGAGTGATTCATTGGGCGGTAACCATCGTTCATGCGTAATCAGGTCTCCAACGGCGGCGTCGGCATCGCCGAGAACGTGGCTGTAATCCAATCCTCGGAGATGGGCGATGCAATAGTGGAGCAGCTGGAACAGTCCGTTGCCAAATTGCGGCATGTCGCGGAGTTACCGGGCAATGGCCCGAACAAATGGAGCGCCCGCAAGCCTTATGTTGACGCGGTGACAGCGCATCGCTATACGCCGCGCCGGGCCACGCCCCCCCACCGGGGCGCTTCTCTTCTGAAAGGGAGAGCTGCACATGGCGATCATGCCAAAGCCGGGCACACGCCCGGTCAATGCCAATTTTTCCTCTGGCCCCTGCGCCAAGCGACCTGGCTTTACGGTCAATGCGTTGTCAGGCGCGATGCTCGGCCGCAGCCATCGTGCCAAGGAGCCGAAGGCGCGGCTTGCCGAGGTGATCGAGCGATCTCGTGCGATGCTTGGCATGCCGGCGGACTGGCGGCTTGGCATCGTGCCGGCCTCCGATACCGGCGCGGTCGAAATGGCACTGTGGTCGCTGCTGGGCGAGCGGCCGGTCGATGTTCTGGCGTTCGAGAGTTTCGGCGCAGGCTGGGCCACCGACGTGGTGAAACAGCTTCAACTGGCGGATGCGCGCGTGCTGTCCGCGCCGTATGGCCGATTGCCGGACCTTGCGTCGGTGGATTTCGCCCGCGACGTGGTGTTTCCATGGAACGGCACGACCTCTGGCGTGCGGGTGCCAGATGGCGACTGGATCGCGGCTGATCGGGCAGGGTTGACGATATGCGACGCCACGTCGGCCGCGTTCGCCATGGCGCTGCCGTGGGACCGGCTCGATGTCGTCACGTGGTCGTGGCAGAAGGTGCTGGGCGGCGAGGCGGCGCACGGCATGCTGGCATTGTCGCCGCGTGCGGTCGCGCGGTTGCAGACTTACAAACCCACGTGGCCGCTGCCGAAGGTTTTCCGGCTGACGTCGGGCGGCAAGCTGATCGAGGGCGTCTTCAAGGGCGAAACGATCAATACCCCATCGATGCTGTGCGTCGAGGATGCGCTGGATGGGCTGCGCTGGGCGGAGTCAGTCGGTGGATTGGCTGGTCTTATCGCCCGGTCGGAAGCCAACCTTGCCAGCGTTGCGCACTGGGTTGCATGCACGCCATGGGTGGATTTCCTCGCCGAGGATGTCGTGACGCGGTCATGCACGTCGATCTGTCTGAAGCTTGTGGCGCCATGGTTTGTTGCGTTGTCCACCGAGGGGCAGGCGGCGGCCGCGAAGCAGCTCGCAGCGTTGCTGGAGAAGGAAGGTGTCGCCTACGACGTCGCTGCTTACCGCGATGCGCCCCCGGGATTGCGGATCTGGGGCGGGGGAACGATCGACGCCGCCGATATCGATGCGCTCCTGCCATGGCTGGATTGGGCGCACGACGCTGTCGCCGGCGAATACGCAACGGCGAAGGCGGCGGAATAGATGGATACGTATACTTCGCAATGGCGACTGATGTCATTGCGAGGAGCGAAGCGACGAAGCAATCTCCAGCCAAGTACCGCGCAATTTGCCGGAGATTGCCGCGTCGCTTCGCTCCTCGCAATGACAGTTTGTGTGTCACGATCGCAATCAAACAGCGAGTGAATCCCCCATGCCGAAAGTCCTGATCAGCGACAAGCTTTCCCCCGCCGCGGTGGACATCTTCCGCCGTCGTGGCGTCGAGGTGGATTTGAAGCCCGGTCTGTCGCCGGCCGAGCTACGCGCGATCATTGCGCCGTATGACGGGCTCGCTGTGCGCTCCGCTACCAAGGTGACGCGCGAGCTGCTCGACATGGCGACCAACCTGAAGGTTGTCGGCCGCGCCGGCATCGGTGTCGACAACGTCGATATCCGTTCCGCCACCGCGCGCGGCGTGGTGGTGATGAACACACCGCACGGCAACACCATCACCACCGCGGAACACGCCATCGCCATGATGTTTGCGTTGGCCCGGCAGATTCCCGAAGCTTCGGCGTCCACCAAGGCGGGCAAGTGGGAGAAGAACCGGTTCATGGGCGTCGAGCTCACCGGCAAGACGCTCGGCCTGATTGGCTGCGGCAACATCGGTTCCATCGTGGCCGATCGCGCGATCGGGCTGAAGATGAAGGTGATCGCCTACGACCCGTTCCTGGCGGAAAGCCGCGCGCTCGATCTCGGCGTGGAGAAGGTGGAGCTCGATGACCTGCTGACGCGTGCCGACATCATCACCGTACATACGCCGCTGACCGACGCGACTCGCAACATTCTCTCGCGCGAGGCGCTGGGGAAGACCAGACGCGGCGTGCGAATCATCAACTGCGCGCGCGGCGGGCTGGTGGATGAAGCGGCGTTGGCGGAGGCGATCGAGGCGGGCCATGTCGCCGGCGCGGCGCTGGATGTGTTCGAGACGGAGCCTGCCACGCAATCGCCGCTGTTCGCGCTGGAGAATGTTGTCTGCACGCCGCATCTCGGTGCCGCGACCGCTGAAGCGCAGGAGAATGTCGCGCTGCAGATTGCCGAGCAGATGAGCGACTTTCTGTTGTCCGGCGCGGTGGCGAATGCGATCAACATGCCGTCGGTGTCGGCCGAGGACGCGCCGCGGCTGAAGCCGTACATGGAACTGTGCCGGCTGCTTGGCGCGTTCGCCGGCCAGCTTACCCAGTCGCGGGAGGGCGTCATCCGTCGTGTGGCGATTGAATATGAAGGCCATGTTGCCGCGGTGAACACCCGCCCGCTGACCGCCGCGGCGCTTGCGGGGCTGATGACGCCGATGATGGAGGGCGTCAACATGGTGAACGCGCCGGTTGCCGCGCGCGATCATGGCATCGATGTCGCGGAAACCGTGCATGATCGGCCAAGCGAATACCAGACGCTGGTGCGCGTCACGGTGGAAACCGACCAACTTATCCGCTCGGTCGCCGGCACGCTGTTCGCCGGTTCCAGGCCGCGCATCGTGGAGATCAAGGGCATCAAGGTCGAGGCCGATTTCGCACCGCATATGCTGTACGTCACCAACCAGGACAAGCCGGGCTTCATTGGCCGTTTCGGCGCCACGCTGGCTGGTGCCGGCATCAATATCGCTACGTTCCATCTTGGCCGCGCCAGCCAGGGCGGCGATGCGATCTGCCTGGTCTCGGTGGACGACAGCGTGCCGGAGGACGTGCTGTCGATGGTGCGCACCCTGCCGCTGGTGGTGCAGGCGACGTCGCTCGCATTCTGACCGGTGGCCGGCGTCAGCCCACACTTTCAGGCGTTCATCGTCGATCTGCTTTCACCACTGTCACCGGTCGCGCGCCGCATGTTCAGCGGCGTCGGGCTGTTCCACAACGGCGCGATGTTCGGCCTGCTGGTGCGCGACACGCTGTATTTCCGTGTCGATGCCGCGACGCGCAAGCGGTTCGAACGCGCCGGCAGCGCGGCATTCAGCTACCGGCGGGGTGAACGCCAGGTCAGCCTGTCGGCGTACTACACGGTGCCGGACGATCTGTTCGATCGGCCGGACGAGTTGCTGCAATGGGCGCGCGAGGCGGTCACGGTGGCTCGTGCTGCGCGACGGCGGTGACCTCCGGCGGCTGCAACAGGCGGGCGAGGCCCTTGGCGACCGCGCGGGAATGGCTGATCTGCCATGGCTCACTGAGATGCTCGGCGGCATCGAAGAACGCACTGCGGGGATAGAGGCTGCGGTTCGGCAGTTCCAGGAAGTCGCCGCCATTGGCGAGATAGATTACGCGGATCGCAGCGATCGTTGCGTTCGGGATGGGTGTATCGGCGAATTCTGTCGGCAGCCCGCCAACCACGCGCACGCCATGGCCGCGCGCCCATCGCGTGAACCGCGCGATGAGCGTTGCGCCATAGCCAGAGTCGATCTGCCCGGCCGTCGGATGATGCGGGATGACATCGGCCAGCACGGATTGGCTGGCTTCCGCCAATGCCGGTGTGTGACCGACATGATCGCCCCACGCGTTGGTGTTGCCTGTCACCTCGGCGCGCGGATCATGGAAATGTGAGATGACCAGCGCGGTTTCGATCGGTCCCATCAGGGCCGTGCGCAGGTCGAAGGAGAACAGCGCGGCGATCCAGCGGTGCGGCGGCAATGCTGCGAGCGTGCGCCAGTCATGGCGGAACATGATGGCTGCGTCCGGACCGAGTGCGGTTTCCGCGCGACTGCGCGTGTACTGTTCCGGCTCCATCGGCAGATAGACCACGTCGCCGCGATGCAGCATGCCCTGCCAGCGCGCGAACAGGTAATCGAGGCCGATGCCAACGGCGATGCCGCCATTCACGCAGGGCCTCGCCAGCAAGGGTTCGATCACCTCGCAGCGATGCGAATAGGGACCGTTTGAGCCAGCCAGGATCACCAGCTTCCTGCCGCCGATCGCGGCAGCGTGCGCCAGCTTCGCGTCGAGCTGATGTTGCAGGAAACCAAGCTCGAGCGGCCTGTCGAGCAGGGAGCCGAATGCCAATGCGTAGAGCAGCAGCGATGCCAGGCAGGCGCCCAGCAGCCGGATGCATGCGTTGGGCTGCCGGGTCATGGACGGTGGCGACGGAGCAATGTCAGGCCGCGCGACCGAGATTGCTTCGCCGCTTCGCTCCGCACAATGGCAGCGATGCATGACGCGTCTCAGTGACATAACCGACGTGCGAATACTGCGGGCTATCATTTTTCCGATCATCAGAACCGAAAATACAGGAATGGCGTCACGTGGGGGGCGAAGAACAACGCCTGCGCGGTGAATGCGAACCCCGCCGTGAGGGCCCAGCTTCGCGCGCGTTCCGACAACTCGTGCACCGTCGGCAGCGCCAGCACGATCGTCCAGCCGAGTACCAGGCACGCGGTGACCTCGGGAAAACTCAATGTGCGTGCGTCGCCGAGAAAGCGCAGCAGCGGGAGCGGCGTTGCGATCAAGGCCAATGGTGGGAAGGCGTGCACGATCATCTGCGGCAAGGCGAGGCCGTTGCAGCCCGCCATGCTGCGCAGCATGTCCAGCGTGGCGGCCATCCCGTTGGCACGGAACGGCACCCAGGCAATCACCACCGCCAGCAACGTCAATGTCCGGCCGAGGTAGGCGGGCAACGTCGCGCCGGTTCGCCGGAACTGGCCGTGGATGACCAGATATAATCCATGCAGCCCACCCCACAGCACGAAGTTCCACGCGGCGCCGTGCCACAGCCCGCCCAGCAGCATCGTTGCCATCAAGTTCACGTTGCGCCGCGTCTCGCCATGGCGGTTGCCGCCGAGTGGGATGTACACATAGTCGCGCAGAAAGCTGCTCAGCGTGATGTGCCAGCACCGCCAGAACTCGACTGATGTTGGTGGCCTGGTAAGGACTGGCGAAGTTTTGCGGAAAGCGCACGTTCATCATGCATGCCAGGCCGATCGCCATGTCGGAGTAGCCGGAGAAGTCGAAGTAGATCTGCAGTGCATAGGACGCTGCTGCGTACCACGCCTCCACCAGCGTGAGCGGAATGCCATGTGCCGCGGCGCCAAAACCGACGTCGGCGAAGCGGGCAAACGTATCGGCGAGCACCAGCTTCTTTCGCCAGCCCGAGCAGGAAAATCGTCATGCCTTCGGCGAGATGGTCGGACCGCGGCACCGCCAGATCAACCGCCAGCAGTTGCGGCATGATCGGCTGCGGACGCAGGATGGGACCGGCGATCAGATGCGGGAAGAAGGCTGACGAAGGCTGTGTAGTGCAGCATGTCGGTTGCCGCGCGACGCGCCCGGTAGCTCTCGACCAGGAAAATGATCTGCTGGAAGGTGAAGAAGCTGATAGCCAGCGGCAGGAAGATGTCCAGCTCCGGCGCGCGCCATCCGGCCGCGGCAGCGAGGTTTTGCAGCAGGAAGTTGGCATATTTGAACCAGCCCAGCAGCGCCAGGTCGACGCCTATGCCGGCAATCAGCCAGCGGCGTGCGGTGCCCTGTCGTCCGGCCAGCGCCAGTCGCAGGATCTGCTGACCGAACACGTAGTTGACGCTGATCGAACCGGCCAGCAGCAGGACGAATTCAGGGCTCCACCAGCCATAGAAGAACAAGCTGGCGGCGACCAGCCAGCGCAACGCCCAGCGCGGTCCGCCCGATGCGGCCCGCCAGGAAAAAGCCGCCCAGCGCGACGGGCAGAAAGCCCAGCACGAATGCTGGTGAGTTGAACAGCATGGCGCGCCGGTGCAGGGAGTGTCCGCCCGCACGCGCATAACCAACGGTAAATTCCATTCCGGAGTGATCGGGCTGGCCGATCGCCTGATCCGGTGTTCCTCCGAGGCCCGATAGCTGATAGCTGAAGGCCGCGATGAGCGACGAACTGCCCAACAACCGGGCCCTGCTGCCCGCCGGCCTGCGCGACCTGCTGCCGCCGGATGCCGAAACCGAGGCCTCGGCGGTGGAGGCGCTCATGGAGGTGTTCGCCGCGCACGGCTACCAGCGGGTCAAGCCGCCGCTGCTGGAATTCGAGGACAGCCTGCTGGCCGGCTCCGGCGCCGCGGTGGCCGAGCAGACCTTCCGGCTGATGGACCCGGACAGCCAGCGCATGATGGGGCTGCGCGCCGACACCACGCCGCAGGTGGCGCGCATCGCCACCACGCGGCTGGCTGCATGCGCCGCGGCCGCTGCGGCTGTCCTATGCCGGGCAGTGCCTGCGCGTGCGCGGCAGCCAGCTCGCGCCGGACCGGCAGATCGCCCAGGCCGGGCATCGAGCTGATCGGCTGCGACAGTCCCGCCGCCGATGCCGAGATCGTGCTGGTCGGGGCCGAGGCGCTGGCCTCGGTCGGCCTGACCCGCACCAGCTTCGACCTGACGCTGCCGACGCTGGTGCCGGTGCTGCTGGACGACGCCGGGTTTGCCGGACCGGATCGCGTGCCGCGCTGGCGCGCGCGCTGGATCGCAAGGACGCCGCCGTCGGTCACGCGTCATGGCGGCGCGCTGGCGCCGGTGCTGACCGAGCTGCTGCTCGCCGCCGGGCCGGCGGATCGCGCCCTGGCGGCGCTGCGGGCCGCGCGCGCTGCCGCCAGCCGGCGCGCGAACTGGCGGACCGGCTGGCCGCGGCGGTCGCGGCGATCCGGGCGCGCGCGCCGACCCTGCGGCTGACCATCGATCCGGTCGAGTTCCGCGGCTTCCGCTATGAGACCGGCGTCTCGGTCACGATCTATGCGCCCGGCCGGCACGAGGAACTCGGCCGCGGCGGGCGCTATATCTGCGGCGAGGCCGAGCCGGCGACCGGGCTGACGCTGTTTCCCGACGCGGTGCTGCGCGCCGCGCCGCCACGCGAGGCGCGGCCGCGGCTGTATGTGCCGCTCGGGCGACGGATCCGGCGGAGGCGGCGCGGATGCGTGCACTGGGCTACGCCACGATCGCGGCGCTGGATGCCGGCGGCCGATCCCGCGGCGGAGGCGCGCCGCCTGCTGTGCTCGCACATCCTGCGCAACGGCAGGCCGCGCGTTGACCACTGACCACTGGACCGCTGGGAACAGCATGGCCAATGTCGCGGTGATCGGCGCCCAATGGGGCGACGAGGGCAAGGGAAAGGTGGTGGACTGGCTGGCCAGCCGCGCCGATATCGTCGTGCGCTTCCAGGGCGGCCATAACGCCGGCCACACGCTGGTGGTCGGCAACGAGACCTACAAGCTGTCGCTGCTGCCCTCCGGGCCTGGTGCGCGGCAAGCTCGGCATCATCGGCAACGGCGTGGTGGTCGATCCCGAGGCGCTGCTGGCGGAGATCGAGAAGGTGAGGGCGCAGGGCATCGACGTCACGCCGGACATCGCTGCGCATCGCCGAGAACGCCACGCTGATCCTGCCGATGCATCCGGCGCTGGACCGGGCGCGGGAGGCGGCGCGGGGCGACCGCAAGATCGGCACCACCGGGCGCGGCATCGGCCCGGCCTATGAGGACAAGGTGGCGCGCCGCGCGATCCGGGTCGCCGACCTGGCGGAGCCGCGAGACGCTGGCGGACAAGCTGGACGAGCTGCTGCTGCATCACAACACCTTGCTGCAAGGGCTTGGTGCGGCGACATTTTCCAAGGCAGACGTGCTGGCGCGGCTGCTGGCGCTGGCGCCGCAAGGTGCTGCCGTTCGCCGAGCCGGTGTGGGAGCGGCTGGACGAGGCGCGCCGCGCCGGCACGGCGCATCCTGTTCGAGGGCGCCCAGGCGGTGATGCTGGACGTCGATCACGGCACCTATCCGTACGTCACGTCGAGCAACACGGTGGCGGCGACGGCGGCGTCCGGCGCGGGCATGGGGCCGGCGGCGGTCGGCTTCGTGCTGGGGATCGCCAAGGCCTACAGCACGCGGGTCGGCTCCGGACCGTTCCCGACCGAGCTGACCGACGCGACCGGGCAGTTGCTGGGCGATCGCGGAGCGGAGTTCGGCACCGTTACCGGGCGGCGGCGGCGCTGCGGCTGGTTCGACGCGGTGCTGGTGCGCCAGGCGGTGAAGGTCGGCGGCATCCAGGGTCTGGCGCTGACCAAGCTGGACGTGCTGGACGGGCTGCCGGAGCTGCGGATCTGCACCGGCTATCGCATCCGCGGCGAGCGCTTCCGCCATCTGCCGGCGGCGCCGGGCGCCCAGGCAGCGGCGGAACCGGAATACGAGACGATGGAGGGCTGGACCGGCTCCACCCGCGGCGCGCGCTCGTGGGCCGATCTGCCGGCGCAGGCGGTGAAGTACGTGCGCCGGATCGAGGAACTGGTGGAGGCGCCGGTCACGCTGCTGTCCACCAGCCCGGAGCGCGACGACACGATCCTGATGCGGGATCCGTTCGAGGGGTAGGCGGCCCGCTACACCATCGCCACCGGGCGGACCGGCGATCCGGTGGCGCCACGGAACTTCGTCGCCAGCAGGATGAAGCAGAAGCTGCCCAGCCCGTCGCGCGCCAGTTCGTCCAGCGCCAGGTTTTCGATCAGATAGACGCCTGACTCTGCCAGCGCGTGCTGGTGCACCGGCATCGACACGCTGTGGTTCGGGTTCGGCAGCACCTCGACCGCCATGTTGTCGCAGCCGATCGCCACAACGCCGCGCTCGATCAGCCAGCGCGCGGCGGGCAGGTCGATGCCGGGTTCGCCTTGCAGGTAGCGCGCGATTGTCGATGCCGAAGTAGCGCCCCCAGCCGGTGCGGATCAGCGCGATGTCGCCGGACTCGATCGCTACGCCCGCGGTATCGGCGGCGCGCGCCAGTTCGTCCGGCGTGACGACGCGGCCGGGATTCAGATGCTGGCCGCCATCGCATGCCGGCGACGTCCAGCAGCACGCCGCGGGTGATCATCGGCGGCGCGTGCTCGATGCCGAGACGCTCCAGACCCCAGTCGGTGACGGTGTCGGCGGCGGACAGACCGTTGTACAGCCGGTCGCCCTTGGAGAAATGCCCGAGCGCGTCGATGTGCGTGCCGACATGCGCGGTCATCTCGATCCGCTCGACATTGGCGCCGGCGTCGTTGGTGGCGCCCATCGCCGCGGCGGCGCTTGATCGAGTCACGCCACGACGCCCAGATCGACAGCAGGAACGGCGTCTGGTTCGGCACCATGAACGGCGCGCTCATGCCGATCTCGTGGCTGACGTCGTAGATGCGGCCTTCGCGCACCGAGTGCAGTGCGGCGAGGCGCTTTTCCACCGTCAGCAGGTTGGCCGCGCCGATCTGGTCGGCCGCGCCCCAGCGGGAATGGTCATGCACGGTCATTGCTGCTCTCTGCTGTGGCCGGAACTTCAGACTCGCCGACGCAGAAACCGCCCGAATGCGGCCAGGCTGCTGTCGGAGACGTGGTGTTCGATGCCCTCGGCGTCCTGCTCGGCCGCTTCGGCCGGCACGCCGACCGCCAGCAGCAGGTCCACCACCAGCCGGTGGCGGTTGCGTACGCGATCGGCCAGCCGCTCGCCGGCCTCGGTCAGGAACACGCCGCGATACGGCTTGGCCATTGCCAGGCCCTCGCGCTTCAGGCGGCCGATCGTCTTGATCGCTGTGGCATGGGAGACGCCGAGGCGCCGGGCGATGTCGGTGGGGCGGGCTTCGCCACCATTGGCGAGCAGATCGGAGATTAGTTCGACGTAGTCTTCCGACAGCGCGCTCGACTGCGCCGTGCGCGCCTTGCCGAACCGCCGAGCCTGGGTCGGCTCGGCCGGCAGGTCGCCACGCCGTGCGTTCGGCGTCGGGATTGCCAAGGCGACTCCTGTGACGGCGTCATGTCGAACCGAGAAAGACACCGGTACGCCCGCGGTCTGCAAGAGCAGAAGCAGGTTGAGCGCGAGCACGACCACGGCAGCCGCTACCGCGCCCACCTGGGTGATGCGCCGGTTGACGAACGGACCCATCACCTCGCGGCGACCGGACAGCACCAGCAGAGCGATCATCGGCACCGGTAGGACGAGGCTCAGCACGACCTGGCTGAGCACCAGCGCCTGGGTCGAGTCGACGCCCATGGCAACCACGACGACCGCGGGGATCATGGTCGCGAGACGGCGCACCCAGAGTGGAATGCTGAAGTGCACGAAGTCCTGCATGATGGTCTGGCCGGCCATGGTACCGACCACGGAACTCGACAGTCCGGAGGCGAGCAGCGATGTCATGAACACCGCCGCGGCACCAAGTCCGAGCAGTGGGACCAGCGTGTGATAGGCGGTCTCGATGGCGGCGACGTCGGCGTGGCTTTCGTGGAACACCGAGGCGGCCATGGCCAGCATCGCCATGTTCACCAGTCCGGCGATGCCGAGGGCGATCAGCACCTCGCGGTTGGAGTAGCGAATGATCTTGCGGCGTTCGGTGTCGTTGCGGGCGGGCATGCGATTTTGCGTCAGGCTGGAATGCAGGTAGATCGCATGCGGCATGACCGTGGCGCCAATGATGCCGACCGCCAGGGTGATGCTTTCCGGCCCGGCGAGTTGCGGCACTACAGAATGGAATGCGAAGGCGCCCCAATTGGGCGGCGCGACGAACATCTCGATGAGGTAGCAGACGGCGATCACGCCGATGAACGCGGCGATCACCATCTCGATCGGCCGGAAGCCCCGGCCCTGCAGCAGCAGCAGGATGTAGGTCACGGCAAAGGTGATCAGCAGACCGGTCAGCAGCGGCAGGCCGAACAGGAGTGACAGGCCGATGGCGGCGCCAAGCAATTCAGCAAGGTCGGTCGCCATCGCGGCGATCTCGCTGGCGATCCACATGGCGTAGACCAGCGGGCGGGGGAAATGCGTGCGGCAGAGCTGTGCCAGGCTCTGCCCGGTGACGATGCCGAGTTTCGAGGAGAGCGCCTGGAACAGCATCGCGACGACGTTGGCCAACACGACGACCCACAGCAGCAGATAGCCGAACTGCGCGCCGCCCTGGATGTTGGTGGCGAAGTTGCCGGGGTCCATGTAGGCGATCGAGGCGATGATGGCGGGTCCGGCGAATGGCAGCAGCGCGCTGAAGCCGCGGCGGCGGCCGGCCAGGACCTCACGGCCGGCCGCGATGGTGCGGTCGGACAGGGTGGCGCGCTGGACCAGGGTTTGGCTCATGCAGCCGTGACCATACTATGAACCCACTCCCACATAATGTAGCCTCGGCTACACTTTCGGGCATATAGCACGGGAGGGCGGCGCGTCAAGCTGGATTGGTGCGGTTGTCAGGGAGGGGCGCGGCGATCTGGCGCCCGTGAGACCACGAACGAAACCAAAGAAAACGCAAGAAGAAAGCATGTTCTTTTTTGAAAAAAAGAACCCAAAAACTTTCGATCATTTAGATTGCTGCCCGACCAAACACCATGCTCAATGGACAAGAGTTTTTTGCTTCTTTTTTGCAAAAAAGAAGCGCTTGCTTATATTCTGCTTCCGGCTCAGCCCCCCGCAAGCGACAGCACCGCAGTTTCGTAGCGTCCTGCTCCCATCTGTTCTCTTGTAAAGATCTCGCGCTCGGCAATCCAGTTGAATGCCTGTTCGAACACGTCCCTGGTGTAAGGCTCGAACACCAGACGTTCGCCTGGTCCCCAGCGGCGAGTGTCCATCACCGCGTGGAATCGCTCGGGGAATTCGTTCCGGTAGTGCCTGGTATAAAGCTCCGGGCGCAGGTCGATATCGCGTTGCGCGCGGCGCAGCGCACCGAAGTAGTGGCGCACATCGTCGGCGTCCGGCTCGCCCGTAATCATCGACGCCATCATGAACGTTGTATCAATCACCTTGCGGAAACCAAGCTGCTCGGCGAAGTAGTACGGTCCGCTGAACAGCGACACCGCCGGCACCTCGCCGTCAATCAGCTTTTCCATGCGACGGAACAGCAGGCCATCCGCGAAGGACAGGCTGATGTCGGCAAGCGGCATGTACTGTTCCAGCGCCTGGATCGCCGAATAGTGGCTGCCCGACTGGTAACCTACGGAGATTGGCACGCCGGCAAGCTGCTCGGGCGCGGTAACAGTCGAGTCCGCTGGCACGAAGATCCCCGCCGGCGCAACGGAATAACAATCGGCGTAGAGCTTGCCGTGACCGACCGAGGCCGCAACGTTCACCGTCCAGTGGCAGGCACAGCTCACGTCGGACGTGCGTCCCTTCTCGATGGTCTGGTAGGCACCGACCCGATCGCCCAGGTCATGGAGCCGCCCGACCGCCGAACGAAGCTCGTCGCGGAATTCGTAGTCGAGGCCGGCGTCGGCGAAGTAGCCCTTTTCCTCAGCCACCCATTCGTGCAGCCGCATGTGCGGTGCGATTACGAACCTTGCCATAATGGTCTCCTGTCGCCGGAATGAATTACCGATAGAGCGTCGCCAGAGCTGCGTGGTCGGTCAGCCAGCAATGATCGTGTTGCCGCACCAGTGCCAGTGAGTCGAGCAGCGTGATCGCACCGTACGGTCGTCCGAAAACATGCGCGTGCACGGTGATGTCGAGGCAGGCGAACGGGCTGCCCAGCCGTTCCCAGCCTTCCACGATGCGCGCCAGGGTGCGGGTGAACGCGTCCGGTTCGTTACCGTAGCGCACGTAGAGCGGCATGTCGTTCACCTCCATGGAGAATGGCATTCCAAGGAGCGAACCATCCGCCGTATCGATCCGGTAAGGCAGATCGGCATCGAACATGTCGGCGTGCCAGTGGAACCCGGCACGTGCGAGCAGCCGGGAGGTCACCGTGCTTGGCGTGCAGCGCGGACTCAGCCAGCCTTGCGGATGGTTGCCCGTGGTGCGGCTGAGCACATCGACACAGCGGGCGATGTCCGCCTGTTCCGCGTCCGGCGTCAGATACGGCGGCAGTGTGCCCTGGCTCCAGCCGTGTGCCGCCACGGGATGTCCGCGCGCCGCGATCGCCGCGACCAAGTCTGGGAAACGCTCCGCCACCACGCCGCTGGTGTAGACCACCGCGCGCACGCCTTCGCGGTCCAGCAGATCGAGTAACCGCCAGGCGCCGGCCTTCGGCCCGTAGTCCGCCCACGACAGCGCCTGAAGGTCTGTCACCCCGGGCTTCAGCACATTGCCCATCGGGCCTATCCCGGGCGCGCTGCCCTCGGCCCAGCCTTCCAGCATGACGTTGACCGAAACCGCGAGCGGGCGGGCAGCGGGCCAGCCGGCTGGTACCGTCGCCACCGTCATGGCCAGCCGAGCCATTCGCAGACCGCACGGCCCATCACCCATTCCTTGTCCGCCGCTGACAGGAACGGCAGATCTGCGAAGTAGCTGACACCTTGGCGGTAGCTGCATGGCAGGCGCGTCAGGTCGGTGCCCCAGAAGGTGCGTTGCGGACCGAAGGCGTCGAAAACCTGGCGGATATAGGGGTGGAGGTTGCGATACGGATAATCGTCGGACGAATAGCAGGGCAGGGCGGATGCCTTCACCGCGACGTTCGGCCGTTTCGCCAGCGCCAGCAGGTTCGGCAGGTCGGCAAACGCCGCCGCGTCCTTGGTGCGGGCCAGCGCCAGGTGATCGATTACCAGCCGCAGAGCCGGGTGGCGCTCGGCGATCCGGTCGATGACCGGCAGCATGCCGGGACAGGACAGCATGATCGGCAACCCGTGCTGCTCCGCGCCGCGCCACAGGAATTCGCCCGAGCCGTCGGTCAGCCAGGCGTGCTGCGGCCGCAGCGCGAAGCGCAGACCCAGCATGCCGGGCTGCGACCGCCACGTCGCCAGTGCCGAGGCGTTGGCGGGATCGACGTCCAGCCTGCCCATGATGGCGAACCGGTCAGGGTGCTGCCGGCAGGCGTCCAGCGCCAGGTCGTTGCGATCGCCTTCCCACGATGGCGGCACAATAACCGCCCGGTCCACGCCGGCCGCATTCATTTCGGCCAGCAGGTCGGCGGTGGAGAACGGCTGGCTGCGATGGGGTGTACTGCGTCCGGACGCGGGCCAGGGCCGGTCGGCACTGTCCGCGGCCCAGATATCCACCTGCGCGTCGACGATCCGCATGCAACGTTCTCCAGCCCCGGGCGCTTTTAGCAGCGGTGCGGGGCGCGGTCACGACGTTCTGCTGCGAGGCCGACAGGGCAGGGTGGTTGGCTCAGCCCTCAAGTTTTCACGCAAAGAAGCAGGAAGGACCGCAAAGGTCGCAAAGCAGGTATTTTTGCGCTTCGCGCGAAGCGCAATGGTCCTACCTTCGTGTACGTTCGTGAACTTCGCGGTCCTTCCTGCTTCTTTGTGAGAAACCTGACCACAGGAACCAACTGCGTAGCCATAGCGTCAGAGGGCCGTCACGCCGGACAACCGCCTCGGGGTGCAATGGCGGAAGGAACTATGCCGTGCAGCCCTCATCGCGCAGCAACTCGGTCACCGCCTGCATCGGCACATCCCCCGCGGTGAACGCCTGGCCAATCCCGCGCGCCAGCACGAACTTCAGTGCGCCATCCCGCACCTTCTTGTCGCGCCCCATGTGCCCGATCAGCGTTGCGGCGGAAAATCGCCGGTTCAGCATGTGCAGTTCGGCCGGCATCCCCATCGTGGCAACATGCGACACCACCCGATCTGCATCGCTTTCCGAGCAATGCCCCAGCCGCGCGGACAGCCGGAACGCCAGCCCGAGCCCCACCGCGACGCCTTCGCCGTGCAGCAGTCCACCAGTGTAGCCGTACTCCGCCTCCAGCGCGTGGCCGAAGGTATGGCCGAGATTGAGCAATGCGCGCCCGTCGTTCGGCTTCTCCTCGCGTTCGTCGTCGCCGACCACCGCCGCCTTGAACGCGCAGGCACGCCGGATCGCTTCGGCCTGAGCGTCGCGGTCGCCGCCCACCACCGCAGCGCCATGCGCCTCGCACCAGGCGAAGAATGCTGCGTCGCCGATCAGCCCCGCCTTGGCAATCTCCGCGTAACCTGCGCGCAGTTCCCGCGGCGGCAGTGTCGCCAGCGTTCCGGTATCGGCCAGCACCATGCGCGGCTGATAGAACGCACCAACCAGATTTTTGCCGCGTGGCGTATTCACCGCGGTCTTGCCGCCGACCGATGAGTCGACCTGCGACAGCAGCGTGGTCGGGATCTGCACGAACGGCAGGCCGCGCATGGTGGTCGCCGCGGCAAAGCCCGCCAGGTCACCCACCACGCCTCCGCCGAGCGCAATCACTGTAGTGCGCCGTTCGACCCGCGCCTCCAGCAACTGATCGACCACCGATTGCCAGGTGGCCAGGTTCTTCGAAGCTTCGCCCGCGGGCACCACGATCTGGCTGGTCCTCACCGCGGTCTCGCCCAGTCCGCGCAAGAGCGTCGGCAGATGCAGACCAGCCACCGTCTCGTCGGTTATCACTACCACGCGCTTCTGCTCGAGCCGAGGTGCCAGCAGCGCACCGGCACGGGCCAGCAGGTCCTCGCCGATCACCACATCGTAGCTGGAACTCGACAGCACCACGGACAGCCGCCGCGGTGCACGCCAATCCGCCAACGCGCTCAGCACGCGGCCGGTCGTCACATCCGGGCTTTCATCGCCGCAATCCACGATCACGTCGGCCTCGGCGTACACCGGGTAACGTGTTTGGATGAGCCGCTGGAGGATCTCCGCCGGCTCGCCGTCGGCCAGCAGCGGGCGGTTGTCGCGCCCCGCCACCCGTCGCAGCAGCGTCGGCAACGGGCAGCGCAGCCACACGGTGACCGCTTCCTCGCGCGCCGTGGCGCGGGTTTCGCCATCCATGAACGCGCCGCCGCCGAACGCCAGCACCAACGGATCGCCGGCCAGCAGTCGCCGGATCACCCGCCGTTCGCCGGCGCGGAAGTCGCTCTCGCCGTAACGTGTGAACAGCTCCGGGATCGAACAGCCGGCCGCCAGTTCGATCTCGGCATCGGCGTCGCGAAACGGCAGCCCGAGTTGCGCGGCGATCCGCCGTCCGATCGACGTCTTTCCAGCGCCCATCAGTCCGACCAGGACGATTGAGCGTCCGGCCAGCGCCTCGGGCAGGGGTGCGATCTCCTTGAGCGCGGTGTTGCGTGTCATGGCGGCGAACGCTAGCACATCGCTTGCCGGACAGGCCAAGGTGATCCCCGCGCCGAGTCCCGAACCAGGAGCCGGTGAGCGTATGATGATCCGCATTTTCCTGTTTGTTGTGCTGGCGGGGCTGGTGGTGCTGGGCGCCGCGATGGTCATGCTGGGGGAATATCCGCCCAATCCCACGACGCATTCGGTGGAGAAGGTGCTCCCCAACGACAAGTTCCAGAGCAACTGAGGCTGCCGTCCTGGACCGGCATATCGAGGCGTTCCTGGAGATGCTGGCGGCCGAACGAGGCGCGGCGCGCAATACGCTGCTGGCCTATCAGGCGGACCTCGACGATTTTTCCGCGTTCGCCGCAGGACAGGGCCAACCGCCCGCCGGGTGTGACGCAGCGCTGCTGCAATCCTACATGGCGGGGTTGCAGCGTTCCGGCCTGGCCGCGCGCACGGCGTCGCGACGGCTGTCGGCGTTGCGGCAGTTCCACCGTTTCCTGCTGCGTGAGGGGGTGCGCGACGACGATCCGACCAGTCTGCTCGACGCGCCGCGTCTGCCACGCACGCTGCCGAAGTATCTCGCCGAGCAGGAGGTCGATGCATTGCTGGCAGCGGCGGCCCGGTGGGAGGGACGGCGTGGCGCGCTGGCGCGCGCGGTACTTGAGATCCTGTATGCCACCGGCCTGCGAATATCCGAACTGCTGTCGCTGCCGCGCAGCGCCCTCGCCGGCGACGCAGCAGTGCTACTGATCAGGGGCAAGGGCGGCAAGGAGCGCATCGTGCCACTGTCCGATGCAGCCAAGGCAGCCGCCGCCGAACTGATGGCACTCCAGGCGAAGACCGACCGCTTCCTGTTCCCTGGCCGCGATGCGAAGCGCGCGCTGACGCGTCAGGCGTTCTTCCTGCTGCTGAAGCAGCTTGCCCTGGAGGCCGGGCTCGACCCTGCACGCATCTCGCCGCACGTGCTCCGGCATTCGTTCGCCTCGCACCTGCTCGCGCACGGTGCCGACCTGCGCAGCCTGCAACTGCTGCTGGGACATGCCGACATCGCGACCACACAGATCTATACGCATGTGCTGGCGGAACGGCTGCAGCGCCTGGTGGAGGCGCATCATCCGTTGGCACGAGGTCGTCCATCCGTCCAGCCAGGCGTGTAACAGCCGACCGCAGCGCAGGCGGCAGATGCGCTGTGTTTATCCCCCTATGTCATAGCCATCGCCGGCTGCCGTGCGATCCGCAGCACCAGCAGTGATGCAATCATGCATGCGGCACCGCTGGCGATGAACGCCGCGAGATAGCTGCCCGTTGCGTTGCGCATCACGCCACCACCGAGCGCTGCCAGCGCGCCACCCATCTGGTGACCGCAGGCAATCCACGACACGATCACCGGTGCATCCTTCTTGCCGAACACTTCGTTGGTCAGCATTACCGTTGGTGGCACCGTCGCGACCCAGTCCAGGCCGTAGAACACCGCGAAGATCGACAGGCTGAGCAGGCTGAAGTTGGTGAACGGCAGCACCATCAGAGACAGCCCGCGCAGGCTGTAATACCAGAACAGCAGGATCCGCGGATTGTATCGGTCGGTCAGCCAACCCGACAAAGTGGTGCCGATCAGATCAAACACGCCCATTCCGGCCAGCAGACTGGCGGCACCGACCTCGGGGATGCCGTGGTCCATGCAGTAGGGGATCAGGTGGGTGGCCACCAGGCCGTTGGTGGAAAAGCCGCAGACCGCGAAGCTGGCGAACAGCAGCCAGAAGTCCACCGATCGCGCGCCACGCGCCAGACCGGACACGGCGATCACCAATGGGTTGCCGGTACTCGGCGCGGCCGGCGCCTCAATCGCGCCCCCGTAGGGTCCAATGCCAACGCTGCCGGGGCTTTCCGCCAGCACGAGCGCGACGACGGGGAGCAGCGCCACGATCACCAGCGCCACCACCCACGGGACGCTCTGCCAGCCGAGATGCTCGGCCAGGCTTGCCAGCAATGGCAGGAAGATCAGTTGTCCGCTGGCGTTGCTGGCCGTCAGCAGTCCGACCACGAGGCCGCGCCGCGCGACGAACCAGCGATTTGCCACCGCCGTCGCCATGCCGAACATGCCAGCACCGGAGCCGAGCCCGACCAGCACGCCCCAGGTCATGTAGAGCTCCAACGGCGTGCGCGCGAACGCCGCGCCACCGGCGCCCATCGCCAGCAAGGTCAGCGAGCACAGGACCGTTCCGCGTAGCCCGATCCGTTGGATCAGCGCCGCGCCGAATGGCGCTATCAGGCCACCTAACAAGATATTGAGGGAGATCGCGCCGGAAATGGTTGCCGCACTCCAGCCGAAGGCATGCTCGAGCGGCACGATCAGGACGCCAGGGGCGGCGCGCACTCCGACCGTGGCGAGAATGACAGTGAACATCACGCCCACCGTGACCCAGGCGTAATGCACCCGGCCGGCCACCAGGCGGGCAAGGCTGTGAGGCCCGATCATGTACCCCTCCAACAGACTTGCTCCAACCATGACGATCGTCATATATTAGTCAAGCCGATACATGACGGTCGTCATGCGATTCAGGGATGCCGGGCATGCGGGTGACCAACGAACGGAAGGCTGAGACCAGGGAACGGATCATGGAAGTGGCTGGAACCCTGTTCCGCAGCCATGGCATCGACGCGGTCGGAGTCGATGCGATCATGCATGCGGCCGGGCTGACGCATGGCGGCTTTTACTCGCATTTCGCCTCCAAGGAGGCGCTGGTCGCGGAAGTTTCCGCTGCATCATTGGCGCGGTCCGCTGCGCGGTGGGAGCGCATCTGCCAAGAGCCCGACCGGGACACGGCGCTGGCGCGAATCGTTGAGAGCTATCTCGATCCGGCCCACGTCGCCGCAACAGGGAGCGGATGCGTGCTCACGACGCTCGGCCCCGATATGGCGCGGCGGCGGGACTCGCGGGGTGCGATCACCGCGTCGATTCGGCGGATGGCCGATGCGCTCGCCTGCTGTCTGCCCGGGCATCGTCGGCAAAGGGCTCTGGCGGCGCTGTCGGGCATGGTCGGCGCGGTCGTTCTGGCGCGGCTTTCGGATGATTCGGAACTCACGGCCGAGCTGCTGGCCGCTGCGAGGAAAGCCGCGGGCTTACGCTAAGCGTCCGATCGCCTACTTCATGACCAAGAGACGTTGGTCACAGCACTTGCCGGTCAATTTGAGCGATCCACGTCGATAATGATGGCTGATTTTGCTGGCGCAGCAGTTGGTGCCCCGTTAAGAGGCTGTAGGGGAGCTTAACGGATGATTTACGTTTTGTTAACGGCCGGCGGGCCTTTGAAGTGCCAACGATGACTCCGGCCGATCAGCATGTCGGCCGCCGAATCCGGGGTAAGCGGCGTGCCCTGGCTCTCACCGAGGGCGATCTGGCCAAGGCTCTCGGCGTCGACCAGAGCGTGATCGACGCCTATGAGCATGCCACCGTGAGCGTGCCACCAGAACACCTCGATCGGCTGAGCCAAATTCTGGGCGTCCCGATCAGCTATTTCCTGCCGGCCGCCTCCTGTCCTGCGCAGTGAACTGAATTCCAGTTGCGCTCCGAGCGGCCGGCTCGCCTGCCCGGTCCGCCCTTACCCACCGGGAGAATTGTGCTAAAGCCCGCGCGCCCATGCGCCATTACCTCGACTTCGAAAAGCCGATCGCCGAACTGGAGGGCAAGATCGAGGAGCTCCGGCGCATGTCGGAGCCCGACGGCATCAATATTGCCGAGGAGGTTGCGCGGCTGACCGCGGTGGCCGATCGCCAGCTTCGCGCGACCTATGCGCAAGCTGACGCCATGGCAGAAGACGCTGGTGGCGCGGCATCCGGACCGTCCCAAGGCCATGGACTACATCGCCGCGCTGATCACCGAGTTCACGCCGCTGGCCGGCGACCGGGCATTCGCCGACGACGCGGCCGTTCTGGGCGGGCTGGGCCGGTTTCGCGGCCGCTCGGTGATGGTGCTGGGCACCGAGAAGGGGGCCGACACCGAAAGCCGGGTGCAGCATAATTTCGGCATGGCGCGGCCCGAAGGCTACCGCAAGGCGCGCCGGCTGATCGAACTGGCCGGCCGGTTCGGGCTGCCGGTGCTGAGCTTCGTCGATACGTCCGGCGCGTTTCCCGGCATCGATGCCGAGGCGCGCGGCCAGGCGGAGGCAATCGCGCGCTCGATCGAGGCCTGCCTGGAAGCGCCGGTGCCACTGGTCGCCACCATCATCGGCGAGGGCGGCTCGGGCGGGGCGATCGCGCTGGCGGCCGGCGACCGGGTGCTGATGCTGGAGCACGCGATCTATTCGGTGATCTCGCCGGAGGGGTGCGCATCGATCCTGTGGCGCGACGCGGCGCAGGCGGCGACCGCGGCCGAGGCGTTGCGGCTGACCGCGGAGGACCTGAAGCGGATGGCGCTGGTGGATGTGGTGATACCCGAGCCGCTCGGCGGCGCGCAGCGTGATGCGGCAGCGACCATTGCCGCGGTAGGCGACGCGGTGGCCGAGGCGCTGGCGCCGCTGGTCGGGTTGGATGCGGCCACGCTGAAGGCGCGGCGGCGCGAAAAGTATCTGGAGATCGGGCACCAGGGGCTGGCCTAGGTGCCTTGGCAGCCCATGGTTGGATCGACGGTCGGGATCATTGTTGCCGCGGTGGTCTGGTGGGCATTGGGCCGAGCTCTTCCGGTTGCCGGTGCGGCCGGACTGCCACCGCATATCGGGCTGGCGTGCGCAGCGCTGCTGCCGTCGGTGTTCGTGCTGGACCTGATGATTGTCGTGCAGATGGGCTTGCGTGTCCGAACTGGCGCGTTGGATCCGCTGGCCGGGCGGGACGACAGGCTGCTGCAAGTGAACCAGCGTGCGCTGACCAACACGGTGGAACAGCTTGCCGGGTTCGCGCCGGCCCTGCTGGCACTCGCCGCAGGCGCCCCACCCGCGTGGATGCCGTTTGTGGTTGCCGCGGGCGTGGTGTTCGGACTGGCGCGGCTGATGTTCTGGGCTGGCTATCTTCTTGGCCCCCTGTGGCGCGCGCCCGGCATGGCCGCAGGTTTCTTGATCAATGTCGCGACTCTGGTTGCGGCGATCGGGGTGTGGTGGCCGTAGGCTGCTCGCGCCGAAGTTTAGCCGTGTCCGAACATCCGGACGACGCTGGCGTTGACACTCCTGTTGGGAAATCCCACGCGGTCGGCTCGATCCGATAGCGCGAGACAATGAGGAAATCCTTTACTGCCGCGGCTCAGGGGTTCCGCCGCGCTTGAACTCGGTGGATGGTTCGTCCTGACCGTGGTTGACATGAAATGGGAGGAAACCACGATGTCCGAACTCGATGCGCGCCGACAGAAGTCTGAAGGACGAGTTCATCGCCACACGCGGCTATTGGAGCGAGACGTGGGATGGTGTGTTGCAACTCGCGCCGGAATTCTTCGAGGCGTACAGCGTCTTTTCGTCCGTGCCATGGAAGTACGGTACGCTGCCGCCGAAGATCAAGGAACTGATCTACGTCGCGATCGATGCCTCTACCACGCATCTGTATAACCGCGGCACGCGCATCCACATCGCCAATGCGCTGAAGCAGGGTGCAACGCGCGACGAGGTAATGGAGGTGCTGGAGATCGTCTCGGTGCTGGGCATTCACACCATCGCCACAGGACTGCCGATCCTGATCGACGAGCTGCGCAAGTCGGGGCGTGGCGGCGAAGTGAAGGATGGTCCGCTGAGCGCTGAACAGGAGAAACTGAAGCAGGACTTTGTCAGCAATCGTGGCTACTGGAATCCGGTATGGGAACAGTTGCTGCAGCATTCGCCGGAATTCTTCGACGCCTACTCGCGGCTATCGTCAGTGCCATGGCAGTACGGCACGTTGGGGGCGAAGGTCCGCGAGCTGATCTATGTCGCGATCGACGCGGCGACGACGCATCTGTATCTGCCAGGCCTGCGCACGCATATCCGCAACGCGCTGGGACACGGCGCGACGGTGGCCGAGATCATGGAAGTGCTGCAACTGACCAGCGTACTCGGCATTCACACCGTCGCCGAAGGCGTACCCGCGTTGCTCGATGAAGCGAAGAAGGCAGGACTTGCGTGACCCTATTAACCATACGCGGCGCTGTGGTAGGATTGCCAAGTCACGCCGCATGTCGTGGCGGCGGAGCCTTGTGACGACATAGGACATCGTGGCAATCGTGAGCGAACTATTCCATTTCGTGATGATCAAGCCATCGCATTACGACGACGATGGCTATCCGATCCAATGGGTTCGCTCGGCGATCCCCTCCAATACGCTGGCCTGCCTGAACGGGCTGGCAGAGGATGCTCAGCGGCGCGCGGTGCTCGGCGCCGGCGTGACGATCCGTCTGCATACCTACGACGAGACCAACCGTCGCGTGCGACCTGACCGCATCATCCGCGAGATCCGTCGCAGCGGTGGCAAGGCGCTGATCGCGCTGGTCGGCGTGCAGTCCAACCAGTTTCCCGCGCGCGGTCGATCTGGCGCGGCCGTTCCTCGCTGCCGGCCTGCCGGTCGCGATCGGCGGATTCCACATCTCCGGCTGTCTCGCCATGCTGCCCGAGATGCCGCCGGAGATGCTGGCGGCGCAGGCGATGGGCATCAGCGTTCTTCGCCGGCGAGGCGGAGGAGCGGCGGCTCGACAGCGTGCTGCGTCGATGCCTGGGACGGAAAGCTGGCACCGCTGTACAACTTCATGGACGACCTGCCGTCGCTGGAAGGTGAGCCGCCGCCGATACTGCCGCGCCAGCATGTCCGCCGCACGTCCGGTTCGCTGTCCAGCATCGATCTTGGTCGCGGCTGTCCGTACCAGTGCTCGTTCTGCACCATCATCAACGTGCAGGGCCGCAAGAGCCGCTATCCGCTCGCCTGATGATCTGGAGCACATCATCCGCGAGAACGTCGCGCAGGGCATCAAGCGGTTCTTCATCACCGACGACAATTTCGCGCGCAACCGTCACTGGGAGCCGCTGTTCGATCGGATGATCGCGCTGCGCGAGGAAGGCTTGAACATCGGCTTCACCATCCAGGTGGACACGCTGTGCCATCGCATTCCGCACTTCATCGAGAAGGCGGGGCGTGCCGGCGTGCGGCGCGTGTTCATCGGGCTGGAGAACATCAACCCGGAAAATCTGCTGGCGGCGAAGAAGCGGCAGAACCGCATCACCGAATATCGCGACATGCTGCAGGCGTGGCGCGCGGCATGGGGCGATCACCTATGCCGGCTACATCATCGGCTTCCCCGGCGACACCAAGGAAACGATCCTGCGCGATGTCGAGATCATCAAGCGCGAACTGCCGCTCGACATCCTGGAATTCTTTTTCCTGACGCCGCTGCCCGGGTCGGAGGATCACAAGGTGCTCTGGACGAAGGGCGACTGGATGGATCCGGACCTGAACAAGTACGACCTCAACCATCGCGTGACGCATCATGCGCGTATGTCGGATGAGGAGTGGGAGGAGGCGTATCGCGCCGCCTGGCTCAACTACTACACGCCGGAGCACGTGCGCACGATCCTGCGGCGGGCGGCGGCGCACAAGCTTGGGCCGGCCGGGGACGGCACTGACGACGATCCTGTGGTTCAACCTGATGATCCTGTTCGAAGTCGGTGCATCCGCTGGAGGGTGGCGCGTTCCGGCTGAAGTTCCGCCGTGACCGCCGGCATGGCATGAGGATCGAAAGTCCGTTCGTGTTCTATCCGCGCTACCTTGGCGAGATCGTGGTGAAGGCGTGGCGCTATCTGTCGGTCTACCGCAGTTCAATGCGTTACTCTGAAGCAGGTGCTGCGCGCGCCGGATCGATGGACCTACAGCGATCTTGCCATCGCTCCGCCGCGCGCGGACGAACTGGACACACTGGATCTGTACCAGGTCACCAGCGGCGGCGAGGCAGCCGTCGCGCGTGTGCGCAAGGAGGATGCCGCGCGAGCGAAGCAGGTCGCGGCAGCGGCTGAGTAAATTAATGCGGCTTCCCGATGCCATTGACACCGCGAAGGCCCCGTCGGACTCACCGTAGAGTGTGTCGTCAGTCGAGCGCGATACTTCCTGAGTCGGACCGATGATGGTCTAGTCCGAGCCGCAATGCCAGACGAACAACGCTTGCCGGTGTTCGACCCGTCGATCCTGCGCGATGCCGAAGCAGAGGTGATCGCCCGGACGGCGCGCGGCGAAACCGCGATATTCTCCGACGCGGAACGGCCGGTGCTCCGCGCGGCGTTCCTGCGGCATCTGTTGCTTGGACTCCCGGCGCCTGTCGATGCATGGCCGATCCGCCTGCCGGGCGTGCGCATTCGTGGCGCCCGGATCGAGGAGACGCTGGACCTTGCCGACTGCGCCGGCCCAGGCGGGATGGGTCTGCCGGCGCTGGCGCTGGAAGGCTGCGAGATCGCCGCCCTGGTCGATCTGACCAATGCACGCCTGGCAAGGCTTTCGCTGCGCGATAGTCGGATCGGCGAAATCCGCGCACGCGGTGTCCGAATCGACGGCGCCTGCGATGTTTCCTTCGTTGCACCCCTGCATGATACCGCCTGGATCGATGCGCATGCCGCGGTGATCGACGGCGACCTGATGGTGCGTGGCGCACGGTTGCAAATTCCGCCACCGCGCTCCGGCATCGCGCATCGCGACGCCCGCTATGCGTTGCGCCTGTCGGGTGCCGAGATCAGGGGCAGCATCGACCTGATGGGCGAGTTCACCGCCATCGGCGGCATCGCGCTGGACACCGCGCATGTGCGTGGCGACGTGGTCGCCCGCGGCGCGCGCATCGGTGCCGGCGAGGGCGATGCGATCGGCGCCCAGGCCGCGCGGTTCGACGGCGTGGTCATCCTGGGCGACGGCTTCGTCGCCGCCGGCGTGATCTGGCTGATGGGCGCCCGTATCGCCGGCACGCTCGACATGAATGGCGCGAGGCTGGTGAACCGCACGGAGGACGGCAACGGCGTGGTGCTGGCCGCGGACACCGCCGAGATCGGCGGGTCCGTGCTGCTGCGCAACGGGTTCGTCGCCGATGGGGCGATCAGCCTGCGCGGCGCACGGATCGGCAGCAGCCTGGAATGCGATGGCGCGAGCCTGACCAATCCGACCGACGCCGGCACTGGCGTCGCACTCGCGGCGGATCACATTGTGGTCGGCGGCGCGGTGCTGCTGCGCAACGGGTTCGCCGCGCGCGGCGCGGTCAGCCTCACCGGCGCCAAGATCGGCGGCAACCTGGAATGCGACGCGGCCAGCCTGACCAATGCGACTGCGGACGGCACCGGCGTCGCGCTCGCGGCGCGAGAATGCGGAGATCGGCGGCGCGGTGTTGCTGCGTCACGGCTTCACCGCGCGCGGCGGCGTCAGCCTGCTCGGAGCGACGATAGGCAGCAATGTCGAGTGCTGCGGCGCGCTGATGGAGAACTGGTCGGACGCGGGCTCGCGCGAGACGTTGCGCCTGACCAATGTCGAGATCGCCGGCGACGTGCTGCTGAACCAGGGTTTCATCAGTCTCGGCTACGTCAGCCTCTGGGGCACCAAGATCGGCGCGCGACCTCGACTGCTCGACCGCGAGCTTCATCGGGCCGTCGCCGGCCGGGGCGGGGCGCGCGTCGGCGGGCGCCCTGGTCGCCACCAACCTGATCGTCGCCGGCGACGTGAAGTTGATCGACGTCACGCTGCTCGGCCGGCTCGACTGCGAACATCTGGCGACCGGCGGCAGCCTGATCTGGGACGGCCTGCGGTTTCCGCGCGAGATCGTGCTGGGCGAAGCGCGATATCGCTATCGCGCCGGGATGGATGCATCGGCGCGGCTGCTGTTGTCGCACGCGCGCATCGGCGCGGCACTGCTGGCGCGCGACCTTACCGCCGAAGTCGCCCTGTCGATCGATCTCGGCGGCGCAAGGGCCGTCACGCTGGATGACGAGGGATTTCCCGCCGGTTGGGGCGTCGGGCGGGCGAAGCAGGGCGAGTTCTGTGCGCTCAATCTCGATGGCTTCGTCTACGACCGGTTCGGCCACCTGCCGCCCGGCGATGGCAACGGGTTCGGCATCACGCTGTCGGCGTTCGGCCGCTGGGCGACCGTAACGCGTCGCGGCCACTCCGCTGCCTGGGCGATCCGGCTGGCGCGCCGCCTGATGCACGAGCAGCGGGCGCATGTGCAGCAGCGGCTTGTGTGGGTGCGTCGCCAGCAGCGCAAGGCCAACGAATTCCATCCGCAGCCGTACCGGCATCTGGCGAAGGTGCTGCGCGCGCAGGGCCACTACCATGCGGCGCGCGAGGTGGCGATCATGGAGCAATGGGTCACGCCGGCGTCCAACTGGGTCTCGCGGCTGTTGCGCCCGATCTGGGGCGTGTGCTTCGGCTTCGGCTTGTCGCCGGTCAGGGCGACGGCGACGGTGGTGGTGCTGCTGGCGATCGGCACCGGCGGCGTGTGGTGGGCGTGGAAACACGCCCATGTGCTGACCATCAACTATGCCTACGCGATGACCGAGGTGGCCGACGGTCCCAAGTTTCCTGAAGGCCGAACGGGGGCAGGCGATGAGCGACGCGCCGCTGTGCGGCAAGCACGACATCCAGCCGCTGTTCTACGCGATGGACATGATGCTGCCGGTGATGGCGCTGCAGCAGGAGAGCAAATGTTCGGTCGATTCGCGGCCGGGCACGGAGGTTTGGCAGGTGCTGTGGGCGGCGTTTTCGCTGGTTGGCAAGCTTGCGACGTCGCTGGCGTTGCTGACCTACTCGGGTGTGCTGAAGCCGAAGGAGGATGCCTGACGCAGCGGAGACGGACGTACGTCGCCCCCTCAGCGGAAGATCGAGTGCGGTCCTGGCGATGCCAGGACCGGCGTCACGGTCCCATTGTCGCGCCCCGCGGTGGCAGTTGCGGCTGATCCCTTGCGTGCGGGATCGGCCGGGCGGGCCACCATAGTATCGGCGCCGGAGGCGCCCAGGGCGTTGGACAGCTTGGCGGCCGCATCCAACACAAGCGGCAGTACGGCACGCGGCCGCGGCGGGCGCATCCGCATGGTGGGCGCGCTGACCGACAGCACTGCGACAACCTGGTCGGACGCATCGCGCACCGGCGCGGCGACGGTCGCCGCACCTGCCACCACCTCGTCCGTGGTCATCAGATAGCCACGTGCGCGGATGCGCTGCAGGTCGGCAGCGATCCAGGCGGCATCCGTGCGAGTGGCTGGCGTGAAGCGCGGTAGGCGCTGGGCGAGCACCTGGGTCTGCACCGCCTCCGGCGCATGGGCCAGCAACAGCCGGCTGGAGCCGGCGTGCAGCGGCTGGCGCTTGCCGACCTCGCTGTAGACCCGCAGGCCGGGGTCGGTCTGGTAGATTGCGATCGTCTCGCTCTCCAGGCCGTCACGGATGCGAAGGTAGGCATTCTCGCCGCTGGTCTTGCCCAGCGCGGCGAGGAACGGCATGGCGGTTGCCGCCAGCGCGCCCTGCTCGACGGCTGCCCGGCCCAGCACACCCCAGCGTGCCCCCAGCCGCCAGATCCCACGCGCCTCGTCCTGGATGGCGAAACCACGTGCCTCCAGCGTGCGCAGCAGGCGGAATCCGGCGGTCCGGGTGCAACGCGCCGCTTCGGCCAGGGCCGCGAGCGGGGCGGGTCCGATGCGCGACAATGCCTCCAACAGGTCGAGCGCCCGGCCGACAGCGGCGATGCTGTAGTCTCGGGCCGGTGGGGCGGCGGTTGGTTCGTGCGCTCCATTGCCGGAGCGGGAACGCGGCCGGCCCTTGCCGTTCTTGCGGCTAGCCTGGGCCATGCGGACACCTACGAAATGATTTCGTTCGCAACCACGCTAGCACGGACCGGCTGACCTTGGCAGGGGGGCGGTTGGTGGGTTGCGGGTCACTATTGCGCAAGGCGATGGTTAAGAACACGGAGGGGAGACTGTCACCGACATCGGCCGGGGTCAAAGGGCAACGGCAAAAAAGGTCGCAAATGTGCGCGGATAACTTACGATGGTGTCTGGATGACTGTGAAACTGAGCGCCTGCGCGGCACACAGGCGCAGCGCCTGCCGGCAGCACTTCTCATTTTGCCTCAAGCCCGTAACGAAGGGGCAGCTTCCCTGCCCCGGCCCGATGACGTTGTTCACGGCCCGAGTGGAGGAGGTCTGGTGAACGCCAGGGTGCCTAGCAGGTGGTGCCATGACGGGAACACCAGATAGGTGGTGATTGCCCGGAGATGCTGGAAGAACCCCTGACGCGTTCCGGCGGTGCGCATGGCGGCACGCCAGGCCTGTCCTGCCAGTTCGCAGACGGTGTGGCAGGCGAAGGCCAGCAGGTTGAGTGTGGCGAGCACGGTTGAAAGGTTCTGCCGGCCGTGCCCGAAATTGTGTTCCAGGTGGTAGCCCTTGGTCTTCAGGGTGTTGAACGCCTCGTTTTCGATTTTCCAGCGCGCCCTGCCGCAGGCGGCCAGTTCGGCTACGCTGTCGCGGCCCACCGCCAGGTCGGTGATGAAGCTGTTTCGGTAGGTTGCCTTGCCGGCGGGATCGAGGATCTCGATCATGAACCAGTTGACCTTCAAGGCGTCGCCGCCGTCGCGCATTGGCACATCGGACAGCCACCGATAGCGATGACGGCCCCATTTGCCGCGGACCTTGACCCGGGTTGTCAGTTCCTCCAGCGCGACGCCGCTGCGGTATTCCTCAATGGTCTGGTGCGACGCGGGCTTGCAGACGAAGATGAAGTGCGCGCTCGCATCGAGCACCGCCTGGCAGGTCGGCTGGCGCGAGTACAGATCATCGCCCAGATACACCGGGTTGAGCCGGGCATAGCAGGCGCCATGCGCTGTCAGCCAGCGCCGCATGGCGCGGCTCTCGCAGTCCTGTTTGTCGTGACCATCCTGCGGGACGATGAATTCCGGCTCCAGCGGCACCGCATGGTTGTGGCCGGGACAGACCAGTGTCGCGGCCAGCAGGGCGTGATGGTATTCCTCCGTGCCGTTGCCGCGTTTGCGGGTTGAGCAATTCGGACAATGCAGTTCGGTCGAGCAGTAATACTCGGAGCCATCCAGCGCGATCAGCATGTGGTCTTTGAGGACACGCAGTTGGTCGATCGCGCCGGACTGCTCCAGTTCGGCGAGCGCGGCGGCGAAGGCAGGGTGGAATTGCTCCGGCTCAACCGGATCGAGCATGGCGCGGATCTGATTGTCGCAGGGGATCCGATCCATCCCGAACAGGGTCTGGCAGTTGGAGCGCCCCTGACCCGCCGCCAGATGCCGCTGATGCGCCAGAAACGACGGGCTCTGCATGAAGAACGCGGCGAACGCGGCCATGCCGAAATCGGCCATGGCGTAGGTCGTATTCTGCCCCTGCCGCTTGTCCGGAAGCGCCAGGCAGCAGCCACGAACGGCAGCGATCAGGTGGTCCGTCGTGCTCACCCCGCCAACGAATCGACAAAGCCGTCGCGCCGGAAGCCGTCATCCGTCTATCGCCGGCGATTTGACCGGCACTGTTGCATTCCAGACTCAGTCCGGCGCCGTCAGGCTCGCAGCCAACCCGCTGCCATGACCCGATTGAGCCCTCGCATCCACCATGCTCGGGGCAAAATGAGAAGTGCTGGCCTGCCGGGTGAACGCTTGTCGCCCGTAACAGCCTGCGCTAAAGCCCCGGGTTCACGCTTGGCAACAACCTGCTTGCGGGCGCGGGCGTGGTGGAACTGGCAGACACGCCAGATTTAGGTTCTGGTGGCGCAAGCCGTGGGGGTTCAAATCCCTCCGCCCGCACCACGAAGCGGGCGGACAATGACAGGATACGGAGCAATGCAGGTTACCGAAACGCTCTCCGATGGGTTGAAGCGCGCCTATACCGTGGTGGTGCCGGCCGCCGATATCGAGAGCAAGCGGGCCACGCGACTGGCCAATCTCGGCAAGACGTTGAACTTGCCTGGCTTCCGGCCCGGCAAGGTGCCGCTGATGGTGGTGCGCCAGCGCTACGGCTCGGCGGTGACCGCCGAGGTGCTGGAAGAGTTGGTCAGCGAGGCCACCCAGCAGGTATTAAGCGAGCGAGGACTGCGCCCGGCGCTGCAGCCCAAGATCGACGTGGTGAGCCTCGATGCCGGCGCCGGCGCGGCCAAGGACCTGGAGTTCAAGGTTGAACTGGAGTTGCTGCCGGACATAACCCTGCCCGATTTCAGCGACGTGAAGCTGACCCGAATGCGGGCGGAAGCCGCGGCCGAGACAACTGACAAGGCGCTCGCTGACATCGCCCAGCGCAACCGGGAGTTGGTGGAAATCAGCCCGGAGGAACTTGGGGACCGCGGCGCGGCGACCGGCGAGGTGCTGGGCGTGGATTTCGTCGGGCGCATCGAGGGGGCCGAATTCCCCGGCGGAACCGGCACCGACGTCGACGTCGAGATCGGTGGCACCGGCTTCATTCCCGGCTTCAGCGAGCAACTCGAGGGAATGAAAACGGGCGAGAGGCGGACCATCGAGGTCACCTTCCCGGCGGATTACGGCGCGCCGAACCTGGCGGGCAAGGCCGCGACCTTCGAGGTGACTGCGAAGAAGCTGAGCCGCGCGGTAGTGCCGGCAGTTGACGAAGAGCTGGCCAAGAAACTGGGCTTCGATGACCTGGCGGCCATGCGCGACATGGTCACCCAGCGGGTTCAGGCCGAATACGATCAGATCGCCCGGCTTCGGCTCAAGCGCCAGCTGCTGGATGCACTGGCAGAGCTGGTCAAGTTCGCCTCGCCCGTGGGGATGGTGGAACAGGAGTTCGGCCAGATCTGGCAGCGCCTGGAGGCCGATCGCAAGGAGGGCCGGCTGGACGATGACGACAAGGAGAAGGACGAGGAGACGCTGAAGGCGGATTATCGCGCCATCGCCGAGAGGCGGGTGCGTCTCGGGCTGCTGCTGGCGGAGATCGGCCGGGTCAACAGCATTACCGTGCAGCCGGACGAGATGACCCGGGCCATGCGCGTGGAGGCGTCGCGCTATCCTGGTCAGGAGCAGCAGATTTTCGAGTTTTTCCGGCAGAACCCGCGCGCCGCAGACACCCTGCGCGGGCCGATTTTTGAGGAAAAGGTGATGGACTTCATCATCGAGCTGGCGCAGGTGGAGGATGCCACGGTCACGCCCGAGGAACTGGCGAAGGAACCGCCGGTGGCCTGATCAGGGCTGCGACGGCGCCCGCGCCGCCCGGTCCCTGCTTTCGCGGGGACAACATTACCAATGTCGTTCACGCAAAAGCGGGGACCTGGAGGCGATATTCACCGGGCACTCAGTCGTTTGGCCAGTTGGAACCCGGACCGGTTCCCCTTATCTATGCTCCTCCTATCGACTTGAAGGTGACGATATGACGGATCGCGATCCCGCCGAGGTCTACGGCAATGCCCTGGTGCCCATGGTGGTTGAGCAGACCGCCCGGGGCGAGCGTGCCTTCGACATCTATTCCCGGCTGCTCAAGGAACGGATCATCTTCCTTACCGGGGCAGTCTACGATCAGGTCAGCGCGCTGATCTGCGCCCAGCTCCTGTTCCTGGAATTGGAGAACCCCAACAAGGATATTTCGTTCTATATCAACAGCCCGGGCGGCGTGGTTTCAGCAGGTTTGGCGATCTACGACACCATGCAGTACATCCGTAGCCCGGTATCCACGGTCTGCATCGGCCAAGCCGCGTCGATGGGCAGCCTGCTGTTGACCGCCGGCGCCAAGGGCAAGCGCTACGCCCTGCCCAATTCGCGTATCATGGTGCACCAGCCGTCAGGCGGGGCCCAGGGCCAGGCGACCGATATCGAGATCCAGGCCCGCGAGATCCTGACGCTCCGCAAGCGGCTCAACGAGATCTACGTCCGCCACACCGGACAGCCGCTGGAGGCGATTGAGCGCAAGCTGGAGCGCGACACCTACATGTCAGCCGAGGAGAGCCGGGATTTCGGCCTGGTCGATGAGGTGGTGGAGAACCGCCCGACGCCGGATGAGCTGGGTGGCAAGTCCTGACACAAGGCGTCGATACGTCACCGACGGCGATAATCCGTCACCGGGAATGAATACCGCCGCATGATTGTCCGGCCGCCGCCGCCGCCGCATGACTGGGCGGTGGCGGGCCGGGGTTATGGTGCTTGTCCCGTCCGGTCGACGGGGGGTAAAGTCGGCCCGAGGCTCCCCGCGAGTCCGGGGCAGGAGTACGCATGAGCAAGTCGCCCAATTCCAAGAACACCCTGTACTGCTCGTTCTGCGGCAAGTCGCAGCATGAGGTTCGCAAGCTTATCGCCGGCCCGACGGTGTTCATCTGCGACGAGTGTGTCGAGCTCTGCATGGACATCATTCGCGAGGAGCATAAGACGCACCTCGTGAAGTCACGCGATGGCGTGCCGACCCCGAAAGAGATTTGCAAGGTGCTGGACGACTACGTGATCGGCCAGGACCACGCCAAGAAGGTGCTCTCGGTCGCCGTCCACAACCACTACAAGCGGCTGGCGCATGGGGCAAAGAACAACGACATCGAGATCGCCAAGTCGAATATTCTGCTGGTTGGCCCGACCGGGTCGGGCAAGACCCTGCTGGCGCAGACGCTGGCGCGCATCCTGGACGTGCCGTTCACCATGGCGGATGCCACGACCTTGACCGAGGCGGGCTATGTCGGTGAGGACGTCGAGAACATCATTCTTAAATTGCTGCAATCTGCCGACTACAATGTGGAGCGGGCGCAGCGCGGCATCGTCTACATCGACGAGGTCGACAAGATCTCCCGCAAATCCGACAACCCATCGATCACCCGCGACGTGTCGGGCGAGGGCGTGCAGCAGGCGCTGCTGAAGATCATGGAGGGCACCGTCGCATCGGTGCCGCCGCAGGGCGGGCGCAAGCATCCGCAGCAGGAATTCCTCCAGGTCGATACCACCAACATATTGTTCATCTGTGGGGGCGCATTCTCCGGGCTGGAGCGGATCATTGGCGCGCGCGGCAAGGGGTCCGGGATGGGGTACGGCGCGGAGGTGCGTTCGCCCGACGAACGGCGGACCGGTGCCATCCTGCGCGAGGTGGAGCCGGAGGATTTGCTGAAATTTGGCCTGATCCCTGAGTTCATTGGCCGCCTGCCGGTGGTTGCGACGCTCGAGGACCTGGACGAAGGCGCCCTGATGGAGATTTTGACCAAGCCAAAGAACGCCCTAATCAAGCAATACGGCCGGCTGTTCGAGATGGAGGGGGTGAAACTGTCCTTCACGGAGGATGCCCTGAAATCGGTGGCAACCCGGGCGATCGCCCGGCGAACCGGGGCCCGCGGCTTGCGCTCAATCATGGAGGCCATCCTGCTTGGCACCATGTTCGAACTTCCGGGCCTCGATGGCGTGGAGGAGGTGGTAATCAACCGCGAGGTTGCCGAGTTGCGTGCCAATCCGCTGTACCTCTACGGCAACGAGCGGGCGGAAAGCTCCGCCTGATCGGGTTCGGCAGGCAGGCATACCGGTTAGGCGATCGCGGAATAGTGGCCCTCGATTTCAAGACCTTGCGTCTCGCTGCACGGCAGCCGATATGGCGTGGTGAGGGTCAACCGACCCAAAGGCGTTGTCCGTGCCGCAAAACAGATTGAAGTCGGGCGGATTGGCGTCGACTGTCCATAAGGAGGTCAATCATGACTGAATCCGAACGGCCTGTGCCGGATCAGCCCCCGGAACAGCAGGGACGCCCCGACGACAAGGTGCCAGCGCCAGCGCCAGTGCATGGCGATCTGCTGGCCGTGTTGCCGCTGCGCGACATCGTCGTGTTTCCCCACATGATCGTGCCGCTGTTCGTCGGGCGCGAGAAATCCGTCCGCGCGCTGGAAGCGGTGATGAAGGACGACAAGCAGATCCTGCTCGTCGCCCAGAAGAACGCCGCGCAGGACGATCCCTCGGTCGAGGACATCTATCGCGTCGGCACCGTGTCGACGATCCTGCAACTGCTCAAGCTGCCGGACGGCACTGTGAAGGTGCTGGTGGAGGGTGGCAAGCGGGCGAAGATCACCGGCTTCAAGGACACCGACAGCTATTTCGAGGCGTTCGTCGAGCCGATGCCCGACCTGGCGACCGACGCGAAGGAACTCGAAGCTCTCGGCCGCACGGTCGTTACGCAGTTCGAGCAATACATCAAGCTCAACAAGAAGATCGCGCCCGAGGTGCTGGTTTCGCTGAACCAGATCGAGGAGCCCTCCAAGCTCGCCGATACGGTGGCGAGCCATCTCAATCTGAAGATCGCCGAAAAGCAGGAACTGCTTGAGATCGCCAAGGTCGGCGAGCGGCTGGAGCGCGTGTTCGGACACATGGAGTCCGAAATCGGCGTGCTGCAGGTGGAGAAGCGCATCCGCAGCCGCGTGAAGCGGCAGATGGAGAAGACGCAGCGCGAATACTACCTGAACGAGCAGCTCAAGGCGATCCAGAAGGAATTGGGCGAGGGCGAAGACGGCAAGGACGAGAACGCCGAACTCGAAGCCAAGATCAAGAAGACCAAGCTGTCGAAGGAAGCGCGCGACAAGGCCATGCAGGAGCTGAAGAAGCTCAAGACCATGAGCCCGATGAGCGCCGAAGCGACGGTGGTGCGCAACTACCTCGACTGGATGCTGTCGATCCCCTGGAAGAAGCGCAGCAAGATCCGCAACGACGTGGTGGCTGCCGAGAAGGTGTTGGAAGCCGATCACTACGGGCTCGACAAGGTGAAGGAGCGGATCATCGAGTACCTCGCCGTGCAGGCGCGGTCGCCGAAGGTGCGCGGGCCGATCCTGTGCCTGGTTGGACCGCCTGGCGTCGGCAAGACCTCGCTCGGCAAGTCGGTGGCGCGTGCCACGGGACGGAACTTCGTGCGCATGTCGCTGGGCGGCGTGCGCGACGAAGCCGAGATCAGGGGCCATCGGCGCACCTATATCGGCTCGATGCCCGGCAAGGTCATTCAGGGCATGAAGAAGGCGAAAACCTCGAACCCGCTGTTCCTGCTCGATGAGGTGGACAAGCTTGGCGCCGACTGGCGCGGCGATCCTTCTTCCGCGCTGCTCGAGGTGCTGGACCCCGAGCAGAACTCCACCTTCCAGGATCACTATCTGGAAGTGGACTACGATCTGTCGGACGTGATGTTTGTCACCACGGCCAACAGCCTGCGCATGCCGCAGCCGCTGATGGACCGCATGGAGATCATCCGCATCCCCGGCTACACCGAGGATGAGAAGGTGGAGATCGCCAAGCGCCATCTGATCAGCAAGCAGTCCGAGGCGCATGGGCTCAAGGTCGATGAATGGCACATTTCGGATGACGCGCTGCGCGACATGATCCGCTACTACACGCGCGAAGCTGGCGTGCGTAACCTCGAGCGCGAGATTGCCAATCTGGCGCGCAAGTCGGTGAAGGAACTGGTTACCAAGAAGTCGAAGAAGGTGGCGATCACCCGCAAGAACCTTGAGAAGTATGCGGGCGTTCGCAAGTTCCGCTTCGGCGAGACCGAGGCCGAGGACATGGTCGGTGTCGTCACCGGCCTGGCCTGGACCGAGGTCGGCGGCGAGATCCTGACCATCGAGTCGGTGCTGTTGCCGGGCAAGGGCAACATCAAGATCACCGGCAAGCTCGGCGACGTGATGCAGGAAAGCGTGTCGGCGGCACTGAGTTATGTGCGCAGCCGCTCGACCCGGTTCGGCATCAAGCCGACGCTGTTTGAGAAGCGCGACATCCACGTGCACGTGCCGGAGGGTGCCACGCCGAAGGATGGTCCGTCGGCTGGCGTTGCCATGGCGACATCGATCGTGTCGATCCTCACCGGCATCCCGGTGCGGCGCGATGTGGCGATGACCGGCGAGATCACATTGCGTGGCCGCGTGCTGCCGATCGGCGGTTTGAAGGAGAAGCTGCTGGCGGCATTGCGTGCCGGGATCACCACCGTTTTCATCCCGAAAGAGAATGAAAAGGATCTGGCGGAGATTCCCGACAACGTGAAGAAGCACCTGAAGCTGATCGCAGTTGCTGATGTGGATGAGGTGATCGCGCAGGCGCTGGCTCGTCGGCCCGAGGCAATCGAATGGGAGGAACCACCGGAACCGGTGACGCCGCCTCCGCCGCAGCCAGCGACCGCTTCGCTGCCTCATTAGTTATCGCTGTTTGGTTATCAGTGGTCAGTAGCGGCAACGCTCTGACCACTGATCGTTTGCGCTCCCCGCGTCCATTGACGCGGCGGAAACTGCGCCTTTAGTGTCGCCGCCCGGTCGGCCACCCGCGCCGGCGTCGCCCACATCACCCAATCGAGAGGGATGGAATCAGTGAACAAGATGGATCTTATCGCGGCCGTCGCGGACAATACTGAACTGTCACGCGCCAAGGCGGCCGAGGTGGTGGATGCGGTGTTCAACGCGATCGAGGGGGCGCTGAAGAAGAAGGATGAGGTGCGGCTGGTCGGCTTTGGCACGTTTGCGACAGCGGAGCGTAAGGCAGGCACAGGTCGCAATCCGCGCACCGGCGAGGAGATGGCGATCCCGGCTTCCACGACGGTTCGGTTCAAGGCGGGCAAGGGTCTGAAGGACGCAGTTCAATGATCAGTGGGATCAGTGGATCGGTAGCACGGAAGCCTTCGCCGGATCACCGATCACTGGTCACTGCCGGGCGGTTAGCTCAGCGGTAGAGCGTCTCGTTTACACCGAGAGGGTCGGCGGTTCGAATCCGTCACCGCCCACCAGCGCTCGTGCGCCGAGCGTTCGATCACCGATCACTGCTGGACACTGGTCGCCGATCACTGCTAAACGCGCCATTCGCTGCGCGGGCGTAGCTCAGTTGGTTAGAGCGCCGGCCTGTCACGCCGGAGGTCGCGGGTTCGAGTCCCGTCGCTCGCGCCAGCGAATTACCATGATACTTGGTGGCGCCGGGGCTATGGCGGTGGGCGGCGCTTGGCGCTAATGTTGGCCGCGTCTTGCGTTGCGGTAGCCTGATACGGGACAGCCTCGAGGGTCTGGGCCTGGTTCATGGCGCGCAACGCCGCCTGATCGATCGGACCTGACATGCAGCCAATACTATACGAATACCTGCCCGTTCTGGTGTTCATGCTCATCGCCGGTGTGATCGCCGTGGCGATGGTCGGCGGCTCGCTGCTCGCTGCGCGCCAGAAGCCGTACCCGGAGAAGGTTTCCGCCTACGAGTGCGGTTTCGAGCCGTTCGATGATGCGCGCCGCCGCTTCGATGTCCGGTTCTATTTGGTCGCCATCCTGTTCATCATTTTCGACCTGGAGGTGGCGTTCCTGTTTCCGTGGGCAGTGTCACTGAAGGACATCGGCTGGTTTGGCTTCCTGTCGATGATCGGCTTTCTCGGCGTGCTGACGGTTGGCTTTGTTTACGAATGGTGCAAAGGAGCACTGGATTGGGAGTAGCGGGCGTGCTGCTCCGTTCGTCCGCCTTCGCGGGGATGAGTGGAAGAGCGCTGATGCGGAACGGAACGTCCGTTGATGCGATCAGCATGGGACTTGGAGTAACAGAATGAGCGGCAACACTGCCATCGCCTGGAACCGCGACGCACTGCCGCCGGGTCCGGAACAGGATGCCGTGGTGAAGGGCATTACCGGCGAAATCGGCGACAAGGGCTTCGTTGTTGCGAACATCGACAAGGTGGTGAACTGGGCGCGCACCGGCAGCCTGTGGCCGATGACGTTCGGTCTGGCCTGCTGCGCGGTGGAGATGATCCACGCCTACATGCCGCGCTACGACCTCGATCGCTTCGGCACCATCCCGCGCGCCTCGCCTCGGCAGTCCGATGTGATGATCGTCGCCGGCACACTGACCAACAAGATGGCACCGGCGTTGCGCAAGGTATACGACCAGATGCCGGAGCCACGCTGGGTGATCAGCATGGGAAGCTGCGCCAACGGCGGCGGCTACTACCATTATTCCTACTCGGTGGTGCGCGGCTGCGATCGCGTGGTGCCGGTGGACATCTACGTGCCCGGCTGTCCACCGACGGCCGAGGCGCTGGTCTACGGCATCATGCAACTGCAAAAGAAGATCCGCCGTACGGGGACGATCCTCCGTGGCTGATCTCGCCGAAGCCGTTGCCACACTGCCGGGCGTTCGCGCAAGCTTCGTCGAGAAGGGCGAGGTAGTCGCGCATGCCAAGCGTGATGCGCTGCTGCCGCTGGTGCTGACGCTGCGCGACGATCCGCGTTTCGCGTTCGAGCAGGTAATGGATATTTGCGGCGTCGATTGGCCGCAGCGGGAAGAACGCTTCGATGTGGTCTATAATCTGCTGTCGGTATCGTTGAACCAGCGGCTGCGCGTGATCGTCACGACGGACGAGACGATGCCGGTTCCGTCGGTGCACACGGTGTGGCCGGTGGCCACCTGGTGGGAACGCGAGGCGTGGGATCTGTTCGGTATCGTGTTCTCCGGCCAACCCGATCTGCGACGCATCCTGACCGATTACGGCTTCGATGGGCATCCGCTGCGCAAGGACTTTCCGCTGACCGGCTATGTGGAAGTTCGCTACGACGAGGACCGCAAGGCGGTGGTGTATGAACCGGTGCGGCTGACGCAGGATTTCCGTTCGTTCGACTTCCTGTCGCCGTGGGAGGCAATCACCACGCTTCCCGGCGATGAGAAGGTGCATGCCGCGCGGGCGGCGGGAGCGGAGCGTCCCGTGGGCGAGACGAAGGCGGCGGGCGCATGAGCGAAACGACAACGCCCGAGACCGGCACCACGACGCGCACAGTCGAGATCGATAGCCACGCGATCAATTTTGGCCCACAGCATCCTGCTGCACATGGCGTGCTGCGGCTGATCCTGGAGATGGATGGCGAGGTGGTGGAGCGTGCCGATCCGCATATCGGCCTGCTGCATCGTGGCACCGAGAAGCTGATCGAATACAAGACCTACATGCAGGCGGTGCCGTATTTCGACCGCCTCGATTACGTCTCGCCGATGTGCGAGGAGCATGCCTTCGCGCTGGCGACCGAGAAGCTGCTGGGCGTCGAGGTGCCGGAGCGCGGGCAATGGATCCGCGTGCTGTTCGCCGAGATCACCCGAGTGCTGAACCATCTGCTGAACGTGACGACGTATGCGCTGGATGTCGGGGCGATCACGCCGAGCCTGTGGGGGTTTGAGGAACGCGAGAAGCTGATGGAGTTCCATGAAGCGGCGTCCGGTGCGCGGCTGCATGCGAACTACTTCCGGCCGGGCGGAGTGTCGAAGGATCTGCCCGCTGGGCTGGATGCGAGGATTGCCGCCTGGGCCGAAGCATTTCCGAAGTTCATCGATGAACTGGAAGAACTGCTGACCGGCAATCGCATCTGGAAGCAGCGGACTGTCGATATCGGCGTGATGTCAGCCGAGAAGGCGCTGGCCTGGGGGTTTACCGGACCATGTTTGCGGGCGAGCGGTGTGCCGTGGGATTTGCGCCGGTCGCAGCCATACGACAAATACGCCGAGGTCGAGTTCCAGATTCCCGTGGGGCGCAACGGCGATTGCTATGATCGCTATCTGATGCGGCTTGCGGAGATGCGGGAGAGCGTGAAGATCATCCAGCAGGCGTTGAGCAAGATGCAGCCTGGGCCGGTGAAGGTGCAGGATCACAAGTTCAGCCCGCCGACGCGCGCCGAGATGAAGCGTTCGATGGAGGCGCTGATCCACCACTTCAAGCTGTATACCGAGGGCTACCATGTGCCGCCCGGCGCCACCTACACCGCGGTGGAGAGCCCCAAGGGCGAGTTCGGGGTGTATCTGGTTGCGGATGGAACCAACCGGCCATACCGCTGCAAGATCCGTTCAACCGGATTTGCTCTGCTGCAGGCGATCGACGTGATGGCGAGGCGGCACATGCTGGCGGACGCGGTGGCGATCATCGGATCGCTCGACATCGTATTCGGCGAGATCGACAGATAGCCATGGCCGAGTACACCAACACCGATTTCGTGCAGCCGGAGAGCTTCGCGTTCGATACGGAGAGCGAGACGGCTATCCCGCCGTTGCTTGCCAAATACCCGACGGGCAAGCAGGCCAGTGCGGTGATCCCGATGCTGTATCTGGTGCAGAACCAGATGAAGCGGCAGACCGGCAGTGCGTGGGTTCCGACTGCGGGGATGGATGAGGTGGCGCGGCGGCTGGATATGGCGCCGATCCGGGTCTACGAGGTCGCAACATTCTATTTCATGTTCAATCTGCGACCGGTCGGCACGTGGCATTTGCAGGTCTGCACCACCACGCCATGCTGGCTGCGTGGTTCGGATGACGTGGTGGCGGCGTGTCGTGCGGCGACCGGCATCAAGGGTTGGGGCGAGACCAGCGCTGATGGCGTGTTCACCATGACCGAGGTGGAATGTGTCGGTGGCTGCGTGAATGCGCCAGTGATCCAGGTGAACGACGACTTCTACGAGGACCTGGATGAGGAAAGCACCAGGCAGTTGCTGGAGGCATTGCGGCGTGGCGAGCGGCCGAAGCCTGGCTCGATGAAGGGACGGCAGACCTCCGCACCGGAAGGCGGCCCGACGACATTGACGACGTTGCACTTTGGTGCGGAGAGCTGAGCCGATGCTGGAAGACAGGGACCGCATCTTCACCAATCTCTACGGTCTGCACGATCCGATGCTGAAGGGCGCGCGGGCGCGTGGCGACTGGGACGCGACGAAAGCGATATTGGAGAAGGGTCGCGATGCCATCGTCGAGGAGATCAAGTCGTCGGGTCTGCGTGGACGCGGCGGTGCGGGATTTCCCACTGGCCTGAAATGGTCGTTCATGCCAAAGCAGTCGGACCGGCCCTGCTACCTGATTGTCAACGCCGACGAAAGCGAGCCTGGCACCTGCAAGGATCGCGACATCATGCGGCACGATCCGCACAAGCTGATCGAGGGCTGTCTGGTCGCCGGCTTCGCCATGGGCGCCTGTGCCGCTTACATCTACATCCGCGGCGAATTCTACAACGAAGCGCGCGTGCTTCAGGCAGCGATCGACGAAGCGTATCAGGCCGGGCTGATCGGCAAGGATTCGTGCGGCTCCGGTTACGCCTTCGACGTGTTCCTGCACCGTGGCGCTGGCGCGTATATCTGCGGCGAGGAAACCGGGCTGTTGGAAAGCCTGGAGGGCAAGAAAGGTCTGCCGCGATTGAAGCCGCCGTTCCCCGCGGCTGTCGGGCTGTATGGTTGTCCGTCCACGGTGAACAACGTCGAAAGCATCGCGGTGGCGCCGACGATCATGCGACGCGGCGCAGCGTGGTTCAATTCGCTCGGACGGCCGAAGAATTCCGGGCAGAAGGTGTTCTGCATCTCCGGTCACGTGAACAAGCCGTGCAATGTCGAGGAGGAGCTTGGCATTCCGCTGCGCGAGTTGATCGATCGCTATGCCGGCGGTGTGCGCGGCGGCTGGGACAATCTGCTGGCGGTGATTCCGGGCGGTGCCTCGGTGCCGGTGATTCCGAAAAGCATCTGCGACGATGTGCTGATGGATTTCGATTCGCTGCGCGATGTAAAGAGCGGACTCGGCACTGCGGCCGTGATCGTGATGGACAAGTCCACCGACATCATCAAGGCGATCGCGCGGCTGTCGAAATTCTACATGCATGAAAGCTGCGGCCAGTGCACGCCGTGTCGCGAGGGCACCGGCTGGATGTGGCGGGTGATGACGCGCATGGTTGAGGGACGCGCGGAGCCTGCGGAAATCGACACGCTGGAACAGGTGACGCGCCAGATCGAGGGCCACACGATCTGCGCATTGGGCGATGCGGCGGCCTGGCCGATCCAGGGATTGATCCGGCATTTCCGGCCGGTGATGGAAGAGCGCATCGCGGAATACAAGGCGCGCACGCTGGTGCGCATGGCGGCGGAATGAACCTGTCACTGCGAGGAGCGCAGCGACGAAGCAATCTCGGTCGAGTTGTGCGCGCATCCAATGACGGGGATTGCTTCGTCGCTGCGCTCCTCGCAATGACAATGGTTTGGAAGACCATATAATGCCCAAAGTCACCGTTGACGGCATCGAGGTCGAAGTCCCCAACGGCTCCTCCGTCCTGCAGGCCTGCGAGGCAGCCGGCAAGGAAATCCCGCGCTTCTGCTACCACGAACGCCTGTCGATCGCCGGCAACTGCCGCATGTGCCTGGTCGAAATCGAGAAGACGCCGCCAAAGCCGATTTCCTCCTGCACCTATCCGGTGGCCGACGGCATGGTGGTGCACACCGACTCGCCGATGGTGCGCAACGGCCGACGCGGCGTGATGGAATTCCTGCTGATCAACCATCCGCTCGATTGCCCGATCTGCGATCAGGGAGGCGAGTGCGACCTGCAGGACCAGGCGATGGGCTACGGCATGGATCACTCGCGCTATGCCGAGAACAAGCGCGCGGTGCAGGACAAGAACCTCGGCCCGCTGGTGAAGACGGTGATGACGCGCTGCATCCATTGCACGCGCTGCATCCGCTTCATTACCGAAGTCGCCGGCGTGCCCGATCTCGGGGCCACCAATCGCGGCGAGCACATGGAGGTCGGCACCTATGTCGAGAAGGCGCTGTCGTCCGAACTGTCCGGCAACATCATCGATCTCTGCCCGGTCGGCGCGCTGACCTCCAAGCCATACGCGTTCGTCGCGCGGTCATGGGAGCTATCCAAGGTCGACAGCGTCGATGTGCTGGACGCCGTCGGCACCAACATCCGCATCGATGCGCGCGGCCCCGAAGTGCTGCGCATCCTGCCGCGGCTGAACGAGGACGTGAACGAGGAGTGGCTCGCCGACAAGTCGCGTTTCGCACTCGACGGATTGAAGCGCCGGCGGCTCGATCGCCCGTGGGTGCGGCGCAACGGCAAGCTGGTCGAGGCGACCTGGTCCGAAGCATTCGCCGCGATTGCGGAAAGGCTGCACGGCGTTGCGGGCGATCGCATCGGCGCGGTGGCGGGTGATCTCGCTGATGCCGAAAGCATGCTGGCGTTGAAGGACCTGATGATTGCGCTGGGCTCGACGAACCTTGACTGCCGGCAGGACGGGGCCAGGCTGGATGCGTCGCGGCGCGACTTCTACACGTTCAATACGTCGATTGCCGGCATCGAGGACGCGGACGCAATTCTGCTGATCGGCACCAACCCGCGCAAGGAAGCGCCGGTGCTGAACGCGCGCATCCGCAAGCGCTGGCTGGCCGGCAGCATCCCCATCGGCCTTATCGGCGCGGAAACCGATCTGACCTATCGCGTGCAGCATCTCGGCGCCGCACCGTCCGTGCTGACAACGCTGCACGACGGTTCGCACGAGTTCGCCAAGGCGTTGCGCGCTGCGAAGCAGCCGATGATCATCGTCGGCCAGGCGGCGCTGTCACGGCCCGATGGCTCGGCGGTGCTGGCTGCGGCGTGGCGGCTGGCGGCGTCGGTCGGCGCGCTGGGCGCCGAGTGGCATGGCTTCAACGTGCTGCACACCGCCGCCGCGCGTGTCGGCGCGCTGGATCTCGGTTTCGTGCCCGGCACCAGCGGCAAGTCGCTGGCGCAGATGCTGGATGGCGGCGTCGACGTGCTGTGGCTGCTCGGCGCCGACGAATTCGACATGGCACGAATCGGCGCCAATACGTTTGTGGTCTACCAGGGCCATCACGGCGACGCCGGCGCTCACCGCGCCGATGTGATCCTGCCTGGCGCCGCCTACACCGAGAAGTCCGGCACCTACGTCAACACCGAAGGCCGTGTGCAGCGTGGCTTCAACTGGCGGTCTATCCGCCAGGCGAGGCGCGCGAGGACTGGAAGATCCTGCGCGCGTTCAGCGAACTGGTCGGCCACACGCTGCCATACGACACGATCGAAGCACTGCGCGCGCGGCTGGAACAGGTAAACCCGGTATTCGGTCGCGTCGGCTTTCTGCCGCGCTTCGGCTGCACCGATCAGAGCGGACCCGCCGGCGATCCGGCCGCGCTGTCGCGACGCGCCATTCGAACCCGCGGTCGCCAACTACTATCAGACCGACCCGATCAGCCGCGCCAGCCCGACCATGGCGGCGTGCACGGCAACCTTCGCCGCCACGCCGCTGGTCGCGGCGGCGGAATAGCGCGATGCACGAATTCCTGTTCGACACCGATACCGGCCGCGTCATCCTGACCTTCGCCGAGGCGCTGGCGCTGCTGGTGCCGCTGCTGATCGGCGTCGCCTATCTGACCTACGCCGAACGCAAGGTCCTGGCGGCGATGCAGTTGCGCAAGGGACCGAACGTGGTTGGGCCGTTCGGCCTGCTGCAGCCGTTCGCCGACGCGCTGAAGATGATCATGAAGGAGACGATCATCCCGGCCGGCGCCAATCGGCTGCTGTTCCTGATGGCGCCGATGCTGACCTTCTGCGCTGGCGATGATCGCCTGGGCGGTGATCCCGGTGAACGACGGCTGGGCGATCGCCGATATCAATGTCGGCATCCTGTATCTGTTCGCGATCAGCTCGCTCGGCGTCTACGGCATCATCATCGCCGGCTGGGCGTCCAATTCGAAATACGCCTTCCTCGGCGCGATGCGCAGTGCGGCGCAGATGGTCAGCTACGAAGTCTCCATGGGCTTCGTCATGGTCTCCGTGCTGCTGTGCGTCGGCAGCCTGAACCTGACGGACATCGTGCTGGCGCAGCAGAACGTCTGGTTCTGCCTGCCGCTGTTCCCGATGTTCATCGTGTTCTTCATCTCGGCCTGGCGGAAACCAACCGCTCGCCGTTCGACCTGCCGGAAGGCGAAAGCGAGATCGTCGCCGGCTTCTTCGTCGAATACAGCGCCATGGCCTTCGCGCTGTTCTTCCTCGGCGAATACGCCAACATGATCCTGATGAGCGCGATGACCACGATCCTGTTCCTCGGCGGCTGGCTGGCACCGTTCGGCGTCGCGCCGTTCACCTGGATACCCGGCGCGATCTGGTTCATGCTGAAGATCTGCTTCTGCCTGTTCGTGTTCCTGTGGGTGCGCGCGACTTTCCCGCGCTATCGCTACGACCAGTTCATGCGGCTTGGCTGGAAGGTGTTTCTGCCGTTGTCGCTGATCTGGCTGACGTTGACCGCCGGCGCGCTGATGGCATTCGGGTGGCTTCCCAATGCGTAATATGGAGCCCCGCTGATGGCGTTCCTCGACCGCACCGCGCGCAGCATGCTGCTGGGCGAGCTCGTCGCCGGCCTGTGGCTGACGCTGCGCTACTTCTTCCGGCCCAAGGCCACGATCAACTACCCGTACGAAAAGGGCCCGATCAGCCCGCGCTTCAAGGGTGAGCACGCGCTGCGCCGCTACCCGAACGGCGAGGAACGCTGCATCGCCTGCAAGCTGTGCGAGGCGATCTGCCCCGCCCAGGCGATCACCATCGAGGCCGAACCGCGCGAGGATGGCTCCCGCCGCACCACGCGCTACGACATCGACATGACGAAGTGCATCTACTGCGGCCTGTGCGAGGAAGCCTGCCCGGTGGACGCCATCGTCGAAGGCCCGAACTTCGAATTCGCCACCGAGACGCGCGAAGAGCTGATGTACAACAAGGACAAGCTGCTGGAGAACGGCGACCGCTGGGAACCCGAGATCGCGCGCCGGCTCGAACTGGACGCGCCCTATCGATGATCGCCAACATCGCCTTCTACGTCTTCGCCGTGATCCTGCTGGCCTCCGCCGCGATGGTGGTCAGCGCGCGCAATCCGGTGCATTCGGTGCTGTTCCTGATCCTGTCGTTCTTCAACGCGGCGGCGCTGTTCCTGATCGCGGGCGCCGAGTTCCTGGCGATGATCCTGGTCATCGTCTATGTCGGCGCCGTCGCCGTGCTGTTCCTGTTCGTGGTGATGATGCTGGACATCGACTTCGCCGAACTGCGCGGCGGCTTCCAGCGCTATCTGCCGGTCGGCGCCACGGTCGGCGCGGTGCTGTTCATCGAACTGGCGTTGGTGCTCGGCGGCTGGAAGTTCGCGCCCGACGCCGCGACGCTGCGTCTGTCGCCGATGCCGGCGCGATGTCAGCAACACCGCGGCGCTCGGGCGGCTGCTCTACACCGACTACGTCTTCCTGTTCCAGGCCGCGGGCCTGGTGCTGCTGGTGGCGATGATCGGCGCCATCGTGCTGACGTTGCGCGACCGCAAGACCTCGCGCCATCAGAGCATCCGCGTGCAGACCGAGCGCACCGTGGCCGAGACGCTGGAGATGGTGACGATGTCGATCGGCGCGGGCACCAGGGACGTCGGCATCTTCCTGCCGAAGGTGACGGAACCGCCCGAGACCGGAGACCGAGGACGCCGCACGCCCGGAGGCCATCATGGGCATTGAAGTCGGCCTCGGCCACTACCTGGTCGTGTCCGCCATCCTGCTGGTGCTCGGCATCTTCGGCATCTTCCTCAACCGCAAGAACGTCATCATCATCCTGATGTCGATCGAGCTGATCCTGCTCGCGGTCAACCTGAACCTGGTGGCGTTCTCCGCCGCGCTGGGCGATCTGGTCGGCCAGGTGTTCGCGATGTTCGTGCTGACCGTCGCCGCCGCCGAGGCGGCGATCGGTCTCGCCATCGTGGTGATCTATTTCCGCAACCGCGGCTCGATCCAGGTCGAGGACGTGAACCTGATGAAGGGCTGACATGATCTACGCCGTCGCCGTCTTCGCGCCGCTGTTCGGTGCGCTGGTCGCCGGCCTGCTCGGCCGGGCGATCGGCGACCGCGCCGCCATGGCGGTCTCCATCCTCGGCATGCTGCATCGCCGCGGTCTGCGGACCGCTGGCGTGCTTCCAGCTCGTCTCCGGCGACACCGACCCGGGCGTCGTCTCGCTCGCCACCTGGATCGAGGCCGGCCGTTTCCACGTCGATTGGGCGCTGCGCTACGACACGCTGTCGGCGGTGATGGTGGCGATGGTGACGTTCGTCGCCATGCTGATCCACGTCTATTCGATCGGCTACATGGCGCACGACGCCTACCCGCGCTATCGCTTCTTCGCCTATCTGTCGCTGTTCACCTTCTCCATGCTGATGCTGGTGACGGCGGACAACCTGCTGCAGCTCTTCTTCGGCTGGGAAGGCGTCGGCCTCTGCTCCTACCTGCTGATCGGCTACTGGTACGACCGCCCGTCCGCCTGCGCCGCGGCGATCAAGGCGTTCATCGTCAACCGCATCGGCGACCTGCCGTTCGCGGTCGGCGTCGCGCTGATCTTCCTGAAGTTCGGCTCGATCGAATTCGCCACCATCTTCCCCGCCGTCGCGCAGCACCAGGCCGACACCTACTCGCTGTTCGGCAGCACGTTCCCCGCCTTCGAGGTGATCGGCGTCCTGCTGTTCATCGGCGCCATGGGCAAGTCGGCGCAGATCGGCCTGCACGTCTGGCTGCCCGACGCGATGGAAGGCCCGACGCCGGTCTCCGCGCTGATCCACGCCGCGACGATGGTGACCGCCGGCGTGTTCCTGATGGCGCGCATGTCGCCGCTGATGGAATACGCGCCCTTCGCGCTGGGCTTGGTCACCTTCATCGGCGCCACCACCGCGCTGTTCGCCGCGACCATCGGCTGCGCGCAGAACGACATCAAGCGGGTGATCGCCTATTCGACCTGTTCGCAGCTTGGCTACATGTTCGTCGCCGCCGGCGTCGGCGCGTTACCAGGCGTCGATCTTCCACCTGATCACCCACGCCTTCTTCAAGGCGCTGCTGTTCCTCGGCGCCGGCTCGGTGATCCACGCGATGTCGGACGAGCAGGACATGCGCAAGATGGGCGGGCTGTGGCGGCTGATCCCGTGGACCTGCGCGGTGATGTGGATCGGCAGCCTGGCGCTGGCCGGCATTCCGCCGTTCGCCGGCTACTACTCGAAGGACGCGATCATCTCGGCGGCCTATGCGTCGCGGCACCGGCATCGGCATGTACGGCTTCATCTGCACCGTGCTGGCCGCGTTCCTGACCGCGTTCTATTCCTGGCGGCTGCTGTTCATGACGTTCCACGGCAAGCCGCGCGCCGACCATCACGTGATGGAGCACGTGCACGAAAGCCCGCCGGTGATGATCGTGCCGCTGCTGGTGCTGGCGATCGGCGCGGTGGTCGCCGGCAAGCTGCTGCATCCATGGTTCATCGGCGAGGGCTGGCAGGCGTTCTGGAACGGCAGCATCTTCAACGCGCCGAACAACCACGTGCTGGCGGCGATGGAGCAGGTGCCGGCCTGGGTCGAACTGCGCGCCGCTGGTCGTCGGCCTGGCGGGCATCGCGCTGGCCTACGTGATGTACATGGCCTTCCCGCTGCTGCCGATGCGGCTCGCCGACCAGTTCCGCGGCATCTACCTGTTCCTGCTGAACAAGTGGTATTTCGACGAGCTGTACGACGCGATCTTCGTGCAGCCGATGATCCGCCTGGCGCGCGTGCTGCTGGCAGACCGGCGACGCCACGCTGATCGACGGCGTGCCGAACGGCCTCGCCGAGCTGACCGTCGACGGCTCGCGCGCAGGCGGTGAAGATCCAGACCGGCTCGCTCGCCGTCTATGCCTTCGTCATGCTGATCGGCGTCGTCGCTGCTGGTCGGCATCTTCCTGTCTGTCCCGGTGATCCCGATGAACGCCGCGGGTTTCCCGATCCTGTCGCTGATCACCTGGCTGCCGCTGGTCGGCGGCGTGATCATCATGTCGGTGCGCGGCGACGAGGCGACCGTCGCCTCCAACGCGCGCTGGACCGCGCTGTGGACCAGCCTGATCGTGCTGGTGCTGTCGCTGGTGCTGTGGGTGAAGTTCGACACCGGCGAGGCCGGCTTCCAGTTCGTCGAGAGAGATCGCCGTGGCTGCCGGAATACGGCGTCGGCTACAAGATGGGCGTGGACGGCATCTCGGTGCTGTTCGTGCTGCTGTCCACCGCTGCTGACGCCGATCTGCATCCTGGCAAGCTGGGATGCGATCACGCGGTCCGTGCGCGAATACATGCTCACCTTCCTCATCCTGGAAACGATGATGGTGGGCATGTTCTGCGCGCTCGACTTCGTGGTGTTCTACATCTTCTTCGAGGGCGTGCTGATCCCGATGTTCCTGATCATCGGCATCTGGGGCGGCCCGCGGCGGGTCTATTCGGCGTTCAAGTTCTTCCTGTTCACGCTGACCGGCTCGGTGCTGATGCTGCTGGCGCTGCTGGCGATGTGGTTCCAGGCCGGCACCACCGACATCGCCGTGCTGCTGAAGACGCAGTTCCCGGTCGGCGATGCAGAACTGGCTGTTCCTCGCCTTCTTCGCCTCGTTCGCGGTGAAGGTGCCGATGTGGCCGGTGCACACCTGGCTGCCCGATGCGCATGTCGAGGCGCCGACCGCCGGCTCGGTCATCCTGGCCGGCGTGCTGCTGAAGATGGGCGCCTACGGCTTCCTGCGCTTCTCGGTGCCGATGCTGCCGCAGGCCTCGGCGCATTTCGCGCCGTTGATCTACACCCTGTCGGTCGTCGCGGTGATCTACACCTCGCTGGTCGCGCTGGCGCAGGAGGACATGAAGAAGCTGATCGCCTATTCCTCGGTCGCGCATATGGGCGTGGTGACGATCGGCATCTTCACCTTCAACGTGCAGGGCATCCAGGGCGCGCTGTTCCAGATGCTGTCGCACGGCATCGTCTCCGGCGCGCTGTTCCTTGTCGTCGGCGTGGTCTACGACCGCATCCACACGCGCGAGATCGCGCGCTACGGCGGCCTGGCCGATCGCATGCCGGTCTACGCGCTGACGTTCATGGTGTTCACCATGGCCGTCGATCGGCCTGCCCGGCACGTCCGGCTTCGTCGGCGAGTTCCTGGTGATCGTCGGCGCGCTGCAGGTGAATTTCTGGCTGGCGCTGCTGGGCGGCATGGGCATGATCCTGGGCGCGGCCTACATGCTGTATCTGTATCGCCGCGTGATCTTCGGCCGGCTGACCAAGGACGACCTGCGCGCCATCCTCGATCTGTCGCCGCGCGAGATCGCGGTGTTCGCGCCGCTGATCCTGCTGACGCTGTGGATGGGCATCTATCCGTCCAGCTTCACCAGCTTCTGGGATGCCAGCGTCGCCGCGATGGTGCAGCAGCACACCGCGGCGCTGGCTACGCCGCCGCTGCAAGCTCGCGCAGGGGATGGTGCACGCTGATGAACTGGACCATCGCACTGCCGGAAATCGTGCTGGCCGTCGTCGGCATGGCGATCCTGGTGTTCGGCGTGCTGCGCAAGCGGGACGACACGTTCTTCTGTCCAGCATGTTCACCCTCGGCGGCTTCCTGCTCGCCGCCTGCTGGTGCTCACGCGGCGCCGCGGCGTCGGCTACCACGGCCAGTTCGTCGCCGACGCGTTCAGCGCGCTTCATGCAAGATCCTGATCCTGGCCGGCGCCGCGCTCGTCGCTGATCCTGTCGCTCGACTACAACCGCAAGCACGAGCATCGCGCGCTTCGAATATCCCGTGCTGATGCTGTTCGCCGTCGTCGGCATGATGGTGATGGCGTCGGCGTCCAACCTGATGACGCTGTATCTCGGGCTGGAACTGCAATCGCTGGCGCTCTACGTGCTGGCCGCCTTCGCCCGCGACGATCTGCGTTCGTCCGAGGCCGGCCTGAAGTATTTCGTGCTCGGCGCGCTTGCCTCCGGCCTGCTGCTCTACGGCATTTCGCTGGTCTACGGCTTCTCCGGCACCATGGACTTCGCGCGCGTTGGCGCAACGCTGCTGGCGCAGCCGGCGCAGCGCTTCGCCCGGCCTGATCGTCGGCATCGTGTTCGTCCTGGTCGGCCTGGCGTTCAAGATCTCCGCCGTGCCGTTCCACATGTGGACGCCCGACGTCTACGAAGGCGCGCCGACGCCGGTCACGGTGTTCTTCGCCACCGCGCCGAAGGTCGCGGCGATGGCGCTGCTGCTGCGCGTCATGGCGACGCCGTTCGGCCATCTGCTGGTGCGCCTGGCAGCAGCTGATCGTCCTGGTCTCGATCGCCTCGATGGTCCTCGGCGCGCTGGCGGCGATCGGCCAGCCCAACATCAAGCGGCTGATGGCGTATTCCTCGATCGGCCACATGGGCTACGCGCTGATCGGCCTCGCCGTCGGCACGCCGGAGGGCATCCGCGGCGTGCTGGTCTACATGGTCGTCTACGTGTTCATGAGCGCCGGCACCTTCGCCTGCATCATCGCCATGCGCCGCCAGCGGCCGCGCGCTGGAGCAGATCACCGACCTCAGCGGCCTGGCGCGCACCGATCCGGGCCTGGCGCTGGCGATGGCGGTGTTCATGTTCAGCATGGCCGGCATCCCGCCGCTGTCGGGCTTCTTCGGCAAGCTCTACGTGTTCCTCGCCGCCGTGCAGGGCGGCATGTGGACGCTCGCCATCATCGGCGTGCTGACCAGCGTGGTGGGCGCCTTCTATTACCTGCGCATCGTCAAGGTGATGTATTTCGACGCACCCGAGGCGCCGTTCGATCCGCGCCCGGCGTCGCTGTCCTTCGTCGCCGCGGCAACCGGGCTGTTCACCACGTTCTTCTTCATCTTCCCGGCACCCTTCGTGCGCCGGCCGCGGCGAAGGCGGTCCAGCGCGAAGTCGCTCGTTCGTGCCGGTGATGCTCCGCCATGCTTCTCGTCATAGACTGCGGCAACACCAACGTCGTCTTCGCCGTGCGCGACGGACGACACGTGGCGCGGCACCTGGCGCATCCGCACCGATGCGCAGCGCACCTCCGACGAATACGGCGTCTGGCTGCTGACGCTGCTCGGCCACGTCGGCCTCAAGCGCGACGACATCTCCGCCGCGGTCATCGGCACCGTGGTGCCGGCCGCGCTGTACCATCTGCGCCGCCTGTGCCGCGACTGGTTCAACATCGAGCCGCTGATCGCGCGCTCCACGCTCGACTGGGGCTTCGACATCCGCGTCGACAATCCAGCCGAGGTCGGCGCCGACCGGCTGCTGAATGCGCTCGCCGGCGCATCGGCGGTTCGGCGGTCCGCTGATCGTGGTCGATTTCGGCACCGCCACGACGTTCGACGTGGTGGACAAGGATGGCGCCTATCTCGGCGGCGTGATCTGTCCCGGCATCAACCTGTCGCTCGAGGCGCTGCATCAGGCGGCCGCGCAACTGCCGCGCATCGGCATCGCCCGGCCGCAGGCGGTGATCGGCCGCTCGACCGTGCCTGCCATGCAGTCCGGCGTCTATTGGGGCTATGTCGCGCATGATCGAGGGCCTGGTGGCGCGCATCAAGGCGGAATACGGCGGCCCGATGAAGGTCGTCGCGACCGGCGGCCTCGCGCCGCTGTTCGCCGAGGGCACCATGGTGATCGAGCAGATCGAGCCCGATCTCACGCTGGATGGGCTGCGCATGTTGGCGGAACGCAACCCCGCACCCACATTGCGCCCGGAGAAGGCACGAATGCTCGAACCGGAGTAGCGGCATCATGATTCGCCGCTTGCAGGGTGTGCGCGTAACGCGTAGTATTGCGCGGTGGAATTCGAGTGGGATCCGAATCTACACGGTTCGTGGCGCGAAGCTGCAGATCATCTCCGCCCGCCGGGCTAGCAGGAAGGAGCGAGCGTTGTGGCTCTCACGCGGATGACTCTCGAGCAGATCATGGCTCGCGGCGGTGGCAAGGTTGACCGAGCAAGACTTGATGCGACCACCGGAGCGGACATCCGCCGCCACATGATCGAGGATGGCGAGAACCCGGACGCCCAGCCCCAGTTCGAGCGCGTCATCCTGCCGCAGGACGTGCGCAAGAAGCTCGGCCTTACCCAGATGCAATTCGCCGAACTGCTCGGCATCCCGATCGGCACCCTGCGCAACTGGGAACAGCAGCGCTTCGTGCTGGAACCGGCGGCGCGAACATTGCTGAAACTAATCGATCGCGAGCCGGAGGCCGCACTTCGCGCGCTACGCCGGACGCAAGCCGCCTGATCGCCGCTGGCACCGCCCATCGTGCGGCGCTATATCCACGCCAGACCGCTTCGCCTCACCGCGAAGCAATCGTCGTTTCCGCCGTCGCAGCACAATCCGAGGTAGCAACAGCACATAATGGACATGGATGACTTGGATCTGGCCTTCCTGCCACTGGGCGGGACGGGCGAGATTGGCATGAATCTCAATCTTTACCGTTGCGACGGCAAGTGGCTCGCGGTGGACTGCGGCATCGGCTTCGGCGGAGCGCAGTACCCCGAGGTCGATGTCATGATGGCCGATCCGGCCTACATCGTCGACCGCCGCGACCGCCTGCTGGGTCTGGTGATCACCCATGCACACGAGGATCATATCGGTGCGGTGGCATGGCTGTGGCCGCAACTGCGCTGCCCGGTCTACGCCACGCCGTTCGCCGCCACCATACTGCGCCGCAAGCTGGCCGAAGTGCAGTTGGTCAACCAGGTGAAGGTGCATATCATCCCGCCAGGTGGCACCATCGACCTGAAGCCGTTCTCGCTCCGCTTCATCCGCGTGTCGCATTCCATTCCGGAAGCGCAGGCGCTGGTGATCGAAACGCCGCATGGCGTGCTGCTGCACACCGGCGATTGGAAGCTCGATCCGCAGCCGCTGATCGGGCCGCCGACCGACGAAGCCGCACTGGAGGCGCTCGGCAACCAGGGCGTGCTGGCGATGATCTGCAATTCCACCAATGCAATGGTGGAAGGCCATTCGGGCAGCGAGGCCGACGTGCGGCAAAGCCTCTCGGTGCTGATCCGCGGGTTGCGCGGTCGCGTGGCGGTGACCTGTTTCGCGTCGAACGTCGCGCGCCTTGAGTCGGTCGCGGTAGCGGCACGTTCCGTCGGCCGCAGCGTGGCGCTGGTCGGGCGGTCTTTGCGCAATATCGATGCAGCGGCGCGCGAGTGCGGCTATCTGCGCGACCTGCCGCCGTTCCTGACCGAAGACGATGTCGACAACGTTCCCGACGACAACATCCTGATGCTGGTCACCGGCAGTCAGGGCGAACCGCGCAGTGCATTGGCGCGCATCGCACTGGACACGCATCCGCGCATCGCATTGGGCGAAGGTGACACTGTGGTGTTTTCTTCGCGCATGATTCCCGGCAACGAACGCGCGATCGGCACGGTGCAGGACAATCTCGTGCGCCGCGGCGTGAACCTGATGACCGACGTTGACCATCTGGTGCATGTCTCCGGCCATCCCGCGCGCGACGAACTGCGCCGGATGTATCGTCTGGTGAAGCCGCGCTATGCGGTGCCGACGCATGGCGAGTGGCGGCATCTTTCGGCGCACGCCGAGCTCGCACAGGAGGCTGGCGCCAAGCCGATCCTGTTGGAGGACGGCGACATTCTCAGCCTGGCGCCCGGTCAGGCGGAGGTGGTGGACAGTGCGCCCGTCGGCAAGCTGGTGTTGGATGGCAACCGTCTTACGCCACTCGGGGGCGGTGTCATGGCGGCGCGTCGGCGGATGCTGTTCAACGGCGTGGTGCTGGCGAGCCTTGCGGTCGATGCGAACGGCAGGCTGCGTGGTGATCCCCGGGTCAGTGCACCGGGGCTGTTTGACAGCAATGATCCGGAGCTCGATCGCGTCAGTCGCGAATTTGCTGATGTCGTCGCCGACTTGCCGCCTGCACTGCGCCGTGACGATGCGGCGCTGACCGATGCCGCCCGAGCGGCGTTGCGTCGCGCACTTGGCCGGCAATTGCAGAAGCGTCCCTTGGTGGACGTGCATCTGCTGCGGGTGAATTGATTGCAATCATTGATGACCGATCTCTGAAATGAACTGGTTCACCGGCGTTGTGCTTTATGTGCTGATCTGGTGGACCGTGCTGTTCGCTGTCTTGCCGATCGGCACCCACCCAGTGGAGACACCGGACGAACTGACCGGCTGGCGCGGCGCCCCGGAGCAGCCGCGCATCCTGATGAAGGTTGTGATCACCACGCTGGTGGCCGCCGTGGTGTGGTTCGGCGCGTGGCTGTTGATCACCAGCAGTTATGTAAGTTTTCGACACGGCTGGTTCGCCGCGCCAAGCGACTGAGACTGGCAGAATTCAAAAGCGGCAAATCGCCGGAATTTGCAATATGTTACGGGCGCTTGATCGCGCTTCGGGCCATCATCACGGTCAGGGGGAGGCGCTCTCGTCCTCCAACCTGCCGTGTGACGGCGTTTCCTCCCCAAACCTTGCCCTGCGCGCCTGGCGCCCGGGCCGGCTTCTTGTTAACCGCTTGATCGCGACGTGTCACGCCATTTCGTTCGGAATGTAGGCTAGTGACAGAGTTTTATTGCGCACGTCACATTGTGCGGCGCACAATAATTCTGGTGGCTCCCGTGACTGGCGGTGCTGTCCGTCGCCTTGTAGGGTCCGCGGCCCGCAACCAGACGGATTTCATTGCGATGCGCCTGTCCCGCAGCTTCATCCCGACAATGAAGGAAACGCCCGCCGAGGCGCAGATCGCCTCGCACCGGTTGATGCTGCGCGCCGGTCTGGTGCGGCAGACATCGGCCGGCATCTACGCCTGGCTACCGCTGGGCTTTCGCGTATTGAAGAACATCGAGCGCATCGTGCGCGAGGAGCAGAACGCGGCCGGCGCGCAGGAAGTGCTGATGCCGACGATCCAGCCGGCCGAGCTGTGGCGCGAGAGCGGACGCTACGAAGATTACGGCAAGGAGATGCTGCGGATCCGTGACCGGCATGATCGGGATATGCTGTACGGGCCGACCAACGAGGAGATGGTCACCGATCTGTTTCGCCAGTCGGTGCACTCGTATCGCGAGCTGCCGCAGATACTTTATCATATACAGTGGAAGTTCCGCGACGAGGTGCGGCCGCGGTTCGGGGTCATGCGGGGACGCGAGTTCCTGATGAAGGACGCGTATTCGTTCGACCTCGACTACGCCGGCGCAGTGGTGAGCTATCGCACCATGATGCTGGCCTATATGCGCACGTTCCAGCGCATTGGGCTGAAGGCGATTCCGATGGCGGCGGAGAGCGGCCCGATCGGCGGCGACCTGAGCCACGAGTTCATCATTCTCGCGCCGACCGGCGAAAGTCAGGTGTACTACGACGCCGAGTTCGAGAACGTCGACTGGCTCAACACACGTTTTGACTACAATCCGCAGGACCTGCATGCGTTCTTCACGCAGATGACCTCGCTGTATGCCGCGACAGACGAGAAGCATGATGCAGTGAAGTGGGCGCAGGTCGATCCGTCGCGCCGTCGCGAAGGCCGCGGTATCGAGGTCGGTCACATTTTTTACTTCGGCAACAAATATACCAAGGCGATGAACACCACGGTGACTGCGCCGGATGGCAAGCTCGTGCATCCCGAGATGGGCAGCTATGGCGTCGGCGTTTCCCGCCTCGTCGGCGCGGTGATCGAGGCCAGCCACGACGATGCGGGCATCATCTGGCCGGATGCCATCGCTCCGTTCAAAACGGCGATTCTCAATCTGCGGCGCGGCGACACGGCGTGCGATGCGTTGTGCGAGACGCTGTATGGCAGGCTCGGTAGTGCGGCGCTGTATGACGATCGCGAAGAACGGGCAGGAGCGAAATTCGCCGACGCCGACCTTCTGGGGCATCCGTGGCAGATCATCGTGGGACCGCGCGGCGCGGCGGCCGGCAAGGTCGAGCTGAAGCGCCGTGCCACCGGCGAGCGCAGCGAACTGTCACCGGACGAAGCGCTCGAGCGCGTGCAGGCCTAGCCGCGGGCAAAGATCATGTTCGGACCTTTCGAACGCGCGGTCGCCGGCCGCTACCTGCGCGCCCGCCGAGGCGAGCGTTTCGTGTCGGTCATCGCGATCTTCTCGCTGGTCGGGATCGCTCTGGGTGTCGCCACGCTGATCATCGTGATGAGCGTGATGGGCGGTTTCAAGGTGGACCTGCTCTCGCGCATCCTCGGGTTCAACGGTCATCTTGGCGTGTACGGCACCGGCGGCCAGCTTGCCAACTACGACGACGTGGCGGCGCGCATCCGGAAAATACCCGATGTCGTCTCGGTAATCCCCGTGGTCGACGGTCAGGTGTTGCTGAGCGGCAGTCAGGGGCAGTCGTCCGGCGGGTTCGTACGCGGCATCCGCCAGGCGGACCTGAAGTCGCTGCATGCAGTGAGCGACCACATACTCGCTGGCTCGCTGGACCAGTTCCAGGGCGATGATGCGATCGCGGTCGGCGTGGGGTTGGCCCGGAAGTTCGCACTTGGCATCGGCTCGGACCTGACACTGATATCGCCGCAGGGTGCGGCGACCGCGTTCGGCACGGTGCCGCGGGTGCGCGCCTACAAGGTGGTCGCGATCTTCCAGGTGGGCGAGAATGACTACGACAGCGCCTATGTGTTCCTGCCGCTGGACGCCGCACAAGTGTATTTCCAGAAGCCCGATGCCGTCACCCAGCTCGAGGTGATGGTGAGCGATCCCGACCGCGTCGGCACCGTGCATCGGGCGATCTTCGATGCGCTGAAGGACGCGCCGGTGCAGATCGTCGACTGGACGCAGAGCAACAACAGCTTCTTCGCCGCCGTCCAGGTGGAACAGAATGTCATGTTCCTGATCCTGACGCTGATCATCCTGGTCGCCGCGTTCAACGTCATCAGTTCGCTGATCATGATGGTGAAGGACAAGACGCGTGACATCGCCGTGCTGCGCACACTGGGTGCCGGGCGCGGTGCGGTGATGCGCATCTTCCTGATGTGCGGCGCCTCGGTCGGCATCACCGGGACGGCAACCGGCCTGGTGATCGGCGTGCTGTTCTGCTGGAACATCGACACAATCCAGCATTGGGTGGAGACGATCACCGGCACCTCGGTATTCAATCCCGAGGTGTATTACCTGACGCACCTGCCGTCGCGGCTGGACTGGCACGAGGTGATGCAGGTCGTCCTGATGTCGCTGGCGCTGTCGCTGCTGGCCACGCTGTATCCAAGCTGGCGCGCCGCCCGCACCGATCCGGTCGAGGCGTTGCGGCATGAATGAGCCGCTTGCCCTGCGCGACGTCCGGCGGATCTACCGCACCGGGGCAGGCGAACTTCCCGTGCTGCGCGGTGCCGACCTGACGCTGCACGCCGGCGAGATCGTCGCCCTGGTTGCGCCATCGGGCGCCGGCAAGTCGACGCTGCTGCATCTCGCCGGTCTGCTGGAACAGCCCGATGGCGGCTCGGTTTTTGTCGAGGGACGCGACTCCGGCGCGTTGTCCGACGCAGCGCGCACCGCGATCCGCCGCGACACGATCGGCTTCGTCTATCAGTTCCATCATCTGCTCGGCGAATTCACCGCGCTGGAAAACGTGGTGCTGCCGCAGATGATCGCCAACAAGTCGCGCAAGGTGGCCGCCGAGCGGGCGATGATGCTGCTTGCGTCGTTCGGCCTGGAGGCGCGTGCTGATCACCCGCCAGGCAAGCTGTCGGGCGGCGAGCAGCAGCGCGTGGCGATCGCGCGCGCACTGGCCAATGCGCCCAAGGTGCTGCTGGCCGACGAACCGACCGGCAACCTCGACGTCGCAACGGCGTCGGTGGTGTTCGAGGAACTGCTGGAAACGGTGCGCCGTGAGAACCTCGCCGCGCTGATCGCCACCCACAATCCGGACCTGGCCGCGCGCATGGACCGCACGGTAACGCTGCGCGATGGGAGGGTGGTGGCGCTTGCCGGCTGACATCGTCGGAGCGAACCGGTGGTGTCACGCGGTGATGCGCATCGCGTCCTCGACAGTGTCAATCAATGAGGTCATGGTGAATGGCTTCCTCAGCACCCACGGTTCAGACTTAAGCGCCGATGGATCAGCGTAGCCCGTGATGAACAGGACGGGTGCCGCGGAACGCTTCGATCTCGCCTTCGCCGCAAACCGGTCGCCGCGCATGTCGGGCAGCGCGAAGTCCACCACAACCAGGTCGATCGCATCGGGGCGGTTGATCTCATCAAGCGCTTCCGCTGCCGTTCCGAACGCCGCAACCGTATAACCCGCCGATCGCAGCACCTCTGCCACGGTGTCGCGTACCTGCTCGTCGTCATCCAGCAGAAGTATCCGACGGTTCGCGTGCAACGCGTTGACGTTGGGGGCTGTCGGCGTCGGGTCCGCGGCTGCGGAGGCCGTGTCCGCAGGGGCCGTTGGCAAATAGATCGCCACCGTTGTGCCGTGGCCAGGACTCGATTCGATGCGGGTCACGCCACCTGACTGCTGCACCAGGCCGTACACCTGGCTGAGACCCAGGCCGGAGCCTGCGCCGATCTCCTTGGTGGTGAAGAACGGATCAAATGCCCGCAGGCGCACAGTTTCCGACATGCCGATGCCAGTATCCGAAACCGAGATTCTGACGTAACTGCCGATCAAATCCTCGGTGGTGGAATCTGTACCGGGAGATCCAGGCTGGCGGTCTCAATCGCTACCGAACCGCCGTTCGGCATGGCGTCTCGCGCGTTTATCACCAGGTTTAGGATTGCGTTCTCGAGTTGGGTCGTATCCACGAACGCGATCGCCGGCTCGCGCTGGAGGCGCAACTCGAGACTGCCATAGCCTCCTAGCGTTGCTGTCAGCAATTCTTCCATCCCCAGCAGGATCTGATTGATATCGGCAGAACGCGGACTGAGGGTCTGTCTGCGGCCGAATGCCAGCAACTGCCTGGTCAGGGTCGCGCCGCGTTCCACCGATTGCAGGATGGTCGTCAGATTTGGCAGCAGCGCCGAGTCGGGATCGAGGCGGATCGACATGAGTCCGGCCGAACCACCGATCGCCATCAAGAGATTGTTGAAGTCATGGGCAACACCGGCAGTCAGGCGACCGATCGCCTCCATCTTCTGGGCGTGCTCGAGCTTTGCCTCAGTGGAACGGTGGCGTGCGATTTCTGCCTTGAGACGCGTGTTGGTCTCGCTGATCTCCAATGCCTGACGCGCCAGCGTGACCTTCGCCGCCGTGGTCTCGCTGAACCAGGTCCTGAATTTCAGGCTTGCGATGCATAAGGACGCCCCGAATACCAAGGCCATGATGCCCGAGACGACCTGTAGTCTGTTGCCTTGCATGAAGAAATTTGCCGCAAGCGGCAGGATCGCGGGAACGATGAATGCGACCACCGACGGGAAGTGGGCGGCATGAACCGTGGCGGCTCCGGCACACATGCCTGCGATCACCAGGGCGAGAAACAGTAGGTGGGCTTCGTCGAGCGGGGAGAACAGGAAGGCGGGAGAACCCCACAGGATTCCGGAGGCCAAGGCGCCGGCAACCGCGAGGCGAGTCCACAATGGGTTGTGGGAAGGTCCGATATCCAGGCGCCTGTGGGCAGACCATAACGCCAACCGAAGGGCACAGAGCAGCAGCACCAACCCGACCCAGCCGAGAATCTTCCATTCCGAAACAGCAGAAGCAAGAACAAACCCGAGCAGGACGCTGTTCAGGACAGAGATCGACAATGTGAGCGGCAGGTGCGCGTAGGAGGAGCGGACCTGCTCGGCGTTGACGGGGTCCGACGGCTTGGCAGACCGCATTCGTCGACCCTTCCGGGGCGTGACTGAATGCGATTATACATCAATCACAGTAGTGCAGTCAGCCGTTGGCGCAATATTTCCAGTTGCGGAGTTGGCTGCTCCGAGATCTACAGGTTGCAGCATACTGACGCTCAGGGCTCTGCCCTGAAACCCGCCTGGGGGCTTTGCCCCCAGGACCCCCAGCAAAGGCAGTCGCCTTTGCAATCCAATCCTTTCGACCGGTGGGGGTGGGGGGATGACTGTGCCCAAGCATGGCCAATGCCATGCTTGGGCACAGTCATCCCCCCACCCCCACCGGTCGAAAGTGAAAGGTTCCAAGGGCGTCGCCCTTGGCGGGAGCCCAGAGGGCGCTGCCCCATAGGCGTTAAATTACTGCTTGACCCGGCGCGACTCGGCCTGATTCTGGGAGCGGATGCAGAACACAGCATCGATCCCGGCGGACCAGTTCGAGGCACTGCTGCGCCGGCTGCCGGCCGACCTCGATCTCGACAGTCTCGCCCGGCAGACCAAGGCAATCGAGCGCAAGCGCGAGATCGCCTCCGGCGCCACTCTGTTGCGCCTGTCACTGGCACGCGGCCCGGGCGGGCTGTCGCTGAGCCAGGCGGCAGCCTGGGCGACGATGCTGGCAGGCGTGCGGATCAGCGACCCAGGCGTGAAGTACCGGTTGGACAAGTCGGTCGAGTTCCTGGAAGCGGTGATGATGCGGCAACTGGCGGCGAAGGCGCCCGGTGCCGCGGTGCGCTGGCCAGGACGCATCCTGCGTGGCTGCGACGGCAGTTGCATCCGCGAGCGCGGCAGCGCGAGTGCCGATTGGCGGGTGCATGCGGTGTACGACCTGGGGCGCGGCGGTTTCTCGCACCTCGAGTTGACCGACAAGCACGGTGCCGAGGCGATCGACCGTGGCGCAGCGATCCCCGGCGAGATCCGCATTGGCGACCGCAATTTCGGTCGCGCCGCGAGTTTGCAACGCTTTCGCCAGCAGAGCGCCGGCCAGGCCGATTTCATCGTCCGGGTCGGCTGGAACGCGTTCAATCTACGCCGGCCGGATGGGCCGGATTTCGACCTGATCGGCCATCTCGGCACGCTGCCCGGCGACACGCTGGCGCACGAAGTGATGGTGCAAGCCAAGGTCGGCCCGCTGGACCCACCCCGGCCATTGCGCCTGATCATCCAGCGCAAGACCCCGGCGGCAACCGAGACGACACGCAAGAAGCTGCTGGCCGCGGCGTCGCGCAAGCAGAAGACGCTCGATCCGCGCAGCCTGATCGCGGCCGAATTCATGATCGTGGCGACCTCATTGCCGGCACAGCAGTATCCGCCCGACGAGGTGCTCGCGGTATACCGCCTGCGCTGGCAAATAGAGTTGGCGTTCAAGCGGTTGAAGTCCCTGTTGCACATCGATCGCTTGCCGACGCGCACCGAACGGGCGACGCGAAGTTGGCTCTACCCGCACCTTATCCTTGCCCTGTTGTGCGACGATCTCAGCCAGGAGTTCCTGGAATCTTCCCCCTGAGGCGTTGCTCGACGCGGCCTATGTCCCCTCGCTCTGGCGCGCGCAAAGCACCGCCTTGCTGGTGCTCGGTCTGGCGATCATCGGCCCGCTTACTCTCGATGCCCTGGCGCGCGCCGATCCGAACGTTCATCACCGGCTCGCTCACTCCCGACGAAAACGAAGACCGCACATCTGCTATCCGCTACAGCACTAATTTAACGCCTATGGGGCGCTGCCCTCTGGTGGGGTCCGGGGGGCAAAGCCCCGAGCTTCCGCTGTTCACCCGATCACCTTGCCGCCGTGCGCACCCTCATTGGCCGGACTCGGCGGCAGGCCTACATACTGGCGAGATGCCCCACGCCGAATTCGTCCATCTCCGCGTCCATTCCGCGTATTCGCTGAGCGAAGGCGCCATCAAGGCGGAGAAAATACCTGTCCTGGCGCGCGAGTCCGGCATGCCGGCGGTGGCGATCACCGACACCGCCAACCTGTTCGGCGCATTGGAATTCAGCGAGGCCTGCTCCGCCAAGGGCGTCCAGCCGATCATCGGCTGCCAGATCGCGCTGGCCCGCGCCGACAATCCGCGCCTGCCGCCCGAGCCGCTCGTGCTGCTGGCACAGGACGCGACCGGGTTGGACAATCTGCGACGCCTGTCCTCGAAAAGCTTCCTGGACACCGATCCCGGCCTGAAGCCGCAGCTGACATTGGAAGCGGTTGCCGCCCACGCCGGCGGGCTGATCCTGCTGACCGGCGGTGCGACCGGCCCGTTCGCGCGGCTGCTCGGTGAGGGCCAGAAGCCCGAGGCCGAACGCCTGCTTGCCCGTTGCATCGAAGTATTCCCCGATCGCGTCGCGATGGAACTTCACCGCCACGGCCTGAACAACGAACGTGCCTTGGAACCCGGCCTGATCGCACTGGCGGATGCCGCCGGGATCCCGCTGGTGGCCACCAACGACTGCTACTTCGCCACCCCCGACATGTACGAGGCGCACGACGCGCTGCTGGCAATCGCCGAAGGCCGCATGTTGTCGGAGCCCGACCGCAGGCGCGTTACGCCGGAACACTGGTTCAAACCCGCGGCCGACATGCGTGTCCTATTCGCCGATCTGCCGGAGGCCTGCGACAACACGCTGGCGATCGCGCAGCGCTGCGCCGTGATGATGGAAAGTCGGAAGCCTCTGCTGCCGGTCTCGCCAAAGGTGCGCGTCGGCAGCACCGAGGAAGAAACCATGCGTGCCATGGCGATCGAGGGTCTCGGCCGCCGCATGGACGCGATCGCAGCCGATGGCGCGACGCGCGCGCGCTACCGCGAACGCCTCGATTACGAACTGTCCGTCATCGGTTCGATGGGCTTCGCCGGATACTTCCTCATTGTCGCCGACTTCATCCAATGGGCGAAGGCGCAAGGTATTCCCGTCGGTCCTGGCCGCGGTTCCGGCGCGGGTTCGGTCGCCGCCTGGGCATTGACCATTACCGATCTCGACCCCATCCGCTTCAACCTGCTGTTCGAGCGCTTCCTCAACCCCGAGCGAGTGTCGATGCCGGACTTCGACATCGACTTCTGTCAGGAAGGCCGCGATGCGGTGATCGACTACGTGCGTCGCGAATATGGCGCGGATCGCGTCGCGCAGATCATCACGTTCGGAAAACTTCAGGCGCGCGCGGCGGTGCGCGATGTCGGGCGAGTACTCGGCTTGCCGTTCGGCCAGGTGAACAAGGTCGCCGAACTGATCCCGAACAATCCGGCGCACCCGGTGAACCTGCAGCAGGCGATCGCCGGCGAACCGCGTCTGCGCATCATGCGGGACGAGGACGAAGGCGTTTCCCGACTGTTGGAAATCGCGCTGCAGATCGAGGGCCTGTATCGTCATGCCAGCACCCATGCCGCCGGCGTGGTGATCGGCGATCGGCCGCTGATGGAACTCGTGCCGCTGTACCGCGATCCGCGCTCGGACTTCCTGGTCACCCAGTACTCGATGAAGCATGTCGAGCAGGCGGGTCTGGTGAAGTTCGATTTCCTCGGGCTGACCACGCTGACCATCCTGGAACGCGCGAAGGCCCTGTTGCGCGGGTTGGGCGACGCTGTCGACCTGGATCGCCTGCCCCTGGACGATGTCAAAACCTACGAGATGCTGGCGCGCGGCGATGCCGGCGGCGTGTTCCAGATGGAAGGTCAGGGCATGCGCGACACGTTGCGCCTGATGCGTCCGGACCGGTTCGAGGACCTGATCGCTGCCAACGCCCTGTATCGTCCTGGCCCGATGGACAGCATTCCGGATTATTGTCGGCGCAAGCACGGCGAGCCTTGGGTCGCACCGCATCCAATGATCCACGACATCCTGGAACCGACTTATGGCGTCATCGTCTACCAGGAGCAGGTCATGCAGATCGCTCAGACGATGGCGGGTTATTCCCTCGGCGGCGCCGATTTGCTGCGCCGAGCCATGGGCAAGAAGATCCCGGCGGAGATGGAGGCGCAGCGCGACATCTTCACCACGGGTGCAATCGAGCGCGGCATCGAGCCGGCGATCGCGAAGAGCGTATTCGACGCGATGGCCAAATTCGCAGGCTACGGGTTCAACAAGAGCCATTCGGCGCCGTATGCGATGCTCGCCTACCAGACCGCATGGCTGAAAGCGAACCATCCGGAAGTGTTCTTCGCTGCGTGCATGAGCCTGGCCTTGGGCAACACCGACCGGCTCGGCGCGCTGCGCGAGGAAGCGTCGCGCTCCGGCATTTGCATTCTGGCGCCCGACATCAATCGCTCCGGCGCTGACTTCACCGTGGAGCGCGCGGACGATGGCAAGCTGGCGATCCGCTACGCGCTGGCCGCGGTGAAGAAGGTCGGTTTCGCGGCCATGCAGACATTGGTCGAAACGCGCGCGGATCTGCCCTTCGTCGATCTTGCAGACTTCGCGGCGCGCGTCGATCCGCGCCAGCTCAACCGCATGCAACTCGAGAACCTGGTGCGCGCCGGCGCCTTCGATGCGCTGGAGCCGAACCGGGCTCGGCTGTTTGCCGCGGCAGAGTCAATCCTGCGCCGCGCACAGGCGACCGCGGAAGAAAAGGAAAGCGGCCAGATCGCGTTGTTCGGCGCGGCGCAGACCGGAACGCGCGAAACCTTGCGCCTGCCCGACATCCCGGACTGGCCGCCGATGGAACGCCTGAACTTCGAAGCCGAGGCGATCGGCTTCCATCTCACCGCGCATCCGCTCGACGCCTACGCCAAGGCATTGCGCCGCCTTGGTACGACCGCCTGCGCACAGGTGGAAGCGGTCGCGCAAGCGGGCGTGACGCGGGTGCGCTTGGCCGGCACCGTGGCTGCACAAAAGGAACGCGTGACGCGCACCGGCAACCGGATGGCCTGGGTGCGCATCACCGACGCCTCCGGCTCCTGCGAGGTGACGCTGTTCGCGGAGGTGCTGGCGCGCTCGCGCGACGTGTTGGCCGGCGGTTCGAACGTACTCGTCACGGCCGACCTGCGGCAGGACGGCGAGGCGCTGCGGATCACCACGCAGGATGTCGTCGGGCTGGATCAGGCTGCCTCTGCCGCCGGCGCGGCGATGCGCATCTGGCTGAGGGAGACCGCCGCCGTACCGCACATCCGCGATCTGCTGGGCCGCGAGGGGCGCGGCAAGGGACGGGTCATCCTGGTGCCCCGCGTCGGCACCGCGCAGAGCGTCGAGATCGCGCTGCCCGGCGGCTTCAATGTAACGCCACGCCTCGCTCAGGCGCTGAAGGTCATTCCAGGCGTCGAGCAGGTGGAGGAGTTGTGAGGGCGGCCAGAAGCGCTGCCGCTCAGGCGCACTCCAACTCGCTCAAGGTGCAGTGGCCGACCACCACGCCAACCGGCAGCGAGACTGCCAACCATGCCGTGAGAATGATGAACACCTCGTCCACAATTCCGCGCGATAACAGGCTGAGGCAGAATCCAATTGCCACAATTGAGGCCGGGAGAAGGGCGAGCGTCAATCGGGCCAAGCGATCTTCCGATGCTGTCATAGTATCGCATCCCCCAAGTGCGTACCCACCTCACAGGTGAGCGGACCCCTCCGATGCACGAAACGTGCCAATTACCAGAATTCAATGACATGAACACGTTGCGGTGAGCCAGGGAACGCCAGCAACCCTGGGGTGTCAAGTTTTCCGACAACTCAACCGTAATTTCACCGATTCGCGGTTGACATGTCTCTTGCGGAAGCGACCCGACATTTTCGGCGGCCTTCTATCGCGCTGCCTCGCCGCGCTAGATTGCACGGCCCCTCGCGAACAGGCATGCCCATGACCGGCGCATTCACCGTCTCCTGCATCCAGTTCACCGCCGTCGACGGTGAAAAGCAGGCCACGATCGACAAGGCACTGCGCCTGGTCCGCCAAGCTGGCGAGCGCGGATCGAAGCTTGTCGTCCTGCCGGAGGTGTGGACCGGCCTGGGCTACAGCGGCAAGTCGATCTATCGCGACATTGCCGAGCCGATCCCAGGGCCGGTCACCGATCTGCTGGCTCGCGAGGCGAGACGCTACGGCATGTATATCGCGGGCTCGATCTATGAGGCCGCCGGCCATGGCGTCTACTACAACACCTGCCCGCTGATCGGTCCTGACGGCGCCATCGTTGGACTGTATCGCAAGACGCACCTGTTCGACGCACCGAACCGCCATGACATCCAGGGCGGCATCCGCGAATCCGACAAGGTGCGTGCCGGCGACGCGCTGCCGGTGTTCCAGACCTCACTCGGGCCGATCGGGCTTTCCGTCTGTTCCGACCTGCGCTTTCCCGAGGTCTATCGCGAAATGACGCTGCGCGGCGCGCGGCTGTTGGTCTGCGCATCGGCGTTTCTCAGTCCGCGCCTTGACCACTGGGAATTCTTCCTGCGTGCGCGGGCGGCGGAAAATCAGGTCTGGGTGGTGGCGTCGGGCCAGTATGGCACCGAGCCGAAGTCAGGCATCGGCTTCGTCGGCCGCAGCATGGTGGTCGACCCGTGGGGCACGGTCACCGCCACAGCCTCGGATGCCGAAACATGTCTGTCCGCGGTGATCGATCCAGCGTTCGTCGACGAGGTGCGGCAGCGTTACCCGCTGCTGGAGCAGCGACGCCCGGAGTTGTATCCGTCGATCGGGTCGCCGCTGGCGCTGCGGGCGGCGGCGGAATAGCGGTCATGGACGGGCCGGTTGCCCATACCGTACTTGGCGATCTCCGCGGTTTGTGGCTGGACGGTATAGCGGCGTTTCGTGGTGTGCCTTACGCGGCCCCGCCGGTCGGCGAATTGCGCTTTGCGCCGGCGGGACCGGTGAAGGGCTGGAGCAGGCTGCGCGATGCGACACGGCATGGGCGGATTGCGCCGCAGCTTGCCTCGCGCCTGCGTCTGGCGATGGGTGATTTCGATCGCGAGCAGGGCGAGGACTGCCTGACGCTGACGATCTGTACGCCGGCGCCCGACGGCAAGGCGCGGCCTGTGGTGGTGTGGCTGCATGGTGGCGCGTGGATCTCCGGCGCCGGATCGCTTGATTGGTACGACGGCTCGCGTCTGGCGCGCGAAGGCGACATCGTGTTCGTTGGCGTGAATTACCGGCTCGGTGCACTGGGCTGGCTGCATCGGCCGGGCATCGTGGATGCGGAAGCCGGCACATCCGACATGATTGCGGCTCTGACCTGGGTACGCGATCACATAGCGGGCTTCGGCGGCGACCCGCGCCGCGTTACCGTAATGGGCCAGTCGGCCGGCGCGACTTCGATCGGTGGAATGCTGATGCTGCCTGACGCGCGCGCATTGTTTCACCGCGTCATCATGCAGAGCGGCGGCTTCGGGCGCGGCGCCTATACGTCGTCGATGGCAGCGCAGCGGGCCGATCAGTGGCTACATCTGCTCGACATCGAGCCGCAACGGGCCGATGCATTGGCGCGGCTGCGCACAATCGACGTGCGACGCCTGCTGGAGGCACAGGGCGAACTGGCGCGTGCCAATGCGCGCTTCGCGCAGACCATGCCGCCGTTCACGCCGGTGCTGCCCTCGGCGATGACGCAGGCGGAGATGCTCGGTGCGATCGCCGATGGCGCGGATGGCAAGGCGTTGCTGATCGGCGCGACGGCGGATGAAGTGCATGCGTTCTTCGCCGCCGATCCAGCAATGGATGATCCGCCGGCCGATGCGGTCGTCGCGCGGTTCGGCGGCGAGACAGCGTTGGCGCGATATCGTGCTCGCCGGCCTGGCGGCAGTACGACGGACCTGCTGGCTGACCTCGCGACTGACGAGACATTCGTGCTGCCGGCGATGCGTCTCGCCGAGGCGGCTGCACGTCGGGGGGGCGCGGCTTACGCCTATCTGTTTGATTGGGCACCGCAGGCCTCGCGCTTCAGGTCATGCCACTGCATCGATCTGCCATTCGTGTTCGGCAGCTTTGATGCGTGGCGCGATGCACCGATGCTGGCGGGCGGCGACGCGTCACAGATGGCGGATCTGTCGGCGGCGATGCGGCGGGCGTGGATTGCTTTCGTGCGGGACGGCGATCCGACACATGACGCGCTGCCGGTCTGGCCGCGGCACGACGCGGACCGGCGGCAGACGATGCGCTTCGGGGCACGTGTCGGTGTGGTGGGCGATCCGGCTTGCATCGGCGCCTGACACGCGAATACTGATGGCGGCCGCCATTCGCGGCAGGGGATGCGCGATGAAGATCGAGAACATCGACCGGGTAAACCACCTCGTTGCCGAGTTGAGCGGCACCAAGGAACTGATCGCTCATGCGGAACATGCCGAACCGGGCGATTTCGAGATGTTCATCAAGTTGCCAGGCGATGCCTCGATCCGGCTGTCCAGTGAGGGGGCTGCCTCATCGCATTACAGCGGCTTCTCGGCATCGCCGGAGTTTCTTGGCCGGCTTCAGCGCCTGGCGATCGACGAGCTCGACGCAAAGCGCCGCGGCATCATCGCGGAATTGGCAAAGCTCGGCGTGGAGGCGGATGCGTGACGGGACAGGGGGCGGCGATGAACCGGTTCGATGTTCCCGATGCGGTGACCGCGCGCGTGGTGGCGCGCTGTGGCGTCGTCCACCCGCATGCCGATCTCGACCCCAGGCGCACCGCGTTGATCGTGGTCGATCTGCAGAACGCCTTCATGGATGACGAGGTCGGGCATGCGGTATGCCCGATGGCGCGCGACATTGTTCCCAACGTGAACCGGCTTGCCTCGGTGGTGCGTGGGGCCGGCGGCGGCGTGTTCTGGATCAAGAACACCGTCGATGATCGCAGCTCGCTCGAGTGGAGCAACGCGCACGCGATGCTGACGCCGGAGAGCCGCGAGCGGCGGATTGTCGCGATGCGCGAGGGTGGCAAGGGGCAGGAGCTTTGGCCGGATCTCGATGTGCGGCCGGAAGACGAGATCGTGCGCAAGTACCGCTTCAGCGCGTTCATGCCGGGCACGTGCGAGCTGCCGTACCGTCTGCGGGCGCGCGGGTTCGATACGGTGCTGATCACCGGCACGGTGACTAACGTCTGCTGCGAATCGTCGGCGCGCGATGCGATGATGACGAACTTCAGGACGGTGATGGTGAGCGACGCGAATGCGGCGATGACGATGGAGGAGCACAACGCGTCGCTGGTGGCGTTCTATGCGATCTTCGGCGACGTGATGGACACGGAATTCGTGATCCAGCGGCTGGCGCGGAACGACTAGCCCGTGCGATTTCGTCTCACGCTGCGCGTGGGGAGGCGATCGACTGTGCGGTGCGACGGGAAGAGGGAAGGTCTGCAACGCAGATGCCGGCAGATGTACGCAAAACACGCGGATGGCGTCAGTGTTCTTCTGCGTGCTGGTGCCAATAATCCATGCCGGGCGGCCCCGTCCTATTCCTAGCTGCAGTCAGGATCGCAGGACTGGAAATCGATGTTGCTTCAACCGGTAGGGGGTGTCGTGCGAAGCATTGGCAATCGACTTGCGATTTAGCCGTGCCGGGCATCAGCAAGGCGCTGCTCAGCAAGTTCGCGGTAACCAGGGTCAGACGCAAAGCGATCGAATAGATTGTGGCGCGCTATACCGGCCATTCTTTCGAAATGCTCGATTATCTGCCGAAGTCCGTTGTGGATTTTTGGGAATTCTTTTGGATTTTCAACGTCATTTGTAATATATGGGGTCACCAACTTACGGTGCTCGACTTCGACGACAACTTGTCCACCTTCCGTCACGCCGATGCGTAAAGCCGAAAGATTCGGTGCTCTGAGCGCAGCCATCGTCGCATACACCGGTTTGTCCGGATCTTCATCCGGCATTGGGTTGATGGCATAGGCCCACCTCGACCGCTTATCATGCGCATATCCTGGGGTGGTCGTTGCGAATGCGTGAAGGACGTCCTTCAAAAGGAGGACAAACTGATCCCGGAAGGGTTCATTGAATTGACCATGCCCAATCGTTGGACCCATAGCCTGTACCCTTAACAGCACGCGATTTGAATCGCTGCAGCATTGCTCGGTAGGACGTCCCGCTGCCTGCGAACGATGGTAACTCGCGGCTGGACTACCGGCAAGGCGCTGCCATACCAACTCGTTAGGCCGGGCATGAGAGTGTCCGCACGGCACGCGACAACGCAGCCACTGTCATCTGAACAGCGCTACCAGGCTCGCTGCCTTGCAGACCCGACGGTGCGAGTTGCGGCGTCGCGGGCGCTGAAGCGGCCGGACTGAGGGCCGGTGCCGATGGCCGAAGTTCGCCGAACCGGGTGGCACGAATACTGACGGAGCCCTTCGGTTGTGGCTACATCACAACGAATACGCACCTTGGCGTACGGCCGCCGTGGGCGCGCGCCTATTCCGTGAACTCAGGCGCTTCGCCTGCGCTCCAAACCAGCCACCCTTGCGACCACCGCGCCTCCCCCTTAGGCTCACGGTAATCCCGCCAACAGGAGCACCGAAACATGCCACAATCGCAGGGAACCAGATTTACCGCCGACCCGCTGACCTTCGTCGTCAGACACCAGCTATGGGACGGCAACGTCGAGGACCACGTGGACCAGGGCGTATCCATCGACGTGGCGGCCGATGTCGACGGCAAGCATACCGCGCTGCTGCGCTTCAACTGCTTCGACATCGAGAGAAGCTATGTGTACGGCCCTGAGAATCCCGAACTGGCGACCCCCGGCCGCGTCGGCGGCGGCATGGGCGTGCACTGCCGTATGGACCCGATCACCGATGGCAATCCCATCGGCTGGACCATCCGAACCCTGAGCCAGAAACTTCCGAAGATGCTGGACCGGGCCGGATACAAGGACGTCGCGCAGGCAACCAACGTTGCCGCGGTGCGTCGCGTCCTGCCCGACGTGGAGGCCGCGGCCAGAGACACGTTCGCGAGCATGCGGAACACGGTCAAACACAACCGCGGCACTGACATGTTCGAGGCCGGCAACATTCGGTTCGGCCTCGAGATGCGGCGGCAGCGGAATGGTGACGGTGGCCTCGCGCTCCACGTCCTTGGCGATGTGGGCGGATCGAAAGGCAAGGCATACGTGGAAGAAACCGAGCTTCTGGCGTTCGACTGTTTCTGGCAGAACGCGCATTACCATTATGGTCCGCGCAACAAGAACCACCGGATCAATTGGGACACGACGATCATTGACGATCCGCTGGAGTGGACCTTCGAGCAGATCGAGAACAGGAAGCTCGGCGCGATGATCGAGCGCGCCGGTTACCCGGGCATCGCCGCCGACCTTGACCTGGACAAGATCGCCTCGGTGCTTCCGGCGTTGAAGAAACGCGCCTTCGAGATGTACGAGGAAGGCGAGAAATTGACCGGTCACAAGGGGTTGCCGCTCGAGTTCACCCCGAACCTGGCCGCTGAATAGCCTGTTGTGAAGATGGTGGAGGGTCAGAAGCCCTCCACCGCCTCACACCACGACGACCATATCAGGCACAGCGACGGTCACATCGTCGTCCGCCTGTGGAAGATCATCGAGAGGGTACGCCCAATCCTGGGTACCTTCTGGGCGCAGCCAGGATGTCGCACCGTTCGGGCATGACGCCGTCGTTCCTGGAATAGCCAGGCGTCTGAAAGCCGTGGCGCCCTCGGTCGACCGGTGGCAAGCACTGACATCCACCGTCTGAGAGTGCTGTCCTGAGGCGGCAACTCCGAAGGGGCAAAGCATGAGCAGGATCGGCGTCGCCATTTCGGGCGGTCCCAACCCGGCGGACATCATCGAGCTCGTGGTTCTCGCAGAGAGCCTCGGCTATGAGTCCGCCTGGCTCGCCGAAGGTCATGGCGGCGATCAGTTCGCGATCCTGGCAGCTTGTGCTACGCGGACCTCGCGCATCCTTCTCGGCACCAGCATCAGCAGCGTCTTCGTCCGCACTGCGCCAACGATTGCCATGGCCGCCTCCACAATCGCCGAAATTTCCGGCGGCCGCTTTATTCTGGGCCTCGGGTCCAGTCACAAGGCACAGGTCGAACCCGAGCACGGGATGGTGTACAGCAAGCCGCTGACTCGCACCCGCGAGACCGTCGCGATCGTGCGTGAGTTGATCCGCGAAGGGCGCGCGAGCTTTCACGGCGAGACCATCCGCATCGAGAATTTTGATCTATGGTACATGCCGCGACACCGGGCTGTGCCGGTTTATCTCTCGGCGGTGTTCCAGAAAGGCATCGAGCTATGCGGCGAAGTCGCCGACGGCATCATCCTGACGCGCAGCACGTTGCGTACCGCCGCGCGGGTGCGGACACATCTGGCCGACGGTGCCCGCAACGCCGGACGCGACCCGAACCGGATCGAGGTCACGTCGCTGTTGCCGGCCTCCGTCGGCGATACGCGCGGTGCGGCGTTCGCCGTGCTGCGCCCGGGGACCGCGTTCTATTGCGGGTTTTTCCCACGCTACAACCGGATGATGGCTGAGCACGGCTTCGTGGCCGAAGCCGCAGCGATCGCCGAGGCCTGGGCGCGTGGTGACCGCGAATCAGCGGAGCGCGCAGTGAGTGATGCGATGATCGACGCGACGAGTGTGTCCGGCACCCCGGAACAATGCCGTGCCCGGATCGAGGCGTACCGACAATCGGGAATTGACGTGCTGATCATCAGTCCTTTCGCCCGTGGTCCGGACGCCAAGAGCCGTTTTGAAGCTGCGATCCGCGCGTGTGCGCCGGCCGCCCAATAGGGGGAATATTGGATTCTCGCTGCGCCAGACTGCGAAAGGTTACCGACCAGCGTGTTACGGCCATCTCCGCGATGCTGTGCTCCCACTGGTGTCGTGCTTCGCCGCTCAGATGGTAAATCGATCGTGGCGGCAACTCGGCGGACGCCCGATCAAAGCCGCCGGACCTGCGTCGTCGGAATCGCATCGTCGCGGGCGCCCCGAGCGAGATGCCGACCACATGATCGAATACTGGGCGATCCCGATGCCAGCCAATCCCGGCGCCCGGATCATACCGGATCAACAAAGCCTGAGCGAGGTCATCCGGTTTGAGGCACGCGAACCGCGCCGCCTTCTCGCGCACGGGGGCCAACCAATCAGGGATCGGTTCCGTTGGCGCGAAGCGCGCTGTCGCGAAATCGTAGTTCCAGCCAAACGAGGCGGTCAGGCGCTTGCCAAGCCATCCGTGGAAGCGGAAGGGTGACAGTTGCACTGCGTCGATGGACGCGATCAGAGCCTGTTCCTCGTTCGGCGTGACGATGCCATCCGCCTGCGTCAGGCCCGCGAGACGAGGGCCTGCAAACAAATCAGATTGTGCAGCGGACACGATCATCCCTCTTCAAAATACCCGATGGGAGCCCGACGCGTCCTATGAAGGCGCCGCGCCTGCCGATCGGATTCCCCATAGTTCACTTTCTGTTCGCGGCCTGATATGGTCACGCCATGCCGCCGCGCAAGATCATCCATGTCGACATGGACGCGTTCTATGCGTCGGTCGAACAGCGCGATAACCCGGTGCTTCGCGGCCGCCCGGTCGCGGTCGGCCACGGCGCCAAGCGAGGCGTGGTGGCGGCAGCAAGCTACGAGGCCCGTGCGTTCGGCGTGCGTTCGGCCATGCCTTCGACCACGGCCATGCGGCAATGTGCGGAACTGATCTTCGTACCGCCGCGCTTCGAGATCTACCGCGCCGTCTCGCGCGAGATCCACGCCATCTTCGCCCATTACACTGCGCTGATCGAACCGCTCTCGCTTGATGAAGCCTATCTCGACGTGACTGAGGACTTGCGGGGACTACAGACCGCGTCGGCCACGGCACGACAGATTCGCGCACGCATTTTCGCGGAGACAGGTCTGACCGCATCAGCCGGCATCTCCTACAACAAGTTCCTCGCCAAGCTGGCGTCCAGCCAGCGCAAACCGAACGGGCAGTTTGTCATCACCCCCGAAATGGGGCCGGACTTCATCGCGTCTCTGCCGGTTGCCAGGTTCCATGGCGTCGGGCCTGCCACCGCGGCAAAGATGGAGCAACTCGGCATTCGAACGGGTGCTGACCTGAGAGCGAAGTCTCTGGCCTTTCTGCAGCAGCATTTTGGTAAATCGGCCGGCTGGTATCTCGGCATTGCGAACGGTGAAGACGATCGGCCGGTCGTCGCCGATCGCCAGCGGAAATCGTCCGGCTCCGAAACCACGTTTGAGCGCGACCTGACCACACCGGATGAAATCGAAGCCGGGGTCGAGGCCATGGCTGCCGATGTGTGGGCCTGGTGTGAGAAGGCGAGAGCATTCGGCCGGACTGTGACTGTGAAGGTGAAGTTCGCCGACTTCCACCAGGTCACACGAAGCCGCAGCTTCTCGGCCTTGATCACGCGACATGATCTTCTGCGGCAGGCAAGCGTCGAACTTGTGCGCACATTGCTGCCGACGGCGAAGGGCGTTCGGTTGCTTGGCGTCACGGTGTCGAACTTCGAGCAGGTGCCGATCAGTGTGGCCGATGAACTGCCGCTATTTGACGCCACCAAGGCGATCATACCGCAACCCGATTTGATCGCACGGACCGGAGTACGCTGATGGTGCGTCGCGCGGGCATTGCCGACTTGCCGCTACACGGCGGCCGCGTGCCGAAATGGCTAGGCGATCGCATGACACGGCTGGGTGCGGTGATCACCGAGGCGATCGTGCTCGAGTACGGCCGCGACGAGCTGCTGCGTCGGTTGGCGCATCCCTTCTGGTTCCAGTCGTTCGGCGCCGTGATGGGGATGGACTGGCATTCCTCCGGCATCACCACCAGCGTCATCGGTGCGCTGAAGCGTGGCCTGACGCCGTTGTCCGCGGAACTCGGGATCCACGTCTGCGGCGGGCGGGGCAATCATTCGCGCCAGACGCCACATGAGCTTGTCGCGATCGGTGACCGCGTCGGTTTCGACGGCGCGGCACTCGCCAAGGCGAGCCGGCTCGTCGCCAAGGTCGACAGCGCAGCGGTCCAGGATGGGTTTGACCTTTACCTCCATGGCTTCATCGTCACCGATGATGGACACTGGGTCGTGGTCCAGCAGGGCATGAACGGCGATCGCCGCCAGGCCCGGCGCTATCACTGGCTCTCCGAAGGTCTGCGGAGCTTCGTCGAAGAACCGCACGCTGCGATAGACGGAGTCGAACAAGGTGTGATCGTCAATCTGACCGATCGGCGGGCGGAAGCCTCACGGCGGCGCCAACTCGACATTCTCGGCGATATCGGACCGGACGGGATAGTGCGGCAGATCGCGAAACTGGAGAACAGCCGCATCGAAGATCTGAGCCCGCGAAGCCAGCCCATGCTGCCGCATCTCGTCATGCCCGCGCATCACGATGTCAGGTCGGAGGACATCGTTACCCGACGTCTGCACGGCAACCTGGCGGCTGCCGCCGAATGTGGTCCGCAGGATTTTTCCGAGCTTCTGCTGGTGCCTGGCGTCGGTGCGCGGACGGTCCGCGCCTTGGCCCAGGTCGCCGAGATCGTGCATGGCGCGCCATACCACTTCAGCGACCCGGCGCGTTTTTCTGTGGCTCATGGCGGGAAGGACCGGCACCCCTTTCCAGTACCACTCAAAGTCTACGATCGTACCATCAATGTGTTGAAGGCTGCAGTGCGGAAGGCAAAGCTCGGTAACGTTGAGGAGCTGGCGGCGATCAGGCGGTTGGACGAACAGGCGCGTCTGCTGGAGCGGCAGGCAAGCGGACCTTCCGTCGAAGTGCTGTTGGCCGACGAACGCGCGCGCTCCCACCAATATGGCGGCCGAAGCGTATTCGGTGAAGAAGCGCCGCCACGGGGCACTGCGCCTCTTGTCGGGTAACGCCGATCAGGGCGGTAGCACAATTCCCGACAGGCGATGGCACGCCTCCAGCAACTGATCCTGCAACTCCACACGTTGCGTGGACGGGTTCGGCTTGCGAGTCTGCATGTGGTAGAAATATTGTGCACTGACCATTGCAGCCGGATCGTCGCTGACTGCCAGCCAAACCTGCGTTCGGTGTGCGGCGTCCAGATCATCCGGGGCGCCAGCGCCGCCCATCCTGGTGGCAACCCATCCCGGCTCGAGTGCATTGGAGAATACGTCGGCCCAACGACGAGCCACACCGAAGGCAATCAGCACGTCATGCAGCTTGGTTTCGGCATAGGCGTCCGCTCCCCGCCACGGCCGCTTGACCCAGGTTAGATCATCGAGGTTCGGGCTGGCGCTCCGATGCATGCCGGAACTCAAATAGACCAGCCGCTTTGGCTTTTGGATCAACGCCGTCAACACGTACGGGGCAAGCGTGTTGGTTGCAAACAGGCGGGGGAGGCCATCCTCTGTCTCAACACGGCGCGATTCGCGGTAGCCAATGCCGGCATTGTGGATCACGGCGTCGAACCGGCCGAGGGCGTTGACCTGATCGGCGACGCTGCGCATGTCCCGGATGCTCGACAGATCGCCGACAACCACGGCATCGGCGCCTGGGACCGACGCAAGTGCGGCCTCGGCACGCGCCCGATTGCGCCCATGCACCACGACCCGGTGGCCTAGATCGATCAGCAACTGCGCGGCCATCAACCCCAGTCCGGTCGAGGAACCGGTGATGAACACGCGCGACATTGCATCCTCTCTGTCATGTAACTGTCGCAAGCACGACAGCATGTACGCACCGGCACTCTGCCAGCGCAGCTTCAGAAGTTCGGGCCATTCCCCGGGCGGGTCAACCGTCGCCGATGTGGATAGCAGGCTCGCCGTTCAGCGCCAATTCCGGTGGCTTATGTTCGCGCCTCGCTCGTCAGGATTGTTGCCGGATCAGGTCGATGCCAAGTTTGAACCACGGTTCGCCGATCGGTCACTACTATCTACGAGGGGTTCGCGGCAGTATACAGATCGCGACTGGCCACAGCGCCACGGCGGATCAGTCACCATGGACGGGAGGAAAACGATGATCGACCTGTATTTCTGGCCGACCGGCAACGGCAAGAAAGTCGTCATTCTGCTTGAGGAACTGGGGATGCCTTACACGATCAAGCCGATCAATATCGGCCGGGGCGACCAGCTCACTCCGGAGTTCCTGAAGATTTCTCCGAACGGCCGCATGCCCGCAATCGTCGACGACGAGCCGATGGGGGGTGGCGAGCCGATCTCGATTTTCGAGTCCGGCGCGATCATGACATATCTGGCGGAGAAGGCAGGCCGGTTCTGCCCGACGGACCCGCGCGGAAAGTACGAGGTCGCACAATGGGTCAGTTGGCAGTTGGCCAATCAGGGACCTAAGCTGGGCGAGCAAGGCCATTTCCGGCGTGCGCTCGAGAGCGGCAGCAATGGCGACCTGACCTATGCCCTTCGCCGCTTCGACAACGAGGCGCATCGCATCTTCGGCGTGCTGAACCTCGGCTTGTTCAACAAGCGCTATCTCGCTGCGGGCGAATATACGATCGCCGATATGATCTGCTATCCCTGGGCTTCGAGCTGGGCGAGCAGGAAGATCGACATCGACGAATTCCCGAACGTGAAGCGCTGGCTGGAAGAAATCGGCGAGCGGCCGGCGGTGAAGAAAGCGATGGCAATGGGACCGGAGTTTCGCGAGGATCCGGCTTCAATCAGCGCCGCGGAGCAGGCTCGTCGCAGAACACTGGTGGCGGACCAGCGGGCACAGCCGATTCCAAAGGAATGGCTGCAGGCTGCACAAGCTTAGGGCGGTTGGCATCGAGCAACGGCGGGGGTCTGGCGAGCGGCCGCACCTGATGACCGTCCCGGTCACGGGTGGCCGCAGGTTCGTGGTCCACGACGACGAGGCGCAGGGCGCGCTCATCGGGCCTCGCGCAATTCCGGGCTTTGCCGGAACTGGATAGCACGCGCGCCTCGATTGCGTACAGAAGCGCTGGCCGCGGGTACCGCCGACGATGCCTGCGATCGGATCGCGCGGTGCATCGACCAAACACTTCGCATTGACGAGGACGATCTTGACCGAAACCCAACCGCAAATGATCGATAGCGCGATGAGCCATATCGGCTTTCGCTGCATCGTGCGCGCCACCCAAGCAACGGAGACCAGCACACCATGAGCGACAGCAAGGCGAAGCCGAAACAGCCGAACATCGTCGTCATCTGGGGCGACGATATCGGCATCATGAATTTTTCGTGCTACTCGCGAGGGCTGATGGGCTATCATACGCCCAACATCGACCGCATCGCCAACGAGGGCATGCTGTTCACCGATTGCTACGGCGAACAGAGCTGCACTGCGGGCCGTTCTTCCTTCATCACCGGGCAGAGCGTGTTCCGTACTGGACTGTCGAAGGTCGGGCTGCCGGGCGCTGCCATCGGGCTGCGCGCCGAGGACCCGACAATCGCGACATTGCTCAAGCCGCTGGGCTATGCGACCGGTCAGTTCGGCAAGAACCATCTGGGCGACCGCAACGAATTCATGCCAACGGTGCATGGCTTCGACGAGTTCTACGGCAATCTTTATCACCTGAATGCCGAGGAAGAGCCGGAGCTGCCGGATTATCCGAAGGAGTCGGAATTCCCGAATTTCAGGAAGCGCTTCGGCCCGCGAGGTGTGATGGACTGCAAGGCGAGCACTGTCGACGATCCGACCGTCGATCCGCAGTACGGACGCATCGGCAAGCAGGTCATCAAGGATACCGGCCCGCTGACCAAGAAGCGCATGGAAACGATCGACGACGATATCGCGGCGCGCTCGACGGACTTCATGCACCGCATGCATGCTGCCGGCAAGCCGTTCTGCTTGTGGGTGAACTTCACCCATATGCACCTGCGTACCCATTCCAAGCCGGACAGCGTTGGCCAGGCAGGGCGTTGGCAGAGTCTTTACCATGACGTGATGATCGACCACGACCGCAACGTCGGTACCGTGCTCGCGAAGCTGGATGAGTTGGGATTGGCAGACGATACGATCGTGCTTTACGGCACAGACAACGGCCCACACGCAAATAGCTGGCCGGATGGCGCGACAACACCATTCCGCAGCGAAAAGAACACCAACTGGGAAGGCGCTTTCCGCGTACCCTGCCTGGCGCGTTGGCCGGGCAAGATCAAGCCAGGCAGTGTGTCGAACGAAATCATCAGCCATCATGACTGGTTGCCTACGTTTCTGGCGGCGGCCGGCATGCCCGATGTCATGGACCGGCTGAAGGCCGGCTATACGATCGACGATTGGACCTACAAAGTTCATATCGACGGCTTCAACTTCCTGCCTTACCTGACCGGGCAGGAGAGCCGCGGCCCCCGCCCGTGTTTCTTCTACTTTTCCGATGACGGTGACATGCTGGCGCTGCGCTACGACAACTGGAAGCAGGTGTTCGTAGAGCAGCGTTGCGAAGGCACTCTTCGGCTTTGGGCTGAACCATTCACTCACCTGCGAGTACCCGAAGCTCTTCAATCTACGAACCGATCCGTTCGAGCACGCCGACGTCACCTCGAACACCTACTACGACTGGCTGATAGACCACGTCTTCCTCGCGATTCCGTCGCAGGCTCTCGTCGGGGAGTTCCTGGCGACATTCAAGGATTACCCGCCGCGGCAGAAGGCGGCGAGCTTCACCATTGATCAGGTGATGGAGAAGCTGACGGCACCCCGAGGAGATTGACGATTCTTCGCCCGCCCTCGGTCAGTTGCATGCCGGCCGAGGGCGGTGGATGCCTGCGAGGGCGAGGCGACGGTAGCAGGGATGATAAGACGTCCGTGTCATGACCGAGACCGCATCGAAGACACAGATACTGCTCGCTCGTCCGCGCGAAGGCGCGATATCCACTGCCAGGATCATTCTGCTGGGACTCGTTATGGACGCGACCTACCAGTTCATCGAACTCAAGTCGTTCTATCCCATTGAGGCGGTCATCGTTGCGCTGGTCCTCGCATTTCTGCCCTACGTGCTGCTGCGCGGTCCGATCGCACGCGCTGCGCGCTGGTGGGGCATTGGTGCCACAGTGGACAAAGTCCACTGACGCCTGACGCGCGCAACAGTCCTGAGTCGTCTCAGACGGAACCGCAGGCATTGCATGTCGGCATGGCGCCGCCACCGGACGGCGCACTTTTCGAAGGCGGCCCGCCGCTTGGCCTGGAACGGCGGCTTGGGCTCAACAAGGGCAGCAACCTTTATGTCGGCCGCAGGATGTTGCTGGTCGTGCTGATTGGATGGGTGCCACTCATCGTGCTGACGATCGTGCAGAGTGTGATATTGCACACGGACCGAATCGGCTCGCTGGTTTGGGAAGTCGGAGCCCATGCGTGTTATCTGTTGGCTGCGCCACTGCTCATACTCGCCGAGACTGAGTGTGCGGCACAACTCAGCGCAATTGTACGTCATTTCATCGACGGCAGCCTCGTGCCTGACGAGGAACGCGAGCGCTTCGATGCGGCAATTTCATCAACGCGCAAGTTGCTCGGCTCGACATCGGCAGCGATCGTGGTCGTCGTGCTCGCCTACGGGATAATGGCGGCCACGGCCTGGTCCACGCCAATGGAACAGGTCCCGGTCTGGCACAGGTCCGAAGGAGGTGCGCCGATTTTTTCGCCGGCCGGATGGTGGCACGTCCTGGTAAGCCTGCCGCTGCTGCTCATACTGGTGCTCGGCTGGTTGTCGCGGCTCGCGATGTGGTCGCACCTGCTTTGGCGGATATCTCGGCTCCGCCTGCGGCTTGTGGCGTCACATCCCGATCGCGCGGCCGGTCTCGGCTTTGTAGGACACTCCGTGCGCGCATTTGCCATCGTGGCGTTGGCGCTGATGACAATTGCCGCGGGAAGGTCGGCGCATATCGTTCTGGAGGACGGAACGTTGCGCACGCCACAGTTGTTATTCAACGGCGGTCTGATGCTGAGCGTCGCCGCGATGTTCACAGCGCCCAGCACTTCTCATTTTGCCTCAACCCCGTAACGAAGGGGCAGCTTCCCTGCCCCGGCCCGATGACGTTGTTCACGGCCCGAGTGGAGGAGGTCTGGTGAACGCCAGGGTGCCTAGCAGGTGGTGCCATGACGGGAACACCAGATAGGTGGTGATTGCCCGGAGATGCTGGAAGAACCCCTGACGCGTTCCGGCGGTGCGCATGGCGGCACGCCAGGCCTGTCCTGCCAGTTCGCAGACGGTGTGGCAGGCGAAGGCCAGCAGGTTGAGTGTGGTGAGCACGGTTGAAAGGTTCTGCCGGCCGTGCCCGAAATTGTGTTCCAGGTGGTAGCCCTTGGTCTTCAGGGTGTTGAACGCCTCGTTTTCGATTTTCCAGCGCGCCCTGCCGCAGGCGGCCAGTTCGGCTACGCTGTCGCGGCCCACCGCCAGGTCGGTGATGAAGCTGTTTCGGTAGGTTGCCTTGCCGGCGGGATCGAGGATCTCGATCATGAACCAGTTGACCTTCAAGGCGTCGCCGCCGTCGCGCATTGGCACATCGGACAGCCACCGATAGCGATGACGGCCCCATTTGCCGCGGACCTTGACCCGGGTTGTCAGTTCCTCCAGCGCGACGCCGCTGCGGTATTCCTCAATGGTCTGGTGCGACGCGGGCTTGCAGACGAAGATGAAGTGCGCGCTCGCATCGAGCACCGCCTGGCAGGTCGGCTGGCGCGAGTACAGATCATCGCCCAGATACACCGGGTTGAGCCGGGCATAGCAGGCGCCATGCGCTGTCAGCCAGCGCCGCATGGCGCGGCTCTCGCAGTCCTGTTTGTCGTGACCATCCTGCGGGACGATGAATTCCGGCTCCAGCGGCACCGCATGGTTGTGGCCGGGACAGACCAGTGTCGCGGCCAGCAGGGCGTGATGGTATTCCTCCGTGCCGTTGCCGCGTTTGCGGGTTGAGCAATTCGGACAATGCAGTTCGGTCGAGCAGTAATACTCGGAGCCATCCAGCGCGATCAGCATGTGGTCTTTGAGGACACGCAGTTGGTCGATCGCGCCGGACTGCTCCAGTTCGGCGAGCGCGGCGGCGAAGGCAGGGTGGAATTGCTCCGGCTCAACCGGATCGAGCATGGCGCGGATCTGATTGTCGCAGGGGATCCGATCCATCCCGAACAGGGTCTGGCAGTTGGAGCGCCCCTGACCCGCCGCCAGATGCCGCTGATGCGCCAGAAACGACGGGCTCTGCATGAAGAACGCGGCGAACGCGGCCATGCCGAAATCGGCCATGGCGTAGGTCGTATTCTGCCCCTGCCGCTTGTCCGGAAGCGCCAGGCAGCAGCCACGAACGGCAGCGATCAGGTGGTCCGTCGTGCTCACCCCGCCAACGAATCGACAAAGCCGTCGCGCCGGAAGCCGTCATCCGTCTATCGCCGGCGATTTGACCGGCACTGTTGCATTCCAAACTCAGTCCGGCGCCGTCAGGCTCGCAGCCAACCCGCTGCCATGACCCGATTGAGCCCTCGCATCCACCATGCTCGGGGCAAAATGAGAAGTGCTGCACAGCGCCGCTGCTTGTGTTCACTCCAACTCTGATGCAGGTATGGCGGCGCGCGGCATTTGAATACGGCGCACTCGCGGAGCGGATGGGTGTTGCCTTCGAGGACAAATGGCTGAATCGCGAACAGCTCATGGACCCGACCATATTGGAGCACCAGGATTTCTCGGCGACCACCGATCTCTATCAGGTTGTCGCGAATATCTACGAAATGCGGCTTATTCCGATCGACGTCAAAAGCCTTGTCATGCTTGTTGGCGCGATGCTGTTGCCGTTTGTGCCCGTCGTGCTCCTGGCGGTACCGGCAGACCAAATCCTGACGGGCCTGAAAGGCCTGTTGTTTTGACAACGAAGGACATCGTCATGACCGACGAGCGCGTGACACCGACGTTGACCCCGGCCGAGGTTTCGTTCGAATTGTCGTCACGGAACACCGGTTTGGCGCTGCAGCGCACTCGGATGGCCGCCGACCGCACGCTGATGGCGGTGATCCGCACGTCGCTTTCGCTTATCAGCTTCGGTTTCACGATCAGTCAGATCTTCGAAAAGCTGAAGGAAAGCGGCGTGCTGAAATCAGACGTGCCCGAAGTGCCGAAATTCGGCGTGTCACTTGTCCTGCTCGGCATCATGATGCTCATCCTCGGCATCGGCTACCACGGGCAGTTCATGTATGCGCTGCGCGTCGGGCGCAAGCGTTTGATGCGCGAAGGGCTTATTCATGGAGAAAGCCCATTCCCGGCTTCGCTCACGCTCATTACCGCGCTGATCCTTCTTGCGATCGGGATCGCGGCAATGACCAGCATGATATTTCATTCCGGCCCGTTCGAGTGAGGCGCCGCTCGCAATGACTGTGACTGCCGAGGTGCTCAGGTCAGGCGTCGCATTGATTTGTTCGAACAGGCGGTCCGCGCTGACGGTCCGCGAAAAGCAGATGGAGATGTTCCGTGGAGGAATGGCTGGCGTTCGTCGCGAAGAATGCGGTGGTGGTCATCGAAGCGATGGCTCTGGTGGTCATCGCCGTCGGCACGATCGTAGCTTTCTTCACGGGCGTTCCGGCCATGCTCAAGCCATCGGCGACTGACCTGCTGGTTCGGCAGATCTGGCGGCGCTATGCACGCTGGCTGGTTGCCGGCCTGACATTTCAGCTTGCCGCCGACATCATCAGGACGTCGGTGGCGCCGACCTGGCAGGACATCGGACAGGTGGCAGCAATCGCTGTCATCCGCACGTTTCTGGACTACTACCTCATGCACGATCTGGGCGACATGGGCGAAAGCCGATGATCCTGCCCAACGGTATGACGCGTCGTGAAGCGCCATCGATTCCGCCAATTCCACGATCTGTTGCCAAAAATGGGTAGTCACCCCGGCTTCACCACGCGCAGGCTGCAACCAACAGCAAAGGCGGCACTGAGCCGGATTGGGAAGCTCGGTGCAGCCCGGTCGTCCGGCGGCGGAGCGATGGGGATATGCCTGGCAGTACGACGTCAGTCTTCAGCGAGCCGGACGATTACCAGGCTGCGCTGCAACTTGATGGTGGTTTTGAGCTGGTCATCACCCGCCCTGGCGCATTCAGGGCCGAACTGACGCGGATCGAGTTGCCCCGCATGCGACTTATGGCGGGCTGCGAGCGCCTCGCCCGAATTGGCTTCCTCACGCAGGCGCCCGACCTGATCAGGATTGTCCTGCCGATGCGCCACGGCGGATTGCTGTTCTCGGGTGGGATTGTGTCACGCCCGGATGAACTCGTGACGTATGCGCCGGGCCAGCGCATCCATGAACGAACCGACGGTCCATGTCACTGGCGAAGCATTTGGCTCCCCGTGGAGGATCTGTTGCGTTATGGCCATGCGGTCATTGGCCGCTCGTTTGAGATCCCTGATGGGCTGCTTCGATGGCGGCCGAAGCGTGAGGCACTCAACCGGCTGAGCCATTTGCACAATCACGCGATCCATACGAGCAAGGTGGAGCCACGCGTCTTCGCTGCCGCCCAGGCAACTCGCGGACTGGAGCAGGAATTGATCGCGAACCTGATCGACTGCATGCAGGGGACAGCACCCAACCTGGATGCCGTAGCCAATGTCCGGCGCACGGTCGTCATGAACCGATTCGAGGGTTTGCTCGTGAAGAGCGCCGACGCCCCACCATCCATTCCGCAGATATGTGCGGCGTTGGGGATACCGGACCGCACCCTGCGGGCGTATTGCTTAAGCCACCTTGGCCTGGGCCCGCATCGGTACCTGCACTTGCGCCAGATGCAGCGAATCCGGCAGGAGCTGCGTGCCGCCGATCCCAGCACGATACGCATCGCAGACCTTGCGCATCGCTATGGTTTCAGAGGCCTGGGGCGATTTGCGGCAAGCTATCGCGAGCAATATGGCGAGCTGCCTTCCGACACCAAAAGACAGCGCGCAGTGCGCTGATCCGTCGATGCGTCCCGTCGGGTGCGCATCGCGGGAGGGATTGATCTAGATCAATGAGCTCCGGTGCCGGTCACGTCAGGGTGCCGCCGTCCAAACCGGGGACCGAGGTCAAAAAATGTCGTCGAGCGCGGTCCAGAGCTCTACCGATCCCTATGACTACGCAACATCGATCCGTGGGACGAAGGCCGAGCTGACGGTGACCGGCCGCGGGGATTTCGCTGCGAAGATCATCCGCATTGATTTCGATCACCTATGGATGCAGCGGTTCTCCGAGAACCTGCCGCGGATCCTCCACTCGGCGAACTCGAATGGCCGAACGGTCGTCTCCTTCCAAACCCACGCGGGACCACCCGTGGTCCGTGGTGGCATCAAGGTGCGGCGATTGACGGGCATCCTGACGTGGCCCTATATATTGCGGACCTATGTGCAATGGTCGGGGCCCCGGAGCGAACGCTGCGCCTATGCTGTTATGAAAGCCTGGGAATGGGTCCCAAGCGCTATGTGCTATTCCGGCGCATGAACCTGGCGGGCCATGCCTTGCACCTTGCCGACTCGGCCGTGGTGTCGGTAACCGACGTCGCGGCAAACCTCGGGTTTTGGAACTTCGGACGTTTCGCTGTAGCTTACAAAGCGCTATTCGGCGAGAATCCATCGACGACCCTGCGCGAAAAGGCAGACTAAGAGCAGGCGTCGTCGATAGCCTTCTTCTTGCCGAAACCGAATAGCGTGCTAGAAGTACCCGGCCCATTCTGCCAATGCTGCAACACAAACGAGGGGACTCTGAAATGAACTATCGTCGAATGCTTTCGGTCAAGTTGATCGCTACCGGTGCGCTTGCGATCGCCGCGTCATACGGTGCGGCGTTTGCCCAGACAGCATCGATCAAGCAGACTCCGGCCGGTCGGCTTTTTGTCTACCACGCGCCGGCGGCCGGCGAGTGCCCAGCGCTCGATTGGCACATCCTGGTCGGGGCGAATAATACTCTGTCGGGCATAATCGCTTGGAATGACATGCGGTCGATGGCCAAAGCCACGGGCAGCATCAGTCCGGATGGGGACGTGCACATCACCGCGAAAGAGCAGGGGGGACAAGGCCGGACAGCGACCATTACGGGTAAGCTCAGACAGGACGGCTGGATCTTCGCCGATGTCAATGGCCCCGGCATAAAGTGCAAAAACGTGGCCGTATCATACTACACCGCGCCTCCCGGCGGCAGCGGCGGCTGACACTTTCGCCACGGCGCGACAGCCAGCGCCGCCGTTTTGCTGCACGTTTTGCTTGGAACCGCTTCGGGTTGACAGCTGGAGGTCGCTGGGTTGCAGCGACATCCGGTTGCCGCCCGAGGTGATTGTCGCTGCAATCGATGCAGCGATAACGGCGGCAAGATACTGAACGCAACAGTCGGGCTGCTGGTTTGTACCCGCAGTGTATTTTGGCGTCTCGATGTGTTGTTGCCTGTCATGGCGACCGTGCGTCGTTGGATGCTTATCCGGTTTCCACCGACATGATCGAAATGACGAGGCGGACATGATGACCAGACGACAGATGACCGGTTCGACGGTGACCCTGCTGCTGTCGGGACTGCTTGCGGCCTGCGTGCCGGCACAGTCGTACGACAACCTGGAAGCGCAGTACAGATCAGCTCAACCAGAATCTGTCGAACGAAATCGCGCAGGGCCAGGTCCACATCACCCGGCTGCAGGGCGCTATCAAGATCGCGGTGAACAGCGAATTGCTGTTCCCATCTGGTGGCTGGCAGATGCCGCCCGCGGCGGCGAAAACAATCGCGGAGATGGCGCCCGTCCTGGCGCCGATGCAGACGGCGCATCTCGTGGTCAACGGCTACACGGACAACACGCCGATCGGTCCAGAGTTGCGCCAGCAAGGTATCGACAGCAATCAGCAGCTCTCACTGAAGCGGGCTCAGACCGTGATGCAGTACCTGATCTCTCAGGGGGTCAATCCGAACCTGGTGTCGGCCCAGGGTTTGGGGGATACGAGCCCGGTTGCCTCGAATGACACGGCTCAAGGACGGGCGCAGAACCGTCGTGTCGAGATCACCCTGTCGAGTTAGGGCGCGCGGCGGACGGGATTCTGGCGTTTAATCCGGATTATCCGCCAATGCAGCGCGTCGCGAGCTGCATTGGCGAGGCGGTCAAGGCTGAAATCCAGGCGCCAATTGCGGCGATGCAAAAGAACGCCCAGGCTACTGAATGTACGGAGATGCGGCGAGTGCGTCACAAGACGCACCCGTTCAAGCCGCTAATACGGTAGTCCAATTTTGTTGGCTTCACGCCAGGGACCTGACCACGTCACCAGCCGACGGGAGTCATCCATGCAGTCATTCTTGAGCACCGGTTTGAAGCGCCGCATTCTGCTTGGCGCTCTTGCGGCGCTCCCGACGCTGTCTGGTCTGCCTGGCAGCACTACGCAGGCGCAGACCGTCGCACCGCTGGCCTCCTGGAACGACGGTCCGGCGAAACAGGCGATCATTAATTCCGTGCACAAAACAACCGACCGCGCCAGCGCCAGCTACGTTGCGCCGGAAGTGCGGATCGCCACGTTCGACCAGGACGGCACGCTGTGGGTTGAACAGCCGGCGTATGCGCAACTGGTCTACTGCGTGGATCGCGTGCCATCGGTGGTCGCGGCGAAACCGGAACTGGCGCATGTCGAGCCGTTCAAGACCGTATTGACTGGCAACCGGGAAGCAATAGCGGAGCTCTCGATGGCGGATCTGGGAAAGATAGCCGCGGTGACGCTGAGCGGGATGTCGGTGGATGAATTCCAGGCACAGGTGAAGGCGTGGATCGAAACCGCCAAGGATAGTCGCTGGAAGCGCCCGTATACGCAACTCGTCTATCAGCCGATGCTGGAGGTGCTGCAGTACCTGCGTGCAAACGGCTACAAGACTTACATTGTAACAGGTGGTGGCCAGGACTTCGTGCGGGTTTACGCCGAGCAGGTCTATGGCATCCCGCCCGAGCAGGTTGTCGGCACCATGGGGGGGACCACTTACGGCTACGGCAGGGACGGCAAGCCAGTCCTGACCAAGGACCCCAGGATGCTGCTGAATGACGATAACGCAGGCAAACCGCAGGGCATCCACATGATGATCGGACGCCAACCCCGCGCCGCGTTCGGCAACTCGATCGGTGATCGGCAGATGCTGGAGTATACCAGCGCCGGCGACGGCGCCCGGCTGGGAATGCTGGTGCTGCACGACGACGCGCAGCGGGAGTACACGTACGGGCCGGCCGAGGGTCTGCCTGACAGCAAGATCGGCACGTTCACGCAGGCGCTATATGGCGAGGCGATCGAGCAGGGCTGGTCGGTCATCAGCATGAAGAACGACTGGAACCGGATATTCGCGTTCGAATAGGGCGAAGCGGTAAGGGGCAGCGTTCGAGCCTACCTCGGAATGCCGTTGGCAGCGTCAACGAGCGCCTGAACGGACACCTGGATCAGCCCGCGCTGCGGGCGATCCAGATCGACGACCAGCATGATCAGAAGGGCAATCGTGAGCGACATGATCATGGTGAGCGTGCGTCGCCTGGCCCCATAGGCGCCAGCGTTGAAACCCGTAAATCCCATCGCGACCATTGCTGTGCCGATAAGCATGCCGGTCACTGCCAGAGGAACGCGATTTCGCAGCGCGGTGATCCGCGCTTCATGGATGTTATTCATCTCGTTCAGCGAGCCAACAAAGCGATAGGCGGGCAGCGACTGCGGGTTTTCCGCTGTCACTGCGACGGCCAGCCGCCAAAGGCGTTCCTGTAGATCGACGGACCGCGCGATGTCATGTTGCAGCTTCACCGGATCGTACGGCACGCCAAGCGCGACGCGGACCGCGGCGTACTCGCGCAGCAGGCTGAGGATGGGCTGCTGCGCGAACTCCGGCAGCATAAGGGCGAAGTTGGCGGTGCTGCCAATTGCATTGGCCTCCTCTAGAACGATGTTGCGGCGCACGTCGTAGCGCGCCTCGGCCATGGAAACACTGAAGGCGACAAGAAGTGCGAGCAGGCCGAGAGCAGCAGCGGCCGGCGTGCTGACATCGGCATTCTCGGCGGTGGTCTTATGGTATTGCAGACCGATCCAGTTACCCACTGCAGCCGCCGCCTCGATCAGCAAGAAGGTCACAGGATACAGGATCAGCATGTTCATTCCGTACAACCACTCGAAACTCATCCTGAAACCTCCACGGGATTGGACCAGAAAGAAGATACGATTGCTGAACCACGTATCACGGAAGTGCAAGATGAACGCATAGGATGTTCGGTCTTTGCGATTGTGTTGGCGGCCGGCACCGTTCGTTTTTGCCGGATCTGCCTAGCCCGCCAATGCCCGGCGTGATAGTTGGTAGCCGGTCCGGTGACTTCGCTGACCGATCATCCATTTCCCCGGAGAGCAGAAGAAATGAGCGGCAGGCTCCCGTCTGGCCAGACAGTCCGTCGAAAACTGGGTCATGAACTGCAGCAGTACGCCATCATCTCGGCGTATCTGTACATCTGCTTCGGAGCACTGATTTTCTACAAGACGGCGATACTTCGTGGCGAGGGTATCGATTACGCTCCGTATGGATTGGCGGCCGTCAAGGCATTGGTGCTGGGCAAGTTCATACTGATGGGCCACGCGGCCAGGATGGGAGAGCGATACGAGAGGCGCCAATTCATCCACATTGTCGCCTATAAGTCGCTGCTCTTCCTCGTGATGCTGCTTGTTCTATCGGTCATCGAGGAAGCAATCGTCGGTGTCATTCACGGAAGGTCGTTCGCGGATTCGCTCACAGATATCGCGGGGGGCACGCTGCTGGAGATCGTCGCAAGCTGCGTGATCATGCTGCTGATCCTCATTCCGTATCTGACTTTTCGGGAACTGAACGAGGTCCTGGGGGAAGGCAGGCTGCGGCAGATTCTGTTAGATTACCGCACCGGTACGCCCTCCCATGTTCGACGAGAGCGCTAAGTGAATGAACCAGCCAAGCGAACATCCCAATGCCGGGTCGGTGGGAACGTCAAAGATCCCGGCGACTGCCGGATGGGTGAAAGCTGAGACAAGGGGATGCAATCCGCACCCAGCATTGGACTGACGCTGGCAGTCAGCGTGCTGCTTGCCTGCTGTGCGCCGAAACCGACAGGTCCGGTCACCACGGCATTCGACGGTGTCTACCACGGGAACGGGTACTCGGCATCGCCGCCCGATGCGGATTGCCCGGCGGTCATGCCGGACAATACGGTAAATGTCTCGGGCGGGGAGGCAACATTCCAGGACTTCCGTGGGTGGGTGTCACCGGGTGGCACGGCGCACTTGTCGTCACAGGAAGGCACGATCGATGGCCAGTTCCAGGGTAGCCACTTTCAGGGACTGCTTCAGTTCAAGGTGCGATTGTCGTCCAGCCTCGGGTGCGCCTACACATTGAAGTTGGATCGGGTGGGTTGACCTGTACAGCGACCGGCACGAACGCCCGCAACGATGGAATTTGATTGGGGTGCATCCTGGGGCTGCGGTCTGCCGCTCATCACCGTGACCACTGCCGTGCATGCCTTCGGCATTGTAGTGATCTATCGCGGATTGCAGCGCAGCGGTCATCTGTCGATAGACAGCGAGCGGTATAGCCGGCACCCAATCGCGCGATCAGCAGTGATCATCGGCGTCGTTGGGTTGTTGTTGTCGATGCTGGCGGGTGTGGAGGCCGCAATCTGGGCGGCAGCGTATCTGGTATTGGGTGCGATCGATTCGTACCGGGACGCCATGCTGTATTCAGTCAATTCATTCACCACACGCGGGGCGTCAGGCTTGATGCTGAATGGGGGATGGCGATTGATGGGGGCGCTCGAGGCAGCAAACGGCATGCTGCTGTTCGGCATCAGCACGGCATTCGTCTTCACCGTGATCCAGCGCATCATGACGCTCATTGACCGCCGGTGACCGACCTTGCCCTGTTCGACCTGCACCATGTCTGCGTTTGCCGACGCCAGGCGATCTAACGACGCCAGCCTCCTGAGCCATTGCTTCGGTTCAAACGCTCGCGAAGCGTCTCCAGAACGCCGGCGGGCATGCTGCTAAGCCGCCAGTCTTTGACGTGCTGCACCTTTCATTAGTGCTGCCCCCTTTTCGGCGATCATGATCGTCGGCGCGTTCGTGTTGGTCGACGTGACAGCCGGCATCACCGAGGCGTCGATGACCCGCAGCCCATCCATGCCGTGCACCCGCAATTCGCTGTCAACGACACTCATCGCGTGCTGACCCATCATGCAGGTGCAACTGGCGTGATACGTCGTGCTGCCGTTGCGCCGCGCGTAATCCAGCAACTCGTCGTCCGTCTGCACGTCGCGACCAGGCAGGCTCTCTTCCCGGACGAACTGTTTCAATGCGGGAGCGTCGAACATCCGTCGCGCAAATCGCAAACCGCCGATGATGGCGCGCCGGTCGGTTTCATCCGACAGATAACGTGGGTTGATCGCCGGCATGTCGCCCGGCTGGTTGGTTTTTGCCTCGACGTAGCCACGCGAGAGAGGCCGCATCTGCCACGCACCGGCGCTGAGACCAGGTGTCCGCTCCAGTTCGCCAATCCGCCCGCCCTTGAAGCTGCCCGGGGCGAACGTGACCTGCGCGTCGGGCGTCGCCGAAGTCTCCAGGACCTTGACCGAGGCAGCGACCAGTGAGGGACTGTAGCTCAACATGCCCTTGCCGGTGATCACCCAGCGCATCACCTCCATGGCGAGCGGCAGGCCGTATGACTTCTCGTTGACGGTTGGCATGCCGACGACCGGATAGGAGATGCGCGCGCTGTAATGGTCCTGCATGTTGCGGCCGACGCCGCGCAATTCGTGCACAACGGGCACGCCGATGTTCGCGAGATGCTCGGGATCGCCGACGCCGGATAGCTGCAGGATGTGAGGCGAGCCGACCGCGCCTGCCGACAGAATGACCTCGCGCGCGGCCCCGACCTTTTCGATGGCGCCGCCGCGCGAGAATTCGACGCCTGTTGCACGCTTGCCGTCGAACAGGATGCGGTGGACCAGCGCGTTGGTGACAAGCTGGAGGTTCGGCCGCTTCAACGCGGGATGCAGATAGGTGCGCGCGGCGCTGGCGCGACGGCGGCCGCCGCGGGTCTGCTGGCACCAGCCAATGCTGTCGCCGGCGCCGGGAGGCAGATCGTTGACGTCCTCGCGGTATTCGAGGCCGAGCTGCTTGCCGGCCTCGATCGCGATCGCGCAGATTGGCGAGCGGTCCATTTTCGAGGTGAACAGCGGCCCTTCCTTGCCGCGCACCGCACTGCCTCCGCCTTCCCAGCGCTCGGCCTTGCGAAAGAACGGCAGGCAATCGTCCCACGACCAGCCACGATTGCCGAGCTGCGCCCAGTGGTCGTAATCTTCGGGTTGGCCGCGGATATAGATCAGCCCGTTGATCGAGGAGGAGCCCCCGATTACTCGGCCGCGCGTGTAGACGATGGCGCGTCCGTTGGTGCCGGGATCTGGTTCGGAGCGGTATTTCCACGTCAGGGTCGGGTGGTCGAGCATCTTGAAGAAGCCGGCCGGGACGTGGATGAGCGGGTTATAGTCGCGCCCGCCTGCCTCGATCAGCAATACTTTTGTACCGGGATCCTCGGTCAGCCGATTGGCCAGCACGCAGCCGGCCGAGCCCGCACCGATGATAACATAATCCGCCTGCATGCTTCGCGCTCCCCCGGCACAAGGTTAGGCCAACTGTCAGACAGCCTATTCGTAGATAGTCTACTGGGAAAGATCTGAGAGCCCAAAGTCGCCAGGCCAGGTCCATCGAGGTTGACAATACTTCAAACCGGCCGACGATCTGTCCGACCGTGATAAGTGGCGTGGCAATCGCGAGTGCGGAGGGAGGGACGACGGCTGTGGAATTCGAAATCATATACACCGCTGTGCAGGAAGAATTCCGAAACGAGGTCCGGACCTGGCTGGTTGAAAACGTGCCCGATGGGATCACTGCCAGTCCGCGCAGCTTTGAGGAGTTGCGCGCGATTTATTTGCTGCGCCGCGAACTCGGCAGGAAGCTCGGCGCGAAGGGCTGGCTTTATCCATCGGGAGAAAGGAAGTACGGCGGCGGCGGTCTCGCTTTGGATCAGATCATCGTGCTGGAGGAGGAAACCGCACGGCTTGGACTTGGCCTGCCGCCTTATTACGACAGCGGCGGAAAGATGGGCAGCGCGAGCATCCGCGTCTGGGGTACCGAGGAGCAGAAGCAGCGCTTCCTGCCACCCATTTACAAGGGCGAGGTCCGCAGTTGGCAGCTTTTGACGGAACCGACCGCCGGATCCGATCTGGCCGGCGTCAAAACAACGGCGATCCGCGATGGCGACGTGTACGTGATGAATGGCCAGAAGATCTATATCGGATCGCACCACGGCGCCGACCGCTACTGGACGATCGCGGTGACGGATCCCAAAGGCAAACGCCATCAGAACGTGTCCTGGTTCATGATCGATGCTTCACTGCCGGGCATCACCACACAGCCGCTTTATATGCTCAGCGCGCAGAGCGAGGGCGAGACCGACGAATTCGGCCACAAGAACATCATCTTCTTCGACAATGTCCGCGTCCCGGCGGACTGCCTCGTGGGAGGCGAGAACAACGGCTGGAAGGTCGCCTCGACCCATCTTGAAGTCGAGCACAGCGGCCAGGGAAACATTCGCACCAATCCGGTGTGGATCGCATTGCTGGCCCATTGCCGGAGACACCATCGCGACGGCCGGCCGCTGATCGAGGATCCGGACGTCAGGGCAAAACTCGCCGAGATCTTCAGTCGGCTTGAGGCCGTCCGTCTGCTGTCGACCCGCAATTTCTGGATGGTCTACGCCGGCGAGAAGCGGTCGTACGAAGGCTCGCAGGTGTCGTATCTCAGGAAAACAACGAACCTCTGGCTGACCAAGGCCATTCTCGATCTCCTCGGGCCAGGGGCGCTCACCAACGATCCTGTCGTGGGCGTGATCGAAGGGCTGGCCGAAGCGCAGCAGCGGCGAGGGATTGTCGAGCAGCATCCTGGCGGTACAACCGATATTCAGCGTGTCGTCATCGCGCGGCGCCTCGGTGTTGGGAACCGCGAGCCGCAACAGGCGGGACGGCTCGGTGAAGAGGGCCTGGCCCGCAAGAGCCCCGTGGAGATCTGACCATGGACCTCTCTCTGACTTCGTCACAGATATTGATTCGTGACAGCGCACGATCCTTCGTTCGGCGGCATGTGCCGCGAGCCGAACTTGTACGTCAGTCCAAGGAGGGCAAGACCTGGGACCCCGGCTGGTTCGCCCACTTCCGCCATGCGGGCTGGACCGGCGCGTTGGTGCCGACGGCGCTCGGCGGACTGGACCTGGATCCGCTCAGCGTCGCCCTGATTTTTGAGGAGCTGGGACGTGGCGCGGTGCCGAGCCCGCTGCTTGCTTCGAGTGCAATAGCGACTTGTCTGCTGCGGGCGTGTCAGCCATCCGAGGGGCGTGACGCGGCACTGTCGGCAGTCGCGGCCGGCAGCATGATCCTGATCCCAGCGCTGAGGAGACCCGAAACCTCGTGGAACGGGGTCGCCGCGACCTGCACCACGCTGACGCAGAATGAACGGAACTGGATTCTGACGGGGTCCAAGGTCTTTGTGTCTTTCGCAGACGCGGCGACTCACTTCCTGATCAGCGTCGTGACATCGGACGATGTGACACCGGCGCTGGCGATCGTTCCAGCCGGCACTGCGGGGATCGCGATCAGGTTATTGCCCGGATTCCTCCAGGCGAACCACGAGGTCAGTTTCGATAATGTTGCGGTCGCGGAGGGCGACGTCGTTCGCATCGGCGATCGGACGTTCGACGACGCATTGGCGGTGGCACGCGTCGTCACCGCTGCCTATCAGGTGGGCGGAATGCTCGAAATGCTCGATATGTCCGTGGCCCACAGCAATACGCGCGTGCAGTTCGGCACACCGATCGGCCGTTTCCAGCGGGTGCAGGACCACATCATACGCTTGCTGAATGCGATGGATGCTGCCCGATGGGCAACCTATGAGGCTGCCTGGGCCATCGATGCGGGCCGCAATGGTGTCGCGCGGAGCTATCTCGCCGGGTCTACCGCCAGCGATAGCTACATCGAAGCGGCCAACGCGGCGCATGAAGTTCACGCCGCCATAGGAAGCGATCCGCAATACGGGCTGACGCTCTACACCCGTATATCCAGGACGATGTACGAACTGCTGGGACCACCCGGCTGGCAGAGGCGGAGGATGGCCGATGCGCTGGGTTGGTAGAATGGCGTTCGTGGCTGACTAACGATACGCGAATTCCCGGTAGCCGCCACTCGCGACCTCTGCGCATTTACGCGGGTAGTGCACGGGTCGGGTTTTGACGCGTGGGCAGTTATACGCCTGCGTTCACCAGATCGAGTGCGCGCGTCACAGCGGGAACCTCCAACCGCTCGGAGTAATCGATCGACCAGACGCGGCCGGTTTCGGCGACTGTGCGGCGCCTCACGAGCGCCGCCGGATCGTCAGCAACAGCGAGCCAAACCTGCGTTCTGTGGGCAGTATCCAGATCATCGGCTGATGCCGCGTTCCTGTGAGCCTCCTTGCGCTGCTGAGCCGGAAACGCTAGGAAATCCGCCACATACCGCCCCGGCGCTGCCGTAGCTCAGTGGTAGAGCACCCCCTTGGTAAGGGGGAGGTCGAGAGTTCAATCCCCTCCGGCAGCACCATGATTTCATTGGGTTTTAGCGGAGACGATTTCCTCGATTTCCGGTGCCAGTAACCGGGGTCACCCTTACCCCGACAATGCTAACCCGTCTTCGCGGATTCGCCCTCCTCCAGCGGCATTTTCGTGCGGGCGGCGGGCGGTAAACATTTGATATATACTCCGACTCTGCGGGAACCCGAACAAATCGCTTGCCAAACGGGCTGATCGGGATTCTGCTGGCCGAATGATCCGGCCCGGCTTTCTGGATAGCGAATCGCGGCAAGACCTGATCGAGCTGACGCGTGATGGCTCGGCCGCGCACCGCTTGGCGCGTCGTGCCAACGCGCTGCTTCTGTTGGACGACGGTATGAGCTGCGAGGCGGTCGCGAAGGTGCTGTATTTGGACGACGACACGATCCGGACCTGGCACCGATTGTATCAAGAGGATGGGATCGAGGGCCTGGCGAGTTTCGGCTACGAAGGCGGTGCCTGCCAGCTGACGGCGGAGCAATAGGGCCGGCTGACGGCGTGGATCGCCGAGACCCTGCCACGGACGACGCGTGAGATCGGGGCATGGATCGCACGGGAAAGTGGCTCCGAGTACGCGGGACGCTCAGGTCTGATCGCCTTGTTACATCGTCTGGGAATGGAACATCGCAAGCCAAAGGCGATCTCGCGCAAGCTGGACCCGGCGAAGCAGGCAGCGTTCATCAGGAGCTATGAAGCACTGCTGAACCGGCTGCCAGCCGATGAAGCGGTGATGTTCGCTGATGCGGTGCATCCGACGCATGCTGTGCGAGCTGTCGGCTGCTGGGCACCGAAGGACATCCCGGTGGCGATCACGCAGAGCAGCGGGCGGGAACGGCTGAACATCCACGGCGCAATCGATCTCGAGACCGGCAACACGCGCATGCTGGATGTGCTGGTGGTGAATGCTGCGAGCACCATCATGCTGCTGATGGCGATCGAGGCGATGTATCCTGGCATGCGGCTGATCCATGTATTTCTGGACAACGCCCGGTATCACCATGCGAAGCTGGTGCAGCAGTGGCTGGCGCGGTCGGGATGCCGAATCCGGCTGCACTTCATCCCGTCATACTGCCCGCATCTGGACCCGATCGAACGATTGTGGGGATTGATGCACCGGCACTGCACCCACAACAAATGCTACGCTGGGTTCAAGGATTTTACTCGTGCGGTACTGACTTTTCTGCGCGAGAAGGTGCCAAGGAACTGGCATGTCTACTGCGACCAGGTCACCGACAACTTCCGCGTCATCGATCCCGCTGATTTTCGGGTTCTCGCGTGAACTGGGTATATACGACAAGTATTGCGCGGCCGGGGCTGAAATCGGCTGTAGTGAAGACCTGCCCTGTTCCCAGCATCAGCTTCGCGCGTCTGGATTCACTGGCATGTTTCTGCGGAAGACCCAGCCGAAAAAAGACGGCAAGACGCACGAGTATTGGAGCGTCGTCGAGAACAAGCGCGTTGCGGGTGGCCGCGTCGTGCAGCGTCACGTGCTGTATTTGGGCGAGATCAATTCCTCGCAGGCCGCGGTTTGGCGCAAGGCCATCGAGGTGCTCGACGAGGACGCGGGGCATTCCTGGACGATGGCGCTGTTCCCCGGGGACCGCTGCGCCGCAGTGGTATCCGACGTGTCGGTGGTCCAGCTTCGCCTGTCGGAGATGCGGCTATGCCGGCCATGCCAATGGAGCGCCTGTTGGCTGGCGGGGCAGTTGTGGCAGGCGTTGCAGTTGGACCGCTTCTGGGCCGATCGTCTGCCACCGAGCCGTAAGGGCACGCAGTGGGATCAGGTCCTTCAGGTGTTGGTCTCTGATCCCCGGATCAAGTCCCATAGGCGCTAAAAATTTCACTTGAATTCCGGAATCGCCTGCGATTTGAAGAATCGGATTGCGGATTCCAACGATGCCGTCCGGGCATACCGAACCCAAGGCGTCCACCTGTTCCAATCTGATGGCGTCCACCGTTCTGAGGTGATGGCGTCCAGGCGGTTTTGTCTCGGCAAGTCAATTTGGCTCATGTCATAAGTGACTGATCGGGGTCAAGCTGAAGCTGTCTGCTTGCGCAGGCTTTCGCCACTCAGCTCGAGGCGATAGGCGTTGTGGACGATACGATCGAGGATTGCGTCAGCCAGAGTGGGATTGCCGACCAGCTCGTACCAGCGATCGACGGGAAGCTGGCTGGTTATAATCAGCGAGCCGGCGTTGTAGCGATCCTCGACAATTTCCAGCAGGTCGCGTTGCTGCTCGGGCAGCAGTGGTTCCGGTCCCCAGTCGTCGAGTATGAGCAGGTCGACGCGGCCGAGCTGACGTATCAGCTTGGCGTAACGTCCATCGCTCCGTCCCAAAGCCAACAGTGCAAACAATCGTGGGACACGGTGGTAGAGCACCGAGAGATTCTCCCGGCACGCCTTGAAGCCGAGGGCGCAAGCCAGCCACGACTTACCGACGCCGCATGGCCCGGTCAGGAGACAATGACGATGCTCGCGGATCCAGTTGCAGTCTGCGAGTTTCAGAAACAGCACCCGGTCGAGACCGCGTGCTGCCCGGTAATCGATATCCTCCACCGAGGCGAGGTGACGCAGCTTGGCGGTCCTGGCACGCGCCTCGAAGCGTTTCTGCTGACGCAATGTCATCTCGTGCTCGAGCAGAATGCCGAGCCACTCCATGTGGTCGAGAGCCTTGCTTTCAGGGTTGGCCGTCAGATCGCGCAGGCTCTTGGCCATGCCGTCCAGGCCGAGCTCGCGCAGTCGATCAATCGTGGGATGCTGCAGCAACGTCGTTCTCCTCAATGATATACCCCGCTCACGCCAGAATCCGAAAATCCTCGTGCGAGATGATGCGGAAGTTGTCGGTGACCTCATCGCAGTAGAGGCGCCAGTTCCTGGGCACCTCCTCTCGCAGGAACGTCAGGATCGCGCCGCTGAAGTCTCGGAAGGTTTCATGACACGTGTTGTGGGTGATGTGCTTGTGCATCAAGCCCCAGAGTCGTTCGATCGGGTCGAGATGCGGGCAGTAGGTCGGGATGAAGTGGAGCCTGATCCGGCAACCCGGCCGCGCCAGCCAGGCCTGCACCAACTTCGCATGATGATATCTGGCGTTGTCCAGGAATACGTGGATCACCCGCTTGCGCGGGTACATGCTCAGCAGCGCGATCATCAGTCTGATCGTGCTGGCTGCATCAACCGTCTCCACCTCCAGCATCTGGGTGTGGCCGGTCTCCAGGTTGATCGCGCCATGAATGTTCAGGCGTTGCCGCCCGCTGGTCTGCGCCACCGCGATCGGCGTGTCCTTCGGCGCCCAGCATCCCACCGGCCGTACCGCATGCGTCGGATGCACCGCGTCGGCGAACAACACCACCTCATCCGCGTCCAGGCGGTTCAGCAACTCCTCATACGCCTTGATGAATGCAGCCTGTTTCTCTGGATCGAGCTTGCGCGACACCGTTTTTGGTTTGCGATGTTCCATGCCAAGGCGGTGCAACAGCGCGATCAGGCCAGACCGGCCCTGGTATTCGATGCCGCACTCCTTCTCGATCCAGGCGCCGACCTCGCGCGTCGTCCGCGGCAGTGTCTCGCTGATCCAGGCCTTCAGCTTGTCCTGCTGCTCTTCGTTCAGGCGGCAGGCGCCGCCCTCATAGCCGAAGCTCGCCAGGCCCTCGATCCCGTCTTCCTGGTACAGCCGATACCAGCTGCGGATCGTGTCGTCGTCCAGCAACAGGACCTTCGCGATGGCTTCGCAGCTCATGCCGTCGTCCAGCAGCACCAGCGCATTGGCGCGCCGGGCCAAACGATGGGCGGCAGACCCGTCCCGAGCCAACTCGGTCAGGTCCTTGCGCGATTCGGCGTCCAGGAAGCCGCGGCGGATCATGCGGACGGTAAAATTGCGTTCCGGCCGTTTGGCAAGGGGTATTTTCGCCTTCCCGGGGAGTCGCGGTATAGTAGCGGGATCCGCGGATGTTGGCGTGCAAGATTGGCGCAGTGTCCGCGGCCTGCTGCGCTGTCTTGCTCTCGAGCCGGTGCTCGAGGATGGAGGCGACGCTCTGGTAATTGAGCGCGCCGATCTGCACCGCGCGGGCGGAGATCGCCTCTGCTCGGGTGGCATCGATGCCGCGATAGAGACGCAGAATGCCGAGGCAGGTCCGGAACCCCTGTTCCGGATGTGGTCGTCGGGCCAGCACGGCGATGATCAGTGCCTCGGTGTTGGGACCGATCGCGCGAGCCTGGCTCTGGAAGCGTTCAGGGTTCCACTCGGCGTACAGCCGGTGCGCACTCGGCATGTGGTCGGGCAAGGTGCCATGTCGCGGACCGCCATAGCGTCGGGCGTGCGCGGCAACACGCTGACCGCGGTGGAACACCTCGATCGTGCGCTCGGTCAACCGTGTCTCGACCTGTTGGCGGATCAGGCTGTACGGGACGGAATAGAAGAACCCGGCGGCTTCGACGTGATAGTCGATGCCGACCCGGGCAAATGCCCATTCGGCGTACTCGTGATCGGTGTCGGGCAACGGTCGCATCGCCGGGCGCTCGACCGTCTCGAACAGCTCCCGCCGGCTGACCCCGAGACGGCGCATCACACGTCCGTTCAGCTGCACCAATAGATCGGCGGTCGCCGCATTGCATTCGGCGAGCGAGAAGAACGTCAGGTTGCGCAGTCGGCCCAGCAGGTAGAACTGTGCGATGCGAACTCCGGCTTCGACTTTTGCTTTGTCTTTCGGATGATACGGCCGTGCTGGCAGAATGCCGACACCGTAATGTGCCGCCATCGCTCCATAGCTGCGGTTGATCTCGGGATCGTAGAACGAGGCCTTGAGTACGCCGCTCTTGAGATTGTCGGGCACCAACAGGCGAGGCCGCGCACCCCAGAACCGGAACATGCGCACATGCGCGCCGATCCAATCCGGCAGACCTTGCGACCAGGTTGCCTCTGCATAGGTGAGGTTGGACGCGCCCAGCACGGCAACGAAGATCTCGGCCTCGCGCACCACGCCGGTCGTCGGATCGGTGATCGGGATCCGCTTGCCCGAGAAGTCGACAAACGCCTTGTCGCCGGCAACGTGGATCTGCCGCATGCCGGGTGACAGCCGGCGCTCAAACTCTCGGAACAGCTGGCAGTATCGGCTGTAGGCATACCCGTCAGCATGAACGGCACGATATTCTTCCCATAGGATCACCAGGTTGACGCCCGGACGCTTCAGCTCCCGCGCAACAACCGCCCAGTCCGGTTCCACGTAATGGCGTGCTCCGGCCCGTGCGCCACCATTGACGAACAGCTGCCGCTCCAGTTCCTCGTCGGTGACCTCGGCCGGCAGCGGCCAGGTGATGCCCGCCGCAGCGATCCGCGACAGATACTCGCGCACCGTGCTGTGCGAAATGCCCAGCTCCCGCGATATCTCCCGCGTCGCTGCACCAGCGCCAAAGCGCAGTGTCATCAGTCGATGTATCCGCCGCATGCTCAGCCTCTTGGTCGGCATCCCTCACTCCGTCGATTGCGATGGAGCAGTGGATGCCAGCTCAACGCGGACCTGCGAGACGCCACCTCTTCCCGGTCGCCCACTCCACACGAGTGGACGGCTTCGTCAGAACGCTGGGCGCCATCAGGTCAGAACACCTGGACGGCTTCCGTCAGAATCCGCAATCGGATGAGACAATCCGATTCGCTGTTGAACGAGGATTGGGCGGCAACTGTCGCCCGATTGGGTGGAGCCGACGCGCTTGGTGTGAGTGCGCGTGTGACCAAGGCCTTCGCGAGGGGTCGCAAGGTGCCGAACGCGGTCGCGCTGTTACGCGTGGTGCTGGCGTATTGCCTGGGTGAGTGGGGCCTGCGCTCAACCGCGGCATGGTCCACTGCGATCGGACTGGCCGACCTGTCCAACGTCGCCCTGCTCGATCGATTGCGCCAGTGCGGCGACTGGTTCGCCATGCTGGTTGGTCAGGTGTTGGCCTCGGCGGCGCCGCGTGCAAGTCAGGGTCGTCTCATACGGCTCCTCGATGGCACGACCGTCCCGCAAGCCGGTCGCGAAGCCAGACAACATAACCGGTTGTGGCGCATTCACAGTGCGTTCGATCTTCCGTCCGAGCGATTTGGAGACTTCGTCGTCACCGATGAGCACGGCGGCGAACAACTGGATCGGATCCCCGTGGTCAAAGGCGAGATCCGCGTTGCCGATCGCGCTTTTCTGCAACCCGACCGCATCGCGCATGTGCTGGAAGACGGCGGTGACGTGGTGGTGCAGGCCGGTTGGCGGAACGCCTGCTGGCTCGATGCGGAAGGCGAGCGGGTTGATCTGCAGGACGCATTCCGCAAGGCAGTGGACGGCCTTATCGATCGGCCGATCTGGATCCGGCGCAAAAGCGGCCCGGCCATCGCACTTCGGCTGATTGCGCTCCGCAAGTCCGCTGCCGACGCTGCCGAAGCAAGGCGCAAGGCTCGTCGCCAGGCGCGCAAGGAAGGCTATCAGCTCTCCGACGAAGGGCTTGCCGCTGCGGATTGGATGATCCTGGTGACCTCGCTCAAGACCGCGGCATTCCCGACCAATGACGTGCTGGCACTGTATCGCCTGCGATGGCGGGTTGAACTGGCCTTCAAACGGCTGAACAGCCTGGTCGGGCTGAAAGGGCCGCCAGGGCGGCACGAAGCCTGCCAGGCCCTACGTGCTCGCCCATTTGCTCATGATCCTATTGCTCGAGCCGCTCATCGATGCGCTCGAGGGCTCTCCCCACTGGGCCACAGCCGCCTGACACGACCCGGGCTCTGGCGTCTGTCGCTCCAATTGCTCGCCTCGTTGCTGCAGGCCATCATGCCGCAGCCAACCCTCCATGACGTGCGACGAACCGCGCCGCAACTCAGACGAAATCTGCACGAACCGCCCCGGCAAAAACGACTATACCAGCGCATGACGCGGAATTTTTAGCGCCTATGGGGACAAGCCCGGGGACCTGATCGCGCCGGGCAGCGAGTGGAAGCTGCGCCGCGACTGGTTCGGCAAGAGCGCCATGGCCGACCTGCTGGGGGCGGACTTCGGACTGGCGGAGGCGCACAAGCTCTACGCCTGCCATGACCTTCTGCTGCAGCACAAGGACGCGTTGTTCCCGTATCTGATGGCGCGCTGGCGCGACCTGTTCAACGCGAACTTCGATGTGCTGCTGTATGATCTGACCAGCACGTACCCTCGGGTCAAGCCCGAGGGCATGCTTCGAGATCAATGCCTCGGACGTGGCGGAGGGCGACAAGCGCCGCCACGGCTACAGTCGCGACAAACGGCCGGACTGCCCGCAGGTGGTGATTGCACTGGTGGTCACTCCGGACGGTCTGCCGCTGGCCTAGAGGTGCTGCCCGGCAACACGGCGGATTGCACGATGCTGCGGATGTTCCTCGCCCGGATCGAGCAGCAATATGACCGTGCGCAGCGCGTCTGGGTGATATGATCCTCGGGTCAAGCCCGGGGACGGCATCCCCACCGAAGCAGTGCTGGCGGAAATGCGTGGCAATGACCCGCCGGTGCAATATCTGGTGGGGACGCCGAAGGGACGCCTCTCGCGCCTTGAAAAGCAGCTCCTCACCAAGCCTTGGCAGGAGGCCCGCGCGGGTGTCCAGGTCAAGCTACTGTCTTCGCCGAGAGCATCGATCGCGTCAGCAAGGAACGCGCGATGCGCAGGCGGCAGATGAAATGGCTATGGAAGCGGCTACGAGAGCTGGCCACGATGCAAGTCCCGCGCGAGGAGATGCTGATGAAGCTGGGCGCGGCAAGGGCCCGCGCTCCCACCGCCTGGCGCATGGTCGATATCGAGATGAACAAGGAAAGTTCCATGTTCATCTACGCCCTCAACCGCCAGAAGCTGCGGCGGATCCGACGGCGGGAAGGACGCTATCTGCTGCGAACCAACCTAACGGAGAACGATCCCGCGCTGCTGTGGCAATACTATACCCAGCTCGTTGCCGTGGAACAGGCGTTCAAGAACCTGAAGGGCGATCTGGCCATACGGCCGATCTTCCATCAGGACGAGCACAGGATCGAAGCCCATATCTTCATCGCGTTCCTGGCTTATTGTCTGCAAATGACACTGCAGCGTCGCCTGCATGCACTGGCGCCAGGACTGACCGCACGCAGCGCTCTCGAGAAGTTTGCCGCCGTTCAGATGATCGATGTTCATCTGCCAACGACCGACGGACGCGAACTGCTGCTGATACGCTACACTCAACCTGAGCCAGAACTCCAACCGCTGATCCAGCAACTCAAGCTCGATTTGCCGCCTCAGCTTCCACCGCGGATCAAAGCCGGCCGGCTACCCAGTCACCCAACTCGGGAGCAGAGACAGCGTCCCGTCAGGCTGGCGAACAACCAAGTGGCTTGAGCCCGCGTGCCGCTTGCTGCCCAATACCGCCACCGCCTGGCCGCATCGCGGATGATGCGGATACGTGATCCGCACTTCTGATCCCAGACACCCGGCACTATCACGCTGCTTCGACCGGCGTGGGCAAGACATGGCTCGCCTGCGCACTCGGACAACGGGCCTGTCGCGACAATCGCTCGGTGCTCTATCAGCGCGTGCCGCGCATGCTGGAAGGTCTCGGCCTGGCACGCGGCGACGGGCGCTATGCGCGCATGCTCAAGAGCCTCGCCCGCGTCCAGGTTCTCATTCTCGACGACTGGGGCCTAACCCCGCTCACCGCAGAACAGCGACGTGATCTGCTTGAGATCATCGACGATCGTCATGGCCGCGCGTTCACCATCGTCACCAGTCAACTGCCAATCGAGAAATGGCACGCCCACATCGGCGATCCCACCATCGCCGATGCCGTGCTCGATCGATTGGTCCACAGTGCCCACCGCCTCGATTTGAAAGGCGAGTCGCTGCGCAAACTACGTGCAGCAAAAGCCGCAAAACTTGACGAGGCCACCGCAAACTGACCCCATTCGTCCCGCTCGCGGTCCACTCCGCCACCCCGGCTGGCTTCGTCGGAATCACCGGCTGGCTTCCGTCGGAACAGGTGGCTGGTTTCAATCGGAATCGCCGGCTGTCTTCATCGGAATCCACACGGTGGGTCAGCATGGCGTTGCGCGACCGCTGCGCCCCAGGCGTTAGCTCGCCAAGCCGATCGCGGCGTTGTCCCGCCTGCATCGCATACGAGATGCTGAACCCAACCCTCGCGGCGACCCGACCCGATGCCACGCCTTCCGCCGCCATAACCCGATCTCGCAGGTCCTGCGAATACACTCTGCCCACACAGGGTGAAAACGCGCCAGCCGCGAGCGCGTTTCAGCGGCCTGCTAGAAAGCGAATGTCATGCCGGTGATCCAGGTGCTTTCCGTGGTACAGCACAGTCCGGTGGTGGCGGGGTTGAGGCCGAACTTGTTCTCCCACCAGCGGTACGAACCCCAGAGATAGAGCGTGTTCGGTCTATCGGCGATCATCTTGCCGATATCGAGCGACAGGGTCTGCTGAATATAGTATTCGTCGATGCGCGTCGGCGCATTCGGCTCACCCGCCCCCTTGGGTCCATGAATGCTCACCAGCGCCTTGTAGGTGAGGGGAATGCTGGGTGGCAGAAAGCCGAGCGGCTGGACGTAGTTCAGCTCGACGCCCCAGGTGGGATTGAAACTGACATGGCCGCCGGGATTGGTCCCGAGCGATGAGGCGACGCCATCATGCTGCCATTCCTTGTACGCGACGAACCCGGCGTTGAGAAATCCGTTGTACGGCGCTTTGAACTCGAACTGCAGGCCGCCCTCGATCGAGCGCTTCCTGGACCAGAGGGTGGTATTGTCGGCATTGAGGTCCACGCCCGCCAGGAACGCGACGTTGCCCAACGGTCCTTTGCTGAACATCTTGGTGTCGAACAGCTGGTTCCAACCCAGCGTGCCGCGCCATAGGCCATAGAGTTCGGTGTAGCCGGAACAGCCGGTGTTGGCGTTCGGAAATCCGCAGGGTGCCGCGGGAGTCGCGGTGCCGTTGGTGGCCTTGAGCCAATCGATATTCACGAAATTCGTGCCATATGACCAGACGTCGAAATGCGTAAAACTCACCACATTCTTGCCGGTCGTTCCGGCACCGGGATTGGTCGCGCTAAATTCGTAATGATAGCTGATCGAGTTGTCGTTGACAGCGAAGAATGGTGGTGCCAGCTCCGGATCGCCTACAATAGGCTCGTCGGCGGCCAAGGGACCGCCGGCAACAGTCGCGAAGAATGCCAGAACAGTGAATGTCAGTCTTATTGACATTTTCCCCCACGATTTAAGGGCTGATTGGCACATACGCATTCTTCCTCTGCCGCATCGCCGTATTGTGTATCCGGCGTTCAAACCATCCAAGACTCCGCGGGTTCTCCTCCCCGGGCGATCAGCCGGGACTGGGCTTCGGCTCGGATTGCTTCCCGGCGAACCACGGAGTGAGCCTGCCCAACAGCAGAATCAGCCAAATGGCCAGGACGAAGCCGGACGCCAGCACGGGCACATAACCGCTTCGATTGACGAAACTGAACAGCCAGGTCGCGAGAACCGCGGCCAGGGCAACGAATCGCAGGTCTGGAGCGATGAGAACGTAGGCCGCCAATGCAGCGAGCACACCATTGAATCCGACAAAGCCAAGGTTTATCGCCTGGCCTGCCGCGCCGACATGGGCTGCCAGTGCGTCCGCGATGATAGCGCCCACAAGGGCAACAACAGCGTGCCGCCAATTACTGACTGCTATCCCGCCGAGGAAAATGGCGCCACTGAGTGGGCTTGGGGTGAACAATGCCGCGCCCAGCGTCGAGAGAAGCGCCTTGCCCCACCGCACCGGATCGTCGGTAAAATCTCCAAAGTCGATCGCGGACAGGCTGAAACCGTCAGCCAGCGCCCAGACCGCCCAGAATGTCAGGATGAACGGTGCGGCGATAAATGGGAATTTCAGCCAGCGCGACATCGCGACCGCAACGCCCGCGGTCACCATCGCGAAGACCACCATCCATACCCACAACATGAGTTCGGGCTGGAAGAAATTCGCCAGAGCCAATCCCATGAGCCCGGAGTTGAAGCCAAAGAGCCCAAGGTTCACGAGCGCGCTATTCCCACGCAGAAGTCGCGCGACCGCCGTTCCAAGAACCACCGATACTGCGAAGAAGATAGCCATCCGCCAATTGAAGGCGGCGACTGCGAGTACAAACACCGCTCCGGTAATTTCATTCGATTGGAATGCACATTGCGAGCAGCCGCGCAGCGCCTGGCGCCAGAACGGAGCCTGAGGCTCCGTGGCACTCATGATGATAGACCTTCAGAGGCAACATAGGCTCGCCAGCCGCCAAACTCGCTGATCTCCTTATGCCCCTCGACCAGCGCTCGCTCGCCAATGACGCCGAGAATTGTATTGCCGTCGTCGAGCCGCACTTTCCCGATCATCAGTCCGGGTGGTTCCTTTAGAAGGATACCCGCCAACCCTTGGGCTGGCACCGACCAGACCTCGACCACCACTTTCACACCCGAACCATCGGTAACGCGGACCATGGCCGGATGATCGTCGTTGATGGTCCACAACCGATACGCCCGCTCGGTCAGCGCATCGCGCACGAATTCCGCTCCGGCGGCCTCCATATTCGGATTAAGCTTGAGCCCGCGCATCAACGTGCCATTCACAGCCAACTCCACGGCGGCATGACTGGAAGCAACGATACGGGTTCCCGACTTTTCCTCCAGGATCGCGCGAAGCTCATCGGGCGCGCCGATCGCTCCGACGGCACCCGGCGTGGACGCAACAAAATCCGCGACCGCCGCGACCTTCGGCTCCATGCTGCCGACGCCAAACTCTCCCGCTGCGATAAAGGCCCGCGCCTCATCGACGGTGATTTTATCCAGCCAGCGCTCCTCCGGCGTGCCGAAATAAATCGCGACGCGCGGCACACCGGTCGGGATCAGCAGCATTTCCGCACCGAGGTCGTGCGCCAGCAATCCCGAAGCGAGGTCCTTATCGACCACGGCCTCGACCCCCACCAGGCTGCCATCGGGTTCTGCCACCACCGGGATACCGCCGCCGCCGGCAGCAACCACCACCGCACCGGCGTCCAGGAGGGTTTGAATGGCGCCAGTCTCGAGGATTTCCAGCGGATGCGGTGAGGGGACGGTGCGCCGCCATCCGCGGCCCGAGTCCTCCATGATCGTCCATCCCAGCCTTTGGGCCATTTCCTTTGCCCTCGCCTCATCAAGGAAAGGGCCAATCGGCTTCGTTGGGTTCGCGAACGCCGGGTCGTCACGCGACACGACCGATTGGGTCACCACGGCAACAACCGGCCGGTTGATACCGCGCCGAGCCAGCTCATTGGTCAGCGCTTTGACAAACATGTAGCCGATGGCGCCTTGCGTATCGGCGACCGCGTAATCCACCGGGACTGGATCGACCTCGGTCTGCGCGATCTCGGACCTGCGCAGGATATAGCCGACCTGTGGACCATTACCGTGCGTGACCACCACCCGCCAACCCACTTCGATCATGTCGACAAGGTGCGGAGCGGTTCGTACGACGGTGTCGTACTGCTGTGGAATGGAATCGTGTTCGGCATCGGCGACCAGGGCGTTGCCGCCGAACGCCACTACCGCGAGCCGCTTCACGGCATACGCTCCAACACTTTGCCTAGTGCCGCCAGAGCATCGTGGAAGCACTCCATAGGCGCCGTAGTGATACCTGCTCCGATCTGTCCAATGCCGGCCTTCCGGTGCGCGATGCCGGTGTTGATGATCGGCAATATGCCGGAATCCGCGACCAGTCGGGCGTCGATCCCCGCTGGGGTGCCGCTGAAGTTCAAGGCCGGCAGGGTGAAGGCGGTATTGCTGCCAAGAGTGATCGAGAGCATGCGGCGGCTGTTCGCGGTGGCATCCGCCGGAGTTCCGCCAACAAACTGCACGATCGCGGGCGATGCAGCCATGGCGAACCCCCCAAGCCCATTGGTCTCGGTAATCGCAGAGTCGCCGAGGTCAGCCGCAGCATCGTCAATCGAGTAGCCGGGGAAATACAGCCCGTTCACTGGGTTTGCAGGAGCCTGGAACCATTGGTCGCCGGTGCCGCTGAGACGGATGCCGAAGTTGACGCCGTTGCGCGACATGACGGTAACCATGCTGCTGCCGGGCACGCCATGGGCGGCATCGGACATCGACTTGCAGGCCGCCATCGAGAGGTTGAGGAAGAAATGATCGTTGCCGGCAATGAAGGCGAGGGTGCGCTGCACAACCGCGCCGTCTAGCTCGGCGCCCAGAAGCGCCAGGGTCAGTCGCTTGAACAACATCGCGGACGCCGCGGCATTCCGGTTATGAACCTCATCGCCCATGTGCAGTGCCTGCGCCATCAACGGCTTCAGATCAGGATCGGCCATGCGCCGCACGGCGATCTGCATGGTGGTGAAGAACTCGCCACCCAACCAGCGGAGCCGGTCAAGTACTTCGGGGGAGTTTGCACCGAAGCGCAGCACTTTCCCGAGCCCCTCGTTCACATTGCAGTAGCTGCGGTTGCCTGCCGCGGTATTCTCGACGACCCAGACTGGCATGGAGGGGCTGATAATGCCGGCCATCGGCCCGACCGCGCCGTGTGCGTGGCAAGGTTCGAGCTGTACCGCACCTGAAGCCGCAAGCCTTTCAGCCTCCTCGAGCGTGTCGGCCCAGCCCTCGTAGACAATGGCGCCAGTGATCGCGCCCTGCTGTGGACCGCACATATCAGGCCAGGCGATCGGTGGGCCCGCGTGCAGAATGCGGCGTTCCCTGGGGTCGAGGGCGGCGATGGCGTCACGCGCCAGAACGAAGTCCACCAGGCGCGGCTGGGCTTCGAGGTAGCGGGCATAGGCGGTACGGTTTGCGGCCTCGATCCGGGGATCGCCCATCATACACGCCAAAGTCCAGCCCAAAGCGGCGTCGGCACCGGCAGGGGGCGCCCAGCTCAGATGTGTCACCTCTCCGCCCGCGGCCTGGATGTTCGTCGCAAAGCCTTGCAGGCCGACATTGATGACATTGAGCTTTTGCTCGAACAGTGCCTTCACGACAGTGCTCCACGGCGCTCGGCGATTAAGGCGGCTGACCAGTTGGCGGCTTCGGCGTTGGAGGCAGCTACCAGTACCCCGGCGGCCTTGAGACCTGCCACGATCTGGCCGCGATCCTGCGGGTCACTGTCGGTCCCGCAGACATAGCCGATGAAGGCAACCGTGCGGCCGGCGGCCTTTGCCGCGGCCCTGGCGGAGCCGATGACGCCGAGCAGTCCGGCCGTCGGGTCAGCGGCTGAGCCATAGCCGAGTACAACGTCAAACAGCACGACAGCGGTCGTCGGGTCGGCGACCTCGTCGCGGATACGCGCATCACGCAGAGACGGGTCGATCATCGGGTGCGGGCGCCCCTGCGTGAATTCATCGTCGCCCATGTCGATGATGGTGTTCTCGTGGCTCTTGCCCTTGCTCGGCAGCGGGGCATTGCCGGCGGTCGGTATATTGGAAAATGCGCTTATGCCCGCTGCGGCATGAATCAGTTGCGCTTCGGAGCAGAATGTGCCGCCCGAGAAAATGCCCCGCACATTGCGCTGCCCCGGCGCCATGGCGCGGGCAAGACCGTTTAGCGTGCGCTGCATTTCGCTGGAGACCGCCATCGGCATCGGCTTTGTTGCACCACTCTTGGCAAGCGAGACAGCCATATCGGCGGCCTGCGCCAGATAATCGGCGCCATGGACGCCGTTCCGGGTGATCGAGGCGGGGTCCGCCCCGAGGAATATCACGACCACGGGCTTGGCGCTTGCCTCTGCCGCCGCCAGCACCTTGGCCGCCACCTCCGCCGCCGGCGGCTTTGAGACCAGGACGATCACGCTTGTCGCGGGATCAGCATCGAGCGCGGCGAGGCCGTGCAGCATGGAGATGCCGCCGATGAGATCCGACAGGTCGTGGCCACCCGTGCCAAGCGCCTGGGACACACCACTGCCAAGCTGATGGATTCTGACGGTGACTTCCTGTGTGCCTGTGCCGGAGGCGCCGACAACGCCGATTGGCCCGCGCCGGACCACGTTGGCGAAGCCAAGGGGGACACCGTTCACGATGGCAGTGCCGCAATCCGGCCCCATGACCATAAGATCATGCTCGCGCGCATACTGTTTGAGTGCCAGTTCGCTCTGGGGCGGCACGTTGTCGCTGAACAACATGACATCCATCCCAAGACGGAGTGCCTTCATCGCCTCTGCCGCCGCGTAGTCGCCCGGCACCGAGATCAGCGCGAAATTATGCGTGGGGTCTTTGGCGACGGCCATCTGGATGCTGGTAAGAATTTGCTGCGGCCCGGCCGCTTCATCATCCCCGCCCACGGCTTTCGCGGATAGCAGTTCATCGGCTTTCGCGAGCGCTTCGTCGCACGCCGCATCGTCGCCTGATACTGCGACGACGAGGTCGTTGGGGCGGACCTCGAATGTACCGAGGCCGGCTTCGGCAAGATTGGCGACATTCGTGGCGGAACCCATGACCACCGAGGCTATGTCGATGCCAGGTACGGCCATGACCTTGGCGGACACGGTCATCAGCGAGACCGAATCTTTGTACAGGTTCGGGTAGCTGCGCGAACGGGTACTCATGCCGCGGCCCTTTCATCGCCAGACAGGAAGAATGACGGTGCAAAAGCCAGCAATCCCATGCAGGTGTCCGCACCCGACGTCGCGCCCATTTCGACAACTCGTTGGACGGCAGCACGCAGCACGTGGACGTTGGTTTCGCCACAAATGGCGCAGATCAACTCGTGCACCGCGCGACCGACAAGACCGCGGCTGGCCTGCCGGAGCAGTTGCATGCTGATCTCGGTCGTTCCGGACAGAAGCGGGCGCATCAACTCATCCAATGAGCGGGCAGCGGCGGCGCCGGCCGCGCCGGACCGCGATGCCGTGAGTACAGCGAAGATACCGACCAGCACATCGTCCCCTGACGGGGTGGAACCGGGGCCGTGGCCGACCACGCAGCCTAGGACCGCGCGTAGAACATCCGGCACATCGAACGTGCACCTGACTGCGTGCGCCATCGGCGCTGCGCCATGCCAGGCACGATCGGACGCGGCGACTTCAACAAGGGCGAGCCGACTGCCGACGCCAGGTGCGAATCTTTTTGAGGAGGCCGGCTGCCACCGTTGGGCGGACCGACAGTCCACCACATGACACGTGCTGCCCGACCTGATGCCCACGAACCCCGCCCTGACACCGACACGATCGCCATGGCGCAGCTTGAGACCGCCAAAATCGTGAGACGCTGTTCGAATCCCGAACGGGAGGTCTGGCCGGTCGGCTGCCAGCAGCGTCCACATTTCGCCGCCGATCCCGAAATTCACAGCATGCGCAAAGGCCTGCTGCACGATGCCGCTGCTCGCGGCATCAACGTCGAGCGCGTGGCCAACAGAGATGGCCTGCACCGACGTCATGAGGCTCAGGCGAGCGCGGCGATCAGGTTGTCGGCGTTTGACACCCAGCCGAAAATGCCGCCCTGGGCCTTGATCATCTCGAGCCCGACCCGCTGGAACTCCGGGAAGTACGAGGCCACGCAATCGCTGAGTACCACGCATTCATAGCCACGGTCGTTCGCCTCGCGCACGGTGGTGTGTACGCAGACCTCAAGGGTAACGCCGCAGACAACCAGCGTCTTGATTCCGCGATCCAGCAGGATCTGATGCAGGTCGGTGGCATGGAACGATCCCTTGCCGGGCTTGTCGATGATCGGCTCACCCGGGATGGGATACAGCTGGTGGATGATGTCGTGCCCCGTCTCGCCGCGGACGAGGATGCGACCCATGGGACCGTCGGTGCCGATGAAGGTCTGTCCCCCGCGCGTCAATTTCGCCGCGGGACAGTCCGTCAGATCCGGCCGATGGCCCTCCCGCGTGTGGATGACCAGCATTTTCTTCTCGCGGGCCTTCTCCAGGACGCGCCGCGTTGGTTCGACGGCCGCAAGCAACAAGGAGGTATCGTTACCCAACTTCTCGCCGAATCCACCCGGCAGAACGAAGTCGCGCTGCATGTCGATGATGACGAGCGCGGTCGTTGCCAAGTCGAACTCAAGCGGAAACGGCTCAGCCGTGATGATGTTCATTTGATCGCTCCATCCCCTGGGTAATTTGGCTCGATCTGTCCAGAGCTTACCGTCGATTTGACCATACGTTTATCACAACCTGTCACTACCTGCTAGGCTAAAGCTTGCGGCGCGAGCAGCAAGCCGGGATGAAGGTGGCGGAGGTTTGTCGCAAGCACGGCCTAACGGAGCCGACGTTCTGTGCCCGGAAGGCGAAGTTCGGTGGAATGAGCATCTCGAATCCAAAACGTATGCGCATCATGCTTCGTCGCCAGCATCATTAGGGGCTGCTTGCCTTTCTCGCCGCCATCGTTCTCGGCGGGTTCTTCATGCCCTTCGGTGAGTCTGGCGCCTGCGCCTGCCTCTCGGTAACGCTGCCAGCGATCTTCTGAATCTGGTCGCGCGACGGCGGCATGGTCGAGGCGGTCGTCCGAGCGCCATTGGTGCCCGGCATGGGCGGCGCCATGGATCTGATGACCGGTGGAAAGTACTTCACAAGGCACCGTGTGTGTGTCCGAGCAGATGACGATGTTCCGCGCCATGAAAAGCCCCCGCCGTCACCCTCGCCATGAAGGGGATGGCAGCCATGTCATTGTCGTGTCACTATTCAGATGGGAAATGGTGGCGCATGCTTGGCCGGAGAACTCTTTCAACGGAATGGCTGCGAGCCAGGCTCTCCTCGATTGACCCATCGAGCAGACGTGCAGTATTTCCGAAGGCATAAGGGTGGGGCGCCATAAAATCTGAATTCCAGTATGAGGAGTGCGGGTCCCCGCCGTGGATGCGGAGATCCCAACCGAATGCCTCGTGCTTTGGAGAGAGGTGGACGGTCGTATCTTTGCGCCTGATCAATAGACGACGAATCGGAGAATTGACATGCAGAGCTTGCCTGGCTTTGGCGCGATCCAGGAATACTGGTTGGATGCTTGGCAACGGTCCATACTGGTTCTGGATGTCTTGAGAGAGCGCGGCAACACCTACCGGGAGCAAAGCGCCAAGGCGGCCCCCCACGTCCTGGAGTTCAAGGCTGAACTGGTGCGCGACGGCCGCACGTTGGAGCGCCCGGTAAACTATGCCCTGGTTCGCATCGTCCCACCCGCCGGCTCGAAGCTCGATCCAGCCAAGGCACCGATCGTGGTTGTCGATCCGCGTGCCGGCCACGGCCCCGGCATCGGCGGGATGAAACAGGACAGCGAGATCGGCGTCGCGATGGCAGCCGGTCACGCCTGCTACTTCATCGGCTTCCTGCCGAACCCTATGCCTGGGCAGACCGTCGAGGATGTCTGTCGCGCCGAGGCGATCTTCATCGAGGACGTGACAGCGCGCCATCCGGATGCCGAAGGCAAGCCGATAGTCATCGCCAACTGCCAGGCCGGTTGGCAGATCATGATGATGGCGGCCACCAACCCGAACCGAACTGGCCCGATCATGTTGGCCGGCTCGCCATTGTCGTATTGGGCTGGGGTGCACGGAAAGAACCCGCTTCGCTATCTGGGTGGCGTGCTGGGCGGCACCTGGCTGACCGCACTGTCTGGCGATCTGGGCAATGGCATCTTCGATGGCGCCAATCTGGTCGCCAACTTCGAATCCATGAATCCCGCCAATACCTATTGGACAAAGGCGTATAACGTCTATTCGAAGGTTGATACGGAAAGCGCGCGCTTTCTTGACTTCGAAACCTGGTGGGGCAGCCCTGTCTTGCTGAACGCCGGAGAGATGCAATGGATCGCCGACAACCTGTTCGTCGGCAACCGCCTCTCAACGGGACAGCTGCGCACGTCGGACGGCGTCCGCATCGACCTGCGCAATATAACCGCGCCGATCATCGTGTTCTGCTCATGGGGCGACAACATCACACCGCCGCAGCAGGCGTTGGATTGGGTGCTCGATCTTTATGACCATGATCGTGAGATCATCGAGAACGGCCAGACCATCGTCTACACGATGCATCAGAGCATCGGGCATCTGGGAATCTTCGTCTCCGGCAAGGTCGCGACCAGGGAGCACGGCGAGTTCGTGTCGTGCATGGAGTTGATCGACGCAATGCCGCCAGGCCTCTACGAGGCCGTCATCACCGAGGTCGATGAGCACACGGTCCGCCCCGATCTGGTCCATGGGAAGTACCTGTTCCGCCTCGAAGCCCGCACGCTGGACCACATCCGGGCACTCGGCTGCAACGATGCTGCCGATGAGTTGCGTTTTGCCACAGCCGCCCGTGTGTCGGAGATAAATCGCGGACTGTACCAAACCCTCGTCGCGCCGGCCGTGCGCATGGCTGTCACTGAACAAACGGCAGAAGCATCCCGCGTTGCGCATCCCAACCGCATGCGCTTCGCCATGTTCTCGGATCAAAATCCCGTGATGCAGCCGGTCAAGGCCATGGCGGAATCTGTCCGCGCGGCGCGTCAGCCGGTGAGCGCGGACAATCCATTGTTGGCAATGGAGCAGGCGACGTCCTCCTGGATCACGACCTGCCTGCAAACCTTCGGCGAGTTTCGCGATGCGATGACCGAGGCCATGTTCCTGAACATCTATGGCTCACCGTGGCTACAGGCACTGGTTGGGCTAGGCACAATAGAGGCCGCGCCCGAGAGAACTGACCGCGATCTTGTCAGAGAGGCGAACACCGCGCGACTGCGGTCGGAACTGGAACAGCGCTTCGAAGTCGGAGGCCCGGAGGAAGCCGCGATGCGTGCGCTCGTCTACATCCGCCTGCCGGAGGGCTCCGTCGATGAGCGGGGCTTCGCCGCACTCAAGCTGATCCGTGCATCGCGACCGATCGCCAAACAAATGAGCCTGGCACGATTCACGGAAATGGTGAGAGAGCAATACTTGCTGGTTCGCCTGGACGAGGATCGCGCGATCAACGCTCTGCCAACGCTGTTGGGCCCGGATACGAGCAGGCGGAAGGCCGCACTCGCCGCCCTGCATCAGGTCCTTGCTGCACGCGAAGACTTGTCGGCCGACGGCAGGCGTCGTCTGTCGCGGGTGGAAGCCATTTTCGATGTCAAGCCGGAAAAGGCGATCAAGGCGGAAGCCGCTCATGCCTGATCTGGGGGAACGGCCCAAGGAAATTAGCCACGACAAGTACGCACGCCTGATCAAGGCGGCTCAGGCGCAGAGCGCCATCAAGGTAGCAATCGTTCACCCTTGCGACGATGTCTCGTTGGAAGGTGCGGTGGAGGCCGCGCGCCTGCATCTGATCGAACCGGTACTCGTCGGCCCGGTCGACCGCATTCGCAGCGTGGCCGAACGCGGCGGGTGGAATATCGACACGATGGAAATTGTAGCGTCGGAACACAGCCATGATTCCGCCGTCAAGGCTGTGGAACTGGTGCGAGCCGGTCGGGTCGAGGCGCTCATGAAGGGCAGCCTCCACACCGACGAACTGATGGCTGCCGTGGTGGCGCGGCAGGGCGGCATTCGGACAGCACGCCGCATCAGCCACTGCTTTATCATGGATGTGCCAAACCACGCGGATGCGCTGATAATCACGGATGCCGCGATCAATATCGCGCCAACGCTCGACGACAAGGTGGACATTGTTCAGAACGCAATCGATTTGGCCCATGCCATGGGCCTTCAAGAGGTCCGGGTGGCGCTCCTCAGCGCGGTGGAAACTGTCACTGGCAAGGTGCCATCCACGATCGAGGCAGCCGCATTATGCAAGATGGCGGACCGTGGTCAGATCACCGGCGCACTGCTGGATGGGCCACTCGCACTTGACAATGCGATCAGTCCCGCGGCCGTGGCGATCAAGAAGATTTTGTCGCCCGTAGCGGGACGAGCGAATGTGCTGGTGGTTCCCGACCTCGAAGCAGGCAACATGCTCGCCAAGAGCTTGTCATTTCTGGCACAAGCCGATGCCGCCGGGATCGTGCTTGGCGCACGGGTTCCTATCATCCTGACCAGCCGCGCCAACTCATTGCTGACACGCCTCGCGTCGTGCGCAGTCGCGCTCATGGTGGCCACGGCGCGCCGTCAGTCCGCATCCGCCTCCGTTCGTTGAAGGAAGTGTCCCATGACCGAGCCCAACATAAGGCCAGTCCTCGCCGGTCAAAAGGCACTCGTCGTCGGTGTGGCCAACGACCAATCGATCGCCTACGGATGCGCCAAGGCATTCCGGACCGTGGGCGCGGATGTCGCGATCACCTGGCTGAATGAACGGGCGCGGCCATACGTGGAGCCACTTGCCCAGGAATTGGAGGCCCCGATCACCGGGCCCCTCGACGTCTCCGTGCCTGGCCAACTGGAATCGACCTTCGACCGCATCCGCACCGATTGGGGCAAGCTGGATATCCTGGTGCACTCGATTGCCTTCGCGCCTAAGGACGATCTTCAGGGCGGACTGCTGGATTGCTCGGCCGATGGTTTTGCCAAGGCAATGGATGTATCCTGCCACTCCTTCATCCGGATGGCAAAGCTCGCGGCTCCGCTGATGACTGACGGCGGAACAATGTTTGCCATGAGTTACTACGGCGCAAATCGCGTCGTGGCGAATTACAATGTCATGGGCCCTGTGAAGGCAGCATTGGAGGCCGCATGCAGGTATCTTGCCTACGAGCTTGGCCCGCAGGGGATACGCGTCCATGCCATTTCCCCAGGACCGCTGAAGACACGCGCGGCGTCAGGGCTCAAGGATTTCGAACTTTTGCTCAATGAAGCTGCACACAAGGCGCCTCTCGGTGAACTCGTCGATATCATGGATGTCGGCTTCACGTGCGCCTACCTCGCCACACATCTGGCCAGGCGCATCACCGGCGGCACGGTCTACGTCGACGGCGGGGCGAATATCGTCGCCTGACACAAACCTGCTGTTAGGAAGCAACCATGTCTGGCTGTGTCGCTGTGATCAACGCCGGGTCTTCCAGCGTCAAATTCGCCTTATACGAGGCATCGAACGATGCCGCGACACTGTTCCGTGGCCAGATCAGTGGCATCGGCGTCAGCCCGCATCTCCATGTGAAGGATGCCCAAGGCGGCACGTTGTTGGAACGCACCTGGCCAGCCGACGGGTTCAACCATGACGCTGCCACACGCGAAATTCTCGCCACGGCGGCACGCCTGATCGCTGGAACACCGGTCAATGGCATCGGGCACCGGGTCGTTCATGGCGGTATGAAATACGACGCCCCTGTTCGCCTCGATCGTGATGTGCTGGATGCGCTGACGCAACTCGAACCGTTGGCCCCGCTGCATCAGCCGCACAATCTCGCGCCCATTCGTACCATCTTCGATGCGGCCCCGCATATCCCGCAGGTCGCCTGTTTCGACACCGCCTTTCATCGCAGCCAGCCACACATTGCCCAGTCCTTCGCACTGCCACGTCGATTCACCGACGCTGGTGTTCGAAGATACGGTTTTCACGGCCTGTCCTACGAATATCTCGTATCGCAACTACATGCTTTGTGCCCCGAAGCCGCGTCGGGACGCGCTATCATGGCGCATCTCGGCAATGGTGCGAGCCTGTGCGCCGTAAGTCAGGGTCGCAGTGTCGCCAGCACAATGGGATTCACTGCCGTTGATGGGCTGATGATGGGTACGCGTTGCGGCGCACTCGACCCTGGAGTCATCCTCTATTTGATGCGCGAACATCAGATGGATGCCGCCGCAATCGAGGACCTGATCTATCGGCAATCCGGGCTTCTCGGTGTGTCCGGCCTCTCGCCCGATATGCGCGCATTAAGGGCATCGACCGATTCAAGGGCGCGCGAAGCCATCGATCTCTTCCTCTATCGCATTATTCGCGAGGTGGGATCATTGATTGCTGCATTAGGCGGAGCAGATGCATTCGTGTTTTCCGGCGGTATCGGCGAGAACGATGTCGCAACGCGAAGCGAGGTTATTGAGGGGTGCCGCTGGACGGGAGCAATACTGGACCCTGGGCTCAACGCAAATGGCGATGGTTGTATCAGCTCGGCAACATCACCAATAGCAGTGTGGGTCATCCCGACGGATGAGGAACGCATAATTGCCCGTCACACGGCGCGGCTCCTTGGGTCTGGGCTGGCGTGAAATGCGATGCGAAGCGAACATGTTGACGGCCAAGGCCGTGACGCCTCGGCCGTTCAACCCCGGTGTTGACGTTGATCCCGCGGGATATCCCCGACCTTAGTGACGCCCACACAGCAGCCATTGGGATCAAAGTGCGGGGCGCGTTGACAGGGCGCGGCGTTCACCTGGTGGCTAGCGCCTTCCAGGCTATTCCATTGGTCGGGATCAACGCTGTTCATCGAACAGCGCCCGTCGTCTTGTCAGATTGCCCGATGGGGAATACCAATATAGCGCGTTATGTGGCTCACGCAATAAATTCGGTGGAGCGTCGTCAGATGATCAACATGATCCGGAAATCCACGAGCATCCATGCGCCAATATTATCTGCCGCCGCACTGGCCTTGGCGCTTGCCTTGGGAACGCCTGTGGGAGCGAAAGCCGACGAGTCAGCGGCAAAGGCCCTGGTCAAGTCGATGTCCGATTATATGGCGGCGCAGCAGGCGATATCGTTCTCCTTCGATACCGACCTCGAGATCGTCACCAAGGACAAGCAAAAGCTCGCGCTGGCGAGTTCGGGAACAGTGACCCTAAGCCGGCCGGACAAGGTCCATGTTACCCGGCATGGCGGATTTGCCGACGTTGAGGCAATTTTTGACGGCAAGACTCTATCGTTGGTCGGCCGCAACGCCAACATCTACGGTCAGGTCGACGTGCCCGGCTCAATCGACCATCTGATTGACGTACTGCGGGACAAATACCACAGGCCGGTTCCGGGCGCGGATTTGCTCCAATCGAATGTCTACGATGCGCTGATGCCCGAGGTCATCGATGCCAAGGATCTCGGTAGCGGCGTAATAGGCGGCGTTGAATGCGATCATCTTGCCTTTCGAACCAAGGAGGTTGATTGGCAGATCTGGATCGCACAGGGTGCCCACCCCTATCCATGCCGATACGTCATCACGTCCAAGCTCGTCGATGATGCACCACAATACAGTGTGCGGATCCGGGACTGGAAGACTGGGAATGAAGTTGCGTCGGACGATTTCAGCTTCAATAACTCAACGAGCGCAAAGAAGATGGAGCTGAAAGCTCTCGATACCGATGAGTTGCCTAAAATCTTTGCGGTTGGAGGCTCAAAATGACCGGGTCGAAACGATTTGGCATCCTTGTTCTGGGCGGCGTTATAGTGCTGTTTGCTGCTGAACTCGGCGGACGGCTTTCGATCCCAGGTGTCCACAGCATCGTCGCGACCGCCCAGGCCGTTGTCGGACGTCCGCTCACTCCGGTCAGCGTGGCCGGGGTAGCGCGGCGTACGTCGCGGCGTTGCGCGGCGGGCGTTTACGACTGCTGACGACACAGCAGCCCGATGATCCTCAGCACCTTTGCGGCCGGCCGGTTCATGCGGGTCCTGGCGAGCAGCCTGATGCTCAACGCGACGCTCCCGCTCGACGTCATGGCCCAGACGGCCCCGGCCGCCGTCGCTCAGCCGGCAACCGGCCAGCCGTTCAACACGGAACAGCTCGACGCGCTGGTGGCCTCGATCGCGCTCTACCCTGACGACCTGCTGACCCAGCTCCTGATGGCCACGACGTTCCCGCTCGATGTTGTGGCGGCAGCGCGCTGGGTGGAGGACCCGGCACACAAGTCATTGTCCGGCGACGCCTTGGTGAAGGCGTTGGAAGCCGAGTCTTGGGACCCGAGCGTGAAATCCCTGGTGCCGTTCCCGGTCGTCCTGGCGACCATGAACAGCAATCTGGCCTGGTTGCAGCAGCTCGGTTATGCCTTTGCGACGCAGCAGGCGGACGTGTTCGCCGCGGTGCAGCGCCTTCGTCGCCTGGCACAGCAGAACGATAAGCTGCAGTCGTCGCCCCAGCAGGTCGTGAGCACGCAGCAGGTGACGGTCGAGCCACCGGCAGGCAGCAGTCAGCCCCCGACGCAGCAGGAGATGATCGTCATCGAGCCTGCGCAGTCGGACACTGTCTACGTGCCGAGCTACGATCCGGCAACGGTGTACGGCTCGTCGTGGCCCTACCCGTCCTATCCGCCGTACTATCCGGCCCAGCCGCCCGGCTACTATTTCGGCACCGCGCTGGCCACCGGGCTGGCATTCGCGGCCGGCGCCGCTGTCGTGGGCGGGCTTTGGGGTTGGGCGAGTCCCGGGTGGGGCGGCGGTTACGCGAACGTCAACGTCAACCGATACAACAACATCAACGCCAACCGGTCGCAGATTAGCTCAAACCGTTGGGGTGGGGGCGCTGGCAGTGCGCGACCTGGCAATTTCGCCCGTGCCCCGGGCGGACCGGCAGGCCTTCCAGGCCGCTCGCAAGTTTCTGTACCGGGCAATGCCGTGCGGCCCCCAACCCGCGCAGGCGGCGTGGGCGGTGTCGGCGGTGCTGGTCGCCCCGGCGGTGCCGGCGGCGCTGGTCGACCGGGTGGTGCCGGTGGCGTGGGCGGTGTTGGCGGTGCTGGTCGCCCCGGCGGTGCCGGCGGCGTGGGCGGTGTCGGCGGCGCTGGTCGCCCTGGTGGTGCCGGCGGCGTGGGCGGTGTCGCTGGTGCTGGTCGCCCCGGCGGTGCCGGCGGCGTGGGCGGTGTCGGCGGTGCTGGTCGCCCCGGTGGTGCCGGCGGCGTGGGCGGTGTCGGTGGCGCTGGTCGCCCAGGTGGCGCGGGCGGCGCCGGTGGCGTGAACAGGCCGGCCCAGCGACCGGCCGGCGGAGGTCAGCGTGCGGCTCGCGCGCAGCGCCCGGGCGGCGCATTTGGTGACATGAACAGCGGCCGCCAGGCTGGTCAATACGGACAGCGCGGCGCGCAAAGCCGATCAGTTGGTCAGCAGCGATCGGCTGGCGGCGGCGCACGCGGTGGCGGCGGCGCTCGGGGTGGCGGGGGCGGCGGCCGCGCCGGTGGCGGAGGACGCGGCGGTGGTGGTGGACGTGGCGGCGGCGGGCGGCGTTAGGAGGTTCTCTATGCAAACGCTGAAAACCTGGCCGTGCTCAATCCTGGCTGCAATCCTCTGGTTCACAGTGGCGCAGGCGGCACCAGCGAGCGCGCCCGAGCCCCAGCGCAGCTTCGGTTCCGCCGAGGAAGCAGTGAGCGCGTTCGTGGCAGCCTTGCGCGATCACCAGGAAGCCGACTTGCACGCTATCCTTGGGCCGGAGGGCGACCGGGTCATCGACTCCGGGGACCGTTATGCCGACCGCGAACTCCATCAGCGCTTTGTTGCTCTCTACGATGAGAAGCACACGATCGACCAAAAGAGCCCTGGGCGCGCCGAGTTGGATGTCGGCCCGAACGACTGGCCGATGCCGATCCCGCTGGTTGAGAACAACGGACGCTGGACTTTCGACACCAAGGCAGGTGCACAGACGGTCATCGACCGTCGCATAGGCCGCAACGAGCTGTCGGCGATCCGCACGTTGCTCGCCAGCGTCGATGCGCAACATGACTATTTCGATCGTGCCAAGCAGGCAAATGGCAGCGGCGAGTATGCCATGCGCCTGGTCAGCACGCCCGGCCGTCGCGATGGCCTTTACTGGCCGACTGCCGAGGGCGAGCCCGAAAGCCCGCTGGGGCCGCTGGTCGATGCCGCGCGGGACGCGGGCTACCCCGGCGAACTGGTCGGCGGAAAGCCGATTCCTTACGAAGGCTACTATTTCCGCATCCTCAAGGCGCAAGGTCCCAACGGAGATGGCGGGGCTAGGAGCTACGTCCAGTCGGGCCGCATGACGGGCGGCTTCGCATTGATCGCCTGGCCAGCGGTGTTCGAGTCTAGCGGCATCATGACGTTCATCGTCGGCCCGGACGGCGATGTGTACCAGAAGGATCTGGGACCCGAGACGGCGCGCATCGCCGCCGCGATGACGACGTTCGACCCGGACCTTACATGGTCGCGTGTCGCAATGACCAACGACTGACAGCGCCGGTGACATCGAAATGGTCACGGTTACACGTGGCGGCCGAGTTGGTTTTGGCGTCAACAGGACTTAGTCCAGCAACGGCGCGTGTCGTGGACAGGTTGCGTCGCCGACAAGCTGACCTAATACGGACACAATACCGAGCGCGGGGAACAGAATGCGCCATCTCATTGGTGTTGCCACCTTGTTTTGCCTCGTTGTCGGAACCCCGAATGGATGGGCGCAACAGCCGACTGCGATTCCGGTGGGTACAGTGGCAGCCGAACTTCGGCCGATCACCAAGACGACGGAATTCGTCGGCCGCGTGGACGCCATTGAGCGCGTCGAGATCCGGGCACGGGTGACCGGGTTCCTGCAGGACATCCTGTTCAAAGAGGGCGCAACCGTCAAAAAGGGCGACGTCCTCTACCGGATCGAGCCTGAGAGCTTCCAGGCAGCGGTGCAGCAGGCCCAGGGCGCGCTCTACGAAGCGCAGGGGAAATACGCCAATGCCACCGCGCAGCGCGCGCGAACCGAGGAGCTGGTGAAGACTGCCACAGCCTCCCGCGCATTGCTTGACGAGCGCGTGGCCAATGAGAAGGAGGCCCAGGGTCAAGTGGTCACGGCGGATGCCAACCTGAAGACCGCGACCGTCAACGTCGGCTACACCGAGATCACTGCTCCGATCACCGGCGAAATCGGCCGCACCAAGGTGACGATTGGGAATGTCGTGGGACCCGATACCGGTCCGCTCACCGTCATCGTTAGCCGCGACCCGATGTATGTGACATTTCCGGTCAGCCAGCGCGAGTTCCTCAACGTCGAGCAGCAGGCGGAGCGCAAGAATCGGCAAGAGGCACTGGCCGTGCGTATTCGCTTCTCGGATGGCTCGACGTACGATCAGACGGGACGGATCAACTTCGTCGATGTGACGGTGGATCGCGCGACCGATACCGTCATCGTACGGGCAACCATGCCCAATCCGAACGGCACTCTGATCGATGGTCAATTGGTCCGCGTGTCTGTCGAGGCCGACAAACCTGAGGAGAAGGTGCTGGTGCCGCAATCGGCGCTGATCGTCGATCAACAGGGGACGTATGTCTTCCTCGTGGTGGACGGAAAGGCAGCCGTCCGTCGTGTGAAGCTGGGTGGCGAATCGGGCGCCTATATGATCGTGGACGATGGCCTGAAGGGCGGCGAGCAGGTGGTTGTCCAGGGTATGGAGAGTCTGCGACCTGGCTCGCCGGTTGTCGCCAGTCCCGCTCCGCCACCGCTTAGCGGGGGCTGAAGCTATGTTTTCTGCCATTTTCATCGACCGGCCTCGGCTGGCGATGGTCATTGCCATCGTCACCGTGATCGCGGGCCTGGTGTCGCTGCTGGTGATCCCGATTGCGCAATACCCCGATATCGTGCCGCCCCAGGTTTCCGTTACGACGACGTATCCCGGAGCCTCCGCCGCCGTCGTGGAAGCGACAGTCGCACAGCCGATCGAAAGCCAGGTCGTCGGTGTCGACAAGATGATCTACATGAAGAGCGTCAGCGGCAACGACGGCAGCTACTCGCTGAAGGTGTCATTCGAACTCGGCACCGACCCGGACATCAATACGGTCAACGTCAACAACCGCGTGCAGGTCGCGCTGTCGAAACTGCCAGAGGACGTGCGCAAACAGGGCGTGACGGTCAAAAAGCAATCCTCCGCGCTGCTCGGCGTCATCGCGCTGTATTCGCCCAAGCGAACGCACGATGAGCTGTTCATATCGAACTACGTGACCATCAATCTGCTGGACCAGATCAAGAGCACCCCGGGCGTAGGCGATGCGGCACTGTTCGGTCCACAGGATTATTCGATGCGCGTCTGGGTCCGCACCGATCGGCTGACCGGGCTCGGCCTGACCACGGCGGATGTCATCAACGCGATCAGGTCGCAGAACGTGCAGGCTGCGGTCGGCCGGATCGGCGCCCGGCCGATGTCGAATGACCAGCAGTTGCAGCTCAATATCCAGACCAAGGGGCGCCTGACATCGACCGACGAGTTCGCGCAGATCGTGATCCGCACCAACCCGGATGGGTCCATACTTCGTCTCGGCGACATCGCCCGCCTCGAACTGGGTGCCGCCAACCTTGACCGTTCGACGCGACTGAACGGCGCGCCCGCCGCATTGATCGCAATCTATCAGGCACCGGGAGCCAATGCGCTCACCGCGTTGAGCGGCGTCAAGCAGACTATCGCTGATGCAGCCCATGATTTCCCCGACGATCTCGCGTGGAAAGTCACTTATGACCCGACGACCTTTGTCACCGACACCATCCACGAAGTGCAAAAAACGCTGATCGAGGCGTTCATACTTGTGGTTCTTGTCGTCTACCTCTTCCTCGGCAGCCTGCGCGCGACGTTGATCCCGACGATCGCGGTGCCTGTAAGCCTGATCGGCACGTTCATCGTGCTCAATGCGATCGGCTACTCGGCCAACACCGTCTCGCTGCTCGCCATTGTGCTCGCAATCGGCATCGTCGTGGACGATGCAATCGTGGTGGTCGAAGCGGTCGAGCAGGTGATGGAGCACCATCCGGAACTGTCACCTGCTGAAGCGACCAAGATAGCGATGGGCCAGATTTTCGCCCCGATCATCGCGATCACACTGGTACTGCTCTCAGTGTTCGTGCCGGTGGCCTTCATCCCCGGAATCTCAGGTGAGTTGTTTCGCCAGTTCGCAGTCACCGTCGCTGTGTCCATGTTTCTCTCGGCCATCAATGCGCTGACGCTGTCGCCTGCGCTGTGTGCCATCCTGCTGCGCCCGCACCACGGGCCACGCCGGGGCCCGATCGGGGCGCTGATGCGAGGGATCGATTGGGTGCGCGACGGTTATGGCGCCATCGTTGCACGGCTTGTGCGCATTTCAATCATCGGTCTGGTTATGGTCGTCGTCGCGATGGTTGGTATCGTCGGTCTGGGAAAGATCACCCCTACCGGATTCCTGCCGGAAGACGACCAGGGTGCATTCTTTGTCGTGGTACAGTTGCCGGACGGCGCCTCGATTGCGCGCACCAGCGACGTCGTCCGGCAGGTGGAGGACATTCTGAAGCAAGAGCCGGCGATCGCAGATTATTCCGCGACTATCGGGCTGAACTTCATCGACAACTATTCGCAGCCTAATGCCGCCTTCCTGATCGTTTCGCTCAAGCCGTTCGCGGAGCGGACCGACGAATCCCAGTCCGCTCAGGCGATGATCGCAAGGCTCGGCACGAAATTCCGTCAGGTGCGCGGGGGACGGGCTATTGCGATCGCGCCGCCGCCAATCATTGGGCTCGGCACAGGAGGCGGGTTCAGTTATGTGCTCCAGGATACTGGCGGTGGCAGCCCGCAGGCGCTGGCGCAGGTCCTGCGCGGTTTGCTGGTTGCGGCCAATCAGGATCCGAAGCTCACCAACGTGTACAGCACGTTCTCCGCGGCCACGCCGTCGATCTACCTCAATATCGATCGTGATAAGGCACAGATCCTCAAGGTTGATCTGTCCGCGATCTTCCAGGCGCTGCAGGCATCACTCGGAGGATACTATGTCAACGACATGAATCTGTTCGGCCGTACGTGGCAGGTGCAGGTCCAGGCGGAAGCCCAGGACAGGTCGGGGATTGATGATATCTACCGGATCAATGTGCGCAGCGACGATGGCAAGATGATCCCGCTGCGTAGCCTGGTGGAAGTGCGGCCAATCATCGGACCGCAAGCGCTGATCCGCTATAACAATCGGGTGGCGGTGACGATCCAGGGCAGCCCTGCGCCGGGAATTTCATCCGGGCAGGCGCTCGCGGCCATGGAACAGGTCGCAGCGAAAACGCTGCCGCGTGGGTATCAAGGCCTGTGGACCGACGTGTCCTTCCAGGAGAAGCGTGCGGAAGGAAAAACGGCGATCATCCTCGGCTTTGCGGTATTGTTCGCCTACCTGTTCCTGGTCGCTCAGTACGAAAGCTGGACAATCCCGGTCCCGGTCTTGCTGTCCGTCACCGTGGGCGTCGTCGGGTCATTCGCTGCCATGCTTGCCGGGGGTCTGACCCTCGATCTGTATGCCCAGATCGGCATGGTCGTGCTGATCGGATTGGCCGCGAAGAACGGCATCCTGATCGTCGAATTCGCCAAGGAGCGCCGGGCAGAAGGTATTCCATTGCTCGAGGCGGCCACCGAGGGCGCGCGCCTGCGATTCCGCCCGGTGATGATGACGTCCTTTGCATTCATCCTGGGCTTGCTGCCATTGGTGGTCGCCGAGGGCCCTTCACGGCTGGCTCGGCGCGATGTCGGCACGCCGGTGTTCGGCGGCATGCTTTCGGCATCGTTCATCGGAATATTCGCGATCCCGGCGCTGTACGTGATCTTCCAGGCGTTGCGCGAACGACTGCGCCCGTCGGCGCGACCGGTTGAAGCACAAGCCAAGGAAGAAGCACAAGCCAAAGAACCGGTTACATTGGATCATTCGGCGTGAGAGTATGCGGGGAAAGCGGACGATGACCTCTCTTCACGGCATCAAAGGCGCTGCCGTAATCGACGCTGTTGCGTTGACGGAATGCACATCGGACCCCACGCCTCATCCAGGCAGTGCGATTGCTCCAGCACCCGCGGTGCCATGGGACGGCACGTATCGAGACAACATACAGATCATCAGGACGGACTCCGGCGTTGATGGGCTCCGGTGCGAGAGAGATGCGCAGATGATGATGCAGGGAACCGGCACCTCGTTCGGCTATGCGATGCCCCATCCGAATGCACCCGATAATCGCACACCGATTTACTCGACCACCATCGCCCCCAATGACATCTTCCCATCGCAAATTCTGAGCGGCGTGCTGCACGACCTGTTGGTGGGTAACCACATGCCCAGAACTGTCGATAGTTCGGCGTGTGTCCACGAGTTCTCGGCCGATCTATCGTGAACCAGGGCGTCCCGGGCGCGATCCAACCCGGCACCACAGCACCCCTGGTGCGTGACGCGCTCAGGACGCCGCGCGCCGCCGCCATCGCCGGCATCGTCTTCTCGATCCTGCTGATCACCAGCCTCTGGCTGCTTCACCTCTCGGTTCCTTCCGATCCGATGGAAGTCGGTGAATGGCTCAAACTCAGCTCAGAGAGGGTATCCCTGGCGCTGAATTTGGTGCCGATAGCCGGTGTCGCTTTTATGTGGTTCCTCGGTGTTCTACGTGATCGCCTCGGGGCGATGGAGGACAAATTCTTCGCGACCGTCTTTCTCGGTAGCGGCCTGATGTTTCTGGGCATGCTGTTCGTTGCCGCCGCGGCTGGCGGTGGATTGGTCCGGGTCTATTCCGTCACATATGGCGGACAGGCTGATGCATCTGCTTACGCCTTCGCACGCGCATTCAGCTACGACGTCATGCACGTCTATGCCTTCAAGATGGCAGCCGTATTCATGATCACGACGTCCACGCTTGCCTTTCGTACGCGTGTCACTGCGCGGTGGATCGCCGTGCTGGGCTATGCCTCGGCAGTATTCCTTCTTGTCGGCAGCAACTTTCTTGACTGGGTGTTATTCGTCTTTCCCTGTTGGGTGCTTCTGGTTAGCATCTACATATTGACTGACAACCTGAGGAGGCCAGCAAACGCGTCAATGAACCACGGATGACCAAAGACGACGGTTCCACAAAACTGTCTGCTCGAATCGCTACCCGTGGATCAATGACAATGGCAATACTACGAAATGCTGTCGGCATGTCCGTCGGCCGATTGATCCCAATGGGCGCTTCAATCCTCGCCGTATTCGTCGGTGCGGCATCGCCTCTGGTGCCTGAAGGCCGTATCTACGCTCTCCACTCGAAAGCGGCGGGCCGGTGCCCTTCGCTTGATTGGTACATAGTGGTGGAAGCGAATGACATCGTGGCGGGTATGATAGCGTGGGACGACATGAAAACCATGGTCAGTGCAACCAGAAAGGTCAACCGGAAGAGCAACACCTTCACCATGAAAGCCATCGAAATTGGCGGACAGGCTCGCGTAGCCACGGTTGATGGACAGATCAAAGATAGTGGAACGGTCATCGCCAACATCAAGGGGCCGAATGTTACTTGCAATTCCGTCATCATTCGACCCTACGGTGAGCCAGACAACGCCAGATAGTTGTCCGGCCACGGCCGAACCGCAATCGAAGTGGCCCCCGCACATGCATGGCCCTGGTGTGCGGCTGGCACAGGCCCGACCTGATCGGGTGTCCGGATCGAGGTGATGGACCAGTAGACTATCGGCCGGTTTCTTCGCGCCTGCGGCGGAGTGCCTCATTCAGCGTCTCCCGCTCGATCTCTACTGTCTCGGACTTTTCGTCCAGCTTCTGCGCGAGCGCACGAACGAGGTCGGAGCGCGCGACGATCCCGACGAGTTTGCCATCACGCACCACCGGCACGCGCTTGATGTTCTTCTCGTACATCAGGTGCGCCACATCGCGCGCTGGTGTGTCTTCGGTCACCGCCGTGACGCCGGCTGACATCACTGTCCTGACCTTGCGTTGCTGCTCCTGGATACCTTTCAGGAAGTCGGGTGCCAGTTGGCAACCGTCGGCCAACATGTCGAGCCAGCGCATCTGCCGCTCGGTATACCCTTCGTGCCAGCGCACCAGGTCTCCCTCGCTCATCATGGCGACGATCTTGCCGGCGTCGTCCACCACCGGCATGCCGCTGATGTGGCGTTGCGCCATAAGCTTGACCGCCTCGAGCAGAGATGTTTCCGGATGCACCACCGCCACATCGCGTGTCATCAGATCGCCAGCGGTGAAGATCGCTTCATCAAGCATCAGCCAGGTCCTTTCTTGCTTAGGCGGGCGAAGCCTCGCGCAAACCCGCATCACGATTGGGGGTTGTGATTAACAGATTCTTTATGCATGGGCCTTGACCCAGATCAAGTCGCGCTGCCGGGGCCGGGTCAGTTTGCCGGAATTGTCAGTACCGGGGCCTGCGGCGTGACGCCTGTCTCGGCCAGCGAGAAGAAAATCATCAGGAACGTGAATACGCGCTTCGAGGCGAGGTCGCCGTCCGCAATCCAGTACCAGGTGTCGCGATAACGGACAGCAGTGTAGCTGTCGGCAGGTGGCGACGCAGATGACTGGATGCGGATCAGGGGGCGATCGCGGGGGTTCTCCGCGCCTGCCACCCGGGTCGCTATAGCCGTGCGGCCTTGAGCAATGTGTTCCGGCGGTACCTCGATCCCCACCGCGACTTCCAGCAGAATCTCGGACATCGAGCGTGTGAGCAAGGCAATCTCATTCGGGCTGCGCTGCAGCAGTCCAAAGGTGACGGTAACCTCGCCGTTTCGGTCGGGCGTGACGCCGAGTGAAGTCCGCACGAATTGCAGATCCTGCCCGACCTCCGCTGCGCGCTTGCTGGACAGAAGCAGCCTGCCGACCTCCTCCGGGCCGCGCTTTTCGAGTCGGATGCTGACCGCCCCCGAAAGCTGAAGGCGCCGTAACGCATCCAGGATCGGATAGAACTCCGGATCCGCCTCGCGGGCCCGGGCCCCGATCCCTGATCGGTTGTAGATGCCATTGACCGCGCGGGTCGTGATCAACAGCACGGTGTCCGCCGGATAGCCGGCCTGGATCAATTCAAAGACTTCGCTCGGCGGCAGCGGCCGGAGCAGGCTTCTGGCGAACTTATCGCCTGCCACTGGCGTATAGGTGATTGTCGGACGATCAATGTAGGTCGCGCCCCCTCCCAAGGTCACCAGGTTGGAAGGAATGGTATTGGTCAGGTCGGAACTGATGGCTGCTCCCGCCGAGATCTGCCCCTGAAATGTATACCCGCTGATGACTGACGACACATCGACGAAGCTGGGGGCATCGCCATAACGCAACCGCACGATATTAAGTAGCGTCTGCTCTTTCCACGAATCCCCGACCGAGTTGATATAGTCGAGGCGATCGCGCGGCACTGTGGCCGGGCCAATCGAGGCGCATCCTGCAACGAATAGGACAAGTGTCAGGGCCAGCTTGGCCGCAATGTTCGCGGGCATCGACGCGGCCGCCTCAGCAAAACGATTTGAACGCCCGTAAGTCCGGCGGTGCGTATCTGCAATCAGGCAAGCCATGAGCCGTCTGACGGTAGGCGGAACTGTCCGCGACATTCCAACAGGGCTCCGGTGTGTGGATTACGAAGTACGCACTGCTAACACGATGGGGGTACGGCCACGTTGACCTAGGTCAATGCCGTTCTACGATATCTTGACCTATTCAGAACCTGCCGCAAAACATGGGCATGGCTGGAAGTGGAACGGATTGGACCGCAAGACGATGATGGCCAGCCCAAGCGTGGGGTCAACCTGGAGGACGCAGCAATGATTCGTCACCGCCTCTTGCCGATGTTGCTGATCGCAGCCTGCCTGTCGCAGCCGGCGCTCGCGCAGATCAACCCATTCCGCGGCAGCAGCGGCACCCCACTGAGTGCCGCCGACATCACGGCGCTCACAGAGGCTACCAACCGACTGCTGGACCGGCCGGCACTCGTCGCTGGCGACACCGAAATCTGGAGCAACCCCGAATCAGGCGCAAGCGGAACGGTCACCGCCGGCAAGACCGTGCACCGCAAGGGTCTGGCCTGCCGCTTGGTGAACTATCAACACTCTATCCCCGGCCCGGCCGCCCAGCGCAGCGGCACGCTCACCTGGTGCAAGACCAGCGACGGCTGGAAGATCGGCTGATTGCCATCTTTCAGCGATTGCACGGACGATCCTCTGCTGGCGCCGCACTTTGTCATGCTCCTACGGCCAGACCGCGCCGTTCCGCTCCTCCTGCATGTCACGGCTGAGGAAGTAGTTGAGCGCCGTGCGGATCACCGCGATCGCCGCAACTTTGCCGATCGCCTCCGAGCTCGGCGCCACCGCCGTTGAAAGGATATCGGCGCCGAGTTGAAATTCCAGTGCAATGGCCAGAAAACGCGCGAGGGTCAGACGGACCTCGGTGAAGTCTCGTGCCACTGGCGGGAATGACCCGCGCAGGAAGCGCAGACCGGCCAGCATCATCCCAATGCCGATGACCAAGGCCCCGATCGCTTCGATCCCGAGCTTCAGCGATAGCACAAGATTGACGACAATCTCCTCAACCCCGATCTCTGATGGCGGCACTATCATGGGGATCGCGTCGGTTGCGTGCTGTCCATGAAGTCCTCACAGCATGCACCGGGGTTGAATGTCGCAAGTGTGGTGCATACGGTCCTTTCTGTCCACTTTGCGCGTCTTGCTACGCAAAAATTGGATGTTGACGCGGGGAATGTCTTTGAGGCCCGGGATTATTGAGCGAGATCAATGCGCGTCGGTGACGCAAGTAAGTATGTCATAGCAAAGTCGAGACAGCGACGTCCCGGATCCTGCTTCCCTATCGCCGTCCGGCGTCCAGGCAGTCAGCAATACTCAGGCGATCGGGCACGGCGCGCAGTATATTGGGCATTGGAGGAAATCATGGCGCGGCCGGCTGAACTAAGACGGCGCTTTCTCTTGGCACTTTGGACGGAACTGCGCGTGGTTTGGCCAATACTATGGGGCCTGGTCGGCGTTCAATTGGCGCTCGGCATATTTGTCGGCTACCTTGAGGGCTGGTCCCTGCGCGAGTCGACGTACTTCACATTCGTCACAGGGCTTACCATCGGATACGGAGATCTGGTTCCCCTGCATTTGGGTGCTCGCCTGATTGCGGTGGTGATCGGCATCAGTGGCATCCTGCTGACCGGCCTGGTCGCGGCGGTCGGTGTTCGAGCCCTCCAGCAAGCGACCGAAGATCAGACAAAGTGACGATTGCCAGTCACAGGTCATGATACATGCGCTATCCGCCGGAGGCGGCAAACCCAAAGCCTGGAGCAATACGGAATCCGCGCGACTCCGACGGCGATCAGATCCGGGCCGCTTGGGCCATTTCGAACGCACGCAACTCGCTTTCAAGCGACCTGCCGCGAGCGATGCCTTGGATCTTGTCATTCAGCCCCTCGGCACGCAGAAGGTCACGCACTCTCCCGTGCACATTAGTGACGGTCAGTCCAATGCCACGGTCGGTCAGGTTATCGCACAACTCGGCCAGCATTCGCGCGCCGGCCAGATCCATCGTCGGAGACGCGGAAAGATCACAGACCACGTTCCGAATGTCTTTCATATCCGCCATAGCAAGTTGCGCGATGATTCGCTCCAACACGTAATCGGCATTCAGATACAGCAACGAAGCTTCAGGTCTACAGGCGAGCACGCCGATCAGCTTCTCATTGTCGGGATGCCGCTCTACGTCCGAATACTGCATGGTGCCGGGAATCCGTCCCAGGAATGCCACGTGCGGCCTCGATGACAGCGCAAGCAGCAGCAGGACCGAGATCAACGCCGCGAGCAGGATCCCCTGCAGGATGCCGAGCAGCAGCACGCCGATCAGAGCGGCCAACGCGTTGAAAAAATCGATGCGGCTTGCGTGCCACATGCGCACATGAGCCCGGATATCGATAAGCCCGGCAACTGCCATCAGGACAACAGCCGCCAGCACCGCTTTCGGCAGGTTCGCGAGCAATGTGGTGAAGAACATCAGACACAGCGCAAGCACTATTGATGCGAACACGAGGGACATGCGGGAGCGCGCGCCCGCTCCTTCATTCACCGCGGTCTGCGACAGACCGCCCGCTACCGGATAGCCACCGACGGCCGCCGTTGCGAGGTTCGCCGCGGCCAGACCCAGCAGCTCCCGCCGCGGGTCGATGGTCTCGTGGTGTTTCGTCGCGAATGCGCGCGCTGCCGCCACGCCTTCGATATAGGCAAGCAGCATGCATCCCGTGGCCAGCGCGACGATACCGTCCTGATCGCGCAACCGCACCGTCGGGCAAGGCAGGGCGATGGCAGCCCCGGCGGAATAACACCAGTGACCATGACCTTGAACCGTGTCAGCTCGAACAGCGAGACTACGACGATCGACAGTGCGACCACCCCGAGTGCGACAGGACGACCCGGCAGCCACCGCGCACCGCACCACAACAGCGCCAGTGCCGCGACGCCGATCGCGAGCGTTGCCAGATTCGTCCCGCCAAGCTGTCCGGCCAGAGTGAAAAGCCGATCAGGGACGTTGTGGCCTCCGCCGGCGACACCGAGCAGTGCGGGTAACTGCGTGATCGCGATGGTCAATCCGGCACCAGCCTTGAACCCGGTCAGAACGCTGTCGCTGATCAGTTTGACCAGCACGCTGAGCCTGAACAGCCAGGCGATCAGGCAGAACACGCCAACACCGATGGCCGCGGCGGTGGCGATTTCCGCGTAGCGCGCGACACTGTCGCCTGCCATGTCGCCAACGCTGGCCGCAATCATCAGCGAGATAGCCGAGGTCGGACCGATCGCGAGATAGCGGGACGAGCCGGCCAGCGCATAGCCAAGGCCACCCATCAGGTATCCATAGATACCGACCTGCGGCGGCAGCCCGGCCAATGTTGCGTAGGCCAGCGAGACAGGGATGGCATAGGCCGCCAGCGTGATGCCGGCCACGAGATCAGACGTCAGCCAGCGGATTGGATATCCGAACACGTAAGGGCCGTTCAGCACCCTGTTCTCCTTCAAGTCGACGGTTCGCGCCTATCGGCCTGTAACGCGGCAGGTCGCCCGGCGCGGCAAGTCGCAACTGGTCCCACGCGGCCAGTCCGGTTGACGAGCGGCCGCCATATCCGCCTCATCTGACGAGATCCAGCGACCGAGCCGGCGACCGTTGAATTCACTCGGCTGCCGTTATCTGGTCTCAAGAAGACGCAGGGCGCTACCGCCGGGCACTTGTTGCGGGTTAATCTGCTGACTGGACGGGTCCGACGCAAACTTTCCCAAGCTGGCTGGAATAGCGAGCGGCCGGTATGGCATCCCCCATGTGCGCAATTGGTCCCTTATCCCGAGACAATCCGCGCCCTGGAGTTCCAGGGGGCGCTCCCGCGGTGCACAAGGAGAAGGTCACCACTTAACAGGACGCTTGACCTTGCTCAGCTAATCGGTTCACGCTGAAATCGATCGGGGCGCTGCACCGTTTGGTCGACTAATTCACGACGGAGATCCCGCTTGATCACACGAAACAGAACTGAGGAAGGAAGCTGTCATGCCGAATGCATCAGGTCAGACCCTCTCGGTAACTGCACTGTTCGCGGAGCGTGATGCGCTGCGGCGTCGCGATCAAGAAGCCGCGGAACAACTTCAGCGCCGCAGGGAGGAGGAACTCGTCGAGTTCAGACAGCGCCTCGACAATTTCCGTCTGACGGATGAAATCATTAAATCCGGTCTCGACCGGATCAAGCGCGCCTTTGAGCGTGGTGAAACCGAGTTGATGTTTTCGTCCTTCCCAAGCACGTTCTGCACCGACGACGGACGGGCAATCATCAACGCCGGCGCGCCCCCGATCAACAAGCCCAGCAAGGAAGAGGCAGCCAAACAGGAAGAGGAACCTGACTGGCTGAGGACACTGCCCGCAGGGGTTCGTCTGGTCTATGATTACTGGAAGGAAAACCTGAAACCTGGCGGGTTCGGCTTCGCGGCCAGGATCATCAATTATCCTGGTGGCAAGCCAGGTGATGTCGGCCTGTTCTTTTCCTGGCCGAAAAGCTCAATGGAAGCCTGAGCTTAAAGGGTAACGTCCTGGTTGGTGGCAACACGGCCCTGGGAGGTCATGATGAGTGCGACGAAGAAGGCCAAGCGGGCCGGGATCGACGAGATCCGTGAATCGCCAGATGGCAAGCTGAAGGGAAAGGACTACGCGCGTGAGTTGGCCAGGCTGCACGTTGAGCTGGTCAAGCTGCAGCAATGGGTGGTGCACAAGGGCCTGAAAATCTGCATCATATTCGAAGGGCGAGATGGTGCCGGCAAGGGCGGCGTGATCAAGGCAATCACCGAACGTGTCAGCCCGCGGGTGTTCCGTGTCGTCGCTCTCCCGGCGCCGACCGAGCGTGAGAAGTCGCAGCTGTACGTACAGCGACACATCCAACATCTGCCGGCGGCCGGAGAGATCGTAATATTCGACCGGAGCTATTACAATCGTGCCGGCGTCGAGCGGGTCATGGGTTTCTGCTCCGAAGAGCAGGCAAAGCGATTTTTATTGCTGACGCCGCCCGTGGAAAAGGCCTTCGTCGATTCCGGTATCATCCTGTTGAAATACTGGCTCGAGGTGAGCGAGGAAGAGCAGACGCGTCGGCTGAAATCCCGTATCGACGACGGGCGAAAAATCTGGAAGCTGTCGCCTATGGATCTGAAATCCTATAGTCGCTGGTATGACTACTCCCGGGCGCGCGACGAGATGTTCAAAGCGACCGATACACCATGGGCGCCCTGGTATGTCGTCAACTCGAACGACAAAGAGCGGGCGCGCCTGAATACCATCACCCACTTGCTCGCCCATATTCCTTACGAGGGCGCCCCGCGGGAAAAGGTGAACCTTCCGGAACGCCAGAAGGCGCACGGCTATAAGGAGCCGGACTACCCCTATAAGTTTGTGCCGGAACTGACCTGGCCTCCGGCCTGAACAATTCCAGCCCGGTCCCTGATCGGCTGAATGCAATATGTCGATGAAGCCCGCCGGCAGCAGGCCATAGCAGACCAATGCCATTGTGGCTGATACCCATGGTATATACCGTCGCGAGCGTGGTCGCGGGCCTGATTTTGCCGCGGCTCGAACAAGTATACTTCCCCGCCTACAGCCACAGCATGTCAGCCGCGGCCGCGATGGCATTATTCTCAGCAATCAGCTCCGGGATGATGGCACTCACCGGGATCGTGTTCGCCATCGCCTTCGTCATGGTGCAATTCAGTGCGCTTGCTTACTCGCCCCGGCTGGTAATCCTGTTCGTCAGCAGTCCGACTTTGCATCATAGCCTCGGCATCTTTTTCGCAACATTCGTCTACGCGCTCGTGGCGCTGATGTGGACGGACCGCGGTGGCTCCGGGACGGTGCCGCTGTTCTCCACCCTGTTGGTCCTAAGTCTGCTCATTGCCAGCCTGCTGGCGTTTGTGAGATTGATTGGTACCGTTAATGATCTGCAAATCCACAATGTGCTGCAGTCCATCGGATCGCGTGGCCGGACTGTCATTCGCGCGATGTTCCCTCGCATCGCGGATGAAGCCGATGCCATCGGATTGAGCGACGCCGAAGTGTCCGGCGATCTGGGCCCGGTCACGCAAACGCTTACCTATTCCGGCGAGCCGCGCGTGATTGCCCGCATCGACATCGACACATTGGTCCGACTGGCTCAAAGTGCGAACTCAGTCGTGTCGATCGAGTGCGGCGTCGGCGAGACCGTGGTGGAAGACACTGTACCTGGTGAGCGTGCATGGCGCCGCACAGAGTTTGCCGGAACCGGCACTGACGCGTGCCATTCGTCTCGCGACATCGCGTACCTTCGAGCAGGACCCGAAATATGCCATACGTCTGCTGGTGGACATCGCCATCAGGGCACTCTCTCCCGCAATCAACGATCCGACGACGGCAGTGCAGGCAATCGACCAGATCGAGGATTTGTTGCGACGTCTTGGTCACAGGCAATTGGATGCCGGCTATGTCCGAGACGCGACCGGTACGATCCGCGTGACCTTTCCCGTCCCGACCTGGGATGATTATCTGGCGCTGTCGTTCGACGAAATACGTCAGTTTGGCGCAAGCTCAGTTCAGGTCGTGCGGCGCCTTCGGTCGGCACTGGTTGGCTTGCGCGACACGAACGCATTTGAAGATCGGCGCCAATCGGTTGTGCGGTATTTGGAGCATCTGAACCGTGGCGTCAGCCGCTCCACCTTCGACGATCAGGACCAGGTGGCGGCACTTGTGGAAGATCGGCAGGGACTTGGACTGTCGCGTAGGCGGAATGACCGCGGCCCCCCACCGACCGATGCTTCGAAGCGGCGACAGGCGCCGATACAAACATGAGAACAGTGGAGATCACCTATCGATACGGGAGCCCGGCCGCTCTGGTGCGTCCTCGTCCTCCGGATGCCGACTCGGCACAGCGTCGCCTCAATGAAGGTACGCGAGCATTTGCTACCCTGTTGGATGGCCTTACCGAAGGCAGCGGTACCGCGCATCGCGTCGTCGAGGTTGATCCGGGTGAACTCGGTCTGCACGCGGGCGAACATGGTCTGCCCAAACAACGCCCCTTCGCTGCGGTACTCGGCTGCTCCGACGCCCGCGTGCCGATCGAACTGATCTTCAACGAAGGGCCGAATGACCTGTTCGTTGTCCGTGTTGCCGGCAATGGTCTCGGCAACGATGTACTCGGCAGCCTGCGATACGCGATCGAACATCTGCGCGGCAGCCTGCGGCTTGTCGTTGTCCTGGGACACAGCGGTTGTGGTGCTATTTCGGCCGCGGTCGATGCATTCCTCGACCCGGCCGGATACCTGCCATTGGCAGCCAACCATGCGCTACGCAGCATTCTCGACCGTCAACTCATTGTCGTTCAAGCGACATCAAGGAGTCTGGCGAGGAGGTTCGGTGCGGACGTGACGAGCCTCAAACGATACCGCGACGCACTGATCGAGGCGTCGATCGTGACCAATGCGGCCCTTACCGCCTATATGGTGCAACAGGAGCTGCACGGGATTGACCCGAGTGATTTGTGCGCCGTGTATGGCGTCTACCTGCTGCAGAGCCGGGACGTTTGGACACCTCCGGCGAATCGTGACGGCGCGACGGGCTTGGCCAAACCTCCCGGGGATCTCGCATCATTTGTAGAGCTTGGTGAAGCAATCGCAGCAGCCGATCGGATCGCGTCGCTCCTCGCACCTGAGTGATCAGTGCGGTCAACTTTGCAGTTACCAAGCCTGCGCTGCGTTCTGCCGCCGGACAAGCTCGCCGCCCACGAACCCGGAGAACGTCTGCCCCACCCAACGGGCCATGCGCCGGTTGCCGGCCGTTCACACCCTTCAGTCGCGCATTCTCTTCCCGCAGATTCGCGATCAGCCGCGCTTGTTCAGCCACTTTCCGCAGCAACTGCAGCGCCTTCAGTGCTTCGAGCGACAAGCCGTCAATATCAGCCGGGGCGGTCACATCCCGAGCCACCCCCGTCGGTGCAAGCAAATTCTCAACCCCGCCCGGGCTTATGCCCCCGTTACAGATTCCTTTCCCGGAACGTGTCCATGTAGGTCTTCACAGATCGGCGGCTTTGTGGTGCGATTCGGTGGTCGGAAGGATCGTCAGCCCAAGCAGGTGTGTGTCCAGTAGCGGAAAGCGCCATCTTTGCAAACCAGTCATCAAATCAGCGGCTTGCTAATTTCAACGGCGCCAACTTTGGCTTAATGCATGCAGGAGAAAAGCGCGATGGTCTTGTATCGTGGACTTAGTGTAGGTGCGTTGATTGCTGCTGTTACCCTGGCGGGATGCACGTCAGAGACAAAGCCCCAGGCAGGCAATGCGGCTGCGCACGCGCCTACCGTGTCATGGGATGGTAACTATCGAGGCATTGTACGGGTTACGGGCCTCGGATCTGGCGTACAGAGCAAATGGTGTGAGACCGATCCACAATTCATCGTGCAGGTGACCGGCAACTCTTTCACCTATGCAATGCCGCATCCGAATGTCCCACATAATCCCACGCCAGTCTACTCAGCCGTCATCGCGCCTGATGGCACCTTCCGAACGGAAATGTTGAGCGGAATGATGGCCGGTCAGGTGGTTGGCCGCCGCATGTCCGGCACGATCAATGGGTCGGCTTGCGTCTATGCATTCTCTGCCGATCGGTCGTGACCCTGAGCGTCCCGGACACAGTTCCATTCGGCAGCGAAGCGCCTCTGGTGCTTGGCCCGCTCAAGACGCCGCACGCCGCCGGGACGTGGGGAAGACGAGTGAAGGACGGTTGGTCATTCAGAAGGAACCAGGACCAGTTACCGCGCGTGTGGCTAGGATTGCGCAGGTCGGGCCGGATCCGACCCTCGCCTGGATCGAGGTGACGGACTGGTAGCTTACCGGCCGCTCTCTTGGCGTCTGCGTTGCAGCGCCTCGTTCAGTGTTTCCTTTTCGAATGCCATAGCGGCAAACTTCTCGTCTAGCTTTTGCGCGAGCGCACGGATCAGATCGGAGCGAGCGACGATGCCCACAAGCTGCACATCGCGCACCACCGGCACCCGCTTGATGTTCCCGGCGTACATCAGGTTGGCCACTTCGCGCGCCGGTGTCTCCTCGGCGAGGTTGGTGACGCTTGGCGACAGGACCGACTTCATTTTGCGCTGCTGTTCGTTGATGCCTTCCAGAAAGGCCGGCGCTAGTTCAAACCCGTCGGCCAGCATGTTGAGCCAGCGTACCTGTCGCTCAGGATGGCGTCGAACCGCGCATCGGCCTCCGTCGCCATGCTGCCGCCGGACGGCTCTGCCAAATACCCTTCCAACCGGACCGCCGGGAAAACGAATGATATCCCGGCAAACATCGAAAGCCCGGCCGACTGGTTCCCGTGCGCGCACATCAGGCTACTCACCCGACGATCGACCGTGGTGTCCGGCAACAAAATTCAAGTCAGACCCACGGTTCCAGGATGCCTCTTTCAAATCGTGGCACCATGGGATAGCGTCAACAAGTGGGGGAGAGCAGAGCAGTGTTTTCGTCAGTGAGCAATCGCGCGCTGCTCCAGTGCAGCTTCAACATGGCACTCGCCTGTGCTGTCGAAACTGCCTGTCCGCCGCTCAACGGTGGGCGGACTGCCCGCAGCCGACATCATGGATCGCATCCCGAGGGCAATTATTTGGCACGTCAGGATGTTCGCGATCCCGGTAGATCCGGCCGTCGCAGATATGACAAATGCGCTGTTGTGCACTGAGCGCAGTGCCTTGCGCTCCCGTGACGCTAGCCATTGGGGGCGGTCGGTGTCTCCGCGCCCGGACAGTTCGTCGTGATGATAGCGTGATGACCGTGTGACAACGACAATGCGTGTCGCGATAGCCCTGGAAACGCCGACAGGATGCCTGTGCTGGTATGCCGTGGCTGGCAATTCGCAAGTCCCCGCGCATGCGACGGTTTGTCATCGCGCCACGTTTACTTGCGCGGATTGAGTGCGCCCAGCGGTCCTCATTATTGCCGCTAACCTCTTAGCCTTTGCGCTCGGTGCGGTGACCGTGCTCTGGTTGATGCCAATTGTGCCGCCGGTGCTGCCCTCTGCCCCGCCACCACCAGCAACGGCCGCGACTTCAATCGATCGGACAGTCCGCCCGGCGGCGACCGCCGGGGCGCAGGCGGCGGCGCCCTCGACGGCTGCAGCGATATCGCCGACGGCCGCGTCCGGCGGCACCGGATCAACCATCATCGCTCAAGCGGCAGCATCGTCGCCGCCGCCTCCTGCTGCGCCAACGCCTGCCGCAAATGCTGCGGCGTCACCACCCGCCGCTTCGCCGCCAACCACAGCTCCGGTGGCGGCACTGCCCGCTGCGCCATCGCAGCAGGCAGCTTCGCCTCCACTGGCTCCGGCCCAGGCAGCATTGGCATCCCCGGCGGCATCGCCTTCCGCGGCGCCCACGCCGGTGGCTGCTCCGGCAGCGGCAAGTGGCGGCCACAGCGCCTATCTGCTGCAGTTCGGCGCCTTCCAGGAACCAGCCAATGCAGCGCGGATGCAGGCCGTGCTTAAGAAATACGGCTACGCTGCCGGCATCGTTCCGTTCACCACGAGCGGCAAGGTCCTACAACTTGTGCAGATCGGTGGCTTCGCCGATCGCAATGCCGCTGCCCAGGTCGGTGCAAACCTGCAGCGCGACACCGGCATCGACGCGCTGGTGATGAAGTCGACGTCCCGATGAGCGGTCCCTGCAGTTCAGACCCGTGGCCAACCGTTGGCCTGCTGCTGGCGATGATCGGACTGACCGGATGCTCCACACCGTCCTGGCTTTGCTTCGCGCCGCCTGGGCCAAAGACCGTCACCCTGGTCGCGACCCCGAACGCCAATGGCAACACCGCCGTCGCCGTGGATCTGGTGTTCATCATGGACAAGCTCGCCGCGCAGCAGATCGCGCCACTCTCGGCGCAGGACTATTTCGCCAGGCGCAGGCAGCTGGAACGCGATTTCGGCGCCGGTATGCAGGTGCGCTCGTGGGAGCTGGCACCCGGACAGATCGCGCGCGACAGTCCGGTGAATCCCACGTGCAATCGCGTCAGCACGCTGCTGTTCGCGCGCTACGCAACGCCCGGTGACCACCGTCAGGCACTGGGCAGTGGCAGCTCGATCGTGGTCACGCTCGACTCGGACGACTTCACCGTCTCGCCATGATACCGATTTTGGACCGCCTTCCCAGGAGATGCCTATCGTGACCGACGCAGGTTCGATCCCCGAGGCAGTGCTTTGGCATGAAGGCATGCTGCTGTCGCCGCAACATTTCCAACAGGCGGAGCTGCGCTCTCATGCGCTGCAAGGCTACATGATCATGGCGGCCGCGCCGTATTGCTGGGGCGTGCAGCGGTTGCAGATCGATGACTCGGCACTGGTGGCAGGCAGGTTCGCCGTGACCGAGCTGGAGGCAATCATGCCCGACGGCCTGCTCGTGCGGCACTCCAAGGATCCCGACCCGAATGCGCCCAAACTCGAGCTTGATCTGACGCCGCTGCTCGCAGATCCCGGCTCGGCGCGTATGGCCGTTCATGTGACGGTGGCCGTGCAAAGCACGTTGGCGGTGCGTACCGGGGCGCAGCAGCGGTTCCGTCAGGCCGCCGGCACCGATATCGTTGACGAGAATACCGGTGACAACGCGATCCCGATTCGACGACTGGTGCCGATGCTGGCACTGCACCCGACAGAGGGGCCGCTGCGCCCACCGCCGTCCCGTTTTGTCAGTCTGCCGCTGGCCGTGCTGGAGTCCAGCGGGCAGCGATACAACAGCGTCGACTATGAACCGCCGCGCCTTCGCGTCGATCATGGCACCTTGCTCTCGCAGCTTGCCAACTCGATCGCGGCCGATCTGCGCAGCAAGGCTACGGAGTGGAGCGCGCGGTTGAGCGTGGCGCTGTCCGAGGGGAAGGCCAACGAAGTTGGCGACAGCATAGCAACACTCCGTGCCATCGTGCGTGGCCTGCCTCGGCTGGAGGCGTTGCTGAAGACAGAGCTCGCGCATCCGTTCGAACTCTATCTCGCACTGTGCGACGTGGCCGGCGATCTCGCCGTCGTCGGTGGCCGCGTGACGCTGCCGGTATTCGGTGCCTACGCCCATGCCGATCCGCTGGAGTTGTTCAGGCTGGTCGCGACGTTCGTGCGCGGCGCCCTCGAGGAGTTGCGCACGCCGTTCCGGTCAGTGGTATTCGAGCATGTGATGCCCGGCCGCTTCGAGCTGACGCTGCGCCCGGAATATCCGCGCGACACTCTGGTGATCGGCGCGCGATTGGCGCCTGGCCAGGACGCGGCGTCCGTCAGGGCGTGGTTCGACGCGGCCGTCATTGGCGCGATCTCGCGCATTGAGAGCATGCTGAACAACGCGGTGATCGGCGCGCGACGCGAGGCGATCGGGCAGGCGGAGGAACTGGGCCTCGTGCCACCGCCCAACATGCTGCTGTTCCGCGTCGCCGCCGACACTGCCTTCGTCGCAGTGGGCGAGGCACTGCAGATCATCCAGTTGCCGGTCGAGGGCCAGAGTGAACCGGTCGAGTTGCGGTTGTTCCTGCCCCCAGCGGATTTTGCAAATTCACCAGGGAGCCCCTGATGCCGCCGCCCGCCCTGTCCGTCGAGGCCGACGGGGCGCTGCGGCGCTTCCGCCAGTTTTACAACGAGCTGTACAGTATCAAGCGCGAATTGCTCGCGGGTAACGAGGCGGCACTGATTGGCAGGCGCCCCGCTGCCGGGAGCCCGGAAGAACAGTTGGTGCTCGCGGTGCGGCAGCGGCTGAACGGCGCGATCGCAGCACAAGGATTTGGCGGCGCCATCTCCGCCGGCGCACCGGCCCATGTCGATCCGGGCTATGTGATGACTGCCCTGGCCGACTCGATGCTGCTGCACGACGTGACATGGCGAGGACGCGACGGCTGGGCAGAGCGACCGTTGGAGGTGGTGCTGTATCGCAGCCGCACTGCCGGCGACCGCATCTTCGATGCCGTCGAGGAACTTGCCAGGCGCCGCACGCCCGACGCTGACGGCGTCGCGATGACCATCCTGCTGGCGTTCGAGATGGGCTATCGCGGCCGCTATCATGGCAGCGATGACCGAGGTGAGATCGAACGGCTGAAGGCACGCCTGTTCGACCTGGTGTTCCACCGCTCCTCCGCCACGCTTGACGATTTCGACGGCCTGACGGCGGGCGCGGCCGAACCCCTGGCTGGGCGCGACCCGGTTCGGCTGCCGCAGGTTCGACCCTGGGGGATGGCAATAGGCGGCGTCGTTGTCGGCTATCTGCTGGTGAGCTGGCTGCTCTGGTGGGCTCAGGTCAGCGACATCGTCGACGACGCCGCCTTCGCCGCCACGATGTTGAACCGGTAGGGACGACCGTCGGTATGGCACCGCTGCCCCTGTGGCTGATCAGCCTGTTGCCGATTATCGCGGTGGTGCTCGCGGTTCTGCTGGTGGTATCGACCGTGCTCGCCATCCGTCAGTTGCGCACGGCCACCTCCACGCCTCCGCCCGCCGCGGCCGCCGCCGGCACAACGTCGGCCACGGCAGCGGCGCAGCCGATCGCCGGCGCGGTGCGTCATGCCGCCGCCCGGCTGGCAGCGCTGCGCGGCAGCCGGCGCGGCATCGACGCGATCCCGTTGCTGGTCGCGGTCGGCTCGGGCAGCACCGCCGTGCAGCGCATGATCCCGGACCTTGGCGCAGGCATCGGGGACCTCTCGCGGGCACAGCAGGAATTGTTCCGCGGCGATTGCCGGATATCGGTTTGCCCGGATGGCGCCGTCGTCAGTTTCGAGGACGGACTGCTGACCAGCGACCGGCGGGAGGCGCGCTGGATGGCGCTGGTAAACGGGCTGATTGCGGCCCGCAGCGATCGGCCGTTCGACGGGCTGGTGATCATACTGGCAGCCGATCAGTTCTACGGCCCGAAGAAGGCGAGCGACGACGAGCTGGTGATGCTGGGAGAGGAGCTCTACCAGTTGATATGGCTGGCGCAGCGTGCCGGCGGCTGGCGGGTGCCAATCTACCTGGTGCTGAGCGGCTGCGAGGTACTGACTGGCTTCACGGCCACCGCCGCCGCGCTCTCCGAGTTGCCCGCCCAGATGCAGCGCGGACCACTCGGCTGGGCGGTGCCTTATGCGCTGGCCAGCGCCTTCGAGCGTGGCTGGGTGCGCGAGGGCGTCGATGCCCTGACGGCGCGCCTGTCGATCCTGCAGTCGCGGTTGCTGATGCGGCCGAACGACACCGACGTCGCCGAACTGCTGCTGCTGTTTCCGCACGCCGTTGCAGCACTGGCCGAGCCGCTGGCAACACTGCTGACCCCGATGCTTCGACCGAGCGCCTATCACGAGGCGTTCATGTTTCGCGGCTTCTACCTGACCGGTCGGGCAGACGCCGATGCGACGATGACACGGGATGCGTTCGCCGGACGGCTGCTGGCCGACCGTATGTTTCCCGAACACATCCTGGCGCAGCCCGCGCAGGGCGCCACGACGCGTCGGCAGCGCAGGATCCATATGGCGCAGGTCGCGCTGGCGGCCCTGGCGGTACTGGCCCTGGTCGGTATCGCACAAATCCGCAGCCAGAGCAGCGCGGTGGCGACTGCGAGACCGCTGATAACCGAGATAGCCGGCCTCGCGAGTCAGGTGCAGGCAGCTCGGGCGACCGCGCAATCGCCGGGCACCACCACCAGTGCCGGTGCGTCGGTGGACCCGCTGGGTGCCGCCCACGACCCTGGCACCGCGCCGGCGGAAACACGCAGGCTGCTGTTGTTGATGAGTGGCCTGTCGGTGAACCGGCTGGCCACCGTCTGGGCACCGCTGTCCTACCTGTCTGGCGCTGAAGCGATCGTGGAGCAGGCGATTGCCGCAGCCTACCAGGTGGCCGTGTTGCATGAGGTGCTCGAATCACTGACCGACGCGATCCCAACCCTGTTGGGGGTGACCGAACCAGGAGCCGCCGCGCCACAACGTGCCGCCGGCGGTGCGACGTGCGATGCCCGCGCCGTCACATCGGGCGGCGTCGAGCGTCTGCAGCAAACCATGAAGCGGTTGGGCGAATACGACGACCATCTGGCGCTCTACCAGGACCTGACGGTGAACCCGCATATCGAGAACCTCAAATCCCTGCTGCAATACGCACTCGCCATTCAATTGCCGGCCGGGTTCACCACCAACTATGGTCTGTACGAGGGAGCATTGCGTCGCGCGGTGGCGCCACCGCTTCAGATGGTGCCCATCCGCACCACGATCGCCTCGATCCTGCGCGCGCAGTTCAGCGATGCCCTGGACGGCGCCTATCCTGCCAGCCCGCTGGGTCTTGCCGTCGACAGCGTCGTGACCAACACGGGCCTGCCGGGGGCAGGCGCGCCGGCGATGCCGGAATTTGTGCGCCTGCAGCGTCTCGATGGCGCCCTGCGCACCATCCAGGAGCAGGCCCCTCTGCCGGACCATGCCTGGCTCAGCGGCAGCGCAGGCTCGCCATCGATTACCGCAGTGATCGACCAGCTCGCTGCGCTGTCGGGCAATGGCGGAGGATCGGACATTGCCCCGGTGGATCCCAGTCTGCCGTCGGCGTTTCGCAACCAGGCGGCGGGCTGTGTCGCGATGACGCGCCAGCGGCTGCTGCAGGCCCGCGTCTATGGCGACGTGCCCGTGCTGACTGTGGACACAGGCCAGGCTCAGCTCTCGCCACCGCTGCAGACGGTCATAGCTCCGCTGGACAGCTTCCTGACGCAGCCGCTGGCAACCACCACGGCGGCATCGGTGAGTGCACAGCCCGTCGCGACAGGAGATCCGCTCTACTGGAGCGCGCAAGACCTTCAGTCGCTCCAGGATCTCACCGAGTCATATCTGCTGTTCGTTGCGCAAAGCCTGCCGGCAACCCTGCCGGCCGCATTCCGCGAGCAGGTGCAGGTTGCGGCAGGCGAACGGCTGGACCAACTGATCGCAAACGCAATATCGCGTGCCAGGCAGCGTGGCATCGATCGGCGGGCCAACACGCAACCCGGTGGCACCGCTGCGTTGCGCGACGAAATCACCCGCTTCGCGGATGCGGCGCCGATCCTGACCAACCTGCGTACCGCGCTGCGTGAGGCCGGCCGAACGAGTTCGGCGGAGCGCCTGGATCAACTGTTGGCCGACCAGGCGATCCGGCTGCTGCGCCAAGTGGACGCACTGCTCATCGCTGCCGATCCGTACCAGTTGGTGGACCGCAGTCTGACGTTCTGGTCCGGATCGCCGCCACTCGCCGCGGCGGCGTTCGGCGCGGCGACACTGCCCGACCTGGTTGGCACATTGCCGGCGAGGCGCGACTATGTCGATGCGCTGGCACGCGACTATGCCTCGCCGCTGGTCACCTATTTCCAGCAGAGCGGCGTCTTGCTCACCGGTGCCGGCATGACAGTGCTGAAGCGCTGGCAGGGCATCACGGACACGCTCGATCGCTACCATCGTGGCGATCCCACCAATTCGCTCAGCCGGTTGGAACAGTTCATCTCCGCCGACATGGACCGCATCGACCTCGCCAACTGCGCCCAGCTAGCCGGCGGCGCCACCGGAGGGTCCGATTGGTTCGCCGAACAACTGGCCAATATCCGCTCGGCCGTACTCGGCCGTTGCAGCGGCGCCAATTACGCCGACGCGGCGAGCCTGTATGGCGATCTGGCCGGCACGTTCAACCGCGACTTGGCCGGACGCTTCCCGTTCGGCGATGCGACCTCGCCTGACGCGGACCCCGGCGACGTCAAGCGCTTCTACAATCGATTTGGCGCCAATCTCGCCACGCTGCAGACCCAGCTCACGGGGATTTCCAACTTTGCCCGTGCCGGAGCCGCGCAGTTCGTCGGCCAGTTGATAGCAGTACAGACGGTACCTGCGCCCATGTTGTCGGATCCCGCACCCGACGCGTCGCTCACCTATGAGGTGGCGGTTGACTTCCGCACCAACATGGGCAGTGATCCTGGCGCCAATCAGATTGCTGAATCGACCGTGCAGTTCGGCCAGCAACGACTGTCGTCCTTCGCCACGACCAAGAGCATGGCCTGGAGCAGCGGGCAGTCTGTCCAGGTGTTGCTGCGCTGGGCGACAAACGCACCGAGCATTCCGGCCGCACCAACCGGCCCACCTGTCAGTGGCCAACCGGCACCGCAAGTGCGCGGGCTTGTCACCGCGTACGACTATAGTGGAACATGGGCATTGCTGCGCATGATCGCGGCGCAACGACCGAGCGTGGCGATGATGGCACAGTTGTCGGATCGTCGCCCAGAGACTGTGGGCTTCGCGGTCCCGTTGCAACGCAATCCGGACGCGGCCGCCGGTGGCGACGCCAGCCTGACCTCGGCACAACTGTTCATGCGGTTTGGCCTGACCGCGACGATCCGCACACCCGGCCAGCCGGACAAGCGCCAGCCGGCGGTGCTGCCGGCGTTTCCAACTGCGGCGCCACAGTCTGGCGGCGCACCTGTAACCACGGTGCAGTCCGGCGGCGGACCGATATTGCTGCAAAGATGAAGGAGCCTCGCAGCCTGTCCCCGACCTCGCCCATGAACCTCGACGCGCTGATCGTGCCAGTGGACGGCCCTGGCGGGACTGGCCCGGATCTGCGTTTCGACCCGACGTACAAGGCGATCATCGAAGCACGCCGCGAAGAGAACGCACGCCTGCCACAGGGCGTCTGGGCGCACGACGTCAAGCGGGCGGACTGGCCGACGGTGGAGCGGCTATGCACCGATATCCTGCGCGCTCGCAGCAAGGACCTGCAGGTTGCGTGCTGGCTGTCCGAAGCAGTGGTGCATCAAACAGGTTTCGCCGGCATCGCTCCTGGGCTCCGGCTGCTCGCAGCGCTGTGCCGTCGCTTCTGGCCTGATCTCCATCCGGCGATCGACGATGACGACATCGGACCTAGGCTTGCACCGTTCGAATGGCTGAACGCGCGGTTCCCGCCAATGTTGCGCAACCTGCCTATCGTGTGTTCCGTGCCCAACCCCGAAGAGGTATTCACGTGGACGGACTACAAGAACGCCCAACTTCTGGAGAAGCTGCGCCAGAGCGACCCGAAATCCGTGGAGAGATCGGAGGCCGCAGGCGCGGTGAGCCTGGCAGCATTCACCGCCCTGCGCGGGCGCACCGAGACGCAATTCTGGCGTGACATTAATGTTTCATTGACGGCGGCAACGGCAGCGCTGGCCGAATTGAATGCGACCCTGGAGGAAACCTGCGGACGCGATGCGCCGGGTCTTGGCGGCATTGGTGAGGCGATCAGCGACATATTGAACGTGACGTCGATCGCGCTGGCCGAGCGTCAGCCAAAGCCGTTTTCGCTCCTGCGTCGTGCGACTGTCAGCCCGGTACTGGCAGTTGCCGAGCGGACGGCCCCGGTCGAGACGCCGCAATCACACAGTGCCATCCTGTCGCGCGAGGATGCTTATGCGCAATTGGCGGAGATCGCCGATTTCTTGCAACGGTTGGAGCCGCACAGCCCGGTGCCCCACCTGATCCGCTGTGCCGTCGCCTGGGGCGACATGTCTTTCGCTGAGCTGGTGATGACCTTCTCGAGCGCTGGTCTCGATCTTGGCAAGGTATTCGAGGTGCTGGGTCTTGCCAGGATGGCGGGAGCACCGGACGACTTGGAGGAGGCAGATCGGGAGAATTAGCCAGATAAGCAACTGTGCGTTGCTCCTACGCTCATTTTTGCCCTGGACAAACCAACCCATGCGAGCATTACAGTGCATTGCGAACACAACGTTCCTCGGGGGAGACCATGTCGGAAAGTAAGCAACACGTCCTCTCGCGTGTGCGCCCGCCGCGCGTTCAGATCACTTACGACGTCGAGACCCTCGGCTCGATCCAGAAGAAGGAACTGCCGTTCATCGTCGGTATACTCGCAGACCTGTCCGGCAAGCCGGAGGCGCCGCTGCCGAAGTTGAAGGAACGCAAATTCGTCGAGATCGACCGCGACAATTTTGACGACGTGATGGAGGCGATCGAACCACGCCTTGCCTTTCGAGTGCCGAACAAGCTGCAACCGGGCTCCGATCAGATGATCAACGTGTTGCTGAAGTTCAAAAAGATGACGGACTTCAACCCCGATGAGATCGTCAAGCAGATTGGCCCGCTCAAGGAACTCTTTGATGCGCGCAATCGATTGAACGACCTGCTGGCCAAGCTCGATGGCAACGACGATCTTGAAGGGATCCTCACCGAAGTCCTCGCCAACACGAGCGACCAGGCGAAACTGCGCGAGGAGCTGAAGGCTTCCGCCGCGGCAACTCCGGCGGACGGCGCTGGCACCCCTGCGGCGCCGACCGGCGACGCCGCTGCTGCCCCGGCCGCGCCCGAGACGCCGACCGCCTAACGGACCGTATCGGCCCGCGTTCGCAGCGGGGCACAGGTATCACCCAAGCCCCGCCGATCCGAAAGACCCTGGAGGATAGTGATGGCCCAAGAACCGCAACCGTCAGGAGCGCAACCTGCCGCTGCCACCGAAATAACCCTGCTCGATCGCATCCTGGACGAGGGCAAGCTTATCCGGGATACCGGCCCGAACGCACGCACCAAGGCACGTGGACTGATCGAGGAGTTCGTCGATCGGGTGATGGACAAGGCCAGCACCTCGAACCGCGACCTGACCCAGCGAATCATCGACTGCATCGCCGATCTTGATGACCTCATCAGTGACCAACTCAACGAAGTGATGCACCACGAGGACTGCCAGCGGCTCGAGGCGGCATGGCGCGGCCTGCACTACCTGGTCATGAACACCGAGACCAGCACCATGCTGAAGCTCCGGCTGCTCAACGTCAGCAAGGCCGACCTGGCGAAGGATCTGAAGAGCGCGATCGAGTTCGATCAGAGCGCGTTGTTCAAGAAGGTCTACGAGGACGAGTACGGCACGTTCGGCGGCAACCCGTACAGCGTACTGATCGGCGACTATGAGTTCGGCCCAGGCAACGAGGACGTGCTGCTGCTGACCAATATCTCGAACGTCGCGTCGTCCGCGCACGCGCCATTCATTGCCGCGGCGAGCCCGGCGATGTTCTTCATGGACCGCTTCACCGAGCTGCCGTCGCCGCGCGATCTGGCGAAGATCTTCGAGAGCAGCGACTTCACCGACTGGCGCGCGTTCCGCAACAGCGAGGACAGCCGCTATGTCGCGCTGGTGCTGCCGCGGGTGCTCCAGAGACTGCCTTACGGACCGCATACGGTGCCGGTGGAGAGCATGTCATTCGTCGAGGACGTGGACGGCACCGACCATTCGAAATACCTGTGGGGCAACGCAGCCTATAAGCTGGCGCAGCGCATCACCTATGCCTATTCGCTGTACGGCTGGACCGCGGCTATCCGAGGCGTTGAGGGTGGCGGCAAGGTCGAGGGGCTGCCAAGCCACAGTTTTCCGACGCCCGAAGGCGACAAGATGTTGAAGTGCCCGACCGAGACGGCCATCACGGACCGGCGCGAGAAGGAATTGAACGATCTGGGTTTCATCGCCCTGCTGCATCACAAGGGGGAGAACTTCGCCGCCTTCTTCGGTGGCCAGACCGCCCAGAGGCCCAACACCAACTATGTATCCGACGCTGCCAACGCCAATTCGCGCATCTCCGCGATGCTGCCCTACGTGCTGACCGCGTCGCGCTTCGCCCACTACATAAAGGCGATGATGCGCGACAAGATCGGCAGCTTCATGACCAAGGAGAACGTGCAGACCTTCCTCAATCTCTGGATTGGCGAATACGTGCTTGGCAAGGACGATGCCGGGCAGGCACTGAAGGCGAGGTACCCGTTGCGCGAGGCGCGCGTGGACGTATTCGATACGCCCGGCAAGCCGGGTGTCTATACGGCCACCGTGTTCCTGCGGCCGCATTTCCAGCTCGAGGAACTGACCGCCTCGATCCGGCTGGTTGCCGAATTGCCGCCGCCGGTCGCCGCCTGATCGCGCACTGCACAAGCACGTCAATCCACTGATCGAGGAGGCAATCCATGGCTGCAAACTTCTTCCTCAAGCTCGAGACACCGGACATCAAGGGTGAATCCGGTGACACAAGCCACACAGAGGAACTTCAGATCCTGTCGTGGAGTCATAGCTTCAACCAGCCGACGAAGCCGACGCGCAGCTCGGCGGGCGGCGGCACGGTCGAACAGGCCAACCATTCCGACTTTTCGGTCACCAAGTACGTCGATTCTGCCACCGACGACCTGCTGAAGATGTGCTGGAGCGGCAAGCAGATCGGCAAGGGTACATTCACCGCCTACCGTGCCGACGGCGATAACAAGCCGGTCAAATACCTCGAGGTACTATTGGAAAAGATTGTCGTCTCCAATATCAGCTTCGGCGGCGGCGGCGGCGATCTGCCGACCGAGACGGTGGCGCTGGCTTACGGGAAGGTCACCTACACCTATATGCCGCAAAAGGTCGCTGACGGCACTGGCGGGGGGGCACAGCCGGTGTACCACGATCTGGTTGCGCAAGAGGTAGGGTAAACGGCGGAGCGGTGCGACCGTCGCGATGGCAGGCTACGAACGCACGCGGGGCCGGCGCCCATTGCTGTTCGAGCGCCTCGTCGGACCGGGAAGGTCCACAATGGGGGCGCGAACCGACCTGACCGATCCCGGGCCGCCGCGGCTGCACGATGAGGAGCAGTTGCGCGCCTCGGTCGAGCGCGAGCTGAAGGCCCTGCTCAACACGCGTGCGCCGTTGTCCATCGATGTACTTGAACGACGCGCGCGCAGCGCGATCGACTACGGTATCCCCGACCTGTCGGCCTTCCCGATGGGCGAGCACGATGCGATGAGCCGGCTGGCCAGGCATGTGCGCGACGCGATCGCCGTGTACGAGCCGCGACTGATCGACCCGATGGTGGAGATTGGACGGACCGTGCAAAGTGCACAGACGCTCAGCGTAATCGTGCGTGGCGCTCTGGAGACGGGCACGATGCGCCGCATGCCAGTGACCTTCGAGTTGGTTCAGGGGGACTTCGAGGCCGACGGCGATGCCGCCTGAGGGCAGCGAGGACCTGCTGTCGCACTACCTGGCGGAGCTTACCTATATCCGCACCGCCGGCAGAGAGTTTGCGCGACTTTATCCGCGGGTCGCCGGTGCGCTGGACCTGGCCCCGCACGGCAGCAACGACCCGCATGTGCAGCAGCTGATCGAGTCATTTGCTTTTCTTACTGCCCGCCTGCAACGCATCTATGACGCTCAGTTGCCAGAAGTCCCGGCCGCCCTGCTGGACATCCTGTATCCGCAGCTTGTCGCGCCGATTCCCTCGATGACGATCGCAGCATTCCAGACCGATCCCCAGCAGAGCCGCTCGATCGCCGGCATCACTGTTCCGGCCAACACGATGCTGTTCGCAAGTGCGGACGACACGGCGGAAGACCTGACCTGCCGCTTCCGCACCGGCTACCCGGTCACACTGTGGCCGGTTGAAGTTGCTGACGCGCGGATCGAGCCGCCCACCCTGTATCCGTTCCTGGACTCCAGCCCCAATGTGTATCAAGGCGACGACCAGATGCGGGCTTGGGCACGGCGGCGACTGGCCGCACCCATTCAGCGCGTCCTGCGCATCCGGTTGAGGTGTCAGGGCAATCGGCTGTTCAGTGAATTCGCACCGCAATCGCTGCGCTTTTTCCTGCCGCCACCGACCGGCAGCCGGGAAGCGATCTACGAACTGCTGTTCACCCACCTTGACGGCATCGCGGTTGCACCGATCGCTGCCGACACGCCGCCACCGGACGGTCCCGCCCCGAACGTCGAACTGTTGAGCGGAGCGCAACTGCGCCCGGTGGGATTCGGTACCGACGAGGCATTGCTGCCGTGCCCGCCGATGTCGCACCAGGCATATCGGCTGCTGCAGGAGTATTTCACCTTCCCCGATAAGTTTCTGTTCATCGACATCGCCGAATTGCCCGCGGGTGCGCTGGGCACCGGCACGCACGTCGATCTGCTGCTGTTGCTGGCCGGTGCGCCTGACCATCCGGTGTCGGTGAACGCCGGCAGTTTCGTGCTGGGCTGCACGCCGATCATCAATCTGTTCCCCCGCGTGACCGAGCCGATACGCCTGGACCACACGCGCCTGGAGTATCCGCTGGTGGCGGACATCCGCCGGCAGAACACGACCGAAATCCACAGCATCGAGCGCGTGACACTGTCGGTGGCGCGGGCCGATCGCGGACAGACGCTTCAGCCGTTGTTCTCGTTCCGCCATGTGGACCCGTCGGATTCCGGCACGATGATGTACTACGCGCGCCGACAGCAGACGTCGCACGCCGCGTCCGACACCAGCGAGATACTGCTGTCCTTCGTCGATCCCGACCTCAATCCCGAACTCCCGGCCGGCGACACCGTGTTCGCGCACGTGCTGTGCACCAACCGCGGGCTCGCCGAGGAGCTTGGCTTTGGTACAAAACTGAACCTGGAAGTCGATCTGCCGGTGACGGACGTGGTATGCATGATGCGGCCGACGCGACAGGTCGCGCCGCCAATTGCCAGTCAGACACTGTGGCGGCTGGTATCGCACTTGTCGGTGAACCACCTGTCGATCACCGGCGGCAAGGACGGCATCGCGGCATTGCGCGAGATCCTGAAACTGTATTGCCCCAACGACAGCCGGAACAGGATCGACAGTCTGACCAAAATGTCGACGCGGCGCGTGGTTCGGCACATCGGCGTGGACGCCTGGCGCGGCTTTTGCCGCGGCGTCGAGGTCGAGCTGCAATTCGACGCAGAGAAATTCGCCGATGCCGGCGCCTATCTGATGGGCTCGATACTCAGTCGATTCTTCGGACTGTATGCCGCGGTGAACTCGTTCGCCGAACTGGTGCTGGTGATGAAGAGCGGGCAGCGTGACGAGACGTGGCGATGGCCGGCGCTGACGGGCGACATCGAGCTCCTTTGAGAGCGGTATTCTGGCGCGCGAGCGATATCGCCTCTCTGAGCGAGCGTCTGGCGCGCGAGCCATACCGCTTCGACTTTCGCCAGGCGGTGCGCCTGCTGGAACTCGAAGCGCACCGCCAAGCCGCAAGTGTCAAACCCGAGCAGCCTGATCGCATTCCTGTCGGTGAAGGCACCGATCCACGGCGCGAATCGGTTCAGCTACGCGGCAGCCTGACCAGCAGCTTTCCGCCAAGCGACATCGAATCGCTCATCTCGGCCGGTCCGGACGACAGACCGGCGCTCACTGCCACGTTCTTCGGCATCGGCGGAGCGTTCGGGCCGCTGCCGCCGCCGCTGACTTCTCACGTCGTCGAGCGGGAGCGCGTGCGCGACCATGCCGGCCGTGACTTCCTCGATCTGTTCAATCATCGCCTGCTGTCGCTGCTGCTGCGCCACTGGCGGCTGTGCCAGCCGGCGCTGCAGGTGACGCCGGGAGTGGACGCGCCGGCCAAGATGCCGCTGCTGGCCCTGCTGGGATTGGCGACGCTGCCGCGTGACGGGTCGTCCGCATCGGTCTCGGGTCGGCTTGGCGGCATTACCAAAAGCCTGCTGGGCACGGCTGGGCTGCTCAACCAACGCCCGGTGTCGGCGCATGCACTGCAGCGGGTTCTGGCGGCGCATTTCGGTCTGCCGGTGCGGATCCTGCCACTGCGCGGTGGCTGGCTCCAACTGGCCGATGATCAGCTCAGCCGGTTGGGCCGCGTCGGGCAACTCGGCAACGCGGTGCTGGGCGGGCGTATCTGGGACCAGGCCGCCGGCGTTCGCATTGACATCGGGCCGACCGGTCTCGACCGGCTGCTGTCGCTCCTGCCGGGTCACGCCGGGCACGACGAGCTCGTGGCACTGGTCGAGTTCGCGCTCGGCGATGCCTTCGACGTCGAGCTCCGCCTGCTGCTGCGCCCGGAGGAAGTGCCGGCAGTCTCGTTCGACGCACGCGGGGCGCGGCTGGGATCGGCCAGGCTCGGCGCGGTCCGGCTTGCTCAGCAGAGCCGCACCCAGCCCGGGCCACGCCTCGGCTGGACATCGTGGCTTGGCCAGCAACCGCGCCGTGTAGTTGCAACAGTGCGCTTGCGCATCGGCGCGCGGCACGCAGAAATGCCTGATGCCTGACCCGAAGCGACTCGCCGCCACGCTCACGCTGCCCACCCGCCGCGCGCTCGAGCGCGCAGCCGAACGGGCCTTGCGCGAGACCCATGCAACGGTGGCGCTCGAACACATGCTGCTGGAGTTGTGCCGCGCGCCGGACACCGACGTTGCGTTTCTGTTGCGCAGCGAGCGGATGGACCAGCCGCAGTTGCTGGCGGCCCTCGAAGCAGCGGTGGGGCGGTTCCCCCGCGGCAGCCCGCGCGTGCCGGCGCTCGCCATCGAACTGCTCGACACGCTGTCCGCGGCATGGCTGACCGCGTCGGTCGATCTGGGACTGGGGCAGACCGGCTCGGCCAGCATATTGCACGCGGTGCATGACGACATGGAGCGGCGTGCGGCGCTGCTCGCATCAGTACCCGAACTGGCCCATGTTTTTGGCAGCCGCCTGCTGCAGGATCTGCCGGAGTTGGTTCGCCTCGGCTCGGAATATTTGTCGGCCGGCCCGCCGGGGACAGCGCAGCACGGCGCAGCGCTTGCCGCTTACACGGTCGATCTGACCGCGGAGGCGCGTGCCGGGCGCATCGATCCGGTGATCGGCCGCGACGCCGAGATCCGTCAGATAATCGACGTGCTGATGCGGCGGCGGCAGAACAATCCGATCCTCACCGGACCGGCGGGTGTCGGCAAGACCGCCATCGTCGAAGGCTTCGCCCGCAGCATCGCCGAAGGCCATGTGCCACCGCGCCTCGCTGGCCTGGTCGTCCACAGCCTCGATCTTGGCCTGCTCCAGGCCGGTGCCTCGATGCGTGGCGAGTATGAACAACGACTGCGCCTGCTGCTGGACGAAGCGGCAGCCGCGCAACCTCGCACCGTGCTGTTCATCGACGAAGCGCACATGCTGATCGGCGCCGGCGGTGCGGCCGGTCAGGCCGACGCCGCGAACCTGCTGAAGCCCGCACTGGCGCGCGGCGGCCTTGGCGTAATCGCCGCCACCACCTGGGGAGAGTACAAGCGTTTCATCGAGAAGGATCCCGCTCTGGCGCGGCGCTTCCAGGTGATCCGCGTCGCCGAGCCGACCGAGGCCGTTGCGGTCGGGATGCTGCGCGGGCTCGCGCCGAATCTCGAGGCGCATCATGGCGTTCGCATTCTCGAAGAGGCGCTTGCCGAAGCGGTGCGATTGTCGCACCGTTTTGTCACCGGCCGGCAGTTGCCGGAAAAGGCAATATCGGTGCTCGACACCGCCTGTGCGCGGGTGGCCATCGCGCGCAGCACCCCGCCGGTAGAACTCGAGGATGTCGCACAGCGCTGCAACGCGCTGGAGGCGGAGATCACACGACTGCGGCGCGAGGTGCCACTGGAACCTGACCACGCGGAGCGACTGGAGGCGCTCGAGGAGGAGCGTGGGCGCGTCGAAGAACAGCGACTGCTGCTAGCCAGCCGCTGGCAACTGGAGCAGGAGACCGTCGCGCGGCTGGCGTCGCTGGAAGCGCGGGTGAAGGGTGCGGCCGGCGGCGCCGATGAAACTTTGCGCCATGAACTGGCCGGGCTGCGGCTGGAACTGGATGAGGTGCAGCAGCAACGCGGACTGGTCGCCGCCGGCGTGGACAGCCGTGCCATAGCCGAGGTGGTGTCGGGATGGACCGGCATCCCGGTCGGCCGGATGCTGGCCGACACGCTGGCCAATGCGCGCTCGCTGAAGTCGCGCATGGCGGAGCGCATTGTCGGCCAGGACGCTGCACTCGACACGATCTGCCGGCGCATCCAGACCTTCTATGCCGATCTGGGCGAGCCGAACAAGCCGACCGGCGTGTTCCTGCTGTGCGGCCCGAGCGGTGTCGGCAAGACCGAGACCGCGCTGACGCTGGCCGACCTGCTGTTCGGCGGTCCGCGTGCGCTGGTCACAGTGAACATGTCGGAATACCAGGAGGCGCACACCGTCTCGACGCTGCGCGGCGCCCCGCCAGGCTACATCGGATACGGCAGTGGCGGCACGCTGACCGAGGCCGTGCGTCGGCAGCCCTATTGCGTGCTGTTGCTCGACGAGGTCGAGAAGGCACATTCTGACGTCATGGAACTGTTCTACCAGGTGTTCGATCGCGGCATGCTGGAGGACAGCGAAGGCCAGGTCGTGGACTTCACCAATACTGTCATATTGCTGACCTCCAATGTCGGTGCAGAGGCGTTGAGCGAATTGACCGAGCGCCGCCGGACAGCGGATGCCGAGACGTTGGCGGCTGCGATCCGCCCGGTGCTGCTGCGCCAGTTCAGTGCCGCGTTCCTCGGCCGGCTCGTCGTGGTCCCATACCGGCCGCTCGGTCGCGAGGGCATCGAGGCAGTGACGCGGCTCAAGCTGCGTCGCATCCAGGAGCGCTTCGCCATGACGCGCCGCGGAGAACTCACCTACCATCCAGGTGTCGTGCGCGCCATCGCCGAGAATGCCGGTGCCACGGAAAGCGGCGCGCGCATGGTGGACACGATCCTGACGCACGCCGTGCTCCCGGCGCTGTCGGGGCGGATTCTGGACAGCCTTGCCGACGGTAAGCAAATCGCCGGGGCGCATCTGTCGATCGACAGCAATGGCGGTCTCGTCATCGAGCTGCGGTCATGAGCGGAACACCGCAATGGTCGCTGGCGGTGACCACACCGCTCGGTCCGAGTGCCCTGACGCTGCAGCGGCTCGAGGGCACGGAACACCTGTCCGAGCCGTACTTGCTGCATCTGACGATGAGCGCAAGCGGCCCGGTGGATGCCGACGCACTGCTCGGCAAGGCGGCGTGCGTCACGCTGATCGATGGTGAAGGCAACAAGCGCTATCTGCACGGGCTGGTGACGCGACTGGCGCAGAGCGGCAACGAGTGCCTCGCCGACCTGCGGCCGTGGCTGTGGATGCTGTCGCTGATTGCCGACAACCGCATATTCCAATCGAAATCGGTGCCGGACATCCTGACGAGCGTGTTCAGCGACGCCGGTTTCACCGACTATCGCAATGACCTTCGGCAGAGCTATAGCGCGCTGGACTATTGCGTGCAGTTTCAGGAAACCAGTTTTGCCTTCGTAAGCCGGCTGATGGAGGAAGCCGGTATCTGCTACTTCTTCGAGCACACCGACAGCGCCCATACGCTGGTGCTGGCCGACGACCCGGCGAGTTTCAAGGATTGCGAGCACGCCGCGAGCATCCCGTTCCTGCCGTTGCGGACAGGCGCCGACTGGCTGACCGATCTGCGCATCGACACGGTGGCAAAGGAGAACCAGGTCGCCGTGCAGTCGTATCAGGCCGACGACTTCAACTTCGTCACGCCGGCCACCGAACTGAAGGTCAATACCGGACAAGGTGCGCGCCGTGTCTACGAGTATCCTGGACGCTATGACACGATGGATTCCGGCGAGACCGTGGCCAAGCGTCGCATCGAGGCATTCGAGGCGGTGGCAAAGCAGATCAGCGGCGAGTCGCCGGTGCGGGCGTTGCGCGCCGGCGGTGCGTTCACGCTGACCGGCCATCCTGACTCCGCGCTGAACGCACGCTATGCATTGCGCTCGGTGTCGCATTCGGCGGTCAGGCGCGAATACACCAACCAGTTCGTCGCATTTCCGGCGAGTGTGCCGTTCCGCCCACCGCGGGAGACACCGGTACCGCGCGTCGCAGGGTCGCAGACCGCGATCGTCGTCGGCCAATCCGGCAAGGAGATCTATACCGATAAATACGGTCGCGTAAAGGTGCAGTTCCACTGGGACCAGCTTGGCAAGCACGACGAGAACAGCTCGTGCTGGATCCGCGTGGCGCAGAACTGGGCCGGCGCGAGCTGGGGCGCCTTCACGCTGCCGCGCATCGGCCAGGAGGTCGTGGTAACGTTCCTCAATGGCGACCCCGACCGTCCGCTGATCACCGGCTGCGTCTACAACGGCGACAACCCGGTGCCCTACACGCTGCCGGACGAACAGACAAAGACGGTGTTCAAGTCCAACACATCGGAAGGCGGCGGTGGCTTCAACGAGCTACGGCTGGAGGACAAGAAGGACAGCGAGGAAATCTATCTGCACGCCCAGAAGGATATGAACGTGACCGTGCTCAACAACCAGACCGTCACGATCACCAAGGATCGCGCGGTGACGATATCCAAGGGCAACGACACGCTGACGGTGTCGGAAGGCGATCGCACGTTCGCTGTTAGCAAGGGCAAGGAGACCTACAGCGTGCAGGGCACGCGTGGAGTGACTGTCACCGGAGCGGAAACGCGAACCAACAAGGCGGATTTCACGCAGACCGTATCGGGTAACTTCACCCTGAACGTGGACGGCGACATCACTATCAAAGCGTCAGGTGCGCTCACATTGCAGTCCGGCACCGGCATGACGGTGAAGGCGGGCACTTCGCTCGGCGCCAGCGCTGGCACCTCGCTCGAGGCCAAGGCCGGCACCAGCCTGTCGCTGCAGGGCGGCACCACCTTCGAACTGAAGGCCAACGCCAGCGGCACCGTCGATGGCGGCGGCATGCTGGCAGCGAAGGGCGGCCTGGTGAAGCTGAATTGAGCGGTGATGCCCAGGAGGAACGCGTCGAACGCCGCAACGCATCAGGCGCGGTGGTGGAACGCGCCACGTTTCGAGCCGGTGCGCTGAACGGCCCGACCACCCTGTTCGGCGCCGATGGCCTGGCCTCGGCCGAGATTGGCTTCGCCGATGGCCAGCGCGACGGGCCGATGGTGGTGTACGATGCCGCCGGTGCAATGCTCGCGCGGCTGACCTACCGCGCGGGCGTGCTGGACGGCCCAGCGGTGATCTACAGCGATGGCCGCGTGCTAACCGAGCTCACCTATGTTGCCGATGTGGCCGAGGGACCGGTGCGCAGCTTCGCCGCCTCCGGCATGCTGGCGTCGGCCGGCACTCTGCGACAGGGACGGCTGCACGGCCAACTTGTGGTCTACCGGCCGGACGGCAGCGTACAGCAGCGGCTGCTTTACAAGGACGGGTTGCTCGACGGCGAGGCGGTGGAACTGGACCCGGCCGGCACGGTGCGTCGCCGTAGCGACTATCGCGCCGGACGGCTGGATGGACCGATGGTCGAGTACGACGAGGCCGGCAGACCACAGTTTCGCACCCAGTATGTGGCAGACCGGCAGATCGGCGAACGCCAGAAGGATACTGCTGCGCCGGCAACGCGGACGCCATGGTATAAGCGACTGTCGGGTCAGAGCTGAGCGCCACGGGCCTCCCCCTTCAGGCCGCCGTAGGCTGGCCATCCACAACTTTCTCGATGTCTGCAAGGGAAATCCATGGATGCCAGTCTGCGTCGACATGGCGGCGCACGGTGGGTCGATCTATTCGAAACTTGGCATCGTTTGCGTCACGCGCCACCGGTGTCAGGGAACCATCACGCTCGTCTGCCCCGGGCTGGTGATCTGGATCACGCCGGCCCATAGGCACATGAGCTTGCAGTTGTTGTCGAGCGCCGGCATTCCGCCCGTCAGAACCGTCGGCGCACCGGGCACCCAGGGCGCGGGCGTGGCCGGGATGCAGGGCATCGGCGTCAATACGCCGAGTGCCGCCGTCGTGGCCGTAGCGACGGTCGGATTGGCGATGCTGCTGCACATGCCGAAGGGCGGGATGTTCGCGATGGGAATGTGATCCATGATCGTTCCTGCCGGCACGCCACCTGCCATCACCCGGTTCGCCGGCAGCACGTTCAAGGTGCTGGGCGCGGCGCCGAAGCTGCATTGCATCATGGCACCGGTGGTGACCTGGATCGGCATCCGCGATCCTCCTGCACGGCAATATCAGGATTGTACGCAACTGTTGCTGCCGCGGCCATATGCCGTCATTGGGGAAGTCGGACCAGCACGACCCTGCAAAACAATATCCATCGGCTGCGCCACAGTCATGCAGGCCGCGCTGATGCGGCCAGCGATCTTGAGCCGGAATTGTTAGAACTCCGACACCCCTTCGAGATACTGGCGGTATCGCATGTAGTCCTCGTAGGTCCCCTCAGAAGACAACGCAGCTTTTTCCAATCTTGACCGAAGGTTCCACGCTGCCCCCAGCCGATCACGGCGAACCACGGTGCCGTCGCGGAAGTGGTGGAAATTCGGAGTGGTGTAATCTCCGGCTTGTGCAACGAGCCAGACTCGACGCTGAAACGCCGAGGGAGATTACACCATGGAACAGCAGATCAAGGACAGGTCGGAGGAGTCGTCTGAATTCCTCGGAGCTGGTTGGTTCGATCCGATCGAGGCGGTGATCCGGGATCGGGTTCGTGGGTTCATTGAGGAACTGGTGGATGCGGAGCTGGCCGAGGCGCTTGGCCGCTCGCGCTACCGCCGCCGCGTGCCAGCTGAGTTGGCAGGTGGATCGGCCGGGTATCGGCATGGACGGCGGGACCGGCAGAATTGCAACGTCTGTTGACGGACAAACAAGTTGGCTTCGTCACTGAAGCCCAGGATGTTTTGCGTGCCGGACTTGAAACATCGCCGTTTGTATCGGTGGACGACACCGGCGCGCGTCATGCGGGGAAGCATGGCTTTTGCACACAGATCAGCAATAACTGGTTCACGTGGTTCGGCACCCGGTTCTCGAAGAGCCGGCTGAATTTTCTCGATCACCGGATCAAGTCCGGTGACAAGCCTGCTCCGCGCCGGTCACACAGATTACGTGCTCAATGACGCGGCTTGCCGTTATATGCGGAAGCATTCACTGTCCGGGGAACTGATCGGCCGTTTGTCGGCTGAACCAGAGACGCGCTTCGCCGATCGGACAGCGTGGCTGGCGCATCTCGATCGGCTCGGCTTCGCGGCGTTGAACGTTACGCCCGATCCAATTCCGGTCGCGACCGAGGGCGCGCTGTGGGGCAGCGTTCAGTCGCACAAATTCCTGTGTGACGCCGTCGTGCTGAGCGACGACGCGGGTCAGTTCAATATCGGCCGGCACGCGCTGTGCTGGGTTCATGCGGAACGGCTGGCGCATAAGTTGGATACGTTCAACGACCGCCATCGTGCCGCGCAGAATAAGGTTCGCGACCTGATCTGGAACTTCTACGCCAGCCTCAAGGCTTGCCGGCTCAAACCCAGCCAGCGCCAGTCTCTCGCGTTGCGCAGGCGCTTCGACCGCATCTTCCTCCGCTGCACCGGCTTCGCCACGCTGGATGCTCGCGCGGCTGCATGCCAACAAGGCGGAGTTGCTGACGGTGCTGGATCGGCCGGACATCCCGCTCCACAGTTGGGCTGCGAAGCAGACCAACGGCTCAGAAGACGACATTCGTTGTTACCTCACCCGGCGGAAGGTCAGCGCCGGGACACGAAGCGACATCGGCCGCGATTGCCGCGATGCTTTCCTCTGTCTCGCCAAGACCTGCGACAAACTCGGCATCGCCGTCGGGGATTATCTGGCAGCAGATTGAAAGTGGTGGGCAACACCGTCATCGCGCTGCTCGACCATTACGTCAGATGTCGGACCCGGCCAACCTGAGCCATGCCGATGCCCACACTTTTGCCCCTGTTACAAACCGCCTTGGTAACCGTTTGATTTATTGGTCGGAGCGGCGGGATTTGAACCCACGACCCCCAGTCCCCCAGACAGGGCATTTGTCAATCTTTTCAATGGTAAGTTGTCTGAACTCCGGTGATATCGACCGCTGAAGCTGGCTGCCGTCGGAGAGGTTTCGACAACCTCAGTTGTCGTATCGGCTGGATGCGAGGCAGCCATTGCCTGATGGCGAGGCAACGGGCCATGGTGGCCGGTGATGACCACGCATCTGCCAAACGGTGACAGTGCGATCCTCGATATCCGGAAGCTGGAGGACTATTGCCTCAGCCCGTCCCACCCTCGCGGCCGGCACAAGGCTCGGGTGTTTCGGCAGGCTCTGGGCCTTCATCAGGACGATGCGGGCTGGCTGCGAGCCACACTGCTTGAAGCCGCGGCCACTGGGGACGCAGTGCCGGTTACCACCGATGCCTGGGGAACGTACTGGCAGCTCGACGTCATCATCAGGCGACATCGGAAACGCGCGGTGGTAAGAACATTGTGGATTGTGCGAACCGGCGAGGACCTAGCGCGGCTCGTGACATGCTGGGTGGTGTGATGAAGCGACGGATACGGAATGAAGCGCCATCGGTGCTGGATGTGGTGGCATTGCTCGCCGACCTACCCGCGCAGAGCCTGGCCCGCGGCCAGGTCGGCACCGCCGTGGAGCAACTCGACGACAAGACCTGGCTCGTGGAATTCAGTGACGATGTGGGGCGCGCCTATGCCGTCGCACCATGCCAGGGGGCCGACCTGCTGGTCTTGCACTATATTCCGGAGGCAGCCTGACGCGAGACAGGATTGCCCCAAGCCACCCGACCAGGTGGAGGATTGGATCGGCACCAAAGCGTCATGCCAGACTATCTGCCGAGGATGTCGAGCACTGCTTCGGCGCGGCGGCCCCTTGAACAAGTCGGGCACTGATCGAAGGCGACGGACTTCGCCAGCGCCAAGACCAGGCTGTGAACGTCTTCGGACATCGCGATCTGCAGCGTTACGTGTTCATTAGGTTCGAGGTGTGCAATCGCAACTTGCAGAAATTCCTCCAGATCGCGGAGGAACGCGACGCCGGCCCCTTGCGGGAATGCACCCAGGGTGCGCGGGTTTGACGTGTGGGCGTCGAGATCGAGATGCGCGCCGCGCTTTGTTCGAAAGTCAATGATTTGAGCACGAAAGGCCATCAACCGGGTGTTGATCGCCGACAATCGGTCTTTCACCTCCCGTGGCCAGACCAACTTCTCCACGATGAAGTTCGACGTCAGATTTTCGTATTTCCCAGTCTTCGCCGGGTCTGTCAGCTTGGCGAATTGGAGCAGCATGTAACCAACCAGGATTTCGTTCAGGTCGCCAAAGGTTTTGGGTGCGACAGACTGCAACAATTCGCGCTTCCGCTCGTCGCCTGGGTCAAACAGCGCTGAGAAGAGATCGTGAGCCATCTTCACCTTCTCGCATTCGGTGACGAAGCTCTGCACGATTTCCTTGCTATTCATTGCATTCACTGAGGTTGCTGGTCGATCGCTCTGATTTGCGGAGGGGCGCGCGTACTCCCACCGCAGCCAATTCGCAAGGCAAAGTCGCTCATCGCCATTGAGACGATGCCTGCGTGCCGGTCGCATGTTGGGGGCGTTGTGGAGGAGTGCCATACCCGATAAGGTTTGGTCGGAGCGGCGGGATTCGAACCCACGACCCCCAGTCCCCCAGACTGATGCGCTACCAGGCTGCGCTACGCTCCGACAGTGGGACCCCAAGTTTACCAGCGGCAGACACTGCTAGCAACGCTACGTGGGCCCGGCGGGAAACCGGTTGCGCGCGTAGCCACGGGAGCAGGCACCAATGTTGGCGCCAGAACGCGGTTGCCGATCGCGCGTCACCCCGATCAGTTCGTGGCGGGACCT
>CAVOKY010000004.1:0-13381 GCA_963696645.1 uncultured Alphaproteobacteria bacterium
CAGCCGCGGGCGGTTTCACGCACGGATTGGCTACGAGCGTGGGGCAAGGAAGTTCCGTCCATATCGTGCCGAGACGGGCGAGGGGCACTCACGGAGGCATTGGCAAAGTGGTCCGATGGGTCAGGCATGCAATTCTTTGTTGATTTTCCATCAGAAAGTCTTACAATATAGATGATCAATGATCGAGGGTGGCGCTCAACAAGCTGATGTTCCTCGATAACCTAATCGACGCGTGAGGCTTGGATACATAATTGGTTACTTTAGTCATAAATTGGGACAAAAGGTAAGGGCGTCATGACATCTCTCAAGAACCCCGCAGCGGGGCTTGCGCTCCTCGGTCTCAGCGCCATCGCGGCGCCAGCCGGGGCGGCCAGCATCTTCGTCTCCAACACGGCATTCCCGTACAACGAGAACAATATCACGCTGACCGGCTGGGACCCGGCCAATCCGACAGCATCCGTCAGGTACGCTGGCGGGACAGTTCGTGCTGACAGCGAACTACGGCACCAGCCTGGGGTCGCCCAAGTTCACCCTTTATGGCTGGTGCGTGGATATCCCCAACCACATCGGCATCGGTGGCGTCGCGGTTCCCTACACGACGGGGTCCCTGATCGGTGCGCCGGTCGATTCGACAGTGGCCGACGATCTGCCGCTGTCCGCGGCACAGGATGCGAAAATTGCTTCGCTGGCGACGTATGGTGACGCGCAGCTGGTAAATCCATTAACGGCGACGAACCTGATCTCCGGTGCGGTGCAGATCGCGATCTGGGAGGAGGAATATCCCACACTGGTCGTCACCGGCGGCGGCAGCCCTGACAGCCTCACAACCATCCAGAACGAGGTGAACTTCCTGCTGACCCACAACCTGGGACCGGGAAGTGGAACCGAACTGACCGACATTACCAACAACAGGTCGACCTTTGTCGAGCAGAGCCTGTTCTCCAACAAGGTGCCGGAGCCATCGACAATCGCGCTGCTGGGCCTGGGCCTGGCCGGTCTCGGCGTCGTCGGTCGGCGCCGGGCCTGATACACCGCTTGCGATACGTCGCCGGCAACACCCGAAGGAATGCGCCTTCGGTGGTTGCCGGCAACCACCATCCTCACCTCGGTTCGTAGCGTCGCCACGCGCTCATCTGTATCGCCGAGGTGTGGCAGTGCACAACGACCGGCTTGGTCTTCACCGCGAAGGCACGCGCGATCCCATCCGCGACGTCGGCTTCGGTGCGGATGGTGATGCCCTCGGCGCCAAATGAACGGCCCCACGCCGCGAAGTCGGGGTTGGTCAGCTTCATCGACTCCTGGAATGGCCGGCCGGGATAGCGCACGTGGTGGTGCATGCCGATCGTGCCATACATCCTGTTGTCGGAGATCACGATGATCGGGGCGCCGCCATACTGGCAGGCGGTAGCGATCTCGTTGCCTGCCATCAGCGCACCGCCGTCGCCCATGAATGCAACGACCTGCTTGCCGGGACGTCGCAGCGTCGCAGCGACCGCCATCGGCATGCCGGAACCCATCGCTCCGACAACGGATGACAGGAAGATCTGGCCCGGCTTGAAGCCGATATAGCGGTGGATGAAGCTGCCGAAATTGCCGGCATCCGAGGTCACCGTCGCATCGGGCGCGAGATGCTTGTCAACTTCGCAGACGATGGCGGCGAAGTTCACGCCGTCCGTTGTGGGTTCCCATTCCTTCGCCAGCAGCTTGCGATGGATCGCATGCAGGCCGGCGACCCACCCTTGTCGCTTCGATGCCCCCGCGGGAGCGCCTCGCTTCAGCAGCGCTTTCACCAGTTCGTGGGGATCGCACGCGATCCCGAGTTCCGGACGCCACACGCGCCCCACCTCGTTGGCGTCGGGCCACACATGTACCAGCGGCAGTTGGGGCTGCGGTGCAGCAGGAAAGCTGTAGGACTGACTGACGCTGTCGGTCAGTCGCTCGCCGATCGCCACCATCAGGTCGGCACGTTTCATCTCGGTGATCAGCGCAGGCGGCACGCGGATGCCCATGTAACCGCCATAATGCGGATGCATCGCGTCGAACAGTTGCGGCCGGCGATGCGTCGGATTGATCGGCAGCATCCATTCCTCGGCCAGCCGCCGCAGATCGCCGAACACCGTCTCGTCGTACAGCGCATCGCCCAGCAGCGCGCCGCCTACCAGCACAAGCGGCCGTTCGGACTTCGCCAACATATCGGCCAGCCGATCGAGGTCCTCCGCGCGTGGCCCTGCGAGCACGCGCGGACGCGGCTGATCGACGTCCACATCGGTGGTTGCGTCGAAGATGTCTTCCGGCAGGATCACCGCGACCGGACCCGGCGTGCCGCTTTCCGCCAGATGGAAGGCGCGCGCGATCGCTTCGGACGCCTGGTCCGGGTCGATCACCTCGATCACCGACTTGGTCACGTCGGACAGAAGTCGGGAATAGTTCTGTTCCTGCAGCGCCTGCCGGCCGAAATCCTTGCGCTCCACCTGACCGACCAGCATCACCACCGGCGTTGCATCGTGATACGCCGAATGCAGCGACACCATGGAGTTCGACAGGCCGGGGCCGCGGGAGACGATGCAGCAGCCGGCACGGTTGCGCAGCCGCCCATCGGCTACCGCCATGAAACCGGCGCCGCCTTCATGCCGACACACGATCAGCCGCACGGAGTTCATGTCCGTCAATGCATTGATCAGCCCGACGTAGCTTTCGCCAGGCACACAGAAGATCTGATCGACGTCGTGCGCTTCCAGGCTTTCGGCAAGCAGACGGGCAACGGAGCGGGTCATCTTGGGACTATCTCCTCGGTATTTTCTAACGGCCGGGACAGCGCACCAGCGAATACGGGAATTCGGGGCAGCCGGGGAAGCTGATCTCGTTTTCGCCACGCCGCTGCACATGCAGGACGTCGGCATCTTCGCAGCCGAAACCAACCGCGCCTGCACTACCCTGATCCTGGCCGAACGGACCAAGCTGGTTCACCTGCAACGACGGGGCGAAGCGGAACTCGACGCCGGCAGCAGTGACGCGCGCCGTTTCGACCAGGCGCTGGATATACTGTTGGTCGGTGATGACCGCGCGCATGACGATGTCGCGGGTGAAGATCACCACCGGCTGCGCCAGACATTCCTGCGCGGTGACCGTGCTGGGCGGTGGGTATATACCGCCGATCCATTCGCCGAACAGCCAGGCCTGCGGCGGTGATTGCGCGCTGGCGGGTGTCGCGCCGAGCAGCGGTGGCAGAGCGATCGCAGCCAGGAGGGTGAACAGGCGGATGATGCGGCGCATGCAGTATCCTCGGTCGGGCATCTCACAGGCACGATAGGGCGCGCGCGATTCAGTGACCAGAGGGCCGGCAACAGTGGTCATTGGTCATTGGTCGGTGGTAGGAGGGCGCGATGCTGCACCGGCTTTACATGCGCACGCTCGCGCTGGCTGCCTCGCCGCGCGCGCCCTGGTGGCTGGCGGCTTTGGCGTTCGCCGAGAGCAGCTTTTTCCCGATCCCGCCCGATGCGCTGTTGATTCCGATGGCCCTGGCGCGGCCGGATCGTGCCTGGCGGCTGGCCGCTATCTGTACGGTCGCGAGCGTGGTGGGCGGTGCATTGGGCTACCTGATCGGCTACGCTGTGTTCGACCAACTCGCTCGGCCGCTCATCGACTTCTACGGCTATGGCGACCGGTTCGTTGCATTTCAGGCGCTGTATGCCCGTTACGGCCTGTGGGTGATTTTGATCAAGGGTCTCACGCCGATCCCATACAAGATCGTCACCATAGCTTCCGGCGCGGCCGGCTTCAGTTTCCCGGTGTTCATGGCGGCAAGCATCGCCACGCGTGGCGCACGCTTCTTTATTGTCGCGGGGTTGCTGCGGGCCTTCGGCACGCCGGTACGCGACTTCATCGAACGCCGGTTGACACTGGTGACCAGCCTGCTCGCCGCCGGCATCATCGGCGGCTTCCTGATGCTGCGGTTCCTGTAGCGGCATGTTGCACATGCGTGGCAAACCACGGTCACCTACCGTAACAAGGTTTGGATTGTGGGATGCATGCGAATCGCGCATCCTTGGCTGCCATCAGAAAGTCGCCGTCAGGGGGAGTGAACATGTCGAGGCACAGCCGTTATTTGCAATTCCTGACCGCGCTGCTACCTGCCGGCGCTTTCGGACTATCCGTCGCTCTCGCCTCGAGCGCCGCCAAGGCGACACCGACGCCCGAGGCTGACAAGCCGAGCACGGACAACGGGTCGAATAATCGGTCGGTCGCCGCCGAGTTGCAGGCCATTCGTGACGCCGTGGACGAGGCCAACGCTGAGATCCAGGGCGGTGAGGGGGGGCGCGTCGGTCAGATCGATGACTCCAATGTCCGCCTGGCATTCTGGCTTAACGGCAATGGCCGGGGTTGGGGCAACGGCGGTCGCCGCTGGGGCAATGGCGGATGGCCGGCCTGGGGCAATGGCGGTCGCGTTTGGGGGAATGGTTGGGGCAATGGTGGCTGGGGCAACGGCCCCTGGCACAATGGCGGCTGGCATAACTGGCGCAACTGGCGCAACTAGGCATGGCGGATTTGCCGACGGCCTTGTCGGGCGATGCCGCGCCGCCAACGATCGACATCGTCGTTGTCCAGCCGACGCCGTTCTGCAACATCAACTGCACCTATTGCTATCTGCCGCAGCGCAACGATCGGACGGTGATCGAGCAGAATACTGTCCAGAACCTGTTCTCTAAGCTGTTCGCCTGCGGCTGGGCGGCGCCGCATGTCAACGTGATCTGGCATGCCGGCGAACCGCTGGTGATGCCGATCGCCTTCTATCGCCAGGCGTTCGCGGCGATCGAGCGATTGCGGCCCGCGGACGTGTCCGTCACGCATTCCATCCAGACCAACGGGATGCTGATCACGCCTGCGTGGTGTGACTTCTTCACCGAATGGAAGGTCGATGTTGGTGTCAGCATCGACGGACCCCGGCGCCTGCACGACCTGAAGCGGGTGACCCGCTCGGGCCGCGGCACGTTCGACAAGACACTGGCGGGCATCCGCAAGTTGCGCGAGCGGGGAATACCGTTCCACACCATATCGGTCCTGTCGCGCGCCAGCCTCGATGCCGCAGACGAGATGTACGAATTTTTTGTATCGGAAGGTGTCGAACACGTCTGCTTCAATGTCGAGGAGTCGGAGGGCCAGCACGTCTCCGACATGCTGGCTGCCGACGATGTATGCCAACGCTTTCGTGCCTTTCTGGCGCGCTTCTGGCAGCTTGCGCGGTCGTCCGATCGGGTGAAGTACGTGCGCGAAGTCGATACCATGATCAACGCGATCTTCCGCCCGAACGATGCGCCGTTCCGCAACCAGCAGGTCGAGCCATTGGCCATGCTGAATGTCGATTGCCTGGGCAACGTTTCGACGTTTTCGCCGGAACTTCTGGGCTACAGGAACGCAGACTACAACGACTTTTTGATCGGCAACATCAACACCGATTCGATACAGCAGATCCGTGACAGCCAAGCCCTGGCGGCGATGCAACGCGATATCGACGCCGGGGTCGATGCCTGCCGCGCGAATTGCCAGTATTTCTCGGTGTGCGGCGGCGGCGCGCCGATGAACAAGCTGTCGGAGAACGGCAGTTTCAACAGCACGCAGACGACGTTCTGCTCGCTGATCCAGATCGCGGCGGCCGATCTGGTGCTGGCGTCCACGCGAGAGCTGGAGCGCACGTGGCAGCCGTCGATGGCGCTGGGCACCTATTCGGAGCCGACCGAGGCGCCGCTTCCGGTCTGACAGTGCGGTGGCTGTGGCCGCCTCACCTTATCGTGCGCGCGCCGATGACAACTCCGGTTGATGCACGCAAGCCGTTACATCATCTCGCCCCAATCCGGGTCTGTATCCCGGCACATCCTTTTGCGCATGGGAGGCGAGATGCGTCGTCGCGAGCTTCTGCTGAGGAGCGCGTTCCTGTCTGTCGCGGCCGCGCTGGGGCCGGAATTGCCGGTGCACGCCGAGGCTGCCGCGCCGTTTGATGGCGCCACCGTACGGAACCTCGCGCGCGAACTGGCGCAGCAGGCCTACAAGGCACCTGATACCTCGCTGCCGCCGTCGCTGAACAATCTCGATTATCAGGCCTATCGCTCCATTCGTTTCGATCCAGGCCATGCGTTGTGGCGTGGCCAGGGGCTGAAGTTCACTGCCGAGTTCTTCCATCGCGGGTTTCTTTACAAGGACCGCGTCGACATTTTCGAGGTGGCGAACGGCCATGCTGTGCCAATCCGCTATAGCCCCGACCTGTTCACCTTCGACAAAGTGCAACCGCCGGCCGGCGATATCGGCTTTGCCGGCTTCCGCTTACACAACCCGATCAACCGCCCGGACTACTTCGACGAAATCTGCGCCTTTCTCGGCGCAAGCTATTTCCGCGCGGTGGCGAAGGGCCAGGGCTATGGGCTGTCGGCGCGCGGCCTGGCGATCAAGACCGCCGACCCCACCGGGGAGGAATTCCCGCTGTTCCGCACCTTCTGGCTCGAGCGGCCGACGAAGGGCAGCGACATGATCGTGGTACACGCGCTGCTGGACAGTCAAAGTGCCACGGCGGCGTTCCGCTTCACCATCCGACCCGGTCTGCAGACGGTATTCGACACCGAGATGGCGCTCTACCCACGTACCAACATCACCACCGCCGGAATCGCACCGCTGACCTCGATGTTCATGTTCGACGCCAACGATCGCACCCGTGTCGACGACTACCGCGAGGCAGTGCACGATTTCGACCGGACTGCTGATCCGGAACGGCAGGGGCGAGCAGATCTGGCGGCCACTTGCCAACCCGCGCGAGCTGCAAATCAGCGCCTTCACCGACAGCGGCCCGCGCGGTTTCGGCCTGCAGCAGCGCAAACGGAATTTCGCCGACTATCAGGACCTCGAGGCACATTACGAGAACCGCCCGTCGCTCTGGGTCGAACCAATCGGCGATTGGGGCGCCGGTGTTGTCGAGCTGGTTGAAATACCCAGCAATCGCGAGGTCAACGACAACATCGTCGCATTCTGGCGACCGCACGATCCGCTGAAGGCGAAGAGCGAATACATACTGAGCTATCGTCTGCACTGGTGCTGGTCGGTGCCTGCCACGATGCCTCTCGCCAAGGTCGTCGACACGCGCAGCGGCCTATCGTGGGATCAGAAGAACAGGCAGTTCGTCATCGACTTTGTTGGCGGTCACCTCAAGGGGCGGCAAACCGAATCGCCGCCTGCGATCGACGTCGGCGCCAGCAAGGGCAGCATCCAAAATCCGGTCGTGGAGGCCAACCCGGCGACCGGCGGCTGGCGGCTCAGCTTCGAGCTCGCGCAGGGCAGCGAGAAGCTGATCGAGATGCATGCCAGGCTGATGGACGGCGAAACGCCGCTGACCGAGACATGGATCTATCGTTGGACAGTCTGACCGCATCGACGACGACGTTCCGGGCGCTGCCCGACGAGGCACCGCTGGCGATGCCGACGCAGTCGCTTCGCACGGCACCGCCGCCGGCACCACGGCCTGCGAGTTCCCCCCGCGCCATGGGCCTGCGCCGGTTCGTCGTGATCGGCGGCGCGGTGGCGCTGACCACTGTCGGCGCGGAAGAAATGTACCGCGTGTTCGCGGTGAATGGTTTGACGGCATTGGCGGTGTTCATGCTGGCGCTGTTCCTAGCGCTGTTCGCCTGGATCGCACTGTCGTTCACCAGTGCGGTGGCCGGTTTCTTGTCATTGCTGGCCGGTGGCGGCTGCCGGCTCGGTAGCGGGCCGCAGACGCCATTGCCGCGCCCGACCACGCGTACCGCACTGTTGATGCCAACGTATAACGAGCAGCCTGCGCGCATCATGGCGGGCTTGCAGGCGATCGTTGAATCGTTGCGCGAGATCGGTGCGAACGATACATTCGACGTGTTCATTCTCAGCGACACCACGGACCCGGAAATCTGGATCGCCGAGGAAGCGGGGTTCCTGGCATTACGCGAGCGCACCGCGGGTGGCGCATGTATATACTACCGCCGTCGGCCGAAGAACACCGCGCGGAAATCGGGCAACATCGCCGAATGGGTGCGACGTTTCGGCGGCGCATACCAACAGTTCCTGATCCTCGATGCCGACAGCCTGATGACCGGTGAGACACTGGTGCGGTTGGTCGGCGCGATGGAGCGCCATGCCGATGTCGGGCTGATCCAGACACTGCCTATCATCATCGGTGCGGCGACGCTGTTCGCACGGATGCAGCAATTCGCCGGCCGCGTTTACGGGCCGCTGATCGCGCACGGCATCGCCTGGTGGCATGGTGCGGAGGGCAATTACTGGGGACACAACGCGATGATCCGCACGTGCGCGTTTGCCGAGTGTGCGGGCTTGCCGGAACTGCGCGGACGCAAGCCGTTCGGCGGGGCCATCATGAGCCACGACTTCGTCGAGGCGGCGCTGATGCGGCGTGGCGGCTGGGCGATACACATGGTGCCCGGCGTACGCGGCAGTTACGAGGAGGTGCCGCCGACGCTCACCGATCTCGCGGTGCGCGATCGCCGCTGGTGCCAGGGCAATCTGCAACACCTGGCGGTGCTGCCGGCGCGCGGGCTGAATCCGATCAGCCGGCTGCATCTGCTCACCGGCATCGGTTCCTACATCACCGCGCCGCTTTGGCTGTTGTTCATCCTCACCGGCATCCTGATCGCGGTGCAGGCTCGCTTCGTGCTGCCGGACTACTTCCCCGCGGGCAAGTCGCTGTTCCCGCAATGGCCGGTGATCGATCCGGTGCGCGCCATGTGGATGTTCGTCGGCACGATGGGGCTGCTGCTGGTGCCGAAGCTGTTCGGCTGCATCGCGATCCTACTACACGGCGAGCGTCGTGGCTTCGGTGGCGCGCTGCGGCTATTCGCCGGCTTGCTGCTGGAGACAATCATTGCGGGCCTGATCGCGCCGGTGGTGATGCTGACACAGTCGATCGATGTCGTGGCTATCCTGGTGGGCCGCGATTCGGGCTGGCAGGCACAGCGGCGCTCGGATGGCGGGATACCGACGGGCGAGACCGTGCGGCTGTATCGGCGGCACACCGTGCTGGGTCTGCTGCTCGGCGCCGTGGCGTGGCTGGTGTCGACCTCTCTCGCATTGTGGATGCTGCCGGTCGTGCTCGGGTTGGCGCTGGCGATTCCGTTGGCGCTGCTGACCGGCCGGCGATGGTCCGCAGGCGGCCTGTTGCGCACGCCGGAGGAGGTCGCGCCGCCCGCGGTCGTGGCGCGTACCGCGGCTTTGCAGTGCGACTGGCAGAGTGCAGGCCTGCCCGACGTGGCGCGGCTGCTGCGAAATCCAACGCTGCTGGCGGCGCACGAGGCGATGCTGCCGCCGCCTCGGCGCCCGCGCGCGGAGCCGCTGGAAGCCGCTGTTGCACTGGGGCGGGTGAAACTGGAAGAGGCCGAGACGCTGGATGACGCCTTGACTTCATTGTCGCCGCCCGAAATGGCCGCGGTGCTGGGCGACGCAGTTGCGCTGCGACGATTGTCGGCGCTCGCGGGCGACATGTGAGGTCGGTCAGCCGGGCTTGCCGCCTGGCGTGCTGTGCGCCTGAGCTGACGCTGCCGCCGGCTGTTGTTCCGCCTGCGCCGCGTGGTTGATGTCGACGGTCAGCCGGATGCTGTATGCCAAGCCGACGCAGAGCAGGATCGCCACGACGCCAAGCAGGCCGGTGAGTTTTGCGCGTTCAGACATACGTGGTGAACCCGCGCGGCGGGGTGTGGTTCGCCGGCACCGCGTCGCGCGGTTTCACGTTCGTGTGCGAGGCGGAACCCGCTGTGCTCAGTGCCCCAATGCCCGCGCGACTTCCTCGAGCGCGGCGGGATCTTCGATGGTCGGCGGTACCGGCGCGTCCTCGCCATCGGCAATTCGCCGGATCGACCCGCGCAGGATCTTCCCCGACCGCGTCTTCGGCAGCCGAGGCACCACGCGCGCATCGCGGAACGCCGCCACGGGACCGATTCGCTCACGGACCAACGCAACAAGTTCCGCGGCGATCTCGGCGTCCGGACGGTTGACGCCGGCCTTCAAGACCACAAGACCGATCGGCGTCTGGCCCTTCAATTCGTCCTTCGCACCCACCACGGCGCATTCGGCAACAGCCGGGTGGGATGCCAGCACTTCCTCCATCTGGCCGGTGGACAGCCGATGGCCCGCGACGTTGATGATGTCGTCGGTGCGGCCCATCACCCAGACGTCGCCGTCCGCGTCGATCGTTCCGGCATCGCCGGTGCGATACCAGCCGGGGAAATCCGATAGATAGGCGGTGTGGTAGCCGTCGTCGTTCTGCCACAAGGTCGGTGCGCAGCCGGGCGGCAACGGCAGGTGGGCGCACAGATTGCCGGTCTGTCCTTGCGTCAACAGCGTGCCCTCGTCGTCCAGCGCGTGCAGGTCGTAGCCCGGGCATGGCCGGCCACCGGAACCGGGCTTGAACGCGAACAGCCCGTATTGCCGGAAGCCGGACGTGATCGCCCAGCCGGTTTCGGTCTGCCACCAGTGATCGACCACCGGCCGGCCGAGCAGGTCCGCCGCCCAGGTCGCGGTGGGCGGATCACAGCGTTCGCCCGCGAGGAACAGCGCCTCCAACTTCGACAGATCGTATTGGCGCGGCAGCTTGCCCTCCGGGTCCTGCTGCTTGATCGCGCGCATCGCGGTGGGCGCGGTGAACAACACCTTAACGCCGTGCTGCGCACAGACCCGCCAGAACGCGCCGGCGTCCGGCGTGCCGACCGGCTTGCCCTCGTACATCACGCTGGTGCAGCCGCGCAGCAGCGGCGCGTAGACGATGTAGCTGTGGCCGACCACCCAGCCGACATCGGACGCCGCCCAATAGACGTCGCCGGTATCGACGCCGTACAGCATGCGCATCGAGTTCCACAGCGCGACCGCGTGTCCGCCATTGTCGCGCACCACACCCTTGGGCCGTCCGGTGGTGCCGGACGTGTACAGGATGTACAGCGGATCGGTCGCCGCCACCGGCACGCAGTCATGCGGTAGTGCCGCGGCCTCGGCCTCCAGCAGGTCGTGGTCGCGACCGGGGATCAGCGTCGCGCGTTCGGCGTCGCGTTGCAGGATCAGGCAGGCGTCGGGCTTGTGCGGCGATAGCGCGATCGCGGCGTCGAGTAACGGCTTGTATTTTACCACCCGCCCGGGTTCGAGGCCGCACGACGCCGATACGATCACCTTAGGCTTGGCATCGGCGATGCGCGACGCGAGTTCCGCCGCGGCGAAACCGCCGAACACCACGGAATGGATCGCGCCAAGCCGGGCGCAGGCCAGCATGGCGATGGCTGCCTCGGGCACCATCGGCAGGTAAATCACCACGCGATCGCCGCGCGTCACACCAAGTGCCGCCAGTGCGCCGGCCAGCTTGGCGGTGCGGGTCTGAAGCTGGCGGTAGGTGAAGGTCTCGATGCGCCCGGTCATCGGGCTGTCCCAGATCAACGCCGGCTGCTCGCCGCGTCCAGCGAGCACATGGCGGTCGATGCAGTTGAAGCAGGTGTTCAGCGTGGCGTCGGGGAACCAGCGGCCGTAGGGGCCGGATGATGGATCGAATACGCGGTCCCAGCGGCGATCCCAGGTGATGCCCTCGGCGATCGCGGCCCACCATTGCTCCGGGTCACGGCGCCAGGCGGCGTAGGCTTCGGCGTATCCGGACGCGGGCACTGCGTCATTCATCGCGGCCTCCATTGGCGCTGGCCGGCGTGGTGTGCGGCCGCCGGCCGTTCCGTGTCATGGCCGGGCAATGTTTCCGAAGTGGCCCCGACCACACGCGTCTTCTGCGCGCCGCCAGCATCGCAGGCCGAGGATGCCGGGCCAAGCGTCGTGGGCCGGGAGGGGGGGACGGAGGGGTTTGGCTGCTGGGCGGATCATCGGTTTTTCACGTTGCATGGGGTCTCGCCCCGGTGGAGGGGCCTGCGGCGAGCCTCGTTCGGTCGGGTTGCTCGGTGCGGCAACGCCGGAGGATTGCCGGACCGGTCGGAGCCGGGTTCATCGGCTAGCGGTCAAAATCTGAGGCTCGAGTTCGCGGCAGGACGTAAATGTCACCGTCGGCCGTAAGTCCGGTTCTGAGCCGGAATCCAAGGGTGAGAATCCACCCGTTGCGGAAGTTCGGAACATCCGCTTGTTGTTTCAGCCGTTTTGGCTGTCCGCCACCTGCAGGACGATCTTGCCGGGAGGACCCGAAGCTTGGGCCATCAGCTCATGGGCCTCCCTGGCCGCCGACAGCGGCAACACCTTGCCGACAGACGGCCGAACTAACCCGGCCTGGAACAGCTCCGTCAGCTCTTCCAGGCTCTGGGTGTCGACGTCGACGATAAGGAAGTCGGTTCGCACGCCCTTGGCGCCCGACAGATTGTTGTCCGGCGGCGAGACGGAAGACACAATGACGCCGCCGGGTTTGACGAAGTCGAACAACTGGCTCTGGGACGGTCCGCCGACCAGATCGAGTGCGGCGTCAAAGGTTTCGGCGTGCGCGCTCGCGGCGTTCAGGTCGATCGTGCCGTCGAGTGGAAGAGTTCGCAGGCGCGCCTGGTCTTGCGGACGCGCCGTCGCCATGACGCGAACGCCCTTCGCCTTAGCCATATGAACGGCGTAGTCACCGACGCTGCCGGCGGCGCCATGGATCAGGACCGCTTCGCCTCGCTGGAGCTTGGCGTGTCGCCAGAGCATCTGCATTGCGGTGACGCCGACCACCGGCGCCGAAGCAGCCTCGTCATTATTGAGCGAAGGCGGCTTAGCTGCGATCATCGAGGACCTGGCCAGGACGTATTGCGCATATCCGCCGACGAAGCTGGGATTGGTCACACCATAGATCGCGTCAGTTACTTCGAAACCATCGACTCCTTCCCCCACTGCAAAAATTTCGCCGCAGATGTCTGCGCCCAGCGTCAGAGGCAGCGACTGCGGAACGCCGCTGTGACCGGCCCGTATGAGCGCGTCCCACGGACCGACACCAGCCGCTATGACCCGTACAAGGACCTCGCCCGGGCCGGGTTCAGGCGTCGGCACAGCCTCAACCTTGATGGCGCACGGCCCTCCAAACGCGTGGACACGCGCGGCCAGCATTGTGGGTGTCAGAACGAACGATCGGGGCCGGTTCTTCGACATGGCGCACCTTTCCAGGGACGGCGACTGGCTGGCGCGCAGACAATCGATCAAAATTATCGGTCCGTCACTATTGGACGAGAGTATTGTCGATACTTAGGTCTCGACACGTCGCGGTAACGGGCCGAAGTGCCCTTGATGGGCTTGATGCGCACTGTTCGCCCTCCCGTAGCGGCGTTGGCAACGCAATGACAGGGGCGGGTTGGCGCGACTGGGATGAACGCCGGAGAGCTTGACAAAACAGGCCACTCACAGCCCAGTGGTCGCAACGATGAGG
>CAVOKY010000005.1:0-2521831 GCA_963696645.1 uncultured Alphaproteobacteria bacterium
ACGGTCGAGAATATGAAACGAGTAGTGGTTCACATAAGGCTTCTTCCGCTCAAGGTGGTAATTCGACTCGACGTGCCACACCGGTGCCTGGGCTCGACCGACCAGGACCAGAAACAAGCCCTCGATCACCGCTGTCTTGGCCAGATAATCGTCGGCCACGTCATGCTTGCGCTCTCCTGCCACACAATCGATTACCGGGATGTCGTGCGCTTTGGCGTAGCCTCGCACGCGCCGGCTGAACCGGCCGGCCAACCGCATCAGATGGGCGTTGTCCAGAGTGTCGTCTGATCCAGTGAGCGCCCGCCACCACACGCGGAAACCACCAGGGCTATGACCCATCCCGAAGTAAGCGTTCAGAACGATGCGGTCCACGCAATCGTAGCTGCCGCTCAGCAGCTCTTGATAGAGCTCGCTCAGTCCGTCGGTCATGGCCCGCTCCCTCGGCGTACTGCCGAACTCCGATGTCTATCCGAGACGAGCATACCGACTACCGACGGCACATTGGCCAGTGGCAAGGCATTTGACGCGGCGGAACTGCCCCGCAGGGGCCACTTTTCCACAGCCATGTCTGGGGAAAAGCGTAGTCCCTTACCACCCGACTCTTCTCGCGTCCTGCGTTAAATCGTATGCTCTGCGAAATCCCATCAAATCATAGCCGGAATGACCACCGCCTCGGCAAGCCATTCCGCCGCTGCGGTCGCGGCGCGTCCGGCTTTGGTGAGGTAGTAGCGGTAGGTGCCAGTGGCGCGTTTGATCACCCCGAGGTCCAGCAGCCGGCGCAGTTGCCGCGACAGTCTGGTTGGCGACAGCATGCCGAGGTCGGGCAACAACTCGCCCCGGCGGATGCCGGCAATGTTGACCTTCGGGTTCTGCAAGGCGTGCAACAGGGCCTTGTCCACCGGGGCAAAGAAGTTGATCCCTTGGACCGTCTTGCCGTCCACCGCATGCGGCTTGGTCAGCCGCGCAAGCGCCCGGATGCCGGCGGAGAAGTCATCCAGCGCGGACAGGTGGGCGATGTAGCGTCGGTTACAGCCGAGCAGTATCTCACGCAGGTCGATCAGGCTGTAGATCGATTTCTTGACTGGTGCGAGTTCCCGGCTCGCCGGGCCGTGGCGGTGTTCCACCTTGCGGTGGTGCTTGAAGAACGACACATCGTTGGTCGTGGTCTCGATGCGCAGCACGATGCCGTGCTTGTCGTACATCTTGATCGAGCACTTGCCGAAGCGGTGCTTGATGCAGGTACCCTCGATCCGGGTGGAGAACTGCGAGCCGACCTCCTGGGCCAACAATGGCGTGATCTGCCGGCCGAGGAATGTGGCGATCTGCTCGGCCTTCACGCTCAGCACCGACTGGCGGACCAGTTGCTCATAGAGCGGGCCGAGCGTTGTGGTGGACTGGAACGCCAGGTCGGTGGCGTATTCCACCTGCATCAGGCTCCAGTGGTAGGTTTGCCCGAATACCTCCGACACCGGGCAGCACAGCGCGGCGTAGCGATCCAGGGTACGGTGCAATTGATCGGGGGAGAGACTGTCGGCCAGTTGCTGGGCGCGGCCCCAGTCGTCGATCCGCACGAAAGCGTTGTCGGCCATGGTGTAGCCGATGCCCTGCGCGGCCAGCCTGCGCGCCAGCCAGCTATGGCCGTTGCAGTAGAATTGCAGGCGGAACGGCGCCCAGGTCGGCACGCGCAGATAGACCAGCCCGAATTTGGCGTCCTGGAAATAGAAGTAGTAGTGCAGGCATTTGCCGCTGTCCGGCCGGATGTAGGTCTTATGCGTCTGCTTGTCGTGCCAGGGCTTGTAGGCGTCGCAGGCTTCCATGGCCGAGATGACGTGCACCAGGCCGGGATGGTCGCCACGCCGCTCAAGCACGCGCGCCACAACATCTTCCTTGCGGACATGCGGCTTGGCGATGTGCTCGATGCGGACCCCAGCCTCGGCGGCCAGCGACGCCGCACGCTCGCGCACCCGATCGCGCAGCGTCTTGGCGAAGTCCGGGTAGTCGAAGATGCGGATGCCACTGGCATGGAGATACCCGGTCATTCCTGCGGCGTAGCACACTACGGGCAGCGTCCCGGTGATCACCAGCCGGTCGTAGCACGACAGCATCCCGGCAATCCGATCGTCGTAGCGCTCCGTCAGTGACTGGCTCATGCTGCCCCCGCGCGGTAACCGCAGGGAAGGCTACACCAGACCTATTGGTTCCGGCTCCGCCGGCTTAGGAATCCACTCGGGCAGGCGGCTTTCCCGGGCAACGGCCCGGTGATTGGGACCGTCACGGTGCTGCGTTCCGAGAAGAACGTCCTCCGCCTCGTTCAAGCATTCCAACTCGTTAGTCAGACTGCTCGAGCACGACTGGTCATCGTTGGCGACGGTCCTGAGCGAGACTCAATCGAGACGCTTGTCCGCGACCTGGGGTTGGAGAGCCGCGTATCCTTCACCGGGTATCTAAGTGACCTCGCGCATATCTACGCGGCATTCGATATATTCGCGATGTCATCCGATACCGAACAAATGCCGCTGACAGTGATCGAGGCAATGGCCGCCGGGCTACCGATTGCCTCCACCGATGTGGGCGATATTCGCGCGATGGTCGCACCGGAATCCCAGCAATTCGTCGTTGCATCGGATGCATCGGCCCTGGCCGGCTCACTGTCGCGCTTGTTGCACGACGAAACGCTGCGGAAAAATGTCGGCGCGGCCAATCGTGTCAAGGCGTTGAACGACTTCGACCAGGAGAAAATGTTTGCCGCCTATGCCAGGCTGTTCAATGGAACAGAATAATGGATGGCCGAGACCTGATTGGGGCAAGTCGAGGCGCACAGCCCTGCACCTAGGACGCCAAGCCAGGCTGCGCGAGATCCTCGGCCGCCCACGCGGCTACCCGATTGGCATTGGCCGACCAAGTATAATCGCATCTGAGCAACGCCTCGCGCGCCGCCGCGCCGAGGCGTTGCCGAAGCGCCTTGTCTGAATGAAGCCGCTCGATCGCCGACCACATCGCAGCCTGGTCGTCGGGTGAGAACAACAATGCGGTCTCGCCGTGGGTCAGGATCTCCCTGATATTGGCTTGGTCCGGCGCGACGATCGCGCGACCTTCCGCCATGTACTCGAATATCTTGAGCGGCGAGGCGTAGTTTACCACGCGAGGCTGTAAGGCGATATTGAAGCTGGCCACCAGCGAGGGAATGGCTGAACGATCGACGATACCGGTAAATTCCACGCGGTCCGCAAGGTCAAGCGCGGCAACCTGCGCTGCAAGCTCGGCGCGCGCCGGCCCATCGCCGACAATGATCAACTTCACCGGTGGTGTCGCGCGACAGGCCGCCATCTGAGCTATCACCGTATCGAGGCCGTGCCATCGCCGCACGAAACCCACGAATCCAAGCACCACGGCATCGTCGGTCCGCTGCGGGTGATCGATCGCAGCGAATTGAGCAAGGTTGATGCCGTTTTGCGTGACCTCGATCCGGTGCGGCGGCACTCCGCTCTCCGCAATCATCTGCTTCAGCACCCCTGTTACCGCCAGAACCCTTCGGGCCGACCGCCAGGTAAAGCGTTCGAGCTTCCGGGCCAGTCGGATAAGCCGAAGGCCACCGAAGCGCGCACGTTCATCTGCGAGAGGAGCGTTGATTTCAAGATAAAGTGGGAGGCCGAATTGGCGGGCAAGCAATGTGCCGGCGAGACAGAACAGATTGTATCGCTCGTAGATGATGTCGGGCTTGAATGCTATGCATGCCCGACGCAACCGGACATAGGCTGGAATGTTGTAAACAAGCTCAGCCAGCTCATTCATCACCTTCGGCGCGTGTTGCCGCAACAGCAGGACCAGGCGGCTGTCATCGCCGAAGGTCGCTCTCTCGTAGAACGGCGGTCCGACCACCAGGACATCGTGGCCAGCCAGCCGCAAGGCGGCCACCATTTCCTCGATATGGACACTTTGTCCGTCGCGGGAGCCGATCCTATGACTGTAAAGGAATCGCACACGAGCTCCATCGTCGGACACATCGGCATTGGCTACAGATACTCGCTGGCGCCCTGCCGACTGATCCTTTTGCGGCATCGCCACGCCGCCTTGACCCTGTTCTGAAGCGTAGCATATTGGCTGCACAATGAAAACGACCGTCGGTGGGGTGACAACGCCTGAGGATGTCCTGCGGTTCTGGTTTGCCGACGAACCGGTGGATGCCACCATCGATGCCCGTACACGTCGATGGTTCGGCGGTGGCGCGGCGCTTGACCAGGCGGTCCTGGCGCGGTTCGGACAGGCTATTCGCAAGGCGGCATCGGGCGATCTCAACTCGTGGGCATGCAGTGCGCCCGGTCGGCTTGCACTCATTTTGTTGATGGACCAATTCACGCGCAATGCGTTCCGCAGCTCTGCCGAGGCGTATGCGCTGGACGCGCGCGCGGTGCGGCTGTGCCTCGAGGGCTTGGCGACTGGCCACGATCGCAGCCTCACGCCAATCGAACGACTGTTTTTTTACCTGCCTCTGCTGCATTCCGAACGGCTGGCGGACCAGACAAGCGGCGTCGAGTGCTTCCGGCTGCTCAGAGCTCAAGTGCAAGGACATGAGACCCGCTACTTCCGCGCATGGCTTCGATTGGCGCGCCGTCATCGTCGGGTCATCGCGCGTTTCGGACGGTTCCCGCATCGCAACGCGATCCTTGGACGCAGGGCAACCTTGCGGGAGCACATTTTCCTGTTTCACCAGCGGTTGCGAGCTGCCGCCATGCGCGGCGCGCGGCGGGGGCTGAAGGCGGCAGCTGTCGTCAACACGGCTGCAGTCCTCATTTTGCCCAGCCGGAGCCGATCGTGACCCTGGATCGGGGCAGGTGAGCGGTGTGACTGCGGGATTGAGAGCGCGACACTGAGTCTCGAATGCAACAGTCACGGATAAATCGCCGGCGATAGACGGACGACGGCTTCCGGCGCGGCGGCTTGTTCGATTCGGTGGCGTGGTGGCCACCACGAACCGCCTGATCGCCGCCGTTCGCAGTTGCTGCCTGTCGATTCCGGACGAGCGGCATGGGCAGAACACGACCTACACCTTGGCCGATTTCGGCATGGCCGCGTTCTCCGCGTTTTTCATGCGGAGCCCATCCTTCCTGGCGCATCAGCGACATCTGGCGGCGGGCCAGGGACGCACCAACTGCCAGACCCTGTTCGCGATGGATCGGATCCCCGGCGACAATCATATCCGCGCCATGCTCGACCCGGTCGAGCCGGAGCAATTCCACCCCGCATTCGCCGCCGCGCTCGGCGAACTGCAACAGTCCGGTGCGATCGACCAACTGCGCGTCCTCGAGGGCCATTTGCTGATCGCGCTGGATGGCTCGGAATACTATTGCTCGACCGAGCTGCACTGTCCGAACTGCTCGACCTGCAAATGCAGCAATGGCGCGGTGGAATACCATCACGCCCTGCTGGCCGCGGCGCTGGTTTGCCCTGGCCACAACCATGCGGTGCCGCTGGAGCCGGAGTTCATCGTCCCGCAGGATGGCCGCGACAAGCAGGACTGCGAGAGCCACGCCATGCGGCGCTGGCTGACGACGCATGGCGACCGCCATGCCCGGCTCAAGCCGGTATATCTGGACGACGACCTGTACTCGCGCCAGCCGACCTGTCAGGCAGTGCTCGATGCGGGCGCGCACTTCATTTTCTCCGCGAGCCCGCCTCGCACCAGACCATCGAGGAATACCGCACCGGCGTCTCGCTTGCTGAACTGACAACCCGGGTCAAGGTCCGCGGCAAATGGGGCCGACACCACTGTCGCTGGCTGTCCGAGGTACCGCTGCGGGACGGCGATGACGCCCTGAAGGTCAACTGGTTCATGATCGAGATCCTCGATCCCGCCGGCAAGCTGACCTACCGCAACAGCTTCATCACCGACTTGCCGGTGGGCCGCGACGCTGTAGCGGAACTCGCTGCCTGCGGCCAGGCACGCTGGAAGGTCGAAAACCAGGCGTTTAACACCCTGAAAACCAAAGACTATCACCTGGAACACACTTTCGGGCACGGCCAGTAGAACCTCTCCACCGTACTTGCCACGCTGAACCTGCTGGCCTTCGCCTGCCACACCGTGTGCGAAATGGCCGGCGAGGCTTGGCGTGCCGCCATGCGCGCCGCCGGAACCCGCCAGGGGTTCTTCCAGCATCTCCGAGCCACCCACCATCTTTCTCGTGTTCCCCTCATGGGACCACTTGCTCGGCACGCTGGCCTTCCCCAGACCTCCGCCCCTCCGGCCTTGACCATTGCAACCGGCCGGGGGCAGCGAATTCGCCCCTTCGTTGCAGTGGTGAGGCAAAATGAGCAGTGCTGTCAACACGGCCGGTTAGTGGACACGCGCACACGCGAGCGTGTCCGGATTCTTTACACTTTTTGGTGCGGCGCAATTTTGTATGCAGCCAATCGGTTGAAAAATACAGATTTCTGTGTGTGGCACGATATTTGCCTTCGGTCCGCTCACGCACCGGAATATGACCTCCGGTGAGGCCGGGTCCCAAAGCGACAGGTTAAATTGGGCCATTGCACTGTGGGGGGAATCCACTGCTCGAAGTGGAACATCACGGCCGGCAGGAGTATTCGCCGGCATCGGATCCGGACGGCCTGAGCGGGTTGGACCGGCACCTGTGTCTGCACGAAATCATCCAGGCCTGGGCGGTACGCGCCCCGGATGCCAATGCGGTCTTGTTTGCTGATCGGGCGCTTTCCTATCGCGCGTTGAACGAGCGCGCCAACCGGCTTGCCAGGCGGCTGCAGTCCAATGGCATTGGCATCGGTTCCCTCGTTGGGGTCTCGATGAAGCGATCGCATGAGATGATCATCGCACTGCTGGCAATTCTGAAGACCGGTGCGGCCTACGTTCCGCTTGACCCGCACCTGCCGCGCGAGCGCCTGCTGTTCCTTGTGTCGGACGCGCCGCTGCACATCATCGTGACGCGCGGGACACGGCCTGACGCCGGCGACGCGGAGATCATCGATTTGGCGCGTGATGAAAACCGCGGCGCGGATGAGTTCGCCTGTACGGATCTGGTGTGCGATGTCGAGGGTGGCGACCTGGTCTACGTGATCTATACCTCTGGCTCCACCGGTGAGCCGAAGGGCGTGATGGTGCCGCATCGCGGCGTGGTCAACTGGCTCATCTGGATGCGCAACACGTTTCAGGTGACGCCAGCAGACGTCGTGCTCAAGAAGGCCCCTCTTACCTTCGATGTCTCGGCGTGGGAGCTGTTCCTGCCGCTGATCAGTGGCGCATGTCTGGTGCTCGCGGACAGCGACCGTCAGTTCGACCCGGTGTATCTCGCCAACCTGATGGCCACCGCGCGCGTGACGATTGCACAGTTCGTGCCATCGCTGATGCGATCGTTTCTTGATTTGAAGGAATTGCCGGATCTCAGTGCGCTGCGTCACGTCATGTGCGGGGGGGAGGCGCTCAGCCCGAAGCTGCAGAACCTGTTCCTGCAGCGGCTGTCGTCCGAGGTCTGCAACTCCTATGGACCGACCGAGGCATCGATTGGCGTCACGCGATGGCCATGCCAACGCGATGACCAGCGTGATTCGGTGCCGATCGGTTACGCGATCGACAATACCGAGCTGTATATCCTGGATCCGGAGCTCAACCCTGTCGCTGTTGGCATGCCTGGTGAGCTCTACATCGGCGGACGCTGCCTCGGTCGTGGCTATCTCAATCGTCCCGACCTGACGGCTGAACGGTTTGTGCCGAACCCATTCAATTCGGGCGACGAAGCGCGCATGTACCGAACCGGAGACCTGTGCCGTTTTCTGGACGACGGCAGCATCGACTTTCTTGGCCGGATCGATGACCAGGTGAAGGTGCACGGAGTTCGCATTGAGCTCGCCGAAGTCGAGAAAGCCATCTGCGGGCACACGTCGGTCGAGGTCGCGGCAGCCACCGTGGACACCAGCGGGGACGATGCCGTGCTCGTGGCATTTGTCGTTCCAGCGCCGGACCGGGCGCTGACCGATCGCGAACTGCGCGCTTTCCTGCGGCAGAAGTTGCCGTTGTCCATGGTTCCATCCGAGTTCTATTTCGTTCAGACGCTGCCGGTGTCGGCCAATGGCAAGTTGGACCGCAAGCGGCTTCAGCTTGATCGACGTCCGCCGCCGGTCGAAGTGCAGGCGTCACCGCGCGATGGGGTCGAACAGCGAGTGATGGCGATTTGGTGTGAGCTGCTCGACCGCGACGACTTCAATGTCACCGATGACTTCTTCGATTGTGGCGGAGATTCGCTGCTGACCGCCCAATTATTCGGCCGCATCGAGGAAGAATTCGGCGCGGACATTTCGTTCGATAGTGTGTTGGGCGAACTGACGATCGAACGCCTCGCCGATCTGATGCGTCGTATGCGATCCGCAACCGAAGCGGATGGCATCGCACCGGCCGCGACGCACTATCCCGACACGCGCTGCTCGCGGGAAGGGGACTCAAGTTTCCGGATCGACGGCGTGCTATGCCGGTTGGCCGATCTGGACGACATCGAGGGGATCTGGGGCGTTTGCTCAAGGGCGTTCGTTCCGTATGCCAACGCCAGCCTCGAAGAATTCCGCGAGCTGTTCGACCATCGCTGGCTGAACAATCCATGTCGTACACCGGACGACCCGCTCGGTTGGGTGCTTGAGACCGATACCGGACAGATCGTCGGTTTCCACGGCATCGTGCCAACGCGTATCTGGATCGGTGATCGGAGCATCCCTGCCATCGCGCCGACAACGTGGGCAGCGGACCCAGGATACGGGCGGCAAGGCTTCGCATTACTCTCGACTTATCTCAATTGGGGCCGAGACAGGTTCCTGCTCAACACGACAGCGAACCCAATCACGAGCGCCATGCACGAGGCGAGCCATGCAGGCATGTGCAAAATACCGATCGAGGGGTTCGATCAACGGCTGCTCTGGGTGCTGGACCTCGGTCCGCTGCTGCGATGGAAGATGGCTCAGCACGTTGCACCAGGGCTGGCACACGGTATCGCGACGTCGCGGCTGACACTAAGGCTGATGGGTACCGCGGGCGCCTTGGCCGCGGGTATCGCAGGCGGCTTCGGTGCAGCGGTGCGGGCGAGCATCGGCCGCAGTCGCATCGACTTCACGGGCGGCGACCTGCCAACCGAGATGGTGGGCCGTTTCGAACCGGAATTCGACGCACTCTGGCAACGATATCGCCACCACCACACGTTCGCCACTGAACGAACCGCAGCAATCCTCAATTGGCGCCACATCGATCCGCCGCGCCTGCTGGGGCGATCTTATGCACTAGCCTGTCGCGACGGCGCCAAGCTGGCTGGCTACGTCGCCCTGCGCGAGCCCGCAACGACGGCTCCCGGCCATTTCATCGTCACCGACCTGTTGTACGACCCCGCTCGGCCGGAGGTGATGTGGAGTTTGATGAACGCGGCATTTAAATTTGCCGCGGCCAGATCCGCGTCGGTGCTGGAAGTGTTCGGATTTCATCCGTCGCTCAACCGGGAACTGCTCACACAACATCCATACGTCCTGCAGCGCTCGCAGCTTGAACAGCTCGGACGCAATGCTTCGTTGGGACGTACGCTAGGAACGCTCACGCGTCGCAATGGCAGTGGAGCGAGTTCGACATACTGGTATCGGGCACCCACTGCCGAACTGAAACAGATCTGTGAGACCGGCACATGGTGGCCATCGGGGATCGATGGCGATTTGAACCTATGAAGCGCGACCTCTCAACCAAACCGAAGACGGTGTCATGAGCCAAGGACCGACTGCCGCCGTCACGTGGAAGATCCACCCGGCGATCGGGTTTGCCAGGGTTGGCAATAGCCCGTCGGAGTTTTTCATCGGCGCTGAAGCGCGTGCGCCCGGTGAACCTGGCGCTGGAAACTATCGCGACAATGGCGAACCCTCGGAGTTGCGTCTGCCAGGCATCAAACGGCAGGCTGCATTGTTTCGCATCTATGCCTATGACGCCAATGGTCACTGCGTGGGCGAGGCCACAGCAGCATCGGTCAAGACCGTCGAATGGATGGTGAGCCTCGCCAATCGGAAGGCTTCGGGCCAGCAGATTGGCGGAAACTTAGGCGAACGTGGACGGCAAAGGACAAGGCTGCGGAACAAGGACATCCCTTCAGCGGATCGCTGGCAGCTGGAAATCACCCCAAAGCCCCAACTCGTTGCCGGCCCCAACCAGCGGGCGCAGTTCGACGACGGCAGCTTCATGGGCAGCACCGTCTGTCTCGGCGAAATCCGCACAGATGCGGCAGGCCGCCTGCTGGTGTTGGGTGGTCATGGTGTTGCCCGGACCTACGACGCGACCATGCGCATCAAAAGCGCGACTGACAATGACGGATGGCACGACGACGTGTCTGACGGACCGGTCAGTGCGGTACTGGCCCTTGAGGATGGACGCGTTGTCTCGGCGACGCCGGCATGGGTCGTCGTGACGCCGCCCGAATTCGCACCGGGCCTGCGCAGCATCGCCACACAATTCGATGTCCTGGTCGATCAGGCGATCGGTCAAGGCGTACGTCCGGACGTTCTGCGGCCGTCGTTTCAGCACAATATCCTGCCGATCCTGCGGCGCATCGCCGATATGCAATGGCTGGATTCGCGCGCGCTGGAGAGCTTTGCTGGCAGCAACGGCAAAGGCGGCAGAGCGATCGAGGCAAGTTTGCCGAGCCTGGCCACGAATGGCGCCGACCGCGCGGAGGTCCGCCAGGCAGTGTTCGCAGAAGTGTCCAGAGTCTGCCGGATTGTCAGCGGATCGCACCCCAACAGCCAGCCAGACAACGGGGCGGTCGCTGACCGTTGGCTCGAGTTGACTGCGACGCAGTACCGAATGTTGCGACTGTGGTCGGTCGGCGACTTCGAGCCTGACTGGTGCGGCGAGATTGGTGCGAACGAGCACGCCGCGATGGCACCCCCCTCGCCTGACTGGCTTGATCGAGCCGCACTCGAAGCGTGCGCCAGCGGTGCTCTATACGCAGATCCGCAGCAACTGGCGATCGACGATATCTTCATGCCTGGCGAGAGCTTCCGTCTCGATCATCGCAAGGTTTCGCCTGGTGACATGACCCGATCCATGGCATTGCCGTGGCACGCCGATGTTTTCGAACGCAGCACGCCAGCGCCGGCGCTGCTCTGCCCGCGTGATGTGCTGATCCAACAGACCTTCGATGCTGTCTGCGACCTCGACCGACAGATCGCAGCGCTGCCGGGGGATGGCACGGAAGACGAGCGGTTGCGCACGTTGCGAGAACGGCGGGAGGCACTTTGGACGACACGGCAGCCGTGGGCACGGGGCCTGGCCACGCGGTTTCCAAGTCGCGAGGAAAGCCTGATCAAGGAATGGCAGCATCTTGGGTTCATCGCCGCGCACGGCCTCGACGGGAGCGAAATCCGCCGCGACGGCGCGGCTTGTCGTATAGAAGTTCAGCGTAGCCGCTACCTCGCCAGCATGGCGGAGTATTTCCATCGGCTGGTCAACTTCGAGGAGCACCCGGACTTCGCACCAAAGGCACTTGAATTGGCCGTCCAGATGCTGGGCGACGCTAAATTCGGCACGCACGCGAGGTTAAGCCAATTTCGCTACACGCCCGAGGCATTCGATGAGCGGCTGGAGCAGATCTATGCAGACCTGGTCGATAGCGAAATGTACAATCCGATCACCTGGGAGTCTGGCGAGATCTCCTGGGATGCGATTGTCGACTATGACGAGGACGACCAACCGATCTGGAAGTCGCGACGGTTCCATATTGGCCGGTTTTCAGATGCAGCGCTGAGGGAGCGGTTCCGACAGTTTGCGCCGCAGAACATGACTGATGGCGCGTGGCTGCAGAATATCATTGCTGCCGCGCCGATGGATGGTGTGCAGGCCCGGTTGGCAAGCATCTGGATCGACGAAGCCGGCGGTGGCCGCGTCGAACAGAACCACAGCAACGTCTATGCGGCGCTGATGCACAGCCAGAATATCTATCTGCCACCAGTTACGGCACGGGAGTTCATCGAGCAGGATTTCGTGCGGTCGGCATTCGAGAGTCCGGTGTTCCAGCTTTGCGTTGGACGTTTCCCGCGGCGGTTCCTGCCGGAACTACTTGGCATGACGTTGTATATGGAATGGGAGGCCACGCCGACATCGACGCCCATTGCGAATATGTTGGCGAAGCGGGGTTTCGATCCGCTGTATTATCGGATGCACGCTGCGATTGACAACATCGATGCCGGGCACGGAGCTTTGTCCAAGGAGGCGATCAAGCTGTATCTGAATGCCCAATTAAAGGAAGGTGGCGACGCCGTCGTACAGGAGCATTGGCAGAGAATTTGGCGTGGCTATGTCGCTTGGTCGACGCTTGGCAACGGCGCCGACGAAATCGTCGAACGGATGATGACCATTGACAGGAAGCAGATCCACATCCAGTCAGCGCTACTGGTGGTTTCGGACATTCTGCCGCCATTGCTCCGGGCCCTTCAGACAGCCCAAACTCCGCTGCCCCACTACCTGCGCGAGAGGATTGGTTCCGCAACGCAGATTCACTTGGCGGCCTGGACGCTGGGGGAAGCGCTATCTGACGCATTGCGCGACTGCCTGCGCCGGGACTTGAACGAGTGTATTCGTGCTGGCATCTACGAACCCACGCGTTTCGCCGGTATCGAATTGTCGGGCGAGACGCAGCGGCTGCTCAAACTCCAACCGAAGAACGGCGTGGATCTGCTCGACCTCGGCCGCTGCCTGCTCGAGGATGCCTTTCCGGACGGTATCGTTCGCAGAGCCGGCTTCCCGGATCTGCGGCAACACGCCGCGGCGAAAATGATGGCACTGCTGCGCGCCAAGACTCCAGTGGCAGTTCAGTCACACCGTCGGGTTCGCTGGCTGACCACAGCGTTCAAGTCAGGTCCTGAGGCAGTCATGCAGAGCCTGTTGGATCATGGATTTATCGATATCGCGCACCCCGGCAATAGCCGTCTGTTTGAAAAGACCCAGTCCGACGGCCCGATGTTCAAGGTTTTCAGCGATGAGGATAAGGCGACGATCATCGAGTGGATCGAATCGTTGCGCGTCGCGGCGCCAAAGGCTGTCCATCCCGAGCCGGGTGTCCCGGTGGTCGCCGTCGATGACACCACGGATCTGAACTCACCCGCAGCAGACATGGGTTTCGACGACTGCGTCGTGGCGGAACGCGCTCCACCACGGCCGGATCGGGGATATGGTGAGTTGCGCCGGCGAACGGGCATGGGGTCCGTGCACTGAGATATCCACCGCCGGAGCGGATTACACGCTGCCGTCCCTGGCCTTTCGCGCGTGGTCACGCGTCCTGATGCTCAGCGGACGCATGTCGGTCCACACCTTGCGCACATATGCCAAACACTCATCCTTCGAACCGGTCACTCCTGCGGAACGCCAGTTTGGCGGAATCGACTTGTTGACCGGCCAGATGCCATATTGCTCCTCATGGTTGATCAGCAGCATGAAATCACCGGAGGCGAAGGCGCCAGACGATTCGCCGTTCGAAAAGGATGCGTTCATTGGGTTTCAATCGGCAGCACGAGATTTCGGCGAAAGCTAGCAGCGTCGGTGTGCTGGCGCAAACCAAAATACAGATCGAGTTAGGCGGAGCCAGAGTGGCTCTCCGACAATGATTTAAGCGACATGGAGATTTTGTATATTGCGCACTGCGTCCCATGGCCGCCTGACAAGGGCGATCGTATCCGCGCATTCTACTCGCTCCGCGAGCTGACGAAGCATCACCGTGTCCATCTGGCCTGCTTTACCCGCGATGCGCGAGATGCGGAGGCGGTGTCGGAATTGCGGGACCGCCTCGCGTCTGTTCGGATAGAAGTTCTGGATCTCCCACGAGCCATTCTCAGAGGATTTTTCGGGCTCGCACGCGGCGGTTCATTCACCGTAGAGTTTCACCGAAGCCCAGAACTGCAGGCGTATGTTCGATCAATCCTGGAAAGCCATCGGATTGGAGCAGTTGTGCTGCTTTCATCGTCAACAGCCGCCTACGCCCCCGCCACGGTTCCGTTTCTTGCCGATTGGGGAGATGTCGATTCGGAGAAGCGTTTCCAATACGCCAGGGTGCGTTTCCCGGGCTTTCCGCATTGGTTGGAAGGGCATCGCCTGCGACGGGTCGAACGCGAAGTCGCATTGTGGGCGCGACGAACATTTTTGACTACACAGAATGAACTGCAGCTATTCAATCAAATAGCTCCAGAGGGACTCGCGAAATGCTGTGGCAATGGCGTTGACATCGATTACTTCGATCCATATTCGGTATTAGAAGCACCCACAAACCTTTACGGGCGGAAATATTTGGTATTCGTCGGCGTCATGAATTATTTCCCGAACAATGACGCCGTTTGTTGGTTCGCGGAACACATTTTTGCGCAACTTCGACAGTGCGATCCACAGCTTGAACTATTTATCGTGGGGCGCAATCCGACGCGCGATGTTATTCAGCTTGCAAGTCACCCTGGCATCACTGTTACGGGAGCAGTTGATGACGTGCGGCCGTACATAGCCGCCGCGCGAGCTGTCGTTGTGCCAATCCGAGTTGCCCGCGGCATCCAGAATAAAGTGCTGGAGGCGCTTGCTATGGGCAAGCAGGTTCTGGCGTCGGAGGAGATCTGCCGAACTTTCGAGCCTGACCACCCGACTGGGCTAGTCCGTTGCACTTCGCTCGATGATTATGTCCATGCTGCGGCCGATCTGCCGCGGACGCCAGATCCCATCCGGTGCATTGTGGAGGCGACACGTCAACGTTTCTCCTGGTCGTCCGCGCTTGTGCCACTTCTGATCGAGCTGGAGCAGCTTGAGCAGACGATGGCGCAATAGCGAGCGGCGCTGACCCCTGACCTGAGTCCCGAAAACTCCTCCAGTTTGAAGCTGAGTTGCAGCACGACGCTCGGATGAGAGACGCAACCATCCTGTTTGTCGCCGCGCATTGAGTCCACAACCAGCCCCCCCCCACCGCCCACTTCAAATCGGAGCAGGCAGCCGGCCTGGCAACACAGCGGCGCGATCTGAAGGCCGCCGGCTGCGAGAAAATCTTCGCCGAGCAGGTGTCATCCGTCGCAGACCGCGCCAAGCTGACCGCGGCCCTCGAATTCGTGCGCGAGGGTGACGTGCTGATGGTGACCAAGCGCGACCGGCAAGCTGATGCTGACCATGCTGGGGGCTATCGCCACGTTCGAACGCGATCTGATGTTGGAACGCCGGAGAGAAGGCATTGCGAGGGCGGCGGCCGAAGGGAAGTACAAGGGCCGTGCTCCTACCGCGCGTGCCAAGGCCAGCGACGTGCTGCGGCTGGCGAAGGCCGGGTGGACACGAGAAGCCATTGCGGCAGACCTCGGGATCGGCGTCGCGTCCGTGTATCGCGTTTTGGCCGCGGCACGGGCAAATGGCGCGCTTGCCGCGTAGCACTGTCACGCCGCGGATATCCGCTTCCGCGGGTCACCAATCTGCAGCGCGCCTTTGGCTTCTCCTGAGCCGCTTCACCATGCCAGAAATCCGTACGCCGGTGCCCCGAGCCTCGGCACGCCCCCCAAATTACCCGTAAGGCGCGAAAACCCACCACCGGACCCGCATCGCGCGAGCCATCGGTCCGCGCGCCAATGCTGCCCGAACAACCGAACCTCAAGTGCGACAAAATCCACCAAATCGCATCGCTGCACGAACGAAAGCTGGCAGTGTTTCAGAAATCCAGCTAGATTGGCAACGAACTACGCACCACAAGAGCTCCTCGGCTTCGTTCGCTACACGCATTGACGTCACAGGTCATGGCCGACGAACGGCTTCTGCTCCAAGACCGTATTCTTCCGACCGCACACTAACCCAGTGCCACCGCCGGATGGACGAGGCAAGCCTCTACGATGACCCAAACCCTCAGAGTGACGTGCGTCTCGACCCTTTTCCCAAACGAAGTGCAGCCGCGTCATGGCATCTTTCTTCGCCATCGCCTGCGCCATCTCGCACATAGCGGCGGGATCGAATTGCGGATGGTTGCTCCAGTTCCCTGGTTTCCATCGACCCACGCCATGTTCGGGCAGTACGCCGCGTATGCCCGCGTGCCCCCACGGAGCTGCCAAGAGGGCATCGAGACGCTGCATCCGCGCTATCCCGTGCTGCCGAAAATCGGCATGACCATGATACCCACACTGATGGCCGCAGCGCTGCTGCCGACGTTACTGACACTGCGCAGAGATGGCTTCGATTTTGACGTGATCGATGCCTACTACGTCTATCCCGACGGTGTGGCGGCGGCGCTGCTCGGCAAGATACTTGGCCGTCCGGTCGTACTGACCGCCCTCGGCAGTGACATCAGCTTGTTGTCACTCTACGCGTTGGCACGGACGCAGATACGTTGGGCGCTGGCGCGCGCGGACGGGATCACTACTGTCTGCCAAGCTCTGAAGGACCGCATGGTGGCGCTCGACGTGCCTACCGATAATGTGCAGGTCATCCCACACGGCGTCGACCTGGATCATTTCAGGCCCCTGCCTGACCGAGCGATGCAGCGCCATTTGCTGGGCTTCGACCGGCCCACCCTTATCTCGGTCGGTCATCTCATTGCCCGCAAACGCAATCAATTGGCGCTTGAGGCTCTCGCCGAACTACCTTGCATCGATTTGGTGATCGCGGGTGATGGACCGGAAGAGGCGGCGCTGCGACGCCTTGCCACGCGGCGTGGCGTCGCCGATCGGGTCCGATTTCTCGGTCATGTCGATCAGCGGCGACTGCCCGCACTCATGGGCGCCGCCGACGCCTTGCTGTTGTGCTCGGATCGCGAAGGCATCGCGAATGTGATTATGGAGTCAATGGCCTGCGGCACCCCCGTCGCCGCAACGCCGGTTTGGGGCTCGCCGGAAGTAGTAAACTGTCCGGAAGCTGGCGTCCTGTTCCGTGACTGTGGCGTTGCGGCGGTGGTGGAGGGCATACGTCGTCTGCTCGCCAGCCCGCCTGACCGTTACGCGACGCGACGTTATGCCGAACGCTTTACTTGGTCCGCCACCGCAGCCCGCCACGCCGCGGTACTTCGCGATGTTGCGGTCCGGCCGACTGAGTTGCGACCGCCCGCCGTCATGCGGACGTCATGACGACCGTGAAACAGAGACGCTTTGGGCACCAGTCGACCAATCGGTCCGAGCCGCTTGTGTTGCACCTCTTCCCAACCTTCGCGATTGGCGGCGTGCAAAACCGCTTTGCCGGAATTGCCAATTGGTTTGGTCAGCGCTGGCGACACGCCATCGTCGCCATGGATGGCGACCTGAGTTGCCGCGAGTTGCTGAACCCAGGTCTCAATGTCGTCTTCCCTCAAGTCCGGCTGCAGAAGGGTGACACGCTGGGCAACGTCGCCAGATGCCGTGCTGCGCTACGGGAACTGATGCCAAGTGTATTTGTTACATCTAACTGGGGCACCCTCGAGTGGAGTTTCGGTAACTGGCCGCCATTGGTCCGGCACGTCCACCTCGAGGATGGACTCGGCCCAGACGAACTCCACAGCCAGCATGCCCGCCGGGTGTGGACCCGTCGCCTGGTCCTACGCCGCAGCACAGTCGTCGTCCCATCGCATGGCCTATACGATATGGCGCGAGGAAGCTGGTGGCTACCGCAGCGTCGACTGCGCCTGATTCCGAACGGTGTCGACCTGAACCGCTTCAACGTCCGAGCGCGACGGCCGGCCGGACCGCTAGTAATCGGCGCCGTGGCAAGACTGCGGGCAGAGAAGAACATTGGCCTACTGCTGCATGCTTTCCGCACGCTCCGGCTGGCGACGCCAGCACGGCTGGTCATCGTCGGCGACGGACCCGAGCGGCCCGAACTGGAGCAGTTGGCAGGTGAACTCTGCATAGGGACGGATGTGCATTTCGTGGGGCACATGCCGCGCCCGGAGGCAGCCTTTCGGGACCTCGACATATTCGCGCTGAGTTCCAACAGCGAGGCTATGCCGATGAGTGTGCTGGAAGCGATGGCCAGCGGTCTGCCGGTGGTTGCGACAGACGTGGGCGATGTACGGCGGATGCTAGCGCCGCAGAACGGAGCCTTTGTCGTTGCGAGGGACGCGCGCGCCCTTGCCGAGGCACTGCTCGGCTTGGCAGCCTCGCCGAAGCTGCGGTACGAGATCGGCGCCGCGAATCGAGCACAGGCGGAGCGGGATTACGATCAGGAGATCATGTTCGCGGCATGGGCAGCGGTGTTCGACGGGACGATCCCATAGCATGCGGTCTGGACGCACATGGCTGGGCAGCGCCTTGGCTTATGGCTTCCGCCGGCAGGGGAGGAAGGCTCTCGGCACGCTGCCCAAGGCAAAGGCTATGTTCACGCTTGTGCAGCGATTTCTTGTCGCGATCATGAACGCCGCCATATGGCCGAGTCTCCTTCTGCTGCTGCTGTCGGTGGTCGGGTTGGTGTTGCTACTGACCAGCCACGACGGCGCACAACCGATTTTACTTGTCAGTGTGGGCGGCCAAACGGCGCTGCTGTTGTTGCCTGTCCCTCAATGGATGGCTCGGCCGCTGGAGAACCGGTACCTGCCATTGCGTCCGGAGCCGCCTCATATCGATGGCATCGTCACGCTCGGCGGTGCTATGCGTATGTCGGTTGCCGCCGACCGCGGCACACCCGGGCTGAACCTTGAAGCCGAGCGCATGACTGCCTTCATGGCGCTCGCGCAGCGCCATCCAGAGGCGAAACTGGTGTTCGCTGGTGGTGCCCGCCACCGCGGAGAAACTGAGGCAGACGCTGCCCGTAGGCTGTTCGATTCATTCGGCTTGGCCGGCCGGCTGTACTACGAGCACTGCTCACAGAATACGTGGCAGAATGCGGTGTTCGCCCACGCCGTGGCAAAGCCAGCATTGGGCGAGACTTGGGTGCTGGTGACGTCGGCACTACACATGCCCCGCGCAGTTGCTGTCTTCCGTAGCGCTGGCTGGCAGGTGCTGCCCTGCCCCGTAGCCTACCGCACGGCGCATCATGGCGGGGACGACTGGTGGGCTCCCAACCTTGCCTATCGCTTCGAGTTGCTGGACACGGCGGCGCACGAGTGGATAGGACTGGCACTGTACAAGATACGTGGGCGGACGGTCCCGGGTCGGCAACTTGCTGCCGCGCCGGCGCTTGGTGGGCCTGCTGAACTCAGCAACTCTGTGTCGGACCCACTTCGAGTTAACCGCTGCAACCACCACCCGTGAACCAATATGCGCACTGTTCTTACCTCAAATTAGGGAATCTGGGAGCAATGATCATCGATGCGCGCAGCGTGTCCGGGGGAACGATCCTAGAGACAGAGATCTGCATCATCGGGGCCGGACCGGCAGGGATCACACTGGCGCGGGAGCTCGACGGACATTCCTGCCGCGTCATCCTTCTAGAAGGCGGCCGGCTAAAGCCCGACCGCGCAGGGCATAACGTCTATAAGGGCGAGAATGTCGGCCTACGCTACGAGGACCTCGACCAAGTACGATCGCGCTACTTCGGCGGGAGTTCGAATTGCTGGGCGGGGTTCTGCCGCCCGCTCGACGCCCATGACTTCGAGGCTCGAGATTGGGTGCCAAACAGCGGGTGGCCGATCGCGCGCGCCGATCTGTTGCCCTATTATCAGCGTGCGCAAACTCTGCTCCAACTTGGCCCCTTCGAATACGACCCATCGACGTGGGAGGCCTGGATCGGTCGGCCGGACGCTCGTTTGGTGCCGTTCGATCGTGCCCGTGCGATTAACCTCATCGCACAATTCAGTCCGCCCACGCGCTTCGGCCAGCGCTACCGCGACGATATCTCCCGCTCGCGCAATGTGACCGCCTATCTCGACGCCAACGTCACTGAGATCGAAACACCTGGGAATGGTCGCACCGTCAGCGGTGTACAGGTGCGCACGCTCGACGGCAACGCGTTCCGGGTTGTGGCCGGAACCTATATCTTAGCCGTGGGCGGCATAGAAACCCCCCGCCTGTTGCTGGCGTCAAACCGATACCAGCCATCTGGCGTCGGCAACCAGCACGACCTAGTCGGGCGCTACTTCATGGATCATCCACGATTGCGTGGCGGCGCCATCACTTTCCGCGACGTGCTGACCAACAGCGGTCTCTACGACTTGTATGGCACGTATACCGGCAAAATCTCTGTGCGTGGCGTTAAGGTCGCCGGATTCTTCGGCTTGTCACCGGACACCCAGCGAGTCGAGCGAACTCGGTAACACGCGCTGCTATGTGAAGTCGCAGTTTGTGGGTGACGGTGCAGCGACCAGCACCGCGACCGAGATATTCTTTCGCGCGCTCTATGGCCGCGGCTCCCTGTTGTATCGCTCGCGGGCTGACCTCATTAAGTTGACCAAGCGCCTCCCACAAGTCTCCGCATTTGCAATCGGCGTCAAATACAAGCCACGATTCCTGCTGCGCGGCTTTGTGCTCGAGACAGTCGTCGAGCCAACGCCGTTGCCCGACAGCCGCGTCACCCTCGGCCGTGAGAGAGACGCGCTCGGCCTACCACGTGTCAGGGTTGATTGGCGTCTGGGCGAGCTCGAAAAGCGGACCATACGTCGCACGCAAGAGATCGTCGGCGCGGAACTGACGCGGATCGGTGCCGGCCGGATAATGGTGGATGCCCCGCGTAGCGGCGAAGCGTGGCCGGAGACGTTGAAGGGTTGTTGGCATCAAATGGGCACCACACGCATGCATACCGATCCTCGTAGGGGGGTAGTTGACGCCGACGGCCGCGTGCATGGGATGCAGAATCTGTTCATCGCCGGCAGCTCTGTATTCCCAACCTGCGGCTCGGACATGCCCACAATCACCATCGTGGCGTTGGCGCTCCGCCTAGCTGAGTACGTAAAGGCTACGTACCGCAGTGCCACAGTAACCGGATCTGGCAGCCATTCCTGAGACTTTTGACAGAAAGCGTTGTAGACGACGAACCTGAAGCAGCAGAGTTGCGCCTCATGGGGAATTTGTGCCCGAAGTCTGAACCAAGCGTACCGGAGTGTGAAGTCACCACCACCGGACAGGACTGCCGCAACTGGGGGTCAAGCGGCGACCGCCGTCGGGGAGAATGTGTCGTTCGCTGGATGGTTGGCCACTGAATTTGCTGAGATTTTGTCATACCGCCGAAACACACCGACTGGCACACAGGATCATCTGATCGAGCCGACTATCTGACCGAACCGAGCAAAAACCTCAGTATTTTCCAGGGCAGTTTGGTGCCGACGCTCGGACTTGAACCGAGGACCTACTGATTACGAATCAGTTGCTCTACCGCTGAGCTACGTCGGCGACTGGAAACGACGGGCGCCATATAGCGCCCGGGGACAGAGACCGGCAACACCAGCCGTCATGCCGCCGTCGGAGCGATCGCCGCGGTGACCGAGGGTGATGGCTTGCGGATCGCAGCAATCAGCGCCCGCACCTCCATCCGCGCCGCGACGTGGCTCATCGCCATCTGGATGCCCACGCCGGCCTCGCGCACATCCATCAGGGTCAGGCCCTGCAAATAGAGCTCGCGGAAGATCACCCGCTCGCCGAAGCCTTTCACCGTGCGGAAGCCGATCCGCTTGGCCAGTACCTCCAGCGTTGCGCCGACGTCGCGCTTGTTGCGCGCCTCCGTGGCACCCAGCCGGTTGCGCATGACGATCCAGTCGATGCGGCCACGATCGCGGGCGAAGCGGCGCTTGCGGGCTTCCCACACCATCTCGCTGTAGATGCTGGGGTGCACCACCGCGTGGTTGTCGGGATCGACCTTCGCCAGCATCGCGAAATCGACGAAGCTGTCGTTGATCGGCGTCACCAGCGTGTCCGCGTGACCATGGCCGAGCTGGCTCAGGAACGTGTCCGAACCGGGACAGTCGATCACTACGATGTCGCAGTCGGCCAACCCGGCCAGCGCCGCGTTGAAGCGCGCCGTCTCCTCGGTATCGGCGGCGGCGCGGCTGTCGAGGGCGCTGCGCTCCACGGCGACGCTGCGCGGCTGCGGCAGGTCGATGCCCCTGATGCGGGCGAACGCTTCGCGTGCCGCCAGGTAGCCGGACAGTGTCGCCTGCCGCGCATCGAGGTCGATCGCGCCGACCTGGTATCCGTCGCGCAGCAGGCCAACGATCAGGTGCATGGCTGCGGTCGATTTGCCCGAACCACCCTTCTCGTTGCCCAGCACGATCACCTGGGCGCGCCGTTCGATCGAGATGGTCGCCAACGCCCGAGTCCCATCCTCAGCCCCGCGGCAGCGTTATGCTACGGAGCGGGATCCCCCATCAACCACCCGGTCTCAGGCGGCAACGCGTTGGCGAACAAGTTCGCTGCCGAGGAATTCTGCAATTGCACCAGGGCCGGATCGCGCGGTGCCGGCCCGGCCGGCGCGCGCTTCCGCGTCCGGGTTGTAGTTCGTGTTGGTGTTGATGTCGTAGACCAGCGTACGGCCGGCGGCGTCGCCGATGAACTCGATACCCGCCACTTCCACGCCGCTTGATGACAGAAAGCGTTCCAGGCGCAGCCGTAGCGTGTCCGGAATGCCGTCGATGACGGTGAACTTGTCGCGTGGCGCCTCGCCGACGGGGCAGATTGCATCGCCTATGGCGCAAGCCTCGGCTGGGCAGAGTTCGAAGCCCTCGCTGGTGTCGACCTCGACCGCATAGAGGAAGCGGCCGCCAACGAATTCCGCGCGAGTGATGAACGGGCGTGGCGCACGCACGTATTCCTGCAGCAGGTGCAGTCCGTCCACCGGCGGTTGGTAGACTGCGCCATTGACGTAGGCGGCGAGACTGTCGCTCGTTTGGAAAAGCTGGACGCCGAGCCCCTTGCCGCCACGGTTCGGCTTCAGGATGACAGGCTGGCCCGGGAAGTGCCGTCGGGCCGCGGCGACGATGCGCTCGCGCCCGGCCACGAGGACGGTGCGTGGAGTGGCAATGCCGTGACTTTCCAGGGCGGCGTATTGCCGGGCCTTGCTGATTTCGAGATCGAGAGCGGACGACCCGTTCACGACGCGCCGGCCCCAGCGGGCGAGCCAGGCCAGCACGGCAGCGGTGAGTTCCGCGGAAAAGCGATGGTCCCGCGTGTGGGAGGAGGCACTCATGCGATTGTAGAACACGCCCTGCGGCGGCGGGGCCGCGAGGTCGAAGGTGCCAGCATCGAGAAACCACTCGGTCCAGGGCAGGTGGCGCTGATCGAAGGCCTGGGCCAGCGGCGGCAGCCAGGCGGCATTCTCATGCAGGACGTGGATGCGGGTCACGGACAGAGTTCTCCTATGGCGCGATGGTAGGAACGAGCCATTGGCGACATAGGAGATAGCTTTTCCACGCGAGTGCAAGATCGCCCGTCGATAAAGCAATTTGTGCTAGTTCTTCAGACGTCAGAGCCACAGCGTTTCACGCTCGGTGCAACGGACAGCTGTTTTCGACGCCCTGCCCTCGGTTGCTGGGGCCAACCGCGCGGTGTGTTGCGATGGCTGATTGGCGCCACTATAAGGCGCCACGCTGTTGCTGCGGGCGGCGAAGCAACGGAGAGGTGCCGGAGCGGTCGATCGGGGCGGTCTCGAAAACCGTTGTACCCTTAGGGGTACCCAGGGTTCGAATCCCTGCCTCTCCGCCACTGTACAGTATTAGTCTATTGAAATATTGGGATAAATCGTCAATATCGTCCATTGGCATACAACGTAGCATACGTCCGGAGTGCGGGCGGCGGCAGGATGGAGCGGGTATGTCCTTGCTAAGCAGAGATTCGTAGCCCGGCCAACGGAAGCGGGGAGCGCTCGGCATTGAGCGCGCCCACCGCCTGGTGGATCACTCGGTCGAGCGCGTCCGGGTCAGCGAAGGTCTGATGCGCGAGATGATGCGCTTTGAGATCATGCCAGACGCGTTCGATGTCGTTCAGTTCGGGCGCATATTTCGGCAGCCACTCGACGGTCAGCCAGTGGGCGCGGGTAGCCAGCGCTGCCAGCGAGAGCTTGCTAGTATGGATCGGCCCATTGTCCTCGACCAGCACCACCGGCTTAATGGGTTGCCCGGGCTTCGGGCCATAGAGCCGGTCGAGTTGCTCGAGATGGGCGAGGAAGTCGCTGCTGCGCTTGGTCGGGCTGGTGTGCACGATGAGCTGGCGTGTGACGTGATCGAACGAACCCAGCATGGCGACCTTCTTCGCCTGCCCCGGCGCCGGCACACGCAGGTCCGCCCCCGCCTTGGCCCATGCCCGCGCGAGATAAGGATGCGTCAGTGCCTCGCTCTCATCACCGTAGAGCAGCACGATGTCGCCGGCCTCGGCCTGTTGCTTGCGCAATTGCAGGCGCAGACCGACCCGTTCGATCTCGGTGGCGCTCTGGCGTCCGTTCAGCGTGTGGCGCGGCCGCCGCCAGCGGAACTTTTTTTGTGCAACGCCTTGGACAGTTGCGAACGGCTAATGCAGACGCCTGCCCGCGCTTCGATCTCGGCACGCAGCCGGGAGATCGTCCAATTGCGCCGGTCCGCCACCGGCGCTTCCGGCAGTGGGGTAGCCACACGCAGCGCCGCTTCACTCTTCACCGGCACCGGGCCGGGCGCTACATTGGCCTTCAGCGCCATCGCACCGCCGCGCATGAAGTCGCTGCGCCACAGGCGGACCGTGTCCTCACGCACACCAAATGCCTCGGCGATGCGCGGGCTCGTCCAACCGGCCAGCGTCAGCAACACAGCACGCGCCCGGTCCGCCTCGCCGCGATCACGCGAGCCGGCAAGCGCAGCCAACGCGGCACGTTGGTCGTCGGTAGCTATACCGCGACTCCCCGGGAAGGCGAAAATACCCCTTGCCAAACGGCCGGAACGCGATTCTACCGTCCGCATGATCCGCCGCGGCTTCCTGGACGCCGAATCGCGCAAGGACCTGACCGAGTTGGCTCGGGACGGGTCTGCCGCCCATCGTTTGGCCCGGCGCGCCAATGCGCTGGTGCTGCTGGACGACGGCATGAGCTGCGAAGCCATCGCGACGGTCCTGTTGCTGGACGACGACACGATCCGCAGCTGGTATCGGCTGTACCAGGAAGACGGGATCGAGGGCCTGGCGAGCTTCGGCTATGAGGGCGGCGCCTGCCGCCTGAACGAAGAGCAGCGGGACAAGCTGAAGGCCTGGATCAGCGATACGCTGCCGCGGACCACGCGCGAGGTGGGCGCCTGGATCGAGAAGGAGTGCGGCATCGAATACCAGGGCCGGTCTGGCCTGATCGCGCTGTTACACCGGCTCGGCATGGAACATCGCAAACCAAAAACGGTGTCGCGCAAGCTCGATCCAGAGAAACAGGCTGCATTCATCAAGGCGTATGAGGAGTTGCTGAACCGCCTGGACGCCGATGAAGCAGTGTTGTTCGCCGACGCGGTGCATCCGACGCATGCGGTACGGCCGGTGGGATGCTGGGCGCCGAAGGACACGCCGATCGCGGTGGCGCAGACCAGCGGGCGGCAACGCCTGAACATTCATGGCGCGATCAACCTGGAGACCGGCCACACCCAGATGCTGGAGGTGGAGACGGTTGATGCAGCCAGCACGATCAGACTGATGATCGCGCTGCTGAGCATGTACCCGCGCAAGCGGGTGATTCATCTGTTCCTGGACAACGCCAGGTACCACCACGCGAAGTTGGTGCAGGCCTGGTTGGCGCGGCCGGGTTGCCGGATCAGGCTCCACTTCATCCCGACCTACTGCCCGCATCTCGACCCGATCGAACAACTCTGGGGCTTGATGCACAAGCACATCACCCACAACACGTGTCATGAAACCTTCCGAGACTTCAGCGGCGCGATCCTGACGTTCCTGCGAGACGAGGTGCCCAGGAACTGGCGCCTCTACTGCGATGAGGTCACCGACAACTTCCGCATCATCTCGCACGAGGATTTTCGGATTCTGGCGTGAGCGGGGTATACCTTCTGCATTTTCCGGTGATAGCATTTTGTTAGGGCTTGGCCACCGGAATGCATCCATCCCTCTTTTATGCTCATCCGTTCTTGTGGATCACTGTTCGAGCGATGTTCTACATTCCAGTAACCTTGGCCTTGGTCGATTTGGTGTTCAGGCTGGCTGAGCGACCGTTCATTCAGTTGGGACGGCACAAGTTTCCCGGTCGCCGAACGATTGAAGCGGACCCTGAATTTGCGACCAGGGGCATAGTTGGAGGTCGACCGTTTCGTTGATAGACGGGGCGGATCATGACGAAAGATTAACGTGTCGCTGAGGGTGAAGATCGCGCTAGAGGCGCTACGGGTAGTTGCGACAGTAACTGGTTCGCCCTCGCACATGGCTTAAGGAAGAGTGGAGGCATAACTCCTTCATCCCGTCAGTATTGTCGAACCCACGGTGTCCATCCCGATCCAAATCACCGCGGTTCCGTTCATCCGCTCCAGAAACACCGCCTGACGTTCCGGCGGAACCAGCATCAGCAGAAAGCCGCCGCTGCCCGCGCCGCACAGCTTGCCGCCGCTGGCGCCGGCGTCCCGTGCTCCCGCGTACAATGCATCGATCTGCGGGTTGCTCACCTTGGACGACAGCCGCTTCTTGGTTTCCCATCCCTCGTGCAGCATCGCGCCGAACGCACTCAGCAGACGCTCCGGATCGTCGCCCTCCAGCACGTCCACCGCCTGATCGACCAGCGCCAGCAGGTGCGACAGCGCACCATCGGCGGCATGGCTCACCGTGCGCTGCATCTGCTCCTCCAGTGTTTCCGACGCGAACCGCGTCACACCGGTGTAGACCAGGAACAGCGACCCGGTCAGCGCGGACTGGCACGGCGCCGTCATCTGCACCGGCTCGATCCGCGTGCGGCCCGCGGTGAATTCGAACCGGTTCAGCCCGCCGAATGCGGCATGGTATTGATCCTGTACTCCAACGTTCTCGGCCAGCAACTCGCGCTCGACGAACACTGCCGTGCGCGCCAGATCGAGTTTGGTGATCGGCCGCTTCTGTAGCGTATGGATCAGGTTGATCAGCCCGACAGTGAACGACGACGAACTGCCGAGCCCGCTGCGCGCCGGCAGATCGGCCATGATCGACAGGTCCAGCGGATCGCTCACGGCAAAATGCTGCAACACGTTGCGCACCACCGGGTGCTGCAACTCGTGCGCATTCAGCACCGTCTCGATGCGAGAGTAGCTGACGCGAAAATGGTAGTCGATCACCGAGGAAAGCCGCAGCACGGAGATGTAGATGTATTTGTCGATCGCCATGCCCAGCACGGCACCGCGCGCGCGTTCGAAATACTCGGGATAGTCGGTGCCACCGCCGAAGAAGCTGACGCGAAGCGGGGTGCGCGAAACGGTGATCATGCCGCGACGCCATTGAAATCCGCGGCCAGCACGCGGCGCACGCCATCGGCCAGCGGCACCCGAGGCTGCCATCCGGTCTTCGCCAGAAACCGGCTCGAATCCAGACTCTTGTAGCCAGCTCCCTGAAAGCTGTCGGCCGGATGCACGATCCGCGCATCCCATTCGAGCGCGCGCATGATGGCCTCGGCGCAGGCACCGATGGTCACCGGCGCATTGTCGGTGCAATGCACGATGGTGTCCTCGAAGGCGGCATCGGCGGCGATCACCGCATCGATCTGGTCGGTCACATACAGCTGATCGCGCACCGTATCGGGACTGCCCCAGACTTCGAAGCTGTCCGCGCCGGACGCCCGGGTTGCGACGGCGCGCGCGATCAGCGCGGCCATGAAATGGCTGCGCTGCGGTTCGATATGGGCGCCGGGGCCGTACAGCGTCGCGAGCACACAATGTAGCCAATGCAGACCGTATTGCGATCCGTAGGTTTCGCAGCCGGTCACCAGGATCTCCTTCGCCAGCGCGTATCCGCGCACCGACGGATGCGGCGGGCCGCTGCGGAATGCGGTTTCCGGAATCGGCCGGCTCGATTCGGGATAGATGCAGGAGCTGCCGAGGGTGATCAACTTCGCCGCGGGCTGATGGCGGCGCCAGCCTTCCAACACGTTCAGGTGGATGCGTGCGTTGTCATTCAGCAGTTCGCCCTGCATCGCGTACTGGATCGCACCGGTACGCTGCTTCGTCACTGCGTGCAGGATGCGCCCGGCGCGCGGCGCGTTGCGCAACACGCCATCAACCACCACCGAATCCGTGAAATCGCCGGCGGCGCGCCCCACCGCATGCACCGGCCAGCCACGTGCGCGCCAGGTCGCGACGAGATGGCGGCCGACAAAACCGTCAGCTCCCAACACGATTGTTGGCGAATCAGCGTAGCGCATCGCGATACCATGCCACAGTTTCCCGCATGCCGTCCTGCAGCGACCGGAACGCCAGCAGGTCGGGCAGCAGCCGACGCAGTCGCGCCGCTGTAGCCCGACGCAGCTTCACGCCAGGATTGGCGCCGGGCGGCGGCGGGTTAGTGCGGAGCGGGCGCACCTTTCCGCCGGCCTGCATGGCGGCCATCGCCAGGTCGTCGATCCGGGTCGTCTGCCCGGCGGCGCAGTTCACGGCGTCGCTGACACCGCGGAGCGACAGCGATGCAACGAATGTTGCCGCCACGTCGCCGGCGAACACGAAATCCCGTTCGGCCGACGGATCGCCGCGAATTTCAAAATCCGGCGCGTCGTGCAGCGCACGGATCACGAAAGCCGTGGCGACATGCGCATCGGCTTCATCAAGCAGATCGAACGGGCCATAGGGATTGGTCAGCCGGAAGCTGATCGTGTTGATACCCGCGCGGCGTCGCCAGAGTTCGGCGGCGATCTCGCCCCAGCGCTTCGACCAGGCATAGCCGGCCTCACCCTCATGCGGCCAAAGGTTCAGATCGAGCGGTGTGTCGTCATCCAGCATCGGCCATGCCGCGGGATATACGGCGGAACTGCTCGCCGCGCGCACTTCGGTAATACCGCGTTGCAGGGCGAAGCGATAGACAAGGTCGGTCAGTTGCAGGTTGGCCGCGACGATTTCCGCCTGCTGGCCGGCGAAGCGCGAGGCGAAGTAGCGAAATGCGGCGACATGCACGATGGCGGTTCCGGTTGGCAGATCGGCAAGCTCATTGAGTGCGCCGGCCGCGATCGTGCGCGTGCAGCCGGGCACCATGCGTCCCGTATGGTTTACAGCAATCAGCAGCGGTACCTGGCCGGCCAGGGACTGGGCGATATTGCGGCCGATGAACCCGCTGGCGCCGAACAGCACGACCGCTTCGGGCAAACTCATGCGGACCGGTTCGCCGCGATGACCTTCACCTCGGGGATGGGAACGATGAACTCGCCCCCCGAGGCCAGCCACTCCTGCTCCTTGCGAACGAATTCATCGATGAAGTTCCATGCCAGTACCAGATAGGCATCGGGCCGCTGGCCCACCTCGTCCTCGATCGGGATGCGCACACCGGGAATCGCCAGGCCGATCTTCAGCGGGTTCTTTTCGACTGCCTTCTGCACCAGGTCAGGGCCGATGCCGAAGCTGTTCAGCAACGTGGCTCCTTTGGCCGGCGCGCCATAGGCCCACACCGAACGGCCGCGCGCGCGATGCGTCTCGAGCAGCCCACGCAGCCTGTCGCGCAGCGCCAGCACCCGTTGCGCGAACTGACGATAGGTGTCGATCTCGCCCAGTCGCACATCGCTCTCGGCGGCGCGCAGGGCGTGTACCGATTGTCCCGTCGGGCGCGTGCCTTTGCGCGCGACATGTGCCTCGATGGTGCCGCCGTGGATCGGCACTAGCCTCGCTTCGAACACCTCCAGGCCATGTCGTTCGAGCAGCGCCGACAGCGACCGCAGGGTGTAGTAGCAAAGGTGCTCGTGATAGACCTGATCGAACGCGGTGTTCTGCACCATGCCGCCGAGATATATCGCCTGCACGACGAAGACGCCATCCGGCGCTAGCAGCGCGGCAATACCACGCACGACACTGTGCAGTTCCTCGAGATGGAAGAACACGCCGGCTGCGGTGACGATCTTTGCGGGGCCCAGATCGGCAAGGATGTCGTGCGCGCACGCCTCGTTGAAGAACCGGTTCCAGGTGGCGATACCGGCGTCCTGCGCAATCTGCGCGACATTGGCGGCAGCCTCGACGCCGAGTACGCGACAGCCAAACGGCGCATACTGCTTCAGCCAGGTGCCGTCGTTGCTGCCGATATCGACCACGAGATCCTGCGGGCCGAGACCGTAGGCGGCGGCAATCCGCTCCGAGGTCGCGCGGAAATGCTCCGGCAGGGTCTTGGTAGTGCCCGATACGTAGGGGTACTCGGAGAACATCGACTCCTTCGGGATCGTGTGATCGATCTGCACCATGGTGCAGTCGCGACAGAAGCCGACGCGGAGTGGATACGCAGGCTCGAACTCCTATCGGGAGGTCGAGCGGCACCAGCCGGTTGCAGTGCGGTTGATCACCGAGATCGAGCACCAATTCCACGTGATGGCCGCCGCAGGCGCGACATGCCATGTCCAGCATGCGACCAGGCGGGGGAACGGCGAGGCGATCAGACATTGGCAAAGCGTCCGTTGCGCAGCATCCGGAAGCCTTTCACCAACTCCTGGATTCCAGCATCCAGCGAAACGTCGGGCCGCCAGCCGAGCTTTTCCAGTTTCTCGTTGGAGACCACGTAGTCGCGCTTGTCGGGGTCTTCGCCGATCGGTGCCTCCATCCAGACGAATCCCGGCACGTGCCTGGCGATGCGTTCGCAAAGCTGCGCCTTCGACAGGTTCGCCTCGGACAGGCCGACGTTGAACGGCTCGCCGCGCATGGTGCCGTAGTGTTCGACGGCGTACAGGAATGCCTTCACCACGTCGCGGATGTGGATGTAGTTGCGGCGGAAATGCGCTTCGAACAGCACCACGGCGCGATCCGTCACGGCGCGCCAGGTGAAGTCGTTGACCAGCAGATCCAGCCGCATGCGCGGCGACATGCCGAACACCGTGGCCAGCCGCAGCGACACGCCGCGACAGGTGCCAAGTACGGCTTCTTCCGCCTCCACCTTGGTGCGGCCGTAAAGCGAGACCGGCCGCAGCGGCGATTCCTCGGTGCAGAAGGCGTTGCCGTCGCCCACGCCGTAGCCGCTGTTGGTGGTGGGATACACCACCATCTGATCGCGCGAGACGCGCTTTGCCAGATCCAATACGGCATCGCGATTCAGGCTGGTGGCGCCGATTTGGTCGCGCGCGCAGAGCGGAGCACCGACCAGCGCGGCCAGCGGGATCACCAGATCAGCGCGTTTCAGCAACGGCTCCACTACGCGCATGTCGCGGGCGTCGCCACGCACCGGTTCGAAGGCCGGATCGAGGCAGCAGGTCGCGAGATTCGGGTCGCCGGCGGAGAACGTATCCAGCACGGTAACCGCATGGCCACTCTGCAGCAGCGCCGGAACCAACAGCGAGCCGATATAGCCGGCTCCTCCGGTGACAAGACAGTGCATTTATGGTGCCTCGGGTTGGCCGGCGGACCGGCGCGCATTGCGAGGGCTTCGGATACCGAACACGGGCGCGTGTTACAACCCCGGGCCGATTCCCAGCAACACATCCAGCAGCGCCGCGGGATTATGGGTCGCGCGCCAGGCCGGCGCCGCATCGCGCATCGCGCTGGTCAGCGGGCCCAATTGCGCCAGGGCGCTGCCGACGCTGGCGGCGAATCCGTCCGGGAAATCGAAGGCCATCGGCTGCGCCGGTCCGGCGACCTGCTCCATCCAGCACCCGCGAGGCACCACCGCGGGGATGGCCAAGGCGCGGGCCTCGGCCAGAATGCCGCTGCTGCGCGGCCCGTAGGCCCGTGGATCATAGGGCAGCAGCATGAGGTCGGCATCCCGCAGCAGCGCCTGGTAGTCGTCGGTGTCAAGGGCCCGCTCAATGACCTCGACGCGAGGCCCGACCTGCGCCTTGAGCAGCCGGTGGGCGCGCTGCAACGCCGGATCCGATCGCCGGTCGATCGGGCCGCTGTGGATGGTGAACCGCGCGCGGTCCTTGAAGGCTGCGACGACCGCCGGCAGCAGGTCGTAGCCCTTTTCCATGCGGCCGCCCCCCGGATACACGACGTTCGGCGTCACCCTGGCGGGGCGATCCTGACCGGTCGACACGCTCACCGGCACAGGCACCGCAGTCACCGGAGCGCCCAGCACATCGTGCCAAAGGCCGGCCAATTGCGCGGTATCCGCGAACAGGTGCAGCCGCGCGCCGAAATGGTCCAACAGGCGGCGAATGATCTCGGAGGTGGGTGCCGGGCCTGGTTCAGTCTCGTCCATCTCCTGCGGCAGACGCCGGAGCACGATGGCAATTCTGGCAATCGCCGCCGGCGCGAGCCGGTCCGCCAGCCCGGCCAGGTTCGCCGCGGACACGCTGGGCAGCACTAGGGCGTCGTCGTCGGATGCCGGGGTGTTGCGGAGTGCGGCGGCCAGTTCGCTGCCGAAGGCGTCGGACCGGCCTCGGCGATACGTGCGCCGGACGCTGCGCAGCAAGCCGGTTACCAAGTCGGCGGCGGCCGGCGGCAGACGGCTGCTGGCCCCAAGCAGCGCGGCGCGTAGCCGGCCCCCCTCACCGCTGGTCTGGTAGCGCGCGCTGAATGCCGGGACCACGCGGGTCTGGCCGGACTGGCTGTGCGGCGGGAACGACAGGTGAGCGAGGATCAGCGCCGGCATGCCGCGCGCGATGGCGGCTTCCGCCAAGCCCGCGGCATAGCCCTGATGGTGCCCGGCGGACCCGAGCAGACCCGGGTCCGCAATGATCAGCCGCACTCGACCGAGTGCGCAGCCTGCTGCATTCGCGGGTGCCCCTATGTGGCGGTGGATACGGCAAGCTAGCGACATCGCGGCTGGTTGGCGAGCGGGGCTTCGCCCCCCACCCCCACCGGTCGAAAGGGATTGGATTGCAAAGGCGACTGCCTTTGCTGGAGGTCCAGGAGGCAAAGCCTCCTGGCGGGTTGCAGGGCGGAGCCCTGCTCAGCGTGCGTGCTGCGCGGCGTGGCGCTTGCGGGTTGCCGCGGCCTTCTTCGCGGAAGCGGACCGTGCTGCCGCCGAGCGGGTTGCCGATGCATGCCCGCCGATCCGGCCACCCTTCTTCGACGCAACATGCGTGTCCGGCCTGCCGCGACCGGAGCCACTCTTGTTGCCGCCGCCGCTATCCTTGTTGACCGTCGCCCAGGCACGACGTTCGGCTTCCTTGTCGGATACGCCGCGTGATTCGTAGCTCTCCGCGATATGGTCGGCCTTGCGTTCCTGCTTGTCGGTGTATTTGGACTTGTCGCCGCGTGGCATCGTCACCTCCTGGGTTGCGTCTGCAAAACGCAATGCGGCTGCGAGCGTGCGGCACACGTCCCGACGCTCGCTGACAAGTGACGATCCATGCCGCACCCATCGGGCGACATTGTTCATCGCCTCCGCTCGCCGGGCAGCACGGTACTCAGCAATTCTTTCGCAGCCCCCATCAGCATGCCGGACTCGTTCGGGTCGCCTTCCAGAATCGTCGACGCGAAGTTCTTCGCCTGCTTAAAGGTGATGTGTGGCGGCAGCGGTGGTACTTCCGGATCGGTCTTGACCTCAAGCACCACCGGGCGATCGGCGGCCAGCGCCTCGGTCCAGGCCGATGCAACCTGATCCGGATGATCCACATAGATGCCGCGCAGGCCGATCATCTCGCCGAAGCGGTGATACGGCACGTCGGGAATCTGCTGCGACGCGTCGAACTTCGGATCTCCCTCCATCACGCGCTGTTCCCAGGTGACCTGATTGAGGTCCTGGTTGTTGAACACGCAGACCACTAAATTCGGATTGGACCACTCGCGCCAGCATTTCGCCACGGTGATCAGCTCGGCCATGTTGTTCATCTGCGTCGCGCCGTCACCGACCCGCGCGATCACCGGCCGGTCCGGGTGGGCGAACTTGGCGGCGATGGCATACGGCACCGCGGCACCCATCGATGCCAGCCCACCGGACAGCGAGCACATCATGCCGCGCCGGATCTTCAGGTCGCGCGCGTACCAGTTGGCGCATGAACCCGAGTTGCTGGTGACGATCGCCCGCTCGGGCAATCGCGGCGACAGCTCCCAGACGACGCGCTGTGGATTGACCGGATTGGCCGACGTCATGGCGCGGCTTTCCAGCAGCTTCCACCAGGCTGCAACGTTCTTCTCGATCTGCGTCCGCCGGGCGCGATCCTTCTTCGCCGGCAGCATCGGCAACAGCGCGCGCAGCGTTTCGCGTGAGTCGCCGACCAGGCTGACCTCCATCGGATAGCGCAGGCTGAGCATTCCGGGATCGAGGTCGATCTGCACGCCGCGCGCCTGGTCTTCCTCCGGTAGGAACTCGGCGTAGGGAAAGCCCGAGCCGATCATCAGCAAGGTGTCGCAATCGCTCATCATCTCCCAACTCGGCTTGGTGCCGAGCAGGCCGATGGCGCCGGTGACCCACGGCAGATCGTCGGGCAGCGCGGCCTTGCCGAGCAGCGCCTTCGCGACGCCGGCGCCGAGCGTATCGGCAATGGCGATGAGTTCGTCTGCTGCATGCAGCGCACCGGCGCCGGCCAGGATGGCGACCTTCTTGCCCCGTTCAGCACATCGGCGGCGCGGCGCAGATCGCGCTGGTGCGGCACGACGCTGGGGTCGCTGTAGCCGACACCGGAATGCAGGGTGCCATGCGCGCGCGGCGGTTCGGTGTGGCCGGCCTCCTGGAGGTCGTTGGGGAACACCAGCGCGGTGACCCGGCGGCGGCCCTTGGCGATGCGCATCGCACGATCCACCAGGTGGCGCACCTGTGCGGGCGCGCTCGCCTGGCAGACGAAGTCGCCAGCGACATCCTTGAACATCGCAGGCACGTCCACTTCCTGCTGGTAGTGGCCACCGATCGCCGTGCGCGCCTGCTGGCCCGCGATCGCCAGGACGGGCATATGATCCAGCCGCGCGTCGTACAGACCGGTGATCAGGTGCGATGCGCCGGGACCGGATGTCGCCATGCAGACGCCGACCTCGCCGGTGAACTTGGCGTAGGCCGAGGCCATGAAGGCGGCCATTTCCTGTATCTGCTCAACCCCGGATTTGTTCTGCGTCTTGAGGGGTAATTCGACTACGCCCTGACGGGCCGAAAAAAACATTTGACGCGGTCACGGGCGAGTCGATTCTAAACCAGGGCGTGCCCGAACTTCCTGACCTCAACAAGCTGAGCCACAGTGAGAAGGATGCCCTGATCCGGGCGCTGTGGGCGCAGGTGCAATGCTTGGCGGCACGTGTTGCGGCGCTTGAAGCGAGGCTCGGCGAACCGTCGAAGACACCGGACAATTCCAGCCTGCCGCCGTCGAAGGGTCAGAAACCGAACCAGCCGGAGAAAACCAAGCGCATCAGACCGCGCCAAGGCAGCCTGGGGCGCAAAGGTGGTGGTCGCCCGCTGGCCTGCCATCCCGACCAAACGGTAACCGCCAAGCCCACGGTCTGTGTACGTTGCCAGACTGTGCTGAGCGATGCGGATCAGGTGCTGCATGGGCGTTACGACAAGATCGACCTGCCGGTGGTGCGCCCCATGGTGACGCGTGTCGAACGGTATGCAGGACATTGTCCGTGCTGCGGTGGTGTCACTCTGGCGGCGGTACCCTCGGGCCTGGAAGACGGCTCGCCGTTCAGCGGGAATATCGTGGCGCTGGCGATCTACCTGCGCTTCACGCACGCGATCAGCTACCGTCGTTTGACGCAGTTATTTCTGCATCTCTATGCGCTGCAGATCAGTGAAGGTGCGTTGGATGCGATGTTGCAGCGTGCCAAACCCCGTTTCGACAACGAGGTTGCGGCAATTCTCGCCCGACTGCGCCGTTCGCGGATCGTCTGCTCCGATGAGACTTCGGTGCGCATCGATGGCCGCACCCATTGGAACTGGGTGTTCCAGAACGAGCAGGTGGTAATCCACATCGTGCGCAACAGCCGTGCTGCCAGCGTGGTCACCGAGACGATGGCGGGCCACCGGCCGAGCATCTGGGTCTCCGATCTGTATGGCGCGCAGCAGGGGCATGCCGATCTATGGCAGGTCTGCCTGGCGCACCAACTGAGAGACTGCAAATACGCCATCGAGGCAGGAGATACGATTTTCGCCCCACGCATGAAGGCGCTGCTACTGCGTGCCGTTGTGCTGGCACGGCGGCGCAAGAGCCTGGCCGAGAGCACGCGGCGTAACTATCAGAGCCGGCTCGATCGCGAATTGGATGCGATCATGGTACTCGCACCCACCAACCGACCCGGCAAGCGGCTGCGCAAACGTTACGGCAAGGTACGCGGCCACTTGTTCACATTTCTCGACCATCCGGAGGTTCCGCCGGATAACAATGGCAGTGAGAGGGAATTGCGACCCACAGCCACATATCGCAAGGTCACGGGTGGCTTCCGTTCTCAATGGGGTGCCGAACTGTTCGCTGGCGTTCGATCCGTCGTTGGTACCGCAGCACGACGAGGAAAGCATGCGTACCAGGCTATTCTTGCAGTGCTAGCCGACGAATCCGTCCTTCAGCCGGGTTGAGCAGATACCATTTCCTCATGCCGCACCTGGACGAACCTGAACTGGCCGTTGGTGCGGGCGAGTGCGCCGATGAAGCCGTTGATGCCGTCACCGGGGTAGCCGAAGATCGTGCGAACACCCCATTCATGCAGCCGGCGCCAGAAGAAGTCGCCAACGGTTTGGCTCATGCTCGCTGCCTTCATTTGCTGCTGATCGGTCCGCTCGGCCGCCGCGGCCGGGTCGTGGAATGAACGCGGGTCGCATGCCGCCGTTGCAGCCGTCGCATCACGGAACGTCGATTGAAGTTACGCAAAGCAACTGTCTCACCATCAACGGGTGTGCCGGCGGTGCGCTGAAATGGCGCCTGCAACCGTTGGCAGTTCCGGCACGTTGTTTCTGCCATCGAAGGAGACGTGACGGTGCCAGCAACTCCCACGCAGCAACGGCACTGCTATCGCCCGCGTGACGGAGGCCGATCGGATCGTGTCCGGGCGACGTTCGACTGCGTCAGCTTACGGCTGAGGAAAGCCAGCACGGCCGCCTCTTCCGCTTTCAGGCCGGTGCCGGGATCCGCAAGCTTCTCGTCCGCCCGCCGCTTCAGCGCTGCCAGCAGCGAGCCATCCAGATAGCCGTCGAAAATGACCGGGTGGATGTAGCACCTGCGGCAGATGGCCGGTGTATTCCCGAGCATCCTGGCGACTGCTTCCACCGCCTGGACCATGTTTCGCCTGGCCATCGTCTGTGTGTCGAAGGCCTCGAGCTCGCGGAACGCAAGCGCGGCAAGATTGGTCCCGGCCCAGGTACGAAAATCCTTCGCGGTGATCTCTTCGCCGGTGACTTCGCGCAGGTACTCGTTCACATCGTCCGAATCGACGCCGCGCAGTTCGCCATCTTCGTCCTGGTACCGGAACAACTCCTGGCCCGGCAGTTCCTGGCAGCGGCGAACGATCGCCGCCAGGCGCTTGCTGCGCAGATCGATGTGATGTTCGGTGCCGTGCTTGCCGCGAAAATCCAACATGACCCTGCTGGCGCCTGCGACCTTTACATGGTGGTTCCGCAGCGTGGTCAGGCCGTAGCTCTTGTTGCTGCGGGCGTATTCCTTGTTGCCGACGCGCATAAGGGTGGTTTCCAAAAGGCGCACGATGGCCGCCAGTACTTTCTCACGTGGCAGGCCGCGGCGGCTCAGATCCTCGTCGACCCGCTGCCTGATCTTCGGCAGCACTTTGCCGAACAGCAGCATCCTGCTGTACTTGCTTTCGTCGCGCACCTGACGCCAGCGCGCGTGGTAGCGATACTGTTTGCGACGGCGCGCATCGCGTCCGACCGCTTGCAGATGACCATTTGGGATTGGACAGATCCACACATCTTCATAGGCCGGCGGGATGGCCAGCTTGCGAATGCGCATCAGCGTCTCCTCATCGAGCACCTTGCTGCCGTCAGGATGGCGGTAGCCGAATCCGTGTGGCGTGCGCACTCGTGTGATGCCGGGGCGTCGATCACTGGCATAGCGCAGCCTTGCCGCGCTTGCCGCCGCCTTGAGCTCCGCGACGACCGTGCCGGCCGACGGCGGAGACGCTGTGCCGGCCGATATTGCAAGCTTGCTCATGTGCGATGCAGAAGCTCCGTCAAAGGTCAGGGCTTAAGCCATCGCGCAGGTCATCCGGTTCCGTGCTGATACCGGGCGCCGGAATGTTTGATACTCGGCCAACTGTTGCTTCACCGTTGGCCGCGCGGGACGGTCGCGGGGAGCATTCCGGCCTTTTCCACAGACACTGCGTCGCAACGGATGGCCGGGACGGGGCCCGGCCATGACGGGGAAGGCTCAATCGACATCGCGCCATTCGACACGGCTGACGCCGGATTGCACGGCGATCTCGCGTACCAGGGCGGAGGACCAGTCGGGATAGGCGCCGTTGTATCGGCCGTTGCAGTCAGTTGGCCTGGATCATCGTGACGGCAAGGTCCGGGACGCCGTGCGCCGCGCCGGATTTGACTTCGCCCTCGCAACAAGCAATCCCTTGCGGAACAGTGACGGAATGGTCACGCTCGCCCATGGGACGTCTCATTTTATACAGGCCGGCGGAATGCTTGACCTTCAACCATCCCTCGCTCGATTGTCATGGCTGGGCTTGTCCGGACTTGTCCCGGTCAGCCGTCGCGGCACGGTCCCGGTGACGATGGCCAGGACAAGCCCGCCATGACGATCAAACGAGGGGTTCGACGACGGCGCCTGGTATGATCGGAACAAGGACAGGATCGGTCGGGAAACCATGCGGCACGCGGTGAAACACGTTTTCCATACCGGCCGCGAGTTCCTGACTCACTGGATGGTGGCCGGACTTGTCGTCGCGGCGACCGGGGTCGCGCCGGATCACTGGGTAGCGAACCTGGTGGCGCATCTGCATATACCCGCGCAAGCGCAGCATCTCTGGGGCGCCGATATCGATGTACGCTGGGTGTTGCTGGCGGCAGGTCTGACGCTGGTGGTGGGCGACATTGCCTGGCGGCGGACACGTCCAGCGCAGGCGGTGGTGCAGGCTGCGCCGGTGGCGTCGGATGCGGCGACGCCGCCGCTGCCGCTGCCTGACAAGCCCTCGATCGCCGTGCTGCCGTTCACCAATCTCAGTGGCGATCCAGCCCAGGAGTATTTCTCCGACGGCATCACCGAGGACATCATCATCGAGCTGTCGCGGTTCCGCGCACTCTTCGTGATCGCGCGCAACAGCACGTTCACCTACAAGGACAAACCGGTGGACGTGCGCCAGGTGGCGCGGGAACTGGGCGTGCGCTACGTGCTGGAAGGCAGCGCCCGCAAGGCCGGCAATCGCGCGCGGGTCAGCGCCCAGTTGGTCGATGCCGTCACCGGCAACCATCTGTGGGCCGAGAGCTTCGACCGGACGCTGGAGGATGTGTTCGCCCTCCAGCAGGACGTGACGCGCGGCATCGTGACGGCGGTGGCGCCAGAGGTGGAGCTGGCGGAAATGGCCAATGCCCGCCGGGCCAGCCCGAACGACGGCGCCATCCGCCTTACCTGGCGCGCCCAAGGGCTGCTGAACGAGGGCGTGCGCAAGGGCCAGTCAGCGCTCGTGCTGGAGGCCATCGACACGGCGCAGCAGGCGATCGCCGCTGATCCCGCATCGCTTACCGCCTACAACGTGGTGGCCTGGGGGGAATGGTCGTGCCACTCGTACCGGTGGGGGCCGGACCCAGCGAAGGCGCTCGGCGCGATGTGGTCGGCCGTCGAGCATATGCTGGCGATCGATGCGCTGGACCACCGGACGCTGACGATTTGCGGCGTGCTGCGGGTAGTCCAGGGCGAGCAGCAGCGCGGCCTCGCCGATCTGCGCCGGGCGCTCGAGGTCAATCCGAACTCATCGATGTCGCTGATGTGGCTGGCGTTTTGCGAGGCCATGACGGGCCTGGGCGAGGATGCCAGGGAACACGCGTTGCTGTCGCTGCGGCTGAACCCGCGGGATTTCTGGATCGGCGTCGCTCACCTGGCGCTGGCGATGGTGAGCTTTTCCGCACGCGATTACGCGGAGGCCGCGCGCTGGACCGATCTGGCGATCCAGGCGGAGCCGGCGGTGCCGTTCCGGCGCGCCGTCATGATCGCCTGTTGCGCGCAGATCGGCGACATGGAGCGGGCGGCGCGGGAACGCGCGGTGCTCGACGGGTTTGCGCCGGACTTCCTGGCCAGCCTGTTCCGGGCCGAGGTCCAGGTGTTCGGCCGGCCGGAGGATATGGCACTGCTGCTGGATGGTCTGCGGCTGGCGGGGGTGAGCGGCTGATATTCGCGAGGGGTGGCCATCGGGGGGCCGTTCCGTGTCTCGCTGGCGTCTCGTTGCCCGTACGGTGAGATGGTAATTTCTGGACTGATCAGCGGGGGTGCCGACCGCTGCACTTTTCCTGGGCGATCCTTAATCCACCGGTGTCGAGGTTGTTTCACATAGTTTGCCGCACGGCGTTGCCTGCACCACGCTGGCGCGGTCATGCCAGCCGTCGGCGTGGCACGGGGCGGGCTTGTCAGGTAACGGCGATGGCTGAGGCCGGGTCGTCGAGGGCGCGGAGGTGCGGGGTGGTGCCGTGGGCGATGAGGGGCAGCAGGTCGGGCGGCGGTGGGCCGAAGTCGCAGTTGGCCGGCAGACCACCGGCGGCACGGATCAGCGCGGCACGGCGGGGGTGGATGATCGCATACTGCTCGGCCTCGGCGGCCAGGTCGGCGACTGGTGCGGCCTCCGGCGGCGGTTCGGGCGGTGGTGGCGGCTCGGGCGGTGCCGGCTGGGCGATCGGCGCGGGCGGGGTGCGGCCCAGCGCGTTGGCCATCAGGCCCATGGCGGCGTGCTCGGTCCAGGCGGCCTGATCGAGCGTGGCGTTGTTGGCCTCGCGCTTCTGGCGGATCGCCTGGACGCGCAGCAGCAGGCGGCGAGCGGCGGAGGCCTGGCGCATCATGGCGAGGGACAGGGTGTTGCATCGCAGCACCAGCGCGGTGTCGATGTCGTGGCGGCGGGCCAGGCGGATGCAGTCGGTCGCCTGGGCTTGGGCTGCGATGCACTGCACGGCGAGGTGGGCCTCATCGGCGTTGGCCGGCAGCATGGACGCGACGCGGGCGATGGCGTCGTTGTCGCGGCGGATCAGGTCCTCGGGGGAGTCGCTGACCGGGGGCGGCAGCGCGGCACACAGGGTGTGGATGACCTGGTGGAAGGTGTCCCTGGGGAGCTGGAGGGAGAGGTCGAGGGGGTGGTTGGGGAAGCTGTCCATGGCGGCGTGTATGCCGTTATATATAATAACTGTCAAGTGTTATTCAGGATGGGGCGCGGGGGCGAACTCAATGGGCGGGGGATTGCTTCGTCGCTGCGCTCCTAACAAGAAAGAGTTGCGACCGCCAGGACCGGAAAACGGCGGAAATCCTGGCTCTTTCATCCAGGGCCGGTCGGCCAGCGGCCGGTATGGAACTCGCAATGACAGGGGGGCGGCGGGGATTGCCATGGTGCTGAGGTCTTGGCGGTGACGGGGAAAGGCGGGGGGTTGGTGTGGCGTTGAGGTCGTTGCACCGACAAGGGATGGCGGGGGTGCTTCAGTCGCGGTCAGCGGGTCGTTGCTGTCGCAGATCCCGGTTCATACGCGCGGACGGCGACCATCAGCAGCGGCTGTCTGTCGATCCCGATGCCGTACCGGCGCTGATGCAGATTGTCGTGTTCCCAACCGGCCGTCGGTGACCGCGGCTGCACTACGCCAGCAGAAGGGCCTTGTTGGAATCCTCGAACAGCCGACGCGCCTTGGCCACGTCGTATGGGCGCTCGTGCAGCGACTCGGGATCCCACTCGCTGCGCTCCTGCTTGAGGAAATCACCGCCATAGACGTGAATCGCGCCGGTCAACCGCGGGATCGGATTGGTCACCGAGTGAATGATGTCCGGCCCCATCGGCGTGCAGTCGCCGCGACACAGCGAACGAGCGCCGGCGGCCTCGATTTCTCGATCGGCATCGGCCGGCAGGCGGCGCCAGTAGATGTTGTCCTCGCGTCCGGTATAGATGCCGATCACCGCCCACACACGATGGTCATGCGGCATGATGGTCATGCCTGGCCCCCAGACCAGGTTGAGCACCGTCAGGTTCGGTGCGCGGTGGATCACGTTGATGCCGGCCCGCTGCGGCTCGCCAAGCGCGGCGATCACAGTGTCCGGTTCGCTGACGGCGCGGGCGACCACGTCGCGGACTGCCTTGTGGCTGGCGTCCTGCGTCACAGCGGCTTGGCAGTCGGCGAAGAACCGGTCGAGGTCGAGCATCGGGTTTCTCCTCGGAGGGTGTTTACTGGGGGAATGTAGCCGATTTTCGGGGCTGGGGAGCAAGAAATTCCGGTAGGGTCGGGTGAGTTGAGCGCAGTCCAACTGCCGCATAGGCACAGGGCTGTTGGCTATCCGTCAGCTTGGTATGTATACGGGCCAACCGCCGTACCGCGACATGGCACACGATGAGGCGGAACAGCTACGGCATTTGCTCGGCAAAGAATGCCCCGGCAGTCCGGGCGAGGGAGTTGTGCGTCGGGGTGAGGCACATCCGCAAAACCCAACATAGCATGTCAAAGCTGATGCAGAGGATTCCCAGGTGCTGCATCGGCACTGTGCCATCCGACAAGGCCGCTCGTATGGCACGAGTCTCGGCCGCGGTTGCTAGCGCAGCAGCGGCAACGCGATACGCGCATAACGAACTCATAGTGGACTCACCGGACGCCGCAACCACCGTCACGAGCAAAGGCGAGGAACGGACCTGATTGTTGAATTGGAGCATAGCGTGGCGCCTCGGCCTGAACCGCACTAGCGACCCGCTCGCGCCAAGTCATTCCTTCCGAAAGAAGCATCGGCGTTACGCCGACGATGATAATGTCCGGACCGCCCTTAGCATTGAACGCGCGCAATTGAGGCGACGGCGCCATGAAGGCCTCCTCATCCAGGTTGAACGCGGTCCGTTGCATCGAAACGTTTACTACGTTGTAGAGGTTCGTTGCGATTGTGCATATCGTTGGTAGGTCTTGCACGAATGACTTGAGTTCCGGTGAGACGCTATAACGGAACCAGAACTGGCGCGCGTTGGCGTGATCCGTGCCATCCGTCCCGTTACTGGCTTCGATCAAACTCTCGACATTGGAAGTAGCAGCGGCCTCTTCGGATAAGCGTTCGAGGAACCAACGGCCGCGTATGCCAAGAATGACGGTGCAGCAACACAGAAGGATCGCAATTTGCCGCCTTGAATCGAAATTCGCGATGGTCGCTGCGACGACCGTAAGGAAAAGCCAGTCATACTGGGATGTCAGTCGTTCGTTAATGATTCCGCCCCATTGGTAGCGGGTGCGCGCCGCTATTAAAACTACAGCGCCCAGGGTCACATAGCACATGGCGAAGACACTCAGATTGCGGGGCCCCCTTCTGCTGTATTTTCGCGCGAAATTGATCCAGATCACGCCGGCGACGAAAGCGGCATAGACCAGGATATCAAGCCAATCGCGTTCGACCGTATATCTGATTGGGCCGAAAATGGGAATCATGTCATAGCAGAACGCGTATGCCATCGTGCGAATATTATCGGACATGCCGATGGTCGAGGGCGGCATGTCGTATGGTAAAACTGTACCCACTCCAACTATGTTCCACACGGCCAGCGCGAGGATAGGTGGCAATGCACCCGACGCCCAAGCAACGGTGCCTGCAAAAACTTGGCGGAACGGCCGCCGCGCGCGCCAACAGTCGACAACAATCGTCAAGCAATGCGCGACCAGCAATGGAATGGCGGCATTGCGAACGGTAAGAGAGAGCCCGGCCAAGACCCCGGCGCTCAGCAGTAAGCGATGCGACCATGACATCAGGCCTCGACACAGGGCTCCGATTGATAACACTGAAATCAATGCATAGAGGGAATCGCTGTGGGCGAGCTGGGCCATTTGCACCATACCGAGGGAGGTAACGGCCAATGCGGCGGCGAACGCCGAGAGTGCGACGGATATTTCGCACCGCAAGGCCCAGAATACGGCGGGCCCGAGCATGACGAGCGAAAGGCGCGAGATCCAAAGGGAGCCGCTGACCGGATCAATCCCTACGAGACCAAGGGCTGCGATGAGAACCGGGTAGCCCGGCGGAAACAGCGCGAGCGGCCCCACGACGCCGAAAGTTGAGGCACTTGTCGTGTCGAGTGGTTCTCCCCGCAGCAGACTTCGTGCCGCTTCGATGTAGTAAACGCTGTCGCCGGAATACGCATAATAGAGTCGGGCGAAGTGAGACGCGTAGAGCAGCGCAACCACGGCGCTGAACGCGAAAAGCAATGCGTAAACTGCAGCATCGCGGCTGAATAAACGACGACATGCCAACCTGGGGGCGAACATGTTCTCTCCACCGTTAGAGCAATGCGCACGACTGATCAAGCAACGTGGATTCAATCTTATTTCGTCCGATTTCGTCCGAAAAGCCGGCATCAAACCACCGCGGCGCCGCACGAACTACCCCCAAATGAGCAGTCACGTTGGTCGATCCCGCCGCCACGTCAGCGACGCGGGCTGGCCAAGGAACTGCGCCAAATGCGGGCCGAGGCGCTGGACCCTGCGCCTCGTATTCATTCTGGCCACCCCGGTAACGTCGCCTGCCGTGCGAACCCGGCAAAATCTGCCTGCCCGTTAACGGCGAGGTAAGCGCAACGGTTCAAGCTCCGGCCCAAACGGTAGAAGGCCGTGCTGCCCGGAGCCCTGCCAGGTGACGCAGCGCGCCTTGCCAAACCGCAGAGGTGGTAGCGATGAAGGCCCTGGTGGACGGGCTGCGAGCCCTGGGTCCGGCCCGCTTGGCCGCGATGGGTGCCGTCGCACTCGGCATGCTCGGCCTGCTCGCACTGATGGCGTTGCGTGGCGGCACCGAGCCCATGGCGTTGCTCTACGGCGATCTCGACATGCGGGATTCCGCCCAGATGGTCGAGCTGCTCACCCGCCAGCACATCCCATACCGCATCGCCGCCAACGGCAGCCAGATCCTGGTCGCGGCCGATCAGGTGCCGGAGGCGCGTCTGGCGCTGGCAAAGGACGGGCTGCCCACCGGCGGCACGGTCGGCTACGAAATTTTCGACCGCAACGACGGCCTCGCGGCCACCGAGTTCCAGCAGAAGATCAACGAGACCCGTGCGCTTGAGGGCGAACTTGTCCGCACCATCCGCGCAATCAACGGCGTGCGAGGCGTGCGTGTGCACCTTGTCCTGCCGCAGCGGGAGCCGTTCGCACAGCAGCGCCAGGATGCGCAGGCCAGCGTGATGCTGACGATGACGGGCGTCGCCAGGCTGGACCGCGAGGGCATCCAGGCGATCCTGAACCTCGTCGCCGCCGCGGTGCCCGGATTACGCCCGCAGAACATCGCCATCATCGATTCGCGCGGCGACCTGCTGGCGCGCGCCGGTGAACCGGTAGGCCAGGCGGCGGCCGCGCTGACCACCGAGGAAGTGCGCCGCGCCACCGAACTGCGGTTGTCGCGCGCCGTGGAAGAGATGCTGGAGAGCAGCCTGGGCACGGGCAAGGTCCGCGCCGAGGCCTCGGTACGCATGAGCTTCGACAAGGTCAACCAGACCGAGGAACGCTTCGATCCCGACGCGCAGGTGACGCGCAGCACGCAGACCGTCAACAGCACATCGAAGAGCACCGAACCCTCCGGCACCGTCACCGTGCAGAATAACCTTCCGAACGCCGATGCCGGGCGCGAGGGCGCCGGTTCGCAGGAAGCGAAGCAGGAAGAGACCACCAACTTCGAGATCAGCAAGACGGTCCGCACACTGATTCGCGAGCAGCCGCAGATCGACCGGATCAGCCTGGCGGTGATGGTGGACGGTACGGACACTGTCGGGGCCGATGGCAAGCACGCGTGGCAACCGCTGGCAGGCGAGCAACTGGAGCGCATCACCAGCCTGGTGAAAAGCGCGATCGGCTATGACGAAAAGCGCGGCGATCACGTCGAAGTACAGAGCATGCGCTTCGCGGCCGGGGATATCACGCCGGTGGAGGATAATGGCGGGCTGCTTGGCCTGCACGTGGACAAGGCCGACCTGCTGCATCTGGCACAGACCGCGTTGTTCGGCGTGATCGGCGTGCTCGCGCTGCTGCTGGTGCTGCGACCAATGGTGCTTCGATTGACCACGCTCAGCGTCCCCGCCGCACTGACCAACGCTGGCACGGCGTTGACCGCATTTGGCGGCAATTCGGCTCAACCCGCATTGCCTGCCCCTCAGTTGGCGGCGGCATCGCTTACCGAGTCGACGCCACGTCTGCTGGAAGACGAGAGCATGGTGAACATCGCCCAGGTTGAAGGACAGATGCGCGCGTCATCGCTCCGCCGCATTACACAGATCGTCGAAAAGCATCCGGACGAGACACTGTCGATCGTGCGCGGCTGGATGGTGCAGGAGAACAACTGAGGTGTTGAAGTCCGAAGACTATCGCACGATGGCCGGACCGCAAAAGGCGGCCATCTTCATGATGGCGCTTGGCGAAGACCAGTGCACCAAGTTGTTCGCCCTGATGCATGAAGACGAGATCAAGGACATCTCGGCGGCCATGTCGCAGCTAGGCGCGGTGCGTGCCGAGGTGGTCGAACGTCTCTGCGTTGACTTTGTCGATCATATGGGTGCTGCCGGCAACATCGTCGGCAGCTACGAAAGCACCGAGCGGCTGTTGCAGAAATCGCTGCCGCGCGAACGCGCCTCGCAGATCATGGAGGAAATCCGCGGCCCGGCCGGTCGTACCATGTGGGACAAGCTGGGCAATGTGCACGAGGCGGTGCTGGCGAACTACCTGAAGAACGAATACCCGCAGACCGTCGCGGTGGTCCTGTCCAAGGTGCGGCCGGACCATGCCGCCCGGGTGCTGACCCTGCTGCCCGACTCGTTCGCCATGGAAGTGGTGATGCGGATGCTGCGCATGGAGAGCGTGCAGAAGGATGTGCTGGATGGCGTCGAACGCACGCTGCGCGCGGAATTCATGTCGAATCTCGCCCGTAGCACGCGGCGCGACTCGCACGAGATGATGGCGGACATATTCAACAACCTCGACCGCCAGTCCGAGACGCGCTTCATCGCGGCGCTCGAGGAACGCAACCGCGAATCCGCCGAACGCATCAAGGCTCTGATGTTCACCTTCGACGATCTGATCCGCCTGACACCGCAGGCGGTGCAGGTCGTGTTGCGCAACACGGAGAAGGACAAGCTGCCGGTGGCGCTGAAGGGCGCGTCGGAAAAGATCCGGGAGATGTTCTTCAAGAACATGTCGGACCGCGCCGGCAAGCTTCTGAAGGACGACATCGAGGCGCTCGGCCCGGTGCGCTTGCGCGACGTCGACGAAGCGCAGTCCGGCATCGTGGCACTGGCCAAAGAATTGGCGGCGCAGGGACAGATCGAAATCGCCGAAAGCAAGGACGAGGAGCTGGTGTATTAGATGGAACCGCTCCCGCGTGCCTCGCAGCGACCAGGCGGCGCCGGCGTGCTGTTCGCCGAGGACTTCGATGCGCCGGATACCGCGCCCGATCCCGAGGTGATCGAAGCGGTGTTTTCCGCCAGCGAAATGGCGGGCGCGCGCGATGCGGCGTGGCTCGCCGGTCACGCGGCCGGAGTGCAGGAAGTTGCCGCCAGCGGCGAGGCGGCCACGCGGCGGGCGCTCGAAACGATCGCCCGGGAGATCAGCGCCGAGCGCGACGTCGCCGCGGTGCGGGCCGAACAACTGGCGGAGGCGATCGCCGGCCTGCTGCTGAGCAGTCTTGCTGCTGCATTCCCCGCACTCTGCGCGAGCTACGGGGACGCGGAAGTGCGGGCCATCATCCGCGCCGTGTTGCCGGCGCTGACCCAGGAGCCGGCGATCACCGTCCGCGCGAATCCGCGCACGGCCGCGGCATTGGCCAGTGAGATCGAGCGGCTCGATCCCGATCTCGCCGTGCATGTGCAGACCACGGCATACGATGCAATGCCGCCTGGCGATGTGCGCATTGCCTGGCGCAATGGCGCGTCTGTACGTGATGCATCTGCACTGTGGCGCCAGGTGGCAGCAGTGCTGGTACCGGCGGGACTGCTGCGCACCGTTACGGCGATGCCAGAGACGACCATGCCAGACACGACTATGCCGGAGATGGCGATGCCGGAGGCACTGGAAACCGAGGTTGCAATGAAGGAGACAGTCGATGGCTGACATGGAACTTGCGGAACTGGCGGAGCCTGCCGGCAACAATGCCGACAGCAACGCGCCGCGCGGGGTTCGCGAACTGGAGGCGGTCTATGACATTCCTGTCACGGTCAGCGCCGTGCTTGGCAAGGCCACGATGCAGGTGAGCCAGTTGCTGAAGCTTGGCCGTGGCGCGGTGGTGGAGCTGGATCGCAAGCTGGGCGAGGCGATCGACATCTACGTCAACAACCGGCTGGTCGCCCGCGGTGAAGTGGTGATGGTCGACGACAGCCGACTCGGCGTGACGATGACGGAAATCGTCAAGACCGATCGGGCAAATTGAGGCGCCGACGTTGCGCGTCCTGATCATCGGCTCACTGGCCGGCGAACTCGGCCAGGCGGCGCGCATCGCGATCGCGCGGGGCGCAAAGCTTGAGCAGGCGGATGATGCCGATGCCGCGCTGACGCGGTTGCGCGCGGATGCCCGGGTCGATCTGGTGCTGTGCGATCTCGCACATGATGTGGGTGCCGTCGTGCGCGCCTTGGCGCGGGAACGCATCGCGGTGCCGGTGGTCGCCTGCGGCACAGGCGACGATGCGGAGGCTGCCGCGCAGGCGATCCGCGACGGCGCGCGCGAGTTCCTGCCGCTGCCGCCCGATCCCGACCTGATCGCCGCCATCCTGGAGGCCGCGACCGGCGAAAGCCACGCCATGGTGGTGCGCGATCCGGCCATGCAGGAAACCGTGCGACGCGCCGAGCTGGTCGCAGGATCGGAAGCCTCGGTGCTGATCGTGGGCGACACCGGAACCGGCAAGGAGGTACTGGCGCGCTACATCCATCGCCGGTCGCGACGTTCCGCCGGTCCGTTCATTGCGCTGAACTGCTCGGCGATCCCCGACAACCTGTTGGAGTCCGAGCTGTTCGGCCACGAGAAGGGCGCGTTCTCCGGGGCTGTGGCGCGCCGCATCGGCAAGTTCGAGGCAGCCGATGGCGGCACCCTGCTGCTCGATGAGATCAGTGAGTTGGACATACGGCTGCAGGCCAAGCTGCTGCGTGCCCTTCAGGAGCGCGAGATTGACCGACTGGGCGGCTCCGCGCCGGTGCATGTCAACGTTCGCATCCTCGCCACCACCAACCGCGATCTACCAGCCGAAGTGCAGCGCGGAACGTTCAGAGAGGACCTGTATTTCCGCCTCAACGTGGTTTCGCTGCGCATCCCGACGCTGCGCGAACGGCCAGGCGACATCGCGGCACTCGGCGACCATTTCGCGCGTCGTTACGCCGATGTGAACGGCCTGCCGTTCCGTCCGCTGTCGCACGAGGCACTGTTGCGTCTGGCGTCGCATCACTGGCGCGGCAATGTACGCGAACTGGAGAATGCCATCCATCGTGCGGTGCTGCTCGCCGACGGCACGGAGATCGGCATCGCAGCGATCGAGCTCGGCCCGCCAGACACGACGGCGCAAGTGGCGGCGCTGGGCGGCGGCATCGCGTCGCTGGTGGGTCGCAGGATGGAGGAGGTGGAGCGCGACCTGATCATCGGAACACTCGGCCATACGCTGGGCAACCGCACGCACGCGGCGACCATCCTCGGCATTTCCATCCGTGCGCTGCGCAACAAGCTCCGCGACTACACTGCGCAGGGCGTTCCGGTGCCGCCGCCCGCTGCCGGTGTTGCGGCTTGATGACATGCAACTCTCAGATCAACGCTATTGGATAGCCGGCAACGATTGGACGTGTACCGTGCGGCTTCGGCCAATCCTTGATGTTCTTCTCGCTTTGAATTGCGGGCAGGATGTCCTCGTGCCGTTCGGTGTAAACGAGGCGCGCAGACCCCTGGCGCCGGGCGAGCATCGAGCCCGTTCCAGTCAGGTGTTTGGATGTGCGTCGCGCGTTATCGCTGGTGACGCCGACGTGCAGCGCACAGTCGGACCTGTTGGTCATGAGGTAAACCCAACCAGTTGGCGGGCCTTCTGCCGCCATGACGACCGCTTCATGCGCACTGGTGCGTCCAATGGCTGACGCTGCCGCCGCACCAGGGTTTCTGCCCGTGCTGACCGCGCGACTGCGTCAGTTCTCGCCGGGCAGCGACATCGGCCTTGCGTTCGGCGTGGTGGCGCTGCTGTCGGTACTGGTCCTGCCGCTGCCGACCATGCTGCTCGACCTCGGTCTGGCGCTGTCCATCACGTCGGCGGTCCTGGTGCTGATGGTGGCGCTGTTCCTCAACCGACCACTCGACTTCTCCAGCTTCCCAACGCTGCTGCTGCTGTCGACACTGCTGCGACTGTCGCTGAACGTCGCCGTCACGCGGATGATCCTGTCGCACGGCAACGAGGGCCCGCTGGCCGCCGGCCACGTGGTGGCGGCATTCGGCGGCTTCCTGATGGGCGGCGACGTGGTGATCGGCCTGATCATCTTCTCGATCCTGTTGGTGGTGAACTTCATGGTCATCACCAAGGGATCGGGCCGCATCGCCGAGGTCGCCGCGCGGTTCAGCCTGGATGCGATGCCGGGCAAGCAGATGGCGATCGACGCCGACCTGTCGTCCGGGCTGATCGACGAAAAGGACAGCGCGGCGGCGGCGGCGCGAACTGGAGGAGGAGAGCGGCTTCTACGGCGCGATGGACGGCGCGGCAAAATTTGTTCGCGGCGATGCCATCGCGGCGCTGATCATCACGGTGATCAACATCGTGGGCGGCCTGGCGATCGGCCTGCTGCGCCATGGCATGTCGTTCGCCGATGCTGCTGCCACTTTCACCACGTTGACCGCGGGCGACGGACTGGTGTCGCAGATTCCCGCGCTGCTGGTATCCACCGCCGCGGGCATCGTGGTGACCAAGGGTGGCATGGAAGGCACTGCCGATGCCGCGCTGATCCGCCAACTTGGCCGCAGCCCGAAGCCGCTTGCGATGGCCGCGGGCGCGGCCACGGTGCTGGCGCTGCTGCCCGGCCTGCCCGCCATGCCGTTCCTGGCGCTTGGCCGGACTGGCGGGCGGAGGCGCCTGGATCGCGTTATCAGCAACCCTCTGGGTGCCGCCGGCGGATGACAAGCCCGCGCCGCCGATCGCCACGGAAGCGCCGATCAGCGACGCGCTGCGCATCGACCTGATCCGCCTGGAACTGGGCTACGGTCTGCTGACACTGGCCGGCGGCGAGACACCGCGGCTGACCGAGCAGATCAAGGGCATGCGTCGCGCGATCGCAGCCGAGATGGGCTTCGTCCTGCCGCCGGTGCGCATCCAGGACAACATGCAGCTTGTCGGCCGACCATTACTCGATCCGCATCAAGGAGATCGAGGCCGGCAGGCGGCGAATTGCGCCCGACCATGCTGCTGGCGATGGATCCGAAAGGCGGCACGCCGGGCATGCGCGGGCGAGCCTACGCGCGAGCCGGCATTCGGCCTGCCGGCGATGTGGATCGATCCGGCAGTCAAGGAGGAGGCGTTGTTCCGCGGCTGCACCGTGGTCGATCCGCCCAGCGTGCTGACTACGCATCTGACCGAGGTGGTGCGCGAGAACATGGCGGAGCTGCTGTCGTATGCCGAAACGCAGAAGCTGCTGGACGAACTGCCGCGCGAGCAGCAGAAGCTGGTGGCGGACCTGATCCCGTCGCAGATCACCGCCGGCGGCGTGCAGCGCGTGTTGCAGACGCTGCTGGCCGAGCGGGTGTCGATCCGCGACCTCGCCACCATCCTGGAGGGGATTCAGGAGGCGTGCGGCGGTGCGGTGCGCGCCATCCCGGCGATCGTCGTGCATGTTCGCGCACGGCTCGCGCGGCAGATCAGCGACAGCCACACCGGCGCAGGCGGCTACCTGCCACTGGTCACGCTGTCGGCCGAATGGGAGGCGGAGTTCGCCGACGCGCTGACCGGGCCGGCGGAGGACCGCCAGCTCGCCATGGCCCCCAGCCGGCTGCAGGAATTCATGCAGCGCCTGCGCGCCGCGTTCGATGCCGCGGGTGCTGCCGGGGAAGCGCCCGTGCTGCTGACCTCGGGCGGCATCCGCAGCCATGTGCGCGCCATCGTCGAACGCATCCGCCCGACCACGCCGGTGCTCGCGCAGGCGGAGATCTATCCGCGGGCCAGGATCCGGACGGTGGGGACGATATGAGGAGGGGCTGTGTCCGCGCCGGTCACGATCCATGCGCCTGAAGCTCTACCGCGCGCCCGTCATGGCCGAGGCAATGGCGCAGATTCGCGCCGAACTGGGTGAGGACGCGCTGATCCTCGCAACGCGCCGCGTCGGCGATGGCGTGGAGGTCACCGCCGCGCTGGAACCGGACGATGCGCCGCCGCCAGCTTTGGCGCCGCCCGACCCCTGGCGTGTCGCCGTGCTCGACTACCATGCCGTCCCCGCCGCACTGCACGCCGCCCTGCAGCTCGGGCCGTTGGACGCCGCATTGGCCGACGCCATGCGTTCGGCGCGCTGCCGCTGGGCCCCGGCGAGCGCCCGCTGCTGCTGGTCGGGCCGCCGGGCGCCGGCAAGACGCTGACGGTCGCCCGGCTGGCGACCCGGCTGGTGATGGCCGGCGTCGCGCCGATGGTGATCACCGCCGATGGCAAGCGCGCCGGCGCCACCGAGCAACTCGCCGCCTTCACCAAGCTGCTCGGCATCAGCCTGATCGTCGCCTGCCATCCGGTCACCCTCGGCCGGGCGCTGACCCGGCGGCAGGACACGGCCGCCGGTGCTGATCGACACGCCGGGCTGCGATCCGTTCGACCCGGCGCAGCTGCGACGAACTGACGGCGCTCGCCGCCACTGCCGGCGCCGATCATGGTGCTGGTGCTGCCGGCCGGCCTTGATCCGGCGGAGGCGGCTGACCTCGCCGTGGCCTATGCAGCGGCCGGCGCACGGCCTGCTGGTGGCGACGCGGCTCGACCTGGCGCGCCGGCTCGGTGGCGTCCTGGCGGCCGCCGCCCGCACGGGGCTGGCGCTGACCGAGGCGGGCATCGGCCCGGGCGCGGCCGACGGGCTGCTGCCGCTCACCCCCGAGTGGCTCGCCGCCCGCCTGCTCGCAATCCCTGGCTCGGAACACCGCCAATGACCGACAGGCCGCATCATCGCCGTCGCCTCCGGCAAGGGCGGCGTCGGCAAGACCTGGTTCGCCATCACGCTGGCCCACGCGCTCGCCCGGCAAGGCCGGCGCGTGCTGCTGTTCGACGGCGACCTCGGGCTGGCCAACGTCGACATCCAGCTCGGCCTGACGCCGGAGCGCGACCTGGCCGGCGTGATCGCCGGCCGCGCCACGCTGGCCGAAGCCGCACTGCATCATGCGGATGGCGGCTTCGACATCGTCGCCGGCCGCTCCGGTTCCGGCGCCCTGTCGGCGCTCGATCCGGCCGCGCTGGAACGGACCCTGAGCGCACTGCGGCGAGGCAGCCGACGCGTTACGACATGGTGCTGCTCGACCTCGGCGCCGGCCTGGACCGGGCGGTGCGCCGCATGTCCGCCTGGGCCGACACGCTGCTGGTGCTGGCGACCGAGGAGCCGACCAGCCTGACCGACGCCTATGCCGTGCTGAAGCTGCATGCCGCTGACCGGCCGAGCGGCGACGCCCGCGTGGTGGTGAACCAGGCCACCACGCGGCAGGCCGGCGAGCGCACCTTTGCGACATTGCAGCGCGCCTGCGCCACGTTCCTGGGCCGCACGCCGCCCCTTGCCGGCGTGATCCGCCGCGACGACCGGGTGCGCGACGCAATCCGCCGCCAGACGCTGCTGCTGACGCGCCACCCGGCCTGCCCCGCCGCCGCCGACGTCGAGGCGGCCGCCGCGCGCTGCTCGCCGCGTAACACTTTGTCGCACCGGACGCGTCGCGCGGTCCCGCTCGGTTCTGCTTTGCCTGCCGCCGCGCGCCGCCCCACATAGGCGGCGCGGAGGGGATGCATGCAGCTGATCCGCAGCAGCGGCAGGCGCGATCTGCGCGTGGATTTCTTCCGCGGCCTCGCGCTGTGGTGGATCTACACCGATCACATCCCGGGCGACGTGCTGGCGAATACAGCCTGCGCAACTTCGCCATGTGCGACGCGGCCGAGGTGTTCGTGCTGCTCGCCGGCTTCGGCGCGGGCCTCGCCTATGGCTCGGTGATGAACCGGCAGGGCTATCTGTATGCCGCCGCCGACACGCTGCGCCGCGCCTGGACCCTGTACATCGCGCACATCTTCCTGTTCGTCGTCTACACCGCCCAGGTGGCGTATTCGGCTACCGCGCTCGACCGCGTGTTCTATCTGGAGGAGACCCGGCTCGACGTGCTGGCCGATGCGCCGTACCGCGCCCTGCTCGAGGCGCTGCTGCTGCGGTTCCAGCCCAACCTGCTGAACATCCTGCCGCTCTACGTGGTGTTGCTGCTGATCTTCGCGATTGCACTGCCGCTGTTGCGCAGGCCGGCGCTGCTGTTCGCCGCTTCGCTGATCGCGCTACGCGGTGGTGCGCGTCACCGGGCTCAACCTGACCGCCTGGACCGGCGAAGGCTGGTTCTTCAATCCGTTCGCCTGGCAGTTCCTGTTCATGATCGGCGCCATCCTGTCCTATGCGCCACCGGCGATGCCGCGGCGTGCGCTGGCCGATCGATCTGCTCGCGGTGCTGGTGCTGCTCGCCGGCCTCATCGTGATCTGGGTGATCGACACGCATCCGCCGATCCTGGCGTCGATGCCGGCGCCGGTGATCCGCTTCGTCATCACCGAGGACAAGACGGGCCTGCATCCGTTCCGGCTGCTTTCCATCCTGTCGCTCACCTGGCTGGCCATCGCGCATGGTGCCGCGAGACGCCGCCTGGCTGCATACGCGGCTGGCCTCGCCCCTGGTTCTGCTGGGCCAGAACTCGCTGCCGGTGTTCTGTTCCGGCATTTTCTTCGGCTTCATCGCCAGGCTTGGCCTGGAGGCCGACGATGGCGCCGCGATGCAGTTGGCGGTGAACCTGTTCGGCGCCTTGGCGATGGTGGCGGTCGCCGGTCTTGCTGCCTGGTATCGCAGCAAGGGTCGGATGCCGATCGCGCGCCAACCGGCCACCTTGCCGGCGGTCGTGCGGACTGATAGCGGATAACCTTGCATGCGCTGGTCGGCTATCAGCACTCTGGTCTGCGCTATCCTTGCGCTGCCGGTACCGTCCCGGGCTGGCAGCGATCTGGATAATGCCTGCGGCGCGCCCATGGAATTCGTCACCGCCAACGCCCCGCTCGCGCAATTCGCCGCGGCGATTACCGCGGGTGGTCCGGTCGAGGTGCTTGCCGTGGGCTCGGCCACTACCGTCGGGGCGGTGACCTCCACTGGCCTGCATACCAGCGGCGAGCAGGGCGCGGCGTTTCCCTGGCACATGATCGGCGCACTGCATGCGGCGCTGCCCAACGTGCAGTTCCACCTGACCGTGCGCGGCGGTCGCGGCATGACGGCGGAGGATATGCTGCCGCTGCTACAGGCGGCGCTGCAGCAACAGCATTATGCGCTGGTGCTGTGGCAGACCGGCACGGTGGAGGCGGTACGTGGCCTGCAGCCGGACCGCATGCGGGACGTGCTGCACACCGGCGTGGACGCGGTGCGTGACGCGGGCGGTGATCTGGTGCTGATCGACCCGCAATTCAGCCGCTTCCTGCGCGCCAACACCGACCTCGATCCATATGAGGGCGTGCTTGAGCAGGTGGCGGCCATGCCCGGCGTGGCGCTGTTCCGGCGCTTCGACCTGATGCGTGCCTGGGCCGATGCCGGTGGGGTCGATCTGGAGCGCACGCCGAAGGCCGACCGCGACAAGGCGCTGGACACGCTGAACCAGTGCCTTGGGGAGGCGCTGGCGCAGTTCGTGCTCAGCGGAGCCGACGTGCAGAAGAAGTAGCGGCCGGCAAGGCGCGACGGGTATCGGCCCGGCGCGCTGTCATGTCAGCCGCGACTGCGCACCTCCACTCCGGCCCAACCTTCCAGCACGCGAATCAGTGAGGTGAGATCCGCATCGCCCAACCCCTGCGTTACGCCAAACCGCCAGAGTTGGCCGACGGTTTCGTGCACCCACATCGGCACGCCCAGAGCCTCGGCCTCGTGCAACCCAAGTGCAATGTCCTTCAGCATCGTGCTGGTCTTGGCACCGTAGTCGAACGTGCCGGGCAGCACGGCTTTCGGTACCTTGTCCAGTGTCGCGCTGTTGCGGCCGGTGGAGACGTTGATCACGTTCACCATCAGATCCGGATCCAGCCCGCCTTTCGCTCCCAGCACCAACGCCTCGAACGCGGTCGCCATGTTGGCCGCGCTGATCAGATTGTTCACCAGCTTCATCAACTGCGCCTGGCCGGGGCGCACGCCGACCTCGAACAGGTTCCGGCCGATACGTTGCAGCCATGGCCTGATTTCATCCAGCGCCGCCGGTGGCCCCGCCGCGATGACCGAAAGCGTGCCGGCACGCGCGCCCTTCGGACCGCCGCTGATCGGGCAGTCCACCAGGGTAACGCCGCGCGCGGCCAGCGACTGTGCGATGGTCGCCATCCGCGCGCTGCCGATGGTGGACATCTCCACGTAGATGCGCAGATCCGGCGAGCCGGCCACCTCGCCCGCCACCTGCTCGCTCACCGCGCCGTTCGGCAGGCAGGCGAACACGACAGGCGCCGCTGCGGACACCGCGGCGGGCGAGGGTTCGTCCACCGCGCCGCGCAGCACGAACGGCGCCAGCGCCACGGGGTTGGGATCGAACACGTGCAGGCGCACGTCGGCCGCCTCCAGGCGTTCCGCGATCGCTGCACCCATTTGGCCGAGGCCGAGAAATCCAAGTTCCATGTACCATCCCAACATGACCTGTGGCGGGGGAGGATGACACACGCCACCGCCCGGCGCATTCTCCGGCCATCCAGATCGAAGGGGAGTAAACGCGAATGGCTGGAATGCTTGACGGGAAGGTTGCCGTGGTCACCGGTGCGGGTCGTGGTATCGGGCGCGCGACCGCGATCTGCCTGGCGGCGAACGGCGCCCAGGTGGTGGTGTGCGATGTCGGCGCGGCGGTCACCGGTGAAGGCCACGATGTCGGCCCGGCGCAACAGGTGGTGGCGGAAATCACGCAGGCGAATGGCCAGGGACGCGCGGTGGCGAACACCGACAGCGTGGCCGAATGGGAGAACGCGCAGAAGATCGTGCAGACCGCGATCGACAATTTCGGCCGCATCGACATGGTGGTGAACAACGCCGGCATCCTGCGCGATCGCATGTTCCACTACATGTCGCCCGAGGAATGGGACGCGGTGATCAAGGTTCACCTGTACGGTGCGTTCTATGTCAGCCGCGCCGCGGTGCCGCATTTCCGCAAGCAGGAGAGCGGCTGCTTCGTGCACATCACCTCGACGTCGGGTCTGATCGGCAGCGTCGGGCAGACCAACTATGGCGCGGCGAAGCTCGGGATTGCGGGGCTGTCGCGCTGCATCGCGATGGACATGCAGCGCTACAAGATCCGCTCCAACTGCATCGGTCCACACGCGTTTTCCCGCATGATCGAGACCGTGCCGGGGCAGAGCGAGGAGCAGTTGAAGGCGCGCGCCGAGCGCACCCGGCCGGACCACATCGCGCAGTTGATTGCGTTCCTCGGGACGGATGCGGCGGCAGGCGTGTCGGGGCAGATCCTCGGCGTGCGCGGCAACGAGATCTACCTGTACAACCAGCCGCGGCCGATCCGCATCATGGCGCGGACCGACGGCTGGACTCCGGAGAAGCTGGCCGAACAATGGCTGCCGGCGGTGAAGAACAGTTTCACCCCGCTGGAGCGCACGCGCGACGTGTACCCGTGGGATCCGGTCTGAATCTGCTACGGCGCCTTTCCGAACGCCGGCCCCAGGCGTTGGCCTGAGGTCGGTGGCGTTCGCATCGGCGATGTCGCGATCCATGAGCGTGCGCGATCCGCTGCGCGTCGTCGGGGATGCGCGGTGCACGCGTGGCTGGTTTAGGGCAGGTCAGCTTTCGAGCCTGCATCGTCAGCGTGGGTGATTGGTGCCCGATCGTGCCCTGCGACGCCAGCTTCGCCAATCGACAGGTGTTGGCTCGGTCTCATCGAGCAACAGGCTCTCAGGCTGCATCCTGTCGGTGAACAGGACTGCGTTCGTGCACGCCCAGCGTGCGCTCGGAACGAACAGGCCATCGAAGCCCAGGAAATACGCCGCGTCGGCAATGTCCTGTGTCTTCGCGTAGTCGCGTTCCTGGTAGCGATCGGTATCGACGCCCAATCTGGCGAGCGTAGGCAGGTCTGCCAGGTGAAGAGACTGCTGCACCGAGACGCGAAGACGATGGACACGGAATGTAACCTTCGAGGGAAACACCGGCTGCAGGCTCAGGAGTGCATGCATTTCCGCAATCGCTCCCTCTCGCACGAGGCTGGTATACAGAACGTCGAACTGGCCGTTGCACCATCGGCTGGCCGATCTGCTGGCCTGCAAAGGGTCGCGCCCGTCGCGGACAACGCGCCACAGAGAACCTGAATGGCCGCGCCGTGGATAGGCATCGACGTGATCCAGCAGGCGCAGATCACGGGCACGCCGCGGCTCCTGCGACATCTAGGTATAGGCGCCTGAGTCCAGGCTCTCGATCACCGCGAGCACCCCTTCCGTGCGTCCTGCGTTGATGAGGTCGATGGCACGCTCGCCCTTGAGCATCTGATGCGGCGTATGCAGCCAGATACGCGTCTCGTCAGGTGTATAGAAATCACCGAGCCGGTCGACGACGTAGCGCAGCTCCGCGATGACCGTCTGCGTTCGCAGGTCGGGCGTCGCCTTGCCGCTTGACCATCGCGATACCGTGGCCGGCGACACCGCCACGATATTGGCAATGTCCTTTCCCTGCAGGCCGCCGTCGTCGCGGAGGTGATCAAGGATTCTGCTGAGTGCTGTCGACATCTAACGCCCGTCTCCTGTCCTAATCGATTTCACCGTCACTGGGGGTGGAAACGCAGCCGAACGAGTGCTGACAGCCTCCGTCTCGTTGAGATTCGCCAAGACCACACGGAGCCGGTCGAGCCGCTCGGCGTTTCGGTTGGTGATAGCCATCACATTGTCATCCGGAACCCGCAGCTTTGCGACCTGACGAGCTGTGCGATCAGCGGCAGCAAGAGTACGGTCCAGGAAGTCTCGGGGCCGGCGTGCCTCCGGCACCTTCGATATGGCTTCGCACTGCCAAGCCCGCTGACGAAGATAATGACCCTTCGGATCGCGTTTAGTATCTTCAAACCCATTCGGGCAACAGTGTCGGTCATTGCAGGAAAGCAAGCGTCGCCCCCTGCTTGCCTCGATCGGCATTTGCGCTTGCTCCGGTTTCAAAAGGCGATCGATTCCGGGGAGCAGGAAGGATACGCGTTGCTCCCGCGCTTCGTTCCAGGCTCGGGCTGATTCGCAGGCTTGAACCAGCTTGCCGCATTGAATCGTTCTTTCGCAGCCAAGCCATGTGCAATTCCGCCCGCCGCCCCCAACGCACGAATAGCAAGCGCCGATAGGCCGCCAATGCAATCGGCGATTACCGGTTTGCCGAGTTCATGAAAGTCTCGCGCCGCCGAAATATATTGCCTCAATCCTGCCGCTGTAGAATCGCTGCCAAAACCTGAGATCCGCAACCAAACGCTATCAATTGGTATCGTGCCAAATGCCGTGACAAATACGCGCCGTTGCGCAACATCGTTGAGGGCCGCGTTCGACAATAGTAATGGATAATCAATGGCTACATCCTGACCGCCTTCCTGATCGAGCTTCACACGCAAAGCTTGGCGCGCCGCCAGATCGGACTCGAACCAAGAGTTTGTCACCTCGGGTAGGAAGTGGGTGCGCCATCACCCGCTTGATGCCGTTTTCAACGACGAACCGCGCAATTTTCCCAATAAGATCGAACTCGTTACCGCCGGCACGCAGGTAGAATTCGGTCAGTATACCGTCTGGATTAGCCCATGGTGCGCCCCTTGGCATTCCCTGGTATCGGCCAACCGCAGATCGTTCGGCGACGTTAGTATCGAGGACCACTTCCGACCATCCTGGCGAAGCAACGTGATCAGCTCTTCCTGGCGCTTGAAAACGCCCGCGTCGACAATGAACCGCTGATAGGGCAACCGACCGGCGGCAGGCCATTGCTCCACACGGCGGTGTCCCTAACTACCAATTCTGAGAAACTGAGCGACTGGTGCTGGTTGGCCGTGAAGCTAGAAAATGTTGTTCATGGAAACCCTCTCGAAAAGAGGATTGCATAAAGATTTCATAATGTCAATGCTGTGCAATCAATATGGAACCCAAGAGAACGGCGTGCCCCCAGAGTACGCCCTGCGAGCCGCGCACAGGTCATGCCAGCAGTGCTGACCCCCACCAGCACGCTTTGCTGACCAACGATTTGATCCGGCAGCGGCATCCAGAGCGGACCTCGACACGGAGCGGATGGAACCGCCCTATGCCGCTCCAACCACCCGAGTCCCCACCGCCCCCCAGCCAACGTGCATCACGCCGGGCCGTAAATCCACCGACCTTGCCCGCCGCGTTCCCGCAAGGCTACCCTTCCAGGCCCTAGAACAGCCGTGGCAAGCACGCGCATCCGGAGGGCGTCCCATGCAGGAAAAGCTGATATCCGCCGACAACCACATAGACCTCACTTATTGTCCGCCCGATTTGTGGTCAGAGCAGGCACCGCGAGAATGGCGCGACACTGCTCCGCGTACCGAGGAGCGTGACGATGGCCTGCACTGGATCGTCGATGGCCAGGACAAGGGGATGTGGAACGGCGTCGGCCCGGGCTTCCTGAAATACCAGAAGGGCACGTTCCACCACGTCGACGAAATGAAGGATGCCGGCTTCGAGTGGGACTATCGTCGCGGCGCCAAGCCCCGCCCAACGACGCCGGAAACCCGCATCATCGATCTCGACAAGGACGGCGTCGCTGCCGAGGTGGTGTACGGTTGCCTGATGATCAACGAAATGATCGCCGACACCACGATGCGCGACTGGGCCGACACGGTCTACAACGACTGGGTGGCTGATTTCGCCAGGAAGGCGGATGCCAACCGCGTGTTCCCGCTTGCGATCGTGCCGAACAGCGATCCTAAATCGGCGGCGGCAGAGGTGCGGCGCTGCGCGAAGCTGGGACTGCGCGGCGGTGATCTGGCGTTCAAGCGCATGGGGATCCCACTGTGGCATCATGACTGGGATGCGCTATGGGAGGCGTCCGCCGAATGCCGCTTCCCGATCGCGTTCCACTCCACCGGGTTCAAGGCGGCGCGCGCGCCCGACACACCGGAGATGGAGAAGGAATACGCCATCGAATACCGCCTGGTGCGGTCAGCGCTTTTTCAGACGGATACGATGGAGGTTCTGGTGTCGCTGCTCGCCTCGGGCGCGTGCGAGCGGTACCCCGATTTCAACTTCGTACTCGGCGAGTCCGGTGTCACCTGGCTACCGTACATCTTCGACCGGCTCGACACCGAGTATCATGACCGCGCTCGCAGCCTCGGCTTCAAGATGAAGCCCTCCGACTATTTCCGGCGCCAGGGCTATGTCACGTACCAGCAGGACAAGTTCCTGGAACCAATCGTGCCGCTGATCGGTGAGGACAACATCATGTGGGGCTCGGATTATCCGCATCCGGATTCGCTGTGGCCGGCGTCCCATGCGGTGCTGGCCGAGAACCTTGCAGCCTTCTCGCCGGACGTGCGCCGCAAGATCGTCTGCGACAACGTTGCACGGCTGTATGGCCTGAACTAGCCGTCTACGACGCTGGTGGGCGAGGCACGGCCGGTCCTGGTTGATTGGCCGTCCCTTCCTGCTACCTTCCGCGGCCGATGACCACGCACGACCCGGTCCGCTTCGTCGCCAAGAACATGCGCGTCGATCTGCGGCTGATCGCCGAGATGATCGCACCCGGCTCGCGCGTGCTGGATATCGGCTGTGGCGACGGATCGCTGATCGACCACCTGTCCCGCACCAAGGGTTGCGACGCACGCGGCATCGAGATCGACATGGCCGAAGTGATCCGAGCGGTGGCGCACGGCATGCCGGTGATGCACGGCGACGCTGACACCGACCTGGCGCAGTACCCTGACGGTGCGTTCGACTATGTGGTGCTGTCGCGCACGCTTCAGGCAGTGGAGCGGCCCCGCGCCGTGCTGCGTCAGATGCTCCGCATCGGCACCCGCGCCGTGGTGAGCTTTCCGAACTTCGGTCACTGGCTGGTGCGCTGGCAACTGCTCAGCACAGGGCGCATGCCGATGACGCCGACCTGGGATCGCCCCTGGCATGAGACGCCGAACATTCATCCGTGCACGATCCGCGATTTCTTCGATCTGTGCGCGCAGGAGGGCTACGCGGTGGAGAGCTGGCTGGCCGCCGATGACGAGGGCGGACGGACCCCATGGCGGCGAGCGCCAGGGTTGGCGAACCTGTTCGGCGAGCAGGGGCTGTTCCTGCTGCGGCGGGCTTAGTCGCCGGTGCTGCCGTGACGTGCCGTGGCGGTTCTGCCCTGCATCCGTGCGACGTGCATCACTGTGGCGGGTGGGGCAGCGTCGAAGCTCCGGTGGTGGGCTGCCAAGCGGCTGCCTCGGCTTGCGCCTGAGTGACCTGGGCCGAGCTCATCGTTTTGGCGAGCTCGTCACGTTCCTTGCCAGCCTGCTCGTGAATTGCCGGATCCCACGCGGCAGTCATGCTCAGCGAGTACCACATGTAGGCCTGCGGGGCATTCTGGGCGACGCCCTCGCCGTCTCTGTATGCGACGGCGAGGTTGGTACTGAGCACGCGGGTTGCCTTGGTCCGCGGCGAGCCGATAAAGCTTCGCGGCCTCGTCGTAGCTCTGCCGGACGCCTGACCCGACAGCATACATCATCCCAAGGTTGTTTTGCGCAACGCTTTGGCCGTCGTCCGCGGCGAGCCCGTACCATTCTGCCGCTGCGGCGTTGCTCTGCCGCACCCCGCGTCCATTGGCATACATCAGGCCGATGATGACCTGCGCATCGCGATCGCCCTGTTCGGCCAAGGGGCGGCAGAGTCGGTATGCAGCCAGATAGTCGCCATGCTGATAGGCGGCGAACCCATCGGATACCTGGTCCGCCCTGTCCGGGCCGGACGTCAGGGCGAGCAAGGCGAGTGCAAGCCCGGTGACGCGCAGCAATCGGCCGATGGCCCGGCTGGCCGCGGCGGCCTGGTTGTGTCGGTCAGCCATGCATCGTTCCCCAGTTCGGTTGCTCAGGGTGGTGTCGATGAAGCCACCGTTCGCAACGCGCGGTTGCCGATCCGTTCGGCGTGTCGCCGTCCATCAGGACGACCTATCTCGTCCGGACCCAGAGCTGCCGGTCGTGTTCCGTATCGTCTGCCTGGCAATGCAGCGCGACAAGGAGACATCACTTGCGCCGTATCGGCTGCGCAGGCAAAGCACCGAATGGTTATCCAAGGCATTCACCGAGCCGGCGCAGCATATTGGCAGGCACCACCCTGCGCAGTCGTCGCCGCACGATTGCCCGCGGCCTCAGCAAGATGGCACTCTCCACCGCATGGCGACCCTGGAACTCACCGGCCTGCGCAAGAGCTTTGGCCTGATCGATGTGCTGCACGGCATTGATCTGGCGCTCGGCGATGGCGAAATGCTGGTCATCGTCGGCGCCTCGGGCTGCGGCAAATCGACCCTGCTGCGCCTGGTGGCCGGCCTCGAACGCCCTACCGCCGGCCACGTCATCCTGGGCGGGCGCGACGTGACCAACCTCGATCCGTCCGAGCGCGACATGGCGATGGTGTTCCAGAACTATGCGCTCTATCCGCACATGACGGTGTTCGACAACATGGCATATGGCCTGCGCATCCGTGGTCTCAGCCGTGACGACATACGCCGGCGTGTAGACGAGGCGGCTGGGCTGCTCGGCCTTGGGGGACTGCTGGAACGCAAGCCCCGGCAGCTTTCCGGTGGGCAACGGCAGCGGGTGGCGATGGGACGGGCGATCGTGCGCCACCCGAAGGCGTTCCTGTTCGACGAACCGCTGTCCAATCTGGACGCCAAGCTCCGTTTGCAGATGCGGGCCGAGATCCGCCGTCTGCAGCGCAGGCTGGGCGTTACCAGCCTGTACGTGACGCACGACCAGGTGGAGGCGATGACGCTGGGCGATCGTCTGCTGGTGCTTCACCAGGGCAAGCCGGCGCAGCTTGCGACGCCGATGGCGGTGTTCGAGCGCCCCGCCGACACCTATGTCGCGGGCTTCATCGGCGCGCCGACGATGAACTTTCTCCCGGCCGAACTGGTGCGGGATGGCACGGCGGCGCAACTAGCGGCCGGTCCGCTGATTGCATTCGCCGATGGCAGGCGGCAGGGTCAGGATGGCCATAAGCTGACCATCGGCATCCGTCCGGAGCATCTGGAACCCGGTCCTGGGCTGGATCTGCTGATCGACCTGATCGAGCCTCTCGGGTCGGAAACCCTGATACATGGGCACCTGACCGGCGCAGAGGAGCAGTCGCTGGTGATGAAGCTGGTCGGCCCGGCGCCGGCAGGGGAAAGACTGGCGGTGCGGCCACAGACCGGTCAGCTCCACGTCTTCGACGCCGCTTCCGGCCGACGCATTGAGCCGATCGGGGCAGAAATCCCAGCCGTCCGGCTTGCCGCTGCGGGCACGGCTGACTAGGGTTTCCTAGCCGTTCCGAAAGGTTGTCGATTCGCATGCCAGCGTCTCCGGCCATGTCCGCGCCGCCGATCAGTCCGGGTGAGATGCAGCTACTGCTGTCGCGCGCCGGGTTGGTGCTGAATCCCGGGCAGGTGGCGGACCTTGTGCTGGCCTGGCGGCAGGTGGCTGGGCTGATTGCCAGCATCCCGCATGACCGACCGCTGGCGGACGACATGGCGGTGGGGTTTCATCTGCCGCCACCGCCCGAAACATCCGCAAGCGAGCCGGCCCCGGCGAAGGGCACGCGTCCGCCTAAAGCGAAGGTGGCCGCGAAACCCAAGGCAACGGCGTCGCGGGGCCGCCCAGCGGCGGAGATCAAGGCAAAGGCAAAGGTGAAAGCAAGACCCAAGGCGGCGCCGAAACGGCGCGCCGCAAAGCCACCGGGACGGAAAACCGCGCGTCGCAGGCGATGAAGGGCAGCGTTCCGCCGTTCCTCACCATCGCCGAAGCCGGCAGACTGATCGCCGCGAAGCGTCTTTCGCCGGTCGAACTGGTGAAGGAACTGCTGGCGCGGATCGAGACGGTCGACCCGCGGCTGAATGCCTTCCTGCTGGTCACCCAGCGTCAGGCGATGACCGCGGCGCGGGCGGCCGAGCGCAGGGTGATGGCAGGCGAGCGGGCGCCGTTGCTGGGCATCCCGCTGGCCTACAAGGACATTTACGAGACGGCCGGGGTGCGCACCACGGCACATTCCCGGATCCTGGCCGACAATGTGCCGAAGCAGGACGCCGAAACGGTGCGGCGGCTGAACGCCGAGGGTGCGGTCATGCTCGGCAAACTGGCGACGCACGAGTTTGCCATCGGCGGACCGGCGTTCGACCTGCCGTGGCCGCCGGCGCGCAATCCGTGGGACCCGCGGCGCTTCACTGGCGGGTCGAGTTCCGGTTCGGGGGCGGCGGTGGCGGCCGGACTGGCGCTGGGGGCGCTGGGTTCCGATACCGGCGGCTCGATCCGCCTGCCCGCGGCGTACTGTGGCATCGCCGGTATCAAGCCGACCCCGGGCCTGGTCTCGCGGCGCGGCGTCATCCCGCTGGCGCCCAGCCTGGATACTGCCGGCCCGATGGCGTGGACCGCGCAGGATTGCGCCATTATGCTGGATACGCTGGCCGGCCATGACCCGCTCGATCCGGCGTCGGTCGCAGTGCCGAAGGTGTCGTATGCCGGTGCGATTGCGGCCCCGTTGCGCGGACTGCGGGTCGGTCTGCTGCGACGCTTCTACGAGCACGACGTACCGGCATCGCCCGAGATGCTGCAGATGATCAACCGAGCCGTCGCGACCCTGAAGGGGCTCGGTTGCCGGGTCGAGGACGCCACGCTGCCCGCCGTGCAGGAGTACAACGCCGTCGGCCGGGTGATCATCTCGTCCGAAGCCTACGCGCTGCACGAGGCGACGCTGAAGAAGCGGCTGTCGGACTACTCGCGTGCGTTCCGGGTACGCGTGCTGGCCGGCGCGCTGGTCCGCGCGGCCGACTACATCGCGGCCCAACGCCGGCGCAGCGACCTGATCGCCACCACCGCGGCGGTATTCGAGAAGTTCGACGTACTGATTTCGGTGTCGACGGCAGGCTCGGCGCCGATGCTGACCGAGCAGCGGCCGGATGACGGGTTCTCGCGGCCGCTGCTGACCACGGTGGCGAATGTCGCGGCGATCCCATCGATGGTGGTATGCGGCGGGTTCACGACTGCCGGCATGCCGTTGGGACTGGAGATCATGGGTCCGGCATGGGCCGATGCGACGGTCCTGCGGGTCGGCCACCAGTTCGAACGGGCTGCCGGGACACGCGGGCGGCGGCCTGAGTTGTAGCCGTCATTGCGGATTTCCGCATCGGCCCTGGGCGCCTGCTTTCTGTCATGGCTCAGCTCGAAACGTCATGGCAGGCTGGTCCTGGCCATCTGTCGAGGCACGCTGCCGGTGGTGATGGCCGGGACGGGGCCCGGCCATGACGGTCGAGCGACTGTTGGTCGAAGGTCAAGCGTTCTGCCGGCTGGAATAAGCTGCTAGCTTGGACCAGTCGGCATTTGCCGTTATGTTTTGCTGACATTCCAGAATACCGGCGCCGGTCCTTTCAGCGGGTCGCTGATGCCCTTGCTCCATGCCACACGCGGCATGTAGCGGCCCAACGACACAAACGGCACCGATTCGAACGCCGCCAGCGAGATCTCGCGTTCCAGTCGCGTCTGTTCCGCCGGGTCGTCGCTGTCCAGCCAGGCGTTGTATGCCGTCTCGATGCGTGGAATGTCCGGCCAGCCGATCCAGGCGTCCTTGCCGTTGCCGCGCAATAACGACCCGAGCAGCGGATCGCGATATTCCGGCACCGGCGTCACGCTGACGAACAGCGACCAGCCGCCCTTGTCCAAAGGCTGCCTGCTGGAGCGCCGTTGCAGCACCGTGCCCCAGTCCATCGCCTGGTCGTCGATATTCATACCGACGCGCGACAGTTCATCGGCCACTACCAGCGACGCGGAGTTGTAGAACGGCTGGTCCGTGGTGTGCAGCAGCACCAGACGCTCGCCGTTGTAGCCGGCATCCGCCAGCATCGCCTTCACGTCGGCTGTGCTCTTGTGCGCCGTCAGCGCCTCGATGCCGGCATGATCCACATCGGGGTTGCCGGTCGCCAGAAATCCCATCGGCACGATCACGTCGGCCGGATCGCTGCCCATGATGGCGTCCATCACCGCGCGCTGGTCGATCGCCGCCATGATCGCGCGCCGCACCTTCACGTTATTGGTCGGCGACGTCACGTGGTTGGGGCGCAACTGGCTGATGAAGCCCCAGTCATCGAGCCGGCCGATCTTGACACCCTCTGCCCGCTCGAGCATCGGCAGCAGGTCGGGCATCGGCATCTCGAGCCAGTCAACCTCGCCGGTGGCCATGGCGTTCGCGGCGGTGGCGGCGTCCGGGATCATCTTCCACTCCACCCGGTCCACCATCACGCGGTGGCCGCCCGAGGTGAAGCTGGCGGGTTCATCGCGCGGCACATATTTTTCGTACGGCACCATCGCAGCGTGGCTGCCGATCACGTATTCGTCCGCCAGGAACCTGAATGGGCCGCTGCCGATCGCCTCGGTCATCTGCTTGAACGGATCGGTGCCGTTGGCGATGCGTTCCGGCACCATTACCGCCGCGGTCTGGAACTTCGACAGCAGCTTCGGCAGCGCGGGAAACTTCTTGTTCAGCCGCACCACGATGGTGCGATCGTCCGGCGCCTCCAGCGCATCCAGCCGCGCCTCCAGCGTGGCGCCGCCGGGGTCGCGCTTCATCCAGCGCCGCAGCGAGGCGGTGCAGTCGCGCGCCAGCACCTTCTGTCCGTCGTGGAACCACTGGTTCTCGCGCAGCGTCATCACCCAGCGCTTGCCGTCGTCCTCGATGACGTAGCCCGCCAGCATCTGCGGCTTCGGGTTCATCGCCGCGTCGCGGCCGAACAGCACGTCGTAGATCATGAAGCCGACGTTGCGTGTGGTCATCGCGCTGGTCCACACCGGATCGAGGCTGGCCAGCGGCGATTGCGGCACGAACAGCAGCGTCTTCGTGGTACCGCCGATGGCAGGGCGGGCCAGCGTTGCGGCTGCTGCGCCAGCCAGAAAATTACGTCGTTTCATGTGTCAGACTTTCGTTACGTTCCAGAAGACAACAGACGGCCCCTTCAGGATGCCGGTGACATTATCCCGCCAGGCTGCGCTCTGCCGATAGCCGCCGAGAGGAATGAACGGCAGCGATGCGAACGCCTCGAGCTGGTAGTCGCGTTCCAGACGCGTCTGCTCCGCCGGATCGGTGGCGCCCAGCCAGCTGTCGTAGATCTGTTCGATCTTCGGATTCGTGGGCCAGCCGAACCACGCATCCTTGCCGTTGCTGCGGATGAAGTTCGCCAGCAGCGGGTCGCGGTAATCGGGCGTCGCGACGACCGAAGGGAACATCGACCAGCCACCCTTGTCGAGCTGCTCGCGGCTGTTGCGGCGTGTCTGCACCGTGGCCCAGTCCATCGCCTCGTCATCGATGTTCATGCCAGCCGCGGACAGGCTGTGCGCGATTACCGAAGCGGTCGGGTTGAAGAACCAATGGTCGGTGGCGTGCAGCAGTACCATCCGCTCGCCGTTGTAGCCGGCTTTGTCCAGCATCGCCTTCACCTGGTCCGGCGTGTGTTTCGTGCGCACCAGATCCATGCCGGCGTCATCGACTTCCTTGTTGCCGGTCCGCAGGAAGCCGACACCGGTGAACATGTTGTCGGGATCGCCACCCGTCGATGCCGCCATGACCTCCTGCTGATCGATGGCGGCGAGCATCGCCTGGCGGATCGCCGGGCCGCTGGTCGGTGCGGCGACCTGATTGGGCCGCAGGAAACAGATCTGGCCGTATTCGTCGAGCACGCCGGTCTTCACGCCTGGCGCGCGTTTCAACGTTGGCAGGAGGTCGGGCAACGGGATTTCGACCCAGTCCACCTCACCGGTGACCAGCGCGTTGGCCGCGGTCTGGCCATCGGGGATCATCTTCCACTCGACGCGATCGACCAGCACGCGATGTCCGCCGGCGGTGTAACTCGGCGGTTCATCGCGCGGCACGTAGCGGTCGAACTTCGCGAATGCGGCGTGACTGCCCAGGACGTGTTCGTCGGGCAGCCAGCGGAACGGGCCGCTGCCGATCGCCTCGGGAATCTGCTTGAAGGGATCGGTCAACGCCAGGCGCTCCGGCATCATCAGCGCCGGGATGATGAACTTCGACAACAACGTGCGCAGATGCGGGAACGGCTTGTTCAGCCGCAGCACGATGGTGCGATCGTCCGGCGCCTCCATTGCATCGAGGCGTTCGGACAGCGTGACGCCACCCTGGTCACGCTTCATCCAGCGCCGCAGCGAGGCGATGCAGTCGCGCGAGCGGACCGGCTCGCCATCGTGGAACAGCAAGTTCTCGCGGAGCTTCAGCGTCCAGCGGCGGCCGCTGTCCTCCATCAGGTCGCCTTCGAGCATCTGCGGTTTTGGGTTCATGGCTTCGTCGCGGCCGTACAGCAGGTCGAACACCATGAAGCCGAGGTTGCGGGCGATCTGCGAACTGGTCCAGACGGGATCGATGCTGTTGAGCGCGACCTGCGGGACAATGCTCAACGTCTTGGCGTTGCCTGCGATGGCGGGTCGTGCGAGAGGCGCGGCAACGGCTGCGGCGGCGCCCAACAAGAGACTGCGTCGGCGCATTTCTGGTGTTTCCTTCCGGTTTTGCGGCGAGTTTAGCGCGGGGTCACCGGGACGGCGAGCGGTGATGGTGGCGCGCGGCGGAACCGATCACGTCATTTCTTCGCGCACCTCGCGCTCGATTGCTTGCAGCAAGCGCGTGGGAAAATGACGCGGTACGTGCTGGGTGATGAAGACGAGACGCGTGGTATGGTCGGCCGATGGCCAGCGCTGAAGGAACTCCGGCGGGGCGAAGACGTGCTGCACGCCGTGGATCACCGCGGGCTGGTCGGGCATTTCCTCGATGAGCACGAGACCTTTCACACGCAGCAGGCGTGCGCCGCAATGTTCGGCCAGTGCCTCGAGCAGCAGAGTCAGCGCGAGCGCGGGGATGGCGCGATCACGTTGCAGGATGCTGGTTGCAATACCGTCGGTGTGCCGGGCGCGACTGAACGGATTGCGTGTGGGCTGGTCGGGCAATGTCGCGAACCGCGTTGCGGCGGTCGTGCCGGTGAACAGATGATTGGGCGCGATGTCGCCGGCGATGTGCAGCGGCGCGGCCGGGTTGAGCGCGGCGAGGCGGTCGTGCAGGGCGGTCGCCGGCCCGGCGATATCGGTCTTGCTCAGCAGGAGAGCATCCGCCAGCGCCGCCTGCCGACGCGCTTCAGGGTGGCGATCGAGCGCTGCCTCGCCATGCAGCGCGTCAACGACAGTGACGATGCCGTCGATCGCATAAGCCTGCGTGATGTCGCCGTCGGTCATCAGCGCGTGCAGGATCGGCGCGGGATCGGCCAGGCCGGAGGTTTCGATCAACACGCGGTCATAGACGATCTCGCCTGCTTCACGGCGGCGTCGCAGATCGAGCAGCGTGGCGACAAGGTCGCTGCGCACCGCACAGCACAGGCAGCCCGTGGTCAGCGCAAGCAGCGTTTCGTCACTGCTGGCGATCAGTTCGTGATCCAGGCCGATCTCGCCGAATTCGTTGACGATGACCGCGGTGCGCGCGAAGGCAGGATCGCGCAGGATGCGGGAGATCAGCGTGGTCTTGCCACTGCCGAGAAATCCAGTGACGATGGCGACGGGAATCATGGCGCGAGGCTGCGATGGACGGCATGCAGGACGGCAATCTGATCACCGACGCGGCGACATTGCGGTCGCTGTACGGCGAACCTGTGGGGGCTTCGCTTGCCAAGGAGGTCGATCATGTGCACCCGCACTATCGCGCGATGATCGAGGCTGCGCCATTCATGGTGATGGCGACAAGCGGTTCGGACGGCCTGGATGTCTCGCCGCGCGGCGACCCGCCGGGTTTTGTGGTGGTGGAAGACGACAAGACGCTGCTGATCCCGGACCGGCGCGGCAACAACCGCACGGACAGCCTGACAAATCTGATCACCGATCCGCGCATCGCGCTGCTGTTCCTGATCCCTGGCGTGGGGGAGACACTGCGGGTGAACGGGACGGCGGAAATCTGTGTCGATCCCGCGCTGCTGGAGCGCTTTCCCGCGCAAGGCAAGCTGCCACGTTCGGTGATCGTGGTGCACGTGCAGCGAGTTTATTTCCAGTGTCCGAAGGCGTTGGTGCGGTCGGATCTGTGGAACCCGGCGAAGCATGTCGAGCGGCGCAGTCTGCCGAGCAGTGGTACGATCCTGGCGGATATCACGCGCGGCGAGGTTGGCGGGCCGGAGTACGACAAGGCGTATCCGGAACGGCTGAAGGCGACGATCTACTGAGGCCTGTTTCACTGTAGCACTCCCCGGCTGCGAAGGCGGGGGTTTTGCCAAGCACCTGCATGGCTACAGTTCCGCCAGCGCCGCGTGATAGGCACTCAGTACGTCCTCGCCGAAGCACGCAAACACCACTTGCTCGATCGTCCGCTCGGTTGCCAGGAACACCGCTACTGTCGCGACCGCAATACGCGCCGCATCGGCGATCGGATAACCGTAGATGCCGCAACTGATCGCCGGAAACGCAATCGACCGCACGCCGTTCGACGCCGCCAGCTTCAGGCTCTCCGCGTAGCAGCTTGCCAGCAACGCTGGTTCGCCATGTGCGCCGTCGCGATAGCGTGGCCCGACGGCGTGGATCACGAACTTCGCCGCCAACCGATAGCCGCCGGTGATCTTCGCCTCGCCGGTGGGGCAACCGCCCAATGTGCGGCACTCGTCCAACAACTCCGGCCCGGCGGCGCGATGGATTGCACCATCGACGCCGCCGCCGCCGAGCAATGACTGGTTGGCCGCATTGACGATCGCATCCACGGCCAGCCTGGTGATGTCAGCCTGCGAGACGAACATCCGCTGCTTGGGACCCTCCGTCACAGCCAGTCGCGCAATTTGAACCAGATCAGCGGCACCAGCGCCGATACTGCGATCAGCGCAAGTCCGTACGGATAGCCCCACGCCCAGTTCAGCTCTGGCATACTCTTGAAGTTCATCCCGTAGATGCCGGCGATGAGCACCGGCGGAATGCCGACGACCGACGCCACGGTGAGGACCTTCATCACGTTGTTCTGCGCGATGTTGATGAAGCCGAGTGTCGCGTCGAGCAGGAACTGTATCTTCTCGAACAGATGGGTGTCGAAATCGTTCAGGGACGCGATGTCCTGGCGCAGCGTGTCGAGCCGAGGCTTCAGGTCTGCTGGCAGCCAGTCCGCAGCGGTGTTCAGGACGTAGGGCACGATCCGTGCGGCGCCCACCTGGCTGTCGCGAATGAACGATACGGCGTCGCCGGTACGGCCAATTGCCGCCAGGGTCTCACGCAGCATGCGATCCACCCGGCGGCTGCCGCCGGCATTGACCGCGGCGCGGAAGATACGGTGCGAGATCGCATCGAGGTCGTCGCGAATTCGCTCCAGTGCATCGGCGTGGCGATCGACAATCCCCTCCAGCAGCCCGACGAAGATATGCGCGCCGGTGCGGTCCGGCGAGCCAGCCTGCATTTCTCGCTCAGCGAAGGTGTCGAACACGACATTGGCGGCGAAACGAACGTTGATCAGCCGTTCGCGCGACAACACGAAACCACCGGGCACCGGTCGCGGCTCATCGTCCAGGCGGCTGACCAGCGGCATGCTGAGCGTCAATACACCGTTCGCCACGGACAACCGGCTGGAGCTCTCGATTTCGCTCAGTTCGGCTTCCGTGGGTATGTGGAGGCCGGTGGCCGCGGCGACCCGCCGGCGTTCGTCTTCGGTGGCGCTGAGCAGGTCTATCCATACCGCATCATGCAGTATGGTATCGGACGGTTGGTCATGCCGACGCAGGGTTGCGCCGTCGCAGGTGAATGCGGTCAGCATGATGGGACAGGCTTCGGAGAGCAGACATTGCCCCTTGTCGTCATGGCCAGGCTGGTCCCGGCCATGACAGTGCAAGCACGCAACAACAGGCCGTCGTCGTCAGTTCCGCGACTTGTCCACCAGGGCGTTCTTGGCGATCCATGGCATCATCGCACGCAGCTTCTCGCCGATCTGCTCGATCGGGTGATCAGCGAGACGCCGGCGCATTGCCTTGAAGCTGGTCTGGTTCACCTTGTTCTCCAGCATCCAATCGCGCGCGAAGCGGCCGGACTGGATGTCGTCCAGCACGCGTTTCATTTCCGCCTTGGTCGCGGCGTTGACGATGCGCGGGCCGGACACGTACTCGCCATATTCGGCCGTGTTGCTGACCGAGTAGTTCATGTTGGCGATGCCGCCTTCGTAGACCAGGTCGACGATCAGCTTCACCTCGTGGACGCATTCGAAATACGCCATTTCCGGCGCGTAACCGGCTTCCACCAGCGTCTCGTACCCGGCCTTCATCAGTTCGACCAGGCCGCCGCACAGCACGGTCTGCTCGCCGAACAGGTCGGTCTCGCATTCCTCCTTGAACGTGGTCTCGATGATGCCGGCGCGGCCGCCGCCGATCGCGCTGGCGTACGACAGCGCGACCTCCATGGCGTTGCCCGACGGATTCTGCGACACGGCCACCAGGCAGGGCACGCCACCGCCGCGCTGATACTCGCTGCGCACGGTATGGCCGGGGCCCTTCGGCGCGATCATGAACACGTCGATGTCGGGGCGCGGATCGAGCAGATTGAAATGCACGTTCAGTCCGTGCGCGAACGCGAGTGCAGCGCCGTGCTTCATGTTCGGGCCGAGTTTCTCGCGATACAGATCGCCCTGGCCTTCGTCGGGCGTCAGCACCATCACCACATTGGCCCATTTCGCGCAGTCGGCCGGGTCCATCACCTTCAGCCCCGCTGCCTCGGCTTTCGCCACCCCGCCGGACTTCGGCCGCAGACCGACGGCGATCTCCTTCACGCCGCTGTCCTTCAGGTTATTGGCGTGGGCATGGCCCTGACTGCCATAGCCGATGATGGCGACGCGCTTGCCCTTGATCAGGTTCACATCGGCGTCACGGTCGTAATAAACGCGCATCGGTTTCTTGCTCCTGCTATCTGGCTGCTTCGGCGGTCGAGGGCTCGAACTTCATCGGTCGCCAGGCGTAATGATCGGTGCCCGCGGCGATGCGGAACCAGCTCTTGCCGGTCGCGGTATCGACCAGCATGGTCAGGCCGGCGCCGGCCGGCTGCACGATCAGGTAGCGGCCCGGCACTTCACCTGATCGCGCCGGCGGTGTCGTGAAGGAACCGGACATGGTTGCAAACTCCCGCGACTACTGGTGGCGACGGCGAGTCTTAGATCGTTCGCACGCCGCGCGCCATCGCTGCCACACCGGTACGCGAAATCTCGGCCATGCCCAGGTGACGCATCAGGCCGATGAACGCATCGAGCTTGTCGGTCGCGCCGGTCAGTTCGAACACGAAACTCTCATGCGTGGCGTCGATCACGCGGGCGCGGAAGGCATCGGCGATGCGCAGTGCCTCGACGCGTTTCTCGCCGGTGCTGATGAGTTTGATCATTGCCATTTCGCGCGCGATGTGCGGGCCTTCACGCGTCAGATCGGCGACGCGATGCACCGGCACCAGACGGTCGAGCTGCGCCTTGATTTGCTCGATCACCATCTCGGTGCCGGAGGTTACCACGTTGATGCGCGATAGATTGCTCTCGGCATCCACCGGGGCGACGGTGAGGCTGTCGATGTTGTAGCCGCGGCCGGAAAACAGGCCAACGACGCGGGCGAGGATGCCGGGCTCGTTTTCCACCAGGACCGAGATAGTCGCGCTGCGTAACGTGGTATCGGGCATAAGCGGTGGTTCTTCCGGGACAGGGAAGACGTGGATGGCCGGGTCAGGCCCGGCCATGACGATAAGCGGGATGCGCCCGCCTGTGTGGCCAGTTCAGACCAATACCAACCCTTCGTCGGTGATACCGGCGGCTTCGTCCTCGTGCTCCGGGCCGAGGATCATTTCATTATGGGCGGCACCGCTGGGGATCATGGGGAAGCAGTTCTCCTTCGGATCGACCCTGATGTCGGCGATCACTGCACGATCGGTCGCCAGCATTTCGCGGATTACATCGTCCACCTGCTCCACCCGATCGGCGCGCAGGCCGACGGCATGGAACGCATCCGCCAGCTTGACGAAATCCGGCAGTGCCGCGCTATAGCTTTCGGAGTAGCGCCCGCCATGCAGCAGTTCCTGCCACTGGCGCACCATCCCCATGTACTCGTTGTTCAGGATGAACACCTTCACGGGCAGACGGTACTGCGACAACGTACCCATTTCCTGGATGTTCATCAGCACGCTCGCCTCGCCGGCGATGTCGATCACCAGCGCATCGGGGTGCGCGATCTGCACGCCCATTGCCGCGGGCAGGCCGTAGCCCATGGTGCCTAGACCGCCGCTCGTCATCCAGTGATTCGGCTGCGCGAAGTGGAAGTGCTGCGCGGCCCACATCTGATGTTGGCCGACCTCGGTGGTGATGAAGATATCCTGCTTAACCGCGCGGGTGAGTTCATACAGACGCTGAATGGCGTATTGCGGCTTGATGATCGCGCCGGGCGTCATGTCCTGGGTGAACTTCAGGCTTTCCTTGCCGCGCCAGATGTCGATCTGTCGCCACCAGGCAGCCAGCGCCTGGGTATCGAGCGTGGCGTCGTCGGCCTGCCAGGCGGTAATGAGCGCCTCCAGCGTGCGGCCGGCGTCACCGACGATCGGCACATCGACCGGAACGTTCTTGTTGATGCTCGATGATGTCGATGTCGGCGTGGATCTTCCTGGAGCCCTGGCTGAATGCGTTGAGCCGGCCGGTCACCCGATCGTCGAAGCGCGCGCCGATGGTCAGCATCACGTCGCAGCCGTGCATGGCGAGGTTGGCCTCGTAGGTGCCATGCATGCCCAGCATGCCGAGAAACTGCGGGTCGCGTGCCGGGTAGGCGCCGAGACCCATCAGCGTGTTGGTGATCGGGAAACCGGTCATGCGGACGAATTTGGTCAGCGCGGCTGATGCGGCGGTGCCGGCGTTGATCACGCCGCCGCCGGTATAGATCATCGGGCGCTTCGCCGATTTCAGCAGGGCGACCGCCTTGGTGATCTGGCCCTGGTCCGGCTCGGTACGAGGACGGTAGCTCGGGTGGGACGACGCCGGCGGCAGGTACGGCGCCTTGCCGATGACGATATCCTTCGGCAGATCGACCACCACCGGGCCGGGACGGCCGGAGCGCGCGACGTAGAACGCCTCGTGGACGACGCGCGCCAGGTCCTCGGCGCGCTTGACCAGGTAGTTGTGCTTGGTGGCGGGGCGGGTGATGCCGGTGGTGTCGGCCTCCTGGAAGGCGTCGTTGCCGATCAGGTGGGTGGGGACCTGGCCGGTCAGGCAGACGATCGGGATGGAGTCCATCAGCGCGTCGCACAGGCCGGTCACCGCATTCGTGGCGCCCGGGCCGGACGTCACCAGCACCACGCCGACCTTGCCGGTGCTGCGCGCGTAGCCTTCGGCAGCATGCACGGCACCGCCTTCCTGGCGGACCAGGATGTGGCGGATGGCATTCTGCTTGAACAGCGCGTCGTAAATCGGCAGTACCGCGCCGCCGGGGTATCCGAAGATGACCTCCACGCCCTGTTCCTTCAGGGCGCGGAGGAGGACTTCTGCTCCCGATTGGCTGGGTTCTGCCGACATGGGTCGTGCTCCGGTGGATCGCGGGGGCGCACCGATAGGCCGCATGGTGCGGTGCGTCAAGCCATGCTTTCAATAAATGCCCAAAATTCGGGGTGGTTTCTTTCCGAAAATTGCTCTGGGCTTGCGATTCGCGCATGGATCATATGCGTGTATGCCGGTGCGGCCAGATTGTGGTGGCGAAACCAGGTCGCCTGACGCTTGGTGTACTGGCCGGTGGCGAGTTCGATGCGGCTTGCCGCCTGCTGCAGCGAGATTTCGCCGCGCAGATGGGCGGACAGCTCGGGCACGCCATGCGCCCGCATTGCCGGCAGCGCCGGGTCCAGGTTGAGCGCCAACAGCGCCCGGACTTCGTCCAGCGCTCCCTCGCCCAGCATGGCCGCGAAACGTGCGGCGATTGCAGCCCGCAGGTCCGCGCGCGGCGGATCGAGGACAATGGCGACGAATTTCCCCGGCGCATGGGGTTTCGCCCGGGTCTGCCAAGCGGCGAGGCCGGTTCCGGTGCCTGTCCATACCTCCCACGCGCGGGCAATTCGCTGGCTGTCGGTGGGGCGAAGCCGGGCAGCAGTCGCGGGATCTGCCACGGCGAGGCGGGCGTGCAGGGCGGCCGGGCCGATGTCCTGCAGCAGAGCGCGGGCCTCGGCACGGGCGATGGGACCGGGATCGGGAATTTCCGCCAGCCCCTCGGTCAGCGCAGTGAAATACAGCCCGCTACCGCCCGTGAGGATCGGCAGCCGGCCGGTTGTTCGGGCGGCCGCCATTTCCGCCAGGGCGGCGTCGCGCCACCAGGCGACACTGCCGGGATCGGCCGCGGGCCGGACGCCATACAGTCGGTGGGGGACGCGGGCTTCTTCGGCCTTGGTGGGCCGCGCGGTCAGGGTACGCAGTTCGCGATACACCTGCATGGCGTCGGTGTTGATGATCGTGCCGTGGAGGCGTTCGGCGAGCGCGAGCGCAAGGGCGGATTTGCCGCTGGCGGTGGGACCGGCGACGATCAGAGCGACCGGGGTCATGGAGGGTGGCGGGCTAATCACGGTGCACGGGGTCTTGCCGCTGCGAACACCGCGCCTTCGGCGCCCGGCACCGACGAGCCGCCCGAAGTCGGGGGCAGCGGCATTTCGTCTTCGATCGCGAACCCGTCACACAGCGGGTCGGTGTCTTCGACGGTCCAGGTGGCAGTACCGCTATAGGACGCTGTGCCGGAAACCTGGACGCGGAACGCCCGGAACGTGCCGAGCCGCTCTTCCTCGCCGAGCAGTTCAGCCTGGAACGGCATGCCGGATGCGCCGGCAAAGCTGCGCCGCTGGCCTGTGACAATCAGTTGACGCGACGCATCGACCGCCATCCGCGCGGTGACGCCGCTGCCGGTGGCGCTGCGATCAATCTGGCCCTCGCCGAACACGCAAAGATTGCGCGAGGCCAGAGGCGAGCGGGGCGGCGTGTCGTCGGTCAGGATCGTGCCATAGAGGAACGACAGATCGGGTTCGGCTGGATGGCGGATGTCGCCGCGAGCACGGATCGCGCCGGTAACCGCTTGCGCTGCCTGGCGCAGGCGCCCGACCGGCGTCACGCGTAGGTCGAGGCCCAGACGCGAGGCCGGCAGGATGGCATAGAACGCGCCGCCATAGCCGATGTCGCAGGCGACGCGGCCGAAACCGGCAACGTCGATCACGCTGTCCAATGCCGCGGCGAAGGCGGGCACGCTGTCGAACGCCACCGACCTGCCGCCGTCCGCGACATGCACTGCGACCGGCCCACACGGACACTCCAGCAGGAAGTCCGCCCTGCCGTCGCGCATCGGGACCCGTCCGGTGTCCACCGCCCAGCGGCCCAGCGCGATCGTGGCGTGGCCGCACATCGTGCTGAAACCCGAGTGGTGCATGAACAGCACGCCAAACGCGGCGTCTGGCGCGGATGCCTGGATCGGCAGGGCGCCGTACATCTCGGCGTGGCCGCGCGGCTCCAGCATCAGCCGCCGGCGGTGCACATCGAGGCGAGCGGCCGCGTCGCTGCGCTTTTCCAGCATGGTGGCCCCCCGTGGTTCCGGAAAGCCCGCCAGCACGAGCCGAACTGGCTCGCCGGACGCGTGCATCTCGACAGTGCGGTAGGTTGTGGGTTTGTGGGACGCGGCGGTCATGGGCACCATCGCTTCGTTGACAACGGCAGGGCTTTGGCCATAGAGCGCCTGCTCCCGTGCGGAGGGGTGCCCGAGAGGCTAAAGGGGACGGACTGTAAATCCGTTGGCGCACGCCTACGTTGGTTCGAATCCAACCCCCTCCATTCCCCTTTCTTTCAAGCACTTATCGAAATGTCGGCGTTTGCTGTGCTGGACGATACCGTCCCCATTGTGCCGGTTTTTGTGCCGAAGCCAGCCATCGCCCGGTGGAGGTGACTGGTCACCATGTGGGCGTAGCGCGTGGTCATCTGGATTGAGCGATGGCCAAGGATCGCTTGAAGTGTCAAATCGCGCCAGCCCTCGGGTTCGGGGGTGATACAGCACTCGTGAGGATAGACCTTCGCAATGCCCGCACCACGCGTTGGTGGTCCATTTGGCTACCACATCTGCGACGCCCCACGCCCGTCCCCGGAAGGGGTCAGTCGGACCGTCCGCTACGGTGAGGAACCCAGGACCAAGCCGTGGTTCACTACGCTCCAGGGCTTGTCTCGCCAATCATTGCCGTGACCTCCATGAGTGTGCGGCTGGAAGGATCTCCCTTATATACGTTGCCTGCGCGCAAATGACCGCCTGGAGCGTGCAGAACTTCGAGGCCCACAGTTTCTCGCCCAGCCCTCTTGGCGAAATCGAAAGCGCGGACCCCCATGTCACTTTCAGTTGGTTGTTTGCCGCCAGAAAATATCTCGGCGTGATGTATGCGGACAATGCCCCCATCTGCCGGATCGTAAAGGATGTACGCCTGCCGCATCGTAGGTTGATGGCTCGTATTTGTTGCTTGCGACATGGTCAGATCCCTTGATTGTGCACGAAGATTTGGAGCGCAAGGGGGAGAAGATCATGAACAGGAAGTGCGCTGCCACCACCGTTGATTTAAAATTCAAATGTAATGAACTGCGCCGACCTAGCGTAAACTGGAGTCGTTTGAAGCGACTGTCCGTTGACTTCTACAATCCCCGCGTATCCCCCATTGGGGCCTTGTTTTTATAGGTCGACCGAATATCAGCAAATGCTTCTACCCAGAAATCCCCCTCCAAAATCCACCGGCGCTGTCCGGGTATTGTTGCGCTCCATAATTGAAATTCCATGCCAGCATTTCCCTCTCATGTTCGTTATGCGTCTTTCGAGCTGTTGCGAGGTAACCCGACTGACAAATCGTGACCAATCCGGCTGGGTGCACAAAGGCTCTCTGCGAGCTGCGGTCAAAGCTTCGTGCGTGAATGCGTCTTCCGGTCTCGCCGCCTTGAGGGTGTTGCGCGTGTGGCGTTTCGCCGTGGATTGTGAGTTTGGCAGTTGAGCCATGGCGGTGGATAACGGCGCCACGCGCGCATGTCGGTTCGCCCGGATCCCAGCCAACGTGTCATTACGCTACCGCCGCGCGGGATGGGGCCAGCCGCCGCCGTATGGCAACCGCCTGCGTTCCGAGCTTCGATGGCGCCACGGTGAATTCGACCCGCTCGCCGGCGCAGAGTCCGCCGCTGATTCCGGATCGGGAGATCCACGGCGCCAATGAAAATTTCACGCCATCATCGCATCGAGCAGCCGGGGCTCACGCTGCTGCCATTCCTGGTGTGCGCGATGGTCTCGGCGATCACCGACCGGGCGGGTCAGCTCCGCATCGTATTGCGGCAGGATTCGCGGCAGCGCCTTGCGGTCGGGCACCATCGCAGGACGGTGAGGAAACCAGAGTTTTCCACATCCGTGCGGCTGTTGGCGCTGCCGACAATGTGCCGCCAACGCGGATGCCTACTCGGGCGGCTCCAAGTCTCGCGCCACCTCAGGCTGATGCAACAGCCGGTCGATCTTTGTCGCATATTCCAGCGCCGTATCGGGCTGAAACGTCAGCTCCGGCGCGAACTTCAACCGCAACCCATGCGCCACCTGGCCCCGCAAATACGGTGCGGCGCGCTTCAGCGCCGGCAGCAGATGCATCCACATCGGACCGACCCAACCGGGCCACAAAGGCGATCGCATGCTTCAGATCCGGCCCGATGCGCACTTCGGTCACCGTGATCTGAGCCTGCGCAAGCTCGGGATCGCGGAAATCGCGGCGTTCGAACAACCCCGCCAGCACGTGGCGGATTTCCTCCGCCACGCGCAACTGGCGTTGCGTCGGACCGGCCGGCTGCTTTTTCAAGCCGGCACCATCTCCGTCTCGAAGCACTCGATCACGTCGCCTTCCTGCAGGTCGTGGAAATTGGCGAACGACAGGCCGCATTCGTAGCCACGCGCCACCTCGCGCACGTCGTCCTTGAAGCGCTTCAACTGCGACAGCTCGCCGTTGTGGATCACCACGTTGTCGCGCAGCACGCGCACGCCGGCGCCACGCTTCACCACGCCGTCGGTGACCATGCAGCCCGCCACCTTGCCGACGCGGGTGATGCTGAACACTTTCCGAACTTCGGCGTAGCCCAGGAACTGCTCGCGCTCCTTCGGTGCGACCTTGCCCTGCACCAGCTTCTCGATGTCGTCCGCGACCTCGTAGATGATCGAGTAGTAGCGGATATCGACGCCCTCGCGCTGCGCCAGGTCGCGCGCCTGCGCGGTGGCGCGCACGTTGAACGCCAGCACCACGGCGTTCGACGCCTTGGCAAGCTGGATGTCGCTTTCGGTGATCTGGCCGACCGCCGGCATGCAGCACGCGGACCTTCACTTCCTCATGCGCCAGCTTCAGCACGGTGGCCTGGATCGCCTCGGCGCTGCCCTGCACATCGGCCTTGATCAGCACCGCGACTTCCTTCTGCTCGCCGGCCTGGATGCGGGCCAGCATCTCGTCCAGCGTGCCGCGCGCACCGGCCGTCACGCCGGCGGCCTTGTCGCGCTGTCTGCGGGTGCGGAACTCGGCGATCTCGCGGGCGCGGCTTTCGTTCTCCACCACCACGAACGGCTCGCCCGCCGACGGCACGCCGGCCAGGCCGAGAATTTCCACCGGCGACCGACGGCCCCGCTTCAGTGATGGCGCGCGCCTTGTCGTCCAGCATCGCGCGCACGCGGCCCCATTCGGCGCCGGCCACCACGATATCGCCCTGGTGCAGCGTGCCCTTCTGCACCAGCACCGTCGCCACCGGCCCGCGACCGCGATCCAGCCGGCTTTCGATCACCGTGCCCTCGGCGGCGCGCTCCGGATTGGCCTTCAGGTCGAGGATTTCCGCCTGCAGCAAGATCGCCTCGGTCAGCTTGTCGAGGCCGGTCTTCTTGATCGCCGAGACCTCCACGTCCTGCGTCTCGCCGCCCATCTCCTCGACCACGACCTCGTAGCTCAGCAGTTCCTGGCGCACCCGGTCGGGATTGGCGTCCGGCTTGTCCATCTTGTTGATGGCGACGATCAGCGGCGCGTCGGCCGCCTTGGCGTGGCGGATCGCCTCGATGGTCTGCGGCATCACGCCGTCATCGGCCGCCACCACCAGCACGACGATGTCGGTCACCGAGGCGCCGCGCGCGCGCATGGCGGTGAACGCCTCGTGGCCCGGCGTGTCGATGAAGGTGATTCTGCTCGCCGTCCGGCATTTCGACCTGGTAGGCGCCGATATGCTGGGTGATGCCGCCGGCCTCGCCGGCCGCGACATCGGTCGAGCGCAGCGCGTCGAGCAGCGAGGTCTTGCCGTGATCGACATGGCCCATGACGGTGACCACCGGCGGGCGCGGCTGCAGCTCGGCGTCGGTGTCGGCGGCGCCCTTCCAGCCCCAGCTCGACGTCGGATTCGGAGACGCGGCGGGCGCGGTGGCCGAATTCCTGCACCACCAGTTCGGCGGTATCGGCATCCAGCGTCTGCGTGATGGTCGCCATCACGCCGAGCTTCATCAGCGCCTTGACCACCTCGCCGGCGCGCGGCGGCCATGCGGTTGGCCAGTTCCTGCACGGTGATCTGTTCGGGCAGAATGACGTCGCGCACCACTTTCACCTGATCGGAGCGCAGCCGTTCCAGTTCCGCCTGGCGGCGCTCGCGCTCGCGCTGGCGGCGCACCGAGGCGAGCGAGCGGACGCGTTCGTCCTCGCCCTCGATCGCGGCCTGCACGTCGATGCGGCCGGCACGGCGGCCACTGTCGGTGCCCTTCTTGGCAACGGCGACCTGCGGCTTGCGCGGCAGCAAGGCACCGCCGGGCCGGCGGATCGGCCGGGCCTCGTCGTCGTCCTCCGGCGCCGCGGTACCAGGCCGCAGACGCAAGGTCTCGGTGGGCGTCGCCGGCGACGGCGGCGGGCGTGGCCGCTGGCCGACGCCGTGGCTCTTCGGCACCGCGCGCCACCGGAGCGGCTGCCTGAGCTGCCGCCGCGGCCTCGGCAGCTTCGCGTGCGGCCGCTTCGGCCTTCGCCTGTTCCGCCTCCTCGGCTTCGCGCCGGGCATCCTCCTCGGCGGCCTTGCGCGCGTCTTCCTCGCGCCGGCGCGCTTCCTCGGCGGCCGACAGGATGGAGATCTTTTCCTGTTCGCGCCGTCTCGGCCTCGCGCTTCGCGGTTTCGCGCTGCTGCTCGACCAGCGCGCGCTGGCGGGCGGCCAGTTCGGTCGCGGTCAGCGCGCGCGGCGCCGCTGTTGGTGCAGCGGCCGTCCGCCGGTCGCGGGACCCCGCGCGGCCGGAGCCGAGGCGCCGGGTGCGGCGAGCCCAGGCGTGGCGCCACCGCGCCGGTGCGCCTGGTGCGCCGACGGGGGCGCGCTTCTTGCGCACCTCCACCTGCACCACTTTCGACCGGCCGTGGCTGAAGCTTTGCCGCACGGAGCCGGCATCGACGGTGCGGCCGAGCTCCAGGCGTCCCGCGGGCCGCAGTGAGAGCCGACCCTTGCCGGCGTCCTGATCGTTGCTTTCGCTCATTTACTTCCCGTTGGCCCCGTCCATCATGTGACCGGGCTTGACCCGGTTATCGTTCAGTTCGTTCCGGCCCTCGGACCCGATCCGGGGCTGCTGCCGGCAGCCGTCGCACCATCACCGCTCCGGCGCAATCCAGTCAGCCGCTCCGCCTCGACCATCAGTCGCTCGGCCAACCGGCCGGGCGCGATCGCCACGTGCACCACATGGTCACGACCGAACACGCGGCCAAGCGCCGCAGCCGGGAGAGGATCCCATACCGCGACCGAATCCGCGGCGCCGGACAGGAACCGCGCGCGTTCCGCCGCGCTGCCATCCGACGCCTGCAGGACCAGCCCAGCCCGACCAGTCCGCAGCCACTCACGCGCCTTGTCGAACCCGGCGACCGCCTGCCCGGCGCGCCGGGCGAGCCCAAGCAACTCGCCGATCCGCCGGACCAGCGCCGCCTCGAGCCCGGCAGGGAGGTCGGGGGGCACATGTGACCGGGCCGCGCGCGGCCCTGGCGAAGGCACGCCCCAAGCCTCCCTGGGCGCGGGCGGTTTCTAGCACATCCCCGCGCGCGCTCAACCAGATTCCCCGGCCGGGCAGGCGTTGCGGCCAGATCCGGCACCATCGACCGGTCCGGCCCGACGACGAAGCGGATCATCCGCTCCTTCGGCAGCCGCTCGCGCGTGACGATGCAGCGGCGCAGCGGGCCGGTTTCGGGCTCGTCGTCCGTTGCCGCCGCGTCCGGGTGCGATGCCGCCTCAGTCGTGTCGGGCCTCCTGCGCCGGCTCGCCGCCCGCGGTCTCCGTGCCGAGTCGGCGAACCAATGCGCGCGCGCCGCCATGATCACGTCGTTGGCGGTGGCCTCGTCCATGGCGTCGGCGCCGACGATCTCGATCAGCTCGTCGGAGGCGAGGTCGGCCAGGTCGTCCAGCGTCTTCACGCCCTTCTCGCCGAGCGCCACCAGCATGGCGGGCGTCAGCACCTCGATCGCGGCGATCTCGTCGCTGACGCCGAGTTCGACGCGCTTCTCGGTCAGTTCGGTGTCGCGGCGGGTGAGGAAGGCCTCGGCGCGGCGGATCAGCTCGTCGGCGATCGCTCTCGTCGAAGCCCTCGATCGCGGCGAGTTCCTCGAGCGGCGTGAAGGCCAGTTCCTCGACCGTGTTGAAGCCCTCGGTCACCAGCAGGCCGGCGATCACGTCGTCCACGTCCAGCGCCTCGACGAACAGGCCGCTGCGGCGGCGGAATTCCTCCTGGCGGCGCTCGCTTTCCTCGGCTTCGGTCAGGATGTCGATGTCCCAGCGGGTAAGCTGGCAGGCCAGCCGCACGTTCTGCCCGCGCCGGCCGATGGCGAGGCTGAGCTGCTCGTCCGGCACCACGACTTCGACGCGGCCGGCTTCCTCGTCCATCACCACCTTGGTGACTTCGGCCGGCGCCAGCGCGTTCACCACGAAGGTGGCGGACTGCGGCGACCACGGGATGATGTCGATCTTCTCGCCTTGCAGTTCCTGCACCACCGCCTGCACGCGCGAGCCGCGCATGCCGACGCAGGCGCCGACCGGATCGATCGAGGAGTCGCGGCTGATCACCGCCATCTTGGCGCGGCTGCCGGGATCGCGCGCCACCGCCTTGATCTCGATGATGCCGTCGTAGATTTCCGGCACCTCCTGGGCGAACAGCTTGGCCAGGAAGCCGGGATGCGTGCGGGAGAGGAAGATCTGCGGCCCGCGCGGTTCCTCGCGCACGTCGTAGATGTAGGCGCGCACCCGGTCGCCGTTGCGGAAGCTCTCGCGCGGGATCAGTTCGTCGCGCCGCAGCAGCGCCTCGGCGCGGCCGAGTTCCACCATCAGGTTGCCGTACTCGGTGCGCTTCACCACGCCGTTGATGATCTCGCCGACGCGGTCCTTGAATTCGTCGTATTGCCGCTTGCGCTCGTATTCGCGCACCCGCTGCACGATCACCTGCTTGGCGGTCTGCGCGGCGATGCGGCCGAAATCGATCGGCGGCAGCGGATCGACCAGGTGCTCGCCGATCTTGATGTCCGGCTTGAACTTCTTGCGCGATGTGGACCGGGATCTGGGTTTCCTCGTTCTCCACCGTCTCGACCGCCTCGGTCCAGCGCGACAGGCGCACGTCGCCGGTCTTGCGGTCGATCGTGGCGCGGATGTCCTTCTCGTGGCCGTACTTGGCGCGGCCGGCCTTCTGGATGGCCTGCTCCATCGCCTCCAGCACTTCCTCGCGGTCGATGTTCTTCTCCCGCGCGACGGCATCGGCGACCAGCAGCAGTTCCGGGCGGGCGATGGCGGTGTCCATGTTGGACCTCTTGGTTAGTTGGGACGTGGTTGGCGGTTGCGGTGGCGGCGATCAGGGCGTCGGTCAGCACCAGCTTGGCGCGGCGAATGGCAGGCGAGCGGCAGCGCGACCTCGGTGCCGTCGTCAAGCCGCAGGCGGGCTGCGGCGTCATCGGCGCCGAGCACGATGCCGGAGAACCGCTTGCGGCCGTCGATCGGCAGGTCGGTCTCGGCGCGGGCGAGGTGGCCGGCGAAGCGGTTCCAGTCCTTCGCCCGGGTCAGCGGCCGGTCGATGCCGGCGGAGCTGACTTCCAGCGTCCAGGCGCCGGGGAGCGGGTCCTCCACGTCCAGCACCGCGCTGAGGGCGTGGCTGATCGCCTCGCAGTCGGCGACGCTGATCTGGGCGCCGTCGGCGCGGTCGGCCATGACCTGCACGGTGGGGCGGTCGCGGCCGAGCACGGCGACGCGCACCAGTTCGTAGCCCATGCTTTCCAGCGTGGGCGCGACGATGGCGGCCAGCCGGGCCTCCAGGCTGGTGTGGGTTAGGTCTGCGGTATCCAAAACAAAAAAGGCGGCCGGTTAAGGCCACCCTCCGTAACTCTGCGGAAGATTGATTTGGAACGGAGAGATAGAGCGAAGGGCGGGGATTTGCAAGGTGGTGTGCGCGCCGTGTTTCACGGCCAATCGGTTCGGCGCGCCCCACGTATTGGAACGCGGCACCGATTTCCGGCCGGACGTTCGCAAGAAAGTTTCCGCGCAAAGCTCCCCAAGACACGCAAAGCTCGCGAAGCCGGTCATGAAAGCACCGTGCGCAGCGCCTGAATTACCTACTTGTGGTCTTTGCGTTCTTGGGGACCTTTGCGTGGAAACTTGACTACTGGGCCACGCCGGCACCGGAGCGACCCGATGAGATATCCGGCCCATCGCCCGACGCCCTGGCATAATCACCCCACCAGCGTGTAGGCCGCGAGCACCACGACGCCGCTGATGGCGATGGCCGCATGGATGCCGATCGCAACACTCGGCACACGGCGCGATCGCATGCGCGCGAGAAGAATAGCCAGCGCTGCCAGCAGCGCCATCGCCAGCAATCCGGCCGCGATACGACCGAACGAACCGACGCCCAGCGCTTCCCCGCGCGGCGGACCGCGGAGGGCGAGCAGCAGCGTGAAGAGGCCGGTCGCGCCGACGATGCCGTGCAGGGCACCGAGTAACGAAACCAGTGGCGTAGTTCTGTCGTTCCGCAGATGCAAAACGGCGAGCACCCCACCGAGCGAAGCGGCGATCAGGCACAGGCTGAAGGACAGTGGCAGCATGCGACCACGCAGCTTGCGCTAGGCGAAGATCTCGCCCAGGCGGGCGATGGAATTCAGCACCTTCTCCTGCTCCAGACCCGGCCACTGCACGCGCATGATGAAGTGGTTGACGCCGAGACGCTCCTGCCAGCGCGCAATCTCTTCCTTCACCGACACCTTGTCGCCGATGATGAACCGGTCGCGCGCCATTTCCTCGAAGGTCATGGTTGCGGTGGGACTTTCCATGCCCCAGGCGGCGTAGGAATTGTATTTGTATTCCAGCGCCGCCCGGCATTCCTCCATCGCGGTTGCGTGGCTGGCGCCGACACAGCATTCGCGCGCGATGGGGAATTCCTCGACAGTCTTGCCGGCCTCGCGCAACGCCGCGCGGTAGACCTGCATCAGCGGCTCGGTCGCACCGAGTGTGGTGGCATTGGCGATCAGCCAGGCGTCGCCGATTTGCGCGGCGCGCTGCACCGCGGCTTCGACGAGGCCGGCCACCCAAACTGGCGGACCGCCGCGTTTCAGCGGCTTCAGGCTGATGCCGTGGTCCTTCACGGCGTAGAAGCGGCCTTGGAAGGTGACGCGGTCCTCGGTCCATAGCCTCCGCATCAGCACGATGCTCTCGGCGAAGCGTGGCGCACGATGGCGCAGCGAAATGCCGAATGCGTCGAATTCCCCCGGCCGATAGCCGAGCCCGACGCCGAGGATGAACTTCCCGCCGGACAGCACGTCGAGCGTGGCGGCCTCTTCCGCGACGTGCACCGGATTGAGCAACGGCAGCAGCAGGATGTTGCCGCCGATCGTCATGCCGTACGCCTCGCGCAGCAGATAGGCCATCAGCGGTGTGATCTGCAGCATCTGCATCGGCGCCGTCAGATAATGGTGCGGGAACAGCAACGACGAGAACCCGCTGTCCCGCGCCAGACGCACCTGCTCGACAAGTTCTGGGATACGGGCAGCAACGTTGTCGCCCTCCGGGAACTGAGTGTTGATGAACATGCCGACTTTCATGACGACCTCGGACGTTTGATACAGGTGTAAGCGCGGTGTGGTTGATTTAGACGACACAGGCGTTGACCAGTAGGCCTGTCCGTTCAGGCAATACCACATGCCTTCATAGGTCGTGCGGCTTGCCTTCGCGCAGCGGACGATGTCGGGCTCCTTGAATTTGGCTGCATCGATGGCGTCAGCAAGCACGATGCGGGCGGTCTCCTGCCGAACTCCACCGGTACAATTTCCTCGATGTTGGATTCGTTGGCTACCGGTGCGGCCCCAGCCGGTTGCGACAGTGGCGCCTATAGTCGGCGACTGTCGGCGATTCGATTAGACTCGGGCTCCAGGAACCCCTACGCCGCCGCCCTTTCCAGCGGTGATCAGTACACTCGCCGTCACTGCATCACGAGAGCCGAGCCCCCATGCCCCGCCGCAAGCCACGCGGCCGTCCGCTCGACGGCTGGCTGATCATCGACAAGCCGCCGGGCCTCACCAGCACCGACGTGGTCAACCGCGTCCGCCGCGCGTTCGACGCTCAGAAGGCCGGCCACGGCGGCACCCTGGATCCACTTGCCACCGGCGTCCTGCCCATCGCCTTCGGGGCTGCCACCAAGACGGTCCCCTACGTGATGGACGGCACCAAGCTGTACCGGTTCACCTTGCGCTTCGGCGAACAGCGCGACACTGACGATGCCGACGGCAAGGTCATCGCCACTTCGCCAATCCGCCCCACCGACGCCGAGATTAACGCCGCCCTGCGCCGCTTCTGCGGCGACATCATGCAGACGCCGCCGGCCTTCTCCGCGGTGAAGATCGCCGGCGAGCGCGCTTACGACATGGCCCGTGAGGGGCGCGCCCCGGTCCTGGAACCCCGCCCCGCCCGGGTGGACAGCTTCGAACTCACCGATCGCCCCGACCCGGACACCGCCATCTTCGAGGTCGCTTCCGGCAAGGGGGTCTACATGCGCAGCCTGGCCCGCGACCTCGCCGCCGCCCTCGGCACCTGCGGCCATATCGCCGCCCTCCGGCGCAATCGCGTCGGCCCGTTCACCGAGGCCCAGGCAATCCCCCTGGACAAACTCCGCACTTCGGACGATACCGCGCCGGCTTCCCCGGACCTCCTGCTTCCGGTCGTGACCGCGCTGGCCGACATCCCGGCGCTGGCCTTGACCGATGCGGAGGCCGCCGGTTTCAGGCATGGCCAGGCGATCAGCCTGGTTGCGCTGATGGGCCGAATTCCAGGGACGGCCGATCCCAATGGTGGATTGGTCCGTGCCATGGCGGGGGGCCGCGTGATCGGGTTGGCCCGGCTGGACGATGGCTGGATGAAACCCGAACGGATGCTCTGAACGGCCTCCGCGGCGCGCCACCTCTAGAGGATCTTCGGGCCACGCCTGAGGACAAGGGAGAAAATCCGATGTCGATTACCGCGGAGCGTCGGACGACGCTGATTGGTGAATACGCGACCGGGACGGCCGACACCGGCAGCCCGGAAGTCCAGGTGGCCCTGCTGTCCGAGCGGATCGGCAACCTGACCGAGCACCTGAAGACCCACGCCAAGGATTTCCACTCCCGCCGTGGACTGTTGATGCTGGTTGGCCGCCGCCGCCGGCTGCTCGACTACCTGAAGTCGAAGGACCAACGCCGCTACCAAACGCTGATCGGGCGGCTCAGCCTGCGCCGTTAGCTGGTTTCGCCGCCGGTCACGCCTATATGAGCACCAGCGGCGCCTACCTCCGGACCATGGTGGTGCGGGGCAACGCCGAGAGGGCCGGTTAAGCCCTCAAACGCCGCGTCACGCGGCGGACCGTCAGACCGCCGTTCCGGCGACCCGAGGTGCGGGAATCGCGACGGCGTTTCCGGTTACATGGCCCGCGGCTGCGCCCGCGCTACCCACACGCAGCCCGCGCCATCCATGCAACCCGAGACGCCGCCTCCCGCCCGCCAGGGCCCAAGGGGCGTCCGGCATGCCGTCCGTCGATGCCGCGCATCTGTAAGGACGTGTGAATGTTCAACTACTTCCGCAAGGAACTCGACTGGGGCGGGCGCAAGCTGATCCTGGAGACCGGCAAGATCGCCCGCCAGGCCGACGGCGCCGTGCTGGCCCGCTACGGCGACACTATCGTGTTGTGCACCGCCGTGGGGGTGAAAAGCTCCCGGCCCGGCCAGGACTTCTTCCCGCTGACGGTGAACTACCAGGAAAAGGCGTTCGCCGCCGGCAAGATCCCAGGTGGGTTCTTCAAGCGCGAAGGTCGCCCCAGCGAGAAGGAGGTGCTGGTCTCGCGGCTGATCGACCGGCCGATCCGCCCGCTGTTCCCCGATGGCTTCCGCAACGAGGTGCAGATCGTTGCCACCGTGCTGAGCCACGACATGGAGAACGACCCCGACATTGTCTCCCTGGTCGGCTGCTCGGCCGCGCTGACGTTGTCCGGCATCCCATTCTTCGGCCCGGTGGGCGCCGCCCGCGTCGGCTACAAGAACGGCCAGTACATCCTGAATCCCACCGCCGATCAGCTCGAGGACACCGAGCTCGAACTGGTCGTTGCGGGGACGTCCGAGGGCGTCCTGATGGTCGAATCCGAGGCCAAGGAGCTGTCCGAGGACGTCATGCTCGGCGCCGTCAACTTCGGGCATCAGAGTTTCCAGCCGGTGATCCAGGCGATCATCGAACTGGCAGAACACGCGGCGAAGGACCCGTGGACTCTGCCCGAACCATCCGCCGAGGAACAGAGCCTGAAGGCGCGGGTCGATGCCTTGGCGCGCGCGGCCGTGGCCGAGGCCTATCGGGAGCCTGACAAGCAGCTTCGCCACGACAAGGTGGACGCGGCGAAAAAGCAGGCGATGGACGCGTTGGCGGTCGAAGGACTGGACGTCGAGAAGGCCAAGGGGCTGTTCAAGGACCTGGAAGCCGACATCGTGCGCAATGCCATCCTGGACACCGGCATCCGCATCGACGGCCGCGACACGAAGACGGTGCGGCCAATCATTGCCGAGGTGGGCGTGCTGCCGCGCGCCCATGGGTCCGCGCTGTTCACCCGGGGCGAGACGCAGGCGCTGTGTGTGGCGACCCTCGGCACCGGTCAGGACGAACAGATCATCGATGCGCTGGCGGGTGAGTACCGCGAGCACTTCATGCTGCACTACAACTTCCCGCCCTATTCGGTGGGCGAAGCCGGCCGTATGGGTTCACCGGGCCGTCGCGAGATCGGCCACGGCAAACTCGCCTGGCGGGCGATCCATGCGCTGCTGCCGGAGAAGGAGAAATTCCCCTACACGCTGCGCGTCGTGTCGGAGATCACCGAATCCAACGGCAGTTCTTCGATGGCGACGGTCTGCGGCGGCTCGCTGGCGCTGATGGATGCCGGCGTTCCGCTGAAGCGGCCGGTGGCGGGCATCGCCATGGGCCTGATCAAGGAGGATCGCGGCTTCGCCGTGCTATCCGATATCCTGGGCGACGAGGACCACCTCGGCGACATGGACTTCAAGGTCGCCGGCACCGACAGCGGCATCACCGCGCTGCAGATGGACATCAAGATCACCTCGATCACGCCGGAGATCATGCGCATTGCGCTTGGTCAGGCGCGCGACGGGCGGTTGCACATCCTGGGCGAGATGTCGAAGGCGATCACCGGCGCACGCGACGATGTTGCCGCCACCGCGCCGCGCATCACCATCATGAACGTGCCGAAGGAGAAGATCCGCGAGGTGATCGGCACCGGCGGCAAGGTGATCCGCGAGATCGTCGAGCAGACCGGCTGCAAGATCGACATCGAGGACGACGGTACGATCAAGATCGCCGCCACCGACATCGCCCAGGCGCAGAAGGCGATCGACTGGATCAGGGGTATCGTCGCCGAACCGGAGATCGGGGTGATCTACAACGGCAAGGTGGTGAAGACCGCCGACTTCGGCGCGTTCGTCAACTTCCTGGGTTCGCGCGATGGGCTGGTGCACATCAGCGAGCTGCAGCAAGGCCGCGTGGGCAAGACGACCGATGTGGTGAATGTCGGCGATCCGGTGAAGGTGAAGGTCATCGGCTTCGACGAACGGGGCAAGGTGAAGCTGTCGATGCGCGTGGTCGATCAGGCCACCGGTGACGACATCACCGAACAGGTTGGCGCCAAGCCGGGCCGCGGCGATCGCGACCGGGGTGATCGCGGCGACCGGGCCGAACGCCGGGAGCGGCAGGAATATGTCGCACCGGTCGAGGGCTCCGAACAGCCCGTGGTCGGCGAATAGCGCCCAATAAGACACCAGTGACGCCTGCCGGCGGACATAGACACTTGCATCCATCGGCAGGCGTCGTAGCGGTTGTGTCAAACGGCCTGGGGAGGTAGGGGCCATGAAGGCGATCAACGCGATTCGCATGGGCGGGATCGACGTGCTGCCACTCGTCGAGGGCGGCAAGGGCATTTCCATTTCCAACGGCATCTCGTCCGGCAACTGGGCGTTCGCCGGCGGTGTCGGCACGTTCAGCGCGGTCAACGCCGACAGCTTCGACGCGCAGGGCCAGCGGATTCCGCAGGACTACCACGGCCGTACGCGGCGGGAACGGCATGAAGAACTGGTCAACTACGCCGTCCAGGGCGCGTTGACGCAGGCCCGCCGTGCTTACGAACTGGCCAGCGGCATGGGCCGCATCCATGCCAATATCCTGTGGGAGATGGGCGCCGCCGAACGCATCATCACCGAAGTTCTGGAGCAGGCGAAGGGCATCATCAACGGTATTACCTGCGGCGCGGGCATGCCGTACCGGCTGTCCGACATCGCCGCCCGGTTCAACGTCTACTACTATCCCATCGTCTCATCGGCCCGCGCATTCAACGCGCTATGGAAACGTGCCTATTCCAAGGCGGCGTCACTGCTGGGCGGTGTCGTGTATGAAGATCCGTGGCTTGCCGGCGGTCACAATGGCCTGTCCAACAGCGAGGACCCCACCAAGCCGGAAGATCCGTTTCCCCGCGTGCTGGCGCTGCGAAAGCTGATGCGCGAATTCGGCCTGCACGAGACGCCGATCATCATGGCGGGCGGCGTATGGTGGCTGGAGGAGTGGCAGGACTGGATCGACAATCCGGAGTTGGGACCGGTGGCATTCCAGTTCGGCACGCGACCGCTGCTGACCCAGGAAAGTCCGATCGGCGCGGCATGGAAGGAACGGCTGCGGACGCTGAAGGAAGGCGACGTGTTCCTCAACCACTTCAGCCCCACCGGCTTCTATTCCAGCGCAGTGAACAACGGCTTCATCCAGGAACTGCGGGAACGCAACGATCGCCAGGCCGTCTTCACCACCGAAGTCATCGGTGAGCACGTAGCTGCATTCGGGGTCGGTCCTCGCAAGCGCGTCGTCTACCTGACACCGGCGGATCTGGAGCACGCGCGTGCCTGGCTGGCGCAGGGCTTTACCGAGGCGCTGCGCACTCCGGATAGCACGCTGATCTTCGTCACGCCGGAAAAGGCGCGCGAGATCCTGGCGGACCAGACCGCCTGCATGGGCTGCCTCAGCCAGTGCCGTTTCTCCAACTGGAGCCAGACCGAGCCCAACTACTCCACCGGCAAGAAGGCGGACCCGCGCAGCTTCTGCATCCAGAAGACGTTGCAGCACATCGTGCATGACAGCAACGATCCAGCCGCGATGGAGCGCAACCTGATGTTCAGCGGCCACAACGCGTTCCGCTTCGCGTTGGATCCGTTCTATTCGAACGGCTTCATTCCGACGGTGAAGCAACTCGTCGAGCGCATCCTGACCGGACGGTGACAGTCGTCGCTGCGGTCCTCGCAATGGCAACGGGGCGAGCGTTCCCCGACTGCAGTGCTGAATGACAAAGCTCCTCCTCATCAACCCCAACATCACCGCGGCGATGACTGAATCGATGGCCGCGGAAGCGCGCCGCTACGCCTCGCCATCCACCGACATCGTCGCCGTGACTGCCGAATTCGGCACGCAGTACGTCGAGAACCGCGTCGAAGCCGCGATCGCCTCGCACGCTGTGCTCCATGCACTGGCGAAGCACGCTACCGGGTGTGACGCTGCCATCATCTCGGCATTTGGCGATCCCGGGCTGGCTGCTGCGCGCGAGTTCGCCGACATCCCCATCGTCGGCATCCAGGAGTCTGCCATTCTCACCGCCTGGATGCTCGGCCGGCGTTATTCGATCATCTGTCTGACGCCGCGCCTGCGCACCTGGTATATCGAATGTGCACACGAGCACGGACTGGCGGGACGACTGGCCAGTGTCCGTGCGCTCAACGCACCGATCGCCGACATCACACGTGCCAAGGAGCACTACCGCGACCGGCTGATCGAGGAATGCAGGCAGGCAATCGAAAGGGACGAAGCCGAGGTCATCATCTTCGGCGGCGGTCCGATCGCCGGCCTGGCGCGCGAGGCGGCCGACGCCATCCCGGTGCCGACCCTGGACGGTGTAAGCTGCGCGGTGCGTATGGCCGAAGCGTTGGTCGGCCTGCACCCGCGCCCGGCCGAACGCGGCAGCTTCGCTCGGCCGCGCGCCAAACCGGCGCATGGTCTGTCGCCGGAACTCATGCGGCGCATTACCGACGAACCATGATCCGGCTCGGTGGCCGACTCATTCACACAGTCATTGCGAGGAGCGCGGCGACGCGGCAATCTCGGTCCAGTACTGCACTGGTCTTAGATTGCCGGGAGCCAACGCATGCGACGAGTTGTGGTTGTTATTCTCGACGGACTGCGGCGCGATTTCGTCGATCGCGTACAAACACCGCACCTCGTCGAATTCGCTCAGCGTTCTGAACAATTTCCGGCCTACCGCACCGCGTTTCCATCCGCCACACGCGTGGTGACCGCGACCTTTGCCACCGGCTGCCATCCTGCACGGCACTCGTTGCAGGGCAACGCGATGGCACTGCTGGAAAACGGCCGTCTGACACCGCATGACGTCGGCCTGCCGGACTTCCTGCAACACAAGCGCACGGTCACCGGCCATTCGCTTGCCGTGCCTACGCTTGCCGAGCGCCTCGCGCCACACGGCGGAGCGATCGTGTACAACAACGTTTCCCCTGGCGCAGCCTATGCGCATGATCCCGACGGACATGGCCACGTCTATCATCGCGCCGGTTCGTTCGGTCCCGGGCGTGAAGCCGCCGATCCGCTGAATGTCACGCTGGATGCGACCGGAGATCGAACGATGACCGAACGCTTCATCGCCGATGCACTGGGCAATCGTCGGCCCGCGCTCGCGGTGCTGTGGCTCGGCGAGCCGGACCATATCCAGCACAACATGCCGCTTGGATCGCCGGAACATCTCGCGGTGCTGCGCGAGGCGGACCGCAACGCCGGCATGGCGATCAACGCGGTCGAACGCCTGCGCGCCGCCGGTGACGATGTCCTGTTGATCGTGGGCTCCGACCATGGTCATGAAACCGTGTCCGGCGTGGTCGATGTCGAAGCCGAGTTGATCGCTGCCGGACTGAAGGCATCTGCCGAATCGGACGACGTGATCGCGATGTCCAACGGCACGTCAAGCCTGGTGTATCTGCATCCGGACCACGAGAACCGGCGTGACCGCATCGCCGGCTTCCTGGCGTCGCGTGCCTGGGCCGGACGCGTCATTGACGTGTCGACGCTTGCGACGATCGGTCAGGCGGCGGACAACGGTCTTGCCTTCGCGGTATCGCTTCGCGCGGACGCATCGGAGAACGAGTTCGGCATCCCAGGTTGTTCGCTTGCCGCGACGCCGCGTTGGGGCAAGTCGGATCGCCTGGGTTGTGGTCAGCATGGCGGGCTCGGCGCGTTCGAGCAGTCGCCCGTGCTGTTGATCGAAGGTCCGGGATTCGCCGCCGGCTCAAGCTGCGGTGAGCCGGTTCACGTCGTCGATCTCGCGCCGACCATCATGCGGCACCTCACGATCGCGGCTTCCGGGATGGATGGCCACGCACTGCAATGCGAACCTGTCACGGCGAGGAGGGCAGTGGCGCGGCAATCTTCGGTACAGTGAGCACCGGCGCTCGAGATTACTGAGTCGGTGCGCTCCTCGCCATGACAGGGCGCTCGGCCATCTCGCCAAGCGCCGCTGCTACACGCGCGATGACCGGTTGCCATTCGCCGCTGTGCTGCTGACGGAAGATGCGCAGCGACGGATACCACGGGCTGTCCTCCCGCCCGCTGAGCCAACGCCAGCAATTGTCGTAGCGGTCGAGCAGGAACACCGGCTTACCCAACGCGCCCGCGAGATGCGCCACGGATGTATCGACGCTGATCACCAGGTCCAGGTTGGCGACGATCGCCGCGGTGTCGGCGAAGTCCCGCACGTCGTCCATCACATCGATCATGTCGACCGCTGGCGCCTCGCGCGCGCCATTGCCCTTCTGCAGACTAACCCGACTTTCGCTACTCGACGGCGGAAAATCGTCCAGAGCGCTGATTTTCCGTAGTAGGAGCGGCCAAGGTCGGCACCACAGTGCGGGCGGTCATACTGATCGTGGAACGTCAGCCGCGATGACCCTCGGCGGCGACTGGGCGGGCAGGCTGATCTTCAGCCGTTGGAGCAGAATGGCCTGATCCACCTCCGGTTCGGTGTAGCGAGACAGTATGACGGTGCGGCCATCCGTGGTCGGCAGTTGCACATCGACCATCTGGATCGCTGCCATCTTGTCCAGCACCGACCGCGGTGTCAGTCCCGGTGCCAGTGATCGCAGCCGCTGCTTCAGCGTGACCTGCAGGCAGTAGGCCAGGAAGGCGACAAAGATGTGCGCCTCGATGCGCTCGTCGGTCTGGTGGTAGATCGGGCGGATCGCCAAGTCTCCCTTAAGTTCCTTGAACGCCTGCTCCACTTCGACCAGTTGCAGGTAGAACGCCCAGAGCTGCGCCGGATCGCCGCCCGTCACATTCGACCGCAACAGGTAACTGCCTTCCCGACGGCGCGCCTCGCGCAGCTTCGGCCAGTTCAGTCTGAAGCTGAACGTATCGGGCGTGACGGCCTGATCCTTGTCGGGCAGCTGGATGTCGATGATCCGCCAGGCTGCCGGCCCAGCCTCCTTCCTGGCCGCCCCCAGCTTGATGAGCAACTGATCCCGGGTCAGCTTCTGCTGTCGCAGCTCGTGCAGGCGCTTGATCAGCTTCTTGAGCCGCCGCCGCCGCATCGCCTGTTCCTTGTCCCGGCGTGCACCGCTGCGTGCCAGGACATAAAGTTCGTTGTCCTGCTCAACGAGTTTCACCTGAACAGTGTCGCGAACATCGGTCCAGGGTTTGCTCAGGAAGTCCTGCTCCAGCTGGCCGAGACGTCCGCGCGGCGTGCCCACGAGATATTGGATGGGCGTTTCCGATGCCCGCATCTCGGCCAGCACCGCCTCCGTTGGGATGCCGCGGTCCATCACCCAGGTGCGCTTGGCGCTGCCATATTGGGTCTCAATCCGCTTGAGAAAGTCGCGCAGCGTCGTCTTGTCCGAGGTGTTGCCCGCCATCACCTCGTAGGCCAGCGGCAGGCCGTCCGGCGTCACGATCAACGCGATCACCACCTGGACACAATCCGACCGCTTGTCCCGGCTGTAACCAAAGCGCCGCTTGCCCGCCGCCGGCGGATCGCATTCGAAATAGGTGCTGGTCAGATCGTAGAGCAGCACCTCGAAGTCCGCCCCAAACAACGTCTTCCAGCGGTGTTGCAGGAAGCTGAACAGATCCGTCTTGTGCACCAGCAACTTGTCGAGGCAGCGATACAGATTGTCCTTGTGTGCCAGCGCGAAGTCGGCACCCAGCAGATCCCCCATCGCACTTCGCTCGTACCATTGCCGGTGCAGCCGCCATTCGCTGCCGGGATCAATCAGGCGATAGACGGCCAACGTCTTCAGCACGTCCAGCCAGCGTGTTCCTTCCCGCGACATGGGTAGCCGTGGCGACCAGAAGTCATCCAGCCGCAGCTGGTCCCACACATGGCAGGCCAGCCAGCAGGCGCCCCATTGCCGCGGCCGACGCAGCCGTAGACCGCTCAGTCGGACATGCACTACATCGCAGTTCAGCGCCGGTGCTTGCCGATCCTCGGGGAACAACGCGATCTGTCTGGCCTGCTGGCCGTCCTCGTCAAATGCCTCGATCGTCTGGCACCAGGCCGCTCTTTGCGCATCATTGATCTCGCCGAGATACAGCACATGGCGCTGCATCGTTCGGCCGCCCGATACTCGGCGGTTCTCCACGATGCTCCAGTAGCGGTGCTGCTTGCCGTCCTTGCGGCGAACCTTGTGGCGCAGAAACATGGCCGCAGGCTTTCAAAGCCCGAGGCCGTTTCGCAAGGGACTTGGTCGGCACCGCATGCGGTTTTCGCTGATCCTTGTACGCAGATGCCAGTATTTTCAGAGGCTTACCGGTGCCACGCAGGCACAAAATTCCCGAAATCGTGGTCCAGTTGCGAAAGTCGGGCTAACCAACTGCACGCCCGACACCGCGGTCAGCGGCGCCAACGCGGCCAGACCCGCGCTGCGACGGCGGTCGAGCCCGATAAAGCCCGGCAGCCACGGCCGCGCCTGGCCAGCCCACACCAGGCCAACGCGCAGCGCCCGCGTTGCCGGCAATTGCCGGGCCCACTCCGCCACCAGCGCAGGGTCAGCGGCGAGATACGGCACCGCGCACGGGATCGTCGCCAACGTCGTCTCGAACGCCCGCGGCAAGCCGTTGAATGACACATGATAATCGTGCGGCGGCACCGGTGCGTCGCCATCGGGTATTTCGGCGATGCCGGGCGCCGTTCGCATCAGTCGCGTCAATTCGCGCGGCACGGCGACGACAACCCGGGCGCCGCGTTCGGCAAGCAGTGGCAGGTAGCGGAGGAACTGCAGCGTATCGCCGAGTCCTTCCTCCTGCACCACCAGCACCGTTCGGCCTGTCAGGTCGGGCAGCCGTGACATCGGCGGCAACCGGCGCTCAGGCGCCAGGATCGCGTGTTCCGGTTCCAGCAACCACGCCGTGTCCTGCCAGGCCTCGGCAAACCGGCCGGCGTGCAGCCGCGCCACCGCGCGGTTCACCCTGATCTGCCGGTCGTTCGGGCTGCGTGACAGCGCCTCCGCGTAAGCATCCAACGCCACGTCGAACCGGCATTCGATCCTCAACATCATGCCAAGATTGGCCCAGAATGCGGCGGGCCCGGGATCGCAGGCGATGGCCTGGCTGAAATGCTCGGCCGCGGCGGCGAACTGCCCCGCCTCGGCCAGCGACAGGCCCATCTGATACTGTGCCTCCGGGCTGTTGCGATGCGCACGCAGGACGGGATCCAGCAGCGCCACCGCCGCCACAGCATCGCCGCTGTCGCGCAGGTACTCGGCGAAGGCGTAGCACAGCCGCGGATCGATTGGGGTCAGCTCGAGGCATGCACGGGTCCTGTGGCGTGATGAGTTCTGCCTTGCCCTGGTCCAGCAGCATCTGTGCCATGTCGCGGCAAGGGTGCGCGTGACGCGGCCGCGCGCGTGCAAGCCGGTTCAGCATGGGCGCGGCGGTGGCGGCGGCGCCTTGCATGCCGACGGCGAGAGCCAGCAGCAGCAGCGCCTCGATGTCCGCGTGATCATGCTCGACGAGATTGCGACTGGCCACCTCCGCCTGTTCGTATTGTCCGCGCTCAAGCAGGCTCAGCGCGCCATGCAGCCCCAGCACCCGTTCGGCATTATCCACCGCCAACTTTCCCGGAGAGGGCGGCGAGACTCCAGCCAGGAGGTTAAGGCGTCGTTATCGCGGCGTTCAGGCGTAGTCGCTGGCGATCGTCACGTCGTTGTGCCGATCCGACCGCACCGCGTTGAGGAACAGCGACAGCACCACGGAGACCACAAGATTTACCACCAGCGATGCCAGCGCGATGTAGCACGGAACGGCCGTCCCCATGATGTGCAGCGGATAGACCGGTGCGAAGTTGACCGAGGCTGCCATCCACGTGCCAAGTCCCAGCCCCACGAGCCAACCGATCAGCAGCGCCCAACCGTTCAGCATCCTCGTGTAGAGACCAAGGATCACCGACGGCAGCGTCTGAATGATCCACACGCCGCCGAGCAGTTGCAGATACAGCGCGAACTGGAACGGAATGGCGAAGATGAACACCAGCGCGCCGGCCTTGATCACCAGCGACACCACTTTCGCCATCTGGCTTTCCTGGGCATCGGTGCAGGCCGGATTGATGAACTCGCGATAGACGTTGCGGGTAAAGGTGTTGGCGGTGGCGATCGACATGATCGCCGCCGGCACCAGCGCGCCGATCGCGATGGCGGCGAACGCCACGCCGACGAACCAGGACGGGAACATCGCCATGAACAGCGCCGGGACCGAGAAGTTGTTGCTGTAGTGCTTGAAGCCGTCGGCGAACTCCGGCATCGACTGCACGCCGACCGCGATCGCCATGAAACCGACCAGCGCCAGGAGCCCAAGCATCAGCGAGTACGCCGGCAGGATCGCGGCATTGCGCCGCACCACGCGCGCGCTCGATGCGCTCAGGATGCCGGTGATCGAATGCGGATACAGGAACAGCGCGCACGCGGAGCCTAGCGCCAGTGTGGCATAGGCGCTGAAGCTGCCCAGCGAACCGGGCGGCGGCGCGGCGAGCAGCAACTTGGCCGTCGGAATTGCCGCGAACACCTTGTCATAGCCGCCGAGATGGATCGGCACGGCGATGACAGCGGCGATCACCGTTATGTAGATCAGCAGGTCCTTCACCACGGCGATCATCGCCGGCGCGCGCAGACCGGACGTGTAGGTGAACGCGGCGAGGATGACGAAGGCGATGATCAGCGGCAGGTCGCCGGCTAAACCACTGGTCTCCACGCCCATCGCGCCGATCACCACCTGTATGCCGACGAGTTGCAGCGCGATGTACGGCATGGTCGCCAGGATACCGGTGAACGCCACCGCCAGCGCCAGCCATCGATTGCCGAATCGTCCGCGCACGAAGTCAGCCGAGGTGACGTAGCCGTGCTTGTGCGCAACCGACCACAGGCGCGGGAAGACTATGTAGAGGATCGGATAGATCATCACGGTGTATGGCACGGCGAAGAAGCCGATCGCACCGGCACCGAACATCAGTGCCGGCACCGCAATGAAGGTATAAGCGGTGTAAAGGTCTCCGCCGATCAGGAACCAGGTCACGATAGTGCCGAAGCGGCGTCCGCCCAGCCCCCATTCGTGCAGCATCGTCAGGTCGCCCTGCCGCCAGCGCGCGGCGAAGAAACCGATGCACGTGACGAAGCCGAACAGTGCAATAAAGACGATGAGTGCGGTCCAGTTCATCGTGCGATTCCCCGGATCAGTGTTCGAGCCGATAGACGATGCCGATGATCACCGCACCCAGGATGATCCAGCCCAGCTGATACCAATAGAAGAATGGCACCCCATACAGGCTCGGTTCCACGCTGTTGTAGAACGGTACCCAAAGCATCGCGGCGAACGGTATCAGCAACAGCAGCCGTGCCCATGGCACCGGGCGCGCGGGCAGATGCTCGTCTGGCCTCAAGGACATTGCTTCCCCCGATTCGCTTTCCGTGGATTATGGTCAGAATGTAACCCGAGGTAAACGATCCCACGGCCGGGGATTTGGCCCCGGACCCGCGCAAGGGCGAAGCCGTTGGAACCTCACGCCGACATCACCAAGCGCGGCATAACCCGGACCGGTCGCTGTATCTCCCGATTTGCCGTCAGCGCCCGGTCAGCATCAGCCCCGCCAGAACAACCGCCAACAGCAACAGCGAAGCGCCGGCGACAGGCCACTGTCGTAGCACGCCGTCCAACCGCTCCAGCATGGAGCCCGCAGCACGGGCGAGGTACTCGGCATTCTTCGCCGCCAGGCCCACGACGTATCCACCCTCGGGAACCGCCGGCAATCTGCGGCCACCCTGCCACAGCCCGATTGCCAGCACGCCGCCCAGCAGAACCGGCCAGAGCGCTGACCAGAGTGCCGCAGGCGCCATGACGTCGGAGACCGTGCCACCCATGACGGTCAAGTAAAGCGCCCAGGGCACCGCGATGGAGGCGAACGCTGTGGCGATCCATAGCGAGCACAGTCTGGTTGTTGCCGGCCGCGACGCGTCCCGCACCGACGTTGCCATAAGGCGACTCAGAAAGTGCAACATCAGCAGGGTGGTTCCAGCCGAAGACAGGGAGGCGAGCAGCCCGACGGTGCCATCGCCCAGCGGCGCCTTCACGACGAACTTCGCCAGCGCGCCACCGGTCAGTGGCAGCCCTCCTAGACTGAGCGCCAGCACCGCTGCCGGCAGCAGCACTGCCCACAGACGGCGCGCACTGGTCACCTCGGAGACGCCCACGGCGAGGAACAGTGCGCCCTTTATCAGCGTGTGGTGCGCGGCGTAGAAAGCCACGAACAGTGCGACCCCGCCATCACCCGTGGCCAGACCCATGCCAACCACGGCGGCGATCACACCCATCTGGCTAACGCTGGAAAACGCCAGCACCGTCTTGGGATTGGATTGCGTGACGCCAATCACGACTCCGTAGAAGGCCGAGAACAGGCCCACGGCGGCGAGCGCCTCGCCCCACCCAGACAGCGCGGTGTCCAGCGGCAGGAAGCGAATCAGCCCGATCACACCGGCATTGACCGCCGCCCCACTGAGCACTGAAGCAGCAGGGATAGGCGCCGCCCGATAGGCGAGCGGCATCCATACGTGGAACGGCACGAGGCCGAGTTTGACCCCGAAGCCAAGAAGCAACAGCGCGATGGCCGCATCGCGCCAGGGTGACGTCGGCAGCGCAGCAACGGCATCCCGGATCAGCAGGCTGTCACCCGGCGTGGCCTGGGCGAGCAGCACAAAGGCCATTAGCAGGAAGGCTTCGCCGAGTACCGCGAGCGCCACATAAATCAGACCATACCGCCTGGCCCGCGACGTGCCGTCATCGACGATCAGACCGTAGGCCGCAAGGCTGACCAGGGAAAACACCAGATAGAAGCTCACCAGGTCGGCGGCCATGAAGACACCGAGGCTGCCGGTCAAGGTCAGCAGCCACCACAACGCGAAGCGGCCGCCGTCGGGCCTGCCGCGCAGCCAGGCCGTTGCATAGAGCCCGGCTGCGATCCAGAGCAGCGCCGCGACACCGAGCAGGATTGCGCCCTGAAGATCGAGCGCGAGTCTGAAGCGAAGCAGCACGGGCGAGGGTACCAGCATCGCGCCGGGTGCCAGCAGCGCGGCAATGAGGGCCGGTATGGGCGCGAGTGCCAGCAGCGTTGGCATCTGCGCCTTGAGCCGAGGCGACAAGCAGGCCAGGATCATGAGGAGTGGCAGGCCTAGCGAGGCGCCGAGGAGCGCTCCCGCGCCGGTCACTGGCTGCGCTCCCGGGCCGATGTCGCGCCGACGCTCATCGCGACAGGGCTGCCTGCGGGGCCGGGCGGCCGATCTCCAGCAGTTGGGACGGCCGCAGCGGCACGAGTCCAAGCAAAAGCGCGCAGATCGCGAGCGCCAGCACGACGGCCTGCCGTCGCCTGGACACCGGGGCAAGCAGCGTCAGAGGCCTGTCAGCGGCGGCAAGCGCCGGGGCGAGCACCCGGAACACGTAGCCCGCCGCAAGCAGGCCGCCAACCAGGATCACCACAGCCCACCACCACTGGTCCTCGGCGACCGCCGCGGTCAGCAGCATAGCCTTCGCGACGAAGCCGCCGCTCGGCGGCAGCCCCATCAGCGACATCCCGCCAAGCCCAAACGCAAAGACCGTCATCGGGAGCGTCCGACCGATGCCGCCGAACTCCGCAATCCGGTCGTGGCCGAGCGCCTCGCCGATCAATCCGGCGGCCATGAACATGGCGGCCTTGGCAATGGCGTGGGCAACGAGTTGCAGCACGCCGCCAGTCCAGGCGACGCCGCTCCAGACCTGCGCCGTTGCCGATGCAAAGGCCAATGGCGTCGAGGCAAGCGGGAAAAGGAAGAACAGGTAGCCGATCTGCGCGATCGTCGAGTAGGCGATCAACAGCTTCAGCCGCGCCTGCCGTAGCGCGAGCACACTGCCGAACACGATTGCTGCCGCGCCGAGCGTCGCGAGCACCTGCGCCGACGCCTGGTTGATCAGTCCGGGCAGCGTATCGAACCAGAGCCGGACGATCAGGATGAAGGAACCCTTGACCACCAATGCCGACAGCAGCGCGCTGCCTGCGGCCGGCGCACCGGCATGTGCAGGCGGCAGCCAGAGATGCAATGGGAACAGCGCGGTCTTGGCGAGCAGTCCAGCCGTCATAAGCGCGGCTGCCACCCAGACGACCGGCTCGGCTCGCACCATGCCGGACAGCAGCACGATGTCGAGCGTGCCGTACCCGCCATACAGCAGCGCAGCGCCCAGCAGGTAGAGCACCGAGCCCAGCACTGCAAAGAGCAGGTAGCGCAGCGCGGCGGTGAGCGTCTCGGCGCGACCATCTAGGCAGACAATCGGCACCGCACCGAAGGTCAGCAATTCCAGCGCGACATAAAGGGTGAACAGGTCGCCGCCGAGCCAGATCGCGTTCAGCCCCGCCCACACACCCAACAGCAGCGTCCAGAATGCCAGAGATGCCCGGGTCTCAGGCACGCCGGCCGGTACGCTGAAGCCCTCGTGTGCGAACAGCCCAATTGCACAGATCACCAGTGCCGTAGTGACCATCATGATTGCCGAAAGTCCGTCGGCGCGCAGCGCAATTCCGAGTGGCGGCGCCCACCCGCCTACGAAGTAGATCAGCGGAGTCTGCGAGCGCCAGACGGCAACAACGATCCCGACGGCGATTGCGAACCCGGTTGGGAGTGCTACCAGTGCGATGCGCGCGGCCTGACGCCCACCGAGCGCAAGCGACAGTAATACGCCGGCAGCCGGCAGGACGATTGCAAGCACGAGCAGAAAGCCGCCCGGCGCGTTCAGTGTCTGGCTCCCTCGCCATCCGGCCGCGCCGGCGCATCGGTACGCAGCGTGGCCCCGCCGGTCTCCTGGAACAGCCGCAACACCAGCGCGATCGCAAGCGCCGTGGCCGAAAAGGCGACGACGATGCCGGTAATGACCATCGCCTGCGGCACCGGGTCACCACCCATTCCAGCCGCCGCACCCCTGCGGGCAATGACACCGAAGAGCAGGAACACGCCGCCGCCGAGCAGATTCATCGAAAGGACTTTGCGCAGCGGCTGGGGATGTACAATCGTGCCGTAAAGGCCGAGGCCGACCAGGGCCGCAGCGCACAGCCCGTACAATGCCGCGGCGTTCATCGTTGTCTTTCGCGCGCGGGCGGCCCTGCCACCAACAGGCCGAGGATCACGGCGATGGACAGCGTCAGCGCCGCTTCGATGGCGATGATCAGCGGCTTCGCGTAGTTCGCGGGGTATGACAGAAAGCCACCCGGCAGCGCGAATCCTGCAATCCCGACGGCCAGGAACACCGCAGGCCCGGCGATCAGCAGGAGCCGCACCCACCGTTGGCCGATCTCGGGCGCATCGTGGAGCCGGGCGATCATCACCAGAAGCCACATCGCTGCGAGAATAGCGCCCGCCTGGAAGGCGCCGCCTGGAGCGACCGCCCCGACCCACAGAATGTAGACGCCCACAACGATGCCGATCGGCGGCAGCAACCGCCCGAGCAGGGCCAGTGCGCCGTCCGGACGGGCGAGCCGCCGAAGTTGTGGTGCCCCGCCCCAGAAGCGATCCGGCGCAAGCGACCAGACGCCAACCAGGGCAAGCAGCAGCACGACTTTCTCGAGCAGTGTGTCAACCGATCGGTAGGCGAGAAGGACAGCGGTGACGGGGTTTCCGACGCCAAGCTCCGGCAGGTGAACCGCCGCCGCCTGCCCGAGGGTGGGTGCCGGGTTCGCAGGATATAGAACGAGCCATGCCAGCCCTACGAAGATCAGCGCGGCGAGTGCAGTAGCCGCCAGGCGCAGGGTCGCGCCAGGCTCCTCGATTGCCGATCGCGCCTCGGACGGACGCAGGCGCGCGGCCGCGGCGATGAGCACGGCCCCGGTGACGCCGCTGCCGATCGCGGCCTCGGTCAGGGCCACGTCCACCGCCGCAAGACGCACCCAGACGAGCGCCAGCAGCAGGCCAAATGTGACAAAGCCGACGACAGCGGCGAAGGCCTGCCGCGCGACAACGACCCAGGCGGCGATGCCAACCACCACCACGGCCAATCCAGCATCGAGCGCCAACGCGATCGTCATACCTGTTGGTCGCCGCGACGCACGGTGCGTGCAACCATCTGGCTGACCGTCGCGCCGGCCAACTGGGCGAGCAGCCAGACCGCGACGAGCTTCAGCGCAGCGAGATATCCGTCCGCCTGCGGCAGGAGGCCCAGCACCACAAGGCCCAGGCCCAGGTTGTCGGCCTTGGTCAGCGCATGGAGGCGCGTAAGCGAGTCCGGAAATCGTAGCAGCCCTATCGTTCCCGCCAGGAAGAAGAATGCGCCGGCCGAGACCGCGAGAACCGTAGCGATGTCGAGCAGGCCTCTCATTGGTGTTCCGCCATGTCTTGCCCGGCCGCATCCGGGCGGGGCACGCTGCTGACGAACGCGACGGCGGCGAAGGCAGCGAGCAAGGCCAGGGTCAGGGCAGCATCCACCGCCGCGGGAACCCTGGTGGCCGCGGCAAGCAGCAGGAGCGTCGCGATACCGCCTGTGCCGAGCAACTGGGCCGACATCATGCGGTCGGCATCCGCCGGTCCGCGCAGGACGCGCACCAGCCCCAGTACCACCATCGCCAAAATGAATCCGGCGGCCGAGATGAGGAACTCAGCCATGGTCGGGCCATCCACCCAGCGCCCGCACGAAATGTTCTTCGTCCGCCACCATTTGCGCGCGCACCGGCTGGCCGGTATCGAGACAATGCACGAGCAGTGTCCCGTCTTCGTTCGTATCGACGGGCAGCGTGCCGGGCAGCAGGCTCGCCAGCGCGCAGAACGCATCGTATGCCGTGCTGGATGAAAGGCGCAGCGGCACGGCCACGAAGCCGGGCCGCAACGGCATCCTGGGATCCAGCGCGCGCCGCGCGACATCGCTTCCCGCGATCAGCGACTGGCGCGGGAAGCGCAGCGCGAGCTTGGCGATACCCAGCGGCGACAGACGCGATCCGCCAGGCGGCAGGAGGCGCAGGCTTGTCCAGGTCGCGCCGGCAACGGCGACTGCCGCAGCCGGAAAATCACCGGGCTTGAAGCCAGCAAGAACCAACCAGAGGACGAGGAATCCTACGGCACGTGCAATTGCTGAACTGATCATGGTGTGTCTCGGCCCATAATCCTGTCATCAACTGCCATGTGTTTGCACCATGACGTCGTCACGGGTTGGAGACTCCTTGACGCGGAACCATGCCACGTACAGCGCGGGAAGAAAAACCAGCGTGATGACGGTGCCCACCAGGAAGCCGCCCATGATGGCAAACGCCATGGGCCCCCAGAAGATAGTCGCGGCGATCGGGATCAGGCCGAGTACCTGTAGAAACCGCCGTCAGCATGATGGGACGGAAGCGCGACACGCTTGCTTCGATCACTGCTTCCCACGCCGGCTTCCCTTCACTGCGTTCCGTCTCGATCTGCTCGATCAGGATCACGGCATTGCGGGCGATCATGCCGATCAGCGCGAGGATGCCGAGGATCGCCACGAAGCCGAGCGGCCGTTGAAAGATCAGCAGTCCCGCAACGACGCCGGTCATCGCCATCGGAACAACAATGAGCACGAGGAACAGACGACTGAAACTCTGAAGCTGGATCATCAGGAAGGTGATCATCAGGAACAACATCAGGGGGACGACGGCGACGACCGACGCCTGGGACTGCGCGCTCTCCTCGACGGTTCCGCCGACTGCGATGTGATATGATTCTGGCAGGCTGGCATTCAGTTCCGCCACAGCCGGCGCGAGTTTTGCGACAACGCTTTCGGGCAGGGCGCCGGGCGCCACATCGGCCTGCACGGTCAATGTGGGGACCCGGTCGCGACGCCAGATCATCGGGAACTCCTGGCCGAAGTCGAAGCTGGCGAGTTGGCTGAGCGGGACTGTTCGCCCGTTCGGCAGCGGCACCTGCACGTTGCGCAGCGTCGCGAGCGAGACACGCTGCTCATCCGTTGCCCGGGCCACGACGTCGACGAGGTAGATCCCATCGCGCAGTTGCGTGACGGTTGTACCGGTGACGACGGAGTTCAGCACGGACGCCAGCGCCTGCGAACTGAGGCCAAGCAATCTCGCCTGATCCTGATCGATATTGATCCGGACCATGCGAGCCGGCTCCATCCAGTCGAAATTGACGTGTGTTGCATTCGGATCGCCAGACACAATGCCGGCAAGCCGCAATGCGATGTCGCGGATCTGCGTCGTGTCCGGACCGCTGACGCGATACTGGATCGGCCAGCCGACGGGCGGTCCAAGCCCGAGCGGCGATACGCGTGTCACAGCGCTGGGAAACTGCGTGGCGAGCACCTCCTCGAGCCGCGCGTGAAGCCGCTCGCGGGCCACCACGTCCTTGGCGATGACAACAGCCTGGGCGAAGAAGTCGTTGGGCAATTCCACGGCAAGCGGCAGATAGAAGCGGATCGCACCCCGACCGACGTAGGTGCTCCAGCTTGCAACGTCGGGATCTGCTTTCAGCACGTTGTCCAATCGGGCGGCAAGATCGTCGGTCGCGAAGATCGACGCGTTCTGCGGCAGCCGGAGATCGACAAGAAGCTCGGGACGGTCCGATGGCGGGAAGAATTGCCGCGGTATGAGCGGCGATGCCACGGCCGCCACTGCCAGGCAGGCGACCGTGACCCCGATGGTGAGCCAGCGGGCCCGCATCGCGCCGATAAGAAGGCCGCGGAACACGCCGATGATACGGCTCGGCTTTGTCGGCTTCGACGTGTCGGGCTTGGTGAGCATGACCACACCGAGCAGGGGCGCGAACAGCACTGCCACGAACCAGGACATGATCAACGCAATGCCCACGACGGCGAAAATCGAGAAGGTGTATTCGCCGGCGGAACTCTTCGCGAACCCGATCGGCACGAAGCCGGCGGCGGTGACGAACGATCCCGTCAACATCGGCACCGCCAGCGTCTTGTACGCATATGTCGCCGCCTGCTCCTTGCTGTCACCGGAGGCAAGTCGCGAGGTCATGACATCGATCGTGGTCATCGCGTCATCGACCAGCAGACCCAGGGCGATGATGAGCGCGCCAAGCGAGATGCGCTGCAGATCGATCGCAAAGAATTGCATGATCGGAAAGACAACGGCGAGTGTCAGCGGGATCGAAAGCGCGACGACCATCCCAGCCCGCATGCCCAGGCTGACGAAGCTCACGGCCATGATGATAGCGATCGCCTGCCAGAGCGACGTGGTGAAATCGCTGATCGCGTGGTCGACCACATGCGGCTGGTCGGCGACCAGAATCGGGTTGATGCCGATCGGCAGATCGTCGGTGATCCGCTGCATCGCTTGTTCGATATTGTGGCCCAGCGTCAGAATATCGCCGCCCTCGCGCATCGCGATGGCGAGACCGATTGCCGGCTTACCGTTCACGCGGAACATCGGCTGCGGCGGGTCGGCGAAGCCGCGACGGATTTCGGCGATATCGCGCAGTCGGATCATGCGCCCATTCGCGACGAAATTGATGTTCCGAAGGTCCTGCTCGGATTCGAAGGCACCGGTGACGCGCAGCAAAAGCTTCTCATCGCCCGTCTGGATGGTGCCGGCGGGGCTGACAACGTTCTGCGCCTGCAATGCGGTGATCAGCGCTGACCGGTCGATCCCCAGGCCGGCGAGCTGCTGCATCGAAAACTCGACAAAGATCCGTTCGTCCTGTGCGCCGAGTACCTCGATCTTCGAAACGTCCGGAACCAGCAGCAACTGGGAACGAACCTTATCGACGTAGTCGCGCAGTTCGCGCTGGGTGAATCCATCCGCGGTAAAGCCGTAAATGATCCCGTAGGTGTCACCGAACTCGTCGTTGAAGCCCGGACCGACGACTCCTGCCGGCAATGTGTGCCGCATGTCGCCGACGCTCTTTCGGACATGATACCAGATGTCCGGAACCTCGCTGGCCGGCGTGTTGCCCTTCAGGTTGACGAAGATGGTGGTAAGGCCAGGACTCGTATAGCTGCGCAGGAAGTCGAGGTTCGGCGTTTCCTGCAGCGTGCGCTCGATACGCTCGGTGACCTGAAGCAGCGTGTCATTGATCGTGGCGCCAGGCCACGCCGCCTGAACGATCATCGTCTTTATGACGAAGGCCGGATCCTCATTGCGGCCAAGCCGCATATAAGAGGAGACCCCGGCGAGGATCGACGCGATCATCATGTAGACGACGAACGAACGGTGCCGAAGCGCCCAATCCGATAGATTGAAACCCACTAGGCCGACGGCCCGAGGAGGCGGACCGTCTGACCCGGATGGAGGGCCTGGACGCCGGCGGTGACAACGATATCACCCGTTTCGAGACCGTGGGCGACGATGACCGTTCCCGGATCGAAGCGCAGCAGCTCAATGTTGCGCAGCGAGACGGTCAGCTTCGACGGATCGACGATCCAGACTGCGGGCTGGCGATTCAGCTCGGTCAGCGCTGATGCGGGGATCGCGATCACCGCATCGGACTCGAGCTGCACTGATCCATTTACAGTCGAGCCGAGCCGCATGGCCTCTGGCGGGTTGGTCAGCCCGACCTTTACCTGGAACGTCCTGGTCACGGGATCCGCCTGCGGGGCAACCTCCCGAATGCGGCCAATCGTCGTCACGGTTGGATCGTCGGTCAGCCGTATCGTTACCTGCGAGTCGCTTGGTGCCGACCGCAGCACCTGGGCGGGTACATCGAACACCGCATCGCGGCCGCCCTGGCGGGCAAGCCGAACGATCATCTGCCCAGCCTGCACCACTTCGCCAGGTTCCGCGCCACGCGCCGTTATCGTTCCGCCTGCGTCGGCCTGAAGTACAGTGTAACTGACCCGGTCCGCAGCGATCCTCACCTGGACTTCGCCATCGTCGACCTGCGCCTGTGCCGTTCGCAGCGCCTTCTCCGCCAGATCGAACTGGGCTCTGGGCGTGTGTCCTTGCGCCAGGAGCGTCCTCTGCCGTTCGAAGGCCGCGCGGGCCTGCGTGAGTTGCGCCTGTACGGCAGTCAGGCTGGCTTGTGCCGAGCGAAGGGCATTCACTTCGTTCTGCGGATCAAGCCTGGCGAGTTCCTGTCCGGGCTTGACCTGATCCCCGACGTTGACGAAGCGATCTGTCATCCGGCCACCAATACGGAACGCCATGGAGGCCTCGTCTTCCGCCTGGATATGCCCGGTCAGCAAGACCTTATCGCCGGTATCCTGACGCTCGGCTGTCACCGTTCGCACCGGACGCGGAACGGGCGCCTCAGCCTTCTTTTGCGGGCCGCACGATGCGCTCCCGACTGCAACAGCCGGCAGCAGCAGCACAATCCAAAGCCAACGGCGGTTCACCGTAGCGACCCGCTCAAGCCAGCCGCGTCGCATGACCTGCCCCGCACGTGTACATGGTGAAGCATAGGAGGCGGCCGATGCAGGTACGAGATATCATCGGATTACGCCTCTGGTTGCGACACAAACAGGTTCATCCCCAGCTGCATGGCCAGGAACCTGGCGACAAGCTGACCCTTGACGCTGTTGCCAGCCTGATCGAGCGGTGGAGCGAACGTGGCCAGCCCACCCTTGCCCGGAGCAACGGTGACGATCCCACCGCCGATGCCGCTCTTGCCCGGAAGCCCGATATCGTAGAGCCAGTCGCCCGAGGTTTCGTAAAGCCCAGCGGTTGCCATCGCTGCCAACGTATAGCGACAACTGTCGGCATCGACGACCCGCTGTCTGGTCAGCGGGTTCACACCGCCGTCCGCCAACGTGGCACCCATGACCGCCAAATCCGTGGCCGACACATTGAGCGAACACTGCCTGGTATATAAATCGGTTGCCTGCGACGGATCGAGGTAGATCCGGCCATAGCTCTGCAGCAGGCGGGCGATACTCTGGTTCCGAAAGTTGGTTGCGGAAGCCGAATCATAGACCTCGGCATTGAGCGATAAAGTCCGTCCGGCAAAGCGTGACAGCCCATCGTGGATGAACTGCCAACGCGCATCAACCGTCGCCCCAGGCACGAGGCTCGTCGTCGCGATCGCGCCGGGGTTCACCATCGGGTTGGTCCGTCCGTCCCGGCCCTGCTCGATCGCCGCAAGAGCATTGAACGGCAGTCCGGTGCTATTCACACCAAGCCTGTCCCGGACTTCCTCAGCACCGAGGGATTGGCAGACCAGCGCGAAAATGAACGGCTTCGACACGCTCATGATCGAAAACTCATGCTCCGCGTCTCCGGCCGAATAGACGTTTCCCGTGGTCCCGACGACGCATATGCCGAACAGGTCGCCAGGCACGCGGGCGAGCGCCGGATAGACGTCCGAGTTCTTGCCTTCGGTGTTTCCCCTGAAGCGCTCGTATGCCTGCTTCACCGTTGTCGTCACCAGGTCAGCCGGGGGCAGATGACCGGTAGATATGTAGCAGGGCCCGGCTGCCGCATCGGCATCTACGTGCGTAAGCATCGAGTCCTCCCGGCGTTGTTCGCCGATCATCAGGTGGCACTCGGACGCGGAATGCGTGCCGTCTTGCGACGCTTCACCATCTCCAACGATCGTGCATCATGATCGTGATATTAGCAATCCGCGCGGTGCTGGCGATGCGCTCAGAATCCCCGGATTGGGCGAGGCATCCCGATCCTGGTCGCCTGACCCTGTGGCGCGTGCAGGAACACGACTGATCGTGCAGCTGTCGCCGGCGTTTGATCCCCGGTTGAGGTTCCCAACGCCTGAGCCGGTCAGTACATTGGCAGCAGCATTGGCACCAGCAGAACGCTGACGATCAGCACAACGACGGCGAATGGTACCCCGACTCGGACAAAATCTCCGAACACATAATTGCCTGGCCCGACCACAAGCGTGTTAACCGGCGAGGAGATCGGCGTCATGAAGGCCGTCGATGCTGCCAATGCCACGATCATCGCAAAAGGGTATGGCGAAGCCCGGAGATCGCCGGCGATTGCCAGCGCGACTGGGGCCATCAGCACCGCGGTCGCCGTGTTCGAGATAAACAGGCCCAGCATCGCCGTCGTGACGAACAGCATCGCCAGCACCACGCGCGGTCCCGCACTGCCGACCAGCGCAACCATCCCGTCCGCGGCCAGCTCTATACCACCGGTCCGCTGCAGCGCCACCGAGAACGGCATCATCCCGACGATCAGTACCAGACTCTTCCAACTGATCGATCGATAGGCACTGTTCATATCGACGCAGCCAAGCAGGCCCATGAGCAGACAGCCGAGCAGTGCGGCCTGTACGTTCGGGACAATCCCGCTGACCATCAACCCGACGACGAGCGCGAGCACCACCAGCGCATGCGGCGCTTTGCTCGCCGCCGGCAGGACCTCGTCCAGTTCCGCCGGCATGTTGAGCGCAACCATGTTGCCGGCATCCGAATGCAGACGCCGGATGTCCGCCCAGAAGCCGGCGAGCAGCAGCGTGTCGCCGATCCTGAGTTCTTCATTGAGCAGGCCATGGCCGTGCACCACGCGCCCGCGCCGAAGGCCGATCACTGTCAGGCCGTTCTCCCCCCGAACCCTGGCCTCCAGCACCGTCTGGCCGATCAGATCGGACTCCGCAGGAACGATGGCCTCAACCATGCCGATCTCATGACGCACATCGGTGAAGTATCCGCTGTCATCGCCGAGCGGCAGTGCTTCGAGCATGAATGTCCGGCGGAGTTGTTCGATCTCGACAGTCGGGGCGAGAACATCGACGAGCAGCACGTCGTCGACCTGCAGCTCCGTCTGTGCAACAGGGCGAACCATCTCTGTTCCGAGTCTGAGGCTCCGGACGATCGCCACGATGTTCACGCCAGCCGCTCGCAGGGACAGCTCTTCGAGGCGGCGGCCCTGCAGCGGCGATTCAGACGTGACGCGAACACGGTATTCCCGGTCGGCCAGTCGATACTGTTCGATCCATGTCTCCAGGCTCGGGCGGCGGTTTGCCATGACGGGATCGCCTTCGCCCGATGCCAGCAGCCTGCGCGCGAAGACCATGTAAACGATCCCTAGCACGAGCACAGGCAGACCGAACGGCGTAAAGCTGAAGAAGCTGAATCCCGCCATGCCGTGTCGTGCGAGTTCCGCATTCACCACAAGGTTGGGCGCGGTGGCCACCAGCGTCAGCATGCCGCTGATCAACGCGGCGACGCTCAGCGGCATCATCAGTCGGCTCGGGGCTGTGCCCGTGTTGCGGCAGATGCGCAGGACCACCGGGATGAAGATCGCGACGACCGCGGTGGAGCTCATCAGTGCGCCGAGGCCACCCACCACCAGCATCAGCAGCACAAGGAGGCGTGTTTCGCTGCTTCCCGCCGACGCATTCAACCAGTCGCCAAGCCGCCTGGCCACACCCGTCCGTACCAGACCCTCACCGATCACGAACAGCGCCGCAATCAGCACGATGTTGGAATCGCTGAACCCGGCAAGGGCCTCATTCATGCTGATGATGCCGGTGAACGGCATCACCGCGATCATGATCAATGCCACGGCATCCATACGAGGTCGGCCGAGAACGAACATCGCGATCGCCGCCACGAGCAGACCAAGAACGACAGCGAGATCCGTGGTCATGCTGGATGCTCCATGCTCGGTGGGATGCCTTCCTGCTCACAAAGCCGAAGCGAGCGGTACCGCATATCGGCTCGTTTGGATTTGGCGGTGTAAATGCCATGTCCGCAGCCACAGACGTGAGCACAGCGTCCCAGCATCATTCTTCGCGTCCCGATTGTCCGATCAAGTACGAAACTCCAGGCCGCTGGGGCCCGGAACAGTCGGCGAAAACTTGCGTGTTGACAATACGGCGGTTATCAAATGGGCAGTTTAGGGGGAGTTCCTGCCATGAACGCCAAATCGACTGCTGTGGTCGATGCCGTGCTCGCGCAGGTGGACAAGGACCTGGATCAGTCGCGCGAACGGCTGTTTGAACTGCTGCGCATTCCCAGCATCAGCACCCAGCCAGTTCACGAGCAGGACGTGCGGCACGCGGCCGAGTGGCTGCGTGATCAGCTCGCGGGACTTGGATTCAAGGTGACCATCAAGCCGACGGCCAGGCACCCCGTCGTGCTCGGGCATCATCCCGGTCCTGCCGCCACGAAGGCGCCGCGCATCCTGTTCTACGGGCATTACGACGTGCAGCCGCCCGATCCACTGGAACTGTGGACCAGCCCGCCCTTCGACCCGCAGATTGTGGAGGGCCCTCACGGTCCTCGGGTGGTTGCGCGCGGCGCGGTGGACGACAAGGGACAGTCGATGATGTTCATCGAGGCGCTGCGGGCCTGGAAAGTGGCTGGCGGCGGAATCCCCGCACCTGTGACCGTGCTGATGGAGGGCGAAGAGGAGATCGGCAGCCCCAACCTGGAACCGTTCCTGGTTGCCAACAAGGACTTGCTCGCGGCGGATTTTGCGCTGATCAGCGACACCAACATGTGGGACATCGCGACGCCCGGCATCACCACGCGGTTGCGCGGAATGTGCAATTGCGAGATCACTTTGAAGGGTCCGGGTCTCGACCTGCATTCCGGACTGTTCGGCGGCTCCGCGCTCAATCCGATCAACGCGCTGGCGCGCATCCTGGGCGATCTGCACGACGAACAGGGGCGCATACAACTGCCGGGTTTCTACGACGCGGTGAAGCCCGTCTCACCGGAGCAGCTGGCGGAGTGGCAGTCGCTCGGCTTCGATGAGGGCGCGTTTCTGCGCGGCATCGGCCTGTCTGCACCGAGCGGCGAGCACGCAGTGCCGGCGTTGCAGCGTATATGGGCGCGGCCCACGGCGGACATCAACGGGTTCTGGGGCGGCTACACAGGGGAAGGCAGCAAGACGATCATCCCGTCCGAGGCATCGGCCAAGGTTTCATTCCGCCTCGTGCCGGACCAGGATGCGCAGACTGTGTTCGGGTCGTTCCAGCGCTTTGTTGCCGATCGGCTACCACCGGGCGCACAGGTCTCGTTCCAGGCGTTCGGCATGTCGCCCGGCATGGAGATCACCACCGATACGCCGTGGGTGAAGGCGGCACGCGACGCTCTTCAGCAGGAGTACGGGCGGCCCGCCGTGATGATCGGCAGCGGCGGATCGATCCCCGTGGTCGAACAGATCAAGCGCACGCTCAACATCGATTCGCTGATGATGGGCTTCGGGCTGGATGACGATCAGATCCACAGTCCTAACGAGAAGTTCGAGATGCTCTGCTTCCATAAGGGGACACGGTCGCACGCCATCCTTCTCGGCAGGCTTGCGGCCGGTTGACGGCAAGGCCGTTGCAGGCAGCGGCTTTCCCAATACGCGACGCGGCAACAACGCACGGCTCGGCACATCCAGCAACGCTGATCGTGGTCGTGCTTGTAGGTGACGCGACAAGGGTTGCCGACATTTCAGCGCGCAGGTACGAACCGTCCCGCTTCGGTGCCAAGTGTCCCGTAATACCGGCAGAGTGTTGCTGTGTGCTCGCCTGCGCAGAGGAGCGTGACCGAGTTCATCATGGGTTGGATTCCTCCGCTCCGTGGACAAACCCGGCCGATCCGATGCACATCAGCCGGCACCCTCAACCGCCCGGAACACAGCAATGCCGCAAACCGACGTGGGACGCTCCCAGGACCTGCTCGATGAACTCGCCACTTGGGTGGCGATGGAAACCCCGACGACCGACCCCGCCGCGGTCAACCGCCTGATGGACGTCGCCGCCGGCGAACTGGCCCGGGCAGGTGCGGCGCTGACGCGCATCCCGGGGCGCGACGGGTTCGGCGACAACCTGATCGCGCGCACGCAAGGCGAGGGCAAACCGGTGTTTGTCGCGGGCCACCTCGACACCGTCTGGTCGCACGGCACGCTGGACGCCATGCCCTACCAGGTGAACGGCGAGAAGGCGCACGGGCCGGGCATTTACGACATGAAGGCGGGCAGTTTCCTCGCCTTCCACGCGGTGCGCTCGATCCTGCGCCAGAAGGTGCCGACAAAACGGCCCATCGTGCTCCTGCTCACGCCGGACGAAGAGGTTGGCAGCCCGACCTCGCGCGAATGGATCGAGCGCGAGGCCGGACAAGCGGCCTGTGTGCTGATCCCGGAGCCAGCGGGTCAGGGCGGCGCCTGCGTGACCGCGCGCAAGGGTGTCGGACGGTTCGTCATGCGAATAGAAGGACGTGGCGCGCATTCCGGCGGCAGCTTCCAGGACGGTGCGTCTGCGGTGGTCGAACTGGCCCGGCAGATCGTGCGCATTCACGACATGGTCGATCTTGATCGCGGAATCACGCTGAATGCCGCACCGGTGTGGGGTGGGTCGCGGCCGAACGTGATCTCGCCGGATGCCGGCTGCGAAATCGATCTGCGGGTGAACTCCGTCGAGGACGGCGCGCATATGGAGCGCACGCTGCTCGAGACTACCGCGCTCACGCCCGGTTGCCGCGTCGTGGTGGAGGGCGGCATGAACCGGCCGCCGTACACCGAGGCCCCCGGTATCCTGGCGTTGTACGACAAGGCACGCGGGATTGCCGAACAGGTAGGGATCGCGCTGCCCCGTCAGCATCGCGGCGGCGGTTCGGACGGGAACTTTACCGCCGCGATGGGCGTGCCGACGCTGGATGGGCTGGGCTGTCCCGGCGCCGGCGCGCACGCCAGCCACGAGCACATACTGTGGCAGCATCTTGCGGCGCGCGCGGCGTTGATGGCGGGGCTGCTGGAGACGCTGGAATGAACGTAGCGCTGCGATGGGGCGATGACAGGGCGGAGTATCACGACCCAGAGCCTGATCTTTTCGCCGTCGCCGCCGTACGCTCCCTGAACAAGCCGCTTGCGTGACTAACGCCAGACCAATTCCGGCAGCTTCACCAAAGGCACCTGGCGCATTGACAAGGTTCGGGACTGCAGGTTCAGCGGCACCTCGACATCGGGTGCGCTGCCGTCCTCCGGATTATGCGCCAACAGCGACAGCACGGCCTTGGCCGCAGTCGCGGCGGATCGGCTGATCGCTCCATGGGTCGCCAGTGCATCAAGCGTCTCGGCATAGCCCACCGCACGTACGTTACCGCTGCCCATCGGCTGCAACTGCCCATCCAGCGAAAGTTTCGCATTGGCGGACAGATCGAGCGGTCCCCAGTTCACCACCAGATGCTGAATCGCCAGTGCCCCGCCGCCATCCCGCCAGTCGGCCGCCCGCTGCGCCGGCGCTTGCGCGGTCGGCACCGGTCCATCCAGGGTGCCTTCGATCGTCAGGCCGGCAATTCGCGGACCGAGGGCCCGCGCAACCCCCTGTGGCGGATCGATCGTCTCGGCGTGGAGCGAAAACGCCAGCGCCGGCTCGCTCGATTGCGCGGCCTGCCGAAATGCCATGTGCAGCGTCAGCCTTCCGACGGTCACGACATCGCCATTCATCGGCACGCCGACCCGCAGATTCCGTGCACTGACATCGGCGGTCCGTGGCGGCACACCTGCACGCACCGGCAGCACGAGGCGCATCCGATCGGCGGTGAAGGGGACCTCGGGACCCGCCGCCAGACGAAGTCGCTGGCTACCCGCCGGGGTGACCCGCAACTCCCCGGGCCGCCAGAGTGCGACCCGCAGCACCATCTGGTCTGCGCTCCAGGTCAGCCCGCCGGGAATGTCCATCTCGCCGCCTTGCAGGATCACCCGCGGCACGCTCAGCGTCGCCGCCAACGGCCATCCGCCCCAGGTCGGCGGTTGTGTGCTTGCCGTCCAGCCATCCGCCCGGCGATCGGCAAGCCACATGGCGAAACCGCCCGCCAGATTGCGTTCGACGATGTACCAGTAGAGCGTATCGGCTACCGCCAGCACGATCGGCATCGCCAGCAGGATGATCCACAGCCGCCGCCTGCTCCGCATCTTCCCTCGCTCTGGGCCGAGCGCCGCTTATAGGCAAATGACGGTTCAAGGCAAACGCGGCGCGGTTCGCTGAATGCGGGAGGATCGTCTCGGTTTCTGCAACTCCTGCGCGAGTGGCACCAGCTTCATCCCCACCCGTCGAGCTGCCGCCAGTAGCCTGATTGCGAGCAGAAAAACTCAGTTATACCAGAAGCCCTAAGTCATGACGCACGCCCAAGCGCGAGTTCCGATGGATCTGATGCGATCGGGGTCGCTGATCAGAAAATGCCACGCATCCTTGCAAGCTGTGACGATGGCCTCGTAGCTGTCCCATACCAACAGGCTCAGCTTGTTGGCCCGGAGGTAGTGCCAGACGTTCTCCATCGAGTTGAGTTCCGGCGAATAGGGTGGCAGTGAGATTAGCGTGATGTTGACTGGGACTTTCAGCTTCTTGCCGCGCTGATGCCAGCCGGCGCCGTCGCAGATCAGGACGGCGTGCGCACCGGGCTGCACCTGCGTGCTGATTTCCTTCAGATGCTCGTTCATTGCCTCGGTATTGGCGGCGGGCATGATGACCGCGGCGCCGACCTCACGAGCGGGGCAGATCGCACCAAACAGATAGACCGAATCGTGGCGGTTATCCCGTACTGCGGGTGGCCGGGAACCAATCGGCGCCCACTGGTACGGGAGCCATCCCTTCTGGCCTACTCTGGCTTCATCTTGGAACCACACCTCCACAGGTTTGCCCGTCGCGGATACTGGCAGGACTTCGTTCATCAGGCTGGCGAAGTTTATTTTGAAACTCTCCTGCGCCGCTGCGTCCTTCTTCGGATGGTAGGGGCGCGGCTGCAACCGCGTCAGCTTGAGCTTGCAGAGCAGCTTGGCCACGCTGCGCTTGTGGAACGTAACCGCGAAGTGGCTGGCGATCTTCGCGCGCAGATCAACGCAGCGCCACCGCACAACGCCGTCTTTCTCCGGATCAGGCCCTTTGATCACTATCTCCTTCAGTTCAGCCATTTGCGCCTCGTTCAGCGCCGAAGGGCGTCCAGAGCGCCTGCCGGTTGCCAGGCCGGAAACGTCAGACGCGTTGTAGCGATGCACCCAGTCGCATAGCGTCTGCCGGTCCATCCCACTGGCCGTAGCAGCCTCGCCACGCGACCAACCGTCCAGCAAAAGCGCGATGCCCAGCAGGCGTCGCGTAACGGCGGCATCCTGGGTTTTAATGGCAACGCCGCGCAGCTCAGCAGCGGACCGGTCCAAGCGCGTGATCTCGATCGCCTTGCCCATGCCGTGACCCCCCAAAAGAACTTCAGGGTACAAGGAGTTCAGAGTTCCGCCGATTTCGGGAATCCCTCCGAAGAGTCGGGACTTCCAGCTTCTGGTATAAATCCAATAGCTTGTTCATATGGATTGCGGTGCCCTGCGAGCCGGCCGGCAACTCAGCCCACAGAGTTTTCCACAGCCTGTGGAGCAGGCACCGCGTCCGTGTTCAGGGCGATTTCCAGCCGCAGCATCAGCTCCTCCCTCCCGAGTCCCGCCGGAATCGGCTCTAGCACGCGGATATGAATCGTGCCGGGCCGCTTGTGAAACGCCCGCCGCCCCCAGCAATGGCCGGAGTCGGTCACCACGGGGATCACCGGCAACCGCGTGCGCGCCGCAAGCGCCGCCACGCCTGGCTGTAGCGGCAGCAGGCTGCCAGGTTCGGCACGCGTGCCCTCAGGGAAGATCACGATCTGCCGGTTCTCGCGCACCGCCCGATCGCCTTCCCGCAGCAGGCCGCGCATAGCCGCCGAGCCCCCGCTGCGGTCCACCGCGATCATGCCAGCCAGCGTGATCAGCCGCCCCATCAGCGGAATGCGCAGCAGCTCGCGCTTGAGGACGTAGCAGCACCGCGGCACCAGGGTCAGCCACACTACCGTGTCGAACGCAGACTGGTGGCGCGAAGCGACCAGTCTGGGGCCGTCGCCCGCCAGATGCTCCATGCCGAACACCTCGAGGCGAACGCCGCAGATCACCCGCAGTCCGCCCACCACGACGCGCCCCCATAGCCGCGCCACGTCCAGCACGCGCTCGGGCGCCACGATCCGCATCCATGTGCCGTGCAGCACCGTCAACACAAATGTGGCGGCGAAGAAGTACACGTTGAACACGGCGGAACGCAGCAGGCTCATCAGCTGGCGCTGCCGTGGACCGGAGTGAACTCGTGCGGCGGCAGCACGGCACTGAGCCCGACCCAGGCGGCCAGGAACTTAATGTATTCCTCGGCGATCAGCCGCAGCGGCGCGGTGGGGCGGCCGGCTTCCCCCGCGACCATGACTGGCCGCGGGTACAGCACCGTGTCCGGCAACGCGCGCTGCAGTTCGGCCAGTGCGCGCGGCATGTGGTATGACGCGGTCACCACGATCAGCGAGTGGATGGCATTCGCGCACGCCCAGGCGGCGGTCTCTTCCGCGTTGCCGCGGGTGCTGGTGGCGCCGCGCCCGATCGTGACGCGCGCCGCGAGCGGTGTCGGATCGACGCCGGCGCGCCGCGCCAGCTCCCCTAGTTCTGCGCCGCCGCCGATCCCGGATAGCAGAAGCCTGTCGCCGCGCTTGTCCGCCAGCAGACGCAGGGCGGTCTCCACCCGGTCCGCCCCACCAGTGAAAGCCACGATCCCATCGGCATGCGGCGGGGTCTGCGGCCGCCGGTCGATCCTGTGCACGAACCACGCGAAGCCGAGCACCCACCCGAGGACCACGGCAAACAGGCCGATCGCGATCGCGCTCGTCAGGCGCCGGCCTGGCGTCGCACCGAGGCAGGCCAGTGCCGTCATGGCAGCCGTCGCAGCCAGCGGCGCACGGTGCCCTGCGCGGTGACGAAGCCTATCGCGGCGGCGGCGGCAGGCAGGCCCGGCAGTGTCAGCCACAGCACGCCGGGCAATGCGGCGAGTATGCCGGTTGCCGACGCCGGCGTAGCAGGTCCGCCGGCGAACGGCGCCGCGAGACTGGCCAGCGTCAGCAGGACCGGCAACGACACCACGGCGCCTGCGATGCCGCCGGTGGCCGCCAGCAACGTGGCGCGGCCGGCGAAGCGCGAGGCGATGTAGCCGTCGGTGGCGCCAAGGCCGTGCACGATCTCGATCGCCTCCCGCCTGGCCGCCAGTCCGGCGCGCGTGGCGACCGCGATCACCGCCGCGGCGACCCCAGCTACCAGGAGCAGTGCCAGCCCGGCACACGCTTGTAGGCTGCGCGCCAGCACGGCCAGCCGCCTGATCCATTCGCCATGGCTTTCCACCAGCGTTCCCGGGGCTGCGGCATCCAGCCGCTGGGTCAGCGGCTCGAGCGGCAGTGCCGGGTCCGCAAGCCGCACGGCGATCACCGCTGGCAGCGGCAAGGCCAGTCGCTCGGCTCCGCTGCCCAGCCATGGGCGCAGCAGTTCGCCCAGTTCCTCATCGGTCAGCACGTGTGCCTCCGCGACACCGGGCGTGCCCACCAGCAACGCCACCACCCGGTCGAGCCGAGTACCGCCGCCCTGAGCCGCTGGATCGTTCGGTTGCGTCACCTGCACCGTTAGCGCCGAACCCGCGCCCTGCTGCCAATGCAGCGCCAGCGACGCGGCGCCTACCCAGCCGGCCAACGCCATCGCCGCCAGCACCGCCATAGCCGCCACGAGGAACGGCAACATGCGATCCGAAATGGCGCGGCGCAGCCCGAGTTCGTCGAACCCGACGGGCCGCAGCAACTGGCGTGAACCGAGTGAGGCCACCCCTGGCATCTCGGCCACCAGGCGGCCATGTGACAGCCGCAAGGCCTGGGCAGGATGCCGTCCGACCAGCGCGTCGTTGTGCGTGGCCACCACGACAGTGGTGCCCAGCCGGTTCATCTCCTTGAACAACTGCATCAGCCGTTCGGCCTGCACATCGTCCAGGTTGCCGGTGGGTTCGTCGGCCAGCAGCAGGCTTGGGCGATTAATCACCGCGCGGGCGATCGCCACGCGTTGCTGCTCGCCGCCCGACAGTTCCGCCGGCCGCGCGCCCGCCTGCTTGGCCAGCCCGACCCAGCGCAGCATCTCGCCGACATCGGCGCGGATCTGGCCCTCCGGCCGGCCGGCGATGCGCAGCGGCAGCGCCACATTGTCGAAAGCCGACAGGTGCGGCAGCAGGCGAAAATCCTGGAACACCACCCCGATGCGGCGCCGTAGTCGGGGCAGGGAGCGCCGCTCGGCGGTTTCGAGGTCGGTGCCGAACAACGTCAGCTTGCCGCGCGTCGGGCGCACGTCCAGATACATCAGTCGGAGCAGGCTGGTCTTGCCGGCACCCGATGGTCCCAGCAGCCAGCGGAACGCGCCGTCCGGCAGCGCGAAACTCAGGTCGTGCAGCACCTCGGGCCCCGCCTCGGCGCGAGCGCCCAGGTTCGCACGGCCGTAGCTGAGTCCCACCCTGTCGAATCGAACCATGCGAATGTCCGGTGTGTCGTCGCGCCATTCTTGCCATTCCGCGCGCCGCGCCGGAAGCGATGCTCGCGGGCAGGGGCGTTTGGCCCCTTGCATCCCTGCCAAGGGCCTCGCCGTTGGAACCCTTCCGTTTGCCTCTGGGAGGGGCTAGCACCATCGGATCAGCCTTGTCGGAGTAGCCGCCAGCCATGCGTATTGCGTGCCCGTCCTGCTCTGCCGCCTATGATGTGCCGGATTCACTGATGACCGCCGGGCGCGTCGTGCGCTGCGCGCGTTGCGGTGGCGAGTGGGCGCCTGTGCAGTCCACGCCGACTGTCAGGGACGAAGCGTCGGCCGGCGAATCGCCACACAGCGAACCGCCGTTCAGTGAATCCGCACTCAGCGAGTCGCTGCCCGACGAGGCGCCAGCGCCGCCGCTCGCCGAACTTGCGGCTGAAACCGCCCCTGGCTTGGCGGTGGCCGACGACACGGCAGTGCGGGCGCCACCGCGCACGTCCGCGATGGACCGGCTTGCGGCGCATCCCGCTGAGCCGGCATTGGGGTCCTGGCTGCGGATCGCCTGGGCGGCAAGCATTGTGCTGGTCGTCCTGGCGGCCGGCGGCGCCTATGCCTGGCGCAGTCAGATCGTCGAGGCCTGGCCGCCTAGTGCCCATCTGTACGCCGCATTCGGCATGCATCCGGACCGGAACGCCACGCAATGAAACGCCGGAGTGCAGCCGCATGAATGCAGCCGATATTGTCGATGATGCCGCCGCTCTGCTGCCCAACTCGCCGATGGCAATGTTGCGGCGACAGCGCGATGCATTCGTCCGCCACACCCAGGGCAGCTACGATGTGCTGATCGCGCCGGCGGATCGCGCTGGCGTTTCGCTGATTGAACGCGCCGCGGTGGCGCTGGTCGTCGCGTCGATCGAACACGACGCGGCGCTGATCGCGCATTACCGCGCGCGGCTGGAGGCAGTTGGCGCAGATCGGGCCGTTGTTGCGGCAGCCGGTGGGGAAGCTGTGGCGAGCGCTTTGCCGCCGCGGCTTGCTGCCATTCTGCAGCATGTTTCGCAGGTAACCACTGCGCCAGGTACGGCTACCCGGGGCCGCCTGGACGCCTTGCGCAATGCCGGTTTGGCGCCCCGCGATATCGTTACGATCACGCAAATCGTCGCATTCGTGAGCTACCAGGTGCGGGTCGTCGCAGGCTTGCGCGCACTGGGACAGCAGGTCCGGCCATGAACAAGCCGCGCTTCACGCTGGAGGCTGTCGAATGGGCCGCCTGGATGCCGACGGTGGAGGCAGCCTCAGCTACGCCGCGTCAACTCGCCGCATTGGAAGCCAGCCCGCAGCGGGATTTGCCGTACTTCCTCACGTTGGCGCACGATGTGGATTTGCTTGAACAGCGATCGCCATTGTTCCATGCGGTGATGTACGCGCCGCGCGGCTTGCCGCGCGCCGATCGCGAGCTGGCGAGCGTCGTGGTGTCGATCATCAACGGCTGCGTGTATTGCTCATCGGTGCATGCGCGCCGGTTCAGCGAGTTGACCAAGCGGCCGGAGATCATTCAGCGGCTGTACGACGAAGGTCTGGATACCACGCTCGAACCACGCCATCGCGCGATCGTGGACTTCGCGGTCAAGCTGACGCGAGCACCGCAGGCGGTGACGTCAGCGGACCTGAACCCGCTGCGTGATGTCGGCATGGACGATCTGCAGATCCACGATCTGATACACGCGATTGCCATGTTTGCGAACGCGAATCGCCTGATGCAGACATTGGGCGAACCGATACCGTAAACTGTCACTGCTTCGTCGCTGCGCTGCCCGGTGATGACAGTGGGGGCTACGCTCATTCCTCCGCGTCGTTCGACTCATCGCCGAACAGCTCCGGCTTGTCGTAGTCGAGCAGGATCTGCCAGTGCGCTTCGATGTCTCGATTGTAGAACTCCGCCGCGATCCCCGTCGCGAGCCACGCCGCGCCCGTACTGATGCCAGGGATGTCGCCGGCAACCTTGCCGATGCTCAGGCTGGCCGCGTGGTTGAAGCAGCGGATGTCGGCGAGAAACGGTGCCTCACCGGCCCGCTTCTCGGTGAACTGCAAATTCGGCCCGAGATACGGAAAGCGTCCCAGTTCCTTGTTCGCCAGTTCGATCGGCGGCGTGTAGCGATCCGCCCATGTGGCGATCGCATCGGAATATGCGGCGATCTCAGGCCGCGCCGCGGTTTCCACGGTAAACCCTGTCGCCAGAATGATGAAGTCGGCGACAACGTTTTTGCCGCGGCTGGTGCGAACGACGACGCACCCGTCTGCCACGTGCACCGCCTCGATCGCCGAGCCGAGATGGAAGAAGGCGTTCGGATGGCGGCTGACGCGCAGCGTGGAATCACGTGGCGCCGGTGCCTGCGTCATCGCGGAATAGTGCATGGTCCGCCAGCGCCACGCCGCGCTCATCGCTCGGTAGCCATTGGTGAAACCGGCACTGCCGATGCCGGTCAGCTTGTTGATCCGTGGCAAAGTCTGGCGCCGAATCAGCATGCGCAGTTCGGCGCAACCTGCCTCCAGCGCTGCGGCGGCATTGTCCATCGCCGAGGCGCCGCCGCCGACCACCACGACGCGCTTGCCGCGCAATGCCGCAAAATCGATGTCGTCGGCGGTATGCGCCCAGAGCTGACGCGGCAGATCGCCCATGAAGCCGGGGATGCACGGCTGGCCCAGACCCTCGCGGCCCGTGGCCATCACCACCTTGCGTGTCAGGATGCATGCTGCGTCGCCACCTGACAGATCGAGCGCCAGCAGTCCGTCCTGCGGGCGAATGCGCAGCACCTCGATGCCATTCTCGATCGGCAGGTGCAGCACCCGACGGTACCAGCGCAGATAGTCCATCCACATCTCGCGTGGAATCTTGTCCAGCCGGTCCCATTCAGCCGCGCCAAACTGTGCGGTGAACCAGGCCCGAAAAGTGAGCGACGGAATACCTGCGGCCGGTCCGGTCAGCGTCTTCGGCGAACGCAAGGTTGCCATACGCGCATAGGTTACCCACGGTCCCTCGCGTCCTGCCGGGTTGCGATCCAGACAGCGGATGTTGCGGATACCGTTACGCAGCAGCGAAAACATCAGCACCAGCCCAGCCATACCGCCGCCGATCACCACCACATCGCTGACATGGGCTCGGCTTGGATGCGTGGCCGGAATCACCCAGTTCGGCGGCGGACAGTTCAGGCATTCAAGATCGAAGCGCACGCGCTGATCCAGCGCATCCAGCCCTGCTGCACACATACCGGGCATCGCTCCAACGCCGCGTCCGGGGACCGTGTCATACCAACGGCCTTTCGCCTCGACAAAGGCCGTCCGTGAGATCAGGTGCCGCCCAGCGCCTTGGTCATTTCCGCGCGGAACTGGTTGAGCTCACCGTCGTCGCGCCATGGCATACGGTGCTTTTCATCGAACAGCAGTTCGCGGCAGACCATCCAGTTCCGGTCGGAGTCGGCGTGGTCGGCGAAGCTGTGGGGGCTGGTAACTTCGATGCAGCTCTTCAGCAGCCGGTAGATCGGCAATACCTGGCCATCGAGGTCCTCGTAGCTGCCACCGTAGCCGATACGCAGCAACCTGCGGGTATGTTCGACATGCTCCTGACCGTAGCCGCGAAAGCGCGGATCGAAATAGCCGCCGTACAGCAGCGCCGCACGCGAGAACCCGCTGCACTGGGCGCTGACATTGGTGCTCAGGATCGGGTCATCGACCGTGCCGGCGCCCTTCAGGAAGCTGTCGCGAAACCACTCGCCGGCCAGGTTGGCATGGCCCCAAAGCTGACTCGCCTGCACCCATTCCTGCTCCCAGCCGTCCTTGGTTGGAAATGAGTCGTCTTCCAGCAGAATGACCACGTCGCATTGCACGATGGCGCCAAGCAGGAACAGTGCGCGGTTCTTGTTCCACGCGATACCCATGTTCTGTCCGGTCACCAGGGTGACCTTCTGCGACCGCACCGCATCGGCGGTGCCGTCATCGGAGCCATCGTCCGCCACCGCGAGGACGCAGGGCGATTGCGTATGGGTCCGCACGCGCGACAGTGTCTCCAGCAGCACGTCCTTGCGATTGCAGGTGATGATGCCGATGCCGACGCGGATCGCCATGAGAGCCCTTCGTTCGTTGTGAGCGGCGGTTCTACAGCAGCTTCCGGGGGACTGAAATGCAGCGGCGCTTTGGCGCCGGCGAACCGCGCTCGGTCACCCGCCGGCCAGCATCAGCAGTCCGGCGCCGGCGGCCATCACCGCCAGCGGATGCAGCCGGGTGAACGCCAGCAGCAGCGTCGTCGCGGCGGTTACCGCGTAGGCCGGCCAGTCGTGCTCGGTGCCGCGGGCGATCGCGATGCCGCTGGCGATGGTCAGGCCGACCGAAACCGGCGCCAGCGCCTGCTCCAGCATCTCGCCGCCAGGCCGCGCCGCCGGCGCGGTGCCAGACCGCGCGCCAGGCGATAGGCCAGCACCGACGACGGCCCGAACATCGCCAGCAGCGCCACCAGGCCGCCAGCCACGCCCGCCGCCTTCTGGCCGACCAGCACCACGATCATCGAGCCAGGCGGCATCGGCGCGCGAGATCGCGAACATGTCGAGGAACTCGCGCGCGGTGACCCAGTGGTGCACCTCCACCGCGCTGCGCTGCATGTCGGGCAGCACCGCGGCGCCGCCGCCGAACGCCAGCAGCGACAGCACGGCGAACAGCCCGGCAATCTGCAGCAGCGTGGCGATCATCGGCTGCGCTCCAGCAGCGCCAGCGCGAGGCTCGCCGGCAGCATCACCAGCAGCACCTCCAGCAGCGGAATGCCGCAGGATGCCGATGCCGATCGACGATGGCGGCGGCGATCAGCGCCGGGCCGATGCGGCGGATGTTGAGGCGTGCCAGACGGATGCCGGTGGCGATGTTGAAGCCGATGGCCGCGGCGCCCGCCCCGGCCAGCGGCGATGTTCAGCAACGCTGCCGCCGTGCGGCGCCATGCGCGGCGAAATACAGCGCGCCGAGCACCAGCAGGATCGCCAGCGGCATCAGCAGCAGTGCCGGCGACGCGCGGCCAGCGCGCCACGAACGCCGCGCAGCTGCGTGCCGATCAACACCGCCAGGTTCACGTTGGTCGCGCCCGGCACCATCTGGCTCAGCCCGTAGATCGACGAGGAACTGCTGGTCGTCGAGCCAGCGCCGGCGCTCCACCAGCTCGCGGCGGATCCAGGCGGTCAGGCCGCCGCCGAAGCTGGTCGTGCCGATGGTCACGAAGCTGAGGAACACAGCGGCAAGGCTTGCCGGGCGGGGAACAGGTTTCGTCGCGATTCGCCATCCGGCCATTCAACCGCGTCCGGTGTAAGCTCGATACAGGCAATCGAGGGAGTCGGCGCGAATGGAATACGGACATTGGGACGCAGCGGGCTGCGCGTGTCGCCGCTGTGCCTGGGCAGCATGATGTTCGGCGGCGCCACCGACGAACCGACCGCGGCGCGCATCGTGGCGCGGGCGCGCGAGCAGGGGGTCAACTTCATCGACACGGCGGATGGCTACAACGCCGGCCGCTCGGAGGAGATCGTCGGCCGCGCGATCAGGGCGCACCGGTCGTGGTGGGTGCTGGCGACCAAGTGCGCCAACCCGACCGGCGAGGGGCCGAACGCGCGCGGCGTGTCGCGCCGGCACGTGTTCGACGCGGTGGACGGCAGCCTGCGCCGCCTGGGCGTGGACGTGATCGACCTGCTGTATCTGCACAAGGAGGACCACGCGACGCCGCTCGGCCGAGACGGTGCGGGCGCTGGCCGATCTGATCCGCGCGGGCAAGATCCGCTATTTCGGCGTGTCGAACTACCGTTCCTGGCGCGTCGCCGAGATCTGCCGCCTGTGCGATGAGGCCGGCATCGACCGCCCGATCGCCAGCCAGCCGCTCTACAACGCGCTGAACCGCGAGGTGGAGGTCGAGCATCTGCCGGCCTGCGGCTATTTCGGCCTGGGCGTGGTGCCGTACAGCCCGCTGGCGCGCGGCGTGCTGACCGGGAAGTACGCGCCGAACGTCGCGCCGCGATCCGGACAGCCGCGCCGGGCGGCGGGATCGGCGCATGATGGAATCCGAATGGCGTCCGGAGAGCCTGGCGATCGCCCAGGAGATTGCCGTCGCATGCGCGTGGGCGCGGCGTGTCACCCGGGGCGTTCGCCTTCGCCTGGGTGCTGAACAACCGGTTCGTCACCGCAGCGATCGGCGGCCCGCGCACCGAGGCAGCAGTGGGAGGAGTACGGCGCGGCGCTGGCAGTGTCGGCTGACCGCGGAGGATGAGGCGCTGGTGGACCGGCTGGTTTCGCCGGGCCATCCATCGACGCCCGGCTACAATGATCCGCAGTATCCGATCGAGGGCAGGGTGCCGAGGTAGTCACTTTCGCCCGACGACCGGCGCCGCATGCAATCAGTGTCGCGTGAACGGCGTGGCTGCTTCATGGACCGCCATTTTGCGCGGCAGGGTGACGACGAATTCGGTGAATGCATCGACCTCGCTGTCGACCGTGATCGTGCCGCCATGCTGCTGCGTCACGATATCGTAGCTGATCGACAGCCCGAGCCCGGTGCCCTCGCCGGTCGGCTTGGTGGTGAAGAACGGCTGGAACAGCTTGTCCCTGATGTCGGCCGGAATGCCGGTGCCGTTGTCGCGCACGCGGATTTCCACCGCGTCGCCGAGCATCGCGGGTGGTGACCTTCAGCGTCGGCTCGAAGCCCGGCGCCAGCGCCGTTCCGTGCGCGCTTGTTGGCCGCGTAGAACCCGTTGCTGAACAGGTTCAGCAACACCCGCGTCATGTCCTGCGGGTTCACCTCGATCGGCGCGATGCCGTCGCCGAAATCGCGTTCCAGCGTGATGTTGAAGCTCTGATCCTGCGCGCGCGCGCCGTGATAGGCGAGGTTCAGCGCCTCCTCGACCAGCGTGTTGAGATCGACCGTCCGCCGCTCGCCCGATGCACCGCGCGAATGTTCCAGCATGCTGCGCACGATGCCGTCGGCGCGCTTGCCGTGTTCGGTGATCTTCTCCAGGTTGCTGGTGAGCATGCCGGTGACGTCGTCGATCTCGGCACGCTTGTCGTCGTCCAGCGTGGCGAACGCCGGCGCGGCGGTTTCCTTCAGTTCGTCCAGCAGATCCACCGACAGAATGGCGAAGTTGTTGACGAAGTTGAGCGGGTTCTTGATCTCGTGCGCGATGCCGGCGGTGAGCTGGCCCAGCGAGGCCATCTTCTCCGCCTGGATCAGGTTGGCCTGGGCGGTCTTCAGGTCGCGATAGGCGGCCTCGATCGTGCGGCTGGCTTGCCTCCGCCGCGTCGCGGGCGGCGCGCGATCGCGGCTTCGTTGCGCTTGCGTTCGGTGATGTCGGCGTAGATCAGCACGAAGCCGCCGCCCGGCACCGGGTTATGGCGGATTTCGATGACCCGCCCGTCCGGGCGCGTGCGCTCATAGGCGCGATATTGACCGGCATTCTCGGTGAGGCGGCGAACCTGCTCCGTCCGGGTCGGCGTCCGGCGCCGAATTCGCCGCGCTCGGTCAGGTAGCGGATGTAGTCGGCGAAACGTCGAGCCGCTCGGCGAGCACGCCGTCGGGCAGATCGAGGATATCCTGGAACTTGCGGTTCCATGCGACCAGGCGCGGTGTTTCGTCGAACATGGCGACGCCGTCGCCCATGTTCTCGAAGGTGACGCGCAGTTCGGCCTGGCGCTGCGCGAATCTCATTCAGCAGCCGTGCATTCTCCATCGCGATCACCGCCTGGGCTGCGAAGTTCTCCAACAGTGCGATCTGTCTGTCGGAGAACGGCCGCACTTCCTGGCGGTAGACGTTGATCATGCCAAGGAGATTATTGTCCTTGCGCAGCGCGACCAGAAGTTGTGTGCGCGCGCCGCCAAGATCCACCAGTGCCACGCGCGCCGGATTTCCCGATCGATATACCTCGTCATCGGTGAGGTCGGCTGTGTGCACGACGTCCTCGCCTTGAATAATCCGATAAAAGCCCATTCCTGGCGCGGGTCGAATTGGGTGGCGCAAAAATTCGACCAGGCGCTGTGGCATCCCGCGAGTCGCGGCGGTCGAAATACATTCGCCATCGTAGGTGTGGAGGGTGCCGAATGCCGACTCGCAAAGGCGCAGCGCCTTCTCCAGCACCGCGTCGAACACCGGCATCAGGTTGCCCGGTGACGCGTTGATCACCTGCAACACCTCGGCCGTCGCGGTCTGCTGTTCCAGCGCCTCCTGCTGCTCGGTGATCAGCCGCGTGTTCTCGATCGCGATCACTGCCTGATCGGCGAAGGTGCGGACGATCTCTATCTGCCGGTCGGTGAATGGCTCGATCCTTCGGCGTGAGAGTGCGATCGACCCGATTGCCTCATCCCCACGCAAAAGCGGCACGCCCAGCGCGGTCCGCGTCCCGCCGAGCCTTATCGAGACGTCCGAGTAGCCTGGAACGGTCGTCACGTCGGGGATATGCACGGGCTTTCGCTCAAGCCCGGCCCTCGCACCAGGCATCGGTGAGTTGGGAGGTATGCGAAACATGCCCAGCGCTCGCATAGAGGCCTCATACTCCGGCGAATAGCCGTGGTTTGCTGCCAGCCACCGCAACTCGCCATCGCTGCGGAAGATGGCAGCCTGGTCCGCATCGCAGAGTCGCGCGGCGGTCTCGACGACCGTGTCGAGCACTGGTTGCAGATCGAACGTCGAGCGGCTGATGACTTTCAGCACGTCGCTGGTTGCGGTCTGGTAGTCGAGCAATTCCTCCAAATCGGCGGTGCGCTGCTGCAACTCGCCGAGCAGCCGCGCGTTCTCCATCGCGATCACCGCCTGGGCGGCGAAGTTCTCCAGCAGGGCGATCTCCTTATTCGAGAACGCGCGAACCTCCTGACGGTAGATCGATATGATCCCCAGTACGGCGTCATCCTTGAGAAGCGGCACGAGGAGGTTCGAACGCGCCCCGCCCAGATCGGCAAGCGCTCGGGCAACGGGGTTGCCGACGACGTAGCTCTCCCAGTTCCGGACATCCAGGATGTGGACGGGGCGCCTGGTTTCCAGGAGACGCGCGGGGCCGCTGAGTGGCCGTATTTCGGTGGGATTTGCCGCTCGGAATTCAGCGTAAGACTCTGGCACGCCGCGCTGAGCGACGGAATGGATGCGCTCGCCGTCATAGGTGTACAACGATCCGAACGCGGCGCCACACAGCCGCATCGCCTTTTCCAGCATTGCATCGAACACCGGTGCCAGATTACCGGGCGAGGCGTTGATCACCTGCAGCACCTCGGCCGTCGCGGTCTGCTGTTCCAGCGCCTCGCGCTGCTCAGTGATCAACCGCGCATTCTCCATCGCGATCACCGCCTGCGCGGCGAAGTTCTCCAGCAGGGCGATCTGCTTCTCGGTGAACGGTCGTACCTCCTGGCGGTAGATCGTGATCGCGCCGAGCGTAACGTCATCTTTGCGCAAAGGTGAGATGACGACGCTGCGCGCACCAGCGAGATCGACAATAGCTCTCACCAGGGCATCGCCGGCACGGTACAGGGGGAAATTCCAGCAAATCGTCGATAACAAACGTGCCTTCGCCTCGCATCATTCGCGCCGGGCCCGATTCGGGACTGGGACGGAACGGGGCACGGATCATCTCGGCATAAGCCGTCGGCACCCGATGGAGCGCACCGGCCTTCGCGAGATCTCCCTCGAAATTCCACAGAATACCGAAGTCGGCATTAGAGAGGCGTGTTGCCTTTTCCAGCATTGCATCGAACACCGGGGTCAGATCGCCCGGCGAGGCGTTGATCACCTGCAGCACCTCGGCCGTGGCGGTCTGCTGTTCCAGCGCCTCCCGCTGCTCGGTGATCAACCGCGCATTCTCCATCGCGATCACCGCCTGCGCGGCGAAGTTCTCCAGCAGGGCGGTCTCCAGTCACCCCATCCTCGGCGAAGGCGAAGCTGAACGTTCCATCGCGGATCTGCCGGCGGAAGCGCTGGGTGATCAGCAGCTCCAGATCCGGTTCGTCATCGACGACCAGAATGCGTGCCGTCATCCGCTCCCCCTAACATCCGCTATCACCGCGGTGACATCCTGCTTCAGTTGCGGAAAGTCTACCGGCTTGGTCAGGAACTTCTGTGCTCCGCGCTGCATTGCCGTCGCCACGCGGTCGGCATCACCATAGGCGGAAATCATGAAGACCGGCAGTTCCGGCCGCCGGGCCTTCACTGCGGGCAACAGGTCGAGACCACTCATGCCGGGCATGTTGATGTCCGACACCAGCAGGATGATCTCCTCGCCGATGCAGCCGTCCAGCTTGTCGAGCGCCGCCTCGCCGGACAGCGCGAAGTCCAGTGTGTAGAGGCCCTGGCGCACCTCGCGCCTGAACTGCTGACGAAACAGCGTCTCGACGTCCGGCTCATCGTCCACGACAAGCATCCTGAGTTTCATGCGCGGCCTCCGTTGCTGGCCGGCACCGTGCGCGGCGGAGTGATGGCGGATTCAGTGAATGAGTCGGTCTGGCCGTCCACGGTCAATTGTCCACTGTGTTGCTTTACGACGCGATGTCGCAATCGGGAACGGCCGCGCAACTGGCTGGAGATTGCCGTGTCATGGTGCTTCCCGCAATGACAGCCGACTGCTTCGCAGGACAATCGGGTCAACGGTGCAAGGGCAGGGCTCTGCCCTGAAACCCGCCAGGAGGCTTTGCCTCCTGGACCTCCAGCAAAGGCAGTCGCCTTTGCAATCCAATCTTTTTCGACCGGTGGGGGTCGGGGCGAAGCCCCGATCAGCGCCGAGCGGTTACCCGTTGCGTGGCCCGCAGCCTTCGCATCTCAAACAATTGCCAGATCAGCAGGATCGGCACGCCGATCGCGATGTCGCGCCCGCGGCGCACCAGGGACACGCCCAGCGAGAGTTCCGGCGGCACGCCGAAGATGGCGCCGAGACCGGCATAGCCGGCCTCCTGGATGCCGGCATTCACCGGCACCAGGAAGGCGATCGCGGCCGCGGCGCTCAACAGCGCCTCGATCGCCAGCGCGTCGTCGAAATCGATGGGCACGCCGAGCGCGCGATAGGTGATCCAGCCGGCGACGCCGGTGCAGAGCCAGCCGATCAGGTGAACCATGAAGCCGATCGCCAGCCGCACGGTGTGGCCATAGATCAGCCCCAGCTCCGCCTGCAGCACCTCCACGCGGTCCTGCGCGTCCGCAAACCATCGCCCGGCAATCCGCCGCCCCAGTTTGGCGAACAGCGGCGCCGCACCCTGTTGCAGGCCGACGAGTGCGGCGCCGGCCATCACCGCCAGTCCCAGCCCCACTTCCAGTGGCACCGCCAACGACGAATTGGGCGCGCGGGACAGCAGGATGCCGAGGCCGATGCCGGTGAAGGCAAGCTGGGCGAGGAACTCCGCGGTGACATCCACCACGGTGGACGCGGTGGCGAGCGACCAGGAGACCCCAAGCAAGGTGGCGGCCCGCGCGCCGAAGATGAAGCCGCCCACCTGCGAGAATGGCAGGCAGTTGGCCGAGCAGTCCCGCACCATGCGGCTCCAGATGAATACCCAGGGGCGGCGGGCCTCGCGCGGTGGGATGATCGCGTCCCACGCCAGTCCCAACACCACAAACATCACGAGCTGCCAGCCCACGATGACCGCGAAGTCCGCCCAGCCGACACGCTGGATGCCGGAGATCACCCGGCCGAAGCCGAACCAGCCGATCAGCAGGGTGGCAAGCAGCAGGCCCGCCAATGCGAGCAGGATCGACAGCTTCTTCAATGCAAGGCTTTCCGGTTGGGCTTGGCGGCGGCCGGCCGGCTCTACACCATATCCGCCGGTCCGGGCTATACACCGGCGTCTATGCGGGAGGATCGTTGCCGGTGGCACAAGACGGCCCAACGCTGCTGACCGGCGCGACCGGCTTCGTAGGCTCCGCCGTCGCGCGCGTGCTGGCGGCGCGCGGGCATCGGTTGCGCCTGCTGGTCCGCCCCACCAGCGACCGGCGCAACCTGGCCGGCATCGATGCCGAACTGGCGCTGGGGGACATCACGGACGCTGCCTCACTGGCGCGCTCCGCGTCAGGCTGTCGCTACGTCATCCACGTGGCGGCCGACTACCGATTCTGGGTGCCCGATCCTGACGCGATGCTGCGCGCCAACGTGGATGGCACGGTCGCCGTGATGCGAGCGGCGCAGGCGGCCGGGGTCGAGCGTATCGTGCATTGCAGCTCGATCGCGGCACTCGGGCGCACCGACGATGGCTCGCCGGCCGATGAGGCCACCCCCACCATCGAGGCCGACTTCATCGGTACCTACAAGCGCTCGAAATTCCTTGCCGAACGCGCGGTGCTCGACCTGGTGCGTTACGACGGGCTGCCTGCGGTGGTGGTCAACCCGGCAGCGCCGGTCGGACCGCGTGACATCAAGCCCACGCCGACCGGCAAGATGATCCGCGACGCCGCCGCCGGGCGCGTACCGGCCTACATTGATACTGGCCTGAACATCGTGCACGTGGATGACGTGGCAGAGGGACACGTTCTGGCTCTCGAACGCGGCCGCATCGGCGAGCGCTACATCCTCGGCGGCGAGAACCTGCTGCTGAAGGATTTGCTGGCGCTGGTCGCCGATGTGGTCGGGCGCAAGCCGCCGACCATCGAGCTGCCCGAGGCGGTGGTGTGGCCCGCCGCGCTGTTCATGGAGGGTCTCGCGCGGCTAACCGGCATCCCGCCGATGATGACGCGCGATCATCTGAAGATGGCGCGCAAGAAGATGTTCTTCTCCTCGGCCAAGGCGATATCCGAGCTTGGCTATGCGCCGCGGCCGGTGCGCCAGGCGATCGAGGACGCCGTCGCCTGGTTCCGCGCCAACGGCATGCTCAAGACGTGACCTGCGTCCCCGTCGTCATGGCCGGGCGTGGCGCGACCATCCACGAATTCCTGATGCTGCACACGGCAAGGTCGTGGACGCGAGGTCGCCGCGTTAGCGCGCTCATCCCTGCGACAGGTGGAAGCCCGAGCGTGCGTCGGTCGCAAGCATGACCACCCTCGCAGTTCTTTCGCTGCTGATTTGGCTCTATCTGCTGCTGGCGCACGGCCGCTTCTGGCATTCCGGTCCCGAACTGGGCCCGGCGCGTCCCGTTGCCTCGCCATCCATCACCATCGTGATCCCGGCACGCGACGAAGCACCATTGATCGCCCAATCGCTGCGTTCGTTGTTGGCACAAGACTACGCTGGCCCGCTCCGAATCATCCTGGTTGACGATGGCAGCAGCGACGCCACCGGCACGATCGCGCGCGGTATCGACGATGCACGGCTGACGATCGTGAACGGACTGCCCCGGCCCGCCGGTTGGAGCGGCAAGCTGTGGGCGGTGGCGCAGGGCCTTGACGCAGCCGATACGACTGATTTCGTGCTGCTGACCGACGCCGACATCGTGCACGACGCGCGCCACCTGGCGACCCTGGTGGCGCAAGCCGACCGCGGCGACTGCGATCTCGTCTCCGAGATGGTGGCGCTCAATTGCACCAGTCGGGCGGAGCACGCGCTGGTGCCGGCGTTCGTGTTCTTCTTCCAGCTGCTGTACCCGTTCGAGTGGGTGAACGATCCGCTGCGCGCCACCGCGGCGGCGGCCGGTGGCAGCATCCTGATCCGCGCTCGCGCATTGCAACGAATCGGCGGTGTACAGTCGGTGCGCGCCGCGCTGATCGACGATGTGGCACTGGCTGGCGCAGTCAAACGCGGCGGCCGGATCTGGCTGGGCCATTCCGGCCTGGCGCGGTCGCTGCGGGTCTATCCAACGCCTGCCGACATCTGGCGAATGGTGTCGCGCACCGCCTATGTGCAGTTGCATTTCTCGCCACTGTTGTTGTTGGCGACGATCATGGCGATGACATTGACGTTCCTGGTGCCGCCCTATGCCGCGCTGTTCGGCCATGGCATTGCGCGCTGGTGTGGCTGGCTGGCGTGGGGCGCGATGGCGGCCGCCTATCAACCGACGCTGCACCGCTTCCACCGGTCCGTCCTGTGGGCGCCATTCCTGCCGCCGGTGGCCGCGTTCTACCTGGCGGCGACGATCGGCTCCGCGGTGAACCACCATCTCGGCCGTGGCGTCGCATGGAAGGGCCGCGCCTATCAGGGGGCCGGCACATGAGCGGCCTTGCCACCGTGGAGACCTGGTCCGGCAAGGATCGCGGTGACGAGAATTTTCCGGTCGGCTCGTTGCTGATCCGGCGTGAACTGCGCGAGCACGTGCATGCGTTTTATGCCTTCGCCCGCAATGCCGACGACATCGCCGACTCTTCGGTGCTGTCCGCGGAGGACAAGATCGCGCGCCTGGATGCAATGGAGGCTGTGTTGCTGGGCCGCAGCGATAACGGCTCGCCAAGTGCGCTGCGTCTGCGCACCAGTTTGGCACAAACCGGCGTGACGTCGCGCCATTCAACCGACCTGCTGATCGCGTTCCGTCGCGACGCGACGAAACACCGCTACGAGAATTGGGACGACCTGCTCGACTATTGCCGTTATTCGGCGATGCCGGTGGGACGCCACGTGCTCGATCTGCATGGCGAAGAACGCGCAACATACGCGCCGTCCGATGCGCTGTGCACGTCTCTCCAAGTGCTGAACCATCTGCAGGATTGCGCGAAGGATCTGGCCGAGTTGGATCGCTGCTATCTGCCGGAGGATCTGCTGGCAGGGGCTGGCGCATCGGTTGATGATCTGCGAGCCCCGGCAGCCACCCCAGGATTGCGCCACGTATTCGATGCGTTGCTGGATCGCGTCGCGGCGCTGAATGTTGCAGCCACCGATCTGCCACGGTTGACGCGCAGTCGGCGGTTACGGCTGGAGACCGCGGTGATCGCGGGGCTCGCGCGGCGCCTGACACGACGGCTGCGGCGTGACGATCTGATCGCTCAGCGCGTAAAGCTGACCAAAGGCGATGCGGTCGGCAGCTTGCTGGCTGCGTTGCGATATCTGCGGTGATGTTGACGCCCCCCACGCCAGCACTTCCCTGCTTCACGGGACAGGGGGCGTTGCACCGAAGACGAAGCTCCTTCTCGCGCAAAGCGGGGGGCGGCCCAGGAGGGCGGCCGTGACCCCGCTGAATGCCGACCAATCCGATCTCGACGCGGTCGAGGCGATCGTGCGCGCGGCCGGCACATCGTTCTACCGCGGCATGCGTGTGCTGCCGCCAGACCGCCGCCACGCGATGTATGCGATCTATGCGTTCTGCCGTATGGTGGACGACATCGCAGACGACGACGGCCCTTTCCTCGACAAGCAGCCTCGGCTCGCCGGCTGGCGCGACCGCATCGCAGGACTTTACCGGAGTCAGTCTGACGGACCGGTGACCCGCATCCTGCTCGCCGCCGTGCAGCGCTTCGACCTGCGTCGGGAGGATTTCCTTGCGGTGATCGACGGCATGGAGATGGACGCGGAAGCCGCGATCGTCGCGCCCGATCTGGCGACGCTCGATCTATATTGCGATCGTGTCGCCGCCGCCGTGGGTCGCTTATCAGTGCGTGCTTTCGGCGACGCCTCGCCGGCGGCCGATCGTGTAGCCTGGTCACTCGGCCGCGCGTTGCAACTCACTAACATCCTGCGCGATGTGGTAGAGGATGCCGATCGCGGCCGCCTCTACCTGCCGCGTGAATGGCTGGATGAAGCCGCCGTCCCGCACGACCCGCAAGCTGCGTTGAACGCACGTGGCCTGTCGCGCGTTTGCGAGCGCGTTGCTGCGTTGGCGCATGAACATTTCCGCGCGGCGCACGCGACGATGCGGCAATGCGACGCGAAGGCGATGAAGCCGGCGCGGCTGATGGGCGCGACCTATGCCGCGATCCTGTCGCGATTGGAGCGGCGTGGCTGGTCCCAGCCCGGGCAGCGCGTCAGCCTGCCGGTCTGGCAGAAGCTGTGGCTGGCACTGCGCTACGGCATGGCGTAGCGCGCGCCGGGTTGGGTGTGTCATTGCGGCGCGAGCAGCGACACGGCAATGTGCGGCCGGTTGCGCAAGGCGATCGGACCGGCCGCATCGCGTCACGCTTTCGCCATGACTGTTGGGATGACTGACCATGTGCGGCCGCTACGCATCCTTTCTGCCAGCCGAAGCGCTGCGGGCGCTGTTCCAGACGGTGAATCCGACGCCGAACTGGGAGCCGACCTGGAACATGGCGCCGACGCGCGATGCGCCGGTAGTGCGATTGCATCCGGAGACCAGGGCTCGGCATCTCGATCTGCTGCGGTGGGGCCTGGTGCCGCACTGGGCGAAGGACCCGAAGTCGGTGCGCCAGCCGATCAATGCCCGCGCCGAGACGGTGGCCACCGTACCGATGTTCCGCGATGCGTTGGCGCGGCGTCGATGCCTGGTTCCGGCGGATGTGTTCTACGAATGGCAGGCGACGGAACACGGAAAGCGGCCGACGGCCGTTGCCCGCGAAGATGGCCAGCCGATGGTGTTTGCCGGTCTGTGGGAGGGCTGGCGAGGCGCTGACGGCACGGTATTGCGCAGCTTCACCATTGTCACGACGAACGCCAATACAGTGCTGCGGCCGATTCATGAGCGCATGCCGGTGATCCTCGAAGCGGGTGACTGGCCGGCCTGGCTCGGCGAGGTGGAGGCCGATCCCGCGGGCCTGCTACGCCCCTCCGAGGCGCCTTTGCGTGTCTGGCGGATCGGCCCGGCGGTCAACAACGTTCGCAACGACTCCGCCGCGCTGCTGGAGCCGGCGTAGGGCGTCCCACGATTGCGACGGGTGCAACTCCCTATGCGATAGAACGGCGCGCCAAAGGGTGGTGCCGAAAGGTCGGGCTGGCGCTGCCTTTGCGCCCGCGGCGGACAGCGGTTAGTGTTCCGTCAGAGTCCAGGGCAAACAGGCGAGGTAGCTGTGAACGACACAATCGTTACCGATTCGGTAAAGCGGTTCAAGTGGGTCGGCACCCGACCGATCCGTCCGGACGGCGTTCCCAAGGTGACCGGCAAGGCGCTGTACGGCGCGGACTATCGGCTGCCCGGCATGCTGTACGGCCGCATCCTGCGCTCGCCGCACGCTCACGCGAGGATCCGTTCGATCGACACGTCGCAGGCCGAGGCGTTGCCTGGTGTGAAAGCGGTGCTTACCGCGAAGGATTTGCCGGACCAGAAGTTCGACTACATCGGCCCCGAACGGGTTGCGGTGAACTTCTGGCATGTCACGCGCAATATCCTGGCGCGCGAGAAGGCGCTGTATGAAGGCCACGCCATTGCTGCGGTCGCCGCCACCAGTGCATCGATTGCCGACGAGGCGCTGTCGCTGATCAAGGTGGACTACGAGGTGCTGCCTCACGTCATCGACGTGGACGAGGCTATGGCGCCCGACGCGCCGCTGCTGTTCGATGACATGATCACGCGCGGCGTCGAGCCGACGCCGACCAAACCCTCCAACATCTCGAAGCGGCTGGAGTTTCAGACCGGTGATCTCGATGCCGGTTTTGCCGAGGCCGACGTGGTGATCGAGAAGGAGTTCAAGACCGCTGCGGTGCACCAGGCGTACATCGAACCGCACGCCTGCGTCGCGCGTTGCGATGCCGATGGCCAGGCGGAAATCTGGTCGTCCAGCCAGGGCCACTTCCAGATGCGCGCACTGACCGCGCAGATCCTCGGCATGAAGATCGGCGATTTGCGCGTGTATGCCGCGGAGATCGGCGGCGGATTCGGCGGCAAGACGGTGACGTATCTCGAACCGCTTGCCACGCTGATGGCGAAGAAATCCGGCTTCCCTGTGCGGCTGATGATGAGCCGCGACGAGGTGTTCAAGGCGACCGGCCCGACGTCCGGTGCGTCGATGTGGGTGAAGATCGGCGTCAAGAAGGATGGCACGTTGGTCGCCGCGGATGGAATCTTCAAGTTCCAGGCTGGCGCTTTCCCTGGTTCGCCGGTGATGAACGGCTGCCTGTGCGCGTTCGCGCCATACAACATCCCGGCACAGCGCGCGGTCGGCTACGATGTGGTGTGCAACCGGCCGAAGTCGGCGGCGTATCGCGCGCCTGGCTCGCCGATCTCCGCCTTCGCGGTGGAAAGCGTGCTCGACATGCTGGCAACCAAGATCGGCATGGACCCACTGGAGATGCGCCTGAAGAATGCCGCGCGCATCGGCACGCCGACAATCTTTGGGCCGAAGCACGCGCACAACGGCTATCCGGAAACGCTTGAGGCGTGTTTGAATCACCCTGCCTATAAGATGAAGCTTGGCAAGAATCAGGGGCGGGGCGTGGCGTCCGGCTATTGGTTCAATGGCGGGGGCGATTCCAGCGCCACCATGCAGATCAATGCCGATGGTACCGTGCTGGTGGCGACCGGCAGCCCGGATATCGGCGGCTCGCGCGCCTCGATGGCGATCATGGCAGCCGAGACGCTTGGCGTGGATTACAGCCAGGTGCGCGCCATCGTCGCCGACACCGGATCGGTCGGCTACACGCACGTCACCGGCGGGTCGCGCGTGACCTTCGCCACAGGCACCGCCGTGGTGAACGCCACCAAGAACGTCATCGTCGATCTGTGTCGTCGCGCCGCGATGATCTGGGACGTCGATCCCGAGGGCGTGGTGTGGGAGGACGGCTACGCCAAGCCGGCCAGCTCGAATGTCGGCGACTTCAAGCCGCTGTCCGTGAAGGAGCTCGCGGCCAAGTCGTCGGCCACCGGTGGCCCGATCAGCGCATCTGCGTCAGTGAATGCCGGCGGCCAGGCGCCCGGCTTCTCCACCCAGTTCTGCGATGTCGAAGTCGATCCGGAGACCGGCAAGGTCACCGTCCTGCGCTTCGTCGCGGCTCAGGATGTCGGCCGCGCGATCCATCCCAGCTATGTCGAGGGGCAGATCCAGGGCGGCGTCGTGCAGGGCATCGGCTGGGCGCTGAACGAGGAATACATCTACAACGATAAGGGCCAGTTGGATAACGCCGGGTTCCTGGATTACCGCTGCCCGGTGGCGTCCGACCTGCCGATGATCGAGGCGGTGCTGGTGGAAGTGCCGAACCCGGCGCATCCGTACGGTGCGAAGGGCGTCGGCGAGGTCAATATCTGTCCGCCGATGGCGGCACTTGCCAACGCGATCGAACATGCGATCGGCCGGCGGATGACCGAACTGCCGATGTCGCCGCCGAAGATCCTCGCGGCGATCGACGCAGGTCCGCAGGCCTGATGCCATGAGTGTGGCGCCGGCGAGGGTCGTGTTCACCACGGGCTTCGCGCGGCGCTACACCGGCGGCGTGACGGAATTCACTGTCGAGGCGAAGAACCTGCGTGGGGTCCTGCGCGAGATGGACCGACTGTTTCCCGGTCTGGGCGAGACGCTGCAGGAGGAGACCACCGTCGCGATCGACGGCGCGATCCACGAGACCGGATATTTCCAAACGGTGCCGCCGGGCGCGGAGGTGTTCTTCATTCCGAAGATCGAGGGTGGATAGGGGACAACACTGAAGCCGCGCACGCGGACTTCATACGCCGCTGTTCCGCGTTGGTATGAAACGCGGAGAGCAGACGGGCGGGGACGGAGAAACGCCGTCCAGCCGAACCGAAAAACATTATTCCGTCCATGCACCACGCATCTTGCGAAATCGGACGCACGCAACTTTCCCGCTTGAACGATCGCCGTAGGGGCTTGAGGCGGCAACGACTGCCGCGCAATCTTCACAGTCGGATCGAACAACGACAACCGGGGGAAACGGCATGGCCGGAGAACAATACGATATCGAAGCAGACTTCGTGGTGGTTGGTGCGGGTTCCGCAGGCTGCGTCATGGCCGCGCGGCTCTCCGAAAATCCCGCGACGCGCGTCGTGCTGCTGGAAGCCGGCGGCGAAGACCGCAACCGCTGGATCCACATACCTCTCGGCTACGGCAAGACCTTTGCCGATGCGTCGGTGAACTGGTGTTACGAAGCCGAGCCCGATGCCGGCGCCAATGGCCGCCGCATCTTCTGGCCGCGCGGCAAGGTACTCGGCGGCTCATCCAGCATTAACGGCATGGTTTACATCCGCGGCCAACACGAGGACTTCGACCTGTGGCGACAACTCGGCAACACCGGCTGGTCGTCGACCGATGTGCTGCCGTACTTCAAGCGCGCTGAACACCAGGTGCGCGGCCCGAGCGAATTCCACAGCACCGGCGGCCCACTCTGCGTGTCGGACACCTCCGAGCACCACCCGATCTGCGAGGCGTTCATCGCGGGCGCGACGGAACTTGGCTATCCGCGCAACGACGACTTCAACGGCGCACGCCAGGACGGTGTCGGCTATCATCAGACCACAACGCGCAACGGCAAGCGCTGCTCCACCGCGGTGGGCTACCTGCATCCAGTCCGTAACCGGTCCAATCTCCGCGTTATCACCGGCGCGCTGGCCGAGAAGATCCTGTTCGAGGGCAAGCAGGCGATCGGCGTGGCATTCCGCGAACATGGCGAGCCGCGCACCGTACGTGCCGCTCGCGAAGTCATCCTGTGCGGCGGGGCGGTGAACTCGCCGCAGCTCCTGCTGCTGTCCGGTGTCGGCCCGCAGGATCAGCTCGCCCAGTTCGGTATCCCGCTGGTGCATCATCTGCCTGGTGTCGGGCAGAGCCTGCAGGATCACTATTCCGCGCCGATCAAGCTGAAGTGCCGGCTGCCGATCACGGTCAACGACGTGATGCAAAGCAACCTGAAGAAGCTGAAGGTCGGGCTGCAATACTACCTGTTCCACACCGGCCCGCTGACCATGGCCGCGGGTCCGGCCGCGTTGTTCGTGCGCACGCGGCAGGAACTTGCCTCGCCCGATGTGAAGATATCAGTGGCGCCGTTCAGCTCCGACAAACTGCAGGATGGGCTGCATCCATGGTCCGGATTCGGCATGACCGTCTATCAGCTCCGCCCGGAAAGTCGCGGCCAGATCAGTCTGAAATCGGCAAATCCGTCTGATCCGCCGGCAATGTTTCCGAATTATCTGGCGGCCGAGACCGATCGCCGCGCCATCGTCGATGGATTGAAGATCGGCCGTCGCATCCTGGCGACGCCGCCGATGCAGCACTTCATCACCGAGGAGTACCAGCCGGGCGCTTCGGTAACGACCGACGAACAGCTTCTGCGACACGCCAGGAATACCGGCGGCACGGTGTTTCATCCGACCAGCACCTGCAAGATGGGCGTCGATCCGCTGGCGGTGGTCGATCCCGAGCTTCGCGTCTACGGTATCGAGGGCCTGCGCGTGGTCGATGCGTCGATCATGCCGACGGTGATATCCGGCAACACCAATGCCGCGACGATCATGATCGGTGAGAAGGCCGCGGACCTGGTGCGGCAGGAGGTGCGTCTGGCGGCGTAACACAGGCGCTGCGGATTCATTGCGGCAGAGCGGCGGAATGCGTTGCGGTTCCGCCGTTCGCGCGTAATCAAACTCTACGCCGCCTGTTCCAGCGACGATACCTCGTCCGACACCGTCGTGCGATGCATGTCGCGCACCTGCGCCGCGTCGTAATCGCGCGCGCGATGCATGGTGCAGCGGTCGTCCCACATCACCAGGTCGCCGACCTGCCAACGATGCGTGTGAACGAACTCGCGCTGCGTGGCATGCTCCATCAGGTCGCGCAGCAGCAGGCGAGCCTCGGGGATCGGCATGCCGCGGATCCAGCCGGCGTGCGACGCCAGATACAGCGTCTTGCGCCGTGATCCAGGATGCACCCGCACGAGCCGTTGCGGTACCGGTGGCAGCCTGGCGCGTTCCTCGTCAGAAAAATCGGCGAACCCGATGGTCGAGCGCGAATACAGCACGGAATGCTCCGCGACCAAGCCCTCCAGTCGCGCCTTCATTGCGTCCGGCAGCGCGTCGAACGCGGCGCGCATGTCGGCGAATTGTGTCTCCCCGCCGTCGCCCGGGATCGCGCGTGCCGACAGCAGCGAATAGCGCGCAGGAACCGTCTTGAACGAGCTGTCGGTGTGCCACAGTCGGTTGCCGAGCCCGTTCATGCGGCGCCGATCGTCCATGGCCAGCACGCGATTCTGCTCGTCCAGATTCGAAACGTCTGAGATGTGCAGGTCGAGCCGCGCCTTATGGCCGGGCCGATACGCCTTGATCGTCGTTTCCAGCGGGCCGAGCAACCGGCTGAACGCTATCTGCTGCTCGTCGGTGATCATCTGATCGTGGAACACCAGCACCGCATAACGGTCCGCGGCCGCGACGATCTGCGACAGCATTGCCGCGTCGATCGGCTCGCGCAGGTCGACGCCGCTCACGTCGCCGACAAACAACGGATGCAGTTGCTTCACCGAAATCGCCATGGCCATCTCCTTGCGCGGCCGCAGGGTATCGCGCCGGCGGCCGCCCCGCCAAGGCGTGGGCCAGAACGCCGCGCCGCGCGCCGCGCGCTCAATCGCGACGATAGGTGCCCTTGATGATTGCCGGGAAGTCGGAACGGCTTAAGCCCATGTCCCACAATTCCCGGTCCGTGGCTCGGTACAATTGTTCGAGACTGCAGGCTGTATCGCGCCGGATCATCCATGCAGTGCCAAATTGGTTGATTCGGGCAACCAGCCGCGACAATGCGGTCCGAACCTCCCTGGCAATCTCCGGGCGGCCGTCAGTGATAGCCGGGGCCGGGTCGAATTGGCTCATTTGCAACGTTCCTTCGGATCGTGCCGGGCTGGCCGGCGGTGGGACGAAGGACGTTCCCTCGATGGTGCGATGCAGCATAACAGGCTTCCGCGAGATAGGCCAGCGATTCTGACCGATCTGCCTGGCCTGTGATCACGGGAGATCGGTTGAACGGACAAGGATTAACGGATTGTATGGTTTTGGCGATGACGCTGCACGGCACGGGTTGCTAAATTCGGCGTCGCCGCTTGCCTGTCGAATATTTGGCCAGCCGCAGTGTGGTATTCCCGCCGCCCCTCCAGGATTTAGGGATCGCATGACACGCACGCTTGACGCCTATGCCAGCAAGGTTCCGGCGGTCACGCTGGTCTTCTGGATCATCAAGATTGCCGCGACGACACTCGGCGAGACCGGCGGTGACACTGTGACCATGACCATGAGTTTGGGGTACCTGGTCGGAACCACCATTTTTCTGACGGTGTTGATCATGCTGGTGGGCTTCCAGATCGCGGCGAAGGAGTTTCATCCTTTCCTCTACTGGGCGACCATCGTTGCCTCCACCACTGCCGGCACCACGATGGCCGATTTCGCCGACCGGTCGCTGGGTATCGGGTACGCCGGTGGATCAGCAGTCCTGTTTCTGTGCCTGATCGCTGTTCTGGGCCTGTGGTACTGGACGCTTGGTTCCATCGCGGTGGAAACCGTCAATACGCCGAAGGTGGAAGCATTCTATTGGGCGGCCATCACGTTCTCTCAGACGTTGGGCACTGCTCTCGGCGACTGGATGGCTGATTCGACGGGGCTGGGGTATGGAGGCGGCGCGCTGGTGTTCTGCGCCGCACTGCTGGTGGTCGCGGCCTGCTATTTCTGGACGGACGTGTCGCGGGTCCTGCTATTCTGGGCGGCTTTCATCCTGACACGACCGCTGGGAGCGACCGTGGGCGATTTTCTTGACAAGCCGGTGCACGATGGGGGGATGGCACTGAGCCGACCGCTTGCGTCGCTGGTAATTGCCGTCTTCATCCTGGGCTGCCTGTTCGTGCTGCCGCAGCGGGCCGGCCGACATCCGGCCGCCGCAGATGCAAATCGCCTGGCTGGCCTGTAGCTCCGCGCAGATACGCTGAATTAGTCCCGAAATTGAGCGGCAATGGTGCATCAGGATGCGCGGTCACCCGGCAACCATATCCGGCGACCATATATTGCGGCCAGGTCATCGACCGTCTGGTGGTCGCTATCCTTCCCAGCCTCGCCCGGCGGCGAGGATGCGTTCGTGGAGCCCGCCGCGACCGTAATACCGGGGCACGCTGGCTGGTGTTTCGCTCGTCCCACCCATACTCCTGGTAATTTCCGTGCCCGACGCCTACATAGCACGACATCGGCGCTTTTGGTTTCTGGGCTGCCTCGTGCCTTCGTGCGGCATTGCCGCCTCGACGCTCCCCAACTGAAAACAATATTCGACCCGCATCCCGCGGGTCGCCGATCTTTGGAGAGACATAATGTCGACAGGCACAGTCAAATGGTTCAACTCCCAGAAAGGCTACGGCTTCATCCAGCCGGATGACGGCGGGAAGGACGTGTTCGTGCATATCTCTGCCGTCGAGCGGGCCGGCCTGGGCGGTCTGAACGAGGGCCAGAAGGTCAGCTTCGAGGTCCAGCGCGGCCAACAGGGCAAAACGTCGGCGGAAAACCTTAAAGCCGTCTGACCCGAGACCACGGCGCCATTCGGCGAATGGCGCCGACCACCCGAGGGCCACATATGGCGCAACACAAGTTCAAGATCGGGCAGACAGTCCATTTGATGCCGAACCGGCTGGAACGCCATGTCCCTGGCGGCAGCTACGTTGTGCAGCGCCTGCTCCCGGTGGAGGGCAACGACCTGTACTACCGCGTGAAGCACAGCCAGGACGGCCACGAACGCGTAGTCAACGAGGCGCAGCTGCGCCCAGCCGAGGCGCTCGCGCCACACCATTGAGACGTCGGGTTCCGCCCCGCACCCCCATGGCGATAATCGCAATGGGCTCCAAAGGCTGTACCTTCGGTGGAGATCCAGGGGGGGAATGTAGCTCCGGTGGGTGCAGGGCGAAGCCCTGACCTTCCTGAGATGCGGCCGGATCGTTATCCTCCGCGCATGAAGATCACCGCCGTTCGTGTCCTGCGCCTTTCCGGCACTATGCGCACCGATGCGCCGTTCTGGGAGGAGCGCCTGGTCCGGCCGATCGACATCTATCCCGAATACCGCGATACGCAACGACTTCGAGGGCGGCGACCAGGTCGATCCGTATCACTTCCAGGTTGACCAGCATTTCATCCGCATCGAGATCGGACGATGGCCCGATCGGCATCGCCGGTCCGCTGCCCGAAATGGTGGCGCGCCTTCGTCGCGAAGCGTCTGCGCCCGATCCTGCTCGGCCAGGATCCTGATCGCGCACGAGAAGCTGTGGGACCAGATGCACCGCATCATGGTGCATGGCCGCCAGGGCGACGCGATGCTGGCGATCAGCGCGGTCGATTGCGCGCTGTGGGACCTGAAGGGGCGCTGGCTCGACCAGCCGGTATTCCGTCTGCATCGGCGGCCCGACGCGCGACACGGTGCCCGGCCTATGCCTCGATGCTCGGCTTCGCGGTGCTCGACATGGGGCGCGTGCGGGAGCGTGCCGCCGAATACAAGGCGCTCGGCTATCCCGGCGCAGAAATGGTTCTTCCGGCACGGCCCGATGAGCGGCCATGACGGCATGCGCAAGAACGTCGAACTGGTGCGCACGCTGCGCGAAACGCTCGGCGACGACTACGACATCATGCTGGACTGCTGGCAGTCGTTCGATCCGATCTACGCGGTGGAGCTTGCCGAGCGGATCGCCGAATTCCGGCCGCGCTGGCTGGAGGAATGCGTGATGCCGGACCGCATCGACAGCTATCGCCGCGTGAAGGAGCGCACGCAGATTCCGCTGTCCGGCGCGGAGCATGAATACACGCGCTGGGGGTTCAAGCGGTTCATCGATGCCGAGGCGCTGGATGTGCTGCAGCCGGACATCTACTGGGCGGGCGGGCTGTCGGAAGTACTGAAGATCGCGGCGTATGCGTCGGCGCACGATCTGATGGTGATCCCGCATGGCCATTCCACGCCGGCGGGGCTGCATTTCTCGCTGGCGCAGTCGCCACTGCTGACGCCGATGCAGGAGTACCTGGTGAAATGGAACGCGATCAACCAGCACTTCCTGGCGCATCCGGTGACACCGCAGCGCGGCGAGTTTGCGCTGCCGACGCTGCCAGGTCTGGGCATGGATCTCGATCCGGCGAAGATCGAGGCGCAGGCGGAGGTCTACGGCGACACGACGTAGGCTCAATTGCATGTGGGGGAAGCAAATGCCGATCACGAACAGCTCCGAAGCCGGATTGCCGGTAAGCCGACCCGTCGTCGGTCCATTGGCGGAAGGAGATCTGCCGCAGGCCGAGCGAATCTTTCGGGTAGCTTTCGGCAGTTTTCTCGGTGTCCCCGAGCCGGAGACGTTCTGGAAGGATCGCGATTACGTTTACGGCCGGTGGCGGGCACCGCACGTCGTGGCATTTGGCGCGACGCTCGATGGCCGGCTGGTCGGTTCCAATTTCGCGACGCGATGGGGCAGCGTAGGGTTCTTCGGACCGATCACTGTGGATCCTGCGTTGCAGGAACGCGGCATCGCTCAGGCATTGCTCACTGCGACGATGGATCAGTTCGATGACTGGGGCACCACTCATACCGGGTTATTCACCTTTGCCCACAGCGCCAAGCACGTGGCCCTGTATCAGAATCGGCTTCCATGCGCGCTTCCTGACCGCCATCATGTCCGCGCCGGCTCAGCGCGTGCAGGACTTCATCGAGCTGGTCGCGCTACAGTGCGTTGAGTGATGCCGATAAGGCGGCGGCACTGCTCGGCTGCCGGGAGGTGACGAATTCGCTCTACCCAGGTCTCGATCTCACCGACGAGATGCGCGCGGTGCACGACCAGGACCTCGGCGATACGGTGCTCGTGCAAGGTGGCGATGGTGTTGCCGCGTTCGCGATCTGTCATTACGGCCCCCGCAGCGAGGCCGGCGCAGAGGTATGCTTCATCAAGTTCGGCGCGGTTCGCGACACGCCCTCCGCCGCGCAGGACTATCAACGATTGATCGATGCGTGCGAGCTGCTGGCGGTGACCGTCGGCATGCCGACACTTCTCGCCGGTGCGAATCTGGGCCGCCAGGAGGCCTATCAGCATCTCGTCAGACGCGGCTTTCGCACCCAGATCCAGGGAGTGAACATGCACCGCGACAACGAGGCCGGTTACTGCCGGCCTGGCGTCTACGTCATCGACGATTGGCGATAGGGTATCCTGCCGGTCCAGTTCATCATCCACGCCAAACCTGGGAGCATGCCGAGCGGGCAGGTGCCGTGTTGCCTGCTCATCGGTTCGCGGCCGATTGCTGTCGACCGCACGGCCGCGGACCGCGCATCGGGCATCGCCTTTAAGGCAATTTTAGTGACACGCGCCGTATGTTGCGCTGTTCGCGCGCGAGCACGCGGCGTGGAGTGCCACAGGTGCGGAATCAATCCGGCATCGCCACAGCGAAGGGCGGCGTTTTCCCCCCCGGCCTCTACTTGTGTGCGATCGGCATCGTGCTGATCATCGCCACTCTGGCCGGCTCAGCGGCAACCGTCTGGGATCTACGCCGCGACGCGTTGGAGGACCACCTTCAGCACATGGCCAATCTGGGCATTGTGCTTGCCGAGCAGACCTCGCGTTATATCCAGGTGGTGGACCTCGTGCTGCAGGATATCCAAGCGCAAAGCGCGTCACTTGGCGCCAGCACGCCGGAACAGTTCGCGCAGTTGCTCGGCACGGAACATGCGCACACGTTCCTGCGCGAGCGGGTAAAAAATCTGCCACAAGCCGGCGCGGTCGTATTGATCGCCGCGTCCGGCAAATTGATGAACCACTCGTTTGACCTGTCGATCGGGGCGCTCGATTTCAGCGATCGCGATTTCTATCACTACTTCGCGGAGCACGATGATCCGGGCGTTTTTATCAGCGCGCCGACCCAAGGTCGCATCATCGGCGTCATGCGGATTCTCATAGTGCGGCGCATCAACGGACCAGGGCACGTACTGCTCGGTATGGCGGTGGGTGCAATCGATATTGGCCAACTCAGTGAGTTCTACCGGGCCATCAATCTGCCGGTCGGTGAAGCGGTCACCCTGCTGCGCGGCGACGGGCTGGTGCTGGTCAGGCAACCGGACACGGCACACCAGGTCGGCACGTTCATGGATCGCACTTCGCCCTGGTACGGACTGATGGCCGGTGGTGGGGGTACCTATCTTTCACCAGGATTTCTTGGCGGCGGCGTACCAGCCCTCGTGTCTGTCCATCCGCTACATGCCTGGCCGCTGGTTATCGACGTATCCATTCAGGAACAGGTTGCGTTGGCCCGGTGGTCACGCCAGGCAGATGTGATCGTCTCAGTTGCCCTGGTCGCGGCAGCAAGCCTGTGCGGCCTGTTTGTCGTGCTGCTTCGGCAATTCCACCGCCAGGAAGAGCATAACGCAAGACTTGCGCGTACCGCGGACGCATTGCGCGCCAGCGAGGCGCGTGTGCTGGATTTCGTCGAAATGTCGTCGGACTGGCTGTGGGAACTGGATTCCGAACTGCGTTTCGCCTGGATATCAGAGAGCGACGTGGTCAGGCAGATCGGCATCCCCAGTTGCATGGGGATGACGCCGTGGGATGCGCTGAATGCGGACTTGAACGGCGCCCATTGGGCCGAGCTTCGCGACAACCTGATGGCACATCGTGCGTTCCGCGACTTCCGCGACCGAGAACGAGATGCCGACGGCCACCTGCATCACGTCAGTATCAACGGCAAGCCGGTGCTGGATGAGCGCGGCGGCTTCGTGGGCTATCGCGGCACCGGTCGCGATGTCACGGCCGAGGCCGAGGCGGCAGAGGAGCTGCGGCTTGCCAAGGAGCGTGCCGAAGCGGCCAGCCGCACCAAGTCGGAATTTCTCGCCAACATGAGTCACGAATTGCGCACGCCGCTCAACTCCGTCATCGGGTTTTCCGAACTGATCCGCGACCAGCCGTTCGGCAAGATCGGCGCGAACTATGTCGATTATGCCACGGACATCAATTCAGCGGGGCACCTTCTGCTCGACATGATCAATGATGTGCTGGATCTGTCGAAAATCGAGGCGGGGCGTTATGAGCTCGCTGAGGAGACGGTGGAACTCGGCATGGTCGTGCGATCCTGCGTCGGCATGTTGAAACTGCGCGCAACCGAGGGCCACGTGCGGATCGACAATGCGGTGAACAGAATGCGCGTAGCGTTGCGGGGGGACGTGCGCGCGATCAAGCAGATCGTGCTCAACCTGCTGTCCAACGCGGTGAAGTTCACCCCGAGCGGCGGCGTGGTATCGCTGCGCGTTGAACACGCGACAGAAGGCCTCGCGCTGGTGGTGAGCGATACAGGCATTGGCATCGATCCCGAGGCGCTACTGTCGTTGTGCCAGCCATTCCACCAGGCAGACGCATCGATCAATCGAAAATTCGGTGGCAGCGGTCTCGGGCTAGCAATCAGCCAGAAGTTGCTGGCGCTGCACGGCGCGACGTTGACGATAGAGAGCACACCAGGCCAGGGCACCACGGTACGCGCAACATTCCCTGCCGGTCGGATTATTGAAGCGATCGTGGTGCCGGTATCAACTACCAAGCAGTCCGCGCTATCTGTTTGACTCGCGCGATCAGTGACCGTCGCGCTGTTACGGCGTCGGCGGCAAGCGCAAACAGCGCGGGCAGTTGACCTGGACGAGAGGCGATGGCGGCAAGCACGCGCCAGACCATGATGCCGCCGCGCGCATTGAGCGCCGCCAGTGCAGCCGGCGGCAGCGCGCTCCCCGCCGGATCGCAGATTGCACGCAGGGCGGCGAATGGAATGCCATGCCTCGCGGCAACGCGTGCCACCACGCCACTTTCGAGATCCACCGCCGCGGCGCCGGTCTGCTCGTGGAGCCGGCGTTTGTGGGCAATACTCGCAACGATCGTATCGGCGCCGAGAAGAATATGTGGGGTCGGACCGCAGAGCCTGCGTGACAAGTCCGCATCACTTGCATAGTGCTGGTCGCCGGCGATCACCGTGGACGGCACGATCAGCGCGCCGGGCCGGAGTACCTGGATCCAATCCGCCGGCGAGCCCGAAGCTGATCAGACCAGCGCAGCCCTGTTCAGCGAGAGCGTTCGCTGCGGCCTCCGCACCGCGCGGCGTACCACCGCCGATCGCGACCGGCCAGCCGAGGCGGCGGGCGATGCGCGCCTCGGTTACCAGGCCGACGACGATTGCCGGTTGCGGTGGTGCGTTCAATGTGTATCACGTCCCTCGCCATGGCGTCGCAGGTATTCATCGATCCCGACACATCGGTCACGTCGGTTTTTCGTAGTCCAACAGCGCCATGAATCCGAAGTCCATGTGCAACTGTTGATGGCAGTGAAACAGTGTCAGACCAGGGTTGTCGGCAACAAAATCGACCTCGGCTTCCTGATAGCCGCCAAGCATGACGACATCCTTGAGGACCCCGCTCGTGGGCTTACCCGCGATCCTCACCAGCTCGAAGCTGTGCCGATGCAGATGGATCGGATGGATGTCGTCGCTCTCGTTGCGCATGCGCAGACGATACCGGCGGCCCGGTGTCAGACGCAGCATAGGTTCCACCATCTGCATGGTGTCGGGATAGGCCACGCCGTTGATTGTCCATCGATTGAAGCCGTTGTCTGCTGCATTGTCCTTGGCAAACACCATGTCGAAGACTTGATCAGGTTCCGCGGCAGTCCGCGACACGCCGAACATCGTGTAATCCCACTTGAACGGACGTGGCTTCTGCCACACAGGCCCACCGCGTGATCCGGCATACTCGACGACGATGCCCATGCCGTGCCCGCGGTCATCGTCGGAAAGGTCGCCGAGTACGAAAACGCCGGGATGGTTCATCTCGACAACTACCGAAATCCGCTCGGCCGTGCCGATCCAGAGCACGGGAACCTCGACCGGGTGCGGCACCGGGTTGCCATCCAGGGCAATGACACGAAACCGATGATCAGTCATCGCAAGGCTGCGAATCTCGCCTGCGCTCCCGTTGAGGATATGGAACAGGATGCGTTGTCCCGGCTTGGCGCGGATCGGCTCGCCATGACCGAGCATGTGGCCATTGATGGTGAACAACTGATATCCGACCTCGTATCCTTTCGGCATGCCCCGCTTGAGGGATACTTTCATCGCGGCCTCTCCCTTGTCCTTGAGGCTTTTGATCGCGTCGCCGGCGAGAAAATCCATGTCCATGTCGCCGCCGCGGCTGAACGTCGGTTCGAATTCTTTCAGCACAAGGAAGACTTCCTGATCGTAGGCGCCCGGATTTTCCTTCGGTTCTATGTAGACCGGCCCGACCAACCCGGAATATTGGCCGCGGGTAAGATCTGCCCCCGCGCGCACATGCGAATGGTAGAAGCGCAATCCTCCCGGGTTCGGCGTGAACGTCGCACGGAACATGCCGTTTGGCGGAATGACAGGCGATCCCTCTTCTTCGGCTCCATCCACATCCGAGGGAATCTTCAGACCGTGCCAGTGGAGAAGTTCCGGATGATCGGTGTTGTTCCTGATGTCCACGGTGACCGCCTGCCCTTCATGGAAACGCAGCAGCGGCCCAGGAAACTGGCCATTGTAGAGCGTGGTGGAGACGATCTGATCGGGACTGAGTTCGGCAAGCCCGTTGGCAATTTCAATCGTGTAATCGGCCTTACGCGCGTTTGGGGGCGGTGTCTCGGCAAATAACGGAACGATTTGCGGGGCAGTTGCGCCCAACAGCGAGAGGCCGCCCAACTTCAGGAAATTGCGGCGAGCGGTCATCCTTGGTGCCATGGACATCAACTCCGGCAGGAAGAGGGTTTCCCGGATAACCTGTGCACGTGTGACGTATCAAGCGTCGCTGACGGCGAATTTCCAGCCGATCTTACGGCGGCATGACTTGCCTTCACAGGCCGCGGCGAGGTCGAACCTCCAATGGGTCAAGACCAGCGGCGGCTTGCTCAATCACGACGGTGGTACAGATGCGCTAGTCGACTGCATCTGCTCCAAGCTGCTTCTGGCGGACGGGGCGATCTGCGGTACCGGTGAGATCCTTCATTGGCTCCCCGCCACTGGAACCACCTCGGTCGGGAGTCAACGCGGCAAGTACCAACGCAGCGTTCAGAACCCGAACGCTACCCTAGGCTCATTGCCGCGACGCAAATTGCAGTACCGCGCAAGCGCCAGCAGCGGGAAATACCAGCGGTAGCCGTGGTAGCGCAGATAGAATACCCGCGGGAAACCGACGGCGTTGTACGGTGCCTCTGTCCATTCGCCATTCGCGCGCTGCGTCGCCACCAGATACGCGATGCCGCGCGCTACAGCCGGATGAGAGACCTCGCCCGCCGCCATCAACCCGAGCACGGCCCAGGAAGTCTGGCTAGGCGTGCTCTCCTTGTAGCGGCCGCGTGGCGCATCCCGGTAAGTTTCCTCGTCCTCGCCCCAGCCGCCGTCGTCGCGCTGCACCTCGCACAGCCATGCCACCCCGCGCCGCACTGCCGCATCATCGGCGGGGACACCGGCGGCGTTGAACGCGCACAGCACCGACCAGGTGCCATAGATATAATTGGTGCCCCAACGGCCGAACCAGCTTCCGTCGGCCTCCTGCTCGCGGCGCAGATACGCCAGCGCGCGCGCCATCACCGGATCATCCGCGGCCATGCCGATCTGCGCCAAGAACGACACGCAGCGCGCGGTCACGTCCGCGGTCGGCGGATCGAGCAACGCGCCATGATCGGCGAACGGAATGTTGTTCAGATAAAGCTGTGTGTTCTCCGGTTCGAACGCTCCCCAGCCGCCATCGGATGACTGCATGCCAATGATCCACTCGCGCGCCCGCGTGATCGCCTCGGCATATGCCGGATCGCCATTGCGATGCAGCAGCATGCCGACCACCGCGGTGTCATCGACATCCGGATAATGCGGGTTGGCGTACTGGAATGCCCAACCGCCTGGACGCAGGCCTGGCCGACGCACCGCCCAGTCGCCAACCACGTCCAGTATCTGCCGCTCATGCAGCCAGGCGCAGGCGGCATCGGTATCGCCGCCGGTCTCGGCCACGGCATGGCCGGCAATTCCGGTGTCCCAGATCGGCGACAGGCAGGGCTGGCAGTAGGCGCGATCGGGTTCCACCACCAGCAACTTCCGGACCGCGCGCCACGCGGTTGCGGCATCCGAATGCTCCGGCGGATAGCCGAGGGTATCGAACATCATTACGCTGTTGGCGATAGCGGGATAGATGCCGCCCAGGCCATCGTCGCCGTTCAGCCGCTCGGTGACGAAGCGCACCGCCTTGGCGATCGCACTGCGCCGCCCGCGCTCGGGGAACGCCGGCTGCACCACACGCAGCAGCGAATCGAGTGCCTTGAAGCAGCGTCCCCACGCCGACCGATATGGCCCGCGAATCCAATCGCGCACCTGCTCGGGCGGCGTGCGGAACAGCTCCGACATCGCCACACCGCGCGGATTGCGCGCCACCGGCCGCAGCGCCATCAGTACCAGGAGCGGCACGATCACGGTGCGCGACCAGTACGACACCTTGGACAAGTGGAACGGGAACCACAGCGGCAGGTGCATGATCTCGAGCGGCATCACCGGCACCGCGCGCCACGGCACCTGCGCGAACAGCGCAAGCTGCGCGCGGGTGAACACGTTGGTGCGTTCTGCGCCGCCGGCCGCGAGGATCGCCGCACGCGCCCGCACCATGTGCGGCGCCTCAGGATGGTCGCCTATTGCCTTCAACGCGAAATACGCCTTCACGGTGGCGGACAGATCGAACGCGCCGTCGTGGAACAGCGGCCAGCCGCCATGCTCGCCTTGGATGCTCCGCAGATAGACACCGATCCTGGCCTCCAGCAGTGGATCGATGCGGTCGAGGAAATGCTCCAGCAGCACGTATTCCGCCGGGATCGTCGCGTCCGCCTCCAGCTCGAACAGCCAATGGCCGTCGTCGTGTTGGCGGCGCGCCAAAGCAGCCCCCGCGCGCGTCACCGCGTCGGACAGGCGATCATCCGGCAAGGTCTCGGGTGGCAGAATTTCGCTCGGCATGGCCCCATGCTCACGCGGCGAGCAGGAGCTCCGCCGCCGTCCGGCCGGACCTGATGGCACCTTCAATGGTCGCCGGCAACCCGGTCGCCGTCCAGTCGCCCGCGAGCAGGAGGTTGGCAAGTTCAGTGCGCGGTCCGGGACGCAGCGTTTCCTGCTCGGCTGTCGCGGCAAAGGTGGCGCGGCGTTCCTTCACTACGCGCCAGGCTGGTATCGGCCCCTCGAGGTGCAGAGCGGTCCGCACGTCCGGCCAGACCGCGGCGGCAATTTCCTCCGCGCTCTGCTCCACCATGCGGTTGGCGGCACTGATCGTAACGGACACATGTCCGCGCTTGACGAACACCCACTCCGCCGTGCCGCCGATCAGGCCGATGAAACCGGCCACGCCGGGCTCTGCGTCGACGCGGAAATGCACGTTGAGGATCGCCTGGAACCCGGTCGGCGCTACGAGCCCAGGCAACAATTCGGTTGCGATCCAGGGTGGCACGGCGAGCACCACGGCCTCGACCGGAAGCGTAGCGTCGCTCATCTGCAATCCGGTAACCCGGCCGTCGGCGATGCGCAGCGCCACGACCCGCTGGCCGCACCGCAGGTCGCTGCCCCGGGCCTTCAGCCATGCGACCGCTGGGTCGATCAGGCTCTCGGACAGGCCTTCGCGCGGCAAGGCCGCGATGCAGGCGCTGCCGCCACGCATCAGTGTCTCGCGCATCACCCGTCCGAGTAACCGCGCCAGGGCAACCTCCGGCGGCGTGTTCAGGGCAGCGATGGCGAGCGGTTGAACCAGGCGGCGATAGAAGTTGTCGCGTCGCAGCGAGGCGGCGACCGTCGCATCACTGGTCAGACGGACCAGCCGGCGCAGGGCCAGGTGGTCCGTCGCGTGCGTGCCCGGCGCGCGGCGCTTGCGCGCCAGCACCCACCACGGAATCCAGCCGAGGTTCGGACGCAGCGTCCAGGCCATGCCGTCGCTGACGTCCATGAATGGAAACAGTGGTTCGGCCCCCATGACCAGGGTGGGTCGCGCCCCGATCGTGTCGATATAGCTGAACGCCGCACGATTGCCCGACAGCAGCAGGTGGTTGCCGTTGTCGATGCGCAGGCCAAGCTCGCGGTCGAAATACGATCGGCAGCGACCACCGGCGGCCGGGCCCGCCTCCAGCAGCGTGACCGTCCGCCCAGCCTCGCTCAGCGCAACTGCAGCGGACAGACCGGCCAGGCCCGCGCCGATGACGTGGACATGCGCCGGGCTCAACAAACGGTCATCCGGCGACTGTTGGGGCTGAATTTGCGGGAACCATCGGAGGGATCATGCGAGTGCAACGGGCAGACGTTGCATTGCCTCCGAACATTGTGCAACCGCCGGTTGGCAGGCGATCGAATGAAGCAGGATCAGGGCTCTGCCCTGAAACCCACCAGGAGGCTTTGCCTCCTGGACCTCCAGCAAAGGCAGTCGCCTTTGCAATCCAATCGTTTTCGACCGGTGGGGGTGGGGGATGGCTGAGTCCGAGCATGGCATTGGCCAAGCTCGGATTCAGCCATCCCCCACCCCCACCGGTCGAAAGTGAAAGGTTCCAAGGGCGTCGTCCTTGGCGGGAGTCCAGAGGGCAGCGCCCTCTGGTGGGGTCCGGGGGGCAATGCCCCGCCCTGCATCGTTCACCCGATGGCCCTCACGCCTGGCGCCGGCACCGTTGTGGCACGCGCCTGATAACGGTCGCAGATTCAGATTGTTGCCATTCCCGTCATGCGTCCTGTGCCAGGCGGAACGGCGCCGCCGGATAGACCCCCAGCACGCGCACCTCGGAGGAGAAGAACGACAGCTCCTCCAGCGCCCGGCGCAAGCCAGGTTGTTCCGGATGGCCATCGACGTCGCACAGGAACTGCGTGGCGGCGAACTGGCCGCCCAGCATGTAGCTCTCCAGCTTGGTCATGTTGACGCCGTTGGTGGCGAACCCGCCCAGCGCCTTGTACAGCGCCGCCGGCACGTTCCTGACGCGGAACACGAACGTCGTCATCAGGTTGGCCTCGGCCGGATCGGGCGTCGCCGGCCGGCGCGCCATGACATAGAACCGCGTCGTGTTGTGCGCGGCGTCCTCGATATTCGCGCGCAGGATGTCCAGCCCGTAGATCTCGGCCGCCAGCGACGACGCGATCGCGGCTTCCTCCTTCCTGCTCCACTCCGCGACGAGTTGCGCCGCGCCCGCGGTGTCGGCCTGCACCACCGGCGTCAGCCCCAGCGCGCGCAGGCTGTGGCGCACCTGGCCCAGCGCCACGGTGTGCGAATGCGCCCGCTTCAGATCGCCGATCGCTGGCGCCCTTGCACGCCGAGCAGGCAGTGCTCGACGCGATGGAAGTGCTCGCCGATGACGAACAGGCCGGATTCCGGCAGCAGATGGTGGATGTCCGGCACGCGGCCGGCGAGGCTGTTCTCGCACGGCAGCATCGCGAGGTCGGCGCGCCCTTCGCGCACCGCGTCCATCGCCGTCTCGAACAACTCGCACGGCAGCGTCGTCATGTCCGGATAGGCGACGCGGCAGGCCAGGTCGGAATAGGCGCCCGGCACGCCCTGGAACGCGATGATGCCGGTCATGCGCCGCCCTTCGGCGCGAGGTCGCGGCGCGCCCGCTCCAGATCGTCCGGCGTGTCGACGCCGAACGGCGCATGATCGACGCGGGCGCAGGCGATGCGCATGCCGGCCTCCAGGGCGCGAAGCTGTTCCAGGCTCTCCCGCCGTTCCAGCGGCGCCTCCGGCAGCGCAGACGAAATGCGCCAGCGCCGCGCGGCGGAACGCATAGATGCCGATGTGGTGCCAGCGCGGCCCGTCGCCCCAGGGGATCGGCACGCGCGAGAAATACAGCGCCGGCGATACCGCGCGGCCGCGGTCGAACGCGCAGGCCGCCTTCACCACCGATGGCAGGTTCGCCTCCTCATCCGAGTCGATCGGCGCCACCAGCGTGGCGATGTCGAACCCCGGATCGGCCAGCGGCGTCAGCACGGTGCGCAGATAGACCGGCGGGATGCTCGGCAGGTCGCCCTGCAGGTTCACCACCACATCGTGCCGCCCCTGCGGATCGAGTTCCGCCAGCGCCGCGTGCACCCGGTCCGAGCCGCGCGGCAGCGTCGGATCGGTCAGCACCGCGATGCCGCCATTGGCGCGCACCGCGTCGGCGATCTCCGGATCGCCGCAGGCCACGGCGACCGGGCCGATCTCCGCCTCACGCGCGCGGTCCAGCACGTGCACGATCATCGGCCTGCCGTGGATGTCGGCGAGCGGCTTGCCCGGCAGCCGGGTGGACGCCATGCGGGACGGGATGACGACGATCGGATTCACGTGCGTGCGGTCGACCGGGTGGGTTGATGGGCCAGGGTCGTTTCCCTATGGTGCGCGCACCTTATGGAGGCGAACGGCCGCGTGCAACGGCGGGCCGGCGAGTCCTCCTCGCGCGCTTGGCTGGTCGGACGGGGAAGTCACGCCGCATGGACAGCATGGAGGTCAACAAGGGCATTGCCGCGGTCCTGGTCGCCGGCATTGCCTTCTTCCTCACCGGCCTGATCGGCGACAACCTGGTCCGCGAGGAACTGCCGGAGAAGCCGGTGCTGAACATCGCCGCCGCGCCGGCCACGTCCGCTGCCGGCGCTGCGGCGCAAGCCGGAGGAGCTCGCCGCCGATCGCGCCGCTGCTGGCCAAGGCGGACGTCAAGGCCGGCGAGCAGTTCGCGCACCGTGTCTGCGTCGCCTGCCACACCTTCGACAAGGGCGGCAAGACCGGCGTCGGCCCGAACCTGTATGGCGTGGTCGGCGGGCCCGCACGACCACGAGGAGGGCTTCAACTACTCGCCGGCGCTGGAGAAGTTCAAGGGCCAGCCCTGGACCTTCGATGACGCTGAACCACTGGCTGGACAAGCCGAGCGCTTATGCGCCCGGCACCCGCATGACGTTCGCCGGCATCCCCAATGACAAGCAGCGGGCCGACGTGATCGCCTATCTGCGGACACTGTCCGACAACCCGGTGCCGCTGCCGCCGCCGGAGGAGGCGAAACCAGCCGCCACACCGGCCGCGGCGGCTGGCACGGCACGCCCCGCCGCAGCGCCAGCGGCGCCTGGGGCACACCCGCCAGCCGCGCCACCGGCGGCAACGGCGCCGACTGGTGGAACCGAGGCCGCCCAACCCAGTGCCCCTGCCGCTGCGTCCGCGCCGCCAGCGGCTCCGCCGGCTCCGGCCAAGCAATGATGGCGTGGCTTGCCGGGCATTGAAACCGATCGGCTGATCGCCGCCGCCGAGGCCGCGGCCGACGTGGCCGGCGCCGTGGTGCGGCCGTTCTTCCGCGCCGGTGTCGCGGCTCGACCTGAAGTCCGACCGCTCGCCGGTGACCATCGCCGACCGCAGCGCCGAGCAGGCGATGCGCGCGGTGCTGGCGGAGCGCTTTCCCGACCACGGCATCCTGGGCGAGGAGTTCGGCCTCGACCGGCCGGAGGCCCGGCTGCGCTGGGTGCTGGACCCGATCGACGGCACCCGCGCCTTCATCAGCGGGCGGCCGACCTTCGGCACGCTGATCGCACTGCTGGACGGCGACACGCCGATCTCGGCGTGATCGACCAGCCGGTGACCGGCGAGCGCTGGATCGGCGCCGCCGGGCGCGCCAACGACGTTCCGCGGCCCATACGGCGGCAAGCCGGCTGCCGGCCCTGCCCGTCGCTGGCCGACGCGGAATTGTCCTGCACCAGCCCGGAAATGCTGGGCGCTCGACATGCCGCGCTGGCAGCGCCTGGCTGGTGCGGTGCGGCGCAACTACTGGGGCGGCGACTGCTATGCCCACGGACTGCTCGCGCTCGGCCAGATCGACGTGATCGCCGAATGCACCATGAAGCTGTGGGACTGGGCGGCGCTGGTGCCGGTGGTCGAGGGCGCCGGCGGCAGGGTCACCGACTGGGCGGGCCGGACGCTGCGCCCGGACGGCGACGGCCGCGTGCTGTCGGTTGGCGATCCGGCGCTGCTGCCGAAGGCTGTGGCGCTGCTCGGCTAGGGTACCGATACCTCGGGGGCGGGGGACGCGTGGACGATCTGTTGCGCCGCACAACGGCTTAGGATTGGGGAGCGCCAGCAAAATCCATCATCCATGCCCGACAGCCCGCGCACTCGGTTTGCCCTGAACGTTGCCTAGTGTTCAGTTGCCTTGTTCTTCGCCAAACGGCACATCATCGTTCCCCATGCGCGCCATAACACTTCTGCTGCTAGTCGCCCTCGCCACGCCAGCACGGGCGGATGACGTACACGGTGACCCGCAGCAATGCCATCGCGGTGCTGGCGAAGCCCGCGCTGCCGCCCGACTTCCCCTACTTCCCCTACGTCAATCCGAACGCCCCCAAGGGCGGCGAGGTCACGCTCGCGTCCATCGGCACCTACGACAGCTTCAATCCGTTCATCCTGCGCGGCACCGCGACCCTCGGCGATGGTCGGCTCGTGGGTGATCCTGCCCGGCGGTTCAGGGTCCGGTTCCAGCGTCGGCCACGTGTGGGAAAGCCTGCTGACATCGTCGGCCGACGAGGCGGACAGCGGCTACGGCCATCTGGCCCAGACCATCGAACTGCCGGCCGACAAGATGTGGGTGGCGTTCGAACTGCGGCCGGAAGCGAAGTTCTCCGACGGCACGCCGGTCACCGCCGAGGACGTGGCGTGGACCTATCGCACGCTGCTGGAGAAGGGCCGGCCAAGCTTCCGGATCCAGATGGCCGACGTGAAGGACGTGGAGGTTGACGGGTCCGCGCCGCGTGGTGTTCCACTTCAAGTCGAACGAGAACCGCGAACTGCCGCTGATCCTCGGCGGATTGCCGGTGCTGCCGAAGCACTTCTTCGAGGGCCGCGACTTCACCAAGCCGCTGACCGATCCGCCGATCGGCTCCGGCCCGTATCGCATCGCCAGCTTCGAGCTGGGCCGCAGCGTCACCTATGAGCGGCGCCCCGACTGGTGGGCGGCGAACATGCCGACCGGCAAGGGGACCAACAACTTCGATCGCGTGCGCATCGAGTATTTCCGCGACTCGACCGTGGCGATGGAGGCGTTCAAGGCCGGGCAGATCGATCTGCGCAGCGAGAACATCTCGAAGAACTGGGCGACCGCCTACGATTTTCCGGCGGTGCAGAACGGGCTGGTGATCAAGCAGAATTTCACCCACCATCTGCCGACCGGCATGCAGGGCTACGCGATGAACACGCGCCGGCCGGTGTTCGCCAACCCGCTGGTGCGCCAGGCGATGGCCGAGGCGTTCGACTTCGAATGGGCGAACAAGAACCTGTTCTATGGCGCCTACACGCGCACCCTGAGCTATTTCAGCAACAGCGACCTGGCGTCGTCCGGCATCCCGCAGGGCGATGAGCTGAAGCTGCTGGAGCCATATCGCAAGGAACTGCCGCCGGCGCTGTTCACCGAGCCGTTCCGAGCTGCCGGTGACCGACGGCTCGGGCAACAACCGCGAGCAGTTGCACAAGGCGCTGGAGCTGCTGCAGCAGGCCGGCTGGACGGTGAAGGACCGCAAGCTGGTGGATGCCAATGACCAGCAGATGGGCTTCACCATCCTGCTGGACGATCCGTCGCTGGAGCGTGTGGCGCTGCCTTACGTGCAGAAGCTGCAGAAGCTCGGTATCGACGCGCGGGTGCGCACGGTCGATCCGGCGCAGTATCCAGCATCTGACCGACGACTTCGACTTCGACATGATGATGATGATCTACCCGGAAAGCGACATGCCCGGGAACGAGCTGCGCGACTACTTCACCTGTGCCGCGGCGAAGGCGCAGGGCAGCTTCAACGCGCCTGGCATCTGCGATCCGGCGGTGGATGCGCTGGTCGAGAAAGTGATCACCGCGCAGGACCGCAGCACGCTGGAGACCGCGGCGCATGCGTTGGACCGGGTGCTGCTGTGGGGCTGGTACCTGGTGCCGAACTGGGACAGCCGGACGTTCCACATCGCCTATTGGAATCGCTTCGGCTATCCCGACAAGCCGATCCGCGAGGGCTTCAACTTCGACACGTGGTGGGTGGATCCGGCCAAGGCCAAGGCGCTCGAGGAGGCAAAGCAGCAGTGACGTTCGTCGTGGAACCTGTCCTCGGTGGCACGCCCTCCTGTCCCCGTGCGGGTGGGTGTTGGCGTGAGAGGACAGCGGGCAACGCAGCCAAATGACCGCCTATCTGTTCCGCCGCCTGCTGCTGGTGATCCCGACGCTGTTCGGCATCATCGCCATCAACTTCGCGGTGATCCAGTTCGCGCCCGGCGGCCCGGTGGAGCAGATGATCGCCGAACTGCGCGGCAAGGGCGATCTGTCGTCGCGGCTCGGCTCCGCGGCGTCGGAATTCGGCGGCACCGGTGACGTATCGCGGCGCGCGCGGCCTCGATCCGCACATCATCGCCGACATCAAGAAGATGTTCGGCTTCGACAAGCCGCCGCTGACCCGCTTCCTCGACATGGTCGGCGGCTATCTGCGCTTCGACTTCGGCCGCAGCTTCTTCCGCGATCAGACCGTGCTGCATCTCATCCTGCAGAAGATGCCGGTGTCGATCTCGCTCGGCCTGTGGTCCACGCTGCTGGTGTATCTGGTGTCCATTCCGCTCGGCATCGCCAAGGCGGTGCGCGACGGCAGCCGATTCGACGTCGCCAGCAGCGCCGTGGTGCTGGTCGGCTACGCCGTGCCAAGCTTCCTGTTCGCCATCCTGCTGGTCGTGCTGTTCGCCGGCGGCAGCTTCTTCCATTGGTTTCCGCTGCGCGGCCTGACCAGCGAAGGTGCGGCCAACTGGAGTTGGCCGGCGCGCATCGTCGACTACGCCTGGCACATGGTGCTGCCGACCATCGCCGTGGTGGCGGGCGGCTTCGCCAGCCTGACGATGCTGACCAAGAACTGCTTCCTCGAGGAGATCCGCAAGCAGTACACCGTGACCGCCCGCGCCAAGGGCGCCGAGCGAGCGCCAGGTGCTGTACGGCCACGTGTTCCGCAACGCCATGCTGCTGATCGTCGCCGGCTTTCCGCAGGCGTTCATCGGCATCCTGTTCACCTCGGCGTTGCTGGTGGAGATCGTATTCTCGCTCGACGGTCTGGGCTTGCTGGGCTTCCAGGCGGCCATCCAGCGCGACTATCCGGTGATGTTCGGCACACTCTACATCTTCACGCTGCTTGGCCTGCTGATGCAGATCGTCGGCGACATGCTTTATACCGTCGTCGACCCACGCATCGACTTCGAGGCGAGGGGTTGAAGCTCTCTCCGATCACCCGCCGCCGCCTCGCGATCTTCCGCCAGCACCGGCGCGGCTATTGGTCGTTCTGGCTGTTCGTGGTCCTGTTCGGCCTCAGCCTGTTCGCCGAATTCATCGCCAACGACCGACCGTTGCTGATCCACTACGATGGCCACTGGTACGTGCCGGTGCTGTGGGGCTACAGCGAGGACAGTTTCGGCGCCGACTTCCTGCCGACCGAGGCGGACTACACCGATCCCGACGTGCAGAAGGCGATCAACGCGCACGGCTGGATGATCTGGCCCGCTCGTGCCGTACAGCTACGACACCATCGTGAAGAACCTGCCGAGCCCCGCGCCGTCGCCGCCATCGTGGCAGAACCCGCTGGGCACCGACGATCAGGCACGCGACGTGCTGGCGCGGGTGATCTATGGCTTTCGCCTGTCGGTGCTGTTCGGCTTCGTGCTGACGATGATCTCATCCGCCGTGGGAGTCGCGGCCGGCGCGGTGCAGGGCTATTACGGCGGTGCTGACCGATCTGCTGTTCCAGCGCTTCATCGAGATCTGGAACGGCATGCCGCAACTCTATCTGCTGATCATCCTTGGCAGCATCATCACGCCAGGCTTCTGGGTGCTGCTGATTTTCCTGCTGCTGTTCTCCTGGATGAACCTGACCGGCGTGGTGCGCGCCGAATTCCTGCGCGGCCGCAACCTGGATTATGTGCGCGCGGCGAAGGCGCTCGGCGTGTCGGACATCGCATTGATGTGGCGGCACATCCTGCCCAACGCGATGGTCGCAACGCTGACCTTCCTGCCGTTCACGCTGTCGGGCTCGGTGACCATCCTGGCGAGCCTGGATTTTCTTGGGTTCGGATTGCCGCCGGGTTCGCCGTCACTTGGCGAACTGGTGGCGCAGGGCAAGAACAATCTGCAGGCGCCATGGCTGGGGTTCACCGCGTTCTTCGTGCTGGGCGGCGTGCTGACGCTGCTGATCTTCGTCGGCGAGGCGGTGCGCGATGCGTTCGATCCTCGGCGGTTGCCGGTATGATTTGCCTTGTCATTGCGAGTTCCATACCGGCCCTGGATGAAGCTGATGTACGCAATTCTCTGGCCGTAATGCCGACGAAGGTCGACATCCACGTCTGTCTTCTGACGGAGCGTGGCAAAGTCGTGGATACCGACCTTCGTCGGCATGACGGGGTTGGCACCGGCCTCGCACCGGACGGGTTTCTTGTTAGCAGCGCAGCGGCGAAGCAATCTCGGTCATCCATTGCGCGCACAATCGGTCCGAGATTGCTTCGCCGCTGCGCTGCTAACAAGAAACCCGGCTCGATTTCCCTCTCATCTTCCCCGTCATGGCCGGGCTTGTTGTCCCGGCCATCACCACCGACAGCGTGCCGCGACGGATGGCCGGGACAAGCCCGGCCATGACGATGTTGCCCGGTTTTCATCCAAGACCGATCGGCCGCCAGCCAATGCGGAACTCGCAACGACAAGGCGGCGACGAATGCCCTCCCATGAGCCTGGTCGAGGTCGCCAACCTGTCGGTCGCATTCGGCACAAAGGCCGTGGTGCATGGCGTTTCGTTCAAACTCGATCGTGGCGAAACTTTGGCGCTGGTTGGCGAATCCGGTTCCGGCAAGTCGGTCACCGCGCTGTCACTGCTGCAACTACTGCCATCGGGTGGCAGCAATCCAACCGGCAGCATCCTGATCGACGACCAGCAGATGATCGGCGCCTCACCCGCCGCATTGCGGCGCGCGCGCGGCGAGATGGCGGGCATGGTGTTCCAGGAACCAATGAACAGCCTGAACCCACTGCATCGCGTCGGTCGCCAGATCGCCGAGGCCATCTCGTTGCACCGACGCATCCCCGCCAATCAGTTGCGCACACGCGTGATCGAGGTGCTGAACCAGGCCGGCTTCGCCGACGCCGAACACCGCCTGGACGCATTCCCGCACCAGCTTTCCGGCGGGCAGCGGCAACGCGTGATGATCGCCATGGCATTGGCCAACGACCCCGCGCTGCTGATCGCCGACGAACCGACCACCGCGCTCGATGTTACCATCCAGGCGCAGATCCTGAAGCTGCTGGCGCGCCTGCGCACCGAACGTCGGCTCGCGATGCTGCTGATCACCCACGATCTGCAGATCGTGCGACGCTATGCCGACCGCGTTTGCGTGATGAAGGACGGTGAGGTGGTCGAGGCCGGTCACGTCGCCGATGTATTCGCCGCACCATCCCATCCTTATACGCGGATGCTGCTCGCCGCGGTGCCGAAGGGCCACCCGACACCGCTCCGCAACGATGCTCTTCCGCTGCTGCAGGCCGATGATGTGAAGGTGCACTTCGCCATCCGCCGCGGCGTGCTGCGCCGCCCGGTGGGATATGTGCGTGCCGTGGACGGCGTATCGGTCACGGTGCACGAAGGCGAAACCGTGGGCCTGGTCGGCGAATCGGGTTCCGGCAAGACCACGATGGCGCTGGCGGCGTTGCGGCTGGAACATGCCACCGGCCGCATCGCATTCGCCGGCAAAGACATGGCCGGGCTCGACAAGCGTGCGCTACGGCGGCTGCGAGCGCGCATGCAGATCGTGTTTCAGGACCCGTTCGGCAGCCTCTCGCCGCGTATGCCGGTGGGCGACATCATCGCCGAAGGGCTGCGGGTGCACGAGCCTGGGCTCAGCCGCGCCGAACGCGCGCGGCGCGTTGCGGCAGAGTTGGAGGAAGTCGGGCTACCCGCAGATTCTGCCGAACGTTACCCGCACGAGTTCAGCGGCGGACAGCGGCAGCGCATCGCGATCGCGCGTGCCATGGTGCTGAAGCCGCGCTTCGTGGTGCTCGATGAACCGACCAGCGCGCTGGACATGTCGGTCCAGGCGCAGATCGTCGAACTGCTGCGTCGACTGCAGCAGGTGCACGGCCTCGCCTATCTGTTCATCAGCCACGACCTGAAGGTGGTGCGTGCGCTTGCGCATCGGCTCGTGGTGTTGCGTAACGGCCGCATGGTGGAGCAGGGCAGTGCTGACGAGGTGTTCGCCAACCCGCGCGAAGACTACACGCGTGCCCTGATGGCGGCGGCGTTCAGCCTCGACGCCTGACCGGCAAGCTGCAGCGATAGCGCCAGCGCGGCCACGACGGGTGCGGTCAGGCCGAGGAATGCCGCACCCCAACCGATCTGTGTCGCGAGCACGCCACCGAAGTGTTCGTCAGCGCGGCGACGGCTGGAGAAAGCGGCGCGGTCAGTGCCGCATCAGCACCGGCAGATCTGCGTGGGTCAACATGAAGCGAGTCACGCCACCAAGCAGCAGTTCACGCAATGGATGATGCTGGTAGGCGCCCATCACCAGCATGTCGGCGCCGAATTCGTGCGCCTCGGCGAGCAGCACCGCGCCGAGTGCTCCCGGACCGATAGGCAGCGTGTGCAGCTCCGCGGTCACGCCATGCTCGGACAGAATCTTTGGCATTTCCGGTGCCAGCGCGCCGTCGCGTATTCCCGCGAGCACCATCACACTCTCGGCTCGCCCGAGACAACGCAGCGCTGCCAGTCACAGCCTGGGTGGTGCGTTCATCGGGTCGCCAGGCGATTGCAACCCGTCGACCGAAATCCTCTGTGACGGCCGCCGGTACGACAAGCACCGGCCGACCGGTGGCAAACAGAGCGGCACGCAAGGCGTGCCAGCTGGTGCCGTAATCGCGCCGTGCCGGCTGCTCGATCACCAGGAAATCGGCGCGGCAACCGCGTTCTTCGACAATCAGCTCCGCGATGCCATCGACGTCGATCCATTCGGCCTCGATGCCAACCAGCTCCGCGGTCGGCAGCCAGATATCGAAAATCGTGCGCACGGCGTTGGCCCGCCCTGCCTCGATCGCGCGCAGTGCTGCTTCACGACGCTCCGTCAGGATCTCCTCGCTTTGCGCGATGCTAGCCTCGGGCGGCGTCCGCACCAGCAGTGCATTGATGCGTCCCGCGCCAGTCAGTGCGGCAAGGCGCCGCGCCGCGGCGAGCAGAGCGCCAGCCGCCGCCGGGTGATCCAGTACGGTGAGGATCACGCCTGGCATCGCGAGCTTGTCACCACGCCTCACGTCCTGTCTTCGGTCGCACCATTGGTGCTGCCTCGCGCGCCGCCCGCGCGGCGCGTTGCTCGGCCTCGTGCTTGTCGAACATGGCGCGAGCGGCGGTCGAGCGCTTTTCGGTCAGTTCGTCGCGGTGTTCAGTGCACCAATCGAATGACTCGATGCGCGGGATGTTGTCGTCGTTGAAGTGCGGCATCACGAAGCGAGCATACAGCTCATAGGATCGCTTCGTCGCCTCCCAGTCGGCCCAGTTGTGTGCCTGGTGCAGGAACACGCCGAACTGTCCCTGTTTTCCCTGGAGCCGTTCGATCAGCGCGATCGCATCGTCCGGGGTGCCTATCACGCCGAACTTGTTCTCGACGAACCACTCGGCTGGATCCTGGCCAGCGGGCACGATGAAGCGCGGTTGGTTGTTGTTGAGGTAGCCGAGGTAGCGCTCGAAACCGAAGCGGCAATTCTCGTAGGCCTTGGCGCGCGTTTCGGCGATATGCATCGGCCCGACGAGCCGCAGTCGCGCCGGGTCCATGCTGCGTCCCTGCTCGGCCGCGATGTCGTTGGCGATCTGCCAGTTGGCGCCGAGTGCGTCGTAACCGAACGGATTGGTCGCCGCGACGCAGATCATGCTGAGGTCGTACTTGCCGGCCAACCGTCCGCCCGATGGCGTGACCGCGCTCACCACCGCGACCTCGGGATGGGGTCGCGTGTACGGGCGCAGATGAGCGCGCGCATTGACGAAGGTATACCAGTCGGTCTTCGCCGTGACGGTCTCGCCGCGGAAGAACCGCAGTATCACATCGAGCGCCTCGGCCATACGATCGCGCTGCGTGTTCGGATCGATCCCTAACATCAGCGCATCAGACGCCAGCAGACCTGGGCCAGCGCCGAACATGACGCGGCCGCGCGTGTGGTGGTCGAGCTGGATGATGCGGTTCGCCGTCATCAGCGGGTTGTGGTACGGCAGCGAGATCACGCCGGTGCCGAAGCGGATCGAACGCGTACGTTCTGCGGCCACCGCGATGAACAGCTCCGGCGAACTGATCAGCTCCCACCCGGCAGAATGGTGTTCGCCGATCCACGCCTCGTGGTAGCCGAGACGGTCCAACCACTGCATCAGCTCCAAATCGCGGTCCATGCAGGCCGCGGGGTTCTCGTCCATCGGGTGGAATGGTGGCAGGAAGATGCCGTGGCGGAGCTGGATGGGGGACATGGCCAACCTCTGGGACTGCTGGCCGGCATTGTGCGCGGCTCGCCGCTGCGCCTCAAGATGGCGCAAAATACGTGCACCGGCGCGTACAGCTCAATCTGTTATAGCGAGTTCCGTAGCGGCCAACGGCCGGTACGGAACTCGCTATGAGTGGGCGCGCCATGATGTTCGGCTCGCGGGTGAAACTTGATTCGTTGCTCCACTGGGTCTCTCCTATTCGCCAAAGACGCGTAGGAGAGAGCGCCATGCACGATACAGTCATTCGCAACGGTACTATCGTCGACGGTACAGGCAATCCGTCTTTCACCGGCGACGTCGCGATCGACGGCGACCGCATCGCTCAGGTTGGTGGCAAGGCAGGTCCCGGCAATCGCGAGATCAACGTCGAGGGCAAGCTGGTGACCCCCGGCTGGGTCGACGTGCACACGCACTACGATGGCCAGGCGACCTGGGACAAGGAACTGGCGCCATCGTCGTGGCATGGCGTCACCACGATCCTGTTCGGCAATTGTGGCGTCGGGTTTGCGCCGGTGCGGCGCGAGCATCATGACTCGCTGATCGGGCTGATGGAGGCAGTGGAGGAGATCCCCGGCATCACACTGGCCGAAGGGCTCAAGTGGGACTGGGAAAGCTTCCCGCAGTATCTCGACGCGCTGGAGCGCATGCCCCGCGCGATCGATGTCGCCGCACAGGTGCCGCACCATCCGCTGCGGGTCTACGTCATGGGCGAGCGCGCCATCAACCGCGATAAGGCGACGGCCGAGGATATCGAGGCGATGCGTCGCATGACCCGCGAGGCGCTGGAGGCTGGCGCGTTCGGTTTCACCACCTCGCGCACCAATTCCCACAAGACGCCGACAGGCGAGATGGTGCCGGGGCGCTATTCGGAAGTCCAGGAGCTGCTGGGCATCGGCTCGGCGTTCAAGGGGCTGAAGCACGGTGCGTTCGGCATCAACAGCGACTTCGACGTCGAAACCGAGGAACTCGCCTGGATGACCAAGCTGGGGCAGGACACTGGTCGTCCGGTCTGGTTCCTGCTAACCGATCGGCCGACCGATCCGGTGCGCTGGAAGCGCCTGATGGAAGGCGTGCGCACCGCACGCTCACAGGGAGCATTCGTCACCGCGCAGGTCGCCGGCCGTCCGGTCGGGGTGATGCTGGGTGTTGATACCGCCTTGAACCCGTTCTCCATTCGCCCGACCCACCAGGAACTGCTGAAACTCCCCGCGGCGGAGCGATTGGCACGGCTGCAGGATCCAGCGGTGCGAGCCGCGATCCTGAACGATGAACCATCAGCCGAATTGGTGCGGCGGCTGTCGCAGTTCCGCCAGCGGATCACCACAAGCTGGGATCGCATGTTCATCATGGGCGATCCGCCGGACTACGAGCCGGAGGCGAGCAGCAGCATCGGCGCGATGGCACGGCGATCGAACCACTCGCCGGCCGAGGTGGCGTACGACTACCTGGCCGGCGGCCTGGACAAGTTCCTGTTCTTCCCGATCGTCGGCTACAACGAGGATAACCATGACATCATCCGTACCATGCTCACCTCGCCGGAAACGGTGCTGGGGCTGTCGGACGGTGGCGCACACTGCTCTTCGATCAGCGACGCCAGTCTGCCAAGTTGGATGCTGACGCACTGGGCGCGCGACCGGAAGCGCGGACCGGGACTGCCGCTGGAACTGATTGTCAAGCGCCAGACCAGCGAAACGGCGGACTTCTTCGGGTTCGCCGATCGCGGGCGGCTGGCGGTTGGTCTGAAGGCCGATGTCAACGTGATCGACTTCGAGCGGCTGCGACTGCACGTGCCGGAAATCCGATACGACCTGCCGGCTGGCGGGCGCCGGCTGGTGCAGCGGGTCGATGGCTACATCGCGACTATGGTGTCCGGCGTCCCGGTGTTCGAACACGGGGAATACACCGGCGCTACGCCGGGACGGCTGGTAAGGGCGGGGTAGGCCTACACCCCGACTACCCCGTATATATGCGGGAGAGGGAGGAACGCCGGTACGCTCACCAGCCCGAGAATGCTTTTCCCGCGAAGCAAGCAGGGGAACTCGGGATCGCGGCCGTCAGTCAGCGAGCCCGGTAAGTGCGGTGGCAGGCGCCGCAGGCTGCACCGACCTCCTTGATCTGGGCGGCCACGCCATCAGCGTCGCCGGCCTTGGCGAACTGGGCTAGCTTGACGGCCGCATCAGCCCCCTGGTCGGCTATCTTCTGAAATCCGGCCATGTCGCTCCAGATCGCCGGCAACGCCTTGGTGTCATGCCCCTGATCGCTGCCCGCGGGGAACAGCGTCGGATATTGCCGCATCCATTTGGCCATGGCCTCTGCCGGCTGCTGCAGGGTCTTCACATCACCCTTGGCGGCCACCACAGCGCGAATACCGGAATAATCACCCAGCAGCAGATCCTGTCCAGCCTGGCGGGTCACGATCACGCTGAAATCGTCAGCCCTGGCTATGCCTGCTGTCGCCAAGGCCAAGGCCGTAAAAAGCACAAGCTGCCTCGTCATCTCCGAACTCCCCTGCACGGCTGCCAACACGGTGGCTGACTGCTGGACGTGCGACAGCCAGTAAAATTCCCGGCCCGGCGTGAAACTTGGTGGCAAATCGCCGTATCTGTCGCCACTTGCCCATCCATGTCCAAGCTACACGCCGTCGCCGTATTCTGCGGCTCCCGCTCCGGTCACGATCCCGCATACCGATCCACCGCACAAGCACTTGGTGGGGGGTTGGCGAAGGCCGGCATCCGATTGGTGTACGGCGGCGGACGCATCGGGCTGATGGGCGTCCTGGCCGACGCCGCCCTGGCCGCCGGAGGCGAGGTGCTGGGGGTAATACCGGAATTTCTCACCCGGCGTGAAGTGGCGCACGAGGGCATCACCGAGCTGGTCGTCACCAATTCCATGCACAGCCGCAAGCAGCGCATGTTTGAGGCAGCAGACGTCTTCATTTCGCTGCCAGGCGGGCTAGGCACGCTTGACGAGACGATCGAGATCATCACCTGGCGGCAGCTTCGCCTGCATGCCAAGCCGATCCTGATCTGCGATGTGGCCGGTTCGGCCGCGCCCTTCCTGGCCACCATTGAGGCCGCAATCGCAAGCGATTTCGCCATGCCCGAGGCACGGCGGCTTTTCGAAGTGCTGGACGGCGTGCCCGCGGTGCTGCGGCGCCTGGCGCACCTGCACGGCGCGGCGAGCGGCGACGCAGCGCGGCTGTAACGGCGCCTTGCCCAGGCCGGCGCCCAGGGCTATATGCGCGGCCTTGGCCGGAGTGTAGCTCAGCCTGGTAGAGCACTGTGTTCGGGACGCAGGGGCCGGAGGTTCAAATCCTCTCACTCCGACCAGCGAGAGTTTCTTAGCGAACGAAGTGAGCTTGGCTAACCTGCTGTCCCCGCGCGGTCGGGCACCCATGACTTCCAGAGGCCGCTACCTTTGGGGGACGGTGGCAGCTTTCCGACCGACCCATATCCGCTCAGCAAAGCTAGCCCGTTAGAGTCCGCTCACTCGACCAACAAGACTTGAGATTGTTCCCGGCCTCACGACTCCCCTCATTTGTCAGACCGGCCCGAAAACGTCTGCGAATAGCGGCTGCTCCTGCAGCATGCGGGAGAAGCGCTGCATCAGCGGACGCAGCCTGGCTTCTGGCATCATCGGGATCAGGTCGTAGAGCATGCAGCCCTGGCGGAACAACGAATGGACGCGGCGTTTGGCGGTGTTGGTCTTGAGCATCCGGTCATAGCCCAGTGCCTCGCCGGCGGCACCGAGGAGCGTCAGCAGCACCACGGCGAAAGCGTTGATCAGCCACAACCGATCGCGCCGCTCGGGAGTTTTGACATGCATCGCGCCCATCCCCATGCCGAAGCGCAGATCCTTGGTATCGCGTAGCGCGCACTCGATGCCCCAGCGACGACCGTAGTATCCGGTCAGATGCTTGGCCGTGGCATCGGCACTGCTGGCCGCCAGGCACCAGGCCTGCTTCATGTCGGGGTCCTGAACGCAGACCACGGTCCCCACTGCATAGCGGTCGGCGGTGACCGCGGCGCCACGCAGCACACGGGCGCGTCCGCCGGGTCGCACCCAGGCGGCAGCGGTGCGGGTTTCGCCGGTGGTGGTGGTCACAGCGATGTTGCCGCGGAAGCGGATGACGTAGTCGAAGCACAGCTCTTCGGTCAGCATCCGGTAGAGTTTCTGGTCGCCGAAGCCGCGGTCGGCGATCACGCACACCGCGATGTCGGCCGGCAGCAATTCGGCCAACCGCACCAGTACCCGATGCTCGTAGAGGCTGCGGTTGTCCTTGAGTGTGCACGTGTCGACCGTGAGCCATACCAGCGGTGTGGCACGACCGTGATCGGTGATCAGCGACAACATGATTGTGGCCTGCTTGTCGGCCTCGAAGTCGGTCCAGTCCAATGCCACCACGATGGCGTTGCGTGTGCCGATGATGTAGGGCACCCAGCGGGTGAGGATGTCATCGACGTTGATATTCCGGTTGGACAGCAGGCGGTCGACCTGCTTGGTCGCATGCTTGGGGTTCAGGCCACGTGCGGCAGCGAGCCCCTGGCCGATCGTGCAGACCGCCAGGGAGGCGCCGCGCAGCACGCCGAGGGTGGCATCGCAGAGCGAGCCGACGCGCTTGGCGTGAAGATCATGGCCAAGCACGCCGCCAAGAACCTGCCTGACCTGGTCGATGGAGAACTGCTGCTGCCCGATAACCATCGTATCCCCCGACCTGCCGTTGCTGGGCGGGAGATCTGTTGCTTCACGCGACTGCAAAACTGGCCATGGCGGATTCGCAAGGATATGCCGCCGTCGCTGCTCATGCAATTCTTTCCGGAATCGTCCTTATGGCCGACCGATTCTTTCATGTCTCAAGGAAAATGAGGGGATGAGTGAGGTTCCCGGCCCAAATTGTATATGCGGCACGGGGAACACGTCCGACACACAAAAAGCGCCCGCCAGGGAAATCCCTGGCGGGCGCGCAACAGTGACAGCGGGGAGAACTTACTATGTCATCATCCACTTTCGGTCAGGATAGTGTGTCGCGCTCAATTGCCGCGTGGTCTCGCCGTCGATCCAGGCAAACGGCGTGGCAGTACCGGCAATGCCGAGCCGGGCGGCCATCGCCAGCACGCCGCGGGCATACGACGCATAGGTGCTAGCGCCTGCCGCGTTCAGGGCGAGGCAGGCATTGCCTGTCGGATCACCCGGTGCGAACGTGAGATTGGCTGGCTGCATCGAATAGTTGAGCGCCCACAATCCAGCCCAGGTGGTCGGAACCGGAGACGATGATGTCGCCTTAAGGTCAACACCATACGGCGACGGCTGACAGCGCAGCCATCCGCTGGTGCCGTTGGTCCGGGCGATGATCTGCTGTATTGCCCAGTTCAGCGCCGTCTGGCAACTTGACTGACCCAGGCGCACCAGATCGCACAGTGCCGCGGTAATGAAGTCCCCCTCCCAGAAGTCACATGTCATCGTCGAGGTCTGCTGCACGACCTGGAACGCTGCGCATGGCGTGGTCGACGAAGCAACGCTCAACTGCAACCACGCCAGCCTGTGCGCCAGGTCAGCCGCCCATACACTTTGCGGCAGCAGCCAACTCGGCACAGCAGCGGGCGTAATGACGGAAAGACGCCCTGCCGTGCGCAATCCCCAACCCACCGCGCGGACGCCAATGGACGAATTGTAGCGGGCAGCAGCAGGGTACATGACCACGTTCACGGTGCCCTGAAACTGCATGGTCTCAAGGTGATATGGGTCGCCGGTCAGCAGGAACGGTAAATATGCCAGTTCAGGCTCATGGGCTACGTCACAGTAAACCAGGCCCCCGCTTCCGGCGATGTTACACGTCGTGGTCAGAATCGTGGCCGGCAGAGACTTGTTGATATAAGCGGTCGTCGCGCTCGGGTTGGCTTGGGCGTTGAATGGCGCAGTGGTGATCGGATCGCGCATAATCCATGGGAACGTACCGCTGGCCTCCGCTTGAGCCAAAACGGTCGGCAGGTTTGTGCCACGGCAGATATAATCGGCCTGCCACTCGGTCACGAGGCCGATGTCGCCGCGCTCCCCGGTCTGTCCCATGTTGCCGCATAAACCCGCGAGAGTCATCGGCGTGTAGGTAAATGCAGAATAGTCCTTGTTGTATTTACCCAGCACTGAGGCGTCATAGTGCGGCAACAGCCCCGAAGCGATCAGTGTGGCTGGTGTCACGGTTACGGGATAGGGCGACTGTGGCCAACGCCAGCGGGCAAACCAGAAGTGATTCGGCACATTCTCGGTGTGCAGCACCACACCGGCCTTGCTGATAGTCGCAGTATAGGCGCCTAGATTGGTCGGCTGCACTGTCACCCTCGGGTTACCGTATTCGAAGACGGTGTGCTCGCAGGTTCCGTCTATGTTGCGACGGAAGAATACCGTGAAGTTTGGCAGGCCGGCATTGGTCGCCATCGTGTTGGTCATCGTGAACCGACCCTGTGGGTCGGCATAATTGCCCAGACTGGTTCCACTGGACTCGGTGTAGCTATAGGTGTTGCCGCTGTAAGTTATCACTGCGGTAAGTGTCGGAGCAGGAACAGCGGCTGAACTCGACGCAGCAGCGGATAGTGTAGTGCTCGAGGAAACGTCGACGGCATAGCTACCGGGGGGCACGATCGCCGTGAATGTGTATGGCCCATCTGGCTGATTAGGCAGCGTGCCAAGCGGTACAGGTGAACCACCTGTCGCAGGGGTGGCGACAAAAACGAGGTCGGCGGGAACTCCCAGCGACTTGACACCTGTCATTGTCAGTATCGTCTGCGGTACGCAGACTGACACGCACGTTGGGCAGGACAGCGTCGCGCACATCTCGGTGTCAACCGTGTAGTCACCGGCCGGCACGGGAGCAGTCACCGAAAATGGCCCGACAGGCTGATTGACCAGCGTGGCAATCGTGATCGGGCTGCCACCCGTCGTTGGGGTCGCGGTTATCACGACGTTGGCAGGATTCCCGAGCGTATTGTTGCCGATTGCCGTCAGGGTGGACGGCAATACAGTGGATGGCGATGTTGCATCGCTGGTCAGCGTCGCGTCCATCTCGGTGTCGAGGTCGTAGTCACCAGGCGGAACATTGGCTGTTACTGAATAAGGGCCGACTGGCTGGTTGCTCAGTGTCGCAACCGTGATGGGACTGCCACCGCTCGAAGGAGTGGCGGTCACCACGATGTTGGCGGGGACCCCAAGTGTGTTGTTTCCGGTCGCTGTTAGTGTGGCCGCCGGGACTGTTGCTGATGATTTTGTATCGCTCGACAGCGTTGTACTTGTCGTAACCTGCACCGCGTAGTTGCCCGGAGGTACAGCGGCAGAGATGCTATAGGGGCCGTCAGGCTGTGCCGGCAGGGTACCCAGTGCAATAGCTGCACCGGTTGCCGGAGTTGCAGTAGCAACGATATCGGCGGGAGCGCCGAGCGACTTGACGCCGCTCACAGTGAGAGTGTCAGGTGCTGTCGTAACTGACAGCGTGATATTCGCCATAAAAACTACTCCGTGGTTGTTGCATAATGGATTCGTGGCTCGCGACCTGCGTCGGCCGATCGAGCCATCCCGGAAACGACAACGGCACCCGCCGCAGGATCCCCGCCGCGAGCTCTCGATACGAATGCTGTGTACTGGCTGGTACAGCGACCAGGAGCTTCAGCTCGTGCCGCTTCGAACGCCTGTTAAGCCACCGCCTTCACCGACGAGTGGCTGGCTGGCCAACCAGTCGCTGAGATCCGCCACGGCGATGTAGCTACGTGGCAGGCTTAGATTCCCTGTGACCGCATACCGGTCCAGGTCAACTTCCCGCAGTCCACTGATCTTTTCGGCTGCAATGGGCTGGACGGCGAAGTCAGCCACTCTGACCCGCTTGATACACAAAACTGGGTGGGGTGGGCAAGAAGAATCGGAAAATTATCCTAGAGATCCGTCGCTGCCTCTCGTCGTGGGCCTGCGGTCGGGCTGGGCTGTGCCGCCACCAGCGGCCCACGTCGGGTCCGAAACCTTCGAACGTCACTATGAGACCAATCAACGCAGGCTTCGTTCCATTGTATCATTCACTTCAAGTTGTCTTGGCTTCGACCGTTGCTGCATGGCTACTGTTCCCTGCGTGTCCCGCTGTCGCGCTGGAGGTCGAGGATAACCCGCAGCTCGCCTGCGACCGCGCCGCTGATCGCGCCGAACGCGACGGGCACCTGCCCGACGGGCTGCTCGCGGCGATCGCCTCGGTGGAAAGCGGGCGCCGCGATGCCAGTGGGCTGCACCGCCGTGCGTGGCCGTGGAGCATCAAGGCCGACGGCTGGAGCTACTTCGCGGCGAGCAAAACCGACGCGATCTGCATCGTGCACACGATGCAAGCGCGGCAAGCGCATCATTAATCCGAGCTTCCTCCATGCAACAGGCGCAAGGGCCTGAATTGGCGGCACAATTCGTGTATGGCGAGGTAAGTTACTGGCTACACCGGGATGCCCAGGAGGGCGAATGCCTTGTGCTGGATGGGTGTTGGCCTGGTCAGCACGGTGAGTGGATAACGCGGTGTGATTGCGGTGATGATGGTATTGCGCACCAAGGTTGCGAGGTCGGCCAGCAGCGAGTGGAAGCTGTGCACCGGCAACCCGTCCTCAGTGAGGCCTGTGGTCTGCTTGGCGACAGCGGCCGGTGAGCGCTGCGCCTGCGCCACGATACTTGTGCGCAGCGCTTCGGCGGCATCCTTGTCGGTGTCGTCGAACAGCATTGGTGCCAGGCGCTGCCGCATGTGCCATTCGAGGTAATAGGCCAGCATGCAGAGGAAGACGTGGGCGCGGACCCGGCCGGCCAACCGGTGATAGACAGGGCGGACGTGCAGATCGACGGTTTTGATGCAGCGAAAGGCTCGTTCCACCAAGGCGAGTGACTTGTAGCTACGCACTGTTGCCGTGTCGTCGGAGGCCTCCGCCGGCAGGCTGGTGCGGATGACATAGATGCCGTCGGTCGCCGCCTCGGCGGCAATCTCGGCGGTCTTGCGTGCAAAGCTGAAGGCGGCATCGGCGATGTCGAGATCGAAGTGCTTGGCCATCTTATGCTTGTTGATCACCTTGCCGACCGCGAGTGCGATCTCGGCGGTGCCGCGCAGCGGATCGCGCTTTCGGACGACGGCCGCCTGGATGCGGGCAAGGTCACGCTCAGTGGCGGCGAGCAGGTCTTCGCGCTTGCGGGTGCGCTCGGCGGCGAGATCGGGATTGCGGCAGACCACCAGGCGCTCGCCGGGGAATTCCGGTGCGGTGATGCTCGCCATGTCGCGCTGATCGAACAGTGAGAGCTGCAACGCGCCGCTTTCCACCAGCGCCTTGATCGCCGGCGCGCGCAATGCGGTGATCCAGTCCAGGCCTGCCGATTTGATGTCCTCGGTAATCCGCGCCTGAGTGATCATGCCGCGGTCGCCGACCAGCACGACGTGGTCGAGTTGGAAGCGCTGCCTGAGCTTCTCGACCTGGCTCGCCAACGTCGTCGGATCGGCGGTGTTGCCATCGAACACCTCGATGGCGACAGGGCAGCCGTCGGCAGCGCAGAGCAGACCATAGATGATCTGCAGCGTGCCTTTCTTGCCATCGCGGCTATAGCCACGTTTGGCAAGCGGGCAGCAGCGCCCTTCCATGTAACTCGATGACACGTCGTACAACACCAGCGTGCCATGGGTGAGATGGCGCCTGGCCAGTGTGGCCTCAATCGCGGGTTGGCGCTCCAGCAGCCAGTCGAGTGCGGCGTAGAGTTCGTCCTCATCGACCTCGCCAAGACCCAGCACTTCGCCGAGGCTCGATGCGGCAGTGGCTGGCGACAGCGCGCGAGCGGCGGCAAGTTTGGATGCAGGATCGAGGATGCGACTGACCAGCAGGGCGAGGACAAGGTCGCGGCAGCGATCGCCAGCAGGACCGAGGATGCGGTCGAGGCCGATCTTACGCGCGGTGCCGAGCGCGGCGGCGGCGTGGCCGTGCGGCAGGCTGCGGATGACGGTGAAGGCATCACGCTCGGCAGGGATGACCGTGCCGCCCTTTAACACGCCGCGCAGGCCTTCGATGTAGGCTGTGGGCCAGTCGGAAAGGTTGCACAGTGTCCGCTTACAAACTTTGCCACCTTCGCGGTAGCTTTCGCGCAGCAGGATCGCGGGCGGCGAGTTCCGATTCGGAACGGCTTCGATGTACATGGCAGAGCATGCGCATATCTGACAGCGTGGTACAAGTCTCAAATATGATATTACATGGCTACGATTTGGACCTCCTCAGCCGATATTGCAAGTCCTTTCAACAACTTCATCGCAAATGCACGAGGAAGCTCCGATTAATGTTGGTTGCTTCCAGGTCGCCCTGTTCCATCACTCTTACGCCTTCGCCACGCTGGAGCAGGCATTCGATCCTGACTCTAACGCACGCGCCGTCCCACATCCTGTCGCAGTACCGGTTCGGCTCGACCGACTGGGATCAGGCGGTGGCGCTGTACCACTCAGCGTCCTTGATGCGTGGCACACAGTATTTGCAGAAGGTGCGGATGCCGTGGCCAGCAGCACGAGCAAGGCTTGCCGCTCTCGACCCGGCCTGCGGACGATAGCCGCAATATGCAGTAATGCTGTCGGTTGAAGCTCGCCCGGTGAAGATGGTCACCGCTTCGGACCCGGCGCCCTCGCTGCTCGCAGGCCTGCCGCGCGTGGTCTCACCGTCCGCCACGACCGCTATTGGACCACGGCACAGCGGACAATTGTGACTGTCATGCCGACCTGCGGCTTCGTGGCCGACTATGAACGCGCGTGGCGTCTCGTTGTGCGAGATCATCGACCGGGTGTCGCCGGAACTGATCGGCCGGCACCTCTATTTCGCCGATGCACTGGAACCGGACCCGCTCATCCGGGCGAGTGGCGAGTTGCGACTGTCCAGGCTCCTGTTGTGACAAAGCGCCTACAGCGAGTTCTACTTCTCCGACGTGCTGCGGCCGCCTTTCCGGATGATCGATTTTCTACGATCGGTGCACGCATATCAGCAGCGCAGGCGCCGTTACGGGCGCCGGCCGCACAGGTGTCGGCGTAGCCGCGGCAGGTAGCCGCGCATGAAGGTGCGCAGAGAACCTTGCAGCAGATCGTGCTCGCGTTGAACCGTACGCAAGCGCATCACGTCCTGCTCTGCCCGCCGCCGCTGCTCGATGGAATCGGCCTCGGCCTGCTCTCTCCTGCGCCGCTGCTCAATGGAATCAGCCTCGGCCTCCTCTGCCCGCTGCCGCTCGGCATCCAAGACACGCTGCGTTTCATTCTGTAGCGCTGCAAGTGATGCCAGATCGTTCACCAACCGCGCTACCTCGGCCGCGTTCGCGTCACTTTGAACCGTCAACTCGTCACGCTGAACCCTCCACTCGTCACGCTGAACCGTCAACGCGTCGTGGCGAGCCCGGAAATGAGTCAATCGCCTCCGCAGGACCTCGTATTCGTCCACGGCTCTCGGCGAATACGGGGCTGCCGTCACGCGCTCGCCGGTGCGGTCTCGCAATAAGCCGAGCGCCAGATATTGCGCATCCAAGGATGCACAGACGCGCTGAAGTTCCACCGCACCGGTGACACCGCGCTCCTCTTCCCACGTCTTCAGTCGGTCGATCAGGTCGTAGGTCGCGCGCATCATCGCAACCACCTCTGGATAACCGCCCGGCGAAACATCGTGCGTTCGCGCCAGCCAGTGATCGATCCTGTCATGCGCAAATTGGCCGAGACTCCGCCCACAGTCCGCGACCCGCTCGCGATCGAGGCGCGACGTGTAACGGTTGGTCTTTTCCACCCACTGTGCCACGTCCTCGTAAGAGAGGTTGTGGATAGCTGCACCTGTGTCGGGCGCCACCCGTAGCACGCTGTCGGAGTGCACCTCGATGCCGCCGTGGACCCGGCCGCTGAACGTCACCGCCCCGCGGTGGAACAGTCGGATCTGGTGCTCTGGCCAATAGTATGCGGTCTCGTCATGAGTGCCGAGAATATAGTGGCGCTGCAATAGTCCGTAGACGTCAGCGCGCGGTGCGATCAGCTCCGCCTGGATGAAGAGGATCGCCTCGATGCTCAGGCATTCGTCATCGTCCAAACAGATGATCCAGTCGTGTGTGCATTGCGCGACTGCGAAGGCGCGGGTCTCCTCCACTGTCGGTGACCACGGGACGTTGATGACACGATCGGCATGCCGCGCGGCAATCGCAGCCGTACCGTCGGTGGACGACTTGTCGACGACGATGACTTCATCGGCGAAGCCGAGTGCGCGTAAGCATGTGCCGATCAGCGGTGCACGGTTGTAGCTGACGACTACGGCACTCAGCTTTGCGCGTGACAAAGACTGTCTCCCTGCGATAGCGGCCGAATTGCCCGCCCAGAACGGTGCAGTTTCACACACTGGCATCAAATGGCGCGCTTACGTTTCGCTCCAACCACGCACGCGCAAGAGAAAACTCCTGGCGCATCGGGCGGAAGCTTCCAGCTAGTTAAGCCGTGTGCGCAGTTCGTCGATAGCACCGCGGATGCGGCTGGCTGCATCGCCCTCCGGTACCAGAATCAGGAAGCGTTCGAAACAGCGCAGTGCGGCGCCAACGCGATCCAGACGCTGGTTCATCACCGCAGCCTGACGCCACAGGTCGGCATGGTCCGGCGCGATGAGCAGCATGTCTTCGGTGCAGGTCAAAGCCCCCGGTAGATCGCCCGCCTGAAGGCGACGGCTCATGATGTTGCTCTGCAAGCGCAGCAGCACGCCGCGCGCATTCATCGGCCGCAGCAGGCCAGGGCGCAATTCGGCCGTGTCGCCCTCCACGCGCTTCAACAGGGCCCGCAAATCGCGCGCATCCAGTGTCACGCCGGCGGCAAACACGTCGATCACCGCCTGCACGCTCCTGCCTTCCAGCGCGACGAGAAAATGCGACGGAAAATCTACGCCGTGCGCACCCCACCCAGCGGCGCGCGCGGTATGCAGCCAGATAATGCCAAGTGCGACTGGCATGCCTTTGCGTCGCTCGATGACCCGGATCAGGTTTGCGTTGGCGAGATCGTCATAGTTCTCCGCATCGCCGGCATAGGAGTAGCGGCCGGCGATCAGTCCCGCGAGTGCTTCGGCACGCATCGAAAGTTCGTTGGTGCCGATGGTCTTTGCCAATCCTACCGCATCGCGCGCCAGGTCGGACAGATGGGCGCGCGCCGCCTGCCAGTCAGCGTCAGGCGCATCGACGCGGGCAAGCTGCAGCGCCGCATCACCGATATCGATCTCGGTGTCCGGCAGCACGCCAATTGCTTCCAACGCGGCGCGGGCTTCGGTCATCCCCCCAGTTTGGGGGCGACGGCGCTCCAGTGCAAGGCGCGTGCCGCGCCGCTAACCTCCCATTGGGAGAAGCGGAGCGACGCGGGCGGCAATTACCCGCACTGTGCTCAACCGGCGGGAGATTGCTTCGCTTCACTCGCATGACCGCGGGCGTCGGTCGTAACGACAGCGCGTCGAACCGGCGGAGGCTACTCAGCTGCGGGCAGGTAGATCTCCTTGCCCTTCTCGACAAACTCCTTGCTCTTCTGCTCCAGCCCGCTCATCCGCTCCGCCTCCGCACGCAGATCCTGCGTGATCTTCATCGAGCAGAACTTCGGCCCGCACATGGAACAGAAATGCGCGACCTTGTGGGCTTCCTTCGGCAGCGTCTCATCGTGGAAGCTGCGCGCCGTGTCGGGATCCAGCGACAGGTTGAACTGATCCTCCCAGCGGAACTCGAACCGCGCGCGACTGATCGCGTCGTCGCGCAGTTTTGCCGCCGGATGCCCTTTCGCCAAATCGGCCGCGTGCGCCGCGATGCGATAGGTGATCACGCCCACCTTCACATCGTCGCGGTTCGGCAGGCCGAGATGTTCCTTCGGCGTGACGTAGCAGAGCATCGCGGTGCCGAACCAGCCGATCATCGCGGCGCCGATGGCGGACGTGATGTGGTCGTAGCCAGGCGCAACATCGGTGGTCAGCGGGCCAAGCGTGTAGAACGGCGCCTCGCCGCATTCGCGAAGCTGCTTGTCCATGTTGACCTTGATCTTGTGCATCGGCACATGGCCGGGGCCCTCGATCATCACTTGGCAGCCCTTGTCCCAGGCGATCTTGGTTAGTTCGCCCAGCGTTTCTAATTCGGCAAATTGCGCAGCATCGTTGGCATCGGCATTGGACCCGGGACGCAGCCCGTCGCCCAGCGAGAATGACACGTCGTATTTGCGCATGATGTCGCAGATCTCGTCGAAGCGCTCGTAGAGGAAACTCTCCTTGTGATGCGACAGGCACCAGCGCGCCATGATCGAACCTCCGCGCGACACGATGCCGGTGACCCGCTTCGCGGTCAGCGGCACGTAACCCAAACGCACGCCGGCGTGGATCGTGAAGTAGTCAACGCCCTGCTCGGCCTGCTCGATCAGTGTGTCCTTGAACACTTCCCAATCCAGCTTGTCGGGTTCGCCATCGACCTTCTCCAGCGCCTGGTAGATCGGCACCGTGCCGATGGGCACTGGCGAATTGCGCAGAATCCAGCCACGGATGTTGTGGATGTTGCGGCCGGTGGACAGGTCCATCACGGTGTCGCCGCCCCAGCGCGTCGCCCACACCAGTTTTTCCACCTCTTCCGCCGCGCCCGAAGTGACGGCGGAGTTGCCGATATTGGCGTTGATCTTCACCAGAAAGTTGCGGCCGATGATGACCGGCTCGAGTTCCGGATGGTTGATGTTGGCGGGGATGATGGCGCGGCCGCGGGCGATCTCGCTACGGACAAATTCCGGGGTGATGAATGCGGGGATCTCCGCGCCAAAGCTTTCGCCGTCGGCCAACCGCTCCTCGGCGCCGGCGAGCATCTTCTGCCGGCCGAGATTTTCGCGGTGCGCAACGTAGATCATTTCTTCGGTGATGATGCCGGCGCGGGCGAATTCGATCTGCGTGACGAGTTGCCCAGGCTTGCCGCCAAGAATCGGGTGTTCGGCAGGGCAGGCGGGGACAAGACGGTCGCCGGACGCACCGCCATTGTCGATCGGCTTCACCGGACGGGCAGCGATGCGTTCGAAGCCGCGCTTGGCAATCCACTCGGCGCGCACCGGCGGTAGACCGGCTTCAAGGTCGATGGTAACCGCGGGATCGGTGTATGGGCCGGAGCAATCGTAGGCGCGATAGGGTTCCTCGCGTGCGGACGGATCCAGTGCGATCTCGCGGAACGGCACGTTGATGTCGGGGCGCCCCGCGGGGGACGTGTAGATCTTGCGGGAGCCGGCGATCGGGCCGGTGGTGACGCTGTTCGGGCGGGCGGCGGTCTTCGACTGGATGGTCATGGACTTCTCCTCCATCGCGCTTCTCGGGATTGCGGCGGAAGGCGGGGGCGAAGCGATTGCGGAGGCTCCCGTCCCTACGCCGGCATGACCCGGTTCAGGTTCAAGGGTCACCGCGCCGCCGCATTACGTATGCGATCCTGACGGTCTCTCAGCCCCTGGTGGCGGGGCTCCCCTCGGTAGGCTGACAGGATGGGGCTGGTCGGGGGCGGTGTCAAACTCACTGCCCCGTTGTCGTTCGCATTGCCCCGTTGTCGCTCGGGTCGCGATCGCCGCCACACCAAAGCTGCACCGCAGCGGAGTAACCTATTTGGCCACGCCAAAGTCGATGAGCTGGCGCAGCACCTGACCGCCCTTCAGTTTGGCGTAACCCTCGTTGATGTCGTCCAGCTTGATATGCGACGAGATCAAGTGATCGAGCTTCAGGCCGCCTTTTCTCCAGGAATTCAGCAGGCGCGGCATGTCCACCCGGAAGCGGTTGCTGCCCATCGAGGATCCCTGGATCTTTCGCTCGCGCAGGAAGTCATAGCCGTGCAGCTCGATCTTCATGCCGTACGGCACCATGCCGATGATTGTCGCGGTGCCGCCGGCGCGGATGCACTGGAAGCTCTGCTCGGCGGTCTTCTTCAGGCCGACCGCCTCGAACGAATACTCGACGCCCCCGCCGGTCATCTCCTTGATCGCCTCGACAGGGTCGACGTTGCTGGCATTGATCACATCGGTCGCGCCCATTGTCTTGGCCACGTCCAACTTGGAAGAGACGGTATCGATGGCGATTATGCGATCGGCTCCCGCGATGGCCGCACCGTTGACCGCCGACAGACCGATGCCACCGCAGCCGAACACCGCAACGGTAGCGCCAGCCGGCACCTTGGCCGTGTTGATCACCGCGCCCGCGCCGGTGATGACGCCGCATCCGACCAGGCAGCCGATGTTGAGCGGGATGTCGTCGGCGATCTTCACCACGGCATTTTCGTGCACCAGCAACTGCTCGGCGAACGATGACAGATTGAAGCACTGCACGACCGGCTTGCCTTGCCAGAACAGCCGCTGCGCGACGCCCGGCGGCATCTTCACCGCAACGTTGTCGCAAAGGTTTGGCCGGCCTGACGTGCAGTAATAGCAGGTGCCGCAGAACACCGACGTGCAGGTGATCACCCGGTCGCCTGGCTTCACGTAGGTGACCTCGCTGCCGACCGCTTCGACGACCGCCGAGGACTCGTGGCCGAGCACGCACGGCGTCGGCATCGGATAGAGGCCCTCCATGAAATGGAGGTCGCTATGGCAGAGACCGGCATAGGCGGTCCGAAGCAATACCTCGTGCGCCGCGGGCTTTGCGACCTCGAGCGTCTCGATGGTCAATGGCTGCTTTGCCTCGTGCATGACGGCGGCGCGCATCTGCTGTTCCCCCGACTGTTTCCTCAGCTTTCGATGCTATGCATGCGTTCTGCCGCGGTCAAACAGAGCACGAACCCACCAGGCTGATGCGCGCTGGCGAGGCGCTTGCCCAGCCGGGATGTTGACAACTCCTTAATGCGTTCAAACCAACCTCTCACTGCGCAAGACAGGAAGTTTGACCGCATGGCCTGTTCGATTGGCGATGTGGTCGGAGGGGGCCATGCTGATCAAGAATGCAATCATTCTCGTCGCGATGCTCGCATCCTTTTGTCTGTCGTCGACGTCGGAGGCACAAGTCCAGCAATGGGGAAACATCTACGATTTCGGCGACAGTTTTCAGGACGCAAACTATCAGTGCACGTCCTTCGGAACCCCCCTCCACGCATGCAGCAATTATCACAACACGCCGATGCAGCTCAGTTCGATATCGGGCTATACGTTCTCGCTACACAATGACTTCGCAATTGGCGGGACAGCGTCCGGCCCCGGCACCACCACCAACAACGGGACTCCGCCCTACCCGGGCTACACCACCACCTACCCCAACGCATTTGGGCAGATCGCCGAATTCCAGGCGCTAGGTCGCCGCATCGGGGCCGATGACCTCGTCATGCTGACGTACGCCGCGAACGATGCGACCGTGTACGGAAATGTCGGGACCTCGCTGGCTGCGACCGTCCTCGGCAACCTGACGAGCGATGTGCGGTCACTGATCACTCTGGGAGGCAGGAACTTCGTCCTGTTCGGCGGAGTTCCGTTCAACCGCATCGACCCAAGCATCTCCGCGGCCGCCGACCAAGCTTACTACACGACTCTGAACGCCAACCTTCCAGCGGCCGTCGCGCCGTTCGAGAGCAGCAGCCTGCATCTGCGCATTCTGGACGTGAATACACTCTACACGCGCGTGCTGGACAATCCGTCCATGTACGGATTCATTTCCGGGGATTGTCTGCTGATCGCCGGCTGCGCTTCGGCACCGCTGGCCTTGCAAAATCAGTATGCGTTCTTCCATGGACATCCGTCGGATGCCTTTGCCCTCATCATCGCCCGCTACATCGACAACCTCCTGAACGCGCCCTACCAGATCGCGGCTCAGGCTGATGTCGCGCAAGCCGTGGCTCTGGCATTCCACGACTCGCTTGCCTGGCGCCTGAATGCTGAACACCTGCGAGCCGCCGGCGCCGGAACCGCGCCAGTTGCTGCGGGCAGTCTGTCTGTGTTCATCTCCGGCAACTACGCCCATGCCAATCAGGACGACCGCCCCAACGCGTCGGGAGGCGACGGCAACGAGGGCGGATTGACGTTGGGCGCGGACTATTGGGCCACGTCAAACCTGCTGCTCGGACTGGCGTTCTCCTACACAAATTCGAATTCAACCCGCAATGATGACAGCGGCAAGATCGGCCTCAACTCCTACCAGTTCGCGGGCTTTGCCTCTCTCAGCTATCCTCACTGGTTCATCGATGGCATATTGAACGGCGGCGTGAACACCTACAGCGTCAAGCGGCCAGGCGTCATCGACGTTATGTCCGGGAGTCCCCAAGGCAACGACATCGCTGTAGGACTGACGGGCGGCTATCTATTCGACATTCAACCGATGCAGATCGGGCCGATCGCCGGCCTGACCTATGCCCACGTCAATGTGGGATCGTATTCCGAATCGGGCGATGTGGTGTTGGCTCAGGCAGTGAGCGGTCAAAGCCTCGATAGTACGACCGGCTCCGTCGGCATGCAGATGCGATACGCCGGGGCCGTGTACGGGCACGTGATAAGGTCCTTCATCGAGCTGACCGCTGATCATGAGTTTCTCGGAGGAAGCCGCGTGATCACGACAACTGGCCTGGATCCCACCTCGGCTGTGCCGGTGTTCACGCCGATATCGAGCGGCACTGGAACCTATGGGAGCATTTCAGCCGGCGCCGAAGCGGAGCTGTGGAACAACGTGACCCTTGGGTTAGCTGGGGGCACGACCTTCGCGCGCTGGCGTGGCAACCAAGGGCAGGTGCAGATGACGCTCGCGATTTCCTTCTGACCTCGAACCTCGGCGGGGGCCTGCCGAAGCGCCGCCTATAACCGGTTGGCTGGACAGGGAGCGCTGTGCAAAGTTCTCATCATCCGCCCCAGCAGGACACCCGCCATGCACGCCATCCGCATCGACCGTAGCAAACCGCTCTGCGATGAACCCAATTGCGGCCACAACCGCTACCACCCCGACATCGCTCCTGCCGCAGAGATCGGCGAAGGTGAGGAAATCGCGCTGGAAACCCGCGACGCGCTCGACGGCCAGATTACGCCCATGACCACCATCGCCGACTTCGCCAATCTCAATGCCGGCGCGGTCCACCCGCTCACCGGCCCGGTCTTCGTCAAGGGCGCGCAGCCGGGCGACATGCTGGAAATAGAGTTCACCGATATCATCCCGCAGCCCACCGCGTTCAGCGCGATCATGCCGGGTCTCGGCTTCCTGCGCGACGTGATGACCGAGCCGTTCCTGGTTCACTGGCAACTCAAGGACAACTGGGCCACGTCGGCGCAGCTTCCCGGCGTACGCATTCCGGGCGCACCGTTCATGGGCGTCTCCGCGGTCGCGCCCACCGCCGAACAGCTCGTCGCCTGGACCGCGCGCGAGCAGCGCGTGATCGACCGTGGGGGCTTCGCGCTGCCGCCCGATGCCAACGGTGCGGTCCCCGCCGGTCCATGCGGCCTCACCGGCCTTCGCACCCTGCCGCCGCGCGAGAACGGCGGCAATTTCGACGTCAAGCAACTCACCAAGGGCGCAAAGCTGTTCCTCCCGGTATTCAAGGAGGGCGCGATGTTCTCCACCGGCGACGGCCACTTCGCGCAAGGCGACGGCGAGGTCTGCGTCACCGCCGTCGAGATGGGCGCCACCGCGGTGGTGCGCTTCAAGCTGCACAAGGGTCTCGCGACCCGGAGGAAATTCACCGCGCCGGTGTTCTCGCGCACCAGCTACTTCGCGGATCCGCGCTACGCCGCGCCGGAACGATTTCTCGGCGTCATGGGCATGCCGATCAACACCGCTGGCGAAATCGAGGCGGAGAACCTGACACTCGCCTGTCGTAATGCCGTGCTCAACATGATGGAACTGCTACAGGAGCGCGGCTTCAGCCGGCAGCAGGCCTATGTGATCTGCAGTGTGGCGGTGGATCTGCGCATCTCCAACGTGGTCGATGTGCCGAACTACGTCGTGTCGGCGCTGTTGCCGGAGGCGATCTTCGACGGCGCATGACACTCTGCTGTGCGCGAGAGATTGCCGTGATCGACAAATAAATCAGGACAGCACGGGGGAACGTGATGGCAGCAAGGACGCTCAGCTACGCTCACAGGTACATCGGCAATCCCGCTGCTGAACGATACGCTTGGTGCCAGCCTCGACAAGGCGGCTGCGAAATGGCCGGATCGTGAGGCTGTGGTCGTGCGCGATCAGGACGTTCGCATGACGTTTGCCGAACTGCACCGGCAATCCGAGAGCCTCGCCGCCGGCCTGATCGCACTGGACCTGCGTCCGGGCGATCGCGTCGGGCTGTGGTCGCCGAACAACATCGCCTGGGTGCTGAGTCAATATGCGACTGCCAAGGCTGGGTTGATCCTGGTCAACCTCAATCCCGGGTATCGTGCGGCCGAGCTGGAATATGCGCTGAACAAGGTCGAATGCCGTGCGCTGATCACCGCCGACCAGTTCAAGACGACACACTACATAGGGATACTGCGTGAGCTCGCACCTGAACTCGAGCAATGTGCGCCCGCCGCGTTGCGGTCCGCACGCCTGCCGCATCTGACGACAGTGATCCACATGGCGAACACCGAGGAGCCTGGCTGCTACACGCTTCAGGCGGTGCGCGATCTCGGTGGACCGGCGGAACGCGCTCGCCTGGCCGAACTGGCGGCGCTGCTGCAACCCGACGATCCGATCAACATCCAGTTCACCTCGGGCACGACGGGGTCGCCTAAGGCGGCGACGCTGACGCATCATGGCCTGATCAACAACGCGTTCTTTTTCGCGGAGGGTGCGGGCGTCCAGGAGGGCCAGCGGTTCTGCAATCCGCTGCCACTGTATCATGTCGGCGGCATGGTGCTTGGCAGCATCGCGGGCATTCTGCGCGGGATCACGCTGGTCTATCTCGGCGAGGCGTTTGATCCGCTGGCAGCGCTCGAGGCGATCCAGGCGGAGCGCTGCGAGGCGTTCGGCGGCGTGCCGACAATGTTCGTCGCCATCCTGAACCATCCCGCGTTCGGCCAGTACGAGATCGGCAGTCTGCGCCTTGGCTTCATCGGCGGCTCGCCGTGTCCGGCCGACATCATGCGGCGGATCATGGACGAGATGCACATACGCGACATCACGATCGTTTATGGAATGACGGAACTCTCCGGCGGCAGCACGCAGACCGCGCGCGACGACTCGCTGGAACAGCGCGTGAAGACGATCGGCCGGGTGCAGCCGCATATGGAGGTCAAGTTGATCGATCCCGAGGGACGCACCGTACCGGTCGGCGTGCAGGGAGAGATCTGCTTTCGCGGTCACATGGTCATGCGCGGCTACTGGAATGCCGCGGAACAGACCAGGGAAACGATCGACGAGGCGCGCTGGCTGCACTCAGGCGATCTCGGCACGATGGATGCGGACGGCTACATCACGATCACCGGGCGCAGCAAGGACATGGTGATCCGCGGCGGTGAAAACATCTATCCGCGCGAGATCGAGGATTTCCTGTTCGGCCATCCCGCCGTCGCCGATGTGCAGGTGTTCGGCGTGCCGGACGCGCGCTACGGCGAGGAGCTATGCGCCTGGATCCGGCTGCGGCCCGGCACCGCGGCGACCGAGGAAGAGATCCGCGGCTTCTGCCGCGACCGCATCACGCACTTCAAGATCCCGCGCCATGTGCGGTTCGTGGACAGCTTTCCGATGACGGTCACCGGGAAGGTGCAGAAGTTCGTGATGCGGAAGATGATGACGGCGGAGCTGGCTGCTACTTCATCCCGGTAATGGAAGCCGACACCGCGCGCGGATCACGCATCGGCCAGCGCCCCGCATCCACCTGCGCGATGAACGCACCGACGATGCGGTTGAATTCGTCCGGGTCCTCGATGTTGATCGCATGCCCGCAGTTCGGCATCACGGACAACGCGGCACTGGCAATGGTCTGCTTCATCAACAGGCCCGGCGCCAGGCAAGGCCAATCTTCATCGCCTGTCAGGATCAGCGTCGGCAGCGTCAGCGCCTTCATCTGATCGACCAGATCGTACAGCGAAGGCCGTTCGCGCTGGACACCCAACTGCGTGTTGCGCGCACCCACAGCCGAGTGCTGCGCCAGCATCCGTCTGAACTCGTCGAACCCGCGCGGGTCCTTGTTCTCGAACTGCACGCGCGTCGGGCCGTAGGCGTATTTCGCCGCGAACACCTCCATCCCCTGGTCGCTGATGAACGCAGCAATGGTCTCCGCCTCCGAGCGGAATTTTGCAGTCTCACCCTTCTCCGCCCCATAGCCGCAACCCGCGACGCACAGCGACAAGGCGCGCCTCGGATGGCGGAAACCGTAATGCAGCGTGGCGAACCCACCCATCGACAGCCCAACCACATGAGCCTTGTCGATCTTCAGGTGATCGAGTACGGCCTTGATGTCATCGGCCGCGCGCGCCTGAGAATACTTCGCTACCTCGTCGGGCACGTCGGACGGCGGATAGCCGCGCGCATTGTAGGTGATCGCGCGATAGCGCTGGCCGAAATGCCGCATCTGCGGCTCCCAGCTTCGATAATCGCCGGCGTATTCGTGCACGAAGATCACCGGCCTGCCGGACCCGGTTTCCTCGTAATACAGGCGCACCCCGTCATCCGTCATTGCATGCGGCATCGTCGTCCTCCCCTTTCACTGCAATGCCGGCTTGTCTTCCGCCACCACCGCATCGGCCAGACTGTTGTCGACCGCTATTGCATAATCCGTTCCCGGCGCAACGAAGCCGCCCGACACCAGGCTGGCGCGCAATCGATCGTAGCCAGCGCGTGGCAGGCGAGGATCGCCGCCCCAGATGCCGAGTACCTTGTACCGCGCGCAGGAGGCGGCCAGGATGGCCGGCGGCACATCTTGGAAATAGCGCGCGATGGCTTCGGCGATTGCATCGGCTGCGGCGCCGGCAACCCATTTCTGCGTGCGGTAGATCGCACGGACCATGCGGCGCAATTCATCCTGCCGTGCATCCAGCAATCCTCGTCGCGCATAGAACGTGGTGTACGATGTCGGCCCGCGGCTCGCCTGCGCATACCACACGTGCCCCGCACCCTCGGCAGACAACATGGACGCGAACGGTTCGAACACCTGCACCACATCCACCTCGCCACGCCGCAGTGCCGCGACATTGTCCGCCATGGTGCCATCGGCCACGCGCGTCAGGTGCGACGGCGGAATCCCGCCACGCCGCAGATCCTCCTGCAAGCACATCCACGGCGTCGGCACTTCGCTGACCGTCGCCACACGCAATCCAGGCAGATCGCGCAATGCAAAGTTGGGGCGTGCCTCGCGTCCCACCAGCACGAACGGATCGCGCGTCACCACCTCGGCGAAGCTCACCAGATCGCAATCCGGCATTTGCTGGTAGGCCTGCATCACCCGCATCGGCCCGCCCCAGCATACATCCACCGTGCCGTCCATCACGTTGCGCGCCGCATCACCCGGTCGCGGCGAACTGACGAACCGCACCTCGACGCCCTCCGCAGCATAGGCGTCGCGCGCCAGTGCCACGTAAAACGGCGCATAGAACAGGCCGCGCAACGACTCCTGAAGCCTGATCGCCATCCGCCGCTCCCCTAGTCGTGCTCGAACGCCGCATCGGGAATATCCACCGGCGTCGGCGCGACGGAAAGGTCCGGTGGAATCACCAGCGGCGACAGAACGGATAGCGACGTGTAGCCACCGAAGCGCTGTGCGCGCATGCCTGCGGCGAAATTGTTGCACGCGCGGCTCCACACCTCGCCTATGGCGAATTCCGGCCGATAGTTGCCGTCGGGTAAATTCCGCACGGTGGCGCTGCCTCCAGGCGCCATGAACACCGAGGCCACCGTCCTGCCCGAAGCATCCCGCAGCTTGACCACCGCCGGCTCTTCGGAGCGATTGGCGATCTGTACCTGCGCCACCCCGCCACTGCGACGGTAGAGCACCTCGCCATTCTGCGGCGATGGGCCGGCGTTGTAGGCACAGAACGCCCGATGTGCCGAGGCACCATCGCCGGGTGCCAGTCGCGCCGCATCGACGTAGCCGCTGCCGCCGTCGGCCAGGCGGATTTCGACCAGACCATGCTCCGGCAGCAGGCGCAGTGCCTGCACCGGACTGAAGCTGGGCAGTTCACCCACCGGCAGGTAGGCATCGTGCGCCGCGTCGCGTCGCCACAGCACCGCCATACCACTGCCAGGAACAACGTAATGCGTTGTGATGTCGCCGGCGGGTGTGGTGGCAGCCAACGACGCAGGCACCGCCGGCTTGGCAGCAGGCGGCACGGACGGCGCAAACGCCCGGGCAACGGGTGGCGACGGCGGCGGCCGCGGCCGGTTGAACGCCAGCACCGCCATCACCGCGGCGAGGCACGTCACGCCACCCAGCCCAGCCCACAACGCAATCGGCAGGTCCGACAGACGAGGCCATCGCACAGCCGGTTCGACAATCGGCCGCGCAGTCAGTTCTTCCGGGGCGGGCGGGCGGGCGGCTCGGTCGTACGCGGCGCGGCGGCCGGCATCGCTCAGTACGTCATATGCTTCCTTCACCCGGATGAAGGCCGCCGCGTCGCCGGTCGCCGCCACATCCGGATGCAGTACGCGCGCCTTGACGCGGAACGCCGCCACGATCGCCTCGGGCGCCGCCGCAGGGTCCACGCCAAGCCTTGCGTACAATCCTGCCGGATCGTCACTCATGCACTGCACCATACACGCCGGCCTGCCCACTGCCTTGTCGCATGCCGGGTAGCCAGCTACTCAATTTGCCGTTGTTGTCGCCGGACAGGAAAGCGCCGTGCCAGCCATATCGACGGCCCTCCCCCTGTCCCACGCAGGCCGCTGGTTCGCGTTCATCATACTGGTCGTCGGCGGATTGCTGCCTTCGGTCGATTTCTTCATCGTCAACGTCAGCCTGCCTTCAATCCATCTCTCTCTGGGCGCCAGCCCCGCCCAGGTGCAACTCGTAGTCTCCGGCTATTCCGCCAGCTACGCCGTGTTTCTGATCACCGGCGGGCGCCTCGGTGACTTGTATGGCCGCCGCCGGTTGTTCATGCTCGGCATGGCCGGGTTCATCACCACCAACGCACTATGCGGCCTCGCCATCACCCCGTCGCAGCTTGTCGTCGGCCGCATCTTCCAGGGAATCACGGCCGCGATGCTGGCACCGCAGGTGCTGGGCTCAATCCGGGCGCTGTTCCCGGGCGAGGGCGATTTCGCCAAAGCGCTCAGCCTCTATGGCATCATGATGGGACTCGCCGCCTCAATCGGCCAGTTCGCCGGCGGCGCCCTGGTGGAGTGGAATCCCTTCGACCTCGGCTGGCGCACCGTGTTCCTGGCCAAGCTGCCGATCGGCATCCCGGTGATGCTCGCCGCCTGGTGGCTGATCCCCGAAACCAGCGGCAGCCATCGGCAGCGTCTGGACATCGGCGGCGCGGTGCTGGTCTCGCTGGCGCTGACCTGCCTCGTGCTGCCGCTATCGGAGGGGCGCCAGCATGGCTGGCCGGCCTGGACCTTCGCAATGTTGGCCGCCGTGCCATTCCTGGTCGTCGCGTTCCTGTGGTTCGAGGATCGGCTGAAGGCGCGTGGCGGCAGCCCACTGCTGGACCTGCGCCTCGCGGCTATCCCCAGCTTCCGGCGCGGCGTGCTGGTGGGCACCCTGTTCTTCTTCACCACCAGCTTCTACGTGCTGTTCAGCATCTACCAGCAGGAGGGATACGGCACCGACCCGCTGCACACCGGCCTCGCCATCCTGCCCTACGGCCTCGGCCTGTTCGTCGGCCCGCTGGTCACCGGACCATTGCCGGCGCGGATTCGTCCGTGGCTGCTGACCGTCGGCATGGGGATCCAGGTGATCGGCTACGGCGCGATTGCCGCAGTAATCGTCGCGGGGTTCGATGGCTGGCCGGTGGTGCTGACCGTGCTGCTCGCCGGCTTTGGCCAGGGCATCGCTTATCCGCGGCTGTTCAACACCGTGCTGGGCGACGTGGCGCCGCACCAGGCCGGGGTTGCCGCCGGCGTGCTGACCTCGGCGTTGCAGATCGGCGCGGCGATCAGTGTGGCGGCGATCGGCAGCCTGTTCTTCTCCGTGCTGGGCAGCGATTTCGGGCGCGACGCCTACGCCCATGCATTCGCCATCGCCCAGTCGGCGACCACCGGGGCGCTGCTGGTTGCCATGCTGTTGTCGATACCGCGTCGCGCGCAAACGCGACGGTAATCCGGTATGCCGTGTCGCCGCCCGCGCTGGACTCATATGGATCGCTCATCAACTCTGGACCGCCGCCCCTCTCCGGCGTAATTGCTCCGCCCATGGACCGCACGGCAACCCTGACGCGGAAAACCACCGAAACCGACATCACCCTGACCCTGTCGCTCGACGGGTCGGGGCAGGCGAGCATCGCCACCGGCATCGGTTTCCTCGACCACATGCTGACCGCCCTGACCCGCCACGCGCTGTTCGACCTGACGGTGAAAGCCAAGGGCGACCTTCACATCGACTTCCACCACACCACGGAGGATGTCGGCATCGTACTCGGCCACGCCTTCGCCAAGGCATTGGGCGACAAGCGCGGTATCCGCCGCTTCGGCCAAGCCCTGGTGCCGATGGACGAAACGCTGGCGGAAGCCGCGGTGGACATTTCAGGCCGGCCGTTTCTCGCCTGGTCCGTGACGTTCGAACGCCCGAAGATCGGCGAAATGGACACCGAATTGTTCGAGGAGTTCTTCCGCGCCTTCGCCATGAACGCGCTGGTCACGCTGCACATCACCCGCCGCGCCGGTCACAACGCCCACCACGTCGCGGAGGCCTGCTTCAAGGCCACCGCCCGTGCGCTGCGCATGGCGGTGGAACTCGACCCGCGTGCCCGCGATGCCATCCCCTCGACCAAGGGGACTGCTGTGAAATTCTGGACTGCGCATGTGCGGCAAGGCGCCACCCCGGTCCTGGTGCGCGAGGGCTTCAGTTGGGGCGCGCTGCTGTTCGGTCCGCTCTGGCTTGCCGTCCACCGCGCCTGGATCCCCGCCGTGCTCGCTGCAGTCGCCACCATTCTGATCCTGCTCTTAACCACCGACGGTCTGTCGGCAGTGCTGCTTTCGGGCCTCATCCTGCTGCTCGGCCTGTCAGGCCAGGATCTGCGTCGCTGGTCGCTGGATCATCGCGGCTACCTGCTGGCGCAGGTGCTTGCTGCGCGCACCGAACTGGAGGCGCTGGATCATCTGCTGAACCGCCGGCCGGATCTCAAGGGTAGCTTCATGCCGCCGGAGACCGCGCGATGAAGGTCGCGGTGGTGGACTACGGCAGCGGCAACCTGACCTCCGCCTCGCGAGCGCTCGCGCTGGCGGCCGACCGCGCCGGGCTGCAAGCCGATGTCACGGTGACCGCGGACCCAGACTATGTCGGCAACGCCGACCGCATCGTGCTCCCCGGCCAGGGCGCCTTCGCCGATTGTTCGCGCGGTCTTGCCGCTGTGTCCGGCATGCGCGAGGCGATCGAAACCGCCACTGCCGCCGGGACCCCCTTCCTCGGCATTTGCGTCGGCATGCAGCTGATGGCCGAGCGCGGGCTGGAGCACGAAATCACCCCTGGCTTCGGTTGGATCGACGGCGAGATCGCCGAAATGGCTGTGCCGGGTTTGCGCCTGCCGCAGATGGGCTGGAATGCGCTCGATTTCGTACCGCGGACGCATCCGCTACTGGACGGATTGCTCCCGGGTGACCACGTCTACTTCGTGCACAGCTATCGCCCTGATCGGCGGCGATCGGCAGGAAGCCATCGCGATGACGGACTATGGCGGACCGGTGGTGGCGATGGTGGCGGCCGGCAATCGCGCCGGCACACAGTTTCACGTCGAGAAAAGTCAGGAGGTCGGCATCCGCATCCTCAGCAATTTCCTCTGCTGGACGCCCTGAGGCCATGGCCGACACATCCGATCGCATCAGGGCACAGGAAACCGCCCCGCCGCCGGTAGAATTGTTCGTCGAGCGGGTGAAGGAATTCACCGACGACGATCTGCACTTGCTGTGCGAGGCGACATCCGCGGCGATCATCGACGGCGGCGGCTTCGGCTGGGTGAACCCGCCCGGCACGCTGGCGCTGGAGACGTATTTTCGCGGCATCCTGCTGGTGCCTGAGCGTGAACTCTTCATCGCTCGGCTGAACGGCTCGGTGGTCGGGTCGGCGCACTTGGTGCGCCCGCCACGCAACAACGAAGCGCAGGCACACGCGGCGCATCTGATGCACTCCTACATCGCGCCTTACGCGCGTGGCCATGGTCTGGCGCGTATGCTGACCACGGGTGTGGAAGAACGGGCCCGTGAATTGGGCTACCACGTGCTTAACCTCGACGTTCGGGAGACCCAGGAGGCGGCGATTCGGCTCTACGAATCACTCGGCTTTGTCCGTTGGGGCATCCACCCGGACTACGCCCTGGTGCGCGGTAAGGTCGTGCGCGGCTTTTTCTATTACAAGCGGCTGCGTAAACCGAGCGCACGGAAGGCGGGGCCTAACGCCGGATGACGGCGCTGACGCTGTATCCGGCGATCGATCTGAAGGACGGCCAATGTGTCCGCCTGCGGCGCGGCGCGATGGACCAGGCGACGGTTTATTCGTCCGATCCGGCCGGTCAGGCCCGTGCCTGGCAGGACGCCGGCTTCGCTTGGCTGCACGTGGTGGACCTGAACGGCGCCTTCGCCGGCCGGCCGGTGAACGGGAACGCCGTCGCTGCCATCTTGGGCGCCGTGACCGTCCCGGTGCAGCTTGGCGGCGGCATCCGGGATATGGCCGGGATCGAGTCCTGGCTCGCCGCCGGCGTGCGGCGGGTAATCATGGGTAGCGCCGCAGTGAACGACCCCTCGCTGGTGCGGCGGGCCTGCCGATCCTTTCCAGACCGTATCGTCGTCGGCATCGACGCGCGGAACGGCAACGTGGCCACCGAGGGTTGGGCCGAGACATCCACTATCCGCGCGATCGACCTGGCGCGGTCGCTTGAGGATGCCGGCGTGGCGGCCATCATCTACACCGATATCGGCCGCGACGGCATGCTGAGCGGCCTCAACCTGGAGCAGACGGCGGCGCTCGCGGCTGAAGTAAAGACGCCGGTGATCGCCTCCGGTGGCGTGGGCGACCTGCGGGACCTGGAGGAACTCCAGCATGCTGCCGAGGGCACGCGGATCGAAGGTGTCATCGTGGGTCGGGCGCTCTACGACGGCCGTGTCAATCCCGCTGCCGCACTGGCATTGCTGGCGGGTTGAGTCCTCCACATATCCATACAAACCGGTGGATCGTCCCGATAGTATCGCGCTGTGCAGGCCAGCCCTGTGCATAAGTGCTTGCAACGGCTACGCACGCCTATTCTATGAAATGCCAGAATGTTGAAATTACGCGTCATTCCCTGTCTGGACGTGAAGGATGGCCGCGTCGTCAAGGGCGTGAACTTCGTCGCCCTGCGCGATGCCGGCGATCCGGTAGAGCAGGCAGCGCTGTATGACGCGGCCGGCGCTGATGAACTGTGCTTCCTCGACATCACCGCCAGCCACGAGAACCGCGACACCATTCTGGACGTGGTGACCCGCACCGCGTCGCGCGTGTTCCTCCCGCTAACCGTCGGCGGCGGCATCCGCTCCATCGAGGACATGCGCCGCCTGCTGCTGGCCGGCACCGACAAATGCAGCGTCAACTCGGCCGCGGTGGCGCGGCCCCAACTGGTGCGCGAAGCCGCGCAGAAATTCGGCAGCCAGTGCGTGGTGGTGGCGGTGGACGCCAAACAGTCGACACCCGGACGGTGGGAGGTGTTCACCCATGGCGGCCGCCGCGGCGCCGGCATCGACGCGGTGGCGTGGTGCCGCCAGGTGGCGGAACTGGGCGCCGGCGAGATTCTGCTCACCAGCATGGATCGCGACGGCACCGGATCCGGCTTCGACCTGCCGCTGTTGCGCGCGGTCTGTGGCGCGGTGCGGCTGCCGGTGATCGCGTCCGGCGGCGTCGGCACGTTGCAGCATTTCGTCGAGGGTGCGCAGGCCGGCGCCACCGGCCTGCTCGCGGCCAGCGTGTTCCACTTCGGCACATTCACCATCGCGCAGGCAAAATCGGCCCTCCATGCAGCCGGCCTGCCGGTGCGTCTGCCGCGCCATGCGGCCTGAGGAAAGCCGCCATGGGCAAGACAGCCAAGAAGAATATTCCGCGGGGCCGGTCCCGGCGCGATCCGAAGGCCAGCAAGCAGATAAAGCCGAAGAAGCTGCTGAAGCCAAAGAAGCTGCGTAAGCCGGAGAAGCGTGTCGCTGTTCCGCTGGAAGCGACCGAAGTGCCGCGCCCGCCGCCGCCGCTGGCGATTGGTCCGGCCGCCGCCGTGCTCGACCGGCTTTGGTCGGTCGTCATGAGCCGACGCGATGCCGATCCGGCGGTCAGCCACTCGGCCAGACTGCTGTCGCGCGGCACCGCCAAGGTGGCACAGAAATTCGGCGAGGAATCGGTCGAATGCCTAATTGAGGCGGTGGCCGGCAATCGCGATGCCGTGGTCGCCGAGAGCGCCGATGTGCTCTACCACCTTATCGTGCTGTGGGTCGCCTCGGGCATTCGGCCCGATGAGGTGTGGGAGGAACTGAAGCGCCGCGAGGGCATCAGCGGAATTGCCGAGAAGGCCGCGCGGGCGCGTAACCTGCCGGTTGCATTCGGCCTGGACACGACGAAAATCCCCTGACCCCCGGATCAAGGCCGGGGGCAAGCCGGGAGAGCAGCGATGGCTGTCAGCGGTCTGCCGCCTTACGACGACGCCAACATCTTCGCCCGCATCGTGCGCGGCGAGATTCCGTGCAAGAAGCTCTACGAGGACCAGTGGGCGCTGGCCTTCCACGACATCAATCCGCAGGCGCCCACGCACGTACTGGTGATCCCTACGGGCAAGTACGTCTCGTTCGCCGATTTCAGCGCGAGCGCCAGCACCGATGAGATCGCCGGGTTCATGCGCGCCGTTGGGAAGGTGGCGAAGGACCTGGGTCTGGAAGCGCGGGGCTACCGGCTGCTCGCCAACATGGGCGAACACAGCGGCCAGGAAGTACCGCACTTCCACGTCCACCTGTTTGCCGGCCGCCCGCTTGGACGGATGCTCGGTCACTAGCGGTGCTGAATGGTCTCTGTTTCGCCCTTCCTCCCCCGTCCGACGCGCATCGTGGCCTGCGCCGCCTGACCGTAACGGCAGCACGGCCGGCTAGCCCGCCTGCGCCAGGACCCGCTCCAAATTCGCAAGGAACTGCGGCCACCCGGCCTTGGCGCCGTGGTAGGCCTGCTCCTGATCTGGCCGGAAGCCGGACTGCTCCATGCGCAGATAGGTCCCGATGCTCGTAGGGGTGAGAGTCCAAGTTACCACACTCTCGAGACCGTAGGCCGCCCATGTGTACGACAGAATTCTGTCAGGCTCGACTGCCAAAACCTGACAGTCGACGGCGCCCCAGTCCGCGTGAAGATTGAACCGATGGTCCACGACGGCCTTGAAGTCGTTTTTCATCAGCCACTCCCCGATCAGATGCGGCTGCGTGAGCGCGCGCCAAATCTTCTCCGGCGGAAAAGGAAACTCGCGTTCGACAACGACGGAGCGCGTTTCGCTGGCAGCACTGGTCATTGATCCATCCTTTTCAGCATGTCTTCGAGGTCGTCGAACCGGCTCCGCCAGAACCCGGCCATTTGGCTTGTCCAGTCGATCAGCGGCGCCAAAGCGGTCGGCCGCGGGCTGTAATGCGTCTGGCGACCTTGGTGGCGGTCGAGCACCAGGCCGGCCTGCTTCAGGACGCCGAGATGCTTTGAGACGGCTGGTTGCGAGACCCCGGCCTGAGCCGTCAGAGCCGAGACCGTCTGCTCCCCTTCACGGCATAACCGCTCAAAGATGGTTCGCCGCGTCGGATCGGCGAGCGTTTTGAAGAGCACGTCGTGATTGCATACCATCATGATGCATAACTCGCCAGCTATTGATGTTACTGGTAACCGGAGAGCTACGTGTCGGTCAATCGAGAACTTGAGGCGCAGCCATCGTCATTATCCAGCTACAGGGAGCTATCACGAGCGGAGGAAATGGCGTGGAAAGGTCGACAGCGGCTGTTTCGTTATCAGTCAGAGACGCGCAGGCGCCCGTTGAACCGGCTGTGCTTTTCCGATGCAGACATGTGATCCCCTCCCTTGCCTCCGCCACGCGTTCCGTGCTTAACCCCGCGCCTTCCCTGCCGGGAGGCGACGGCATCGTCCCCGGCTATGCCCGGCCCCCATCGGGGGTGAGGCCATCCCGGCCGCGGGCCCCCAGCCAGAGGGAGTACATCATGCCGCTATACGAATGCGTGCTGATCGCGCGCAACGATGTAACGCAGCAGCAGGTCGAGGGCGTCGCCGACAACATCGCCACCCAGCTCGAAGCCGAGGAAGGCGCGGTCAAGAAGCGTGAATACTGGGGTCTGCGCGGCTTGGCCTACCGGATCAAGAAGAACCGCAAGGGCCACTACATGCTGCTCGGCCTCGACGCCAAGCCGGCGTTCATCACCGAAATGGAGCGCCAGCTCAGCCTCAACGAGGACATCCTGCGCTTCATGACGATCCGCGTGGAGGAGATCGAGGAAGCTCCCTCGGCCATTCTGTCGCGCAAATCGGACGACCGGGAGCGAAGCTTCCGCGGCCCGAAGCCCGCCGGGCGGTTCGAAAGCGGCCGCCGTCGCGGTTTCGACGATCGCGAGGAATTCCGCGCCCGCGACGAATTCCGCGGCGAGGACCTGCGCGTGGACGCCGAGGAGTAGGCCATGTCAGACACCACTGAAGTCAATCCGGCGGCCCGCCGTGCCGCCGTTGGCGCCCGCCGGCCGTTCTACCGCCGCCGCAAGTCGTGCCCGTTCTCCGGTCCCAACGCGCCGAAGATCGACTACAAGGATGTGCGCCTGCTGTCCCGCTTCCTGTCGGAGCGTGGCAAGATAGTGCCCAGCCGCATCACCGCAGTCTCGGCCAAGAAGCAGCGCGAACTGGCGGTCGCGATCAAGCGCGCCCGCTTCCTCGCTCTGCTGCCCTACATCGTGAGCTGAGGGGACACGTCATGGCCGAAGTGGAACTGGTCCTGCTGCAGCGCGTCGAAAAGCTCGGGCAGATGGGCGACGTCGTGAAGGTGAAGCCCGGCTTCGCCCGCAACTACCTGCTGCCGCAGAAGAAGGCACTGCGCGCCAGCAAGGAGAACCTCGCCAGATTCGAGCAGGAGCGCGTCCAGCTCGAGGCGCAGAACCTGAAGCGGCGCGCGGAGGCGGAGCGTGTCGCCGAACGGGTCGGCGGACTGTCTGTGGTGGTCATCCGTCAGGCGGGCGAGTCAGGCAGCCTGTATGGGTCCGTCTCGGCGCGCGATATCGCCGATGCGGCTACTGCGGCCGGCCTTACGGTGACGCGCTCGCAGGTGGTGCTGCTGCATCCGATCAAGACGCTGGGTCTGGCACGCGTCCGCGTGGCGCTGCATCCGGAAGTGTCGATCCCGGTCACGGTCAATGTGGCGCGCAGCCAGGAAGAGGCGGAGCGGCAGGCGCGCGGTGAACGTATCGGCGCCGAGGCGGAGGATGACACCGACCAGCCCGAGATCGATGCAGCCGCAATGTTTGACGCCGGCGTCCCCCCGGAGCAGCCAGAAGCCTGATCTGTCGCTGCGAATGGCAGCGGTCTATCTCACGTCCCATCGCAAAGGCGCTGGGACCCGGTGACGGCTGGCGCGGCGATCCGGTCCAGCAATCCTTCGGCCATGTCCCGCCACGCCTGCCGCGCATCGATTGGCGCGACGCCGATCCCCGTTCGGGGCGGCGCATCCAGCAGATCGCGCAGCGCCGCGGCCAGACTGGCGGCGTTCGGCTCATACAGGCCCGCCCGTCCCTCATTCTCGAGCTGTTCGACCAGACCGCCGACACGGGTGGACACGACATAGCGCCCCGCCGCGATGGCGGTCGGCGCGATGCCGCTCTGGCTCGCTTCCTTGTATGGCAGCACGAGCACATCGGCCCAGGCGATCAAGGCGCCAACCTCGTGCTCAGGGACCCAGCGGTTTTCCACCGTCACACCTGGCAGCGCACGCAATGATGCAAGCTCCGCGCTCTCCGGCCCACTGCCGACCACGCGCAGTTCATAATCCTGCCGCGCGCCGAGCAGACGGATCGCGGATGCCAACAGATCGAGCCCCTTGTATGGGAGCAGTCGCCCGAAACAGAGCAGCCGCGGCGCACCGCCGTGCGCCATCGGCGGCGGCATCGGACCCAACAGGAACGGCGGATGCGATACGACAACCAGCGCGGCAGGGTCCACCAGACGCTGCGCGCGTAGCCGCGTCGCTACGTGTTCGCTGAGTGCGACGACCATATCGGCGCGGCGAGTCAGGCGTCGCTGCAGGAACATCAGCGACGGCATGTTGTCACCGGGATGCGCATCCGCGTCGTGCACCACGACGACTGCCGGCGTACCGATGCGCCGCAGCCCCGCAACCAGCAGCAGGTCCAGCGGCCCCGGCATGGCGCAGATCGCCACATCGGGCCTGAGTTCGGCGAGTTGCGCGGCGAGCCGATTCACCAGCAGTGGTGCCTGCGCCATGCGCCAGGCGAGTCCCATGGCACCTGAATAGGTCGCCACCGGCAGTTGGCAGCGGGGCGGCTCGGGGCCTTGCAGAATTTCCGCACTGGAGGACAGCGACAACAGGGCTTCCGTACCGGGGACCATGCGCAGCCCGTCGGCCAGGGACGCTGCAAAGCGTGGCCCCGCCCCGCGACGCCCCCATTGCCAAACCAGAACTCTCATACCTCCCCGCAGAGTCCCACGGACACGCCATGCCGGGCCCGACGTCGGCCGCCGGCGTGGACACCGACCCGCCATGGCCGCAATCCCGCCACGTGCAGCGCTCCACACATCATCGGCCATGCGGCGCGATTGCGCCACAACGGCCTGCGGTTCCGGCCCAGGGCAAGGGTCAAGAGGACGGCTTTTTGCACGCGTCGCCGTCCCCGCGGCATTGCGCACCACACCACCGCGCGCGAGAGTCGCCGCAGCAGATGGAGGGACACGCCAATGGCAGCAGAGCGGACCAGCGCTATCGTGACCGGCGCGGCAAGCGGCATCGGGCGTGCCATGACGCTCGGCTTGCTGGGCGCCGGCGTTGATGTGACCGCGGTGGATCGCAATGAGACGGCGCTCGCCGCTCTGGCTGCGACGGTGCATGACACGTCAGGCACCATGCAGACGATCCCCGCCGATCTCGCTCGGCCGGACGCGTTCGATGCGATCGTCGCCACCGTGCTGGGCCGGTTCGGCAAGATCGACGTGCTGGTGAACAACGCCGGCATCGGCCAGGCCTCGATCAAGGCCGACGCTCGGAGAAATCCGATCCGTGTGTGGGACGTCACGCCGGAGCTTTGGCAGCGTTTCCTGACGGTGAATGCCACCGCGCCGATCATGATGGCGCGGGCCGTGGTGCCGCACATGCTGCGCGCCGGAAAGGGGCGGGTGATCACCGTCACGACCAGCCTGGGGACGATGGTGCGCGAAGGTTACCTGCTGTACGGCGCGAGCAAGGCCGCGGCCGAGGCTGCGATGGCAGTGCTGGCGGCGGATCTGGAGGGCACCGGGGTGACATCCAACGTGCTGGTGCCGGGCGGCGTCACCAACACGCCGCTGGTCGGCGATGCCGCTGGCGATCCCGCGAAGATGCTGCAGCCCGAGATCATGGTACCGCCGCTGCTGTGGCTGATCTCGGACGCCGCGGCAGGAGTGACGGCGCGACGGTTCGTGGCGATGGATTGGGATGCGTCGCTGCCGGGCGAGCAGGCAGCGGAGAAGGCGGGAACGCCGATCGCCTGGCTGGGGATTGCCCGGATGCCGCGGGAGCCGGGGTGAGGGGCGCATCAGGCCAGTGACCCTGTCGCCGTTTTGATCCCGGCGTCACGTCCAAAAATGCGCCATTTCGTTGGGCGGGGACCGCATACCCGCCTGCGCGAGCAACACCACGCAAGGCCCATGGCATGTAGCTGAGGGAACAGTTGCACCGCAAGGAAGTGCAGCAAGCCGCGTCACTTTGTAACAGGGCTGTGAACCGGACTGTGATCACAAACAACGCAGATTGGCGCCCACCGCCTGTAAAGCGGCACTTTCTCCACACATTAGTGTCGCTGCTTCAATCGAAGCGAACTTTTTCATATGGAGGCGAATATGGGTCGCGGTATTCTTCTTTGGCTCCTGGGTGTGCCGATTCCGATCATCATCCTGCTGGCGTTGATCTGGCACTGAACAGACGGAGCAAGATCATGCCAGATACTCGAGTGGCCGGCCCGGCCGGCGTTTATGCGGACGACAGGCCGCCGATGGAGGCTGCGACCTCCGGTGTTGCTTTGGCGGCCGTCCTTGGCGGTGCGTTCGCGGCAATCGCACTGACTCTGGTCCTCGTGGCGCTTGGATCGGGGCTGGGGCTCGCTTCAGTGTCGCCCTGGCCGAGCGCCCGCACGTCCGTCACGACATTTACCATCGGGACGGCGATATGGCTGATCATAACCCAATGGCTGTCGTCCGGCGTGGGCGGCTACGTGGCGGGTCGGCTGCGGACCAAGTGGGCCGGCCTGCATACCCACGAGGTATTCTTCCGCGATACGGCAAACGGCTTGCTGGCCTGGGCGGTCGCCACGGTCCTCGGGGCCGCGCTCCTGGCATCGGCAGCCTCCGCCGTGGTGAGCGGAACCGCCCATTTGGCGACGGGAGTCGCCGCCGGCGCGGCCGCCGGGACGAGCCAGCCGGCTGGGCAGACAGCCGACCCGACGGGATACTTCGTCGATAGCCTGTATCGCAGCGACCATCCGAACGCGGATGTTGCCGACGCCGACGTGCGGGCTCAGAGCGCGCGCATTCTACTTAACGGCATGCGGAACGGCGGGGTCTCCGCGCCCGACAAGACCTATCTTGCACAACTGGTGGCTGCCCGCACTGGCCTTTCGCAGGCCGACGCAGAGAAGCGGGTCGACGATGTGATCGCGCAAAAGAACACCGCGGAGGCGGCAGCGCGCCAGGCTGCGGATGCTGCGCGCAAGGCAGCGGCCAATTTGGCGATCTTCACGGCGCTGTCGATGCTGATCGGCGCGTTCATCGCGAGCGCGGCGGCGGCGCTCGGCGGCCGATTGCGCGACGAGTACCTGAGCCGCCGGAGCACAGTTCCGGCGGCGGAGTGCCACCGGCCGATGTTCGGCATTCTGCGGCCTGGTACGGCCCGCAGCACGCATCAGAACGGAATTTCCAGTTCCAGGCGCCATCGCAGGGTGCCTCGGGCGGTGGCGGGCGTGGCGCCGAACAGCCAGCCGACCTCGTATTTGACCTGCCCCGCGTGGCCGAGACCGAGGCTACTCAGCCTGAGCAGACCCACCCCGACCGGGCCAACGAGCAGTTGCTGGCGCGAGAATCCGGGCGCGCTGCCCAATGCACCGGTGTCGCCGTAGATCTCAACCGCCGGCGACAGCGGCTCCCATAGGTTCCAGCGGCTTTGCCAGCGGTAGTTGAAATCCAGGCGTTGGCTGGTCTGGTCCGGCCCCAGTTGCCGCGTAAGGAACAGATTGACGGTATGCGTGGTGCGGCCGATCTGCTTGGCAAATATCGGTCCGAAGGTCACCTGGTTGGATGTCGCGTTGACACCGGTCGTCGTGGACTGGCCGTACTCGATGTAGAAGCCGCTATCGAGGAAATACTCGCCCGGCTCGGTAAGCTGGAACATGTTTTCCGTCACCACCTGCGTCAACATGGTCGGCTGGGGCACGCTTGGATCGTTGTCGAAGCCGAGTTCGATCTCGCTATGCCACCATGAGGTCAGGCCCGTACCGAGTTCGAGCGTGTAGCTCTGTTGCCCACCCATACCAGCACGAGGATCAACGGAGTCGGAGCCGTTATGCTCGATTTCCAGTTCACCCTGATCGATCTCATACGGAGAAACCACGTGGAAATCGGCGCGCGCCGCCTGCGTCGGTGCCAGCAGAGCCAGCACCGCCCCCACGCCCCACATTGTTCGGATCATTTCGCTACCAGTACGCCTTGTGCCGTGGCCTGATGGAAGTCGCCGAAGAATTTGTATTCCCCGGGCGACAACGGTCCAAGGAATACGGTGATCGTTTGACCAGGTGTCACCAGCTTCTCGCGGTTCAGATCGGTACTCTCGAATTCATCGGCCGTGTCGTCGGTGTTCTTCACGTGGAGTTGGAACTTCACGTTGGCCGGCACCTCGATCCGGTCCGGTTCGAAGCGGTGATCATGGAACACCAGCATCGGCAGGTCGTCGGCGCGTGCCGCATGGACGCCCGCGATCATCGCCAGCACTGCCACGGCGGCCGCCACCGTGCGCGTGCGCGGCCGGCTCAGCACGCGCGAGCAGATCACAAGCACCAGCAGCGTGGCGAGCCAGGCGGCGAGTTGTATGCCCGACGGCCGGGCGGAGTAGCCGATCAGCGCGTGCAGGCTGCGTCCTGCGAAGCTGTCGTCGGCCAGGATGAAACTGGTATTCCACAACTGCTCGCCCCAGCCCGGCAGCAGGTCGGCGGAATGCAGTATGGCGGCAGCCTGCCCAGCCATGCCCGCGGCGAGCAAGGCGATCAACACATTGGTGACGCCGAACAGGCGGTGCACCGGGATGATGACCAGACCGCGATACAGCAGCCATGATGCGATGCAGGCTAGCGCAAGTCCGGCCACGCCACCTGCGGCGAGTGCCAGCGGGGCGGTATGCGTCGCCGCGACAATGCCATAGAGAAACAGCACGACTTCCGCGCCCTCGCGCATCACCGCGACGGCGACGACGGCGCCCAGCGCGGCAAGCGAGCGCTGGCCCAGGCGCACCGCCTGCCCGACCTGGCGCAGTTCGGCAGCCATCGCCCTGGCGTGATGCGACATCCACAGGATGTGCCAGCTCAGCATGACCACGGCGAAGCACAGGATGGCAGCGGTGAATACCTCCTGGCCGGTGCCTTCGAACGCATTCGACAGGGCGGCGGCAAAGGCCGCGACCAAGCTGGCTCCGGCGATGCCCAAAGCGATGCCGCCGGCGATCCAGCGGCCACGCCTGGCAACGCCTTGGGTGGCCGCCAGCACGATGCCGACGATCAGGCCGGCCTCCATCGCCTCGCGAAAGACTATGATCATGCTGACGAACATGCGGGCCTTCTCGCGGTCTGCAAATGCGAATGACTTGCAACTGACTTCCGCGTATACCACGCAAACGGCGTGGCGAAAAGCCGCGCAAGGCAGTGTGATCGGCCGCTCAAAGCAGTGCTGCCATGCCGATCCCGCAGACTGCCAATAGCCCCAGCGCGACGACCGGGACCAGGCGCAGGCGTCCGCCGGAATACACCGCCGCGTATACCACCTTCACCAGGTTGTTCGAGGAAGCGGCCACCAGGATGGCGCCCACGGCGACACTACCGGCAACCTGTCCGGCATCGGGCTGCGCCAGGTTCAGCACGAAAGGGTCGATGTCCGATACGCCGACGATTGCCGCCAGGGCATAGATGCCGGCCGACCCGAACCGATGCGTCGCCCAGACCGTGGCGATCGAGATAACCATGAACAGCGCTGCGAAAGTCGCCGCGGTGATCAGTTCCAGCGGGTTGGCCGGCGCATCATCGGTTCCCGTGCCCTGGGATTTTGGGCCACCCAGCCAGTACCATCCGCCCGCCATCCCCAGCGCCAGCGCCGACAGGGCCAGCAGCTTCGGCGTCAGCGCCAGCGCCAGCGTTTGGTTGAACACCGCGATGATGATCAGCAGCCGCAGATACATCACGCCGGTTGCCAGGATGATGCCGGTCTCCGCCTGCCGCGCCGTGGCGGGCTCGCTGCGTGTGCGCCGGGCCAATACCAACGTGGTGGCGGTGGACGAGTACAGGCCACCAAGCAGCGCCACCAGCAGCGGCGCGCCTGCGGGTGCGACATATCGCTGAAGCAGGTAGCTGGCGTATGACACGGTGCAGACCGCCACCACTGCCAGCCAAACCTGGTGCGGCGTCACGGTGGTCAGATCGGTCACCGGGGTGTCCGGCAGCAGCGGCAGGATGAAGCCGGTGAGCAGCAGGAACCGGCCGGCGTTGATGATCTCGCGCAGTTCGATGCGGCGGGCGAAGCCATGTAGTTCCTGCCGCGCGGTCAGCAGCAGTACTCCGGCGACAGTGGCGCCGATGGCAACCCATGGCGGCTCCGCCAGGGCAACGGGTCCCAGCAGGTAGGCCAGCACGTTGCAGATCGGCACCATCAGGCCGACATTGGGAAACCCGTCGGGGTCGGTGTCGCCCAGATGCTGCCAGTAGTAGCAGGTGAGCCAGGCGCTCAGCGCCAGCAGCCCGGCGCTGAGCGGCACCAGATGCGCCGGGTCGAGGCGGTACAGCAGCGCACCCGTCAGCGCCAGGAGCGGAAAGCTGCGAATGCCGCCTGGCCGCTTCTCGTTGGATCGTGCGTGGAATTCCTCGAACGCGAGGCCGAAGAAGAACCCCAGGCCGAGCAGCAGGAGCAGGCTGACGATTGGCGGGGCAGCGTTCATTGTGCCGCAGAAGAATACGGCGCGGCGGAGCAAAGTCGAGCAATGGCCTTCCTCGCCGGCTGGGTTATGCTGCGATCAGCGAGGAGAGGAGACGGCAATGCCCGACGGAAACAACCTGTTCGAAATCATGCAGACGACGCGGTCGATGCGGCGGCTGAAGCCGGACCCGGTGCCCGATGAGCTGATCAACAAGATCCTGGAGGCGGGTTCGTGTGCGGCGAACGGTGGCAACACACAGCGCTGGCGGTTCCTGGTGGTGAAGGATCCGAAGATCAAGCAGGCGGTGCAGGCCTGGTACAAGCGGGCGTTCGACGAGGTGGTGGGACCGCGCTACGCCACCAGCGCACCGCCGCCGGGCGTCACGGCGGACCGCTACAAGCGGCAGCATTCCGCGGTGGAGTACCTGACCGAGCATTTCCACGAAGCACCGGTGTGGATCGTTGCCTGCATCGATGAAGGCAAGGCGGCACCGACACGCTGGTCCGGCGCCTCGATCTATCCGGCGGTGCAGAACATGCTACTGGCGGCGCGCGCGCTGGGTCTGGGTTCGACGCTGACCACGCGGCATCTGCTGTATGAGAAGGAGGCGGAGGCGGCGCTGGGTTTGCCGGAGGGCGTCCATTCCTACGCCATCCTGCCGATCGGCTATCCGATGGGACGGTTCGGGCCAGTGGGTCGCGGTTCGCTCGCCGACATCGTCTACCAGGATAAGTGGGGCCAGCCCTACACCGCGTTGCACTGAAGGAGGCGAGCATGCCGAGAGTGAAGCCCGTCGCGGGCAAGGACGATGTCGCGCCGGAATATCAGTATGTCGTCGATCAGGTGATGGGGGTGTTCGGCCGGATTCGTGGGCCGTTCAGCATGCTGCTGCACAGTCCGAAACTGGCCGAACGGCTGTTGCCGATGGTGCCGTTCGCGCGCGACGTCACCGTGGTCGAGCCGCAACTGCGGCAGATCGCCGTGCTGACCGCGGTGCGCGAGCGCGACGCAAACTATGTCTGGGCCGCGCAGGTCGATGCGTCACGCCGCGCCGGTTTGCGGGAGGCGGTGATCGACCTGCTGCGCGCCAAGGGTGACCCGGGCGGGCTGGAACCGGACGAGCGCGAGATCGTGGTGTATGTGCGCCAGCTCATGCGCACCAACCGCGTCGAGCAGGCGGTGTTCGACGATCTGCTGAAGCGGCATGGTGTGCAATGGCTGGTGGAGTTGACGGCGATCGCGAACTTCTATGTCGCGCTGTGCGGCGTGGTGAACGCGTTCGACGTGGCGGTGCCGGAGGGCGGCGATCGGTTTGCGGGATAGTGCGCGACAGTTGCCGGTGATAGCATCGGCGTAAAGGAGCAAGCTGCAATGAATGCACCTGTCCATTTCGATATCGCCGAGGAAGTGGCTTCGATCCCGCTCGACAAACTAGATGTGAGCAGCCCGAAGCTCTACCAGGACGACATCTGGTATCCGTATTTCGAGCGCCTGCGTCGGGAAGACCCGGTGCACTGGTGCGAGGACGGCATGTATGGCTCGTACTGGTCGGTGACCAAGTACAAGGACATCATGCATGTCGAAACGCATCACCAGCTCTATTCGTCCGAGGCGCGTCTCGGCGGTATCACGATTACCGATCGGCCGGCAGAGTTCCGACGTCGCAGCTTCATCTCGTCCGATCCGCCGTACCACGACGAACAGCGCAAGGTGGTGAGCCCGGTCGTCGCGCCGATGAACCTGCAGCTTTTGTCGGGCACCATCCGCGAACGTGCCGGCCGCGTGCTGGACGCGCTGCCGCGCAACGAGACGTTCGACTGGGTGCAGCGCGTGTCGATCGAGCTGACCACGATGATGCTGGCAACGCTGTTCGACTTCCCGTTCGAAGAGCGGAGAAAACTGACGTTCTGGTCCGACGTGTCCACGATGGATGTGAATGCCGGCGGGGTGGTGGATTCCGAGGAGAAGCGGCTGGAGCTGCTGACCGAATTCCTCGAGACGATGCGGACCTTGTTCTACGAGCGGCAGAAGCAGGAGCCGCGGCCGGACCTGTTGTCGATGCTGGCGCATGGCGAGGCGACGCGGAACCTGCCGGAAAATGTCAGCGATTTCCTCGGCAACTTGGTGCTGCTGATCGTCGGCGGCAACGACACCACGCGCAACTCGATGTCGGGCGGCGTGTGGGCGCTGAACCGGCATCCTGATCAGTATCGCAAGCTGCGCGACAACCCGGCACTGATCCCAAGTGCGGTGTCAGAGATCATCCGGTGGCAATCACCAATCGTGCACATGCGGCGTACTGCGACGGCGGATGGCGAGATCGGTGGCAAGCAGATCCGTGAGGGCGACAAGGTCTGCATGTGGTACATCTCCGGCAATCGCGACGAAGATGCGATCGATCGGCCGAACGAGTTCCTGGTGGATCGTGCACGACCTCGCCAGCATCTGTCGTTCGGGTTCGGCATTCATCGCTGTGTGGGAAACCGGTTGGCGGAGCTGCAGATTGCCATCCTGTGGGAGGAGATTTTGAAGCGCGGCATGGTGGTGGAGATGATGGAGGAGCCGAAGCGCATCTACTCCAACTTCATACGAGCGACAGGGGTCTATTGGATGCCGGTGTGGAAGATTTGAGCGACGGCGAATTCGAACTGATCGTGGCGAATGCAGCGCACATCGAGAACGTTCCAGGTCGCAAGACGGACATGAACGACGCGATGTGGATCGCTGACCGGCTGGCGTGAGGGCTGAACAAGGCGAGCTACGTTCCGGAGGAAGACAACCAGGAACTGCGCTCGCCATGCGCAACCGCAAGCAACTGGTGCGCGAGCAGACGCGGCATGTGCAGCGCATCCAGAAGACGCTGGAGGAGGCCAATATCAGCTGGACTAGGTGATCAGCGACATCACGGGCGTCAGTGGCCGGCGGATGATCGAGGCCATGATCGCCGGTGTGCGCAACCCGCAACGGCTGGCGGAACTGGCCAATCGGGGCATCAAGGCGTCGCCCAAGGAACTCTACGATGCGCTGCATGGGCGGCTGACGGAGCATCATCGCTTTCTGTTGAAGCTGCATCTCGCACAGTGGGATGGGCTGGACGCGTTGATCCAGCAGATCGATCAGGAGGTCGACGGGCGGATTGAGCGCATGGACGAGGAGGGCGAGGACGGACAGGCCCCCTTTCGCGCGTTGATCCTTCTGCTGTCCTCGATCCCCGGCGTCAGTGTCCTGTCGGCGACCACGATCCTCGCCGAGATCGGTCGAGACATGAGCCGGTTCCCGACTGCCGGGCATCTGGTTGCCTGGGCCGGCCTGTGCCCGGGACAGAACGAGAGCGCCGGCAAGAAGAAGTCTTCGCGCCTGCGCAAGGGTGCCCCCTGGCTCAAGACAATGCTCGTGCAGTGCGCCTGGGCGGCCAAGCGCAAGAAGAACAGCTACTACCTGGCCCAGTTCCACCGGCTGAAAAGCCGCTGTGAGCCGCAGAAGGCCATCTGTGCCGTTGCCGCCTCCATCCTTACCGCGATCTACCACATGCTGAAAAACGGCACGCCGCACCATGATCTTGGCGCCGATTATTTCGATCGCCGCTCGCCTGAAGCCAAAGCCAGGCGCCTCGTCACTCAGCTCTCGAGGCTCTGCTTCCAGGTGAAGCTTCAACCCCTCGCCGAAGCGGCGTGATAGCCAGGCCAACTGATCAGCCCGGTAGAGGTTTCTTGTTAGGAGCACAGCGACGCGGCAATCTTTGACCTGGACGATCTGGCCCGGACCAGCAAGGCAATCCAACGCCGCCGAGGGACGTTAACCGGCGGCATCACGCTGTTGCGGCTGAGCCTGGCGCGCGGTCCGGGCGCAAGAGTTTGCAGACACCGCGGCCGGGCACTCTGACGGTTGGCCGAGGTCACCGGCCAGTCGTTGAACGAACGGCTGCCCGATCGGTCACATTCCTGGGTGGCATCCTTCATCACCTGCTGGCCGGCCGTCCGGCTGGACGGCCGCTGCTCTGGTCCGGCGCTGTCTGCGCATCACCGACAGCAGCAGCCTGAGCCAACGCGGCAGCAAGGGGACGGATCGGCGCCTGCACGGGGTCTACGATCTGGAACGTGGCGGCTTCAGCCATCTGGAGTTGACGGACCGGCAGGGTGCAGAGTTGCTGCTGCGCTGCAAGCCGGTCGTGGGCGAGGTGCTGATGGCCGATCGTGGCTACGCCAGGGCCAAGGAGTTGTGGACCTGTCTCGATCCTCCGGCTCCGGCGCGCGCGACTTCATTATCCGGGTTGGCTGGAAGGCACTGGCCTTGCGGGATCAGGACAACAACCCGTTCAGTTTGATCGAGCACCTGGAGAAGGTGCTCCCCGACTTTGGTCCGCAGGAATGGGCGGTGCAGGCTGTGGTTGGCGGCACGGCGCAGTCCCGCCTGCTGCCGGTGCGTCTGATCGCCATGCCGCTGCCTGCGGACAAGGTCGAGATTGCGCGCCTGAAGCTGAAACGCAAAGCCAGCAAGCACCAGGACACGCTCGATCCGCGCAGCCTGATCGCGGCCGGGTTTATGGTCTTGGCGACCTCCTTGCCACAGGAAATAACGGTCGGCGAAATTTGTGCCGCCTACCGGCTGCGCTGGCAGATCGAACTGGCGTTCAAGCGACTGAAATCGCTGATCCATATCGATCGATTACCCACACAGGAGGAGTGAGTTGGTGAGAAAGTCATGGCATTACCGCGCTGCCTGTGCGCATCGCGGGATAGGCACGCCCGATGCCGTGAAACAAGGGATGCAACCAGTCAGTCATTTCGCCGCCTGCTGCCAGAGCGTTGTCGAGCCGTCGGACAACATCGCCGATCGACCCACCCTGTCATTGCGAGGAGCGAAGCGACGCGGCAATCTCCGTCCCATGAGGGGCAGGTGATTGCCGCGTCGCTTCGCGCTGCACACCATCAGCTACTCGGGTAGGCCTCGCAGAATGGCGGATGGCTGCCGAGCGGCGCGAGCCTCCGAGGGGTTGCCATCAGTGAGGTAACCCAACAATGGCCTCCATCAGCGCCTGCTCAAGGCCACGCCTGCTTGCGCCGCGTTATTCCGCATTCACGACCGTGACGATGCCGGCATGCGTGATCCGCGAACCTCAATACGGCTCCCGCACGAAGATGAACGTTGTGCCGGTCACAATCGGCGCACTTGCCCCGACGAATGACACGTTGGCGTCCTTTACCTGGCGGGAGCCGGCGCGTCCCGACGCCTGAAGCGCGCCTTCGATGATGTGCCACAGGCCGTGGATGCGTCCCGTGCCGAGGCTGCCGCCAAACGTGTTGAGCGGCAGTTCTCCGTCGAGCTCGATGCGGCCATCCTGGATGAAATCCAACGCTTCGCCTTCCTTGCAGAACCCGTAGGATTCCAGCCCGTAGATCACCGACGCCGAGAACCCATCGTAGATCTGCGCCACGTCAACATCCTTCGGACTGAAGCCCGAGCGTTCCCAGGTCAGCTTGGCGGAACTGCTGCCGCCTTCCATGTAGCTCGAAAGACTGCCGATGCGTCCCGCCACCTCGAAGTGCAGCCGCTGACCGTAGCCGGCCAGATACGCCGGCTGTGGCTTCAGGTCGCGCGCACGATCTGCCGTCGTCAGCACGATGGCGACCGCGCCCTGCACCGGGATGTCGCAATCGTAAAGACAGAACGGATAGGCGACCATGCGCGAGGCGAAGTAGTCCTCGCGTGTCAGCGCCGTGCCGTAGAAATACGCATGCGGATTGTGCTGCGTGTGTTTGCGCTGGGTCACCGCGAGCGTCGCCATCTTGTCGCGGCTCTGGTTGTTGCGCTCCAGCCAGCGTGTATACGCGACCGCCATGCCCTGCCCCGGACCGCCAAACCCATACGGCGCGGTGAACTGGGTGGCACCGGCCGCATACGCTCCCGGAAGGTTCTGATACGTCCCGCGCGGGTTATGCATCGCCCGCCACACCACGGCGTATTTGCAGACACCCGCCAGCAACGCATTCACCGCCTGCTGCACGGCACCCCCGATGTTGGTGGTTCCCACCTGGATGTGCCACGTCAAGGCGGGCAGCTTCAGCATCGCCATCATGCAATTGACCGACACGACGGAGATGCCGTCCACTTCCGCGTGCCCGGTTGCCGGCAGTTCCGGATAGGTCGCCAGGCCGTCGATGTCCTCCATCCGCAGCCCGGAATCCGCAACCGCCTCCCTCACCGCGGTCAGCGCATGAGCGGCGAGCGGAATTTCGGCAGTTCGGGAAACTTTGGAAAAGCCCACGCCGCTGACCGCGATCTTGCATCGGTTGTCCCACATGCGATCTCTCCTCTACCCGGCGCGCGCGAGACGGAACTGCGGCAGCGTGATGTCGTCGTTCAGCTTCTCGAAGATGACCTCGACGCGCCGTCCGACCTTCGCCTCGGTATGCGGCGCTTCCAGCAGGTTGCCGGCGAGCAGCGCACCCGGCGCATCCTCCAGCTCCACGATGATGCTGGCGTACGGCACGGCAGAGGCGAAACGTTTGTCGCCGGTGTGATACATGATGGTGTAGGCGTAGATCGATCCTGCACCACGCACCGGTTCGAATTTCAGGTCGGTCGCGATGCATTGGACGCAGGTCGCATACGGCGGGTGCTGAAAATGGCCGCAGCTCTGGCAGCGTTGCAGCGTCAGAACGCCCTGTTTGGCCGCATCCCAGAATGGCCTGGTCCACTCGTTTGGCACCGGGACCGGTCGGGTCACCTTGCTCCAGTCGCTCATGCTTCGCGTCCTCCAGCTTGAAGACAAATCTAGAGGGCCGCCGCGATCGCGGATAGGCATCTTCCGGCGTAAGGCGCTCCGCAGTCCGGCAAGTGCCACAATGCTGCAAGGCTGCCGTCAGGACAAAGCAATCGGCACGCGGCGCCTCCTTCTGCCTCTCGATATTGATCGGAAGGATGCGTCCGCAGACGACGCGAACGGCGCCAGTGCACCGTCTCCGGCCCGCTACGTCGTCCGGAGCTCGCGCCGCGCCGCCGCCGCTCACGGATCAACAGTGAAGTGGCGGACCGGGGCGTTGCCTTCCAGCAATCAGTCCGGCATCGCCCACATGCGGCCAACGGCGCTGCAACGCCGCCGTTCAGCACATCGAATTGTTGTTGGATCCGCCGCTGTCGCCACCGCCGCTGTTGTCGTCCCAGGATGACTGGTCACCGCTCGAGGCGTCCCCGGAGGTGTCCCAGGTGCCGTTGTCAACATAACCCGGGTCGGTGCCACCGCCGCTACTGCCGCTGGTGTCCCAGGTGCCCTGGTCCACGTAGCCCGGATCAGACGATGCCAATGGTGCGGCACTCCATGGGCTCGCCGTCATCGGCATCCCGCCCGGATAGCCACCACCGAACCCGCCGCCCATGCCGTGCGACCCGGAGAACAGGTTCATCAGCGCGTTGCCCGCGACCACGCCGCCGGCTACGCCCGCCGCGGTGGTCAGCGCCGAACCGAGGAAGCCGGACCCCGAACGCTGGAACATGCCCGGCTGATAGCTGGGGGCGTATTGCGGCGGAGGTGCGGGCTGCTGGTAGGCCGGCGCCGCTGCTCCCTGGTTCCAGACCGGCCCCGGCGCGCCCTGCTGTGGCTGCGGCGCCGGACGAGAGGCACCGCCGAACAGACCGCTGAAGAACCCTCCGCTCGAGCCGCTGCCTGGTTGCAGCGGCGCCTGCTGCGCCTGCTGCTGGGCCTGTTGCGCGGCCTGTTGTGCCTGCTGAAGCTCCCATTGCAGGCGCTGGATGCGGTTCTGCGCCTCGGCCAGCGCATGCTCCTGGATGAAGGCGAGCTGCGTGAGGCGGTAACGCGCCTCCGGATAGTGCGCGAACTGCTCGGCGATCAGTCGATCCGCGTCAGGATCGACCGGCGGCATGGGCGTCGCGGTGGTCGTCGCTGGCACCGACCCGCCGAACGACGGCTGACCTGGCGCCTGCGCGCCACCGACGCGGGCAATGAACTGGGTGATGATGTCGCGTTCTTCGTTGGTCATTGGGGCAACCCTCAGGTTTCCGTGCCGTGCGATGTGGCGCCGGTACGCCAGCGCTTCAATGGCGCGTGAGGCCCAGCCTGCGTACTTCGATCACCGGGCAGCGGTCCATCACCACAGTCAGCCCCGCAGCCCTCGCCCGGTCGGCCGCCGCCTCATCCACCACGCCGAGCTGCATCCATACCACGCGCGCGCCGAGACGGATCGCGTCGTCGACCGCGGCCCCGGCATTGGCAGAGGCGCGGAAGATATCGACCATTTCCAGCGGTACCGCTTCGGCCAGGCTGGCGACCACCGTGCGGCCGTGGATGGTTCGGCCAGCCAGCATCGGGTTTACCGGCGTCGCCTCGTAGCCGCGTGCGAGCAGAAAGCCGAACACGCCATGCGATGGCCGCCACACCTTGTCCGACGCGCCGACCACGGCGACCCGGTGTGTCCCAGTGAGGATGGAACGAATGGTTTCATCGGACTGGCCGTCGATGCTCATGGCTGCGCATCCTGCGCCCGGCTGGCCCGCCGCGCCAAGCGCAGCGTAGATGGAACCGATCGACCGGCAGCGGCCAATGGCGCGGCGACGGCCGCATTCGGCTCCGCAATCGACAGAGCTGCGCAGAATTGCGCTGCGCGCGACGCAGACCCCCGTTTATGATGCGAAAATGAATCGGAGCTGGTCCCGTGCAGGCCATGGCGTTCTGGCGCGGTCACGTCCGACAGCAGGTCTTGACGCGGCTTTCCTGTAGATTTCCCAGGATTTGCCAACTCCGGCGCAGGTCGCCAATCGGCTCTGGCACGCCCTCACCAGCGCCCGGTTCAATGCGGTCGGTCTGCGGGGCAGCGGGGCTGTGTCAAAACGCGGCATTGCCCCGTTGGCGCGAGTGCTTTATGTCGCGCCACAACCAATCGAACCCGGCCAGATGCACGCGACCATGCCCAGTTTTCAGGCCCTGATCCTGCGGCTGCACGACTTCTGGTCGCGGCAGGGCTGCGTGATCTTGCAACCGTATGACGTAGAAATGGGTGCCGGAACATTTCATCCCGCCACGACATTACGCGCGCTTGGGCCGCGACCGTGGCGGGCGGCCTATGTGCAGCCAAGCCGGCGGCCGACAGACGGGCGGTACGGCGAGAATCCGAACCGGCTGCAACATTATTATCAGTATCAGGTCATCATGAAGCCCAGCCCGGCGAATGCACAGGAGTTGCTCCTGGATAGCTATCGCGAGCTAGGGCTGGATCCGCTGCTGCACGATTTCCGCTTTGTCGAGGACGACTGGGAGAGCCCGACCCTCGGTGCCTGGGGTCTCGGCTGGGAAGTCTGGTGCGATGGCATGGAGGTGGGGCAGTTCACCTATTTCCAGCAGGTCGGCGGCATCCCGGTGAGCCTGCCCAGTTTCGAGATGACCTACGGGCTGGAACGGCTGGCGATGTATGTGCAGGATGTCGACAACGTGTTCGACCTGGATTTCAACGGCACCGGCGTCCGCTACGGCGACGTGTTCCTGCGCGCCGAACGGGAATACAGCGCGTTCAACTTCGAATATGCCGATCCGGCGATGCTGACGCGGCATTTCGCCGATGCGGAACATGAGTGCGGTGCCCTGCTCGCACACCGGTTGGCGTTGCCGGCGTACGACCAGTGCATCAAGGCCAGCCACCTGTTCAACCTGCTGGACGCCCGCGGGGTTATCAGTGTGACGGAACGGGCCAGCTACATCGGACGCGTCAGGGCGCTGGCGAAAGGTTGCTGCGAGGCTTGGGTTGCTGGTGAAACATCATAACAAATGGAGGAAATGAGATGACCGAAATAAGGATTGTGGATGAAGAAGCCTGCAAGCTCGCGGCCGAACTGGTCGAACTGACAGGCGACAGCCTGCAGTCCGCGGTGGTTACGGCGCTGCGGGAGGAGATCGAACGTGAGCGTATCCGCCGGGCTCGATACGACCGGATCATGGCGATCACGCGGGAGATCGCGCAGGGCTCACGTCTCGCGGCATAAGCGAATTGCGGCGCGCACGGGAAGCCGCCGGCCAAGAGCGGGGGGCCGCAGGCCAAAAGAAGGACGTGACTTCCGCCGGCCGGGTGCCTATCTCTACCATGAGAGCAGAATCTTCTACCAAGGCTGGTTCATGGGTGCGCAACTGAATATCAAGAGCGAGGATGCCTATCGCCTCGCGTCCCGGCTGTCCGAACTGACTGGCGAAAGCCTGACGAGCGTGGTCACCAAGGCGTTGCAGGCTGAGCTTGCGCGCGAGGAACGTGCGCGCGATCGCGACGAGCGGCTGCGGCGGGTCCGCCAGATCACCGCCGATATTCGCCGTCATCTGAGAGAACCCTTGCCGTCCTCGAATCATGACTGGCTCTACGACGAGAACGGATTGCCGGGGTGATCCTCGATAGTTCTGCCCTGCTGGCGGTGATCCTCAACGAGGATGATGAGCCGCGCTTCGCTGCGGCAATGATCGATGCGCCGGCGTTGCGCATATCGGCCGCCAATTGGGTGGAAGCGGCCATTGTCGTTGATTCCCACAGGAACCCCGCCGCGAAAGTCCGCTTCGAGGATCTGGTCGACGCGCTGCGCCTCGAGATCATGCCGGTGACGGTAGAGGATGCCTATCGGACCCGCACCGCCTACAATGATTACGGTCGCGGCCACCATCGGGCGCGACTGAACTACGGCGACTGTTTCGCTTATGCACTTGCCAAAAGCAGTGGCGAACCGCTGCTGTTCAAGGGCAACGACTTTTCGCAGACCGACATCGAGCCGGCCCTGAAGGACTGATCATGCCGGAACTGTTCCTCGAGCTGTTCAGTGAGGAAATCCCGGCGCGCATGCAGGCCCGCGCAGCGGAGGATCTTGCCCGGCTCTGCGCCGAGGCGCTGGCCCCGCTGTCACCCGCCAACATGCGCACGTACTACGGTTCGCGACGCATTGCGCTGGCGGCCAATGTGAACGGGCAGGTCGTCGCCAGCAGCACCATCGAACGCGGGCCACGGGCAAACGCGCCGGACCAGGCCTTGGCGGGGTTCCTGCGCAAGCACAATGCGACGCAGCAGCAATTGCGCCGGGAAGGCGACCACTGGGTGCTGGAGAAGTCGGCCCCCGAGGTGCCTGCCACCGAGCTTATCGCAGATGTCCTCCCACCATTGCTGCGCCGCTTCCCCTGGCCGAAGTCGATGCGCTGGGGCGGCACCAGCGATTTCGTCTGGGTTCGCCCGTTGCGGCGCATCGTCTGCCTGCTGGACGGCGCGGTGGTGCCGTTCGATCTGCGCGATGGCGCGGACGACGGCCATGGACTTGCATCAGCCGATCTGACCGAGGGCCATCGCTTCCATGCGCCCGGTGCGTTCCCCGTTGCATGCAGCGCCGACTGGGCGGCGAAGCTGCGCGAGCGTCGGGTGCTGGTCGATGCCGAGTACCGCAAAAGCGTCATCAGCGGACGCCTTGCCGACCTTGCTACGCAGCGGCAGATCAAGCTGGTGGACGACCCCGGCCTGCTGGACGAAGTGGCGGGGCTGGTCGAATGGCCGGTGCCGCTGATCGGCCGCATCGACGACGCCTACATGGATCTGCCGCCGGAAGTCCGGCAGGTCTCCATGCGGGTGAACCAGCGCTACTTTGCATTCCGCAACCCGGACGACGCCGCTGCGCCATATTTCGGCTTTGTCGCCAACATCGAACCGGCGGATGGCGGCGCCACCTCGATCGCCGGCAACGAGCGCGTGCTGCGTGCCCGCTTCGCCGATGCGCGGCATTTCTGGGACCTCGACCGTAAGGCGCGGCTGGAATTGCGCGTCCCGCAACTCGACCACGTCACCTTCCACGCGAAACTCGGCACGCAGGGCGACCGTGTGCGCCGGCTTGAGCGTCTGGCCGAGGAAATCTCCACCCGTGTCGGCGCCGGTCGCGCCCTGGCACGTGACGCCGCCCGCCTGTGCAAGGCCGACCTGGTCACCGGCATGGTCGGCGAGTTCCCCGAACTGCAAGGCGTGATGGGCCGCTACTACGCGCTGCACGACGGCGAGGACCGTCTGGTGGCGGACGCCATCCGCGATCACTACGCGCCACGCGGCCCGGCCGATGCCGTGCCCACCGCGGACGTGTCGATCGCGGTTGCGCTGGCCGACAAGCTCGACCAACTGACGGGCTTCTTCGCCATCGGCGAGCGGCCGACCGGCGGTGGCGACCCGTTCGCACTGCGCCGCGCCGCGCTCGGGATCATCCGCATCATCCGGGAAAACATGCTGCGGTTGAACCTGCTGCCGCTGATCGAGCTTGCCTGCGCAGGCTGGCATCACCATGGCGTGCATCCCGTGCCCCCGCAGGAAATCCTGGATTTCCTCGCCGAACGCCTGCGCGTGCAGCTGCGCGCGGAAGGCGCCCGCCACGACGTTCTGACCGCGGTGTTTGCCGCCGGTGCCGATGACGACATCACCCGCTTGCTTGTGCGGACTGACGCGGTCGCCGCTCTGCTGCGATCCGAGGACGGCGCCAACCTGCTGACTGCCTACCGTCGCGCCGCCAACATCCTGCGCATCGAGGACCGCAAGGACGGCCCCCACGAGGGTGAGCCGGCTCGCGATCTGTTGCGCGATCCCGCGGAATTGGCGCTGGCGCATGCCCTTCTCGCAATCGAGAACACGATCATCCCCTTGTTGCGGAGGGAGGATTTCGCGGCGGCCATGACTGCGATGGCGCAGCTTCGCGCTCCGCTGGACGCCTTCTTCGATCGAGTGACCGTGAACGCACCGGAGCCGGATTTGCGCCGTAATCGTTTGCGTCTTCTTCACACTCTCCGGTCAACCATGGGCCACATTGCTGACTTCGCAAAAATCGAGGGCTGAATTGCCATGAACAAATGGGTGTACAGCTTTGGCGCCGGCCACAACGAAGGCGGCCAGGATATGCGCAACCTGTTGGGCGGCAAGGGCGCCAACCTGGCGGAGATGGCCGGGATCGGCCTGCCCGTGCCGCCCGGCTTCACGCTGACCACGGAAGTCTGCACCGCATTCTACAAAAACCAGCGACACTACCCCAACGAACTGTCCTCGCAGGTGCGTGATGCGCTCGGCCAACTGGAGAAGGCGGTCGGGCTGAAATTCGGCGACAAGCGGCGGCCGCTGCTGGTCTCGGTACGGTCCGGAGCGCGGGTCTCGATGCCGGGCATGATGGACACCGTGCTCAACCTCGGCCTGAACGACGTCACCGTCGAAGGCCTCGGCGCGGAAGCCAACGACGAACGTTTCGCCTGGGATTCCTACCGCCGCTTCATACAAATGTATGGCTCGGTGGTGCTGGGCGTCGATCACCATCGCTTCGAGGAGATCATCGAGCATACCAAGCTGGAAGCCGGCGTGACCGAGGACACCCAACTTACCGCGCAGGACTGGCACCGCGTCGCCGCCGCCTACAAGGAGATGATCGAGGGCGAGACCGGCAAGCCGTTCCCGCAGGACCCGGAAGAACAACTCTGGGGCGCGATCGGCGCGGTATTCGGCTCATGGATGAACCCTCGCGCGATCACCTATCGCAAGCTGCACGACATTCCCGCCGAATGGGGCACCGCGGTGAACGTGCAGACCATGGTTTTTGGCAACATGGGCAATGACTGCGCCACCGGCGTGTGCTTCACGCGCGACCCGTCAACCGGCGCGAACGTATTCTACGGCGAATATCTGGTGAATGCACAAGGTGAGGACGTGGTGGCCGGCATCCGCACGCCCCAGCCTCTGTCCAAGGCGGGCGCAAAGCCGGGCGAAACGCCGCTGGAAGTAGCGATGCCAGGACCCTACGCCGAACTGATGAAGGTGCGGGAAAAACTCGAGCAGCACTACCACGATATGCAGGATCTCGAGTTCACCGTGCAGAAGAAAAAGCTGTACATGCTGCAGACCCGCAACGGCAAACGGACGGCCGCGGCAAGCCTGCGCATCGCGGTAGACATGGCGCGCGAAGGCCTGATCGACGAGGCCGAGGCGGTGCGGCGGGTCAATCCGTCGGCGCTCGACCAGTTGCTGCATCCGACGCTGGATCCCAAGGCGGCGCGTACGCTGCTGGCGAAAGGCTTGCCGGCCAGTCCCGGCGCGGCGTCGGGCGCAGTGGTGTTCACCGCCGATGAGGCGGAGAGCCGGGCGCAGAAAGGCGAGGCGATCATCCTGGTGCGCGTCGAGACCAGCCCGGAGGACATCCACGGCATGCACGCGGCCCGTGGCATCCTGACCGCGCGCGGCGGCATGACCAGCCACGCCGCGGTGGTGGCGCGCGGCATGGGCCGGGCGTGTGTCGCGGGCGCCGGTGGGATCTCGATCGACTATCACAATCAGACGCTGACCTCCGGCGGCAAGGTGGTGCGCGCGGGCGAGACCATCACACTGGATGGCGCCACGGGCGAGGTGTTCGTCGGTAGCGTGGCGATGATAGAGGCGGCGATGTCCACTGACTTCGCCACTCTGATGGAATGGGCGGACAAGGCGCGCACGATGAAGGTGCGGGCCAATGCGGAGACGCCGCTGGATGCCGAGACGGCGAAGAAATACGGCGCCGATGGCATCGGCCTGTGCCGCACCGAGCACATGTTCTTCGACCCCGAGCGCATCAGCGCCGTGCGGCAGATGATCATGGCGCACGACGAGGCGGGACGTCGGGCCGCGCTGGCCAAGCTGCTGCCATTCCAGCGCGATGATTTCCATAAGCTGTTCCGCATCATGGGCGATTTGCCGGTGACGATCCGGCTGCTCGATCCGCCATTGCACGAATTCCTGCCGCACGGCGACGTGGAACTTGGGGAGGTCGCGCACTCGCTCGGCACGGATATTGAGGCGATGCGCCGCCGTGCTGCGGAACTGGCGGAAGCCAACCCGATGCTCGGTCATCGCGGTTGCCGGTTGGGCGTCACCTACCCCGAGATCTACGAGATGCAGGCGCGTGCGATCTTCGAGGGTGCGCTCGCGGTGGCGAAGGAGACCGGGAAAGCCCCGGTGCCGGAGATCATGATCCCGCTGGTGGGCGTGGTGAAGGAGTTGGAGATCACCCGCGCGCAGGTCGATCGCGTGGCGGAGGAGGTGTTCGCCGCCGCCGGCCGCCGCGTCGAGTACACCGTTGGCACGATGATCGAACTGCCGCGTGCCGCGCTGATCGCCGACAAGATCGCCGAGTACGCCGACTTCTTCAGCTTTGGCACCAATGACCTGACGCAGACCGTGTTCGGGCTATCACGCGACGATGCGGGCAAGTTCCTGCCGCAGTATGCCGAACTGGGCATTCTGCCCAAGGATCCGTTCGTCTCGATCGACGTCGAGGGCGTCGGCGAGATGATCCGCATCGCCACGGAGCGCGGCCGCAAGACCAAGCCGCATCTGAAGCTGGGTATCTGCGGCGAGCACGGCGGCGACCCGGCCTCGATCGCGTTCTGCCAGGAGATCGGGCTGGATTATGTGTCGTGCAGCCCGTTCCGCGTGCCGGTGGCGCGGCTGGCGGCAGCACAGGCGGCGCTGGGGCTCGAGAGCGACCGGACAGCATAGGCCGGCTTGCCGCCGAGCCGGGCCGGATTGAAATTACTCGGCGGTACCCGGGCGCGCCGATGCCTGCGGCAGCCAGACACTCACCGACGTGCCGCTGCCGGATTCGCTCTCGATCACCAACTGTCCGCGATGCCGGCTGACGATGTGCTTGACGATCGCCAGCCCGAGCCCGGTTCCGCCAGCCGCGCGTGAACGACCGGCATCGACGCGATAGAACCGCTCGGTCAGCCGCGGCAGATGCGCACGCGGAATGCCGGCGCCCTGATCGCTGACCGACAGCACGACACCTGGCCGCGCCGGCCATCGTTCCCCCTGCGCGACGGCACCCTCCAGCCGCACGGTGCCACCCTCCGGTCCGTACTTCACCGCGTTGTCCAGCAGGTTTTGCAGCACCTGCGTCAACTGGTCCGCGTCGCCGACGACGGCAGGCACCTCGTCGCCCATCCGCACGTCGAGCCCGGCCGACCGCTCGCGCAGCCGTGGCTCGAAACCGGCCACCAGCCGCGACACCAGCCCACGCAGTTCCACCACATCCGCCGGCGGCTGATGCTCGATCAGCTCGATGCGTGACAGGCTGAGCAGATCATCGATCAGCCGATTCATCCGTGCCGCCTGCTCGGCCATGATGCCGAGGAAACGCTGTTGCGCCGCCAGATCATCCGCCGCCGGGCCGCGCAGCGTATCGATGAACCCGATCAGCGACGCCAGCGGCGTGCGCAATTCGTGGCTCACGTTGGCGACGAAATCCGCCCGCGTGCGTTCCACCGCGCGTTCGCGCGTGCGATCGGACAGCACCACGACGGCCTGGCCGCCATCGGCCATCGGCGGATCCATCGGCACCACGGCGGCGTGCACTTCGCGCGGCACCGGCACCGGCAACGTCAACTCGGCGGTCTGCGGCACGCCGGAGGCGAACGCCCGATCGATCGCGCCGCGCAGATCGGGATGCCGCAGCACCGCCGGCATCTCGGTGCCGAACGCCCCGCGTGCGGCAGAATTGGCGCGCCGTACGCTGCGATCGGCCGCCAGCACAATCAGCGGGTCCGGCAGGCGCTCGACCACCGTGCCATCCGCGCGACGCAACCGCTCCATCTGCGCCGTCCGCGTCGCCAACCGCCTGGCCAACCGCTCGATATCGCGCTCTAGCCGCTGCATGCCTGGCAACAGCGGAACGCGATCCGAGCGAGGCGGTCCATCGGCGTCAACCTGACGCAGGCTTGCCGACAACGTGTCGAGATCGCGTGACCAGCGCAGGGCCAGCAGCCATGCCGCCAGCAGCGTCACCCCGATGGCCAGCAGCGCAGGGCGTATGGGCGCCCACCCCATCACCGTCAGCAGCACCAGGGCGGCCACCGGAACCGCGGAAATGACTGCCGCCGCTGCCAGCGACCGCATGGTGCACCTCCCGACTCTAGCCGGCAGGCTCCAGGCGCTGGTGGCGAGCGCGCACGCCGCGTTCAATCGCGCTGGCGACCAGCGGATCGAGGTGCAGCTCACTGCGCACGAAATCCAGCATCTCCAGTGTCCGCTGTCTGGTCACCTGGTTGGCGGCGACCACTTCGCAGGCCAATGCGTAGGCGGTCTCGCGCAGGCGCGGTTCGAGGGCACTGCGCACCAGCTGAGCGGCGTGCTGCAAGCCGTCGTCCTCGTTCAACAACTGCACGGCGGCATCAGTGGCGGTGTCCAGTTGCTCGGGAGTGAAGTCGCGGAACGCCGGCAAGGTCTGCACCTGCCCGGCCATCACGCCGATCTCGCGGTCCGACATGCCGCCGTCGGCGGCGGCCACCAGGACCATGGTGAGGATGAGTGCCTCCGGTGCGTCCAGGGCATCGCGGGAACGCATTGCAAGTCTCCGTGCTGCGGCGCGGGAACCTGATCGAACTGTCCCGACTTATCAAGCAGTCGGCGCTTCCACGGGCCAAGCAATCGCGTGAACACGGGCAGGCGGGGCCGGCGATGACGGTCAAACCAGGGGGTACGGCGGGCCAATATTTTTCGTCCCCTGGTGCTATTCCCCGAGGAACTCACTGGTCTGCCGCACCGCCTCCGCCAAACCAACCCGGCGGATCACCACGCCTGCCGGGAACGCCGACAGCAGGCGCGACGGCGTCTGCCGGTCGAGCAGCACGAACACGCCGCGGTCGGTGGCCCGTCGGATCAGCCGGCCGAACGCCTGGCGCAGGCGTAACCGTGCGATGCGATCGTCGTACCCCTTGGGGTCACCGTCCGACAGATGGATGCGCCGTTCGCGATGCAGAATGTCCGGTCGTGGCCAGGGAACTTTCTCGAACACCACCAGACGCAGTGCGCGACCCGGCACATCGACGCCGTCACGCATCGCGTCGGTGCCGAGCAGGCAGCTTTCCTCCTCGGTGCGGAAGATGTCGACCAGCGTCGCGTTGCCCATGGCATCGACGTGCTGGGCGTAGAGCGGGATGTCGGCCTGCTCCAGTTCGGGGGCGATGCGCGCGTGCACCGCCTGCAGCCGGCGGATCGCAGTGAACAGGCCAAGCGCGCCGCCGCCTGCCGCGATGAACAAGGCGCGATACGCGGCGGCAAGCTGGGCAATGTCGCCGCCGGCGACGTCGGTGACGATCAGAGCGCGAGTCTGCCTGGCGTAGTCGAACGGGCTGGCGACCATGGCGCGAATTGCCGGCGAGGGCAGGTGCGGTGCGCCGACGCGAGCCTCCGCCGATTCCCAGGCGGCTTCCGGATCGGCGTCGCCAGAGTCACGCAAGGTGGCCGATGTCACGAGCAGGCCATGCGCAGGGGCGGCCAGGGTCGCGGCGAACGGGATTGTCGGATCAAGCCAGTGGCGGTGCAACCCGACATCGCCATCCCGCCCGCCTTCCCAGCGCTGCACCCGGAGGAACAGGATATTGGCCGGCCGGCTGCCTGGCTCGGGGCGTGGCTCGGTCAGCGCATGCAGCATGTTCTGCCAGGCCGACAGCGGCGCCAGTACCCGCCGGTTGAGCGAGCGTCCGGCCGCCTCGATGCGGTTGCGCGTCGCCGCATCCATGTCGTCGGCTTCCTCGTCCAGCCGCGCCAGCAGGCGCTCGCGCAATGTGGCAATCGGTTCGGCGATACGGGCCAGCGCGCGGGCCAACCGGTCCGCCGCCTCCGCAATGCCCGGACCCAACGGGAACACATCGCATTCCATGGCGCCGCGGCCGCCGGCACGCTGGTCGCGCGGGTCGCCATCGCCACCGGTGCGGGCGAGCACCTGGTGGCGGATCAGCCGCAGGAAGGCCTCCGTCGGGTTCGGTCGGCCGGTATCAACTGCAATCTCCGGGTGGTCATTCGCGCCGCGGCCCGACCAGCCCGGCGCAGGCAGCGCGCGGGCCGCCCGGAGGCCGGCATCCAGTGGCGTCTCCAGCATCGGCCGGGCAGCGACCAGTTCCTCGATCCGACGCTTCAGGCCGCGGGCGCGCGAACGGCCGCCCTCCGCGCCAAGCAGCCAGCGGCGCAGTTCGGCGGTTTCCAGGCCGGACAGTTCGGCGGAAAACGCGCCGTCCGCGGCATCGAACACGTGGTGGCCTTCGTCGAACACGTAGCGCGTCGGCACCGTGCTGTCGTCCAATCCACCCCAGGCTGCCTGTGTCATGACCAGCGCGTGGTTCGCCACGACAAGCTGCGCGGTACGCGCGCGCCGGATGGTGTGCTCGACGAAGCAGCGACGCCAGTGCGGGCAGGCGGCGTGGATGCATTCGCCGCGGCGATCGGCCAGCGCCAGGATGCTGGCCGATCCGAACAACTCGGCAAGCCAGCCAGGCAGGTCGCCACCCTGGATATCGCCATCATCGGTGACCATCGCCCAGCGGGCGACCAGCCCGAGTGGGATCAGCGACGTCGGCGCCAAGCCAGACGTGGCTGGCCCGAGCGCGTCTTCCAGGTTGAGCAGGCAGAGGTAGTTCTCCCGGCCCTTACGCACGACCACGCGCTTGTGGCGCATGGTGGGATCGGGAAACAGGTGGGCCAACTCGGCGTCGATCTGGCGCTGCAAATGGCGGGTGAATGTGCTGATCCACACGCTGCCATGGTTCTTTTCCGCCCACAGGCTGGCAGGGGCGAGGTAGGCCAGCGTCTTGCCCGTGCCGGTGCCGGCCTCGGCCAGCACGACGTGGGGATCGCCGCGGGTTTCGCGCGGCGCGAAGGCGGCAGTGGCGGCGCCCGCGTAGTCGGCCTGCCCGGGCCGCTGCTCCGCGTCCGGGCCGAGCATGGCGGCCAGGCGCGAGCGCGCCTCCGCGTCGCCAACCGGATGTGACGCGGGTGGCGGCAACGGCGCAGTGTCGTCCCACTCGGGCAACCGTTTCCAGACGCGAAGGCCCTCGTTGGACGGGGCAGCCTCTGGCCGGCCTAGCGCGGCGGTGACGAATGACGCCCAGCCCCAGCCGGCCTGACCCATGCGCGCAGCCAGTCCGGCGGCGTCGCGGTTCAGCGCGATGTCGTGGCCCTGTGCCAGCCGGTTCAGCAGCGCGGCGGCGAGTTCCGGCAACAGCGCCGCTTCGGCTTCCAGCCCACCGGTCGGCGGTTCGAAGTCGAGCATCAGGGCGAGGCCACGGGGCGTGGGCGCGGCGGGCCTGCCGGGACGTGCGAACGCGAACAGTTCCAGCAGATCGAACGCCGGCATGGGGCGCAGGCCGAGCCGGCGGAATGTGGCGGGCGCATGCACTACGATGGGCGGCGGCAGTGCGCGCAGGCGGTCGGCGGCTTCTGCCGTTGCCAACAGCAACAGTTCGCCATCGGCCGTGAATATGGCGGCGCGGCCGTGTCCGGCTACGACGGCAGGCGCGTCAGGCAGCGCAATTCGCGTCACGACCGATCCCTAGACGCAAACCGAACGCGGCGCCATCGTGGAACGCGGCGCTGCTCGCAATCACAGCCGTTCAGCTGCCGCCGCGCCGCCATGTGCCCACCGCGCCAGCCACACGAAACTAAATGACCCGGCGCGATTGACCAGCCAGCCGCCGGTACCTAGCTTCCGCTGAATGGCCGAAACAGTGCGCAATAGCGAGCCGGCAATTCCAAAAGTCTGGCCGTTCGAGGAAGCTGCCAAGGTTGCCCACCGGCTCGCCGCGTCGGGCAAGACGCATGCGCTGTTCGAGACCGGCTATGGTCCATCCGGCCTGCCGCATATCGGCACATTTGGCGAAGTCGCACGCACAACCTGGGTACGTCACGCGTTCGCTGTGGTCACCGGACTTCCCTCGAGGCTGATCGCATTCAGCGACGACATGGACGGGTTGCGCAAGGTGCCCGACAACGTGCCGAACCGGGACCTGCTGACGCCGCATCTCGGCAAGCCGCTGACCCGCATCCCCGACCCGTTCGGGACCCACCACAGCTTCGGCGCGCACAACAACGCACGGCTGCGCGCATTCCTGGATTCGTTTGGGTTCGACTACGAGTTCGCGTCCTCCACTGAATACTACGCCGCGGGAAAGTTCGACGCGGCGCTGATCCGCGTCCTGCAACGCTACGACGAGGTGATGGCGGTCATCCTGCCTACGCTGGGACCGGATCGCCGCGCCACGTATTCGCCGATCCTGCCGATCCATCCGCGTACCGGGCAGGTGATGCAGGTGCCGATGGAGCAGCGCGATCCCGCGGCAGGCACCGTCGTGTGGCGCGACCCCGACAGTGGCGAGGCGTTCGAAACCTCGGTGAAAGGCGGCGCCTGCAAGCTGCAGTGGAAGGCTGACTGGGCGATGCGCTGGTACGCGCTCGACGTGGACTACGAGATGTCCGGCAAGGACCTGATCGAACTCCGTCCGCCTGTCGGGACGTATCTGCCGCATCCTCGGCAGCCAGCCGCCTGACGGCTTCACTTATGAGCTGTTTCTGGACGAGCACGCGCAGAAGATCAGCAAGTCGAAGGGCAACGGCCTGTCGGTCGAGGAATGGCTGCGTTACGCGCCGCCGGAGAGCCTGTCGCAGTTCATGTTCAACGCACCGCACCGCGCCAAGCGGCTGTATTTCGACGCGATCCCGCGCGCGGTGGATGAGTACCTGGCGAATGCCGCCCGCCTTGCCGCGCAACCGCCGGCCGAGCAGCCGCTCAATCCGGCATGGCACATCCATGGCGGCCGGTTGCCGAACCACGGCGGCAGCCCTGTGTCGTTCGGCATGCTGCTCAACCTGGCGTCGGTGGTGAACGCCGAGACGCCCGCCATGCTGTGGGGTTTCATCCGTCGCTACAACCCGGATGCAACGCCGGAAACAATGCCGTTCCTCGACAAGCTGGTCGACCACGCCATTGCCTACTACCGCGACTTTGTGCGCCCGGAAAAGCGCTACCGCCATCCGACCGACACGGAGCGCGCGGCGCTGGCCGATCTGGCGGAGACGCTCAAGGGCATGGATCAGACTGCCGATGCGGAAGCGATCCAGACCATGGTGTTCGAGGTCGGCAAGCGTCATCCGTTCCCCGAATTGCGCGCCTGGTTCGGCTGCCTTTATCAGGTACTGCTCGGTCAGCAGGAAGGACCGCGCTTTGGCGGCTTCATCGCGCTGTATGGCATCGGCGAAACCGTCGCGCTGATCGAGGCCGCGTTGTCGCGTCCGGCGGACGCCGCCTGATCATGGCGCTTGGCCAGCGCGCGTCCGCCACGCTGAAGTCGAGCCTGCGTCAATTGCCGGCGATCCTTGGCGTCGCGCTGCTGATCGGCGCGATCTACGTCGTGCAGAAGGAATTCCGCCATCTCCGGCTGCATGACATCGAGCTGGCGCTGCGCGACATGCCGCTGCGCACGCTGGCGATCGGTTTCCTTTGGACGGTGCTGTCCTATGCCGTCCTGACTCTCTACGACCGGCTGGGCACGATCTATGCCGGGCACAAGGTGTCCTACGGCCGCGTCGCCTTCGCTTCGTTCTGCGCCTATGCACTGTCGCACAATCTGGGATTTGCCGCAGTGTCCGGCGCCGCGGTGCGCTACCGGTTGTACGCGCATTGGGGGCTCACGCCGCTTCAGATCGCCAAGACCGTGGCGTTTTGCAGCCTGACCTTCGCGCTTGGCGGCATGGTACTTGGCGGTGCGATCCTGATCGTCGAACCGCGTGCCGTGCCGTTTTTCGGGCAGCACCTGCCGATCGGCATGTTGCATGTGGTCGGCGCGCTGCTGCTGGGGGTCGTGGTCGGCTATGTCACGCTGTCGCGCATCGTCGGCAGCGTGCGCTTGTTCGGCCACAAGCTGGATCTGCCGGGCTGGCGGATGGCGATCCTGCAAGTGCTGCTGGCCACGGTTGACGTGGCGATAACCGCTTCGATTTTCTATGCGCTGTTGCCGGTCACCCCGCATCTGACCTGGCTGATCTTCCTCGGTGTCTACGTGGCCTCCTACACCGCGGGACTCGCCGCCAATCTGCCGGGTGGCATCGGCGTGTTCGACACCGCGATTCTGTTCGGCCTCGAACCCTATATCGCCGCGCCGCACATCGTCGGCGCGATCGTCGTGTTTCGCCTGTATTACTATGTCATTCCGCTGTTCCTTGCCGGCACCTTATTCACCGGCAACGAGATCCTGCTGCGCGGCGGCGTGCTGCTTCGTCGCGTGGAACGGCTCGCCCCGAGCCAGGCGCTGGCGCGCTGGAGCGAACCGGACTTTGCCGTCGCCAGCGCCACCGGCCTTGTCGCACTGTGCGGCGTGATGCTGCTGTGCGTCGGAATCCTTGCGCCGCAGCCCGACTTCTCCTGGATCGACCCGGATTATGCCGAACTGGCGACGCAGGCCGGTCAGTTCGTTCCGTCGCTGATCGGCGCCGGGCTGATCGTGCTGGCGATCGGGCTGTCGCATCGGGTCAATCTGGCCTGGGGTGCGACGATCTTCCTGCTGGTGGCCGGCGCCGCCTTCACCGCCACGCAGGGCGAACGGCTGTGGATCGCCGGCGTGCTGGTGGTGATCGTGATGATGGTGGCGCCGCTGCGGCGCTGCTTCTACCGCCATGCCAGCCTGCTGAGCGGACCGCTGGAGCCGGCCAGCGCGATCTCGTTGTTCGCCCTCGTGATCTGCATCCTCGCCCTGGCTGGTACGCGGCCGCGCGTGCACCTGCTGGCCAACAACGCGTGGTGGCAGGTGGTGATGTCGCGCGAGGTGCCGAATTCGCTGCGCCTGACCGTGGCGCTGGCGGTAGTGCTGGCACTGATCGCGATCTGGCTGCTGCTGCGTCCGGGGAAGGTGAGGTGGCTGCCGTGGGACGCGATCGCGCGGCAGCGGCTGGCGCTGCTTGGCGGCACGATCCCGCCCGCCAGGGCGGATGGCATGGTGATGGGCGAGGCGGAGCGTGCCGGCATCCCGTTCCGGCGCTGCGGCCGGGTGCTGCTGGGTTTGGGTGATCCGATGGGCGCGGAAGGCGACCGCATCTCGGCGATCTGGCGCCTGCGCGATCTGGCGCAGCAGGAGGGGCTGGATCCGGCCTTCTGGCGCGCCGGACCGGGTCTGCTGAAGGTCTACGGCGATCTGGGTCTGACCGCTTTGCCGCTCGGCGACGACGGCCTGCCCATGCCGGAGTCGCCAGACGAGACGCCAGAGGCGCGGCAGTATCTCGTCTGCATGGCGGAACGCGATCTGACGACGCTGTTGCCGCTGTTGCCGCAGTTGGCCACCAACCGGGACCTAGTGCCGGCGGCGGCGTAGGCCCTCTGTAGCGCAGGCCGCATGGTTCGTGCCGACTCGCGACAACAGGCGCATAATCTCATTGGATAGACTTAGGACTGGCCATGCTTAGTGAGGTTCTGGCAGCGGTCGCTTCGCTTGCCGCCATCGCCGCCATGATCGTCGTGCTCCGCCAGGCAGGCACGCTGCAACGCCTGCGCCTGCTGGCCGAGCAGGGGCTTGCCGGAACGCGCAGCGAGGCGGAGACCACGCGGGCGGCGCTGTCGCGCGAACAGGGGCAGCAGCGCCAGGAGGTCGGTGCGCACTTCGAAAACATCCGCGCGATGCTGGAGAGCAAGCTGCGCGAAATGCGCGACGGCAACGAAACCAAGCTGGCGGAAATCCAGAAGACGGTGAACGAGCAGCTCCACGCCGCGGTGGAGAAGCAGATGAACGAAAGCTTCAACCGGGTGATCGACCAGTTCACCGCGGTGCAGAAGGCGATGGGCGACGTACAGGCGGTCACCGCGCAGATCGGCGACATCAAACGGCTGTTCTCCAACGTGAAGACGCGCGGCGGCTGGGGTGAGACACAGGTGCGCGCGATGCTGGACGACATCCTGCCGCCCGGCGAATACGAAACGAACTGCAAGGTGCGGGCCGACAGCAACGACGTGGTCGAATTCGCCGTTCGCATGCCGATGAAGGGCGATGACCGGGCACTGCTGCCGATCGACGCCAAGTTCCCGATCGAGGATTACGAGCGGCTGCTGGCGGCGTCGGACGCCGGCGATGCGGAAGCGGAGCGGTCTGCGACGCGCATGTTGGAACGGCGCATGCGCGATGAGGCGAAGAAGATCGCGACGAAATACATCAATCCGCCCGTCACGGTGGAATTCGCGGTGCTGTATCTCCCGACGGATGCGCTGTACGCCGAGGTGGCGCGGATACCTGGCCTGATCGATGACATCGGTCGCGATTGCCGCGTGCTGGTGATGGGGCCGAGTCTGTTTCCGGCTCTGTTGCGCACGATCCATCTGGGGTTCGTCACGCTGGCGCTGGAGCAAAAGGCGGATCAGATCCGCGACCTGCTGGGTGCCACGCGCACCGAGATGCTGAAGATGGACGATGTGCTGGAGCGGTTGGGCAAGCAGGCTGGCACGTTCACCAATACGATCGAGCAGGCTCGCCGGCGCACGCGCGCAGTGGGCCGCCGGCTGCGCGGCGTGGAGGCGATCGAGTCGGAACGCGCAGAGCAGTTGTTGGAGCTGGAAAGCGAAGCGCTGTCTGACGAGTGATGCTTGTAGCGGTCTCGGCCTGATTGGACAGCCATAAGGCTGTCATTGCGAGGAACGCAGCGACGAAGGAATCCCCGTCGATTGCGGTACCGGACCGAGATTGCCGCATCGCTGCGCTCCTCGCAATGACAGTCACTTCGCGACGATGCGCGCCTGCAATGTCCCAATTGCCTGCGACCTGACCTCCACGACATCTCCAGCCTTCAGAAAGCGCTCCGGCGCAAACTGACCGTCGGCCATGCGCGGACTTGAGTCGGCCGCGGTGCCGGCCGCCGTTCCCCCGCTGATGATGTCGCCCGGATACAGTGTGAGGTCGCGCGACAGGTACTCGATATACTCCCAATACGAGAACACCATGTCGCCTGTGTTGAATTGCTGCCGGCGCTCGCCGTTCACCCAGGTTTCAACATCGATATTGCATGGGTCGAGTTCGCCGACCACAATGCATGGTCCCAATGAGCACGACTGGTCGAAGTTCTTCGCCATGCCGAACTTAAGCGGCCCGTCGGGTTCGCGCGGCGCCCGGATGCTCCAGTCGCCCAGCAGCGTCACGCCCCAGACAAGATCCCTGGCGTCGGCGGCCCGAACATCCTTGCCCTGCTTGCCAAGTACGATCGCGACCTCGCCTTCATAGTCGAACCGGTCGCACCGGCTCGGGTAAGGCACCTCGTCATCCGGGCCGGCATCGATCCGGCCAACTTTCCAGAACCCCCAGATGCCGTTGTCCCTGATCCTTGCGGAGGCATCGTCGATCGACATGGCGCCTGCGCCCGGCAGCAATCCCATCGCCGCCATGCCCGCGAGATGATCGGCAAAATTCCCGCCCACACACGCGATGCGCGAGCCGTTTGGGCGCGGCGCATGCAGGCGTACCTCGGAGGCTTTGTGGACCACGGTCTCACCGCTAATGCCAAGTACATCGTGCGCAGCGCCGAACAGATGCTCGAGCGCGGTTTCGGCATGGTCGAGCGAACGCTTGCCGCCTTCAATGAACATGGCCAGGTCACTGGGAACCAGGGCCGCCGCGAGCGGTGTCGGGTGCCGTTCGTTCTCGCGTTCCTTCAGGAACTTTGCGCAAGCCAGCGACAGGTCAACAATCAGGTCGCCGCGCAATGCGCCGACGCGCCGCTGCGGGCCGAACACGACGATCTTCATTGGTTTCCGCCTCCACCGGGAAAAGACTACCGCGGCGCGATCAGGCCTTCGCGTTCCAGCACCGGATAGATGCCGCCACCGGTCATCATGGTGAGCAACTGCGCTGGCACCGGCGATACCTTCAGCGCCTGCCCGGTGCGCTTGTTGCGCACGGACCACGCATCGATGTCGAGCTCGGCCGTATCACCTTCCTCGAATGCTACGGAAACGCCCGAACATTCGCACGCCAGCAGCCCGTAATTCACCGCGTTGCGGAAGAACAGCCCGTTGATCGTTTCCGCCAGCAAAAACCCGACACCACAGAGCCGCAATGACCGAGCCGCCGGGCGGGACGAGCCCATGCCGTAGTTGAACCCGCCGACGATGGCATCGCCCATTTGCGCCTGATCCACCCAGCCAGGCCGATTGTTCATGAACACCGCGCGCGCCTGATCCTCTGCGTCGCGATACAGGTAGGGCCCGGGCAACATCAGGTCGGTGTTGATGTTGTCGCCGAATTTCCACACGCGCCCTGCCGTCATGACACATCTCCCTGGAAGAACTCGGCGGCGCTGGCGATCTGTCCGGCCAGGGCCGATGCGGCGACAGTCGCGGGTGACGCCATGTAGATGCGCGCGGACGGATCGCCCATCCTCCCTTTGAAGTTGCGCGTGCTCGCGGTGATGCACACCTCGTCCGGCCCGAGCACGCCCATGTGTCCGCCGACGCAGGCGCCGCAAGTCGCCGGCGTGACGATGGCGCCGGCCTCCATCAGCGTCGCGACATACCCCGCGGCCATTGCGGCGCGATGGATCGCCTCGGTACTCGGCGTGACGATGAAGCGCGTGCCTGGCGCGACCTTGCGGCCCTGCACGACGCGGGCGGCCACCGCAAGGTCATCCAGCGTGCCGTTGCAGCAGGCGCCGATGAACGCCTGGTCGATGTGCCGACCGGCAACTTCGCTGATGCCAACTGAATTGTTCACCACCGCGTCGGGCAGCGCCACCAGCGGTTCGATCGTTGCGAGATCGATGGTGCGGCGTTCCTTGTAGGTTGCGTCGGCGTCGGGCAGCGTCGGCGTGAACGGCTTCGGATTGCGCGCCTTCACATACTCGATCAGCGTGTCGTCCGGTTCGAAGATGACGAACTCGGCCGACAGTTCGGTGCCCATCGTGGTCAGCGTCCGGCGTGCGTTCAGGCTCATGCTGGCCATGCCGGCACCGCCATATTCGATGTTCTGGTTGACGTGCGCGCCCCACTTGCCGGCGATGAACAGGAAGATGTCCTTGGCCGAAACGCCGGGACGTAGCCTGCCGGTCAGATCGTAGCGGATGGTTTCGCCAACCCGAAACCATGCCTTGCCGGTGGTGACCGCGTACAGCATGTCGGGTCCGCCGACGCCGCGCGCCGCGCAGTTGAACGCGCCGGCGCTACAGGTGTGCGAGTCGGCATTCACCAGCACGGTACCGGGCAGCGCATAGGCCTTGTCGGCGATCACCGCGTGGCTGATGCCCTGGTCCGGGCCGACATCGTGCAGTCGCTGGATGCCGAATTTTTTGGCGAACGCGCGGCCGGTCTGCATGCACAGCGCGGCCTGCGCGGTCGGCGCCGGAACCAGGTGGTCGAACACGATCACCACCTTCGACGGATCGGCGACCTTCAGTACGTCCCGCCAGCCTTCCGGCAGGAATGACAGGTCGATCAGGCAGGCGGTTTCCACATCGACAACGGCGACATCGCCGGGCGAGACCTTCGTCACACTGCCGGCGCGCGCCAGGATCTTTTCCGCGATCGTCATGCCCATGGTTCGTTCCCTCTGCGATACCGTGTCATTGCTAGGAGCGCAGCAACGAAGACCGTATGTCCTCACTTGCGAAGGCGACCCACCCTCGATGCGATGCGAGGCTCGCTCGGATGGTCCGGGCGGAACCTCAAGCAAGAAGGATGAGCCGTGGAGAATGCTAGCATTGCCTACGTCGCATTGGACACATCGAAGCTGCGGAACCCGATAGCGATTGCGGCGGAAGGCCGGGACGGAGAGGTGCGCTACCTCGGCGAGATCGACAACACGCCGGCGGCGACCGGGAAGCTGGTGCGCAAGCTGGCGAAGCAGCATCCGGCGGTGACGTTCTGCTATGAAGCCGGACCGACCGGTTACGGGCCGTATCGGCAGATCACCAGCCTGGGCCATAGTGTATCATGGTTGCGCCATCGCTGATCCCGCAGCGGCCGGGTGATCGGGTGAAGACCAATCGGCGCGATGCGCTGTCATTGGCCAAGCGACTGCGTGCCGGCGAACTGACCGCGGTGTGGGTGCCAGACCCGCACCACGAGGCGATGCGTGATCTCACCCGCGCGCGCGGCGCCGCGGTGCGCGAACTGCGTGTGAAGCGCCAGCAGGTTTCGGCGCTGCTGCTGCGGCTTGGCCAGCCCTATCCGGGCAAGACGACGTGGGGCAAGACACACCTCGCCTGGCTGGCTGGCTGGCCGCAAGCTGGATCACCGCGAGCAGCGTCTTGCACTCGAGGAGATGCTGCATGGGGTACGCCAGGCCACCGAACGCATCGGCCGCCTGGAGCGGGCGATCCGCGCCGCGGTGCCGGACTGGTCGCTCGGCGCCACGGCAACCGCGCTGATGGCGCTGCGTGGCATCGACCTGATCGCCGCCACTTCGCTGCTGGCGGAGATCGGCGATCTGACACGCTTCGCGTCGCCACGCGCGCAGCCTGCTGGTGGAATGCGCCTGGAGCTACCGTCATCCGCCGCGCGTGGGCGCCGACAAGCTGGCGAAAGTCGCAGCCGCGCCGCCCGCCGTGCGCGACATTGCCTGGAAAGCCCAGACGCGACTGAGCGCGCGCTATCGGGCGCTGCGCCGCGCCGGCAAGCTCGACACCGTGGTCATCACCGCTGTCGCGCGTGAGTTCGCGGCCTTCATCTGGGCGGTTGGCCTGGCGGTCGCCTCCGGCGCAACGCCACCGGCCTGGCCGACCGCCAGGCCAACAGGCCGGCGCGGACAAGCATCGTGCATGGGTGGGGACGAGGCCACGGTGGGGGAATTCCTGCGAGATTGCTGAGTGGCCGGTCACCGCAACGACCGATGCCCGTACGAAGACGCGGGACAGCCCCGGACGAAACGCGGACTTGCGGTCAAACCCGCGCATCAGAGATGGATCACCGACGTCCCTTCGCCTCGCCCCTGCCTTTGCATGATCAACGCAAACTGGAAACTCCAACACACGATGTTGGAAATATATCACGCTTGCCAATGCGCTTGACAAAGGACATCAGAGCAATCTCCCACCATCAAAAGCCCACCGAAACGAGCGCGAGATTGCCGCGTCGCTTTCTTGTTAGTCCTACTGTGTCACTCATTCCGCACCCGTGATCTCGCGCGGCTGCGTCCGCAGCAGGGACATCGCGGCAGCGAACGGAGCAGGATCCGTGCCAGGCGAATGCGCAGCGTCGCGATGGAGTGTGGCATGTGGCGTTGCGAGCGTAGCGGCAGCACGTCTGGGTCGGTAACCAGTGGGAACGGCAGGTTGCGCGCGGCGCCAGGCCCGGGCAGGTCCTGAGGGGGGAATCGTCTCCTTTTCGGAGATCAGGTATCCGTAGGCGGCGATGCAGAGCGTGGCGTGATGGTGGAAGCCTCGCCAGCCGCGTCCTTCGTAGTGTCCGAGCCCGACCTCCTGTTTGAGTTCGAGATAATCGCGCTCAATCCGCCAGCCATGCCCTTGCGAAGGCGAGGGGTGGCTTGGCCAGATCGACCAGGCGTGCAAACGGGATATCGACCGGCAGGGTGGACAGCCAGTAGTGGTCCGGTTCAGCCTCGCCCTCCGGCCATTCGATCATCAGCCACTCTTCGGCGGCAGGATCGCTGCCTTTGCGACGATCATGCGCCGGGCGCAGCCGCAGCCGGGCAAACCGCGAGGTGAGCACTGTGTTGCTGCCCTCCCGCCAGGTGATCGTCTGCCAGGCACCCGGGGCAAGTTGCTTGGCCAGCGCCTTGACCTGGACCGGACGAGGGCGCTTGGCCTGACCGGCCGGTTTGTCTCGCCGGGCGCGGCCGGGACCCGGTGCCGGCGGGACCGGTGCTTCACCGGGGCGCCAGACCAGCATGCTGGAGAACACGCCAACCGCGTAGGGCAGGCCAAGCTCGGTAATCTCGGCGCGGAACTTGCCGTCGTTGCCATAGGCCGGATCGGCCAGCGCCACGGCCGGCGACACGCCGGCAGCCAGCATCTCGCGCATCTGCCGCAAAGCGATCGCCGGCTTGGTCTGGAACACCACGTCCGCGGGCACGCCGGCCTTGGCGCGCCGAACCCGGTCGTCCGCCCACTCCTGCGGCAGGTAGAGCTGATAGGCGATCGGCAGACTGGCCCGGTGGGTCGCCACCGATAAGCTCACCGCAACCTGGCAATTGTCCTGCTTGCCCCGCTCGCCGCAATACTGCCGTGCCACTCCCACCGAGTGCGTCCCCTTCTTCGGGTAGCTGGTGTCATCCACGATCAAGGCCTGGATCGGTTCCTCGCGGGTTATGCTTGGCAGCACAAGTTCGCGCACCCGCGTCAGCATCGCCTGATCGGACCATGGCGCCTGCGCCACCAGATGCAGCAGCGATTGATGCTGTGCAGCAGTGCGCTCCGGCGCGGTTGCCGCCGCCAGCAGTTCAACGCTTTTGCGGCCTTCGGCCGAGAGCAGCCCAACGCAGTAGTCCTCGAACGGCCTGACCCGGTCGGCGTGTCCCAGAACCGATGCCAGGGTCGCCGCGTAGGCGCGGAAGCGGGCTTCCGTGCCGCTGTCATCCTGAAGATCCACTTCCGCCCTCCACGAAAGGTTGGAATCTTCATCGCTACCAAACCGCCGCCGTGTCGGGGAAACACAATTCTCCACGCTCTGGGGTTTGCGACTCAGTAGGACTAGGAGGCGAAGCCGACGCGGCAATCTCGCGCCAGTAAGGGCCAGGTCCTTCTCGAGCGAGATCGCCGCGTCGCCGCGCTCCTAACAAGAAACCCTTGTCGTGGCGATGGTCCATCCCGCTGATGATTGTTTTGGGGGCGCATCAGGCGGCTTCGGCGAGAGGTTCGAGTTTCACCGCGAAACCGAGCCTTGAAAGCTGCGCAACCAGACGTCTGGCTTTTGCGTCAGGCGAACGGCGATCGAAGTAGTCGGCGCCGAGATCGTGGTGTAGCGTGCCGTTGTTCAGCATATGGTAGATGGCGGTAAGGATCGAGGCGGCGACGGCGCAGATCGCCTTCTGCGGTCCCCGGCGGCTTTTCAACCGATTGAACTGGGCCGCGTAATAGCTGTTCTTCTGGCGCCTGGCCGCCCAGGCACATTGTACGAGCATGGTCTTCAGCCATGGTGCGCCCTTGCGCAGGCGTGACGATTTCCGCTTGCCGGCGCTCTCGTTCTGAGCAGGGCACAACCCGGCCCAGGAGACCAGATGACCAGCGGTGGGGAACCGGCTCATGTCGCGGCCTATCTCGGCGAGGATCGTGATTGCCGACAGGCGACTGACCCCGGGGATCGAGCACAGACGCAGGATCAAGATGCGAAAGGGCGCCTCTCCCGCCTTGGCCTCCCGCTCCTCGGCCTCCCGCTCCTTGGCCTCCCGCTCCTCGGCCTCCCCCTCCTCGGCCTCCGCGTCCATGCACTCGATCCGCCCGTCGACCTCCCGATCGATCTCCTGGATCGCCATGTCCAGCGCATCCCACCGATCGAGATGCAGCTTCAACAGGAAGCGGTGATGCTGCCTCAGCCGACCGTGCAGCGCATCGTGCAATTGCTGCGGCGAAGCCTTGATGCCCCGATGGGCCAATGCCGCCAACTCATGCGGGTTATCCACGCCCGCGATCATGGCTTCGATCATCCGCCGACCACTCACGCCGACGATGTCGCTGATCACCGAGTCCAGCTTGATGTTGGCCTCTTCCAGCGTCTTCTGGATGCGCTGCACGTGCTGCGTCTGCTCGCGCACCAGTTGCTTGCGCGTGCGCATCAGCGAGCGCAGTTCCTGGATGTCCTCCTCCGGCACGAAACTCGCCCTGATCAAGCCGCACGCCAGCAGATCGGCGATCCACATCGCATCGTTCATGTCCGTCCCTCGGGTCAAGCCCAAGGGCATGCTTGCGGCCAGGAACGTTCTTGATGTGCGCCGCGTTGGCCACAATCAGAGCGAAGGCGCCCTCGCTCAGGATCTTCCACACCGGCGTCCAGTACACCCCGGTCGCCTCCATCGCGACATGGCTGCACCGGCACACCGCCAACCACGCCAGCAACGCCAGCAGACCATCCGTCGTGGTCGCGAAGGTCCGGCATTCCCGCGTCACCTTGTTGCGTCTGCCAACCAGACGCACACAGGCCACCACCGTGTCCTTGTGCACGTCCAACCCAGCTACCCGTTTGTGCATCACTTCCATTCTGTCTCCTCCACACCTGCGCCGCCGGCGTGGGGGCCTCGCACAAAATGAAATCTAACAAACGTGCTCCAGGGCAGTCCTGCCCTTGGCGCCAGTGGCGGTCTTCGAGGCTCCTCCGGTCCAACTCGCAATCGGGCTCTCCAGCACCATGGAGCGCCGACCTCTTGCCGTCGGTCTCAACACTTTACAACAGATCCCCCAAACGGGTTTCATCCACGGGGGTCGGCCGAAGGACGGTACGGAACTCGCAATGACAGGCGAACGGCAGCCTACGCCGCCCACTATAATCGCACGTGCAGCAAAGCCGAGAATCTGAAGGAAGCAGGAGCCGTCGTTGCAGACAGCCCTGCCGCCACCAGCCGTGGTCGCGCGGTCATCAGCGATCTGCGGGCACGAAGCCAGTGTGGCGGACACTCCCTTATATGTGCGCCACCATCCACCAGAGGCAGTATATCCAGGCGAACTCGATCACCCCCGCGACCACGGTCAAACTCAGTAGCATGTCGGCCTCCTCTGCTACCACCGTGGCAATGAAAGCCGGCGTTGGCTGTGAGGTGGCTCACATGTCTGGGCGGCGCGGGGCGAGGTCACCTGTCCGGGGCGTTGGCGTTCTGCCATGACATTGACGCGTGCCTTCGCGCCTCGCCACGACCATGGGAAAGCCCATGCGTGACAAACTGGCGCTTGGCATCGCCAGGCTCGCCTATGGCCTGTTCTACCTTACAGTTCTCGCTTTGGTTGCAGGCATCCCCATCTGCCTGTTGATCCTGCTGTTTCATGTATTGATGCCGTGAACTTCGCCTCGCATCCAGCACGCTGGACACCTAAATGATGCGGATGGACATCGTCAGCATCCCCGGTTCCCGCATTCTCGAAATCGCGCTTGTTGCCTTCGCGACGCCCGACGTCGACTTCCTGTGCTTCGGCGAATCCGACCAGCCGAGCCCGGCCGCCGCACACAGCGCCGCCATAGCCGCGCTCAACGCCGGCAACACGCGCTATGCCGATGTGCGCGGCCTGCCGGAACTGCGTTCCGCATTGGCTGAATACCTGACCGGGCTGCACGCACGCCCGGTCGCCGAGCCGCGCATCCAGATCACCGCATCCGGCATGACGGCGGTCTCGGTCGCGCTGGCGGCGACGGTGCGTGCCGGCGATCGCGTGGTGCTGCACAGCCCGTCCTGGCCGAATGTCGCCAACGCGGCCCGGTTGCGCGGCGCGCAGGTGGACGAACTCGATCTGACCGCGCAGCCCGAGGGTGGCTTCCGCATGGAACTCGACCGGCTCGACGCCATGCTGGACGGTGCGCGCGCGTTCATCCTGAACAGCCCGAACAATCCCACCGGCTGGACCGCAACGCGCGACGAACTGGCGTCGATCCTGGAGATCACCCGGCGGCGACGGGTCTGGCTGATCGCGGACGAGGTGTATTCGCGCCTGGTTTACTGCGGGGCGCCGGCCGCGCCGTCGATGCTCGATATCGCCGAGCCGGATGACCACATCATCGTCTGCAACAGCTTCTCCAAGTCGTGGGTGATGACCGGCTGGCGGCTGGGCTGGATGGTGGTGCCCAACGGCGCGCGCAACGCGATCACCGAACTGGTCGAGGTCACCCATTCCTGTGTCGCGCCATTCATCCAGCACGCCGGGGTCGCCGCGGTGCACGATACCGAGACGGTGGAGCGGTTCCGTGCGCACTGTGCCACCGGCCGCGCGCTGACCACTGATGCTCTGTCCGGTCTGAATGGCGTGCGGTATTCCGCGCCGGACGGGGCGTTCTATGCGTTCGTCGGCGTGGAGGGCCTGACCGACAGTCTTGCTCTGGCGAAGCGGCTGGTCACCGATCAGCATGTCGCCGTTGCGCCGGGCGTCGCATTCGGCGCGGCCGGCGAGGGTTTTCTGCGCATCTGCTTCGCCCAATCGCCGCACCGCATCGAGCGCGCGATGGGCCGGCTGCGCGACGGCCTGCGATCGGCGGCGACGGCAGCGTGATGCTCCGCGCTGCGGCGCTTGCGGCGTTGGCAATGAGCGGGCTGCTGGCGATGCTGAGCATTGCGCCGCCGGCACGGGCGCGGTGGATCAATCATTTCGTCGGCCAGCGTAATTCCGCAGAGCCTGACTCTGAATGATAGCGGGATGGCCGCAATCGACCTGCCGCGGACCCTCCCCCGAAGTACCCGCCAATACGTGCGCGGACCATCATTGAGGTGCTGGAGTGGTCGTCTGTTCCGGTCATATCTTCCGGACACTGTGATCGGCTCAAGGAAAACGGGGATCGGAGCATTCGCAAGCTGCCATTCCCGCGCTATCGGCCGGCTTTTCGGTCGTAACTTTCGCAAACCGCAACCCATTGATAATACTGGGCCGAGCGGAGTTTCCGAAAGTCTTGAATTTCGCATCGTTCGACCTCGGCGGATTTCCGTTAAAGTTGGCTTAGGACTGGCTGAGCATTAGCGGAACGATTCTGGGGTCCCAGGCCAATCTGCCTTGGCCACGACCTCAACATGTAGCGCCGGCGAACCCTCGCAGAGACGGCGGCCGCTTCCGCTCCGCAAAGACGTGTCTATCTTGACAGACGGACATGCGGCTGAGTAGGCCCTATCGAGGGGATCAGAAATGTGGAGATGCCTGTCGCATGTGCTTGTTGCCTTGTTCTTGACTGTGCTCGACAGTCAACACCTGCTGCGCGCGCAGGCAACAAATCTTGCGATCATGGTGTACATAACTACTCAAGATCCCCTCGCCTCACCGGTTTACGTGCCATTTCAAGGACAGCTTTTAACCACTGCCTTCCAAAATCAGCTTGCTGGGCGCAGCCTGGCCACGAACGCTCCGAACACGTTCGCATGCTTTGGGAACACGCCGCCATTCGTTGTACCAAATGCTGCGACGAGCCAGCCTTTCGCAGGGGTTCTGTCAGCCTTTGCGCCAACGGATGTATCAGGCACGCTGCTGTTCGTTGTGGGGATTGGATCGGAATGCGGTGCTCGGCATGTGGATCGACGACGATCAGCGAACGGCCTGAGCGCACCGCACAAGGCTATCGCCGGTTCCGGTGCGCGAACTGCGGCAAACAGTTCAACGAGCGCAGCACCGGTGTGCTTAACCGTGTGCAGTATCCGAGCGATGTCATCGCCCTCGTGGTGCTCTGGCGGCTGCGCTACAAGCTGAGCCTGCGGGATCTGGCCGAGATGTTCCTGACCCGCGGGTTCATCTTCAGCTATGAAGCGGTGCGCGATTGGGAGGCTAAACTGACGCCGGCGCTTGCCGAGCACCTGCGTCGGCGACGCAAAGGCCGGGTTGGCCCCAGCTGGTACGTTGATGAGAGTGTGCCGCGAACGCACGACCAGCAATGGGAGTGCGGAGCTGCATAGGAGATGAGGGTAGGCCCCTCGAAGCCGACCGTCAGGGGTAGGCTTCAAACTACCGCAAGCTGCGACGGTAAAGAGCCGTGGTGGTGAGCGTTGCGGAAAAGGCGGGACCAGATCCTGTCAGGTAAGGTTTAGAGAGACGAGCGAAAGCGAACCGCTGATGACGTGTCGAAAAGTACGAGACGATGTCGAAACCAGGGGGAATTCGTTAACCTGGGACGAGCCTGGGGGAGGCCTGATTGCTGCCCAGGCGGCATCCGGCATGGAGGCGGCGTGACTCTGGATCAGGCTTCTATGTGGAACGCGGGAACCTGTCGCCTCGATGCTAAGGGAGAAATCCAAGTAGGTGGACCCTATGAGGATGAGAGGACCGATGCGGGGCACAGGGGCGGAGCAACCCGTAGTAGTGATGAAGGTCCTGTAATGGGGCTGGAGCGAAGGGGTTGCGTTGTTCAGCTCTGGCCTGAGGGCAACCGGCGACGGGAGGACCCTCATGGATAGCGCAAAGCCGTATGACATTCCGAAAAGGGAAGTATGGGAAGCCTATAAGAGGGTTAGAGCCAACCAAGGGGCGGCTGGCGTGGACGGCTAGGCGATTTCGGACTTTGAGGCTGATCTTGGGAACAACCTCTACAAGCTCTGGAATCGTCTGTCGTCCGGCAGCTACTTTCCGCCACCGGTGCGGCGGGTCGACATACCGAAGAGCGATGGCAAGACGCGCCCGCTGGGGATTCCCACGGTCGCGGATCGCATCGCCCAGATGGTGGTCAAGCGGCATCTGGAACCATTGGCGGAGCCACAATTCCACCTGGATTCCTATGGATATCGGCCCGGCAAATCGGCGCTCGATGCAGTTGGCATGGCGCGGCAGCGATGCTGGCGTCGTGACTGGGTTCTTGATCTTGATATCAAGGCCTTCTTTGACAGCATCGATACGGAACTGCTGATGCGGGCGGTGCGCAAGCACACCAATTGCCCGTGGGCGCTTTTATACATCGACAGATGGCTGAAAGCCCCGATGCAGGTGGCGGATGGGAGCGTCATCGGGCGAGAGAGAGGGACGCCGCAGGGCGGGGTCATCAGCCCCCTCTTGGCCAATCTCTTTCTGCACTATGCGTTTGACTTGTGGATGCGCCGGAACTTTCCGGACATACTGTTCGAGCGCTATGCCGATGATGCGATTTGTCACTGTCGCACTGAAGACCAGGCGTAAGCGCATGGCCTGCACCGTATTGCGCTGAAGCGCGCGAGATCTGAAGGGTTGTCTCCTGTCAGGAGTTCCTTCTGGAGGGCGATCGTGTCCCGAGACGTGGTGTAGGAGCGATGCTCCCGAGCAGCGTTGGCTGCGTGGTCAGGCTGCCACGGCTGGCAGAGTGACGGTTGCAGTATCGCTGACCGAACCGAGGGTTTCCAGGCTCATGTAGCGGCGCTGCACAGCCCATTCGTCGTTCTGCTCGAGCAACATGGCGCCGACCAAGCGTATGATGGCAGCTTCGTTGGGAAAGATGCCGACAACATCGGTGCGCCGCTTGATCTCGCCATTCAGCCGCTCCAGCGGATTGGTGCTGTGGATCTTGGCACGATGCTCCTTGGGGAATGTTGTATAGGCAAGCACATCGGCCTCGGCATCATCCATCAGTGCGGCCAGCTTCGGCACCCGGGGTCGCAATTGATCGGCGACGCTGCGCCACTGCTTGCTGGCGGCGTCGCCATCGTCCTGGGCGAATGCCGTGCCAATCCAGGCCGCGACAATGCGCCGCTGTGTCTTGCCGGCATGCGCCATGGCATTGCGCATGAAGTGCACGCGGCAGCGTTGCCATGAGGCGTTCAGCACGCGAGCGACGGCGGCCTTGATCCCTTCGTGCCCGTCCGAGATCACCAGCTTGACGCCGCGTAGGCCGCGCCGCGCCAGGCCGCGCAGGAAGTCGGTCCAGAAGGTCTCGGCTTCGCTGTCGCCGACCGTCATGCCGAGCACTTCGCGGCGCCCGTCGCTGTTCACGCCGACGGCGATGATGACCGCAACAGAGACAATCCGGCCGTTATGGCGTACCTTCACGTAAGTGGCGTCCAACCAGACATACGGCCAGTCACCTTCGATCGGCCGCTGCAGGAAGGCCTGCACGCGTTTGTCGATGTCGGCGCACAGCCGCGAGACCTGGCTTTTGGAGACACCGGAGCAGCGCATGGCCCGCACGAGGTTATCGACGCTGCGTGTCGAGATGCCATGCACCCTCGGGTCAAGCCCGAGGGCAGGCTCCGGCTTCCTGAATGACCGCGGTCAGTGCCTTCTCGGTAAGCGCACGGGCTGCAACGTACCCCGTTTGTGACCGAGATCGCTGGCCCGTGTGGTTTTTGTGATCTCGCCGCAGTCTCCTTTTTGAGCTACAAAAGGAGGCAAACGAGGCGGACAGGCAGTTCGCTGGTCAGGGCGGTTGCGGCGCGGTCATTGAGGTCATCCGCCACGGCATCAAGTCATCGATCCGGTTGATTGGATGCCCCTCGGCGATCCGTGTCAGGATCTCCTTGAGGTAGGTCTGCGGGTTGATGCCGTTAAGCTTCGCCGAAGCCACGAGCGTGTAGATCGATGCTGCCCGCTCGCCGCCACTATCCGAACCGGCGAAGAGATAGTTGCGTCTTCCGAGCGCAATTTTACGCATCGCGTTCTCGGCGATGTTGTTGTCTGCCTCGAGCCGTCCGTCGGTAACGAAGCGGGTGAGTGCTTCACGCCGCTTGATCGTGTAGCGGAACGCCTCGGCGAGCGCCGACTTGGCCGACAGCTTGGCCTCGGTGGCTTTGGCCCATTCGAAGAACGCCTCGATCAGCGGCGCCGTCTCCTTGCGGTGTTCAACCCGCTCGGCAACGGGGCAAACCGGGCCTTGTCCTCGATCACATAGATCGCGGCGATCCGATCGAGCGCCTCCTTGGCAACCGGCGATTTCGTCGCGTCCCAAACGTCGAAGATCTTGCGGCGGCAGTGCGCCCAGCAGGCAACTTCGGTGATCGGACCTGGCACGTAGTCCAGCACCTCGGTCACGTCCTCGCCGAGCCTGGCCATTCCCCTGCCGCAATCAGGGCAGGTGCACGCACCGTCATCAGCAGGCTGATGCACGACCTCTTGCCTCGGCAGATGATCGGGCAGTGGCCGCCGCTTTGGCTTGCTACGCTCGCGGATCGGTGCCGCGGGTTCGGCGGCTTCGGCCTTGGCTTCGGCGCGGGTGGCGTCTTCGGCCATGCCGGCCTCCAGCTCCTCCAGCCGGAGCTCAAGCTGGGCAATCTGGTGATTGATCCGCTCCGATGACCGGCCGAACTGCATGCGGCGCAACTTGGCGATCTGGAACTTGAGCTTCTCGATCTCCAGGGCCTTGTACTGCACCGCAAGCTCGGCCGCCTTCAGTTCGCCCTGACAGGCCAGCGCGAAGGCACGCAATGCGGGGAGATCACTAGGCAGTTCGGCGGTGGCGAGCGACATGACTAAATCTATCAAACCTTCCTCTCACAGCACCGCAGTCAAATGCGAATCGGTGCTTTGTCAGATCAGCATTGGTCGAATCGGAGCAGGTGGCGCTACGGTTCGACGCCAATCCATCGCCTCGACCAGGACGGAAAACTGCGCGGGCGTCATCGCGCCATCAACGATCGGCGGCCATACGAAACGACCCTTCTCAAGACGCTTGGCGATCAGCCACATCCCGCTGCCATCCCAATACAGGCCCTTGAAATAGTCGCTGCGCTTGCCGCGAAAGATGAACAGGTGACCGCTGAAAGGATCACTACCAATCACCTGGTGTGCCTTCGCAGCCAGACCGTCAAACCCGTTGCGAAGGTCGACCGGCTGACAGGCAAGGAAGACCTTCGTGCCAGGTGCCAAGCTGATCATAGCGCGTTCCGCATTGCGCGCAGCACCCGCGAAAGCGCCTTCTCGTTCACCGAAGCATCGACGCAAACACGAGCACCGTTCGGCAACGCGATCTCGATCAGTCCCGCGTCATCTCTGCCGGCCTGCTGCTGTTGCGATCGTTCGCATTCCGGCGGCGCCAGCAGCGGCTGCCGCTCCCCTTCCACATCCGGTTCGATTATCCCAAGAGGCACAAAGTCCACCGGTGCCGCCGCACGCATCGCAGACGCCGTCGCCTTCCACGCCGATCGCCAATTATATAGTAGAACTCTCCGAGATACCGCGCCGCCGCGCCACCACCGCGACCTTGCCACCTTCGGCTTCAACCTCAGCCAGCAGCGCAGCCTTCTCCGCCGGCTGCCACTTCCGCCGACGCGTGATGATCTCTGATCCCGTCACACAGCCTCCTTCTGGAGTCCTCCAGAAGGACCCCCGTCAGGGGCCGACTCTGCAGACGATGCGCACTTCGGCGCAACACGCCGCAGGCCGGACGCTTACGACCAGGCCACGGCGCTGCGGATTGCTCTTGAGACGCGGTTTGCTGAGTGCGGACTGACGCTATACCCCGCTCACGCCAGAATCCGAAAATCCTCGTGCGAGATGATGCGGAAGTTGTCGGTGACCTCATCGCAGTAGAGGCGCCAGTTCCTGGGCACCTCCTCTCGCAGGAACGTCAGGATCGCGCCGCTGAAGTCTCGGAAGGTTTCATGACACGTGTTGTGGGTGATGTGCTTGTGCATCAAGCCCCAGAGTCGTTCGATCGGGTCGAGGTGCGGGCAGTAGGCCGGGATGAAGTGGAGTTTGATCCGGCAGCCCGGCCGCGCCAGCCAGGCCTGCACCAACTTCGCATGATGATATCTGGCGTTGTCCAGGAATACGTGGATCACCCGCTTGCGCGGGTACATCGCCAGCAGCGCGATCATCAGCCTGATCGTGCTGGCTGCATCAACCGTCTCCACCTCCAGCATCTGGGTGTGGCCGGTCTCCAGGTTGATCGCGCCATGAATGTTCAGGCGTTGCCGCCCGCTGGTCTGCGCCACCGCGATCGGCGTGTCCTTCGGCGCCCAGCACCCTACCGGCCGTACCGCATGCGTCGGATGCACCGCGTCGGCGAACAACACTGCTTCATCGGCGTCGAGGCCATTCAGCAACTCCTCATACGCCTTGATGAATGCAGCCTGTTTCTCTGGATCGAGCTTGCGCGACACCGTTTTTGGTTTGCGATGTTCCATGCCAAGGCGGTGCAACAGCGCGATCAGGCCAGACCGGCCCTGGTATTCGATGCCGCACTCCTTCTCGATCCAGGCGCCCACCTCGCGCGTGGTCCGCGGCAGCGTATCGCTGATCCAGGCCTCCAGCTTGTCCCGCTGCTCTTCGTTCAGGCGGCAGGCGCCGCCCTCATAGCCGAAGCTCGCCAGGCCCTCGATCCCGTCTTCCTGGTACAGCCGATACCAGCTGCGGATCGTGTCGTCGTCCAGCAACAGGACCGTCGCGATGGCTTCGCAGCTCATGCCGTCGTCCAGCAGCACCAGCGCATTGGCGCGCCGGGCCAAACGATGGGCGGCAGACCCGTCCCGAGCCAACTCGGTCAGGTCCTTGCGCGATTCGCTGTCCAGGAAGCCACGTCGGATCATGCGGACGGTAGAATCGCGTTCCGGCCGTTTGGCAAGGGGTATTTTCGCCTTCCCGGGGAGTCGCGGTATACATCCTGATAAGACGAAAATCGTCTATTGCAAGGATGAAAGTCGACGTGAAAACCATCCAACCTTTAAGTTCGACTTTCTTGGCTACACTTTCAGGCCAAGAGTGGTGAGCAAAAGGGTCGGGGGAATGGGCGTTTCGTTCGGTCCCGCAGTCAGCACAAAGGCGCTCACGGCGATTCGTCAGACTGTCCGGAGGTGGTCGATGCATCGACGGAGTGACAAAACCCTGGATGATCTCGCGGGGATGTTCAACTCGCACATTCGCGGCTGGATCAACTACTATGGGCGGTTCTGTCCTTCGGCCCTCTATCCAACCTTGCAGCGCATCGACCTTACCTTGGCGCGATGGGCGAGCGGAAAGTTCAAGACCTTGCGCGGGCACAAGCGGCGATCCCGACACTGGCTGGCGCGCATCGCACGCCATCAGCCTCGGCTGTTCGCTCACTGGGGTCTGCTCTATGGAAGCGGCCGAACAATGGGAGCCGGATGATGCGAGAGTATCACGTCCGGTTCTGAGAGAGCGCGGGGCTGCAACTGCCCCGCGCCACTCGCCCATATATCCGGGTGCGGGGCCAATGGCGGTATCTCTATCGCGCGATCGATCGCGACGGCGCTTTGGTCGACGTCATGCTGAGCGAACATCGTGACCTTGCCACCGCCAGGGCATTCTTCCGGTCGGCCAAGGCGGTGACCGGCGTCACTCCGGATCGGGTCACGACCGATGGACATGACGCCTATCCGAGAGCGATCCGGACCGAGCTGGGCAAACACGTGCGGCATCGGATGAGCCGATATCTCAACGACAGGCTTGAACAGGACCATCGCGGCATCAAAAGCCGATGTCGGCCCATGCTTGGACTGAAGAGCACTGTATCAGCGACGCGCTACTGCCGCGGCTATGACGAACTCCGAAACTTTCTGCGATGCCGATCCCGAATGCGCGAACATGTTCCCGCCGCCGTGCGGCGCTGGCGGCATATGCGGAAGACCGCGACTGTCCTCGCTGTCCTGGCAACAGCTTGAGTGCTGGCGTCGATGGCCGATACTTGCCAAACTCAACGGCACGAAAACTGACAGAACCGTGCAATATGGCATGCACGCCATGTTTCCAGTCCAGACCCCACGGCAGGTGCTTCCTGCTTCGCTCCACTCCCTGACACGCCGCTGGCCTCGCACTGCGCGCTGCCGGCGTGGCATTGCTGCCAACCGTGCAGGCCATCGCCGCCGGTTTATTACGTTCCGGCAACACGTAGTGCAATGCCGTCGCGCCAGCGCGAATTGCCGCGCCTATTCAATCACTTGCCGGAAGTCACTGTTGGGTCAGACTATAGTCAACAGTGAGGAAAGGAAACAATTGTCGCCGGTTTCTCCGTTGCGCGTCACAGTCGGGGGTTCACCGTCTACGCCAAATTCGGGGAAGTCGCGCTGCTGATGAACAACGCCGGTACCGCGCCTGGCGGCGGCCCGTGGGAACACCTCGACCGCTGGCGCCGCGTGCTGGAGGTAAACCTCTGGGGCGTCATCCACGGCGTGCAGGTGTTTGCCCCGCGCATGCTGCAGCAGGGCCCAGGCTGCGCTATCGTCAACACCGGGTCAAAGCAGGGAATCACCTGCCCACCAGGCGACACCGCCTACAACGTCAGCAAGGCGGGTGTGAAAGTGCTGACCGAGGCGCTGGCGCACAGCCTGCGCAATGCCGAAGGGGCGCGGATCTCGGCACATCTGCTGATTCCCGGCTCGACCTGCACAGGAATGACGAGCCGTGGGCGCACCGAGAAGCCGACGGGCGCATGGCTGCCGGATCAGGTGGTAGACATGCTGATCGAAGGTATGCGGCACGGCGACTTCTATATTGTCTGCCCGGACAACGAAGTGACGCGCGAAATCGACAATCGCCGCATCCTGTGGGCGGCGCAGGACATCACCGAGAACCGTCCTGCCCTGTCGCGATGGCATCCTGACTATAGCGCTGCGTTTGCCCAATTCCTCGCAGGTGAGTGAAGCAGTGCGATACGCTCACCGATGATCGCGTCCGCATCAGCGCGATCTGTTCAAAACTGTTGGGGTGGACGGCCCCGCGGCATCGAGTGCCAGAATTGGGGCTGTGAGCAACCAAGACCGGAGCCGTCCATGACCCAATATAAGCGCATAGGCATCGACACGTCCAAAGCCGTGTTCACGTTACACGGCATCGATCAGCAAGACCGGCCGGTGTTACGGATCAATCTCCGCCGCGCGCAGATGATCTCCTTCTTCAGGAAGCTGCCGTCCACCGTCGTCGCCCTGGAAGCCTGTGGCTCTTCTCATTATTGGGCTCACGAACTGACCGCGCTCGGCCACACGGTGCGTCTCATCCCGCCTCAGTACGTCAAACCCTATGTCAAACGCGGCAAAAACGATCGCAACGACGCCGAAGCGATCTGCGAAGCCGCCGGGCGTCCGGGCATGCATTTCGTGCCGGCGAAATCTGTCACGCAACAGGCTCAGGGCATGGTCCTGAAGGTGCGTGAGACCTTGATCGGTCAGCGCATCGCTCTGATCAACACGGTGCGCGGTCATGCCGCCGAGTTCGGCGTCATCGCTGGTAAAGGAGCTGGAAAGATCGTGCCGTTGCTCTTTGCTATTGAACAAGAGGTCGCCATCCCGCCGGAAGCCAAGGAGATGTTCGTTCTTCTGGGTCAACAGATCGACGAAATCGGCGCCCGTGTCAAAAACGTCGACGCCAAACTGAACGCCGCGCACAAAGCCAGCGAGGTCAGCCAGCGTCTGGTCACCATCCCGGGCGTGGGCCCGGTAACCGCGTTGACGCTTGCCGTCGAGATCGACCCGGAGATGTTCGAATCCGGACGCCATCTCGCCGCTTGGGCGGGCCTCACGCCGAAGGAGCGTTCGACCGGTGGCAAGCAACGAATGGGCGGCATCAGCCGGGCCGGTAATGAACGGCTCCGCGTCCTGCTCGTTTCTGGTGCCACCGCGGTGATCAATGCCGCCATGAGGCCAGGTAGCCAGCAAATGACGGAGTGGTTGCGGGCGCTGCTGCTCCGCAAACCGCGCAAGCTCGTCGCCGTGGCGCTCGCCAACAAAATGGTCCGCACCGCCTGGGCGATGATGAAGCGCGGCGAGACGTACCGGCGTCCCTCCGCGGCGGCCGGAGCAGCCGCGGCGTGACCGACATTCCGTCACGTAACGATTGGGAGTGGAACCATGCCACGTCAATCAATCAGTGAAACAGCCATGACCGGCGCCGAGCGTCAGGCACGTTATCGCGCCGCGCACGCGGCTGGCGCACCGGTGGTTCGCACACGCCGCCCCACCGACCGGCGCTCCAGGATCCAACGGTGGAACGACACCATCGCCGCGGCCGTGGAGCTGCAGACCGAATATGCCGGCTGGCTGGATGCGTTGCCGGACAATCAACAGGACAGCGCGCTCGCCGAGGCCTTGCGCGCGATTGTTGAACTCGATCTCTCCGAGCTTCAGGCGGTTGAGCCGCCAAGGGGCTTCGGACGTGATTGAGCCGCGGGGTGGCCCATGTGGCATGGGTCGCGATGACGCGTGTGGCTGGGCCGGCGTTCGCCGGTCATCGCCGTAAGCACGCGTTGATGCCAGGGTGAAAGAGCTGAATGAGATGACGATCGGTCGAACCGATGATCCAGAGAACCCGATTAGCGTGCCGGCTTTCGAAGCCGCAAAATTGTTTGGGGCTGGATCGCGGAACCCATCTGGGCCAGCGGACATGGTGCCGCGTCAACAGGCCGGACACATGCTCGCAATCGATCCGCCCGTCAAAATTCTCAACGAAGCTCTTGCATCCAAGGGGCCGTCCACACATGCACGCTAAGCCGCCAGGGGCTGGAGGCGCATGAGTTCCGTCCATTGCCCCGGGATCGACGTGGTATCGACCGTGTCAACAGCTGCCGCAACCGGCACTCCCCAAAGTGTCAAGGCGCCGCCGCGCGCACCTGGTTGGCCGAGCGCGAGGCCGACCTGCTGCCGGTCGGATACTTCCACGTCGTCTTCACCCTGCCGACTGAGGTCGCCGACATCGCATTCCACAACAAGGCCGCGGTCTACGACTTGCTTTTCCACGCGGCGTCCGAGACGATGCTGACGATCGCTGCCGATCCCCGCCATCTCGGTGCTCGGATCGGCATCACCGCTGTGCTCCATACGTGGGGATCGGCACTGACGCAGAACCCTCACTCATGATACCTGGCATTATCAATTCCTGCATTTTCAGTGAACAAGGCAAACTGATCTTCCGTGCAGTCCCCTTGCAATGTTAGTTTGCCGGTGCGGTGGAGGCGATCAATAATCGCGCGAATGGGTGCGGCCTCCAAATCACTGCGGCGAATTTCCCAGGGCGCACGAAGAGTCACTTGTTCGCGCTTCAACAGACCTGCCTCCACCAGCCGTTCGATCGTGCGATGACTGACGCCGCCCGCATATTCGAGCAGCTTGGCTCAAGCTAACTCTCTCCAGATCAGGTAAGGCTCGCTGTTGACCGGCAATGGAATGGTTGCACCTGGCTGTCGCCACACGGGTCTGATTCCATCGCTTGCCTTTGCCGATGGAATAGCCGCGTCGGTTCAATACGGAGGCGACCTGGTCGTCGCCGTGGCGAACACCATACAGCGAATGATATCCAGCGCCTCCGTGGGCGTGGCGGTTTCCGCTGCGGAACCCGGCCGCTCCATCGCAACTTGCGTATGCGCACCTCCCTTCCAGTGAAGCACCAACTCAAGGGATTTTTTATCCTGGTCCGTGCGCACAAGGATCTCTTCGATGGCGGTTCGAAAGATCATCTTCTTGAATGTCGGAGGACAGTGGTTACTCCGCCAGACTTCGGCAAAGCGATCCCGGCCATTCGGCGAACCCTCTGCCGACCAAACACCTCGCCTCCTGAACCCCATCATGCGGCCCAGCCACGCGTCGGCCGCGAAGAGAAGCGAGTGATGCCACGGGCGCGACATCAGGCAAGAAGCAAGCGGAATGGGTTGACCTCAACGACCCCAGTCAGAGAAGCCTCTTAGGCTCGCCCGAGGCGACCCCGTTTATCCCAAATCCGTCGGCGCGGTGTGATGAGCCCGAATATGCCGAGGCCAGCCGCCAAGAGGGAGAGCGCGCTGGGCTCCGGCACGGCGGCGGCGGCGATTAGGCGCTGGCCGGTTTCGGTCGGGTGAATGTTGTCCCAGAACAGGTATTGGTTCGGATTGGCACAAGGGGTGAGGATGGCGGACGGCAGGCAGGCATCCTTGACATTGGTCAAGCCGAACAATGCCGGGTCGGCTATCGCCTGATCCACCAGCGCAAAGGTGTCGATAAGGTGCAGGTCGAGCCCGTCACTCTGCGCGAAGCCTGCAAGCGTGGTTCGCAATTCCGCGTCGAACGCGGCGGTAGAGGCCGAGACTTCGGCGGCGACGGTCGGACCCAGCGCCTGCGCCCTCGGGGTGAGCCCGAGATCGGGCACGTTCAGCACATCGAAGGAGTGGGCTCCAGCCGCGGTCAGATCGCCGATGAAGATCCCGATATTTCTGAGCACCGCGGTTGTATCGGCGGTCGCTTGCGCCGGGTTGCCGGAATCCAAGGCAAAGATGTTAGCGAGGTCGACGCTGCCGATCGACAGCGTGTAGAGCGCGTGTGCCGCGGGGTGCGGCACGTCGGCCGCGAACATGCCGAGCTGCAAGTCCGCGGCCGGGTTGCCGGGGGCGGGCAACAGATCCCCGGGCGAACCGATATAGGCGCCGAACGCGCCTGTCTGGGCACCGCCGACGGCGAAATCGGTCCCGCCGGCAAGGCTTGGCAGCAACGCGCCGAGACCCAGTTTGCCCGCCAGGTTCTGCACCCAGACCGGCCCGTTGCTGGACACGCCGAAGCCATTGACAAGGGCATAGGGAGGTGCGGGCGGGCTCTTCCCATCGGTCGCGATATAGGCGTTACCCGCGTCCGACAGGCTGTCGCCGAAAGCATAGATCGCGCTGATCGGCGCCGCCGAAACTGGCGCCGCAAACAGTGCCAGCAACGCAGCACCGATGAGAGCCAGCCTCGTCTTCATCTCCCCCTCCCGATTTGTCCCCGTCGCATATGGTTGCGTATGGCCCCTTGGGCGCGGTTCGGCGAAGCCTTCGGAACCACTGGGCCCTCCCCCACCTTTCCGGCGCGCGGATCCCTCTCGATCCCGGCTCGCGCGCGCAAAGTCAGCTTCTGGCACATCGCGGACATGACAGAGGCTCCATAGAGACTACCTGGGCCCACGCCTGCGCGCCGCAGCGAGGGCCCCGATGCCCAGAACGAACAAACTCATCGACGCAGGTTCAGGAACCGGCACATCGAACGTCACCACAAGTCCTGCATGGTCGGATGGCCATAGACCGTCCACTTTGTCCGATCCCGATATACCAACGAGATGCGCATCATCGACGCCGAACGGTCCGGCAAACAAGGCCAGGTCGATACGCTGCGTAAGCATTGGATCGGCGTTGAGCAGATCGGGAGGCATTGTCACGTTAACTTCGTGTGGGCAGCGCGGAGCCAAGGATGGTCGTGCCGCGGCAATCAAGCTGTGTGTCGGGCAGAGGTCTCCTGCTGCCAGGTCTTGAAGGCGTCGGACCGGATCGCACGATAGGCATTGGCTGCAAGCCGGTGTCGGCGCGGATGGAAGTGGCCATAGATGAACGAGTGGGCGGAGAGAAAGTCCTGGGCTTGGCAGGATGATTTGAACCGTTGCATCTGCCGCTCTCGCCGCCGTGTCGGCCGATGCGAGTTCTCGGCGCGGTTGTTCAGATACCGGCTTTGTCGGTGTTCGACGCCGGGAAGCAGATGGCGCTGCGCGATGCCGTAGCTTCTCAGCTTGTCGGTCACGATCACCCTCGGCACATATTGCAATCCCTTCAGCAATCGTCTGAAGAAACGCTTGGCAGCGTTGGAATCACGCCGATCCTGAACCAGAATGTCGAGCACGACGCCGTCCTGATCCACCGCGCGCCAGAGATAGTGCTGCACGCCCCGGATTCGGATGAAGACCTCATTGAGGTACCACTTGTCCCCGGGCCGTGGCCGGCGGTGGCGCAGGCGGCTGGCAAAGGTCTGGCCGAATTTCTTGCACCAGCGCCGCACGGTCTCATACGAGACGACGATGCCCCGCTCGGCCAGAAGCAGCTCAACGTCCCGCAGGCTGAGGCTGAACACGTGATATAGCCAGACAGCGTGGCCGATGATCTCCGCAGGGAAGCGATGGCGGTAGTGTGGGTCGGGGGGGAGGTTTCATGCCTCCGATCTTGTCGGTCTCTGCCCTAGCTGCCCAGGCCGGTTACCGTGACAATGCCCTCTGTATCTACTTGCTCAATGTCCGTCATTTGCCCTGCCGAGCCGACCGGTCAGCCAGTCTCAAATTAACGCGCAGATTCGCGGCATTATGGCGCATGCACACCAAGCGCATGGCTGACATCATATCGACATGCAGGAGATAATCAGCTCGATCGTTCTGAGATCGAGGATGGATATGGCGGAGAGTCATGTTGTGTCGGCGCTGGCCAACAAGCGGGCCGAGATTGCCGGCATGATCGCCCGAGCCCAGCAGCAGCTCGGCCAATTTCGCGCTGATCTGGTTCATCTGGACGCTGCCATCCGTCTATTTGCTCCCGCAATGGAGCCGGAGACGATCCCGCCGAAGAAGATCCGTCAATCTGATCTCTGGTTCGAACCAGGCGGTTTGTCGCGCCGTGTGCTCGATGCGCTTCGTCGGGCGGGTGCGCCGATCCGCGCACCAGACCTCGTCAGGGCCGTGATGATCGACACCGGGCTGGACCCAGCCGATCGCGCCAGCTTCGTCCGCGTCCAATGGAAAGTCAGAGACACTTTGAACCGCCTCAACAAACGTGGACTACTCGCGTCGGATGGCGCCGGCCACGGCGTCCTCTGGCGGATCGCCGATCAGGCGGCTTGACGAAGTTGCTCCCACCGGCGGTGCCGCTGCCAATATCCCGCCCACGCATGTGACGGCGGATGGCCCAGGGCCAAGCGGCCACAGGAATGGAATTGGGCCGCGGTGGCGTTGCGACGCATGTCTTCGCGCCACGCCATTTCGCCGGCATACTGGCCGAGATGAGGCCCGGCGATATGGTGATGCTGACCAATCTCCGCGCGTCGCAACCGGGAGATATAGCTTTCCACCTGGTTCGTGCAGGCACCATCCTTGCTGTAGGCTACCCGATGGTTGATCCGCTTCATCTCAAAGCTCGCATGAAGATCGTCCCAAGCTCTTGCCGCGTCGGCATGGACAATGCTGCCTCTGGCGACGCGACGACGAATGATCGGGACGGCCTCGGTCTCATGTCTCACGACTGCCGTCACGGTCGGGCCGCCCCGCTGACGCATCACCACGACGCAACGGCGCTTGCCGCTTTGGTGTTGGCGTCGACGCCGATCGACGCGAGCGGCCCGATGATTTTCTGGCCGGACGTGGCCGCCAAATCACCTCAGAACGGTGGACGGCATCAGATTGGAACAGGTGGACGCCTTGGGTTCGGTATGCCCGGACGGCATCGTTGGAATCCGCACTGGAGGGACCGAAATTCGCCTTTCAGCACCTGATCTATCCTATGGTCGACGACCGCTCGGCGGTGCGGAAGGATTAGCATCCTTTCGTCGGCGAATTCGTCTGGACGCAGGAAAACAACCATTTCGGCTGGCGTTCGCTGCTCGGCGAGGAACCGGGCTCGGCCGGGGTCTCGCCTTATGCAGCGGTCGCGCGAGCAGCGGATGTGCGTGGCTTACCTCCAACGTACATTGCGGTCGGTGGTCTCGATCTGTTTCTCGAAGAGAATCTAACCTATGCGGATCGACTGAGCCGGGCCGGAGTGCCGGTCGAGCTCCACATATATCCGCGGGCGTATCACGACTTCTATCGTGCGACGAATGCCCGCGTGACTAAGCAGGCCGAGCACGACACTCCTGAAGCGCTGCGACGCTTCCTGCACGGATAGGCCCTTCCTTTTCCAGCGCCGGCTATTTGCCCCGACATGGCCGGCCATCACGATCGGTGTCGCCGCACGCCTGATTTGCCAGGCTATCACCTCTACTATCCGCACAGGCGCTTTAATTGTTCGGCGTTTGCACTTTTGGTTGAGGCGCTGCGCTTTCGAGAGTGAAGGCATGTGTGCCGCCTCAACTCGAACGCCGAACGTCAGTGGATCGTGATAGGGAAGAACTTGTACTGGCTGGAGCGGTGGATTGGTGCGTGGTATTGATAGAACAAGTTACACAGCCGGCGTGCTCTCCTTGTGATCCAGAAGAGCGTCGGTGCTCAGCATGTTCCATGAACAGTCTAGTACCCCCCGTCATTGATTCCCCGGTGGATTTCCGAATCGATGGCTCCGCAATGGCGGAGATGCATCGTGACCGCGAAACAAGCTGCCGTGAAGAGATATGTGGTGAAGCTGAGCGATGATGAGCGGGAGCGGCTCGGAGCGCTGATACATGCCGGCAAACACTCTGCCCGGCTGCTGACCAAGGCACGCATCCTGTTGAAGGCCGACGCCTCGGAAGCCGGCGAAGGATGGAGTGACAGCCGGATTGCGGCGGCGCTCGATACCAGCATCGACACGGTGGCGCGGACCCGCCAGCAGCTGGTGGAAGAAGGGTTCGAGGCGGTCCTGGTCCGCAAGCATTCGCCGGCTTCGGCCAGGCCACGCATCTTTGACGGGGCAGCTGAGGCGAAGTTGATCGCGTTGGCCTGTTCCCGACCGCCCAAAGGCCGCAAGCGGTGGACGTTGCAGTTGCTGGAGGAGGCCGTCGTGGAACTGAATATCGTCGAGCGCGCCAGCGACAACACCATTGGGCGCACGCTAAAAAAAACACGCTCAAACCCCACCTGCAAAGACAATGGGTCATCCCTCCGGATGCCAATGCGGCGTTCGTAGCCAACATGGAAGATGTGCTGGAGGTTTATCATCGGCCGCACGATCCAGAGTACCCCGTGGTCTGCGTGGACGAGACATCAAAGCAACTGATCAGCGAAACGCGTGTGCCGATCAAGCTGAAGCCAGGACAGCCCGCACGGCATGACTATGAATATGAGCGGAATGGAACCGTCAACCTGTTCATGATGTTCGCGCCTTTGGAGGGCTGGCGGCACGTCGCAGTAACCGATCGCCACACCGCTGTGGATTTCGCCCACATGCTCAAGGATCTGTCCGATACACATTTCCCCGCAGCCAAGAGGATTGTGCTCATGGAGGACAACCTCAACACCCACAAACCAGCGTCACTCTACGAAGCCTTCCCCGCAGCCGAAGCCCGTCGTCTCGTCGAGCGGTTCGAATGGCACTACACCCCGAAACACGGCAGTTGGCTCAATATGGCCGAAGCCGAGCTCAGCGTGTTATCCGGTCAATGTCTCGATCGCAGGATCCCCGACAAGCTCAGCCTCATCGAGGAGGTCGCCGCCTGGGAACATAGCCGCAACCACAAGCAGGTCAGAGCAGATTGGCAATTCACCACCGCCGACGCCCGCGTAAAGCTGAACAGGTTATACCCGGCATTATGAGCGACTTGGGGTACTAGGTTCCAATTGCCCATGACAGGCGATCGCAGATGATCAAACCTTTGCTGACCGGCATCGGTGCTGTCACCTTAGCGACGCACAACATGGCCGGAGCCGTTGCTTTTTACGGAGCCCTGGGTTTTGTGCTGAAGTTTGGTGGCCCGAGTGCGCGATTTACCAGTTTTCATGCCGGCAGTGGTTACCTGAACCTGATATCGATGTCTGGAGAATGCATCTGGACTTGGTGGGGCCGCGCGATCTTCTATGTCGAAGACGTCGACGCACAATATGCGTTGGCGATCTCTGCCGGCCTCACGCCTGAGTTCTCCCCTCGGGACGGATCATGGGGCGAGCGATATTTCCACATCGTTGATCCGGACGGTCACGAGCTCAGCTTCGCGCGACCGATCTGACGCGCGACATTCCACGATCGACATTCAATATCGCGCAGAGCTCGACCGTCTCGTTTGGGTCTAGACCCTGCACGCAACGAGTCTCACCCAGCGAATTCTGACCCTAAACGAGGCGGAATTTGTGTCTCATGCCCGCGTCGCGCTGGGGTATACGGTAGCGGGGCCGCAGTCAGTACCGCGGGCTCGATCATTGCGAGAACCGGAACCCACCCGTGGCACCAGTCTGCCCGTCAATCGGCAGCCGGAACTGTGCGTGCCCAGGAGGCGGTTGAGCTCCTGGACATTCCGCAACCGCATGGCCACCGTTCTCCCTCATCCGGCCTAGGAGAAACCACCATGGCGGATCCATTCACGTTAGAACAGATCGAGCGACTCTCTGAAGAGATAACCCAACAGCTAAGCGAACTCGCCCTGGTCAGCGCCACAGCCCAACGTGCCGGCGGGTGTGGGCGGCCACGCGCGCAGCGACAATGGGAGGCGATTGAGAAGGCCACCGGCCAGAATGCCTCGACGTTCCTTGCCCTATTTCGGGCTGCGGTGCGGACAGACCTGTGCGAGCAAGGTGGCGTGTTGCACGGTCAATTGAGCAAGTTCAAGGATCTCGTCACCAAGGACACATTAGACACGTTCGGTGGCATCCTGATCGGTCTCGGCCTCTCGGGTAGCGCTCTACATGTGGTGACCGTCGCCCTCGTGGTCTACGTATTTCACCTGGGTGCCGAGGCGTTCTGTACGGGCGAGGAATAAGCGATGCCGCTCGAACTCAGCCTGACCTTCCCAACCGCAGACCAGGTCGTTGTCGTCCTCCACCATGAAGACGGAGGCGAGGATTCGCCCCCGCAGCGCTTCGCGTCGCCCCTCGACCAGACCGCCCGCGAAGACCTGACCTGGCACTTGGAGAGCTATCCGATTCACTACACCACCGAACTAGATGATCAACGGGCGGCCAGGATTGCCGCCAAGCTAAAGGACTGGGGCGGGGCACTCTTTAGCGCGGTTTTCGACAGCCGTCCGGCGGGCCGCCTGTTTAACAAGTTCCAGGAGAGCGGGAAAGTCCGGCTGATCACAGTCAGCACTTTGCATCCGTCCGTACTTGCCCACCCGTGGGAGTTGTTGTGCGATCCCGACGGAACCTTTCTGTTCCTCGACTTCCCAACGCATCCCAATCCGCCGCCGACTTTCCGGCACCGGACGTGCGCCATACCGCCCGAAGCCTAAGGACAAGTTGCATTTGCTTTTCGTCGTCAGCCGTCCTGACGGCGCTGGCTTTATCGATCCGCGCGCTGATCCAATGGCGGTGATGGACGCGATCGACGCGGCGGCCACGGGGCGGATTAGCTTCGAGTTTCTCCGCCCACCAACGCTCGCGAATCTGATCGACCGGTTAAACAACGAACGGTTGCCAGCGATCGACATTTTGCATTTCGATGGCCATGGCGCCTACGATCATGACGGAAGGCTAAGCGAAAAGGCGCGCCACGTCCATACCAACGGCGAGGCAACTGACCTGCTTCCCTCCGTGCCAATGAAGATGAGACATCGCCTCGCCGGGAAATTGGACTTGAGGGCGCGGAAGGATCATCTCGCACATGCCCATGCAGCAGACACTGATCGATGCCGAGGCCGGCGCTGCCACGAGCGGAGGCCGTAGGCCGAGGATCGTGGCAGCGCCGGCCTCGGCATCGCCCGAATTATCGGACCGCCCGCGCCGCCGGACATTCACTGCGCAGGATAAGCTACGCATCCTGGCCGAGACCGATCGCGCCGAGACCGGTGGCATCGGCGCGATCCTGCGTCGCGAGGGGCTTTACTCATCGGCCCTCACGGACTGGCGAAGGCAGCGCGACGCCGGGGCCTTCAACGCACTGGTTCCCGGCAAACGTGGTCGAAAGACCGCCGAAGCCAACCCGCTGTCAGCCGAAGTGGCGCGCCTGCAACGGGACAATGCGCGTCTTGCGCTGCGCCTGACGCGCGCCGAAGCCATTATCGACATCCAAAAAAAAGTTGCGGCGTTGCTGGGCATCCCGTTGGCGTCCAGCGACGACGAGCCTTGACGGATGCCGTGATCGCATTCGCGCCGGACAGCGGCATGACCGCCGCGGCCTGTGCCGCGCTCGGGGTCTCACGCGCCAGCGTACAGCGCAGGCGCGCCCGCCTGGCCGCGCCGCCGGCGATCGTCCGTCCGCGACCGAGGCCGCCCCGAGCGCTGAGCATCCCGCAACAACAGCTGGTGCTGGATCTGCTGCACGCGCCGCGCTTTGCCGACCAGGCGCCCGCCGAGATCTACGCCAGTCTGCTCGATGAAGGCGTCTATCATTGCTCGATCCGCACCATGTACCGCATCCTCGGCCAGCACGGCGAAGTCCGCGAACGCCGCGAGCAGTTGCGGCATCCAGCCTATCAAAAACCCGAACTGCTGGCGGAACGTCCGAATGAGGTGTGGTCCTGGGACATCACCAAGCTGATGGGACCCGCCAAGTGGACCTACTTCTATCTCTACGTCATCCTCGACATCTTCAGCCGCCGGGTGGTTGGTTGGTGTGTCGCCGATGCGGAAAGTGCCGCGCAATTCAAGCCACTGTTCGATGACGCGATCACGAAACATGATGTGCCGCCCGGCCAGCTCGCCCTGCATGCCGACCGTGGCGGACCGATGAAGGCCAAGGCCACCGCGCTGCTGCTCGCTGATCTCGGCGTGACCCGCTCGCACAATCGGCCACACACATCGAACGACAACCCATTCTCCGAAAGCCACTTCAAGACCTTGAAGTATCAGCCACGGTTCCCCCAACGCTTCGGCTGCATCGAGGACGCCAGAAGCTTCTGCCGACGCTTCTTCGACTGGTACAACCAGGATCATCATCACGTCGGGATCGGCCTGATGACCCCAGATCAGGTGCATTATGGCCAGACCGACGCCGTCTATACCGCCCGTCAGCTCACACTCGATCGTGCGTTCCACGAAAACCCCGCGCGCTTCGTCAACAGGCCACCAACACCACCTGCCAAACCAACCGCAGCTTGGATCAATCAACCACAGGCAACGTCAATCATCCGAGCCTAAATGCCGATCCCGGCTGTATCAAAGTCGTTGACACGTTCCGCTTCGCAATGTTGCGACGCGGCCGCATCATGGATATCTGTTGTTCGAGAACGAGGCGCACGAATTTGCGCTGGTGCCCGCATCGTTGCTCGGCGATCTATTGCAGAGCAAGCGAGTTGGCCTCGTGATCCTCTCCGCCTGTCGCAGCCAATGCCTGTCGTGCGATCCGGTCCGATGCCTTCAAGACCTGGCAGCAGGTGACCTCTGCCCGACACACAGCTTGATTGCCGCGGCACGACCATCCTTGGCTCCCCGCTGCCCACACGAAGTTAACGTGACAATGCCGCAGCACCTGCTGCGCCGCGCCTGCCACGCGGCCAACCTTGCGCACGATCAGGGCGTGCCACTGAAGGCGGGCCTGATCGCCTTGTCGGACCGATATTACGACACCATCCTCGCGGATGGCATGGCGTTCCACCAAACACAGCCCGCACTGGCAAAGGCCCGACGCCGTGGCCGTCAGCCGCGACGGGTTGGCCACAACCTCTTGCTGCGCTTGAGCACCCGCAAGCTCGACATTCTGCGCTTCCTGACCGATCCCAGCGTGCTCTTCACCAACAACCTTGCCGAGCAGGATGGGCGTATGATGAAACTGCGCCAGAAGATCTCCGGCGTATTTTGCTCCGAGGATGGTGCGAAGGATTTCGCCGTCATCCGCTCGGTTCTCTCCACTGCCAGAAATCAGGGCTGGAATATGCTGCAGACCTTGACCACGGAGCCAACCCGTCTGATCACAGACATCCGCCTGGCTTGATCCGCCTCTTCGTGACCTGGGCTGTTACATAATATCGAACTCGACCCGCTCCGTGAGTTCGGGATAGTCGGTCCTCGCCCCAAACGACCATAACAGCCAGCCGAATTCATAGCTTCGCATCTCTTCGGTTAACTGGAGCACTGATTTCTTCACGGTCCAAGGAGTTGCAGTTATAGTGGCCGCGATGGCGGCCCGCGCGAGGCGTGCTCCCCGGCGGCTGCCCAGGCCGCGCCGCCTCTGCGATCGGTAAATCAGCTGCAAATCCTGGCGCAGCATGGAGACGCCCAACTCATTGCTACCGAAGACCCAGCGGAATCCATGGATGATGGCTTGCCGCGCGCCGGGTACATGGTGCTTGACGGCGTGGTGCAACAACGCGGGAGCCATGCCGTGCTGGTGAACGGAGTAGACCTCATACGGGTCAAGTACCCGATCCCCTTGCGGCAGATAGAACCATGGCCATTCGCCGAGCGGCCCCTGCAGCTCTATCAACTTGGATGCGCAGGCGTTGGCCGCAGCCAATGAAGCTTGATCGTCGGCAAGTTCGGCCCACTGATACAAGGATAGCGCGGCGTAAACTTGCGTGGCAAACGTTGCGAAATGCCGCCGCGCTCCTTTGCCGCTGTCGCGAAATAAGGCACCGGGGCCACGAAATCGCTTCAGCATCAGCTCCGACAGGACACGCGCGATGGGACGCCACGTGGGGTCCTGCCATGCCTGGGCCGTCGCGCCTGAGAGTGACAATCCGAGGTCCTGCGCTGTCCAACCCGCTGCGGGCGACGGGTCTGCTGCCAGGTGCCGCAGTCTCGCGGCGGGAATGTCAGGCGTGTCCAAGCCCAGTTCGGCGGCAGCCCATAGCGCCATGCCCCATGCGCCGTTGCGTACTGTATTGTGCGGAAGCTCCTCACAGAGCGAAATGAACAAGCCTGCCATATCATATGGCAGATCAGGGACCAGTTCCCGGACCGTTGACAACCCGAGGAGCACGTTCAGCGAATAATACAGGTCGCTGTGTGGTAGTGACTGATTTGCCGGGATGCGGCCATCCAGATGGTACTTGTGTGACCACCTGCCGGGTCCAGGCATCCAGCAGCGTTGCAATCCTGACATCGCATAGCACGTGAGCGGGCTGACTTGCCGCATGATCGATCCCTCGTCGTTTCATGGCGGCGCGAAGGGCACAATCCGACACCAGCAGCACCAACCGATTTGCACACGACCTGGAAGATTGATACCGTAACAGAGCCTGTAACCGCATCCTAGTCATTTGGGTCAAATCCCAGTTGACCGCTGTATATGAAGCCCTACTCCTTTTGCCGAACTTCAGCGAACGGGCAATTGCCGTTAAGGTAGCGGCATATCGTCCCGAACGCCGAACGGTCTCCGGGAGATCGGCTCGGGAGGGCAGTGTCTGGATATGCATACGTTGGACGCGTCCGACAATAAAATGCCCCGTCGGCACGCGATCGCCTCATTTGCTGCCGTTGGTGCGTGCTTGTTGCCAGGACGGGCAAGGGACCTGAAAGTGGCGCAGGCTCTCAACGTGCAGGCGAGGCCTCATCTACAGGATGACGGCTCAGCTGATGCGCTGCCTGGCGCGCCGCAGATGACGCATCTGCTTGACGGCTACGGGACGAGGCCAGACTGGAAGGTGGCCGGCGTCGACTATGCGGTCGGCGTCCCTGCATGGAGAAAGCTGACGGACTGGCGCACGCTCGATCTGCCCAATGTCAGGATCCACAGCCGGCTTGTAGAAATAATGGGCGGCGATGCAGTCCTGGATGGAGTGGATTTCTCCATCGATGGCGGCGCGCAGCTATATATCAGAGGACGTGACACGGTAACGATCCGGCACTGCCGATTCGGCGGCGACAATCTGAAGACCATCGCCACAGGGATCATCGATACATTCTCAGCACACGCGGTTATCCGAAATTGCAGCATCGACGCAGCCGGCGCGGGGACGGCAGCGTGCGTCCTGTTCATCCGAACGCCGGTCGAAGCGAGTGTCACATACTGCCACATTTTCAACTTCCCGTCCCGCGTTATCCAAATGGTCGCAGGCGGGACGCTGGACTACCGGTTCAACCTGATCGGGCAGGGCGCAATGCAGACGGGCGCGCACATGAATTACCTGGAGTTCGGGTCAGGCGAAGGGCGCCCGATCGTTGCATTCAATACGACGGCCCAGACAGCGCAGGCCAGAAGCGGTGGCGAGGGATTCCAGTTCTACTTCAATGGAGGTGGAACCATGCGTGAGCCGCTCTGCATGCACAACACCATGATTGCACGTGGTGGCGGCGCGAAAGCCGTCATGTCGTATCTCGTGCATGGCAGCGGTTATCGCCAGGGTATCACAACTTCCTTGCTCGGCAGAGCGGCAGTCCAGAGCAATTTCATGGATGTCTCCAGTGCATATGGTCCATTCTATGGTGGATCGTTTGCCGGATGGGAGTTTCGCGGTAACACCGACATGGTCACGCGGCAAATTCTCGGTCCGCCTTAACATGGCCGCGGCAGAACGAAGGCCGGTCGTATTTGTGTCACCATAATGATTACATCGGAATTGGGAGATTGATATGGGCGTCGATACAGTTTTGCCGCGGCCGGTGCCCGATACGCGCACGACCACAAGCAAGATCACCTGCCGTCCGATAGATGCGGCAGATCTCCCGGCGGTCATAGAGCTCCTTCAGAAGGCATTTCCACGTCGCACCCGACGCTATTGGAAGGTTGGGCTGCAGCGATTGGCACGGCACCGCCCCCCGCCGGGATTTCCACGGTTCGGCGACATGCTGACGATGCAAGGTCGGCCCGTCGGCCTGCACCTGTTGATTTCCGCCCCCTGCCTGGACGATTCCTCGGTCCCGATTCGGTGCAATGGTTCAAGCTGGTATGTCGATGAACGCTTCCAGTCGTACGGCGTCTTTCTACAGAAGCGAGGAACTAGGTGGCAACCGGCGGTTTACACGAATATTGATCCCCGGCTGCATACGGTACCGATGATCACCGCACTGGGGTATCGCTCGTACAGCCGTGGTCTGTTCGCCTGCGTGCCGGCGTTGGCCCGTGCGCCGGCGTATGCGACGCGGCTCCTTTCGGGGCAGGCAGCGTGGCGGGCAGCCGGCGTGCCTGTTGCGGACCAACGCTTGCTTACCGACCACGAAGCGTTTGGTTGCATCTGCCTGTGGTGCGAAACCCCGTCAGGAGGGCAGGCGGTCATTGTGCGCAAACGTGTTGTCAAAGCCGCCATTCCGTGTGCACAACTGATCTATTGCCGGTCCATTCCGGAGTTCGAGCGTGTGGCGCGCCCAGTCGGACGGTTCTTGGCCGCACATGGGATGCCGTTTCTCCTGGCGCCGGCCGAGGAACCGATCGCAGGTGTCCCGGGGCGGCTGTTTCCTGACAAGCTGCCGATGTACTACAAGGGCGCCCAACCGCCGCGGCCCACCGATCTCAGTTATACTGAAGCTGCAGTATTCGGCATGTGAGACATGTCGAACACACGTCGCGACGGCAGGCGTTTTATTCGACCGTTACGGATTTTGCCAGATTCCGAGGCTGGTCCACATCGGTACCCTTCAGCACCGCGACGTGGTAAGCCAGGAGCTGTACCGGGATCGCGTATAGGATGGACGCCACAAAGGGGTCGACGCACGGCAGTACCACCGTCTCGGTTGCAATACGAGCAAGCTTCGTCGCTCCCATTGGATCGGTGAACGCGATCACCTGTCCTCCCCGCGCGGCCGCTTCCTCCAGATTGGAGGCCGTCTTCTCAAACAGCGGTCCCGACGGTGCTATGGCGATAACCGGCAGATCGTTGTCGATCAGCGCGATAGGGCCATGTTTCATTTCACCCGCGGCATAGGCCTCGGCGTGGATGTAGCTGATCTCCTTCAGTTTGAGTGCGCCTTCCAGCGCGATCGGAAAGCAGTCGCCGCGGCCCAGGTAAAGGACATCGCGCGCCCGCGCGACACGCTGCGCGAGCGCCTGGATTTCCTGGTCGCGACGCAGGATCTCGCCAGCCTGGTCGGGCAGCTTCAGCAGTGCCTCGGTCATCACCGCTTCCCGGGCCACGGTCATCGCGCCCCGCGCCCGCGCGGTCGCCAGGGCCACACAAGCCAGGACGCAGAGCTGTGCGGTAAATGCCTTTGTGCTGGCGACGCCCACTTCCGGGCCAGCCACTGTCTCCAGTACAGCATCCGACTCACGTGCAATGCTGCTTTCCGGGACGTTGACAACCGAAAGCGCTGCCTGCCCATTCGCACGCAGATAGCGCAATGCAGCGAGTGTGTCCGCCGTCTCACCTGACTGGCTCACCAGCAGGCCGAGTCCGCCCTTCGGCAATGGTGGTGCGCGATAACGGAGCTCGCTCGCGACGTCTGCGCCGGTGGGCACGCGTGCAATCGTCTCGAGCCACCAACGTCCGACCAGGCCGGCATAGAACGCACTGCCGCAGGCGCTGATGGTGACACCAGTCACTGAGGCAAGGTCGAACGGTAGCTCCGGCAGCGCCACCCTACGCGTAAATGGATCGATCAAGCGGCGCAGCGTATTGCCGATCACCTCGGGGTGTTCGTGCAACTCCTTCTTCATGAAGTGGCGGTGATTGCCTTTGCCTATGGCCACAGCGCTAAGCTGCGTCAGCTTCGCCTCACGTGCCGCCGCGGTACCATCACCACGGAAGATTCGGGCGCCCGCATGGTCCAGCACCACCCAGTCGCCATCCTCCAAGTATGCAATGCGGCGCGTCAGCGGCGCCAATGCCAATGCATCAGAGCCGACAAACATTTCACCCTCGCCGAAGCCCACCGCCAATGGCGCACCTTTGCGGGCGCCGATGATCAGATCGGGATGGCCGGCAAAGACTATCGCCAGGGCATAGGCCCCTTCCAGGCGATGCAGGGCAGCTTGGGCAGCGCCGATCGGATCGGCTCCCTGCTGTAGATTCAGATCGACGAGCTGAGCCACCGTTTCGGTATCTGTCTGGGTGGTAAATATCTGGCCCGCCCCTTGGAGCTCTGCTCGCAGCGCGGCATGGTTTTCGATTATGCCGTTGTGCACCACGGAAACGCGCGAAGTGCCGATGGGATGCGCGTTTGTCTCGTTCGGCACGCCGTGCGTCGCCCATCGTGTGTGGCCGATTCCTGTCGTGCCGGCGAGCGGTAAACGCTCGAGAGCTGCAGCCAGGTTGCCAAGCTTGCCCGATACGCGACGTCGCTCAATGTGGCCGTTCACCAACGTCGCTATGCCCGCACTGTCGTAGCCGCGGTATTCGAGCCGGCGCAGGCCATCCAGCAGAATCGGCGCAGCAGGACGTGACCCGATCACCCCGACGATGCCACACATTGGCAAGATTCCTTTCGGTGATGAGGCCGCCGCGCGAGCCTTGCCCTTCCGGCTAGGCAGACCTTGAAGCGAACCTTGGCACGAAGGCGATGAAGATTTCCCTGAAGGCCTCCCAGAACACCAACACGCGGTCGTCCGGTGGAAGGTGACGGCAAAGGGCACCGTGACCCTCATCCGGGTCGCTATCGAACCGGATGTGTTCAATCAGGAAATGCTGGAAGGCTCGCAGTACTGCGTTGTCCCACAGCTCGAAGCGCAGGATAGCCTTGAACACGCTCTCAAGGCCACCGTCCTCATAGCTTGCGATGCTCAACGCACGCGAGAGGACATCGCGTCCGCGAACATTTGCCAGATAGGCTTCGCCCATGGCAGCGAAGTACGCGGCTTGCTCGGGTTCGATGGGCAGAAGGCCGAGCGACCGCCGCATGAATTCATCGTGGTTCATCCTTTCACCCACGGCAGCGACAGCCGGCCAGGGCGAAAGGTTATCTGTGTCGCACTCCCCCTGGTCGAGCTTAAGCAGGTTTTGGTCATCAGGAAAAAGCGAGCGGGCTGCCTGCAAATTCTCTCGGAACTGTATCGAAAAGTAGTAGTACGCATGCGCGGCCGCCGCCATTTCGTCTCTGGTGAGAGACTGCCAATCGAAATTGGAGATCTCGTCAACCACCTGACGAAACTGAAAAGGCACCTGGATATCCATGGCTACGACTCCCAAGACGACAGCATTGGTCCGGCCGGTGCCGGAACCTGTAACTCACCGCGTTGCCCGATCATGATATCTCCCCGGCGCCAGCAGCGGCGCGCAGCGTGGCTACCAATGTATGGACGTCATCGGGCGTACTCTGCCCATTTGTGATGCACATCCGGACAACATCGCGTTCGCGAAAGACTGTGCTCGAAACCCAGGCGGTTCCGGACTCGACAACCTGACGTGCGATAGCACTCGGAGGCGCGGATCCGGGGGGCGGCTCGGCACAGACGACGGCCAACGGAGATTCGTTGACGACATTCCACCCATGCGCTCGCAACTCAGCTTTCAGCGTCGCAGCCAGCTGGATGGAACGTTCGATGTGGGCCGCATACCCAGGCCATCCGGCTACCGCGAGTGATAGGAACAGGCGTAGTCCCAGAAAGCGCCGCGACCATTGCAGTGTGGTCACGTACGGGTCGAGGCCAGGCTTGTTCGACGGCATGTAGCTTGTCGAAACATGGAAGCAGTCGGACAGGATCTCCGGATCCCGCGTGATAAACATCCCGCAGCCTAAGGTCGTTGCGAACCATTTATGGGCATCGATAGTGGCGGAATCCGCAGTCTCGATTCCGGAAAGTACGCCGCGCAACCTCTCCGACGCGATGAGGGCGCCGCCCCATGCGGCATCGACGTGGAACCACAGTCCGTGACATCGAGCGAACCTGGCGCAGGCGGTCAGGGGATCAATCATGCCTGCGCCCGTCGTTCCCGCAGTCGCAACCAGCATGACCGGAATGTTATTTTGGGCAATATCGTTGCCAATTGCCGCGGCAAGGGCAGTCATGCTCATCCGGCCGTCGTTGTCGGTACCGACAAGTCGCACCGCTGACCGGCCGATCCCTGCCTGATGAGCAATCTTGTGCCAGGCAAGATGCGCATCCGCCGATACGTATATGACTGGCTGCCCAGCAAAAGCGCGGACACCGTCCCGGCCGACCGCCGGATTTGCCCGCGTCAAAGCACAGATCAGCGCGGTGGCGTTTGCCTCAGTCCCGCCTGTCGTGAAATGCCCCGTCGCCGGAAGTGGGAATCCTGCCCGTTCCGCCACCGCGCTTATGACGTGAGCCTCCAACTCAACAGGCATTGGCGACGTCGTCGACGTGGCTAGTTGAGGGTTGAATGCACCGACGATCCGGTCGGCGCATTCTGAGGCGAAGGTCGGGTTCGGGTTAAAGAGCCCAAAATAGCGTGGATGGGTCAAATGAACGATGCCACGCTCAAGCTGCTCTATGATCCAGGGCAGCAGGTCGGCGAGCGGCAGCGGCGACTGAAAGTTGAACTCCTTCAACCTGCGTCGAAAATGCTCTGCATCGAACTCCGGGCTGACCCGGCGCCCTGGAATGCGAGCGCGTACGCCCCGCAGGGCGAGGGTGAGATAGTCGTCCCACCTCACACGCTCGCCCGGACGAAGAAACAGTCCGGGCATGTTATCGATTGTTGGGAGTTCGACCATTACTCGTTGAACAACGGTTCTGGAATGCGCACGCGTTGCAGCGCAACGTCTGCCTCGACAGGCGGTCGCGGAACAGCTTGGCCACGCCCTGCATCAAGGCCGAACGATGCCAGCCAGTTTACATAGATGCTGGTAGCTACCTCGTTCCAGCGAACCGGCGCGGTGCCGGTTTGCGCAATCGCGAGAACCTGGTCGGCCATCCTCGGGTCACGCGCAGTTTGCAGTACCTGCTGACGGACCTGCGCCAAAATCTGAGCCGTCTCCGGCTTGAAGTAGCTCGCCGGCGCGACCGGGTACTCATCTCGCTTTCCGCCGAAGTATCGCCGCAGGTCGCGTTTGTACTCCTTCAAGAGGGAATCGTGCTCGTACTCGGGGTGACCCTGGAAGAATACGAAAGGAGCGCGGCCCTTCTTTATGAACAGATCTGCACCTGCAGCTGCGGTACGTGACACCACATCATATCCTTTCGCGGCAAGCGTCACCTCCGGTACTTCGTAGTAGCGGGAGTGGGGACTCCACCAATGCGGCGGCAGGCCGCTCATCAACGGGTGATTTCTGGCAACATTCTCACAACTCAAAATATCGGAAATCTTTGTTGGATGCCGCGTCCGTTCTATGCCATCCAAGCAGAGGACCGCTGCATGCGCTGCCAGACACGACCAGATCGACGGAATTGCTTCGTGATCCACCCAGTCAATCAGGCGGGTCAATGAACGCCACACCGGTTCGTCGCGAAGCTCGGGTGTGGTGGGTTCCATGCCCGTCACGATCAATGCGTCAACACGCGAATCGAACAGGCTCGTTACGGCCGCGTAGGCCCTGCCGGAGGTCGTGCGCGGTGGGACCGCGCGCGCGATGTTCGGGCAGGTGAAAAATCTGACCTGCAACTCCGTTCCTGCGGCCGCTGATCGCAGAAGAGTGAGGAACTGAGCCTCGGTGGCCGCAAGGGCGCGATCTGACGTATTGTTGACCACGGCAACGGTCACCCGGGGGGTGCGACGAACGTGAGGCGACAGCACAGGAGGACCGACGCGATTCATCAGAATCACGTCCGGTGACTGCATTGACCACCCGCCGCGCCCAAGGCCTGGTCCAAGTCATCGATGATGTCGGTGATATGCTCGATGCCGACGCTGATCCGGATGGCCTCCGGGGCGACACCGGCTTTCAGTTGCTCAGCGGACGACATCTGGCGGTGCGTAGTCGATGCGGGATGGCAGGCAAGCGTTTTGGAGTCACCAAGGTTTACCACGCGCTTGACGAGTTTTAGCGCGTCATAAAATCGGACGCCGCCTTCAAAGCCCCCCTTGACACCGAATGTGAGCAACGAGCAAGCACGGCCGCCGAGATACTTACGAACAAGCGGTTGATAGACGCTGTCGGCGAAGCCTGAATAGTTGACCCACTCGACCCTCGAATCGGCCCGCAGAAACTCGGCGACACGCCTCGCGTTTTCAACGTGGCGCTCCAAACGAACGGCAAGTGTTTCCACGCCCTGGATGATCATGAACGCATTGAACGGCGACAATGTCGCGCCGGTCGTGCGTAGGTAGACGCTTCGGCAGCGCGCAACGCAGGCGGTGGCCCCGAAGTGTTTGGTGTAAATAAGGCCGTGGTATGATTCGTCGGGTTGGTTGAACATCGGAAACCGGAGCGGATAATCCATCCAGGGAAAGCGCCCGCTATCCACAATTATGCCACCAAGGGTCGTGCCGTGCCCGCCCATGAATTTGGTGAGCGAATGGATGACAATGTCGGCACCGAAATCGATCGGCTGGCACAGAATAGGAGTCGCGACGGTGTTGTCGACCAGGAGCGGAATCGCGTGCTTGTGTGCGACTTCTGCCAATGCAGCGATGTCAGCCACATTTCCTGCCGGGTTGCCGACGGTTTCGCAATACACGGCACGTGTGTCGGCATTGATTGCACTCTCGACATCGGCAGGATGGTCGCTATCGGCAAACCGGACATTCACCCCATGCCTTGGAAGAAAGTGAGCGAACATGGAGTGAGTTGTCCCGTAGAGTTGGGGTACTGATACCAGGTTGCGGCCGGACTCCATCAAATTGCTCACCGCATAGAAGATAGCGGCCTGCCCAGTGCTGACGCTTAGCGCTTCCGCGCCTCCTTCCAGGGCTGCGACGCGTCGCTCCAATACGGTGTTGGTCGGATTGCTGATGCGGCTGTAACGATGCCCCTCGGCCTCCAGATTGAACAATGCAGCGCCGTGCTCGGCGCTGTCGAAACCGTAAGCAACGGTCTGGTAGATGGGAACTGCGATCGCCCGGGTAGCGGGGTCGAAGTCGAAGCCGGCATGTAACGCAAGCGTCTCGCTCCGCATCCTACCTCTGTCTCCCCGCGCCGATCGCCCGATGGCGGCAAGTGCACATCTTGTGCCTGGTGGCCGTCGGGCTGCATGACAGAAGACCACGCGCGGCTTCGCGAAGGCGACTTAGCCAAATGGTCAGTATCTGTTATACACGCGCATCGTCTGAACGCCATTACGGGGGAACGCCGGAACCGGCAAGCCGGCGATGGCGGGCGCACACTTCCAGCCGCGAAAGATCAGTCATTGTCCCGATGTATGACGTCGGTTTGATCTGATTGACGATGCGGCCTGCTGCAGGGAATCATTTAACCAGTGTACTGCCCGCTATACAGTGCGGAGCGGCATCGAACAGCGGTGTCGAGGTGCGTACTCGTGCTAAGACCTGATGCCGTGTGAGGCCGAGTGGGTATTGGCGCTGGCGCGCTGCGGCTCGGCGGCCCAGGAATTTGCGAGATCTGCCAGTCGGATTGAGGATGGAATGACAGCAAACCACGGTCCCCTGCGCTGCGACCAACTGGATGGATCCCCAACCAGATGGTCGCGCCGCAGTCCCCGATGCTCCGGGTATCACTCGGTCCCTCAGCGGGATGCAAGTGCGGGCTGTACAGAGATGAAACTGCTGGACCGCATCCTCAATGACCCGGACGTTCCGTTGGATGCGGAAAAGGTCTGGTCTCTCCTGGACGGGCTGGCGAACATGGCCCCCGATGAGATTGGATAGTTTGGATCATGGTGCGCGCAAAACACGGACAGCAGGCGGTGACGCGCGACTACAGCTTCGCGTCGTTGAAGATGCAGGTAATCTTTGAACCGATATCTCCGGCGACGCCGGCGATGCGCCGTGACCGCGAGACAACCTGCTGTAGAGCAATACATCGTCGAGCTCAGTGCCGACGAACGCGAACGGCTCAACGGCCGACACAGAAGGGCAAGGCACCAGCTAGGCAATTGCGGAAGGCACGCATTCTGCTGAAGAACGACGTCTCGGACGCTGGCGAGGCCAGCAAGATCGTGCTGGTCGGTGCAGGACAAGCGCAGCACCCACAAGTCGGCTAGGCTCTACGAAACCTTCCCCGCCACCGAGGCTCGCCGGCTCGTCGAGCGGCATGACACGCCCGAGCACGGCAGTTGGCTGGATATGGTCGAAGCAGAACGCAGCGCCCTGCCAGCTCAGTGCTTCAATCGGCGCATCCAGGACAAGCAAATGCTGATCGAGCAAGTCGCCGCCTGGGAGGGACATCGCAATAACAACCACGCCAAAGCAGACTGCCAGTTCACCTCTGGCGATGCACGCATCAAGCTGAAACGCCTCTACCCGGCACTATGAACGACCCAGGGCACTAACACCGGCAGGCGAAGGATTTCAATTGAGACAAGCACCGCGGCCAGGACGCAAGGCAGCGTTCCGGGTCCAGCGCAGCGTCCGTTATAGCGAGCTGCTTTGATCACAGGCCGGCATAGGCTCCGAGCACCTTGTCGTGCGATAGTTGCTGGAGCTTATAAATGGCCTGGGTGCGGTTGGTGGCACCCATTTTCCGCATGATGTTCCGGATATGCACTTTGACCGTGCTTTCGCTCATGCCGAGTTCGTAGGCGATAATTTTATTGGCTTTTCCCTGTTGCAGAAGCGTAAGGACTGTCATCTGGCGAGGCGTTAACAGACCAGCCGGGGGCGCAGCTTCATCCCGCACGGGGGCATCTTTTACCTCGTCGGCAAGCAACAGATCAACCGGCGCAAAGACGCCACCCGCCGTCACAAAACGTATTGCGGCCGACACGGTCCTCATCTCGAAGGTTCTCGTGGAGATGAAGCCCCGGACGCCGCATTTCAAGGCGGTCTTGATCGTTTGGGGTTCAAGCGCGGCCGTGGCGTCTGAAAGAACGATGATCGGAATGTCAGCAAGCTCCTCATGAATTTTCGCGCCAGCGGCGGCGCCTACTGCGAAAGATGGTGCCTGATCATGGTCATAATACAGGTACTACATCGATCTCCTGGATACCTGACGAGATTAGACGAGCCGTCGTTTCAAATGCTCTAATGGCGAAGCCGTGGCCCGGGGTAACCAGCGCTTCGATCAGGCAGTCTCTGGTAAATGCAAAGCTGTCTACCAATCCGATTCTAACAAGGGCCGGCGCTAATGGATTATGACGTCCGCCGTGTTCATTTGGTCTATCGTCATTTTTCTCTTCGAATGGACGAAGTATTTTTGCCTCGAGTGTATCCATCGGGATAGAGGACCCGGCTGGCTCCAATACGCGAAATGCTGAGCGAGGGTTCTCAGATATCGTGCTCATGATCCTCAGTTCCCCTTTTACTATCGTAGGTTGCAGCCATAAGGCAAGTCTTAACAACTTTCTGTGAATACCGGCCTTCTGGTGCAGAAGTCACGATACATATCCGTTCCATTAACGCTAGATCAATCATCCAAAATGGTGATCCGATGCCGCGTAGCGGAACGAACGTGGGTCATACGCGAACTTTTTACGGTATTCGACTATTTTGAGGAACATCGGGCAAGTTACTGAAAACTGGTATATATTTGGCAATCCGATCAATCTTTTCGGTATAATGCGCCCGCTAGACGGCTGTTCGTCGATCCGATTGGACTGGTCCGAGACGCCACATTGCGCTCTTGCTTGCTCACGAAAAATTGATCAACTAAATTTTTAGACTCTCTATCGCGCCACCTAGAATCCCTGCGCCGTCCGTTGCGTAAGCTCAGTGAACCGTTGGCCGAGTGGACGCGGCTGCGCAACGGATTGGATGGGCCGCTCGCCAATCAAAAGATTGCCTGGACTCGAGCGTTGAAGAATGCTGTGTGGTAGGCGTCGGACGGGTTGCGCACCGGCGGCCCGCTGCCACCGCAACCGCGGACCACGATCGTATGTAGCCGTCCGCCGAAGACCGCGGCTCATCGATCGTCATGCCGCCAAGCTACGGTCCTCGATCTGCCGCGGCTAGCGGCATGGCAACAACTCGTAAAGGCGCGACGCCGGATGCTCGGCAGTGCGCGCCAACACGTTGGCGAGCCAGGCGCGCGGATCGACATCGTTCAGCTTAGCTAATTATGCCCAGCGCCGAACTATGCCGAACGGGCTCGTTTTTCCCCGAAGCGACTGTGACCTGGATATGATTGGCTCGGCATAGTTCGTCCTGTGCCTCCGCTTTCAACAGCGGAGAACGGGAAGATGGAATGCGACGGCCCAGATGTGGTCCGCGATCCATTCCCAAGCAATTTTGCGGCTTCGAAAGCCGGCACGCTAATCGGGTTCTCGGGATCATCGGTTCGACCGATCGTCATCTCATTCAGCTCTTACATCCCGGCAACAACGCTCGCTTCCGGTTGGCAACCGGCCCCCGGTCACGCGCGTCAATCGTGACCCATGCCGTGGGCCATCCCGTTGCTCAATCACGCCCGAAGCCCCGTGGCGGTTCAATCGCCTGGAGTTCGGACAGATCGAGCTCGATAATCGCCCGCAAGGCGTCGGCGAGCGCACTGTCCTGTTGATTGTCCGGCAAAGCGTCCAACCAGCCGGCATATTCAGCCTGCAGCCCCAAGGCCGCGGCTGTGGTGTCGTTCCACCGTTGGATCCGGGAGCGCCAGTCGACCTGGCGGCGTGTGTGGACAACCGGTGCGCCAGTCGCGTGCGCGGCGGGATATCGCGCCTGACGTTCGGCGCCGGTCTCCATGGCGTTACGTGACGTTTGAGCCGTAACGCGGATCATGCTGCCACCGCACCGGCTACGGCGGACGGGCGCCGATACGTCTCGCCACTCCTCATCATCGCCCAGGCCGTGCGCGCTATCTTGTTGGCGAGCGCCACGGCGGCGAGCTTGCGTGGTTTGGGTTGCAGCAGCGCCCGCAACCAGTCCGTCATCAGCCTGCTGCCCGGCCGCATGGCGTGATTGATCACCGAGGTGGCGCCAGAGACGAGCAAGACGCGCAAACGTTCATTGCCGGCCCGGCTGATGCCGCCCATTCGCTGTTTGCCGCCGGTCGAACGTTCCTTCGGGGTCAGGCCTGCCCAGGCGGCGAGACGGCGGCCGGATTCGAACATCGCCGGGTCGATCTCGACGGCCAATGTCAACGCGATAATTGGGCCGACGCCCGGGATGGTGACCAGACGCTGGCTGAGCTCGCTGGCTTTGTGTGCGGCGCTCAGTTTAGCGTCCACTTCCTTGATACGGGCCTCAATTTCGTCGATCTGCCGCCACAGAAGGACGAACATCTCCAAGGCCTCCGGCGGTATGGTGGCCTCTTGTTCAATCGCAGAGAGCAACGGCACAATCTGTCCGGCGCCCTTACCGGCGACGATGCCGAACTCGGCGGCGTGACCACGCACCGTGTTGATCAGAGCGACACGTTGACCGCCCCGCGGCCTCGCAGATCGCTTCGGCGTCGTTGCGATCGTCTTTGCCGCGTTTGACAAAGGGCTTGACGTACTGAGGCGGGATGAGACGCACCGTGTGGCCGAGCGCGGTCAGTTCACGGGCCTAATAATGCGAACCGCCACAGGCCTCCAGCGCGATGACAGTGGGTGGAAGCTTCTTGAAGAACGGGATCGAGGTAGCCAACCGCAATCGTGGTGCGTTGCCGGCACACCTGCCGCGTTACGAGGTCGTCATCGATATCGAGAACAAGGCATGTCCCTGCTGTGGCGGCGCACTGCATGTGATCGGCGACGACCGCAGCGAGATGCTCGATCTGGTTCCTGCCCAGTTGCGAGTGAAGGTGGTATGTCGTCCACGCTATGGCTGCCGCACCTGCGAGGGCGCTGTGGTGCAGGCGCCCGCGCCCGAGCGGCCGATCGATGGCGGCATGGCGACGGAAGCGCTGATCGCGCATGTGGTGATCAGCAAGTTCTGCGAACTCCCTGCCGCTCTACCGTCAGGCGCAGATGCTCAAGCGCCAGGGTATTACGCTGGATCGTTCGACCCTGAGCGCCTGGGTGGGATGTGCGTGCTGGTGGCTGACGCCGCTGTATGAGCTGGTGCTGGGCACGGTGCTGTCGACGGACAAGGTGTTCGCCGATGAGACCACGCTGCCGGTGCTTGACCCAGGCAGGGGCAGGACCAAGACCGGCAGACTGTGGTGCTATGCCGTCGATGATCGGCCGTGGGCCGGTTCAAGCCATCCGGCAGCAGCCTATGTCTACTCCGAGGACCGCAGGGGCGAACATCCGACCACGCATCTTGCCGCCTTCAGGGGTACCCTGCAGGTCGACGGCTATGCCGGGTTCAGCAATCTGGTCGATGCGCGCACGGATGCATCGATCCGGCTGGCGTTCTGCTGGGCGCATGCGAGACGGCCGTTCTACGAATTCTACACCTCTACCCAGTCACCACTCGCGGCTGAAGTGCTGGCACGCATCGCCAAGCTCTACGAAATTGAGGGCGACATCCGCGGTCAACCGCCGATGTGCGCAAAGCCGTTCGTCAACTGCGAAGTCGACCGCTGGTCGTGGACCTGCACGTCTGGCTACAGGACCACGTGCCGCGCATCCCGGGCTGGTCAGACCTGGCGAAAGCCATGCGCTATGCGTTGCGACATTGGGACGGGCTGATCCTGTATCTCGACGATGGGCGCCTGGAGATGGACACCAACGTTGTCGAGCGGGCCATCAGGCCGGTGACCATTACGAGAAAGAATTCATTATTCGCGGGATCCGACGCCGGAGCCCGTCGGTGGGCAATCGCCAATACCTTGATCCAGACCTGCAAGCTCAACGGCGTCGAACCGCTGGCCTATCTCACCGATGTGCTGCAGCGGATCGTATCCGGGCGCGCCAAAAACCGCGATCTGAACGCACTGCTGCCGTGGAACTGGCGTCCGCCAGCCACCATCGCCGCCGCATAGTCACCGCTACGACAGTTTACCGTTCCGTCGCGTCGCCACGTCAACCAAGTGCAGCCGTGGTGATAGCGCGCCGCTCTGATGTCCGCTTTCAAGGGGCAAGACGCGTTTTTTCTATCCCGCTCCGTCGCGCGAGTTTTCCCGATAGCGATGTAGCTGTGCAAGGCAGGAGACGGGACCGCTGGACGTCGGTTGACCTGCTCTGATGCGCGGGTTGGATACCGCATTTCCGGTTTCCGTCCGGGGCTGGTCCCTGTCTTACAACGGGCATCGGCTCGTAGCCGGCCGCCAAGCGGAGCTCGGGAGTTCCCCACCGTGGTCCCGCCCCCAGCCTTGCACAACGGGTCTTCGTTCTTTGCTGGCGTTAATCTCTTTGCATAACGTGCAGCGCTCAGGAGCGGCGGTGTTACGCCGCCTGTAGCGTGATCGGTGCAGGTTCGACCTCGCGCGCGATGGCCCAGAGGAAGGCCGCAATTTCCCGCGCAATCGCAGTGATTACCACAGTGTTGCGCTTCCCCTTCGCGGTCAGTCGTCGATAACGGGCGCACAACCGGCTCTGCGCCTTCCAGGCAATCTCGCGCACTCGTTGCGGCAGCAACTGCTGCCGTCGCTGGTGTGTGGTTCCCACGCCGGCAGAATGTCGATAGGTCCACGCCGCTTCGACCAGTGCCTTCCGTGCGCTGCTGTTGCCCGTCTTGGTAATCCCGCCCTGCCGCCTTGTGTCGCCCGTGGAGCGTTCGGACGGTACCAGGCCGAGGAACGCCATCAGCTGACGAGGATGCTCGAAGCGGCGGAGGTCTCCGGCTTCGGCAACGACTGCCGTCGCAGTTAGAAAGCCGACGCCACGCATGGCCTGGAACGCCGCAACCACAGGTGCCATCGTCCAGGCAGGCACAATTTCCACCAGCGCAGCATCCAACCTGTCGATCCGTTCAACGGCCGCTCGCATCGCGTTCAGCATCTCCTGAAACGCGAACCGTTGGGCGGCATGAACGAAACTCTGTCCGTCCAGCCAGCGCAGATGTCGTCCTCGCCAAGTCGTGCCTCCTTCGTAGACACGGCCATGCCGCAGCAGGAACGAGCTGATGTGCTGGCGCTTGCGACGGTAATCCTCGATCGCCATTGCCCGGGTGCGCACCAGATCGCGAACCGCCTCATGCGTCTCGTCAGGTACCCAGACCGCCGTCAGCTCTGCTGCGCGCAGCAACCGGGCCAGAGACAGCGCGTCGCGTCGGTTGGTCTTCACCCGCTCGCCAGGTCGACGCGGAATCAGCGATGGCGCAACCACCGTGCAGCTATGTCCCATTGCAACGATCTGTCGATACAGCCCATAGCCCGTAGGTCCCGCTTCGTAGCAAAAATGTAACGTCTCGTAGCGGTCAGCGAGCTTGCGAACCAGTTTGGCAACGGCATCCGGTGTATTGGCAAACTCACCGAGATATCGAATCTCTCCTTGCCGACCGGCCTCGGCGATCGCAACTGCGTTCTTCGCCTTGGCGGTATCGATCCCGACAAATACTTCCCCACATCTCCTCATGGCTCGTCCCCTGTGCGTTGAGGATCGGCCCGGACCATCCGGGCAACCCTCGCCTATTTCCGCACATGCGGGGCGAGCCACCTCAAGCGCTCAGCGGACATGCGGTCTTACGGCAGAGCTGCCGAAGCTGCGGTTACTCCAGCCAGTCCAGCATGATCAGGGTAAGCGTCTGGTGAGGGCCGCCTTGCTTTGATGTCGGCGTGTGTGCGGAGGTTGCGGCCTTAAAGCGCACTGTAAGGTCGAGCTTAAGGCGATGTCGAATGGCGGGGTAGAGATCATCACGGGGCGGGAGCGTCGTCGCCGGTGGGGATCGGAAGAAAAGCTGCGGATTGTCGCTGAGACGCAAGAGCGTGGTGCGCGGGTGAGCGAGGTTGCGGCTCGGCATGACGTTTACCCGAGCCTGCTGCACTACTGGCGGCGTCAGGTACGTGAGGGCCGGCTCGGCGTGTTGGCGCCGCCGAGATTTGTGCCGGTCCGGTTGGCCGAACCAGTGCCGCTGGCCACCGATGTATCGCGCCCGATCAACGAGCGGCACGCCGCGGAGCCGATCGAGATCGTGTTGCCGGACGGCTGTCGTCTGCGTTTTGGCAATGAGGTCAGTCTGGCGACATTGCGTCGCGTGCTGACGGTGCTGCGCGGATGATCGCACCGCCGCCCGGTGTGCGTGTGTGGCTGGCGGCAGGGGTGACCGACATGCGCAAGGGGTTCGACGGACTTGCCGCGCTGGTGCAGCAGCGTCTCGGTCAGGACCCGTTCAGCGGTCAGCTGTTTGCCTTCCGCGGCCGTCGCGGTGATCTGGTGAAGGTGTTGAGTTGGGATGGCCAGGGTCTGTGTCTGTATGCCAAGCGAATGGAGAAAGGTCGCTTCGTGTGGCCTCAGGCGAAAGACGGCGCGGTGTCGCTGACAGCGGCGCAATTGTCGATGTTGCTGGAAGGCATCGACTGGCGGATGCCGGTGCGGAGCTGGCGTCCGGAGATGGCGGGATGATGCGAGATAGTGCTTGGCGCGACGCGAATCGATGACGGAAGATTCTGCCATGCTGACGCCGCTCGATGCCGCCGCTCTGCCGAATAACGTGATCGCGTTGCGCAGATTGCTGCTGCATCGCGAGGACGCGCATGCCACCGAGTTGCAGCAGCACGTGGCTGAACTGATAGCAGCCCGCAACGGACTGAAGGAGCAAGTGCTGCGCAACGAGCAGCTGAAGCTGCGTCTGGCGCGGTTGCTGCGCGAACGGTTCGGTGCATCGTCGGAGAAGCTGCGGCGCGAGATCGAACAGCTTGAGTTCCTGCTTGGTGATGCCGAGGAGCAGGTAGCGGAAGCAACGCCGCCTGCGCCGGATGAGCCTGCCGCGGCGACAGAGACCGAGATACAACGTCGCAAGCCGGCGCGCAGGCCGCTGGCCGAGACATTGCCGCGCGATGTGGTGGAGCATGCCGCGCCGTGCGCGTGTCCGCGTTGCGGTGGCGTGCTGCGTCCACTGGGCGAAGACGTGACCGAGGTGCTGGACTACGTGCCGGGCGCGTTCCGCGTCACCCGGCATGTGCGGCCGAAGCTGTCGTGCCGCGGCTGCGAGGCGATCGCCCAGGCAGCGGCACCGAGTTTGCCGATCCATCGCGGCCTGGCCGGCCCTGGTCTGCTGGCACACGTGCTGGTGGCGAAATACGCCGACCACCTGCCGCTGTATCGCCAGGCGGAGATCTACGCGCGTGCCGGGATCGAGCTGGATCGTTCCACCCTCGCCGACTGGGTGGGACAGACGGCACGGCTGATGCGTCCGCTGGTCGAAGCGGTCGGCACGCACGTCATGTCGGCGGAACGGGTGCACGCCGATGACACCACGGTGCCGGTGCTGGATCCCGGCCGCGGCAAGACCAAGACGGGACGGCTGTGGTGCTACGCGCGCGATGATCAGCCATTCGGCGGCAAGGCGGCGCCGGCGGTGCTGTATTGCTACAGCCCCGACCGGAAAGGCGAACATCCGCGGCAGCACCTGGCCGGGTTCCACGGCATCCTGCAGGCGGACGGCTATGCGGGCTATGCCGGCCTGTATGACCGCGGCGTAACCGAGGCGGCCTGCTGGGCGCATGCGCGGCGCAAGTTCTTCGATGTGCATGCATCGACGCAATCGCCGCTGGCGTTTGAGGCGCTGCAGCGCATCGCGGCCCTGTACGCGGTCGAGGCAACGATCCGCGGCCAGCCGCCCGATGCCCGCCTGGCGGCGCGCACCGCGCAGAGCGCCTCACTGTTCACCGCGTTGCGGCAATGGCTGGAAAAGACCCAGGCACGCATCTCGGGAAAGAGCGATCTTGCGGCGGCCATCCGCTACACGCTGTCGCGTTGGGATGGCTTGACGCTGGTGCTGCGCGATGGCCGCGCCTGCGTCGACAACAACGCCGCGGAACGCTCGATGCGGCCGATGACATTGGGACGCAAGAACTGGTTGCTCGCCGGTTCTGACCCAGGCGGACGCTCGGCCGCCGCAGCCTATTCACTGATCCAGACCGCCAGGCTCAACCAACTCGATCCCGAGGATTATCTGCGCCAGGTCCTTCAACGCATCGCCGATCATCCAGTCAAGCAGGTGCATGAACTGCTGCCGTGGAACCTCACCGGCATCCGGGCCCGGCTCGATCAGCGCAACGCTGCCTGCGCCGCGGTGCTCACCAGACGCTTACCCTTCTGGAGCCTTCCAGAAGGAACTCCTGACAGGAGACAACCCTTCAGATCTCGCGCGCTTCAGCGCAATACGGTGCAGGCCATGCGCTCACGGGCGGAGCATCATGCCCGCGATAAATCCCGGTTCGTTGGGCCGGATGCCAAGCACGTGCCTGGCCGGACGACCAAAGTCAGCGACGCCCGGCTGCGACGGCTGCAATTTGGTCCACTTCGGGCCAGCTCACGACCCAAAGGCGAGCTGCGCTTTGCGTGCCTATCCGTGCCAGCGTGAACGGCTACCGGATTATGTCGCGTCACATTCCGGACTTGTGAAAGGATACCGCTCCATACCAATGGCTCCGAACGTGACATCCGCCTCCATGTTACCAAACGCATGGCCAGCGACGGCACGCGCAGTGCCGGCGACTGCGACGCATTCCTCGGATTGATGCGTACCGCCGCCAAACTCAGCATCACTTTCCGGGATTACCTCGGCGACCACCTCAACAGTCCTGGGCCGCCGAAGGACCAATATTCTTTTGTGCAATGGGATAGCTGTCATCTGTGTTATCCAAACGCCACTCGCGGCTGCTCTCCGACCACTGGAGTCGTGCTCCCAGCTGAGCGAGCCTCCGCTTGATTTCTTCGATCGCCGCGTTGGACTCACCGCTGCTACGGACGACTGAGGTTGCATGGACTGGCAGGCCGCTCTCGCGCTGCCACCAGTTGAGCCTCTTTAGAAGCAGCTCGATCTCGTGCAAATTACTCCCTGTGGACATTATGGCATCTTTTTCAACCATGAGAGAACTTGCCTCCGCCGAGAACGTTCACATGGTAGCTCCAGGTGTGCCAGGAACTAAGCGGGGCGGCCGCAATCGAACCCGTAGTCGTTGCCGGGACATCCGCGCTTTTATAGACGGCGATCTTGAAGTCAACATGCGCTTTGGCACCGGCGCCATCAGAGTCGGACATAGGGCCCGGCGCGTCGGTGGCACTGAAGCTGTTGCCGCTGCCGACGGTGTAGTTCCAGCGAGTGCCGCCTGCGCTCCAGTAGGCTGGGTCGGCGTCGACAGAATCGATTTGGAAGTCGGTAAAATTGAAATCGACTGAGCTGCCATACATGGTCACCTTGTAAGGGGTGCCGTCAGGTTTCTTCATGTATCCCTTGAGCCACTGGACAAGAATGTAGTCCTCTTGGACACCGCCGGACCAAGTGGCATCGAAAGTCACCGACTTGTTGGAAGCCGAAGCAGAATCAGCGTAACCCGCGCTGGTGACGGATAGATTGGCGGAGGGAGCCGCAGAACCGCTCGCGGCTGTGGTGGTAGATCCGGCTCCGGATCCGGGCCCGGGGCCCGGCGATTGAGAGTTGCGGTGGTCCGCGTCAGGCTCCGGTGCGCCGAGCAACTCTGCGGCTTTGGGTAGCCGCGAATTGCAGGCTCCAGCGGCGCGCCCGGCTACTGCCGGCTGTGCAGGGAAGATGGGGATGCGGCTGAAGTCAAAGCCCCTGTGAACTGCCTTGTTCGAGGTGGCGCCGTGCCGGACGCTTTCCTGTTCACAAACTTGCGGGGACCGCTGCGGATTTTGTTTTGTATTGTCCCGACCGGCGAGATTGCGGTGAGACACGCTAGTTGGTGGCTGCTTTGGCTTCGCCTTCTGTGCGAAGGTGAGCATACTTGGCACCTCCTGTTTCCAGTAAATGACTCGGTCCTGGCAGCCAATCGCGACAGGCGCGGTCAGCAACCACTTTTGTCGGGGTTGTCGCGAGCGTACCGCCAGCGGTTATTGAGACACCAAGTAAAGACTACACGGCCGGGGCAGCGGGTTGAAGCTGTCTTTTGCCGGAATGCTGCTGGGGCTATGAGGCCGTGGCGTTCGATCAACCAAGCCGCCTTGTAGGTAAGGAGATCTGGGCCTGCGGAAGCCCGATCGTCTCGAAGGTCTGCATCCACAAGAGGTTCTCCTTGAGGGGTCGGATGAAGCGCTCGGCGCAGCCGTTGCCGTTGGGCGCTCGCGCGTAGGTGCGTAAGCTTTCGGAGGACCGTTTGCCGCCCCTTCGGGCACTTTTCAGCACAACCTACGCCTCCAACTCTCGCGTCATGGGGCGCTCCATCTTGGCGTACTCGCTGCGCGCGGCCTGCATCACCTCGATCATCCGCACCGGACCGCCCGCCTCCGCCGCCAGGAACGCCGCGTTGATCGCGATGTTCCGGATATTGCCCCCCGCCACATTCAGCCGCGACAACTTTTCCAGGTCCAGCTCTTCCGTCGGTGTCCCCGGCGGAAATGCCCGAGCCCAGATCGCCGCCCGCTGCGCCGCGTCGGGATATGGGAACTGCACCATGAAGCGGATCCGGCGTAGGAACGCAGTGTCCAGCGCGCTCTTCATGTTCGTCGTGAGGATCGCGAGGCCACGATACGCCTCCATCCGCTGCAACAGGTAGCTCACCTCCATGTTGGCGTAACGGTCGTGACTGTCCTTCACTTCGCTACGCTTGCCGAAGATTGCATCCGCCTCGTCGAACAGCAGGATCGCCGCCGCTTCCTCGGCCGCGTCGAATACGCGGCGTAGATTCTTTTCTGTTTCGCCAATGTATTTGCTCACCACGCTGCTCAGGTCGATGCGGTACAGGTCCAATCGCAGCATCTCGGCGAGGACTTCAGCCGCCATTGTCTTGCCGGTTCCGCTGACACCGAAGAACAGCGCGCTGACGCCTAGACCGCGGCTGCCTTTCCCGGCGAAGCCCCAGGTTTCATAGACCTTCGCCCGCTGGCGCACGTGCGCCGCGATCTCCCGCAGCACGTTGCGTTGCGCCTCCGGCAGGACGAGGTCGTCCCAGCCCGCCGCACCTTCGATCCGTTGTGCCAGATCGTCCAGCCGAGGGCGCGCCTGCTGGCGGCAGGCGTCCCACAGCGCCCGCACAGGATCGGACGCAACGTCGGGCTCTGCGAACGCGGCGGTGCGGGCACGCTCGATCGCCGCGGCGCCCAGATCGAACTGCGAGACCAGACAATCGATCGTCGTGGCGGGTGCTGGCACGGGTGGAAACAAGCCGCCGCCGATCGCCGCGGTCCACAGCACCCGCTGCTCCGTTGGCGTGGGTTTGCCAACGTCGAACAGCAAGGCGGGGCGGCGCGCGACGCGGCCCCGCTCCCGCGTTGATAACAGGAGCGGCCCGGCGACGCGGTCGAGCAGCCGCGCCAGCTGACTTGCGTGGGCGGTGTCGGACAAATCGAGGTCGTCGCAGTCGACCAGCAGCGCAGATCCACCAAGCACCGCCTCGCGGGTGAACAGACGCGCCAGGCCAGGCTCATCGAGACCGGTACTCGGCACGCGCGCATATAGCAACGCGCCGATCTCGGCGCAGGCCGACGCGGCGATGGCGCGCTTGCCATCGCCGTCCGGACCCCAGAGCTGGATGATCGGCGATACGCCCCAGGGCGAGTTCCTCCTCCAGACGGCGACGATGCGCGAAACGATCGCCCTGTGGGACGGAACCAGCGCTTCTGGCGAGGGCGAAACCCGTTCGACCAGACCGGCGAGCCGTTCGTCCAGATGCGGCTCGCCCGCGATATGGTGCAAGACCCGCTCGTCGATGCGCAATGGACTGCCTGTCAGGGTATTCCCGCCCCCGACTTCGATCAGGCGGAAATGACGCAACGGCGCAGTCGGAGACAGGGCGCTCCAGTGCGCGCCCGGCAGCACCGAAAGCGCCAGCCCGAACGTTGGATACCGTTGGTCCCCATCACCCTGGGCCATGGCGCAGGCCGCGGCGAGCGCTGAGTCCAGCTCGACGCCGGCACACAGAAGCAGGATGTCGCGCTCGAATGGAGACAGGTTGAAGCTGGCGGCGATCGCCTCGATGGCGGGCGGGTCTGGCATCACTTCCGCTGCCGCGGGGTCCGGCTCGGGCAATCCGGCACCTTTGCGTTCCACGTAACCGCGCACGCGGGCGAGCGCGTCCATGAGATAACGCTGGTTAGCCTCCGCCCAGGTCACAGTGGGGGCGTCGTTCATGCGAGCACGACCGTCGGTGCCGTAAATCCCGTTGGACCGGTCGCGGTGCCGGTGCTCGGCGGCGGGACGAAAGTGAGCGGGCTCGCGACCCCGTCGATCTGTATCCGCGCCAGATACGTGCCGGCCGGCAGATCGCCGCCAGGCTGGCCCTTGGTCGCGAACACAAAGCTGGTCGTGCCATCCGACTGTGGCACTTGCATCGCCAATTGGTAGGCGCCGGAGGGATTCGCCGCGGCCGGTGTCAGCAGGTTCAGCAGCAACGAGACCGTCTGGTGCGCCGTGACCGGGGGCGCAACTAGCAGAGTAACGTCCCGCGTCGCGCTAAGGGTCGCTACCGATGTCGAAGTGATCGAAGGTTGCACGATGAAGCCGGCGACGGCGGAATACACCGGCGACAACGGCCGGCTTGTGATCCCCGTCGCGAGTTGCTGGACCACCTGGATGCCATGCGCGCCGCTTGAGAGGCTCGCCGGGATCGCCACGTCCGTGATCGGTGGCTGTCCCTCCGGCAGCGTCGCGGGCAGCGTGAGCTGCAGAGCCACCGCGCCGTCGATGAGAACCGTCGCCGCCGCCCCCGGGTAGAACGACCCGGCGAGCGAAAGCGTCGAACCCGTGACGATCGGCTGCCCTGCACCCGCCGAGGGAATGACCTGCGTGATCGAGGGCGGCGCGGAAGCCATGACCTGGACTCGCGCGGGCAGCATAACGGGCAGCGCACCCGCCGTCACCGGGTCGGTGGTGTCCTGGATCAGGACCGGGCCTGCCTGGTAAATGACCGAAAGCACATAAGGCGTGTCGAGGAACACGGACCAGAGTTTCGACAGCTCCTCGAGCGAGAGGTCGGTCGGCGTGAACCGCACCAGGTCGACCGCGTCGGCCAGTCCCGACGGGTCGAGCAATTCGGGTTGGCCGGCCACCTTCAATTCGGCAATCGCCGGGTCGCCCGGCGTCGCGGCCGCGCCGGCACCCGCGTTCCCCAGGGCACTGGCACTGAAAACCTGCCGGACCTCCATGCGACTTAGCGTCGGACTGGCGTGCAGGTTGCTGACGACTGAGCCGAGCAGGATCTGGGTCTCGAAAGCCGAGTCGTCGCCATAGAAGCTCAGCAAATAATGCAGGTCGATGGCCGCGGTCGGGTGCCGGATGACGCTGCCATCGGGCCGTCGGGTCGGCAGGTCCGCGTTGCGTTGGGCCGCGTTGGGAGTGACCTGGTAAAGGAACAGGTTCGCGCCCTTGGTGGGCAAAGCTGAGCTGGAGATGTCGGGCCGCAAGGTGGTGATCGAGGCACCCGACAGGTACAGCCTCGCACACCGCCGTCAGCCGGTTCTTCAGCGCAGCGGTGACGACCGCGACGGACTTGTAGTTACTCAAGACGGTCGCCTTTCGCGCGGGCGCTGGCTGAGCGGGGGGCACGACGGTGGCGGGCGGCGGATCGACCCGGCCGGCAGGCTGCCCGCTGCTGCGGCACCTGGCCCGATCATCCGTCCCGGCACGGCGCTGCGGTCCTGATGCCTGGGCTCATGGCCGGCGCCTCGCGGCGGGGCCGGGATCTTCTTCAGTTGGGAACAGCATGCTGCCTTCGTGCGCGTTGCCGCTGGAGGCGACCTGACATCGGGTTTTGCCGTGGCCGGCGACGAAGGCAACGGCAAATTGATCACCGGTTTCCCGGGCACGGTTGACCAACACATTTCCGGTCACGCTCGCCAGGCCCACGCCCACCATCGCACCGGTCGGCTTTGCACCCATCGCACTGGTCATACGGTTCGCGTTGGCGATCGTGGAGCCACCGTCGTCTTCCCCAACGTGCCACACGATCAGCGCGGTGCTCGCCACGTCAGCGGAATTGTCCTGTAAGCGCAGGTGAAAGCCCAAAGGCTTTATGTCACGATGCCGCGGCTCCCGCGACGGGTGGAGACAACGGGTCAGCGCGAGGGACCAATATAAAGCCGGATCGTGCGGGATGGCGGCGAGAACCCTCTCGCGCGAGCCGCCTACCGTCAGTTCGACCGGCGATCCATTCAATGCGAAGATCCAGAAGCCGCCGTAGCTGTCGCTTACCTGGTTCTCCACGTGGCGCAGTTGGCCGGCATTGCAGTGGAGCAGGTACCTGCGGCGGTCAGCCCGTGAAACGAATTGCCGCGGAAGGTGGCATCTGTGAGCGACGCAAGATGTGTCTCCGAGATCGGGTGGGTGAAAACGATCTCAGGCTCCGCCGCAGCCGCACGTGAGAGCATCAATTTCGCATCGCCTGCGCGCGGCGCCTGCAGATATCCGAACAACATATGCGGCCCCTCGATTCGGTTCAGCTCATGCGCTCGGAACGTGCAATTTGTCACGCTGAGGCCGCTGACCGTGCCGGTGGCGAGTATGCATCCGCCGAACACGATCGCCTGGTGATGGCCCGCGCGCCCGTGCGCGAAGCTGAAGCGGCAATTCTCCAGGGTCAGGTTGGCGCAATCGCCGACGCGCACACCGGCCGAGAGCCGGATCGTGCGGAGCTCTCTGACGATGCGCTCTGCACCTGTCCCGGGATCGAATTCCACAAGCTCGGGGGAAATCGCGTGGCCGAACAGCGCTTCGGGAAGCTCGAAATCCAGGCCCCGCAGCGTCACGCCATCGGCGTCATCGATGTGCATCAGTCCATGCGTGAACCTTGCCGGACCGAATTCCGCCGCCGCGAACTCTACGCGCCCGCGCACCGCCTGGATCGTCAGGTTCGAGTGCGGTTTGCCGAGCGAAATGGGAGCGTCGATCGCATAGCGGCCAGGCATGAGATCGACTGTGACCGGCCCGCCATCGCGCACTGCGGCGTCAATCAACGACTGGAACGTCGCGTCTCCCAATTGTTCTGGCGTGATGATGACCGTGCCGGCCTCGGCGCTATCCGGGATCGAGGTCAAACTGCAGAATGCCGGCCGGTAGTCGAATACTCTGGCTGTGTGGTCTTTCCCGGCCTCTTCGGACCAGTCGATGATTGCCAGCGGACAGGCCCACTCGCGCGGACCTTCAGGAGGTTCCGGGTGCGAGTACCGCGCTGGATAAATGTTGGTTGGCGTCGCCGGACGGACGGCGAAGTACCAATAGTCGCCTGGCACGACCGAAGCGGCCGTCCCTGTCTCGGCCGATAGCGTGATTTTAAGTCCGGTGGCATTGCCGTTCGCGTCGATCAGCGCGGCGCCGGCCCCAATGGCCGAGGACGCCTCGATGCTGTTCTCCCAGACCCGAACGAACAACTGGTGCGCCGTGGCATACCGCGCCGGCAACCCAGTCTCCAGGCCGATCGTTTGCGCGTTAAAGTCATAGGAGCGCACGATTCGGATCACTATCCCGGTGGGCGACGCCACGCAGGCGCCCGCTCCAAGATCCACCGAAGCATGCAGCACCTCGGCGTACTGATTGGCCCTTGGTTGGTGATTGGCATCCACCGGAATGGTCACCAAACTCAGGGTCGTTAGATCTTTGGGATCCGCGACCTTGGCGCTGTACAGTGCCGAGCCGTTGTCATAGGCCCAGAGCAGCCGGTTCGCCACCGCCGGCCCGGTTGTCGGCGCCATCGCACCCTGGACGCGAATCATCTGGTTTTCCGGCCCGACATAAGCGTTCGTCCCCGGATCGAAACCGACCTGCAGCCGGGCGGTGCGCGTCAGCCTCGTTTGCCCGGGAGCCACCGCGATGCCCGGCCCCAACGGGATCTGCCGCTCCGGCTCACCCTGCGACGTGACCGGGGCACGATGGACCCGGCGCACGAGACGCACACGTTGCGCCGTATCCGGCCCACCCAGAGCCGGCTCGAGCAGCGTGGGATCTTCAACCGCGCTCACTTCCTGCTCGCTCAGGTGCAGGTAGACGAGTTCCCTTTTTGGTGGCGCGGCGTGGATTTGTGCGAGCGAGGGATGCGGGCCGTCGAGCCAGTCGGGCTGTTTTCCGTAACGCAGCGTGGCGTCGCTCTGGCGAACCCGCAGCCCATCGACATAAAGCGAGCCCACGCCGATCGCGAAGTCGCGCGAGGCCGCATCGTGAACGTGAACGTGGAAGCCGGTTCCGCGACGACGCGGCTCGGCCGGATCGCACGGAACGCCGTACGGACCGACGACCTCCAGCAATTCCTCGCGCATTTCCTCGGTAAAGATCCGTTGTGCTTCGTTGATGTCTGCCTCGAGAACAACCCGGCCTTGCTGCTGCACCACCCGGCGGTACTGCCGCCCATCGTCGAACGTGTCGCGTGCGCGATCGCTACCCATGGTGGTCTCCTTTCGCGCCGTCCGGACCGGAAGCGGTGCGTCTCACGTCGCGTGGATGATCACCGGCGTGACCCCGACCGGCATGAACTCTTGATATTTGAGCAATAAGGCGTGCTGTCTGATCGGGTTCTTGTCCCGGGAGAACGCGCCCAATTCCGAGCCGTCTTCGGCACCCGTGCCGACGCTCGTGGGGACCGTGGGCAGGAGCTGAGCGAACCTCGGATCGCCGAACGTGGTCGAGGCGAACAGGACCTGGTCAGGGTCGAGTTCTATGGATTTGTATTGGCTCGGCAGGACGCTGCCGCGGGTCCAGCCGCTGAAGCGCACGCATCCTGCCTGGTTATCGGCCACTGTCACGACACCCGAAAACAGCGAGTCGCTGGCCTCCAACTGGCGGAACTTGGCTTCACCGAGGATGGTGCCGCCGCGGATCGTGGTTGCGCCGCTCGCGATTTCGATCACGTCGTTCGGGTCGCCGGTCAGCAGGATACTGTCGGAGATCCTGATCCGCTCAAGGCTGCCCCCGTCTCGCGTTGTGATGGGGCCGACGATGCAGCGATCGATCGTCAGACGCTTGACGGTGCCATTGATGCGCAGATGCGTGGGAATCAATGGTCTGCCGTCCGCGGCCAGTCGCGGCTTGCCGCCGTTCGGCGCGCCGGGGTCGAGCGTGCACGCCGAAAGTCTGACCTCGTCGAACACGCCTTCCAGCACGATGTCGCCACCGCTGACAAAGAGCCCATCGAGCACGAGGACGCTGCCGTAGCCGCCGTCCGCCGTCCCGGTGAAGCTCCATTGCGCCGGACCCGATGCGGACAGCGGCAATCGCACCAGCGGCCGTTGTGTGTTCCCCGCCCGAAGGATCAGCCGGTTCGGTCCGGCCGCGCCGCCGATCACGGCGTTTGGCGCGCTGTCATATGTAAGCGAGTCGGCGATCTCGACCACACCGCCGGACCACCCGGTGAGGTTGCCCCCGCCGCCGGTCACGGTCGTTGTCGCTGGCGGAATCCGCGTTCCGCCACGGCCAGGCACGCGGCGGTCGTAGCCGCCCGCACCGATGGTCGAGGAAAACCCGTAACAGTAGCTAACAAGCGGCGGTTGCGATCCGGCGGGTACGGTGACCCGGCCGTGCGATGGGTCGATCAGGTAATTCCCGGCGCCCGGCGGGCCGGCGCTGACCTGGCGCAACGGAATCAGCGTGGCGGCCGCAGGCGGTCCGTTGAACAGACCAATCGAATTCGCCAGCAGAGTTTGCCCGGTTGGATCGGTGCCCGCGTAGAGCTTCGACAAGGCGGACTTCAGCAAGCGACCATCGATCGGCGCGGGTAGTTGGTACTCGGGGCGCGGCGCCCAGTTCGTGTCATAGGCGCGCACTGGTGAGGCGAACAGTGGAACGTCGCGTCCGGTCGGATCGAACGTGAACTGGTTGCCGCCGGGAGCTGCGACTGGTGTCACGCCTTGCACCATCACGCTTCGCAGCCGCCAGAGGAGGACCCCAATGGTCGGAATGTTGTACCATCCGGCGCTTCGCATGTCCGCCGTGTGGGAGAACTCATCGAAAGCGGTACTCGTCCGGCTGGCTCCGTAAACATTCCGCAGATCGGCGAAGCCGCCAATCGGAGTGCCGGTGTTCGCGCCAATCAGTTCCGACGCCACGAGCAGCGACGACTGCATGCCGGTATTGGCTCCCCGCGTCGCCACACCCGCCGGCGGGCCAAAGCCAGGGTCGAGTCCGTGCCGCGCCCGCCCTATCCGGCGCCACATCTCCACCACGCGCGCATCCCAACCCGCGATATCCCAGGCGAGCTCCTCGAGCAGCGGAATGGTGCCCTTTCGCTGGCGGTAATAGATCGTGTTAAAGACGTCGAGCCGCTGAGCCCGCGGGTCCTGACCCGACACAAGGTTGGTCGCGAGTTGCGCGCCGATGTAAGGGATCACCCAATCGTCGCAACTCTCGATCGACTGGTCGTCCCACATCCGGTCGATACTGCGTCGCAATATCGCCGCCTGCGCGCCAATCCGGTTTACGATTTCCTGGAGCGGACCATCCGGCGGGGCTGGGACCGAGGGATCGAGCGGGCTCGTCGCGTCCAACGCACGGTAAATCTCCGGCAGCAGGTTCCAGAGCTTTCCGGCGTAGTACGCCTCGTAGCCGTCGGCGGGCTCAGCCATTGCCGGCCTGCAGCGAGATATGAACGTCGACCGCCGCCAGCGAGAAGAAACCGCCCGGGCCGGGCGAGTGCGCCACCCCCGGGAGCGGCGTCATGACGGACGGATCAGTGATGTTTGCGATTGTCAGGGCGCGCATCGCCAGCACGCCGGGAACGCTCAGACAGGCACGGTATATCTGGCCGTCATAAAGTGTCTCGCCGATGCCGATGTTGGCTGCCGCGAACAGTCCGGTGACCGGATCGGCGAGAGCGGCGGTGACCGAGCCCGTGATGCCCGAAGGGTCGAAAGACGGATCGTAAGAGAGGTTGAACCCTATCCGTAGGTCGATTGCGGTCGCGGCAACCACGACTGGCGGGCGGTTTGGATCAGTGGCCCGCGCGAGCGCCGCCTGGGCCGCGCCGACCGTGCCCGGAGCGCCGTCGACGTAAACCGTGGTAACCGATCGCCGCCGCACCGGGTCCCACCCGGTCCGCGCCTGGACGCGCGTGACTGACGGCGTTTGCGCGGCGATCGCCTGGTAGTCGCCGGGAGACACCGCGTGCCCAAGCGTCAGTGCCGCACTTGGTGCGCTCTGTTGCACCTGGACCGGAGTACCTGGGCGCCGCGCCGCCGGTCATCGGTACCGGGTTGCACACCGATCCGAGGCCCGGATACGGCGTAAGTATCGTGACCAGCGTCGTCGGCGGCGGGCCGCCGAGGCTTGGATCGCCCGGCCCGCTGCCGTAGCGGTAGGTGGCCGTGACGTTGGCCGTGCCGGTGGTCAGGCGCGACCCGTGCACCCCGTCGCCAAACGTGACAGTCGTATTCTGGCTCTTGTCTTGCTGGGTCACGAACACCTTGGCGTTGGCGGCCTGGCCGTTGAAGTTCGCCACCTCGGTCCACGCGACGTTGTCGACCCTGACCTGAAGGGTGCTGACTGGAACCGCCGGATTGGTGCCAGGGAGGTAAGTGAGCGGCAACTTCGCCAGCGTGAACGATTGCGACGCCGCGGTGCCGTCGCCATTGCCCAGCACCTCGTTGGTGACCGTCTTGCCGGCAGTCACGCCGATGACGTTGAACAGCAGGCGCAAAGGCAACGCCAACGGCACGGTGGCGGAAGACGTGAGTTTGATGGGGCCGGACGCCGTCAGCGGCGCAGTCAACGTCGCCGCCGCGCCCAAGCCGTCGGTGCCTTCCACGAGCACGATCGTGCCGGTCGCGAATGTCGGGCTCACCACGCCTGCGGGCTGCACGTTGCAGCGCGCGATGGTGCTCGCCGATTGAATTGGGGAGACGGGTATTTCGTCGAGCAATGTGCTGACCGGGCGATAGCCGTACCAGACCCGCGCGATGGTTTGCGTGACGGTTTGCCCACTGGGGTCCATCGCCGCGAGCGTACCGGTCTCGACCGCGCTTTCGAGTGTGATGAACGTATGCGGGATGGGAATAGCGATCTCTGTCGGGGGATCGGCTGTGCTGGCGTCCGGCGGGTCTTGCGGCGCCGTCGCCGGATCGTCGGCGTTCGCGTACCAGACCGTTTCCTGGTACGTGCTCACGACGGCCGTGACGTATGTGGCCGGCCCGGCGGGAGGCGGCGTCGCCATCGTCACGATCTCGAGCACGACCAGATCGCCCACAGCAATATCGCGGACCAGCGAGGCGAGGTGGACGCCAATCGGTGATGCCGATGGCACCAGGCCGCATACAGCCGGGCCGGTCTGGGCCGCTCCGGCAGCGGACGCCTTGCTGAATGCATAAGTGGCGGCCGATTGGATACCGCGCAGCACCTGACACGCGGTGACGTCGGGGGAACTGCCGGACGTGAAGGAAGACGGCAAAATAAACGGTGTGACCAGAGTAAGCCGCGTATTGGCACGGCCGCGCGGGTCGTTTTCCGTTGTCACTAATTGCACGGTGACCGCCATGCTGGTCGCGTTCGCGGGCGGCGAGGCGATTTCGGCTATCACCACCATGTCGCCCGCTTTGATCCCGCTGATCGCTCCCTTAGCCAATGGTCCCTGCTGGGTGGCCGGCGACGGCGTGGCCGGATCGATCGTGACGCCGTTCGGCGTGAAGTAGGTGGGCCAGGACAGGTCGACGGGCACCGCGCCGCCAGAAGCGGTCGGCAAAAACGTGTTCGTGGATGCCACTGCCTCGAAGACCTGTGGCTGCTGCCCAGGACCCGGTTTGCTTTGGATGGCGAAGCTGGCGGGGAGCGTGATCGGGGTTCTTGCATTGACGAGCACGGCGAGTTGCCCGTTGGCGGCGATGCCCGGCGTCGTTCGGAAACCGAGGCCCCCGGCGATCAATGTCGCGTTGTCCGGCAGGCCCGGCGCGGCGGAACTCCCGAGCGCGGAGGCTGGAGTGGAGGTCGGGACAGCCGGAGTTTGCGCCACGATCGGCAAGACCGCCGTGCCGATATAGGAATTGTTAGCGATCCGTTCGTTATAGAATGTAATGATATCGGCGATGTACGCCCACCATTCCAGTAGTTGCAGCGCCAGATCGCCATCGGCGGTTGGGCGCCAGCCCTTCAATTCGACCTCGCCCGGAAGATTTTGCAACAGCGCTTCGCGGAACGAACTGAAGTCGCCGACGCGGTAGTTGATCGCGCTGAGCCCCGGCGGATTGTAGATCACCGTGGGGAAGCCGGCCGTCCGGCCGTGATCCGTGGCGTCGCTCATTTCCCACCCGAGACGGTCACGGCGATCGAACCGTTGGCGGGCTGGCCTGGGTTGTTGTCGACGCGGATGATCTGGTCGACGCCGACCTTGATCTGATCGGTCAGCTCGAGATTGACCGCCGATCCGTGGCGCCGGTAGGTGATGCTGTGGATCCCGGCCACGCCCTGGGCTTTCTGGATCGCCGCCTCCAGCGCGCTCCGCTCCAGCGGCTGGCCAAATGTGAAGTTGCCATGCGCGAAGAACCCGCTGCTACCGTCCGGCAGCGTCCCGGTGCCAAGCGCCTGGAGGATCGCGCCGGCGACATCGGCATTGAACGCGCCCGGGTTGGCACTGGCGGCGATCCGCAGGTCGAGCGACACGAAGTCTGGTGGCAGTGCGTAGGCCTCATTGCCGGCCAATTTATAACGATTGAGCAACGATGTCAACGCGCTCAACTGATCCTCAGTCACCAGTTTGGTGACGGCGGCTTCGACGGCGGTGAACGCCGTGAGCCAGCTTCCCGTGTGTCGAACCGTGCCGCCGGCGCGCGCCACCCACGGCAGCGTCATCGCGGCGGCCGCGTAGTCGGCGGCGAGCACCGCGTTGCGCTTGGCGGACTGAAACGAATAGGGCGCCAGCAGCCGCACCGAAGCGTCGGTTTCTTCGTCGGTGCCTCCGGTCGCCGGGAACGGGTTGTTGACCGCGCTGGCCAACTGTTCGAACGGCCCGGTGTGAGCGATCGCCGTGATCGAGTCAGCCGCCACGTTGCCGGCGTTGCCGCCGCCTGCGCGGTAGAGCACCGTGAAAAATGAATTCGCGTCTGGGACTTCGCCGAAATCCCCGTCGCCGAAACGGATGGTATCCGCGGCATCGCCATCGTATTCGAATTGTGCGGCGCCATTCGCCAGCTCCGGCGGGAGCTGCGTGAAGCGGACCGGATCGATGGTGAAGGCGGCGGCGAATTCGGGGGCATCGAGCAGCGAACGGTACCAGGTCCAGGGCGTCGGGGCGCCGTTCGCGGCCAGCTGCTGGGTCAGCACGATCTCCGGTGCCCATGTCGTGGCAGGGGCGCCGGCCGTGGCCAGCCAGGTCAGCGGCGCATTGCCCAATGGGTAAAGATACAGCACCGTTTGGTTGGGCCCGGTTCGCGCAATCGCCTGCGCCGCGCCGCCGTACCGAGTGCCGATGGCGAAGGTCTCGATATGGCGGAGGCCTTGCGTCGCCGGGACCAGATTGCCCTTCACGGTCGTTACGGTGAGATCGTGAGCCTGTATGAGCGCGGCCTGAAATACGATGTGGGTGAGGGGAACTTGGTATAGGGGATCGGTCAGTTCGTTGACTGACCCAACCAAAATCGCCTCGCGGATGTTCGGCAGTCCCACTTCCGCCGCGGCCGTGTCCAGCAGCAGCGAATTGCCGGAACTCAGGCTCAGGCTTTGCCCATTGACCCATATTTCGGTGGCACCCGCCGGCAGGATCCGGGTCGATTCGTCCCACCAGTACGGCACGATCGCATTCCAGGCCGCGTTGGCCGGGTAGAGCGTCGTGTCCGCCAGCCCGGTGCCGGTTTCGAAATAAATCGCCGTGCCGTCGGGGCCAGGCGCGCTGACCGCCAGACCGGCGGGAATGCCGGTGGTCTTTGGGTTAACGCTGAATTGCAAGGTGACGCTCGCTGCCAGGGCCGGCGCCGGTTCGTAGTCCGCGAGCCGCGCATGCCGCACGATGCTGAGACGCTCGGTCGCGGTGGCGAGCCAGGCCTCGGCCGCGATCCTGTCCTGCTGATAGCTGAGGTCGTCGCCGAGACCGCACAGTGCTTCCATGAACATCACGCCGAAGTCGGCCTCGGAACGTTCCTGCCAAGCCGGGTAGCGCAGCTTGGAAAAGTCCGAGAGCGCCTCGCGGAAACTCAGGAAGTCCTTGGCCAGGTAGTCGATCGGCGGGACATCCGCCGGCGGCACCGGCGCCACCGGCCTGACCGGCTTGCAATCCAGGGTCGAAACCTCGCCGGCGGTGAACCAGAACGGGACCTGACTGAAGAACGGGTCGAGCAAATCGTTATACAACGACAACGTGTAGGCCGAGGCATCTCCCGGCGCCGCCACCATGAGCGTCAGCACCGGCGTGCCTGTCGGACCGTTCCGCCAAACCATCGACGTCACGGGCACGACAGGGGTCGTCTGCCCTCCCGTGATGCGCGCCGAGGTGGCCGTGTTCCTAAGCTCCAGCGCTGTCAGGAAGTGGACATCGATCTCAGTTCTGGCCGCGTTGACGATCACGGCGTAGTCAATTCCGTTCAGCGTCGCCGGAGATCGGCTGAGCAGCGTCTGCCTGCGGTCCCTGCTGCCGCTCATTGCACCAGGATCTCCAGTCCCTGGGTGGATTGCGTCTCTATCAGCGTGTACTGAATCAACACCAGAAGCTGGCTTTCATCGGGCGTGTTCGCGGGCGTGGTGACCGTGACCTTGGTGACGTTGATCTGATTGCTCAGCCATTGGTTGAGCGCCTGCTGGATCATCACCTGCGTGGTCGCCCCCAGGGCCGACGAATTGGGCGCGAATAGCAGCCTGCGCAGACCGCAGCCAAACGTCGGCAGATCGATCCGTTCGCCGGGCGAGGTGAGCAGCACCTGCCGGATCATGTCCTCGACATGCGTTTCATAGGCGCTCGCCTGAGAGGCCTGACGCGACTGGATATCGAGCCGGAACGGAAACGCGTAGTCCCGTCGCGCGATCGCCGTCGCCATTCCGCCCACCTCCCTGGTTAAATCCCGCCGACCATCGGTTGCGTGAAGCTGACCATGACCGGTCCTTGCGGCGTCTGGTCGGCGGCGAGGCACATCCCGACATTGTCCTCGGTCAGCACGTTTTCGCCCATGACAGTGTTCATCAGCGCTGAGGTGACCCACTGGACTGTCATGCACGGATGCGGCACGGGCGGCGTGCCCGGCAGGGTGAACGGGCAGCCCGCGATCAGGAAAGTATCGGAGGAGCGCACGATGTCAGCGCCGCTCGCCGCGGCAACCGCGTTGGTCGTGACCGCCGACACGATGCCGCCGTGCGGGCATTGCAGGACACTGGCCACTGTGAGGAATTGGCCCATCGCTAGACCTGGACCTCCAGGTTGCCGTTGTTCACGTTCACCTCGGAGTCGGTCAGCGCCACGGTGCCCCCACCGTTGGCGCACTGTAACGTGATTCCGGAGGCATCCATCGAGATATTGTTGCCGTTTGAATCGGTGATCGTCAGGGATCCGCCGTTATCGTCCAGAATGATCTGGTGGCCCGAAGCGGTCTGGATCACCATGGTGCCCTGGGCCACCTTCGAAGGGATTTCGCCGTCGCGCCAGTAACAGCCGGTCCAGATCGGGTACGACACGTCGCCGCCCTCGAACTCGATCCACACTCCGGCGCCGACCGCCGGCAAAAAGGCGATCCCGACGTTGCTGCCCGCGTACGGCACGCAGGGATCGCACCAGCCGGTTGCCTGATCCCCGAGCACTGCCGGAACGGTGGCCTTGATCCGGCCGCGGCCGGGCTGTTCCACGTCTGTCACGGTGCCGCGGTACTTGCCGTAATAGCGGCCGCGGATCCGGTCCAGCACGTCGATGATGGCCTGTTCATTCATGGCAGGCTACACCAAGCCGCCGAGCAGACCGCCGGCGGAAGCGGGCGGATTGCCAAGCGCATTGCGCACCAGCACGAAGGCCATTTGATACGAATCCCGTTTGATCGTGTGGCGTACGCTCCAGACGTAATAATTGCCGGAATGGACGGCGCCGATGCCGGCGATCGCCACGATGGCGCCGACCCGCAGCACCACACCCAGAGCGGCAAGATCAAGCGTGCCGGTGCAGCGGACGAAGAACCCGCCCTCGCGCAGCAACGAAGCGGCGCGCATCTGCAACTCACCATTGTCGTCCACCGTGGTCGTCAGCATCGCCGACATCGTCTTGCCGGCGAACGCGGCGAGATCGAGGTCGGAGATCGACGGCAGACCGGAATCGGTTATATCGGCACTCGCCGGGGTATCGCTGGTGAACAGGTCCTGACCGGCCAATACCTGTGACGGCCGTGTCACATCCCACTCGATGTCCAGTTCGGACAGCATGGTTTTTGCGGGATCGTTGAGCGTCAGGGTGATCGTCGGCGTGGCGCTCAAATTGGGCCGCGCGAAATAGCCGATCCGCTGCCCCGCCTGGGCGCCGCAGTACACCCGGCAGAGCTTGCCGTTGCGGCGCGCCAGCTGGCGCAGGAACTGGATGTCGGACGCGCGCTGCATCAGCGTGTGCCCGGACTCGGTGTGGGTCGCCGTATCGTCACTGTCCTGCGCGTTATCGGGCGCTGGCGTGATGCCGTAATCGCCGAACACCGTGCTGGCGACGGAAACGTCGGTCACGTCGGCCCACTCCTTGGTGTTCTCGGTCAGGTTCATCAGCCACGACGCGTCCTGGCCCCATACGTCGAGCTTCGACGCGACGATGCCGCGATCAAGATGCAGTCTGTGGGACAGAACATAGCCGTCGAAGATGCACTCGGGAGGCTGCCCATCCGCCGTCACGACCACAGCCAAGTTCGCGTTCGGGCTGAACGTGCTGTCGTTCACATAGGTCAGATCGCCCGAGCCGTCCGCCACGACCGACACGCTGAGCTGGATCGCCCCGGGCAAATCGGCGTTTTCCTCGACCTCCAGCGACAAGAGGGCGCCGTAAAGACTGGCGTCCACCGGGCTGCCTCCCGCCAGGACTTGGTAGGAATGAGCCACCTGATCAGCTTCCTTTGGCGGGAATGCCGATAAGCGCGTGACCGACCAGCGCGTCCGGCACGACGGACGCGTTCGCGTCGCACAGTTGCCAGAAGCCGGTCGGGTCGGACATGAAATAGTTTGCGATCAAATCGAGCCGCTGGCCTTGTGACCGAGGATGATAGCCGAGCAGGATGCGGCTACGCGGCAAAGGCAGATTTGTCGCGGTGACGATCGCGCCGGACGCCGTCGTGAAGGTGTAGGTGCCTGTGTTCTGGTAACGGCTGCCCGGAAAGAACATGTGCGCTCCTTAGGCGGGGATCATCCCGATGATGGACTCGACGGCATTGGCGAGATTGGCGAGGGCCAGCGCCTGCCGCAGCGCCTGCGAATATGCGTAGGCGGCATCGGCCACAACCGCGAGCGGACCAGTGACATTGGCCAACTCGTCCGGCGTCAGCACGCTCAATCCGATCTGCGCCTCAGCGTGGATGGGGTTCAGAATGGTGTCGTAGATCGTCTCGGTGATCGTGAGTTGCGTGACCCGGACAGGCACGATCCGCCCAGGACCCCAGATGAAGAGAACGGTCGGCACTTGGGAGACGGGGACGGTGGCATTCGCGCCCGATGAGCCTCCGCCGATCGCTGCCGTCGCGGAGGCGGCGCCCGCGCTGACCGATCCTAGCAGTCCCGACAGGCCCCCCGAACCGGTCGGGTAAAGCAGCATCTCCAGCGCCGCGAGCCGGGAGTAGATGCCGGTTGTCTCCACCAGCGGATTGCCCTCGGCGATTTGGTCGTTCGCGTCCATCAGGAGCTTGAACGAGAATGCTTCGCCCGGCATGCCTTTCACCGCGAGCGGGTTGCCTTGCACGCCGGCGGAAGCAGGTTGCGTCCAGGTGTGCGTTATCGTCTCGGGATTGTACTGAAAAATGATCACGTTCGGCAACGGGATCAGCACCGTCGGCATGAACTCGATCAGCGCACCGCGCATGTAGCTACTCGCCATGGGACGGCGCCTCCCCGGATGGAGCTGCGTCGTTCATGGCGAGCGTCCCAGTTGCCGCAGCACTTCGGCCACGATGCGGTCCGACAACGGGGAGAGGTCTGACGCGGCAACCGTCACGTCGACCTTGATGGCATTCTGTATGGCGCCGACATCCGGTTCGAGGGCAGCGGCGGCGAGACCCTGGGTGATCAGCATGGCGAGGTGCCGGCCCTGCTCGTCGGTGAGTCCGGACAGTTGCAGCGCGAGGCGCTCGACCCGAATATTATTCATTTCCGGACCTTCGGCCCGAGATGAACGGGGACACGGTGCTCACCCTTGCCTGAGCCCGAGCGGCGTCGTGAAGCCGCGCGCGAGGTTGGACGCCGGCGCCGGTGATGCCGGCCGCGCCGGTTGTGTGGGCGGCGCGATGTCGGCCAGCGGCGGCTGAACCCGCACTTCGATCGTCCCGATTTGGATCGTGCGTGGCTCGGCCGGACGCGGCGAACGCGTAGCCTCAGGGTGCGGGGCTGGCCTGTCGGGCGGGACACCGGCCGTTGCGGCTCGAGTTGGGGCGGCCTCCGGCATCTCGGGGCGTGGCGGCGCCGGAATCCGATTGCGGGATGGCGTCAGCAACGGATCCTTTCGTGTGGCGGCGGCTGGCGGGTTGACCCACGCGAGGGCGGCATGCAGCGCTTGCGCGATCGCCGGCTGCGCCGCATCCGGAACGAGCGGCCGGCCGGAGGGCACGTCTGGTGCCGTGGGCGCGTGCTTCCAGGGCCCTGGCGAGGCCGGGGTGCTCTCCAACGGCACGGGCGTGCTTACCGGCGGCATCGCCGCCATGGACGGCGATGCGTCTCGCACGCCTGCCCTGAGGGGCACTGCGGGCACTGGCTTGTCTACCGTCTGGGACCCGGCGGCAAACGGCGAGGAACGCGGAGTGCCGCGCGGACCCAGCGCCTCGTCTGGCGGGGCGCTGTCCCCGCGGGGCCGGGAGGGTGCCTCGCCGCCTTTCTGGACGGATTGGGGGTGCCTGAAGTGCGGCGCGCCGGCATTCGGCCGTACCGCCGTCGCTGTCGGCCGCTCATCCGCGGCAGGTGCGGCCGGAGCCTCGACGGATGCGGGCGAAGGCGGGACGACGATCCTCCCGGGGAGGGCGCTGCGTGCCGGTCCGGTCGGTGAGGGCGCCCTGAGAGCCTCGAGGCCCACGTCCAGGGGCATGCCGTCGCGCTGCTGTGGACGCGGCCCTTGGCCCAATCGCAGCGGACCTGGCGCGATTGCGAGGTCAGGATTTTCCGGCACCGATCCATCCGGCGTCGAAGCCCGGGTCCCGTCTGTGGCCCCGGGGCTGGTCCCCGCCGGCTGCCTGGTTTGGTTTGCCGTCTGCGACCGAGCTGCCAGAGTGGGAATGACCCCGGTCGCGTCTTCCGGTCCTGAGGCCGGCCTCTCTGCTACTGAATCCTGGACTTCGTTTGGAACCTCGGGCGCCGTCGCGGCCGTCCTCGGTGCCTCATACCGGCGTATCGGTGCCACGCGGCCCATCGGCGGCGCAGTCGCCTCGGCCGGGAACTCGGCTGGCCATGCGCCTTCCCAGCCGCGCATGGGCATGCGCGCCGGCGCCAGGACCGACCCAGGCCCCGCATTTCGCGTCCGCCGTGCGATCGTCGCGAAGTAGGATGACCTGGCCATTGGTCATCCCATCCGCTGTTGATCAGCGAATTCGGCGTAGCGTGCGCGCCGGGAGCCCGGCAGCGCGAGGATTTCACGCTCCGACCACTGATAGCGGGACGCCAGCAGGTGAACCTCCTCGTAGACGAACATTGCGCGTTCGCGCAATTCGCCCAGGACGTATCGCTGCGGGTCGAAGGAGACGCGGATGCGCGCCGCGCACTCCGGGCATTTGCCGTCCAGGACGCCGAACAGATTGGGCGCGAGTTTCTCCATCGCGGCTTCCACCTCGCGGCGCACCGGTCGCGCAACGGTTTCCGGCCGGATGCACCGGCGAGCCAACTCCCGCTCGGCATCGGGCAAACCGGAGATTGCGATCTGATCGGCGCAGGAGACGAGGCGATACGTCACCTCGGTGCCGTCGAGGCGGAACCATCCGGGCTCGTCGGCGGGTGACACCCCTCGCGGCACGGACGGCGCGTGATGCGAGAGATAGTCGCCAATGCGGAATGTGATGTCGATCCGGGCATCGCACGCTGCCGTGGCCTCACCGCGGGAACGCGACGGCTGGCGGGCCGCGGCGCAGACCACGCTCGATTTCACGTGGTCGCCTATGATGAGCTGCCGGATCGCCAGCAACGCTGCGTCGAGATCGGTGAATGGGAGCGACCTCCATGGCACCGCGTCGCCGTCCGGCAGCCGGCTCAGAGCGTCTGCCAGCGCCAGGGCCAACCTTGTGTCGAGCACCGTTTCTTCGGCGAGCAGAATGTCCTCGGCACCGGTCGCCTGGCGGAACAACACGTCCAGGCCGCTCACCGGCAGGCGGAAGGCGGCCATAGACTAGATCTCCTTCGCCTCCGTCAGCGTCGTGTCTCGTTCCCAGCCCTCGTTCTCGATCTTGATGTGCTCGATGGCGATGGCGTTGCCGCCCGCATCGAGGTCAGACATGGCCTGGAATTCGGAGATCCAGCAATTGTGCACAAGATAGCGATGCACCGGTTGACCAGCTTCGTTGAGCAGCTCGATGCGCATTTCCTTGCGCAGGTTCGCCAGCGACTGCGACGGGGCGCCCTGTTTGAGCACCTGCGCGGCGTTGGCCCAATCCTCGAAGTCCGTATCGAAGGTGATGCCACGCTCGATGGTGATAGGTTCGTATTTCGTCCGCCCGAGACCTTTCCGGATCAGCGCGTTGCCGCCTTCTTTGTATTCGATGGCATCGGACGAGCGCTTGAAGCCCGAGACCTTGCTGACCCCGGCGACGGCACTGGTCGAAGTGCCGAGGTAGACCTGGAAACGGTAGTTCTTGTACGGGTCGAAGCGGCTGGTATTGACCGTAAAGGGTTTGCCCACGGTGTGTCTCCTACGTTTGCGCCTGGCCGGCGAGTTGCGCGATCTTGATCACCACGAACTCCGCCGGCTTGAGTGGGGCGAACGCCACGAGAATATTTACGATTCCGTTATTGATGTCGGCCTGCGTCGTCGTCGTCGCGTCGCACTTCACCTGAAACGCGTCGGACGCAGTTGCGCCCTGAAACGCGCCCTGGTGAAACAGCGTCAGCATGAAGGCATTGATACTCGTGGTGATCGCGTTCCACAGCGGCGTGTCGTTCGGTTCGAAGATGACCCAGCCGAGATTGGCGTATAGTGTCTGCTCGATGAAGAGTGCCATCCGACGCACGGGCACGTAGCGCCATTGCTGCAACGCCGAGTCCTGCGTCGTCGTCGTCCGTGCGCCGAACACGACCGTGCCGGTGCCCGGGAATGTGCGCAGGCAATTGACGCCAAGAGGGTTCAGGATCCCTTGCTGGAAGTCGGTGAGGACGCCGTTCGGGACGACCCCGGTGATGTTGTTGACGATGGTCGCGATCCCCGCCGGGGCCTTCCAGACCCCACGCTTATTGTCCGTGGTGGCAAAGATGCCGGCGACGGTGCCGCTGGGTGGCAAGCTGATGGAGCTCCCGGTCAGCGGGTCGATCGAGGTGAGGTAGGGGAAATACAGCGCAGCATTGATGCTGGTTGGGAGGGCCCCCGACTGGACGATCGTCGAGATCTGGTCCTGCGCCGGCGTCGTCAACTCAAAACCGGCGCTGGCCGGTGGGTCGAAGATCAGGAAAGCGCGCTTGCGCTCACAGAAGCTGATCGCCTGGCCCCATACCCCGGCATCAGCCACGCCCGGGAGCAGCATCAGGTTGAAGATGGGCACCTGGTCGAGCGTGCCGTTCTCCACGAAAGGACCATTGTTGGGGTTGAGAAAATCGACCGCGGGATTAGACAGCGACGTTGGCGGCGTCAGCGTATTGACTATGGTGACCGTCTGCGGCGTCGGGGGCAGCGCCGGCGGCACCACGGCGGGAGCGAAGACCCCGTAGCTCGCCGCGCCCGCCGGCGGTGAGACCCAAACAAGTCGCGAATTCCCGTTGATGCGGGTTTCGATGAAGTTGGGGTTCGGCGTCGTGCTACCGAGCGGGTAACTTCGCGACAGCGAGACCCGTCGGAATGTTTCTGACTCAGAACCGTAGCTGATCGTGACGTCAGCCATGTCGAGCGGAGCGGGCGCGGGCGGACCGACGGGAGTCGCGCTTGGAGGTGGCGGGGAACTCGTGAAATTTGAGACCACCACCGTCATCGTGTGGTTTGCGTCAATCGGCTCGAGGCCCGAGAATGTGACGATCGGAGACCCAGACGGAATGTTCAGAACTCCGGATGGGCCGCCGCTTGGGGGCGTTCCGAGGGCGGGGATTTGCCCGGCGGACACCGTCGGCGGAAGCTTGGGCGTCGTCCATCCGGAGAAAAAGGCGTTGCTCGATGGAATGCCGACGACATAGGCGGTCGAGCCGCCATTGAGAAAGAATTGTTGCACCGCGTACGCGACGTCCGAGGGCAGCCACTGGTCAGCATAAAGGCCGCCGAACAGCTGTTGGTAGTCCGAAAAGCTGCCAATCTGGGTTGCCTGCGAGAAGGACTGCGTTTTGTAAGGGTGGGTATAGCCGATGAAGACCGTGACCGAGGTGGGCGCCGGCGTGATCGTTTCCGGTGGGCCCGGTAGCTCCTGGATATAAATACCCGGGTAGGTCATGCTGACCGACATGGCTTGTCCTCACCTTCTTGATGGGTTGGGTATCTGATTCGGCGGCGACTTCGGTTATGCTTTGGTCGCGGGCGCAGGCAGCAGATGACCTTGTTTGATCGTTCCGGACTTGACGAGGTGATTTATAAAATATCCGAGCGGATCCTTTTCGGTACTGGCTATGCCGTTGATCTCGGCGGGAACATTGGCGCGTCCGCCGGTGAATGTTATCACAGAGAGCGGCACGTGGACCTGCTCTCCTTTATTAAAATAGAAAATCGGACGCTCCGAGACGGCGGAGTAGGTCGGCTGACTCGCCCGATCGACGGCCGGCGCGGCCGGGTTCGTTACGGCGGCGGGTGCCGAAGTTGTCGCGGGCGCCGCCGGCGTCGTTTCGGTGTGCGTCGGAGTATTTTCAGCCGCTGGCGAGGATGATGCGGCCTGCGGTTCAGTTGATGTCGTCGGCTCAGGCGAGGCCATCTCAATCCCCCCTCTGAAGCGCCGCCCTTCAGTCCGCACGCCGGGGCGGCTGCCCAAAGCTAGCAACGATTGAGCGCCGTATCAAGTCTCGGAATGCAGGTCTCGGAATGCAATGTGCACGGCGGGTTCAAACGGCAGGCCGATGCGCACAGGGGGGGCGAGCAGCCAATTCCTCGGCGCACTGTCTATACGCTGCTTGGTGACACTGTGCCGCTGGGTGATTTTCCGGTGCACGAGGCGCAGCATGGTCGCGGTGCGAAGGTGCGTGCCAAGCTTGACCTGCGTGCATTGCGGTGGTGGATCTGCGGTATGGCGAAGTGGCAATTTGCCGGCCACGCGATGAACTCGACCGAAGTCTGCCCCCAACTGTGCGGCTGCGGCTGATTGACGTGCGGGAGGTCAATCCACCGGAGGGAGCGGCGCCATTGCACTGGCGGCTGCTGACAACGCACGAGATCACCGACGACGCGGGGGCGTGGCAGATCGTCGGATGGTACTAGCTTCGGTGGGTCATCGAGCAATTGTTCCGGGTGATGAAATCGCAGGGACTGCAGTTGGAAGACAGCCAGCAGGCTTCCGCTGACCGCCTGGTGAAGCTCGCCACCGCCGCGACAAAGGCTGCGCGTATCGACATGCAGTTGGTGCAGGAACGGGACGGCACCGCCCGCATCTGGGACGCGGGCAGCGGCCAGCAAATCGCCTCCCTGCGGAGTCATGAAGGCTCGCTGCGGAGCGCAGCGTTCTTGCCCGACGGCGAGCGGATCGCATCGTCACCGCCTCCGGCTACCTCACCGTCGGCATCTGGGACGTCCGTAGCGGACAGCAGATCGCCTCAATGCAAGGTCATGAAAGCTGCGCATGCAGCATGGTGCACTTGGCCAACGGCGAGCGCATCGTCACCGCCTCCGATGATTGCATCGCCCGTTTGGGATGTGCGCAGCAGACAGCAACTACTTCCGCGCCAAGAAGGCGTTCTCCAGCGGCATCGTCGAGGGTGTCAACAACAAGGCCAAACTGACCATGCGAAAATCCTACGGTTTCCGCGCCTTCCATGTAACGGAAACCGCGCTATGTCACGCACTTGGCAAATTGCCGGAACCGGATGTCGCTCACAGGTTCTTTTGACGAGGCATATTTCGCACCCAGAGTGTGTGCCAGTTCATAGGTTCGCGGCGGCTTTTGCTGGATGTTGGGGACAGGCCATCGATGGATGGCACCGATGGCGTCCAGCGAAGGAGCATCGCCAATGTTCCCGTTCAATGTCGATCCAAAATGGTACGACGATCACTGGCTGCGCGATCGCCCGCGCGCCAAACGCCGGTCGTTCTCCGCGAACGTGGCTCTATTGGCGGCGCTGGTGCTGCTGCTGGCGGGCGGCGGTCTGGTGCTGAACTACTAGCGCGCTTTCGGGCGGACGGGCGACGGGGCTTGGCTTCCCCGTCATGGCCGGGCGTTGCCGGGCCATACTGCCGGTGGTGATGGCCGGGACAACAAGCCCGGCCATGACGTATTAAGGGAGTGATCAGCCGCTGCCCTGAGCGTTAGTCCTCTGGTATAGGGTGGGGGGCTATGGCATAGTCCGCTGCATGACCCATACCATTCGCGACAAGCGCAAACTCCTGGCACGTGTCCGCCGCATCCGGGGACAGGTCGAAGCCATCGAGCGAGCGCTCGACACCGAGGCGGGCTGCGAACAGGTAATGCACCTGCTCGCCGGTGCGCGCGGCGCCATGGCCGGCCTCATGGCGGAAGTGGTTGAGGATCACGTTCGCACGCATCTGGTTGATGCCGCGAAGCATCCTCATGCGCTGAACACCGACGCTGCCGAGCAGCTGCTCGATGTGGTGCGGACCTACCTCAAGTGAGGGCGCCATGAGCCATTCCATCAGTGCCGCCACACCGGGCCGGCATTCCCACGTGTTTCTTGGCGCACACCACGCAACCAGCGAACGCAGGACATGGGCGGTAATCTGGCTCTGCGGCGTCATGATGGCCGCGGAGATTGTTGGCGGTCTGCTGTTCGGCTCGATTGCGCTGGTGGCGGATGGCATGCACATGAGCACGCATGCCGGTGCCTTGCTGCTCGCCGCTCTTGCGTACAGCTATGCCCGGCGGCACGCTGACGATTCGCGCTTCACGTTCGGGACGGGCAAGTTCGGCGACCTGGCGGGGTTCACCAGCGCCATCATTCTGGCGATGATTGCGCTGCTGGTCGGCTATGAGTCGGTCAGCCGCATCCTGGCACCGGTATCGATCCATTTCGCCGAGGCGATTCCGATCGCGTGTCTCGGCCTTGGCGTGAATGTCGCCAGTGCGTGGCTGCTCGGCGGTGGCGAGCATCACCATCATGGAGCGGCACATCATGCGCACGAGCACGACGCGCCGCACCACATCGTGACACGTGACGGCGTGGTATTATTGCAGGTGTTCGAGGATGGCGTGCCACCGCGCTTCCGGCTGCGCGCAGAGACCGGATCTGCCGTGACGCAGTCGGCCACGATCGAGACCATGCGGCCCGACGGCTCGCACCAGTCGTTCGCCATGATCGATCGCGGCGACTACCTGGAGTCGGCCGAGAAGATTCCGGAGCCGCATGAGTTCACGGCGCGCGTGCGCATCGGCGACGACGATCACCTTGTCGTCTTCGAAGAGCATGATCAGGCGCACACGGCCGCGCATCGCGACAACAACATGCGGGCCGCGGTGATCCACGTGATGGCCGATGCCATGGTGTCGGTGGCGGTGATTGTCGGGCTGCTGCTCGCCCTCGCGTTCGGCTGGCTATGGATGGATCCGCTCGCCGGCATCATCGGCGCCTGCGTTATCGCCAGTTGGTCGTACGGCCTGATCCGCGACACGGGCGCCATTCTGCTCGACATGAACCCCGATCGGCGCATGGCCGACAATCTGCGGCAGACGATCGAGAGCGACGGCGACACGCTGGCCGATCTGCATCTCTGGCGCCTCGGCCCCGGACATCTCGGCGCGATTGTTTCGGTCAACACGCGACAGCAGCGTGGTCCGGACTATTACCGCGACAGGCTAGCTCGCTTCCATTCGCTGTCGCACCTCACCATCGAGGTGCACGGCGCCTGATTCGCTCGGAACGACGGCGCGTCATGGTGAACGCGGCGGCGGACTATCCGAACGTGTACTTCGAAAAGATCGCCTCGGCGCGCCTGAACGCCTTGTCCACCGCCGCTGCCGGGGTCGCTCCGTTCCTGATCACATCGGCATGCGCCTGGCCCCAGAGTTGTTCCGCGCTGACCTCGCCCCAGGCGGGATTGAAACCATTGTAGGAGGCGATGGTCGGGTTCAACACGGCTTCCGTCACGTAAGGCAGCCGATGCGGGTCGGTGTTGGTGTCGGTCCACCAAGGGTCTTCCTTGACGATCGACGGAATGACCGGCACCCAGCGGCCAAGTCCGCCCTTCAAATTTTCATTCATCACCTTCGGCTCCATGAAAAATTTCATGAAATCCTTGGCGACCTCGATGTTCTGCGCTCCTTTCGGAATGAAGCCACCACCCGCTCCGACCTGTGCGGGCATCGGCTTCCCGTCATTGGTGTTGGGCAGGCCCATCACCACCATGTCCGCGTAGGCCTTCTTATCGTGGAACATGGCAAGTTCGGTGGAGAGCGTGCCGTCGAAATCCATCACGAACAGCTTTTCATGATAGGCGTTGTTGTCGTCGGCGTCGTTCCAGCTCAGGGCTTCGGGTGGGATGTAACCTTCCTTGTAGCAGGTCGTCATGTATTCGACCGATCTGATCGCTGCCTCGCGGATCTTTGGGTCGTCGGTGTGCAGCTTGCCGTCCTTGGTGACGATGTCGGCACCGCCGTTGGCGATCATGAAATGGGAGAACAGGCCGTTGCCATCGTTGGGTCCGACAGTGGTGATCTGCATGCCCATGGCGTACAGCTTGCGCATCCCCTGGCCACGCAATTCCTTCTGAAGCGGCTTGAAGAAGTCCCAGAAGGCATCCCAGGTCTTCGGCGCATCCGAAAGTTTGAAACCGGCCTTGGTGACGAGATCGCCCCAGATATGGAACGGCTCGCACGCCTGCTTGACCGGAGCCAGATAGTAACTGCGCCGCTTGGTCACGCTGTTGTAAAAACTGGAGGCCAGCGCTGCGGTCTCGCTGAGTTGTGATTTCTGTGCCGCGACGACATCGCTGACATCCACCAGTTTGTCATTCCAGGCGTTCTGCGGCAGGATTGTCGCCGGCGCATCGTGGAAGATGAGATCGGGAACGGCGCCGCTGGTCAGCGCCGATATCGCCTTCTGGTTCAGCGCCATGAATGGCATGATGCTGAAATCGAGGGTGTTGCCGCTGAGCTTTTCGTAGTCCGTGACCGTCTTGCGGAACGCCGCATCCTCTTCGGGGACGAAGCCCTGCACCACCCAGACAGTGGCGGTGGAGGCTGCTGCATTGGCGATGTATGGACGCGACAAGACCCCGGTTGCTGCCAAGCCTAGGGATCCGCAAATCACTGATCGCCGGCCCATGCGCTTCATGGCCGTTTTCCTTCCCTCGTTGGTTGACCGGTCGCTTGTGCGCCGGTGGTTTGACGACGCCTGCCTAGTGACCTTCTGTTACTTACTTTGAGCCTACGGCGGCGCGTTGGGCCCGGTCAAACATTTCTTGGTGCATTCGCAGCCGGCGACCTGGCCGATTGCCGGCACATCACTCGCGCAATTCTGGAATCACCCACAACGGCTTTTCGCCGCGTGCTACGCGCTCGACATTGTCAAAGCCGTTGCGGAAACGTGCGGATTGATTGTCCCAGGTGGGACCGGCGTAGTGCGGCGTCAGGATCACGTTGTCCAAAGTGAACAGCGGATTGTTGGCCGGCGGCGGTTCCTGATCAAACACATCCAATCCGGCGCCCGCGATCGTGCCGTTGGTCAGTGCCTCGTACAATGCCGGCTCGTCCACCACCGGACCGCGGCAGGTATTGATCAGATACGCCGTCGGCTTCATCAGCTTGAATTGCGCAGTGCCCATCATGTGGCGCGTCGCGGGGGTCAGCGGTACGTGAAGCGAGACGATATCGGATGTGCGCAGGAGCTCATTGAACAGCCGGAACTTCACGCCGAGCGCATCCGCATCGTCCTCGCTGAGACGTGCGATGTCGAAATACTGGATCGCCATGCCGAAGCCCTTCGCCAGGCGAACCACCTTCTTGCCGATATTGCCCAGGCCGACGATGCCAAGTGTGCGGCCGTGCAATTCGTACAGCCGCGTGCTGGCAACGTCATTGCCGCGCCAGCGGCCGGAGGCGACCATCGAATGCAACCAGGTCAGCCGGCGGCATACCGCCAGCATCAACAGGATCGCATGCTCGGACACGGCGATCGCGTTGGCGCCGCCGTTATTGCACACCGGCACGCCGGCGCGACGGGCGGCCTCGATGTCAACGCGGTCGTAGCCGGCACTGAGCAACTGCACCAGCCGCAGCTTCGGTGCGGATTTGTAGAATGCATCGTCCATCTTCACCTCGCCGAGGCCGACGATGTATTCGGCATCGGTGAGGGCGGCGGAGAATTGCGGGGTACCGGGGCGCGCGACCACCATGTCGAAGCCCGAGGGCGCCAGTTCGGCCGCGATGTCCATCGCGCTCAGCGGGCTTTGGGTCAACAGGATCTTCGGCGCCATTGGTTCCCCTCCTGGGTGGTTGCTTTGCACTGACAATAGCTGCGGCGCGCAGCGTTAGCCAATTGTTCACCGGCTTCACCGAGTGTGGCTGCCGCGTGACCACCGCAGCCGGCGGCGCGATCGGCAACGCATGTCCGGCAGCCTGTCGCGAACCGACGCAGAAGCAGCGACGTCGCATGTGAGGAACCAATTCATGGATGCACAGAATTCCGCCCTCTCGTTTGTTACCGATCGGCCGATCGGCGCCAAGATAGCTGCCGGCTTCGCTGCCGTTCTGCTGGTGCTCGTGGTGAGCTCGGTGTTCGCCTACCTTGCGTTCGGGCGGGTGGCCGACGCCGTGACAAATTATTCCGTGCTGGTGGCTAATTCCGGGATTTACCGGGACATCGATCTACAGGTTGCGACATACCGCGGCCACGCCCGTGAATACATCTTCTCCAACGATGAAGCGACCGGTACGGCGGCGGCCAAGGACGGCGACACAGTGCGCCAGCTTATTGCCGCGGGTTTGTCGAAGGTCACCAACCCGGAACGGCATCGGTTGCTGGAGGATGCCGCGAAGCAGGCGGACACCTACGCCGCGAACTTCGAGCATGCCCGTGCGATGAACGGCGAGCAGATGAAGCTGCAGTCCGATGTGCTCGATCCGGCGGGCCAGCAGATGACCGATGGTTTCAGCGCGATCATCGCCGGCGCGAACAAGGCGGGTAATGCCGATCTGCTTCCCCTGGCAATCGAAGGTCGGCGGTTGAGCCTGATCGCGCAACTTGGCGTCGCGAAGCGACTGGGCATGCGTGAGAACGCAGCGGCGACATCCGCCGGGCAGGCATTCGAGGCGCTGCGGCACACATTGGCGGAGATCGATACCGCGACCAAGGGCAGCGATCTGAATGCTTCGGCAGCAGCCCTGATGAAGCTTGCCGACAAATACCAGGCAGCGTTCCAGCGTGCTGCCAGTCTGGACACTGACCAGCTTACTCTGCTGAACGGTGCCATGAAGCAGGCGGGCACAGCGCTGGCAGACGATGCCGTCAAGGCCAAGGACAGCAACCTCGCCGATCAGACGGCAACCGAGAACACGGTGCGGAACGTTACCGGCAGTGGCGAGACGCTGGTGTTCTGGCTGGGAGTGGCCGGGCTGGTGGCGGGTGTCGTGCTCGCCTGGCTGATCGGCCGCGGCATTTCGCGTCCGGTGGTCGGCATGTGCGCGGCGATGCGCGCGCTGGCCGGTGGCAACAGGGCGGTGGAAATTCCCGGTGTCGGCCGCAAAGACGAGATCGGCCAGATGGCGGAGACTGTGCAGGTGTTCAAGCAGAGCATGATCGATGCGGACCGGCTGCGCGAGGAGACCGAGCAGCACAAGGCCGCGGCGGAGCAGGAACGCAAGGCCGGTATGCTGCACCTGGCCGATACGTTCGAGGCAGGCATCAAGGGCGTGGTCAATTCGGTCGCATCGCAGGCGACCGAGATGCAGGCGTCCGCGCAGGCGATGACCCATTCCGCCGAGGAGGCGACGCATCAGGCAACAGCGGTCGCCGCGTCGGTCGAAGAGGCCTCCGCAAATGTGCAGACCGTGGCGTCGTCAGCAGAGGAGTTGTCAACGTCGGTGCTCGAGATCGGCCGACAGGTGGAGCAGTCGTCGAAGATCGCGAACCAGGCCGTCATTGAGGCGGACAAGACCAATTCGACCGTCGAGGGGCTCAACAAGACCGCGCAGCGCATTGGCGAAGTCGTGCAGTTGATCGAGACGATCGCCGGCCAGACCAACCTGCTGGCACTGAACGCGACGATCGAGGCGGCACGCGCGGGCGATGCCGGCAAGGGCTTCGCCGTCGTCGCCAGCGAGGTGAAGTCGCTCGCCAGTCAGACGGCGAAAGCCACCGAGGAGATCCGCGCGCAGATCGGCGACATCCAGGGTGCTACGGGACAGACCGTGGAGGCGATCCGCAGCATCGGAGCGACGATCCGCCAGATGAGCGAGATCGCCACCACGATTGCATCGGCGGTCGAGGAACAGGGCGCCGCCACGCGCGAGATTGCGACCAATGTGCACCAGGCTGCACAGGGCACGAGCGAGATCGCGACCAACATCGAGGGGGTCAGCCGCGCCGCGACCGACACCGGTGCGGCCGCGACGCAAGTACTCGGTGCGGCAGATGAACTGTCGAAGCAATCAGAGATGCTGCGGCGCGATGTCGATGAGTTCCTGGCGACCGTACGAGCGGCGTAAAAAGCGTGTTCTTTTTTGAAAAAAGAACCAAAAAACTTTCTATCATTCAGGCCGTTGTCGTGTTGGAGCACTGGAGTCAGAGGATAAGAGTTTTTTGCTTCTTTTTTGCAAAAAAGAAGTACTTTCCTTTACTTCATCGCGCCGAGCAGCCCCATCGCCTGGCGCATCAACAGCCGCTTCAGCGGCGGTGCGCGATGCACCGCGGCGATGCCGATATCGCGTGCCAGACGCAACATCGGATTGTCGTTGCTGAACAGGCGGTCGAGCGCATCCGTTGCTGCCAGCATTAGCAGATTGTCCGGGCGCCGTAGCCGCTGGTAGTGGCGCAGCAATGCCGGCGCACCGACGTCGTCCCCCCGGCGCGACGCAGCGATCAGCAAGTCTGACACGGCAATCACATCGCGGAAGCCAAGATTGAGTCCCTGGCCGGCAATCGGATGGATCGTGTGCGCCGCGTCGCCCAACAGCACCAGGCGCGTGTCGTAATAGCGGTGCGCGTGCATGGCCGACAGCGGATAGTTCCAGCGCCGGCCGATCACGTGCACGCCGCCGAGGTGATCGCCGAGCCGTCGCGCGATCTCACGGCTGAGGCGCACGTCGTCCAGGTGCAGCATGTGCTGCGCAACCGGCGTGCGTTCGGTCCAGACGATGGCCGAGACGTTCGGCGCGCCACCCTGCTCGGCGTCGGAGCTGGCGCACATCGGCAGTTGCGCGAATGGGCCGGACGGCAGGAAGTGTTCGAGTGCGGTGTTGTGGTGCGGCTTGGTGTGGCTGACGGCGCAGACAATTCCGGTTTGGCGGTAGGGTAGCCGCGTGATCGGAATGCCGGCGGCCTGGCGCAGCGGCGAATTGCGGCCTTCCGCCGCGACGACCAGGCGGCAGTCGATGCGCGGCCCGCCGGCGACCCGCACCTGCGCGCCGTCTTCGCGTCGTTCCACATCCACTGCTGCGGGAGCGAACACGTGCAGCGCAGGCAATCTGTGCAAGTGCGCATTCAACGCCATGCGCAGGCTGCGCGCTTCGACCATCCAGCCGAACGCGTCGGCCTCCTGCCCGGCTTCATGATGGTCGAAGTGCAGAAACAACGATGAGGCGGGTCGACCCAGCCGGCCGTCGGTGACGCGGATATCCATGATCGGGCAGGCGGGATCGGGAAGGCGATCCCACACGCCAGCGGCACTCAGCAGTTCACGCGAGCCGGCGGCGATGGCGTAGGCGCGGCCATCGAAGGCCGGGTGTTCCATCGGCGGCAGTGCGGCGCGATCCACCACGACCGTCGCGATCCCCGCCGATGCCAACCGGCAGGCCAGCGTGCCGCCGACCGGACCAGCGCCGATCACGCAGACTTCCGCGGTGATCGCTTCGTGCATGTCCGATACTCCGCAACGACTGCCTGATCGCGCGGCACACTGGCCGTCATCGCCAATCCGGACAAGCCTGACCGGTTCAGCCACCGAGCGGCAATCGGAGCAATTGGGGTCGGTCGTCCACGTCCTCGCCGGTCTCGCGACAGGCGAGGACGTGGATGCCGTACTTGGCGCGGCCTATCTTGGCAGGCCGGTGTGTTTGGTTTCCGGCCCCAGCCATGCGGCGACAATGCTGAGTACCGCAAAGCAGGTCATCACAGCCGTCACCTTGTTGAAGCTGCCGCCGAACAGTCCCACCATGAGGCCGGCGACCAGTGGCCCGAAGCTGGTGACGACGCGCGCAGAACCGGTGCAGAAGCCGACCGCGGTCGAACGGATATGTGTCGGAAACAGTTCGGGCAGATAGATGGCAAATCCCGAGAACGTGCCGAACACGAAGAAGCCAAAAATCGGCAGGACCACGGGGTACCAGGGGTAGTAGCTGTCGAGGCCGAGATAGAGTGTCAGGCCGGCGGTGATGGTGCCGGCACTGTACAACGCGACGGTACCGCGCCGCCCGATCAGGTCCGCGACAAATCCGAACACGATGTAGCCGGCGATGCCACCCAGGCTCCAGACCATGATGCCGTGGCTTACGAACGGCACGGCGGCCGCGCCGGTGATGCCGCTCTTCTGGACCATGAACGACAAAATCGTCGGCAGCCAGATGTTGGTCGTCCAGATTGCCAGCAATGAGCCGAGGCCGAACAGCACGCCGACGATCGTGTTGCGACGATGTTCCGGGGCGAACAACTGTACCGGAACGAAGCGCATGAACTCATGGTCGTTGTCCGCGACGTTCCGTCCCGCAGCGACGGCCTGGCGCCGCTCGCGCACCGCCTCGAAGCGCTCAGGCTCCATCATGCGCCGACGCATGACGCCGATCAGGATCGCCGGCAACACGCCGATGAAGAACACCATGCGCCAGCCATAGCCGCCGACCAGGCCGTAGGCGAATGCACCGAGGAAGGTGCCAAGCGCGCCGCCGGTCATCATGAAGCCGGCGATCTTGGCGCGATGGGTTTCGCCAAGTGCCTCCGCCAACAGAGGAATCCCGACCATCAGTTCGGCACCTGTGCCCAGACCCGCGATGAAGCGATACACGGCGAAGTCCCAGATGCCGTGCGACAGGCCTTGCAGCGCGGTAAACACGCTATAGAGCAGGATGCTGAAGGCCAGCGCCCGAACGCGCCCGACGTAGTCCGCGATGATGCCGAATATGAAGCCGCCGAACGCCCAGCCGAGCAGGCCGGTCATGCTGAGGATACCGCCGTAGCTGCCGATCTGAGCCATGGACGGATTGCCGCCGAGCAGTTCGGTCAATGCCGGGCGCAACACCAGGGAGTAGAGGCCGAAATCCGCTGCATCGAGCGTCCAGCCGAGCCAAACCACCAGGAACACGAACAACTGGTAGCGGCTGATCGTCCGCAAGCCGCCAATACGTCCCGCAGCAATACTGGTACCGTCACTCATCGACACACTCCCTGTGTTGACGCGAACCGGTATCCAATCGGGGGAGTGGAGCTGCCGCGCACGTGGGCACGGACGCAGTGATCTCCACTGCCTCGCGCCCTCACATCGGCCGGCACAACGTCGTCGCCTGCGCAATACGGAGGCGGGTCGGCTCGTCGTCGGCAAGAACAAACCAATTGCTTGGCAGGATCAGAGGTATCCTCGCCCGGTGGACGGCGTCAAGCGCAGATCTCGTTTCAGCAGAAATGAAACGATCTTGCGTGTTGTGAAAATGCCGCCGGTTCGGTGGCGGCAAGGTGGGCTTCAAGCGGCGCGTTGAGTTCCGCCTAGTCCGGCAGAACCTCGATCGCATCACCCACCGCGAAGCGGCCGCCCTCGATCACCTCGGCATGCACACCGAGTTCGACGTGGCCGTAGAGTTGGCGCAGTTCCGCCACCGGGTCGGCATCACGCTCCGCCGTCTCCGGATTGACCTCGGTCGCGGCACAACGGGCGATCGGCTTGGCCACGCGCAGCACGGCACCGCCGACCTGGAGTTGCCGGCCGACCCAGTCGCGCTCGCTCCAGGCCGGTGCGCCGCTGAACCAGACATTGGCGCGGAACCGCCGGCGATGGCGGCGTGCGCTCAGCTTCGCCTCGAAGTCGCGCAGGCTGGCCAGGTTGATCAGGCTGACGACCTTGCGGCGCTGGTCGCAGAAGCTGTGGCTGGGGATGTAGTGAAAGCGCGGCGTGCCGCGTGCGTCCTCGCCGAGGTAGTCGGTCAGGAAGCTGCCGATGCGTTCCCGTCCGGCCTCGGTCAGCGCATTTTCCACCACGGCCGATCTGTCGGGAGCGCGGATCGCCAGCATGCCGCTGCGTGGGTCGAAGAAGGAGAACAGCGCCGCGATGCGGGCGTTCTTCATCTGGCACATGAAGTTGGTCTTCTGCAGCCATTGCGGCTGTCCGGCGTCGAACCCCAAGTCGCCCTGCGCCAGGGCAAAGGCGCGATCCCACGGGATGCAGCCGCCCTGCTCCACATCGGCGGCCTCCAGCGCCTCCGCCGTCAGCCCCTTCACCGGATAGCGGTACAGATATTCGATGCGCATCTCGTGGTCTCCCCCTTGAGTCGTAGTCTGCCTGGACCCAACTTGATTGCCAAAGGTTCACGCCTCCGTTGCCTGATCAGGGGCGGGGGCTGCCAGTCGCCTCAATACAGGGACAAAGACATGGACATCGAGAAATTCACCGAGCGGGCGCGTGGATTCCTGCAGGCCGCCCAGACCATAGCAATTCGCGAGTTCCACCAGCAGATCACGCCACAGCATCTGCTGAAAGCGTTGCTGGACGATGAGGAGGGCGCGGCCGCCGGCCTGATCCGGGCCGCTGGCGGCGATCCGAAGGCGGCTCTGACCACGGTCGAGGCCGAACTGGCGCGGCTGCCCAAGGTGCAGGGTTCCGGCGCAGGCCAGCCGCAGATCACCCCTGACCTGGTGCGTCTGCTGGACGCCGCGCAGCAAGTCGCCACCAAGGCGGGCGACGAGTATGTGGCGCAGGACCGGTTGCTGGTGGCGATTGCCGCGTCGGACACGCCCGCCGCCCGTGCCTTGCGCAGTGCCGGTGCGACCGCGCAGGCGCTGGAGAAGGCTGTCAGCGACATCCGCAAGGGCCGTACGGTGGACAGCCCGAACGCCGAGTCGACGTTTGACGCGCTGAAGAAATACGCCCGTGACATGACCGCACTGGCGCGCGACGGCAAGCTGGACCCGGTGATCGGGCGCGACGAGGAAATTCGCCGCACCATCCAGGTGCTGGCGCGCCGTACCAAGAACAACCCCGTGCTGATCGGCGAGCCTGGCGTCGGCAAGACCGCCATCGTCGAGGGCCTCGCGCTGCGCATCGTCAATGGCGATGTGCCGGAGGCGCTGAAGGGCAAGCAGCTTCTGTCGCTTGACCTGGGCGCGATGGTCGCCGGATCGAAGTATCGCGGCGAGTTCGAGGAACGACTGAAGGCGGTGCTGAAGGAGATGGAAGGCGCCGAGGGCCACGTCATCCTGTTCATCGACGAGTTGCATAACCTGGTCGGCGCGGGCCGGGCTGAGGGCTCGATGGACGCGTCGAACCTGATCAAGCCTGAGCTGGCGCGCGGAACCCTGCATTGCATCGGCGCAACGACGCTGGACGAATACCGCAAGCATATCGAGAAGGATGCGGCGCTGGCGCGGCGCTTCCAGCCGGTGTTCGTGGGCGAGCCGTCGGTGGAGGACACCATCTCCATCCTGCGCGGCATCAAGGAGAAGTATGAGCTGCATCATGGCGTGCGCATCACCGACAGCGCGCTGGTTGCCGCGGCCACGCTATCCAACCGCTACATCACCGACCGGTTCCTGCCCGACAAGGCGATCGACCTGATCGACGAAGCGGCGAGCCGGCTGCGGATGGAAGTGGATTCGAAGCCCGAGGAGCTGGACGAACTCGATCGGCGGGTGATCCAACTCAAGATCGAGCGGGAGGCACTGCGCAAGGAGAGTGATCCGGCTTCGCGTGACCGTCTGGTGCGGCTGGAGAAAGAGTTGGCCGAACTGGAAGAGCAGTCGAATGCGCTGACCGCCGCCTGGCAGGCGGAAAAGGAGCAGGTGCAGGACACCCAGAAGCTGAAGGAGCGGCTGGACCAGGCGCGCAGCGAAGTGGAGATTTCGCAGCGACGCGGAGATCTCGCGCGCGCATCCGAGTTGCTGTACGGCGTGATTCCGGAGATCGAGAAGAAACTGACGGACTCTTCCGACGGACGGCTGGTGAACGAGGCGGTGACCGAGGAACAGATCGCCGGCGTCGTATCGCGCTGGACGGGCATTCCCGTGGACAAGATGCTGGAAGGCGAGCGCGACAAGCTGCTGCACATGGAGGACGCGCTGCGCAGGCGCGTGGTCGGCCAGGAGGAACCGCTGAAGGCGGTCGCCAACGCAGTGCGTCGCGCGCGCGCCGGCCTGCAGGATCCGAACCGGCCGATCGGCAGCTTCCTGTTCCTGGGTCCGACTGGCGTCGGCAAGACCGAGACCTGCAAGGCGCTGGCGGAATTCCTGTTCGACGACGAACGGGCGATGGTGCGTATCGACATGAGCGAGTTCATGGAGCGCCACGCGGTCTCGCGGCTGATCGGTGCGCCACCGGGGTACGTCGGTTATGACGAGGGCGGTGTGCTGACCGAGGCGGTGCGGCGGCGGCCGTATCAGGTGATCCTGTTCGATGAAGTCGAGAAGGCACACGAGGACGTCTTCAATGTGCTGTTGCAGGTATTGGACGATGGTCGGCTGACCGATGGTCAGGGCCGCACGGTGGATTTCAAGAACACCATCATCGTGCTGACGTCCAATCTCGGCAGCGACATCCTGGCGGCGCAGCCGGACGGCGAGGCGACGGCGATGGTGCAGGGTCAGGTGATGAATGTGGTGCGTCACCACTTCCGTCCCGAGTTCCTGAACCGGCTCGATGAGATCATCCTGTTCCGCCGTCTGCAGCGCAGCGACATGGCGAGCATCGTGCAGATCCAATTGGAGCATCTGCGCAAACTGCTGGCGGATCGCAAGATCAGCATCGAACTTGACCGCAGCGCATTGGAGTGGCTGGCGAACGAGGGCTATGACAGCACGTATGGCGCGCGGCCGTTGAAGCGGGTGATTCAGCGCAGTCTGCAGAACCCGCTGGCTTCGTTGATCCTGGAAGGTGCGGTGAAGGACAGCGACACGGTGCACGTTACCGCGAGCCGGGCTGGGCTGTTGATCAACGGGCAGTTGGCAGAAGCGGCGTAAGCGACGGCACGCGCGGGGATGATGGGTATTGCATCAGTGCAACCCATCATCCTCCTGCGAATCGCCGGACCACATTCTCCAGCAAACGCGACACCGGTCCCTCGAAGCCGTTGCGCCACAGGCTGCCGCAGAACGTAATCGAGCCAACTGAGAACACCGCGCCACCTGAGGGTGTTTCGAAATACACGATCTCGCCGCGTGACAGGTCTTCCACCTTCTCGCCGTTGATCGAGATGTTGGTGGACAGCAGTTCTTCCAATACGGTCTGGAACGACGGCAGCGGATTTTCCGAGCGCGCCAGGATCACCGTGCCATCTGGCGTTCCCAGCGCGGCGTCGGCGCGATCCAGTTCGAACCCGGCCGCACCACCGCCGGACTGGCCATAATCGCCCAGCACATCGTCGTCGATGCCGGCAAACATCCAGCCGAAGCGTGACTCATAAGATGCCGGCAGGCGTCGGTAGTAGGTACTCTCGAACGTACCCTGACAGGAGAACCCGACACCGACGAGCATCTGCGGCGGCCTGCGGTGGCGCCGCCACAAGCCGCCCAACTGGCCGTCGGCCGCATGGTAATACTCGCCGGGTTCCGCTGCCCAGGTGCGGATGCCGCCTTCTGCGCGGCGCAATTCGATCGCCGACCGAATCGCGCGATCGCGGGCAATGCGCCAGTAGAATCCGTTGCCGCCGAGATACGCCAGTTTGCCGCCCTGCCCTGTGTAGGCAGCCAGCGCATCGATCGTGCCAAGCGTGTGGTACTCCGGATGCGACCCGGTCAGCACGGCGCGATACGGCTTGAGCAGCGGCACGCCTGCTTCGTCGAGGTCTTCGTCCGTAACGATGTCGAAGTCGATCGCTTTCGCTTCCAACCACGCCAGCAGATGGAGATCGGCGGGATAGTGCCGCATGCCCGAGCCACGCGGGTCGTTGAACGTCAGGAACCCGGGCCGCATCGTTAGGATCGGCCGATGGCGCGATGAGTACGAAATGCCGCTGCCATCACGATGCTTGTTGTAGGTCGAGCGTCCGTAGATCGGATACTGGTTGGGATTGTAAGGATAGGCCTTCCAGGCGGCGACCCGATCGTAATAGGCCTGATCGATGCTGGGACGCGCATGGTTGGCGTATGCCTGGTAGGTGAACGTGGAAGCCAGGAATGCGATCGGCGCGAATGGACCGTCGCGGTGCGGCAGCACGTAGAACGGCAGCCAGTCCTCGCCGGCTTCGCATGTCAGATGAAGCGCATAGGCACCGCTGCGCAGATCATGCGGCACGGACCAGGTGAAATCCGGCTGCCAGCCGCAATCGCCCAGATCATCGTCATGGAAATGAATTGCGCCATAGTCGTGCGGTGCATGGCGCCAGCAATTTTCGCGCCCGCTCCATCGCGTGCCGACCACCGCGCGCGTCGGCAGGTTCACCAGGTTGCCGTGGCATGCCTGTGGGCCGATGTCGAATATCGACTGGCTGTCGATGCCGAGAGAGAAATCCCATCCGGCGATCAGTTCCGGCGCCAGCGCTTCCAGCGTCGCGCCGGCGTTCGGCCAGGACGTTACGAAGCCGGGCAGGATCGCCGGATCCTCCAGCCTGCCGCTGAAATGATTCCGAAGTGCGACGGAATTTTCGGCTGCGAACAGCACGGCGCCGGCGGTTGGCAGAAGGAGCCGAGGCGCTTGCAGTTCAGCCGTATTGGGCGCGGCGCCGTCCATTGGCTGCTGGCCGACGAAGAGCCGCCCGCTCGCCGGATCAGCACTGCACCAGACGCGATACCAGCGCGCGGTCCGCATGGGCTCGCCGGCTGCGAGCTCGATGGTTGCATCCACGGAACCGACGCGTACTGTAACGCCGTTTGCGCCGATCAGCAGAGCGAGCGTCGCGTCTCTGCCCTCCTCCGCCAGCAGGACCTGTCCTGCATCCGCCAATGTGGGACGCACCAACACGGTCCAGGTGCAGGCAGCACCGACGTCGTGGTGCGGGCCGCTGCGGACGATGCCGTATGATCCGAGATCAATCGGCTGATGGCGCCCCGCGAGCGATTGATCGAACCGGTATGACAGGTCTTCGAACCGGATGCCGGGTCCGTTCGGGTTGGGATCGCCGCTCAGTACCCGCACCAGTCGCGCACGATACGTCCCACCGTCGCGCACGCTGACGAATGCGGTGAAACTCTCGCCCGGGCGGTGCGAAAAACGATCGAGATAGCCGGTGATCGGCAGTTCATTGACAGACATGCGGCGAGGCTGACGGGGCGGCGAGTGCGATGTCAAGCCAGCGGCGCAACGTTCAGCTTGCCGTGGGTTGCGCCGGGTCCGGCGGGCCACCTCCGTGATCGTCCTGCCCATTCTGTACTTTGTGGTCACGGCGAAGGCGACCGATCTGATAATGCTGGCTCACGCCATCAACAATCGGTCGATCCACCTGGTCAGTTCATCAAGCACCGCGTCCCTCACCTGGTCGTCCGAACGTCCGGTGCGAGCCGCAACATGGAACGAGTGATCCGCTTCGTCGAACAGCTTCAACGTCGCATGCGCACCAAGTTTTTCGACCAGCGGCGCGAGCAGCGACAATTCCGCCAGCGTGTCACGGGTTCCCTGGAGGAACAGCATCGGCAGCTGCACGTCGAACAGATGCCGGGCGCGATCGTCCGACGGCTTCCCGGCAGGGTGCAGTGGAAAGCCAAGGAACGCGAGACCGCGCACGCCGGCAAGTGGTGAAATGGCCTGTGCCTGCGAGGTCATGCGCCCGCCGAACGACTTGCCGCCCGCGATCAGAGGGAGTTCCGGCGTGAGGCGGACAGCCTCGGCAACCGCGGCGCGCACGGTTGCATGGGCGAGTGCCGGCGCATCCGGTCGTTTCGACCCTTGCTCCATATAAGGAAACTGATAGCGCAGTGTGGCGATGCCGCGCTCTGCCAGCCCCGCCGCAACTGCCGCCATGAACGGGTGCGACATGCCGGCGCCCGCGCCATGCGCCAGCACGTAACAGGCGCGCGCCTGCCCCGGTGCGTCCAACAGGCCTGAGACACGATGCGCGTCGTCAACCCGAATATGGACCTGACTTGCCCGTGCAGGGGTCACTCGACCTTTACCAGCTTCTGCAGGCTGCGCAGGTTGGCAGGCCGCGGCTGTCCCGGAAACAGCGACGGCCACGACGCGACCGACACCTCGCCAACATAGATGTCACCACGCGAGTCAACGGCGATGCCGTGCGGCGACATGAACTGCCCGGGTGCTTGGCCATGCGGATTCGTTTCGGAACCGAGGCGCGCCAGCAGCTTGCCGGTGTTGGACAGGATGCTGATGCGCGGACCCAGATTGGGGAAGCCGCGATTGGATCCGAGATAGGGACCGACCTCACCTATGAAGCACAACGGGCATTGACCGGTGGTCATGTGCAACGCACTAGGCCGGTGCACAACGTTGCTCCAAGCGGTCTCGAACCTGCCGTTGCCGTCGAACACCTGCACGCGATGGTTCTCGCGGTCGGCAACGTAGACCCAGCCATCGGCATCGCAATGCACGTTGTGCGGCAGGTTGAATTCGCCCTCACCGATGCCGCATTTGCCCCATGAGAACAGGTATTTCCCGTCGGGGGTGTACTTGTGCACCTGGGCGTTGCCGTAGCCGTCGGTGACATAGATCTCGCCCTTCGGCGACAGCGCGGTGTGGGTGCAGCGGCAGAACGGCTGCCCGCTCATGAACGGCGCCGGCTTGCCGGGCACGCCGATGGTCATCAGCACCTCGCCGTGGAGCGTGCATTTCCGCACGCAGTGGGCACCGTCATCGGTGCAGAAGATGGTGTCGTCGGGCGCCATGTGCACACCATGGGCGCGCGGGAACATGCCCTCGCCCCATGAGCGCAGGAAGTTGCCGTCGCGGTCGAACACGATCATCGGGTGTTCGCCACGGTTGAAAACGTAGACGTTGTCGTTGCGGTCGACGCCGACCGCGCCGACCTCATGGAACGTCCAGCCGTCCGGCAGCTTTCCCCAGCCTTCCTCGACACGATAGCGGTATTCGCCTTCGCCCAGAATGACAGACATGTCGTTTCTCCCCGTACCGGCGGGAGATTGCCGGGTCGCGGCTCGACCCGCAAATGGCAGCGTGTGGGGATTGTTCGGTGCTGCGCTACCCTGGGTTGCCGGCCTGTCGGCTGATCTGATCGGCAATTTCGTTCAGTGTCTGGTCGGGTTCCACTGCGACCACCGCATAGCCCATTCCCTTGGCGATCCAGGTACAGCCGTTTACCGACCCCTGGCTGATATCGGCCTGTGCCGCCCGGAACTCCGGTGCCATTGGACGCATCAGGACACTCAGCCGATTACCCTGTGCATCGTCATAGACGAACAGCGCCGACGCGCCGCCATGCTCGGTGGCCAGCAGACGACCGCCCAGCAGGTGATAACCGGCGGCGCTCAGATCGGGCGGCGTGACGCTGCGATGCAGCCGATTCGAGAGCCACTGCGCCAGGTGGTCCTGTTCACTGGCGGCGACCTCGATCGGATGGCGAGTGTCGGTTGCGTAGACCGAATGGCTCGCCATCGCCTGCTGTTGCAACAATGACACTGCCAACTCGATCCGGCTGGGGCTGGGTGTGGCTGTGAGATACCAGCCGGCCGCGCCGCCGATGCCAAGGCAGAGGATCATGGCGGCCGCCATCCGCCACCAGGGATTCCGCTGCCGCAGGCGCGCCTCGAGCAGGCGGCTGAGATTGAGCTCCGGCGGTATCGGTTCGGCCGCGCGCGAGGCCAGCGCCGAACGCAGCACGTCCCGTTGGGTGCGGTAAGCGGCCACACGCCGGGACAGTTCGGGTTGGTCGTCGAGATAGTGCTCGATCTCGTGCCGCCGAGCCCTGTCCAACCTGTCATCCACATAAGCGTGCAGGTCGTCTTCCGAAATTGGGCGGTCCGCGGAGCTCATGTCATCCCCGGCAGCCCGGCATCACCCGCTCCCGCGTCGATCCGTCGTAAATTCTCCCGACCGGCTGCCAAGAGGGACAGCACCGCGGCCACTGACAGTCTCAGTATCTGCGCCACCTGTGTGTACGTCAGGTCTTCGATCGTCACCAGCAGCAGTACCATTCGTTGCTGTTCGGCCAGTTGGTCGAGCGCTCGCAATGCGTCATGTCCATCCCGACCTTCCGCTGCGCCCGGTCGGCGTAGTCTGCCGCGCCAGGGCCGTTTGGCAAGCAGATCGTACATGATGGCAAATAGCCAGACTTGGTGGTCGGCTCGCATGGGCCGTTCCGCCGTGTGATCCAATGCCTTGGTGAGGCAGGCATGCACCAGGCGGTCGATATCGCGCCTGTCACGTAGCAGTAGCGAAGCATGGCGCCGCAGCGCCGGCACACACGCATCGATGTCGGAGACAGCGCCGCACATTCCGCACCGGTGGCCGGCTATCGCCGCGGCGACGGCATCGTAGGCATGGCTTTGTCACCTCGCGCGGATTGGTCGTTTCACATGGCATGCTGGCGAAACCAGCCAACAAGGGAGACGCGCCGTGTGCGCCGGTATTCCCTATGATCGCGCCAATGCCGCGTCGACCAACCTTACAACGCCGCTAGCGATCCGCGCCGTGGGTCTCCCACGACGCGGCCTTCGCCGGCGGTGCCCAAACGCTGGCGGGATCTGTTGACCCGGCCCGCGTTGCGTCCCGGCGCGCAGCACCTGATTCTGGCAGCCGAAGGACGACGGTGGTACCCTGCCCCGACCTGGCATCAACCTCCATGGTTGCCCCTTGCAGGACCGCCAGCCTTTCGGCGGGACGCAATTTGCTGGCCTGCAAGCCTCGGTCGACGCCGGCCCCATCGTCGCACACGGTGACCTGGACACGTCCGCCGGATCGAGTGGCGCCGAGCAAAACGCGTCCACAGGGCGTTTGGCCGATAGCGTGAGCCACAAGGCCAGCCAGGATTTCCCGGAACACGCGGGCGTCGGCCCGTACCGTAAGCCGCGGTTGGATCGCGGTTTCAAGCCGGACCAGGTTCCGTGCGGCGATCCCTTCAAATTGCTGCAGTACTACGCTGACCTCGTTGGCGACATCCAAGAGACCGGAGGCGAACAAGGTCTGGCCGAGTTCAAATCGCTGAACGCGTCCGCTGTCGCCCTGGCGCCGCAACAGGGCCCGACGCGCCCGCCATCCGGCGGCGAAAAACCCAAGGGAAACCGAGAGTGCGAGCAAGGCCGCAGGCAGGACCATGTCCCGCGCAAATTCGACTACGACGCTAAGGCAGTTTCCCAATGCCATTGGCAGGTTATACACTCTACAGTTGTATAACACAAACTTAATTCGCGCGACAGTAAAAAATTCATCTCTGCCCGCCCATAGTGCACCTGGGCGGCCAAGCTACGTTTGCAAGCCCTGGCTCCGCCAGAGGGCACAAATTCAGGCGATAGGTATCACAATATGGAGTGGTTCAAGCTGCTCCAGGATACTCGGGGTCGTTAATGAATGGATATGGCCCTGGGAAATCCTCGACGTACACGGTGTGTGACACGATGCCATCGGCCGGTGTCCAGCGGTGCAACTGGAAGGCGGGCGGCTCAAAATTGAATGCCCCGGGATCGTGCGGATCGAGCGACAGTTCGACCTGATGTGCCACCGAGGGCGAGATCGACGCGATGGCGTGTGCCACCCGTGCCACGATCGGCCGGTGGTGGTGTCCGCAGATGATCCGCTCGACCTGACGATGCCTGGCGATGACCGCGGAAAATTGCGCCGCATTGCGCAGGTTGATTCGATCCATGTGGGCAATGCCGCAGACAAACGGAGGATGGTGCATGCCGATGATAGTCGGCTTGTCGGGCGCCGCAGCCAAGGTGCGGTCGAGGAACTCCAGTTGCGCAGCGCGCAGTTCGCCGTGACCCGCGGCAGGCACCAGCGTGTCCAGCATGACCAGCCGGACGGGATGGTCCTCGACCGCGTATTGTACGTAATGCGGATCCGACGTGACGCCGGGCAGGTGACGAAGGCCCTCGCGGAAATTCCCGCGCCGGTCGTGGTTGCCAGGGATGACGAATACCGGCATCGGAAGCCACTTGCGGATCAGCCTGGCGAGGTTGGCGTATTCCGCGTCAAGGCCGCACTCTGTCAGGTCACCGGTAATCGCCACGATGTCGGGCCGAGGGTTGAACCGGGCTACGGCGCGGAAGGCGCGTTCGGTGAACATGTTGGTTTCGATCAGGCGGTTGGCCGGTGTTCCAATCGGCCGGACGTGCAGGTCGGTGAGCTGGCAAATCAGCATTACGGGCTCCTTCCGAGGCGTCGTGTGTCACACAATGCCGGTACGGGCCGCGACGGTGTTGACTTAGAATCCGTAGAGATTCGGTGCATTGTCCACCAGCACGCGCTTCCGAACCGGGGCATCCGGCGCCCACTCGACGAACTGGTCAAACAACACGCCGGCCTCCGGCGCGGGGTTCATTTGCGGATGTGGCCAGTCGGTACCCCATACGCAACGCTCCGGCGCGGCGGCGCCCAACGCCAGCACATTGGGCGCCACGTCGCTCCAGGGCTGCCCCGTTGGACGACCCGCGATAGCTGCACACCCTGACCCAGGCGTGGCCGCTGCCCCGCAGCTTCAGGAATGCCTGGAATTGCGGATGGGCAATGCTGAGAGCTGCCTTCACGCCACCGGAATGATCGATCACCACATCGACCGGCAGTTTCGTCAGACCCGGGGCGATGTCCGCCAGCTTGTCGCCCCGGGCATAAATCTGGATGTGCCAGCCGAGTAGCGCCAGCCGGCGTGCCAGTGCGTCCAACTGGTCTTCGGGCGTGCCGTTCCCCGACACCATGTTGAACCGCATGCCGCGCATGCCGCATTAGTGCAGTTGCCGCAGCGCCGCATCGTCAAAGCTGTCGTCGATCACCGCGACGGCGCGCGCGCGATGCAGGCCGAACTGCCGCACCGCATCCAGTGTCACGTCGTTGTGTGTGCCGCAGACGCTGGCCTGCACGACGACCATGCGGCCGATGCCGACGGCATCCGCCAGCGGTGGCGCTTGTTGTTTTGGCGGGCGCGTGGCGCTCATCGGTCTCCTCCTCGGCGGGCGGTACGTCAGATTGTACTGTTGCCATCATTATTGACCGGCAGCGAGCTGTCCTGCTCGTAGCGCGAGGCGGCACCAACACCATGCGTTGCACCCCGCGCGAACACCGATGCGGAGTCGCGCGCGTATTGGAGCTTTATGACTGTCCCCGTCATTGCGACGCACAGAGCGACGTGGCAGCGGCAGAGGGTGCTGAGATTACTCATCGTCGTCGGGGGTGGTCCTGGACTGCTTGACACGGGACCGACGCGTCTTCGTCTGCAATCGGCGGCGTTTGGAAGCCGCGGTAGGACGCGTTGCGACACGCTTCGTGGGAGGCACCGCCGCGCGCTCGATCAAGCGTATCAACGTCTCCATCGCGGCCTGCCGGTTACGCCCCTGCGTGCGATGGCGTTGCGCCGTGATCAGCAGTGTGCCTTGCTGCGTGAACCGCTTGCCGGCGAGACTGCTCAATCGCATCAACACGTCATCCGGCAGGCCGGAGTGCACCGGATCGAAGCGCAACTGCACCGCCGTCGAGACCTTGTTGACATTCTGCCCGCCAGGGCCCGACGCACGCACAAAGCTCTCGCTGATAGCCCTCTCGTCGATCGCGATGGACGCCGTGATCCGGATCATTCCATCGCCATGGCAAGTAAGCCTGTGTCAGCCTGCGCTGCGCTTCTTTCGACCAGCCGCGCGCTTGGCCGGACGCCCGGACTTGCGTCCCAGTCCGATCTTCTTGGCCAGCGCGGAACGTGTCTGCGCGTAGTTCGGCGCCACCATCGGATAGTCGCGTGGCAGACCCCATTTCTCCCGATACTGCTGCGGCGTCAGCTTGTGGTCGGTCATCAGATGGCGTTTCAGCATCGAGAAGCTCTTGCCGTCTTCCAGGCAGATGATGCGGTCCTGCCTGATCGACTGCTTCACGGCGACAGCCGGCGTTGGCTTTTCTGCCGGTACGGCCTGTTTCCCGACGCTGGTAAGCGTCCTATGCACTTCCTGGATAAGGCCAGGCAGTGCATCGGGCGGCACAGCGTTGTGCCGTACATGCGCGGACACAATTTGAGCGGTCAGCCCGAGTATCTCATCAGTCGTTTCGTTCATTGTTATGCCCCTTAACCCAGGTCAGCATAACGTTATTCGGCCGTATCGCGCTAGGAGTCTGTTGGGGCGCTCGCGGACAAATTATAAAATTTCAGTGCGGTGCTACCCAGAATTGCATCCAGTTCGCCAGCCAACAGTCCGCCAAGCAGCGCCAACGATGCGTCACGCCATCGCGTGTAGCCACCCGCAAGGTTCACAACTGGCCAGTCGCTTCCCCACATAAGACGTTCGGATCCAAAGCATGCGAGCAGGTGGTCGATGTAACGACGGAGATCATCGGAGCGCCAATCCCGTGCGGCTTCCGTCACCAGGCCGGACAGCTTGCACAGGGCCGATGTCTCACGTGCGACGCGTCGGATGTCATCAGCCCAGGGCTGCCAGCGTCTGCCCGCTATTCCAGGCTTGGCGCCATGGTCAATCACCAAGCGCAGCGCTGGATGGCGCTCGCACAACGTCGCCACGACCGGCAGGTGACGTGGTTGCACAAGCGCGTCGAAGCGCAACCCTGTCGCGACCATGCTGTGGACTGCCGGTTGCACCTCGTCGCGCAGGATCCAGTCGGTATCCGCGATGTCCTGCAGCATCGGTCGGAGACCTTTCAGCAGAGGTTCCACCGCCATGTCTGCGATGCGCTCCGGTGCGTCGCGATGCGCGAGATCAGTCCAGCCAACCACGCCACGCACCAGTCCGGACGAATTGCGTGCGACATCCAGCAGGAAAATCGTTTCGGCCTCAGTCGGCGCCGCCTGGACCAGCACGGTCGCGGTGATGTCGCCGAGCAGTGGGAGCAGATCGTCCAGCGTATAGTCGCGGTGGATCGGCAGGTCGGGCGTGAGCCATGCGTAGTCGCCGCGCGATATATTCCAGACGTGGTGATGCGCGTCGACGCGGATCACGCCGGCGTGTCGGGCGGCACCACCCCCTTGGTCAGCAGGATGTTGCCGTAGAACCGCCGCTCGCCGGTCTGCACCACGGCAAAGGCCTCGGCTGTGGCTCGATAGAACGCATGTCGCTCCAGGCGAGTTGGGTGAGGCAGGTCGTTTTGCGACAGGATTGCGGCGAACGCACGCACTGTCTCGGGGATCATCGCTGCATCGCCGACAACCTGCATGACGGCGACCGGATGCGGCTCGAAATCATCGACCGGCATTACCGACAGGATGGCGTCAAGCACCGCGGGTGCGGTTGCGGCTGGCAGCGAGATCAATCGTTTCGCATGGCTGAGCGCGGGAAAATTCGCATCCACGACGGCGATTCGATCGCCATGGCCCATGCTGGCCAACGCGTGCAGCAGATCCGGCGTCAACAACGGATGGATGCCTCGCAGCATGTGCAACTCCCAGGTCAGAGCGGCTGGGAAGCCTGGGCACGTGCGGGGATGGCCGCAATCGCGGTTCGGTGGCAGGCTGCGTCCGGATACATGCCGCAGGAGACAATGATGCCGGATGCCATTACCGGTTTGTGGGCCGCAGCGACCACGCCGACCGACAGCGGGGGCGCGATCGACCACGCCGCGTTGGCCCGCCATGCACAGCGCCTGCTGCGGTGGGGATGCGATGGGTTGGTGCTGTTCGGCAGTTGCGGTGAAGGTCCGTCCTTCTCGATCGCCGAACGCCTCGCCGCGGCTGATGCGGTCCTGCGAGCTGGAATTGACGCGGCGCGGCTGGGGATGGGCACCGGCTGTCCCGCGATTGCTGACACTGTGGCGCTGACCAAGGGCATGCTGGCCCTGGGCATCACGCGATCGCTGTTGCTGCCGCCGTATTACTTTGCCGGCGTGTCGCCCGAAGGGATCGAGGACGCGTATGCTACGGTGCTGGATCGCGTGGCCGATGCACGGCTCAGCGCATGTCTGTACCACATCCCACAGGTTTGCGGCGTTGGTGTGCCGGCCGAGGTGCTGGGGCGTTTGCGCGCGCGCTACGGTGCGATGGTATCGGGCGTGAAGGACAGCAGCGGCGATTTTCCGACGTTCCTGGCGTTCCGCGCCGCGGCGCCGGATGTTGCGTCGCTGGTCGGCGCGGAGGTGTTGATCGGACGCGCGATCGCCGCGGGGGGCAAGGGAACGATTTGCGGCATGGCGAACCTGGTGCCCGGGCTGGTGCGTCGCCTGTTCCACGATCCCAGCGCGCAGGCCGCTATCGAACAGGCATGTCAGCCGATCGACAGCATTCCCACTCTCAAGGCCGCGGTGGCGGCGGTCACCGGGGAGCCGAACTGGCGCAATGTCCGCCCGCCGCTGCGCGCCACCGACGCGGCGACTGGTGCGCGCATTGCGGCGATGTTGGCGATGCTTGAACAGCGCGCGGCGGCGTGACGGGGGATTTCGGATTATGAGTGACGGCATCGAATTCATCCAGCGCGCCCGCGATCTTGCGCCATTGTTGCGGGAGGCTGGCGACGAAATCGAACAACGGCGCGAACTGCCCGAGCGGGTTGTTTCCGCGCTGATCGAGGGAGGCTTCTTCCGCATGCTGCAGCCGCGCTTTCTCGGCGGTGCTGAATTGCGGCCGGTGATCTTCACCCAGGTGACCGAGGCGCTGGCCCAGGCCAACGCGTCTGTCGCGTGGTGTGTCGGACAGAACAACGGCTGCTCGATGACAGCCGCATATCTGGATCCTGAGATCGCGCGCGAGATGTTCGGGCCGCCGACCGGGATTTTGGCGTGGGGTCCGCCGGGTGCGCCGTATGAGGCGCAGCCGGTCGATGGCGGCTATCGCATCAGCGGCAAGTGGCGGTTCGCCAGCGGCTGTCATCATGCGAAGTGGCTAGGCGCGCATATGCCGGTCGCTGGGACCGGCAAGGTCCGCACCATGCTGTTCCCGAAATCCAGCGTGCAGATGCACGACATCTGGCACACCATCGGGCTGCGCGGCACGGCCAGCGACGAATACGTGGTGAAGGACCTGTTCGTGCCGCAGCGTTTTTCGACTTCGCGCGACAATCCGGCGGAGCGGCGGGAGCAGGGTCTGCTGTATCGTTTCAGCAGCAACCAACTGTATTCGTGCGGATTTGCCGGCGTCGGACTGGGGATTGCGCGTGGCACGATCGATGATTTCCTGAACCTGCCTGCCAACAAGGTGTCGCGCGGGGCGTCGCGGCCGATGCGCGAGAATAACGTCGTGCAGTCGCAGCTTGCGCAGTGCGAGGCGCGCTGGCGGTCTGCTCGCGCGTTTCTGCACACCACCTGGGAACAGGCGTGGCAGCACGTCGAGGCGACCGGCAAGCAGACACCCGAGGACCGAACGATGATCCGGCTGGCCTCTACCTGGGCAATCCAGCAGTCGCGGGAGATCGTCAATACGTTGTATCATGCCGCCGGATCGATGGCGGTGTTCGAGGAGCAGCCGTTCGAGCAGCGGTTGCGCGACATCCACACCGTCGCGCAGCAGTCGCAGGGGCGGCAGTTGCACTATGAGTTGGTTGGCCAGATCCTGTTTGGTTTGGAGCCGGAAAACCAGTTCTGACGGAGAAACAACATGCCTGCGATGTCGCTTAATCACTATACGATCCTGGCGCGTGACCTGGAGACCACCAAAAAGTTCTACACCGACGTTGTCGGTTTGTCGGTCGGTGATCGGCCGCCGCTGAATTTTCCTGGCTATTGGCTGTACTGCGGCGGCGTGCCGACGGTGCATCTGATCGGCCGGCGCGCCGAGGATCCGGTGATTGCAGATGCGCCGAGTGATCCGGTGAAGACCGGGCGGCTCGATCACATCGCCTTCGCCTGTGTGGGGCTGCAGGACATGAAGGCAAATCTTGAGGGCCACGGCATCAAGTTCGACGAGAGGGTGCTGCCGCGGCTGAACATGACACAGTTGTTCTATTATGATCCGGATGGCATCGCGGTGGAGTGCAACTTCGCGCCTGAGGAGACACCGGCAGCCTGACTGTGGTTGCGCGCCGAACGTCGTGGCGCGCTGTCTGTCGTCGCGCGGTGCCTGTCATTGCGAGCGGCGCGAAGCAAACTCGGGGGCGTCAGGCTCCAAGAGGTTGCTTGCCCGGATCACGTCCGGGCACCGCTGCGCTACTCGCAATGGCAGGGGGCGGGTAGTGGCAGTGGTGCTGGCGCGCTACTCCGCAGCCAGCCGTGCCACGTCGGGTTCCTTGATCGATACGCGCCAGTGGATGCGGTCTTCGTTCGGCGGGTAGTCCCCGGCTGCGCGATGGTATGAGCAGCGGTTGTCCCAGATCACGATGTCGCCGACGCGCCACTTATGTCGGTACTCGCCGTTCGGCTGAATCATGTAGCTGGTAAGTTCCTCGATCAGGGCATCGTTCTCCTGCGGCTCGGCGCCCTGGATCGATTCAATCTTACCGGGATCGAAATATAGCGATTTGCGGCCGGTTTCCGGGTGGGTGCGAACGATCGGGTGGAACACCGGCTGCCAGTCACGATCTTCCTCGTTCAGCAGTTCCCGCTTCTTCCTGCGGCCGCCATAGGTGAACGCGCCCAGCACGTTTTCGAGCCGCTGCTTCAGGCGCTGCGGCAACGCGTCGTAGGCGGCATAGCCGTTGGCGAACAGTGTGTCGCCGCCAGTGCTGGGGATTGCCAGTGCGTAGAGCTGCGTCGCCTTGAACGGATCGGCGTCATACGCGCCATCGGTGTGCCAGCCCTCTGCGCCGCGCCGGTAGATCGCCTCGTTCAGCTTGCCATCGGCGTCGAACTTGTTGATGCCGAGCAGCGTGATTTCTGGCACCTCGGGATGGCGCGTGCTTTTCGACGGATGCGGCACGACCAGACCGAAGCGGCGACTGTAACGCAGGAATTCCTCGATCGTCAGTTCCTGGTCGCGCACCACCATGACGTTGTGGTCGAGCCACGCCTGATAGATCGGCGCAAAACCCGCATCATCCAGCGTCTTCACATCGACGCCGGTCACCTCTACGCCGATCTGCGGTCCCATGCGACGGATTTCAACCATTGCTAAGTTCCTCTGGTTCTAACTGCCGCGCCGGGCAATGAAATCGAACGTCGCATCGGCTGCGCGATCGGCGTGTGTCGCTGCGACGTGATAGGAATTGCCTGGCAGCACCAGCAGTTCGGAATCCGGAATCTGCTGTTGCCAGGCGCGCATTTCATCGACCGAGCCGAGGCCGCTTTGCTCGGTCGTGATGACCAGCGTTGGGCAGGCGATCTTCGGCAGGTCGGCGCGAATGTCGGCGCAGGCGATCGTGCCCATGAAGCCAAGCTGGGTTGAAACGGCGGTGCGAGCCATGAACTTGGCCCACCACTCGACGCCTTCTGGCGGGAAGGCGCTGCCGAGACGGCTGCCCATGTTCTGGCGCGCCCAGTATTCGACGCCGTGCGCCTCGAAGTCGCGGATCAGTTCGGGCACGCGTTCGGCGGCGCCGACGCGCAGGGGCGGCGGCGTGCCGACGACTGTCAGCGTTATGATTCGTTCGGGCCGGCGCGCGGCGAAGGCGCGGGCGACCGTGCCGCCGATCTTGGCGCCGACGAGGTGTAAGCGCTCGACGGCGAGATGGTCCATCAGCAGGCAGAAATCCTCGGCCAACCGATCGAGGGTCCAAGAGTAATCGCGCGGCATCGCGGTCGATGCGCCGAAGCCGCGCATGTCGGGCCGCACCACGCGGAATTGCCGCGCAAGCTTCGGCACCCAGGCATACCAGGCGAGCCCGCTCTCCGCGTTGCCGTGCAGCATGAGGACAGTCTGCGGCTCGCGCCAGGGATCGGTGAAGTCATCGACCCGATAGTGCATGTCGAGATCGGGGGAGATACGGTAATTGGCCATCTCAACCATTTCCCTCCTCTTTGCCACCGCAGCAACCGGCGTTCGCTTTGCTTGCGCAGTTCGTGCAGTCCGCTGGCGATGGTCATCCGCACGGTAGTGACAGCGCGTGGATGGGTCAAATTGGCAGGCCTGTGGTTGGCACCCTATAATGCCGCGAAGCCAATGGCGGGAGCAGCCTATGCATCTGTTCAAGCAACACGCGGTCAGGGACTTCGCCGAAGCCGCGGCGAAGATTCCGGTGATCGACTATGGGCCGTATTTTGCGGGCGAGCGCGGCGCGTTGCAGCGCCTGGCGGAGGAGGTGCGGTATGCCTGCGAGAACATCGGGTTTCTCTATGTGCTGAATCATGGCGTGCCGCAGGAGATCATCGATCGCGGCTTCGCTGCGTCACGGCGGTTTCACGCGTTGCCGCTGAAGGAAAAGCTGAAGCTGCGGCTGAATGAGAACAATATCGGGTACATGCCGATGAACGCCTCGGTGCAGGCGGCGTCGCAGGTGCACAAGGCGACCAAGCCCAACCAGAACGAGAGCTTCTTCATCAGTCACGATCGCGGAGCAGGTCATCCGGAGGTGCTGGCGGGAGTCCCATTGCGTGGCCGCAACCAGTGGCCGGAGAGGCGGCCGGGCTTGCGCGAGGACATGACGGCGTATTTTCGGGCTCTGAGCGCGATGTGTGACCGGATGCTGCCGGCCTTCGCGGTCGCACTCGACATGCCGGCGGATTTCTTTGCACCGTATTTCGCCAATGAGGGGCACGCAAATCTGCGCTTCTTGCACTATCCACCGCAGGAGGACATGAGCGAGAACACGTTCGGTACCGCGCCGCACACCGACAACAGCTTCATGACAGCGCTGGCTCGCACCGACGTGCCGGGGTTGGCAATCCGCCTGCCGTCTGGGGAATGGTTCCCGCCGCCGGTGATACCTGGCACATTCCTGGTCAATCTCGGCAACATCGTGCGGCGTTGGTCGAACGATCGGTTCCTCTCCACGCCGCATGGCGTGATCAACGAGTCCGGCACCGACCGCTATTCGATCGCGTATTTCCACAGCCCGAACCCGGATTGCGTCATCGAGTGTCTGCCGAGTTGCGTGTCGGCCGACAATCCGCCGCGTTACCCGCCGGCGGTGTACCGCGATCTGGTGCTGGAGTTCTATCGCGCGAATTACTTCCATCAGCGGGGGCATACGTCCGAAGCGGCCGCACTCGCCGGCGTGGCAGACTGATCAAGGGGAACACGACACGATGAAAGCGTATGAAGCGATTGCACAGTCCCTTCTTGCGGAGGGCGTAACGGATTTCTTTGGGTTGATGGGCGACGGCAATATGTGGCTGTGGGGCGCTTTGTGCCGAAATCCCTCGGTCAAGCCGTACAATGCGCGCCACGAGTCGATGGCGGTTTCGATGGCGGACGGATATACCCGCACCACCGGGAAGGTCGGTGTCGCGATGGTGACGTGCGGTCCGGGGCTGACGCAATGTGGGACTTCGCTCATTGCAGCCTATCGTGGCAAGACGCCGCTCGTGCTGATCGCGGGCGAAATTGAGGCAGGCGCCAAGAACACGACTCAGACGATGGATCAACGGCGCTTTGCCGAAGCGAGCAGCGCGCGGTTCTTCACCATCAGCAGCCTCGACAACATGGCCGAGGAAATCGCCGAGGCATTCTATGCCGCGCGTACGGGCCGCGGACCGGTGGTGCTGAACCTGCCGATGGGGCTGCAGGAGGAATCCTTCGATTGGGACTACGAATATCGCCCGTCCACCGAATTCCTGCCGCCCCGGGTTGAGACGCCGAGCTCCGATCTGCTGGCACCGGTGATTGAAAAGCTGATCGCTGCGGAGCGTCCGGTCATCATCGCCGGTCGCGGCGCGCGGGCTTCCGGCGCCAAAGACGAGATCGTCAAATTGGCTGATCGCGTTGGCGCGTTGCTAGCGACGTCGCTGCAGGGCAAAGGCTATTTCGCCGGCCATCCGTGGGACATCGGTATCGCCGGCGCATTCGCTTCCGCGCCGTCGGAGCAATTGCTGGCCGATGCCGATTTCGTGTTGGGTGTTGGCGCGGAGCTTGGCTATTACACCACGGAAGGCGGACTGCTGTTCCCATCCGCTGAAGTCGCGCGCATCGACATCAAGCCGATGCCCGAGGAAATTGGCGTCATTCCTGGCCTGTATGTGCAAGGTGATGGACGCAAGGCGGTGGCTGCAATCAATGATGCACTCGAAGCGCGCCAGGTTCGCAAGGAAGGCTTCCGGAACGCAGCGAGCAGGTCGGTGATCGATGCACCACCACATCGGTTTGACACACCCAAGGACGGGCTTGATCCGCGTGTATTGGCGTGGAATTTGGGGGCCGCCCTGCCGAAAGGCGCGCTGCTGACCTGCGGCGCCGGCCATTTCTTTTCCTGGGTCGGAATGTACACGCCGCTGCCGGAAGGCGTGGAAATTCAGTATTCCTATGGCTTCGGTGCGGTGGGTCAGGGGATCGGTGTCGCAATCGGCACGGGCGCCGGCAATCCCGGGCGGCAGCACATCGCGGTCGAGGGCGACGGAAGCCTGATGTTCAACATCCAGGAACTGGAAACCATCGTTCGTCACAAGATGCAAATGGTGCTGGTGGTGTGGAACGACGCCGGCTACGGCGCTGAGGTGCACAAGCTGGTGGCAAAGGGCTTCGACGAGAAACTCGCGCAGTGGGAATCTCCGAATTTCGTGGCCTTGGCCAAGGCTTTTGGCGGCGATGGTGTACTGCTGAAGGATCCGTCGGAGCTCGGTGGCGCGATCGCCGAGGGGCTGCGCAAGGGTGGGCTGTATCTGATCGATGCGCGTGTGTCGCCGACCACGCCGACCGATCCGTACGCAAAGGTGCATTTCGGCATCGAAAGTCACGCCCCGTTGCTTCGCCCGGTGGCGTAACGGATGCATTTTGATGGCGAGTTCCGCGTCCCCGGCAAGGCGGAGGATGTGATCCACCGCTTTGCCGACGTACCACGCATGGCGCGCTGCATGCCTGGCGCGGTGCTGGAGCCACAGACCGAGGACGGTGCGTGGCCTGGTGCGATGGTGGTCGCGTTCGGACCGAAGAAGATCAACTTCAAGGGCCGGGTGACGTGCGAGTTCGACTTCGCGGCGAAGACCGGATCGTTGCACGGACGTGGCAGCGCCGACATGCGGGCGGCTCGGATTGGCGTGAAGGTGGCCTTTGCATTGCGCGATGAGCTGGCAGCGGCAACACCGACGACCATTGTCGCGATTACGTCGGATGCGGAACTCGGGGGTGTCCTGGCGGACTTCGCCCGCGCCGGCCGGATCGCGGTAGCGAACGTAATCATGCAGGATTTCGCCCGTCGCGCAGCAGAAGAATTTGCCAGCGATGCACCGGCATGGCGGCAGGCAGAGACACAACAAGCGGTATCCGCTCCGCTCTCGGCGCATCGGGTGCTGTGGCAGGTCCTCAAGGCGAAGCTATCGCTGTTCGCACACTGGCTCGGTATTGCACGGGCATGACGGCACCAAGCGTGGACTACGTGGTGATCGGCGCAGGTTCCGCGGGTTGCGTTATCGCCAGCCGGCTGAGCGAAACCAGTGCGCGCGTGATGTTGCTGGAGGCCGGCCCACGCGATTGGCATCCGATGATCCATATCCCCGCCGGCGTGCTGAAGCTGCTGCACCATCCGGTGATCAATTGGAATTATAGCGCCGACGCGGGGCCTGGCACCGCCAACCGACAAATCCACTGGCCGCGTGGCAAGGTACTCGGCGGTTCGAGCTCGATCAACGGCATGCTGTACGTGCGCGGCAATCCTGCGGACTTCGATGGTTGGGCGCAGATGGGTTGCCGCGGCTGGAGCTTCGACGATGTGCTGCCGTACTTCCGCAAATCGGAAGACTACGCGCCGGGCGATGCTGAATATCGTGGCAAGGATGGCCCGCTTCGCGTCGAGGACTATCGCACCATCCTTCCGCTCACGCATTACTTTGTCGAAGCCGCACAGCAGGCTGGATTCACGTTCAGTCGCGATTTGAACGGCAAGGTCCAGGAGGGGGTCGGCTACTCACAGATGACGCGCAAGGGGCGATTTCGTGGCTCCACAGCGCAGACTTTCCTCGCAGCGGCCAAGGGACGATCCAATCTCTCTGTTGAGACTGATGCCATGGCGACGCGCCTGCTGTTCGAAGGCAAGCGCTGCGTTGGAGTCGCTTTCAGCCAGCGTGGACAGGATCGTGAAGTGCGCGCTGCGCGCGAGGTGACCCTGTGTGGTGGCGCGGTGAATTCACCACACCTGCTGCAGATTTCCGGCATCGGGCCGGCGGAGCATCTGCAATCCATCGGCGTGCCGGTCATGCACGATCTGGCTGGGGTTGGCGGCAACCTGCAGGACCATTATGTGGCGCGCGTTTCACATCGGGCGAAGAACGCGGTATCGATCAACCAGCTTGCGCACGGTATCCGGTTGGCGGGCGAAGCAGTGCGCTTCGTGGTGACGGGCCGTGGCGCACTGACCTTCGGGGTAACCAGTGCCCAGGTGTTCTGCCGATCGCGCGAGGAACTGGCCAGTCCTGATCTGCAACTCTTGTTCACGCCGGCCAGCTACGATGCCGCACGCTTCGGGCAATTGGAACGTCAGCCCGGCATGACCGTTGCGGTGTGCCCGGTGCGGCCGGACAGCCGCGGCACGATCATGGCGAAATCGGTGGATCCGTTCGCCGCGCCGGTCATCACGCCAAACTACCTGTCTGCGCAAAACGACCAGCGCGTGCTGAATGCCGGGATACGAACTACAAGGCAAATATTCGCCTCGCCTGCCTTGGCACAGCATAGCGTCGAGGAGACGCTGCCCGGTCCTGATGTTGTTTCGGACGATGCGCTGGCGGATTATGCGCGTCGATACGGGACGACGATCTTCCATCCGGTCGGCACCTGCCGCATGGGTGAAGGTCCTGGGGCGGTGGTTGATTCGCGCCTTCGTGTGCATGGTGTGGGCGGTTTGCGGGTGATCGACGCGTCGGTGATGCCGACTCTGACCACGGGCAACACCAACGCGCCCACAATCATGATTGCCGAAAAGGGTGCGGCGATGATCCGCGAGGACGTTGTCGGTTAGGGGCTGCTGTCAGCTAATCCATCGGGGGCCAAGCACGCCGATGGTATGCACCGTCCCAGAACAACCATTCGTACTGCGTGCAGCGAATGAACGCCGTCATCATCCGAGCCTGGACCGCCGGCGTTGTCGCAGCAGCCGCCCGATCGGTAATGCCGATCACGGTGCGTACAGCTTCGCCAAAGCCCTCGTCCGCATAGGTGTCGATCCAGGCACGATACGGATTATCGGCCGCTGCGCGCTTCGCAATTCTGCTGCCGACATCCCAGTAAATCCAGAAACACGGCAACAACGCGGCGATCAGCACTTCCCACGGATCATGGTAAGCGGTCGCGAGCAGGAAGCTTGTGTAGCCCAGACAATCGGGTGACGGTTCCGCACTGGCGAGGCGACCGGGATCAATTCCGAACTCCATCAGATAACGTTCGTGGAGCGCCTGCTCCACAGCCACAGCCTCGAGCGCGCAGGCGCCAAATGCTCGTAGCGTTGCGGCGTCCGGCCCGCGCGCGCCGGCTATCGCCAGCACCCGCGAATACTGCCCAAGATACAGCGCGTCCTGCACGATGTATCCTTGGAACCGTTCGCGGCTCAGCGTGCCCTCGGCCAATTCGGTATTGAACGGCAGATCGTCGATCGCCCGACGCAAGTGCGCGGTGCGCTGCCAGGCGGCATCGGAGAATTGTGTCATTTGACGTCATCCTGTGTCCAGAGTGCGTGAAAATGATGGACCGGTCCGTGGCCGCCACCCACAATCAGACGATCGCTCGCGACCAGCGCGGCCGTAAGATACGCCTTCGCCCGACGCACCGCCTCAACCATGCCAACGTGCGGCAGCAGCGCGGCAATCGCCGCAGAGAGAGTACAGCCTGTGCCATGGGTGTTGCGTGTCGCGATCCGCTGATCGGACAGTTCGGTGATCGTCTGGCCGTCGAACAGCAGATCCGTGCTGTCATGTCCGGCAAGATGTCCACCCTTGAGCAGCACAAATTCCGGCCCCAGCCGATGCAGGTCCCGCACCATCTGCCGCATGTCGGTGATCGATTCAGGTGTCGTGCCGGCAACAAGCATCGCCGCCTCCGGGAGGTTCGGCGTAATGACCGATGCCAACGGAACGAGCAGATCGCGGATCGCCGCAACCGCGTCGTCCCGCAGCAGCCGGTCACCACTCTTCGCCACCATCACCGGATCCAGCACCACGTTGTGCGCCGCATGCCGACGCAGCCGTTCCGTAACAACAGCGGCAATATCGGCGGTCGCCACCATGCCGATCTTGACGGCGTCAACCCGCACGTCCTCAAAGATCGCGTCGATCTGCTCGGCAACAAACGTAGGGTCAACCACCTGGAATGATCGCACGCCCCGCGTGTTCTGTGCGGTCAGCGCGGTAATGACGGACATGCCGTACACACCCAGCGCTGAGAATGTCTTCAGATCAGCCTGGATGCCTGCACCGCCGCTCGGATCGGACCCGGCTATACTCAGAACATTGGCGATCATGCTATTGCGAAGCTTCGCGAATGGCACGCCATACGCGCTCCGGCGTCGCCGGCATGTCGATGTGCATCACGCCAAACTCCGCCAGTGCATCGACGACGGCGTTGACTACGGCGCCCAGCGCCGGCGTTGTGCCGCCCTCGCCCGCGGGACGCAGGCCGAGGGGATGCGTTGGCGACGGCACCTCGCTGAGTTCGGTACCGAAGAACGGCACGTTGCCCGCGCGTGCCACGGCGTAATCCATCAGCGAGCCTGACAGCAACTGGCCGGATTGCGGATCATAGCAGCACTGTTCCAGCAGCGCCTGGCCAATCCCATGCGTGATCCCGCCATGAACCTGGCCATCCACTATCATTGGGTTGACTGCTCGCCCGACATCGTCCACCGCCGAATAGCGTGCGATCTCCACCACGCCGGTTTCCGGGTCGATCTCCACTTCACAAACATGACAGCCGTAAGGGAAAGCGGCCAGCGGCATCACTTCATCACAGACGGCGTCCAGCTTGCCGGGCAGATCATCCGGCAGGTCGTTGCGTTGCCGGGCAGCGGCGGCAATTTCGAAGATGCCGATCGCGCGGTCGGTGCCCTTCACGATGAAGCGGCCACCGGAGAATTCCAGATCGGCCTCGCCGACTTCCAGCACATGGCTGGCAATCCGCAGGCCCTTTGCAATAATCTCGTCGGATGCGTGCAGCATGACGATGCTGCCAAGGCGCAGCGCTCGTCCGGAATGCGAACCGCCACCAACGGAGACACGGTCGGTATCGCCTGTGACAAGCTGTACGCTGTCGATCGGCACACCGAGCCATTCACCGACAAGCTGGGCAAAACTGGTTTCATGTCCTTGGCCGCTGGAAACTGTGCCGATCACGACCTCCACGACGCCTTCCGGCTGCACCGTGATCTCGGCCCGCTCGCGCGGCACACCAGTCGCTGTATCGACGTAATTCGCCACGCCAATGCCGCGGCACTTGCCGCGTTCCTTGGCCTCCGCACGTCGTGCCGCGAAGCCGGACCATTCACCGAGCTTCAGCACGCGCTCCATCACCTCGTGGTAGGCGCCGCTGTCATAGATCATGCCGAACGGATTGCGATAGGGCATGGCGGATTCCGAAACCAGGTTCCGCCTGCGCAGCTCGATGCGGTCGAAGCCGCACTGACGCGCTGCCAGGTCGATCAGGCGTTCCATCACGAACATCGCCTCCGGCCGCCCGGAGCTGCGATAGGGCCGCGTCATTCCGGTGTTGGTCAGCACGGCGCGGGCACGAAAATGTACCGTAGGTACGTGGTAGATGCTGCTCATGATCTCCACGCCCTTTTGCAGCGGGCCGTAGGCGATCACATACGCGCCGTTGTTGACCATGTTGTCACCGCGCAGCGCAAGGAAGTTGCCCTGCGCATCCAGTGCCAGTTCGGCATCGCATGCCAGATCGCGCGCCTGGTAGTCGGACAAGAATGCTTCCGTTCGTTCGCACGTCCATTTGACAGGTCGGCCGACGCGTCGCGCCGCCCAGCACACCAGGGCGAACTCAGGATTGGACGCACCGCGCGTGCCGAAGTTGCCACCGACGTCGTGCATGACCATGCGCACCTGTGCGTCCTCGACGCCCAGCACCACGGCCATGTCATGTCGCGGACGCACCGCTCCACCGGCGCCCGCGTGCAAGGTGTATTGGCCGGTCGCGGGATCAAAGATGCCGATCGCGGCGCGCGGCTCCATAGTGACGCCGGAAATACGCTGCACCTGGGTGCTGAGCGACACCACATGTGCGGCCGAGGCGAAGGCTGCCTCGGTAGTACGCACGTCGCCCACCTCGGCATCGAGACTGACGTTGGTTGGTGAATCAGACCGTACGCGCGGCGCGCCCGGCGCAACCGCGGCGCGCGACTGCGTCACAGCCGGCAGCGGCACGTAGTCCACCGTCACCAGCTCCGCAGCATCCTTCGCTGCCGTGACACTGGTGGCGACAACCATGGCGACGATCTCGCCAATGTGGCGCGTCTCGTCCGCAGTCATAGGAAAATGCGACGGAATGAATGGAGCGGATCCATCCTTGTTCTCAAGCTGGAGATCGGCGGATCCACCCACTCGGACTGCATGCGGAATGGGGCGCAGTCCGTCTGCCAGCAGATCACGACCGGTCAGCACGGCGAGCACGCCAGGCGCAGCACTTGCCGCGTTGGTGTCGATCCCGCGAATTTGTGCGTGAGCGTGCGGCGAACGGACCATGACCGCGAATGCCTGCCCCGGAACATTGAGGTCGTCGCTGTAGCGCCCCCGGCCGGTCAGCAGACGCAAATCCTCGCGACGACGGACCGGTTGTCCGATCCCGGTGCCGATGGGGCTGAAGGACATTGCTACCTCCGAGGCTCAGGCCTGGGGGATGCTATTGGCATGTGATGATCGCGATCAAGGCTTCGGCGGTATGCGACACTTGAATTGTCGCGGGCATTATGGACCACGGGATTGCGGCGTCGCTTCGCTCCTCGCCAGGACAGCTTACTCGCCGCAGAGGCCGCCCATGATGTCGCCGTGCAATGCGGCAACCTCGCGCTGCACAGCATCGAGAAACGGCGACAACCCAAAGGCAAGGATCTCATCGATCGTCTGACTGGCGAGCATCGATTGCAGATCGTCCAGCCGTTCCAGTGCCGGCAGGCAACCGCGCAGGTAATAACGGCTGCGCAACTGGTTCAGGTGCCAGTCCAGTTGCGCCACGTTCAACCCGGCCGACCGTGGGAAAGCGCCGTTCAACAGCAGGAACCCCGCTACCTCACGCGGCACGTAGCCATGCGGGTATTCGCGGCGATAGGCATGATAGCCGGCGGCAGCGCGCAGCAACGCGTTCCATTCGCCGGCGTCTATCGCGGCATCGGTCGCGGACGTCGGCATCAGCGCGTTGAACTTGGTGTCGATCAGCCGGGTGATCTGGTCGGTGCGTTCCAGATGCCGCCCAAGCATGTAGAAGTGCCAGCATTGATCGCGATAGAACGTGCCCTCAGTGATGCCGCCATGGGCCTGCACACCTTCCTTCAGCATGGCGCACACCGACGACAGATTTTCCGGTGTCACATCGGCATCGGTCAGCGCGCGGATCCGGCCGTAGAAAACATTGATCTGCAGCCACATCTCGGTGGATATCAGCGCGCGCAACGTTCGGGCATTCTCCCGCGCACAGGCAATCGCCGTTTGCACCGATGTGGGGTTGGTCGCGTCCAGCAGATAGAAGCGCGCGACGGTGACCGCATCGGCCTGGCTGTGTTTCGCGAAGAATTCCGCGCCGTCCCCATTGATCCGCAACAACGACAGCCAGTTGCGGTCGGCCTCTCCCTCGCCGGCAAAGGTCTTGGTCACATCGAGCAGTCGAGCCACGTTCTCAATCCGCTCCATGTAGCGCGCGAGCCATAGTGCGCTGCCGGCGTGGCGTGCAATCAGGTGCTTGCTGACGAAGACTATTTCGCTCATGCCAGTACCCAGGTGTCTTTCGACCCGCCACCCTGCGAGGAATTGACCACTAGCGAACCGGCGCGCAAGGCGACGCGCGTCAGTCCGCCCGGCAGCACCCAGGTGTCGCGTCCGGTCACCGCGAACGGCCGAAGATCGATATGCCGAGCCTTGACTCCATCGTCGCACAGCGTCGGGCTGACCGATAGTTTCATCATCGGCTGGCTGATGTAGTTCGCCGGATTACCCTTGAGCAGCGTGCGGAAATCCTCCAGTTCGGCCTTGCTGGCATGCGGACCGATCAGCAACCCATAGCCGCCGGATTCGGCCACCGGCTTCACCACCAGTTCGTGCAGATGCGCGAGTGTATATGCGAGGCCCTCCGGCTCCGCGCAGCTGCGCGTATCGACATTCGGCAGGATCGCGTCCTCGCCGAGGTAATAGCGGATGATGCGCGGCATGTAGGCGTAGACCGCCTTGTCGTCGGCAACACCGGTGCCGACCGCGTTGGCGATGGCGACCTTGCCGCGACGCCACGCCTCGATCAGACCGCGCACGCCCAGCGCGCTGTCGGGGCGGAATGCGTCCGGATCGAGGAAATCGTCGTTCAACCGGCGGTAGATGGTGTGCACCGGAGCAAGCCCTGCAGTGGTACGCATCCAGACACTGCCGTCCTCCACCAGCAGATCCCGACCTTCGACCAGCGGCACGCCCATCTCGCGCGCCAGGAACACGTGCTCGAAATACGCGGAATTGAATATGCCAGGCGACAACAGCACAACCTGCGGATCGCTGATCCCGCCTGGCGCGATCTCCGCCATCGCGCGATGCAGCCGCAGACCGTATTCGTCAACACCGCGCACGCGCAATCCTGCCATCAGATCGGACAACACGCGCAAGGTCATGTGCCGGTTCTCGACGACATAGGCGACGCCGGATGGCGTGCGGGCATTGTCCTCCAGCACCAGGAAGCGGCCGGCATCGTCGCGGATGATGTCGGTGCCGCAGACATGGACATAGGTGCCGAACGGTGGATCGAAGTCGATCATGGCCTGGCAGTATCCGGCATTGCCCAACACCAGTTCGCGCGGCACCACACCATCGGCGAGGATTTTCCGATCGTGGTAGACGTCGTGCAGGAACAGGTTCAACGCGCGCACGCGCTGGATCACACCGGCTTCAAGGATGCGCCATTCCTCCGCAGTGATCACCCGCGGGATGAGGTCAAACGGCAGGATGCGGTCGATCGCGGTAGCGTCGGAATAGACGGTGAAGGTGATCCCGCGCTCCAGTAGGTCGCGCTCGGCATCGGCGGCGCGGTGGCGAAGAGCCTCGATTGGCAGTTGGCGCAGGCGCTCGAGCAGGAGTGACAGGGCCGGATGGGGTGGCCGGCCGGGTCGCAGCATCTCGCAGAACCAGCTGCCTGGGTCGTATCCCGCCAAAACCCCATCCTGTTGCATCCGTCGCCTCCGGTCGGATCGCGCTGTTCGCCTGGGCATCTTGCACTTTTCGTGCCGCATTGCCACGACATTGCGCGATCAGGCCGGCTTGCCGGTCCGATCATCACAGATGCTCAATCAACAGACGGCGGGTGCCTGTTCGATGAGCACAGCTCCGCAGAGCACGATGATTCCCGCATAGCTGCTCCTTGATCTAGATCAATGCCCGAACTGTGCCGACAGTACCAGAATAAAAAAGCGATCATTGGCAGCACGAACGCGGAATTGTCGGGGGAAATCGCAATGCCGGATACCGACCAGAGCCTTGAATCCATTACCATGCGCCGTGTGTCTTGGCGCCTGATGCCGTTCCTGCTGCTCGCCTATCTGATCTGCTATATCGATCGGGTCAATGTTGGCTTTGCATCGCTGCAAATGAACAAGGCGGTCGGCATCGATACCAAGACCTACGGTCTCGGCGCCGGGATCTTCTTCATCGGGTATTTCATCCTGGAAGTGCCAAGCAACCTCGCGCTTGAGCGGTTTGGCGCGCGCACCTGGATCGCGCGCATTATGATTTCCTGGGGCATCGTTTCGGCGGCTTTCGCGCTGATCGGCGGGCCGATCTCGTTCCTTGTGCTGCGCTTTCTGCTTGGCGCCGCGGAAGCTGGTTTCTTCCCGGGGGTGATTCTCTATATCACCTACTGGTACCCGGCGCAGTATCGCGCGATCATCGTCGGCATCTTCATGGTGGCGATTCCGGTTGCTGGCTTGATCGGTTCGCCTATTTCGGGTGGCATCCTTTACATGGATGGCCTGCTCGGCCTCGGCGGCTGGCAGTGGATCTTCCTGCTTGAGGCCGCGCCGGCCATCCTGCTTGGCCTTGCGACATTTGTATGGCTGACCGATCGGCCGGAGCACGCGTCGTGGCTGACTTCGCAGCAACAGCAATGGCTCGTTGCCAAGCTGGAAACCGAACGTCGTCGCGCGCCACGCATATCGCATGATTCGGTCTGGCGGGTGATATCGAACAAATACGTGCTGATCATGGCGCTGGTATATTCGGGAGCTGCCGGTGCCTCCGTATCCTTGGCGCTGTGGATGCCGCAACTGGTCAAGTCGTTCGGCTTGACCAACTGGCAGACCGGCCTGCTGAACGCGGTTCCGTTCGGCATTGCTGCGGTATGGATGATCTTGTGGGGCCGCAGTTCCGACCGCAGCGGCGAACGGGTTTGGCACAACGCCCTGCCACTTGGCTGGATGGTGTTGGCGATGCTCGCCACCTTCTTCGCGATCAGGAGCCTGTGGGGCATGATTCCGCTGCTGACGCTGATTGCGGCTGGCACGTATGCCAGCAAGGGCCCGTTCTGGGCGCTGTCGTCGGAATGGCTCGGTGCGACATCGGCCGCGGCGGGCCTGGCGCAGATCAACGCGCTCGGCAACCTGGCCAGTTTCGGCTTCAGCTACCTGATTGGCTGGATCCAGGCGGAGACTGGCAGTTTCCCGCTTGCCTTGATGCCGATCGCCGCCGTGTCGACAATCGGCACGATCTGCGTGCTGGTAATCGGACGACGCCAGCCGCGCACGGCAGCGATGACCGCCTGAGCTGGAGGGCCTTAACCCGCCATTGCCGCTGTAGCTACCTTGGCGCCTTTGAACGCCGGCATCACCTCCTCGGCAAAGCGCTGCAGTTGCTCCAGCGCAATATTGAGCGGCACGCCTATCGACATGCTGCAGGTGACGCGGTCAAGGCCAGGGTAGCGCGCTTCCACCGCCTTGAGCTGTTCGATGATGTCTTCCGGCGTGCCGGTCAGGAAGCCGCCGGCCTTCACCGCATCCTCGATGCGCGGCAGCTTGGCGGTCGGTGCACGCTTCGGATCGCGCATGATCTCGATCTGCTCGTCCGTCATCGCCTTCACCAGACGCAACTCGCCGAACATCTTCAGGTTCTCTTCGTAATACTTTGCCGCCTCGCGCATACCGGCCTCGCGGCTTTCGGCGATGAAGAACTGGAAGCCTAGCGACAGCCGCTCGCCGAGCTCGATGTGCTTGCGGCGCTTGGCGTACGCAGCCTGGAAAGCCACCATGTGGCGATCCACCGCGCCGCCCTCGGCCGAGCCGCCGCCGATGACACCGCAGATACCGTGCTTGGCCATGAAGTCGAACGCGCGGTCAGAGCCGCTTTGGATCGGCTGCCAGCATTCTACCGGCTGGTGCACAGGGCGCGGGACAAGGGTCAGCTCCTTCAACGTGTAGCCGCGATACGGCACCTCCGGCGGCAGCGTGTAGTACTTGCCCTGGTGCGAGAAGCTCTCGCTTTCGAAGGCCTTGAAGATGATGTCCACCTGTTCCTCGAACAGATCGCGGTTCGCCGGCTGATCGAGCAGCGGAGCGTCGAACGTTTCCACCTCGCGCGTGTGATAGCCGCGGCCAACGCCGAAGATCACGCGTCCACCGGTGAGGATATCCGCCATCGCGTGATCTTCGGCGAGGCGCAGCGGGTGCCACATCGGTGTGATGTTGAAACCGCAGTGGATCTTCAGCTGCTTGGTGACGTGCGCCAGGTGCAGCGCCATGAGCAACACGTTGGGGATGCACTCGTAGCCCTCGGGCTGAAAATGATGCTCCGCCATCCAGAACGCGTGGTAGCCGGCGCGATCCATCAGCTTGGCCATTGCCTCGGCCTTGGACAGCGCCGTCGCGAGCAATTCGTTCGGATATCGGCGATCGTTGACGGGGACGCCGCCGTAGCCGAGGTCGTCCATATCGATATGGCCTGCATAGGAACTGTCAAATTTGGTGATCATGGAGGAATCCCTTCGCGCCCGTGTCAGCCAGTTGTCACATCTCTAGACCGAGCGCGTGCGTTCGTCGAGGTTGTCCGGGCTAGCCCGACCATGACCATCGGCGTGGAGTACTGGGAATTGTCGATTGTTCGGGCCGTTGGCAACAGTTGTTGTCAGCACGATGCATGTTGCGCTGACTTCCCGCTCGCGCGTGAGTGACGATGAAATCGCATTGGCCACGGGATGCCGGCACGCACCGGTTTGAAACTCAGACGACCATCGCGGAATGAAATGACCGCGACTGCGCGTCCGCCTGCCCGCTGCGCAGCAGGGCGCGGATCATGGCGATGGACTCGCGGGTTGCGTGGCTGCTCCGTCGCGCGGTATCGGTGACAGGATCCCAAGGTTAAACTTGCGATCAAGGCGCAGCATGAAACGCGCGGGATGGGGACGCAACCGATGCAGATTGGTCGGGCCGCACGCGAGGATATCGGCGGCATCCTCGCCTTACAGGAAGCAAATCAGCCGGAACGCGGCGGCATGCTGTCGGCGCGGTTGCCTCACGCATGGTTCGAGGCCAGCCTGGATGACCTGCCGATCATCGTGGCTCGGCGCGACCGACAGGTAACGGGTTATCTGGTGGCGGCGTCGCGTGCGGCGGTTGCCGACGTGCCGGTGATCGCCGCGATGCTGCGCGCCTACCCCGGCACCGATGATGCGTATGTTTATGGGCCGGTGTGCGTTGCGGCCGAGGAACGCGGGCATCGTCTGGCCGCTGCGATGTTTGCCGCGCTTTGCGCCGAACTGCCGGGGCGCGAGGGTATTCTGTTCATCCGCACCGACAATACTGCGTCATTGCGGGCGCATGCCAGAATGGGAGCGCGCGAGGTTGCGATGTTCGAGCATGACGGGATTGCACTGGCAGCCTTTGCCTACCTAGGGTAGACCGTGTCCGCAAGGCCACTTGGAACATGCTACGGAGCAGACATGAGCGAGAAGGATACGGTTCTCTCGGTTCTGCGCGCGGCCCTGCCTGAACTGCAACAACGCTGGCCCATCCGATCACTTGCCCTATTCGGATCGGTCGTCCGCGACGAAGCAACGGCCGACAGCGACCTAGATGTGTTGGTCGAGTTCGAACGGCCCATCGACCTGTTTGCATTTCTGGCATTGGAGGAAGAACTTGCCACGCTGGCGGGCCGCAGGGTGGACCTTGTCTCGCGGCGGGCACTCAAGCGCTACATGGGGCAGCGGATCCTTGAAGAGGCGATACCGCTTTGACAGCACAGCGTGACTATCGGGACTTCTTGGACGACATCGTCGCAGCCTGCAGGTCTATTATTCATTTTGTCGAAGGAATGTCGCTCGAGGCTTTTCTGGCTGATGAGAAGACCCGGTTTGCTGTGATGCGCGGCGACGAAATCATGGGAGAGGCGGTGCGACACTTGCCAGACGACTTGAAGGGAGCCAATCCAGATGTACCTTGGATGTACATGTCAGCGATGCGCAACCGGATCGTGCACGGCTATTTCGGCATCGACGATACCATCCTGTTCACCACAGCGGAGACGCAACTGAAGCAGTTGTTGCCGCGTCTCGAAACCTTGGCTCGCCAGCACGGCGTTGCTCCATAGGGGTTACATCACCAGCCCGCCATCGACGTGCAGCGCCTGGCCCGTGATGTAGCCTGCCGCGGGCGAAACCAGGAACGCGATCGCCGCCGCCACTTCGTCCGGTAACCCGACGCGGCCCAACGGCACGCTGGCGACCTGGCGCCGCAATCGCTCCGGGTCGATCGCGGCATGTGCGCCAGGATCCTTGCGGATGAAACCAGGCACCACCGCGTTCACTGTCACGCCGGATGGGGCAAGCTCGATCGCCAGGGCGCGGACCAGCGCTTCCACTGCCGCCTTTGCCGCGGCAGATGCCGCGAACGCCGTGGTGTCGGTGCGGAATGCATGAGCAACGAAGCTGGAAACCGCGACCACGCGCGGATCGCGACCTGGTTTCAAATGCGGCACGGCTGCGCGTGCCAAGCGGAAGAATGCGCCCTGGATCGCCTCCATCGACGCCGACATCGCCGCGTCGGTCAGTTCGGCGAATGCCGTGCGATCGGCGAACCCCGCATTGCTCACCAGCACGTCCAATCCGCCGAACCGCGCAACTGCCTGCGCCACCAGCGCATCCGCCACCCCCGCATCGGCGAGATCGCCCAGCAGCACTTCGGCCTGCGCGCCGGCGGCACGCGCTTCGATAGCAACGCGGTCCGCACCATCGCTGTTCTTCCGCGTGTGCACGAGCAGCGCGACGCCAGGGCCGGCCAGAGCGCGGCACACCGCCGCGCCGATGCCGCTCGCCGCGCCGGTCACCAGAACAACGCGCCTGCGATCCATCCGTTACACCACGTCGTGCGGCCGCAGCCGGCAAAGCTCGGCATCAGCGTCAGTTTCGATCTGCAGCGTCGCATGCCCGATGCCGAAGCGATCGCGCAATGCCGCGGTTAATTCATGCAGCCTGGCGTCACCCGCTTGGTCGAGACACACGAGGTGCGCCGTCAACGCGGTCTCCGTCGTACTCAGCCCCCAGATGTGAAGGTCATGTACTTCCAGCACGCCGGGCACCGACTCGAGGTAATCCTGCACAGCGTCATGCGCCACACTATCGGGTACCGCATCCATTGCCAGGTCAGCCGACTCGCGCAGCATGCCCCAGGTGCCGAACACGATCACGAGCGTGATCCCCAGGCTGGCCAACGGGTCGAGCCATTGCCAACCGGTGAGCCAGATCAGCAGGCCCGCCACCACGACGCCCGCCGACACGACTGCATCTGCCGCCATATGCACGAACTGCACGCGAATGTTCAGATCGTCGCCCCGGCCGCGCAGGAACATCATCGCCGTCGCGCCATTGATGATGATTCCTACGGCGGCGACCAGCATCACTGTGGTTTCCGCTACCGGCTGCGGCGTGATCAGCCGTCGCACCGCTTCCACACCGATCGCACCAACGCCTATCAACAGGATCGTGGCGTTCAGCAGCACCGCAAGTATGGAACTGCGGCCCCAGCCATAGGTGCGCCGCCGCGTCGGCGGCCGCAGGGTCAGCCACGCGGCGCCCCAGCCCAGCAGCAGGCCCAGCACATCGCCGAAGTTATGCGCGGCGTCGGCCAGCAGCGCCATCGAGTTGGCCGCCAGGCCAAACACCACCTCGGCTGCGACAAAGCCGAGGTTCAGCACGGTGCCCGCGGCGAAGGCGGCATCATGCCGGTGGCCGCTGTGGGCGTGCCCACGCGCGTGGTCGTGGTGCTGGTGCGTCATATGAAGCAGACTATGCCAGCGGACTACCTCGCCGCTAGCATGCAGCTCACAAACTGGTGAATGCTCGGCGTCGATCACTTCGGGCTAAGCATGACCTGACAGCCGCGCCCCGCCCCACAATCTTCCGGCCAAGCCCAAGCGATCGAGGAGCTGACAGGCAGACATAATGTTGGGCAATTCGATTGCCTCACTGCTCACCTGGGCGGCCGGCCACCACCCGCTGCTACAGGCGATGACGATCATCGTCGGCACCTTCATCCTGGAAGATGCTGCGACCGTGCTCGCTGCCATGCAGGCGGAGGACCGTGCGCTCGCCATCCCGCTGGCATTGGCATCGCTCTACGTCGGCATCATTCTGGGCGACCTGGGACTGTACGGTCTGGGACGGATTTCGGCGAAAATCCCGATGGTCGCGCGCGTTTTGCCGCCGCATCGGGCCGAAGCCGTCCGAGCCTGGCTGGACGGGCGCGTGTTCAAGGCGGTGTTGATCAGCCGCTTCCTGCCCGGCCTCCGGTTGCCGACCTACACCACCTGCGGCTTCGTCGGCGCTAACCTCCGACAGTTCGCGCTGGCGGTGGTGATCGCCACGTTCTGCTGGACATCGCTGCTGTTCGGCGTGTCATTAAGAATCGGCCAGGTACTGATCGACCATTTCGGCGTCTGGCGCTGGGCTGGCGCGGCCGGGTTTGCCATTTTCGTCATCATCGCCGGCCGGCTGGCTGCCGCCGGACTGCAAAGCGAACGTCCATGAAGCTTGATACCGCGCTGAGGATCGCATTGCCGGCGCGGCGCCACCGCCCACTTTCGTTCTTCGAGTTCTGGCCGAATTGGCTGTTCTACCTGCCTGTCGTGCTGCACTGGATCGCGCTCGGGGCGCGCTATCGCGACTTCAGCCTGCCGACCGCCGCGAACCCGGCGATCACCGCGGGCGGACTGTGTGGCGAATCCAAGATCCAGATCCTCGATCTGGTTAGGGGTCCGTCCCGCGATCTGCTGGCGCGCTATACCAGCATTTTGACGCACCGCTGGGATGCGCATGCCGACACGCAAGCGGCCGAGCGGGCACTCAAGGATGCCGATCTGCATTATCCGTTGATCGCCAAGCCCGACATCGCCTGCAACGGCACGGGCGTGCGGCTGATCCACGGCCCGCCCGATCTGTTCCGCTACCTGGCCGCCTTCCCGCGCCTCGAACGTGTCGTGTTGCAGGAGTTCATTGCCGATGAAGCGGAAGCTGGCGTCTTTTACGTGCGGCATCCAGACGAGAGGGTGGGGCGGATCACGTCGATGACGCTGAAACATGCGCCAGTGGTGACGGGCGATGGTCGATCGACGCTGAAGCAGCTTGTGCTCGCAGATCCGCGCGCCGGGCGGGTGCCACAACTCTATCTGCCAAGGCTGGTGCGACGGCTGCACGTGGTGCCGCGGCAGGGTGAGCGCGTCCGCCTGGTGTTCGTCGGCAATCATTGCAAGGGCTCGATCTTCCGGGACGCCACGGGCCTGGTGACAACTTCGCTCACGCGGTCCGTCCAACGCATCGCAGACGCCATGCCGAACTTTTATTTCGGTCGGATCGACATGCGATTCACCACGCTGCCAGCGCTGCTGCGCGGCGAAGGATTCCGCATCATCGAGATCAACGGTGTCGGCTCCGAAGCGACGCACGTCTGGGATCCAGCGACCAGGCTGCGAGATGCCTGGCGCGCCCAGTTCTTCCACTACGGTGCGGCGTTCCGCATCGGCGCGGCCAATCGCGCACGCGGCCAAAGGTCGAGCGGACTGCGTGCGATGTATGCGCTGTGGAAGCGGCAGACACAGCTGATGTCGGTGTACCCGCTGAATGATTGAGCGCACCAGCCGCTCTTGCCGAATCCTCCGCCGTCAGCCAGGAACACAGGCATGAGCGCACTGCAAGCCGTCGTCATCGCCATACTCCAAGGCGCGACCGAGTTGTTCCCGGTCAGCAGCCTTGGGCACGCCGTCCTGGCGCCTGCACTGCTGCACTGGCGGATCGATCAGCACTCGCCAGAGTTTCTGCCTTTCCTGGTGATGCTGCATCTCGGCACCGCGACGGCGTTGCTGCTGTATTTTTGGCACGACTGGTGGTCACTGACGATTGGCCTGCTGGGTCTGTCCACGACGCATCAGGTCAGCGAGAGCCGCCGAGTGTTTATGCTGATCGTGATCGCCACGATCCCCGCAGTGATTGTCGGCTTCGTGCTGGAGAAATTCTTCCGCGGCCTGTTCGGCACGCCTGTGGTCGCCGCGGTGTTCCTGCTGGTCAACGGATTGCTGCTGTTGGGCGGCGAGAAGTTGCGTGGACACGGCCATCGGCCATTGGCCAGTCTCACCTCGCTGGATGCATTCATCATCGGCTGCTGGCAATGCACCGCGCTGATCCCCGGCATATCGCGGTCGGGTGCGACAATCGTCGGTGGATTGCTGCGCGGTGTCGATCATGAAGGCTCCGCGCATTTCTCCTTCCTGATCGCCACGCCGATCATTCTCGGCGCGACGGTGCTGGAGGTGCCGAAGCTGCTGCATGAAAGCGCGCCGGCCGGTACGTTCGGGGTGGCGACGCTCGCCGCGGTAATCGCCGGTGTCACTGCCTTTGCCAGCACCGCGTTTCTGATGCGCTACTTTCGCCAGCACGATGCCTGGGCGTTGAACCCGTTCGCCTATTACTGTTTTGTCATCGGTGCCGGCAGTCTCCTGCTGCTGACGTTTGCCGGATGACATCAAAGGCGGGTGTGGGCACGTTTCCACACTGCGAGCCAGCGAGTACATCCACCGTTGCGGTCGGGCTTCTCCCGGCTATCCGTCACAGGACAATGCCGGTGACGACGGCCGCGAAATAGCCCGACCATGACGGTCAAACAAAGGGCGTTACACGTACACCCCCTTCATCCCGCCCGCCGGATAGCGCGTCCCCGCCGCTGCCCCACGCGGGATCGCATCGCCAATACGCGCCACATCCTCGGCCGTCAGCTTCACGCGCAACGCACCGACATTCTCGTCGAGGCGCGGCTTGTAGCGTGTGCCGGGTATCGCCACCACGTCCGGTCCCTGGGCAAGCAGCCACGCCAAGGTCAGTTGCGCGGGCGTACAGCGTTTCCCCTTCGCGATCGCCTCGATGCGCGCGACCAGTTCACGGTTGCGCGCGAAGTTTGCCTCCTGGAAGCGCGGATGTGCCGCGCGCCGTCCGTCAACATCGGCGAAGGTCTGGATCGCGCCGGTCAGGAACCCACGCCCCAGCGGTGCGTAGGCGACGAAGCTGATGCCGAGCCCGCGCGTAACCTCGCGCGTCTCCTCCGCCTCGGTCCGGTAGAGCAGCGAATACTCGGTTTGCACCACGGCGATCGGATGGACCTTGTGGGCGCGGCGGATGGTTTCCGGTGACGCCTCCGAAAGCCCGAGATGCCGCACCTTGCCCTGCTGCACGAGCTTCGCCATCGCGCCCACTGTTTCCTCGATCGGCACGCTGGGATCGACACGGTGCTGATAGTACAGGTCGATCACATCCTCGCCGAGACGCTTCAGGCTCGCCTCGCACGCCTGCATCACGTACTCCGGCCGGCCGTTCACGCCATTGGGGCCGCCAGGGTTCTGCGTCTGGCCGAACTTGGTCGCCAGCACCACGCGATCGCGTCGGCCCTTGATCGCCCGGCCGATGACCTGCTCGTTGTGTCCCCATCCGTACATGTCGGATGAATCGAGGTGGTCGACTCCTTGGTCGATCGCGTAGCGGATCAGTTCCTCGGACTCCACATCGTCGGCATTGCCATAGATACCGGACAGCGACATGCAGCCGAGGCCGATGGCTGGGACCGATAATCCGTCCCGTCCCAGCGCGCGATGCTCGAGCTTCTCCGTCAGTGCCATGATCGCGGTCTCCTCTTCCTGTGCGGATTGGCGGTATAGTCCAGACAACAATGTCCACCAAATTCACGGGAGGGTCCCATGCCGAATGAAGCCCGCGTTGCGCTGATCACGGGTTGCGGCAAGCCGGTTGGCATTGGCAATTCCACCGCGCGCGCACTCGCCGCCGCCGGCGTGACCGTTGTCGTGTCCGACGTGGCGCCAACCGGCGTCGCCAACGAACACAATGTCCAGGGCGACATGGATCCCAACTGGCGCGGTGTCGAAAGCCTGGTCGAGACCATCGTCAAGGCCGGCGGCACCGCGTCCGCTACCCTGGGTGATGTCAGTATCGAAGCCGATGCGGCGCGCATGGTCGGCGAAGTGTTGCGGCGCCACGGCAGGCTCGACATTCTGGTGAACAATGCAGGCGCGCCACAGGGCGCCGATCGCAACGAGATCGAGGACGTTCCGGCGGCGGCATGGGACCTGACGATGGGCGTCAACGCGCGTGGCGCGTTCCTGATGTCGCGGGCCGCGGTGCCGGCAATGCGCAAGGCAGGCTGGGGACGCATCGTCAGCGTATCGTCGCGCGCTGCGTTCCGGCCTGGTCCGCGCCGCGCGACCTACGCCGCCTCGAAGGCCGCCATCGTCGGCTTTACCAAGTCGCTCGCGCTCGATCTCGCACCGTTCGGTATCACGGTGAACGCCGTGCTGCCTGGACCGATCCGCACCTCGCGCGCCATCAGTACCAATCGTCGCGAATACGGCGACGACCTGGAAATCGGGTTCCGGGAGCGTGCCAAGGATATTCCGGTCGGTCGCTTCGGCAGCCCGGACGAGGTGGCGTCGATGATTGCCTATCTGGCGTCCGAGGGCGCAGCGTTTGTAACCGGGCAGGCGATTGGCGTCGATGGCGGCTGGTAAGGGCAACTCGGCAAGCCGGGCCCTTGCCTGAGCCCGGCTTGGCGGCTGCCGCCGGTGTTGCTGAACCGGTTGGACAAGGCGTTCGCCAGCGTATCGAGGCCGATCAGTACCGTCGCTGCGGCTCAGCTCACGCCGTGCGCGTGCGCCGGCGTGATTTCGTACACCACCCGGACCTCGCCGGGTTGTGAAAATGGATATTTGTCCTTGCCAAGATACTTCTTCGCCAGCGAGTCGATATGCGCGCTGGCACCCTGCTCGGTCATGCGCGTGACGTTGCCGCGCAACTGGACATATCTGTACGGGTTGTCCGGATCCATGATCGACAGGGCCACCGGCGAGCCCTCTCGCATATTGCGCTGCTTCACCCGACCCTTCGCGGTGTTCACGCGGATGACACCGTTGGCGTAGTCGAACCAGACCGGCGTCACCTGGGGCGAACCATCCGGCATCACGGTCGCCAGGCCGGCGAACGCCTTCTTCTGCGTCAGCAGATCGAGATACTCGTCGGGAATTGCCGCCATGGTCGCAAACTCCTTGTTTCGCTGCCCTTGTCGGGCGCCACACGGACAGGGGAAAGTGCCGCAAGGCATCAGATGGGACAATTCAGGGGAAAGGGAACGCCATGCCCAGCCAGCCAATCAGTTTTTTCAGCGAGGGTGTCAGGCTCGCCGGCGACCTGTTCCTACCCAACGGACTGGCACGGGGCGAGACGCGCGCCGGTATTGTGCTGTGTCATGGCTATACCGGCGTGCGAAACCTCTACCTGCCGGACATCGCTCACGTGCTGACCGAGGCGGGCTACGTCGTGCTCACGTTCGACTACAAGGGATGGGGCAACAGCGATGGGCCAAAAAGCCGGCTGTCACCTTATGGCCGGGTCATCGACTCGCAGGCGGCGCTGACCTGGCTCGGCGCGCAGGACATGGTGGATGCGGACCGGCTCGGCGTCTATGGCACGAGCTATGGCGGCGCGACCGTGGTATGGGTAGCCGCGGTCGATCAGCGCGTGAAATGCGTGGTGTCTGTGGTGGGCATCGGTCACGGCCGGCGCTGGATGCGCAGCGTCCGGCGGCCCGACGAATTCCACGACCTGCTGGAACGCTCCGCCGCCGATCGCGTCAGACGCGCAACGATCGGCGCGTCCGAGTTCGTCGATCGCAGTAAGATCCTGTTGCCGGATCGTCAGTCCGCGGAACTTGCCGCAGCGGCGCGGCGCGGCAATCCGGGCGCGGTCAGCGAGATACCGTTGGAGTTCATCGACGACACCCTGGAATTCCATCCCGAATGGGTGGTGGACAAGATCGCCCCGCGGCCGGTGCTGTTCATTACCACTGACAACGACCGCCTGGTGCCGCAGGACGAGAGCGAGGCGCTGTATCGTAACGCCAGAGAACCTAAGCGGCTGGTGGTCCTCCGGGGCTTCGGCCACTACGAGGTCTACACCGGCGAGGCTTTTCGCCAGGTGATGGCGCCGACTCTGGTCTGGTTTCATCAGTACCTGCCGCCGCGCTGAATGGCAAAACTCGACGCATCGGTCTGCGGGTCGTAGGGTGTCGGCAATTCCTCGGGAGGGAGTCGTAGCGATGGCGCATAGTGGCCCTGAGACCTGTCTGACCGGCGTGAAGGTGCTGGACCTGACGCAATTCGAAGCAGGACCGTCCTGCACCGAGGCGCTCGCGTGGATGGGCGCAGACGTGGTGAAGGTGGAGAATCCGAAACTCGGCGATCCCGGCCGGACCGCCGGCGGCAAGCCAGGCCAGGACGCATATTATTTCCTGCAGTACAACGCCAACAAGCGCTCGGTCACCGTCAACCTGAAAGACCCGCGTGGCGTCGAACTGGTCAAGGAGATGGCGAAGAAGGCCGACATCTTCTGCGAGAATTTCGCCCCCGGAGCGATCGAGCGGCTTGGTCTCGGACCGGACGTGATCCGCGCAATCAACCCCTCGATCATCTATTGCCAGACCAAAGGCTTCGGCGCCGGCAGCCCGTTCGAGAAGAGCCTGGCGTTCGACATGATCGCGCAGGCCGCCGGCGGCCTGATGAGCATCACCGGCGAGGAAGACGGTCCGCCGTGCAAGCCCGGGTCGACCATCGGCGATACCGGCACCGGCATGCTGATGGCGATCACGGTGCTTGGCGCCTACATCCGCCGGACGCGCACCGGCCAGGGCGAGCATCTGCAGCTCGCGATGCAGGACGCGATCCTGCATTATATCCGCAACTCCTTCACTTACATGGAACGTACCGGCAAGGCGGCGCCACGCGCCGGTTCCAAGACGGTGGGCGGTGGCAATCCGCCGATTGGCGTGTATCCGTGCAAGGGCGGCGGGCCGAACGACTATGTCTATATCTACTGCAGCCGCGCCAATCCGGAGCATTGGAACCGGCTGCTGAAAGTGATGGGCCGCGAGGACCTGATCGACGATCCAATGTACGCCACGCCCGACGCTCGCACCCACCACCGTGAGGAAGTGGACGCCATCGTCGCCAACTGGACGCGCCAGCATGACAAGCACGAAGCGATGCGGCTGGTCAGTGCAGCGACCATCCCATCGGGCGCGGTGATGGACACGATGGAACTTGCCAACGACAAGACGTTCGAGCAGCGCGGTATTCGCCAAACGATGCATCACCCGCAGGTCGGCGACTACACGATGAGCGGCTGGCCGGTACGCTTCTCCGGCAAGACACCGCCGGTCAAGCCCGCGCCACTGCTGGGCCAGCACAATGCTGAGGTACTGGCGGACTGGCTTGGCATGGACAGCGAAAAGATCGGCGGCCTGCGCAACGATGCAGTGATCGGCGGATGATCCACCAATACTGCATCGTGCAGGACGAGGGCCGGATCCGCACTGTCACGTTGAACCGGCCCGAGGTGCTGAACGCCCTGCACGCCGATGCCAACGACGAACTCGCCACGGTTTGGGACGAGTTCGCCAGACGTGACGATCTGTGGGTGGGCATCATCACCGGGGCCGGCGAGCGGGCGTTCTCCGCCGGCAACGACCTGAAGGTGCAGGCGGCGGGGCGGCGCCGACCGAACGGACCCAACGGTTTTGCCGGCATCACGCATCGCTTCGGTCTCGACAAGCCGATGATTGCCGCGGTGAACGGCTGGGCGATGGGCGGCGGGTTCGAGACCGCACTCGCGTGCGACATCATTATCGCTGCGGAAAACGCGCTGTTCGCCTTGCCGGAACCACGCGTTGGACTGATCGCCGGCGGTGGCGGCGTGCACCGGCTGCCGCGCATGATTCCGATGAAGAAGGCGATGGGAATGATCCTGACCGGGCGGCGCGTACCTGCCCGCGAAGGCTTCGAACTTGGATTCGTCACTGAAGTAGTGCCGCAGGGCCAGGCGTTGGAGGCAGCAAAACGCTGGGCCAACATGATCCTGGAATGTTCGCCCATGGCGGTACGCGCGTCGAAACAGGCGTCGTATCGCGGCCTGGGCGAGCCGACGCTGGAAACCGCTATGCGCAAGGTCTATCCGGCGCAGCATGCCAACGTCGAAAGCCAGGATTACGTCGAAGGTCCCAAGGCATTCGCGGAAAAGCGCAAGCCGAACTGGCAGAATAAATAGGAGAACCTGATGCGAATACACAACCTGTATTGTGACTCAAACGGCGAATCGCACTGGCGCGACGTCGAGGTCCAGTGGGTCGAGGAGCGCAACTTCAGCAAGCTGTCGGCTCGGCTGCCGGCGACCGGCATCATCTTCCGCGAGACCTCGGGCGACTACGACCTGTCCTGGCACCCGGCGCCGCGGCGGCAGTACATCATCAACCTTGACGGCGGAGTGCAGATCACGGCAAGCGACGGCCAGGCGCGGACGATCGGCGCCGGCGAGGTCGTGCTGGTCGAAGACACCACCGGCAAGGGCCATCTGTCGAAGTCGGTCGGCGGCAAGATGCGGCGGTCGATCTTCGTACCGGTTGAATAGGGGGATAGCATGAAGCTGGCATTTTTCGATGACTACAAACTTGGCGTGGTGAAGGGCGACAATATCGTCGATGTATCGGCTGCGGTGCGCGACATTCCGCATCTCGGTCCGCATGACCTGATCAATGGCCTGATCGCGCGGTTCGGCGACTACAAGAAGCGCCTGGAGGACGCGGCCGCGAGTGGCAAGGGCGTGCCGGTCTCCAGCGTAAAGCTGCACGCGCCGCTGCCCAAGCCGGGCAATATCGTGTGCATGGCGGTGAACTACATGGAGAATGGCACCCGCAAGGAGCCAGCGCCGATCAACGCGTTCCACAAGGCGCCGACCGCTGTTCTCGATCCGGGCGCCACCATGATCCTGCCCGACGTGCCGGCCACCATCTTCGAAGGCGAGGCCGAGATGGCGCTGGTGATCGGCAAGCGCGCCAGCCACGTGAAGGCGGCCGATGCGATGGACTACGTGTTCGGCTACATGAACTTCATCGACGGTTCGGCACGTGGCATCCCGCCGACCAGCTTCTTCGCCATGAAGTCGCGCGACACGTTCGCGCCGATCGGTCCCTATCTGGTGACGAAGGACGAAATCGCCGATCCGCACAAGGTGCCGATCAAGCTGTGGGTCAACGGCGAGATCAAGCAGGACTTCAACACCGACGACATGGCGCACAAGATTCCACGCTGCATCGAGTGGGTGACCTCGATCCACACGCTGGAGCCTGGCGACATCCTGGCCACCGGCACCAACCATCGCGGCCTCAACGCATTCATGGACGGCGACACGGTGGAACTGGAATGCGCCGGGCTGGGCAGACTGTCCTTCAAGGTGCGTGACGAATTGAAGCGCAAGTGGTCACGCGAGACGCGGCTCGATCGCCAGGAGAAGGGCTTCGACACACCGACGCCGCAGGTCAGCGGGAAATACGCGCCGGCAAAGTAGGCTGCATGGTTCTGGGGAATGCGCTCAAACGGAAAGCGCATTCCCCCACGAACCGGCGCCGGACTATGTCGGCTTGCGCTTCCAGCCGAGCCAATCGCAGACGCCCAAGCCCATCACCTGTTCCAGGTCGTTGCCTTTCAGCCACGGCAACTCCTCGGTGAACAACGTGACGCATTGCCGATAGCTGCACGGCATCCGTGTGATGTCAGTGCCCCAGAAAAACCGTTTCGGACCGTACGCATCGAAGATCCGATGCAGCCCGTCGTGGATGTCGCGGAACGGATACGCCGCGGCGGAATAACCCGGCGCGCCGGTCGCCTTGACCGCGACATTCGGTAGCTTCGCCAGCGAGCACAGCGTGTCGAGATCGGCAAACGCAGCGGCCCCCTTCGCCGACCGCACCAGGCCCAGATGGTCGATCAGCAGTCGCAGCTTCGGATGCCCCTCGGCAATCTGTCGGAACAACGGCAGGAAGCGCCATGCCATCGTTGCTATCGGCGTCCCGGCGCGTTCGGCGGCAGGCCAGAGCCAGTCCATCGTGCCGTCGTTGTGCCAGTTCTCCTGCTCCGGCCGTGTCAGCGACCAACGCAGGCCCAGCATGCCGGGTCGTTGCTTCCACGTGTCGATCCGTGCGCGGCTTTCCGGCTTGTCGAGCGGGAACCAGCCGAGGATGCAGAACCTGTCTGGGTATTTGCGCGCCGCCTCGACCGCCATTTCATTGGAGCCGGCGTCCCAACTCGGTGGGTGCAGCACCGCGCCGTTCACGCCAGCCGCATCCATTTCCTCGATCAGTTCCTCGGCCGTGAAGACCGATGTTTGGCGATGATGTCCGCTCGGCTGGCCACTGCCCCATATATGCACCTGTGCGTCGATGACCTGCATGGTTCGTCTCCTCCTGCCTGCGCCATGCTGGACGCGGGGGCCGCGACGCGTCAAACAGAGCTGACACACTGAACCGGAGCGTGAGCGTGCTGGATCGAATTCTGCTGACCAACGACGATGGCATCGATGCCCCTGGCCTTGCGGTGCTGGAAGCCATCGCAGCCGAACTGGCACACGAAGTTTGGGTGGTTGCACCGGAACACGACCAGAGCGGCGTGTCGCACGCGATCAGCCTGCATCATGCGCTGCGCGTCAGTCAGCGAGGGCCACGACGTTTCGGCATTTCCGGCACGCCCGGCGACTGCGCGGTGATGGGCATCTGCCATCTGATGACGAATGGAGCACCGCAATTGCTGCTGTCCGGCGTGAACCGCGGACTGAACCTAGGCATGGAGACGGTGTTCTCCGGCACTGTCGGCGGCGCGATGACCGGCATGATGCTGGGCGTGCCGTCGATTGCGCTGAGTCAGGCGTACAAGGACCGCAACAACGTTTTGTGGGATGCATCGCGCGCGCTGGGCGCAAAGTTGGTGCGCGATCTGCTGGCGATCGGCTGGAGCACCGATGCCTGCCTGAACGTGAACTTTCCGGCGTGTCCGGCAGCCGAGGCTGGGCCTGTGACGTTGGCACGGCAGGGCGTCGGCATGATTGCCGGCATGCATGTGGATACGCGAACCGATCCGCGCGGCATGACCTATCATTGGCTCAATTTCCGTCGCGGCGATCGCGAGCAGGGACCGGAGAGCGATTACGACGCACTGCGCGCCGGCAATATCGTGGTGACGCCGCTGCGCTATGACCGTACTGACGAGGAAGCGTATCAGGCGTTGGCGGAGAAGCTGCCACGGTTCGGCCTTTGACGCTTACAGCCCACCCGTCACGTCGATCGTCAGCCCTGTAACGAAATCCGCATCCGACGAAGCCAGGAAGCAGATAACCTTGGCCTGATCAGCGGCTTCCGCTATGCGCCGTAACGGCGTGCGCTCGATTTCCGCTGCCTGGTCCTCGGGGGACTGCTGGTTCCAACGTGGTCGGATACGTTCGGTCAACGTCTTGCTTGGCGCGATTGCATTGACGTTGATGCCAAACGGTCCGAGTTCAAACGACAGCTTGCGGGTGAATGCAATGATCCCGCCCTTCGCCGCGGAATAGGCGCTGCTGGACGACACGCTCAGTCCGCGTCCGGCGATCGACGCAAGATTGACGATCTTGCCGTGCTTGCGGCGCTTCATCACTGGCGTCACGGCGTGGCAGAACAGGAATGTGCCGTTCAGGTTGAACTGGATCAGCCGCTGCCAATCATCGAATGACAGTTCATCCACGGTGGCACCCGGCTTTTCGATGATCGTGCTGCCGCCAACCGCATTCACCAGAATATCGACGGTGCCGTATTGCTTCGCAGCCCAGGAGACAACGTCGTCCACCTCTGCCTGATCGAGCGCGTTGGCCGGACGGCCGATCGCACGGCCACCGGACATGTTCATTGCCTCCATCGCCATCGCCAGCCGGCGTTCGTCGTTGTCGACGCCAACGATCACCGCGCCTTCGTTCGCCATGATCTCCGCCGTGGCGCGCCCGATGCCGCTGCCCACCGCAGTGATCAGCGCAACCTTATCCTTGAAGCGCATCGTTGATTTCCTCCTAATTGAGTTGCGCAGCCTGCGCCATGATCTCGATCGCTTCCGGCTGACGTGAACGCACGGTCAGACTGGTAGCGCCGGAATCTTCCCACGCACGGAAACGCTGCTTGATGCGTTCAGGCGGTCCGACCAGCGACTTCATGTCCACCCATTCATCAGGCACCGCGGCGATCGCTTCTTCCTTGCGATGCGCGAGGTAAAGTTCCTGGATACGTTCCGCAGCATCACCGAAGCCGCGGCGGATCATCATATCCTTGTGGAAGTTTTTGTCGCGATGCCCCATGCCGCCGACGTACAGCGCAACCTCCGGCTTCATCTTCTCCAGCGCGCCCTTCACATCGTTGTCGATCGCGACATGCACGGAAGCCTGGATGGCGAAGTCACGCAGGCTCTTGCCGTTGCCGGCGCGGCGAAAGCCTTCCTCCAGCCAGGGCAGATACTCCGGCAACGAGCCAGGAACGAACCCCAACGGCAGCCAACCATCGGCGATTTCGGCAGTCAGCTTGACGGTGCTTTCATTGCCAGTGCCCAGATAGATCGGGATGTCGGGGTTCATGTGCAGGATCGATTTCAGCGGCTTCCCGACGCCGAGCGCGCCTTCGCCGGTGTACGGCAGACTGATTTCGCGCCCTTCGTGCATTACTGGCGCTTCACGGCGGAAGATCTTGCGCATGATCGCGACATAGTCCTTGTAGCGATAGTACGGCCGCCCCCATGGCTCGCCGTACCAGCCCTCGACGATTTGCGGACCGGACACGCCGAGCCCGGCGATGAAGCGACCACCGCCCGCCATGGCATCGACCGTTGCCGCGCACATCGCGGCATTGGCCGGTGTGCGTGCAGCAAGCTGCATGATGCCGGTGCCAAGCTTGATGCGCTTGGTCAGTGCGGCGAGATAGGCGAGCGGTGTGACGGCATCCGTGCCGTATGCTTCCGCCGTCCATACACTGTCATAACCAAGCTCCTCGGCGCGCTGCACGAGTTTCACCGGAATCTCCAGCTGCGCACGCGAATAGCCGATGGACAGACCGAGCTTCATCGTGTGTTCTCCCTGAAGTCCATCGCGCGCGGGATCGGCAGACCGAGATTCTCGCGCAATGTCGTCCCCGTGTAGTCCTTGTGATACAGGCCGCGACGCTGCAGCTCCGGCACGACGTAACGCACGAAGTCCATGTAGGTGCCTGGCACGTGCGTTGCCGCCAGCACGAAGCCATCGGCAACCGGTTCGGTAAACCACTCCTCCAGCCCGTCAGCGACTTCCTTCGGCTCGCCGACAAACGGCTTGTTGGGTCGCGCGCGGTGGCTGTAGCGGACGAAATCGCGTGGCGTCGGATTGGTGATTCCGCTCGACCGCAGCACGCGATCGCGCATCGACTGCGTGCCGGAGACATTCGCCAATTCGTCGTCGGTGAACGGTTCATCCAGCCCTTTTGACGCGAAGTCAAAGTTCATCGCTTCCGACAGGAGCGACAACGCATCTTCGTCCGTCGCCAGCGTCTCGATCAGCGCCATCTTGTCTTCCGCCTCGGCCTTGGTCTCCGCGCAGACCACGTAGGCCGATGGCGTAATGGAGAAATGGTCCGGATCCCTGCCCTGTCGCGCGACATCGTCCTTCAGCTCGCGGTAAAGCTGCCGCCCATGCTCCATGCTGGTATGAGTGGAAACGAAGATCAGCTCGCCCCACCGCGTTGAGAACTGCTTGCCACGTCCACTCTGGCCCGCCTGAATAACGACCGGATGGCCTTGCGGCGAGCGTGGCACGGTGAATGGACCACGCGAGCGGAACCAGGTCCCGTCGTGATCCAGCCGCCGCACTTTGTCAGGATGCGCGAACAATCCTGTCTGCTTGTCGATCACGATGGCATCGTCACCCAGGAGTTCCAGTGGCCGAGCACCACTTCCATGAATTCGTCGGCGCGATCGTAGCGCGTGTCGTGTTCCAGGTGCTCGCTGTGTCCCATGTTCAGCGCTTCGCCATCGTTCATCGAGGTAACGACATTCCAGGCCGCACGGCCGCCGGTCATCAGATCGAGCGTGGCGAAAGTGCGCGCCACATGGAACGGTTCGAAGTATGTGGTGGAGCAGGTGGCGCCGAGCCCCAGACGTTCGGTCGCCATGCCCATAACCGTGAGCACGGTGACGGGGTCCATCTTCACGCAACGGATGCCATGCTCGACTGTATGGCGGTGGTCGTTGCCGTAGCGGTCCGGCATCGCCAGGCGGTCATCGAAAAAGCCGAGATGGAATTTGCCTTCCTCCAGCACGCGGCCAATTGTGCGGTAATAATCGGCCGACATGGAATCGTCGCGCGATTCGGGATGGCGCCAGGAGCTGACAAGATTGGTGCAGTTCTGTGCCTGCAGGAAGCCGACCATGACCATCTGGCGCATTGCACGTTCCCGTCCCGACAGTGTGTTGGTCACGATCATCGCGCGGAACCGCGGTTCAGGCTAGCCTGTGGCGAATGACCCAAGCGGAAGGAGGCGTTCATGCTCGGCCTGGTCAATACACCGAACGGCGCGGCTCCCGTTGAACTGCGCGAGTTGCCGGAGCCGCAGCCCGCACGCGACGAGGCGCTGGTGGAGGTGCGCGCATTCTCGCTGAACCGCGGCGAGTTGCGGTCGTTTCGTAATAACGAGGAAGGCTGGGTGCCGGGACAGGATATTGCCGGCGTCGTGTTGCGTCAGGCCGTGGATGGCAGCGGTCCGTCGGCGGGCGAACGTGTTGTCGCCCAGATGGACGAATTCGGTTGGGCGCAGCGCGCCGCGGTGCCCGGGCATCGCATGGCGGTGTTGCCGGACAATGTGAGTTTCTCCCAGGCCGCGATACTGCCGGTCGCCGGGCTGACCGCGCTTCGCACATTGCGTCATGGCGCATCGCTTCTGGGTAAGCGCGTGCTGATCACCGGCGCGGCTGGTGGGGTGGGAACCATTGCGGTGCAACTCGCAGCGCATATGGGTGCGCGCGTCACAGCGGTCGTCGGCCGGACAGAGCGTGCCGCGGGACTCATGGAACTTGGGGCGACGGACATCATCCAGGGGATCGAGAATGCACAAGGTCGCTTCGCTCTCATCCTGGAATTGGCCGGCGGCGGGTCGCTCGGCAGAGCGATCCAGCTCGTGGAGGCGAAGGGAACTGTGGTGGTGTACGGCAATTCCTCCGGCGAAGCCACCACACTCAGTTTCGCCGATTTTCGCGGTGCACCAAATTCCCGTGTTCAGAGCTTCAGTTATTTCACTTCGGAAGCAGAGGACAGGTTCGCGCCGGACCTGGCGCTGCTGGTGTCACTGATCGCCGATGGTTCGCTGAAGCCGCAGATTGGCGTGGAACGAAATTGGCGCGAGATCGCCCAGGTGGCGGAGCAACTGCGCGATCGGCGGGTGTCCGGCAAGGCGGTGCTGCTGGTCGATGCGGGATAGGGCGGAATAGCCGAACGATGTACAGGGGAGGAAGTTGGACATGGAGTTCACCGGCAAGGTTGCTCTGATCACCGGCGGCGGCGGCGGCATCGGGCGAGCCAGCGCGATCGGCTTCTCCAGCCGCGGCGCCAAGGTCGTCGTGGTCGACCTCGATCCAACGACGGGGGAAGCAAGCGCCGAACTGGTGCGCCAGCGTGGCGGCGATGCACGCTTTGTTCGCGCGGACGTCACCAAATCCGCCGATGTGCAGAACTACGTGAAGGCAACCCTGGATGCCTACGGCGCGATCGACTGCTTCTTCAACAACGCCGGCATCGAGGGCAAGATGGCACCGACTCAGGAATACGACGAGGCAATCTTCGATGCCGTCATCGGGGTGAACCTGAAAGGCGTGTTCCTTGGCATGCGTCACGTTCTGCCGGTGATGCTGAAGCAGGGACGCGGCGCAATCGTGAATACCGCATCGGTGGCGGGATTGTTCGGCGGACCCGGCATGGCGCCATACGTCGCCTCCAAGCACGGCGTACTCGGCCTCACCAAGGTTGCATCCGCCGATGTCGCTCGCCTCGGCATCAGGGTGAATGCGGTGTGTCCGGGCCCGGTGGAAACGCGCATGATGCGTTCGTTGGAAGCGCAACGGAATCCCGGCGACCCCAAGGCGGCGCATGACATGACCGCCGCCAACACTCCGACAGGCCGCTATGCAACGCCGGAGGAAGTAGCAAACGTGGTAATGTACCTGTGCTCGGATCTGGCCGGCGACATTACCGGCACGCACATCGTCATCGACGGCGGCCGTTCCGGTACCGGGGGAGCGCCGTCAGCCACGCCGCGCTGACAGGCGCTGCTCGGCTCGCTTTAGGTTGTAGCGCGCTATGGCGCGTTGCTGAATACGCTCCGGACTGGTCAGCGCAGCGAGTGCCTGGCGATAGATGGCAATGGCTTCCTCGAGATGCTCACTGCCATTTTCAATTTCTGCCAACGCGGTCAGTGCGTTGGCCAGATTGGTGCTGGCCATCGCCCATTCGAGCGGCGTAGCTTCACTTGTATAGACCTCCAGCGCCGATCGGCATGCCGCGACAGCCTCAGCCAGCGTATCACCGTCGCCATCACGTTCACCCAGCACCCGTAGCGCCTGGCCCAAATTGCTGTGTGTGAGTGCCAGATCCAGCGGCGCATCCTGCTGAGCGTATTCATCTAGCGCGGCACGGTAGTAATCGACCGCGTCACGCAACGCAGCAGTATCGCCCGTACGCTCTCCCTGCAGCGACAGCACGGCGCCGCAGTTGCGCTGCATGCGCGCCCAGTCGGTTGGCGCAGCCTCGCGCGTATACACCGTCGTCGCCAGGCGATAGCTGTTCAGCGCTGCCTGCAGCCAGGCTGGATCGCTGTCGCGCTCGCCCAGAACGACCTGCGCGGCCCCAAGCAGCGCCATTGTTCGTGCCCAGTCGTCCGGCGTCGCGCGCGGCGAATACACCTCCAGCGCGGCATCGCACGCCGTCATTGCCGAATGCAGCATGACCGGATCGTCGATGCGCGCGCCCAGAGCGCGCAACGCGGCACTCAGCCGGCTCTGCGTCTTCGCCCATTCGAGCGGCGCATCAGCGCGCGGTACCAGCTTCAGCGCAGCGTTGAAGCCGGACACTGCATCGGCGATGACCGACATGTCCTCCGCCGCTTCACCCTCGGCCAGCAGGACTTCGGCCCGCGCGATCGTTTGGCGCCAGGCATCGTCCGCGCTCATTTTTCTGCGCGCATCTCCGAGAAGGTTTCCTTCGCTGTCAGCAGTGCCTCGCGAATCAGCGGAACGCCGACATAGCCACCGAGATGCAGCAGCGCCTCGACCAGTTCGTCCTCGGTCCAACCCTGGTTGCGCGCCATGCGCAGATGCAGCTTCAGCTCGGGATCGCGGCCGTTGGTCGCGTCGGAAATCACGCAGATCAGCGCTCGGGTTTTCAGGTCTAGGCCAGGTCGGGTCCACAATGCGCCGAAGATGGTTTCCTGCGTTACCTCGGCAAACTTCGCCATGATCGGATCGTTGTATACGGTCTTGTCGATCCGCTCGACGGCGGCATCGCCCAACAGTTTGCGCCGCATTTCGCGACCTTTATCACGCAAAGTGCTGTCTGCCATTTCGTATCCTCCACAATCGTGACAAGAATTGCCGTTACAGTTCAACAACCACGTAATTCTGTTCCACCGAAACCGGCACCGTCTCCGCCACGAACGGTCCCTTCGCCAACACCTCGCCCGGCATTACCGCCACCTGATACGTGCGTGCTTTCACACTTTCCGGATGGCACCACGACTGACCCGTCTTGATGTCGAACTCCCACCCGTGCCACGGACAGCGCAGCATCTCGCCGTGCCGCTCCAATCGGTATTCGCCCGGCCGATCTGCGGTGAAGCGCCCCAGGATAGGCCCGATGCACAGCGGTGCGCCTTCATGCGGGCACCGGTTGATCAACGCGAAGAATTCGTTCTTCACGTTGAAGATGCCGATCTCGCGCCCGGCGACGGCGACGATCTTGCAGGTGCCCGGCGCGATCTCGCTGACGGGTGCGACAACGTGCCGGGCCATTCCGTTATTCCAGGCCGTAGAACGACAGTGCGTTCTCGCGGAACACCATCCGCTTATGCTGCTCGGTCAACGGCGCCTTGAAGGCATAGCGCGGATCGTCCTGGTCCCAATGCGGATAATCAGTGGAGAACATGATACGATCCCAACCGATCCACTCGCACGTTGCCAGCAGATCCTCCGGACGCTCCGGCTCCTCGATCGGCTGCGTCGTCACCCAGATATTGTCGCGGATATATTCCGACGGCAGGCGCTTCAGATGCGGCACTTCATCGCGCAGCCGCTTGTAGTGCTTGTCCAGGCGCCAGGTCAGCGACGGCAGCCAGGCGAAGCCGCCCTCCACCAGTGCAACGCGCAGATTGGGGATGTGCTCGAATACGCCTTCGAGCACCAGCGACGTCACCAGTGCTTCCTTGCTCTGCGGATAGGACGGATGCTCCTCGTGATAGAACGAAGGCCAGCCACCGCCGGTGGACGGATGGCCGGAGGTGCCGCCAAGATGCAGCGCAATCGAAAAGCCGTTTGCCGCGCATGCCTCCAGGATCGGCCAGTAGCGCCGACGCCCCAGCGGTTCCAGCCCGCGCGGCGGAATCATCACGTGGGTGAAACGGCGATCGCCCGCGCGCTTCTCGATCTCCTTGATTGCGGCTTCGGTGTACTCAAGCGGGATCTGCACACCTGCCTTCAGCCGAGGCTCGCGGTCGCACCAGATCTGCGCCTCCCACTCGTTCGCCGCGGTCGCCATCGCCGCGCCGAACTCGACATTGCGTTCGTCACTGCCGCGGCCGAGTAGCGGCATCATCAGTCCGTAGGAGACATTGAACAGGTCCAGCAATTGCTCCTGCATCATCTCCAGATCGGAGCCGGGATGTGTGCCGTCCTTCGGATAGGAGTCCATCCGCATGCCGGTGAACGGCGACATGCGAGGATAATTCGGCGCGTTCGAGAACGGCGACCGCGAACGTCCACCAATCGAAGCGCGATGCTTGCGCCAGCGTTCCGGCAGAAATTCATCCAGGTCCGCGGGCGACTTGGTGTAGGGATGCACATCGCAATCGACGATCCCCAGCTTGGTCTGCGAGGACGTATCGGGTTGGCGATCCATAACCGTGACGTTCATCGGATTGACTCCATCTTCACGGGGACAAACGGGGAAAGGTCTTCAAAGCGTTATCGACCAGAATCTTCTTCATAAGCGCGTCTGGCAAGCTGTCCGGGAGCGCGTCCTTGTCGTCGAAGTGCCAGTGCGGATAGTCGGTGGCGAACAGCAGCATCTCGTCTGAGCCGATCTCCTCGATAATGCGCTGCAACTGGTCGGCGCGCGGCGGTGCATCAAACGGCTGCACGGTCAGGCGGACATGTTCGCGCGCATAGGCGGCCGGGGATTTCTCCAGCCACGGCACTTCGGCGCGCACGCCGCGCCAGGTCTTGTCGGCGCGCCACATCCAGCCCGGCAGCCAGGTCACGCCGGATTCCATGAGCACGACCTTCAGCCGCGGGAACTCCACGAATACCCCTTCCGAGATCAGGCTGTTCAGCACGCCGGCGAAACCCGTAGACCAGGAGACGTAATCTTCCAGGTAGTACGACGGCCAGCCGAGGTTGGTGGGCGGGTGACGATAGCTGCTGCCAGCGTGGATTCCGATCGGCAGGTCGAGGCGTTCGGCCACGCGATAGATCGGCCAGTGCTGGCGGCGCCCGAGCGGGAGTTCGCCCATCTCCCAGACAAGCACCTGCACGAAGCGCGGATCGGCCGCAACGCGCTCGATTTCCCGCGCGGCGAGCTCCGGGCTGTGCATTGGCACCACGATCGACGCGCGCAGGCGGTCATCGCGTGAGAGCCACTCGGCGGCGAGCCAGTCGTTGATGGCGCGACACATCGCCGCGGACAGATCCTCGCTGAAAATCGCCTGAGCACCGTGCAGTACGTTACAGATGGCGAAGCGCGTGCCGAACGCGTCCAGCGCCTGACTGCGCAGCAGATCGGGGTCGGTGCCGGCGTTGCCTTTCGCCGGCTTCCAGTCGGGGCGGACATTGATCGGCGCGTTCGGTGGGAAGGCCGATGCAGTGTAGTTATCGCGCTCCAGCCCGCGCATTGTGACATGGGCGCGCCAGTAATCGTCCAGATACGGCACAAGCACCTGCATGCTGGGCAGGGCCGGATGAATATCGCAATCAATCGCGCCAGGCGCGGGGACTGTCACAGGCGGCAACTCCGTATTGTGCCCAGGATAGGGCCGCGCGACGGGGGGTTCAATGGCTGGACATTTCAAGTGACAGGCAGATCGGCACCTCAGCGCAACGTCTGTTGCGCAGGGCTCAGCCGGGCCGGCAGCATCAGCGCGAGCGCCAGTGCCACGACCGACAACACACCCGCCACCAGGTATGTGTTGTGCAGCCCGTGCGCGATGACATCGGTCAGGCGTGCGCGTTCGGCCGCCGCCAGCACGCCGCGCTGTGCCGGGTCAAGCAGCCGGTCCACCATGCTCACCGCATCGGGTGCCGCTCGCAGCATCGTGCGGTTCAGCACGGCACCGAAGGTTGCCGCCCCCAATGACTGGCCGACAAAACGCAGGAACATGCAGGACGACGTGGCCGCCCCGCGCTGATGCCATGGCACCGCCGCCTGGATCGATACGATGAACGTTGTGTTGCACAACCCCATGCCGATGCCGATCAGCAACGAGCCGGCGCTGGCCCAGACTACGCCGCGCTCCGGCGTCAATGCTATCAGCACGGCGCTGCCTGCGATCAGCGCCAACGTTCCCATCACCGCGGTCAGTCGATACGTCGTGCGCACCATCAGCCGGCCGCCATAGAAGCTAGCCACCGCCCAGGTAACCGACATCATGCCCAGCACGAGCCCGCCCGCGAGCGCGCTGCGGCCCATCGCGCCCTGGACATAGGTCGGCAGGAAGGCGGACACGCCGGTCATCACCGCGGAGATTACTGCGCCGCCAAGACTGCCGACCAGGATGATGCGGTTGCTCCAGAGTTCCAGCGGCAGCATCGGTTCTGGCGTAGTCTTCTCGTGTACGATCAGCAGTACCAGCGCCACTGCGGCGATCGCGCCAACAACGACAGCCGCGACGTGCGGCAGGGTGCCGCCCTGCACCAGCACCACCATCAGCGCGGTGATCGCCGTCATCATCAGCAGCGAACCGAGATAGTCGATCCGATGTTGCCGGTGCTCGACCGATTCTCGCAGAAACGCCGCGAGCATCGCGATCGCCGCAAAGCCGATCGGCAGATTGACCCAGAACACCAGTTGCCAGCTCACATGCTCGACCAGAAAGGCGCCGAGCGATGGGCCGAGAATCGCCGCCACGCCGAACACGCTGGACACCAGGCCCTGCACGTGTGCGCGCTCGGTGGGCGTATAGATGTCGCCGAGGATCGTGGCGGAAATTGGCTGTATCCCGCCGGCCCCTAAGCCTTGCAAGGCACGAAACAGGATCAGCATCACCATGCTGTTCGCGAAGCCGCATAGCGTTGAGCCAACCAGGAAGATGCCGGCACCGGCGTAGAACACCTTCTTACGGCCATAGATGTCGGCGAGCCGGCCATAGACCGGAATGCTCACCGCCTGGGTCAGCAAATAAACTGCGAACACCCAGGAGAACAGGCTGAACCCGCCGAGATCGGCGACGATGGTCGGCATCGCAGTGGCGATGATGGTGCTTTCCACTGCGGCCATGAAGGTCGCCATCAGGCAGGCGGCAAGCACCAGGGTGCGCCGAGCCGAGGGTGGCTGGGGTGCCAGAATCGCACCCGCGTATCTCGCCGAATGCAAGCCCTCGTCGGGCACCGCCAGCCTCGTTATGGTTGGGACGCGGCGTGCTTTCTGTCATCCCCGCAGCGGTCTGACAACCTGCATCGCAGCAAACCTGCCGTGCCATCCAGGCGCGGCATTCACGGAAGGATGACGGCTCCCCGCATGCCAAATGCTGCAACCGCGGTTGACATCGGCGTCGATATCGGCGGCACGTTCACCGACATCGTTTGCCGCCGTGCGGGCGAACCGATGCGGACGCTGAAGATTCCCACCACGCGCGGCGATCCGAGCCAGGCGGTGCTGAACGCGATCACGCACCTGTCGCGTGACCTGGGCATCGCGGCGGCTGACATAGCGCGCTTCCTGCATGGCACGACAATCGCCACCAATGCGGTGCTCGAACGCAAGGGGGCGAAGATCGGCCTGATCACCAGCGAGGGCTTTCGCGACATCCTGGAGATTGGTTACCAGCTTCGGCAGGACCTGCACCGGATCAAGCTGGAGCCGGTCACGCCGGTGTTTCTGGCGCCTGGCGCGCAACGCAAGGAGGCGCACGAGCAGGTGTCGGCGCAGGGCGAGGTCATCATTCCGCTGGACGAGGCAACGGTGCGGCGTGCCGCAGCGGAGCTTGTCGCGGATGGCGTTCAGGCCATCGCGGTCTGCTACCTGTTTTCGTTCCTGCATCCGGCACATGAGCAGCAGACGCGCGAGCTGATCGAAGCGGCGCATCCTGGCATCGCCGTCTCGCTGTCGTCCGAGGTCGATCCGAGCTTCCGGGAATACGAACGCACCGTCGTGACTGCGTTCGATGCGTACATGAAGCCGATCGTCGGTCGCTATCTGGAGCGGCTGGAGGAAGGCTTGCGGGCGGCGCACGTCACCGCGCCGTTGCAGATCATGCAGTCGCGCGGTGGGCTTTCCGGCACGACTGTTGCGCGCAAGCGGCCGGTGCGGCTGTTTCTCTCGGGTCCCGCCGCGGGTGTGATCGGCGGCGCCATCGTGGGCCGGTCGTCCGGGCATCGCGACCTGATCACCATCGATGTCGGTGGCACGTCGAGCGACATCGCGTTGGTGGAAGGCGGCGAACCGGTCATTCGCGCGCAGGGCAGCATCGCCGGTTTCCCGGTGCGCGTGCCGATGGTCGATGTAAACGCGATCGGTGCGGGCGGCGGCTCCATCGCATGGCTCGACGGCGCGGGAGGCTTGCGCGTCGGACCACAATCCGCCGGTTCCGAACCAGGTCCCGCGTGCTATGGTCGTGGCGGCGAAGCGGCAACAGTGACCGACGCGTCGGTGGTGCTTGGCTGGCTCGATCCGGCATATTTCGCCGGCGGTGCGGTTTCGCTCGATGCATCGTTGGCGCGCGCGGCGATCGAACGCGAGATAGCAAAACCACTGGGCCTATCTGTGGAAGATGCGGCGCTTGGGATCCATCGTGTCGTGAACGCACAGATGGTCGAGGGCATCAGGCTGGTATCGATCCGCCGCGGCCTCGACCCACGCCGTTTCACGCTGGTGGCTCTTGGCGGCGCGGGACCCATCCACGCCACGGCACTGGCGGCCGAACTCGGCATCGCGAACGTGCTGATCCCGCGTTACCCCGGCGTGCTGTCGGCTGCGGGGCTGCTTGCGGCGCCGATCGAACACGAGGTGGCAACGGCGTTTCCGCGACCGCTTGCCGATCTTGCCTTCACCGATGTGCGCCACGTGCTGGACGAACTGGATCGTTCATGCGCGCGGCTGATGGCGGAGGAGAGTATCGGTGGGATGCCGGTATCGATCCAGTACTCCGCCGATGTCTGGTACATCGGCCAGTCCTATCATCTGGAAGTACCGCTCGCGGTGGATGCGCCGGACCCGTTGTTCGTGCTATATCGTGACTTCCTGGCACTACACGACCGTATCTACGGCCATGCGACCGAACAGCCCGCCGCGATCGTCAACCTGCGCTCGGTGCATCGCGCCGGCGGCAGCGACCATCTGGACGAAGGCGCCTACCGTCCGCATGCCGTCGACACACGCAAGCCTTCGCGCGCGATCCGCGTCGCTGCCCCGCGCGAACCGGTACAGGCAGCGATCTTCCATCGCGCCGCCATGCCGGTCGGACTGGCGTTCGCCGGCCCGGCGATCGTGGAGCAGGACGACACCACGACGCTGGTGGAACCGGGCTGGCATGGAACGGTATTGGACAACGGCAATCTTCTGCTGGCACGAGGCTGACATGGACGTCGATCCGATCACGCTCGAGGTAATGCGCAACAAGCTCGACGGCATTGCCAACGAAATGCAGCTCACCCTGGTGCGCAGCGCCTTCTCCGCCATTGTGAAGGAAGGCCTGGACGCGTCGGCCAGCCTGTTCACGCTGCAAGGCGAAACGCTGGCACAGGCGTTGGCTGTGCCGATTCATCTCGGCGCGCTGACGCCGATGGTGGGGCGGCTGTTGCAGACGGTGCCAACCGATCAGATGGGTGAAGGCGACATCTGGATCCTGAACGACCCCTATCTCGGCGGCACGCATCTACCGGACATCGCGATCATGATGCCGGTCTTCGCCGATGGCCGCGTGATCGCAATCAGTGCGGCAATGACGCATCATCAGGATGTCGGTGGCATGGCGCCCGGCTCGACGCCGACCAACGCGACCGAGATTTTCCAGGAAGGCATTCGAATCCCGCTGTTGCAGTTCCGCAAGGGCGATACACTGAATGCGACACTGATCGCGATGCTGCGGCAGAACGTGCGCCTGCCCGATGTGCTGATGGGCGACATCAACGCACAGATCGCCGCCTGCACCATCGGCACCCGGCGTCTGGCCGAACTTGCCGGCAGCTTTGGACGCGACGAACTCCTGGCGTTGTTCGACGAACTGCTGAAGCGCTCCGAGGTGATGACGCGCCAGGCGCTGCGTGCGTTGCGGCCCGGTACCTACCGCCACGCGGATTATCTCGACAACGACGGGATCGAGCTCGACAGGCTGGTGCGCATCGAGGTTGCGGTGACCATCGGCGATGGCACGATGACCTGCGACTTCACCGGCACATCGCCTCAGGTGCGCGGCCCGTTCAACTGCATGCCGTCCGGTTCCTACGCCGCCGCCTGCTTCGCCCTGCGCGCGGTGACCGACCCGGATGGCCGTATTCCCAACAATGGCGGCTGCTTCCGCCCGATCGCGTTCCATCTGCCGGAAGCCAGCCTGGTCAATCCGCGCGAACCGGCGCCCACCGGTTGCCGCACCTCAACGATCAAGCGCATCACCACCTGCGTACTCGGCGCGTTGCGCCAGGTCGCGCCGGACCGTGTGCCGGCGGACTCCGGCAGCGAGATCGTCATCATGCATTTCGGCGGCGAGCGTTCCGACGGACGGCGCTATGTGACGTCGCAGCTCCTGGTGGCGGGCAGCGGTGCATCAGCGCATCTGGACGGCGTGGATGTGATAGAGACGGATGCCAGCAATTGCCTGAATGTTCCAGCAGAGGCGCTGATGATGGAAGCGCCGATCCGCGTGCACCGAATCGCACTGCATCGCGATTCGGGTGGCCCGGGCAAAAGCCGAGGCGGGCTCGGTGGTGTGTTCGAATACGAACTGCTGGATGGCGAGACAACCGTAACGTATCGCGGCGAACGGCATCTGTGCGAGGCGGCGGGTGTCGACGATGGACTGGCTGGTGGTCGCGCCAGTGCAGTGATCCGCCGGGCAAACGGGGAACAGGAAGTCGTGAAATCGAAGATCGTTGCCACGCTGCGTAAGGGCGATCGGCTGGTGATCGCCACAGCCGGTGGCGGCGGTTACGGCTCACCGGCGCAGCGCGACCCGGCATTGGTGCAGGCCGACCTGCGCGACGGCAAGGTCAGCCTGGAAGCGGCACGCGAATTCTACGCGTATCGCGGCAACGCCTGACAGCTGTTCGTAGCGCAGCGGGACCGCAGCTTGATCAGGCGACCTGCCAGCGTGCTGTGCCAGTGCGTCGGCTGAGGCTGATTGCGGAGCGATCGACCCATCGCTGGAACAACATGGCCGCCAATAGAGTGAGTGCGAGAAAGACGGCAAACGCCACCGCCGTCGATAAGGATGTTGGCATATATCGGTGCAGACCGACGAAGGCCGCGCAGACGACAGTGAACAGGATCGGGAAGTGCAGAAGGTAAATGCTGAACGACAGACGACCGAGGTGACGACAGGCAGTGCTTTCCAGCATCGGCCAGACCAGAGGGCACCAAAGGACCCCGAGAAATAGCACGACGGCGCCGAGTTGGCTCTGGAACTGGAACAGGTTCGGTGCGCTGGCCAGTTCGGTACGGCTGAGCCATAGGCGCAGCGCTTCGACGACATGCCAGTCCTTTGTGGCGCATAACGCAAGGCCAAGAAATAGCAGTGAAGCGCCAATGCATCCCCTCGCCAACCCTGCCCCGCTCCGTGGCAGAGGGAACAGGTGGCCCAGCACGAACAGGAACATCGGATGCGTGCCGAACAACAGCGCGGTGACGACGATCGCGGCGCGATGCAGCCAGGTGGAATATGCGCGCAGCGATACCAGGCAAAGCACCAGCAACGAGCCATATAGTTCCAGATGCAACGACCAGAACGGCGCATCGAGCGAGTGCTCCATCAATGTCAGATGGTCAGCCAGTGGCGTGAACAGCGTCGCCTCGCGATAGCCTAGCAGCAGGCTGTCCAGTCCGATCTCGCGGACGAGATGCACCAGCGTCGGCGCGCCGCTGGAGTCCATCGCCAGCCACGCGGAGCCAGACAACCGAGCGGCGTGTAGATGCGCGTCCGGCAGCAGTGCCAGCAGCATCGTGGCGATCACAGCGGCAGCGGCGACCGGAATGCCCAGACGCACCAAGCGCTTGCCCAGTTTGGCCAGGAAGCCGCCGGGGCGCGCGAACGATGGCGTCAGCACCGCGCCGCTGATCAGGAAGAACACGTAAACCGCGGTGTGGCCGTCGAACAGCAAGCGCAGCGGCGGCCAGGCGTGCTCCGCAGTGTCCGGCATGAAGGCGCTGACGAAGTGCAGCAGCACCACCTGCATCGCCGCGATGCCGCGGAGGCCTTCCAAATACTGCACCTTGCCGGACCGCATCGCCGAGGCTTATCGCGCTGCCGGCCGCGCTGCGATAGGTTGCCTGCCACCTGCAACGCCGGAGCAACCGCGTGACCAACACCACCCTGGCTGACGGGCTTACCTTGTTCGGCAGCTTTACCTCGAGCTCGTCCTACAAGCCGATGCTGTATCTGGCGCTGGCGCGGCTGCCGTTCAGCTTCCGCACAGTGAACCTGAAATACGGCCTGCAGAAGCAGCCGGAGTACCTGGCGGTGAACCGTTACGGCCACGTGCCGGCGTTGCGCCATCGTGGGCTGACCATCGTACAGTCCAACGTCATCCTGGATTATCTGGCGCGCACCACCGGCCACTTCGCCGGCCGCACCGAACAGGAGCAGTGGACCGCGCGCGAATGGCTGTCGTGGGAGGCCGACAACATCACCAACGTCGCCAAGGTGCGGCACTACAGCCGGTTCCGCGAGGTCGATCCGGCGGTGATGGCGTATTTCCGCCCGTTGGCGGAAGCGGCGATCGGCTTCGTCGATGCCGCGCTGGCCGGGCGCGAGTGGCTGGTCGGCGATGCACCGACGGTTGCCGATATCGGCTGCTGGGGCCGCATGGTGTTCATGGCCGAGGGCGGGCAGGAGATCGGCCGCTGGCCGAATGTCGAGGCGTGGTCGCACCGGCTGGCAGCGATGCCGGGTTATGCGTTGCCATACGATCTGATTCCGAAGAAGGACCGGGAGATCGCGCCGGATTGAGCCGATGCTTGCCGGCGTGGGCCAAGACGCTTGTTCGCCCTACGCCCTGGCCAGCATCATATCGTGCGCAGCCAGCCGTCGGTGCAGCAGATACATCGGGATGGCCAGTGCCGATACCACAGCCGCGGCCAGCAACGCACCCTCCGGTCCACCATACAGATCAGCCGCCCGGCCGCACAGCGCTGGTACCACTGTCCCACCGGCGTAGTACAGCGAATAGAACAGCCCCATACCGACGGCACGGTTCTCGGGGCGCGCCGACAGCGTGCCGACCGCCATGATCACCCCGGGATGGAACGACCCTACGATGCCGATCAGCACCGCCAACGACAGGGGCCAATCCAGCAGTGCAGTGCCGCCAATGCCGACTACCAAAGCCAGAGTCCCCAGCATGAAGATGCGGAAAGCGCCGAAGCGACTGGCGAGCTCGCCGCCGACCATGGTCGCCGGCACGTTTCCCCAGGTAGCGATGGTCAGTACCAGCCCGGTCAGCACCAACCCCTCGCCGCGCACTGCCATGACCGACGGGACGTAGGAGGTGTAACCGGAATAGCCGGCGGTATACGCCGTCCAGATCAGCCCCGCGATCGCGAGCAGCAGACACTCGCGTCCGCTCGGCAGGGAGAACGCGCGCGGCACCGGCGCCGCGTGGGGCGCGGGTCGGAAGCTGGCCAGGAACAGCACCAGTGCGACCGCCATCGGCACCGCGTCGCTCAGAAATCCGGCCTGCCAGCCATAGGCGAGAGCCAGAGCCGGAAGGACAAGCTGGGCAAGACCAACGCCGATCGGATACGCCGCGACCGAGACGCTGACTGCCAGCATGAAGTGCCGGCCGCTGAACCAGTCCGCGATGATCTTGTTCTGCAGCACGATCATGGCGACGGCGCCGACCCCGGCGACGCTGCGCCCGATGCCGGTTGGCCCGGCGGCCACCGCACTGACCACCGGGCCCAGCACCATCAAGGCGAGCCCGCAGCCCAGCAGAAGGCGATCGCCGAAGCGGCGGGCCAGCAACCCGAGCGGCAACGCCAGGAACGCGCCAACAGCATGTAGGCGCCAATCAGCGTGCCCAACGTCGCGTAGTCCAGTTGCAACCGCCGCACCAGATCCGGGCCGAGGGTTGCAACGGTCTGGAACTGGTAGCCGAAGCCGATGCGAGCGAGCGCTATCACGGCGAGTATCAGCCAGGGCCGCACGCCCATATTCCCTCCCGGAGAAGACCCACTATGGGGCCGGCCGCTTCTTCATTTTGACGAACGTTGGCTCGGCATAGCCGGGATGCGCGTGGCGCGTCGTCTCAACGAACCCGCAGCCGGCGAATAGTCGGCGGTTGTCCAGCAGCACCAGACGCGAGCTGAGATGAATTGACCGCAAGCCCATGCCCAGCGCCGCCACCTCGGCCGCTGCCACCAGTGCCTTGGCGATACCGCAGCCACGCCAGGCCGGCGCCACGGCCAGCCGGCTCAGGTAAAGCCCGGCCTCCTGCTCGATCCACAGTGCCGATCCCGCCAGTTCGCCGCCGTCCACTACCGCTACGGCGCCACCACCAATGCGCAGATGCAGCGCGACATCGTCCGCGGTCACGTGCACGGCCGATGGCGGCGGGTCCGTGGCGGCCGACTGGGCGGCGAAGGCGGTACGGATCAGGGCGGCCACCGCCGGGGCGTCCCGGACCGCCATCGAACGCAGCAAAAACCCGGCTTTCGGCAGAGTCACGCAGCGGACGGTAGCCCGATCAGCCGAGCATGCCTATCTTGGGACGATGTCCGATACACCTGCCTTTCTCGACGGCGATCGTCCGCCGGTGCCCAACATTGTCGTGCCGCGCGGCGTCGTGCCGTTCCACCTGCCAAGCCGCCCGGTACGCGGCCGGCTGGTCCGTCTGGGTCCGCTGGCGCACGCACTGCTCACGAGGCGATCGAGCCATCCCGTCGTCACGAAACTCGCCGGCCAGTCTCTGGCACTGGCCGCAGCGCTCTCCACGGCGCTGAAGTTCCGTGGCTCGTTCAGCGTACAGGCCAAGGGCGACGGGCCGGTGTCGATGCTGCTGGCCGACTGCACCGACACCGGCGCCCTGCGCGGCTACGCTCGGTGCGATCCCGGCAAGCTCGAGGAACTGCTGCGCGCCGATCCATCGCCCGCGGCCGACCAACTTCTCGGCCGCGGCTATCTCGCCTTCACGGTCGACCAAGGGCCGGAGCAGAACCGCCATCAGGGCATCGTCACCATCGAAGGCGGCAATCTGGCCGAAATGGCGCTGCACTACTTCCGCACCAGCGAACAGCTCCGCTGCTTCGTGCACCTCGCCTGCGATGAGACCGCCGATGGCTGGCGCGCCGGCGCACTGGTGCTGGAAAAGATTGCCGGCGCGGGCGGCATCGATCCCGAGCTGGATACTGACGCGCAGGACGAAAGCTGGCGCACTGCCACGATCCTCGCCGCGACGCTGACCGACGCGGAATTGCTCGACGCTGCACTGTCGGCCGACCACCTGCTGTATCGGCTGTTCCATAGCGAAGGTGTCGCGATCGACCGGGCGCGCGCCCTGTCGTACGGCTGCCGCTGTTCGCGAGCTCGGCTGGTTGGCATCCTGGAAGGCTTCCCCAGCGACGACCTCGACCACATGGCGGTGGACGGCGACATCGTCATGACCTGCGAATTCTGCAACTACGACTTCCGTTTCCCCCGTCGGGACGTGCGCGGCCGCAGTGCCGCATCCTGACCGCGCGCCCGCCCGATATCCCGGAGTTCCCATGGCAATCCGCGTTCTGACCCGCCGCTCTTCCCTGTTGCTGCCGTTTCTGCTGGCGGCTTGCAGCGAGCGGCCGGGGCCGGATTTTCCACCGCTGCACTACAGCTATCTGACACCATTGCGCCTGAACGTCGCCGCCGTGCGGATCGAGCAGCACTTCGTGCCGTCCGGCGTTGCCCCCGACGTCAGCCAGCTCGATCCGATGCCCCCGGTGCTGGCCCTGCGCAACATGGCGGCTGACCGACTTCAGGCGTTTGGCAGTTCCGGCCAGGCAGTGTTCATCATCCAGGACGCATCCCTGGTTCGCCAGAACGACACCATCGTCGGCAACATGGCGGTAGAACTCGACATCTATACATCCGCCAATACGCGTGCGGGTTTCGCCGAAGCCCGTGTGTCGCGCACGTATACCGGGGACGCGGATGATCCGGCGACACTGTACGACATGACGAAGCAGATGATGGACACGATGAACGTCGAGTTCGAATTCCAGCTTCGCCGCTCACTGCATGACTGGCTGTTGCCCGCGGGTGCCGCTCCGGTGCCGGTGCAACAGCAACCGCTCATCCAACAGGTGCCACTGAACCAGCCAACGCCCCTTGGACAACCATCCCAGCGTCCGTAAGCACCGTCCCCCTGTCACCGCGAGCAGCGCCGCGCCTTGTCGGGAGGGCGCACTCAGCTATCGCCGCCCACCGTCCTGCCCTGACCGATCATAGCCAGCACTTCGCGGCGCGTCGTCGGGTCCTCGCGAAATGCACCCAGCATCCGGCTGGTCACCATGGTGACGCCCGGCTTGTGCACGCCGCGCGTTGTCATGCACTGGTGTGCCGCCTCGATCACTACCGCCACGCCGCGCGGCTCCAGCACCTGCTGGATCGTGTTGGCGATCTGCGCGGTCAGCTTCTCCTGGATCTGCAGGCGCCGCGCATAGGCATCGACCACGCGCGCCAGCTTGCTGATTCCCACCACGCGCCGATGCGGCAGGTAGGCGACATGCGCGCGGCCGATGATCGGCACCATGTGGTGCTCGCAATGGCTCTCCAGACGGATATCGCGCAGCAGCACGATCTCGTCGTAGCCGTCGGTCTCCTCGAACGTGCGTTCCAGAAGTGCCACGGGATCGACGGCGTACCCGGCGAAGAACTCTTCGTAGGCGCGGGCGACACGGGCCGGCGTGTCGATCAGCCCCTCACGCGAAGGGTCGTCGCCGGCCCAGCGCAACAGGGTGCGGATCGCGTCCTCGGCTTCCTGCCGTGTCGGTCGGTCGGTCGTGGCTGCGGGCTCGGCGACGAAGCCGGGTGCGGGCGTGATGATGTTCACCGCGGGGTCCTTCCAGACGAGGGTAGCAGGCCGTGGCGATAAAACCTGACGCCGCCGGTCGGGATATGAGGCCCGCGCCGGGGCACACAACCCCGCGAGCGGCTAGTGCACCCTACCGCTCTGGTGCGGGCTGTCCAGACTGAACGCCGGGATCGCCACGTCGAAGTTCTCGCCGGAGGATGGTACAACCATGTGATAGGCGCCGACCATGAAACCCGACGGCGTATCGAGTGGCGTGCCCGAGGTGTATTCGAAGCTTTCGCCCGGCTCGAGCAGCGGCTGCTCGCCGACAACGCCGGCGCCGTGCACGTGTTGGGTGCGCCCTCGGGCGTCGGTGATCTGCCAGGTACGGCGCATGAGTTGCACGGGCTCGCGCCCCTGGTTCTCGATCTTCACCCGGTAGGCCCAGACGAAGTGGCCTTCATCCGGCTGCGATTGATCCTCCAGATAGAAGGACCGGACGGAGATACGGACGCCGCGGGTGGTCTTGGAGTAGTTTTTTTCCGCCATGGCACGACCGGTGCTGTCTCAAGGCAAGATACAAGGCGCGTTTGGCCGCACTTGTCCAGGTACGACGACGAGCGCAGCCGTTTGCATCCTGCCGCGCCATTCATGACAGCCGGCGCGGTGCGGTTCTTGCGACGTCGGGTAGCGCAGTCCTTGCGAAACGGCGGGCTGGTGTCGCGCAGCAATCGCCAGTGCGCGCTGTCCTCGGTCAGCATTTTAGCGAACCCGACCGGCGGCAGACGCAAAAGGTCCAGCAACATCGCAGCACAGCTCCGCGGGTGACCGGACGCCCCGTGCGTGTCGACGTACCGCCGGGCATCCGCGATCATCGTTGGAGCGGCGACGATCCGCCGCGCCATCTCCGCCACCTTCAGGAAGCCGATCCACTCGTGCCGGCCGTGGAACCGGTTGCTATCACGTTCCTTTGGCGTATACCGCCAATAATTGCGAGGGAGGGACCCAGCCAATGGACATCGAGACAGCCCCCACAGCCACTACCGACGCCGACTGGCAGGCACGCGTCGATCTCGCCGCGGTGTACCGACTGTTGGCGCATCACGGCTGGGGTGACGTGATCTTCAATCACGCCGCCATGCGATGCCCATCCAACCCGCGCCACTTCCTCATCAAGCGCCACGAGCTGCTCTACACCGAAGTGACCGCCTCCAACCTGGTCGAAGTCAGCATGGACGACGACCTGGATGAACGGTCCGGTGTCAACCGTCCCGGCTTCACCCTGCACAGCGGCGTACTGCGCGGCCGCCCCGACGTGAACTGTTCGGTGCATGTCCACCCGGATGAGGGTGTCGCGGCGTCCGGTCTCAAGCACGGCCTGCGCATGCTGTCGCAGAGCGCCATGCGCTTCTACCAGCGGGTCGGCTACCACGACTACGAAGGCCTGACCGACGGCTTCGAGGAACGCGAACGCATCGTTGCCGCCCTGGGCAAGAACCGCGCTCTGATCATGCGCCACCACGGCATAACCACGATCGGCGTCTCCGCGCGCGAGGCATTCAGCCTGATGAAGGAATTCGTCCGCGCGGCGCGCATCCAGTTGACGATGGAGGCGACCGGCTCACCGCTGCTGGAGATTGCACCGGAAATCTGCGCGCACGTCGCCGCGCAATACGAACATCACGACAGGGGGCGGGCATCGGCCGAATGGCCCGCGTATCTTCGCCTGCTCGACGGTATCGACCGCGGTTATCGCGACTGATTGCTGCCGTCCGGCCGCCATTCCTCGGCGGCCCGTGCCATGAACCCGGCCTGGATCGTGCACACGGCACGGCTGCTGTTGACGCCGGTGGGAGGCGCAGACCTACCCGACCTGCGCGCCATCAAGGCCGATCCACGCGTCTTCGCCGTCATGCTGGGCGGCGTTCGCTCGCCGCAAGCGACGGCGGAGGAACTGGCCGATGATGTGGTGGCCTGGGGCGCCAATGGCTTCGGCATTTGGGCAATCCGCGAGCTTGCCGGTAATGCGTTCATTGGCATCACTGGCCTGGAACGCCGACCTGACGGCATAGGTGTCGCGCTGCGCTTCGCGCTATGGCCCGAGGCCCAGGGACGCGGCTTGGCACGCGAGGCGGCTGGCGCCGCACTGCGTTTCGGTCACCAGCAGGCAGGAGTGCGGCGCATCGTCGCCGTGGCGCGGGAGAACAACTTCGCCTCGCGCATGGTACTCGGCGGCATCGGTATGACCGAGTGCGCCGGCTTTACCCAGCAAGGCTATCGCATGGTGGTCTATGAAAGCGTCGCCGATCGCAGCGCCGCTATCCCGCCTGGGCGACCTGCTGGCGCATCGCGCTGATCAGTGCATCGATGTTGTCGTTGTTATGGCTCAGGTAGGATGCATAATCGCTTCGTTGCGTCAGGCGAAGCGAGGTGCCCTCGGCGACCACATCGATGATCTTCGGGCTGCCGCTGGCATCGCTGATGATCCAGTCGACATTGGTCGGTGGATTGTTCGGACGCTCCACGACAGTGGACACCACGTCGTCGTCGTCGCGACGCACCGCGCGGCCCATGGTGAAGCGGACACCCTTGTACTCGCCGAGCTTGGAGGTGATGTTGTTCACCAACACCTGATGGAACAGCTCCGTATAGCGCTTCTGCTGTTCGGGCGAGGCGTCGCGCCAGAAACGTCCCAGGCAGAATCGCGCCACGCCGTCGACATCGACACCGGAATCGACGATCTGTGTGAGCTTCTCGCGCTTGTCGCTGTTTGAGCCTGGTCCGTTGACGACGGCCACCAACTGGTCGCCGATGCTCTTGACGAATTGGCTGGCGGCATTGCTCGACTGCGCGGCAGCGCGGCCGGCAACGCCGGGCACACCGGTCAACAGCGTCGCTGTGGCCAGGATCAGAAAATTGCGGCGGTTGGGCATGCTTGGTTCTCGCTTCCGGTCAGCGGGCGCCTGAAGGGCTGGCCTGGGTGGTGGGTTGGGGGAACCAGACAGGCACAGTCGCCCGATTGTCATTCTGCAACGTCTCGATCTGTGAGGCCCGATGCTGACGATACAGACTGCGGAATGTAGCATAGGGATCAAGTGCGGTCTTCTTGATGCTGTCGATATCATCCAGATGGCGTTCTCTCTCATCGATCGCGTCCATGCCACGGCGCGACCAGTCGAGTGCCCGTACCGCCGCGCCCTGTCCCACCCAGGTGAACGGATCCATCGCCGCATCGACCCCAATTCCAACGGCGTCGCGAGGATCCGACGGTCCGAACAGCGGCAGGACCAGGTACGGCCCTTCCGGCACGCCCCATAACCCCATCGTCATGCCGAAATCGGCATCGTGGTCAGGGTATCCCCACCCCTTGGCGACATCGAAGAACCCCAGAACGCCGACCGTCGTGTTGATCAGAAAGCGCATCGTGGTGTCACCGGCACGCCGCGGCTTGGCGTTCAGCACGTCGTTGCCTAGCTGTACGGGTGTGTACAGGTTGTTCAGTACGTTGTGTATGCCGTTCCGCACCGGCTGTGGCAGCAGGAAGCGGTATGCCTCAGCAAGCGGATGCAGAATGACCGTGTCGAGGCCATTGTTGAACGCATAGACGGCGCGGTTGGTTGGCTCGATCGGATCGTTCGTCGCCTTGAAGTCAGCGACAGCATCAGGGTCATTGGCGGGCGGAGGCGTGGCGCAACCGCCCAGATTGGCCAGCAACACGGCGGTTATCACCAACAGGTGACGACGGATAGCGAGGCGCATCATGTTCCTCGAACGAAGCACAAATGTCGGTCTGCTGCCAGAGCCGGATGGAAGGCAGCACATAGCGGCTCTGTTGCCCATCGGGAACAGGCGGAGATTGAGGTTTCCGTGAGCGACTCTAAGCACGGGCAGGCCAGAGCGCAACGTTGGAGCGGCGCGTTCGCCTGCGGTAGACCCTTGCCATACAGGGCGAACCTGGGGAAGAGAGGCCATGGATGACATCGCTGACGAGCTGAACGATGGCGCAGGGTTGCGGACATTGGAACGGTGGCTGACCGGCCCGCGGTTCGCCGCATTGCCGGCGCGTGGTGCAGCGCAGCCTCCGCCGCTGCTGTCGTTCGAATTCTTCCCGCCAAAGACCGACGCGCTGGAGCATCAGCTCTGGACCTGCATCCGCCGGCTGGAGCCGCTACGGCCACGCTTCGTCTCCGTCACCTATGGCGCCGGCGGCAGCACCAGGGTCCGCACGCACGCCACCGTGGGTCGTATCGTACAAGAGACCGGCCTGGTGCCGGCGGCGCATCTGACCTGCGTCGGTGCCACCCGGGGCGAAGTGGACGAGGTGGCGCGGCAGTACTGGGAGGCCGGCGTGCGGCACATCGTCGCACTGCGTGGCGACCCACTGCCGGGCGAGGCCTACGCGCCGCATCCCGGGGGCTATCCCTTCGCCGCCGACCTGGTGGCAGGCTTGCGGCGTGTGGCAGATTTCGAAGTTTCGGTTGCGGCGTATCCGGAGACCCATCCGACCGCGCTCAGCCCGGCTGCCGATCTCGACAACCTGAAACGCAAGCTGGACGCCGGCGCAACCCGCGCGATCACCAACTTTTTTTTCGACACCGAGGTCTATCTGCGGTTCCTCGACCGTTGCCTGGCCGCGGGGATCACCGCTCCGGTGGTGCCCGGCATCATGGCGGTCACCAACTTTGCCGGCCTGATGCGCATGTCGGCGATGTGCGGCGCCAGCGTTCCCGACTGGCTCGGCCATCTGTTCGAGGGCATGGAGGACGATGCGGAGACCCGGCGCATGGTGGCGACTGTGGTCGCCGCCGAGCAGGTGCGGCTATTGCAAGCCAACGGGGTGGACGAGTTCCATTTCTACACGCTGAACCGGCCCGACCTGACCTATGCGATCGCGCATATATTGGGGGTGAGGCCGGCAGCGCCGCGATAACGGGGCCCGTCAACCCCTGCTACAAGATTAGCCCCTGTGGACAAACCTGATCCAGAGACGAATGCATCCGAGCAGGACGAAGCCGAGGTAGCTGGTTTCGGTCTTGTCATACCGGGTGGCAATACGCCGCTGTTCCTTGAGATGCCCAATGAAGCATCCAATGCGTGAGCGCAGCGCATAGAGTGGTTTGCTCACCGAATGCTGCAGTTTGCGGTTGCTCCTGGTCGGGATCTCGGGCGCCGTGCGACGAGCGCGCAAATCAAGACGGATCGCATCGCTGTCGTATCCCTTGTCCGCCAGCATTGCACCTGGATCGCTGTCTCGCTGCACTATCAATCCGCCGCATGATCGCCGGATCGTCGGCTGACACCGGACACGGATCGTAATATAGGCTGCCGCGGCTGATCCCCAGCATCGCTGGCCTGTCGACTCAACGGCGGTCGGTGCCCACGGTCGATCATCGCCTTGCGCTCGGCAAACCCGCCCTGCCGAGCGCAGCGGACAAAAGATCGTTCTCCAGCGTTAGCTCTCCGATCCTCGGGGCCGGCGACGCCGCAGCAAGCCGCGACGACCGAAACGCTGCGACCCTGGCCCGCTGGATCCTGGACCAGCACGCTACTGAGGTTCACGTCCACCGACTTCAGCGCGACGTTTGCCTGGTTTAACCAAGGCGTGCGATATCCACGGCACCGCCCAAGTGCTCTGTGATGCGGATCGGCTGCGGCCGCCACAGCATGGTAACACGTTCGGCCGACATGGACGGGAGGTCTACCCCGTGAATCCGAAGTTGTGGGAGACCCCGCCATGACTCAGCGTCGCTCCGTCGGCGCCGCAGCGCCAGCGACCACCGTGACACCGTTGGCACAATGGGTGTGGACAAACCGCTTCCCCCACAGTGTCGCAGAGTGTCAACAGTGTCAGACACTCTCCGAGCCGCAGCGCGGGGTGGATGTCGCGTCCAAGGAAGGAGGCGTCGCGCTGGGCACCTGAGACGGCACGTTCCTATGCAATGCGTTTGGCAGCCCAGGCCGCGATATGAAGGCGCCGGAAGCGCCGCCGAATGTCAGATCGGTGGAAGGGGTTCAGCCATCCTTGCGACCGCGGCGGACTACGCCCAGGCCCATGAGGCCCGCACCGACCAGCGCCAGGGTGGCCGGTTCCGGCACCTTGTGGACAGTTGTAACGTCCTTGAACGCGTAAACGATGTCGTTCCAGTCGTCGTCGGCCGCAAGGGGCAGATCTTCGGCGAAGGCAAAGGTCCAGGCGCTGTATCCGCCGTTTGCCAGGATGAACGTATTGATTGAGGGAAGCAACGCCACGCCAGAGTGCAAGGTGGCATAGTCCGCAGCACTTGCAACGCTCTCGAAGGCGAAGTGGTACACTGGCACGAAGGCGCCTGCGTCGGTGTTGGTATATCCAGTTGCCGCGATGTAGCTCTTTCCCGTGGTGAGATTGTTCAACGTGAAATCCAATAGGGTTCCTGCCGACGCAACCGTTAAGGTGTCTGTGGCCCCCCGCGTCGAGGTCCTATTGTCGAATATTACGCCCGGAGGCGAACTGCCCGGCAATGTCAGTGCATCATGATCTGCGGCGCTGAAACCTACGAAAAGTGCCTCGACGGTAGTGCTTGTGGACAAGATCCCGCACGAACTGCCGTTCATGAATATCGTTCCCGATGCACCAGAAACGGAGGGACCAGGGCACAACTGGACGGCTGCCTGCGCGCCATGTGATGCCAACGCCACGCCGATCGCGGCCACGACGCCAAGGCCGCTTCGAGGCACGGACTGTCTGTTGCGTTCGCCATAACTCATGATTGCTCGCTCCCCAACTCACAAAGTGACGCTCCGACGAAGCGACCCTGGCGCCCACGCGCCAGCCTACCTCGCGGTTCAGCCAATGACATCTGCCTCCGAGCAATTTACGTGCCATATGCGGATTTATTCGATATTATAGCGAGTTATTTCTCCCGAAGGGCAGTCTCGAGCGGGGGCAAATGTCAAAGTGTAAAGTTTTCCGACGACTACGCGTTGTCCCTATTGTCAGGTCGATGGATGCCCGGATGCAATTGGTCGTCAACGGCCCCGCGCGCGGAACACCACTTTCCACCCCATCCCGTTATTCGGCGGTGGTACGCCAGACGGCCGGTGGGCCCGATAGCTGTCGCCCGCAGCGTCCGCCCGATCGTGTTGTCGCTGGCGCGATCGACAATGTTCAGCTGCACGACCGCAGTTTCCAGCATTGTCAGCGTCCACCGCTTGCGGCCTTTTGGCGGCGGAGAACAGGCGAGGGCGATCAGCTTGGCCTCGGCGGCACCGTCGAAGATGCGCTGCCTGGCGGAGTTGGAGGAGTGCTTGCGGGTCAGGGCTGCATCGAGGCCTTCCTCCACCAGCTTCTGGCGCGTGCGGGCGATGGTGTCGATGCTGGTGTCCAGTGCTGCGGCGTCTGGCGGTCGCGCGGTCACGACACATCTCCGGGCTAACCGAGATATCAATTCAGAGATTGGCCGCAGAATCAATGACGCCAGACACTAGCAGCGCGGCGACGCCACGGGCTATTCCGGCCAGGAAGGTTAACAAACAGGAAAAATCGTCCGTCATTTTCCGCGCGCCTGCCCAGTGAAACCCATCGATTTATATCGAACAGCTTGCGAGAATCGTGGTCGCGGCGTCTACCCGGACCGCGCGTTCCTCCTGCCTGGGGTCCGACCGCACCGGTACATGATCACCGCGACACCGGTTTCAAACCCGCGGTTGGCCGGGTCCGCCGCGCGCTCTATACCCTTCCCCTGTGGCGAACCATCCTCTCACACCATGACCGACTACCTAGCGCGCCTGAATGACGAACAGCGCGCCGCCGTCGAGACCGTCGACGGTCCGCTGCTGGTCCTGGCCGGCGCCGGGACCGGCAAGACCCGCGTCCTGACCACCCGCTTCGCCCACATTCTGCTGACCGGCCGCGCCGCGCCGGGCCAGGTCCTCGCGGTGACCTTCACCAACAAGGCCGCCCGGGAAATGCGCGAACGCGTCGGCGCAATTCTTGGCCGACCGGTCGAGGGTCTGTGGCTCGGCACGTTCCACGCCCTCTGCGCACGTATGCTGCGCCGTCACGCGGACCTGGTGGGTTTGACTCCAGGCTTCACCATTCTGGACGCCGATGACCAGCTGCGCCTGCTGAAGCAGGTGATGGAGGCCGAGAGGGTGGACACCAAGCGATGGCCCCCGCCGGCGCTGATGGCGGTGATCCAGCGCTGGAAGGATCGCGGTCTGACACCGACCCGCGTGACGTCGGCAGACGACACCGATTTCGCCGGCGGTCGCGCACGTGAACTCTACGCCGCCTATCAGGCCAGGCTGCGCGCGCTGAATACCGCGGACTTCGGCGATCTGCTGCTGAACATGACCGAAATCCTCCGCGAGCATCCCGATGTGCTGGCGCAGTACCACCGCATGTTCCGCTACATCCTGGTGGACGAGTACCAGGACACCAACCTTGTACAGTACCTCTGGCTGCGGCTGCTCGCGCAGGCTCACAAGAACATCTGCTGCGTCGGCGACGACGACCAGTCGATCTACTCCTGGCGCGGCGCTGAAGTGGAAAACATCCTGCGCTTCGAGAAGGATTTCGCAGGCGCGAAGATCGTCCGGTTGGAAGCGAATTACCGCTCCACCGCTCCCATCCTCGCGGCCGCATCGGCACTCATCGCGCACAACGAAGGGCGGCTTGGCAAGACATTGCGCCCAGGGCGGCAGGACGCGACCGGCGAGCGTGTGACGGTGGTCAGCCTGTGGGATTCCGATGAGGAAGCCCGCATGGTGGGCGAGCGCATCGAAGCGCTGCGCCGCGATGGCGAACCATTGGCGGAGACGGCGATCCTGGTGCGCGCCGGCTTCCAGACCCGCGCCTTCGAGGAACGCCTTATCACCCTCGGCATTCCGTACCGCGTGGTCGGCGGGCTGCGGTTCTACGAGCGCGCCGAAATCCGCGACGCCATCGCCTACATGCGCATCGTCGCACAGCCGGCTGACGATCTGGCGTTCGAGCGCATTGTCAATGTACCGCGGCGCGGCGTGGGCGAAGTGGCGTTGCGTAGGATGCACGAGACAGCGCGCGCCAACGGCATTCCGCTGACCGAAACCGCGGCGCGGTTGATCGCCAACGACGGGCTGAAGGGCCGCGTGAAGGAGCAGGTCGATGCGCTGCTGCGCGGCTTCATTCGCTGGCGCGCGATGCTCGACAAGGACGGTCACGTGGTGACGGTTGCCACCGTGCTGGACGAAAGCGGCTACACGGACATGTGGCAGCAAGACAAGTCTCCCGAAGCGCCGGGACGGCTGGAGAACCTGAAGGAACTGGTCCGCGCTCTGGCGGATTTCGAAACGCTGGCCGGCTTCCTCGACCACGTGTCGCTGGTGATGGAGAATGACGAGAACGCTGAGGGCGACCGCGTCAGCCTGATGACGCTGCATGGCGCAAAGGGGCTGGAATTCGACACGGTATTCTTGCCCGGCTGGGAGGAGGGACTATTCCCCAACCAGCGCGCTCTCGATGAAGGCGGTGTGAAGTCACTGGAGGAGGAACGCCGGCTCGCCTATGTCGGCCTGACGCGTGCGCGCCGCCGCGCCATCGTGTCGTACGCTGCCAACCGGCGGATCTATGCCAACTGGCAAACCAGTATTCCCAGCCGGTTCATCGAGGAATTGCCCGACGGCGATGTGGAACACACCGGTTCGGCGGCGCTGGCGCGTGACGCGCGGGTGCTCGCCGCCACCAGCTTCACCGGTCAGTTCCCGCTCGTGGCACGGCGCAGCAGAACGATCGAGGTGTGGGAGCAGCCCGGCCGTCCGGCGCGCAATGATGCCATCCCGGTCGGCGCCCGCGTGTTCCACCAGAAGTTCGGCTACGGCACGGTAACGTCCGCCGAGGACAATCGGCTGGACGTGGCCTTCGACAAGGCGGGCGATAAGCGGGTGCTCGACCGGTTTGTGGAAAAGGCATGAGCGTCCCGACATTGCCGCTGCCGTATCAGGCGGAACTGTTAGGCGCGGTTGCCACATTGGCTGGTAGGGGCCCCCTGCCCGTCGTGCTTGCGTCCGGCGATCATGCTCCGTTGCTGGAAAACTGGATCCGCCACGCGCGCGCCGCCGGCATCGAGCGCTTCCTGGTCGTGGCAATGGACGACCGGGTCGCCGACAGTCTCGCGCGCTCCGGGACCGTCGTCGCCCGGTGCGGCTTCGATGGTTCACGCAGCGACTTCTGGCTCCAGCGTCTGCTGGTGCTGGATTTCCTGGTCCAACACCACGTTGACCTCGTTCATTCTTACACCGACGCGATTTGGCTCCGTGACCCCGTGCCGGACTTTTTCGCCGGCAACCGGTTTGACCTGATGTTTTCGCAGGGTATCGCGCTGCCACCCGATGTCTTGCAGCGTTGGGGGTTCGTGCTGTGCTGCGGACTGTTCAGCGTTAGGGCCAGCGAGGCCACAAGTGCGTTCTTTTCCTCCATCATCGCCCATGTTGCCAACGCGCCTCCCTTCGACGACCAGGAAGTGGTGAACCGGCTGCTCTGCGACAGCGGGGTCATATGGGGTACGGCCGACCACGTCAGCTACCGCGTGCGTTACGGCGACTACACGTTCACCTGCTACCTCGATGTGGTCGCCGGCACCAGTGCATCGCTTGGACTGCGAATCGGCCTGCTACCGCACCACCTGTTCCCACGCCTGGCGGAGCTGAGTGCGGGCGCGTTCGTCGTGCATCCGCTGACGCCCAACGCACTCGATGCCAAGCTGGCATTGCTTCGCCAGTCCGGCTTCTGGATGCCCAGCGACAGCGCGGACGGCGATGACCCGGACTCATGCCACGCCACATGATTTCACTCGAGACTGTTTCGGTCACCGTGCCCGAGGCGGCGCTCGAAATCTATGAGGCGGCATTGTCGAGCGCGTGCGTGACGGTCGGTTTCTTTCGCGACCACGCGACGGGTGATTGGCGCATCGAAGGTGTCAAGCCAATCGGTGGCAACGAGCCGGAACTGGTGGCCGCCCTTGGCCTGGCGGCAAATGTGTCCGGCGTCACGGTGCCGCTGCGTCGAACGCCAACGCCGGCCGAGGGTTGGCTGGCGCGCACCTATGCGTCATTCCCGGAACAGCGCATCGGCCGGCGCTTTGCCATCCGTGGAACCCACCTGCACGAGCCGCCATCGGCGGGCCGCATCACCCTGACGTTGGATGCAGGTCTGGCCTTTGGGTCCGGCGAGCACGGCTCGACGCGGGGGTGTTTGCGGGCACTGGAGCGCGTCGCCCACCGGCGCCCGCAGCGCATCCTGGATCTGGGAACCGGTTCGGGAATTCTGGCGATGGCCGCTGCCCGCCTGTTGCATCGGTACCGTGCTGGCGACTGACATCGAGCCCTGGTCGGTCCGCGTGGCACAGCAGAATGCCAGGCTAAATCAGCTCGGACACCTGACGCGGTTCCGTCTTGCCGACGGCTGGCGAAGCCCGCCGGCCCGACAGGGCAAGGCGTACGAGCTGGTGTTCGCCAACATCCTTGCCCGGCCGCTTTGCCTGATGGCGCGGCAACTGGCGGTGCACCTCGCCCCAGGCGGCACTGCGATCCTCTCCGGCCTGCTGCAGACCCAGGCGCGCGGTGTTGTGGTGGCTCACCTGCGTTGCAACCTCCGTCTGGAGGCCAGCATTCGCGAGGGTCCCTGGACGACCCTGCTGCTCCGTCGCAATCCGGACCGGCGGGGCCTGAGCAGCCCGCCAGAGGATCAGTAGGCGATGTAGTCCCGTCCCTGTGCGCGCTCAGCGGCAAAAGCCGGGTCGAACACGCGCGGCAGATCAGCGCGCGTCAGGCCGATATCGGCCAACTCGCGCTCGGTGAGCATCTGCATCTCCCGCAAAGTGGCTTCGCGGCGCCGCCATTCGGCGAACGCAGCCACCAGCTTGCCGAACAACTGACCGATGCCATGCCCCGGTGCCTTGACGATGGTGGCAGGCGGATCGTCGTATGAGGAATCGACGTAGCTCAGGTTGCCAAGCGAGTAAGTGAATTGATCTTGCGTCATCGGGGCGTTCATAGGTCTCGTTCCAGTGAAGCTGCCGGGTCTGGCGCGTCGTCGTCGCGGCGGAGCACCCCCGGCTGTACCGCACCGCAACATAAACCTTCCTGCCTCTGTGGATAACTGTCCATTTTCCCCGCCAGACATGCGTTGTTCGCATGGTAGGTTAACAAGGTATGAAAATGTGCATGGGCTCGAACAATGGAGGCCAAACATGAGTCACCCGGCAGCCTCTCGGCTGGCCGCGCTCCGCCGGGAACTGGCGGGCCAGGAGCTGGATGGCTTCATCGTGCCGCGAGCGGACGAGCATCTCGGCGAATACGTACCGGCTTCGGCAGAGCGCCTCGCCTGGGTCACCGGCTTCACCGGCAGCGCCGGCATGGCGGCGGTGCTGGCGGCCAAGGCTGCGGTCTTCACCGATGGGCGCTATGTGCTGCAGCTTGAGGCCCAGACCGATCCGGCCCTGTGGGAGCGGCGGCACATCACCGAGGAGCCGCCGCCCGCGTGGCTGGCCGCCAATTCGCCTGCGGGAGCAAAGATCGGCTACGATCCGCTGCTGATCAGCGAAGACGCGCTGGCGCGTTACACCGAAACCGGCCTCGCCATGCACGCGGTGACGCGCAACCCGATCGATGCCATCTGGACCGACCGGCCGCCGCCACCGCTCGCCCCCGCCGTTCCGCACCCGCTGCAGCATGCCGGCCGGAGTGCCACGGAAAAGCGCGAACAGATCGCCGGACTGCTGCGCGCGGAAAAACTGGATGCCGCGGTGATCACCGATCCCGCCTCGATCAATTGGCTGCTGAACATCCGCGGCGGCGACGTACCGTTCACCCCTTTCGCCTTGGGCTTCGCCCTGGCGCACGCCGATGGCGGCACCGAACTGTTCATGGACCCGGCCAAGCTACCCGACGCCACCCGTGACTGGCTCGGCAACACCGTGTCGGTAGCCGACCGGGCCGCGCTGGCGCCGGCACTCGGGCGGCTGGCAGGCAAACGGGTACGGGTGGACACCATCGGTTCCCCCGTCTGGTTCGCCCAGACGCTGCGCGCGGCAGGTGCCCACGTGGTCCCCGGTTCGGACCCGTGCTTGCTGCCGAAGGCATGCAAGAACGAGATCGAGCAGCAGGGCGCTCGCAACGCCCATGCCCGCGATGCCGTGGCGATGTGCCGGTTCCTGCATTACCTCGCCGAGACCCTCCCGACCGGCAGCGAGACCGAAATCTCCGCCGCAGTGAAACTGCTCGCCCTGCGCCAGGATGTCGAAGGCTTCAGGGGCGAGAGCTTCCCGGCGATCTCCGGCGCCGGCGAGCACGGCGCAATCATCCACTACCGCGTGACCGAGGCGACCAACCGGCCTATCCGCCCCGACGAGGTCTACCTGATCAACTCCGGCGCGCAGTTCCCGGACGGCACAACTGACATCACCCGTACCGTGTGGACCGGCCCCGCGGAGCCGCCCGCGAACGTGCGCGCGCAGGCCACACGCGTGCTGAAGGGCCACATCGCCATTGCCACGGCGGTATTTCCGCAGGGCGTCGGCGGCGCACATCTGGATGCGTTTGCCCGACGGGCGCTGTGGCAGGCCGGGCTGGACTACGACCATGGCACCGGACATGGCGTGGGCAGCTATCTGTCGGTGCACGAGGGCCCGGTGAGCCTGTCCCGCCTGGCGAGGCCGGTGGCGATCGCGGCCGGAATGATCCTGTCGAACGAGCCTGGCTACTATCTACCGGGCGCACACGGCATACGACTGGAGAATCTGCTGCTGGTTCGGCCGGCAGAGCTACCGGCGGCCAACAAGCCGTTTCTGCACTTCGAGACCCTGACGCTGGCGCCATTCGACCGGCGGCTGATCGACCCCGCAATGCTGGATGCGGACGAACTGGCCTGGTTGAACGCGTACCATGCTCGCGTGCTGTCGGACGTCGGTCCGCGTCTTCATCCACCGGTGCGTGACTGGCTGGCGCTGGCCTGCGCGCCGATCGCCTGATGCGCACCGTGCCCCCCTGGCTTGCGGTGCTGCTCACCCTTGTCTGGCCCTGCGCGGCCATGGCAGCCGAGGCCGTTGGGCCCACAGTTCCGGCCATCACCGCCAGCGGTGTGCCGGCCGCTACCTCCAGGCTGCTGCTAAGCGAACTCGATCCTGGCGTGCGCATCATCGGCGAGACCCGTCAGAAGGACGTCGAGGGTAGCGAGCAGCGCATCTGGCTTATCGCACCCAGCCCGCCACGCATTCCGGAACTGCATCCGAATATGATCGTGGTGAACGTCGATGCACCTGAAGGGTCGAAAGCGTTCTCGCTGGTGGTCGCCGGGATGTCCAAGGTGGGTTTCACCGTGACCGGTGTGGCGTCGGTCCCGCTGCCGGGCAGTCCGTTCGGCTGCCGCTACATGCTGAGCATGGCGGCCGACAAGCCAATCCTGGCTTTGCGCGTGACTGATCAGATCGCCAGGGATTCGCGCACTGGCGGAGGCCGAGCCGAGTTGATCGGCGCATGGAAGCAGGTGCCCTGATGTTTCATCGCTTCAACATCGGCGATGCGGCCGCGACTATCGTTTCGGATGGGCCGTTGGTACTGCCGCGGGCTGCAAAGATCTTTCGCGGCCCCGATCAGGCTGTGATGGATGCAACGATGACCACAGCGGGTCAGCGCACCGATGCCGTGCAGGTGGAGCAGAACTGCCTGCTGCTCGAAGCCAACGGCAGGCGGGCTCTGTTCGACAATGGTCTCGGCTCGGAGAAGCTATACGGTCCCGACAGCGGGAAGCTGCTGGCCAGTCTGGCAGAGGCAGGCGTCGATCCGGCGTCGATCGATGCGATGGTGCTGACACACGCACATTCCGATCATTGCTGGGGCACGATGGGCGATAATGGAACGCCCAATTCCCCAAATGCGACGGTCTACATCGCGCAGGCGGAAATGGATTTTTGGCAAAGCGATCCACCCGGTGAACGCCGCGAGCGCAGCATTGCCGGTGTCCGCCGGCACCTTCTGCCGCTGCGCGACCGCATGCGCTTCATCCGCGACGGTGAGGAATTCCTGCCGGGTGTGCAGGCCTGGCACACACCGGGACATACGCCTGGACATATGGCCTTCCTGTTCGCCGGCGGCTGGTGTCTGACCGGCGACGTGGCATTCCACGATCTGCTGTCCTATGCGTTTCCCGAGGCGCTGAGCGCCTATGACACCGACCCGCAGCAAGATGTGTCAACGCGCCAACGAGTGTTGCAGCGGCTGGCGGACGAGAGGCTGCGCGTGATCGGCTACCACCATCCATGGCCGGGGCTGGGTCATGTGGAACACGCCGGCGGCACGTTCCGCTTCGTGGCTGATCGATAGCAATCCCCCGTCAGCGGATCAACCGCTGCAACGGCACCGTCGGGTCCGCCAACATCGCTGCATCAACCGGCCGCCGCGATTTGATCAGCGCCTGCCCAGCGCGAATCTCCCGCGGATTGTTCGCCGCCGTCACCCCGATCACACACCCATCCGCGGCCAGATGGACGGCCGTAAATACATTCACCGCTGCACTTGCCCTAACAATCGTCTGTACAGCATCGGCCGGCAACCCCGCGACCTGCAAATTCACGCCATGCTGATCCGTCCAGAACCAAGGAACGTCATCATATGGCGTCATATCGCCGCACATCGCCTTGCCCACCGCGATGCCATGGTTCTGCGCGTGCCGCCAGGACTCCAGCCGCAGCCGCCGGTCGAACAGCGGATGATGGAATGCTGTAACATCGCCCGCGGCATAGACATCCGGCGCACTGGTGCGACCGAATTCATCGACCACGATACCGCCCTCCAAGGACAGCCCTGCCGCTTCCGCCAGCCCAAGATTCGGCTGCATGCCAACTCCGGCAATCACCACGTCGCCGGTGAATTCGCCGCCGCCGCGACACGCAACGCGAGCGCCGCCAGACGCCGCATCCTCGATCGCGTCGACGATGACGCCGAAATGCAGCGCCACGCCCGCCTCCCGATGCAGCCGTTCGACGAACGCCGCGCCCTCCGGCGAGACGCTGCGCCCCATTGCGCGAGGCAGCGCCTCCAGCACCGTCACGTCGGCACCGCGCGTCCGCGCCGACGAGGCAATCTCCAGCCCGATAACTCCTGCGCCGATGCACAGTATACGCGGCGCCGCAGTCAGCCGGTCGCGGATCAGCCGCGCCTCCTCGATGGTACGCAAATACAGCGCCTTGTCGCCGCCCGGTATCGGCAGATGGCGCGCCCTGCCGCCCACCGTCAGCAGCAGCCTGTCGTAGGTCAGGCTCTGCCCGTCCGACAGCCGCACGCGATGTGCGGCAGGGTCGATCTCCGACACTGCCAGACCCAGCAGCAGTTCGATGCCCTGTTCCGAGTAGCGCTCCGCTGCATGGAAGTAGGTGATCGGCGGTTCCGGATCATCGGTCAGCACCGCCTTGGACAGCGGCGGGCGCTCATATGGACGCCAAATCTCCTCGCCGATCAGCAGGATTCGTCCGGCGAAGCCAGCCTGGCGCATGGCGATCGCCGCCCAGCCGCCTGCCTGCCCGGCGCCAACGATGATGTGGGTTTCGGCCATGCGGCGGTGCTGGGTCAGCGCGCTGCCGGCGCCCTGTCGGGCAGCCAGACATTAGTCCAGCCGACCACGTTGCCAGGAACATTCAGCTTGACCTGTGTGCTGCCAAGGCCGTGCCGGGTGAGTATCTGGATGCCGGTCGCCTGCGTGATCACCCGGCAATCGGCCGCCTGGGTCTCCCCGCCGCTGACGCGCGCGGTCAGGTTGGCGGCATATTGATCGAGATCGTCCTCGGTGTGGCAGAGCACGGAGCCGGGATCGAGGCGCGGCCAAACGGTGGGCTGCGCCCGCGGCGGCGGCGGGCCTGCTGACGGTTTCGGTGGCAGGAAGCCGGGCGCATCGAGCGTCACGTTCTGCGCCGATGCCGTCGAGATGAAGCACGCCGCAACGCCGGCAAGCAGCACAATCCGCCAAAGACCCGATAGCATGGCAACTCCAACGCGCAGCATTTGCGCCAGTTTAAGGACCTCCTGGCATTACCGGCAATGCCGACTTGGCCGCACGCGCGCCGGCTGGCATGTTGCCACCTGACAAGAACCAGGAGAGCCAGAATGTCGGAAGCCGGATGGGTGCGGGTTGCCAGTGTGTCGGAGGTGGCCGAAGGCCAAATGCGCGGCGTGCGCGTGGGCGATCGCGAGATCGCGGTGTACCACCTGCCGGGCGGCACATTCCACGCCACCGACAATATCTGCAGCCACGAGTATGCCCAGCTTTCCGACGGCTGGTTGGAGAACGGCAGCGTCGAGTGTCCCCTGCATGCTGCGCGATTCGACGTGAAGACAGGCAAGGCGCTGTGTGCCCCGGCGGAGAAGGATCTGGTCGTGTTCGAGATCAAGATCGAGGGCGGCGATCTGCTCGTGAAGGTGTAGCGACCGGCGCTCGAGCCCGGGCAATCGGGTGTACGACGCATCTTGCATACGCGAGGAGCACAGCAGTCCCCGCATCAAGCTCGGGGGTTTGCGCGGCAATGGTTTGAACGTCGCAACCTGTCATTGCGAGCAGCAGAACGACGCTGCAATCTCGTGCCAGCGTGATTTTGCTGGTTTGCGATTGCCGCGTGGCTGCCGTTCTTGCACCGACATGCAAGAACAGCGTCGGCATGCCGCACACGCAGTCACCCGATTGCCCCGTTATTTGAGCGGGTCCCGCCTGCGTCCAGCTCTGCACGTCGACCGGAGGCAGGGGGAATGAGCACCTTGCCGATCGTCGACTGCGACCTGCATCCCACCGTGCCGGGTCTGCCGGCGCTTATGCCGTATCTCGATGAGATGTGGCGCGAGACGGTGGTGCGGCGCGGCCTCGATGAGCTGAACACCATCGCCTATCCGTCGAACAGTCCGCTGACCGCACGGGCCGATTGGCGCGACGCAAAGGGCCAGCCAGCCACCACCGTCCAGCGGCTCGGGACCGAAGCGCTGGACCCGTTCGGCACAGGCATCGCCATCCTGAATTGCCTGTACGGCGCGCAGGCAACGTTCAGCGAGGACCTCGGCGCCGCCATGGCCCGCGCTGTGAACCAGTGGATCGCACGCGAATGGCTGGACCGCGACCAGCGGCTGCGCGCCTCCATCGTGGTGCCGCAGCAGAACGCCGAACTGGCGGTGGCGGAAATCGAACGCTGCGCCGCGGACAACCGCTTCGTCCAGGTGCTGTTGCTGGTGTCGGGCGAACTGCCACTAGGTCGGCGCCAGCACTGGCCGATCTACGCGGCTGCCGAGCGCCATGGCCTGCCGATCGGCATCCACGCCGGCAGCACCTACCGACATCCGAACACCCCTGTCGGCTGGGCCAGCTACTACAGCGAGGAATACATCAACCAGGCCGGCGCGTTCCAGACCCAGCTCACCAGCCTGATGGCCGAAGGTGTATTCGCCAAATTCCCGAATCTGACTGTGGTGCTGATGGAGTCCGGCGTCACGTGGCTGCCCGGCTACCTCTGGCGGCTGACCAAATTCTGGAAGGGTCTGCGCAGTGAGGTGCCCTGGGTCGCCGACCCACCCGCCACCACCATCCGCGAGCGCGTCCGTCTGACGTTGCAGCCGTTCGACGGCCCGCCGGAACCGGCAACCATCACACGCTTCATGGAACACATGGGGTCGGACGAGCTTCTGCTGTTCTCCACCGACTACCCGCATTGGCAGTTCGAGGGGACCGCGGCCATCCCAGAGGGACTTGACCCGGTCCTTGCGCGAAAGATCATGGTCGACAACCCGTTGCGGACCTATACTCGTCTTAGTTAACTCCCCTAGGGGGCCGATCACATGACCGTTGACGTCCTGAACCGCTCCGACCTTGAGCAGCCTGCCCAGTCCAAACTGGCCATCGCCGACTGCGACATTCATCCGCGTCCGGCAGGCGCTGGCATCGGCGGGGTCAGCAAGTCGCTCTACCCGTATCTTTCGAAGCGCTGGCGGGAGCATGTCGAGACGATCGGTGTGCGCTACCGGCAGCCCTGGCAGCGGGGTTCAGCTTACCCGAAAGGCCAGCCGCAGGCCTGCCGCCGCGATGCCTGGCCGAACGGTGAAAACCCCGGCAGCGACCTGGACTTCATGGCCGAGCAGCATCTGGACCCGAACAACGTCGCGCTCGGCATTCTCAACCCGTTGACCAGCGGCCAGGGCGCGCAGGATGGTGATCTGTCCGCGGCGCTGACCCACGCCACCAACGAGTGGCAGGTCGCCGAATGGACGTCGCGCGATGCGCGGTTGCGAGCGTCCGTGGTGGTGCCGTTCGAGGACGGCCCGACTTCAGCCCGAATGATCGAGGCGCGCACCGGCGATGCCAACTTCGCCCAGGTGATGCTGCTTACCCGCACGGCCGAACCGCTCGGCCAGCGGCGCTACTGGCCGATCTACCAGGCAGCGGCTGACGCGGGCCTGCCGGTCGGCATCCATGCCTTCGGCTATGGCGGCAGCGCGCTGACCTCGGGCGGCTGGCCGTCGTACTACCTGGAGGAGATGGTCGGTCACGCGCAATGCCAGCAAGCCGTGCTGACCAGCCTGATCTTCGAGGGCGTGTTCGAGCGTTTTCCGACGCTGAAGGTGGTGCTGATCGAGGCCGGCTTCGCCTGGGCACCGGCGCACGCCTGGCGCATGGATCGCCAGTTTGCGAAACTGCACAAGGAAGTGCCTCACCTGAAGCGCCTTCCGTCCGAATACATGCGCAGCAACGTCTGGTTCACCACGCAGCCAGTCGAAGAGCCCGAACCGCGCGAGCACTTGGCCGATGCGATCGAATGGATGGGTTGGGACCGCGTGCTGTTCGCGACCGACTATCCCCACTGGGACTACGACGATCCGGCGCACGCATTGCCGATCAAGATGACCGAGACGCAGAAGCGCGGGATCTTCGTGGACAACGCCAAGGCGGTGTACGGGATCGACTGAATCCCGACTCTGCGGAAATTCGGTAGAGCCTGGTTGCCAGCTAATGGATCTGTCCGGTTTTGGTAGTTCGTGATCGATTTGCTTTGTTCTCTCTCTCTCTTGCTGGGCGGGTTACCGGGCGATCGGGCGGTACTTGATGCGGTGAGGTTCCGTCGCGTCCGCGCCCAACCGGCGGCGCTTGTCTTCCTCGTAGGCCTCGAAGTTGCCCTCGAACCACTCGACGTGGCTGTCACCCTCGAAGGCCAGGATGTGCGTCGCCAGCCGATCCAGAAACCACCGATCGTGGCTGATGATCACTGCGCATCCGGCGAACTCGATCAGCGCATCCTCCAGCGCGCGTAGAGTATCGACATCGAGATCGTTGGTCGGTTCGTCGAGCAGAAGCACGTTGTGCTCGGCCTTCAGCATCTTCGCCAGATGCACCCGGTTGCGCTCGCCACCCGACAGGATGCCGACCTTCTTCTGCTGATCCGTGCCTTTGAAGTTGAACGCGCTGACGTAGGCGCGAGAAGGTATCCCGCGCTTGCCGAGGTAGATCATGTCCTCGCCGGCGCTGATCTCCTGCCAAACGCTGTTGCCGGCAGTCAAACTGTCGCGCGACTGATCGACGTAGCCGAGTTTCACCGTCTCGCCGATGCGCAGGCTGCCGGCGTCGGGTTGCTCCTGGCCAATGATCATGCGGAACAGCGTCGTCTTGCCGGCGCCGTTCGGGCCGATCACGCCGACGATACCACCAGGCGGCAGACGGAAATTCAGCTCGTCGATCAGCAGGTTGTTGCCGTAGCCCTTGCGCAATCCTTCGGCCTCGATCACCACATTGCCGAGCCGAGGGCCGGGCGGGATGACGATTTCCGCCACACCGCCGGCGAGGTCCTGCGAACGCGCCAACATTTCCTCGTAGCGCTGGATGCGGGCACGGTTCTTCGCCTGACGCGCGCGCGGAGACGCGGCGATCCATTCCTGTTCGGCTGCCAGGGCACGTTGGCGGGCGCTCTCTTCCTTTTCCTCCTGCTGCAGCCGTTTGCGCTTCTGGTCCAGCCAGGACGAGTAGTTCCCTTCGAACGGGTAGCCGCGGCCACGTTCGATCTCAAGAATCCAACCGGTAACGTTGTCCAGGAAATAGCGGTCATGCGTCACGATCATCACTGTGCCGGCGTAGTCGCGCAGCGTGTGCTCCAGCCAGGCGACGCTCTCGGCATCCAGATGGTTGGTTGGTTCGTCCAGCAGCAGCAGATCGGGCTTCTCCAGCAGCAGCCGGCACAGTGCTACGCGCCGCCGTTCACCACCCGACAGCGTGGTCACCGCGGCATCGGCCGGCGGACAGCGCAGCGCATCCAGCGCGATGTCCACGCGGCGGTCGAGGTCCCAGCCATCCTCGGCATCGATCTTCGCCTGCAGGTCCGCCTGTTCCGACAGCAGTGCATTCATCTCATAGTCGCTCATCGGCTCGGCGAACTTCATGGAGATTTCATTGAACCGATCCATTGCCGCCTTCAGACCGGCGAATGCCATTTCCACGTTCTCGCCGACGGTCTTGTCCGGATCGAGCTGTGGCTCCTGTTCCAGATAACCGACGCGCGCGCCTTCTGCCGCCCATGCCTCGCCGCCGAAATCGGTGTCGAGACCAGCCATGATCTTCAACAGCGTCGATTTGCCGGCGCCGTTCACGCCGAGTACGCCGATTTTCACGCCAGGAAGGAATGCGAGCGTGATGCCGCGGAACACTTCGCGGCCGCCCGGAAATGCCTTGGTCAAATCCTTCATCACATAAACGTATTGGTAGCTGGCCATGCTGCCCGGAACTCCGAATCTGTATCTGTGCCCTCATAAGTAGGGGCTTCGGTGGCAGCCTACCAGCAGGGCGGCTCCGTTGCGCGGCTGCCCGGAATGGCGGCCCAGCGGACCCCGTGGAAGGCCGCCGTCAGGTGCGGATGCACCCCACACACGTCGAAACGTCACGCGGCGAGGTCAGGAGTGCTGATCCCGTGACATGACCGTCGCGCAACTGTCGAGCCGCGTTATGCCGTGCTGCAATAGCTCTGCTATGCTGCCTCCGGTGCCCTGCCCTGAATGCTTCCAGCCTGCAGCGATTGTCAGAGCGACGTTCGCATCGCCGTTCGAAGATCTGGTCCGCCCTGCCGACAGCACGCCCGCGTGCTCAGTACCAGCGATGCTGCTGCCAGAACGCGGCGGCATTATCGGCGGTGCCATAGCGCTGCCGGATATAGCGGATGCCGCCCTGCGCTTCCTCGACCGCGTTGCCGAACGACTGCGCGCCGTTCGGGTTGAAATGGTAGTTCGCCGCCGTGAGCTGGTACAGGCCGCGAGCGGAGTGGACCGGGCTGCTGGCGCCCACCTTGCCGGTGGATTCCTGCGCCATGATGAATTGCAGCCCCGGTTGCCAGGATTGCGGCACCCTTTCAATATCCATCGCCTGCTGAAGCGCCGCGTTCGAGTGTGCCGGGATCGCCGAGATAGACCGGAACGGCCGTGCCGGATGTGCCACGCCGAGGGGTACATGCAGCGCCGCGGTGTGCATGCCGGTGGGTGCTGCGGCGGTGGCACGCGGCCACTGCGCCCGCACCGCCGTCGCCAGCACGTGGCGAAAGTTTGAACTGGCAGACCGTCGCCACGCGTATCCCGCCTGGCCGTTTTGGTGATCGGCAACTGCGTGTGAAGCGGCCGGTGCGAGCGGCATCACCTCAACCATGCGCCCAATGTGGCAGGGAGATATTGCGGAACGGTTAGCAGCCGGCCGCTTGAGAAGAATGTTGGTGCGCCCGGCAGGATTCGAACCTGCGACCAAGCGGTTATGAGCCGCCCGCTCTGACCAACTGAGCTACAGGCGCGCCAGCAAACCGATCAGACCCGACCGTGCCTGCCCGCGCAAGGCTCCCGATCGTTCGTCAATCGACCAACCGACCTATCGCATATTGCAGTGCAGCAACAAAGCAGGTTTCGCCGCAGCCACGAAGCTACCGGCGCCACGACGTACATTCTTCCTTCGCACATGGGGGCCTTCATGGTGAACCCAGGCGACTTTCTCGGGCTGACATGACGAGCCTGCCGCGGCAGCCGCCCTAACCGACCGATTTGCCTGTGCTTCCCGGTTCTGGCATACCCGCGCGCCATTCCCGCCCCTGGAACCAATCCGATGGGCAGACCCCACCTTCAGAGCCCACCCCGGCTTTCCCCGGGGCGTTCCGACAGAGGAACCTGACATGCAACTGGCTTACTTCGTGATCATCGCCTGCGGTGTGCTGGCGCTGGTCTACGGCCTGATCACCAGCAGACAGGTCCTGGCAGCGGATGCCGGCACGGCACGCATGCAGGAGATCTCGGCCGCGGTACAGGAGGGCGCGCGCGCCTACCTGAACCGGCAATACACCACGATCGGCATCGTCGGCTTGGTGATCCTGGTCATCCTGGGCGTGACGCTGGGCATCCACGTCGCCATCGGCTTCATCATTGGCGCCGTGCTGTCCGCGTCCGCCGGCTATATCGGCATGAACGTGTCAGTACGCGCCAACGTCCGCACCGCGCAGGCGGCCCGCAACGGCCTCGCCGCCGGACTCGACATCGCCTTCAAGGCTGGCGCGATCACCGGCATGCTCGTGGTGGGGCTCGGCCTGCTCGGCGTGTCCATCTATTATCTGATCCTGCGCCACGGCTACGGCCCCGACATCAGCGACGACAATCTGCGCCACGTGCTGGAAGCCATGGTAGCACTCGGCTTCGGCGGCTCGCTGATCTCGATCTTTGCCCGTCTCGGCGGCGGCATCTTCACCAAGGGCGCCGATGTTGGCGCCGACCTGGTCGGCAAGGTGGAGGCCGGCATTCCTGAAGACGATCCCCGCAACCCCGCCGTGATCGCCGACAATGTGGGCGACAACGTCGGCGACTGCGCCGGCATGGCGGCCGACCTGTTCGAGACCTACGCGGTCACCATCGTCGCCACCATGCTGCTGGCAGCGATCTACTTCACCGGCGACATGCGCGACCGCCTGCTGCTGCTGCCGCTGGGCATCGGTGCCATCTGCATCCTGACCTCTGTGGTCGGCACGTACTTCGTGAAGCTTGGCCCCGACAATGGCATCATGAAGGCCCTGTACAAGGGCCTGCTGGTGACCGGCGCGCTGTCCGTGGTCGGCATCGCCATCATCATTGGCTGGTTCGTCGGGTTCGGCGCGCTGAACGCTGATGGCTCCATCACCGGCCTCAAGCTGTTCATCTGTTCGCTGGTCGGTCTCGCGGTTACAGGTCTGATCGTCTGGATCACCGAATACTACACCGCCACCGAATACCGTCCGGTGCGCTCGATCGCGCAAAGCTCCACCACCGGCCACGGCACCAATGTCATCCAGGGCCTGGCAATTTCGATGGAGGCAACTGCGCTGCCGGTGATCGTGATCTGCGTCGGCATCATTGTCACCTCGATGATTGCCGGCCTGTTCGGCATCGCGATCGCCGCCACCACAATGCTGTCGCTCGCCGGCATGATCGTGGCGCTGGACGCGTACGGCCCGGTCACCGATAACGCCGGCGGCATCGCCGAGATGGCGGACCTGCCGCGCGACGTGCGGGTGACTACCGATGCCCTCGATGCGGTCGGCAATACCACCAAGGCGGTGACCAAGGGTTACGCGATCGGCTCGGCGGGCCTTGCCTCGCTAGTGCTGTTCGCCGCCTATACACAGGACCTGAAGCACTACTTCCCGGAGCTGAACGTCACGTTCACCCTGCAGGATCCCTTCGTGGTGATCGGCTTGTTCATCGGCGGCCTGCTGCCCTATCTGTTCGGCTCGATGGGCATGACCGCGGTCGGCCGCGCGGCAGGCGCGGTGGTGGTGGAAGTGCGGCGGCAGTTCCGCGAAATCCCCGGCATCATGGAAGGCACTGGCAAACCGGAATACGGCAAGGCGGTCGACATGCTGACCAAGGCGGCGATCCGCGAGATGATCCTGCCGTCGCTGCTGCCGGTGCTGGCGCCGATCGTTCTGTGGATCGTGATCGACATCATCGCCGGGCGGGTCGCGGCATTCTCCGCACTAGGCGCGATGCTGCTGGGCACCATCGTGACCGGGTTGTTCGTGGCGATCTCGATGACCTCGGGCGGCGGCGCGTGGGACAACGCCAAAAAGTATATTGAGGAAGGTAACCACGGCGGGAAGGGCTCCGAGGCGCACAAGGCCGCGGTGACCGGCGATACGGTGGGTGATCCGTACAAGGACACCGCCGGTCCGGCGGTGAACCCGATGATCAAGATCACCAACATCGTGGCCCTGCTGCTGCTCGCGATCCTGGCGGGCTGGCTGCACTAGCAGCGGTCAGCGATCAGAATGGGCGGTCATTGCGCGTAGCGCAGCAACGCGGCAATCCCGAGTGCGTTACTGGAGCGAGATTGCTTCGCTTTGCTCGCAATGACAGGTGCGCTTTCGCTCGCCGTGGCAGGGGTGCACCGGCCGCAACGGTTGCGTGCGCGATCACTCAATGTTGTGCGTGCAGGTGCACAATCGGCTGATGCGTATCGTCAGTGATCATCTCCGCGACGAAACGACGATGACACATCATCGGATCCTGCTCGAAGCACAGCAGGCATGCCCGCTGCTTGCGCGCTAGCTGCTTCGCCTGCGCCAGTTCGGCCTGTGCGCGGTCCGAGGTCATGTGTTCGCGGAAGATGACCTCCATCCGCTCCGGATGGCCGGCACGCACCGCGTCGCGCCCAGCCTTCGGCGTGCCGAGACCTTGCAGATGAACATACGAAATGCCCTGTTCGTCCAGTCCGGCGGCTAACTGACGCTTGGAGAAGCCGGGCTTGCGCGATTGCGGCACCGCGCGCACGTCGATCAGCAATCCGACCTGTGCGGCGCGCAATTCGTCCAGCACCTCGGCGATCGTGCAGCCCTGGTAGCCGATGGTGAGCAGGTGCGCCATTGTCAGTTCACCTGCACTGGTTCCACGCCGCCGGGCGGCGCCAGACCCTTGGCCTGCAGGCACCGGAGCGTCGCCTGGCGCAGCGCGAAATCCAGCCGGTAGCCATCGATCCAGGTATTTCGGTTGATTGCCACGACAGCGGGGTCCGCGTTGGCCTGTCGCGCGCATTGCGCCTGCGGTGTGTCGCCGAACCCGGCGTAGCCACAGCCCGACAGCATGATTGCCAGCAACGCAACGAGCCGCATGATCACTCGGCTGCCATCCAGTCCTCGATCAGCCGGCGCGCGATGCTGTCGACGCGCGGCAGATGGAAATCGTGCGCCTCGTGGTTGCGGATCTGATCACGCGAGAACCAGCGCACGTCGATCATTTCTTCCGGATCGATGGTGATGTCCTCGCTCAGCGCCTCGCCGTAAAAGCCGAGCATGATGTTGCCGGGGAACGGCCAGGGCTGGCTGGAGTGATACTGCACCGATCCGACCTTGATGCCGGATTCCTCGAGCACTTCGCGCCGTACCGCTTCCTCCAGCGTCTCGCCAGGCTCGACGAATCCGGCCAGCGTGGAATACATGTTGGCGCGCGGGAAACGCTGAGAATGGCCGAGAAGCGCCTGGTCGTCGCGCGTCACCAGCATGATCACCGCGGGGTCGGTGCGCGGGAAGTGCTGCGTTTCGCAGGCAGTACAGGTCATCACGTGGCCGGCGCTGCGCGCATCACACACAGCACCACACACGCCGCAGAACCGATGACGCGAACGCCAGTGCATCAGGCCGCGGGCATGCGCCAGTACCGACGCCTCCGGCCGCGGGACGCCCCAGCCGACCGAGCGCAGATCGACGAATTTTCCCAACTCCTCCGATAGCAGCGGCACCGGATCTTCCGCCGTACTGATATCGACGGCGAACACCGCGCGGTCGTCGTGCAAGCCGAGAAACGCCCAGGGGCCGCCTTGCATGCGCAGCTTGTGCGCCATCTCGCCGGAGATGAACACGGCTTCGGGCGCGCCCTCGTCCATGCCGCGGATCAGGTTGCGGCTGCGCCATACCGGAACAAACAGCGTGTCGGGGTCGTGCAGGCGCTGTTCGATCCAGGCGGCGTCCTCGCGCCGTTCGCCGACGCGGTCGAGCGGGCTGGAGGAATACACGTTGGGTCGGCTGGCCAGGATCAGGGTCACGGGACATGCTCGCGGATGTGGGTGTCGAGGTCGGCGGGACGGTGCCATGCGGCGGCCAGAGCGGCAACCAGTTGGTATCGCCACCCCGTTGCCATGGGTAGTGCAACGGGTTGTGCTACAGGAGAGACCATGGCTGCAATTGCGACCTGTCGCAGACGATGAGCCAGCCCGAGCTCATGGTCACTGCCGGTGCCATCGTGGCCTTGCGGCTGTTCGATGTCGCCTACGCCATCGACCTGACTCGCGCGGAAACCCTCCTGGCCGAACAGGCGCGAACGGCGCGGCGTAGCCAGTTGAGCGCGACACCGCCCAAGGCGATGGCGTTTGGTGTGCCGCCGGTGGCTATTGCACTCGATCCGGTCCCCTTGTTGCTTGATGGCACCGAGGTGGCGGCGGCCGTAGCGGGGCGATTGTACGACTTCGGCGCGCTGACGATCGCGTTGCGTGTGCCGATCGCCGATGTCTCGTGGACCCGCTTCGTGCGGCAATTGAATGCGGTCGATCACAGTGTCGAGGGAGGCGCTGCAGGAGACACCTGGGAGCACCTGCTTCAGCAGGTGCGCACCCTGCTCGGCCCGGCGCTGATCCGTCCGACGGAGTCCGGTGTCCAGGAGGATTATCTGATCGGTGTGGTGCACGCCTTCGATCGTACGCTGACCGCGGCGGCGTTGCAGGACAGCGTCGATCTGGTGCCGCTGCTGTCGGGCGAGCAGCGCCCATTGTCGGGCAGTGCGCGTCAGGACCTGCTGCGCCAACGATTCTCTTACTACGTCGATGACCTCGTCGTGCTGACCTGGGACCGCGCGTTCATCTATGAACCAAGTGCCGACTCCGACGTGATGGACGTTCTTGAGGTGGCCAACGCGCAGCTTCTGGAAATGCGCTACTACGATGAGCTGCTCGATGATGAACTGCCGCGGATGTACGATTTGGTGACGAAGGCGCGAAGCGCGCGCACGCTGCTGGCATCACGTCGGTTCGCTGACCTGGCGCGCCGGCTTCACACCTTGGTCGCCGAAGTGACGGAATTGACGGAGCGGGTGGACAACGCGCTACAGGTCACCGAGGACGTCTACCTCGCGCGCATCTATGCCGCAGCACTGGAGCTGTTCCGTGTTCCCTCGGTCAATGCGGCGGTGGATCGCAAGCTTGCGATCATCCGTGACACCTATACGGCGCTGTACGACGAAAGCTCAGCCAGCCGCACCGAGTTGATGGAGCTGCTGATCGTAATCCTGATCATCGCCGAGATCGTGATCGCCTTGGTGAGGCCCTGAAGAAACGCTGACGGCTACTCAATTGCCCGCGTGAGTAATACGAGCGAGCTACGGCGGCGGCGGTGCGACCGCGCCAGGTGCCACCGAACCGATCAGCCATTCTCGGAACAGCGCGATCTTCGGCGTATCGGCGGCCTGCTCTGGCGCAACGATGTAGAAACCGGCGTCCGCCGGCAGCACGACGTCGAACGGCACGACGAGGCGGCCGGCTGCGATGTCGGCCTCGACAAACCGGGTGCGGCCGAGAGCGACGCCGAGACCTTCCACCGCAGCCTGGATTGCCATGAAATTCTGATCGAAGCTCAGGCCGCGCCGTGAGGCGAGCGATACCGGTTGGCCAGCGGCGGTCAGCCAAAGTTGCCAGTCCTCGCGGGACACGGTCGCGTGCAGCAGCGTGTGGTGCGCCAGATGTTCTGGTCGGGTCAGTGGCTTGTCGCCGGCCAGCAGTGAGGGGCTGCATACCGGGAAGATGTCCTCCGCCATCAACCATTGCGCGCGCAGGCCTGGCCAGGAACCGCGGCCGTAACGGACGGCCATGTCGACCTCCTCGCGTGCGAAATCCACCAGATGGGGCGAGGTGGTGATGCGGACCTCGATGCCCGGATTGGCGTCCTGGAAGGCAGCCACGCGGGTCACCAGCCATTTCGCGGCCAGCGACGCGGTGGTGCTGACAGTAAGTAGGCCTTCGCGCTCCGGCCGCCGTAATCGCGCCGTCGCGCGGCGCAGATCCTCGAACGCGGTGCGGATCGACGGCAGGTATGCTTCGGCCTCGGGGGTCAGGGCCAGGGCGCGATTCCTTCGCACGAACAGGCGGAGTCCGAGTTGCTCCTCCAACCGACGGATCTGATGGCTGATCGCGGTCTGCGTGACGTTCAGTTCTTCGGCGGCGAGGGTGAAGCTGAGATGGCGCGCCGCCGCCTCGAACGCGCGCAGGCCGTTCAGCGAGGGAAGGGTGAGCGCCATGCGGGGAGATTTAGCATGATATCCAGTCATGTGAAGCAGGACAAAGTATCCTTTGTCGAATACGCTGCGTCCCACCAAGTTGGCTTGTAAGTCAACGATGAGGGGGTTTGTGATGGCCGCGATTGCACATCCAATGGTGACAATTTCTCAAGTATCGGTGCGCCCGGCACGCCGCCGCCGTGGCCGGCTGGCGCAGTTCGCGGCCGCGCTGCACGAGTGGCGCCAACGGAGCCGCGAACGCGCCGCGCTGGCCCAGCTTACCCAGCGCGAGCTGGCGGATATCGGGGCGAACAGCGCCGATGTCTATCGCGAACTCATGACGCCGTTTTGGCGCGTACAGCCGCCTTGTTGATGCGACAGATCGGCCAAACCAGGAGGACCCATGACATGAAAGAACTCACCGCGCACTTCGGCGACCTGCCACACATCGAGGCGACACTGAATTACCTTGCTCCGATGGCGGAACGGCCTCGCAACTACACCTTCGATCCGCCGCCAGGTGTGCCCCGGTCGAATTCAACGCATGAGGCGCATACCGTGCCGATACACGATGCGCGCGTCGTGGCGTCAGATATCGCGCTCGATCGGGAGGGGTTTGCCGTGCTGCACCAGCCCAGCGCGGTGCGGGATTTCTGGGACGAGGATGAGCTGCGGCGGGTATATTACCCCGAAGTGCAGCGGGTGCTCGCAGAGGCGACCGGCGCCAGCAAGATGTTCATCTTCGATCATACGCTGCGGCGTCGAGTGCGTGGCGCTGACGACCGCGCTGCCGGCGCACCACGCCAGCCCGCGACGCGCGTGCACGTCGACCACACAGCGACGTCCGGTCCGCAGCGGGTGCGCGACTTCTTTGGCGACAAGGCGGAGGCGCTGCTGCGCGGCCGTGTGCAGGTGATCAACCTGTGGCGGCCGATTCGTGGGCCACTGCGCGATGCGCCGTTGGCGGTGTGCGATGCCGGGTCCGTGGCGCCTGGCGATCTAGTGCCGTCCGATCTGGTGTATCGCAATCGCGTCGGCGAGACCTATGGCGTGACCTATAACCCGGCGCATCGCTGGTTCTATGTGCCGGAGATGCAGCCTGATGAAGCGTTGCTGCTGAAGTGCTTCGATTCGGCGACGGATGGGCGTGCGCGGTTCGCACCGCACACGGCGTTCGATGATCCAACCGCGCCGGCCGATGTGCTACCGCGCGAAAGCATCGAGATCAGGACACTGGTGTTCCACGAAGCCTGATGCGCGTGGGATGGCGATGGGCAGGGCCGCTTACGGCTCTGCCCACGCCTCATTCAAACAGGGTCGCCAGGCGCTGCTTGATGCTGTCGGCGACGTAGAGTGCCAGCGCCTGGATCGTGCGTGTCGGGTTCACGCCGGCCGAGGTGACGAAGATGCTGCCATCGACGATGAACAGGTTCTTCACGTCGTGGCTGCGACCCCACTCGTTCACCACGGAACGCTCGGGGTCAGTGCCCATGCGAGCGGTGCCCATCAGATGCCAGCCGCCGTCTGTCAGCGGCGCTTCGTGCCAGACGTCGTGCGCACCCGCAGCTCGGAGAATTTCGCTGGCGCGCGCCACCGCGTGATCCAGCATGCGGCGGCTGTTGTCGCTGAGTGTGTAAGTAATCTTGGGTGACGGAATGCCGCTGGAGTCCTTCAGCGTTGGATCGAGCGTGACGGTGTTGTGTTCTTCCGGCAGGTCCTCGCAGATCGCCACCATACCGGTGCGGTGTCCGAACAGCTTCCGGTAGGCGTTGTGGTGGTCCGCGCCCCAGGGCAGGCGACCGATCTGCATGCCGTGCACCGCGGCCATCACCTGGTTCTGGCCGCGCGAGAACTCGAACGTGTAGCCGCGCACGAAGCCGCGGGATGGGTCGGTTTCGTAAAACTGCTGGCTCCAGATGCAATTGCCGGGGCCGCGATTGCCATCGAGCGTTTCATCGAAATAGCCGGCGATTCGCGCGTACGGATGAAACATCAGGTTCTTGCCGACCAGGCCGGAGGAATTCGCCAGGCCGCTGGAGTTCAGCAGGATGCGCGCCGTGCCGATGGCGTTGCAGGCGAGGATGACAACCTCGGCAGGCTGGAAATGCTCGATACCGTCGGTGTCGTAGTAGATAACGCCGGTTGCCATGCCGTGTTCGTTGCGGGTGATCTCGCGGACGCGGCAGCGGGTGCGGAGTTCGACGCCGGCGCGGATGGCGGCCGGCCAGTAGGTGATGTCAGTGCTTGCCTTGGCGCCCTGCGCGCAACCGGAGGTGCAATGCGCGAGGTTGATGCACTTCGCGCGGCCTTCGTAATCGACTGAGGCGATGGCGCTGTCGGATGGCCACCAGTGCCAGCCTAACTTGTTCAGGCCGCGCGCCAGCGTTGCGCCGGATTTGCCGAGAGGGAGCGGCGGCATCATCGGTTCGTGCGGCGGATAAGCGGGATCGCCCGCCAGGCCGGATACGCCCATCATATGGTCGTTCTCGTCGTAGTACGGGGCGAGGGTTGCGTAGTCGATCGGCCAGTCATCGGCGACGCCATCCAGCGTGCGGACGCGGAAGTCGGAGGGGTGGAACCGCGGGAAGTGACCGGCGTAGAGCACCGTGCCGCCGCCGACGCCGTTGAAGTTGGCGATCTTGATCGGTGAGTTGGCGTCGTTGATCGGATAGTCGGTGTCGCGCGCGCGGCGGTTCGGGGAGTAGTGAAAGTCGGCGAGCTGACGCGCTTCCCAGTCGCGGCCGGCGCTGGGGTATTCGGATGGCTTCATCCAGTCGCCCTGCTCGAGGCACAGGATTTTCATCCGTGTTTCGGCGAGGCTCCAGGCGGCGGCTGCGCCGGAGGCACCGGAACCGATGATGAGGACGTCTACGGGTTGAGTGGGCATGGTGAAAAGTTCCGCATCGGTGGCTGTGGCGAGTCGATGGGGCGCGAGCGGCATTGTCAACGGCCGCCGGTGCACCTGGTCGCGCCAGTCGAGAGCATGCGTTGGATGCAGCCGGTAATTCGGCTGATTCAGGTTTTCCGGGCGCGGGGCGGTATGCAGCCCCGTCAAGCGACGCCGCAGCTTGGCCGCATGCTGGGCACTGATACCCCTTGTCGCGCCTGTCGCGAAGAACTGTTCAAGGCCCTTATGGCTGAAACCCCTTGTCACGTGAGTGACGGAAGTCAATCTCCTCGGCCATGCTCGCCGCCACCAGTTCATCGAACCGGCGCGCGAGTGCATTCAATTCCCACTCGCGCGCAAGCGATGCCGCTGTTGCCCAGGTCGGTGACTGATCGTCCAGCGCGGGAAGCGGCGCCGTTGGATCCATCGTGGCGATCTTCTTGTACAGCTTCAGCGCCTCCGCCTGATCAACAAGACGCGCATCGGCCAGCGCCTTTTCCAACGTTCCGTAGCGTTGCAGCAAGGCGGCGGCGCCTTTCGGCCCCACGCCGCGGGCGCCGGGAAGCTTATCGGACGGATCGCCGCGCAACGCGATGAAATCGGGTACCTGGCGCGGCTCGATGCCGTAACGCTCGCGAACCTCGGCGGGGCCGATACGCGCCATCTCGCCAGCTTTCACTGGGTGCAGAATGGTCGTCGCGTCCGAGGCCAGTTGAAATGCATCGCGATCGCCGCTGGCGACGAGCACGGTGCCGCGCCGGCGTTGCTCGCGCGCGACCGCCGAAGCGAGGAAATCATCCGCCTCATACCCGGGTGCCTTCGCATTCGCGAAGCCGCACGCGGACACAAACTCGGGCAGCACGTTCAACTGTTCGACCAATTCGTAGTCGAACTCCCGACCGCTTTGGTAGCTGGCAAACAGGCGCTGCCGAAAGTTTGGCGAGCCGAGTGAATCCCAACCGACCAGCACGGCCCGCGGGCGTTCATTCTCGTACAGGCGCAGCAGAAGGTTCGCAAAACCGACGATGGCGCCGCCGCCTCGGTTGCCCTTGCGCCGGATGGATTTGGGCAAGGCGTGATACGCGCGATGCGCAAAGGAATCGCCATCAACAACGAGGAGTGGGCGCTTCATGCTCGGTCGTGTTGCAAGGGTTCGTTTGGGCAGCAGATACGCGTTTAGCACGGCCGGCGCGCGGAGGGCCATGGAGAGCGACAGGAGATTCAGCCGTCGCATAGTACCAATCGCGATCATGGCGATTTTGGATTTTGCGACCGACTTCCGTTGCGAAACCGGACGGCAGGTACAATGTCATGTGTGGATGGCCCCCGGCAAGCAAGGGTTTTTTCGCGTTCCGGTACTGGCGGTCACTTGCGGTCATGTGTCCGGCCTGTTTGCGCGGCGCAAGACCGCTGGCCCTGATGGGAACCGTGGATCGAGATCTGATCATGGCCACGGGGTCGTATCGCCCCAAGACGTTGGACAGGTCTGCCTCGATCGGTCGGTTGACCGACACTGCCATCACGCGTGTTCACCCTCGCAAGCCTTCCGTCCCTGCCGGCCTTGGCCGATCAGGCCGCCGCCGGCATGGCGCGGAAGTCCTCCTGACGCATCATCAAGGCCCAGCCGATGCGCGCCATCTTGTTAGCCAATGCGACTGCCACCAACTTGCGTGGCTTGCGGGCCAGCAGCTTGACCAGCCACGGGTCCTGTCGGCCTCGCTTGCTGTTCAGCACCGACATCGCACCGTTCACCAGCAGCCTACGCAAATAGCCGTTGCCGCGCTTGCTGATCGGCCCGAGCTTCACCTTGCCTCCGGTGCCGTCCTGGCGTGGCACCAGGCCGAGCGAGGCGGCGAAGTCGCCACCGCTGCGGAACGCCGCCGGGTTGGTCACGAACGCCGCCATGGCGGTCGACAGGATCGGCCCATAGCCGGGCACCGTGATCAGATGCCGGACGGTTGCGTTGTCGCGGCCCGATGCCACGAGCTGTTGGTCAATGGCTTCGAGCTTTTGCTCAACGTTGCGCAACAACTCAGCCACGATCACCAGCCCGTCGAGCAACGGCGCGGGGATACGGTGATCGTCGGGATCGGCCAGGATCGCCACCAGTTCGGCGACGTGCGCCGGCCCCTCGGCGACCACGATGCCGTACTCCGCCATCAGACCGCGCATCTGGTTCATCTGTATGGTACGTTGCTTTATCAGCATCTCCCGCACCTTGTGGATGCCGGTGGCCGCCTGCTGCTGCTCGGTCTTGATCTCGACAAACCGCATCGACGGCCGGCTCACCGCTTCGCAGATCGCTGCCGCGTCCGCCGGATCGTTCTTGTTCCGCCGCACGTAGGCCTTCGCATACGCCGGCGGAATGAGCCGCACGTCATGGCCCAATTTGCGCAGTTCGCGCGCCCAATAATGCGCCGTGGCACAGGCTTCCATGCCAACCAGGCAGCGCGGCAATTTGGCGAAGAACCCCAGGACACGGTCCCTGCGCAGTGCGCGGCGGATCACCACTGTGCCGGATGCGTCAACCCCATGCACCTCGAACACCCTCTTCGCCAGGTCCAGGCCGATCGTGCTAACATTCATCATGGATGGCTCCCGTTGGTTGGTTGTTGTGACAACCCAACTTTGGCACATAGATGCCGTGTGGGGGCCATCCACCCCATCATGGCCGGCCTTCGCTCACCATGACAATTCAGGTTCACCAACCGGTCAGTCATTCACTCCGCCGCGATCGCATCGAGTAATTTCAATGCGCTGTGCCTGAATGATGCCCGTCGCCGATGCGCGACGTTGTGCGCGCCCTACTCGCGGCCAACCCTACCCTCCCCCGCTCGCGCGGGAGAGGGGTATCGCGCGGGATTGGTCAGGTCGAATAATCGGAGAATCGCACGCCACCATAGCGTGCGCGATAGTCAGTGCGCACGTTGACCAGTGCCACCATGCCTTCATCCACCTTCGCCTGCGCGCGTTCCAACGCTGGACGGATATCCTCCGGCTTCGTCACGTACTCGCCATAGCCGCCCAGCGCCTCGCACATCTTGTCGTAGCGCATGTAGCCCAGGTCGCGACCAGGCTTCTCGCGCTGCGGATCGCCGGTCCAGCCGCCATTTAGGCTGACCACGATCAGCAGCGGGATCTTGTGGCGGATCGCCGTGTCCATCTCCATCGCATTCATGCCGAGTGACCCGTCGCCATGCACCACGATCACCTGCTTGTCCGGGCAGGCCACCTTGGCACCGACACCGAACGGCAACCCGACACCCATCGTGCCGAACGGCCCGGAATTCAGCCGATGGCCCGGGGCAGAATGTCGGCATCGTCTGGCGACCAAAGTTCAGCGTCTCCTGGCCATCGACGCAGAGGATCGCGTCACGCTTGGCGAAGTTCTTGATCTCCTCGAGCATGCGCACCGGGTGGATGTCGCCATCCTCGGCGTAACGGTTGGCGCCGGCGCTGGCACGCTTCGCTACCTCGCCTTCCGCCAGCTTCTGCCGCCAGGCCTTGTAGCTGTCCTGCGTCACCTTGCCCTTGATGCCGTCGAGCAGTTGTCCAAGCACCATCTTGCAGTCGCCGACTACGGGGATGTCGACATAGCGTGCCGCGGCGGCGATTTCGACCGGATCGATGTCGATGCGCGCGATCTTCGCGTTGCCGCCGAAGCGTGGCGGCGCGGCGTGGCCGATGATGTAGTTCATGCGCGTGCCGAGTACGATGATCAGGTCGGCATCGGCGAACGCGTTGTTGCGCATCGTCAGGAATGAGCACGGATGATCGTCCGGCACGACGCCGCGGCCTTGTGGCGTGGTGTAGAACGGAATGCCGGCGGCCTCGACGAACGCCTGCATTTCCGACCATGCGCGTGACCAGATCACGCCGGAACCCGACACGATCAGCGGCTGCTTCGACTCTGACAATGCCTTGATCAATTCAGCGACACGACGCGGATCGCCGAGCGGTCGGCTATCCATCAGCGGACGGCCGGCAAAGCTCCAATCCACCAGGTTCTCGTCGATCTTCTGGTACAGGATGTCGCCAGGCATATCGACATAGACCGGGCCAGGCTTGCCGTTGATGGCGGTCTGCAATGCGAAACTGACCTGCTGCGGGATGCGCTTCAGATTGTGCACGCGGTCGACATGTTTACAGCAGCCGCGCATCAGTTCGACCTGATCGATCTCCTGGAACACCTGGCGGCCGAACTGGCTGATCGGGCTCGAGCCGCCGAACGCCACCACCGGACAGCAGTCGATCAGTGCATTCGCCATGCCGGTGATCAAGTTCGTCACGCCAGGACCGGACGCCGCCATGCACACACTTGGGGTCTGACGCAGCCGGCTATAGGCTTGGCACGCAAACGCCGCCGCCTGCTCGTGGCGCACGTCGATCATGCGGATGCCTTCGGTGATGCATGTCGATTCGGCCAGCAGCATCGGGCCGCCCATGATGTAGAAGATGTCCTCGATGCCCTCCTTCTTCAGGCATTTGGCGAGGATTTCAGAGCCTGTCAGTTCCGCCATTGGTACATCTCCTCTATTTGCCGGTCAGCCGATAATGCCGTTGGTCTTCAGGTTGCCGACGGCGTTCGTGTCCAGTCCGAGCCAGTGGTTCAGCACTTCCTCGGTGTTCGCACCGAGCAGTGGCGCCGGCTTCACCGGAGGTGGGTTGCCGGAAAAGCGCACCGGCCAGCCGACCATCTTGAATGCACCCACCGTCGGATGCTGGATGGTCTGCATGATGTTGCGCTGCTCGAACGTCGGATCGTTGTACAGTTCCAGCGTGTCGAGCACCGCTCCGGCCGGAACACCGGCCGCGCCGATGACCTCCATCGCCTCGTGCTTGGTGTGCTGCTTTGTCCACTCGGTGATCATGCCGTTCACCTCGTCCGGACGTTCAGCGCGCGCCGCTGGGCTTTCGTAGCGGGCGTCACCCACCAGGTCCTCGCGGCCGATCACGCCAAGCAGGCGTTTCCAGTGCTCCGGATTGGCGCGGCTGGTGAAGACATACACATAGTCATTCAGGCCGCCGCCCTTGCACGGGAACGTGCCCATCGGCGGATTGGCGCCAGATACGCTGCTGTCCGCAGCGCGCCCCGCGGCCTTGGTGTCGCCGGTGCGATGCTGCGCAGCGAATGCGATGCGAATGTAGTGCAGCATTGCGTCCTGCATCGCCACCTGCAGGTGATCGCCCTGGCCGGTTTCCTTGCGGCGATAGAGCGCACCGAGGATGGAGACTGCCAGCAGCATCCCCGTGCCAGTATCGCCCAGCGAAGGGCCGGGCTTCAACGGACGGCCGTCGCGCTCGCCGGTGATACTCATGGTGCCGCCGCAGGCCTGCGCGATCATGTCGAACGCCAGGTTCTTCTCATACGGGCTGCCTTCGCCGAAGCCCTTCACCTGGCAGTAGATGATCGACGGGTTGGTCTTGCTGATCACGTCGTAGCCTAAGCCAAGACGCTCGATCGCGCCGGGCGCGAAATTTTCCACCATCACGTCGGCCTTGCTCGCAAGGTCCTTGACCAGCGCAAGCCCCTTCGGGTCCTTCAGGTTGATCGTGATGGATTTCTTGTTGGCATTGAACAGCAGGAAATAGGGATCATCGACACCGGGCTTGCCGCCCAGCGCACGGCCAGGATCGCCGCTCTTGGGGTTTTCCAGCTTGACCACCTCAGCGCCAAGCCACGCCAGGGCTTCGGTGCATGACGGCCCCGCCTCGAACTGGGTCAGATCAAGAACCTTGACCCCTGTCAGGCAGGTCTGCCCGCCGCCCGCTGCATTCATGTGCGTTTCTCCTCCGTTCCAGGCAATCCGTCACGCTACAGCGTCCGGCAGCCCGGTGTAAGTCCCGGCGCAGGCCGCTTGCGATCTGGCGTCGCGCGACTGTCATAATTGTATCATGCGACGATCGAGGAGTAATTTGCCATAGACCCCGCCCGCGTCATCCACATTCGGGAATCGTCATGACTCGTTACGGTCTGCTGCTGGCCACCGTTGCCGGCTTGGCCACCACATTGCTGATCGCGGGCGCCAATCCCGTTTCCGCCGACACCGCCGGTGCGGTGGCACCGGCCAGTCTTTCGGGCCCCACACCGCAGGATGCGGCGAACACCGCCACGCCGATCAAGCACCTGGTGATCATCTTCAACGAGAACGTCTCGTTCGACCACTACTTCGCGACCTACCCCAAGGCCACCAACCCACCAGGCGAGCCACGTTTCATCGCCGTGGCCGGAACGCCGCGGACCAATAACCTGGTCAACGCGAACCTGCTGACCAAGAACCCCAACACCAACCCGGAGAACGGTGCCGACGCCGCGCTGCCATTCCGGTTGGACCGCACGCAGGCCAACACGCAAGACCAGAACCACGCCTACACCGCCGAGCAACAGGCCTACAACGGCGGCAAGGCCGATCTGTTTCCGAAATACACCGGCAAGGGCACACTCGGGAGCGCCGGCGCATTCGGCACCAAGGGACAGGTGATGGGTTATTTCGACGGCAGCACCGTCACGGCCATGTGGCGCTACGCCCAGCATTTCGGCATGAACGACAACGCCTGGACCGATACCTACGGCCCATCCACGCCTGGCGCGCTGGAAGTGGTGGCCGGCCAGACCGCTGGCATGAAGATCGTGGCCACCACCAAGCAGCCGTCAACACTCGCCGCCGTGTCCTATTATATCGCGGACGGACAAGGCGGCTGGACGATGATCAACGACGTTGATCCCGGTTACGACCCATGTTCGGTGCCGAAGGACCAGGCAATGATGACCGGCAAGAACATCGGCGACCTGCTGAACGCTGCGGGCGTCACCTGGGGCGGCTTCATGGGCGGCTTCAACCTTGGAACCAACAATCCGAACGGCTCGACCGGCTGTCAGCGCAGCACGCAGTCCGCCGTGGTCGGCAAGGCCATCGTGGACTACATCCCGCATCACAACTGGTTCCAGTATTTCGCCTCGACGGCGAACCCGACGCATGCCCGTCCGAGCGCAGTCGCGGCTATCGGCTACAGCTTCATGCATGACGGCAAGACGCCCGATCCGGCAAACCACCAATATGGCCTGAAGGATTTCTATGATGCGGTGAAGGCCGGCAACTTCCCGGCGGTTTCCTTTGTCAAACTGCCCGCCTATCAGGACGGTCACGCCGGCTACTCCGATCCGCTGGACGAACAGACCGGCACGGTCAAGGTGATCAACTTCATCGAGCAGCAGCCCGACTGGAAGAACACCGCCATCGTCGTCACCTGGGACGATTCGGACGGCTGGTACGACCACGCCTTCGCCAAGCCGGTTCGTGCGTCGTTCGATGCGCAGGCCGATCAGCTCGATGGTCCGGGCAAGTGCGGCACCGGGACGGCGCCAGAGGGCGTCGACGGCAAGCCGGTGAACGGACGCTGCGGCCCAGGGACGCGCATTCCGTTCCTGGTCATCTCGCCGTGGACGCAGGCGAACCATGTCGATCACGCGCTGATCTCGCAGGCGTCGATCGTCCGCTTCATCGAGGACAACTGGTTGCACGGCAAGCGGCTGGATGGCGGTTCGTTCGACGCAACGAGCGGTTCGCTCGACGGCCTGTTCGACTTCAGGTCCGCCCGTCGCAACGCGGCGCTGTATCTCGATCCGAACAACGGTGACGTGCTGAAGGCGGCACCCGCCGGCGCTTCGAACTGAACGCAGCGTTGCGCGGCAGTTGGATTGCCGCTGCCGCGCTGTCAGTCGCCGTCGCCACGTCGCCTGTTCGCCCGGCGGCAGCGCAGCAGGAAGCGCTCGATACCGCCGACGCGGTGTGCCTGCTCGCCAATGGTGAAAATCCCTATCCGGTGCGGCTGGTGCGCCCACCCATTGCGCCACTCTCAGCCATGGCACAGTTGGGTGAACGCATGTTCCATGACACCGGTCTGTCCGCCTCCGGCCGCATGTCCTGCGCCACCTGTCACAGCGCCGCCAACCATCACGGCCCACCGAACGCCGCGCCGGCGATGTTTGGCGGACCGCGGCTCGATCGACAGGGCGTCCGCGCCGTGCCGTCGCTGATGTATCTGGAACGTCACCCGCCGTTCAGCGTCGGACCGGATAATGACGAGGATGAGACCAACACGCTGTTGCAGATGGTGGCGCTGAGCCAGGGCGTGGTGCGCGCGGCAAAGACGGCGCACAACACTGCGGGCTCGGCCGCCGCGCTGGTGCCGCAGGGCGGACTGTTCTGGGATGGCCGGGTCGATACGCTGCAACAGCAGGCGCTGGGCCCGCTGCTCAATCCGCTCGAGATGGCCAACGCCAACGCGGACGCCGTGGCCGCGAAACTGCGACGCAGCGGCTATGCGGCGCGCTTCGTGCAGCTCTTCGGCCCAGGTATTCTGCAACAACCGACCAGTTTGGTGTCCGAGGCTATGTTCGCCCTTACGCGCTACCAAATCGAGGCGCCCGCATTTCATCCCTACACCAGCAAATATGATTATTGGCTGGAGGGCAGGGCGCGCCTGAGCCAGACCGAGTTGCGCGGCTATCTGCTGTTCAACGATCCCGACAAGGCCAATTGCGGCGGTTGCCATTTGGACCGGCCCAGCCCGGATGGGATGCCGCCCTTGTTCACCGATTTCCAGTTCGAGGCATTGGGCGCACCGCGTAACCCGGAGCTACAGGTCAACCGCGATCCGCGCTATTTCGATCTCGGAATCTGCGGCCCGGACCGCCAGAACATGCGCGACCAGACACAGTTCTGTGGCATGTTCCAGACTCCCACACTGCGCAACGTCGCAACGCGGCATGTGTTCTTCCACAACGGCGTGTTCCACACGTTGCAGCAGGTGCAGGATTTCTACGCGTTCCGCGATGTCCAGCCGGAGCGGATCTATCCGCGCGGGCAAGACGGCAAGGTGGCGAAATACGACGACATTCCGCTGCGCTACCGCGCCAATATTGATGTGGTGGACCCACCGTTCGATCGGCACCCAGGCGACAAGCCGGCAATGACCGAGCAGGACGAACGCGACATCATCGCCTTCCTCGAGACGTTGACAGATGGTTACCGGCCTGCGGAACCTGCTCGGCGCTAAAGTCCATCGATCGGCTCCGACGCGTAGCGATGACTACCGCTCGGTCGTCGGCCGACAGCGCTGGAATGCTCGGACGCACTTTTCGGGCAACGGTCATTGGACTTCTGGGATAACAACACGCAAAGCGCGCGCAATCGCCCGTGGATGCCTTCACCAGGCAACCATGAGAACGAGCTGGGCAACGGGCCGATCGGCTACCAGGCCTATCAGCCCTACTTCTCGGTGCCGGAGGCCTCGGACCAGACCGACGTGACGCGCGCGCCGTGGTACGCCTTTACCGTGGGCTCGGTGCGGGTGATCAGCATCGCCAATGACAATGTCACCTACCAGGACGGCGGCAATTCATATGTGCGGGGTTACTCGGGCGGAGCGCAGAAACTCTGGCTGGAAAAGGAATTGGCAACCGCACGGGAGAACCACGATATCGACTCGATCGTGATAAACGGAGGGCCAGAGAAGTGGTGAATTGGCTGCTACGCCTGCGTGGCCCAGAGGGCATTGACGATGGATCCGTTGTTCGTCTGTGCCGTATCGTAGGCGACGGTGCCGGTATCGGCGTTCAGGAGAAATTCGCCAACTAGCCCGTCGCGCGGGGTTGTGTCTGTTGCGTAGAGAGCTGCGACCTCCGCTGCGGTGAGGGTTCGGTTCCACAGCCGGACGCGCGTAAGACCACCCTCAAGAAAGCTGCCAAGATCCTTGGTCCCTAGCCGGAGCGCAGCAGTTCCAGCCTGCGGGTCGATCACAACCTGCGTCCCGTTCTGCGTTTGAATCTCGCACTCGCCTTGCGCGGGGCCGCGATAGGTGCTGCAGCGGACGTATCGCCCATCCTCGTAGAAATACGTGCATGTGTTGTCTGCCATACCCACGACATGCATCCAGTGCCCCTTGGCGACTTTGACCTGGACGTAACTGCCGACGCCCAACCCACCCTGCGGGTTGAAGACGTAGAAGCTGATCCGGTTCGGTCGGGGCGGATTCTCCAAGGGTGTCCTGTGGTTATACATACGGAACGTCCACTCCTGGTCCCCGTCGGAGCCTGACTTGTCCCCCTTTCCGAACCAGTGGATGTAATCGGAGTCTGGTTCAACGTTGGGAAAATTGAGCGTATCCGGTCTTATCCAGGCAGCCACGGTCAACGCTCCGGTTGTCGCAAGGCTATAATCAGCGATGCTTGGAATTTCTACGTAGGCATCTATCCCGTTAAACTGGAGATAGATGTCCCCGGATTGCGGCGCGGCGTTCTGCGGCATATGGCCTTCTCCCCCAGCCAGCTGCACGTCACATAATCCAGCTCCTTGGCCAATGCTGGTCTAATCCGGGTCACCCTGCAATAGTTCTTTGCGAGACGAAGTATTATGCTGGTGCTGATATCGAACGGTCGGTGCCGTCAACTTCAACTTCGCGCCCAAAGCTATCCTCCGCGCGACCGCGGCATGAGCGGTGTTTGCCGCCCGCAAGGCGTTCGGCCGGGAATGTCAATCTGCCGCCGGTGGTGCCGGTCAGCGGCGCAGCCGCTCGACTTTGGCCATCGCGGCAGGGCCGGGCCACTCCTCGACTAGCCACTGGGGCAGCGGGTCGTCCGCGCTGCTCAACGGCAGCACTTCGTCCTCGTCACCGCGACCGTTCGGGAACAACTCCAGCGCCCGCGGCATCTCGTAATAGATCTCCAGGCCGTTGCCGTCGGGATCGGCGAAATAGATGCTGCGCTGGCAGACATGATCGGCGGCACGCTGGATGTCGACGCCGTTTTTGAGCAGGTGGGCGTAGGCTTCGCGCAATGCCGCATAACTGGCGACCTTGAACGCGATGTGCGCCAGCCCAAGCTGTCCGTGCCGAGGCCTCGGCGCGTCCTGTGGCGCGGGATGCTGCGCGATGTCGATCGTATGGAAGCCATCGCCCAAAGTCATGAACACACCGCCGTGCTCTGGATCCTGCTCAGCGATGCGAAACCCCAGCACGTCGCGGTAGAACCGCTTTGAGGCTTCCTCGTCGGTGACCCGCAACAGAACGTGGCCGATACCGCTCAGGTTGATCATGTCAGGCTTCCCCTTGTCGCACGAGCATATCTTAGCCGCCCGACGCGTCGGCGTGGAATAGCGATCAGCCTTTCATTTGCCCCAGGCCGAGCGCGCGGGCACCGGCCGATCACTCTGATTGACTGCACCGCGGTATTGGTAGCCGTCAGTGCGAGCTGCCAGGTGGTGTGGTCACTGGTCACGCCTCTCGTGTACACCAAAGCGGTCGTGATCGCTTTCGGCCAGTGCCTGCCATTCGTCTGCCAAGTGGAATGTCCAGGCGTGCTTGCTGGAGTTCAGACACCATCGGATGATTTACGGAACTGGTCGCGGGACCCGGCGAGGATACGGTTGACGGCTGCGCCATCTGTTCGAGCCTGAAGACGAGCGGCCGTTGCGTAGTCCTTCGGGGAAGGCTCTTAGCCCTTTTCGGCTCGTATCACGCGCCGCGACCGTTCGCTGATCTCGCTGCCATCTGCATGTTCTGCGCGATTGACAGCGATGCACTGCGCGCGTGACGCTGACGCGCGACACAGGCTGGGAGGAGCGCATGACACGGGAACCGCTGAAGGGTCGCGCCGCCTGGCACGGCAAGGAACTCGACGCGTCGGATGACTGGATCCGCACCCTCGACGACACGCACCGGCGCGAAATCGACGACGCCCTGGCGCAGGTGAAGCGCGCGCGCCTCGCGCCATGCCGCTTCACGCGCGACCAATTCCCGCTTGGCGCCACCGCCGACCTGCTCCACTCGATCAGCGATGAATTGGAGAACGGCCGCGGCATGGTCCGGCTACGCGGCCTGCCGGTCGATCGTTACTCGGAGGACGACATTCGCCGCATCTTCTGGGGTATCGGTACGCACCTCGGCACCGCGGTCTACCAGAATGCCCGGGCCGAGATCATGGGCGAGGTGCGCGACGAAACGAAGCTGGCCGAAAAGACCTATGCGCCGACCGAGCCAGGCCACATCACCTCGTCCCGCGCCCGCGTGCGCTCGACCGGTCCGTTGCGTTGGCACACCGACCGATGCGATGTCATCGCCCTGCTGTGCGTGCGCAACGCCAAGGCAGGCGGCATCAGCAAGCTCACCAGCATCGTCACGATCTACAACGAGATCCTGGGCCTCCGGCCCGATCTGCTGGAATTGCTGTGCCAGGACTATTGGCGCGCCAGGCCGACGGACGAGGATGGTCCATCGACCAGCCGCGCCTTCGCCCTGCCGGTATTCGGCCTGCATGACGGCAAACTGACATGCCAGTATTCGCGCACCTACGTCGAACAGGCGCAGGAGTTTCCCGAAGTGCCGCGTTTGACTTCGGCGCAGAACGAAGCGCTGGACCTGTTGGCCGAGGTGGCCGAACAGGTCTGCCTCTATTCGGCGTTCGTTCCGGGCGATCTGCAGTTGCTGAACAACCATGTCATCTTCCACGGCCGAACCGCTTATCAAGACGACAGCGCCAGCCATCAGGAACGGCTATTGTTCCGGCTGTGGCTGTCGATGCCGAACAGCCGGCAACTGCCGCGCGGGTTCGAGCGTTTCTGGGGCAGCACCGAGCCGGGCGCCCTGCGCGGCGGTGTGATCCAGCCCGGCACAGGCGAGCGCCTGCCGCTTAAAGCCGCCTGACCGGCCGTTTGCCGATGATCAAAGCAGCCCGCTGGCCCGGGGGTTGCTTGCAATTCTGCCGCCGACGCCCTCATCTAGAGAGCAAATTGGGATCGGATAGCCAGGAAGGAGGGCCGGTGGCCGGGTTTGAGCCATGGACTAGGGAGCGCGGCGCTGTGATCATCGCTGCGGAGGCGACGCGCGAAGGCGCCACCCTGCCGATCCTGCACGCCTTGCAGGGGGCGTTCGGCTACATCCACGCTGAAGCCATTCCGATGATCGCCGAAACACTGAACCTGACGCGCGCCGAGGTCTATGGCGTAGTCAGCTTCTACCATGACTTCCGCCGCGACCTGCCGGGCCGCCACGTGCTGCGGTTGTGCCGCGCCGAGGCCTGTCAGTCGCTCGGCGCCGATGCTCTGTCGTCCCACGTCCGCGAACGGCTCGGCGTCGACTGGCATGAAACGACCGGCGATGGGGCGGTGACGCTGGAGCCGGTGTTCTGCCTGGGCCTGTGCGCGGTCGGTCCGTCCGCGTTGCTGGATGGCAACCCGCTGGGCCGGCTGGACAATGCGCGCATCGATACCGCACTGGATCGCGCACGATGACCACCCGCGTTTTCATTCCGCGCGATGCTGCCGCGTTGGCATTGGGAGCCGATGCGGTCGCCGCGTTCCTGCATCAAGCGGCCGATGTCGAGATCGTGCGAACCGGTTCACGGGGGTTGTTGTGGCTGGAGCCGATGGTCGAAGTGGCGATGGCAGAGGGCCGCGTTGCCTATGGCCCGGTGACCCTGGCCGATGTGCCTGGGCTGATCGAGGCCGGGATGCTGACGGGCGGCGCGCACCCGTTGCGGCTGGGGCGGCCGGAGGAAATTCCCTGGCTGGCGCGCCAGACGCGCCTGACGTTCGCGCGCTGCGGCATCGTCGATCCGCTGTCGCTCGATGACTATCGCGCGCACGACGGTCTGAAGGGTCTGGCACGCGCCATCGAAATCGGCAGTGCTGCCACGATCGAGATGGTGACGCAGTCCGGCCTGCGCGGTCGCGGCGGTGCCGGCTTCCCCACCGGCATCAAGTGGAAGACCGCGGCCGATGCGAAGGGCGAGCGCAAGTTCATCGTCTGCAACGCCGATGAAGGTGATTCCGGTACGTTCGCCGACCGTATGCTGATGGAAGGCGATCCGTTCGTGCTGATCGAAGGAATGGCGATTGCCGGGATCTCTGTGGGCGCGACCAAAGGCTATGTCTACACGCGCTCGGAATATCCACACGCGATCGCCACGTTCAACGCGGCGCTCGATGTGGCGCGACGCGAGGGGATGCTGGGCACGAACGTGCTCGGCTCGTCGCACTTCTTCGACATCGAGCAGCGCGTGGGCGCGGGGGCCTATGTGTGCGGTGAAGAAACGTCATTGCTGGACAGCCTGGAGGGCAAGCGCGGCCAGGTGCGCGCGAAGCCGCCGCTGCCCGCGCACAAGGGGTTGTTCGGCGTCCCCACCGTGATCAACAACGTCGTCTCGCTGGCGAGCGTGCCGATCATCTTGACCGAAGGCGCGGAATTCTATCGCGAGATCGGCATGGGACGGTCGCGCGGCACGATGCCGATCCAGCTTGCCGGCAACATCAAGTACGGCGGGCTGTTCGAAGCGGGCTTCGGCGTCACACTCGGCGAACTGGTGAACGACATCGGTGGCGGTACGCTGAGCGGCCGGCCGGTGCGCGCGGTGCAGGTCGGCGGCCCGCTGGGCGCGTATTTCCCGCCCGCGCTGTTCGATACGCCATTCGATTACGAGGCGTTCGCGGCGCGCGACGGATTGATCGGTCACGGCGGCATCGTGGTGTTCGATGATACGGTTGACCTGGCAAGACAGGCGCGCTTCGCCATGGAATTCTGCGCCGAGGAATCCTGTGGCAAGTGTACGCCATGCCGCATTGGCTCGGTGCGCGGCATGGAAGTCATTGATCGCATCGTCGCTGGCGACCGGCCGGAGGCAAATCTCGATCTGCTGCGCGACCTCTGCCACACGATGAAATTCGGCTCGTTGTGTGCACTCGGCGGCTTCATCCCGTATCCGGTGATAAGTGCGCTCGAACATTTCCCCGAGGATTTCATGCCTCGCCCCGCACAGCGTGCGGCAGCGGAGTAAATATCGTCATGCCATCGTCTTGCCCTCCCTTTGTCATTGCGAGGAGCGTCAGCGACGAAGCAATCTCGATCGAGTTGTGCGCGCACAATGTGACCGGGTTTGCTTCGTCGCTGACGCTCCTCGCAATGACAGGGGAAGCGGCCGTGAACAGCCATCGATGAGGCCCCCATGCCACTGATCCGTGAAATCGACTATGGCACGCCAGCCAGTGATGCCACCGAGCAGGTGACACTGACGATCGACGGTCAGGAGGTCACGGTTCCGGCCGGCACATCGATCATGCACGCCGCGATGGAAGCCGGGATCAAGATCCCCAAGCTCTGCGCCACCGACATGCTGGACGCGTTCGGGTCGTGTCGCGTGTGCCTGGTAGAGATCGAGGGGCGCGGCGGTACGCCGGCGTCCTGCACCACGCCGGTCGCGCCTGGGATGAAGGTGTCCACCACCACCGATCGGGCACGTCGCGTGCGCCGCGGCGTGATGGAACTGTATCTCACCGATCATCCGCTGGACGGCATGACATCGCCAGTCGCCGGCAATTCCGAGTTCCAGGAAATGGCCGGGCTGATCGGCGTGCGCCAGGTGCGCTACGGCCAGGATGGTGCCAATCACCTGCATTCGGCAATCGACACCTCCAATCCGTATTTCCAGTTCGATCCCGCGCGCTGCATCGTCTGCTCGCGTTGCGTGCGCGCGTGCGAGGAAGTGCAGAACACCTTCGCTCTCACCATCGAGGGCCGCGGCTTTGCATCGAAGGTTGCAGCCGGCGCGGGCGAGAATTTCCTGGCCTCGGAATGCGTCTCCTGCGGCGCATGCGTGCAGGCCTGCCCGACCGGATCGCTGCTGGAGAAGTCGGTGATCGAACTGGGCCAGCCGGAGCATTCCGTCATCACCACCTGCGCTTATTGCGGCGTCGGCTGCAACTTCAAGGCGGAGATGCAGGGCGACACGGTGATCCGCATGGTGCCGTGGAAGGACGGCAAGGCGAACCACGGTCATTCCTGCGTGAAAGGCCGTTTCGCCTGGGGTTATGCAAGTCATCCGGATCGCATCCTGAAGCCGATGATGCGCGAGAAGATCACCGATCCCTGGCGCGAGGTGAGCTGGGAGGAGGCAATTGGCCGCGTCGCCTCGGAATTCAAACGCATCCAGGCGGAGGCCGGCAAGGACTCCATCGGCGTCATCACCTCGTCGCGCTGCACCGACGAAGAGACGTATCTGGTGCAGAAGCTGGCGCGGCAGGTGTTTGTCAACAACAACACCGACACCTGCGCGCGTGTTTGCCATTCGCCGACCGGCTACGGCTTGAGCACCACGTTCGGCACCTCTGCCGGTACGCAGAATTTTGATTCGGTCGAGCAGGCCGATGTGATGCTGCTGGTGGGCGCCAATCCGACCGACGGGCATCCGGTGTTCGCTTCGCGCATGAAGAAACGGCTGCGGCAGGGTGCCAAGCTGATCGTCGTCGATCCGCGTCGCATAGATCTGGTGCGCATGCCGCATGTCGAGGCGCAGCATCATCTGGCTCTGCGTCCCGGCACCAATGTCGCGGTGCTGACCGCGATGGCGCACGTCATTGTTGCCGAGGGACTGGTAGACGAGGACTTCGTGCGCGAGCGGTGCGATTGGGATGCGTTCCAGGACTGGGCGCACTTCGTGGCAGAGGAGCGCAACAGCCCGGAGACGGTGGAGACGTTCAGCGGCGTGCCGGCGCAGACCATCCGCGCCGCGGCCCGGCTGTACGCGACGGCGCGCAACGGTGCGATCTATTACGGACTGGGCGTGACCGAGCATAGCCAGGGCACCACCGCGGTGATGGCGCTGGCAAATCTCGCGATGGCGACCGGCAATATCGGCCGGCCGGGCGTTGGCGTGAATCCGCTGCGCGGCCAGAACAACGTGCAGGGCAGCTGCGATATGGGATCCTTCCCGCACGAGCTGCCCGGCTATCGACATATCTCTAATCCGGCGGTGCGCGCGATCTACGAACACGAGTGGGGCATGACACTGGATCCGGAGCCTGGCCTGCGTATTCCCAACATGATCGACGCCGCGATCGATGGTTCGTTCCGCGGCATCTATATCCAGGGAGAAGATATCGCCCAGTCGGATCCTGATACGCAGCACATCACCGAGGGTCTGGCGGCGATGGAATTTGTCGTGGTGCACGACCTGTTCCTGAACGAGACGGCGAACTACGCGCATGTCTTCCTGCCGGGTTCGACCTTCCTGGAGAAGGACGGCACGTTCATCAATGCCGAACGGCGCATCAACCTGGTGCGCAAGGTGATGGCGCCGCGTGCCGGCAAGGCCGACTGGGAGGCGACCCAGGACATCGCGCGCGCGATGGGAGCGAATTGGAACTATACCCATCCCTCGCAGGTCATGGACGAGATCGCGCGGACCACACCGACCTTCGCCGGCGTGTCGTTCGAGAAGCTGGCGGAGCGGGGCTCGATCCAGTGGCCGTGCAACGAGAAGGCGCCGGACGGCACGCCCACGATGCATATCGGCAGCTTCGTGCGCGGCAAGGGCAACTTCGTCGTCACCGAATATGTGCCCACCGACGAAAAAACCGGCCCGCGCTTCCCGCTGTTGCTGACCACGGGCCGCATCCTGAGTCAGTACAATGTCGGCGCGCAGACTCGGCGGACGGAAAATGTGGTGTGGCACCATGAGGACGTGCTGGAGATCCATCCGCATGACGCCGAACAGCGCGGTGTCCGTGACGGCGACCTGGTTCGCCTGGCAAGCCGGTCGGGCGAGACGACATTGCGCGCGAAGATCACCGATCGTGTGGCCCCCGGCGTTGTCTACACCACGTTCCATCATCCGGCGACACAGGCGAACGTCGTCACCAGCGACTACTCGGATTGGGCGACGAACTGCCCCGAATACAAGGTGACCGCGGTGCAGGTGGCACCATCGAACGGGCCCAGCGAGTGGCAGGAGGAATATCGCGAGTTGACGCAGAAGAGCCGCCGCATCGAGGCCGTGCCGGCGAAGTGATGGCCGTTCCGTCTCCTGTGCGCAGCGTCGCGCGCAGTGCCTTCCATGGCACTACGGTAACGCGCGGCCTGCGTGCCATCCCCGAAGAGACACCCGTGGCGTTGAGCTACAACCGCACAACCTACGCGGTGATGCTCGCAACGCCGGCCGACCTGGAAGACTTCGCTGTCGGCTTCAGTCTTACCGAAGGCATTGTGCAGAGCGCGGACGAGATTGAGGAGCTTGATGTCGTCCCGGTTGAGCAGGGCATCGAACTACGCATGTGGCTGGCACCGGAGCGCGCGGACACCGTTACCATCCGCCAGCGCCGCCTCGCCGGCCCAAGCGGCTGCGGCCTGTGCGGACTGGAGAGCCTTGCCGACGCCGTGCGCACTCTGCCTCACATAAGTTCGCAAACGCACTTCGATGCGGACGAAATCACTGTTGCCATGGCGGCGCTGCCTGCCGCGCAAAAGCTCAACCAGCAAACACACGCTGTGCATGCCGCAGCCTTCTGGCATCCCGCGCGCGGCCTTGTCGCGTTGCGCGAGGATGTTGGCCGGCACAACGCGCTTGACAAACTCACCGGTGCCCTGGCGCGAGACCGTGTCGCTGTAGCCGATGGTTTGGTACTTCTGTCGAGCCGCATTTCGGTTGAGATGGTACAGAAGTCGGCGATGCTCGGCGCATCGGTCATGGTTGCGGTTTCCGCACCGACAGCACTTGCCGTGCGCATGGCCGACACTGCCGGGATTACGCTGATCGGCATCGCACGGGCCGACGGCTTCGAGGTCTTCACGCATCCCGAGCGCATTGCAACGCAACCGGTGCAACATGTCGCCTGACAAGCTCGCCTACATGGCCAACCAGATCGGCAAGTTTTTCGCACACCAGCCGCACGATAAAGCTGTCGCCTCGATCTCCGACCACATCCGCAAATTCTGGGACCCCAGGATGCGCAGCGAAATCCTGACGCATCTCGATACGGTCAAACTCGACCCCTCCGTCCGCCAGGCAGTTGAACTGTTGCGCAAACCGGCGTAAAATCGTTACTGAAGGCGCGAAAAACAGCGCTTTGGCTTTGGCTACAACAAGAACGAGCGGGGAGCGTTTCATGAGTACCACCACCTTGTCAGGCCAGTCATCTGGCCTGCTGTCGCCAGATCGCATCATCGCCGGCCGGGAGTTCAGCCGTTGGATGGTGCCGCCGGCAGCGCTGTGTGTGCATCTGTGCATCGGTCAGGCCTACGCCTTTAGTGTATTCAACCTGCCGATGACCAGGCTGATCGGCATCACCCAGTCCGCGCCGGACGACTGGAAGCTGACCGACCTTGGCTGGATCTTCAGCATCGCAATCTTTTTCCTTGGCGTATCCGCGGCAGTCCTCGGGCGCTGGGTTGAAGAGGGTGGCCCCCGTAAGGCGATGTTCACCGCCGCGCTATGCTGGGCCGGCGGATTCCTTGTCTCGGCCTTCGGCGTCTATGTTCACAACATCTGGCTGGTGTATCTCGGCTACGGCGTATTGGGCGGCATCGGACTGGGCATCGGCTACATCTCGCCGGTTTCCACGCTGATCAAATGGTTCCCCGATCGCCCCGGCATGGCGACGGGCATGGCAATAATGGGCTTCGGCGGCGCGGCCTTCATCGCCTCGCCACTGTCGGTGTGGCTGATGCGTCAGTTTTCCACCCCCACCCATGTCGGCGTCGCCGAAACCTTCATCGGTACTCGGCGTCGTGTATTTCTGCTTCATGATGGTGGGCGCGGCGATCGTGCGCCTGCCGCCACCCGGATGGGCGCCGGTCGGATATGTCGCGCCAACCGAAGCGACCAAGCTGATCACCAACCGGCACGTGTTCGTCTATCAGGCGCTGAAGACGCCGCAGTTCTGGCTGATCTGGTGGGTGCTGTGCCTGAATGTCACCGCCGGTATAGGTGTGCTGGGCCAAGCCTCGGCGATGAGCCAGGAGATGTTTCCCGGCAAGGTATCCGTCACTGCGGCGGCGGGCTTTGTTGGCCTGATGAGCCTGTTCAACATGGGCGGGCGGTTCTTCTGGGCGTCGGTGTCGGACTATATCGGCCGCAAGAGCACGTATTTTGTGTTCTTCGTCCTTGGCTTCATTCTGTACTCGACCGTGCCCTATACCGGGGCTACCGGCAACGTCAGCCTGTTCGTGCTGTGCTTCTGCATCATCATCAGCATGTATGGCGGTGGTTTCGCCACCGTGCCGGCTTATCTGTGCGACATGTTCGGCACGCGCTATGTCGGCGCGATCCACGGCCTGCTGCTCACCGCCTGGTCGATGGCGGGTATCTTCGGTCCGGTTCTGGTGAACTACATCCGCCAATACAACGTGGAACACGGCGTGGCGAAGGCGGCTGCCTACAATGTTACGATGTACGTGATGGCGGTGCTGTTGATCGTCGGCTTCTTCTGCAATCTCTTCATCCGCGCAGTCGATGAGCGCCACTACATGGCACACGAAGAAGCAGACGCAATGGGCATGACCGATTGAGGAGATGAACAATGCCAACCGATACCCAAGACGGCACGACACCTCTGAAATTGATTCTGGCCTGGGGCTTTGTCGGCATCCCACTGGCGTGGGGCGTGATACAGACGGTGCTCAATGCGATGAAACTGTTCCAGTAACGACCGGCGACGGCGCAATTACGCCGCCGTCAGTTCCTGCTGCACCACGCCGAGCAGACGCGCCTGCAGTGCGGCGTCTGCTTCCAGCGCCTTGGCGCTACCCTGATATGCGATCTGCCCGTTGACCAGCACATAGGCGCGGTCAACAATCGGCAACACGGTTTCCGCGTGGTGCTCGACGATGATCATGGCGACGCGCCCGCGCAGCCGCACCAGTGCATCCATAACCTCCTGCACGACGGCGGGTGCCAGGCCTTCGAACGGTTCATCCAGCAGGATTAGTCGGCTTGGCACGGTCAGCGCGCGGGCGATCGCCAGCATCTGCCGCTCACCACCGGACAGGCTTTCGGCGCGCGCTCGTTGCAATATACGGAGCTTCGGGAACAACTCGAAGATCTCCTCGAACGATGCACCGCCTGGACGTGCGGCGATACGCAGATTCTCCATCACTGTCAGATTGGGGAACAGCCGGCGTCCCTCTGGCACGATCGAAATGCCGAGTCGATTGATCTCGTACGGTTTGGCGTGGGTGATGTCCTTGCCATCCATCGTGATGCTGCCGGCGCTTTTCTGCACCGTGCCGGTGATAGCCCGCAGCATCGTGGTCTTGCCGACACCGTTGCGGCCGAGCAGGGCAACAGCTTCGCCTTCGTGGACAGCCAGATCGAGATCCGTCAACACCAGACTGCCAGCATAGCCGGCACGTACCCGCTGGAGCAGCAGAATTGGCTTGGTCGCGATCGGGCGTATGGCTTCCACATGCACTGTCGGCGACGGACCGCCGGCACGCGCGGTCCCCATGTAGGCGGTTATGACGTCCGGATTGTTCGCCACTTCGGCCGGCTTCCCATCGGCGATCACGCGGCCCTGATGCAGCACTGTGATTCGATCGGACAGCGCCAGCACGCGGTCGATATCATGCTCGATGAGCAGCACGGCATGGGTCGCTGCGAGCTGACGGATCAGTGCACCGACAACCTCGCGATCAACCTCGGCAAGACCCGCCAGAGGTTCATCGAGCAGCAGCAATTTCGCATCCGTGGCAAGTGCGATCGCGATCTCCAACAGACGTTGCTCACCGTGCGAAAGATTGGAGCACGGTTCGGCGGCACGATCCTCCAGACCAACAGCGGCAAGCAGTGACCATGTGTGTGAGTTGATCGGCTCGATATCATAAGCATCACGCCACAAGCCGTTCTGCTCCGGGCTGCGCGCCTGAACTGCCACGCGCACGTTCTCGAAGGTTGTCAGATTGCGGAACACGCTGAGAATCTGGAATGAGCGCCCCAGGCCCAGGCGAATACGGCGATGCACCGGAAGTTGCGAAATGTCGTGACCGGCAAATTGGATTTGTCCCGCGTCCGCGCGCAGCAGCCCGGTCAGCATGTTGAAGAATGTCGTCTTGCCGGCGCCATTGGGGCCAATCAGACTGTGCAGGCAATACGGATGCACATCGAGATGCACGTCGGCGGCCACCACCAGCGAACCGAACCGCTTGTGCAGCCCGCGCACCGTCAGGATCGGCTGGTCGGGCGCCATGCCCTGTCGCCCGACTTCGCCAAAGCGCGCAATGTGCTCCGGGCGCAGTGGAATCCCGTCGCGTACCAGGGTCCAGCGCTCGCGTCGAAACACTCGTTGCACCGCGCCCTGGATCCCTTCCGGCGACACCAGAGCGAAGATGATGATGATCGGCGCGAACAACAGCCACCAACTTTCGGTGATCGCACTGAGCCGATCCTGCAGCAGGGTGAAGGCGATCGCGCCCCATAACGGGCCAAGGAACTGATGCACGCCGCCGAGTACCGTCATCAGCAGTGCGTCGCCGGCATGCTGCCAGCCGAGGTTGTCGGCATACGCGCCGCGCAGCATCAAGGCGAGCAGTGCGCCGGCGTAGCCGACCACGCCGCCGAGTATGACGAATGCCTCAAATTTCAGGCGGAATGTCGAGTACCCGAGACTCTGCAAACGCTGTTCGTTGTCGCGCAGCGCCTGCAACGCGCGGCCGAACGGCGCATGGGCAATGCGCCACAGCAGCCACATGCCGGCGGTGACGGTAACCACCGTGAAGGCGTGGAACGACCAGTCGCTGACCAGCCATGGTCGGGGCACATCCTGCAGGCCGTTCTCGCCGCCGGTGAGGTCGGTCCACTTGTAGGCGATCTCGAAGGCGATCTGGGAAAATGCCAGTGTCAGCAAGGAGAAATACAGACCACGCCGGCGCAGGATCACCAATGCGATCGCCGCGGCCAGCACCAGAGAGAATCCGACGGCGAATGCCAATGCCTCGGCTTCGTTGGTCAGAAAGCCGCGCAGCGAAATCGCCACCGCGTAGCTGGCACAGCCGAAGAACACCGAGGCGCCGAACGGCACCAGTCCGGTGTAGCCGACCAGCAGATTCACTCCGGCGCCATACAGCGCATAGATGGCAATCTGGGTGATCAGGCTGACCGGTGCACCGATCGCGTTCCACGCCACCGTCAGCGCAACAAGTACCGAGAAACACCCACAGGATTGGATGGCGCAGCACGGTGCTCATTCGAAGCGCTCCCAGCGTTCGCCGAGGAGGCCTCGCGGACGCACCAGCAAGACCGCAGCCATGAACACATACATCACGGCGTTTGCCGCATCGGGCTGGAACTGAATCGTCAGCGCCGTCACCACACCAACCAGCAGGCCGGCGATCACGGCGCCGGCGAACGAGCCCAGCCCGCCAATCACGACCACGACAAACGCCGGCATGATGGCATTTTCCGACATCGACGGAATCACTGTCCATAACGGTGCCGCCAACACGCCAGCAATGCCGGCAAGCGCGCAGCCCAACCCGAAAACCGCGGTCAGCACCCGTGGCAGGCGGATGCCGAGCAGTCCCACCATTTCCGGATCGCGCGAGCCGGCGCGCAGGATTCGGCCAAAGGGCGTGAACTGCATGAAAGCCCACAGTCCGATCAGCAGCGCGATCGTGGTGAGAAACACGGTCAGCCGGTATTTGGTGATCAGCACCGGTCCCCAAATATAGATGCCGGACAAGAACGGTGGCTGGTCGAACGGCTGGCCTATCCCGCCGTAGATCAAACGCAGCAGTGCCTCGATCATTAGTGCCAGAGCGAAGGTGATGATCAGGCTGATCAACGGCTCCTTGTCGTAAAGCCGGCGGATCAGCGTGCGTTCCACCACCATGCCAACGACACCCACCAGAACTGGCGCCAGCAGCACAGCCGGCCAACCGAAAAACTGATACAATGTCAGTGCAAAGTACGCTCCGAGTGCGAAAAAGTTGCCATGTGCGAAATTAACAATCCCCAACAGGCCGAATATAATCGACAGGCCAATAGCGATAAGCACGTAGAGGCCACCGAGCACCAGCCCGGCGGCCACCTGCGAAACAATGACGTCCAGCACGACGGCTTCAGGTCATGTGGCAGCCGTTGGCCACCGGATCGCCGAACACCTTTTCGAGGTCTGCGACATTCTGCGGCACCACCCCTTTGACATCGAAATAGTCCCACTTGTCGGTGATCTTCGGCTTCACCTGCACCACCAGGTTGCGCAGCAGCATCTGGTGGTCGCCCTTGCGCCAGTAGTACGGATTGGCAGCAGAGCCGCCCTTCCAGCTTTCCAGCGCCTTTATGATCGCTTCGGTCTCGGTGGATTTCGCCTGCTCAATCGATTCGAACAGCGACTTGGCCGCGATCCAGCCCATCCACGCCTTGTCGGCTGCCGGCTTGCCATATTTTTTCTGGTACGCGGCGGCCATCGCCTGCTCGTCCGGCGGATTGTTTGGATTATTGTACCACCAGAGCGAGGTGTACAGTCCGGTCGCCGCCTCCTGCCCGACCGCCCAGATATCCGTGTCGCCGATGGCAATCTCGCAGATGGGAATTGTGCCCTTCATTCCCATCTCGTTCCACTGTTTGAGGAAGGTCGAGAGATCACCCGCCGGCACGCCGCCCAGGATCATGTCGGGCTTCGCCTGGCGAATCTTCAGGATGAAGGAACTGTAGTCCGGCGTATTCAGTGGCACGCTGTCATCGCCCACGATGGTGCCGCCAGCATTGGTAAGGATCGCCTTGAATGATCTGGCGATGTCCTGACCGAATGCATAGTTGGCAGTGATGAAGTACCATTTTTTGCCGTAACCCATGATGTAGGGCGCGAACATCGCCGCCTGTACCGCGACCGGCGTGTTCAACCGGAACGTGTAATGATTGCAGTTCTTGCCGCTCATGTCGGTTGCCGCGGCATTATCGCAGACAAACGGGATCTTCAGTTGTGCAGCGGTGGCCTGCTCGGCCAGGCCATTTGAACTGAGCGAGCCGCCGAGAATGGCGACCACCTTGTTCTCCTGCACAAGCTTCTGCATGTTCTGCTGCGAACCCTGCGGCGACGGTTCGTCGAGCCAGACCAATTCTGCCGGCTGCCCCATGATCTTGTTGCCGCGTTCCTCCAACGCGAGGTAGGTGCCGTTCGCCAGGTATTCGGTCTGCGCTGCGATGTCGCCGGTCTTGGCGAGCAGCAGGCCGATCTTAATCGTTTCAGCCGCCGCCGCGTTGGCGATGAACGGCCGCGCCAGCGGAGCGGCTGCCACAGCGGCAGCACCCAGCAGCGCCTGGCGGCGCGGCACGACAAGGCTCGACTTGGTGGCGGTCATGTTTCCTCCCGGGGCTTTCGGGTGTCCGCTTAGCGCGGCCGCCCCGGGCAAGCAACCCGCAAGCCTAGTCTGCCGCAGCCTGGAAACTCCTGGCGTAGCGCAGCAGCGCATCGTCCGGAACCGGTTGGATCGGCCGGAAATCGCGGTGGGCGATCCAGTCCGGACGTGTGGGGGTGCGGATATAGTTGGAGACCGCATTCAGCGTCAGGTACACGATCTTGCGCGGATAGGGCGTGATATTGCCCGCCGATCCGTGCACCAGGTTGCCGTGGAACAATAGCATGGCGCCCGGCTTGCCAGTCGGCGTGACGATCCCGCCCCGTTGCACGAGCCGCGTCACCGTATCATTGTCGAGCGTCCACAACGGATATGACGTGGTGGACAGATCATGGCCGGCTTGCAGCACACCTTCCTTGTGGCTGCGCGGCACCAGCATCAGCGGACCGTTGATCGGCAGCACCTCGTCGACAAACACCGAAATGTTCATCGCGCGTGGTTCCGGCATGCCGTCATCGCGCGCCCAGGTGCCGTAATCCTGATGCCACTGCCACACCTCGCCGTCGAACGCCGCCTTCGCGTTGATCTTGAACTGGTGCATGTAAAGCTGCTCGCCAAACACCTGCTCGACCGGCCGGATCATGCGCGGATGCGCACCCAGCAGGCGAAACGCCTCGTTATAGGTGTGCGCCGCGAAAGCCGTGCGGGGGGCCCCCGATTTCTCCCGCCAGATCTCCTCGCGATCGGTATGGAAGATCGCCACCGCTTCATGGCGCAGGACGGCAATCTCCTCGGCAGAGAACACATCCGGCAGGAACAGATAGCCTTCCTTGTCGAACTGCCGAAGCTGCTGCCTGTTGAGAATCATCGCACAACCCTCCGCCTTAGGCGGCAAGATAGCCGCCATCGACATAAAGCTCGGCACCCGTGATGTAGGATGCCTCATCCGACGCGAGGAACAGAATGGCGTTCGCCACCTCGTCCACCTCGCCGGCGCGGCGCAGCGGCACGGTCTGCAGCATCTTCGCCCGCACCGCCGGATCGGCAGTTGCGCCGGATGTGCGCATCGGCGGCATCAGTCCCGGATGCACCGAATTGGCGCGAATGCCATCGCGGCCGAACTGTACCGCGGTGGACTTCGTCAACGTCCGCACCGCGCCCTTCGACGCGTTGTAGCCCATATGCGTCATCGTTTGTCCCGTATTGCCGGAGATCGACGATAGATTGATGATCGATCCGCCGCCCGCCTGCTGCATCGCCAGCACCGCATATTTGGTGCCGAGAAACACGCCACGCGCATTGACGGCCATCAACTTGTCCCAGGCGTCGGTGTCCAGCATGTCGGACACTGCGCTGCCGCTGATGCCGGCGTTGTTCACCAGAATATCCAGCTTGCCGTATTTCTGCACGGTTGCATCGACCACAGCCTTCCAGTCCGCTTCGTTTGTCACGTCCAGCCGCATGTACTCGGCGGTGCCGTTGGCGCGCGTGATATCGGCCGCGATCTGGCGACCTTCGTCATCCAGCATATCGGCGATCACCACCTTGGCGCCTTCCTTGGCAAATCGCCGCGCCGTCGCGGCACCCATGCCGGAGGCCGCACCGCTGACGATTGCCACTTTCCCTTCCAGGCGCATGCTTCGTTCCTCCCAAGCAGCAGCTCGCGGTTGAGGCTGCCACGAGTGGCCCAGCTTGGCTACCGGCCCGGTACCATGCACCATGCACCGCACCAAGACGGGCACCGTGCCCGGCGATATGTGGAGAATAAGCGCATGGCCCATCGCGGCATGAAGTTCGGCATTTTCCTGGCACCGTTCCATCGCGTCGGCGAGAACCCGACGCTTGCGATCAACCGCGACGTGGAACTCCTGGAGTGGCTGGATTGGCTCGGCTACGATGAGGCCTGGATCGGCGAACATCATTCCGCCGGTTGGGAGCTGATCGCTCTGCCCGAGCTGATCATCGCCGCCGCCGCCGAACGCACCAAGCACATCAAGCTCGGCACCGGCGTGACCAGCCTGCCGTATCACCACCCGTTCATGGTCGCGCAGCGTTTCGTGCAGCTCGATCATATGACGCGCGGTCGAGCCATGATGGGCTGCGGACCTGGTGCGCTGACGTCCGATGCCTATATGCTCGGCATCGAACCCAGCACGCAGCGTCCACGCATGCTGCAGGCCATGGACGCGATCATGCGTCTGCTGAAATGCGAAGAGCCGGTCACCATGAAAACCGACTGGTTTGAAATGCGTGATGCACGCCTCCATCTGGCGCCATATACCGATCCGCATTTCGAGATCGCCGTTGCCAGCACCATCACACCGTTCGGCATGATAGCCGCCGGGACGCATGGCGTCGGCGTGCTGTCGATCGGCGCGGGCCTGCCTGGCGGTCCGGAAGCACTGGCCAGCCAATGGAAGATCGCCGAGGACGCTGCGGCGAAGAACGGCAAGACGATGGACCGCAAGAACTGGCGCGTCGTGGTGAATGCCCACATCGCCGAGGATGACGAACAGGCGTTGCGCGAGGTCCAGAAGGGCGAGCGAATCGAGACGCAGACCTATTTCGAGGATACGCTCGGTCGTCCGCCAGGCCGCGCCGACGATCCGCTGCGCGAGGGTGTGAAGATGGGCACCACCATGGTCGGTTCGCCGGAAACAGTGACCAAGGGCATCAAGCGCCTACTTGAATACAGCCAGGGCGGCTTCGGCGGCATCTTGTTCCGCGCGCACGAATGGGCAACGCGCGAACAGACCCTGCGCAGCTATGAATTGTTCGCGCGGTACGTGATACCGCAGTTCCAAGGATCGCTCGGGCAGATCATGGGATCCAGCGTCTGGGCGCGTGAGAACCGCAAGCAGGTGTTCGGCTCGACCGTCGAATCGGTGCGCCGTGCGTTCACCGATTTCGGCCACGCCGCGCCGGAAGAGGCAATCCGCGCGCGCTCCCTCGGCGCGCGGGATCTCGATTCAGCTCGGTAGCTACGCCGCCTTCTTCGACAATGCCTGCCACACCTTCTCCGGCGTGGCAGGCATGTCGATGTGCGTCACGCCGTCGACCGACAGCGCATCGATGATCGCATTGATCACCGCCGGCGGACTGCCGACCGCGCCCGCCTCGCCGGCGCCCTTCACGCCGAGCGGATTGGTGGCGCAGGGCACTTCCAGCAGATCGACCTCGATATCCGGCAGATCGTCCGCGCGCGGCAGCGCGTAGTCCATGAAGCTGCCGGACAGAAGCTGACCGGACGTCACGTCGTAACTGGCAAGCTCCAGCAACGCCTGGCCCAGGCCCTGCGCCACGCCGCCATGCACCTGGCCGCGCACGATCATCGGGTTCACCGTCTTGCCGAAGTCGTCGCACACGCGATAGCGCACAATCTCGACCACGCCGGTTTCGGGATCGACTTCCACCTCGGCCATATGGCAGCCGTTCGGGAAGGTGTGTTCCGCGACATTCGCCACTTCCGCAGCGTCGAGCATGGTCGCTTGCTGGCCGGCCGCTGCCTTCTGTCGCTGCGTCGCCGCGAGCGCGATGATGTCGATGCCGCGGTCGGTGCCGACGATGGAGAACCGGCCATCGGCGAATGCGATGTCGGCCGGCGCGGCTTCCAGCACTTCGGCCGCCGCCTGCTTGCCCTTGTCGATCACCGTATCCGCGGTGATCAGGATCGCCTGGCCTTCGGAATACAGGCTGCGCGCGCCGCCGGTGCCGCCGCCGACCGGGATGCGTGTCGGTGTCGCCCTGGCGGACGCGGATCTTCTCGCCGTCGATGCCAAGACGCTGCGAGGTAAGTTGCACATAGCCGGTCTCGTGTCCCTGGCCGGTCGATTGCGTGCCGACATAGACATCGACAAAGCCATCGTCGGCGAAGCGGATTTCCGCGCGCTCGGTCGGATCGCCCCCGGTGGCTTCCAGGTAGTACGCAAGCCCGATGCCGCGACGCTTGCCGCGTCGTGCCGCCTCCGCCCGGCGCGCGGCGAAACCGGCATAGTCCATCTGTTTCAGCGCCGCATCCAGCACCATCGCGAAATCGCCGCTGTCATAGGTCTTGCCCACCGGCGTGGTGTGCGGCATCGCCGACGGCGGCACCATGTTGCGCCGGCGCAATTCCGCGCGGTCGATGTTCAGTTCGCGCGCGGCGGCATCGACCAGGCGCTCCACCAGGTAGTTGCTCTCCGGCCGGCCGGCGCCGCGATACGCATCGACCGGCACCGTGTTGGTGAACACGCCGAGCACGTTGGCGTAGATCTGCCTGGAAGCCGTAGACGCTGGCCAGCACGCGCGCCGCCGGCAAGCGTCGGGATGTACGGCGCGAAAGTCGAAAGATACGCGCCCATGTTGGCAACATTGCGCGTGCGCAGCGCCAGGAATTTGCCCTCCGCGTCGATCGCCAGCTCGCCCAGGGTGATGTTGTCGCGGCCTTGCGTGTCGGACAGGAACGCTTCGCCGCGATCCGACGTCCACTTCACCGGCCGCCCCAGCTTGCGCGCCGCGTAGCAGGTCAGCACATGCTCGGCGTAAAGGAACAGCCTTCATGCCGAAGCCGCCGCCGACATCGGGCGTGATGACGCGGAACTTCGCCGGGTCGGTCTGGAACACCGGCGCCGATCAGGTTCTTCATCAGCCAGCCGCCCTGCGTGTTGGCATACAGCGTCCAGCGGCCGGTCGCCGCATCGTAATCGGCGATCGCGGCGCGCGCCTCCATCGATGCAACGATGACGCGGTTGTTCACCACGGTCAGCCGCGTGACATGCGCGGCCTTGGCGAACAGCGCGTCGGTCGCCGCCTTGTCGCCGATTTCCCAGTCGAACGACGATGTTGTTGTTCGCGCTCGGGCCAGACCAGCGGCGCGCCCGGTTCGATCGCCGCGGCGAGATCGGTGATCGACGGCTCGAACGTCGTAATCCACCGTCGATCAGTTCCGCGGCATCGCGCGCCGCCGCCGCCGTGTCGGCGACGACGAACGCCACCGGATCGCCGACATGGCGCACCGCGCCGTCGGCCAGCACCGGATGCGGCGGGTTCGCCATGTCGGAGCCGTCGCGGTTCTGCACCGGCGCGGCGCAGGGCAGCGGCCCGATGCCATCGGCATTCAGATCAGCGGCGGTATAGATTGCCTTAACCCCTTCGACCGATGCTGCGCCTGTCGTGTCGATGGCGCCGAGTTTCGCCGCGGCGTGCGGGCTGCGCAGCACGATGCCGTGCAGCATGCCCGGCAGCACGATATCGTCGGTGTAGCGGCCGTTGCCGATCAGCAGGCGCGGGTCCTCCACGCGGCGGACCGGCTGGGCGAGGCCGAATTTGGTCATGGACGCTGTCTCCAGGGCTCGTCTGTGATTGGCTCGGAGAGCATGCACGCTCTGGATATGAAAGGCCAAGAGGGATGGAAGATCGTCGCCTGTGCGTTCTGAACGCCGGCTCGTCCAGCCTGAAGTTCGCCGTCTATGAACTGGCCGGCGATACCTTGCGCCGCTACCAGACCGGCGAGGTGGAGCAGGTCGGCGGTCAGGGACGTCTCCTGGTCAGCGCCGCGGACGGCAAGCCAGTGCATGACCGCATGATCCAAACTGCGGACCATGCGGCGGCACTCGAAGCGCTCGCAGCATTGCGCGATGGACCGCTCGATGAACATGGCCTGATCGGGTTCGGTCATCGCGTCGTGCATGGCGGTCCGGACATGGACGCTCCGGTGTTGGTGGATGCGGCGACGCTGGCGCGCATCGAGGCGCTCGAACCGCTGGCGCCGCTGCACAATCCGCCGGCGGTCGCCGTGCTCAAGGCGCTGGCCGCGCGTTTCCCCAATCTGCCGCAGGTGGCGTGCTTCGATACCGCGTTCCATCGCGGCCATCCGGCGGTGGCTGATCGCTTCGCGATCCCTGATGCGCTGTATCAGGAGGGCGTGCGGCGCTACGGCTTCCACGGATTGTCCTATGAATACATCGCCGGCGCGCTGGCCGAGCGGTTGCCGGAGATCGCGCTGGGACGTGTCGTGGTGGCGCATCTCGGGTCCGGTGCTTCGATGTGTGCCTTGGCCGGAGGGCGCAGCGTGGATTCCTCAATGGGGTTCACCGCGCTGGATGGCCTGCCGATGGGAACGCGCCCCGGTTCGCTGGATCCCGGCATGATCCTGTGGCTGCAGCAGCAGAAAGGCTGGAATGTCGATCGGGTCGAGCATTTCCTTTACGCCGATTGCGGCCTGAAGGGCTTGTCCGGCGTGTCGAACGATATGCGCACGCTGCTGGCGAGCGAACGCCCGCTGGCGCGGCTGGCAGTGGACTATTTCGTCTACCATGCGGCGCGAACCGCGGCAGCACTGGCTGCCAGCATGGGCGGCATCGACGCTCTCGTGTTTACCGCCGGCATCGGCGAACGCAGCCCCGAAATTCGCGCGCGCGTGCTGCATCGCCTGCGCTGGCTCGGCTTTACGCTGGACGAGGCGGCCAACCAGGCCGGCAAGGCGCTGCTGACGCGCGTCGACTCTGAACGGCCGGCCTACGTGATTCCAACCGACGAGGAGGTCGTCATCGCCCGCCACACGCTGGCGCTGATCGGCGCCGCGTAATATCGGGCAAACTGTCATGGCCGGGCTCGTCCCGGCCATCGCCACCGGCAGTCTGCCGCGACCAATCGGCGGGACAAGCCAGCGAGAGACGGCATGTGCCTCACGCAACGTCAGTGCCTGCGCGGACGTGCCCTGCCGAACCTGGCCTTCACCCGTTCGCGTATCCCCTGGAATGTCGCGTACAGCATCGGAATCAGGAATACGCCGATCGAGCTTGCGACGATCATGCCGGCAAATACCGCAGTGCCCACTGCGCGACGGCTCAGCATCGCCGCACCCGTGGCCCACACCAGCGGAATCAAGCCGAAGATGAAGGCGATCGACGTCATCATCACTGCGCGGAACCGAATGCGCGCCCCGAGTGCAGCGGCTTCGAGAATCGGCAATCCCGCCTCGCGCTGTTCCTTCGCGAACTCGACGATAAGGATGCCGTTCTTTGCTGCCAGCGAGATCAGCACCACCAGCCCGATCTGCGCGTAGAGATCGAGTGCCAGCCCGGAAATCAGGATGCCGGCAAATGCGCCCAGCACACCCACCGTAACCGACAGCAGCACGGGTAACGGGATGACCCAGCTCTCGTACAGCGCCACCAGGAACAGATAGGCGAACAACACCGACAGCGACAGGATCAGGCCCGTCTGGCCGGATGCTGCGACCTCCTGGTAGGCGGTGCCTGACCATTCGAAGGCATAGCCCGGCGGCAGCGTCTTCGCCGATATCTGCGTCATGGCGACCAATGCATCGCCGGATGACACGCCCGGCCGCGGCCCACCATTGATCGTCACTGCGCGATAATTGTTGAACCGGCTGATCACCTGGGGGCCGAGCACAATGCGCACACGCGCGATTGCTTGCAGCGGCACCATCTGGCCTTGACGATTGCGGACGTAGATCTTGTCGATCGTCGGAAACATCGCTGCGATCCGGCGCATCGCCCTGGATATTCACCTGCCAGGTGCGGCCATACAGGTTGAAATCGTTGACGTAGAAGCCGCCCAATGTCGTTTGCAGCGCATTGAACACATCGGAAATGTTGAGCCCGAGCGCCTGCGCCTTCTCGCGATCGATATCCAGCCAGATCGACGGGTTGCTGGCCGTGAAGGTGGAAAACACGCGCGCCAGGCGCGGATCCTGGTTGGCTGCCGCGACCAGCCCCTGCATCACGCTCGCCATCTCCGCAGGATCGCGGCCTTCCAGGTTCTCCAGCTGGTATTCGAAGCCGCCACTGGTCGATAGCCCGATGATCGGCGGCAGGTTGAAGGGAAATATGTTGGCGGAGCGCACCTGCTGCACCGCGCCGAACACCCGGCCGATCATCGCCTGCGCGCCGTCGGCCGCCGCCGTGCGGTCGGCGAACGGCTTGAGCCGGATCACCACGAAGGCGGCATTCGGCTCATCGCCGCCATCGAGCAGCGAGAAGCCGACGATCGACAGCACGCCTTCTATCTGCGGCATCGGCCGCAGCAGGTCCTCCACATGTTGCGCCACCGCGCGCGTGCGCGACACCGACGCGCCATCCGGCAACTGCACCGCAACGAAGAACGCGCCCTGGTCCTCCTCGGGCAGGAACCCGGTCGGCGTGCGCAGCGCCAGTCCCCAGATGCCGGCGCCGGCGATGGCGATCGCCAGCACCGATAGCACGGACACCCGCAGCAATCGCAGCACCACCGCGGCATAGCCGTCGCGTGCCCGGGCGATGCTGCCGAGCACCCAGCGCAGCGGGCCGCGTGGCTGCCCGTGATGGCGCAGGAACACGCTGCACAAGGCCGGCGACAGGGTCAGCGCATTGGTGGCAGAGATCAGCATCGCGACGCTGATCGTGACGGCGAACTGGCGGAACAGCGACCCGGAAACACCGGGTATGAAGCCCACCGGCACGAACACCGACAGCAGCACCAGCGAAATGGCGATCACCGGGCCGGTGATCTGCCGCATCGCCTTCTTGGTCGCTTCATTTGGCGACAGGTCCGGCTCTTCGGCCATCACCCGTTCGACGTTCTCCACCACCACGATGGCGTCGTCCACCACGATGCCGATGCCGAGCACCAGCGCCAGCAGCGACACGGTGTTGGCGGAGAATCCGGCAGCCAGCAGGACGGCGAACGTGCCGATCAGGCTGACCGGAATGGCCACCATGGGAATGATCGTGGCACGGATACTGCCGAGGAACAGGAACACGACGAGGATCACCAGCGCGAAAGCGATGGCGAGGGTCTTCTCCACCTCGGTTATCGTCGAGGCGACGAACGACGAACTGTCGTAGAACACGTGCGCCTTCAGACCATCGGGAAACCGGTGTGCCAATTCGTCGAGCGCGGCCTGCACACGCGCCGACGTCTGCACCGCATTGGCGCCCGGCGAGAGGTAAAGCCCGATGGACACCGCCGGGTTGCCGTTCAGCCGGCTCTCGGTGTCCATGTTGGCTGCACCGAGTTCGACCCGCGCGATGTCGCGACAGGCGCAGCACGGACCCGTCCGGATTGGCGCGGATCACGATCTTGCCGAACTGTTCCGGCGTGACCAGGCGCCCCTGCGTCTGCACATTGAGTTGGAACTGGGTCGCGTCGCTGGTCGGGCGCGCGCCGATACGGCCCACTGCCGCCTGCACGTTCTGCTGCTGGATCGCCGTGATGATATCCGACGGCGCCAGATTCAGGCTGACCAGCCGGTTCATGTCGAACCAAATGCGCATCGAATAATCCAGCCGGCCGAACAGTTGCGCATCGCCCACACCGGGCGTGCGCGCCAGCCGGTCCAAGCACGTTGATCGTGACGTAATTGCTGATGAACAGCGGGTCCTGCTTGCCGCCCTCGCTGTAGAACTGCAGGAACTCCAGGATCGCCGAGGAACGCTTGCGCACCGTCAACCCGTATTGCTGCACCTCGGGAGGCAGCCGCGACAGGGCCTGCTGCACGCGATTGTTGACATTGACCGTGTCGATGTCGGGATCGGTGCCCAGCTCGAAGCTGACAGTCAGGCTGTAGCTGCCGTCGTTGCCGCTGTTGGACTTCATGTAGATCATCTTGTCGACGCCGACGACCTGCGCCTCGATCGGCTGCGCGACCGTGGCCTCCACCACGGCGGCCGAAGCGCCAGGGAACGTGGTGGAAACCGTCACCTGCGGCGGCACTATGTCGGGGAATTGCGCGACTGGGATGCGCAGCAGCGACAGAGCCCCGCGCAAGCGTCATCAGGATGGCGATGACGATCGCCAACCGTGGGCGATCGACGAAGACGGCAGAGATCATGCGGCTATTGTCCCGCCGGCTTCGGCTCGGTGGGCGGCGGCGAGGCGGGACCAGGCACGACCTGGATCCCGGGGCGCACCCGCTGGATGCCGTCCAGCACCACCAGCTCCCCTGCTTTGAGGCCGGACATGATCGCCGCGGTCGATGGTGTTGACTGGCCGAGCTGCACGCGGCGCTGCTCCACGCGGTTCTGCGCGTTCACCACGAAGACATAATCGCCCTGCTGGTCGGACAGCACCGGCGGCGCGCGGCACGGCAATCGTCATGACCGGTTGGATGCCCTGGACTATCACAGTGACGAACTCGCCGTCGATCAGCGGTCGATCGACCGGCTCGACCTGCGACGATCGGTTTGCGTGGCGGATTGGCGATCTTGCCGCGCAACAGGATCGTGTCGGTGGTGGCCTGCACGCTTGGTTCGACGTAGTCGATCTTGCCGGTCTGGCCGTACATCGTGCCATCCGGCATCCGCAGCCTGATCTCCATGGCGTTCATGCCACCCTGGTCGGCATAACGCTTCTCCAGGTCGAGATCCGCGCGCACAGCGATCGGAAACAGCACATACATCGGATCCTGGCTGACGATCGTCGCGAGCGGACCCGAACTCGGCGAGACGACGTTGCCGACGGTCACGGCGGTGCGGCTGATCTTGCCGCTGATCGGTGCATGGATCTCGGTATAGGCGAGGTTGATCTGCGCAACGCGCAGTTGCGCCTGAGCACCCGCCAGTTGTGCCGCCTGCGAACGCTGTGCGGCAACCGCATCATCCACAGTCGAGCGCTGGCCCGCCGGCGTGTTTAGCAGCGATTGGGCGCGCGCCAGCGTGATGTTGGCATTTGCTAGCCGCGCGCTGGCGTCGGCGACGGCGGCTTCTTGTTGCGCCACAGCAGCTTCGAACGGCGGTTGCTCGAGCCGGTACAGCAGGTCGCCTTCATGCACCTCGGTGCCTTCGGTGAACAACCGCTGGTCGAGGAATGCCGTCACGCGCGCGGTGAGCACGACACGATCCACGGCCTGCACACGGCCGATGAATTCCGAACTTTCCGTGACCGGCTTCTGCTCGGCCCGCACGACGCCGACCGCCGGCGGCCCGCCCGGCATCTGGGCCACGGCGATGGCTGCGCCGAGCAGTACGAATGCCGCAGGCAGTGCGGCGAGGCGGCGCAGGATCATCGACAGTCCTTCCCGGATCTGTGCCGCGATGCAGAGCGTTCCGACGAACATGTTGCAACGCGACACGAGCGGCAGGCTCAATAGAGAGGGAGCCATGTGCCGGTCAACCGGGGGCTCGTTGTGCCATGGGGCCATCGAGTGAATGACAAAGCGATTGTGATCAGAGCGATTGTGATCAGAGCGACAACCTACAGATGTTGCAGCACCTGTGCTTCCAGGTCCCGCAGTACCTGCTCGATCGGCAGTGCGCCCGCAGCGCTCACCTGTGGCGTCAGGATGATGCGGTCGATTCCTGGTTGTGCGATCACCCGCGCCAGTTGTTCGCGCACTTCGCCCGGCGTTCCTGCCACGGCATAGCGCGCGGTCAGGCTGTCGGTGACCAAGGCGGCATGATGGGGCTGCGCGGTCGCATGATCGGACACTTGGTAACTTTGGTTCCGCGCTATTTTGGGTGGGTAGAAACGTCCTCACGCGGGCAGTCGCAGATCGAGTTTGCCGGCCAGCAGATAGATGATGGCCTTGAGATTGCGGGTTGAGCGATAGCCTCGTGCCTTGGCCTTGGCGGCCTGCACCAGGCTATTGATGCCCTCGATCAGGCCGTTGGCGATCTTGCTGTCGAACCATCGCAGGATACCGTCCCAGTGGCGCTTGACAGTGCGCGCGGCATCGATGACCGGTTCGATCCGGCTATGGGTGGCCCAGAAGTACCATTTCTTCAAATGGCTCGCCCCCGCCTGCACAGATGGCTGATCATAGAGTTCCTGAAAGGCGAGGCGGATCTGATACGCACGTGCAGTCTTGAGGTGGCGCGTGGGCAGACCTCCGAGCATCGCGCGCTGGCGATCGGACAGCGTTTGCGGGTTGCGCAGCCAGATATAACGTGTGCCGCGCAGCAGACATTGCGTTTTCTGTTCGGTGCGGCGCACCTGCTCGACCGCGTCATTGATGATCTTGACGGCATGGAACTTGTCAAAGGTGATGGCAGCATTCGGCAGGTTCTCGGCGATGCCCTTGATAAAGGCCGGGCTCATATCGATGCAGACCTCGCTGATCGCGTCAGGGCTACCACCATGCGCGGCGAGATCATCGGCGAAGGCGACTATGGTGTCGGCGTCCTTGCCCTCGGTTGCGAACACGACGCGGGCACGGTCGATGTCGACAAACAAAGTAACGTAGTCGTGGCCGCGCCGCGTGGCGGTCTCATCGATGGCCAGCCGTGTCACGCCCGATGCGTCGGTGCGCGCAAGCGCCCGGTCCACATAGTGGTGAACCACACGCCATAGCCTTGTGTCGTGCTCACCAACAATCCGAGCCACCGCTTTGACCGGCATGGCTGAGACCATGGTCATGACCAACGCCTCGAACAGCAACGTGAAGCCGCTGTCTGGCCGCGCCCACGGCACGTTGGCTGTCTTGATGCCGCACGTGTCGCAACGCACACGCGGTACGCGGGCATGCAAATACGCCTGGTGCTGAAAGAAGTTGAGGTGACGCCAGGGCATCCGCTCGGTGTCGTAGGCTGGGCAGTCCGCCGCACCACAGGTCGGACAGGCAAAGCGGCTGCCCGGGGCAAAGTCGATCTCGATGTCGAGCCGGTGCGCCTCGCGGTCGAAGTCGCTGCGGCTCACCGTCCAGGGTGGGGTCAGGCCCAACGCCAGTTGCAGCAAAGCTGTGTCACGCATGGTTGGTCCCCCACATTCGGCCCACCCTGGTTCGAGCCTGGCGCCATGCTCGCCGCCGTCAAGCACGCTGCGCGCCGCGCAAGCGCGGTGGCCTGCGGCCATCCTTGACCGCGACTGTGCGTGGCGCCTTGGGGTCCTCAGGCCGGGACGGAGAAACGGCCCCTGTCAGCCGAACCAAGAAACGTCACCAGTTGGGCAGCGTCGCATGGTCAGGCAAGAGGACGTTTCTACCCACCCCGAACAGCGAGGAAGCGTAACTTTGTTGCAGACGCAGGACGGCAGCGCGGTCTTCGCCATCAAACCAGTCGGGATTGGTATTCATCAATGCACCAGCGACGTGCGCACGAACCCGGTCGCGCGCCTCGCGTGGATCGTCGGCCATGGAATACGGCACCCAGCAGGAGATCTCCGGCATCGTTTCACTTGCGCCATCGCGTGCCCAACCCAACGCGCGGTGCAACAGATCCGGCGAGATTCCCTGATGCAAAATCACGCCATCGGCGAAACGGACCGCGGCGCGCGTCATGCGCGGCCCTGACGCTGCGACAACCACCGGTACTTCGACTGGACGATCGAGCCAGGTGATGCGCCCCCGCACACCGTCCTCGAATGTTACCTGTTCACCGCGCAGCAAGCTTCGCACCGTCGCAACGAAGGCTTCAACCTCAGCAATCTTCGCCGCGGGCAGGCCAATGGTGCGCAGCGACGAAAAGCCCGTGCCGATGCCCATGATGGCGCGCCCGCCGGACATTTCGGCCAATGTGGCCAGCGCGCTTGCCGCGACCGATGGGTGCCTCGTCGCGGGCTGCGTAACGCCGGTCGCCACGCGCAGCATCGTGCTCTGCGCCAGACACGCGCCGATCGTCAGGTACACCTCGCGACACAGCAACTGCGAATCGATCACCCAGACGCTGTCGCAGCCAATCGCTTCGGCGAGCTTCGCCTGGCGTGCCAGTTCCGCCACCGGCACCGTGCCCCACAGCGAAATGCCAAGCTGCTTGCCGCGTATCACTCCGCCGCAAGACCCGGCACGAACGCCGGCACCTCGGCTCGTTGCGCTGCATCCATCGGCTGCGGCCACCAACGATCCTGCCATTCGGCAAACAGCGGGTGTAGCTTCGGCATCACCTTCTCGGCGAACAGCTTCGTGTTGTACTTCGTCAGTTCCTTGCTCATGTTGCCGAATTGCAGCAGCAGCATCAGGTGCCCAACGTTCAGTGACGTCGCCACTTCGGTGAGCTGCTCAACCACCTCGTCCGGCGAGCCGACAATGACGTAACCGCGGTCGACGATGTCTTCCATCTGCGTCGCGGCGCGTGCCTGTTCGCGCGCGGCAACCGACGCGGCGCGACCGACCTGGCTGGTCAGCCCCGCACGCATTGTGCCTTCGGTGACGTATCCCGGTGGTGTTGCCCAGCGTGGATCGGTGAACAGGCAGCGACCATAAAAGTACTCGGCGGAATCACGATACAGCTCCATCGCCTTCTCGCGCGTCTCCGCTACGCCGACGAATTGCAGGAAGCCGGCGCGATACGGATTGCGATCCTTGCCGAGGCGCGACATCTCCGCCCAGAACCCATCCATCGTCGCCTTGCCGTCCTTGTAGCCGAAATACGACAGGTAGGCATAGACGTAGTCCATCCTCGCGCACCATTGCCACGTCTCGATCGAGCCACCACCGGGAATCCATACCGGCGGATGCGGCTTCTGCACCGGACGCGGCCAGATGTTCACATAGCGCTGCTGATTGAATCGGCCATTGAACGCGAACGTGTCGGGTTCCTGCCAGGCCTTCATCACCAGGTCATGTGCCTCGAGATAACGCTCGCGCAGCAGGCTCGGATTCTGGCCATAGCAATAGCAGGTGTCCATTGGCGTGCCGACCGGGAAGCCGGCTATCAACCGGCCACCGGAGATCACGTCGATCATGGCGAATTCTTCTGCCACCCGTGTTGGCGGATTGTACAGCGCAAGCGAATTGCCCATGACGCAGATCGCCGTGTCGCGCGTGCGGCGCGAGATCGCCGATGCAATCAGATTCGGCGACGGCATCAGACCGTATCCGTTGGAATGATGTTCGTTGCAGCACACCGCATCGAAGCCGCAATCCGCCGCAAACTCCATTTCATCCATGAAGTCGTTGTACATCAAATGCGCGCGCTTCGGATCGAACAGGGATGAGTGAATGTCGACCCATACCGACGGATGCTTCTGGCGAAAATCGTCCGGCAGCTCGGTGTACGGCATCAGATGGAACCACAGCAGCTTCATGTTCGTCCCCGGTCATTGGTTGTCAGGCCGTCGGCAGTCATCTGACCACCGCCGCAACACTCTGACAACCGGATAACCCGGAACCCGTCAGCTACGCCCAGTGACCCTCGATCCAGCTCCAGCCACCGCTCGGCTGCTGCGCCCAGCGTCCTGGAACCCAGGTCGTTTCGCCCATCGGTGGCGGCACGTACTCGCCGGGCTGCCATGACCACGGATTATCCGCCATGCCAGTGTACTGCCAATGGCCTGGTTGCCAGACCACGGCTCCGGCATCCTGTGGTGGTGGCGGCACCAGTTCCGCGTGCGGCGGCGGCGGTGGCCCGGGCGCAATGGCGACGGACTGCATCTGCTGCTGCGGCGGTTGCACGATGACCTGCGTCTCCCTCGCAGGCGGCACGGTGACGCAGGCGCTCAGCCCGAGCAGCGCCGGAATAATCAGTGTGGCTGACGATAACCGAGGCATCTCGACCTCCATTGCATGGCGACTGCATGGCGACGCACCAGGCGCCGCGTTCGTCAGCGCCCGGCGGATTCCGTTCCCTCAGCCCCGCCAGTGGCCATCCACCCAGACATAGCCACCACTCGGCTGCTCGGCCCAATGACCGGCTTCCCAGACCGCCTCGGGTTGCGGCCGCTGTACATAGTGGCCAGACGCCCATTCCCAGTTCGCGCCCGACCACATCCAATGACCTGGACGCCAGTACATCTCCTGGGCCTCGGCCAACGGCGGTGGAGGGATGGTCTCGACACGCGGTGGTGGCGGAGCACTCGGTGCAACGACCACAGCGGACTCCGTCTGCTCGGGCGCCGGCGCGATGACCTGCGGTTGTATCGGCGATGGCGTAATGACCTGCACCGGCTGCGCTCCAGCCGGTGTCGTCACAGCTGCCCCAGCAACCAGGGCAAACGCAGAAACAGCAAACGCTGAAGCAGCAAGGTGAAATTGTCGAACCAACATTGCCAATTCTCCTTCCATCGAACGCCGGCTTGGAAATGAACGCACCGATTTCCAGCCATGATTTCGGCTACTCAACAGTTTGTCTCGAAATGCGGCGCCAATAGGGCTGTTCTACTCGCCGGTCGGTCACATCACATTGAATACATCGCTTCACGACTGCGCGAATTGCCGAACAAGTCATCGCTGCCCGGTGACCACGCACCATGGCACCCCGATTTGGCTGCGGCAATTAACTTGACTCAGTCATATAACTATCTGACTGTCGCCGGCGTATGGACAATGCCGCCTCCATCACGTTGCAACACCGTGTGGCCGCCGTCCGGCGGTTCAATCGCTGTTACACGCGTGCAATCGGCGTTCTGCGCGACGGCCTGTTGCAGAGCGCCTTTTCCCTCACCGAGGCACGCCTGCTTTACGAACTCGCCCAGCGGACTGACGTCACCGCATCCGTGCTTTGCCGTGACCTTGGATTGGACTCAGGTTACCTCAGCCGAATCCTGCAACGCTTCGAGCGGGACGGCTTGGTCACGCGCGCCGCGTCCGCAACCGACCGCCGCCAAAGCCCCCTGTCGCTGACCATGGCGGGGCGCGAGGCATTCGCTCCACTCGACGCACGATCGCGCGAGGAGGTCGGGGCTTTGCTCGCTGATCTGACGGAACCCGCGCAGGCCTCGCTGGTCGCCGCGATGGGTCAGATCGAAACCCTGCTCGGCGCACTGCATGCAGCACCGTGGTTGCTCCGCCAGCATCGACCCGGCGATATCGGTTGGGTGGTGGCGCGACACGGCGCGCTGTACGCGGAGGAATACGGCCTCGACCATCGTTTCGAGGCGCTGGTGGCGCAAGTCGCCGGCGAATTCCTTGCCCGGCATGATCCCGCCCGTGAGCGCTGCTGGATCGCCGAGCGCAACGGTGTGAACGTCGGGTCGGTATTCCTGGTGCGGAAATCCGATGAGGTCGCCAAACTGCGTCTGTTGATCGTGGAGCCCGCAGCCCGTGGTCTCGGCATCGGCCAGCGCCTCGTTACGGAGTGCGTCAGCTTCGCCCGTGCGGCCGGTTACCGCGGCATCACGCTATGGACCAACGACGTACTGGTCGCGGCCCGCGCCATCTACCAGCAGGCTGGATTTCACCTGGTGGCCAGCGCACCGCATCGCGACTTCGGTCCCTCCCTGGTGGGCGAGGACTGGGAACTGTCGCTGTCGTGACCATCGACCCAAGTATCATTCAATCGATTGTGTTGCGGCAATCCACGGACCGCGCTCGAGCGGCGTCACGAACAAGCGATGCGTGGCAAACGAGAGCCAGACCCGGCGGCCGCGCAGGAAGTCCGCTCCGATCAACGCATCCCCCATGCCACTCGTCATCGGCACCACAGGCAGTGCCGGCGAATGCATAACCGCTGGGCCCACCTGCAATTCGTGGAAGTGATGGATGTGCACCACTACCTGGTCTGGCGCCGCGCCATGCGCCATCACTGTCCGATCACCGGCCAGTTCACCCTGCTCCAGGCCCATTTGCGCTGCCATGCGCTGGCTGATCGAACTCATTTGTGCGCCGGTATCGAGCACCCCCATACCGCGCACGCCATCCAGTTCGAAGGGCACCAGCATTCGGTCGCGCTTCGTGGCGACGCCGGCCACGCCGACGTAGGCCTCGGTCCAGGGCGGTGGTGCATTCGGGCAGTCGCGACGGGCACGGTACAGCGTCATCCTTTGGGCCGGCAGGTCCATGTCGATGTCGAAGGCCAGAAGAATATCGGCGCCCAGCAAACCGTCGGCTGGGCCACCCGAAACCGGTGCGATTCCGAAGCGGCCGACCGAAACCGTGTACACCGGGAAATGCGTGCCGCCCAGGATCATGCCCTCCGGCAGCCTCGCGTCCCAACTCGCGGTAGGGCTGCCGATGCCGTAGGTGCGCGTGACGTGCTGAAGGTCCCGCGGCAGATGCAGCCGCTCGACGGCTGCCTCGGTGAGCAAGGTGCGTTCGGCGCCGGTGTCAACCAGTAGGGTCACCGGGGCATCGCCGATGGTGATCTGGACGAACAGCATGTTGCCGCGCGCTTCCACCGGTAGGACCGCCTCGCGGATCAGTGGGCAAATGCCGGCGGCGTTCGGCGCGCCCGGATCGGCCGCGCAGCCACCCACGCCGAGCATTGCAAGCAAGGTCAGCGCGCCCATCAGGTGGCGTCGATGTCCTGCGTCGAGCGCACGGTCGACTGCCCCCTCAGCATCTGCCGAGCCCCTCGATATGCCGGGCGGCGTAGTCGCTGGCGCCATCCGACCTGGCAAATCGCCCCTCCTCATGAATTCGCGGTCAGTACGATAACGTGCAACGTCAACATTGCCTCCGTGGCACCAGCAGCAGCGTCAGGCTCCAGTTGGCGTCCACGACCTGCCCTGACGTGACCAGCAGATCCGCGGATCGCGCTCCCGCGCCCGCCATGGCGCATGGAGAACGGGCGCCGCAGCGATCTGTTCGGCATCAGCATAAGCTCTGTCGTCGTGCTGCGCGCGCTAATTTGCAGTTAACTTTGCGCCGGGGGCGTCGCGATCTGGGCTTTCAGGAGATCGCGAATTTCGACCAGCAACTCCTCGGTCCTGGTTGGTCCGGCCTTGGCATCCTCGCGGACATGCAACTTGGTGAGGGCCTTCACCACCCAGAAGATCGCGAACGCGACGATGACAAAGTTGACGATGGAATTGATGAACAGGCCGAGGTTCAAGGTGGGTGCGCCGGCGTGCTGCGCATCGGCCAGATTGGCGTAGTGCTGCCCGTTCAGCGACCAGAACACATTCGAGAAGTCGATGCTGCCGATTGCCAGGCCGAGCAGTGGATTGAACACGTCCTTGACCAGGCTGTTGACCACGCCGGTGAAGGCTACGCCGATGATGATGCCGACCGCGAGGTCCACGACGTTGCCGCGCATGATGAAGGCGCGGAATTCGCTGATCCAGGACGGTGTCCTGGGCAGATAGCTGCTTGCCGACATCTTGATCTCCCCCATGGTGATGGCCCAAGTCATCCCCGGCGCTGGCGCCGTTGGCAAGACACGCTAATCTGCCGCTTCGCTAACACCGGGGAGGACCGGCATGTCCAGCAGCGCAGCCACCGCGGTCGCCGACCGCATTCAGATCGTGCCGACCGGCGCCGCACTCGCCGCCGAACTGCGCGGTGTCGATCTTCGCCGGATCGACGACCGCGACTTCGCCGCAATCCATCGCGCCTGGCTCAATCACCTCGTGCTGTTGTTCCGTGGCCAGGAGCTCACCGATGACGACCTGACCGCGTTCAGTCGCCGCTTCGGCGACCTCGACCTGGCGCCGATCCAGGAGAATGGGCGCCGCTTCGTCGACGGCTATCCGGAAATCTACGTGGTCTCCAACGTGATCGAGAACGGCGTGGCGATCGGCAGCCTCGGAGCCGGCGAGGCGGTGTGGCACACCGACATGTCCTACCTCGACGACCCGCCCAAGGCGAGCATGCTGTATGCGCTGGAGGTGCCGCCAACCGGAGGCAACACCGGATTCACCAACATGTACCGGGCCTACGACGAGATGCCGGAGGCGCTGAAGCGGCGCGTGGCCGGACTGCGCCTGAAGCACGACGGCACCTACAACAGCGGCGGCTACGTGCGCGAGGGGATCACCGCGACCGACGATCCCGTTGCCTCACCCGGCACCTATCATCCCGTCGTCTGCACGCATCCGGAGACCGGCCGGCGCTGCCTGTATCTCGGCCGGCGGCGCAATGCGTATATCGAGGGACTGTCGCTCGCCGAGTCCGAAGCGCTGCTGGACGAACTGTGGCATTGCGCCACGCGCGAGGAGCTGAGCTGGTACAACACGTGGCGCGTCGGCGATCTGGTGCTGTGGGACAACCGCTGCACGATGCACCGGCGCGATCCGTTCGATGCGGGAAGCCGCCGGATCATGCATCGCACGCAGATGAAGGGCGGATCACGGCCACACGCCTGAAACCAGAGGACGCGCCGCCATCGTCATGCTCGCGCTTGGCGCCAGCTTTCAGGCCGTCGCCGTCATCCCTCCTCGGAGCGGATGAACCTCTGCCTTGCCTGAATATCGGCAACGCCGCCAGGCCGTTCGAACGGTGCCGGGGTGACTTCGCCGGGACGGCGAGGGCGGCCGATGGCGCGGAACCAGTCCTCCAGACCAGCTGGCGCGATGCACCACAGCAAACGCATCTGTCCAGCGCCGGTATTCTGGACCTTATGCTGCACGGCGCGGCCGATCAGGATCGTCGTCTCCGGCCGCACCTCGTACCGCTGGTCGCCAACCTCGGCACAGCCTTCGCCGACGTAGCAGGACAGCACCTCGTGCTGACGCTCGTGCGCATGGCGACGGATGTACGCGCCCGGTTCGAGCACCTGGATGCCCATCGAGAAACCGTCGTACGGCGTGTGGCGTCAGCTTGTTGATGATGTAGCCGACAGATGGCAGAGGCTGCCAAAGCAACTCGCCGTCCTCCGGACCCAGCACGACAACATGGCCTGTGGCGAACTCGTTCATGTGTCCCCTCCGTGAACCGGCAGATGCCCCCGAGCTTAGCGCCGCCCGCGCCCGCCTGATATGATCGCGCGGGTCCAGGGGAAGGAACCGACCGATGAGCGCGACAAACTGGCAGGCCGGCGCGGCCTATGTCGATGGCCGCTTCATGCCGGTCGCCGAGGCAATGATCCCGGTTACCGATTGGGGCTATCGCAGGTCGGATGTGACCTACGACGTGGTCAGCGTATGGCATGGCGCGTTCTTCCGGCTGGACGATCACCTACGGCGGTTCCGCGCCTCGATGGACTATTTCCGTCTGAACCCGCGCGAGAGCGACGGCGATATCCGCGGCATCCTGCACGAACTGGTGCGGCGCACCGGATTGCGCGAGGCCTATGTCGCGATGGACTGTCTGCGCGGCGCGGCTCCGCCGCACCTGCGCCGGCACCCCGCCAATGCACGCAACTACCTGCTGGCGTTCGCCGTGCCCTACGTCTGGCTGATGCCGCGCGACGTCATCAAGCGCGGCGCGCACCTGATCGTCGCCTCCAATCCGCGCATTCCCGAGGCATGCGTCAATCCGCGCGCCAAGAATTTCCATTGGGCCGACATAACTCGTGCTCTGTTCGAGGCGCAGGACAAGGGCGCCGACAATCCCGTGCTGCTCGACTTGGACGGCAATGTAACCGAGGGTCCCGGCTTCAACATATTCGCGGTGACCAATGGCGTCGTGGTGACGCCAGATCGGGGCGTCTTGGAAGGCATCACACGGCTGGCGGTGATCCAATTGTGCGAAAAGCTGAGATTGCCATGCGAGGTGCGCCGCGTTCCGCTGGAGGAATTGCGTTCTGCTGACGAAGTGTTCATCTCGTCCACCGCCGGCGGCGTGATCGGCGTGACGCGCCTGGATGACCGCATCCTCGGCAACGATCGGCCAGGACCGATAACCGAGACGCTGCACGACGCCTACTGGAGCTTCCGCCGCGAGGGCTGGTGCGCCGAGCCGATCGACTACGCGTGCGTTGGGGCGGCGGAATAGGACGCCAGGATGGAGGACCTTGCCGCCCTGCGGTTGCAGATCGAATGGGGCGCGGACGAGGCGCTTGAGCCCGAGCCCGTCAATCGGCTGCATGCGTTGTCCCCTGCTTCCCACCCCATGGCGCAAGGGGCGGGGCAGATCGCAACGGCAAAGGCAGAGGAAAATGCTGCCCGTCCCATTGCTGGCTTGAACCGCGAATCGGACCAAGGGCGGGGGGAGGGGGCCGCAAACCTCTCAGCCCCACGCAGCACCGCAGCGGAACGCGCCCACCAGGTCGCCGGCTCGGCGCCCACCCTCGAAGCCCTCCGCGCAGCGATCGCCAGCTTCGACGGCTGCAGCTTGCGCGACACCGCGGGCAACATTGTGTTCGCCGAGGGCGATCCATCCGCCGGCTTGCTGCTGATCGGCGACGCGCCGGGGGCGGCCGAGGACCGCTCCGGCACGCCATTTGCCGGCCCCGCCGGCGCCTATCTCGACAGGATGCTCGCCTCGATCGGGTTGCAACGCAGCCAACTGATGCTGGCGGCGCTGATCCCGTGGCGCCCACCGGGCGACCGGCCGCCCAACCCGGCTGAACTGGCAATCTGCATGCCTTTCCTGCACCGGCAGATCGCCCTGGCCACGCCGCGCCGGCTGGTCCTGCTCGGTCCGCTCGCGACGCGCTCCCTGCTTGGTCAGATCGGGTCTCGCCGTCGGGCGCGCGGCGCCTGGCTGGAAGCCGCCATTCCAGGAGTGTCCGGCACACTGCCGACCCTGCCGACCTTCAGGCCGACGGACCTGATGCGCAATCCAGCCGACCGACGCGCGGCGTGGGCCGATCTTCGACTGCTGCGGCGGACACTCAACTCGGACGACGCGTAACGGCTTCACGCCGCTCGCGTAGCGGCGCAGATTGGCGGCCACTACGCGCATCCTGGAGCACGCACCATGGCACGCATCGATGAAAGCCGACCGTTCGTCCCGGTTAACATCGCCATCCTGACCGTGTCGGACACACGCACGCTGGCCAACGATACATCTGGCGACGCGCTCGCCGACCGGATCACGCAGGCCAACCATCGCGTCGCCGCGCGAGCCATCGAGAAGGACGATGCCGGCGCAATCGAACGCCATCTGCGCACGTGGATCGCCGATCCTCAGATCGACGTGGTGATCACCACGGGCGGCACCGGCATCACCGGGCGGGACGTGACGCCGGAAGCGTTCGACCGCGTGCTGGAAAAGCGCATCGAGGGTTTCGGTGAATTGTTCCGCATGCTGAGCTACCAGAAGATTGGCACCTCCACGATGCAGTCGCGCGCGCTGGGCGGTGTCGCCGGCGGAACTTACCTGTTCGCGCTCCCCGGCAGCACGGGCGCGGTGAAGGATGCGTGGGACGACATACTGCTGGCACAGCTCGACAACCGCCATCGCCCTTGCAACCTGGTCGAACTGATGCCTCGGCTGCAGGAGCACCTGAAGCCGGCGGCGGAGTGAGTTGCCTTTCGCAGCGGACGGTTGCGAATCGCGTACAATTGTCATTGTTAGGAGCGCAGCGACGAAGCAATCTCCGGCCAATAACGGCCGGATCTTACCGGCAGAGGATTGCTTCGTCGCCGCGCTCCTCACAATGACAGGGCCTATCGCTGCGTGATCCGCGCCACCAGCGCCTCGCGGTCGGCGCGCATCCCGGCACCGCGTTGTCGAGCGGACGCGAGCACATCCGGTGGCGCTGACTCCGGCGTCCCGGCATCGAACGGCGGCGCCGGCGCATATTCGATCTGCAACTGAATCGCCTGTGCGGCTTGCAGACCGGCGAGTTCGGCAACCACGGTCAGCGCAAAATCGATGCCGGCCGTTACGCCGCCGCCGGTGAACAGGTTGCCGTCGCGCACCACCCTGCCGGCAGTCGGCACCGCGCCGAACGCTGCAAGCAGGTCGCGCGCACCCCAATGCGATGTGGCGCGCTTGCCACGAAGCAGACCTGCGGCACCCAGTACCAGCGAACCGGTGCACACCGAGCCGATATAGCGCGCCTGCGCCGCCTGCCGACGCAGCCAATCCAGTACTTCAGCATCCTCCATCAGCGCGTTGACGCCGGGTCCGCCTGGCACGCAGACAACGTCGAGCGGCGGGCAGTCGCGCAGCGTGGCGTATGGCAGCAGCCGCAGGCCGGTGTCCGCCTCGACCGGTTCCAGCGTCTTCCACAGCAGCAGCACTTCGGTGCCAGGCACGCGGGTGAACACCTCGAACGGGCCCGTCAGATCGAGCTGCGTCATCCGCGGGAACAGCAACATTCCGATTCGCATGGTGACTTTCTCCTGGCTGGACAAGGCGATGCTGGCACGGCAGTGTTTGGCGGAAATGCCAAAGACCCCTCGGATTCTGCCAAAGCTTCGACGTGTGGAAATACTGGTCTTCCCGCACGTGCAGTTGCTGGACGTCGCCGGTCCGCTCCAGGTATTTGCCACCGCGAACGAACTGGCGTGCCAGGCTGGCGAGCCGCCGCCGTACAATCCGCACGTCGTCGCGCCGAATGGCGGGCCGGTCGTGGCATCGGCGGGCCTGCCGCTGATCGCCGAGCCGCTGCGTCCGGTACGCCACACCATCGACACGCTGCTGATCGCCGGCGGGCCGGGCGTGCGCAACCTCGTCGCGGATCGCCATTTGCTGCGCTGGATCACGCAGCGGAGCCGCCGCGCACGGCGCACCGCCTCGGTCTGCACCGGCGCCTTCCTGCTCGCCGCAACCGGACTGCTGGACGGCAGACACGTCACCACGCATTGGCAGCGCTGCGCCGAACTGGCGCGCCGCCACCCGGCGCTGCATGTCGAAAGCGACCCGATCTTCGTGCGCGACGGTGACGTGTGGACATCCGCCGGGGTCACCGCTGGCATCGATCTGGCGCTGGCGTTCGTCGAGGCCGATCTCGGCCGATCGGCTGCATTGGCGGTGGCGCGGCACCTTGTGGTGTTCGCCAAGCGCCCCGGCGGGCAGGCGCAATTCAGTGCAGGCCTGGCATTGGCGGAAGATCCCGGCTTTGACGCACTCCACACCTGGATGGCTGGCAACCTGCATCAGGATCTGTCGGTGTCGCGTCTCGCCGACCGCGCCGGCATGAGCGAACGCAGCTTTGCCCGCCGCTACCGCAGTGCTACCGGCATGACGCCATCCCGTGCCGTCGAGCGTCTGCGGGTCGAAGCGGCGCGCGAGGCACTGGGCGCCACGCGCCGCTCTATCAAGGATGTCGCCAGGCGCTGCGGATTCGGCTCGGAAGAGACCATGCGGCGCAGTTTCCTGCGGGTATTGGCGGTGGCCCCGCGCGACTACCGCCTCCGCTTCCCCACCTGACGCGCCCGGTGCCAGTCCGCTGCGGTATCCACGTCGTGCAGCGTGCGCAGCAACGCCACGCGGCGGCCGGCAAAATTCACCAGCGTGTCTGCCAGTGCTGACTCGGTTGACCAGCGCACGTTTGCGAACGGGTGCGCCGGCCGACGCGGCGACATTGCCACCAGCCAGTAGCCGCCATCCACCGCCGGCCCGAACACGGCCTGCACGCTGCCGAGGGCGCGGAATGCCGCGTGTGCGTCCTGCGGGCCAGCATCGGGAATGTCGCAGCCGATAATGGCGACGCGACTGTGTGGGAATCGCAAGACGGCGCGATGCATCCGGTTGCCGAGGTCGCCGCCATCTTGCGGGATGCGCGGCAGTTTTACCGGCAGGCGCAGGCGGGCACGGTCCGGCGTGACCGCCAACACGGTGTGGTGGCGCCGATCGGCCGCCAGCGAGCGCACCAGCCGCGTCATGGTCGCGACATGGAAACGCAAAGCGGCCCGGTCGCCGATCTCGCGCGCCAGCCGCCGCTTCACGGCGCCGAGGCGGGGAGCTCGCGCGAACACCACGACAATGTCCTTCATGTGTAGAGCCGGGCAATCACCCGTGGCGGGATGCCGACAAAATATAATGCCAGGCACAGCAGGTTGCGCATCGAGCGGCGATGCCAACCCTGGCGCCGCCACTTCTCCGCCGAGGTGACAGCGGCGACGTCCAGGGGCACGAGCCGTCGGCGCCCGAGCCGGCGCACCAGATCAACATCCTCCATCAGAGGCAATGGCCGTATGCCGCCGATATCGCGCAGCAGATCGCGGTGGATCAGCATGCCCTGGTCCCCATAGGGCAACGCCATCACCCGGCAGCGCCAAGCCACCAGCCGCTCCAGCCGTCGCGCACCCGGATCGCCGCTGTCGAGCGCGAAGCGGCAATACCCGGCGCGGCGAGGCTGCTCGACCATGTGGCCGCGGATTGCATCTCGCCAGCCTTGCGCCAGGCGGGTATCCGCATGCAGCAGCAGCAGCCAGCCCCCCTGTGCGGCCGTGACCCCTGCCGCCAGTTGCCCACCGCGGCCTCCCGGCGCCGACAGCACTCTGGCGCCGAGTGACACTGCAAGCGCCACCGTGCCGTCGCTACTGCCGCCATCAACCACCACACATTCGTCTGCCTCGGTAATCGAGGCGAGCGTTGCGGGAAGCGAAGCGGCGGCATTCAGGGCAGGGATCACGACTGAGATCATGTTCCTATATTGTTCTTGACCGACGGCGATCGGTTTGCCAATCTTGCCCGCGAACGGACGGGGAACATGACCATGCGTGATCATGCCGATGCTGGCAAGCAGCCACTCGACGCCGAGGCCTTGGCCAAACTCGATATGGCCGGCGTGGCCGAACCCCCTCCGCCCACCGCAATGCCGCCGCTGGTGCGGCGGGGTCGTGGCGCCACCACCAACCCGCCCGTGCGCTACGACAGCCAAGTAGGCAGCCCGTTCGACGATGGCTGGGACACGCTCACCGGCGAATTTGCCGAGTTGCCTAGGCTCGCCACCACACTGACGCACGACGCCAGCCGGTCGGCGATCAGTTGGAACACGTCGCCGGATATCGGCTTCGATCGGGCGGTGAACCCGTATCGCGGCTGCGAGCACGGCTGCATCTATTGCTATGCGCGTCCCACACACGCCTATCTTGGGTATTCGCCCGGCCTGGATTTCGAGACCAAGCTGCTCTTCAAGCCCGAGGTAGCGGAACTGCTGGAGAAGGAGTTCCGCAAGCCCGGCTACACCGCGCGCACGCTGGCGTTGGGTTCCAACACCGATCCATACCAGCCGGTGGAGCGCACGCTGAAGCTGACGCGCTCGGTGCTGCAGGTGCTGGACAAATTCAACCACCCGGTTGGCATCGTGACCAAGTCCGCCGGGGTGCTGCGCGATCTCGACATCCTGACCTCGATGGCCCAGCGCAAGCTGGCACGCGTCTATGTGTCTGTCACCACGCTGGATCCCGCGCTGGCGCGGTGCATGGAGCCGCGTGCCGCGACGCCTGCGCGGCGGCTGCACGCCATCGCCGAATTGACGCGCGCCGGCGTGCCGGCAGGTGTGATGGTGGCGCCGATGATCCCGGGGCTGAACGATGCCGAAATGGAAAAGATTGTCGAGGCAGCCGCGCGAGCCGGTGCGCGCCATGCCGGCTATGTCCTGCTGCGCCTGCCGCACGAGCTTCGGCAGATGTTCGAGGACTGGCTGGCGACGCATTTCCCGGATCGTGCGAAGCACGTGCTCAGCCTGATCCGCGAAACGAGGTCCGGTGCGCTGAGCGACGCGCGGTTCCATCATCGTTTTTCCGGCCAGGGCGTGTATGCCGATTTGCTGCTGCGGCGGTTTGCGCGTGCCACGCGTCAGTGGGGCCTGGATGAGGCCCGCGAGGGCCTGGACTGCGCCAGGTTCGCGGTTCCGGACGGTGGCAAGCCGCGGCCCGCGGAAGCGCAAATGTCGCTGTTCTAGCAGCCTGTCGGACTTAACGCGACGCGGAAGCGGGCGGTAGAATCGGCGCACACGATTGGCACTGCCGGACCCCCGTCTCATGAGCAACTTCCGCCCGACCAACCGCGACATGGACGTCCTGATGCCGCCATCGGTCGATGAGTGGCTGCCGCAACGCCACCTCGCGCGGTTCGTTGTGGAAGTGATCGAGGGACTGGACCTGCGGGCAATGACCGGCAGCTACCGGGGCTCGGGCGAGGCATCCTACCACCCTCGGCTGCTGTTGGGCCTTATCATCTACGGCTACGCGACCGGGGTGTTTTCCAGCCGCAACCTGGAACGGGCGACGCATGATTCGGTGGCGTTCCGCTTCATCGCCGCCAACGAGCATCCCGACCACGACACCATCGCCACGTTCCGCCGCCGCTTCCTGCCGCAGATCGAGGCGCTGTTCGTGCAGGTGCTCGGTGTGGCCCGCGAGATGGGGGTGTTGAAGCTCGGCACGGTGGCGCTGGATGGCACCAAGATCCACGCCAACGCCAGCCGCCACAGCGCGCTGTCGTACGAGCACGCCAGCAAGATCGAGGCACAGTTGAAGGCCGAAGTGGCTGATCTGCTGGGTAAGGCGGAGGCGGCTGATCAGGCGGATGTGCCGGACGGGATGCAGGGTCCCGAGGAACTGGCGCGGCGCGAGAAGCGGCTGGCCGGGATCGCTCGCGCCAAGGCGGTGATCGAGGCGCGGGCGAAGGAACGCCATGCGCGCGAGCGAGCCGAATTTGAGGCCAGGATGGCGGAGCGTGAGGCGAAGGTGACGCAGACAGGCAAGAAGCCCCGCGGTCGCGTACCGCAGCCGCCGATCGAGGGCCCGCTGCCGACCGATCAGGTCAATCTGACGGACGAGGAATCGCGGATCATGCCGGTGGCCGGCGGAGGGTTCGAGCAGTGCTACAACGCCCAGGCAGCGGTGGCAGCGGACAGCCTACTGGTGGTGGCCGCCGATGTGGTGCAGGCGCCGAACGACAAACAGCAGCTTGAGCCGATGCTGGGCAAGCTGGCCGCACTGCCCGGCGAACTGGGCAAGGTTGGCGCGTTGCTTGCCGACAACGGGTATTTCAGCGAGGGCAACGTGAACGCCTGTGCCGACGCCGGGATCGAGCCGGTGATCGCGATGGGGCGTGAAGCGCATCATCCTGCGCTGGCTGAACGTTTCGCAGACGATCCTGCGGCGCCGGTAGACCCCACGCCGGTTGAGGCAATGGGCCATCGGCTCCAGACGAAAGAGGGCAAGAAGCTCTACGCGCTGCGTAAACAGACTCCCGAACCTGTGTTCGGGATCATCAAGTCGGTGCTCGGGTTCCGCCAGTTCCTGCTGCGCGGACTGGACAAGGTGCACGGCGAATGGAACCTCGTGACCATGGCGTGGAACGTGAAACGGATGTTCGCCCTGGCAGGGGCGAACTGAGCCGCATCGCGCCAATCGTGATCCATTTCGGCGTGTTCGCGCGCGGCCAACCTTGCGTTGGAATGGCCCGCGTGAAGTCAAGCGTGAAAGTCGAATCCCTGCTCCGCGTCAAGCGGCGTAGTGGCTGGAAATGCAACGCGCCGACGATGATTTCCTAATTTCCGGCAAATCAACTCCGACAGGCTGCTAGTACAGCGCATAATGAAGACACAATAAAGCCAAGCGCTTCTTTTTTGCAAAAAAGGTAACAGCCCAGGTCATCCTCGCGAAGGGAGCTGTTGACAGGTCACGGGTGAGTACGAGTCAACGTGTCGATGGCACCGCCCGCCGACCCGTCCGGCCGAGATTACGCCACGCCTGCGGCTGGCGGCGATGCAGTCATTGCCGCATTGCAGGCGGAGATAACCGTGCTTCGCGCTGAGAATTCGGCCCTGACGAAGCGGCTGACGGAATTGGAGCGCCGTCTTGGGCTGAACAGCAGCAACAGCGGCAAGCCACCGTCGAGCGACGGGCTGAAAAAGCCGCCGCGGGTCAGCAGCCTGCGCGAACCGTCAGGCAAGAAGACCGGCGGCCAGAAGGGGCATCCTGGCACGACGCTTTGCCGGGTTGAAAAGCCCGATGCCACGATCGAGCATTATCCAGAAGCCTGCGCTGCGTGCGGTGAGCCTTTGACCACGGCGATGGCGAGCGGCCATGTTTCCCGGCAGGTGTTCGATCTGCCGGAACCGAGGCCGCTGCTCGTTACCGAGCACCGCGCCTATTGCTGCCGTTGCGCGGCCTGCGGCACGCAGACGCGGGCGGCATTTCCCGAGGGCGTTGCCGCGCCGGCGCAATATGGCAAGCGGATCGGCGCATTTGTGCTCTATCTGCTGCACTACCAGTTGCTGCCCGAGAAGCGTCTGGCCGAACTCATGGCACATCTCTTCGGTGTGCATCTGGTCACCGCGACCATCGCCCGGATCAGCCAGGATTGTGCGGGGCGATTCCAGGGCTTTGCCGATGCCGTGCGCGACCACGTCGCGGCGGCACCTGTCAAGCACATGGACGAAACCGGCTTCCGGATTGGCGGCAAGACGCAGTGGCTGCACATCGCCTCGACCATCTGGCTCACTTTCTACCGTGTCTCGCCGCGGCGTGGCAGCCTGCTGGCACATGTCACGGGCATTGTCGTGCACGACCACTGGAAGCCGGTACTACACCCTGAAAGGCGTGCTGCACGCGTTGTGCAACGCGCATCATCTGCGCGAACTGAAGGCGCTGGTCGAGATCGAGAAGGAAGACTGGGCGCACAAGATGCAACGCCTGTTACGACGCGCCTGCCACGCAACGAACCTCGCGCGCGAGCGGGGCGTCGCACTGAAGCCGGGTCTGATTGGGCTGATCGAGCGTCGTTACGACCTGATCCTCGCGCAAGGCTTTGTGTTCCATGAGGCACAGCCCACACTGATCCCTGCCGAGGTCAAGGCCAGGCGTCGTGGCCGCCGGCCCCGGCGGGTTGGCCACAACCTCCTGCTGCGCCTCAGCACCCGTAAGCGGGACGTGCTCCGCTTTCTCATCGATCCGTTGGTGCCCTTTACCAACAACCTCGCCGAGCGCGACGGGCGGATGATGAAATTGCGCCAGAAGATCTCCGGCGGATTCCGTTCCGAGCAAGGCGCCAACGAGTTCGCCGTGATACGCTCGCTCCTCTCAACCGCAAGGAAGCAGGGTTGGGACATGCTCATGGCTCTGACCAGCGAACCCGGCCATTTGATCGCCGATCTGCGCGTGGGTTGACCCGTTCGGCTACCTAGGCAGTAACCAAAAAAGAAGCAAAAAACTCTTATCCATTGACACAGGTGCTTTACGAGGCGCTAGCCAAAATGATAGAGAGTTTTTTGGTTCTTTTTTTCAAAAAAGAACATACTTCGTCACCGTCGTCCCACGCGCTTGCCAAATTTGCCGCGACACCGCATGAGGGTGATCGATTCCATCCCCTCAAGCCGAGTGATGAATGAACACGATTCGTGCGGGCCTGTTTGCGGCCCTTTGCGCCGCCATCGCTGCCTGCGCGCCGACCCCGCCGCCTCCCCCTCCGGCACCGCCGCCCAAGCCACCGGTATCGGTCGACGGCGAATACCGCGGCACCAGCACGCGATTTCAGGCCGACAGCCGCGCCTGCCCGCATCCCGGCCTGGTGCACTTCGACGTGGCCGGCAACCAGTTCCAGTTCCGCTGGGACGCCAACACCTACGTCGATGCGGCGATTGCCCCGGACGGCACGGTGACCGGTGGCGCCGAACGCATCACGCTGGTCGGCAAGCAGACGGGTCTGAAGATCGACGGCGATGTCACCAACGGTGACTGCGGTCTGCATTTCACCGTGACCAGGCGGCTGTAGAGCGTCCGAATGGCCGCGCAACTGGTCGTGGTGAACGACAGAATGCAGCGGGGCTACCGCTACCAGCGGGTGGCGCGAGCCGGCCGCGACTTCGATCCCGCATTCACACCCGAACTGACACCGCGGCAGATGCTAAGACTCGGGGTGTTCTGCGGCGAATACATGACCGACGCGTCGGAAGAGTTTCCGAAAAGCTGGTTCATCGGTGCCAGACTGGCCACGGATCGTCGCGACTGCTCACTCAATTTTTTCGGTGTGGACGCCAGCCAGCCGCTTGCGGTCTGGCGCGCAAAGGGCTGGATCCACCCGGACGATCCGCGCGGCTGGTTCCAATGGTATTGCCGCTACTACATGGGTCGCCGCATGCCGCAGGAGGACCAGCGTCAGATCCGGCGATGGCAAGCCATGCGCCGCCACATCCGTCAGATCGAACGCAACTGCAATCCCGGCGACCTGACCTGCCGGCGCCGTCAACGGCAGGCCCTGCTGCACTGGGCCTACGACAGCCGCAAGATCTGATTTTGCCCCACAAGGGGTTGGGGCAGATGGCCGGCTGAACTAGTTTGCCCGCCATGCGATACATCTCCACCCGCGGGCAGGCGCCCGTGCGCGACTTTGCCGGTGTGCTGCTGGCAGGCCTGGCCGACGATGGCGGGCTGTATGTGCCGGAGACCTGGCCGTATTTCACGCTGGCCGACTGGCGTGCGCTCCGCGGCCTGTCATATCCGGAACTGGCTGCCCGCGTGATGCAGCCCTTCGTCGGCGATGCGCTACCGTTCGAGACCCTGCTTTTGTTGTGCCGCGACGCCTATCGCGGCTTCGGCCACCCCGCTGTCGTGCCGCTGGTGCAGCTTGAAACCTGCCTGTTCGTGCAGGAGCTGTTTCACGGGCCGACGCTCGCCTTCAAGGACATGGCGCTGCAAGTACTTGGTTTGCTGTTCGACCACGTACTGACGGCACGTGATGCGCGCGTGACCATCGTCGGTGCCACCTCGGGCGACACAGGTTCTGCCGCGATCGAGGCATTCGCCGGCCGCCACCGCGCCGACATCGCATTCCTGCACCCGCACGCTCGCATCAGTGAGGTGCAACGCCGGCAGATGACGACGGTGCATGCCACGAACGTGGCCAATATCGCGATCGAAGGCACCTTCGACGACTGCCAGGACATGGTGAAGGCGATGTTCGCCGATGTGCCGTTCCGCGACGAGATACACCTGTCAGCGGTGAACTCGATCAATTGGGCGCGCATCGCCGCACAGATCCCGTATTATGTCGCATCCGCCCTGGCGCTCGGCGCGCCAGATCGCGAGGTGGCGTTCAGTGTGCCGACCGGCAACTTCGGCAACATCCTTTCCGCCTGGGCGGCGCGGCGAATGGGGCTGCCAGTGGCGCGGCTGATCGCCGGTTCCAACCGCAACGACATCCTGGCGCGCTTCCTCGCATCCAACGACATGTCGATTGCGCCGGTGGAACCGAGCCTGTCGCCCAGCATGGACATCCAGGTCAGCTCCAACTTCGAGCGCCTGTTGTTCGAGTTGCTGGATCGCGATGCGCCGGCCACCGCGGCAGCCATGGCGGCGTTCCGCAAGACCGGGAACATGGCGGTGCCGGAGACGACATGGCACCGCTGCCGCACCGTGTTTCATGGCTTTCGCCTGGACGATGCCGGCACCGCGCTGGAAATCGCGCGGCTGCACGAGGTGAGTGGCTATCTGGCCGATCCGCATACCGTCGTCGGTATGGCGGCGGCGCGCGCCAATTCGCCCGGTCACGGCGTCCCGACGGTCGCGATGGCAACGGCGCATCCGGCGAAATTCCCCGAGGCGATCGAGCGTGCCACCGGGATCCATCCCGCACTGCCGCCGCGGCTTGCCGACCTGTTCGACCGCGAGGAACGCTTCACCGTGCTGCCGAACGATCTCGCGGCGGTCGAGGCGCAGGTGCGCGCGCTGGTCCGCCGCAACGCATGAAAATCCTCGATGCGGCGCAGACCGCGGCGGCGCTGCCATTCGATCGGCTGATCCCTGCCTTGCGCGATGCTTTCGTCGCCGGCGCGGAGGCGCCGCTGCGCCATCGCCATGACATCGCGCAGCCCGATGGCACTGACGCGGCATTGCTGCTGATGCCGGCGTGGCAGGCGCGCGGCTTTGTTGGCGTGAAGGTGGTCTCCGTGTTTCCTGGCAACGGTGCGCTCGGACTGCCCGCGGTATCGGCGAGCTATCTGCTGTGCGATGGCGACACCGGCCGGCATGTCGCGTTGATCGATGGCGCCGAGTTGACGCGTCGACGTACCGCCGCGGCATCGGCGCTCGCGGGGTCGTTTCTGGCACGTGACGATGCCGCCTCGCTGCTGATCGTAGGCTCCGGGCATATCGGCGGCATGATGCCCGCGGCGTATCGCGAGGTGCGGCCGATCGAGCGTGTCCTGGTGTGGAATATTCGCGCGGCCGGGGCGGTGCGGCTCGCGGCCCGATTGCGTGCCGAAGGTTGGGCGGTCGAGGCGGTCAGCGATATCGCCTCGGCAGTAGCCGAGGCCGACATCGTGACCTGTGCGACGCTGGCGCACGAACCCCTGGTGCGCGGCGAATGGCTGCGGCCTGGCACGCATCTCGATCTGATTGGCGGCTTCACGCCGGCGATGCGCGAGGCAGACGATGCGGCCGTGCGACGTTCGCGGGTTTTCATCGATACCGACGCAGCTCTGGCGGAATCCGGTGATCTGCTCTGCCCGATCGAACATGGCGCGCTGCGGCGCGAGGACATCGCCGGGTCGCTGTTTTCGTTGTGCAGGGGCGAGACGCCAGGACGCAGCGATCGGGCCGAGATCACGCTGTTCAAGTCGGTGGGCAGCGCGCTGGAGGATCTGGCCGCGGCGGTGATGGCTTATGAGGGTTTTGGGTAGCGCGACGGCGCAACTGAGGAAGCCGTCATTGCGAGGAGCGCAGCAACGAAGACCGTATGTCCTCACTTGCGAAGGCGACCCACCCTCGATGCGATGCGAGGCTCGCTCGGATGGTCCGGGCGGAACCTCAAGCAAGAAGGATGAGCCGTGGAGAATGCTAGCATTGCCTACGTCGCATTGGACACATCGAAGCTGCGGAACCCGATAGCGATTGCGGCGGAAGGCCGGGACGGAGAGGTGCGCTACCTCGGCGAGATCGACAACACGCCGGCGGCGACCGGGAAGCTGGTGCGCAAGCTGGCGAAGCAGCATCCGGCGGTGACGTTCTGCTATGAAGCCGGACCGACCGGTTACGGGCCGTATCGGCAGATCACCAGCCTGGGCCATAGTGTATCATGGTTGCGCCATCGCTGATCCCGCAGCGGCCGGGTGATCGGGTGAAGACCAATCGGCGCGATGCGCTGTCATTGGCCAAGCGACTGCGTGCCGGCGAACTGACCGCGGTGTGGGTGCCAGACCCGCACCACGAGGCGATGCGTGATCTCACCCGCGCGCGCGGCGCCGCGGTGCGCGAACTGCGTGTGAAGCGCCAGCAGGTTTCGGCGCTGCTGCTGCGGCTTGGCCAGCCCTATCCGGGCAAGACGACGTGGGGCAAGACACACCTCGCCTGGCTGGCTGGCTGGCCGCAAGCTGGATCACCGCGAGCAGCGTCTTGCACTCGAGGAGATGCTGCATGGGGTACGCCAGGCCACCGAACGCATCGGCCGCCTGGAGCGGGCGATCCGCGCCGCGGTGCCGGACTGGTCGCTCGGCGCCACGGCAACCGCGCTGATGGCGCTGCGTGGCATCGACCTGATCGCCGCCACTTCGCTGCTGGCGGAGATCGGCGATCTGACACGCTTCGCGTCGCCACGCGCGCAGCCTGCTGGTGGAATGCGCCTGGAGCTACCGTCATCCGCCGCGCGTGGGCGCCGACAAGCTGGCGAAAGTCGCAGCCGCGCCGCCCGCCGTGCGCGACATTGCCTGGAAAGCCCAGACGCGACTGAGCGCGCGCTATCGGGCGCTGCGCCGCGCCGGCAAGCTCGACACCGTGGTCATCACCGCTGTCGCGCGTGAGTTCGCGGCCTTCATCTGGGCGGTTGGCCTGGCGGTCGCCTCCGGCGCAACGCCACCGGCCTGGCCGACCGCCAGGCCAACAGGCCGGCGCGGACAAGCATCGTGCATGGGTGGGGACGAGGCCACGGTGGGGGAATTCCTGCGAGATTGCTGAGTGGCCGGTCACCGCAACGACCGATGCCCGTACGAAGACGCGGGACAGCCCCGGACGAAACGCGGACTTGCGGTCAAACCCGCGCATCAGAGATGGATCACCGACGTCCCTTCGCCTCGCCCCTGCCTTTGCATGATCAACGCAAACTGGAAACTCCAACACACGATGTTGGAAATATATCACGCTTGCCAATGCGCTTGACAAAGGACATCAGAGCAATCTCGGACGCAATGGGGTGCCGGTAGGAGATTGCCGCGGCGTTGCGTCGCTCGCAATGACTGGCGGTGCCAGGCACGGCACAGTCGGCACATTCTGATCCGTCTTGGTGTTCTGTTCAGGCACCGCTACATTTGGCTTCCCTTTCCGTCGCCGGATTCGCCCCACGTGAAACTCCGCATCGCCACCTGGAACATCAACTCGCTGCGCCTGCGCGTCACGCTGCTGAAGGAACTGATCGCCGCGCTCGATCCCGACGTGATCTGCCTGCAGGAGACCAAGGTGCCGGACGAGCTGTTCCCCACCACGGCGCCCGGCGAACTCGGCTTTCCCTACACGTTGTTCCGCGGCATGAAGGGCTACAACGGCGTCGCGATCCTGTCGCGCCGGCCGATCGAGTTGCATGACACGGCCGCGCCCGACTGGTGCGCCAAGGGCGACTGCCGGCACATCAGCGTGGCGGTTGACGTCAAAGGCGGCCCGGTGGAGCTGCACAACTTCTACGTTCCCGCCGGCGGCGACATTCCGGACCGCGCGCAGAACCCGAAATTCGGCCACAAGCTCGACTTCATCGCCGAGACGCGCAACTGGTTCGCCGCGCGTTCGGGGCTGACGCGCAATGTCATTGTCGGCGATCTGAACATCGCGCCGTTGGAGCATGACGTGTGGGGCCACAAGCAGTTGCTGAACGTCGTCAGCCACACACCGCCGGAGACCGAGGGCCTGACTGCCTGGCTGAACGCCGGCTTCGTCGACGCGGTGCGTCACTTTGTGCCGATGGATCAGAAGCTCTACACGTGGTGGTCGTATCGCAATCGCGACTGGCGCACATCGGATCGCGGCCGGCGGCTGGACCATATCTGGGTGACGCCCGATCTGGCGGGCAAGCTGAAGCGGCAGATCGTGCTGAAGGACGCCCGCGACTGGCCGCAGACGTCCGATCATGTGCCGGTGTGCGTGGAGCTGCGGTTGTAGTTTGGCTTGCAGCGGCGTTTGGCTATCGCCGTGATTGCGCGACCGAGATGCTGCCGGTAAACCTCCGGGCGTTGCGCGGGTGTAGCTCAATGGTAGAGCTCCAGCCTTCCAAGCTGGCTATGAGGGTTCGATTCCCTCCACCCGCTCCACGCTCCGATTGCAGGCCTCAGTAGCCTGGGCCGCCGTATGGGTAAGGCGGCGCATAGTACGGCGGCGGGTAATAGGGTGGCGGTGGGTAGTAGGGCGGCGCATAGACCAGCGGCGGCACGCCGATGAAAATGCCGTTACGCCAGCAGCAGCCACCACCCCAGCCCCAGCCGGGTCCGCGCCAGCCCCAGCCACCGCCGTGCCAACCGCCGCCACCGTGCCAACCGCCGCCCCCGTGCCAACCGCCGCCACCACCATGCCAACCGCCGCCGCCGCCATGCCAAGCGGCCTGCGCAACCGGCGCTGACAGAAGCATACCGGACAGCGCAGCAGCGGCCGCCAATATCGCGATAGACCGAAAGGATCGCATGGGATCAAACTCCAGGCCAAAGTTCAGCCTGCACCCGGATCACGGCGGAGTTATGACGAAGCGGCAATTGGCGCCGGATCAATCCGCCGCCTGGGAGCCACGCGTGGCGAACCCTGGAATCTGGCCCGGCGGTCAGCGGATGGGTGGCGATCACGCGCGCCCCCAAGCCCGATCAGTATCGTGGGCGTCGCGGCTGATAGCGCGGGTGCTTCGGCAAGCAGGCGCCCCAGCAACCCCTTGACATAAGGCCGCCCCCAGCCTTTCTACGCGCCCTGCGTGAGCGGTTACCGGAGCGGCTCGATCGGCCGAGCCGCCTGCCTGCCGTGCAGGGGTGTAGCTCAATTGGCTAGAGCGCCGGTCTCCAAAACCGGAGGCTGGGGGTTCGAGACCCTCCACCCCTGCCAGCGGCCCGCGAGCGCGCTATACTCCGCGGCAACTAGGGTTTGGAGAGCAACTTCGTGGCGGTCGATCCGGCGAAATTCGTGCGTGAGGTACGGGCTGAAATGGCGCGCGTCACCTGGCCTTCCCGCAAGGAGACCATGGTGACGACCGGCTTGGTATTCGCCATGGTGGCGCTGGCGGCGATCTTCTTCTTCCTGGTCGACCAGATCATCGGCATCGGCATCCGCTCCCTGTTCGGCATGGGCGGTTGAGGAGAGTTTCAGGGCAATGGCCAAGCGTTGGTATGTGGTGCACGTCTATTCGGGCTTCGAAAAGAAGATCGCCCAGCAGCTCAAGGAACAGGCGGCACAGAAGGGCCTCGCCGATCAGTTCGACGAGGTCCTGGTGCCGTCCGAGCAGGTGGTCGAGATGCGGCGCGGCCAGAAGGTGAATGCCGAGCACAAGTTCTTTCCCGGCTATGTCCTGGTGAAGATGGAACTGACCGACGATGCCTGGCACCTGGTGAAGAATACGCCGAAGGTCACCGGCTTCCTGGGCAGCAAGACACGACCCAGCCCGATCAGTGAGGCGGAAGCCGAACGGATCATGAAGCAGACACAGGAGGGCGTGGAACGGCCACGTCCGGCGGTCCTGTTCGAGATCGGCGAGCAGGTGCGCGTGGCCGACGGTCCGTTCACCAGCTTCAACGGCACGGTGGAGGAAGTGGACGAGGAGAAGGGGCGCGTGAAGGTCAGCGTGTCGATTTTCGGCCGTTCCACGCCGGTGGAACTGGAATACGGACAGGTGGAGAAGGTCTAGCGCGCGCCTGGCAGGTCGGGCGGCGGTGCCGCGGCAATCCTGGAGCACGAAGCGCCGCCTTATCGGCGCGTGGTGGCGCGACCGCGGCCAGTTCTCCCAGCGCAGGCTGCCGCGCAACTGTCCGATCTGTGGCTATGACGGCATATTCATCAGTGTCGGCCATCCGCCCCGCTGGGATGCGCGCTGTCCGGCGTGCGGCAGCCGCGAGCGGCATCGTCTGACGCATCTGTGGATGACGGAGGGAGGCGGCAACAAGCTCACCGGCAAGCGGATCCTGCATTTCGCGCCGGAGAAGACCGTGATGCGGCAGATGCGCGGCAACCCGCTGTACGAGACCGCGGACCTGCATCAGAAAGGCGTCACCCATCCGGTTGATATCACGCGGGTTCCCCTGCCGGACGCCAGTTATGACGTGGTCATCGCGCACCACGTTCTCGAGCATATCGACGACGACCGACAGGCGATGCGCGAACTGTTTCGTCTGCTGGTGCCAGGCGGCTTCGCCATTCTCAGTACACCGATCAATGCCAGCCGTCAGGCGACCTACGAGAACCCGGACATCACCACACCGGAGGGACGCCACGCGCACTTCAGCGCGGAAGACCACAGGCGCTACTATGGCCTGGACTTCGCTGATCGGCTCGCCGGGGTCGGATTTGTGGTGGATACGTTCCGGCTGCCCGCAGACCAGGAGGCGAACTACGGACTGCTGCGCGACGAGTGGATCACGATTGCCAGAAAGCCGTCGGCCGGCGCTGCCTGAGTTGCTGGAAGCGCTACGCGCGGGCTAGCGCATCGAGCCCCATCGTCCGGTCAGCCCGAAAGCGCGCTAGCCGCCGAAGAACCGCATGAACCAGCCCAGTACCTGTTCCGGCGCCTCCTCGTTGACGTAGTGCCCGCTCGGCAGTGCCTCGCCGCGGACATCCTCCGCGCGCTGCCGCCACTGGCCGAGCGGATCGGCGAAGCGTCTGCCCACGCTGCTGCTGTTCCCCCACAGCACCAGGATCGGCATTGTCAACCTGCGTCCAAGGTCCGCGGTGTCGAGCTCGCAGTCGATCGTCGCTGCGGCGCGGTAGTCGGCGCACGAACCGCGGATCGTCTTTTCGTTGAAGCAACGGACATACTCATCCCAAATCGCCGGCGGTATGTGGCTCAGGTCGGCGGTCAGCTTCAGCAGTTTCTTGCGCATGAACCAATCGGCCGGCACGCCGCCCAGCATGCGCTCCGGAAAATCCGCCGGCTGCGCCATGAATGGCCAGTGCCATCCGCCGATTGCTCCGACCTTGTCCATCGCCGCCCACATGTCGAGCGTCGGCACGATGTCGATGATCGCCGCCTTCATCACCTTGTCCGGATGGTCGAGGCACATGCGGTGCACGGTGCGCCCGCCGCGGTCGTGGCCGGCAACGAAGAACCGCTCGTGGCCCAGCGCGCGCATCACCTCGACCTGGTCCTGCGCCATCGCGCGGAACGAGTAGTTGACGCTGCCCGGTTCCTCCGGCGGCGCCGAACTGTCGCCATAGCCGCGCAGGTCGGCCGCAACGACATGAAACCGCTCCGCCAGCCGCGGCGCCACCTTGTGCCAGGCGACATGCGTCAGCGGATTGCCGTGCAACAGCAACAGCGGCGGACCGCTGCCGCCGTGCCGCAGGCGAATGCGCGCGCCGGATGTCTCGATGTCGGTGAGCGTGAAGCCGGGCATGATGTCCATGGGCTGTCCTCGATGTTCTCGACGCCCGCAGTGTGACACGGATGCCCCGGCCGCGACCATTCCGCACGGTCGGCGGAACGCTGCATGGAGCAGTGAATCCACGAAACAAATCACACCGGAAAACGAAGGAAGACTGTGCTTTCGTTACAAAAAGGGCAACTGCATAGGCAGCCGCCGCGGTTCAGTCGAGCCTGAGTTCCGCGATCAGGTTCGAGTCAATCGTGTCATGCTGGCGTTGATGCAGATGACCAGGCTCGATATCGTCACTCCTAAGCCGGCGGAGCCGGAACCAATAGGTCTGGTGTAGCCTTCCCTGCGGTTACCGCGCGGGGGCAGCATGAGCCAGTCACTGACGGAGCGCTACGACGATCGGATTGCCGGGATGCTGTCGTGCTACGACCGGCTGGTGATCACCGGGACGCTGCCCGTAGTGTGCTACGCCGCAGGAATGACCGGGTATCTCCATGCCAGTGGCATCCGCATCTTCGACTACCCGGACTTCGCCAAGACGCTGCGCGATCGGGTGCGCGAGCGTGCGGCGTCGCTGGCCGCCGAGGCTGGGGTCCGCATCGAGCACATCGCCAAGCCGCATGTCCGCAAGGAAGATGTTGTGGCGCGCGTGCTTGAGCGGCGTGGCGACCATCCCGGCCTGGTGCACGTCATCTCGGCCATGGAAGCCTGCGACGCCTACAAGCCCTGGCACGACAAGCAGACGCATAAGACCTACATCCGGCCGGACAGCGGCAAATGCCTGCACTACTACTTCTATTTCCAGGACGCCAAATTCGGGCTGGTCTATCTGCGCGTGCCGACCTGGGCGCCGTTCCGCCTGCAATTCTACTGCAACGGCCATAGCTGGCTGGCGCGCAGGCTGGCCGCGCAGGGCATCGGCTACACCATGGCCGACAACGCTTTCGTGCGGATCGACGACTGGGGCCGCGCCCAGCAACTGGCCGACAGTCTCTCCCCCGATCAATTGCACCGTACCCTGGATCGCTACGCCGCGCTGTGCTGCCCGGTGTCGGAGGTATTCGGGCAAACCTACCACTGGAGCCTGATGCAGGTGGAATACGCCACCGACCTGGCGTTCCAGTCCACCACAACGCTCGGCCCGCTCTATGAGCAACTGGTCCGCCAGTCGGTGCTGAGCGTGAAGGCCGAGCAGATCGCCACATTCCTCGGCCGGCAGATCACGCCATTGTTGGCCCAGGAGGTCGGCTCGCAGTTCTCCACCCGGATCGAGGGTACCTGCATCAAGCACCGCTTCGGCAAGTGCTCGATCAAGATGTACGACAAGCACGGCATCGTGCTGCGCATCGAGACCACGACCAACGATGTGTCGTTCTTCAAGCACCACCGCAAGGTGGAACACCGCCACGGCCCGGCGAGCCGGGAACTCGCACCAGTCAAGAAATCGATCTACAGCCTGATCGACCTGCGTGAGATACTGCTCGGCTGTAACCGACGCTACATCGCCCACCTGTCCGCGCTGGATGACTTCTCCGCCGGCATCCGGGCGCTTGCGCGGCTGACCAAGCCGCATGCGGTGGACGGCAAGACGGTCCAAGGGATCAACTTCTTTGCCCCGGTGGACAAGGCCCTGTTGCACGCCTTGCAGAACCCGAAGGTCAACATTGCCGGCATCCGCCGGGGCGAGTTGTTGCCCGACCTCGGCATGCTGTCGCCAACCAGACTGTCGCGGCAACTGCGCCGGCTGCTGGACCTCGGGGTGATCAAACGCGCCACTGGAACCTACCGCTACTACCTCACCAAAGCCGGACGCGCCGCGACCGCAGCGGCGGAATGGCTTGCCGAGGCGGTGGTCATTCCGGCTATGATTTGATGGGATTTCGCAGAGCATACGATTTAACGCAGGACGCGAGAAGAGTTGGGTGGTAAGGGACTACGCTTTTCCCCAGACATGGCTGTGGAAAAGTGGCCCCTGCGGGGCAGTTCCGCCGCGTCAAATGCCTTGCCACTGGCCAATGTGCCGTCGGTAGTCGGTATGCTCGTCTCGGATAGACATCGGAGTTCGGCAGTACGCCGAGGGAGCGGGCCATGACCGACGGACTGAGCGAGCTCTATCAAGAGCTGCTGAGCGGCAGCTACGATTGCGTGGACCGCATCGTTCTGAACGCTTACTTCGGGATGGGTCATAGCCCTGGTGGTTTCCGCGTGTGGTGGCGGGCGCTCACTGGATCAGACGACACTCTGGACAACGCCCATCTGATGCGGTTGGCCGGCCGGTTCAGCCGGCGCGTGCGAGGCTACGCCAAAGCGCACGACATCCCGGTAATCGATTGTGTGGCAGGAGAGCGCAAGCATGACGTGGCCGACGATTATCTGGCCAAGACAGCGGTGATCGAGGGCTTGTTTCTGGTCCTGGTCGGTCGAGCCCAGGCACCGGTGTGGCACGTCGAGTTGAATTACCACCTTGAGCGGAAGAAGCCTTATGTGAACCACTACTCGTTTCATATTCTCGACCGTGATTGGGGGCATGTCACCATCAAGATCAGCGGGCACCCACCGTTCCCTGCCCAGGTGATCTTGAACGGCCATGAATACGTCGCCTGCCAGGCGCGCAAGGCGGGCATCGGGTTCACCAAGGAAGGCAACTGTTTCACCGCCATCGGTGACACGTCCGGTTTCGCGAAGATCGCAGAGACCTTGTCCGAGCAACGGGCTATAGGGCGATTGAGTGAGGTCTGTGAGCGGTGGATTTACCGCTGCTGCTTGTGCTTTGCGCTCGACTTTGAGGAGCAGAAACGCAGCGGGTTCCGTTATCACTTCTCCAACTATCAAATGGAGTACAGCCGAAACCTGATATTCCTGGTTGGCGGACGCATGGAGCAAGTCTTCCAAGCCCTGATCGATCGTAGCCGGGCGCCGTTGGACCTGAAGACGATAAAGACCATCCTCGGCGACAAGGGCCGGCCGAAATACCGTCCACGCAACATGCGGGCGGCCGAATGGGGAGTTGCGGTCGAGAGACCTACGTATGATCTGACGGTCTTCAAGCTGCATTGCGGCAAGCTGGCGTTGAAGATCTATTCAAAAGGCGAACGTGTACTTCGCATTGAGGCTGTAGCTCACAATATCCGGGAGTTCCGCTGCGGGCGCTTACTGGATAACTTCCCCGAAATCGTCCGCCGATTGAAGGGCATGCTCGAGCGATTTATGGAGGCGCTGAGTTGCATCGATCAATGCTTCGTCGGCGATGAGATGCTCGAGCGTCTGCCGTTGCCGTCACGGGTTGGTAAAACCGTGGTCGGGGGAATCGATCTCAACAAGCCGCGCCTGCGTCACGTCGCTGAGGCTGTCATCGCGTTGTCAGCCTCAGCTGATGGCTTCACCGCCTCGGCACTGGCCGATCAGGTCCGCGCGTTCCGCAATCACAGCGCACCGCTCTACGGCCCCCGCCAGGCCGCGTATGATCTGAAGAAACTCCGCGGCAAACAGATCGTCCAGCGGATCGGCGCGACGCGTCGCTACGAGGCGATGCCGTCCGGTCTGCGCGCTATCACGGCCCTACTCGTGCTCCGAGAGAAAGCCCTCAAGCCACTCCTCGCGGCCGCTCAAGACATCAGCCCCACCCGAGGAGGACAAAACCCGCGCGCCATCGATCGCCACTACCAGGACCTGCGACTTGCCATGAACGGCGTCTTTCGCGAACTCGGCATCGCTGCCTGACCATCGACAAATTTTTTGTCGGGCTTCGCCCTTAAGCGCCTAAAGCAGGCCTATGACGACAGGGGTTGAGCGCCGGCGGGTCACCAAGCACTATCGGGGATGCCCCTCGCACAGGATTTCCGAATGTCTGACGCCGCGCGCTACCGTATCGGTTTCGACATTGGTGGCACTTTCACCGATTTCATACTGCTCGATGCCGAACGGTCGGAAATCCGACTGCACAAATGCCTGACGACGCCGCATGACCCGTCAGTCGGCGCGCTGGAGGGGTTGGCCGAACTGCTCCTGGCGGCCGGCCTGATATTGGCCGACATCGGCGATGTCGTGCACGGCACCACCCTGGTGACCAATGCGCTGATCGAACGCAGCGGCGCACACCTCGGACTGATCACCACGCGCGGCTTCCGCGACATCCTGGAGATGGGCACCGAGCAGCGCTACGACATCTACGACCTGTTCCTGCAGTTCCCCGATCCGTTGGTCCCGCGCCGCCATCGTCTGGAAGTCGCCGAACGGATGGATCGCGATGGCAACGTGCTGACGCCGCTCGCCGCTGCGGAGGTGCGCGCGGCAGCGCAACGGCTGGTGGCGGATGGAGTCGAGGCGATCGCGATCTGTTTCCTGCACGCCTATCGCAATCCGGCGCATGAGCGCGAAGCGGCGGCGAACGTGCGTGCCGCGTTCCCCGACATCGCAGTGTCGATCTCGTCCGACGTGGTGGCCGAACTCTGGGAATACCAGCGCTGCAACACGACCTGCGCGAACGCCTATGTGCAGCCGCTGATGGGCCGCTACATTGCCAGGCTCGAACGCGAACTGCATGCGCGCGGCTTCCGCGGCGAACTGACGTTCATGCATTCCGCCGGCGGTCTGCTGTCGGCCGAGACCGCGCGTGCTTTCCCGATCCGCATGCTGGAAAGCGGGCCCGCCGGCGGAGGGCTGGCCACCGCATTCTTCGGTGCCGCCGCAGGCAAGCCGGACGTCATCTCGTTCGACATGGGCGGCACCACCGCGAAGGCCTGCCTCATCGAAGGCAGCCGAGCGGAAATTGCGCCGATGATGGAAGCTGCGCGGGTACATCGGTTCAAGAAAGGCTCCGGCCTGCCGATCAAGGCGCCGGTCATCGATATGATCGAGATTGGCGCCGGTGGCGGTTCGGTCGCCACGATCGACGAGGTCGGACTGCTGCGTGTCGGCCCGCATTCGGCCGGCGCCAATCCAGGGCCCGCCTGCTATGGCCGCGGGGGCACCGAACCAACCGTGACCGACGCCAACCTGGTACTCGGCTATTACGACCCCGGATTCTTCCTCGGCGGGCGCATGGCATTGGATCGCGGTGCCGCCGAACGCGCACTGGCCCAGGCCGGTGCGAAGCTTGGCCTGTCCGTGATCGACACCGCGTGGGGCATTCACCGCATGGTGGTGGAGAATATGGCCGCCGCCGCGCGCATCCATATCGTAGAGAAGGGCAAGGACCCTCGCGCCTACGCCATGGTCGGTTTCGGCGGCGCCGGTCCCGCGCACGCGGCGGAAGTCGCGCGCGCACTGGGCGTGAAGCAGGTGCTGATCCCGCCGGCATCCGGCGCCGCATCCGCACTGGGTTTCCTCGCGGCGCCGCTGTCGTTCGAGCAGGTGCGCAGCCATCCGGTGCGGCTGGAAGCGCCAGGCGCCGCCGCCACGATAGCAACCATATTGCGCGAATTGACCGAGGCCGCGCGCGCTCGTCTGCTCGCCGCCGGTGTTGCCGCAGCCGACGTGGTGACCGAACGCCTCGCCGACATGCGCCTCGAAGGCCAGATGCACGAGATCAGTGTGCCATTGCCGGATGGCGGCATCACCGATGCGATGATGCCATCGATCCGCGCGGCGTTCGAGACCGCCTATGCCGCGAGATATACGTCGGTGTACAGCGGTGTCGGCATCATGGCGATCTCGTTCCGGGCACGTTGCCGCGGCCCGTTGCCGAAACTCTCGCTCACCGAGGCTGGTACGCGCCCAGTCAGTGCTGCTCTGAAGGGCAGGCGCACCGCGTGGTTCGATGGCGGCTTCGTCACTGTGCCGGTGTACGACCGCTATGCGCTGGCACCGGGCACGCGCATCGCCGGTCCGGCGATCGTCGAGGAACGCGAGGCCACCACCACGATTCCCCTCGGCGATAGCGTCACGGTCGATGCTACCGGCACGCTCGCCATCGAGATCGGCCTGACCGCCGCACCAGTGGCGCGTGTCAACGCCGATACACCGATCGAACAGGCCGCCGCACTGATCGAAGCCGACCCGGTGTCGCTGGAAATCATGTGGAGCCGCCTTGTCACGGTGGTCGAGGAAATGTGGCAGACGATCTGCCGAACCGCGTTCTCGCTGATCGTCTCCGAGGCGCAGGATTTCGCCTGCGATCTGTTGGACGCGCGTGGCGACTCGCTGGCGCATTCGCCGCGCGCCATGCCGGTGTTCAACCTGACGCTGCCGCGCGCGGTCAAGGCGCTGCTGGAGAAATTCCCGGCGGAAACGCTGAAGCCTGGCGACGTGCTGGTGACTAACGACCCATGGTTGTGCGCCGGCCATCTGTTCGACATCGCCGTGGTCACGCCGGTGTTCCGCAATGGTGCTCTGGTGGCGCTGACCGGCACGGTCGGTCATGTCGGCGACATCGGCGGCACCAAGGATTCGCTGCGCGCTCGCGAGATCTACGAGGAAGGCATCCAGATCCCGCCGATGATGCTGTACCGCGAAGGCGTGCGGAACCAGGACCTGTTCACCCTCATCGCCGAGAATGTGCGCAAGAGCGAGGAAGTACTTGGCGACATCCATTCGTTCATTGCCGCGAACGCGCTGGGTGCCGACCGGGTGCTCGCGTTCATGAGCGACTACGGCATGCACGACCTGCGCGCGCTCGCGAGCGTCGTGCAGAACCGCGCCGAACAGGCGATGCGTGACGCGATCCGTGCCTTGCGGGACGGAGTGTATCACTCGGAGATCTGGAACAACCCGCTTGGCCAGAAGCTGAGCTATCCGCTGAAGATCACCGTTCAGGGCGACGCGATCGAGCTGGATTTCGCCGGCGCACCGGAACAACTGCCGCAGGGTGGATTGAACTGCACCTATTCCTACACAGCGGCGCACGCTACCTATCCGATGAAGTGCATCCTCAGTCCGCAGGTGCGCAGCAATGCCGGCTGCTATCGACCGTTCACCGTGAAGGCGCCGGAGGGTTCCATCTTGAACTGCACCAAGCCTGCGTCGGTGAACCTGCGCACGCGCGTCGGCTGGTATATCGCGCCCAACATCTTCCGCGCACTGGTCGATGCGGCGCCCGCACAGGTGCAGGCCGCGACCGGTCTACCGGTGGCCATCAACATCTACGGCCGGGAGGCCAACGGCGCCGTCTACGCCGACCATTTCTTCATGGGCGCGGGACAGGGCGGCTCGCGGCATGGCGACGGCAAATCTGCACTGTTGTATCCGACATCGGCCGCCAACACCTCGGTGGAATTGATGGAATCGCGAGCGCCGATACTGGTGCTGGAGAAATCCTTCGTCACCGATTCCGGCGGCGCCGGTGAGCACCGCGGCGGGTGCGGCGTCCGCACCCGGCTGCGCAAGTTGTACGATGATGGACTGCCGACACTCGCATCGGTGTATCCGGAAGGCGTCGGCGTCACGGTGCAGGGACTGCAAGGCGGGCTGCCCGGTGGCGGCGTGAGGGGCGTGGTGCTCGATCCGGACGGCAACGTGGTGCACGATTGCGGCACCGGCGAGCTGGTCACGCTGACGCGCACCGACCGCATCGTGGAAGTGCAACTGGCCGGTGGCGCCGGCTTCGGCAATCCCCGTGCTCGTTCGGCTGCCTTGGTGGAAAGCGACGTGGCGGAAGGGATCGTGTCACCGGAAGCCGCGGCACGCGACTACGGATTCCGGATGGTTGCGGGCAAGGCAGCGGAGTGACTGAAGTTGACCCGGTTTCGTGGACACTGGACGATTTGTGTTGGAGGGGTCCACGATGTCGAGAACGAGACGAGGTTACCCGCCTGAATTTCGTCGGCAAATGGTTGAACTGGTGCGTGCCGGCCGCTCGCCCGAGGAGCTCGCGCGCGAGTTCGAACCGACGGCGCAATCGATCAGGAACTGGCCTGCCCAATCCGAGCGCAATGCGGGCCGCGGTGATGGTGGCCTGACAACAGCGGAGCGCGAGGAGCTGAGCCGTCTGCGACGGGAGAACCGCCATCTTCGGCTGGAGCGGGGTATACTCTCAAAGGCGGCGGCCTGGTTCGCTCGGGAGACGAACGCGATCCCTGCGAAGGGTTCCGGTTCGTGAGCGATCACCAGGCCGAGTATCCGATAGCCACAATGTGCCGGCTGCTGGGCGTCTCCTCCAGCGGCTATCATGCGTGGGTAAAGCGGCGGCCGTCGCGGCGGTCGGAGAGCGACGTGGCGCTGACTGCAGAGATCCGTGTCGCCCATGAGGCTTCGGGCGGCACCTACGGCGTGCCACGGGTTCATGCCGAGCTTGCGGCCAAAGGCATCCATGCTGGCCGCAAACGCGTCGCGCGATTGATGACGCAGGCCGGTCTTGCCGGTGTGTGTCGGCGCAAATTCGTCACAACCACGATCAGGGACGGTGGTCGTCAGGCGCCGGATCTTGTCGAGCGCAACTTCACGGCGGCAGCACCCGATCGGCTGTGGGTCGCCGACATCACCTACGTCCCGACCTGGGCGGGCTTTCTCTATCTCGCCGTGGTACTCGATGCGTACAGCCGTCGCATCGTCGGCTGGGCGATGGCAACGACACTCGCCAAACAACTGGTGCTCGATGCGCTGAACATGGCGCTGGCGACGCGACGGCCACGGGGTGTGATCCATCACTCCGACCAGGGTTCACAATACACCTCGATCGAGTTCGGTCAGCGCTGCCGCGATGCAGATGTTCGCCCCTCTATGGGCTCGGTCGGAGACGCTTACGACAACGCTATGTGCGAGAGTTTCTTCGCAACCCTCGAATGTGAATTGCTGGCACGCTGCCGGTTGAAGACGCCGGCCGAGGCGTGCAGCGTCATCTTCCAGTTCATTGAAGGCTTCTACAATCCGCGCCGCCGTCACTCGTCTATCGGATACCTCTCGCCGATCGACTATGAGCGTCGGCATCAGGCAATGGCAGTCGATTCCGACGCACAGCAGCGTGCCGCCGTGCTCGCGGCCGTCAAGGACAAGCCCTGCGGGCGGCCCCAAGAGGGGCCGTCCTTGACTGCCGCTGTGCGCGACGGCCGCACCATTGTGCGGGTCGGGACGGAAGAATGGCTCCGCCAGGGGTCGAACCAAAGAATGGCCAAACAGGAGGACACTTTGCCGTCAGATCAGATAGGCTGAACACAAGCTCACAACTCTCCACGAAACCGGGGCAAGTCCAGAGTTCAAGCGCGGGCGCATTTGTTCGTGACGAACCTGGGCGATCAAGCGATTGGAATCGGGAGCAAAGCATGAGTGACCTGGCGGCAGAAAGCACAGTGACCAGCCGAAGACCTGACTCACGCCTGCATCCGCGCTTTCTCGAACTGTCGTCGCTGCTGCTGATCGCCCCGCTCTGCGTTGTCGGCGCGATCATTGGCGTGCAGCTCATCGTCACTCTCGGCATCACCGCGAACACGTCGCTGATCGGCGCGCTAGCCGGGATGATGCTGGCACGCATTCCACTGGCAGCGTTCGCCCGCTATCGCTCGATCCACGTGCAGAACCTGGCGCAGAGCGCCATTTCGGCAGCCACGTTCGGCGCCGGCAATGCACTGATGCTGCCGATCGGCATTCCGTTCGTGCTGGGCCGCCCCGATCTCGTGCCGGCACTGTTGGCCGGCGTGTTCCTGGCGATGCTGACCGATGGCTACCTGCTGTATCGCATGTTTGATTCCGAGGTGTTTCCTGCAACCGGTGCCTGGCCGCCGGGAGCCGCCGCGGCCGAGGCGATCCGCGCTGGCGATGAGGGCGGCAGGAAAGCTGCGATACTTGGCGTTGGCGTGGTCATCGGCATCGCCGGCAACTGGCTAATCGCCCCCGCTGTGATGTCCGCGTTCGGCGTCGCGTTCATCGGCAACATCTGGGCGCTGTCGATGTTCGGCATCGGCCTGCTGATCCGTGGCTATTCGGCGCTGCTGTTCAACAACCCATGGTTCGCCGCGATCATACCGGGCGGCGACATCAACAAGGCCTATGTGCCGCACGGCATGATGGTCGGCGCCGGCATCGTTGCGCTGGTTCAGGTCGCGATCATCATCGCGCGACGAAACCGGGGACAGGCCAGTACGGCAAGCGCCGTGCGTTCACCGACGCACGTACGCCGCTCACTCGGCCTTGGCATCGTCGCGTACCTGGCGATAGCGGTGGTGATTGCTCTGCTGGGCGGTCTGGTAGCCCAACTCTCGGTCGGCATGCTGGCATTGTTCCTGCTATACGCCGCGTTCGCCGCACTGGTGCATGAGTTGATCGTCGGCCTCGCAGCAATGCATTCCGGCTGGTTCCCCGCATTCGCCGTTGCGCTGATCACGCTGGTGATCGGCATGTTGATCGGATTCCCGCCGGTCGCACTGGCGCTGCTGGTCGGCTTCTCCGCAGCGACCGGCCCCGCCTTCGCCGACATGGGATACGACCTGAAGGCGGGCTACATGCTGCGTGGCTACGGCAGCGATCCGGCATTCGAACTCGACGGCCGCCGTCAGCAGCTCATCGCGGCGATGTTCGCGTTCGTCATCGCTGGAATCGTGGTTTGGCTATCGTATCGCGGCTTCTTCGCGCAGAACCTGGTGGCTCCGGTTGACCGGGTCTACGTCGCGACGATCAAGGCTGGGGCATCATCGGCGGTAGCGTGGTCGCTGGTGACCTGGGCAGTCCCGGGCGCGATCATCCAGTTCCTCGGCGGTCCCAAGCGCCAGCTTGGCATTCTGCTCGCGACCGGATTGCTGATCCCGTTCCCGCTCGCCGGCTGGGCGGTACTGATCGGCATCGCCTGCCGCATCGTGTGGCAACGCTTCGCGCGAAGCGAGGGAATGGAGGTGTTCGGCGCCGGCGTGATCGCGGGCGATGCGCTGTTCGCGTTCTTCACGTCCACCTGGAAGGCGGTCATGCGGTAGCTGCCGCGCGGGTGGAGGTGAGCCCCCGTCATTGCCAGCGCCACACCGGCCGCTGGCCGACCGGCTCCCCCTCGATGCGCAAATGCACTTCGGTTGGTTTTCCGGCGCGGCCGTTGATCGGCAGAATATCCTGCGGGCAGGCGGAGAACGTGATGACGAGGTCCATCGCGGCACGCAACCTGATGTAGCAGCCGGGTGTGGAGACCGGCGGTGAGGATCAGCATCACCGTTCCAACTTAGTCCGCTTGTGCGCGCCGGCCGAGCATTCCGCTATTTTCACCCTTAACGGCAGCGCGACACTGGGCCGATAATGCACGTCACCGGCTGCGCGCACCGATCGTTGTGCCACTGTGAAGCAGTTCACCGCTACCAACGCCAAATCAGGCAAGGCTTACGGCATCAGGCGACAGTTGGCGCCCCCCCGGCTGGTCACGGTCAGGCGTAGCCAAGCGCTCTGCTTCAGCCAATGATGCGGGAACATCGGCCGACGGCAGCCCCGTTCGTAGAGCGTCGGCTTGCCGACCCGACGGACCACGTTCTTTTCAGGGGATGTCATGGAGTTCTGGACAAAACCACAGATGGCGTCGATCCACAAAATGCTCAACCCGCGCTCCATTGCGATCGTGGGCGCGACGCCGCGGATGCAGTATGGCGGGCGGTTTCTGGCTGCGGCGCTCAAGGCCAAAGACCGGGTGCGGGTTTATGCCGTGAACCCGCGTTACGACGAAATCATGGGGGTGAAGTCCTACCCGAGCGTGACGGACCTGCCGGAGGCCCCCGACGTGGTGGGCATCGTGGTGCCCTACGACCATGTGCTCGATGTCCTCCAGGAGAGCCATCGCAAGGGGGCAGGATCGGCGATCGTGATTTCTGCCGGATTCGCCGAGCGCGACGCGGATGACCGGCGTGATCTGCAGGGTGAATTGGGTGAATTTGCCCGCGCCTCAGGCATGCGGATTAGCGGCCCCAACTGCCTGGGGCTCGCGAATGTCACTCACGACATCTGGGCCACCTCTTCCTCACGCGGGGCGTCCGGTTTGAGCGGGCCGATCGGCCTGGTGTGCCAAAGTGGTGCGACGGCCTTCGGGCCGTTCCTGGTGCGCGCGGTGGAGAACGGCATCGGCTTCAGCTACATCATCTCGACAGGGAACGAGGCAGACCTCGATTTTTCCGACTTTGCCCGCTACCTGCTGGACGATCCTGATACGCAGGTCATTGCCGGGTTTGTCGAAGGTTTCAAGCGGGCCGACAAGTTTCTCGAGGTCGCAAAACTCGCGGCAGAGCGCGGCAAGCCGATCGTCCTCATCAAAATCGGGCGCTCGGAACTCGGCGCGAGGGCTGCACGCTCGCATACCGCGGCGCTGACGGGCGAGGATGCCCGCTACGATGCGATCTTTGCCCAATACGGGGTGATCCGGGTCCGGGATTACGACGAACTCCTGGAGGTCGCGCACCTCCTGGCCCACACTCCCAAGCCGGGCGTACCCGGCATCGCGGTGGTATCCCACTCGGGCGGCATCAGCTCACTTACCGCCGACATGTGCGGTCAGGCCGGTCTCGATCTGCCGACGCTTGGCGATGCGGCGCGTGACGGCATCAACGGGATCCTGAAGGGCTTCGGGTGGGCTGCGAATCCCGCCGATGTGACAGGCTTTGCCAACAGTGAGTCCTTCCCGCAGATCATGCAGCACATGATCGCTGATCCCCGGATGGGGACGCTCGTCGTGGCGAGTGCCGGGGCGGACGCGCAAGCGCAGCAGGTCATCAGCCAGCGTGATCGGACCGACAAGGGTGTCGTGTTCCTGTGGACAGGAAGCCGGGACGCCAAGGATGGCCTTGGGTTGCTCAAGAACGCACGGGTACCCGTGTTCTACACGCCGGACACGTTGGCTCGAGGCCTGCGGAGCCGCCTAGCGTATCACACATGGCGCGAGCGCCGCCTGGCCGATGGCCTTGCCACGGCCCCGTCGCACACGGTTGGGCAGGATGAAGCGATCGCCCGGGCGCTTGGGCTGGGGCGTCCGACACTCTCGGAGTCCGAGAGCAAGCAGCTGTTGACAGCCTGGGGCGTGGGGAGTGCGCGTGAGCACCTGGTGGGGTCCGCGGAGGCTGCCGTCGAGGCCGCGGAGCAGCTCGGGTTTCCGGTGGTTCTCAAGGTCAATTCGCCGGATATTCTGCACAAGACCGAGGCCGGGGTGGTTCGGCTGAACCTGCGCGATGCGGCACAGGTGCGAACGGCGTACGCAGAGATCCGGGCCAGTGCCAAGGCCTATGCGCCCCAGGCTCGGATCACCGGCGTGTCGGTGCAGGAGTTGGTTCGCGACGGTGTTGAAGTTATCGTTGGCGTGTCCTGCGACCCGCAATTGGGCCCAGTGCTCTTGTTCGGTAGTGGCGGCGTGATGGTCGAGGTCTACAACGATGTGGCCCTGCGCCGCTGCCCCATCACGCGCTTAGAAGCACAGGCGATGATCGCTGAGGTCAAAGGCGCCCGGTTGCTCCAGGGCTTTCGCGGACGGCCGGCGGCGGACCTCGAGGCGCTCGAGGATACGCTGGTGCGCGTGTCGCACCTCGCCATGCACATGGGAGGACACCTGGCAGAGTTGGACATCAATCCCCTCATGGTGCTGCCGTCAGGTCAGGGCGTGAAGGCGGTAGACGCCCTCGTTGTGTTGCGCGGGACATAGCACTGCACGTGACCGAGAGAGATTGCCGCGAGCCGGTGATCTACCAAGGGACGATGAAACCGACCATGAACGACGTCGAGCGAGAGGCGATCATCCTCAATTCGGCATGGGAGATGATCGATGGCATGGTTAACTGGGCAATGTTCGTAAAGAACGATCGTGCCGAGCCAACAAACTTGATGTTCGAAACCGGTCAGCACCGATGGCTGTTCATCATCCTGCTAGGCGACTTTTTGTCGGAGATCCGCGCATTTATGGGCGCCCCCATCCCGCTCGGCCTGAAACCGGCACCGTCTAAGACCGCATGTCCGCTGAGCGCTTGAGGTGGCTCGCTCCGCATGTGCGGAAATGGGCGAGGGTTGCCCGGATGGTCCGGGCCTATCCTCAACGCACAGGAGACCAGCAATGGGCAGATGTGGGGAGGTATTGGTCGGGATCGATACCGCCAAGGCGAAGAATGCAGTTGCGATTGCCGAGGCCGGCCGGCAAGGAGAGGTTCGGTATCTGGGCGAGTTTGCCAAGACACCTGATGCCGTTGCCAAGCTGGTGCGAAAGCTCGCTGACCGCTACGAGATGTTACATTTTTGGTAACTGCCCAGGTAGGCGGAGTGGTCAGGCCAAGCGGAGATTGGCGATCAGGTGCGCCGGTTCGGCTGTGAGTGTCTGGAGCAGATCCCAGCCCTGCTTTCTGGCGGTCGAGATCAGCGATCGGATAACGGCGAAGTCCGCGGCGCCCTGCTCGGAGCGGAAGCCACCGGAGATTTTCTGCCGCAATTTCATCATCCGCCCGTCGCGCTCGGCGAGATTGTTGGTGAACGGCACGCTCGGGTCGGTCAGGAAGCGGAGCACGTCCGCTTTGCGCGTGCTGAGCCGCAGCAGCAGATTGTGGCCGACCCGGCGTGGCGGTGGGCCGCGTGGCCTGGCCTTCGTCAAGGCAGGTTGCGCCGTGTGGTAGGCCAGCCCGTCCGCGACGACGGCATCGTAGCAGCGCTCGATCAGCGCGATCATCTCCGGCCTGAGCGGCAGGTCCTGCGCGCGTGCGAGGTTCACCGCATGGCAGGCCCGGCGCAGCAGCCGCTGCATCCGCCGCGCCCAGTCTTCCTTTTCGATCTCGACCAGCGCCTTCAGTTCGCGCAGATGGTGCGCGTTGCACAGCGCGTGCAGCACGCCTTTCAGCGTGTAGTAGGGATGCCAGTGGTCGTGCACCACAATGCCGACCACGCTTCGCCAGCAGGCTGCCGCGCTTGGCCGAGACCCGATAGAAGGTGAGCAGCATGGTCGAGGCGATATGCAGCCATTGCGTCTTGCCGCCGATCCGGAAGCCGGTCTCGTCCATATGCTTGACCGGCGCCGCTGCCACCTGGTCACGCACGACATTGGCGAAGCCCTGGAAGCGTTCGGCGCAGTCGTGACTGATCCGGGCGATGGTTGCCGTGGCCAGCCGCACGCCGAACAGATCGGCCATCAGCGTGGCGAGACGTTTCTCCGGCAGCAACTGGTAGTGCAGCAGGTAGAGCACGACGGCGCCGATCCGCTTGCCGTACTGCACCGGAGCCGTCACCCAATCGGGAAAGCGCCGCCCGCGTCTGCGCTCCGCACGCCGCGCAACGACAGTCGTGCGCCCGGTGTTCGGTAACGACCAGTGGCTGCGGTTCGGGCAGGTCGAACACTTGCCGCGCAACATGGCTGGTGGCCATCGCCTCGGTCAGCGGTGCGCCACACCAGGCGCAGGCCGGCGGATAATGGTCGATGATCGCATCGGGCGTCTCGGTTCGACACAGCGTCTCCCCCGGATGGCCTTTCTGGCCGCCCGGCTTCTTGCCGGAGGGTTCCCGCAGACTGCTGACCCGCACCGGCTTCTTCAGCCCGTCACTCGATGGCGGCTTGCCGCTGTTGCTGCTGTTCAGGCCGAGCCGGCGCTCCAACTCGGCAATGCGCGCCTGCATCGCCGCCATCTCGGCCGCATGACGCGCCTCCTGCGCCAATAGCAGGGCGATGAGGTCGTGCGGCGACAGTTGCTCAAGGGCGGTGCGGTCCACCAACTCCTTCGAATCGGCCCGCCGAAGTCATGTCAACCGGAATCTTACTCCCGACGCGCCGGCATCTGACAAGGTCCTTCTCAAAACCAGCCGCCAACGCGCCAATCCAGCCGGGCGGAAACCTGGGCAGTTACGAATTGGGTTGCGAAGCGCAACTCTGACCCAAAGACACACCGCGATGACCGATGACAAGATTGGCCTTCAGGACCTTTTGGAGAAGTCCTCCGACGCAAGCTTGCTGCGCGAGATGATCGGCTTTGCTGCGCAGCGGCTGATGGCGCTGGAGACCGATGCGCTGTGCGGTGCCGGCCATGGCTAACGCACCGCGGATCGCATCAACCAATGCAATGATTTCCGTGACCGGGACTGGGAGACCCGCGCCGCCACCGTCGAGCTGCGGATCCAAGCTTCGCAAGGGCAGCTACTTCCCTGGCTTTCTTGAACCGCGGCGCATGGCCGAGAAGGGGCTGACCGCGGTGATCCAGGATGCCGGAGCCTGCCCTCGGGCTTGACCCGAGGGTGCGTGGCATCTCGACATGCAGCGTCGACGATCTGGTGCGGGCCATGGGCTGCTCCAGCGTCTCGAAGAGCCAGGTATCACGCTTGTGCGCCAACATCGACGAACGCGTGCAGGCGTTCCTGCAGCGGCTGATCGAAGGTGACCGGCCGTATGTCTGGTTTGACGCAACGTACGTGAAGCTGCGCCAGAACGGCCGCATCATCTCGGTGGCGGTGATAATCGGAACGTGTCAACGACTTTGATACAGCCGGGATCGGTATTTAGCCTCGGGTGATTGACGTTGCCTCTGGTTGATTGATCCAAGCCGCGGTTGGTTTGGTTGGTGGTGTAGGCGGTCTGTTGACGAAGCGCCCGGGATTTTCGCGGAACGCACGATCGAGTGTGTGCTGACGAGCGGTATAGACGGCGTCGGTCTGGCCATAGTGCACCTGATCCGGGGTCATCAGGCCGATCCCGACGTGATGATGATCACGGTTGTACCAGTCGAAGAAGCGTCAGCAGAAGCTTTTGGCGTCCTCGATGCAGCCGAAGCGATGTCGCGGATCGGCGGCCACGCGCTCCTGACGCAATAGTTGCTCGCAGCTGATCCGTGCGGGAAACCGGTAGCTCCAGGCCACTTCGATCAGCATGCGTCGCGCTGCTCCGTTGCCGGCCTTGGTAATTCCGCCCTGACGTCGCGTGCCGCCGCTGGAATGCTCGGACGGCACCAGCCCGAGAAACGCCATGAGTTGGCGGGGATTGGCGAAGCGGGTGATGTCGCCAAGCTCAGCCACCAGTGTGGCCGCGGCCACCAGACCCACGCCGCGTAGCGCCTGCAGCGCTTGCACCACCGAGGCGAGAGACCACTCCGGCAACGCTGCTTCGATGTGTGCCTCCAGCCGGTCGCGCCGTGCCGTCGCCGCCTCGGCGGCCGTGATGCAACCTTCCAGCACGATGTGATGCACAGGCTGCTCGAACTAGCAGGGAGCTGGCGATGCGGGACATCCATAAGGAACTCACCGAGAAGGTCATGCAGGCAATCGAGAGCTGACTGGCGACTGGAAGGGCATGGACCAAACCATGGCATTCCGCCGCTTTCTCCGGCCTGCCGACCAATCACGCCACGCAGGCCCGGTACCGCGGTGCAAACATCCTTCAGCTTCGGTTTGCGGCGGCTGACCACGGCTATGAGCATGGCCTGTGGCTGACCTACTAGCAGGCGCAGGCGATTGGTGCGCAGGTGCGGCGGCGTGGCGAGAAAGGTACACAGGTCATCAAGTTCGCGCAGTTCGAACGTGAGGACGAGGCCACTGGCGAGAAAATCACAGGCAACTATTTCAAAGGCTACAACGTGTTCAACATCGTCCAGTGCGACGGTACCGAGCTACCGCGCATCGAGCGACCGACCTCGCGCAGCGGATCAATCGGGCCGAGCAGGTGTTGCACGAGGTCGGTGTGCCAATCCGCTACGGCAATGGCGAGGCGTTCTATCGTCCGTCAACTGATACGGTGCACTTGCCGCACCGCGACCGGTTCCGTCCCATCGGCGACGCCAAGGCGACTGATACGTTCTACAGCGTGGGATTCCATGAGGTTGGGCACGCGACTGGGCACGAGTGGCGGCTTGCCCGGAACCTGAAAGCACGGTTCGGCGATGTGACCTACGCAGCCGAGGAGTTGGTTGCCGAGATTTGCTCCGTGTTCGTGATGGCGGAGCTAGGGCTGGCGCATGAGCCGAAGCGAAACGCGCAGGAGTATCTTGCGCACTGGCTGGGCATCCTGCGAGCGGATAGCAGGGCGCTGACGACCGCCGCAGCCAAGGCATCCGCTGCCGCCGAGTTTATCCCGAGGGCAGGCCAACGCGAGTCGGGTGCAGAGATCGAGCCGGATGCGTTGGCCGCCTGAGAACCATCGGAGGCGCCCGCCGGCCCCCTGGTTATCGACTCGACTAAATGCAATTGCGGGCGAGCATAGCACGGGCTATAGCAACACGCTTCCGCGTGCATTGATAGGTTGGCGTAAATTATTGATTTTGCTGATGCCGGGTGAGGGATTTGAACCCCCGACCTTCGGTTTACAAAACCGCTGCACTACCACTGTGCTAACCCGGCAAGGTGCGGACTTTTCTACATGTTCTGCGCAAAGCCCGAACGCAAAGTTGAACGCTTTTGTTGAACACGTTAGCCGCTTCATCGCCCATTGTGCAAACGTGGTATCCGGTCGCACGTTGGAAGTCCTACTCCGCATAGGGGCGGCCAGCATGCTCGCTTACCACGATCTGCGTGGACTGACGCGGAATACAACTAGCAGTTCTTTATGCCGGACGGGGGATTTTTGCACTCTTTGCGGTATCAGACGGCAGGTTTTGGCGTTCGCCACACATCACGGTGCGGACGGCATCCGTGCAAACTGGGTTGCTACCGGACCGGTATATACACCCAATAGTCTATGCCCGACGTATGACCGAACAGGCGCGTGACACCCGCCGCCAGGCTTCCGCGATCAACCGCGAGGGTACCGGCCGGGACATCGGTGGCGCCGTACGCTTTCTGCTGTCCGACGACCGTGACGGCTCATCAGCCGGTTCGACCTTCGCGCGCCTGTTGGGCCGCGAGCGACAATGATGTGGATGGCTGAGCCGCGAGGCGTTTGAGACCGATCGGTTCGCCGGTGTCTTCACAGTAGCCGTATGTGCCATTCTCAAGTTTGGAAAGGGCGCGCTCCGTTTGGCGCAGCAGCATCTGCACACGTTCGCGGTTTCGGGTTTCAAACTCTCGCTCGGAATCCGCGCTGGCATGGTCGGTCTGGTCTCCCTCCCGACTGTTATTTTCGGATTCCGGTGATGGGATCTCGTCGAGCTCCCGTTGCAGGTCGGCCCGCGAATGCTCCAACCGTCGGCGAAAATACTCGGCCTGCATTGGGTTCATGAATTTCTCGTCTGACGAGGGTTGGTACCCCGGCGGAAGTTCGACAACCATTTCATTGACCTCCTGACCAGAACTTCGGTTTCAGCGTCGATCCGTGGATGATGGGGGAATTCTACCGCAATAGCCAATGCACGCCCGCGCGTCCGGATCGTGAACGCGCAGTCAGATTTCAGCTCGGCGACAGCTCCTCGATCCCTGCGATACGGGCAGCGCAGTTGGGGACGCCCAATGCGCCGAACAGCGTGGTGTGCAGACCGCCTCTTGCCAGGGCGACAGGTGCCCGTCATTTTCCGGATTGCCCGCGATTGCGAGGCCAACCAAACCGCTGGGGCAGTTGGGAAGTCGCGTTCGGCCGATGATTGTATGCTTCAGGATGCGCACAGGATTCTGACGGCTCGGCTCCATGCAAAGGAGACCACATCCATGACGATCGATGTAGCGACCGGCATTGTCCGCATTCTCAAGCAGGAGGGTGTGGATTGGGTTTCGACCTTCCCGGTCTGCCGGGTGAACAACGCGCTCGGCCGGGAAGGAGTGCCGATGCTGATGATGCGGGACGACCGCTACGCCGTCGCGGTCGCCGACGCGTTCTCGCGCATCACCGCGGGCTCACGGATCGGGGTGTGCACGTTCCAAGGGGGCGTCAATGCCGCCGGCATGCAGTACGCCTACGCTGGGATGGCGCAGGCCTATGAGGATGGCTCGCCGGTTCTGTGCATCACCGATGGCGTGCCGGCCGGCAGCTCGGGCAACAGCCAGTACGATGTCGCATCAGCCATGAAGACCGTGTCGAAGTGGTTCGGCTATCTCGACAAGCCCGAGCGCACGCCTGAGTTCATGCGCCGCGCCTTCACCATGCTGCGCAGCGGCAGACCGGGGCCCGTGATTCTTGCCATTCCCAACGCCACCGCCACATACGACGAGACCGCCGACCCCTACCGTCCCGTGAAGGGCTGGAAATCGGCACCGGACCCGGCGGATGTGCGCGCCGCGGTCGACCAGCTCCTGAGTGCCCGTGACCCGCTGATCTACGCCGGCGAGGGGGTCATCTACGCGGGCGCCTCGGGCGACCTGAAAGCGCTGGCGGAGCTCGTGAATGTGCCGGTGATCACGACGCTCAAGGCCAAAGGGGCGTTCCCGGAGAACCATCCACTGTTTGTCGGCGTGCGCGGCGATCAGATCGCGCACTACCTGAACAAGAGCGACGTCATCCTCGCCGTGGGATCGAGCCTGTCGCCGGGCCGCTTCAGCCACGCCATTCCCGATGCGGCGAAGAAGACCATCATCCACTGCAACGTGGACGAGCTGCACATCAACAAGATGTATCCCACGGCGCACGCGGTGATCGGCGATGCGCGCCTGACCCTGCAGGCGCTCCGCCAGGAAGTGTCCGACCGCACGTCCGGTGCCGGACGGACGGCGGGCAGTGTGGCAGCGGAAGTCAGGGCGGCACGCGACGAGGCGCTCGCCAGATACCGGCAGGTCATGAACTCCGACGAGACGCCGATCAACCCCTATCGTGTGTACGGCGATCTCATGCAGGTGCTTGATCTGCGCAATTCGTTCGTGACGCACGAGTCCGGCAACACGCGCGACCAGTTGAGCACGGTGTTCGACACGCTCATCCCGCGCGGCTTCCTGGGCTGGGGCAATGTTTCTACCCTCGGCTTCAGCCTGGCTGCTGCGATTGCGGCGAAGAAGGCATTTCCGGACAGGGCATCCGTGGCGGTGACCGGCGAGGCGGGCCTTGGCTACATGCTCGGCAACCTCGAGGTGCTGCTGCGCGAGAAACTCGGGGTCACGGTCGTGCACATCAGCAATGGCGGCTTTGCGGGCTATGGACCCGGCTTCTGGGGGCCAGGACACGATCCCTTCACACACCAGGTGCTGGGGCCCGACGAGGTGGATATGTCGAAGGTGATAGGCGCCCTCGGCTTCCACACTGAGCGGGTGAGCGAGCCAGCCGAGGTCATCCCGGCCCTGCGGCGGGCGCTCGACGTCAATGCGTCAGGCCGCCCGGCGTATATCGAGTTCATCTGCAGCCAGTACCCGGTCTACGGCCAGTGGGTTGGACGGGGGGAGTGATACGATGCCAAAGCTGATCCCCGTCCCCGACGCTTTGAGCAAGCCGTTTTGGGACGCGGTCAATCAAAGGCGGCTCGTCTTGCAGCACTGCGCCGCCTGCGACCGGCTGCAATACCCGCCGCAGCAGGCCTGCCAGGTGTGCGGGTCGGCCGCCGGTCTGACGTGGAAGGAGGTCGAGGGACGCGGCCATATCGCGAGCTATATCGTGATCGAGGATGGCCGCCTCAACCGGCGCATGCCCGATCAGCCGTATAATATGGCGATGGTGACGCTGGACGCGGACCCGCGGGTCAATTTCTATTCCAATCTCCCGGGCACCCCGCCCTACAAGGTGCCCGTGGGCGCGGCTGTTGATGTGACGTTCGAGGAGGTGGCCCTAGACCAGCTCATCCACGAGTGGCGGGTCGTCGCGTAGTGTTGCGTAACCAGGGAGGTAGCATTGGAAACTCTCACGACTCCCCTCATTTGTCAGACCGGCCCGAAAACGTCTGCGAATAGCGGCTGCTCCTGCAGCATGCGGGAGAAGCGCTGCATCAGCGGACGCAGCCTGGCTTCTGGCATCATCGGGATCAGGTCGTAGAGCATGCAGCCCTGGCGGAACAACGAATGGACGCGGCGTTTGGCGGTGTTGGTCTTGAGCATCCGGTCATAGCCCAGTGCCTCGCCGGCGGCACCGAGGAGCGTCAGCAGCACCACGGCGAAAGCGTTGATCAGCCACAACCGATCGCGCCGCTCGGGAGTTTTGACATGCATCGCGCCCATCCCCATGCCGAAGCGCAGATCCTTGGTATCGCGTAGCGCGCACTCGATGCCCCAGCGACGACCGTAGTATCCGGTCAGATGCTTGGCCGTGGCATCGGCACTGCTGGCCGCCAGGCACCAGGCCTGCTTCATGTCGGGGTCCTGAACGCAGACCACGGTCCCCACTGCATAGCGGTCGGCGGTGACCGCGGCGCCACGCAGCACACGGGCGCGTCCGCCGGGTCGCACCCAGGCGGCAGCGGTGCGGGTTTCGCCGGTGGTGGTGGTCACAGCGATGTTGCCGCGGAAGCGGATGACGTAGTCGAAGCACAGCTCTTCGGTCAGCATCCGGTAGAGTTTCTGGTCGCCGAAGCCGCGGTCGGCGATCACGCACACCGCGATGTCGGCCGGCAGCAATTCGGCCAACCGCACCAGTACCCGATGCTCGTAGAGGCTGCGGTTGTCCTTGAGTGTGCACGTGTCGACCGTGAGCCATACCAGCGGTGTGGCACGACCGTGATCGGTGATCAGCGACAACATGATTGTGGCCTGCTTGTCGGCCTCGAAGTCGGTCCAGTCCAATGCCACCACGATGGCGTTGCGTGTGCCGATGATGTAGGGCACCCAGCGGGTGAGGATGTCATCGACGTTGATATTCCGGTTGGACAGCAGGCGGTCGACCTGCTTGGTCGCATGCTTGGGGTTCAGGCCACGTGCGGCAGCGAGCCCCTGGCCGATCGTGCAGACCGCCAGGGAGGCGCCGCGCAGCACGCCGAGGGTGGCATCGCAGAGCGAGCCGACGCGCTTGGCGTGAAGATCATGGCCAAGCACGCCGCCAAGAACCTGCCTGACCTGGTCGATGGAGAACTGCTGCTGCCCGATGACCATCGTATCCCCCGACCTGCCGTTGCTGGGCGGGAGATCTGTTGCTTCACGCGACTGCAAAACTGGCCATGGCGGATTCGCAAGGATATGCCGCCGTCGCTGCTCATGCGATTCTTTCCGGAATCGTCCTTATGGCCGACCGATTCTTTCATGTCTCAAGGAAAACGAGGGGATAAGTGAGTTGGAAACTGGCATCTCAGAACAGCGATTCAGGGAGACCGTTGTTCTGAGGCACTTCGAGACGCCCCACGCCTGCTATTGCGAGGTCGGCCAGCTATACGGTGGAACTACGCAGTCCCTCGATCATCCGACGTATCTCTTTCGGGGAGAAAACTCGTATTTTCCGACGACCACGCCGGGCACCTATCGTGCACTAACGGGCAGCGCCCCAACATCCATTAAGTTCGCGCGAATTGATGCGACCGGCATCTTTGTCGAGGAGTACGAGGAGGCAGGCGGTGATCCAGAGATTGGCGAGGCGCTGGCCCAGCATTACCTCACGACCTCCGACGGTCTGGACTTCAGCGCTTCGCTCGGGGTGGCGCTCGCCTTTGGATTAGGTGATCGCGAGATTACGTCGCCGCACACGGTCTACATCGCCGTATTGGAGAAATCTAAAGCCGACGGGTCTGCAAAATTTTCATTACATGACCTCCGCTTGATCCAGACAGCACTTCGCCCAGTCCGTCAGCATGGATTTGTAGCCGTGCATCATGCTGGAAATTTCTTCAACTTGAAGGACCCGGCAACCCGCAACACCCTAGGTTTGGTCTGGTATTCGTTCGGTCTCGTGCCCGCAGACATTAAGACCAATCGTCACCCGAAGGCACCAAGCCTCGATGCCCTTTATGACATTCGGGAGGACCCGTGGGCCGCGAGGATGATCCACCATCTGACATTCCTCGTCGCGCATCGTTCCCCCCAATGGGGGGAGGACGGCTTTCTCCACCTGAAAAATGCTCTCGCCAAGTTGCAGTTTCAGCGTAGTTCCTCGCTAGTTCGCCCTGCCATACCGTCACCATCAGAGCATAGAGGAAAGGTGGAGCCATGACCGCACCAGACCGGTATCAGTGGCGGCGAGACAAGGACGGGCTCGGCGTATGGGAGCACCGCGGCAAGGTCGCAGTGGCTGGTGTCGGACATTCGCCGGTGGACCGTCGCTGGGACGGCGTCTCGATGGACAAGACGCTCGGTGCCTACTCCATCCTGGCCTGCCAGAAGGCGATGGACGAGGCAGGCGTGACGCCGGATCAGATCGACGGCGTTATCTGTTGTGACAGCCATATCGCAGGCGGCAGCGGCGGCTCCGCATCGCAGTGGGCGCCTCGGCCGTACTTCGACCCGCCCTATGATTCGGAGTGGGGGCTTACTTTGGTCAACGCGCAGTGGCTCATCGCGCAGATGGGGCTGCGCAACGTCAAATTCGCGCCGACTGGATTGCCGACCATCAGCGAAATGGTGGGCATGGCGGCACAGGCCGTGGGTGACGGCCGTTGCCACAACTGTCTCGTCATCTACCCGACAGGCAATCTCGAAGGCCGCTATCGTCGCGGTGGCGAGAACGCCGACGACTACGCCCGCGGCGCACGCCAATGGACGGCGCCCTGGGGCAATCACGGCGGGAACGATTTCATCAACATGTTCCCGCACGGTCAGTACTGCCTGAAATACGGCGGCAAGCACGACGACCTTGCCCCGTTCGTCATCAACCAGCACCGCAACGGACTGCTCACGCCGTGGGGCTACAATGCCACCCACCAGGTGCCGCAGCTTACCGTCGAGGATTACCTGAGTTCGCGCTACGTGCTGAACCCGCTCCGGCTGTGGGACTGCGACCGGCCGGTCAATGCGTCGGCCGCATATCTGTTCACGACGGCCGAGCGCGGACGCGACATGCGGCAGTCGCCGGTCTATGTGCTCAATCACTCACAGCATAGTTTCAAGCAGCGCAGCACACAGGCTGATCTGGAGCAGATCGAGGACTGGACCGACCGCGCCGCCAGGAGGATGTACGAGGGCGCCGGGCTTGGGCCCGAGGATGTTGATATATTCAATCCGTACGACGGCTACGCACCCATGACGCAGTTCTTCCTGGAGGCCTTCCAGTGGCACGGCGTCAAACGCGGCGATGCGTTCGCATTCTACGCCGGCGATATCAGGGTCGAGGGACCGCACCCGCTGTGCTCGAGCGGCGGCAATCTGGGGAACGGGCGGACGCGGACGGCCATGTACACCGACTGCATTGAGCAGCTCCGCGGCACGGCCGGCGCGCGGCAGGTCAGGGTTCGGGCGGAGACAGCGCTGGGGGCATTCACCACACCGAGCAGTGGCGGCTGGATCATGTTCGGCAAATCCCCGAACTGACGGCGTGAATGCGGTCAGCTTCGGTGCACGCTCCAGAATAGTGCGAACGGCCCATGCACGTGCCCCTCGACGTCCGACCGGAACGCGGTGGGCTGGAAAATCTGTCCGAGTGGAATGTAGGGTACGGTTTGCAGTGCCTCTAGCTGGACCTGTTCAGCGATCTCCTTTTGCGACTTCAGGTCGGGCGCGTCGAACCAAGCCGCGCGCAAGGACTCTAGCTTCTCGTCGTTCGGCCAGCCGAACCAGGCTTTTGCGCCGCTGCCCCGCAAGGCGAAGTTGCTGCCGGGATTGTTAATTGTCATCCCGTCCAGGGTAGTATTGAACGTGCTCCAGCCACCCTGGTCTACAGGGTTCCGGCTGGTTCTGCGGGAGATGACGGTACCCCAATCCATCGGCTGGAAGTCCACATTCAAGCCCAGCTTGAGAAACAGCTCGCGGGCCACCTGTGCCATTTGGCTATATACGGGCCGGTCGCTGGGCGACAGCATGACCACTTTCTCGCCAGCGTAACTCGACTTTGCTACCAGGTCCTTGGCCACGGCCAGATCGCGCGGCTTTGTCAGGACCTCGAGCCCCGCATGGCTCGCCATCGGCTGGCCTTCACAGAAATAACCGGCCGGCAGGCGACCAAGCTCAGACTGGTCCCCGATCACCGACGCGACGAAGACTTTCTGATCGATCGCCGGCAGGAGCGCCTGCCGCAGCTTCGGGTTGTTGAATGGCGGTTGCAGGTGATTGAGCGCGAGGATCGGGTGCCATCCGAATGGATCAATCACCTTGACCTGCACATCCGGGGACCTCTTCAACATCGGACAGAGATCGATCAGCGGCTGCTCGACCCAGTCCACCTCACCCTTTTGCAGGGCGGCAGCCGCAGTCGCCTCATCCGGCTGCACGATCCACTCGATGCGTTCGAATTTTGCCACCTTACCGCCGGCGTAGAAGCTTGGCGGTTCCTGGCGCGGCACATAGCGGTCAAACCGCGCATAGCCCGCGTGGGCACCCGAAACCCATTCGTCGGGGAGGAACCGGAACGGCCCCGATCCGACGGCTTCCTTGACCTGCTCGGAGGACGGCGTTGTCGCCATACGTTCGGGCATCATGAAGCAATTGCGCGCGCCGAGCCCGTACAGCATCTGGCCGAACGGTTTCTTCAGCTGTATCTGAAAACGCCGGTCATCGATGACCGCGATATCATCGGTCGCTGCCATCAATACCTGCCCAAACAAATCGCGGGAGCCCCATCGCCGCAGCGACATCGCGCAATCTTTCGCCAGCACTTTTTCGCCGTCGTGGAACATCAACCCATCACGCAGCGTGAAGGTCCAAGTCAGCTTGTCGTCGGACAGCTCGTGCCCAGCGCACATCTGCGGCCGCAATTGGCCAGCGTCGTCAGCCCCATACAGCGTGTCGAATACCAGATACCCATGCTCCTGAGCCACCAACGCGGTGGTCCAGATGGGATCAATCGCTGAGAGATTGGCATTCGGTATGAACCGCAGCGGCCGCGCGTCAGCACGTGCCAGTGCGGGGGCCATCAGCAGAGGTACAGCCTTCAGTAACTCACGACGACGCATGGTTCTTGCCTCCCTTTTTCGTTGATATTGCTTTCGGTTCTTGTTTGCCGTTGGCAGCCGGCAACATCGGCCGCGAGGATTGCTGCAAGCTGGCGTTCGACCAAGGTTGCCCTCCAAAGCCAGCCGACACCCAATCGTGGGACCGCACAGAAATATTGCCCGACCAGCTGACCTCAATCAACCGTATGTTGCCTTACTCACCAGTCGATAATTAAGACGACATTCCTATTGTACCAGCCCGCCAGCGGTGCTATGACGGAGCATGAAACGAGATGGACGCGGATTTGATCATCGGACGCTGGAAGCCATTCGATTGATGGCGGTCGAGCGTGTGCGGGCCAGCGCCGGCCGCGAATACGAACGAAGCTGCCCACTGATGGGGAAGCTGTCATGGCTTCAGTGCCTCGCGGCTTGGTTCGAGTCTCGCGAGATTGGCCCTGGCTTTAGCGAGTAGTTGGGGATCGTTTTCGTACTCAATGGCGAAGTCGAGAATGATCTGCTCGAAGGCGCAGTCCAACCGCTCCATCTTGTTGAGCAAGTCAAGACCGGTGGATTTGTCGTGCGTGGTCACAAGCCGGCGCACTGCTTGCTTCTCGCCCCATCTTTCGATCATCTGACGAAGCCGGCCCGCCGGCTGGCGTTTCCCATGCTTCGCGCTCAGGCCCTCCTCGTAAACTCGCAACGCCTCTTGGACTCTCTCCACCAGCGAAGCTCCAGTCCCGAGCGGCCGTCCAACTCTTCGCCTCAACTCCTGTTCGCTCAGTTCTTTGAGCCGGCGATCGATGGCGTTCACGATTGCAGATTGCCCCTCGGTTGCAATCCGGTCACGAAAACCCAAAAGCCAGTTGCGGTCATTCGACACCCTGATCTTCTCAACGGCCCGCTCTGGGTTAAGCTTCATGGTCATCTCCTGATCTCCTTCAGGAGATCGAATCGCGCAGTAGCCCTAGGCTTTCATCATTCGACATCTCGCCGGATCCAAGAGTATCACGCACAAGCTCACGCTTGCGCTGAAGCAGGGCGTGCAGATTTTGATCGAAGGAACGGCGCCCGGGGCATATGGATTGCGGCACATGCACTGTCACAGGTCGCGTCTGGCCAATTCGAAGCACGCGACCCGTACACTGATCCTCGACCGCCGGATTCCACCAGCGTTCCAGATGGATGGCATGATTCGCGCTGGTCAGCGTGAGGCCGATGCCACCAGCACGAGGCGACAGCAACATCACGTCAAACCCGGAGCCTCCCTGAAACCGATTGACACGTGCCTGCCGTGCAGCCCCCGGCACTGCGCCGTTGATGATCATGGGTGGCGCTGGCAATCGATAGCGACGCTGAATGAGTCCCGCGAGGCGTGCCTGCATGGCGCGATCATCGAGGAAGATCAGCGCGCGCTCATGCTGTTCGCAAATGCCATCCAAAATCTCGAACAGCAAAATCAAACGCGCGGAGGCGCTAATGAAGTCTGGGTCGCCCTCGGAGTCACCGGAAGAAGGATGCAGACTAACGCGCCGCAACGTACTCAAGGCCGAGAGCATGGCTCCGCGCGTTCCCGAATTCCGGGCCGAAGCGACCGCTTCCTCATACACCGCGCGTTGTGGCGCTGGCATGGCTCCTTCGAGGATGCTTTCGTGGCAAGAAGGCAGATCGGGCAGATGATCCCAGCGCATCCGCCGCATCAGCAAGGGCGGCCGATCATCACGTGCCCGGTCCAACTGGTCTTTGAGCGAGCGGAGATCGGCTTCATCGGGCTTCCGCTCGTATCGAGCACTGAACCCTTTCAGCTCGCCCAGGTAGCCAGGATGAACCATGTCGACAATGCACCACAGATCGGAGAGACGGTTTTCGACCGGTGTGCCCGTCATGGCCACACGAAAGGCCACGTTCATCGCTTTCGCGGCATCCGTCAGGCGAATGCCCGGTGTTTTGATCTTCTGCGCCTCATCGAAAACTCCAGCGGCAAAGCGGACCTGACCAAAGTCTCGGTCGTAATCTCGCAAGGTTTCATATGTGGTCAGGACGCAGTTGGCTTTGCGCAGTGCATCGACTGATATACTCGGGCGTCCATTCGCCCCTGTGGAGCGATGCGCGGCCAGTTCCTTGCCATACGCTCGCAGAATGGCGCCAAGGCCGGGAGAGTGGAGATGGCGATCATGCTCCTCGCGCCAATTCTCCAACAAACCCGTTGGGGCGACGATGAGCAACGGTGCTGGCGGGATATGTCCCGCATCCATGCCTTCCCGCAACCACGCCAGGAACGTAAGTGCCTGTAAAGTCTTGCCCAGCCCCATATCGTCGGCCAGCAGTACGCCAGGTCGCCCCTGGGTCCAGGCGCGTTGTAACCAGTGTAACCCCTTCTTCTGATGCGCCTTGAGAGGCGTAAGCAGACAGGGCGGAAGGCCGGGCTCCTGCGCGGTGCGGGGATGCCAATCGGCTTCCACATCAATCGTCTGCTCGTTCGGCCCAATCAACAAACGCTCAACTTCTCCTGCAGCCTGCAATTGTGGCGGCGATGATGGTGCACGGTTGATATCTTGCAGCGTGGACAGGGCAACGAGTGTTTCCGCGGTTGCCGGTATCGCGAAGGTCTCTCCGTTGCTGGTAAAGCTCACCGTTGCGTCGCCATTCGCGATTGCGGCCTCGGTGATTGTGCTTAGTCTTGCCGCTTCATCCGCCGAGAGCGGTACGGTGCGGTCGTTGAGCAAAAGCCCACGCCCTCGGGGACGCCTGTTGGATCCTTTTCCCCGATCCTCGGATTCAGAACCAAACCAGTCGTTTGAGGGAAGTTCAATCCAGGGCAGCACGCGCGCCTGCCACAGTCCGAGGCCAAGAACCCGGTCCGAATATGCATGGGTCTCCCGAAACACATTCTCGACGACCGTGCTGTCAATGTCGTCTCCGAGTGCCTGACGCAGAAAAGCGCGTGGCGAGGCAAGCAGCGCGCGCTTGGCCGCCAATGAAGCTCCTTGAAGGCGGCGCACTTCGACGAGGGCCGAGCGCAACGGTGGCGACAGCACAACGTAGGTGCCGTTGCCGAGCGCGTAGAGAGGGCGGACAGCAGAGAAATGGTTGAACTGCTCTTCGCCAAAGGCGCGCTGCTGGTCGGGAGGCAAAAGCGGCGTATCATCCTGCGCCCCGCCGCGGTGCAATATGGGCACCAGTCGGCTTGCCTCACCGTCTCCGACGAGGTCGAGCGAGAACGCATCCGCGACAGCGATTGTCATCGTGCGGATCAGGCCCGAGGCGTCGGCCTTGCCAGCGGATTCGGCAGGCGGCAGAACCTCTCGGAGCCCGGCCAGCGCAGCCATGCGGCCGGCAATGTCATTGGGAGCGGCCGCTTGCAGCTGTTCGATTCTCTCAGCGAGATCGAACAGCACGTCCGGCAGACGACTCCATTGCTCTCCGATCCGGAGCCAGGCACCACACCGCGCTGCGCCAGCAATTGCCTGCCCGGTGGGGCGCTTCCACGTCAATTCGGCAGTGAAATCCGGCCGGTTGATAAGACCGCGCGTGCTGACCGAGGCAACTGCTTCGGCCAGCGGAGGCAATGCGATCAGTTCGGCCTCGCGAGCGGTCAACCCCGCGATTGCCAAGTGCTCGATGAACAACACCGGACCTTCATCAAGCGCCGCGTCGGCGGCGCGCATCCGGAGCGCGAGGTCGACCCCAGGCAGTAGGTCCCCAGGTGCCTCTACCGCCCATTCATCCACAGCAGTGGCGCCGGCCGGTCCTACCAGACGCAGTTCGGTGAAGGGGAAAGTGACAGTATGATCGAAGTGGTAGCTCATCGGAGGCGCCAATCCGCCGGACGCAATATGACGTCGGCGTATCAAGCTAATAGCAGTGCGGCCCGCCGTTGCCACACTCCTGTTGGAGCGCCCAAGTGCCTAAGGCCGGATGTCCCACTATCCGGATTGCCGGGTCGACTCGGATCAGGAGGGAAGGGCAATGAAGGGCGCCTCAGCCCTGCAGGCTTGTACCCATGTTCCGGCGACTTTCGGCCAAGCTTAGGCCCCTGTTCAGTGGGCCACGCACGCAAACTACCATTGTGGCTCCACTCTGCGAGGACCAGAGGCCCAATCCTGAGCAACAGAACCGATTGGTCGGCGTATGCACCAGTGCCATCCAAACGGCCGAAATCCGTCCCGAGACCCTGCCGGGCTCGCGCAGATGCGTGAACGTTGCCGCCAAGCACCAACCATGCATCATCTATGGCGCCCTTCTCCAGACATGCCGACCAGAACGCCTGCCGGTAGGCCCATTGTGCATCCAACGCATAGTCAGAGATCAGGCCGAAGAAGACCTGAAGCGACGCGCGTGCCAACCATCGGCGGATCAGTGCAGCTTCCTTCTCCGCGCCAGCCCACCGCCCAGCGCGAAGCTGTGGATTGCCGATATGCTCTACGAGAAAATCCTTGACAGCACTTTGCAGACCCGCCTCCGGCTGTCTTCCGCCATCGGTCCAAGGGTTGCATAGAGCGACGGCAACGGCTGCCCGGCAATCATCGAAGCGGAGCTGTTTTCCGTTGCTCAGAAACTGGCAAACTCTCTCAATACGCGCGCTCGATTTTGGGTCTCGCAATGCGGCGGGCACTCGTGCCAACAGCTCTGACTGTGCCGCCCGCAGATATCCGCTGACGGCCCGCGTCTCGTCCGAAAATCCTGCCGCACTTAGTACCGTCGCCACTGGCTCAGCACTGCTCAGAGCAGCGACGGCCAGTGATGCAGGCCCGTGTGCAGCATCGAATAAGCGAAACCTCCTGTGCGCAGAGCGCCACAGATCGAGCCGCGCATCGGTGCTATCAGTCAGTAATCGTTCAATTGCCAGACCGGCAGGCGCAATCCCGCGAGCCTGGGGCGAGAAATCGCGAAGCCAAGCCTCGATCAGGTAGCGCAGCGCGCGTGGCGACCGCATTGCTTGGCGTACCACCCGCTCGAGAAGGTCCGGGAAGTTGATGGCTGGCGGATCGCCTTGCCACAAGATCCATGGTGCACGCTTCAGGTCTCGATCTTCGGGGTTACTTCCTTCCAACAATGCTTGACGTAGGCGTCGTCTCACCGCTTCAAGGATGTCCGGTTCTGGTTCCCGCAGTGCGGCCTCTATTGCACTCAGTTGTCGGACCATACGATCAGTCGGCGCCTCGGACGGCAATCGAGGCGACATCCCGACAAGTGCCGCCTCCAGGCGCGTTAGGGCCGCTGCAAAATATCTACTCACGGCGTGCCGATCGCCTCCAGGATATGCTCGCGCAGCCGCTTCAGCTCGTCCGATGTGCGCGAGGTCAGCACGAACCGGATGTCGATACGCCGGTTCCTGCGGAAATCTTCGTCTGTCGTACCAAGAGCATCAGGCAATGGTCGCCGGTCGCCGTAGCCAGCCTCACCGACCAATTGCAGATCATCGGGGTTGCGAATGGCATCCAATCCTGGCTGATCCCTACGCATCTCAGTAAATACGGCCAGCGCCCGTTCGGTCGAGAGTTGGTCATTGTCTCGATAGCGGGCGGCACCCGCGATCGGCCGATGATCGGTGTGGCCTTCGATTAACACAGTCTCCAGCACCGGTACGGCTCCGGCCGGGCAGTCGGCCGTCGACTGCCCCTCTGCATAGCAGGGAAGCGTATGCTGCAAGACGTCGGCGAGTACGCGCACGGTACGCTGTGCATCGCTGTTGAGTGCGGCGCTGCCGGTATCAAACAGCAGATCACCGGAGAGGCGCCGCACGCCCGAGTGCTGATCTACCACCACCTGCACGCCCCGGTCGCGAAGCTGCTGGTATAAGCTCGCGAGCAAGGTCTGCCGAGCCTGTTCGTGCTGTTGGATGTCCTGCTCAAGCCGGTCGAGCGCGTCCTTCAGCAGTCCACGCAGCTGTTGGTTCCGTTGCTGCTCCGCCTCCGCCTCGCGACGTTGCCGGTCCGCTTCCACATGTTGTCGCTCCGCCTCTGCCTGCTGGCGTTCAGTCTCAAGCTTCTGCTGCTGGAGTTCGGCCATGAGTTGTTCATAGCGACTGCGCTCGATCTGTTCCGTTTGGCGATAGTTCAGCGCAAACACTGTCAACATGAGCAGGAACACAAAGAGTATCCCGACCATGAGGTCGCTCACCGAGGCGAAATAGCCCTCCCCTTCTTCGTCAGCAGCATGACGCAACTGCCTCATCGCGTCCTCACAGCAGCAGGTTGCCGTGGACGGAAGTCTTCGAGCGTATCTTCAAGCTGCTTGATCGCCCCATGGAGCTGCGTCGCTGCCTTAGCCATGTTCTGGTCCGTTCCGGTCACGAATTCGCTGACCTGCCTGGTGAAGTTCTGCAGCCCAGTCTGCAATCGGTCCACAACGCGGCCCAATTCGCGATCCAGGCCGTCAAACCGCTGAGCAGCCGAGGTAAGCCCCTGGGCCAAGGTCTGCGCACCAGCCTCGGCACCTTGCAGGCGTTGCGCTGCCCCGTTGATCTGTTCGACTGCAGCGGTAATCGATTGCCCCACATCGCGCAGCGGCTGCACGCTGGCCCTCGCGGCTTCTCCTGCGGCGCGAAGATCAGTTGCGCTGCTGGCAAGGGACGGAGTTGCCGCCCCGACTGCTTGCTCCAGTTCGGCAATCCGACCTGGAAGGTCATTGGCTGCCTCGGTGAGTGTCGCGATTTCTCGCGCGAGCGCCGCCGCGCGGGCGCCTATGTCACCGGCGGCCTGGTCCAGTCTCGCGCCTGCGCTCTCGCCTCCGTGCCGGAGCGCGGCGGACGTGGCGTCGCCAGCCTCCCGCAGGCTGGATGCCGCGGCTGCAACCGATTGCGCCAGGTCCTGTCCCGCACCACCCATGGAATTGGTGAAGGCTGCCGCTCCATCCGCACCGCCGCGGCGCAGAACGTCGCCCGCACCACCCAACGTGGTGCCGAACTCCGCGAGCATTGTTTGGAGTTCGGTCCGCATTCCTTCGGTCGCGGCCGCAATGCGCTGGACAGCGTCCTCGGCACCACGCCCAAACGTCGCACCTGTGCCCTCAGCCGACTTACCCAGAGCATCGGCCACACGACCTGCGCTTGCCTCGAACGCGGAAGCTGCCGTTCCTATTCGTTCGGCGAGCGCAGAAAATGCCTGGTCGCCCGTCTGGCGACTGGATTCCGAGAGGGCTCGCAGCTCTTCGATCATGCGCTCAAACTGGCCAGAAAGACGCGCCGATCCCGATGCAGTCTCCTCGGTCATTCGCCTTTGCAGATCTTGTGCTGCCTGCGCCAAGGTCTCCGACACGGTTTTTGCGGCCGCCTCAAACCCGTTCGCCGCATGTTCAATGCGCGCCGCCATGTCCCGTCCGACATGGGCTCCGATGCTGCGCGACTGCTCTGTCACCTGCCGAAGCGAATCGAGCAGGCCACCCATCTGGTTCGTTATCCGTGACAGCGCTTCCTCGGCGCCTTCGCCCATGCGCCGAGCCATCTGCTCGGCGGAATCCGCCATGCGCGAGGCCGTGTCCTGCAACCCGACGCGTAAACCTTGCAGACTGTCCCCAAGTGTCGCCAGACGCTCTGCGACCTCCTGCATTTTGTCGCTGGCACCGCCGTGCAGCTTCTGCAGAAATGCGTCGAGCATATTCCCTACTGCATCCTGGTTCTGCGTTGCCATACCAGCTGCCAGCTGCTCCATGGCCCTCGTCAGTGGGCCGATATGATCGCCGAGCCGCTGGTCCAGCGCCCCATCGAGCGACGACGCTATGGAAACCGCGAGATCGTTTGAAAATGTCTCCAGTTGGGTGAGCTGGCGCTGTGCCAGCGCATTCGTCTCTTCCTGGGCGGCAGTTGCTGTCAGGAGCGGCAGTCGGCTTGCCAGGTCAGCGAGAAACCCGTTCAGCGCACGCTCAGTCCGCCGCAAGCAGACGTTGCGCCAGAAAATCACATATCCGATTGATAGAAAAAGCCCGACGAGCGAGGTGATGAACTTGAAGGAGGCGGTATCGAGCAAACCCTGAAGGGCGACATTCCGTTGCGCCTGAGTGATGCCTTCGGCAACGATCCCGCTCGCCATCTTGAGCGCGACGGCGAGTCCGAAGAACGTGAACAGAAGGCCGGCGCCCACCAGCAGGTTGGGCAGCGCGGCATGATACCGCTGATCGACACCAGCCTCGGAACAGAGCGAGAGGTCAAACCAATCCTCAGCCTGTGCTGTTGCACGAATGGGCCGTCCCGGCGCGGCGGGGATGACCAGCGTCTCTCGGTAGCCCTGCCATCTCTTTCCAACAAAAGGGACCTTTAGCAGGTCGGCCGAGATTGACTCGAAATCCCGCGCAAACTGCCAGGCATCAGACGCTTGATTGATACGGGCGTTTGCTCGCCTCAGGCTGCTCGTCAGTCTGCGCAAGCTCAACCAGGCTTTCGTGCCCGAAAGGACAGCCCAGATTGCAAGCCCTAATGCGACCACCCAGATCGTAGCTGGGTGAACAATTGCGGAACCGACGTAATCCATACTTGGAATGCTTTCTCTTTTTGGCCGAAACTAGCAGCGAAATCACTTCGGAACGTTAACTTCATGCCGCTTGCGAACTATGATGCGGAAATCGTTGTTCGTGATGGCGTCGGCTGTCTGGAAACCCGTCGGTGCCGAATGATCGCGCTCCCGGATGGACGCGCCGGCGCGATTTGGCGGGGGCTGGTATATCCGACATTCGACGGCAACAATATCGATATCGCCGGCGAGGCTTTCCCCCCGTCCGATTGCATTCCTGCTGCTGGCACACCGTCGGACCCCAGCTTCGCGTCAATCCAGGGCGCTGACGAAGCCTATTTGCTTTTGTCAGGGCCAGTAGCAGCGCGCGAGGCGGCCGCCGCCAGCCTGCGTGCCGCCGGAGTCGCCGTTCTTCGCACGGGTCGGTATCTGGGTGAGCCCGTTGATGGTCTCTCGGCTGATTGGTTTGTCCGATTCGAAAAACCTGGCTGGGATGAACCGCTCGACGAATTGCTCGCCCGTATCCTCGGCCGACAGCGTGCAATCCGGGAAGCCCCTCCGGAAACGGCGGCTGCGACGAGGCTGCGGCTACTCCAGGATGAACTGGCGAGGGCACGGGAGCGGGAGACCGCCTTGCGGTCTGAACTGGTTAGTGTGAGGGCGACTGTGGCGCGGTATGCGTCCACCGCCAGCGACAGTGACGCTCTTCGCGCTGAGATTGCCAATGAGCAGCGGCTCCGGGACGAGGCTGAGGCTGGACGCGTAGCCGCGGAGGCGGCGCTGGAGGTGGTGCAAGTCGAGCTTGAGGCGGTGCGTGCGGGTGCCGCTTTGCCTCACCCCGTGCCACCCCGAACAAGGTTGCAGGATGAGATCTCGGACGTGCTCGGAACCCTGCTGCCCAACCTGAACCCGCTGCGGGACAGCCTGACGGTTGCCGCCTCGGAATACGCCAGTCGGAAGGCGCTCTATCGGTCCCTGGCAGAATTGGCCGCAGGGGAGGGCCGACTGCCGGCGAATTGGAAGGCAGTGCAGGGTACGACCGGATGGTGGGAGCGGCATGTCAGCGACGGCCAGGACAATACCGGCCGACTTTATGCCCACTTCATACGAGGTGATCGGCGCTGGGACGTACTCATCTCGGACAAGGCTGAGCAGTCTCGTGACATGGCTTGGCTAAGGCGGCACACGACCGGTTAGACGAAGGGTTGTCTCGAGAGGGACTTCCACCGACAGGAGCCAACTCGGCCGGTTTTCGCCGGCCATCGTGGTAGCTATGTGGTAGCTAATCGAATTTCGAGCGATAGCGATTTCCGCTTAACTAATTGAAGTCATTGGCGGACCCGACACGATTCGAACGTGCGACCTTCGCCTTCGGAGGGCGACGCTCTATCCAGCTGAGCTACGGGTCCTGCGCACCTCCCAATACCCCGAATCCTGTCCCAGCGAAAGCACCCCACCCGTTCAGGCGGCCCAGGCGGCGCCATCACTTCTCCTGCTGCGCCAGCCACACCGCCGCGGCGCGGTCGGCGCCTGAGGGCAGCGGATCGTCGGGACGATAGATCCAGGCCAGGATGTCGTCGATCGGCGTAATCCGGTCCAGATCGCGCAGCAGCAGGTGGTACCCGGCGGGGTAGAATGCGCGCACCGGCCCCGGCGGCAGCGCCCGCCACGTGGCAGCGGTCGCGCGATCCGGGATCAGTTCGTCCTTGCCGCCGTACATGAACAGCGCCCGGCCGTGGAAATGCGGCGCAGCGGCCAGCGCCGCGTCCATCAGGTCCACCAGGCCGCGGATCGTGTCAAAGCGGGTCTCATGTATGGTCAGCGGGTCGGTGGACAGCCGACGGATCGCCGCGCGATTGTCGCTGGCGACCCGCTTGGCCACCGCCCCGGTCACCGTGAAGCCGGGTATCATGTTCGCGGCCAGCCATAGTCCGGCACGCATGAACACGTTCATCTCCGCCCGCCCCCAGACCGCCGGCGCCACCAGCACGTAGCCGTCCGCCGGTGGCGGGTCAGGCGAGGCGGCGAGGCACATCAGCACCGCCGCGCCCATGCTCTCGCCCAGCAGGATCAGTCTGGCGTGGGGGTAGCGTTGGTGCAGCAGTTCCGCCATGTCGCGCGCATCGTCCACCAGCGCCTGCGTGCCGGGCCAGTAGCCGCGATCGGCGGTCGCGCCGAAGCCGCGCTGATCAGGGGCGAATACGGCAATGCCGTGAGCGGCGAGTTCCGGGCCGGGGAGCTCCCACGCATCGCGGCTGTCGTTCATGCCGTGCAGCGCCAGGATCACCGCCGTCGGTGCGCCATCCGTCAGCCAGGTTCGATAAGGCAGCCGCATGCCATCGGGCATGACGAACGCATCCGGCGTCTCGCTGGGAGCCTCAACTGCCGGGCCTGGCGGCACAAGGTGCGTGGCACAACCGGTCACCATCATGACGACAGCGAGCAGGAGCCTCAGCGCCTTGAGGCGCATGCAACGACAGAGGTTGAAAGCATGGGTCGCATCGCTATCATACGTCCCTCGCGCGCTAAAGAGGACGCAAGGCACCCAGATGGACGGCACCGCCGCCAGCCCGCCACCGACTGAGATCATCGAAGTGGACAACCCCGTCGCGGCCTGTGACGGCGGCGAGGGCACGCTTGGCCACCCGCGCGTGTTCCTGCGCATTGAGGACGGGTTCGTGATGTGCCCGTATTGCTCGCGGCTGTACGTGCTGCGTGAAGGAGCGGATCACGGCACCGGGCACTGACACAGAAGTCCTGGAGAAACGCGAGGGTGCGCCACCCGAGGACCGGCAGCCGCACCTGATGCTGATCGACGGCTCGGGCTTCATCTTCCGCGCCTACCACGCGCTGCCGCCGATGAACCGGCCGGACGGCACGCCGGTCAACGCGGTGTTCGGCTTCAGCAACATGCTGGCCAAGCTGCTGCGCGAAAGCGTCGGCACGCATATCGCTGTGATCTTCGATGCCGGCCGCATCACGTTCCGCAACCGCCTGTACGAAGCCTACAAGGCACACCGTCCGCCGGCGCCCGACGACCTGGTCCCGCAGTTCGCGCTGGTGCGCGAGGCGACTGCGGCGTTCGGCGTGCCGGCTATCGAACTGGATGACTGGGAGGCGGACGACCTGATCGCCGCCTATGCGCAGGCCACGGTCGATGGCGGCGGCCAGGTGACCATCGTGTCGTCCGACAAGGACCTGATGCAGTTGATCCGTCCCGGCGTGGAGATGCTGGACCCGATCAAGCAGAAGCCGATCGGGCCGGCCGAGGTGATGGAGAAGTTCGGCGTCACGCCGGACAAGATGATCGAGGTGCAGGCGCTGATCGGCGATTCGACCGACAACGTTCCAGGCGTGCCGGGCATCGGTCCAAAGGGCGCGGCGCAGTTGATCAACGAGTTCGGCGATGTCGAGGGAGTGTTGGCCGCGGCGCCCGGCATGAAGCCGTCGAAGCGTCGCGACACGCTTGATCGAGCACGCCGACAAGGCCCGCATCTCGCGCGAACTGGTGACGCTGCGCACCGACACGCCGATGCCTATGCCGGTGGACCAGTTGCATGCGCGGCCGTTCGACAAGGCGATCCTGGGCGCGTGGCTGAAGACGCAGGGGTTTCGCAGCATCGCCACGCGGCTCGGGCTGGATGATGCGGCGCCTGCGCCGGCCACCACGACGGTGCAGCCGGCGCCTCCGCGCGCGCAAGGTGCGCTGCCGCTGCCAGCGCAGCCGCTGCCGGCCACCGCCGATGCCGCAGTAAGCTTCGGTCCGTACCAAACGATCACCACGGAAGCGGCGCTGCGCGACTTCATTTCCGAAATCGCCGGCTGTGGTTTCATTGCCATCGATACCGAAACCGACGGGCTCGATGCGATGCGTGCCCGCCTGATCGGCTTGTCGCTGGCCGTTGCACCCGGCCGTGCTGCGTATGTGCCGCTGCGCCACGAGGTGCTTGATGCGCAGATGCCGCTGGATGCCGCGATCGCCGCGCTGGGTCCGGTGCTGACCGATCCGGCGGTGCTGAAGATCTACCAGAACGCCAAGTTCGACCTGCTGGTGATGGGGCGGGCAGGTTTTCCTGCCGCCGAACCGCTCGACGATATGCATGCTGATCTCCTATGCCCAGGAAGCCGGCATGCACGGCCACGGGCTGGATGAACTGGCGCAGCTGCATCTCGGCCACACGCCGATCAGCTACGACGAGGTAACCGGCACAGGGCGCAACCGGCTGCCGTTCGCACAGGTGCCGATCGAGCGCGCCACCGCCTATGCCGCCGAGGACGCCGATGTGGCGTTGCGCCTCTGGCAGGCGCTGCGGCCTCGGCTGCGGTTCGACCACGCGCTGGCGCTGTACGAGCAGCTGGAGCGCCGGCTGTTGCCGGTGCTGCTGGACATGGAGCGCGCCGGCATCAAGGTGGATGCCGACGACCTGCGGCGCATGTCGGTGGATTTCGAACAGCGCATGGCGGTGATCGAGCAGGACATCCATCGCCTGGCAGGGCGCGCGTTCAACGTCGGTTCGGCCCGAAGCAACTCGGCGAAGTGCTGTTCGACGAGATGAAGCTTGGCGGCGGGCGGCGGATGAAGACCGGCGCCTGGGGCACCGATGCGTCCGTGCTGCAAGCGCTGGCCGACCAGGGGCATGGAGCTGCCGGCACGCATCATGGACTGGCGGCAGTTGCAGAAGCTGAAGTCGACCTATGCCGATGCGCTGGTCGAGCAGATCAATCCCGATACCGGGCGCGTGCACACCAGCTTCGCGCAGGCGATCGCATCGACCGGGCCGGCTGTCGTCGAACGATCCCAACCTGCAGAACATTCCGATCCGCACCGAGGAAGGCAGCCGCATCCGCCACGCGTTCATCGCCGAACCGGGGCATGTGCTGGTTTCGGCCGATTACTCGCAGATCGAGTTGCGGCTGCTGGCGCATGTCGCCGAACTGCCTGCGCTGCGCGAAAGCTTCGCACGTGGCGAGGACATCCACGCGCGCACCGCATCGGAGGTGTTCGGCGTGCCGATGGTGGGCATGGACCCGATGACGCGCCGCCGCGCCAAGGCGATCAATTTCGGCATCATCTACGGCATCAGCGGTTTCGGCCTGGCGCGTCAGTTGGGGATCACGCCAGGCGAGGCGCGGACGTATATCGATGCGTATTTCGTGCGCTATCCCGGCATCCGCACTTACATGGAGCGCACCAAGGAAGCGGCGCGGATCAGTGGCTACGTATCGACGGCGTTCGGTCGGCGCTGCTGGGTGCCAGGCATCGCCGACAAGAACCCGGCGCGGCGCGCGTATGCCGAACGTCAGTCAATCAACGCGCCGTTGCAGGGTGGTGCCGCCGACATCATCAAGCGCGCGATGGTGCGGCTGCCAAGGGCGCTGGCCGAGGCAGGTCTGAAGTCGCGGCTGCTGTTGCAGGTGCACGACGAGCTGCTGTTCGAGGCGCCGGAGGCGGAGGTCGAGGCGCTGACCGCGCTGGCCAGGCGAGTGATGGAAAGCGCCGCGGAGCTGGCGGTCCCGCTGGTGGTGGAGACCGGCGCGGGTCGCACCTGGGCGGATGCGCACTGACCGGTTGGCGGCGGGTGCGAACCCAACCACCCTTATGTCAGCGCCTATGGGGTCAAGCCGGGAGATCTCTGCGCTGCTAACAAAAACCCATCCGGTGCGAGGCCGATGCCAACCCCGTCATGCCGACGGAGGTCGGCATCCACGTCTGTCTTCTGACGGAGCGTGTGTCTTCTGACGGAGCGTGGCAAAGTCGTGGATGCTGATCTTCGTCGGCATGACGGCCAGAGAATGGCGTATATCAGTTTCATCCAGGGCCGCCCGGCCACAAGCCAGTACACGCCCTACTTAGCGTCGATCAGGCTCACATGCGCTGCGACGATACGCCAACCTTCCGGCATCCGCCCCCAGGTTTGCATCTGCCGGCCGATCTTTTCCGGCACACTATCACGCTCGAACAAGGTCGAGGCAGTGGCGAAGTCATCCCCCAGCACTTCTCATTTTGCCCCGAGCATGGTGGATGCGAGGGCTCAATCGGGTCATGGCAGCGGGTTGGCTGCGAGCCTGACGGCGCCGGACTGAGTCTGGAATGCAACAGTGCCGGTCAAATCGCCGGCGATAGACGGATGACGGCTTCCGGCGCGACGGCTTTGTCAATTCGTTGGCGGGGTGAGCACGACGGACCACCTGATCGCTGCCGTTCGTGGCTGCTGCCTGGCGCTTCCGGACAAGCGGCAGGGGCAGAATACGACCTACGCCATGGCCGATTTCGGCATGGCCGCGTTCGCCGCGTTCTTCATGCAGAGCCCGTCGTTTCTGGCGCATCAGCGGCATCTGGCGGCGGGTCAGGGGCGCTCCAACTGCCAGACCCTGTTCGGGATGGATCGGATCCCCTGCGACAATCAGATCCGCGCCATGCTCGATCCGGTTGAGCCGGAGCAATTCCACCCTGCCTTCGCCGCCGCGCTCGCCGAACTGGAGCAGTCCGGCGCGATCGACCAACTGCGTGTCCTCAAAGACCACATGCTGATCGCGCTGGATGGCTCCGAGTATTACTGCTCGACCGAACTGCATTGTCCGAATTGCTCAACCCGCAAACGCGGCAACGGCACGGAGGAATACCATCACGCCCTGCTGGCCGCGACACTGGTCTGTCCCGGCCACAACCATGCGGTGCCGCTGGAGCCGGAATTCATCGTCCCGCAGGATGGTCACGACAAACAGGACTGCGAGAGCCGCGCCATGCGGCGCTGGCTGACAGCGCATGGCGCCTGCTATGCCCGGCTCAACCCGGTGTATCTGGGCGATGATCTGTACTCGCGCCAGCCGACCTGCCAGGCGGTGCTCGATGCGAGCGCGCACTTCATCTTCGTCTGCAAGCCCGCGTCGCACCAGACCATTGAGGAATACCGCAGCGGCGTCGCGCTGGAGGAACTGACAACCCGGGTCAAGGTCCGCGGCAAATGGGGCCGTCATCGCTATCGGTGGCTGTCCGATGTGCCAATGCGCGACGGCGGCGACGCCTTGAAGGTCAACTGGTTCATGATCGAGATCCTCGATCCCGCCGGCAAGGCAACCTACCGAAACAGCTTCATCACCGACCTGGCGGTGGGCCGCGACAGCGTAGCCGAACTGGCCGCCTGCGGCAGGGCGCGCTGGAAAATCGAAAACGAGGCGTTCAACACCCTGAAGACCAAGGGCTACCACCTGGAACACAATTTCGGGCACGGCCGGCAGAACCTTTCAACCGTGCTCGCCACACTCAACCTGCTGGCCTTCGCCTGCCACACCGTCTGCGAACTGGCAGGACAGGCCTGGCGTGCCGCCATGCGCACCGCCGGAACGCGTCAGGGGTTCTTCCAGCATCTCCGGGCAATCACCACCTATCTGGTGTTCCCGTCATGGCACCACCTGCTAGGCACCCTGGCGTTCACCAGACCTCCTCCACTCGGGCCGTGAACAACGTCATCGGGCCGGGGCAGGGAAGCTGCCCCTTCGTTACGGGGTTGAGGCAAAATGAGAAGTGCTGGTCATCCCCATACGTGGTGATCACCGTGCGAAGGACCCGTAGCGCCAGGCCAATCGGTGAGCGCGCGGCACGGAATGCACCGATCTCGTCGATGCCATGCAGATGTTCGCCGGTGCCGTAGCGGATTGTCAGCGCGCTGCCCCAGAACAATGCCTGCAACGTGGCGACATCATTGCTGACCAATGCAGCCATGTAGCGTGCGAACGCGGCTTCGACTTCGGCGCGGACCTCGGGCCGGTTGATTTCCATCCAGCGACTCCAGGAGGACCGCCAGATCGTAGGCTACCCCCAATGACCCGGCAACCATTCCTTGCTGCATCGCACAATCCGAAGCACAATGATGCAACGCAGGAAAAACCAGTGAAACGCACCCAATGCCGCTGTCCGTCGCGCTGACCCACCGCACAACGTATCGCTATGACCGGGCGATCTCACTCGGGCCGCAGACCATTCGCCTGCGTCCGGCACCGCACGCCCGCACGCCTATCCTGTCCTATGCGTTGAACGTCGAACCCCAGCCGCATTTCATCAACTGGCAGCAGGACCCGCAGGGCAATCACCTCGCCCGGGTGGTATTCCCCGATCGCGTCACGCATTTCGACGTCACCGTCGATCTCGTGGCCGACATGGCGACGATCAATCCGTTCGACTTCTTCCTGGAACCGGAAGCCGAGAACTGGCCGTTCAGCTACGATCCGTTGCTCGAGCAGGAACTGGCGCCATTCCGACGCCTCCAGCCGGTTGGTCCCTTGCTGCAGGCACTGTTGGACGCAGTGCCACGCGGCGAGCAGCGCACGGTGGACATGCTGGTCGCGCTCAATCGTCTGGTGCAGAGCCACGTCGCCTACATCGTGCGCATGGAACCGGGAGTGTGGTCGCCGGAAGAAACGCTGGCCGCCGGCAAGGGCTCCTGCCGCGATTCCGCCTGGCTGCTGGTTCAGGCGTTGCGCAACCTCGGCTACGCCGCACGCTTCGTCTCCGGCTATCTGATCCAGCTTGTCGGCGACGTGAAGCCATTGGAAGGACCTGAAGGCCCGACCGCCGATTTCACCGACCTGCACGCCTGGGCCGAGGCGTATTTGCCGGGCGCGGGCTGGGTGGGCATGGACGCCACGTCCGGCCTGCTGACCGGCGAGGGCCACATCCCGCTCGCCGCCACGCCCGATCCGCAATCCGCCGCGCCGATCACCGGACTGGTGGAGAAATGCGAAACCGAGTTCGGCTTCGAGATGCATCTCGAGCGCGTGCGCGAGACGCCGCGCGTCACCAAGCCTTACTCCGAAGCACAGTGGCAGGACATTCTGGCAATGGGTGCCGCGGTGGATCGTGGGCTCGCCGCCGGCAATGTGCGGTTGACCATGGGCGGCGAGCCCACCTTCGTCGCCGCCACCGACTTCGACGAACCGGAGTGGAACACCGACGCGCTTGGCCCGACCAAGCAGCGTCTGGCCGACCGCCTGATGCGCCGGCTGCGCGATCTCTGGGCGCCGGGGTCCGCGATGCAGAATGTGTCCGGCAAGCACTACCCGGGCGAGCAACTGCCGCGCTGGGCGCTGTATGCTCATTGGCGCACCGATGGCGAACCGGTCTGGCGCGTTCCCGAATTGCTCGCCGCCGCCGATGATACCGACTGCGCGACCGCGACTGACGCGGCGCAGTTCTGCGCCGCACTCGCGGAGCGATTGCAGGTCGATCCCTCGCTGATCCACCCGGCCTACGAGGATATCCACTACCATCTCTGGCGCGAACGCCGGCTGCCGGCGAATGTGCTGGCCGAGGACGCCAAGCTGGCGGACCCGATGGAGCGTGCTCGGCTGGCGCGCGTGTTCGGCCATGGTCTCGGCTCGCCGGTTGGTTCCGTGCTGCCGTTGCGCCGCGCCGTGCGCGACGATGTGCGCATCTGGCAGAGCGGCAAATGGCACTTCCGCGGCGATGCGCTGTTCCTGCTGCCCGGCGACTCCCCGATGGGCTATCGATTGCCGCTGGATAGCCTTCCCTGGGTTGACCCCGAAGCAATCGAGATCGAGACCGAACCCGATCCATTCGCCCCGCACGCGCCCTTGCCGGCACGCCAATCCTTTCGTCCCGGGCTGTCGCCGTTGGACTTCATGAGCGCCGGCGCGGAAGGCTTCCGCCCCGTCTCCCAGGAGGCGCCGGTGGTCGGCCGTGGCGAGCCCGGCCTGGTTCGCACCGCGCTCTGCGTCGAGCCACGCGATGGCATCATCCACGTGTTCCTGCCGCCGCTCTACGCGGCTGAGGATTGGCTCGGTCTGGTCGCCGCGGTGGAAGACATCGCCGGCGAACTCGGCCGCAAGGTGGTGCTGGAAGGCTATCTGCCGCCGCGCGATCCCGGTCTGCAGCATTTCTCGGTGACGCCCGATCCTGGCGTGATCGAGGTCAACGTGCATCCCGCATCGAACTGGGCGGAGATCGTGCAGCGCGGCGAGCAACTCTACGAGGAAGCGCGGCAGGTCGGGCTGGCGACGGAAAAATTCATGATCGACGGCCGCCATGTCGGCACCGGCGGCGGTAATCACGTGGTGATGGGTGCCGCCGAACCCGTCGACAGCCCATTTCTGCGCCGTCCCGATCTGCTGAAGTCGCTACTCGGCTTCTGGCACAATCATCCCAGCCTGTCCTACCTGTTTTCTGGGTTGTTCATCGGCCCCTCCAGCCAGCACCCACGGATCGACGAGGCGCGGCAGGACAGCCTGGTGGAACTGGAGATTGCGTTCTCGCAGATTGTGCCGAAGCAGGAGGTCGCGCCGTGGCTGGTCGATCGCATGTTCCGCCACCTGTTGGCCGACATGACCGGCAACACGCACCGCACCGAGTTCTGCATCGACAAGCTGTATGCGCCGGAAACTGCCACCGGTAGACTTGGGCTGGTGGAATTCCGCGCATTGGAAATGCCGCCGCACGCGCGCATGGCAGCCGCACAGCTTCTGCTGATGCGCGCCGCCGTCGCTGCCTTCTGGGAACGGCCGTACGATCGCCGCCTGGTGCACTGGGGCACCCGCATCCACGATGATTTCCTGATGCCGCATTACGTTGCGCAGGACTTCGCCGACGTGCTCGATGAGTTGCGCGGCCACGGCTACCGCTTCGACGCCGCATGGTTCGCACCGCACTTCGAGTTTCGCTTTCCCCGCATCGGCGAGATCACGCTGCACGGCACCACTGTTGAGCTGCGGCATGCGCTGGAACCCTGGCATGTGCTGGGCGAGGAACCCGCCGGCGGCGCGACAGCGCGCTTCGTCGACAGCTCGGTGGAGCGCGTGCAGGCACTGGTGTCCGGCTGGGTGGACGAACGCTACGTGCTGGCCTGCAATGACAGAGCCGTGCCGTTGACGCCGACCGATCGCGCCGGCGAGTATGTCGGCGGCGTCCGCTTCAAGGCGTGGCAGCCGCCGGTCAGCGCGCTGCATCCGACCATCCCGGCGCAGACGCCGTTGGTGTTCGACGTGTACGATCGCTGGACCGGCCGCAGCCTGGGCGGCATGACGCATCACGTGTCGCATCCCGGTGGCCTCAGCTACGATCACTTCCCGGTCAATGCCAACGAAGCGGAGGCACGCCGCCGGTCCCGCTTCTTCCCAATCGGGCATACGGCGGGGGCGATGGCGGAACCTGTGGTTGCGCGCTCGCGCGAGCATCCTCGTACGTTGGATTTACGCCGAATCCAGTGATGCAGTCCGGGTGTCGGTGACAGGCTAATATTTCGATCCCTATCCAGCCGATTGCTGTTCCGGCGATTGTCGGCTGGACTGCTGCGATGATCACTCTGGCAGACTGCGCAGGCTTGGATATTCTCAGCGCGCTGGACCCCATGCTGCTGGAAAACGTGCTCTCCCAGTGCAGCATGGCAACGTTCGGCCAGGGCGACACAATCCTGCGGCGCGGAGCGGCCAACCAAGACCTGCACTTTGTCCTGTCCGGCTGCGTACACGTGCATTTCGACATGGACAACCTCTCCCAGCCGATCGCGCTCGGAGTGGGCGAGGTGTTCGGCGAAATATCCGTGATCGAGGAACGACCGGCCTCGGCTTTCGTCATTGCCGCCGAACCTTGCCGCATCCTGCTGCTGCCGGCCGCCGTCTTCTGGTCGGAGGTTGCCTCCGCACCCGGCGTCACCCGCGGCCTGATGCGCGCGCTGTGCAGCCGTCTGCGGAACAATGCGACCATCATGCTGCAGGCAATGCAGGAACGCCTGCGCCACGAAGCGCTGGAAGCCGAGCTTCGGCTCGCCCGCGAGATCCAGATGGGCATGTTGCGACACGCCAGCCCTTGGTTTCCGGATCGGCGGGATTTCTCGATCTTCGCTCATATCGAGCCGGCCAAACTGGTCGGCGGCGATCTGTTCGACGCATTCCTGGTCGATGCGGACCATTTGCTGCTGCTTATCGGTGATGTTTCCGGCAAGGGGATCAGTGCGGCGCTGTTTATGGTCCGTGCGTTGACCCTGCTGCGCAGCGCGGCGGTGCCCTGGCTCTCGCTGTTGCAGACCGTGCAGGACGTGAACCGCATGCTCGCCGACGAGAACGAGGCGATGATGTTTCTGACCCTGTTCATGGCGGTGCTCGATCTGCGGACTGGCGAGCTTGAGTACGTCAACTACGGCCATGAACCGCCGCTGGTGCGCGCGCCTGATGGATCGGTTGCGTTCAGCCCCACTCCCGCAGGCACCATGTTCGGTCTGTCGCGTCACGCGAAGGGTGGCTCCGGCAGTCTGGTCCTGGCGCCAGGATCCACGTTGCTGCTTTACACCGACGGCGTTACTGAAGCGATGGATCCGGAATATCGGCAATTCGGACCGAACGGGTTGCTCGAGGCAGCCGCGGCAGCGGCAGGCCAGGATCCGGACGAACTGATCAACCGGATCGTCGCAGCCGTGAACCGCGATGCCGGCGCTGCGGAACAGTCCGACGACGTCACAATGCTTGCCGTAACGTTCAACGGACGCCACGGCTCGAACTGAGCGCCTCGAAAGGCGTCCGGGGCTCATCAGGCACGATAGAGCAACCGATAGGCCAACCCCGCGTGAGCATTGGGAGCGTCGATGGCGCAACTCGCTCTCGCGTTGTAAGTGTGCTCGCGCCGGCGAGAGGGTTTCGCTCGCGACACACGCGCTCCGCCTGTTGGCAAACTCGAAGTCTGCGTCCCACTCCGGGCGATCTTAATGCTAATCCCTCGCGACGACGCGCAGGGGACTTGCGCCGCAACGATTGACTGGTCAGCCTTCGCCCATGGCACGCGACGAAATGGTGGATGGCAAGGGTGGCCTGCGCCCGCAATGGCGCAGTCTGCTTGGTGTTCTGGCCGGACTTGGGCACGGCGTATTGGCCGAACGCGCGGCGCGACTCGATCGCGTCGTGGAAGAAGAGGGCGTCACCAGCCTGCTGCCAGGATCGCCTCCCGATCCATGGCGCTTCGATCCGATACCCTTGCCGTTGGCGCAAGCGGAATTTGCCGAGCTTGAAGCAGGATTGGCACAGCGTGCGCGCCTGCTCGATGCAGTGCTGGCCGACCTTTATGGCCCGCAACGCCTGCTCGCCGATGGCGCACTGCCCGCCGCGCTGGTTTACGCCAATCCGGCCTTCCTGCGACCCTGCCGCGCCGTCGGCGAAGAGCCCCCGGCCGACCTGCTGCAGTTCTACGCTGCCGATCTGATCCGCGCGCCAGACGGTGCGTGGCACGTGCTGGCGGATCGCACGGGCCTCGCCGATGGCCTCGCTCATGCGTTGCAGAACCGCCGGCGGCTTGGTCGCGTTCTGCCGGAGCTGTTCAGCTCGCACCTGCTCTGCCACATCGAACCGTTCGTCGAGCTCTGCCTCGACATGATCCAGCACGTCACGCCACTGGATGCGGGCGCGGCCGGACGCTCGGCACTGCTGACCCCAGGTCACGCTGACCCTGCCTGGTACGGACATGTGCTGCTGGCACGCGAACTGTCGTGCGTCCTGGTCGAGGGCGGCGATCTCACGGTGCGCGATGGCGGCGTGTTCCTGAAGACGCTGCGTGGCTTGCAGCGCATCGGCGTGCTGTTGCGCGGGATCGACGGCAGGTCAGTCGATCCGCTGGAACTCGATGCCGACGGCATGGGCGTGTCCGGACTGCTTGCCGCGGCGCGCGACCATGCCCGCATCATCAACAACCCCGGCAGCGGACTGGTCGAGGCGCCGGCGTTCGCCGCATTCCTTCCCGCGCTGGCACGGCGGCTGCTGGGCGAGCAGCTTGCGCTGGCGAGTGCGCCGACAGTGTGGCTCGGCGATGCCGCTGCACGCGAAACCGTGCTGCGCAGTCCCTCCGACTGGCGGCTGCGCCCGGCGTTCGACAGCGCCCTCCCCGCGGTCGCACTGGCCGCGATGGGCGAGGCGAACCGGCGTGCAATGCTCGATCGGGTGACCGCCGCTCCCTGGCGTTATGCTGCGAACGCGGTGCTGACGCCATCGGTCGCCCCATGTCTCGGCGGCGATGCGCTGGTGCCGCGTCCCGTGCTGGTCCGCATGTTCCTGGTCCGCGACCGGGCCGGCTGGCGCACCATGCCGGGCGGGCTCGGCTGCGTGTTGCAGGATGACGCGGAAGCCTGGCCAAGCGCCGGTCCGGTGCTGGCGAAGGATGTCTGGGTGCTGGCGGAGAATCCCGCCGCGATCGAAGGGCCGTCCCCCCACAGGACGCCGGCGCCGCTGGCGATCCGGCGCACCGCCGGCGACATGCCTAGCCGGGTCGCCGACAACTTCTTCTGGCTTGGCCGCTATCTGGAACGGCTGGAAGGCGCCGCGCGGCTGCTGCTGATCGCCATAGGCCGCGCCAGCCGTCCGGCGCCCACCCCGCACGAGATGGCCGAACTGGAGGTGCTGATCGACTGCCTGACCCAGGCCGGCCTCCTGAATGCCGAGGCGGTCGCCGGGATCGGCGGCACTGGATTGGGCCAGGCGCTGCTGCGCGCCGCAGGGAGCTGGGGCGCCATCCACGCCATGCTCGGCCGGGTGACACGGATGATCGGCCTGCTGCGCGATCAGGTGACCGGCGAGATGCACACCGTCAGTGCACGCGGTCTGCGGGAGGTCGAGGATGCACTCGGGCGCATCGACGTCCGGCGTGATGGGCAGGCGCTGGACGCAACCTCACAGGCGATGTCGCGCGTCCTGGCGTTCTCGGCGACGCTGTCCGGCCTTGCCGCGGAGAACATGGTGCGCGGCGGCGGCCGGCTGTTCCTGGACCTCGGCCGGCGGGTGGAGCGGGCCGAAGCGGTGGCCGATCAGATCGCCTGTACGCTGGAGTTCCCCGGGGCCGCCCAGCAGCCGGCGCGGGTCGAGCACGGGCTGCGGCTGGCGCTGGAATTGTGCGACTCCTCGATCACCTACCGCAGCCGGTACCTGACGGTGCTGCAACCGGCGCCGGCCCTGGACCTGGTGCTGGCCGATGATGGCAATCCGCGCGGCCTGGCGTTCCAGCTTGCGGCGATGCGTGCGCTGTTGAGCGAGATTGCCGATGGCGGCGACTCCTCGCTCGCCGCCGCTGCCGCCGCGTTGCAGGACGAACCGCAGGCGATGGTCCGCATGGTCAGCGAAGCCTCCGATCAGTCGGTGGCTGCACTTTTCCTGCCCGCCCGCCTGCGCGCCCTGCGCGACGCCGTCGCCGGATTGTCGGACCGCGTGTCGCGCCGCTACTTCGCGCTGCTGCCGACCGCGCGGACGGTTGGCATCGAGGCGCTGCCCCGGCCGATGCGTGGTGCGGCATGATCTACCACGTGCGGCACATGACCCGGTACGACTACCAGACACCGGTCGGTCTCGGGGCGCATCTGGCGCATCTGCGGCCGCGTGCGCTGCCGTTCCAGCGGATCCTGCGCACCGGCGTGCACGCCGCGCCGGCGGTATCGTGGCGGCGCGACGGCTGCGACCATTTCGGTAACGAGGTGACCTGGTTGTTCCTCGATGTCGCGCATGCGGCGTTCCAGGTGATCGCAGATGCGGTGGTCGATGTGGGGTTTCCCGCGCCGCCCGATCCGGCCGCGACCCCGTCGTGGGAGGCGGTTGCACAACAAGCCTGGGCGGCTGGCCCCGATGCATGGCAGGACGCCGAATTCCTGTTCGACAGCCCGCGCGCGCCGGCCGGCGGCGAGGCCAGGGCGTATGGTGCGGCGAGCTTTACGCCCGGCCGTCCGGTGCTGGCGGCGATGCTTGAGCTGAACGCCAGGATCAAGCGCGACTTCACCTTCCGTGCCGGCGTGACAACGACCACCACGCCGACCGCCGAAGTGCTGCGACGGCGCGAAGGCGTGTGCCAGGACTTCACCCACCTGATGATCAGCGTGCTGCGCAGCTTCGGCCTGCCGGCTCGCTACGTCTCCGGCTACATCCGCACGCGGCCGACGCGCGGCAAGACGCAACGTCTCGGCGCCGATCAGTCGCACGCGTGGGTCGGCGCGTGGCTGGGGTCGGATCATGGCTGGGTCGGCCTCGATCCGACAAACGGCATCGTGGTGCGCGACGAGCATGTCGTGCTGGGGTGGGGGCGCGACTTTGGTGACGTCACACCTTTGCGCGGTATGATCCTGGGTGGCGGCGAGCAGACGCTGACGGTCGAGGTCGAACTGATGGAGACCCCCGATCCCGGGTGACAATCGGCGTCCCCGCGCATACGTGATGGAGCCGAAACCGCCGAAGTGGGTTGCTATGGCTCCGATGACCATTCTCAATGTCCTCCATCGCACGCGCTACCGCTATTCGGAGCCAGTGCAGTTCGGTCCGCACCGGATGATGATGCGGCCTCGCGACAGCCACGACCTGCGTCTGATTGACACCGCGCTGACGCTTTCGCCGGCAGCGTCGGTGCGCTGGCTGCATGACGTATTCGGCAACTCGGTCGCTGTCGCGGATTTCACTGAGCCGGGCAGCGAGTTGTTGGTCGAGTTCGTCGTTCCGCGCCGAGCATTTCCCGCTGCCCGAGGCGGCTGTGGCGATCGAGGAATATGCCCGGCGCTACCCGTTCAGCTACGACGCGCTGGAAATTCCCGATATCGGCCGCACGGTGGAGCGGCACTATCCCGACCCGGAGCACAAGGTCGACGCGTGGGCTCGGCGGTTCGTCGCCGAACAGCCGGATGGCGACACGATGGCGATCCTGCTTGCCATGGTGCAGGCCGTGCCGACGGATTTCACCTACAACCGGCGAGACGAGATGGGCACGCAGGACCCGCTGGATACGCTGCAATCCGGCACCGGAACCTGCCGGGATTTCGCGCTGTTCCTGATGGAGGCCGTGCGCAGCCTGGGCTTCGCCGCGCGGTTCGTCTCGGGCTACCTGTACGACGAAGACCGCGTGGACGATGGCGAGGCGGCCAGCGTCGTGGGTGGCGGCGCGACGCATGCCTGGGCGCAGATCTATCTGCCGGGAGCGGGCTGGGTCGAATTTGATCCCACCAACGCGCTGGCCGGCGGACGCAATCTGATCCGGGTGGCGGTTGCGCGCGATCCCGGCCAGGCGATCCCGCTCGCCGGCAGCTTCACCGGCCCGAAAGGCGCGTTCCTCGGCATGGACGTCGAGGTGGAGATCAAGGCCGAGCAGGTGCAGCCGGAGGCATGAACCTGCACGGTTGAACTACGGCAATTCGATCAAGCGCGGCGTGCTGACCGCCCGTAGTGCGGTGCTTTGTGCTACCGCGTCGGCCGCGGCGGCGTCTGCGTGTAGTCGTAGAACCCGCGGTCGGTCTTCCGCCCCAGCCACCCCGCCTCGACATACTTCACCAGCAGCGGGCAGGGCCGGTACTTGCTATCCGACAGCCCCTCATACAGCACCTGCATGATCGACAGGCAGGTATCCAGCCCGATGAAATCCGCCAGCTCCAGCGGCCCCATCGGATGGTTCGCGCCCAGCTTCATCGAGGTGTCGATGCCCGACACCGACCCCACGCCCTCGTACAGCGCGTAGACCGCCTCGTTGATCATCGGCACCAGGATGCGGTTGACGATGAACGCCGGAAAATCCTCCGCCACCGCCGGCGATCTTGCCGAGCTTCTCGGCCAGCGCGTGCACCGCCTGGAAGGTCGGCTCATCGGTGGCGATGCCGCGGATGATCTCCACCAGCTTCATCACCGGCACCGGGTTCATGAAGTGCATGCCGATGAATTTTTCCGGCCGGTCGGTCGCCGCGCCCAGCCGGGTGATGGAGATCGACGAGGTGTTGGACGCCAGCATGGCCGACGGCTTCAGATGCGGCGTCAGCAGCTTGAAGATCGCGCGCTTGACCTCCTCCTTTTCGGTCGCCGCCTCGATCACCAGGTCGGCGTCGCCGAACGCGGCGTAGTCGGTGCGTGGTACGGATGCGCGCCAGCGCGTCGTCGCGGTCCTCCGGCGCCGATCAGCGTGCGGTTGACCTGGCGGTCCATGTTGCGGGCGATGGTGGCCATCGCGCTTGTCCAGCGCATCGCGCTTCACGTCCAGCAGCGTGACCGGCAGGCCGGCCAGCGCGCAGACATGGGCGATGCCGTTGCCCATCTGGCCGGCGCCGATCACGCCGACGCGGGCGATCGCCGGCGGCTCCGCCAGCAGCATGCCGCCGCACGGGCCCAGGCTTGACCTCGACGTTCATTCAGGAGCGCTCCAGTTCCGCCGCCAGCTCGGGCAGCGCGGTGAACAGATCAGCCACCAGGCCATAATCGGCGACCTGGAAGATGGGCGCTTCCTCGTCCTTGTTGATCGCCACGATCACCTTGCTGTCCTTCATGCCGGCCAGATGCTGGATGGCACCAGAAATTCCGACAGCAACGTAAAGTTCCGGGGCGACGATCTTTCCGGTCTGTCCCACCTGGTAGTCGTTCGGCACGAAACCGGCATCCACCGCGGCGCGTGAGGCACCCACCGCGGCACCGAGCTTATCGGCAATTGGTTCCAAAAGCTTGAAGTTTTCGCCGTTCTGCATGCCGCGGCCGCCGGAAATCACCACGCGCGCGGCGGTCAGCTCCGGGCGCTCGCTCTTCGACAGCTCGGCCGAGACGAAGCGCGACATCGACGGGCAGATCCGGGATCGACACCGGCTCGATCGGCGCGCTGCCGCCCTCGGCCGGCACCGGATCGAAGCTGGCGGCGCGCACGGTGATCACCTTCTTCGCGTCGGACGACTTCACCGTCGCCATGCCGTTGCCGGCATAGATCGGCCGGACGAAGGTGTCGGCATCGACCACGTCGGCGATGTCGCTGATCGGCTGCACGTCCAGCAGCGCGGCGACGCGCGGCATGATGTTCTTGCCGACCGCCGTGGTGGCGGCCAGCAGGTGCGAATAGGCCGGCGCCAGCGCGACCAGCAGCGCCGCGGTCGGCTCGGCCAGCAGGTGATCCAGCGCCGGCGAATCGGCGGTCAGCACCTTGGCCACGCCGGGCAGCTTCGCCGCAGCCGCGGCGGCCGCATCGCACGCCGGTGCCGGCGACCAGGGCGTGCACCTCGCCCAGCTTCTGCGCCGCGGCGACCGCGCTGCGCGACGGCTGCTTGATGCCGGCGGCGTCGAATTCCAGCAGAACCAGGCTCGTCATTGCTCAGATCACCTTCGCTTCGGTGCGCAGCTTGGCCACCAGTTCGGCCACCGAACCGACCTTCACGCCGGCCTTGCGCTTCGGCGGCTCGGCGACCTTCAGCGTGGTCAGCCGCGGCGCCGGATCGACGCCGAGATCCGCCGGCTTCATGTTGTCGATCGGCTTCTTGCGCGCCTTCATGATGTTCGGCAGCGAGGCGTAGCGCGGCTCGTTCAGCCGCAAATCGGTGGTGACGATGGCCGGCAGCGTCAGCGCCACCGTCTCCAGCCCGCCGTCCACCTCGCGCGTCACGGTGATGGTGTCGCCCTCGATCGCCAGCTTGGAGGCGAAGGTGCCCTGCGGCCAGCCGAGCAGCGCGGCCAGCATCTGGCCGGTGGCGCTCATGTCGTCGTCGATCGCCTGCTTGCCCAGGATGATCAGCTTCGGCTGCTCCTTGTCGGCGATCGCCTTCAGCAGCTTGGCCACCGCCAGCGGCTGCAGCTCGGCGTCGGTCTCGACCAGGATGCCGCGATCGGCGCCCATCGCCAGCGCGGTGCGGATGGTCTCGGCGCATTGCGCCACGCCCATCGAGACCGCGACGATCTCGGTCGCGACGCCCTTTTCCTTCAGGCGCACCGCCTCCTCGACGGCGATCTCGTCGAACGGGTTCATCGACATCTTCACCCCGGCGGTTTCCATGCCGGAGCCGTCCGTCTTCACGCGGACCTTCACGTTGTAGTCGACCACCCGCTTGACCGGGACCAGGATTTTCATGGGGAGAACCGTGCCGCTTCCAGGAATCTCGCGTGCGTCAGCAAGGTGGGCCACCCGCCTGTTCGCACCTGCAATAGAGCGGGCGGACCATATGCAGCGGCCGGAAGACTGTCAAACCTTCAGATCAGGACCGCAGCAGACTCATCAGCAGGGCGAACAGCAGAAGCGCCGCACCTTGCAGGATCACCCGCCAGCGCATCAACTGATTGGAGCGCTGCGGGTTGCCGCCGCCGCGCACCAGCCCAAACAGGCCGGCGAACAGCACGCCGAGGGTGCCAAACATCAGCAGCACGACCAGGATGGTAAGAAACGTCTTCATCGCAACCACATAGGTTGAGCGGCTGGCTTCTACACCCGTCCTGCCTGGATTGCATCCCAGGTATCGCACTGCCGCACCCATGCCACTTTGTTGACCGACCTCGGCACTTTGTGTTCGGAAACTGCTGATGCCGCGCCTGCTGCTCATCCTCTGCTTGATCGTGCTCGGATCGGTTGCCCCCGCCGCGGCGCAGCCGCCTGGACAGACGAACCCGGTGGCCCCATCCACCGCGATCACGCCCGCCCAGGCGCGGCAGGCGCTGGCGGTCCTCAATGATCCGGAGAAACGTGCCCAGTTCATTGCGACGCTGGAGGCTATCGTAAAGGCCCAGCCGGCGCCGGAAACCGCGGCGCCGACCGGTCCCACGCCTGCCGCCGCAGCGGCGCCCGCCCCGTCGCATGCCTCGCCAGCCTACACGCCTCTGGAGCCGAACGGGCTAGGCGCGGAGGTCCTCCTGCGTGGCTCCGATTTCCTCAGCCACGTGTCGCGCCAAGCCCTCACCGCCCTCACGGCCGTGCGCAGCCTGCCATTGCTGTGGGGTTGGGTGTACATCATGGCCACCAATCCACTGGGGCGCGACGCGCTGCTCGATACCGGATGGCGCCTGGCACTGGTGTTCGCCGTCGGCATCACCGTGCAATGGGTGATCGCACGCGCCGCCCTACGCCCGATCCTTGCACTGGTCAGACGGGCGCCGAACGGCACTCCGCCGGTGGAAGATGGCGAAGCCCGCGCCGAAGTCGGCGAGACCGAGCCGCCGCACCGCCGGCGCATCGCGATGCTCACGCTGCTGCGCCGCATTCCGCTGGTACTGGGCCGGCTTGCGCTGGAACTCCTGCCCGTGCTGGGGTTCCTGCTGATCGGCCACGCGATTGTCGGATCGCCGCTCGGCGGCAGCGTGCTGCCTCGCCTCGTGCTGCTTGCCATGATCGACGCGTATGCGCTGTGCGCTGCCATTCTTTGTGTCGCGCGCATGATGTTCTCCCCCGGCGAGCCGCGCCTGCGACTGCTGCACTTTTCCGACCAGCAGGCGGCTTACGCAATGCGCTGGACCCGCCTGATCGCAGTGGTTGCCGTGTTCGGCTATGCGATCGCCGAGGTCGGCGGGCTTCTCGGCCTGTCGGATCAGGCGCACGACGCGGTGTTGAAGGCTGCCAGCCTCGTCATCCACGTGTTCCTGGCGATCATCGTGCTGCAATGCCGGCGCACCGTGCGGCGCTGGCTGCGCGCGCCACAGGGCTCGGTGGGAGTCGTTGCCGCGGCGCGCAACTGGCTGGCACGGGTCTGGCACTGGATCGCCATCTTCCTGCTCATCGCGCTCTGGCTGGTGTGGGCCGTGGAGATCCCGCACGGCTATTCGCAGGCCCTGCGCTACCTCGCCAGCACCATTATCGTGCTGGTGGCCGCGCGGCTGTTGCAGATCATCGTACTCGGCGCCCTCGATCGCATGCTGCGGGTCAATCCGGAGATTGCGTCGCGCTACCCAGGGATCGAGGCACGGCTGGCGATCTATTACCCTGTTGTGGTCAGCACGGTCCGCGCCCTGATCTTCCTCGTCGCTGCCGTTTTCCTGTTGCAGCTTTGGGGTTTGGGTGCCCTCAATTGGCTGGTCGCGACGCCGCTTGGCCACCGTGTGATGTCCACTGTCGTCACGCTCGCGGTGACCCTGCTGCTGGCGCTGACGGTATGGGAGGCGCTCAATGCCGCCATTGAGCGTCATCTGGCCAGGTTGACGCGCGAGGCGCAGGTCGCGCGGTCGGCGAGGTTGCGCACGCTGCTGCCGCTGCTGCGTAGCGCGCTGCTGATTACCATCCTGATTGTCGTCGGCATGATGGTACTGAGCGAGATCGGCGTGAACATCGGCCCACTGCTGGCCGGTGCCGGCATCGTCGGCGTGGCGATCGGCTTTGGCTCGCAGAAGCTGGTGCAGGACCTGATCAACGGAATATTCCTGCTGCTGGAAAACGCCATGCAGGTCGGCGACACGGTCACCGTGTCGGGACTGTCGGGAACCGTGGAAAACCTCTCGGTCCGTACCATCCGGCTGCGCGCGTCTGACGGTGGGGTCCACGTCATCCCGTTCAGCGCGGTTACCACGGTGACCAACGTGAACCGCGGTCTCGGCAACGCCTCGGTCAATGTCAGCGTCGCCTATCACGAAGATACCGACCAGGTCTGCAGCGTGTTGCAGGAGATCGCCGCCGGCATGCGCCAGGAGGAAGACTTCGCGGCAAAGATGCTGAGCGACCTCCAGCTTTGGGGGGTCGACAAGGTGGACGGCGCCAGCGTGACCATCGCCGGCCAAGTGGTCTGTACCGATTCAGGCCGTTGGAGCGTGCAGCGCGAGTTCAATCGCCGCATGAAGCGGCGGCTTCAGGAACTCAGGATCGAAATCTACAACCCGACCAGCCGCACAGTGGCTCTCTCTCCGATGCCAGGTGAGCCAGCGCCACGGGAGGCAGAGAGCCATGACGAGACAGCACCAACTGAACCAACTCGCGAACCGGATCGCGGCTGACGGCTTTGCCTTCGTGCATGGCGCCGACATGCGCGCCGAGTTTGCGCGGCATGGATCGCTGGCGGACTGGCCGGCATTCGCTGCGAGCTGGGACGACCTCGGTCTGGACACCTACATGGCGGACGGCGGGCGCTACCGGAAACGCCGCCACGCCACATTCCACGCCATGGCCGGTGAGCCAATCCATCGCGCCGCGCATCAGCCGCACTACCAGAGTCGCGACTACAACCCGCTGAACGGCGGCATCGCGCGCTGGTTCGATCCGGTATCGCCGGAGATCGCCGCCGGCGCCAGCATGACGACGATCCTGGCGACGTGCCGCGCATTGTTCGACCGTTTGTCACCGGCTCCTGCGTGGCACGTCGAAGTGCATCAGTTCCGCATCGAGGCGCGCAGCGGCGTCGCCGGCCAGCCGACGCCGGAAGGCATGCATCGCGACGGCGTCGATCATGTGCTGGTGCTGCTGATCGGCCGGCGCAACATCCAGAGCGGTGAGACGTCCATCCACGCCGCGGACGGCCGCAATCTCGGCAGCTTCACGCTGACCGAGCCGTTCGACGCCGCATGGGTGGACGACCATCGCGTCATGCATGGCGTCACACCCGTCGAACCGATCGACTCCGCGCAACCTGGTTTCCGTGACGTGCTGGTTGTCACTTTCCGCCGGGCTGATGACTGACCGGCAGCGACACCAGTGACATCGGGGTTTCGTCGGTCAGACCGCCAATGCACTGGCACCAGGCGCGTAGCAGGCTCCCGGATTACTCAGCGATGCGTGGCAATACCTTGTCGGTCAGCAGGTGGAACGAGCGGCCGCTGAGCGGCGCCGCCATCAGGTAGGTCATGCCGATCTCCGCGGCGAACGACTGGATCTGGTCGGCCACGCTCTCGGCGGTGCCGTGGATCATCACGTCGTCCAAGTAGATAATCGATCGGATTCTTGCCGCCGAAATCCCGCGGTGGTCCCTGGCGCACGTTGCCGGTGTGCTGCGGTCCGACATAGGAGCGACCGTCCATTCGGCCGCACGCTTCGCCACCGCGCGCGCCTTCTCGGCTGTCTCATCGACGGCGACGAGACGCGCCATCGGGATCGTGCGGCCGGCGTCGCTGTGGCCGGCCTCGATCAGCTTCGCCGCGTAGTGCCGGCGCTTCCGGATGAGATCGGCGCGGGACGCATGCGGGTCCATCAGGATCGAATGGCCCTGGCCCGCCGCCCAGTCGATGGCGGGCGTGGATGACGCTGCCATCCATACCGGCGGGTGCGGCGTCTGGAGCGGCTTGGGCAGCACCTCGACGCCGTCGTACTGGTAGAATTTGCCCTGGTAGGTCAGGCGCTGGTTGGTCCAGGCCTTGCAGGACGATGTCGACCGTCTCGTGGAAGCGGGGGGCGCTCTCCTCGCCCGGGATGCCGAAGGCGGCGAACTCGCTGCGCTCGAAGCCGCGGCCGGCGCCCCAGTTGACCCGGCCACCCGACAGCACGTCCAGCAGCGCCACCTCCTCGGCGAGGCGCAGCGGATTGTAGAACGGTGCCAGCGAAACCGCTGTGCCGATGCGCAGCCGCTTGGTGCGTGCCGCGGCCATGGTACCCATCATGTGCACCGACGGGCAGACGGAGAATGACGAAAAGTGATGTTCGGCGAGCCAGACGGCGTCGTAGCCGGCCTGGTCCATGATGGCGAAGCGTTCGAGCGCCGTTTGGTAGACCGAATTGAGCGGCACGGAGCGATCGCGCCAGCCGAAGAACTGCAAAATGCCGACTTTCATTTTCCCTCGCTTATTCGCGTGCCGTTGACGCCGTCAGAACGGCTTCAGGACTATGTCCAGTGCGTCCTGGATCCTGCGCTTCACTTCATCATCGTCGGCAAAGGTTGCGACAAGTTCGCCCAACCGATGGACCCCGAGTGTGGCGAGGTCGAATGGATTGAGCACGTAACCTTGCCGCCGGACCACAAGCCTTGGCGCGACGCGCGCGTGCTCGCCGGCGAGTTACGGCATCGCGTTTGGCCGCACGAGGGGTGCGACGACCCGGGTCGGCATCCGGGCGAACTCATCCGACTGGAGCACGATGACAAACGGGCGCACCGTACTCGGCGAGGGAGTTCGGTGCACGCTGAACTGCGCCGCCGCTATCACAGATTTTGCATTTCCTCGGACAGGCTGCCGTGTGCGTCATAGAGCGCGGAAAAGGCGTCGATCGCTCGCTCGGTCCGCCGCTTTTCGGCTTCGGCTGCGGCAGCGCGCTTCTCCAGGTCTGCCGCCAGCAGTTCCTCGACGTGAGCGGAAAGGTTGCCGACCTCGGACCTGCAGCGCTCGACCGGATCGGCGTTCAGGTTCAGGTTCACCGGGCGTCTCGGTGCGGAATGGTCAAAGCCCACGGCCAGTTCCTTTGCGCAAGCCTGCGCAAAGTAGGCCGGCGGGCGGGCGCCCGCAAGGCGGCCTGCGGGCTCCCTGGCCCAGGCAACAAACCGACTGCACACACCGGGACGCGCTGCGACAATCGCGCGCCCGCAAGCGGGAGGCAGTTCATGGAACTCAACGCCGCGGTATTCGCCCGCGACATCATGGTGGCGCCCACGGAGACGCTGATCGGCAATGTCAGCAGGCGGTCCGGCAAATCAACATCCTGATCAACGTTGCCACATCGGGCCACCTGGCGGGAAGCAACGGCCGGCCTTATCCATGGCCGCAAGCCCCTCGTAGCCAGTTCTCTACACGCAAGCCGTCGATCCTGCCGAACTTCCGTTCGTTGTCTGTGGCAATCGTATCCCCCAGCACGATCGCCTGCGCTGCGATCAGCAAATCGTTGCCACCGATCGGCGTTCCAGCCCGTGCCAGTAGCGTACGTATCTGCCCATATACTGCATCCGCCGGCGCTGCGAACGGCACGATCTCCAGCACCCCCAGAACCGCTTCCAGTCGTTCCGTCAGCCTGGGTGAGCCAAGTTTGCGCGCCCCGAACCGCAACTCTGCCGCGACGATGATGCTGGTTCTGACCTGAGCTTCACCCACTACCCGGATCTGGGCGGCGGCCCGGCCCTGAGGTGCGCGAATGAGATCGGAGACGATGTTCGTATCGAGTAAATAGCGCATCAAAACGCTACGGGGTCGGGCGGCGGATCGGGAATTGGCGGAAAGTCCTCCTCCAGCGGAGTCATTGTCGCCAGCAGCCCGAGCAGTGATTTCGGCGGCGCCAACTCGATGATCAGCCGATCGCCCTCTTTGCGCATGATTGCGTCCTCGCCGGGCAATTCAAACTCCCGCGGGATGCGCACAGCCTGATTGCGTCCGTTCTTGAACAGTTTGACGTGTCGCTCGGGAAACATGATCTCCCTCCCAGGCATATGCCTAGACATAGGCCGATCCGCACCAATGTCAATGTCAGCAAGGAGATGTCGACGCGTTTGCACAGCAATGCGGCTGTCGCCCGGACCGGATGCTCCCGGTCAGTGGCTTGCCTGTTCCGCGCTTCAGGCAACAAACTGTCCATTGACACCGGGATGCGCCGCCTGACAACCGCGCGCCCGTACGCGGGAGAGAGTTCATGGAACTACGTGGAGCGGTCGCGCTGGTGACGGGCGGCAACGGCGGGCTCGGGCGACGCATCTGTCACGCGCTGGCGAAGGAGGGCGCGCATATCGCCGTCATGTATGCGCAGAGCCGCGAGCAGGCGGAGGGCGTCGCCCGCGAGCTCGCCACCAGCTACCAGATCAACGCCGCGGCGTTTGCCTGCGACATCACCGACAGCGCGGCGGTGGACAGGCTGATCGCCGATGTGGGCCGGCGGCTCGGGCGGATCGACATCCTGATCAACGACGCCGCCTACAACAAGGCGATCCCGTTCACCGACCTCGACAACCTGACGCAGGAGGTGTGGGACAAGATCATGGCGGTCAACCTGACGGGCCCGATGCGCATCATGAAGGCGGTGGCACCCGTCATGAAGGCGCAGGGGCGGGGACGCATCGTCAACATCGCGTCCGTGGCTGGGCTGGGACCGACGGGTTCGTCAATCGCCTATGCGGTGTCGAAGGCAGGGCTGATCCATCTGACGCGCTGCATGGCGGTGGCACTGGCGCCCGAGACGCTGGTCAACTGCGTGGCGCCGGGGTTGCTGGAGGGCACGCGCGCGACAGCGAACCTGCTGCCCGAGATGGTCGCGCGCAACGCGGCCGGTTCGCTGCTGAAGAAGGCCGCCGACAAGGACGACTGCGCCGATATGGTGGTGACGATGTGCCGCACCGAGACGATGACCGGGCAGACGATCGTCATCGACTCCGGCCGCTACTTCCATTGAGATCACCGTCGCCAGCAGGGGAGAGAGGACGATGGCGTACGAAGGCATGATCGCTGAGACCATCGCGATCACCGGCAACAACAACGAGCCGATCTCGGCGTATGTCGCGCGGCCGCTAGGCGCGGGGCCGTTCCCAGGCGTCGTGCTGATCCATCATGCGCCGGGCTGGGACGAGTGGTATCGCGAAACGACGCGCAAGTTCGCGCATCATGGCTACGCGACTATCAGCCATAACCTGTATCACCGTGCCGGCGACGGCAAACCCGATGATGTCGCCGCCAAGGTGCGCGCCGAGGGCGGCGTTCCCGATGACCAGGTGGTCGGCGATACCGAGGGCGCAGTGAAGTGGCTGCGCGCGCAGCCATGGTCGAATGGCAAGGTCGCGGTGTGGGGCACCTGCTCGGGCGGGCGGCAGACGTTCCTGTTCGCGTGCAAGACCAAAAACATCGATGCCGCGGTGGAGCTGTGGGGCGGCCGGGTGGTGATGAGCAAGGAGGAGCTGAACCCGAGGCAGCCGGTCGCGCCGATCGAATTCACCAAGGATCTGTCGTGCCCGCTGCTCGGGCTGTTCGGCAACGAGGATCGCTCGCCGACGCCGGAGCAGGTGAACCAGCATGAGGCGGAACTGAAGAAGCACGGCAAGAACTATGAGTTCCACCGCTACGATGGCGCCGGGCACGGCTTCTTCTATTACGACCGGCCGATGTACCGCATCGAGCAGGCGCTGGACGGCTGGAAAAAGGTGTTCGCGTTCCTCGAGAAGCACCTGGCCGCGTAAGCACGGCATGTGCACCTCGATCGTTGAGATCGTCGGCGCGAGCGGTGCCGGCAAGAGCAGTGAAGGGTGGATCGATCTGACGCATTCGGTGGTGTCTTACGACCACCCGCATCACGCTCTGCTGGAAGAGGCCATCACCATCGATTTCCTGAACGCGGCGCTCGGGCCTGGCGCCCGGGTCGCGGTGGAGCTTACGCTGGAGTCTGCAAAGGCGCTGAGCGGCGCGCTGATCCGGGCGATCGCGGCAGCCGAGATCGAGGAAAGCGGACGTTTGCACGGGACGTGAGGCTACATCGGGAACGCGGGAATCCGTGGTGGACCACGCAGCTGGCTGCCCCGGACCTTCGCCTTCGCGGGGGTGACAACCTGGTTCCCTGAACAGGAGTCTGCAATGGACGTAACTCCCGTATCCCCTGGCTGTCTGGCCGGGATTCGCGTGCTCGACCTGACGCAATTCGAGGCCGGCACAACATGCACCGAGGCGCTTGCCTGGATGGGCGCCGACATCGCCAAGGTGGAGAACCCGAAGGGCGGTGAAGCGGGCCGCACCGGTTTCGGCGATGCGTATTACTTCATGATGTACAACGCCAACAAACGGTCGATCACGGTGAACCTGAAATCGGACCGCGGCCTGGCGCTGGTCAAGGAGATGGTGAAGCAGGCCGATGTCTTCACCGAGAACTTCGCGCCCGGCGCGGTCGAGCGGCTCGGGCTTGGCTACGACGTGGTGCGCGAGTTGAACCCGGGAATAATTTACGCGCAGGTGAAGGGGTTCGGCGAAGGCAGTCCGTTTGAGAATGGGCTGTCGTTCGATCCGATCGCCCAGGCAGCGGGCGGATCGATGAGCATCACCGGCGAACGCGATGGGCGGCCGGTGAAACCTGGTCCGACGATCGGCGACACCGGCACCGGAATGCTGCTGGCGTTCAGCATTGTCAGCGCACTATTCGAGCGCGTGCGTACCGGCAAGGGTCGGCGGCTACAAGTTGCGATGCAGGATTCGGTCATGCATTACAGCCGCGGCGCATTCATCACACAGGCGCGCACCGGTAAGGCGGCGCCGCGGCGGCCGCCCGCCAACAACCCGCCCGGCGGAATATATCAGTGCAAGCCAGGCGGTCCCAACGATTACGTCTATGTGCTGACGAGCCGCGCGAACCCGGAGCATTGGCCTCGGCTGTTGAAGCTGATCGGGCGCGAAGATCTGATCGGCGATGCGCGCTACGACACCCCGGACGCGCGGCTGAAGCGCGAGGCCGAGGTGGATGAGATCGTCACGGGTTGGACGCAGCAGCGCACCAAGCATGAGGCGATGACGCAGCTGAGCGCGGTCGGCGTGCCTGCCGGTGCGGTGCTGGATTCGATGGAGCTGACCAACGAGCCGAGTTTTCGGACGCGGGGCATTCTGCAGACGATGAAGCACGGCGAACGGTCGATGACGATGCCGACGTGGCCGGTGCGGTTCGATGGGGTGCCGACTGAAGTGAAGGCGGCGCCGCTGCTCGGGGAGCATACCGCGGAGGTGCTGGCCGACTGGCTCGGGCTGGATGCTGACGCAGTGGCGGAGCTGCGGCGGGATGGGATTGTGTGAGGGGGTGACGGCGGAGGGCTGCTCGCATCCGCTAACACGTGCATTCAGCAGCAGACCAGGTTTGTCGACCGATGCAGGAGGTCGGGCTGGCCTCTCTATCGGCCAGCTCCCGGCATTCGACGCAGCGCGCGATGCATCTTCTCCAACGACAATGGAGTAATGTATGTCCTCAGCACTGGCTGCCAGTGGCGCGATACCTGAAAGACCTGTGGCCTCGCAGCACGGTGAACGACCATCTCTGCCAATAGGGCTGGGACGGCACGCAAGCGGACAATGCATTACCCAGTAACCGATTGAGACGATTCCAAAAGTAGCCGGACGCACAATAACCGTGCATTGGGGGGATCATGCCCTGGAAAGCTATCGGCCTGCCAATCGCCATTATCGTGGCCGGCCTCATCGCGTTGGGCTACGCCAGCGACTTCATGGTGGATTGGGCATGGTTCAGCTCAGTCGGATATGTCGGCGTCTTCTGGACCGTATTTGCCTCGAAAGCTGCGGTCTTCGCTGTCGTGTTCGTGGCGTCCAGCCTGCTGTTATGGTTGAACGGGACGCTGGCATTGCGGTTTGCGTCGCAGCGACGGCTTTGGCTTTCAACGCAGTTCGGCCAGTCGTTTGCGACCGATCGGACGTTGCCCACAATGCCGACAGCCTTGTTCGGCCCCGCGCCGCCGCGATTGTCGTGGCGCCTGCTCATCCTGGGTGTTGCCCTGGTCGTCGGACTGCTGATCGCAATGGGCGAAGACGGCAAATGGGACCTCATCCTGCGATTCATCTACCAGGTGCCGTACGGCCAGAACGATCCGCTGTTCAACAAGGATATCGGATTCTACCTGTTCTCGCTGCCGCTGTATGCCGCAATCAAAAACTGGATGCTGCTGATTCTGCTGCTGAGTACACTGATGGCTGGGGCGGTGTATGCGCTGAACGGCGACATCGATCTGGACCGCCGACCCTGGCACGTGTCATCCGCCCCAATTTCCCATGGCTCGGCGCTGCTGGGGCTCTACTTCGTAATCAAGGCCTGGTCCTACATGTTGGACCGCTATTTGCTGCTGTACAACGACAATAGCGTCGTAGTCGGCGCGAACTACACCGACGTCCACATCGGACTGCCGGTGCTCTGGCTGCTCATCGGCCTTGCCGCGGTTGCCGCGATCGTCGCATGGGCAAACATTTGGATGCGCGCCTACAAGCATGTCATTGCGGCAGCAGTGCTGGTGTTCGGCGGCTCGTTCATCCTTGCCGAGCTGATCCCTGGACTGTTCGAACGTTTCTATGTCAAGCCGAGTGAGCTGCAATTGGAAACGCCGTACATCCAGCGCAACATCGCACTCACGCGGGAAGCCTACAACCTCCAGCAGATCGTGGTTAAACCATTTCCCGCGGAACAGGGGCTGACCTTCCAGTCGCTACAGGACAACCGAGGCACCATCGACAACATCCGGCTGTGGGACTGGCAGCCGCTGATGGACACCTACGCGCAACTGCAGGAAATCCGCACCTATTACCGGTTCCTCGATGTCGATATCGATCGCTATCATATCGACAACTCCTATCAACAGGTGACGCTCGCACCGCGCGAGCTGGCACCGTCGCTCCTCTCCGCCAACGCGCAGACCTGGGTCAACCTGCACCTGCTGTTCACCCACGGCACCGGCGTCGTCATGTCGCCCGTCACGCAAAAATCCACCGAGGGTCTGCCGAATTTCTACCTGAAGGACATTCCGCCGGTCGCCTCGGACGGTGCTCCGGCGATCACCGATCCACGCATCTATTTCGGCCAGAGCACCAACGGCTACGTGATCGTAAAGGGCAGCACGCCGGAGTTCGACTACCCCAAGGGCAAGGACAACGTCTACGCCTATTACGATGGCGCGGACGGCATCCCCATCGGCAGCTCCGCATGGCGGTCGCTGTTCGCCTGGTATTTCGACGACGTCAACATCCTGCTCAGCAGTTACATCACCGGCCAGAGCAGGATCATGCTCCATCGCAACATCCAGGATCGCGTACACACGATCGCGCCGTTCCTCCAACTTGATCATGATCCGTACATCGTGATCAGCGGTGGGCGTCTGTACTGGATGCAGGACGCCTACACCACGAGCGGATGGTTTCCCTATTCCCAGCAGCAGCCCGATGGCGACACCAACTACATCCGCAATTCGGTCAAGGTGGTCATCGATGCCTATAACGGGACGGCGACCTTCTATGTGGCCGATGCCAGCGATCCGATCATCGGGACCTATCGGCGCATCTTCCCCACGCTGTTCAAGCCGTTCGACGCCATGCCGCCGGATCTGCAAAAGCATATCCGCTATCCGGAAGATCTGTTCACCATTCAGGCAATGCAATATCGCGCGTACCACATGGAAGCGCCCGAAGTATTCTACAATCGCGAGGATCTCTGGCAGTTTCCCCGCGAGCCGACCAGTCCCGATGGCAACGACCCCCGCATCGGCGCGAGAATGGCGCCGTACTACATCATGATGCGGCTTCCTGGCGAGCAGCCCACTGAATTCTTCCTGATGTTGCCGATGGCGCCGAGCCAGCGCGAGAACATGATTGCCTGGCTGGCCGCGCGTTGCGACCTGCCCGACTACGGCAAGCTCATCGTGTACGAGTTCCCCAAGGAAAAGCTGGTCTATGGCCCGTTCCAGATCGAGGCGCGCATCAACCAGAACACCGAGATCTCGCAGCAGATTTCACTGTGGAACCAGATGGGGTCGCGCGTGATTCGCGGCAATCTCCTGGTAGTGCCGATCGAGAACTCGCTGCTGTATGTATCGCCGCTGTATCTTCGCGCGGAATCGGGCCAATTGCCGGAACTGAAGCGGGTGATCGCGGCCTATGGGGATCGTGTGGTGATGGAGAACACGTTGCCCGAGGCGCTGGCTGCACTATTCAAGGAATCCGTTCCGGCTGGCGCGTTCGCGGCGAGTACCGGCGCAGCACCTGTCGGCCCAGCGGATGCGCGTGGTCGCGAGGCCCTCGACCATTACAACAAGGCGATCGATCGCCTGAAAGCCGGCGACTGGAGCGGCTTCGGTGCCGAACTGGACGCATTGCGACCGCTGCTCGAACAGTTAAGCGGGCAGGCTGTTGCGCGTTAGGACGCAGCCGCGGCTTTCACAGCGAAGGGCCCCCAAACCGTAACCTCAATGAGCGAACCCCATACTGTCATTGCGAGGAGCGCAGCGACGAAGCAATCCCGCAACCAGTACCGCGCGCAGATCTCGCGCGAAGATTGCTTCGTCGCTACGCTCCTCGCAATGACAGGTGCGCGCCGGGCCCTTCACACGCGGTGCGTCTCGTGCGTGGAAGGATGGAACAGTTCCTCCGGCGACAATACCCGCGACGACAATCCCTCGGCATGATGCCGCCGCAGGAAAACCTCCAGCACGTGGCGGTTTGCCTCCAGACCGTACGACCAGAAATCCTCGCCCATCAGCCGTCGCGCGGCATGCAACTGCTCGTCGATGAACGGCAGCGTCACCTTCGATGCCGAAACGTCAGCCAGCTTCGCCAGGGCGCGCGCCTTGGCCTGCTCGAACGCCTTCATCACCGCGATCGGCAGCCACGGATGCTGCTCCGCCAGCGTGCGGCGAATGCCGAGGATGTGCATGATCGGAAAGATCCGCGACTTGCGGAACCACGCCGATGCGGCGGCGGCCGGATCGGGAAACAGCCAGCCGACATGCGGATGACCATTGCTGAAGCATGACGGCGCGCGCGGACCAATCACCGCATCGATCTCGCCGTTCGCCAGCATGCCGGAGATCGTCGCGCCCTCCGGCGCATCCTCGACGCGCACATCGCGCGGCAGCGTCACTGCGATCTTTTCGATCCGTCCCGCCTGTTCGTAGCCGCCGCGCACCCAGGTGACGTCCGACGGCTTCACGCCGTGTTCGTCTTCCAGCACGGCGCGCGTCCACACATTGGCGGTGACCTGGTATTCCGGCACGCCGATGCGCTTGCCCTTCAGGTCCTCGGGCCGGGCAATGCCCCGATCGGTCCGGATATAAATCGAATTGTGGCGGAATGCGCGCGAGGGAAACACCGGCACACCGACATACGGACAATCGCCGTTCGCCGTCTTCACCGTGAAGCTGCTCATCGACAATTCGCAGATGTCGAAATCGGCGTGGCGAAACGCGCGGAAGAAGATTTCCTCAGGCTCCAGCAGCATGAACACCGGATCGACGCCATCGATCTGCACCGAGCCATCGACCAGCGGCCGCACCCGGTCGTAATCGCCGATGGCGATGGAAAGCGCGAGCTTGCTCATTCCGTAGCCTCATTGACGGGCGCGGGCGCCGGTTTCTCGGACCCTTACTGTGCCGACTAGGTGACCAACTGCGCAAGGGCCGCTATGGTGCGGCAAAAGCGGAGGACGTTCCTTGCAACAGCACATGATTGCGATTGCCGGGGTGGAACTCGAACTGTTCGACGGTGGCGAAGGCCCGCCTCTGCTGTTCCTGCACGGAGGTGGATCAGGCTTCGCACCTGAACATCCTTACGTCGCCCCACTGGTCGCCTGCCATCGACTGATTGCGCCGTCACATCCGGGCTTTGGCAGATCCAGTCTGCCCGACTGGATCGATGCGGTGGACGACATCGCATACATCCATCTAGAGCTGCTCGATCGGCTCGGCCTCAATAAGGTCGACGTGATCGGCTGCCAGTTCGGCGGTTGGATCGCGGCTGAGTTGGCGACGAAAACACCTGGACTGGTGCGTCGACTGGTATTGTCCGGTCCAGCAGGTGTGAAGCTCGGGCCGATCGATCGGTTGGAATTCCCAGACATCTTCGCCCTGTCGCAAAGCGCACTGGCACCGCTGATGTACCACGATCCGCAGCGTATGCACATGGATCCATCACACCTCAGTGATGAACAGCTCACAATCCTGATGCGCAATCGCGAGACTCTCACACTGCTGTCGTGGGAACCATACATGCACAATCCGAAACTGCGCCACCGGCTGCATCGCATCACCGCACCGACCTTGCTGCTGCGTGGAGAAAGTGACGGACTGGTTTCTGCAGATTACCTCGCCGGCTACGCGAACCTGCTGCCGAACGCCTGCGTCGAAACCATCGCGGCCGCGGGCCATCTTCCGCAGATGGAACAGCCGGACGCATTCATCGCCAAGGCGCTGGCATTCCTCGATGCGGGAGCCGCGTCATGAAGGCCTGGCATTTCAGCGAGAACGCCTATCCGTACCTGCCGCCGGCAGACGAATACGAATCGATCCGCGTCAGTCTGCCCAATCGTATCTACGACCCGGAGAAGGGTGCCGCGCTGTATGACCGTTTCCTCGACGAATGGCTGATCGCGGAAGACGAGGGCATGGAGATCATGCTCAACGAACACCACCAGACCGCGACCTGCGTCGATCCCGCCGCGCCGCTGGTGCTCGCCGCCCTCGCGCGCCTGTCGAAGAAGGCCCGCCTGCTGATCCTCGGCAATCCGATCTCCAATCGCCGCCAGCCGGTGCGCGTGGCGGAGGAAATGGCGATGGTGGACATCCTGTCGCGCGGCCGGCTGGAGGCTGGCTTCGTGCGTGGCGTGCCGTACGAGGTGCTGCCCGCCAACAGCAACCCGGTGCGCATGAACGAACGCCAATGGGAAGCACTGGACCTGATCGTCAAGGCCTGGACCAATCACGACGGCCCGTTCAGTCATGAGGGCCGCTTTTTCCACTATCGCGCGGTGAACATCTGGCCGCGGCCGTATCAACAGCCGCATCCGCCGATCTGGATCAGCACCACCAGCGCCGGCGGTGCTGCGCGGGTCGGAGCGCGTGGCTACATCCAGGCGACGTTCCTCACCGGCTTCGACGGCACGCGCACGATTTACGACGCATATCGCCGCGGCTGGCGCGAAGCCGGGCGCGGCAACGATGTGCCGGTCGATCGGCTGGCCTATTCGGCACTGGTCTATACCGCGCCGAACGAGGCCGATGCGCGCGCCGGCGCGGAAAAGCTGCTGTGGTACGTCACATCCAACAAGGTGCCGTTGCATATCGCCAATCCGCCGGGCTACGTCCCGGTTCAGGCCAACGTGGCGATGCTGCGCGGCGCCGAACATCCGCTCAGCGCGTTCCGCCGATCTGCGAGCGTGGAAGGCGCCATCGAAGCCGGCATCATGTTCGCCGGCACGCCCGATCAGGTCTACCGGCAGATGAAGAAGCTCTACGACCACGTCGGCGGCTTCGGCCACCTGCTGATCATGGGCCAGGCCGGTTTCCTGGAACATGACGATACAGTCATGGGAATCCGCACCTTCGCGCGCGAGGTCTATCCGCGGATCAAGGCGGAATTCCCGGACACGGCGATCTCCGGCGTAGCCTGACGGCGTTGTGTTGGCGCGCGTGCCGTGTAGATTGCCGGCCGTTCTGCTGCCTGGAGCTTGTTGATGGCGTTAACCGAGACACCAACTGCCGATGCCGGCCGCGATTTCATTCGCGACATCATTCAATCCGATGTCGATGCGGGCCGCGTGACGCAGGTGGTGACCCGCTTCCCGCCGGAGCCGAACGGCTACCTGCATATCGGTCACGCCAAGGCCATCTGCCTGAACTTCGGCGTGGCCGAGGAGTACGGCGGGCGCTGCCACTTGCGCTTCGACGACACCAACCCGACCAAGGAAGAACAGGAGTTCATCGACGGCATCAAGCGCGATGTCCACTGGCTCGGCTTCGACTGGGGCAAGCACCTGTATTTCGCGTCCGACTACTTCGAGCAGCTCTATGAATGGGCCGAACATCTGATCCGTGCAGGCAAGGCCTACGTGGACGATACGCCGCCCGACCAGATGCGCAGTCAGCGCGGCACGCTGACCGAGCCCGGGCAGAACAGTCCGTTCCGTGATCGATCCATCGAAGAAAACCTGGATCTGTTCCACCGCATGCGCGCCGGCGAGTTCCCCAACGGTGCCCGCGTGCTGCGCGCGAAGATCGACATGGCCTCGCCCAACATGAACCTGCGCGACCCTGTGCTGTACCGCATCCTGCACGCGGAGCATCCGCGCACCGGCAACGCCTGGTGCATCTATCCGACCTACGATTTCGCACACGGCCAGTCGGACGCCATTGAAGGCATCACGCACTCGCTGTGCACGCTGGAGTTCGAGGATCATCGGCCACTGTACGACTGGCTGATCGCCAACCTGCCGGTGCCGGCGCAGCCACATCAGTACGAATTCGCGCGGCTCAACATCGCCTACATGGTGATGTCGAAGCGCATCCTGACGCGGCTGGTCAGCGAAGGGAAAGTTACCGGTTGGGACGATCCGCGCATGCCGACACTGGCCGGCATGCGGCGGCGCGGCGTGCCGGCAGCGGCGCTGCGCGATTTCGTGCGCCGCGGCGGCATCACCAAGTCCAACAGCATCACCGATTACGCCGCATTCGAGTTCGCCATCCGCGAACTGCTGAACCGTATCGCACCACGCCGGATGGCGGTGCTGCGCCCGCTGAAACTGGTGATCGAGAACTGGCCGGAGGGCAAGACCGAAACCCTCGACGCGATCAACAACCCCGAGGATCCCGCCGCCGGCACGCGCGCCATCACTTTCGGCCGCGAACTCTACATCGAGCGCGAAGACTTCATGGAGAACCCGCCGAAGAAGTTCTTCCGCCTGTCGCCTGGCCGCGAGGTGCGCCTGCGCTACGGCTACTTCGTCAAGTGCCGCGAGGCGGTGAAGAACGCCGCCGGCGAGGTGATCGAGCTGCGCTGCACCTACGATCCCGCGACGCGCGGCGGCAACGCACCGCCCGATGGACGCAAGGTGCAGGCGACGCTGCACTGGGTAGCCGCCGCCGATGCAGTCCCCGCCGAAGTCCGACTCTACAATCATCTATTCGCTCGCCCTGACCCTGGGGCCGCCGGCGACATCATGACCGACCTCAATCCGGACTCGCTGGAGGTTTTGCGCGGCGCTCTGGTCGAACCCGCGCTCGCCGCTGCCGCGGTCGGTGAAGCGGTTCAGTTCGAGCGCCAGGGCTATTTCTGTGCCGACCCCAACTCAACGCCGCCCCGCCTTGTATTCAACCGCACCGTCGGCCTGCGCGACACCTGGGCCAAGGTGCAGGCCGGCGCCGGCCGGGGATTCCTCCGCCCTACAATCGATCGGGACATCTCCTAAGCGGACGATTTCCGCATGAGAGGTGTGTCATGGATAAGCAAAAGAACATCGGAACACGGCCGGGTGACACGGAGCGACCACACGAGTTTGGCGCAGCAATCCCACGAATGTTTCAGCTTCGCCACAACGGTGGGGCTGCCACGTTACCCCCGCCACAAATATATCGGACTCGACCACATCCGATGGCCGTCCTCCTGTTGCACGCGGACAAACAGTCGGGTATCGCCCTGAGGACGGACGGCGATCGTGCGCCGCAAAGATAGTCGCAGCTCCCTCATCACGGTCGGAAGCCGCTGCAGGCGTATGGCGCGGTCAAGCCCACCCGCCTCGAACACGCGCGGCTCGACCCCAAGTTCGCCAATCGCACATTTGCCCGACACAGGTGCTGTCCGGAAGGACAACGCGCCGTCCAGGCCCTCAGCCAACCATAGATCGATGGCGCCGTAGTTGCCAGTCGTCACGGCCTTCCACTCCAGCGATGTTTCGTCCTTACGCTGGATCCCGCGATCGAGGTTCCAGTGGTTGATGACCTGGGTGCCGTTGATGCGATTGCCCGAGATCTCCAATGTGCCGTCCCAGGTGGTGGTGCGCGCGCGGCCTCGGTATTCGGCACCCTCATAGACGAGCCTCACCCGTGCACCGAGATCGGCCGCCGTGTAAGGCCGCACAGTTTCCAGAAGATCGAGCCCGTCGAAGAAGTCGAGCCGTTCGATCGGCGCGGAACCTACGACATCAATGATAAGATCGACAGTGTCATCCGCGACCCTTGCGATGTCGCCCATAATCAATTTGGCAACCCGTGCTGTCGCTGGAGGCGAGCCGGGCAAATCTGGATCGGAGTCGAACAGATCGGCGCCTCGGCGCGGCTGGACAGTCACCTCGAGCAGCGCGCGGTTGCCCGTGGTCGCGTAGTGCCGGCGCCGGCGCATGGAGCGGAATATGGCATCGCGGTCGAGCCGCTCAGCAAGAAAGCAGGTAAGACCGCCATAGCTGCCGAAGAACGAGGCACCCGGATAACAGGCGCCGGGCCGGCCCTTGTGGCCGTCTGAGTTAGCCATGACACCAACGCGATAACCCATCTCCAATGCATCGCGCAGGATCCACTCGAACGTGCCCCAAGCCGAATGCACCTCCACCGCGGTTTCAAGCGCGCCGTCGTGCGCGAATTTCACGTCCGCGTACCGCCCGCCAACATGCGCCAGAACAACACAATCCTTACCCCGCAGCCTGACGAACAATTCATGCGCGTCGTGCGCGTCCATGCCTTCGTCCACCATCTCGGCCGCATCCGCGATCTGAGCGTGGGAGGAGCGGTGGATAGTCTCGCCTTCGTGCCGGTAATGCACGTTCCGGTCGCCGCCAACCGCAGTGTTGGCAGACCATTCGTAGCCCGGAATGCAAACGAACCGGCCGGGCTTGTCGAACTCACGGGTAAGCCTGTTGAGGTCGCGCCAGAACCCACCCGTCATTTGAAAATCGTTGGCCTGATGGCCCATCACGTCGAGATATGCCTTGTCGCGCCCAAACTCGAAATACTCGCGTGCCGTGTTGGTACCGAGCGTTTCGTTGGACTGGCCGTGCGTATCTCCCCAGTAATGAACCAATCCCGTGTCGCGGGCAACAATGCGCAACGGGTTGGAACGAGCAACCTCGACGCCATTTTCGTCAATGACGCGGATAGTGCGCTCGCCGGGCACGTCGATCCGCAAGCCCTCGACGGTCGCGCCGAATTGCCCGCGACTCAGGTGCACGCTCGATGGCAAGCCAGCGATCGGCGCGTCGGCGTCAATGTGCAGTTCTCGCGCGACCTGATCCGACGGGTTACCCCATTTGTCGTCGACCTTGAGGGCGAGGCGGAACGGCTCACCAGCGCGAACCAATGTGGGCAAAATGGCGAACCAACGCACACCGGGTCCGGGAACGATTCTGCTTCGCGGGCTTTCGGGCAGGGCGACGTAGTCGTAGGTCGCGATCGGGTCCACCAGTATGTGGAACTCGAATTCGGCTTCGCAGTAGGTTTGCACCCGGACGCCCGGCGAACCGTGGCGCTGATCTCCGAACCGGATCGCGATGGTATCACCGGGCGCCAGGAAGTCTTTCACCACGCCAATATAAAGCGAGCGGCTCCAAGGGCGGATATTCCGCTTAAATTCCCATCTCGCATCAAGCGTCGCACCGTTGGAGGCTTCGACCGAGGTGTAGCCAGGGGCCTTGGGATCGCTGAACTGCACCGGGCCGAAATCAGTCGCGAAGCGGAAACCGATCTTTATCGAGCCGGTATCGTCGATTCCGAAGCGGCCGGCGGTGTAGACCAACGTGAAACTCTGCCATGAGCCTGCTTCGAAGGCACCCGCGGGCACGACCGTCGCGCTACCCATCAGATCGGGCCGATAAAGGGACGTTGGCATGCGCCGAAACTTTCCAGGATACTGGTTCTGGCCCTTCGGAAATAATGGAATAGCGCAGGTCAGCCTTTCCCCCAAGGTTCCCGGTTGGGCGACCGAGCGCCTGCCGCTTCGGTCGCCAGGCGACGCGCATCAACCTCAGACGTCAGCCTATGAACAGACAGGATATCCGAACCTTCCTTGGTCATCGTTTTCCGATGAGACCCCGCCGGTAACGACCTCACACACGTGCCAACCGTCGATAGGATCCAACGTGGTATCCAAGAAACCGCAGGCGGTACAGGATGACGCGGCGATGGCGGGCAACAGTCCCCCTTCCGCCAGGAAAGGGGAGACAGTCAGCCGCCCGCGCACAACCACAACTCCGGCGCCATCCGATGACCGCCCCCTCAGAGCATGACGACGAAGACCCGCCCGATCGCAGATCGGCGGCCCTGATCGGTCTCATCGTGATCCTGGTGCTCGCGATCCTCGCCATCCTGCTGGTCCAGAAGCTGGGTACGCAATCGAAGGTTGAAGACTGCCTGATGTCCGGCCGCACCAATTGTGCCCCGATCGAGGCCCCGGCCCGCCAATAGTCTCCTGTCGCAAGTATTCCCTATGACAGGTGAGGCATATTTAATGGCGCAAGTCGCCGGAGCGCGGTACTCTCGCCGTAAACCCCGCCGTCGTAGGGCGGCAAACAACACCGGGCCGATGACAAAGTTGGCCGCCAGGGAGTGCGTATGATGTCGAAGCGGGCGTGGGGTGGCGCAGGCCTGTTCGTGGTGCTGTCGGCTATCGTGCTGTGGCGGCTCGTCCTCCCTGTCGGGCTGCCGCCTGCCAAGGCGCAGATCGCCCCACAGGATATTCCGGTCACGCCGGGTGTCGTCGCCGTGCGCGACGTGCCGCAGTTCCTGCAAGGCATCGGCACGGTCCAGGCGTTCAATACCGTGACGGTGAAGTCCCGCGTGGACGGCCCGATCGTCACGGTCGCCTTCACCGAGGGCCAGGAGGTGCGCCAGGGCGACCTGCTGTTCCAGATCGACCCGCGCCCCTATCAGGCAGCCCTCGAACAGGCGCAGGCGGCCATGGAAAAGGACCAGGCACAGCTCGTCACCGCCGAGTCCGACCTCGAGCGCTACAGCCGGCTGGTCGGTTCCGGCTTCCAGACCCGGCAAAGTTTCGACGAGCAGAAGGGGCTGGTGGCGCAGTTCACCGCCTCGATCAAGGGCGACCAGGCGAGATCGATACCGCCAGGCTGAACCTCAGCTACACCGACATCCGCTCACCGATCGAAGGCCGGCTCGGTGCCCGCCTGGTCGATATCGGCAACCTGATCCACGCCTAGCGACAACACGGCGCTGGTCACCATCAGCCAGCTCAAGCCGATCTTCGTGAGCTTTACCCTGCCGCAGACCATGCTCGACGAGATCCGCCAATACCAGCAGCAGGCGCCGCTGGACGTTGTGGCGCTGTCGGCCGACAGCAAGACGCAACTGGCCGACGGCAAGCTGACGCTGATCGACAACACGATCGACCAGGCCACCGGCACCATCCACCTCAAGGCGACGTTCGCCAACCAGGACGAGACGGCTGTGGCCCGGGGAGTTCGTCAACGTGCGGCTGGTCCTGCGCATGCGCCAGCGACGTCGCCACGGTGCCGGCGCAGACCGTCCAGGAAGGGCCGAACGGCGACTTCGCCTACGTCATCGGCAAGGACGACACGGTCGAGCGGCGCGCCATCGAGGTCGCCGCCGTCCAGGACGGTCTTGCCGTGGTCAGCAAGGGGCTGGCGCCAGGCGAGCGTGTCGTCGTGGAGGGACAGTACCGGCTCACCGACGGCGCCCGGGTGAAGCCGCAGCCGCCGCATGCCGCCGGGCCGGCGAGCTGAGACGGCGCAACAGCGATGAGCATCTCCGAACCGTTCATCCGCCGCCCGATCGCCACCTCGCTGCTGATGCTGGGCATGCTGGTGTTCGGCATCCTCGCCTACACGCTGCTGCCGGTCGCCGCGCTGCCGAATGTCGATTTCCCGACCATCACGGTGACCGCCAGCTACCCCGGCGCCAGCCCCTCGACCATGGCCTCGGCGATCGCCACGCCGCTGGAGCAGCAGTTCACCGCGATCCCGTCGCTCGACCAGATGACGTCGCTGAGCGGCACCGGCACCACCACGATCACGCTGCAGTTCGATCTGTCGCGCAACATCGACGGCGCCGCGCAGGACGTGCAGACCGCGATCAACGCCGCGAGCGGCGTGCTGCCGAAGGACCTGCCGAGCCCGCCCACCTACAAGAAGGTCAATCCGGCCAACTTTCCCGTGCTGATCTATGCGGTCTATTCCGATGCGCTGCCGGTCTATCGGCTGGACGATTACGCCTACACCGTGCTGGCGCAGCAGCTCTCGACGGTGCCCGGCGTCTCGCAGGTCTCGGTGTTCGGCCAGAAGCAATATGCCGCGCGGGTCGAGGTAAACCCCGGCGCGCTCGCCGCGCACGGCATCGGCCTGGAGGATGTCCGCAACGCGCTGGTTGCGGCAACGGTCAACGGCCCGAAGGGCGCGATCGAGGGCAGGCACCAGGTCACCGCGCTGGACACCAACGACCAGCTTTTCAATGCCTCGCAGTATGGCAACGTGATCATCACCTACCGCAACGGCGCGCCGGTGCGGGTCAAGGATATCGGTGACGCCGTCAATTCAGTGCAGAACATGTATGTCGGCGCCTGGTTCAACAACCAGCCGGCCGAGGGCATCGCGATCGAGCGCGCATCGGGCGCCAACACCATCGAACTGGTGAACCGCATCAAGCAGCTGATGCCGCATCTGGAAGCAATCGATCCCGCCATCGGTGCACGTCGCGCTGATGTCCGACCGCTCGCTGATCACGCAGGCCGCGGTGAACGACGTGCAGATCACGATGGCGGTGACCATCGGACTGGTGGTGCTGGTCATCTTCATCTTCCTGCGGACCGTGTGGGCGACCGTGATCCCGAGCATGGCGGTGCCGCTGTCGCTGCTCGCCACCGTCGCGATCATGTACGTGGCGGGCTACAGCCTCGACAACATTTCGCTGATGGCGCTGACGATCTCGGTGGGCTTCGTGGTGGACGATGCGATCGTCATGATCGAGAACATCGTGCGCTACATCGAGCAGGGCGAGCGCCCGTTCGAACGCGGCGCTGCGCGGTGCCGGCCAGATCGGCTTCACCATCATTTCGATCACCTTTTCGCTGATCGCGGTGTTCATCCCGCTGTTCTTCATGGGTGGCATCATCGGCCGGCTGTTCCGCGAATTCGCCGTGACCGTGTCGGTCGCGGTGATCGCCTCCGCCGTCATCTCGCTGACCCTGACACCGGTCCTGTGTTCGCTGTTCCTGAAGAAACATGACCCGAACGCAGGCGGCCGGCTCAACCGGCTGGCGGAGCGGTTCTTCAATGGCATGCTGGGCGCCTACGAGCGAGGCCTGCGGTTCGTCTTCCGCCATCAGTTCCCCACGCTGCTCCTGACGCTCTCGCTGATCGTGGTCACCGGCTATCTCTACGTGATCATCCCGAAGGGGTTCTTTCCGCAACAGGACACCGGCTTCATCTTCGGCGAGGTCGATACGCGCCAGGATGCCTCGTTCGAAGTCGACCGACGGTCCTGCGTGCCCAGATCGTCGATATCGTCCGCCAGGATCCGGCGGTGGACCACGTATTCTCGCTGGCCGGCGCCTATGCCTACAACCCGACCGAGAACACCGCCCGCGTGTTCATCCAGTTGAAGCCGTTCGATGAACGCGACGTCAGCGCCGACCAGGTCATCGACCGGCTGCGGCCGCAGGTCGCCAAGGTCGAGGGCGCCAAGTTCTTCATGCAGGCCGGCCAGGACATCACGATCGGCGGCCGGCTGAGCCGCACCCAATACCAATACACGCTGACCGACACGAACCTGGATGAACTGAACCATTGGGCGCCCATCCTGGAACACGGCATGCAGAAGCTGCCGGAATTGCAGGACGTGGCATCCGACCAGCAGATCGCCGCGCCGCATGTCTCGATCGCCATCGATCGCGACGCCGCCTCGCGGCTGGGGCTATCGGCGACGCTGATCGACCAGACGCTGTACGACGCGTTCGGCCAGCGCCAGATCGCCACGATCTACACCTCGACCAACCAGTACAAGGTCATTCTCGAGGTGCAGCCGCAGTTCCGCGAGGACGCCTCGGCACTGTCGAAGATCTATGTGCCGGCGCCCTCCGGCGCGCAGGTGCCGCTCAGTTCATTCGCGCATTTCACCACGACGATCGAGCCGCTCTCGGTCAGCCATCAGGGCCAGTTCCCGGCGATCACGCTGTCCTTCAACCTGGCACCGGGAAAGGCGCTGGGGCAGGCGGTGGACGCCATTCAGCGCACTCGCCGATCAGGTGAACCTGCCGCCGACGGTCAATGGATCGTTCCAGGGCACCGCGCAGGCGTTCCAGGCTTCGCTTTCGTCCATGCCGCTGCTGGTCGCCGCCGCGATCCTGGTCGTCTATATCGTCCTGGGCATCCTGTACGAGAGCTACATCCATCCGATCACCATCCTGTCGGCTCTGCCTTCGGCCGGCGTCGGCACGCTGATCATGCTGATGCTGTGCGGCTACAACCTGACGGTGATCGCCATCATCGGCATGATTCTGCTGATCGGCATCGTCAAGAAGAACGCCATCATGATGATCGACTTCGCACTTGCAGGCGGAGCGGCTTGAGGGCAAGAGCCCGCGCGAGGCGATCTACGAAGCCTGCCTGCTGCGCTTCCGCCCGATCATGATGACGACCTTCTCCGCGCTGTTCGGCAGCATGCCGATCGCATTCGGCCACGGCGCAGGATCGGAACTGCGCCGGCCGCTCGGCATCGCGATCATCGGCGGACTGCTGGTGTCGCAATGGCTGACGCTCTACACGACGCCGGTGATCTATCTGTATCTCGAACGCTTCAGCCGCTGGCTGGGCGGTTCCTATCATCTGTCCCACACCGCGGAAGCGCTGTCGGATATGGAGGCAGGTCCCCTGGTGCAGGACCAGCAGGGCGCCGAGTGATCAGGGGCAGTGCAGACGGTTGCCGTAGGCCCGCCCGCCCGCCCGGCCTTCCTCCCCTGTCATTGCGAGAAGGCGAACCGACGAAGCAATCTCCAACAGTTGAGCGCTGTCGCCATCACTCCCCGCTTATCGCCGCCCCACCAACGCGAGCCCCCCGCCGATCACCGCGACCGCGGCGGCCAGCGGCCCGAACCCTGCGAAGCCCCACGCACCGATCATCCAGCCGCCCAACCCCGCCGCACCGATCCAGCCGATGCTGGAGCACGTCGCGTTCAGCCCCATGACCGTGCCCCGCACGTGTTCCGGCACATCACTCAGCGACGCCATCAGCGAAGGCCGCGCGATCGCGTTGCAGAACACATAGCCGAACCCCAGCCCAATCGAGGTCACCAGATCGTCCCGCCAGCCAAACAGCGCCAGTGCCGCCACAGCGGAGGCCAGCATCGCCGACGCGTAAATGCCCAGCCGGTTCGCCAGCCGATCGGCAAGCTGGCCGCCCAGCAATGTGCCGAGAATATTGCCCAGCGCGAACACCGCCAGCGGCAACGCCACCGAGTCCAGCGCGAGACCAAACGTGGATTGCAGGAACGTCGCGTAATACACCGCCACCAGCCCATAGCAGACGCGTTCGGCGATCCCCATGCAAAGCAGCCGCAGCACCGTCCGCGAAAGCGCCGCGCGCAGCGACGGCACTCGTGCGGCAGCGACGGTCCACTCCCCCTTGCGCGCGGCCGTCGTCGCCAGCAGGCCAATCGCCGATGCCACAGCCAATAGCGCGATGCAGAGATTGACGCCGCGCCAGCCAATTCGCGAACCGACCCACGCCGCCAGCGGTACACCGACGAGAAGCGTGAGCGACTGCCCGCTCATCACCCAGCCTAGCGCACGCCCCTGCTGATCGGTGGCAACGCGTCCCGACACCTCGGCGAAGATCACACCGCTGAACATGCCGCAGCATGCACCGGCAAGCGTTGCCCAGATGGCGACGCCAAGGAAGCTGCCGGCCGTCGCGACGCCAGTCGCCGCGAATGCCAGCGCGAGCGGTCCGCCAATCAGGAAGGGCCGCCGCCCCCAGCGGTCCGACCAGGCGCCGGCGATCATCGACGTGATGCCCCACGATACCGAGGTGGCGGCAACCAGGTTGGCTATCAATGGCACGCTGGCGGACAGGTCATGCGCCATGGCGATCAGGAATGGCGCGCGAGTAGTGCCACTCGCTGCCGCAGTGAACATTGCCAGCGAGGCGGCAGCCAGCAAAGCCCATGGCATGCGCCCGGACAGGGTAAGCCGTGCCGGCAGTCTTGCCGACGTCTTGATCGAGGGGAGCGTGGCCATGCTTTGGCACTATAACAGCGCAACCGACTTTGTGTCGTGGTCGGCACGATGCACTGCGTTGCGCGAGCGCGAGGGCCCCGGCCTCCGCTGATCAGCAGTCTGCGTCATTCGCTAAGCCCGGCCTGGCTTCACCACGTCACCAACGGCAACCACGATATCGCGGACAACGTAGCAAACAGGCTCGTTGGAGCCTGCCGGTTGCGCGCGAACCCGGATAGTGGTGAGTCCTCGTCGGGGCGACTGTTCAGGCAGCGCATCGGGGAATTCCGGCTCGCGTCCGTGTTCGGCGGAGCCTTGCCGCCGCCTGTCGTGCGTCACGGTCATAAACGCAAGGTGAGGGGCATGAGCAACATGAAATCTTTCGATGCTGTCGCGGCGAGGGCTGCTGCTGGCACTGCCAACGGGGCTCGGCGCAGGCCTCCTGGCAGCCAACCCGGCGCGCGCCAACTCAGCCAGCACAATCAACCAAAACGCCTGGGCCGCACTGCACAGGCTCTATGCCAAGGAACCGCACACAAAACTGCTCGGCGAGCGCGCCAAGGCAATTCTGGTCTTCCCGAAGATTACCAAGGCCGGGCTCGTGGTCGGCGGCCAGTATGGCCAAGGTGCGCTGCTGCAGAACGGCCGCACGATCGCTTACTACAGCATCGCGGCAGGCTCTTTCGGACTGCAGGTCGGCGCGCAGACATTCAGCTACGCTCTGTTCTTCATGACCAATTCCTCGCTGGACTATCTCCGCAAGAGCGATGGCTGGTCGATCGGATCCGGACCGAGTGTCGTCGTGCTCGATAAGGGGGCGGCGGCGAGTGTCACCAGTACCACTTTGACGCAGGACGTATATGCGGTCCCGTTCGGCCAATCGGGTCTGATGGCGGGTATCGGGATCGAAGGCTCCAAGATCAGCCGGTTGAGACCTGGCTGAGGCTACAAGGTCTGACGCGGCCGGGTTCAGCCAGGAGTCGTGTGTCCCTGCCTTCGCCGCGTTCAGAAGCAAAACTGGCTGGCCTTCCTGGACTTGATTCGAACCAAGTGTCCGGTGCCACAGTCGGAATTCCGACGGCTGCTTGAGGGTGTCAGCAGCGTAGGACAATTCGAGCTGTGTCTCGCGGTTGGGACGGTGCGTTCTCGGAGCGCGTCAGCCCCGCCGGCGCAGCACGTAGCGCAGCACCTTGCCCGCGGGGTTTTTCGGCAGCTCCGTCTCGAAGCTGATCTCGCGCGGATAGGCATGCGCCGACAAACGCCGCCGCACCAGTTGGCGCAGTTCCTCCGCCAGCGCCTCCGTCCCCTCCGTATTACCCCGCAACACGACGAAGGCCTTGACGATTTCCGTCCGTTCCGGATCCGGCTTGCCCACCACCGCCGCCTCGGCCACTGACATGTGTTCGATCAGAACGTTCTCCACGTCCGCTGGGCCGATCCGATACCCCGCCGAGGTGATGATGTCGTCGTTGCGGCCGATGAAATACAGATAGTCGTCCTCGTCCTGCTTCATGACGTCGCCGGTCAGGTACCACTTTCCCTGGAAGCTCGGTGTCTCCGCCTTCCAGTAGCCGGTGAAGAAGAACAGCGGCGATGCGCTTCGGTCGATCGCCAGCACGCCGGTCTGTCCCGGCGGCACCGGGTTGAGATCGCCGTCGAGCACGGCGTAGCTCATGCCTGGGCTGATCAGGCCAACGCTGCCGACCCTGACGTCGTGACGGAGCCCGTGATGGTTGCAAAAATTCACCCCCATCTCGCTCTGCCCATAGACCTCGTGGATCGGCGCTGCCAGCGCGTCCGCAGCCCAGCGGTTGAGCTCCGGGTTCAGCGGCTCGCCACCACTCGAGATCGCCCGGAGCATGCCGCGCATCGGCGCCACCGCCTCCGTTCCGGCCGCCCGCATCACTCGGAACACCGTGGGTGCGGCGATCATATTGGTGACACCAAGTTCGTTAACCACCCGCACCGTCGATTCGACCGTGAATGTGCCTTCGTACATCACCGTCGTGCAGCCCAGCAGCAACGGCGCGGTCAGCGTGCCGATCATCCCCAGCGCCCAACCGGGATCGGCGAAACACCAATAGATGTCGCTCTCTCGCAGATCGAGACCGGCGCGCATGAACATGGCAAATTGCATCAACGAGAACAGCGGATAGACCACGCCCTTGGGCTTCCCCGTCGTCCCCGAGGTGAACAGCATGATGAATGGATCATCGCGCCGGAGCATCGCCGGTGGGCAGTCCGCGGGCTGCGCCACCATTTCGGCCGCGAAATCCCCATCGCCCTCCCGCGCCGCCGCACCCCGCCGCAACGTCAGCACGGGCGGGCAGTTTGGTACCTCATCGAGCTTGAAACGGTTCGCGCCATCAACCACGATCAGCTTCGCGTCGCTGCCGCCAGGGTCCACGACCCGCGATTGCACCGCCGCCGGCCCGAAGGCGGTGAACAGCGGTTGATACACCGCACCGACCCGCCAGGTTCCGAGCACCGCAACCAGCAGCTCGGGAATGCGCGGCAGCATGCCCGCCACCACGTCTCCGGGCCCGATGCCGCGCGCCTTCAGCACATTGGCGAAGCGCGCCAACTCAGCGTCGAATTCACGGTAGGTGACGTCACGCTTTTGGCCGTCGGCGCCCATCCACCGCAAGGCCACCCGATCGCCGTCCGCCCAACGCGCACAGCAGGCGACATAACCATTCAGCCCGGCGTCGAGCGGCGCCGACAGAACTTCGCGGGCGAAGTTTTCAAGCGAAAATGCCGCGTACGCCTCATGATACCCACGCATTCCGCCCTCCCCTGGTGGTGCTTTTTTCCGGCCTGCGTCCGTTGACCGAGGCATCCGATCATCCGGCCGAATTTGCCCTTATGCACAGCGTTTCCGAGCATTCCGGACCGACAATAACGGCGCCTCGGCGCTTTCAACAAGGCCGGTGGCGGCGACGGCGCTCGGCACAGTGGTGCCGGGACGCGCGAGCGGATATATTGACATGTTGCAAGTTTGAATTCCGACGGAAGCTCACCGACGTTCAGGGAGGTCTCACATGGCCGCAAATATCGGCGACTTCGATCGTCTTCAGCAGGCGCTTGCGCAATCGGTTCGCGAACATTGGATGCTGTTCCTGCTCGAGGGCATTGTGCTGGTCGTACTCGGCGTGCTGGCCGTCTTGGTGCCGATGGTTGCGACCATCGCGGTCGCGATCCTGATCGGCTGGCTGTTCTTCATCAGTGGCATCGTAGGTTTGATAACCACCTTCATGATGCGCAATGCACCTGGCTTCTGGTGGTCGCTGCTGTCGGCGGCCCTTGGCATCATCGTCGGCGTTGTTCTGCTGAGCAGGCCGGTCCTCGGTGCCATTTCGCTCACCCTGCTGCTGACAGCGTTTTTCATTATCGAGGGTGTGGCGTCCATCATGTATGCGATGGAGCACAAGAAGGAACTTACTGGACGTTGGACGTGGATGCTCGTGAGCGGCATCGTCGATCTGTTCCTGGCCGTCATCATCTTGACTGGGCTTCCCGGCACTGCGGCGTGGGCACTCGGTCTGCTTGTCGGCATCAATATGCTGTTTGGTGGCATGTCGCTGATCGGGATGGCGCTGCACGCGCACAGCAGCGACACTGGCGTCAATAAGGCCGCATGAGGGGTGCCTGAGGGGCCGTCAGATGGCCCGAAAACATCCCTCCGTACCTGATCAGCCCCGATACGCGTCCTGGCGGATCGAAGTCAGCGAGGGCGCGGGCAGTAGTCCAGGAACGACGTCCCAACCTCTGGCACCAACAACGCCACACAGATCAAACGCCTGCACGCCAATCACCATGACACCTGCGAGCATCACATGGATCAAGACGACATGTGCCGCGTTGTCGTCTTCACGACATGAGCCGCCATTGGTCGAGCTGGCGGCACTTGCCGATCCACCCATGGCATTGCGCGCGCGGCCGCCGGGTAGCAGATTGACCCACCGGCATCGGAGGCTGGCATGGTGAAGCTTGTCATTACCCTGGTCCTGGCCTTGGCAGTTGGTGCGTGCGGCGTAACGCCCCATCTGCCGCCTGGGGCGCAGGTGTATTGTGCCGGCGGCAATGGCTGATGGCCGCAGTTACGCGCGCGCTGCGGTGATGAGCGTCGCGCCCTCTGCACTTCGAACGCCGACATTGCTTGTTTTCAAAGACGGTCAGCGCTTGCCCCAGCGCTGCTTTTCGACCGTTTCCTCCTCGATGACATAGAACTGCTCGAGTCCCACGAGGTCCTCTATCTGCTGGCGGGCATCGACGCACTCCTGTGTGCTGAGACCGGTGAAGGTGCCGGTCTCCCGGATTTCAGTGAAGGCGCGCTTCATCGCCGTGAAGGCAACCAGGATGCTGGTTGTCGCATCGATGCACGCCTTGTAGCCCATCGCCTCCAACTCAGCGATCGTCGGCAGCGGCCGCTGGTCTCGGTTGCCGCGACTCATGACATAGACCAGGGGCACCTTCGCAAGCTTCGGTGCCTGGCGCAGCTCCTCGTCATTCCGCGGAAACACCAGTCCCATATCGGCGCCGACATCGGCGGCAAGGTTGATCCGGTCGATCGCCTCCTGCAGTCCCTCGAAGCGTGCCGCATCCGAACGCGCAATGATGACGAAGTCGGGATCGGCTTCGGCGCGCTGTCGACAGGCATAATCGATCTTGGCAACAAACTCGTCGCGCGGCGTCACGTGCGCTACGTATTTGTGGTAGTGAGCGCGCTTGGGATAAAGCTGGTCTTCGATGTGGATGCCGGCGACGCCCGCGCGAATGAACTCGCGCACCGAGCGCATGGTGTGAAGCGGCTCGCCAAACCCGGCGCCGCCGTCAGCAACCAGAGGCACCGTTACTGCTGCTGCTACATCACCTGCAACACGGATCTGCTCATCCATGGTCAGCAGCGGCTCCGAGGTGCAGCGGGATCCGCCGGTCACGAACCCGCCGGTGTACACTGCCGGAAACCCCAGGCTCGCGATCAGCCTGCCGCCGATTGCGTCGTAGGCGGATGGCATGTTGATGAAGCCGCTGTTCGACAGCAGCGCGCGAAGTGCGGTGGTAGTACGTTGCATGGCCTATGTCCTCCCTATGTCGAAGCGTCGCCAACCCGCACGACAAGCTTGCCGGTGTTCTCTCCGCGGAACAGCATGCCCAGCACCGCAGGCGCCGCGTGCAGTCCATCGAGGATATGCAGACGCTGGCGTAGCCGCCCATCGCGGTGATGCGCGGCGAGCCAGGTGCGGGCCTCCTCATATCGATCATGATAGCGGAACACCTGGAAGCCCTGCATCCGCCCTCGCCGCGTCGAAAGCTGACCAAGATTGCGGATGCCATACGGCGGATCGGCAGCGACCTGCGATATGCGCCCGCACAGCACGACACGCGCGCCCTCGCGCAGATGCAACAGCGCTGCGTCCAGCGTCGGTCCACCGACGTTGTCGAAATACAGATCGATGCCGTCAGGGCAGGCTCGACCGATGGCGGCGGCCAGGTCGTTCTCCGCCTTATAATCGATCACCGCATCGAGCCGCAGATCGTCGGCTAGCCAGGCGCATTTCTCGGCACCACCGGCGATGCCGACGACATGACACGCCTCGATTTGCGCGATCTGTGCGGCGATCTGGCCGACGCCGCCGGCGGCACTGGAAACCAGCACCCGGTCCCCGGGCTTCACTGTGCCGATATCGCGCATCCCAAAATAGGCGGTCACGGCGCTCAGGCCGAGAGGACCGATCCACGCCAGTGCGCCGCCGCGCGAAACGTCGACCTTCTGCAGATATTTCGCCGGCAACGTCGGATGGGTCTGCCAGCCGAGGCGCGCCTGCACCAATTCGCCCGGCAGGAAGGCGTGTGACCGGCTCTCAAGCACGCGCGCGATGCCGCCGCCACGCATCACTGTTCCAAGCGCGACCGCCTCATGCATCCAGGACCGCATCGCCGGATCAATGGACAGGTAAAGTGTCTCCAGCAGCACCTCGTCAGCCGCGGGCACGCGCACCGGCACGCTATCGGCGGTGAAGCAATCGGCGCGCGGAATTCCAGTTGGCCGCGAGCGCAACAGGATGCGGTGGTTGACCTCAGTCATCGCTGACGCACCATTTCGGCGATACGCTCCGCGATCATGATGGTGGGAATGTTGGTGTTGGTACGCGACACCTCCGGCATCACCGACGCATCGGCGATGAACAGGTTCTCCGCACCCACCACCTTGCCGCTCGGATCCACCACGGTTTTCGCGTCCAGCGGATCGCCCATCCGACAGGTGCAGGAGGCATGCCAGGCAGATTGGACGTTATCGCGGACATGGCGCTCCAGCGCAGCAGGGTCGTCAAGGAGTTCAACCAGCGGACGCGAATCGCTGATGATGTTGCCGAACAGGAACTTCCGCAGGCTGGAAGATGAGTCCATCATCAGCGCGGCGACATTGGTAATCACTGCGTTTTTGAAATTCTTCCGGCTGACGTTGCGCACGCGCTGGGAGAACTTCGAGGCGAACAGGTTTGACATGTACTGGGGCACCGGATCGCTGGTCAGAATGCGGGCCATACGACGGAACGCATCGACCATCCGTTCCAGGTCGCGCCGGTCGCTCAGCCAGTTGAAGTCGACGTAAGGCTCATCGTCGGGATCAGGCGAGGCCAGCCGTACCTCGCCGGTCGAGTAAGAGCGACCGATATAAGACGACAGCGTACCGATGCGCACGCCGATCGCATGCCAGGCGGAGCGGCAGACCGCCATCATCACCATGTCTGCCTGCGGCACGCCCGCAAGCCCGGAGGACCAGCGCAGATACGTATAATTCCGCCGCAGCACCATCTTGTGCCGAGCCACCGGCTGCAAATAGCCGGAGATATGGATGGCCGGATGATCCATCAGATTGCCGCCCACACCTGGCCGATCCAACTGCACCGCAATGCCATGCCCTCGCAGATGCTCCGCCGGACCGATCCCTGACAGCATCAGCAGCCACGGTGTGTGCAACGCACCGGCAGAGACGATGACATTATCGGCGGTGATCGAACTCGACCTCACCGTTGCGCCGCACCTCCGCGCCGCTGGTATGGCCGTCGGCGAACAGGATTTTCCGAACCTGCGTCTCGTCGAGAATTTGCAGATTGGGACGACGCCGTGTTGCTGCGTCCAGGTAGCCCACGGCCGCGGAACGTCGCGCGGTTCCGTCGTTGGACAGCGGCAGCGGCGAATAGCCCTCGCCGAACTCGCCATTCATGTCCGGACGCAGTGGATAGCCAAGCTCGTCCCAGACCTTGGTGATCGAAAGAGTAAAATCGTCCCACTGGTCCATCGGCATTCGGCGGATGGTGATGGGGCCCTGTGCGCCATGCAACTGGTCAGTATAGTCCAGATCCGTTTCCAACCGGCGGAAATAGGGAAGGACAGAACTCCAGTCCCAGCCTTTCGCACCGATCGCGTGCCAGTGGTCGTAATCCTCCGGGGCCCCGCGCAGCGCCACCTGCCCATTCACGGACGAACCGCCACCGAGCACGCGGCCTTGCTCGTAATAGACCGGCGCGGCATCCGCTCTGCGACGCACTTTCAGACCCGGCCAGAAATAGTTCGGGTTCATCAGCGCGCTGCCCGAGTAGGTGTCGCGGATATCCTCCGGCGTCTGGGCCGGCGCATAGCCGCGGCCGGCTTCCAGCAGCACGACCTTGTTCTGCGGCGCCTCCGACAGGCGCGCTGCCATCACGCAGCCGGCCGAGCCGCCGCCGATCACCAGATGTGTGGCGTGCATCGTGTTGCTTCCCCCATCAGACGCCCTTGAACCGGCCAGGGCGCTTTTCGACGAACGCACGCCGCGCTTCTCTCGCGTCCTCTGAATTCTGCAAAATACCGCCGGCGTTGGAAGTAAGCACCATGGTGGTCTCCAGCGTGCTGTCCAATGCAGCGCGCATGATGCGCTTGCTCACCCATTGCACCAACGGGGGCCTGGCGATGATCCTTGCGCAAAGATCCCTGGTTGTTTCTTCCAGTTTCTCGGAAGGCACCAGGTGGTTGAGCATGCCCCACTCGTAGGCGCGCTCGGCATTCAGTTCGCCGGTGTAGGCGAATTCCAGGGCGCGCCCGAGGCCGACCATCTTCGGGAGGTAGTAGGAGCCGCCATTCTCGATGATCTGTCCGGCGTTGTGATAGCCGATGAACCGCGTCTTGTCGCAGCCCACACGGATGTCGCAATGCAATGCCATATCCATACCCGAACCGACGGCCGGTCCGTTGATCATCGCGATCGTCGGCTTGCGGATCAGCGCAATGTCCCGGTGAAGCTGGGTGAAGCTGGGTGAAGCCGTGGAAGAAGTGCTGGCGCGCTGCGTCAGGCCCTTCGTGTGCTCCACGATTGCCCGGAAAATTCTCCCCGGTGATGTCCTCCGATGCCCTGGATCCGAGGTTCGCACCGGAACAGAATCCACGCCCGACGCCGGTCAGCACGATCACGCGGACGCCTGGGTCATCGTCGCCAGCCCGCATGTACTCGCCAACCTTCGCGACGGTGCCATTTTCCTCCGCGGTCCCGACAAGTGCGTTCATCCTCTCCGGGCGATTGAACTTGATCCAGAGGATGCCGCTTTCTTCCGGTTCATAGAGCAGATAGTCGACAAGCCTTGGTCCCATGATCGTCTCCTCCGGCGCCCGCGCGCTCTTCAATCGTCCATGGCCAGGGCTGCCCCGGCCATCGATAGAGGCACCGTGCCACGATCGATGGCGCAGACAAGCCCGGCTCTGAGGAGGCGGACAGCGAGAACGCGGATCAAGCCCCCAGGCCGCACCTGGCTCCGGAAACGCGTTCGAGGTGAAGTGCCCGAACATCGTCATGTCCGGAGTGGTCACGGCGCTCGGTCAGTGCGAGGTCCCTCGCGCGAACCCAGCCTATCCGCGGCAATCACGCAATAGCTGGCGTCCTATGCTGCGGCGCAGGAACGTGCCTCTTCGAACAATGGATACTGTGTGGTGCTGCCGACATGAAGGTTGAGCTCCAGTGGTCCATCGAAGCCGTCGAAGAGTGCCACTGGCAGTTCTGCATCTCCGTCGGTCCAACGCAGGCCGTTGGCTGGTTCGAAGGTGTGGAACCCATCGGCCAGCAACGCGTCGTCTGGCTCGATGTAACGGAACCGCGTGCCACTGCGCAACGTGATCCGCCGCAACGCCACCCCCAGCACGCGCGGGTCGCGCATCAAGCCCAGTTCCGCGGGGGCGCCGGCGCGCGACACGATGCGCAGTGTGGTCGGGCATGTCGGGAGATGGAAGGTATGCGCCACTCCATCCCGCTCCGCCGCGTCCATCCTGACACCGTCCACCACCAGATGCAGGTCGGGATCGCCAGTCAGCACGAAGCCGGGACGCGGCCCCGAGCGGTCCAGCAGACGGCGCCAGATTGCATCCACGATCGGCCCACCGGTCAGCACCGGCGCACACGGCTCTTGCGCAGGCAGCGCCCACCCGGCGTTGGTGTTCTGGAACAGCCAGCGGTTGCCATCGTCGCGATAGCTCTCCGCCGGTGCGCCCTCCGCCACCAACACGTCGTGCGTCGCGAGTTCGATGTGATAGAGCGTCACCTCCTGCGCCCGATCGTCCCACAGGATCGAGCGGTGGTTGACCAGGAACTCCACCGGGATCAACACATCATCGATATACAGCGAATGGCCTTTGGTCACGCGCAGGTCGCGACACGGCACGTTGTCGGCCAGCGCGCCTTTGCAAACGATCACCGGTGTTGCCGCATGGCGCCGCCCGCGCGTGGCGAGCGCCTTGCCGGTGCCGATCCATTCGATGCGCCGCACTTCGCCGCGGTGCGTGGTGACCATGTCGCCGATGGCAAGCTGCTGCACCGGACGCTCGCCTGATGGCGTCAGGATGCGCGTACCGGCAAGGAAGCACACGGAGATCGCAGCACCATCCCCGCTGGCGGCCGCGGTTACCGTGCCGGGGTTGGTCAGCGCGAGCGCGAAGCTGCCGCCGGTGAAGTTCAGCACGCCGCCCGAGTAGCTGAGCGAGGCGGGATTGATCCCCTTCAGGTCGATTGTTTCGCCAGTATCGAAGTTGGTGACGCTGCCGGCGATCATGGCCGGACTGTCGAGGTGCAAATAGCCGCCACTGCCGGCGAACCTGATCGTCTCACCGCCGGCTATCGTGTTTTGCACTTCGAGCGTGCTGCCAGCGGCGATCGTTGCCGAGCCGGTGCCGATCAGACCGCCCGCGTCTAGCGTGCTGGGGTCGAGCACGATCGAACCGTAATTCGCGAGCGTCCCAGCATCGGTGACGGTGGCGCCCGTGAGTTCGGTCAGCGTAACACCGGCGGCGATCGTGTTTGCACCAGTCAGCGTCCACGCCGCGCCGGCATCGATCGTGATCTGGGTGAAGTTGAAGTAATGCGAGTCGAGGCCGGACAGTGTGCCTCCACTTGCACCCGACGCAAACTCCAGCGTGCTTACAAAGGGCGCGCCAATCGGGTTGCCGCCGTTCACGGTGCCGCCGAACACGGCACCGGGGTCTGCCACAATCAGGTTCGTGAACCCGGCAGCGAGCGACACCGCTTTCGTGCCGCCGGAGCCGGCGATGGTCCCGGCATTGGTAACCGTGCCGGCTCCGCCAATGATATAAACGCCGGTCTTGTTCACGCTGGTGATGGTGCCGGTGGCGGCATTGCTGACGTAGCCGCCGGCCTTGAACGCGACGCCTCCCGTTCCACTGGTCCCGGCACCGGTGATGGTCCCAGCATTAAGCACCGTAGCAGCCGCGGTAATAGCGTAAACGCCGGAGTGGTCTTTGCCGTAGATCACGCCGGAGGCGACGTTGGTAATCGAACCGCCGTGGGCTAACTGAACACCGGGACCTGTGGTGCCACCGGCGAGACTCCCCGCGTTGATTACAGTCCCAATCCCGCCGCCGATATAAACGGCGTCGCCGCCGGGTGCGGTGATCGTCCCGGTCTGCGCATTGCTGACATACCCACCGTGTAGCAGAGCGACGGCCGAATGCGTGCCGCCAGACCCAATGGTCCCGGCGTTGATCACTGTACCGGCGGCGCTGCCGGTAATATCCACGCCGGCTCCGCCCCCTGCGATTGTAGCGCCTGCCGCATTGGTTATGGTCCCACCGGACTTTAGATAAAGACCGGGGTGTGTTCCACCGCTTACGATCTGGCCGGTATTCACCACCGTGCCCGCCGCACCCGCAACATCGACAGCGATGGCGTTGCCGCTGCTGATCGTGCCGGTCGCCTGGTTCGTTACACCACCGCCAGAGAACAGGTCAACGCCACTGATCAGTCCGGCGTTGTACACGACGCCACTTGATCCGCCGGTGACGTAAACGCCAGCGTGGTTCGTGCCGCTGGTGATTGTGCCGCCTGTTTGGTTGGAGACCGTGCCACCGGCTTGCAAATGCACGCCGGCCACACCGCCACCTGAGAGCTGGCCATAGTTGGTCACCGTGCCCACCGCACCGGTGATATAGACTGCGCCGTGTGTTGTTCCGCCAGTGATCGTGCCACCGGACTGATTGGTGACGCTGCCACCCTTCTCAAACACTACCGCTGTGCTGCCGGCCAGCAGAACGCCACGATTGGCAACCGTGCCCGACGCGCCGGTGATATAGACGGCAGCGTGGGTAGTTCCACCGGTTATGGTGCCGCCCACCTGATTGGTGACGCTGCCACCGTTCTCGAACACCACCGCTGTAGCGCTGCTGCCGGCCTGCAGAACGCCATAATTGGCAACCATGCCCGACGCGCCGGTGATATAGACGGCAGCGTGGGTAGTTCCACCGGTTATAGTGCCGCCCACCTGATTGGTGACGCTGCCGCCCAGATCGAGCACCACCGCAGTATGGCTACCGCCCACCGAAATCTGGCCAGCGTTAAGCACGGTGCCGACACCGCCGCTGATATTGACGCCCACGTCAAATGCGGAGGTGATCGTTCCAGTCGCGGTGTTGCTCACCAGTCCGCCGCTCAGCAGATCAACCCCGGAGCCGCCTGCGCCGAGACCCGCGATGCTACCATAATTCACGACGGTCCCGGCGCCATTGGTTATGGACACGCCATCACTGACACCGGTGATACTACCGCCAGACTGGTTGGTGACGGTACCGCCAGCAGTCAAATATACGCCGGCGCCCAGTACGAGCGTAATGGCACCTTTGGAGACCGTGGTGGCAGTCGTCCCGGAGATGTTGCCCGCGTTCGTCACCGTGGCGCTGCTGTCTCCGCTGAGAACACCGCCGTCGCCGCTGATCAACCCGCCTGCTTGGTTGATCAGACTGCCGCCGCCCGCAGCGGTATCGCCAGGGAATCCCAGCAAGACACCAACGTAAGCCCCGCTGATCACCCCACTCGTTTGGTTGGTCACCGCGCCGCCGGCATCCAACTCGACGCCAAGATATAAGCCGCTGATCTGGCCCGCGTTGGTCACCGTGCCGCCGGCGTGCAGACCAACTCCATAGCCGCCGGAAGTACTGCTGCTGATGATCTTCCCACCGTTCTGATTGCTCACCGTGCCGAAGGTTTGCAGCCACACGCCAGCATTCATGATGCCCGCGTTGTTCACGGTGCCGGCGCCGCCCAGGATGTAGACGGCACCAGGATTGCTGGCGGGTGCGCCAATCGTCCCACCAGCGTGGTTGATCACCACGCCACCGCCGGCGAGATAGATGTCGCCGTTCCCGTGTCCACCAGAAACCGTGATGGTGCCGTAATTGATCACTGTGCCGGCGCCGCCGGTGACCTGGACGCCTACGTAGCCTGTGATCAAAGCGGTCGAGGCGTTGGTGACCGAGCCACCCGCCGTCAAGCTGACGCCGGTCGCGTACGCGTAGGTGCCTGCTATTCTGCCGTCGTTCACAACCGTGCCGGTACTTCCCAGGCCGATCCCAGCGCCCAGGACGCTGCCCGAGTTGGTGATCATCCAGGCGGCGCCGAGGCTGGCCGCATAAAGGCCTGCATCCAGCAGTCCTGTCGCGGTAATCGTGGCGGGGTCGTCGGCCGCGCCTGACAGCGTGAAGAGGCTTGTATAGGTTCCTGAGATTGTTTTGCTCATTGGACGGTTCCTGTCGTTTCTTTTAGGGCACAACGTGCTGCGCTGTTCGTCACGACAATCAATCGGAGCGGGACGTTACGGCGTTCGGCGACGGCTCAGGCGCGATCGGCGACACTCGATGGCCGGCAGTTTGTTTTGCTCGGCATACGGCGGATCATCATCGGCAATTCATGTCAGCCACGCAAGGGTCCACGTGCGATACGACACGTCGCGGGGTTGTCACGGCGGGGCGTGGGGGAGACGTACCCGGCCGCCCGATCGCGCGCATGCCTGTGCGATCCAGCAGATTGGCTCCATCATCGAGCAACCGAACCGCGGCCGCCCGTGCGCCAGGACACAGTCTTCGATGGGGATGGCACCGAACCGCCGGCATGGATTGCGACCGCGGCCAAAAACGTGTGCAATACCGTGGAGTAGCTAATCCAACCCACGCGTAGCCCCGGCTCTGTGACACCGGAAAAGGAAATGCAGCATGGACGTCTCACTGGAGCTCACGGAACGGCCGCGCCCGGCCAACACCACGGACTTCGACGCGATCATCGTCGGCGCCGGCATTTCCGGCATGTTCACGCTCTATCGCCTGCGGGAACTAGGCATGACGGCACGCGTGTTCGAGACCGGCACCGATGTGGGTGGCACCTGGTATTGGAACCGTTACCCCGGCGCCCGTTTCGATTCCGAAAGCTGGACCTACGGCTACTCCTTCTCCAAGGAGCTGATGCAGGAATGGGACTGGAAGGAGCATTTCTCGCCCCAGCCCGACACCCTGGAATACCTGAACCATGTGGCCGACAAATTCGATCTGCGCCGCGACATGCAATTCCGTAGCACGGTGAAGTCAGCGCATTGGGATGACGCGGCAACCCAATGGATCGTGACATTGGAAAGCGGGCAACAGGCACGGTCAAGATTCCTGCTCACCGCCGTCGGCATCCTCTCGGCCCACACGATGCCGGCCATTCCGGGTGTGGAGAGCTTCCGCGGCCCGGCGTATCACCCGGCGCGCTGGCCGCACACGCCGGTGGATTTCACCGGCAAGCGTGTCGGCATCATCGGCACCGGCGCCACCGCGATCCAGGCGATCCCGGAAATCGCCAAACAGGCGAAGCAGCTCACCGTCTTCCAGCGCCGGCCGAACTGGGCGGCGCCGCTGCACAATTCCAAAATCGGCAAAGACGAGATGGAGGCGATCAAGTCCCGCTACGACGAGATCTACGCCCGCTGCGCCCAGACCCCCATGTGGTTCATCCACGAAGCCGACCGCCGCAAGACGCTGGACGTACCGCCCGAGGAGCGTGAGGCGTTCTGGGAAAAACTCTACGCCGAGCCGGGCTTCGGCATCTGGATTGGCAATTTCCGCGACATCATGACCAACGAAAAAGCCAACGCCGCGATCAGCGAATTTATCGCCAATAAGATCCGCCAGCGCGTGAAGGATCCGAAGGTCGCAGACAAGCTCATCCCCAAGGACCACGGCTTCGGCACCCGCCGCGTCCCGCTGGAGAGTGGCTATTTCGAAGCCTTCAATCGCGACAACGTGCTGCTCGTCGATACCTTGCACGACGAGCCCATCGAACGCATCACGCCGGACGGCATCAGGACCAGAAAGCAGGAATACGAATTCGACATCCTGGTCTATGCCACCGGCTTCGACGGAGTGACCGGCGCGTTCGACCGTATCGACATACGCGGCGTGAATGGGCTGCGGCTGAAGGACGCCTGGGCGGACAGCCCCCGCACCTATCTCGGCATGCTGGCGGAAGGCTTTCCAAACATGTTGATGGTGCTGGGCCCGCATACCGCGCGCGGCAATATCCCGCAGGCCATCGAACACAGCGTGGAATTTCAGGCCGGCATCCTCCGGTTCATGCAGGAGCACGACTACACACGGGCGGAAACCCGGCCCGAGCAGGTGGCGGAGTGGACGGAGACGGTCATCAAGGCAGCCGAGCCGCTGCTCTCTTCCAAGGTCAACTCCTGGCAGACCGGTGTGAACCGCAACGTGGAGGGCCGCAGCGTGCGCCGTGTACTGGGCTACAACGGCAATGGCGTGCATTTCCGACGCAAGACGGATGAGGTCGCCAAAGGCGGCTACCAGGAGTTCGCGTTTCGCTGACCGCGGGGCGCTCCTCAGCGTCCGGGATACCAACCCGCCCGGGTGGCAAAGTGCGCGTAGAAGTCCGGCTCGTAGGCGTGGTCAGGGTCCTGCCGGACCATCTCGTCGATCACGTGGGCGTCCGGACCGACCAGGATGCGCAGCCTGTCCGCCTTCACGCCGTCAAGGATGATCGTCGCCGCCTCCGCCGCACTGGTCGGTGCGTCCGTGACAAAGCGGCGTGCCCGCTCGGCCAGCCCGTCCCGAATGTCCGCATCCGACAGCGCCGATACGTCCCGCCCCATCGAGGCCAATCGCGCCCGCACCTGCGCGATCTGTGCGGCGTCCAATTCGTCGGAGTCGTTGTTGGTCTGCACCTTCAGCGAGTTCTCCCGAATGCCCGTCCCGATGTGCCCCGGCATCACGACCGAGACCTTGATATGCGGCGCGTTCATCCGGAAATCGGCAATCAGCGCCTCGGTGAAACCTTTGACGGCGAACTTCGCCGCCGAGTACGCGGTATGCGGCACATCGGGACCGACCGACGCCCAGAAGCCGTTGATGCTGCTGGTGTTCACCAGATGCGCCTCGTCCGCCGCCCGCAACAGCGGCAGGAAGGCACGCGTGGTCAGATAAACGCCGCCCCAGCAGATATTGAATGTGCGTTCCCACTCGTCGCGGTCATTGACGATCAGGCTGCCGCCGCCACTGATCCCGGCATTGTTGAACAGCAGATGGATACGATCGGTCACATGTTGCGTCGCGGCTTCGTCGCGAAACCGCAGCACGTCCGCCTCGCGCGACACGTCGGCGAGAAGCGAGGTGAGGCGCACGCCCTGTGGCAATCCCGCCGCCTGGCACAGCCGCTCGGTTTCCGCCAGGCGGCGGGCGGAAACGTCGCACATCGCGACGTGGCACCCCTGTGCCACCAACTGGCGCACCAGCTCGCGCCCCATGCCCGAGCCACCGCCGGTGACGACGGCGATCCTGCCGGAGAATTCTTGCATTGGTTTCCTCCTTGATGCTTCTGGTTCTCACCCCAATTCGGCTGGGCGCGGGCGAATGGGCTGATGATCAGTACGTCGCCGGACGCCATCAATACACTGAAATCGTCCGATGATTCTCGGGGCGGGCTAAGGGCCGGATGTCGCTTGGGGTGGGGACGTACCGGTGAAGCGAAGTTGCTCTTATTTGGCGGCGCGAGGATCGTGGCGACGCCCAGCTTGTTAACCGCGCGGATTGGTGGTTATCGTTGACCCAAGAGGCTCGAACGAGCCGAGCATGGGAAATGTCGGTTGGAGTGCTGCAAATGGCACTGACGCGCGGCACGACTCGCGGCAAGAGACAAGGCACCAGAAAAGCCGCGTCGCCAACAACGACGGCGCAGGCACCCTCGGTCATGCCAGCACCGGCACCAGCGCAGCCCCCTGCCGCGGTAGCGGCCGGAACCGGCGCCAGGTCGACGCCAGCTCCGACCGCTACGGCGGCGGCGCGAGTGGCCGCCTCGGCAGCGGCCAAAATCACGCTTCCCGGCATCGCCATCAAGACGGTGCTGACCAATCTCGCTGGCCTCATCGGCAACCTGATCCAGTCCAATCAGCCATCGGTTCCGCTGCCATCGACCATCCTGGGGACATTGCAGCAACCCGACGGCACACCGGGCGCCAACCTCGAGATCGAGGTGTTGCCGCCGCCGCCGGCGACGGGCTCCACAGGGACGCCATCACCCTTCGGCACGACCACCTCGGGCTCGCAGGTGATCGCAACCGGGCTGACCGATGCCAATGGCAACTTCTCGATAGATCTGCCTGCGGGCCTTGTTTTGCCGCCGGGGGTATCGCTGTCGTTCCGCGTCCGTGGCTCGGCGCCAACCTTGGTGGTGGCGATGACCGTCGCCCCCAACCTTCTCGGGCCAGCGGGCTATCTCGGCACGATGCCGGTGCCACAGCAGCTTTCCCCCATTCCGCCGGCGATCTACGCGCTGCTGCAGCAGGAGTTGAATCGCGACGGTGGCACAAACGGTTCCAACAACGGCAACAGCCCGCCGACGCTGCCGAGCCTGACCTTGGGCGATGACGCGGACTGCATCCGCGTAATCGAGGGCCAGGTCTCGTTCGAGCAGTTTCCCTATGGCATTTTTTTCCAGCTGATCGCGCCGGCGCTCTACACCGAGACCGAGACGCTGAATGCCGATCAGACCGGCGTCTTCCAGGACGTCACGCGCACCGACACGGCGCTCAACCGCGTGCAATTGACCGGACCGATCAGCATCGACGATTTCCACCAGGGCCTGCTTGTCGGTCCGGCCATCGTCGGCTCACTCGGTCTCGGCTACGTGCTGCGCTGCAGCCAGAGCTGGAAGTTCCAGGGCCTGGCGCTCGGCGACCTTGTCTATTCCCTGCCGCTGGCGCCTGGTGAGCAGCAGCAGGTCGTCGTCGAAGAGCAGACAACGACGCTCGTCGTTCGCGAAACCGAGGCGGTGTTCGGCTCCGAGACGAGCCTCGCTACGCAAACCAGCGATGCATCGACCCACGCAACCTTCAATTCCGCACTCAACCAGACGGCGCAGGGCGGCAGCAGCTTCAACACCGCGTCGCAGACCGGCGCGCTGACCGCCGGCGGCGGGCTCCTCGGCATTCTCGGCGGACCCAGCGGCAGCATCGGCGAGACTACGTCCTCCGGCTCTTCCAACAACTGGTTCGATGGGCTCCAGAACTACGCCACCAATGCGGCGCAGTCGGTGCAAACCTATGCTGGGCAGCAATCGATGGCGCAACGCAGCGCCCAGCGCACTGCCATGCGCATGGCGACTGCATCGGAGTCGACCAGCGTCACCACCAAGATCATCACCAATCACAACAAGCTGCACGCGCTCACCATGCAGTATTTCGAGGTGCTGCGCCTGTTCGACGTGAGCACGGCCTATGACGGGGTGAGCCTGGTCTGTCTCGTGCCGCTCGACATCGTGTGGTTTCTGCCGCCCGGTCAGAAGCAGCATCTCGACGACGTCATTCCGGACAGCGACCTCTCGAACGCGATCCAGTATGCAAGCCAGTTGACCAGCGGGCAGCAGAGCATGTCGCAACTGGTTCAGGCGGCGATCAATTTCGCGGCGATCCCGCTGTTCAGCGGGCTGGCGATGGCGATGGTCAACAACGCCAATGCCCAGATGGGTGCGGCAGTCAATGAGGCAACGTCGCTCAACGGTCTGCTGAGTGGTCTCGGCGCCACCTACGCCACCCAGGCGAGCGAAGCCGCCCAACTGCTCACGCAGGTCACCCAGGCGCAGACCGCCATCACGCAGTTTATCGGCTCGAGCCAGGTCTCCGATCTGCAGAACGCGCAAGGGTTCTTCTCGACCGGCATCGGTCTGGCGACTGCGCTCTATCAACAGCTGTCGAGCCCATCGATCAGCGGCGGCATGACCCGGGCGCAGGTGCTCGAACGCTATGCCGGGCTGCTCGCACATTCCGATGTGCTGCAGAACTGGCTGCCCTCGCAATACGCCTCGGGTCTTACCCGGCTCGAGAAATTCGCCGCCGATCCGCGGGCATCGCTGGTGCTCGACAGCTTGGCTGAGGACGTGATCCAGTTCTCCGCCAACGCCTCCGTACTGCCCTTCGATCACGTCTACGTCGCCGCCGTGACCCGCTGGGGCACACGGCTCGGCCCGGTCGAGATGCTGCCCAATCCGCCGGTGACGATCCCCGGCCAATTCGACACCAGCAAGGCGTTCAAAACGGCCGAGGATCTCCTCCAGTATCTGCAGGGCCAGCGCAACCCAGGCAACTCGACGGCCTCGACCTTGCAGGCCGCCATCGCGCTGCCGCGGCGTTTGTCACCCTCGGACGTCGTGGGCTTCGAGATCACCCACAGCACCGACAGCCTGACCTATCAGCTTGCCACTCCGCTCGATCTGTTCACCTCGTTCTTCGGGACCAACGGTGCCGCCTGGCCCGTCGGCGTACTCGGCGGCATCGGCGGTCTTATCGCCCCACCTGTCACACCCCAGGCGCTGACATATTCGGCCTCCCAACTCACCGCGCAGATCGGCCCGCCGTTCTTCTGGAACTTCAGCGCGAGCCTCACCGCGAGTGTCCGAGGCAATCCCGAAAACTATGTCAGCCCGGACTCGACGGTCATCGAACTCCCGCCGGGGATCTATCCCATCCCTGCGGCCGAAGTGGCGCCGCTCCTCAAATACTCCGACCTCATCCTCATCGAGAACACGCTGCAGCACGTGCTGCGCAACATGGTACGCTACTCGAAGGCAGTCTGGACGTCACTGACGCCCGAGGAACGGGTCATGCTGCTCGAACCCTACCTTGTGTCCTTCCCCGGGCTGTCGAGCACGGTGCCGCTGCTCGATTGTATTGCCAACGTGGTGCTCGGCTTCAACGGCAATTGCATGATGATGCCATTCTCGATACCGCAGGCGCTCGGCGAACAGCAGGGCTGGCCGATGACCACTGGCACGCTCGAGGACTCACTGCTGCGGTTCCACCGGCAGAGCGCGCCGCATCAGGTGACGAGAACGATGCTGCCGACGCGGGGCGTGCTCGGCGAGGCGATGCTCGGACACTGCTCGTCCGGTGAAAAGATCGATCTGACGCGGTTCTGGAACTGGCAGGACTCGCCCGCCGACGCCGCGCCGGCGATCGCCCCGGTCACTGTGCCGAACAGCCAGGTATCGACTTTGGCATCGGCCCAGGCGCCCAATCAGCTCGGCGCGATGCTGCCGAACCTGGTCAACAACGTGCAGACGAGCGCGCCGCAGCAGCCCAACACCAGCCTCTTGCAGTCTCTGATCACCGCCGCCTTGGCACAGAAAGGGATCGATCCGACGACGCTGACCGGAGCGACCCAGCTCGCCAGTCTGCTGCAGAACGCTCAAAACACCGGCAACGCGGCGCGCGCCGACACGCTCAAGGCCAACACTGACCTCACCTCGCTGGCCATCTCCACGCTCGGCAAGATCGTCACCGGCAATGGCACGAGCAGCAAAGGCGGTTCGGGTGGCTCCAGCAGCTCCAGCGGATCGGGTAGCTCGGACAGCTCAGGCAGTTCGGGCAGCTCGTCGTCGAGCGACATCTTGAGCGCGGTGCTGCCTGTGATCCTCGCGGCGCTGGCGTGAACGGAGGCGGATCGTGGCCCTTCCTGTCATAACCTCCATTGCGCCGATCACAGGCCCCGTCGCAGGCGGAACGATCGTGACGCTCACCGGCACGGGTTTCACCGGCGCACTCGCCGTCGGCTTCGGTTCGACCGACGCCAGCGCGCTTTCGGTGATGAGCGACACCTCGATGGTGGCGGTGAGTCCGCCAGGAACCGGCACTGTCAATGTCACTGTCGTGACACCTGCCGGCCGGTCGGCGGTCAATCTCGCCGTTCAGTTCGGCTACACGGGCACCTCATCGACCGGTTCCACCAGCTACTATGTCGATCCCGCGCTGAGCACGCAGATTGTTGCCAGCCTGCTCAATCTCATCCAGACGAACAATTCGCCCGACGCGGTGGCCGCGCAGGGGATTCTGATGCGGCGCCTGGCGCTCGAGGGCGACGTCGTCGGCTCACGCATACCACCGCCGAAGAACATCTCGGAGATCGGCGGCTACATCAACCTGCTCGGCACGCTTGGCGAGACCGCGATGCGCGAGCAAACTCTGGCCGGCATCCTCGGCGTGGCGGGCCCCTCGCCCGCCCTCGGCTTCATCTCGGGGCAGCCGCTCTCCATGGTCAGCCTCGCCAACGATCGTCCGGCAGGAGCCGCGCAGGCGAGCCTGCCGCTGTCGGTGCTGGTGCGCAGCGATTTCTCCGCTGCCTTCCTGAGCGCCGTGGCATCGTTGCACGCGCAGGGCGCGACGCTGCCTTGCGCGGGTCCGACGACGCTTGTGCTGCCGGCGGGAAGGCCCGGGGCGGTCGTGCCGTCCGACCTGCTGCTCTATGCCGGTCGCGTGTTGAACCTCGCCGCTTCAGCTGCGCTGTCCACGACGCCGACGACCGATCCGCTGGCGCTGGTGAAGCCGACCGGAAGCATTCCGCCTTTCGCCATTGCGGCCAATGTGCTGTCACCCGGAACCGTGGTGGTGGCGCCGGCGAATTATGATGTCTTGCAGTCAGGCGGGGGCACCACCGTGATCACCACGCCCACCGTCACCATGACCCTGGTGCTGCTGGCGCCGGTTCTGGCCGGCTTCGGATTCTATCCGGCGTCACCCTTGCCCACGCCGGCAACCACGACCGACCCCACCTGGGCCCGTCTTACCAACATCACCGGGCTGGTGAGCGGCGTCACGGTCTACGGCGACGAACTGGCCCTGCTCTACCCACCAAGCGTCATCGCCGCGAGCGCGCTCGCGCCGGTGCTCGGCTATCGCTGGAACGGGACGGCCTTCGCGCCATAAGATGCTGTTCCGCGGTGGCAATCGACCCGCCATCCCAGGCTGCGGAAACGGCGCCAAAGCACAAGGCCGAAGTGGCAGCGTCAGCGTCGCACTCCCCCGACAAAAGCCCGATTGGATGTTCGACATCACTGAGCAATTCAGCTGGCGTCTCCCGCCCATCTGGGCGGCCTGTTCAAGGCCAGCGCATGGTACGCTGGCTCAACACATCGACCGCGTTGGTCAAGGAGATTTGGCATGGAAGACCGAGAGATCCGAGCCGCTCTGGATCGCCACTGGGCCGCCTCCGATGCTAACGACTTCGAGGTGGAGCACCAGATTTACCGAGAGGACGCGGTGCTCGAATATCCGCAGTCGGGCGAGCGCATCACCGGGCGGCGGAAGATCCAGTTGTCTCGCACCGCGCAGCCGAACCAGAAACGCTTCACGGTGCGGCGGATCATTGGCGCGGGCGACCTCTGGGTCACCGAATTTGTCCTGACCTATGACGGGCAGCCGTCTTACACGGTGAGCATCATGGAGTTCCTCGATGGGAAGGTGGCCCGCGAGACCCAATATTTCGGCGATCCGTTCGAGCCGGGGCCTTCGCGGGCGCAATGGGTCGAGCTGACGCGCTGAAACCTGGCCGCCGTATGGATGGCCATCTGCCGCTCCTTCGCTCGGAGCTGCCGATTGATACGACCTCGCTCGCCCGCTATCTCATTGGCACGGTATTGGTGCGGGAGTTGCCTGAAGGCGTCGCCAGCGGTCGCATCGTCGAGACCGAGGCGTATGTCGTCGGCGACGCCGCCGGGCACGCCTATCGTGGGATGACCCAACGCAATCGTTCGCTGTTTCTCGAGTCTGGGCACGCCTATGTTTATCTCGCCTACGGCACCTCGTACATGCTGAATGTCTCGAGCGAGATGCCCGGGATCGGGGCCGGCGTGCTGATCAGGGCGCTCGAGCCGCTCGAAGGCATCCCGATCATGCGGCTCAATCGCGGCATAGAGCGCTTGCGCGACCTGGCGCGAGGACCAGGAAGGCTCGCCGCGGCGTTGCAGATTGATCGTCGGCTCGATGGGCTCGATCTTTGCCGGGAAGGTCCCCTATGGCTTGGACGCGGTGACCACGAAGCCGGTGAAATCGGGCAGAGCGTCAGGATCGGCATTTCGCGGGATGCGAACCGCCTCCTGCGATTTTATCTTCGGGGCAGTCGGTTCGTCAGCGGGCCGATGTCGCTCAAGCAATAAGCGACCACCGGCAGTCGCCCTCCTCCCGTCTTGAAAGGGGGTCAGAAATCGAAGCCCTGTTTCCTCCGCGGGCGGTACCGTCTCACTGCATAAGCTCTTCGGTCACATGCGAATGCGCCGGACCTTCAGTGTCGCCCCACCGCCCGTTCATAGGTGCCGGTCAGTGTGCTGTTGATTGACCGCTGGGGCGACGCACGCCAACGCGAGCGACTGGGTCCCACCCAGCCGGCGATAGACGGGTAGGGATCCTCCAGGATTGACTTCAAAAACCCGCTAAAGCCGCCTTGTTGTTATTCTTCTCAGGGTTTTACGGAAGGCAGATCCTGGAAAAGAGGACGAGGCAACCGCAGGAATCACCATTGTGTCATCCAGCACGAACTGCACTGGTACGCCCGCAGCGAGTGCCTTGCGCACCATGTCGTGGGTGCCACTGGCGCCAGGAAAAGCCAGCACAAGATCAGGCTTCCCTTCGTGCAGCATTTGGGCGTTTCTCACCATGCCGGCACCGCTCCCATGTCCGCTCCATCGGGCGTGAAACCGCAGAAGTTCGATGCCGTGGAGCACAGCCCATTCCGCTGCCAACGCATCGGCGCCGGTTGCCGCACCGTGGATCACGAGTGCCACATCGTGCGCATTGAGTGCAGCGTACACCGCGGCACGGTCTTTGTATGACCGGCCGCCGCACACCAGGACGCGAAGTCCCATTATGTCATTGCCCACGCCGGATCGCACAGGGCGTCTCGGGTAAACTGGTTTCGCATAGCAATCAGTGTCCAGCTCGCGACGTCGGAAGGAGCAGTCCAAGCTCCGCGGGGTGCCCTCGCAAATGCAGGATCATTGGTAGACCTGCGGTTAGAACCGCGGGACATCCACGGCGAAGGTACGGTCAACCTGGCTTTCGGCAGCCTTCAATCATGCTCGGGTTGGCTTTGTGGATTTCGATGAGCGCTGTGAGGGTCACGATGCCAAAGTTGGTAAACGCGGTCGTGCCCTGATCGTTGACATCGTAGACGGTCAGGCATCCGTCTTCTGGGTTCATTTCGAGGGCGACCCCCGATAGCCAGTCGATATCCACGCCCAACATTTCTGCTGCGCGGGCGATGGTGAAGACTGCGCTTGGCGCGGCCATGATCAGACTGCCTCACGCCGGCTGCGAGACTGGCGCGACCAGGGAAGGTACTCGTCGAGTTCCTGGGCGGCATGGTCAGCGATGCGGGCCAGCACACCAGCGAGCCACGCCTGCGGATCACAGTCGTTCATCCGTGCCGTCATGATCACACATCGCGGGATAATAGACATCGAGCCGATCCGTGCCATCGCATTGCGGGATACCTCGGCGAGCTGCGGCAGCACCCCATCGATACTCATGATGCAATGCTGCCGACAGGGGTCAAGCGCGGCGGCAGCGGACCAGACCGAGACCAACAAGGCTGGTGCCAAATAAGGCGAGACTCGCGGGTTCCGGAACCGCGCTCCAGGTCAGATTGCCCCCTGTAAGGTCGTAGACTCCGCCGTCAACGACGTAGCTTCCGATGCCAGCCAAGAACCCGGTGTAGTTGCTGACGCCATTGGCCCAGAAGTCGAAGCCAACACCAGTGGCGTATACGTATGTCGGCGAACCGACATTGAAACCTAGCCCATCCTGGATTGGGTCGAGGGGGGGATTGAGAAGCGGGTTGAAGACGGTGGTGACGATCTGATCGTGGCCGCCACCAAAGCGGTTGGAGAACTCACCGTAGGGGCCGCCGGTGATGTGGCCGGTCGTCAGCAGGTAGATGCTCTGCGTCCCGGTCAGGTACGGGCTAACGATCGTGCCGGACCCGGAAATCGCCTGTCCGCCGAACTCATCCAGCACGCCACTTGCGACGGTGCCGTCGTTGCCCGTGAAGGTGAAATCCCACAACGATGCCTGGGCGGCACCGCCGCTCAGAGCCACCGTGGCGATTCCAGCCAAGATCATACGCTTCATATTAAACTCCATTTCCCAAACCCGCCCTGCGGCCCGCCTAAACCGACATACCTCGAACCGGGCCCAGAAGGGGTCCGACGGCCACGCGAAGGTTCTTTTGCACGAAATGCCGCCACAGCGGTTAATCGTCATTGTGCATCTTGAGTGTCGATGCCGTGCAACTCCGGAACTCGTGTAATGCGTCGAGCAACCGCAGCACCATCGTGCCGACATCGTGCTCCACCGGTTTCGGCATCCAGTCGTCGATAACGACGTTACCGACGGCCATCTCAACGACACCACCCACGGCGGGGTCGTCGTGTGGGACTGTCATTCCGACTGTGGGACGGCACTGCGCGAGGGTGGGCGCCCAGGGCGTTGGCGATCACGACGAGATGGCACCGAAGGTCCGGAACCTGCCCCTGGGTGATCCGCGTCCACGAGTGGAGCGTAATTCAGCTTTGCCGCCACCAGTTCTCGCAGCCAGCGGTGTGCGGCGTCATTGCGGTGCGAACTCATGCCAGACCGCATAAATCGGCACCGCCGTCAGCTCGAGTGGTATGGCGATGGTCTGCAGTCCCAGCCGCCTTTCCATGAGCGGCCCCATGCTGGAGAGGAAATTCCCAACCAGGTTAGTGCTCGCCACGATCGTGGGGATTTCAAGCAGCTCGCTTACGTGCAAGGTCACGCGCAGCCCCAACTCAAAAAACTCCCTGATGGCCTGCGGCGCGTCACTGGCCTGACGGCGAGGGTGCAGGGCCACAAATTTCTGGTCGCGTAGATCTTCGATCGTAGCGCCTGCCTTGACCGAAGGGTGACCGTTTCTCACCACGAGCACCAACCGATCATCGAACAGCTTCTGGTTCACGAAGGGATCCAGCCCGGCGGGCAGCCAATCGATGGCCATGTCCACGCGGCCGTCGCGGAGCCCATCTTCAAGGTCATGCGGCCGAGAGGTTGTATCGAAAATCAGCTCGATATTAGGAGCAACAGCCGTCGCAGCGGTTAGCAGGTCCAGCGCGTAAAACGGACCCAGGGGATGTGGGATGCTGAGACGAAAGCGCCGGTTTGATCGGGATGGATCAAAGCCGGTGGCCTCCGCCAGACTTGCGCGCAAACCTTCCAGTGCCTGTTTGATCGCAGGATACAGAGCCGACGCCGTGGGGGTCGGCGCCAAGCCCTGGCCGGCTCGGACGAAGAGTTCGTCCCCGCAAGTCTCTCGCAGACGGGACAGGGCGTGGCTGGTGGCAGATTTGCTGAGTGCGAGGCGATCAGCGGCGCCGGTGACGGTGCCAATCTCGTAGATGGCCTCGAGGACCGTCAGTAAGTTGAGATCAAGGCTGCGCAGGTTGATCATGGCGCTGCCTCCCCATCGTCGCTGGTCGGATGATCATAGTGGGCAGCGCGCGCGGCGGAAAGCCGACTGGTTCGCGGTGATTATTCGGTAGTCGGCAAGTAGGTCGACACGGTATGTCAGCAAGATATTGCTAACGGCCGCGAATTTCGTAGCTGGCCTTCCTGGACACGTTCCGAACCCTGTGCGTGGCGCCGCAGCCACCGTTTCGGCGGGTGCTTGAGGAAATACTGGCAATGCCGGTCGCTACCTGATGCCGAGGCGCCAAGGTTAAAAGGTAATTGGTCAGACAGAATGCCACCGGCCGACCCGAACCCGTTGTTCGACCCATACCGGTCCCTCGCACCGAACGCCCCGCACGGGGTTACCAATCGATGGCGAATGGCCCAGCAAGCCATTCCATGATACCAGTGTTGGTGACTGGAGGCTTTTGATGGACCTCGCTCAACCCAGGATTGACAGATACTACTCCCGCGAGGAGTTCAGGCGGTGGTGTGAAGCCCAAACGAAGGGCCGCTACGAGCGCGTGGACGGCCGGATCGTGGCTATGGCACCTGAGCGCGGCGCGCACCTGCGGGTCAAGGGAGCAATCTACAAGGCGCTGGACCGCGCGGTGGCCGTCGTCGGTGTGCCTTGCCAGGCATTACCCGATGGCGCGACGGTGGAAACCGGCGACAGTGACTACGAACCGGACGCGATGGTGAATTGCGGCGAGCCAATGGCTGACGACGCGATCGCGGCGCCGAACCCGGTGATCATTGTGGAGGTCCTTTCGCCTGGTACGACGTCGACGGATACCGGCGGCAAGTTGGCTGACTATTTCCGTGTGCCATCGGTCCTGCACTGCCTCATTGTACATCCAACCCGCCGAACGGTTGCCCATCACCGCCGGAATGGGGATGGCATCGATACCCGGATCATCGTCAACGGACCGATCACGATGGACCCTCCCGGTATCGTCATCACCGTGGAAGAAATCTACGGCGCTGTATAGGTCGGTCGTCCTTTGCAGCTGGGTCCCGCGGTCAGTTCGGTGAACCGAGGAACCACCGCTTTCGATCTATAGCGGCGGCAGCAGCGGAGTTGGGACAGTACCGCCCGACCACCGGAACACGTCTCATATCAGCTTGCTTCGCCAGAGTGACCAATCCCATCTGCCTGAGATTGGCTTCAAGTCCGGGCCATACCCCGCGTCACCAACCAGTTCAACAAAATCGATTTTTGCCGAAACATCTGGTTGGGCGCGGCTGATAGGGTAGCCACGAGCCCGGTGAGAGCGCGATTTCGGCGCGCACTGTCTGACGTCCAGGCCAGGAATCCAGGACGGCGTATGCCAGCAAGGTGTTGATGTGTATTGGTGATTTTTGTGGCTGCCCTTCCTGGACACGTATCGAACCATGTGCGTGGCGCCGGAGCCAGATTTCCTACGCGTGCTTGAGGAAATCCGGGAGATGCGGTTCGCCGCCTGATGCCGCGACGCCAGGTGTTAGGCGCTTAAGGGCGAAGCCCGACAAAAAATTTGTCGATGGTCAGGCAGCGATGCCGAGTTCGCGAAAGACGCCGTTCATGGCGAGTCGCAGGTCCTGGTAGTGGCGATCGATGGCGCGCGGGTTTTGTCCTCCTCGGGTGGGGCTGATGTCTTGAGCGGCCGCGAGGAGTGGCTTGAGGGCTTTCTCTCGGAGCACGAGTAGGGCCGTGATAGCGCGCAGACCGGACGGCATCGCCTCGTAGCGACGCGTCGCGCCGATCCGCTGGACGATCTGTTTGCCGCGGAGTTTCTTCAGATCATACGCGGCCTGGCGGGGGCCGTAGAGCGGTGCGCTGTGATTGCGGAACGCGCGGACCTGATCGGCCAGTGCCGAGGCGGTGAAGCCATCAGCTGAGGCTGACAACGCGATGACAGCCTCAGCGACGTGACGCAGGCGCGGCTTGTTGAGATCGATTTCCCCGACCACGGTTTTACCAACCCGTGACGGCAACGGCAGACGCTCGAGCATCTCATCGCCGACGAAGCATTGATCGATGCAACTCAGCGCCTCCATAAATCGCTCGAGCATGCCCTTCAATCGGCGGACGATTTCGGGGAAGTTATCCAGTAAGCGCCCGCAGCGGAACTCCCGGATATTGTGAGCTACAGCCTCAATGCGAAGTACGCGTTCGCCTTTTGAATAGATCTTCAACGCCAGCTTGCCGCAATGCAGCTTGAAGACCGTCAGATCATACGTAGGTCTCTCGACCGCGACTCCCCATTCGGCCGCCCGCATGTTGCGTGGACGGTATTTCGGCCGGCCCTTGTCGCCGAGGATGGTCTTTATCGTCTTCAGGTCCAACGGCGCCCGGCTACGATCGATCAGGGCTTGGAAGACTTGCTCCATGCGTCCGCCAACCAGGAATATCAGGTTTCGGCTGTACTCCATTTGATAGTTGGAGAAGTGATAACGGAACCCGCTGCGTTTCTGCTCCTCAAAGTCGAGCGCAAAGCACAAGCAGCAGCGGTAAATCCACCGCTCACAGACCTCACTCAATCGCCCTATAGCCCGTTGCTCGGACAAGGTCTCTGCGATCTTCGCGAAACCGGACGTGTCACCGATGGCGGTGAAACAGTTGCCTTCCTTGGTGAACCCGATGCCCGCCTTGCGCGCCTGGCAGGCGACGTATTCATGGCCGTTCAAGATCACCTGGGCAGGGAACGGTGGGTGCCCGCTGATCTTGATGGTGACATGCCCCCAATCACGGTCGAGAATATGAAACGAGTAGTGGTTCACATAAGGCTTCTTCCGCTCAAGGTGGTAATTCGACTCGACGTGCCACACCGGTGCCTGGGCTCGACCGACCAGGACCAGAAACAAGCCCTCGATCACCGCTGTCTTGGCCAGATAATCGTCGGCCACGTCATGCTTGCGCTCTCCTGCCACACAATCGATTACCGGGATGTCGTGCGCTTTGGCGTAGCCTCGCACGCGCCGGCTGAACCGGCCGGCCAACCGCATCAGATGGGCGTTGTCCAGAGTGTCGTCTGATCCAGTGAGCGCCCGCCACCACACGCGGAAACCACCAGGGCTATGACCCATCCCGAAGTAAGCGTTCAGAACGATGCGGTCCACGCAATCGTAGCTGCCGCTCAGCAGCTCTTGATAGAGCTCGCTCAGTCCGTCGGTCATGGCCCGCTCCCTCGGCGTACTGCCGAACTCCGATGTCTATCCGAGACGAGCATACCGACTACCGACGGCACATTGGCCAGTGGCAAGGCATTTGACGCGGCGGAACTGCCCCGCAGGGGCCACTTTTCCACAGCCATGTCTGGGGAAAAGCGTAGTCCCTTACCACCCAACTCTTCTCGCGTCCTGCGTTGAATCGTATGCTCTGCGAAATCCCATCAAATCATAGCCGGAATGACCACCGCCTCGGCAAGCCATTCCGCCGCTGCGGTCGCGGCGCGTCCGGCTTTGGTGAGGTAGTAGCGGTAGGTTCCAGTGGCGCGTTTGATCACCCCGAGGTCCAGCAGCCGGCGCAGTTGCCGCGACAGTCTGGTTGGCGACAGCATGCCGAGGTCGGGCAACAACTCGCCCCGGCGGATGCCGGCAATGTTGACCTTCGGGTTCTGCAAGGCGTGCAACAGGGCCTTGTCCACCGGGGCAAAGAAGTTGATCCCTTGGACCGTCTTGCCGTCCACCGCATGCGGCTTGGTCAGCCGCGCAAGCGCCCGGATGCCGGCGGAGAAGTCATCCAGCGCGGACAGGTGGGCGATGTAGCGTCGGTTACAGCCGAGCAGTATCTCACGCAGGTCGATCAGGCTGTAGATCGATTTCTTGACTGGTGCGAGTTCCCGGCTCGCCGGGCCGTGGCGGTGTTCCACCTTGCGGTGGTGCTTGAAGAACGACACATCGTTGGTCGTGGTCTCGATGCGCAGCACGATGCCGTGCTTGTCGTACATCTTGATCGAGCACTTGCCGAAGCGGTGCTTGATGCAGGTACCCTCGATCCGGGTGGAGAACTGCGAGCCGACCTCCTGGGCCAGCAATGGCGTGATCTGCCGGCCGAGGAATGTGGCGATCTGCTCGGCCTTCACGCTCAGCACCGACTGGCGGACCAGTTGCTCATAGAGCGGGCCGAGCGTTGTGGTGGACTGGAACGCCAGGTCGGTGGCGTATTCCACCTGCATCAGGCTCCAGTGGTAGGTTTGCCCGAATACCTCCGACACCGGGCAGCACAGCGCGGCGTAGCGATCCAGGGTACGGTGCAATTGATCGGGGGAGAGACTGTCGGCCAGTTGCTGGGCGCGGCCCCAGTCGTCGATCCGCACGAAAGCGTTGTCGGCCATGGTGTAGCCGATGCCCTGCGCGGCCAGCCTGCGCGCCAGCCAGCTATGGCCGTTGCAGTAGAATTGCAGGCGGAACGGCGCCCAGGTCGGCACGCGCAGATAGACCAGCCCGAATTTGGCGTCCTGGAAATAGAAGTAGTAGTGCAGGCATTTGCCGCTGTCCGGCCGGATGTAGGTCTTATGCGTCTGCTTGTCGTGCCAGGGCTTGTAGGCGTCGCAGGCTTCCATGGCCGAGATGACGTGCACCAGGCCGGGATGGTCGCCACGCCGCTCAAGCACGCGCGCCACAACATCTTCCTTGCGGACATGCGGCTTGGCGATGTGCTCGATGCGGACCCCAGCCTCGGCGGCCAGCGACGCCGCACGCTCGCGCACCCGATCGCGCAGCGTCTTGGCGAAGTCCGGGTAGTCGAAGATGCGGATGCCACTGGCATGGAGATACCCGGTCATTCCTGCGGCGTAGCACACTACGGGCAGCGTCCCGGTGATCACCAGCCGGTCGTAGCACGACAGCATCCCGGCAATCCGATCGTCGTAGCGCTCCGTCAGTGACTGGCTCATGCTGCCCCCGCGCGGTAACCGCAGGGAAGGCTACACCAGACCTATTGGTTCCGGCTCCGCCGGCTTAGGGGTAACGGGTTCGACAAAATCCCGCTGATGACCTAAATCGCCGCTGGCCGTGGCGGGGCAGGTGCCCTGGCTCTGGGATCGTGTCCACGGGCGTGATGTAGGAGCGCGGCAGTGATCGCGCTCTCCGGCGAGCTTAGCCGGATCGAGCAGGCTGGCACAGCGGACAGCCTGAATTACAAGGTCAGACTCTCCAGGTTGCCGGCATTCTCGATCGTTTCCACCTCCTTAGTGGCCGGTCGCCGTGTGCGCCGAATTTCAGTCGGCGGTCTGCCGTAGACTTCGGCAAAGACGGAGTTGAACCGGCGTAGACTGCCAAAGCCCGCCTGCATCGCGATCTCGGTCATCGGCAGGCTCGTCTCGTCGATGAGCCGTTTGGCCCGCTGCACCCGTGCAGTCCTGGCCACCTTCGCAGGACTTGCTTGCAGGTGACGGAGGAACAGCCGCGCCAGTTGCCTTGCCCCTACACCGAGGCGCCCAGCGAGGCGTTCGACGGTAGCCCCCTCCCCATCGAGCGCGCCGTCCTCGACGATAAGCCGCAGCGCTCTTTCAACTGTCGCCCTGCTGCCGATCCACGCGCTGGAGAACGGAGCGGTCTCAGGCCGGCACCGCAGGCAGGGACGGAAACCCGCCGCTTCGGCCGCCGCGGCCGAGGGGAAGAATGAAACATTGGCGGACCGGGCGGGGCGCACCGGACAGACCGGACGGCAGTAAATGCCGGTGGTGTGAACGCCGGTATAGAACCGCCCGTCATAGGACGGATCTCGCGCCAGGCGCGCCCGGTCGCATTCTGCAAAGTCGAGCGACATGGACACGATGATACTCATCCTCACTCCCAGGCCCAAGTGCCTTTCGGGGATGGAGTCCGGTTTTGGCCAGCAGTAGCAACGACCTTCCGCTACGTCTCACGGTAGCTGTTAGGGCAGTGCTTGCCCTCTCTTAGGCAGCTTGGGCACTAACGTAGGGTGGTCGCGGGAGACCTGACCAGCGCGACAGGGGAAGTCGTGCCCCGTATGCAGGCAAACGCGGGAGGTGAGATTGCAACAGCATCGAACCATCGAAGTCGGTGACGCGACGCTGGAATGCACACTTCGCGGTTCGGGCGCACCAGTCGTGTTGCTCGCGAATGCGGGCTGTAGCACCGGCTATTTTGATCATCTGGCGCGCGCGCTGGTTACCGGAGGGTTCCAGACGATCTCGATTAATATGCGTGGCGTCGGAGGCAGTTCCGGTTCTCTCGACGGCGCGACCTTGCACGATCTGGCCGGTGACGTCGCTGGCGTCATCCAAGCTTTGGATTGCGGTCCGGCGCATCTCGTCGGACATGCCTTCGGCAACCGGATCGCCCGCTGTCTGGCAGTCGATCAGCCGTCGCTGGTTCGCAGCGTGACGCTGCTTGCAGCGGGTGGTCTCATCGCGCCCCCGACGGGGCCGATCGGCACGCATTTTCGCAATGCGACACAGGCCAAGATGAATGGCAGCGATTGCGTCACTGTGCTGGGCACGCGCTGGCTCTCGCCAGCGTCCGATCCGAAAATACTCGCGCACGTCGAATGCTGGCCGGCGGTCTTTATCGCGCATCTCGCGACCAGCCGGAACGTGCCTCTCGAATATTGGTGGAGCGCCGGCACTGCCCCCCTTCTCGTGATCCAGGGGCTCGATGATGAAGCAGCGCCGCCGGGGAATGGGCATGCGCTGCGCGAGCAGTCGGGCGAGCGGGTGCGGGTCGTCGATCTACCTGATGCCGGGCACTTTCTGCTATTGGAACAGCCGGAAGCTGTAGCGCGGGCCGTGTGCGAGTTTCTTGCTGCCGACAATGCCCCAGGCTGATGACACCTCAATGATATGACGGAGAATGTAAATGTCGTGCTATGACGAAGCGTTTGTGGATCGGTTTGCGGACGCCGGACGAGTTCGGGACGCCCACTTACGGCAACGGGGAGGCCGCCGATGACGTCGCATACCGGCGGATGTGCCTGCGGGCAAGTCCGGTACCGAGCTCACCGCGGCACCGGCGCGGATGCTGAACTGCCACTGCCGCGATTGTCAGCGCGCCAGCGGATCGGCCTTTGCCGCCATCCTCATCGTTCCGGCGGACGGCCTGCGGCTGAGCGGCGAATTGCGTTATCACGCCGTCACGTCGGAACGAAGCACGCGGATCGAGCGCGGCTTCTGTCCCACCTGCGGCAGCCCGATCGCCGGCAGACTCGGCGCGCGGTCCGACGTCGTGATCCTCCAGGCCGCCAGCCTCGACGACCCGTCGATGTTCAGCCCGCAGATGAACATCTGGACGCGAAGCGCGCCGCCCTGGCACCACCTCGATCCGAAACTGCCGTCGTTCGAGACCCGCGCCGGCTGAGCGCTGAATACTGATCTTCATATATGCCGGAAGACCGTGCTGTTCTCGGTGGTCCGTCACTCGGCCATCACCCCGCGTGGATGCCTTCGGAATGAGAATCGGGCGGCCTCGGAAACCGCCTTCCTCCATGATTGCATGCGCCCTTGGCGCGTCGGTCAGCGACACGATCTGATGCGCGGGAGGCTTGATGGACCCCTGGATCAACCATCCGACCAATGTGGCCACGGCCTTTCGAAGTAGGCGTGGTCATCGCGCGGACTGCCAACAAGTCCAACAAAGTCGATTTTCGCCGGCATATCTGGTTGAGTGTGGCTGATCAGGTAACCGCGAGCCTGGTGAGAGCGCCATGGACCGGGTTCGAACCCAGGACGGAGGTATGTCCACAAGATATTGATAATACGGAGATTTTCCTGGCTGGCCTTCCTGGATACGTATCGAACCCTGTGCGTTGCGCCGGAGCCTCAATTTCGGCGTGTGCTTGAGGAGATCCGAGGGATGCGGCTCGCCGCCTGATGCCGAGACGCCAAGGCTCAGGCGGTCCTCCCCGCTTCACCATTCAGCCGCGACAGGGTGTCCACGATCTGGTCTTCCGAGATCTGCGCCAATGCCAGGTGGCACAGAACAGCGACCATTTGCGATGGCGAAGTACGGGGATGAACATGGCTGGCGATTATCTCGATTTTCGCCCGATCGCCATGCATCAGAGAAACGCGCATCGGCACCGTGTCGGCTCCTTCCAGCGCCGGGCGGCCTCCGCTCGATCTCAAAGTCCGCTGAACCACCTCGCCAATCGCGGCTAGGCTCAGCGGATCGCTCTTGTCTCCTGGCAGCCGCCCGAGCGGGCGCGCATCGGCGAACGCCACGCGGAACTCGTCCTGTTCAAGCCGAGGCCGCGCGGACACGTTGCGTACGCGGCCTTTCGCGGAGCGGGCGGAGAATGTGACCTTCGACATGCGATCACTCCTGTTCCGAGAACTTGTCGACGTAATAGAGAACGCCGTCAAACTCGATGGCGATTGCGCCCTGATTGGTTTCCCGGCCCATGCGTTTGACGAATCCGACCAGTTCGTCGCGGTGTTCCAGGAACCGATCAGGAATGATGTATGAGTAAACGACGCGAGGTTGTTCCCGGATCAGTTCCGCAGTCTCCTCGTTGAGCCAGGCCCCTTCAACGGGTGGCATGGCCGTCGCACCGCCGCCAATCTTGGACAATAAGGCGAGAGCCTCTTCCACCCACGGCTCTTGCGAAAATAACGTGCCATTCCGATCCTTGTTCGGCACGTATATGCTGAACCGCTCGCCGTGTACGGGCTCGGCTTCGAACATGGCGGCGATGTCGATTTCGATCCCCGGTTCGTCCATGCACCAACACGTGGACTTTCAGGGCAGAAAGTCAAGGCCGCTGCCGCTTGGGCAGCCGTTCCGGAGCCGGCCAGATTGACAAGTGTTGGCGAATTTCACCGTTCGTTGGATCGACCAACCGCGGCTTTCGGCCGACAGCGGTGTGACTGATGAGGTGGCCACGATCCCGGTCGGAGCGCGATCTTGGCTCATTGTTTCTGAGATCCCAGCCAGCACCGAGTTCGAATCCAGCACGGGGCACGTCAGCAAGACATTGATGAATCAATGGAATTTCGTGGCTGGGGGACCTGGATTCGAACCAAGGCTGCCCGGTCCAGAGCCGGGAGTTCTACCGCTAAACTATCCCCCATCCGAACCGGCGGGAGCGCGCAGTTACCACGCCGCCGCCCTGTACGGCAACCTCATCCCACCGCCGCCAGCGCCCGCCGCAGCGCCGTCGCACTCGGCGCCGGACCTATATGGCCAACACGATATCCCGCGTCGTCACCGGCCGCCCGTAATACGCGCGATCATCGCCCAGCTGCGGCCGGATCACCGAGCCGTTCAGCGCGATCCCGCCATACACGCCGCTCGACGAACTCCACACCACGATATCGGGTCCACCCGCGCCGGTGATCGCCCCCTCCACACCGGAACCGAGCGTGGCCACCGCGATCCCCGCCTGCGCGCCGACCTTGAACTGATCGTGCATCAGCGCATCCAGGCCCTTCTGCGTCATCACCAGCAGGATCATTTCGGACTGCTCGAGCCCGGCCTGAAGGCCGAACGAGCCCGAGCCCAGCGCATAGAACGCCGGATCACTCCAGACACCGTCGGGTCCGCGGGCCAGCAGCACGCCGTCGCCGCCCTCGCCGCCGACGATGAAGCCGCCCTTGAACAGCCGCGGCACGATCAGCACGGCGCGCGCCTGGTGCAAAAGCTGCCTGGCGTTGCCGAACGCCTTGTCGTGCTGCAGGTCCTCGATCGTCCGCAGCGAGCGGTTCACCAAAGCCTGCTGGTCGGCCTGGGCGTACGCCGCCGCCGGAGCCAGCAGGACAGCTGCGAGAAGCGCCATACGGCACACATGTTCGCGTAGAGCCATCACAACCCCCATTGCTTTGCAGACGCCAAATGAGACGCGCCAATCGGGCGGCTTTGTGGCCCCGGCCGGGCCGCGTGATCACTCTCGGCGGAGGCTGAACGTCAGTGCGGGCGCCTGGTCGTCTCTGGATCTCCGCCCCGCCCCAAGATACGAGCTCGCCTCGTCAGCCACGTCTCGTCGACTCAATCCGCCTCGGCACGGCACTGTGTCGACACGCGCGAAGTATCGAAAACGATCTGGTCCCACTGCCAAAGCTGCTGGAAGAAGGTGCGCGCGAGGCTCCGTTCGCCTTGCTCGCCGCAAATTTCTGCGATGGTGCGTTCCCCGTCGACGGCGGCGAGCAGTCGCTCCTGCCGCGCGTCGATCGGCAGATAGAGGTCGGTATAGGTGTGATTCCGATTGATCAGCACCGCCGCCGCTCCTGGCGGCAACCGGTCTCGCACGGCGATGGTATCGGGAAGCCGAATGGGTATGTAGCAAAGCCAGCTCTCACCGGCGAAATCGACCGCCTGCGCCGGCCGGTCCTTCCGGTAGGCCACGGCGCTATGGCGGACCATGGTCCCGCGGAACAGTTCGATGGCGGCGTATTGCGCATCGGCCGTCAGCCCGGCGAGCCTCGTGATTGGTGAGGCGTCGATGCCAGCGCGCCACACGAGGGCAGATAAGGTGCCTGGCGCACCCAGCGCCCGAACGCCAGACCCGCGCGGTCGAGAAAGGCCAGCAACTGCGGGACCGAGTAAGATCGGTCCTGAGGATGCAACAACGCATCGGCCAGCCCGGCCCGGTCCGCGAAGTCGGGTGAGGTGCGCAAGAGGGGCGCAATCGGATGGTCCGGTGGCAGCGCCTTCAGGCTCGCGGCGAGGTCGCGGAGCTCGTGCGTCGTCCCGCCGATGCCCAGGCGCCGACAATACTCCTGAAGCATGTAGATCCCCGCGCGGCCATAGGGGGCATACACCATCACATTGAGAGCGCCAGTCGGCTCGAGCACGTCGTGCAGCGCCCGCAGTCCCGCATCGGGGTCGGGCAGGTGGTGCAGCACGCCGGTGCACACCACGTGCTTGAAGCTTCGGCCGAGTTGGGCGGCGTGCTCCACGGCGAGCTGGCGCACCTCAAGATTGGCGAGCGCGTACTTGCGCTTCAGTCCTTGCGTGAACGCGATGCTCTTGGCGCTGACATCGATCCCGATGACCTGTGCGCGCGGCCACCGCACCGCGTAGTGCGCGGCCTGGGTGGTGCCGCAGCCGGCCACCAAAATACTGCGGTCGTCGCGGTAGGGCTCGTCCGGCCACAACAGATGGGAATCGGCGCGTCGGCGCCTGTCGTCCCAGGCCTTGCGGTAGGCTGCCAGATCATCCACCGGCGGCGGGTAAGGATGGCGTTCGTAAAATTCACTGACCTCCCTGGCGATGGCGTCGCCGGTCGCCGTGGGGTCAATGTCGTCGTTCATGATCGGCTGGAGCCCTTCCCTGCAACGCTGAATAAGCTCGGTACGGACTAAAACTCGCTATCTCAAGCCCTGCGCGCGCTGCCCAATCGCCAAAAACGACCCATGCACGGGAGGTTTCCATGCATGGGCCGGTTAGGCCAGAGGGCGGCGAAGCCACGTCGGTGTCCGCCCGTGCTCGACGCGTCGGAGACGCCAGGCTTAAGCGTGCGGCGCCGATACCTGCGCCAGCACCGCGTCCAGGTTGAACGAGGCAGGTTTCTGCCGCGGCGGGAACTTCACGAAATCCGCAATCGCGGACGCGATCACCGCCTGCATCTCGTACATCTGGGGTATGTGATCGACCATCCAGTCCAGGTAGGTGTTGGAGTTGAAGTCGGCCCGTTCGAATGGGTCGCGACGAAGGCTCATGATATACGGCACCCGAAGCTTCACGAACGGCTCGGCCCATTGTCGCATCGTATCGGCGCGCTGTACCGCCAGATGGAATTTCCAATCGCCGACCCGCACCGCGATAAGGTCGCCGTCATCGCTGAAATAGACGATTTCGCGTCTCGGGCTCTCCGCAGCCTCGCCGGTCAGGTATGGGATCTGATTGTAGCCGTCGAGATGGACGTGGAATTGCTTGCCGTCGACCGTGCAGCCGTTGACGAGTTGCTCGGTGACGTTGGGGTTGCCCGCGGCGGCCAGCAACGTCGGAAACATGTCGATGTGCGAAACGATACCGTTCAGCACAGAGCCGGCCTTGATCTTCCCCGGCCAGCGCATGAAGCAGGGCACGCGCCAGCCGCCTTCCCAACCGGAATTCTTCTGGCCGCGGAACGGGCTGTTGGCGCCATCCGGCCAGGTGTCGTTCTCCGGGCCGTTGTCGGTGGAGTACATGACGATGGTGTTGTCGGCGATGCCCAGCTCATCCAGCTTGGCGAGCATCTGGCCGATCTGCTCGTCATGCACGACCATCCGATCGCTATACGGATCCTGCCCACTCTTGCCGAGATTCTTGTCGGCGACATGAGTACGGAAATGCATCGCCGTGGAGTTGTACCAAAGGAAGAACGGCTTCTCCGCCTTGGCCTGCGTCTCCATCCACGCCATGGCGCGATCGGTGATCTCTTCGTCGATGGTTTCCATGCGCTTCTTGGTGAGCGGGCCGGTGTCCGTGACCGTCTGACCGCCCTTGCCGTCGGACAGGCAGTGCAGCACGCCGCGCGGACCGAACTGCTTCTTGAATGCCGGGTCCTTGGGATAGTCGGGCAGTTCGGGCTCTTCCTCGGCGTTCAGGTGATAGAGGTTGCCGAAGAATTCGTCGAACCCGTGCAAGGTCGGCAGGAATTCGTCGCGGTCGCCCAGATGGTTCTTGCCGAACTGGCCGGTGGCGTAGCCAAGCGGCTTGAGGAGCTCGGCGATGGTCGGGTCTTCCTTTTGCAGGCCGACGGTGGCGCCGGGCATGCCGACCTTGGTCAGACCGGTGCGGATCGGGTTCTGGCCGGTGATGAAGCACGCGCGGCCGGCGGTGCAGCTCTGCTGGGAATAGTAGTCGGTGAACGTGACCCCTTCGGCCGCGATGCGGTCGATGTTAGGCGTGCGGTAGCCCATCATGCCGCGGCTGAAGTGGCTGATGTTCCATATTCCGATGTCGTCGCCCCATAGGATGAGGATGTTGGGCTTGTCCGTTTTGGCCATCTCGATCTCCTGTTCTCATGGTAGATTATTTCACGGCGTCTTCGTGGCTGGCATCCCCTTCACCCGGGAGGCTGCACCAGGCGCTGCGGTACGGCGCTGAAGGCAAATATGCCGATCAAGCTAAGGGCGACTGCGACGGCATAAAGCGGTGTTTGGATTCCCTCCTTGTCATCCCTGCGATCGACGCGAAACCTCCGCTCCACAGGTAATGATGAAACGCGGGATTGGCCACGGGAAGCTTTTGCGCCCTCACCGGATTTCGCCAGATACTTTGCCGCGCCACCAGCGCGCGACAAGTGCGGCGGGACCGCGGATCAGCAGATAGGGAATAAAGGCAAGCAGGAGGGCAATGAGCGTCGCCTGAGCCGGATAGAACGTATCGAATACCAGCCATTGGTATATTACATCCATCGCGATCCCAAGAAGGATGATTCTTGCCGTCGCGGTCAAGCCTTCACGCAAATGTCCCATGAGCTGTTGCGGTTTACTCCCGTCTGTTGAGAGATGCGTCGGGCGGCCGATCCGCGCAACCTTGACGCTATCATGGATGGCAGCAATGGCTGCCATCGACGGTTGCAGGATGAAGCGGAACGACATCGGTCCACTCGGCGCGTCAAGCAGGTTGCGCCAGATGCGTTCAAAAACCTCTCCCGTAACGCCATGCCAAAACACGCCCGCTGCAATCAGCAATGCGCCGAGCGCAAGCACCAGCCTGGGCATCCATCCCAGTTTCGCCGGATCGGCATCGGTCACTGTGCTGGTGCCGCCTGGCGTACAACGCAGCGGAAGCCCACATGGCTTGTCGATGTGTCCACCGGCTCTGGGTGACGCGCGGCCGGCCGATAGCGGCGGCAATAATTCGGCGCGCACAGATGCGAGCCGCCCTTGAGCACCTTGCGAGGAATCCTGATGTCGGGCTGACAAGGGTCGTAGCTCTCTGCCTCACGACCACCCCGTGGATTCGCCGGGATACAACAGGCCTTGGGGGCATCGGCCTCGTGTTTGCCCGAGTACCAATCAGTGGTCCATTCCCAAACGTTGCCGATCATGTCGTAGACGCCATAACCGTTCGGCGGGAATGCAGCTACCGGTGAGGTGCGCTCGTAGCCATCGAGCTTGAGATTCTCGTGTGGAAAAGCGCCCTGCCACGTGTTCGCCATCTGTCTGCCGCCAGGTGCGAGTTCGCTGCCCCAGGCGAATTCGGCGCCATCGAGACCGCCGCGCGCCGCAAACTCCCATTCCGCTTCGGTCGGCAGGTCCTTGCCAGCCCATTGCGCGTAGGCCAAGGCATCCCTGAAGGCGACATGCACGACCGGATGATCATGCAGCCCGCTGATCGAACTGCGCGGTCCATAGGGCCGCCTCCAGTTGGCGCCGAACTTGAATGTCCACCACTGGTTCCAGTTCTGCAAATCGACCGCATGCTTCGGCGGATTGAACACCAGCGACCCCGCCCTGAGCATCTCCGGCAGAGCGCCCGGATAGTCAGCCGCGTCTGGCGCGATCTCGGCGAAGGTGACATAGCCGGTCGCAGCAACGAATTTGTGGAAGTCCCGGTTGGTCACCGGAACGGGATCGATCCAGAAGCCGTCGACTGTCGCGCGATGGACTGGCGCCTCTTCCGCATAGTGCCTGTCCGACCCCATGCGGAATGTGCCGCCAGGAATCCAGATCATATCGGCGTGGCTGGAGGTCTCCGCGACCGAACCCTGCCGCCGCCTCGGCGCAATAGCACCATGGCTGATCATTGTCTGATGCTTCCCATCGGAGCTGGCAATTGGCGCTGGCGTTCTGTGCCTGAGTTTGGCCGATACAAGGGGGGCTTGCAATCGCACGACCCCAAATGGCCGGTCCCTGGATTTCCGCCACGCCCCGTGGCAAGCCTGCGCCTTCGTCCGTTCAGGTGCCCACGCATGCTGCTGCTGATCCCTGGCCCCGTCACCACCCGCCCCGAGGTGCGCGACGCGCTGCGCTACGACTTCGCACCCTGGGACAACGACTTCCGCCCGCTCTACGCCGGCATCCGCGAGCGTGTGCTGAAAATCGCCGGCGGCATTCCCGGCGAGCACGCCACCCTGCCGCTGCAAGGCTGCGGCCACTTCATCACCGAGGCGGCGATCCGCACGTTCGTTCCGGCTGGTCACAAGCTGCTGATCCCCGCCACCGGCTCCTACGCCGACCGCATGACCCGCCTGGCGCGCGAGGCCGGCCGCATCCCGGTGCCGCTGCCGGTATCGCCGATCGCGCCCACCGATCCCGCCGCCGTCGCCACCGCGCTGCAAGCGGACCCCGAGATAAGCCACGTCGGCCTGGTCTACAGCGAGACCGGCAGCGGCATCGTCCACGACCCTGCTGCGATCGGCGCCGTCGCGCGCACGCTGGGCCGGCGGCTGCTCGTCGATGCGGTGTCGGCATTCGGTGCACTGCCGCTCGACCTGTCGGCGCAGCCGGAACTCGACGCGGTGCTTTTCACCTCCAACAAATGCCTGGAGGGCGTGCCCGGCATGGCCTTCGCCGTGGCGCGGATCGATCGCGTGGAGGCATCCGCCGGGAATGCCGGAAGCTGGTCGCTCGACCTCTCCGCCATCTATGCGCACGCGCTGCGCAGCGGCTGGGGCAGCTTCCGCTTCACCCCGCCGGCGCAGGTGCTGAATGCGTTCAACGTGGCGCTCGATCTGTTCGATGCCGAGGGCGGCCAGCCGGCCAGGCTTGCGCGCTACACTGCCAACATGCGGACGCTGTATGACGGCGTGCGCGCGCTCGGGCTGACGCCATGCGTGCCGCCCGACGCGCAGGGGCCGATCATCGTCAACGTGCACGCGCCCGCCGATCCGCGCTGGGACCTGCAACGCTTCGTCGATGCACTGAAGGCGCGCGGCGTGCTGATCAGCAACTTCTACAGCACCGAGCAGCCCAGCTTCCGGGTGGGTTGCATCGGCTCCATCACGCCGACAGAGATGGCGCACGCCGTTTCAGCGATGGGCGAGGCGCTGGCAGAACTTGGCATCCGGCAGCGCAAGGCTGCCTGACGCCCATCCCCCCTGTCATTGCGAGGAGCACAGCGACGAAGCAATCTCCCCCGAACTATGCGCGCACAACAGTCAGGAGACCGCCGAGTCGCTACGCTCCACGCAACGACAGGAACAGATGGAAAGAACGGAGGAGACAAAAATGCCAGAGGGCACTCGCGCACCCTACGTCTACCTGGTGCAGATGGATATTCCCGCCGAACACGAGGCAGCATTCAATCGTATCTACGACACCGAGCACGTGCCGGAGATCCTCACGGTACCCGGTGTGCGAGGCTGTTCGCGCTACGTGCTCGAGTCCACCAACCATGACGGAATGGCGCGCTACCTCGCGCTGTACGAGGTTGACTCACCATCGATCATCAACAGCCCGGCATGGATGGCAGCCTCCGAGAAGGGCGACTGGGCGCCGAAGATCCGCCCGCACACCACCAACCGCTCACACACCATAATGCGCCGTATCGGCTAGACGTGACCCCTATCATTGCGGGGAGCGAAGCGACGCGGCAATCTCCCGCCCGTTGTGCACGGACGAGATTGCCGCGTCGTTTCGCTCCCCGCAGCCACCAACACCGCTTCGACTGATTGACCCGAGGACCGTGCCATGAAAACAGATCTGGAGATCGCCCGCGAAACCAAGCTCCGTCCGATCGGGGAGATTGCCGCGAAGCTGCATATCCCCGACGATGCACTGGAGCCGTATGGCCGCCACAAGGCCAAGGTCGGCTTCGATTTCGTCAATGCGCAACAGGACAAATCGGACGGCGCGCTGGTGCTGGTCACCGGCATCAGCCCCACACCCGCAGGCGAAGGCAAGACCACCACCACCGTCGGCCTCGGCGACGCGCTCAACCGCATCGGCATGCGCGCGGTGATCTGCCTGCGCGAGCCGAGCCTCGGTCCCAGCTTCGGCATGAAGGGGGGTGCTGCCGGCGGCGGCTATTCGCAGGTGGTGCCGATGGACCAGATCAATCTGCATTTCACCGGCGATTTCCACGCGATCACCAGCGCCAACAACCTGCTGGCCGCGATGATCGACAACCACATCTACTGGGGCAACTCACTCGGCATCGACGCCAGGCGCGTGTCATGGCGGCGCTGCCTCGACATGAACGACCGCGCGCTGCGCAGCATCGTCAACAGCCTGGGCGGCGTGGCGAATGGCTTCCCGCGCGAGGATGGCTTCGACATCTCGGTCGCGTCCGAGGTCATGGCGGTGTTCTGCCTGTCGAAGAACCTCGATGAATTGCAGGAGCGCCTCGGCCGCATGATCGTGGCGCAGAAGCGCGACGGCTCCGCGGTGACTGCGAAGGACCTGAAAGCCGATGGCGCCATGGCGGTGCTGCTGAAGGATGCGTTGCAGCCCAACCTGGTACAGACGCTGGAAGGCTCGCCCGCGTTCGTGCACGGCGGCCCGTTCGCCAACATCGCGCATGGCTGCAACTCGGTGATGGCGACCCAGCTCGGGTTGAAGCTGGCCGACGTGGTGGTGACCGAGGCCGGCTTCGGCGCCGATCTGGGCGCGGAGAAATTCATCGACATCAAGTGCCGGTCAGCCGGGTTGAGGCCGTCGTGCGCGGTGGTCGTGGCGACGGTGCGCGCGCTGAAGATGCACGGCGGCGTGGCGCGCAATGCGCTGGGCCCTGAGAATGTCGCGGCGGTTCAGAAGGGTGTCGCCAACCTGGCACGGCACGTCGAGAACCTGGGAAAGTTCGGCCTGCCGGTGGTGGTCGGCGTGAACCACTTCACGTCCGACACCGAGGCCGAGTTTGCCGCGATCCGTGACGCGATGGCGAAGCTGGGCACCGAAGCAATCCGCTGCACGCACTGGGGCGACGGCAGCGCGGGCGCCGAAGCGCTGGCGCGCGCAGTGCAGCAAAAGATCGTGCTGGGCGAGGCGAAGCCGGCACCGCTGTATCCGGAAGGGATGAAGCTGGCCGACAAGGTCCGCACCATCGCGCAGAAGATCTACCGCGCGGCAGATATCGCTGTGCCCGACACGGTGGCGCGGCGGCTCGAGGGATTCGAGAAGGCAGGGTTTGGCCACGTGCCGGTATGTATCGCCAAGACCCAGTACAGCTTCACCGCTGATCCCACGGTGATGGGCGCGCCGGAAGGCTTCATCCTGCCGGTACGCGAGGTGCGGCTGTCTGCCGGCGCCGGCTTCGTGGTGGCGATCTGCGGCGACATCATGACAATGCCCGGCCTGCCGCGGGTGCCCTCGGCCGAGGCGATCCATCTGCGGGAAGACGGCGAGATCGAAGGGCTGTTCTAGTTCCCGGCTGTAACGGGCAGCGATCCTGTGAGGTGTGTAGGGCGGCGAATTGGCAGACCTCGCCAACGCAGCAGTGCCTGCTGCTCCGCCAGTCCGCGATTGACCGTCATGGCCGGGCTCGTCCCGGCCATCAGTCGCGGCACACTGCCGGCTGTCAAATATGTCTCTGAACACCTGTCAAACATGTCCCAGGACCAAACACTTGTCCCAGCCACGAACGAGAGTAGGCCGAAGGGGCGCTGACAGAATCCCAACACGGGCACACGCCGCTGAGCTGCTGATAGTTGCCTGCCACCAGCCGTAGCAACGTCCACTTCGACCCCCGCCCCAATCATATTCCGCTAGCACCATGGCACAGAGATCTTGCCAGGTTGCCGGAGTATATTTCGTCGCCGCCCGAAGAGACAGTCGCCCAGATTGGTCAGAAGGATCGGCCGCTTCGGAATGACCGCCATGGGTGGAAACCTGCCGTTTATTCGCCGAGGTTTGAACAGCAACATCGTGCCAATTTCAGACATCGCACTTACGTCAGAACGGAAATTCAGAGAAGTTTTCGTTGTTGCCCTGGGCCGTCACGTTTCGTGTTTTGCGCTCCACCCATACGGCTAATGCGTTCCATTTGGTCGGGTTCTCTGACTGCGATTGAGCGAGGGTAACGATTGATTGATAGGATAGCGGTACAACCAACCTTCGACCAGAAGCTGCGGCCTGGCCTAAGGTGCCAGAGCGCACCTTTCTCGCCGTAGCGAGACCCTCAGCGTCGGCGTAGGTAGCGATCACTGCTCGTGAAACGGCGCGGGATGAGGCCAGTTTATCAGCCAGAATGACGTTGCGCATCCATTGATATGCCTCGCCTCTGAATGGACAAGGGCGATACTCTTTGTCAGCGTCCAGACCAAAAATCTTTGGGATGCCCTCCCAATATCGCACGCCTTTTCCGGTAAGCGCACAACGTTCCGTTTTCTCGTTCACAGGATTTGTTTGCAACGCGTAGTCACCATTGCATTGGCGCATACCGCGATGGGCGCCCGTTCTAATCGCATTGGGCTGGCTACAATTGCCGCCAACCTCGGTGAACTTGCATTCGATCACAAGCAGCGCTGCCCGACCGCTTGCAATCGCGTCGATCTGAGTTGGGCGTGGTTCGCACAATAAATTGTGTGGGTCCGTCCACTCGAGCTTCAGAGTCCATGGACCGGCGTCCGGCACGGCGCATTCCCGCGCAAGCGCACCCAAAATACGATCGCGTTCGTCGCTGACCTTGATCGTCCCAAAAACATCAATCGCAAGGGCTTGCGACGATTCCCGATTATGGGTTTGAATGACACCATAGCGGTCGCGGTGCCAGGGAAATCTGTTCCAATCGCAAATGGCAGAATGAGAGGCAGGAAATAATTGGATTTGATCGCTTCGAACGTTGCATTCATTCGAGCATTCAAAACGATCTTGGCTGTGATCGCAATGGGTCAACTCGCGTCAGACAGACGGTGACGCTGTATGGCCGGAATGGGTCGACAAGAGTCATTGGTCGAAATCGGGACGAACGGCCGGGTTGGGTGCCTTTGCGACTGTCCGGTTGCGGTGCGACAGACCGCGATCCCGACCTGGCGATCGCGCACCAGCGCAGCAAACTGGCTCAACGCGGCCTGTCCGACCGAGAGTAAAACAGAACCGCAAATCACGCAGAACACGCAAAGGGCGGCGGTGCCTTACAGGGCCAGGACGATGCGTTTGATCTCAAGGCGAGGCTTGCCGAAGTTGAGCAGCAGGCAGAGATGCAACCCTGTGGCTTTCAGATAATTCAGACACTGCGCGAGATGAATCTCGTCGATCGCCTTGGCTACCTTCAATTCGACGAGGACGATGTGTTCGACGAGTAGGTCAACAGTATAGTCCCCGACCACGATCCCATCGTATCGAACGACCATGGGATGTTGTTGCGAGACGGCGAACCCAGACTTGCGGGGCTCGTGCACCAATGCGTTTTCATACACTTTCTCAAGAAATCCGGTTCCCAGCGCGTGGAGCACCGTCAGGGCGCAGCCAATGATTCGTTTGGACAGGAGGTTAATCCTGTCCTCGCCGATATCCATTTGCGTGTTCTGCGTGTTTTGCGGTTCCATTTTCCTTGCTTACTGCCGGCACAACCTTGCCAATTCGTTGACGCCAGCAAGAAGGTCACGATCGCGCCGTCGTCCTCAAAGCCAAAAGCGCGGAGCAACAAAATCGGCGATATAGCCTGTGAGCGCCGGCTGTATAGCCCTCACATCGCCGTCATGCCGCCGTCCACGAACAACAAAGCGCCGGTGACGTAGGACGCATCGTCGGATGCCAAAAACAGGATCGCCGCCGCGACCTCCTCGGCCCTGCCCGGGCGCTTCAGCATGGTGCCTTGTGCAGCCTTGGCGTTATACTGCTCGACGCTCTCGCCGGCCGCTGCGATGCGGCGCGCATGGAACGGCGTGAAGATCGGCCCAGGGCCGACGGCGTTCACACGAATGCCCTCGGCCGAGTGGTCGGCGGCGAGCCCCCGCGTCAAGCCCGCGATCGCGGCCTTGGTGGTGTCGTACTGCAGGTTGCCGCCGCCTGCGACGACGGAACGCACGGAGGCGGTGTTGACGATGGCGCCGCCCCCGTTGCAGCGCATCAGCGGAACCGCCGCCTTGGCACAGAACACGTAGCTCATCAGGTTGACGCTGAGGATCTCGTTCCAGCTCGCAGCACTCGCCTCGTCTATCTTCTCGTATTTACGGATGCCGGCATTGTTGATGAGGATGTCGAGGCGCCCGAATTTTTCCGCGGCACCGTTGACAAAGGCGAGGCATGCGGCCTCGGTCCCAACATCAGTCTGCGTGAAGGCGACCTTGGCGCCAGCGGCCTCGAGCTCGGCCGCCACGCGCTGGCCGCGCTCGCCGTCCCGATCGCAGAATGCCACGCTCGCGCCCTCGGCTATGAAACGCCTGACCGTCGCCTCGCCGATCCCCGATGCCCCGCCCGTCACCGCTGCGACCTTGCCGTCGAGCCTTCCCATGTTCGCCACCTTTCATTGCATTGCGAAACGCGCATCCACGATACGTCGTATCCATCCGGCGGGCACCGCCATTCGCCATCGTTATGCCGGTGGATCATTGCACGGCAGTGTCGCCGACGATGAATTTCCATGCCGTAGCACCCGTCACGCCAGGGCTGGCGCGATAGCGGCCACGAAAAAACCCGCCCCGGCTGTCCAGGGCGGGTCCACCTACCTCCGCATCAGAGCGCGGCGAGCGCGGCGTTCAGCGTCGCACTCGGCCGCATCGCGGACGACGCCTTGGCCGGATCGGGCAGGTAGTAACCGCCGATGTCCACCGGCTTGCCCTGCGCGGCGATCAGTTCGGCATTGATCTTCGCCTCGTTGGCCGTCAGCGTCTCGGCCAGCTTCTTGAAGCGGGCTTGCAACGCCGCGCTCTTGCCCTGCGCGGCCAGCGCCTGCGCCCAGTAGAGTGCCAGGTAGAAATGGCTGCCACGATTGTCGATTTCACCGACCGCCCCCAGAGCATGGCTGTCAAGGTGCGCTGGGGTTGACGGTAATGATAATTTACATTACCTTTGCCAGCGAGCCCCAATGGAGAATCCTCGTGGCTTCCCTCACCGTCACTGCGAAAGGCCAGGTCACGCTCAGGCGCGATCTGCTGCAACACCTGGGCATCAAGCCCGGTGAACGGGTTGACTTCGAAAAACTGCCGGGCGGGGAACTGCGCGTGCGTGCGGCGCTGCCGACCGGAACGATTGATGATTTCCTGCGCAGCCTCGAGGGCAAAGTGAAGCGCAAGAAACCGCTGTCAATCGAGGACATCAACCGGATCGCGGCCGCGGGCTGGGCGGGCGATCTAGATCAGGTATGAAGATCTCCGTCGATACCAACGTGCTCGCGCGGGCCGTTTTGAACGATGATCCCGCGCAATCTCGCGCAGCCAGAAAGCTGCTCAAAGAAGCGTCGCTGATCGCCGTGCCGTTGCCGTGTCTGTGCGAGTTGGTCTGGGTGCTTCGGCAGGGTGCCAAACTACCGAAAGATGACGTGGCGACGGCCGTTCGCAGTCTGATGAATGCGGGCAATGTGGTGGTGAACCGGCCGGCTGCTGAGCTTGGTCTTGCCGTCCTCGATGCCGGCGGCGATTTTGCCGATGGCGCGATCGCCTACGAGGGGGCCTGGCTGGGCGGCGAAACATTCGTGTCCTTCGACAAGCGGGCCGTCACCCTGCTGTCCAGCCAGGGCGAAGCCGCGCAGCTCTTGAGCTGAAGGGTTCTGCCTGTTGTTCCATTGCTGCGGTCATGATCAGGCGGCGGCCGGGAATGCGGCTTCAGGCGTGCCGCCGAATAGGTCGCCGAGACACCGCCCAATTGCCGAGGGTTCCGCCAGCATCGCCTTGATCGTTGGGCTGGCGGCGATGGTGGGATTGGGGGTCAGGCTCAACGGTCGCCGGTAGGCTCGGCCCGGGCTGTCGGCCGGATCGAGCAGGGCGACTAAGCCATCGTTGCCGACTTCCGCTTCTTGTAACATCGCGAGGATGACGCTGCTTTGGTGTGACGCGACAATCGCTCCGGCATAAGCACCGTTGGGCCGATGCAGGGTAGTGGGTTAGTTTGAACTTCGGCTGTGGATGGGGAGCGGAAGTTGGAAGGCTCGAACGAGGGTGGCGCCAGCAGAGGACGCCCAAATGCCTCCAAAAGCTAGCGCGGCTGGTGACACTTCCGACTTGAGCAGTGACCTCCGAGGAAGGACTGGATGATCGAGACAAAACGAGCGAGCTGGAATCGGATGATGATGGCGGTGAGGCCCAGATGGTGGATTGCCGCGGTGGCTGTCCTCGTCGTTGCGTTCGTAATCGCTCTGGGCTTCTACGTCAGCTATGACCACCTGAATGAATACTTCAAGGGTGTTGCGACCAATACGGCTGCGGGCTTCCTCGATGTTCTTTTGGTCGTCATAGGCTTCGGCGGCTACGAACAGCTCCGGCGCAGGAACGATGACATTGCGCGCTTGCGCGAGCGCATAGGGGATGTGAAGAGGTTCGATGACCCACGTGCGCACAGCATTCTGGGGGCCGCAATCCGAGGTTTGGCCAAGTTTGGACTGACCGACATCGACCTGCGCGGCGCTCACCTGACCGGCTTCTCCTTTTCTAACAACGGCATCAGATCAATTACCGGCGCAGTGATCTCGGATGGCCTTTACACGGACGATGAGATGAAGAACTTCGCGAAGCTCTGCTCTGTGAACTTCACCGATGTGAACTGCAATGGTGTCTGCTTCGGCAACGGTGACCTTTCTCTTGCCACGCTCGTTGACTGCGACTTTCATGGGACAACGTTAGTCGCGGCAACATTCGATGGGGCCTCATTGCGATGGTCGACCGAGAAGGTCGTGATTGATGAGGCCGAATGGGAAGAACCCATCGATGAAGCCGAGGACGGCAGCCCAATCTATGCTCAGACGTACGCTCCGGCCTTTGAGATGGCTGACTTAACCGACTGCAGCTTCAAGGGCGTTCTGTTCCAGAACGCCGACTTCCGCCGAGCGCGGAACGTCCGCAAGGCGAATTTCGATGGTGCTATAGGACTCGAGACATGCCATTTCGACAAGGGGCAGGAGCCCAAGCCTTTCTCGCAGAATCCGCGACTTGTCCAAGACCGCAAGTGAGGTGGAGTGCCCGAGCCTATCAAACGAATCTACGCTGACCTTAGAACAGCGGCGAGAATCAAATCACTGGGCGCAGACCTCCGAACTCGCTGCACCTCCTCAATCCCTCGGTCCGCTGTAGGTCGAAAGCCGAGATTGTAATCTGACCCACCACCCGATGCAGCCAATCGGCGGCAGCGAGGCGCCATTGGCGTGCGATGACGTTCAGTGAGCGCGTTTCGCAAGGCGCGGGTTGCCCCCGGCCGCTCGCGTTCCTCATAATACACACGCAGCGACCTGACGCGTTGCCGGGCCTCCGGGTGAGCGCGATCAACGGCGGGGCAGTGGTCCTACGAGGCACCCCGCCAGGATGCTTCGCTCCCGTGCGGGCGATGCTCTCGTCCAGATCGCGCAACACCTCGTCGCCGGACACGATCTGCCCGGCGGCAAACTGGGCCTCGCTTCGCCCCAGTTCCCCCCCCCCTCAACTCGGCATCCGCGGGTCCGGATCGACAGGCAGCCTGCGGCGTGGTGTGTCGTCCATGGGAAGAACAGGCTGCGACGCCGGGCCGTTCCAGTCCTCACAGTGTCAAAGTTCCAGCGCGACCCGGCCCCCGGCTCGGTGGATCATTGCACGGCAGTGTCGCCGACGATGAACTTCCATGCCGTAGCACCCGTCACGCCAGGGCTGGCGCGATAGCGGCCACGAAAAAACCCGCCCCGGCTGTCCAGGGCGGGTCCACCTACCTCCGCGTCAGAGCGCGGCGAGCGCGGCGTTCAGCGTCGCGCTCGGCCGCATCGCGGACGACGCCTTGGCCGGATCGGGCAGGTAGTAACCGCCGATATCGACCGGCTTGCCCTGCGCGGCGATCAGTTCGGCATTGATCTTCGCCTCGTTGGCCGTCAGCGTCTCGGCCAGCTTCTTGAAGCGGGCTTGCAACGCCGCGCTCTTGCCCTGCGCGGCCAGCGCCTGCGCCCAGTAGAGTGCCAGGTAGAAATGGCTGCCACGATTGTCGATCTCGCCGACCCGGCGCGCGGGCGAGCGGTTGAATTCGAGGATCTTGCCGTTGGCGATGTCGAGCGTGTCGGCGAGAACCTGCACGTCGGCGTTCTTGTGGGTCTGCGCCAGATGTTCGAGCGAGGCACATAGGGCCAGGAACTCGCCGAGCGAATCCCAGCGCAGATAGCCTTCCTCCTGGAACTGCTCCACGTGCTTGGGCGCCGAGCCGCCGGCACCGGTCTCGAACAAGCCGCCGCCCGCCATCAGCGGAACGATCGAGAGCATCTTGGCCGAGGTGCCAAGCTCCATGATCGGGAACAGATCGGTCAGATAATCGCGCAGCACGTTGCCGGTGACGGAGATCGTGTCCTGCCCCTTGCGGATGCGATCGAGCGAGAACTTCATCGCCTCGACCGGGGCCATGATGCGGATGTCGAGCCCCGAGGTGTCCTGCTCCTTCAGGTATTTCTCGACCTTGGCGATCACCTGCGCGTCATGCGCGCGCTTGGCGTCCAGCCAGAACACCGCCGGGGTGTTGGTGAGGCGCGCGCGGCGCACCCCGAGCTCGACCCAGTTCCTGATCGGCGCGTCCTTGACCTGGCACATGCGAAAGATATCGCCGGTCTCGACCGGACGCTCCAGCAGCACCTTGCCGTCATCGGCAATAACGCGGACCGTTCCGCCCGTGGCAACTTCGAACGTCTTGTCGTGCGAGCCGTATTCCTCGGCCTGCTGCGCCATCAACCCCACGTTCGGAACCGAGCCCATTGTCCTGGGGTCGAACGCGCCATGCGCCTTACAGTCCTCGATGACCGTCTGATACAAGCGCGCGTAGCTGCGATCCGGGATCGCGGCGATCACCTCGTGCAGCTTGCCGTCGGCGCCCCACATGCGGCCGGATTCGCGGATCATCGCCGGCATCGACGCGTCGACGATGACATCGCTTGGCACGTGCAGGTTGGTGATCCCCCGGTCGGAATTGACCATCGCGAGGCCGGGCCGGGCGGCGTAGGTGGCCGCGATGTCGGCCTTGATTGCTGCTTTCTCAGCGTCCGGCAGCGTTTCGATCCTCGTCAAGAGATCGCCCACGCCGTTGTCGGGATCAGCGCCGATACGCGCAAGCGTGGCGGCGTGCTTCTCAAACACATCGGCGAAGTACACGGAAACGGCATGACCGAAAATGATGGGATCGGAGATCTTCATCATGGTCGTCTTCACGTGCAGCGAGAACAGCACGCCATCTTTCTTCGCGGATGCGATCTGCTCGGCGAAGAAGGCGCGCAACGCCTTACGGCTCATCGCCGACGCGTCGACGATCTCGCCGGCCTGCAGCGGCGTCTTCGCCTTCAGCACAGTGACCGCGCCATCACCGCTGACAAGCTCGATACGGGCGTTGGTTGGCGCCGCGACGGTCGTCGCGACTTCCGAGCCGTAGAAATCGCCACCCGGCATGTAGGCCACATGCGATTTGGAATCTGCGCTCCAGGCTCCCATCTTATGGGGATTGTTGCGCGCGAACTGCTTCACGGCACCGGCGGCGCGGCGGTCGGAATTGCCCTCGCGTAACACCGGATTGACAGCGCTGCCGAGCACGCGGCCGTAGCGCGCCCTGATGTCCTTATCCGCTTGCGTCGCATCACTGTCCGGATAGTCCGGCACGTCGTAGCCCTTGCCTTGCAGCTCCTTGATCGCCGCCTTGAGCTGCGGGATCGAGGCGGAGATGTTGGGCAGCTTGATGATGTTGGCCTCGGGCCGCATCGCGAGTTGGCCAAGTTCGGCGAGTTCGTCGTTGATCCGTTGTGCTGGCGTCAGTTTCTCCGGGAAATTGGCCAGGATGCGCCCGGTCAGCGAAATGTCCTTCAGTTTCATCGTCACGCCGGCCGTGCCGACGAAGGCTTCGACGATCGGCAGCAGGGAGAAGGTCGCGAGCGCCGGAGCTTCATCGGTCTTTGTCCAAACGATTTCGAGATCTGACATGCTTGCACCTCTGCGCGGCGGGCTTGCTTGGGCTGTGTGGAAATATTCACGGATTCAACGCGTTGTCGCACCGGCGTGCGGGAAGGGCAAGCCAGGGCCCCTTGCCCGCATCCTCTCCCCGGCGATGAGAAGAGGTCGTTCACCGACAATTCCCAAATGCCCGGCCAATCCGAGTGCGTTGGGTGACCGATGATCATGGCTGAGCGCGCCCGCCAGGATCGACGGCGCAACGGCCCGCCCGAAATCCTCATGACCTGCGATGGGCCACCCTGTTCAGGCATCGAATACCGCGACCAGACCCACGATCAGGCGATCGTCGACGCGGCGCATGCGATCGTCCAGTACCGGCGTCGGCGTCAAATGCGCGACCATCAGGCCGGATGTGGCACGGTTGAGGGAATTCAACCTGAAGCGGGTGTACCGCAACCCGGACGGCACGCTTCCTAACATTTGGACGGCACGATCTTCCGCGAGCCGATCATCTGCAAAACCATGCCACGGCTGGTGCCGCACTGGACACAGCCGATCGTCATCGGCCGCCACACGTATGGCGAATGTACCGCGCCACGGAGATGAAGATCCCCGGCGCGGACAAGGTGACGTTGAGCTACCAGTTGGCGGGAGGCGGTCCGACGCAGACGCTGGATGTGCACGACTTCAAGGGCGAAGCCGTCACCATGGCGATGCATAACACCAAGGAAAGCATCGAGGGGTTCGCGCGCGCTTCTCCCGCCAAGGGCGACGCCCTTGGATCCGTTCACTTTGGTCTGGAGGGGTGGGAGATGGCTAGGCCTGGCGCCATTGCGTATTTCGGCATTCTTCTTAACTTTCCGCCCATCGCTTACAGCGGAGGCATCAGCATGAACGACGCAAGCACATTTGCCGGCCTGCGGCGCTACCCTTTGGCACGTCGCAGCTTCGTGATGACCAGCCTGATCAGCGGCTTCACGCTGGCGACGCAGCGCGTTGCGGCGCAGGCGATTTACACGGACACCACCGGGCTCGATACCGGCGAGGCCATGGTGCCGGTCGCAGATGGCAAGATGCCGACCTATTACGCGCGTCCGGCGACCGGCACCGGCTTCCCGATCATTTTGGTCAACGAGGAGGTCTTCGGGGTCCACGAATATATCCAGGACGTGTGCCGCCGTTTCGCCAAGTTGGGCTACATGGCCGTCGCTCCGGAGATCTATTTCCGCAATCCCGATTTCCCCAATATGACCGACACCAAGAAGGTCCTGCAGGAGGTGGTCCTCAAGACGCCCGACGCCCAGATCATGTCGGATCTCGATGCGACGCTGGCATGGGCGGCGCAGAATCATGGCGACGGCAACCGGACCGGCGAAATCGGCTTCTGCTATGGCGGGCGGATCACCTGGCTCTATGCCGCACACAATCCGAACTTGAAGGCGTCGGTCTCGTTCTACGGCTACATCAAGGGCCCGACGTCCGACATCAAGCCGAAGACCGTACTGGACATCGCCGACCAAATTCATTGCCCGCTGCTCGGCCTGTACGGTGGGCAGGACGAGGCCAATCCGCCCGACGTGGTGCATCAGGCGGAGGCGAAGGCAAAGGCCGCCGGCAAGACGGTGGACATCGTCATCTACCCCGATGCACCGCACGGGTTTTTCGCCGATTACCGTCCCAGCTATCGCCAGGCCGACGCTGAGGACGCCTGGAAGAGGGCGGTCGCCTGGTTCAGGCGTTACGGACTGGCGCCCAGCACCTGAAGGCCGGCTTCCGCGGCCGGTGCGTCGTCCCTGCTTTGCGCCAGCCAGACACACCGCAGGTGAGCGCCAGGATCGCGCAGTTGGCCTGAGCTGGCCGATCGCGCACGTCGCGGCGCATCTGGGCTGAGCCATGACCGGCGATATATGCCGGCCCACCTCGGCAAGGGCGTTTCAACCAGGCTGCTGGAACGCGCCCTCAGTCGCCGTGCACGATGCGATGATAGCCGCGGGCGTAATAGATCAGCCCCTCGTGCACCGTGCCGACCTCCACCGCATCGACGGCGCAGATGAACACGTCATGTGTGCCGACCTCGACGATCTGCGTGATGCGGCAGTCAAATGCCACCAAGGCACCATCCAGCACCGGCGCGCCGGTCAGCATGCTGTGCCACGTGGCGCCTTCGAACCGTGCCTCCATGGTGTGCTCGGTCATGCCGGCGAACACCGGAGAGAGTTCCTCGTGCGCGCCGGCCAGGGTGTTCACACACAGCACGGCATTGGCCTTCATGGCCGGATAGGAGTCATTGGTGCGGTTGGCGCAGACCAGCAGGGTGGGCGGCGTGTCGGTGACGCTGCACACGGCCGAGGCGGTGAAGCCGGCACGGCCGCCGGGACCATCGGTGGTGATCACGTTCACCGCGGCGCCGAGACGCGCCATCGCCTCACGGTAGGCCTGCTTCTCGACTGCCACGGTCCGCTCCATCCCAGGCTGCGTTGCCCCGACTATGGCGCTATCGTCCGGCCGAGGACAGGGGTGCGCATGCTCTGCTGAACCCACGGCATAACGCCCGCAAACCGACGCGGGACGGGCAGAGCATCAGCCAAATCCATCGCATTCAGCATCCGGCACAGTTCTAGGCGCTTAAGGGCGAAGCCCGACAAAAAATTTGTCGATGGTCAGGCAGCGATGCCGAGTTCGCGAAAGACGCCGTTCATGGCGAGTTGCAGGTCCTGGTAGTGGCGATCGATGGCGCGCGGGTTTTGTCCTCCTCGGGTGGGGCTGATGTCTTGAGCGGCCGCGAGGAGTGGCTTGAGGGCTTTCTCTCGGAGCACGAGTAGGGCCGTGATAGCGCGCAGACCGGACGGCATCGCCTCGTAGCGACGCGTCGCGCCGATCCGCTGGACGATCTGTTTGCCGCGGAGTTTCTTCAGATCATACGCGGCCTGGCGGGGGCCGTAGAGCGGTGCGCTGTGATTGCGGAACGCGCGGACCTGATCGGCCAGTGCCGAGGCGGTGAAGCCATCAGCTGAGGCTGACAACGCGATGACAGCCTCAGCGACGTGACGCAGGCGCGGCTTGTTGAGATCGATTCCCCCGACCACGGTTTTACCAACCCGTGACGGCAACGGCAGACGCTCGAGCATCTCATCGCCGACGAAGCATTGATCGATGCAACTCAGCGCCTCCATGAATCGCTCGAGCATGCCCTTCAATCGGCGGACGATTTCGGGGAAGTTATCCAGTAAGCGCCCGCAGCGGAACTCCCGGATATTGTGAGCTACAGCCTCAATGCGAAGTACGCGTTCGCCTTTTGAATAGATCTTCAACGCCAGCTTGCCGCAATGCAGCTTGAAGACCGTCAGATCATACGTAGGTCTCTCGACCGCGACTCCCCATTCGGCCGCCCGCATGTTGCGTGGACGGTATTTCGGCCGGCCCTTGTCGCCGAGGATGGTCTTTATCGTCTTCAGGTCCAACGGCGCCCGGCTACGATCGATCAGGGCTTGGAAGACTTGCTCCATGCGTCCGCCAACCAGGAATATCAGGTTTCGGCTGTACTCCATTTGATAGTTGGAGAAGTGATAACGGAACCCGCTGCGTTTCTGCTCCTCAAAGTCGAGCGCAAAGCACAAGCAGCAGCGGTAAATCCACCGCTCACAGACCTCACTCAATCGCCCTATAGCCCGTTGCTCGGACAAGGTCTCTGCGATCTTCGCGAAACCGGACGTGTCACCGATGGCGGTGAAACAGTTGCCTTCCTTGGTGAACCCGATGCCCGCCTTGCGCGCCTGGCAGGCGACGTATTCATGGCCGTTCAAGATCACCTGGGCAGGGAACGGTGGGTGCCCGCTGATCTTGATGGTGACATGCCCCCAATCACGGTCGAGAATATGAAACGAGTAGTGGTTCACATAAGGCTTCTTCCGCTCAAGGTGGTAATTCGACTCGACGTGCCACACCGGTGCCTGGGCTCGACCGACCAGGACCAGAAACAAGCCCTCGATCACCGCTGTCTTGGCCAGATAATCGTCGGCCACGTCATGCTTGCGCTCTCCTGCCACACAATCGATTACCGGGATGTCGTGCGCTTTGGCGTAGCCTCGCACGCGCCGGCTGAACCGGCCGGCCAACCGCATCAGATGGGCGTTGTCCAGAGTGTCGTCTGATCCAGTGAGCGCCCGCCACCACACGCGGAAACCACCAGGGCTATGACCCATCCCGAAGTAAGCGTTCAGAACGATGCGGTCCACGCAATCGTAGCTGCCGCTCAGCAGCTCTTGATAGAGCTCGCTCAGTCCGTCGGTCATGGCCCGCTCCCTCGGCGTACTGCCGAACTCCGATGTCTATCCGAGACGAGCATACCGACTACCGACGGCACATTGGCCAGTGGCAAGGCATTTGACGCGGCGGAACTGCCCCGCAGGGGCCACTTTTCCACAGCCATGTCTGGGGAAAAGCGTAGGATTCTTTGCTGCCGAATCGCTCGGCGGACTTGCCATGTTGGACCAAGCTGCATTTTTTCCTATTCCCTTCCGCCAGGAATCCTACGACACTCCCGCCATGACCAATTCGCCCGCTATCTGTCGGGACGCGTACAAAGGGGACTGTGTGCATGAAGCATGACGACATCTGGCGCGCGCTGGACACGCTCGCCGCCGAAAATGGCCTGTCCGCCTCCGGCCTGGCCCGACGGTCCGGGCTTGATCCGACCACGTTCAACCCCTCGAAGCGCCGCATGCCGGACGGCCGCGCTCGCTGGCCCAGCACCGAAAGCGTGGCGAAAGTCCTGGATGCCACCGGCGCGAGCCTGGAAGCGTTCACCGCGCTGGTGTCCGGCGCGCGAGCGCTGGCGAGCAACGGTGCCACCCGCAACGCCATCCGGCGCATTCCCCTGATCGGCTTCGCCCAGGCCGGCGGCGACGGCTTCTTCGATGACGGGGGCTATCCGGTCGGCGGCGGCTGGGACGAGGTGACGCTGCCGGACATCGGCGATCCGAATGCCTATGCCCTGGAGATCAGCGGCGATTCGATGGAGCCGGTGTTCCGTGACGGCGACATGGTCATCGTCTCGCCGGCGGCACCGATCAGGCGCGGCGACCGGGTCGTGGTGCGCACAATGCGCGGCGAGGTGATGACCAAGCAGCTTGCCCGCCGGTCGGCGCGCCGCATCGAGCTTCGCAGCCTCAACCCGGCGCACCAGGATTATAGCTTCGATCTCGCCGAGGTCGCATGGATGCACCGTGTTATCTGGGCCAGCCAATAATCGGAAGAATTTTCCCCCGCGGGGATTTTCTTTGACGGCGCCCCCACGCTGCGTCTCATGATGTGCCCTCCGGGGCACTCCGGCGTCCCGGCAAACGTGGAAACCACATAATGCGCCCGGTTGCCTGGTCGTTCGCCTTCCTCCTCGCCGCAATGCCGGCGGCCCACGCCGCCGAACCCGTGGACCTCACGCTAGTCCTGGTGTCCGACGTCTCGCGCAGCATCGATGACTCGGAGTTCAAGCTGGAGAAGGACGGCTATGCCGCCGCGTTCACCTCCAAGCCGGTGATCGACGCGATCCAGGGAGGCAGCGTCGGCGCCATCGCCGTCGCCTACGTCGAATTTGCCTCCAGTTTCGAGGTGAAGACGGTGCTCGACTGGGACGTCATCCACGACCAGGCATCCGCCCAGGCGTTCGCTGACAAGCTGGACGCGGCGCCGCGCTCGTACTGGGGCCGTACGGCGATCAGCTCCGGGGTGGATCGCGCGGTGCAGTTGCTGGCGGAAAGCGGCTACGACGCACCGCGCCGTGTCATCGATGTGTGCGGTGACGGAACCAACAACGCCGGCAGGGATGTCAGCGACTCGCGCGACGACGCGGTGAAGGCCGGCATCACGATCAACGGGCTGGCGATCATCAACGACCATCCGGTGTCCTGGACCTACGCGCATGTCCAGCCGCCGGGCGGACTGCCGAAATACTACCGGGACAACGTCACCGGCGGTCCTGGCAGCTTCGTGCTGGAAGTGCACGACTTCCACACCTTCGGCGAGGCGATGACCCGCAAGCTGGTCACCGAAATCGCGGCCGCGGCGGTGGCGCGCGATCTGGCCGCTGCCCATTGAGGCTGCGTGATGCTGCCAGCGAAGCCGGCGCGGAGTAGCATGGGCGTGTTCGGGAGCGAATTCGGGGAAGACGGGGGAAATCCATGGGTCTGCTGATCGACGGCGTCTGGCAGGAGCAGGAGCCCGCCGCGACCCGGGGCGAGGCTGCGAAGGGGGACGCTGCCAGGGCGGATGCCACGAAGACGGCGGGCCGCTTCGAGCGCGCGGACAGCGCGTTCCGCAACTGGGTGACGCCGGACGGGCGGCCAGGCCCCACCGGCAGCGACGGCTTCTCGGCTGCGGCCGGCCGCTATCATCTGTACGTGTCGCTGGCCTGCCCCTGGGCGCACCGGGCGCTGATCATGCGTGCACTCAAGGGCCTGGAACAGATGATCCCGGTATCCGTCACACATTGGCTGATGGCCGAACACGGCTGGAGCTTCTCTCCAGGCGAGGGCGTCATCCCGGACCCGCTGTTCAACAGCCGCTACCTGCACGAGATCTACACCCGCGCCGATGCGCATTATACCGGCCGCGTCACCGTTCCCGTACTATGGGACCAACATACGCAAACCATCGTCAACAACAAGTCATCCGAGATCATCCGCATGTTCGGCAGCGCCTTCGACGCGATAGGCGCCAAGCCCGGCGACTATTACCCGCGGCAGCGGCGTGCGGAGATCGACGAGCTGAACGCGCGTATCTACGATACCGTCAACAACGGTGTCTACAAGGCAGGATTCGCCACCACCCAGACCGCCTACGAGGAAGCGGTCGCGCCGTTGTTCGACACGCTGGACTGGCTGGAGGAACGGCTGTCGCACGCGCGCTTCCTGTGCGACGACACACTGACCGAGGCGGACATCCGGCTGTTCACCACGCTGGTGCGGTTCGATGCCGTCTACAACGGCCATTTCAAATGCAACATCCGTCGGCTGATCGACTACCGGCACCTTTGGGCCTACACGCGCGATATCTACCAGATCCCGGGTGTCGCAGCGACGGTCAACTTCACCCACATCAAGCGGCACTACTATCAGAGCCACAGACGGATCAATCCGACCGGCGTCGTTCCGGTCGGCCCGCTGCTCGACTTTGACGTGCCCGCCGAACGCGGCAAGGATATTGCCCGGCTGCTCAACTTCTGACGCCTGCTCATACTTCTGAACGGGGACGTTCCTCTTGGAAATCCGCAATCTCGGCGCATCCGGCCTGCGAGTGTCGGCCATCGGTCTCGGCTGCAACAATTTTGGCGGCCGTATCGGTCTCGAGGCCACCCGCAAAGTGATCCACAAGGCGCTCGATCTCGGCATCACGCTGTTCGATACGGCGGATACCTATGGCGAACGCGGCGGTGCCGAAACCTGCATGGGCCAGATCATCGGCGATGACCGCAAGCGCATTGTGCTGGCCACCAAATTCGGCATGCCGATGGATGACGAGGGCGTAAAGGTCGGCGGGTCGCGGCGCTACATCATGAACGCGGTTGAGGACAGCCTCCGTCGGCTGAGCACCGACTGGATCGACCTGTACCAGATCCATCAGCCGGATCCTCACACGCCGATCGAGGAGACGCTGCGCGCGCTGGACGATCTGATCCACCAGGGCAAGGTGCGCTACATCGGCTGTTCAAACTTTCCCGCGTGGCAGGTGGCGGAAGCGCATTGGACGGCGAAGACCAACGCGCTGAACGGCTTCGTTTCGTGTCAGGACGAATACTCGCTGGTGTTCCGCAAGCCCGAGCCCGAACTGATGCCTGCGATGCGCAAGCTGGGGCTGGGCCTGCTGCCGTTCTTTCCGCTGGCGAGCGGTCTGCTGACCGGCAAATACCGGCGCAATGTCGCGCTGCCCGCGGGCACGCGGCTCGCCAGCACGCAACGCTTGGCGGATCGTTATTTGACCGAACGAAACTGGCAGATCGCCGAGCGGCTTGGCGACTTCGCCGAGAGCCGCGGCCATAGCATGCTGGAACTCGCGTTCAGCTGGCTGCTGGCACGGCGACCGGTGGCCAGCGTGATCGCCGGCGCGACTCGACCGGAGCAGCTCGAACAGAACGTCAGGGCGGGGAACTGGCGGCTGACAGCCGAAGAGCTGGCGGAGATCGACCGGATCAGCGGCATGTAACTCCGGCCACACTGGATGTTACCGGCCCTGCTGCCGAAGTCGCAGGGCATCGCGCCGAGTTGCCTTCTGCGTGTCGCTGTTGCGCTGTGTAACGTAAACGGTCTGATGGCACCCAACGCGTCCGCGACCGTCGGCGGCTTTCGTTCGATGTCGCGTCGTGTTTCGACCGATATCGAATCGATCTGTGTCCGGTTTTATTGCACGATGGAGACGTGAACGATAACCTTAGGCAAAGTTCCATGGGGGAGGCTCACGATGGCTGGCAAGACCTACACCTGGATTGGCGGCTCCAGTTTCGCCGCGATCGAAACGAACTGGTCGCCGGCCGGACTGCCGAACGCCAGCGGCGATACCGCCATCGTTCCATCTGGTACAGTTGTTAGCCAATTCGACTTACAAACCAACAGCAACGCGACCTCAACGGCACCGGTTATCTGACGATCGGGTCCACCGCTGGGTCAGTGGGGCCAGTGCGCATCGCCGTCGGCGCATTCGGCCACAGCAGACCGTCGCGCGAATTATTGCTGTCGCCCGACCATGCGGTGTACATCGGCGAAGTGCTGATCCCGGTCAAGCACCTGGTCAATGGCAGCAGCATCGAGCAGGTGCCGGTGGACCACGTGACCTACTACCATGTGGAACTGCCGCGGCACGCCGTGCTGTTGGCGGAAGGGCTGGCGGTGGAGTCCTATCTGGACACCGGCGACCGCGGCAATTTCGTCAACGGTCGCGGGCCCGTTGCGCTGTATCCGGACTTCGCGTCGCGTCAGTGGGAAGCCGAGGGCTGTGCGCCTATGGTGGTGACCGGCCCCGCGCTGGTCGCTGCGCGTCGCTGGGTGAATGGGTTGGCTGGCCTCGCCGTCCCGGCTACACAGGCCGCATGAGCGGAGCCACGACCGCCACCACCACAGGCGCGACGACCGAAACGCCGGATCAGGCCCTCGCGCGCGCCCAGGCGGCCGCGCAGGCCAAGCGATTCGGCGAAGCGGACGGCATCTGCAACGACGTCCTGGCCGTGACGCCGGAACACCCGTCCGCGCTCGCTCTCCTCGGCATGATCGCCGCCCACACCAATGACCCGGAACGCGGCATCGCGCTGCTGGAGCGAGCGGTGACGGCGCGACCCGGCGTCGCAAGCTGGTACGCCAATCTCAGCGCCCTGTACCGCATGGTCTATCGCATGCAGGATGCACTTCGCGTCGGCCAGGAGGCGATCCGGCTCGATCCGCAGAACGCCGACCACCTGGTGAACCTGTCCCTGGTGTTCACCGACGTGGACGACCGCGAACACGCCATGGCCTGCCTGCTGCGTGCGCTCGGGCTCAAGCCCGACCACGCGGACGGCCATCTCGCGCTCGGACAGAACCTGCTGGCGATCGGCGATTTCGCCGCGGGATGGCTCGAGTATGAGTGGCGCAACCAGACCGAGGCTGGCAAGGGCACCTTGCCGAAGATGACATCGGCCGCCTGGAATGGCATGCGCATCCCGCAAGGCCGCCTGCTGATGGTCGGCGACCAGGGCTACGGCGACACGATCCAGTTCGCCCGCTACATCCCGTTGATCGCCGACCGCTGCCAGGAGCTCATTCTGGGTTGCAGCGCCGAAATGGGACCGCTGCTGGCGACGATTCCCGGCGTAAAGCAATACTGCCATCGCTGGACCGACGTGCCCGGGCACGCTGCGCATTGCCGGCTGTCCAGCGTGCCAGGTCTGATACACACCACGCCGGAGACGATCCCGGCCAACGTGCCCTATCTGTTCGCCGACCCGGCGCGCGTTGCGGCATGGCGTGAACGCCTCGACGCAAGGCTGCCAAAGGGCGTTCGGCGGATCGGCCTGGCATGGACCGGGCGGCCGACGCATCCGAACGACCGCCGCCGCTCCATGCCACTTGCACGTCTAGCCCCGCTTGCCGCCGCCGGCCGCGCCAGTTTTGTCTCGCTGCAGAAGCCGCTGCCGAAATCCGACGAAGCGTCGTTCGCGCTGTTCCCCGGCTTGTCGGACATCTCGGGCGAACTGACCGATTTCGGCGAGACGGCCGCGGTCATCGCCAACCTTGACCTGGTGATCACGGTGGATACCGCGATGGGGCATCTGACCGGCGCGATGGGCAAACCGGTCTGGATCATGCTGCCGAAGGCCAGCGATTGGCGCTGGCTGCTCGAACGCAGCGACAGTCCCTGGTATCCCACGGCACGGCTGTTCCGTCAGGCGACGCCGGGTGCCTGGGACCCGGTGACCGCCGCGGTCGCCGCGGCGCTGGCGGATGAATTGCGTGCCGGTGCCGAGGGCATCGCCGCCGACTGACCGCCCGTGAGCGAGCACATCGACGACCCGGCTGAGCTTGAGGAACTGGAGGCGTCGGGCCTGTTCGATGCCGCGTGGTACCTGTTGCAGAACGACGATGTGCGCAACGCCGAACTCGAGCCGCTGCTGCATTTCTATCGTTTCGGCTGGCAGGAACACCGCAAGCCGAACCGCTATTTCGACCCGGGATGGTACCTCGAGCAATATCCCGATGTGCGGGATTCCGGCATGAACCCGCTGCTGCACTACCTGCGGCACGGTGACCACGAAGGCCGCAGACCCGTGGGGCAGTTCGATCCCGCGTGGTACCGCACGGCCTATGAACTGCCGCCCGATGCGGTTGCGCTGGCGCATTTCCTCACCCAGCGCACCTCCGGCCGCTTTGCGCCGATACCGGAGCTATATGCCGTCCTGCACTTGCCGCCGTATCGCGACGACCCCGCCTCCGGCGAGGATCCATTCGCGCATTACCTCGACGACATGCTGCATGAGCACCGCGAGCCGTTTCCGGATCTGCCGATCGTCGCCGCCTCGGGTCTGATCGATCCCAACTACTATCTGATCAACGGTACCGACGTGCACGCGGCGGCGCTGGATCCGGCCGAGCACTTCTGCTGCTACGGCTGGCGCGAGGCACGCAAGCCGAACATCTATTTCGATATGCATTGGTATCTACACACCAATCCGGTGGTTGCGCGCCGCAAGATCAACCCGGTGGTGCACTACATTCTGGAGGGCGAGATGGCAGGCCGTCGACCGGTGCCGTATTTCGATCCTCTGTGGTACCGGGCGACGTATGCGATCAAGCCGGAGCGGAATGCACTGGCGCATTATCTGACGCACCGGCGCAGCCAGGTGTTCAGTCCGACGCCGCTGTTCGACGTCGCGTGGTATGTCGAGCAGCACCCCGATGAAGTGGGTCCCAACCGCGACCCGTTCGCGCATTATCTGCAGGCGGGTACGTTTCGCGACCTCGACCCTTCACCGGTATTCAGTGCGATTGCCTACCGCAAGCAGCATATCGGTCGCCCCAGCCGACACTTCCGCCAGATGATGCATCCCGATCGTGACAATCCGCTGGTGCACTATCTGCGGTCGCAGTATCGCTAGCGCGCAGCGCAATCGTCGCTGCCCCCGGCCGCGGCCGCCGACTGCCAGAGCAAGTTCCGGAGTTTGCAGACCGACACGCGGCGGCTACCGTTCACCGATGTCCACCGTACCAATTCCCTCGATCGACCTGCCGCGCGCGTCAGCCGAGCTCGCCACACTCGGCTACACCACGTTGCGGCTGCTGGACGTCGCGACCTGCCGAACGCTCGCGGCATTGTACGACGACGACACCCGTTTTCGCAGTCGCGTCGTCATGCAGCGGCACAATTACGGTCGCGGCGAATACAAGTACCTGGCCTATCCACTGCCCGGCGTTGTGGCTGATCTGCGCGCCGCGCTGTATCCGCCGCTTGCCGCGATTGCCAATGAATGGCGCGCCGCACTGGGCGAGACCGGACACTTTCCACCCACGCTGGTGGCATTCCTCGACGAGTGCCACGCGGCGGGGCAAACGCGGCCGACGCCGTTGCTGCTGCGCTACGGCACGGACGATTTCAACTGTCTCCATCAGGACCTTTACGGACCTCTGGTGTTTCCATTGCAGTTGACGGTGCTGCTGAGCGCGCCCGGCGCGGATTTCGCCGGCGGCGAGTTCGTTCTGGTCGAACAGCGTCCGCGCGCCCAGTCGCGCCCCGCCGTTGTGCCGCTGTCACAGGGCGATGCGGTGATCTTCCCGGTGCATCACCGCCCGGCACAGGGTACGCGCGGGCCGTACCGCGTGACGATGCGCCATGGGGTCAGCCGGGTTGTCAGCGGGCTGCGCCAGACGCTCGGCATCATCTTCCACGACGCCGCCTGAAACCCTCATTCCACGGCAATAGGGGGGATACCCCTTGAATTGTCACTGGCCCATAGCAATGTGGGCATGGTTGGTACGCGATACGAAAGCATAATCGCTTCGACCCTCGCTGGCAGCGTGCCCTGCTCAAGTCTTTCGATTTGTAATTGTCTGATGCGCGGTCGCTGGCCATGGAGCCTCGCCACTGCCGTCAAGCAGCTCACTTCGAGCTCCCTCTCACCGCGACCCGACAAATGAAAGTTCACACCATGTCTCGCAACATTGCGACGACGCTGGTTTTGGCTGGCCTCGGCTTTGCCCTGGCCGGTTGCGGATACAGCCCTGGGGACCGTGCCGTCTCCGGCGGCCTGATCGGTGCCGGCGCCGGCGCAGGGATCGCGGCTGTGGCCGGCGGCAGCCCTCTCACCGGTGCATTGATCGGCGGCGGCGTTGGTGCCGTCGGCGGTGCGGTGACCAGCCATAACGACGTCGACCTCGGACGGCCGCTCTGGCGCTGACGCCAAATCCAACGCCGACCAATCACGCTGAACCATACAAGGGAACCATCACCATGCGCACAAATCTCTCGATCGCCCTGACCCTCCTCGTGCTGGTTGCCGCGGTGCCATTGCTGGGTGCCTGCAATACCACGGCTGGCGCCGGCGAAGACATCTCCGCGACCGGCCACGCGATTACCCACAGCGCCGAGAAGAACACACCGTAAGCGCGACCTCGCCATCGGACGATCAACTGAACAACCAGGAGAACGACGTTGGCCAAAGGTCGCAGTCGCAGAAACCGCGAAGCCAAGAAACCGAAGGGCGGGAAAAAGCCCGCTCTGGCCGCCACGACATTCCTCCGCCCTCAACCCGCGGATGCACGGCCGACAACGAAAGAAAGCAGCAAATAACATGGACAAGGACAGAATCATCGGCGCAGGCAAGCAAGTGGTCGGTGCCATGAAGCAATCCGTCGGCAAACTCGTCGGCGATGCCAAACTGCAGGGCGACGGCAAGACCGAGCAGGTTGAAGGCAAACTACAGAACGCCGTGGGAAGCGTGAAGGATACACTGCGACGCTAAGGTTTACAGACCAACCCCATTATCCTTCTCATCATTCTCATCCTGCTGCTCGTCGGTGCACTGCCTACCTGGTCGCATAGCGCCAACTGGGGCTATTTCCCCAGCGGCGGTCTCGGCCTGGTGCTGCTCATCGTGGTGGTGCTGATGCTGGTGGGGCGGATCTGAAGTTCGACCGGACCACACAACATTCATGCAGAGGTATCACGATGCGTACATCCTTTCGCCAGACAGTCATCGCGACGACCGCCATCCTTGGACTGAGTGCATTTGCCGCGGCTGCGGCTCCGCCGACGTCAGACGATGCCACGGCCGTTCACCCCTCAGCGACGACGTCTGGCCAGTCAGCGCCCGCCGGCCACGGAATGAACGGCACGATCGAGCAGCACATCACCGATCTTCATGCCAGACTGCAGATCTCGCCGGCGCAGCAACCGCAATGGGACCAGTTCACCCTGGTGATGCGCGACAATGCGCGTGACATGGATCAGATATTTCAGCAACGCGTCCGGTCGATGCCCACCATGACCGCCGAGCAGAACATGCAGTCCTACGCGCGGGTCGCGGCGGAGCATTCGCAGGACATGCAGAAACTGGTGCCCGCCTTCCAGGCGCTATACGGCACGATGTCCGACAGCCAGAAGCGGCTCGCGGATCAGGTGTTTCGCGACGACTCCGCCAATCATGGCGAACAGGCGCGGCGTGGCTAGGAGCCAGAAGATGACCGATCGGATCAGAGTCATGTTCCCCGCCGCCACGCTGCGGCTTGCGATGTTCTGCGGTCTGGCCGCTATGACACTGACCGGAGCGCTCGCTGTTCCGGCCTATGCCGATAACGACCACGACAACCACGACAAGCAACGGCATGAAGCACGACGCGAGCAACCTCGCTACTACGGCTATTACGGCCAGCCGAACGTTTACTACACCGCGCCACCAGCAGTTTACGCGCCCCCCGGCGCATTGCTCAACATCAACATCCGCTGACGATCGGCGTTGAGCCGACGGAACCGCCGGCTTAACGCAAACGTGCTTATGCCCCATCGCAATTCGAAGGATGCATCACCATGCGCTATGTGAATTTAGCGACCGCGGCGCTGCTCGGCATGACGTCGCTGTCGGCGCTCGCACAGGTTCCCTCCGGGGCCGATCCCACCGCGGGTGCACGGCCTGGTCATGAGATCGGCGTGGGCGAGTCGCTGCCGACGTCCGACAAGGCAAGCAATATCGTTCCTGGCGATACACGTTCCAATATCGCGCCCACACTGCCCGCAACCGCGATGGGTGAAGGCGCGCAAACACGCGAGTACCTGCGAGCCGCCCGTGCATCGCTGGTTGCCGGCCGCACCGGGCAGGCGCAGCAATCGCTGGAGATGGCGGAAACGCGGGCGCTCGATCGTTCGGTAGCGCAAGGGCAGACGGATACCCCAAGCCAAAGCCAACTGGTTTCCGAAATCCGCGATGCGCGTCACGCCCTCGGCAGCGGCGACAGAGCTCATGCCATCCAGCTTATCGACCTTGCATTGTCCAGCTGAATATCGGCTCCGGTTGCTCCGGAACCCACCTAGGAAGATCGCGCGAAGCAACGCGATCGCCTACGCCGCGAACCCCTAACTGCGCACAATCCATTGGAGCATGCCATGAAAGCGATACTGATCACCCTCGCGCTGGTTTCATTCACTCTCGCCGGCTGTGTCATCGACCCAGGTCGCGGTTACGGCGATGGCGGCCGGAATGACGGCGGACACGGCGAATACCATGCGGAGCACGCGCAGCAAGGTGATTGGAATCATTAGCAACCAATGCCACGCAGCGTCTCACGCAAATCGACATGAAGGTGCACCATGGGTTTCATTCTCCTCGTTATTGTCTTGGTTCTGCTGCTCGGCGGCGGCGGTGGCTACTACGGCTACAATCGTTACGGTGGACGAGGTGCCGGCGGTGTACTCGGCACAGTGCTGATCGTGCTGCTTGTTGTGTGGCTCATCGGCGGCGTGCATTTCTATCATTAGCGATCCGAACAGCCCTGCACACGTCTGCCGCAACGCAAGCACTCTTGGTCTGACTGACGTGGCGCGCCCGTTCACCTGTCATTGCGAGTTCCATACCGGCCGATGGCCGGCATGGAACTCGCAATGACAGTGCCGCCCGTTCTGCCGTTACCAGGCGAAGCGCTAACCGGGCCTCCCGTGCAAAGCCGCCCGCCCCCTGGCATGATCCACTGGGCACGCGAACAGAACCCGAGTCGCCGGACCATGCTGCATCTCACCAAGCTCGCCGTCGGCGTGCGCGATATCGACCACCTGCGCGACCTGCAGGCGGAGCGCGCCGCGCGCAATCCGCCGCTGCGACACCGCACACGCAGCTTCCCGCGCCGCCATCAGGAGGTGATCGACGGCGGTTCGATGTACTGGGTGATCAACGGCAGCATGCTGGTTCGCCAGCGCATCGTCGATATCGTCGAGGACCAGCGGGACGATGGCACCGCGTGCACCGGCCTGATGCTGCATGCGAAACTGGTGCCGCTGGCTGGCCGGCCGACCAAGCCATTCCAGGGCTGGCGCTACCTTCGGCCGGATGAGGCCCCACCCGATCTGACTGTCGGGCCTCGCGCAGTCGGCGAAGAGCTTCTGCCGCCGGCGCTGCGGCGCGAATTGCGGGTGCTTTGTTTGCTGTGAATGCCGATTCAGCAAGGAAACCCCTTGCGCAACTCTGTCAAGGCGTCGGATAAGCATTTCAGTCGATTAGGCTTGCTTATTCGACTCGCCTCTCAGCCCGTCCCTGCAACCCTTGCTTCCCCAGGAGCCATCCCGTGACCCCCTCGCGCAGATATCTGTTCGCCGTACTCGGCGTCGTTCTGCCAGTCGCCGCCTTCACCGCGTCATCGGCCTCAGCCGCGACGTCGAACTCGCTGCCCGGCAAGACGACCAGCCATCACACCACGACAACGGCCTCGCACAAGACCAAGTCGCACCACCCGTCTTCGGTGCACAACGTGTCACACAACGCGACGCATCACACGACGCACAAGCCAGCCGCGAGCTGACGTTCGCCTAGCTGCGCGCGTTCGCTTCCAGCAGCGCGCGCAGTCCCGCCAGGATCCGCTCAGGCGTTGGCGGACAGCCGCTGATCAGCAGGTCGACCGGCAACGTGGTGCCGGCCCCACCGACCACCGCATAGCTGCCCTTGAATACGCCGCCATCCACCGCGCAATCCCCGACGGCAACCAGGAACTTGGGCTCCGGCACCGCCGTCCAGGCCTGCTCCAGCGCCTCCGCCAGATTGCGGGTCAGCGGCCCAGTGACCAGCAGCACATCGGCATGGCGCGGGCTGGTGACGAAGCGGAGACCGAAGCGTTCCAGGTCGTGGATGACGTTGTTCAGGGCACGCAGTTCGATCTCGCAGCCGCCGCAACTGCCGGCGTCCACGTGCAGGATCGCCAGGCTGCGGCCCAGCCTGACCTGCGCGGCGGCCTCCAGCCTGCCGGCCAGGGACGCGGCGGTCTGGGCATCCACCGGAGCCGGTGGTTCGGCAGAGGAGCCTTCCAGCAGCGAGCGGCCCATGCGGCGCCATATCATCAGAGGTCTACTCCCGAACTGGTCAGACCGAACGATGCCTGGATCAGCGGCAGGTCCTCCGCCTGTTGGCCGGCCATCGCAAGTTCCAGCAGCGGCCATTGCGCCCAGGCCGGATCGCGCATGAACACGGTGGCGATCTGGCCATGATCCAGCCGCAGCCAATGCCAGACATCGCCGCGGGCGCTGTCCGCAAAACCAATCCCTTCGCCGCTATCCGGCGGCAGCGTCGTGGTGACGGCGCCTGCCGGCACGCTGTCGAGGAGGATGCCCACGCGACGGGCACTTACGGCGATCTCGCCGAGGCGAATGCGCGCGCGCGCAACGGCATCGCCGGTGGTGGGCACGTTTACCTCTGGCTGAGGCGAAGGCTCGACGCGACCGGCGGCAGCCGCTTCCTGCTCCGGCTTGGGCGCGGAAAAAGGCGATGATAGCCGGCGCACATCGAGGTCACGTCCGGCGGCTCGCCCGGTAACGCCGCCGGCGCCGAAGCGCACCGCCTGTGCCGTCGTGACAACCCCCGTCCCGGACAGCAGCCCGGCCAGAGGCGCTGACTCGTGCAGCCGTTCCAATTCCGGCAACCCATCGGCGAGACCGGCCACAGCGCGGCCAACTGCTTCGGGACCACCGGGAGCAACATCGGCGGCCACGCCACCCGGGATGACACAATCCATCATCAGACGATGGCCGAACGCGAGGTCAGCGGCACGGCGCAGCACCTCGGCATGCGACGCACAGCGCGTCGACACGGCGGCAAAGCCTGCCGCGGCCGCGGTAGCGCCAAGGTCGTCGAGATGCACAGTGATCCGCTCGAGCTCTGCCATGACATCGCGCCAGGCGACCGCCCGGGGCGGCACCTCGCATTGCAGGGCAGCCTCGGTCGCGTGTGCGAAGGCGATTGCGTGCGCCACCGTCGACTCGGCCGACAGGCGCGCGGCGAACCGGGCGGCAGCACGCGGCGATTTGCCGCGCATCAGGGTCAAGGTGCCCTTGTGCGTGTAGCCGAGACGCGACTCCAGCCTGACGATGGTCTCACCGCGCCCGGTCAGCCGCAGATGCGATGCTGCGGCGATCCCGCCATGTACCGGCCCGAGCGGGATCTGATCCAGATCGTCAGCGCCGGCGGGCAGAAACTCCGGCGGGTCGGATCGACCGCCAGGGGGGCCGACGCGCAACGCCATCGGCGCGGTGTGCGGCCATTGCCCGTGATCGAGCCACGCACGTTGATCGGTTCCGCCGACAGCCGCGTGGCCCCACAGGTCACGCACCATCCGCTCGAACCACGCCGCCAACGGACGCACGGGTGACAGGGCGGGAAATCCGCCTGCCTCGATCGTGGTGGACACCAGCAACGGCGCACATGTGGTTTCATCGAGCAGCAGGGCATGCGCATTGCTCGTGTCTGCCCACACTGCCAACAGGGCCAGACTCGGTTCATCCGCCAGCGCGACAGCCATGCGCGCCCACTCCGCTGGCGGCAACACGTGGCGTGGCCACGGCCGGCACGGCTCGGACGCGGCCGCGCGGATGATCGCCGACGCCTGCGTCATTTCGCTGCTGCCATGGCGTTGAACCAATCGACCACCGGACCGGGCATGGCCAATGCCAGCACCACCAGCAAGGCAAGCTGGAGCCAGATCGGCGCCAGCGCCGCGACCTCGAACGGAGCATTCCGCGGCGGGGCGGCGGCCAGCGATGCGAAGATCGGCAGTCGGGACAGCAGCCCCCAACAGGTCAGCAGCACGCCGCAGCCGAGTGGCAGCAATAGCCAGACCGTCGTGCCGGCAATCAGGAACATGGCGAACAGCGGCAGCAATGCCAACGCCAGGATCGCGACGAAGCGCGTCCATGCGGCAAGCCGGGTTGCTGGCAAGCCAACGCATTGCAGCGCAGATGTGCGAGCGAGGGCGAGCAGGGTGATTATCAGCCAGGCAGCGAAAGTCCCGGCTGGTCCGCCAATGCCGATGGCGACCATGACAAGGCCGATCTGTGCCATGCCGGCGCACGCCAAGGTTCGTCTGGCGTCAGTCTGTGCCAACAGACCACCGGCACCGAGCAGCAGCGTTGCCAGACCGAACGTCATGAGAATGGCTGCAGGCAATTCAGGATCGGGACCCATCGCGGCGCGCAGGCGGATGAACAGCAACAGCGGCGCGCTGGGCAATACCGCGCTAACGATGATGGAACCTGGCGCGACGCCCTCGGCCGCGGCGGGCAGCAGCCAGCCTTGCAGCGGCACTGCGCCAGCCAGCGCGCCGTAGCCGAGTACCAGGAAGATGCAGGCCAGATGGAGGACTGGGGCATGGTACGGCGTGGATTGCAGCGTGCTCCACCGCAGCGCGGCGGCGTGGGATTCTGCCGCCACGTAGAGCAGCAGCGTGCCAAGCAGCGCCAGCATCAGGCCGACGCCGCACAACAGAAGCAGGTGCGATGCAGCGGCCCCGGCGGCCTGCGTGCGGACCGCACCGGTGACTGCGGCGGCGGCGCAGATTGCGATGGCGAGCGCCAGCCAGGTCAACACGAGGTTGTCGGACAACAACGCCAGCAAAATAGCCCCGAGCAATCCCTGGAATGCGGCGTGGTACAGGCGGACCCTTCGCCGATCGAGCGATCGCGCCGCGAGCAACGCCGGGAGTTCGCGGTGGCTGAACCAACCCGTGGTCATCGCAATGAGACTGGTCAGCATGGCGAGACAGGTCTCCGGCACGCTGACATGCAGCAACGGTATCGATGCATCCAGGTGCCACGGAAGCAGGCACGCCGCCACGACGAGCAGACTGGCGCAGCCCGCGTTGAGCCAACTCCCGATGCGCCAGGAGGCGATCAGCGCAAGTGCCACTGCCGATGCGAACGGCAGCAGGACAACGACCAAGGGCAGCAGGTCGGTCACCGCCGCAGCCATGCGTCGGCCAGAAGCGATCCGGGAAGCAGCGGCAGGACGACAAGCAGAACAGCGGATGGCGGCAGGTCGGGGATTGCGGCCGCAACGAGCAGCAGGCCGTTCTGCGACGACAGCAGGCCAAGCGCGGGCGCCAGGGGATGTTGTCTCAGCACAACCAGCAGCAGGCCGAGCAGCACGATGGTCGATCCGAGCACCAGACCGTCGCCGGACGAGACTGGCCTGATCTGTGCGAAGGCCGCAACAACCACCGCCGACAGAACCAGCGCGACAGGCCAGAACGCCGCGGGACCAATTCGTGCGGCGAGCAACGGCGACATGGCGGTCCGATGCAGGACACGCTGCATTGCCAGCGGAAGCAGGACACCGTTCAACGCGACTGCGACGCATGCCATGCCGGCGAGGCGCCAACCGGGCGCACCCAGCGCGGCAGCGGCCAGCAGTGCCTGGGTGGAGCAAACCAACACCGCGGTCGCGATCCGTCCGGCGCAGAGCAATGCGACAGACAGCAGCAGGGCGAAGGCTCCTGCCAGTGGCGCGACGCCGGTCATGCCGTCCGCATGTCGGCAAACACGTAGGCGACTGCCAGCAGGCCGAGCAGGATCGCCACACCGAGCACGCGCGCGGCGCGCATCACCCGGACATGACCGACCAGCGCCGGCGCCAAAGCGAGCGCCACGGCAAATGCCAGCGTTCTGGCCAGCCAGCTTGCAAGTCCCACCAGCCACGCCGCAGGGCCCGCGCCGGATGAGGCCATGCCGAACGGCAGGAACATCGCGCCGATCAGGTTGAACCACAGCAGGCAGCGCAGAGCGTCCGTGGCCTCGATCAGCGCAAGGTCGCGGCCGCTGAATTCCAGCAGCATGGGTCGCCAGCCGACGTCCACGAATGCGACGAGCGCTGCCGCCGCGAACGCCATGGCGATAGCGGTATGCCAGTTGGCGCTCTCCTGCTGCATCGCCGCAATCAGATCCAGATTGGTGCTGCCGGCGAGCAGTGCGAGGACGAAGACGACCAACAGCAGCGCCGGCTCCGCCAGGCAGGCGAGGTTCATCACCCGGCTTGCGCCCATGCCGCCGGATGCAGTGCCGGCATCCATGTCCGCCAGCGCGAGCGATGCGCGCGACAGTGCCAGCAATCCCGCGATCACCACCAGATCGGCATATGACGCGAAGGTCATGCCGAGCGTGAAAGAAGGCACCAGGAAGGCAGCGATGCCGATGGCAGCCGCGGATATCAATGGCGCGACGGTGGACAGGTCGGAGGCGCTCTCGGCCAGCAGCGGTTCCTTGCGCAGCAACCGGCGCAGGTCGCGCCATGGTTGCAGTACCGGTGGGCCGGCGCGGCCCGCCAATCGGGCTTCAATCCAGCGGACAACGCCGAGCAGGGTCGGCGCGGCGGCCAACGTCAGGGCGATATGCAGCAGTTGGGCTGCCAAGCCTGCCAGCAGGCTCATGGTACCACCAGCCAGACGGCGATCGACAAGGTGAGCACGATCAGCGCAGTCGCAACGGAGACGGCAACACCGGGATCCGCCACAGCCTTCAAGGCTCGGCCGAGGTATTTGTCCTCCGTCGCCGCCTGCGCGCTCGGGTCGCTTCCCGCTGCCTCGGTCCATTTCGCGGCCCGGGCCCGCAAGCGGAGGGGCAGGAACTGGGTCCCGGCTGTGATCACTCGGTGCAAGGATTCGGCAAACGATGCCGGGCCGAATTGCGTGGCCGGATCACCGAACGGCAGCCAGGCGGGCGGTGGAGCGAACCCGCCGGACCATGCGGCCTCGCGCCGGTGGCCTGGAGACCCACCGCGTTGCAGCAGCCAGAGCACACCGCACACTGCAATCGCCAGCAACCCGGCGACTGCCGCGGGAGCGTAGCCCGGGGCCTCGGCGCCGGGCGGCAGGGTCAGCGCAAAGGGCAAGGTTTCCGATCCGCCGTTGGCCAGATACGCCAGGGCTGGTGCAGCCGGCAGCAGCGCCACGGCCGGCAGCACGGCGAGCAGGCCGGTCAGGGCCGCAACGCCGATGAGCACCGCGCGGAGCAGACGGGGCGCTTCCTCGGTGACGGCCGCGCGCGGGGTTCGCGGCCGGCCGAGGAATGCCACGCCGAACAGCCGCACCGCCGCCATGATGGACAGGCCGGCCGACAGCGCGGTCATCGCGGCGACGACAGCGATCACAAGCTGCAAGCCGTACGCGCCGATGCGGGCGGCGCCCAGCAGCGACTGGAACAACAGCCAGAAGCCCGCGAACCCGAGGCCGGGCGGCAAAACGGCGATACCGAACAGACCCGCGATGGTGCAGGACCCGGTAACCGGCATGCCGTGGATCACGCCCCCTAGCCGATCGAGCCGGCGCGTCCCTGCCGCGGCTACCACAGCGCTCGCGCACAGCAGCAACAGCGTTCGGCACAGCACATGAGCCACCAGAAGCAGCCAGGTCGCATCGAGGGCGAGCAGCGCGACATCAGGCAGGTCTGCCGTGCGTGCGAGCATGGCTACGCCCAGGCCGATCGTCGCCAGCCCAAGCTGGTGCAGCCCGCCAATTGCGAGCACTGCTTGCAGCGTGGTGCTCAATGCGGCGCGCAGGGTTCCGGCGACGGCGGCGATCGCGCCAATGACCAGCAGTGGCACGCCCCACCACATCGGCAGCGTCGGGCCGCACAGGTCGAGCAGCAGCCGGACCTGCAGGTAGATCCCGATTGTGCCGCCGGCGACGACCGGCAAGGTGCCGCGGGCTGTCCATGCGACCTGCGAGCCTGCGCCGAGCAGTACCAGAACCAGTACCGCGGCGGCGCGCAGACCTTCGGGTGGTGCGGCGCGGATCGCCGCGAAGTCGCAATCGAGCCAGGCGACGGTAGCGGGCGCGGCAAGTGCAAATGCCGCGATCGGGCAGACGATGCCGAAGACGGCGACGTGCAGCGACGATCGTGTGGTGAGCGCCAGCAGAAGCAGGCCCAGGACGATGGTGAAGGGATCGGCGGCCAGCAGGGTCAGCGTCAGCGCGGCCAGCGATGCGGGAAGTCCGGCCAGCGATGCGGCGGCGGCGTCATCGGGGAACAGGGCAAATGGCTTGGCGCCCACGAACAGCAGCAGCAGGAATGCGCAGCCGAGCGGGTCGAGGGCAAGCCGCATCGCGGAACCGGCAGGACCCAGGGGCAAGGCAAGCGTCGTCATGGCGCCAAAGCCCGCCAGCGCCGCCAGTGCCAGCACGGCGATCAGACCGGCGATGCAGGCGCTGCCCAGCGTCACCACAGCGCGCGGCACGAAGGCGGTGACAACCGCCAATGCCACCAGCACCGCGATCAGGATCGCGAGCAGTGTCAGGACCACAGCGGTACCGTGGCGTGCGACTCGATCACACGGCGAAGAATACCGTGTGGGGACGGAAAGCGCAGCGTGTTCCGGTGTTTGTGAGCGGGGGAGGGCGGTTGGAGGCTGGGTGGGAATTGGGGGCGGGCGGCTGACTGGAAACCTCGTGTCGCTTGCGAGCGCCATACGATTTGGTGGGGAGGGCGGCGGTCTGCCGCCGTCCGCTGGCGCCGTCATGGCCGGCGGGTTACGCTTGAAGCGGACGTCAGCGTTCGGGGCGAGACGATTGAAACTTGTGCCGCTCGCAATTCAGCAAGGATTTTAACACGGAGGCAGAACGGAGGGCCACTGAGGGCCACGGAGTAAGGATTTCAGCCGCTTCGCGCGAAGCGCATTCATTGCCTTCTCTGTGGCCCTCAGTGGCCCTCCGTTCTGCCTCCGTGTTAAAATTCTTGCGCACTTGCCACACCCACGGTCGCGGCGTTCCGCCGGCACCGTTCAAGCGATCGCCGTGTGCGACGATGGCCGGTGCTGGTGACGGGGTTTGCCGGCGCTCGCGCGCCGCTGGCCGCCGATGGGGCGCGGTGGCTGGAGGGGGCGGTTCGGGCAGTGGCTTTGGCGGGGGATCGGTGAGGGGGGCCTGATCGGAAATCAGTCCGGAGTCGGAGGTTCACCACAAAGCACACGAAGAGCACGAAGGCACGCGGGCACGGTTGTGCCTTGGTGTCTTCGTGCACTTCGTGTGTTTTGCGGTGACGTTTGAGTCCGGGGGGGCAGCTTTCAGGGCGGGCCGGTGGCGGGGGCCAGAGCTGGTGCCGTTGGGGGCTCCGGCCATAGGAAGGGCTTGGGGTTGGCGAGTTCTTCCTTGGTGATGGCGAACAGCTTGTTGTTCAGCCTGCCGATGTAGGCGGCGAGGCTGCCGCCGCAGCAGATGATGGCGAGGCTGAGTTCGTCCCAGAAGGCCGGGTCAAGCTGGCCAGGGGTGATGCCGAGATCCTTGCAGATGCTGACGATGACGGCGCCGATCGGGCGGCGACGGATTTCGGCTGCGATTGCCGCCTCGGTGGGGAGGCGCGCGAGGCGCGGGTCCTGCGCGGGCTGGGGCTCGGTCTCGGGCTGGGGGGCCGGCGGCGCGCGCTCGGTTTCGGCGCGCGGTGTGGGGGTGGCGGGCATGCGAAAGGGGGGTGGCGTGAGGTCCTCGCCGCGCTGGACGCGCTGGGACAGCATGGCTTCGAGGGCCACGGCGCGGCGCAGGCCGCCGGTGATGCGGGCGATGATGAGCGCGATGTCGGTGGTGCCGAAGGGTTTGGCGAAGAGCCAGAAGTCCGGGGCGGCGGCGCGTTCATGGGCGGAGGCGATGAGCTGCTGGCCGATGCTGACGAGTTTGCGGACGACGTTGAGGACGCGGCCGAGGCGGGTGAGCGTGGCTGGGGCGTCCCGAGGTGGATCGGGGTCGATGGGCTCGGTTGGGGAGTTTGTGGCGGCCGACATGAACGAACGTAGAACACGGAAGGAGGGGTGGTGTCAAGGAAAATATTCCAGGGTGACGGGGCATGAAGGGGGGCGCGGTCGGCGGTGGTGCCCTCAGGCCCCCGCGAGCATCAGGCTAACCTGAATGTCTGCAGCGGGCTGACAGCGGACATTTGGATCCCCGCTCCGACGCCCAATTTGGAGCGCGTTCGCGTGGCGCTCAGAAGTCCGCGCCCGCGACCTCGGGACGCATTTCATCGGCTGCCTCGTAGAGGCGGTCCATTTCCGAGGCAAATTGCCTGCGCAGGGTGACCGCTTCCTGACGCGGCAACCAGTTCGACATCGAGTTGAAACGCATCTCGACCATGTATGTCTGGGTCAGGTCCGTCCAGGGAAACGTAACCGCGCTACGTGCGAGCGCCAGTGTCGCGCATAGCTCATCTCGGATACCCTGGATGAATTCTTCCCCGGGGTGCTCATCGAGTTGGTCGACAAGACTCCCGGTCGGCGAGTCCGTGGGGCTGTCGAACAGTCCCGGTTGGCCAGCGAATCGGTGTGTCATGCCCAGATGCTACTGGGGAGGCACCACAACGCAAAGCCTTGCGCCGGTGCGTTACGCGCAGGCATCGTGGCGGCGATGGACACGCCCTGGCGCCGCAAGGATCTGCCCGACCTCGTCCGCGCGCTCGCCCAGCGTCCGGGCCACGAGGGTGTGCGCACCTTGGTAGCGGAAATCCTGCGCCACGCCTTTGACGCTGACTATCTCGAACTCGACCACGAAGTGCGGCTGCCCGAGGTGCACGGCCGGGTGGATACGTTGTTCGGCGCGACGGTGTTCGAATTCAAGCGCGACCTGCGGCGTGAGATGCCGGATGTCGAGGCGCGGCTGCCGGACTACCTCAGGGAACGCGAAAGGCAGACCGGACGCCGCTACCTTGGCATCGCGACCGATGGTGCCACCTTCATTGCGTTCGAGTTGCGCGACGCCAGTATGGTGCGGCTCGACATATATGCAACGAAGCCCGAAGATCCGGAAGCATTGCTCGCCTGGCTGGAGCCGGCATTGTCCAGCCGTGACGACCTGTCGCCGGAACCGCTGATTATTCAACGTGAGCTGGGCCGGGCCAGTCTGACGTTCGCCCGGGCCCGAGGCGTGCTTGAGTCGTTGTGGCAGAACCTGTCCTCGCATCCCGAAGTGACGCTAAAGCGGCAGCTCTGGGATCGTCTGTTGCGCGTGGTCTACGGCACCGCCGTCGGCGATGATTCGCTGTTCCTTCAGCACACATACTTGACCATCGTGGCCAAGACGGTTGCAGTGCGCGTGCTTGATCTGCCGGCTGCTGACGCGATCTCCATCCTATCGGGCCAATCGCTGACGGACGCCGGCATTCATGGCGCTGTCGAGAGTGATTTCTTCGATTGGGTCCTCCAGCACGATGAAGGCCGGAGGCTGGTACTGCGGGTCGCGCGTTAGGCTGCTCGCTTCCGATTGCATGACGTTCAGGCCGACGTGCTCAAGGCGCTCTATGAGAGCCTGATCGATCCGGCGCAGCGTCACGACCTTGGCGAATATTATACCCCAGACTGGCTCGCCGCGAAGGTCGTGCGGCGCGCTATCAGCGATCCGCTGCATCAACGTGTGCTGGACCCGGCCTGCGGTTCGGGCACCTTCCTGTTTCACGCAATTCGCCGCCTTCTCGATGCGGCAAGACAGGCAGGATGGTCGCCGGCACACATGCTCGATGCCTGCACCGAGCATGTGCGTGGACTGGACGTGCACCCGGTAGCGGTGATCATTGCACGCGTGACCTGGCTACTGGCGCTCGGCGAATTGATTCATCGACGCTCGGGCGATCTGCACGTGCCGGTTTACCTTGGCGACTCGCTGCAATGGAATGTCCGCCCGCTGGCGGATCAGACCTACGTGGAGGTTTCGGTTCCCGATGAGCGGCCGCTTCGCGTGCCCGCCGGTTTCGCGGAGGACCAGGCGAAATACGAACCCGGTCTCCGGACACTGACCGAGGGCCTCAACGACGCAGCCTCTCCCGCCAATGTCAGGCAGTCGCTGTTGCGCATCCACGGCGTGACGGCGGAAGATGCGGACGCAATGGCCGAAACATTCGAGCGTCTGACGACGCTTTACAAGGCAGGCAAGAACCACATCTGGCCGTACGTGCTGCGCAATCTGGTGCGCCCGCTTTGGCTGTCGCGGTACGATCAGCGCGCCAATGTGGTGCTCGGCAATCCGCCGTGGATCGCCTATCGGTATCTCAGCCCTGAGATGAAGACTAATTTGCGCGAGGCGTGCGTCCCACTGAACCTCTGGGTCGGCGGCGTGCTGGCGACGCAGCAGGATATCTCCGCCCTGTTCTGGGCGCGTTGTGCCGAGCGCTATCTGACGGCAGGCGGTGTGATCGCGTTCGTGTTGCCGTACGCCGCACTGAACCGGCCGGCCTTTGGCGGATTGCGGCGCGGCGACTTCCGCGCGCTGCACGTGCAAATCGTGGAAGCATGGAGCTTTGACGAGACCGTACAGCCGCTGTTTCCAGTACCGGCGTCGGTGCTGATCGGCAAGCTCGAACCCGGAGCAGGTCTGCCCGACACAGTGGTACGCTACACCGGATCGCTGCGCCGGCGTGATGCCCCGGAAGCAGAAGCCGACCGCGATCTTCGGCATGGCTCTGCCCCCTGGCCGCCGATTCCGACTTTGGAAGGGGCTTCGCCATATCGGGCGCGATTCCGGCAAGGCGCCACGATCGTCCCGCGGCGGTTCTTCTTGGTTGAACGCGAGGTTGCTGGCCGGCTCGGCCAGAATCCCGCCGCGCCGCGCGTGCGAGGCAAGGCCGGACCGCTGGATAAGCGCCCTTGGACTGCTGTTGAGCCGCCGAGCGGACCGGTCGAGGCTGAGTTCCTCCGACCACTACTGCTCGGAGAGAGCATCGCACCATTTCGAATTCTAAGCGTCGCCACTTGCGTCGTACCTGTGCATGAGCGCGAGGTCCTGGACAGCCGCTCGGCCTCAGATGCTGGATTTCGCCATCTTTCGGCGTGGCTCCGCGACGTGGAGGCAAAGTGGGTGGCCAATGCATCGAAGCGTGTTGACGGCACTCCCCGCATGACGCTGCGCCAACAACTCGATCACATGCGAAAGTTGTCCGCGCAGTTATCACCTCTGGCGACGCGCGTCGTGTATGCGGCGTCGGGTATCCTACCGGCCGCCGTCGTTGTGAATGACCATGGCGCTATCGTGGAACACGCGGCATATTGGGCCCCGGCGCGAACTCTGGCCGAGGGTCGCTACCTGACAGCTATTCTAAACAGCGAGACAGCGCGCGCATTAGGCGAAGACGCCCAACCAAAGGGGCAAGGCGGGGCCCGGCATTTCGACAATCTGATCTGGGAGCTGCCCATCCCCGAATACGATCGGCGGGTCGAATTGCACCAAGATCTCGCTACCGCGGCCGCCACCGCCGAGCGCGTCGCCGCTGCCGTCGTCTTGCGCGAACGTGCATACTTCACGCGGCAGCGCCGTGCGATCCGTGATGCGCTCGTGGCGCACGGCATCGCGCGCGAAATCGAAGCGTTGGTCACACGATTGCTCGGCCGTTGACGCGATCGGGATCGCGTCGGGCGGCGCACTGCGCATCGCATCGTCAGGGCAATATCTTCGAGCCTGACACCCGAACTCATGAGTCGACGGTGGCCGTAGTTCCGGCGGCGAGCGTCCAGAGGAATGTCTGCAATAGGTCGGAAGCGCACCTTCGATACTTCCAGGCCAAGCGATAGAAAGGGATATGGCTTATGAAAAACGTCGAGACGATCGGAGCTATATTGGGGTATGTTGGCCTTGTGGCGGTTATATTTTTATTGGGCTGGGGCGCTATTAGGATTTATTCCGGTATTCCAACACAAATGGAAGAAATATTACTAAAGAACTACATGGTTGTCGTAATATTTCCGTTCTGGTCGCTGTTAGCGTGGATAGGGGTATTTTTGGCAGGCCAGACAAACCAAGGAACATTTAATGTTAAATTGTGGGGCCTTGAGTTCTCAGGTGGTGGGGGTGCTGCTGTGACATGGGTGTAGGCAACCTGTTGATCGGCAAATATTGGATCAAGTGAGACAGTTTGTCACCCAGGGCGATCACACCACACAGGTCGGCCGAGCGTCCGCTTTCCGGAAGTCGCTCGTGGCGAGCGAATGACGCAGATGGGTCGGATGTGGACATTTGGTACTTGCGGCCATCTCATATTAATTGCCCAGCCTCTGCGCAGTTCCGCCCTACAGGATGTCGAGTGAACGCTTGCGCGCGGGTGGCGGATGCGCGGCGTCAATCGCCGCCAGGTCTTCGTCGGTCAGAGTGATATCGCCGGCTGCGGCGTTTTCGCGGACGTGCGCCTGGTCGCTGGCTTTCGGAATCGAGATCACGTTGGCGTGGCGCATGGTCCAGGCGATGGCGATCTGCGCCGGCGTCGCATTGTGGCGCTTTGCCACCGCGGCAAGCGCTTTCGATTGCAGCAGGCGACCGCCCTGCCCTACCGGCGAATACGCCATCAGCGGGATGTTGTGTTCGGTGGTCCAGGGCAGCAGGTCGTACTCAATGCCTCGGCTGCCGGCGTGGTACAGCACCTGGTTGGTCGAGCAGTTGGTGCCGTGCTTCAGGCGCAGCAGGCCTTCCATGTCGCTTGTGTCGAAGTTCGACACGCCCCAGTGGCGGATCTTGCCGTCGGATTTCAGCTTCTCGAACGCGGCGACCGTTTCGGCGAGCGGATGGCTGCCTTTCCAGTGCAAGAGATATAGATCGATGTGGTCGGTGCGCAGGCGCTTCAGGCTGCGCTCGCAGGCTTGCGGGACGCCGGTGCGCGAGGCGTTCTGCGGATAGACCTTGCTGACAATGAACAGCTTGTCGCGCTGGCCCTGCGCGGCTTCGGCGACCACTTCCTCGGCGCCGCCGTTGCCGTACATTTCGGCGGTGTCGATCAGGGTCATGCCGAGTTCGATGCCGAGTTTCAGCGCGGCGATTTCGGTGTTCGCGGCGCTGCCGCGTTCGCCCATGTGCCAGGTGCCCTGGCCCAGCGCGGGAACCTGTGTGCCGTCGGGCAGGCGTACGGTGCGCATCAGTTCGCCTTCTCCTCCGCTATGCGCAGCAGGCGCAGGAAGTTGCCGCCCCAGAGTGCCGCGATCTCCTGGCGGTCGTAGCCACGATGCAACAGTTCGATCGTCAGGTTCGCGCTGTCGGCCGCATTGTTCCAGCCGGTGAACCAGCCGCCGCCATCAAAATCCGAGGAGATGCCGACATGCTCGATGCCGATGCGGCGTACCGCGTAGTCGATGTGGTCGACAAAGTCCGCGACCGTCACCGCATCGGGCTTGGCGTCGGGACGCAGGAAGGCGGAGACCGCGGTGATCTGCACCACGCCGCCGGCATCACGCAGCGCGTCGAGCTGGGCATCGTCGAGATTGCGCGGATGGTTGCACAGCGCGCGGATGCAGGAGTGGGTGGAGAGCACGGGCGTGCGCGACAGCGCGGTCGCCTGCAGCATGGTGTCGCGCGATACGTGGGCGACGTCGATCAGCATGCCGAGACGGTTGAGTTCGGCGATCGCGGATCGGCCGAGGGGGCTGAGACCGCCGTGTTCGGTTTCCGGGTCGCCGAGGTCCTTGCGAGGGTTGCAGGAGTTGGCGAGCGCGTTGTGGCCGTTGTGGGTCAAGGTGAGATAGCGCGCGCCAAGGGCGCGAAACTGTGTCAGACGTGAGAGATCCTGGCCGATGGCGAAGCCGTTCTCGACTGCCGGGATGATGGCCAGCGCGCCGTCGCTCTTGGCCGCCTGGATCTCGGCGGCGGTGGTGGCGACGCGGGCGGTGATGCCGTTCTCGCTCCGGCCCATGGCGCGAATGGCGTGCAGCATGGCGACGGCGCGGTCGTACGCGGCGGTCTCGGTTTCCGGGGTGCGCGCGGCCTGCGGCACGTAGGCGGCGAAGCAGCCGGCGGACAGGCCGCCGCGCTGCATCTTTGGCAGATCGACCCGCCGCGTGCCGTTCTGGAACGGGTCGGGGCCAGTCGGCCAGGGGATGTCGATGTGGGTGTCGATGGTGAGCAGCCCGCGATGCAGGGCCAGGGCGTCGGTCTGGATGGCGTCGTTCATGATGCTGCACGCTCGCAGATATCCGCGTGACACGGAAGGGGCCGGTTTCTACAAGGTGCCGACTTGTTCGGAGGAGGAATGATTGCGATGCGGGGCCGACTGCGTGTTGCGGCGATTGGGCTGCTGATCGCCGGGCCGGTGGCGGCGCAGACCAGGCCGGCGTCCGAGGAGATCGGCTCCTGGGTGTTGAGCTGTCCGGCGGAGGCGCGTGCCGAAACGTGCCTGTTGCGGCATCGGAGTGGGGTGCTGGCGCAGGGCGCCGGCGGTATGAGCGCCGCGCTGGAGGTGCTGTATCGCGGCGGGCAGTTCATCCCGGTGGTTGCCATGCGGGGGTTGTCAACGCAGGCGGCCCTGGGGGGAATGCTGGCGGTGCAGGCCTCGGTGGGTCTGCGGTTCGATGGCGCGCCGCGGATCGAGCTGTCGTGCGGGCTGGATGGGGCGGTGGTGGTCTGCGCGCCTGGGGCGGACGCAGCATCGGCAGCCGCCGGGCAGTTGGTCTCGGCGCGGAGTGTGCAGGTGCAGGTTAGGCTGGGTCTGCCGGGGGGTTTGGGGCGGCCCGAGCAATCGCGGTCGCTGGAACTGTCGCGGACGGCGGATGCGCTGGCGGCATTCCGCGCCACCGCTCCGGTTGGCGAGTCGGTGCCGGCGGTGGCGGGGCTGGACTGGCGGGGCTTTCTCGATCGGCTGGCGCGGGATGCAGGGTTCGAGCACGGGCTGGCGGATTTGCTGCCAAGTGCCGCGGGGCTGGTTGGAGGGCAGCTGTAGGGGTAGCGCATTACGGCGACCGCACCACGATCGAAGCCGCCCGCATGCTGGAACACGCGTGGCAGGGTTTCGTTGTGGCAGACGCGCGCTATCGCCGGCCACAGCCGAACAGCAGTTTCACTATTACCTCAACTGGGCCGTCGTCGGCAGCGCCTGACAGTTGTTGGCGGGTATCTTCACGTACGCGCTGTTGGATTTCGGTTGGCAGCGCCGCATAGGCCTGGCCTGTTGGTCCCTGGCCGTCCTCGATGGGCTCGAAATAGGCGGCAAAGGAACTGAACGTGTAGCGCCGGGCCTCGGTGGTGGTCTCGACGTCGCGGAAGCCGGCGGCGGTGAACAGCGAGCGCAGGTGGTCGGCATCGCCGAGGGAAAAATACCGGGCAGCAATCGCTGCATGCTCCGGCACGCGGCGAGCGATGATGGCGTCGATCCAGGTGACGAATGCCCGTTCCGGTACGGTGTTGACTGAAACGGCGGCCCGGCCACCTTCGCGCAGGACGCGACGGAACTCGGCCAGGCCACGCGCCGGTTCGGGAAACAGCATGAGGCCCATGGCGCACAGCACCGCGTCGAACTGTTGATCCGGGAAGGTCAGCGATTGGCCGTCCTCGACAGCGAACGAGACGTTCGGTGTCGAGCCGAGACGTGCGCGCGCCTTGTCGAGCATGGACGGCGAGAGATCGGTTGCGACGACAGCGCCCGTGGGGCCGATCGCCTGGATGGCAGCTTCCGCGGCGACACCGGTGCCGGTGGCGACATCCAGCACACGCTGGCCTGGGCCGACACGCGCCGCCCGCAGCAGGCTGGGGATGAACTGGCCCGAAATGCTGCCGAAACCACGGTCGTAGCCCGCGGCGCTTGCGCTACCGAACCGGTTGGTCATCAGATCTCCAACCCCTGGGAGTTGGAAGAATACCAGCGCTGGTGGCGACGCATCTACGCGGCACCGTTTTTCTGACGGGTCCGCTGGCAGATTCTCTTGAGTGGTATGACAGGGCTTTCTGTTCGGAGAGCACGCCGCGCAAATGTGGAGCTCAAGGTATCGAGACGTGCGCCAGTCAAGAATTTCATCCCCAAACTACGCCCCTGAAAAAGTTGAGCTCCTCCGTTGCATAATCCTGGTGCGGTGTAACCTGCATCTACGTCACTGCCAGAAATAGGTGCGATTACAGGGCCGCGTTGTTGGTTCCGGTCTAGACTACGGGCAGTTTCCTTTTAAATCTTGTCTTATTGCGGCCGTGACATTTGCCATATGAAGGCGTTCAGTCGGATCCATTCTGCCCCTTCCGGTTAGAAGAGTCAGGGTCCCGTTCGGCTGTGCAACAACCCATTCGTGCGTCGGTTTATATACCGCGACTCCCCGGGAAGGCGAAAATACCCCTTGCCAAACGGCCGGAACGCGATTTTACCGTCCGCATGATCCGCCGCGGCTTCCTGGACGCCGAATCGCGCAAGGACCTGACCGAGTTGGCTCGGGACGGGTCTGCCGCCCATCGTTTGGCCCGGCGCGCCAATGCGCTGGTGCTGCTGGACGACGGCATGAGCTGCGAAGCCATCGCGACGGTCCTGTTGCTGGACGACGACACGATCCGCAGCTGGTATCGGCTGTACCAGGAAGACGGGATCGAGGGCCTGGCGAGCTTCGGCTATGAGGGCGGCGCCTGCCGCCTGAACGAAGAGCAGCGGGACAAGCTGAAGGCCTGGATCAGCGATACGCTGCCGCGGACCACGCGCGAGGTGGGCGCCTGGATCGAGAAGGAGTGCGGCATCGAATACCAGGGCCGGTCTGGCCTGATCGCGCTGTTGCACCGCCTTGGCATGGAACATCGCAAACCAAAAACGGTGTCGCGCAAGCTCGATCCAGAGAAGCAGGCCGGGTTCATCAAGGCGTATGAGGAGTTGCTGAATGGCCTCGACGCCGATGAAGCAGTGTTGTTCGCCGACGCGGTGCATCCGACGCATGCGGTCCGGCCGGTGGGATGCTGGGCGCCGAAGGACACGCCGATCGCGGTGGCGCAGACCAGCGGGCGGCAACGCCTGAACATTCATAGCGCGATCGACCTGGAGACCGGCCACACCCAGATGCTGGAGGTGGAGACGGTTGATGCAGCCAGCACGATCAGGCTGATGATCGCGCTGCTGGCGATGTACCCGCGCAAGCGGGTGATCCACGTATTCCTGGACAACGCCAGGTACCACCACGCGAAGTTGGTGCAGGCTTGGTTGGCGCGGCCGGGTTGCCGGATCAGGCTCCACTTCATCCCGACCTACTGCCCGCATCTCGACCCGATCGAACGACTCTGGGGCTTGATGCACAAGCACATCACCCACAACACGTGTCATGAAACCTTCCGAGACTTCAGCGGCGCGATCCTGACGTTCCTGCGAGAGGAGGTGCCCAGGAACTGGCGCCTCTACTGCGATGAGGTCACAGACAACTTCCGCATCATCTCGCACGAGGATTTTCGGATTCTGGCGTGAGCGGGGTATACAAGATTATCAAAGCACCGGTAGATGAGTTGTATGCGATTTGATCGTCGGGCGTTATTCCAGGAATGCCTTTAGGCTGACACGCGTTGAACCCGGGTGGCAGCGTCTCTGCAACCGCCGGTGACGCCGTCGCGGCACTGCCCAGCATGAGAGCTCCCGCCGCAGCCCTTATTGTCCGGTGCCTCATGTGTTCCTCCAGGAGACTTCGAACGTCCCCACAAGCAGCGACCATGGCGAATGCTGCGAGCGGAACAAATCGGTCATCTGAAAAATCTTGTCAATCTTGCGCCAGCGGCCTTGATCAACGCGCAGCTGAAGCGCGACTGGCGCGTCGGCATGCCTAGACACTTCTCAAATTACGGCCCCCTGCGCCGCATCCCGCCTCGTCCGCGCCGCTTGCTCGGATCATAGCCGCCACCACCGGGACCCATGGGTTCCGGCGTGCGGTCGCGCTTGCCGCGCGGCGCGGCGCCAGGACGCAACGAGGAACTCGATACCGGCGGCGGTTCCAGGCCCAGCTCCAAAGCCTCGAGGCGGCGAATCTCGTCGCGCAGTCGCGCGGCTTCCTCGAATTCCAGATCGGCCGCGGCGCCGCGCATGCGCTTTTCCAGATCGGCGATTGCGGCTTTCAGATCCTTGCCGACAAAATCGGAAATGCCGGCGTCCTTTATGGGCGCGACCGTGACGTAGTCCTGCTCGAACACACTCTCCAGCACCTTGCCGATCTGGCGCTTGATCGACACCGGCGTGATGCCGTGCGCCTCGTTCCACGACCGCTGCTTGTTGCGGCGGCGTTCGGTCTCCTCGATCGCGGTGCGCAGACTGTTGGTCATCGTGTCGGCGTAGAGGATCACGCGGCCATCGACATTGCGCGCGGCGCGACCAATGGTCTGCACCAGCGAGGTCTGCGAGCGCAGGAAGCCCTCCTTGTCGGCATCGAGGATCGCGACCAGCGCGCATTCCGGAATGTCGAGACCCTCGCGCAGCAGGTTGATGCCGACCAGCACGTCGAACACGCCCAGGCGCAGATCGCGGATGATTTCTATACGTTCCAGCGTGTCGATGTCGGAGTGCAGGTAGCGCACCTTCACGCCGTGCTCGGTCAGGTAATCCGTAAGATCCTCAGCCATGCGCTTGGTGAGCGTGGTGACCAGCACACGCGCACCCTGTGCCGCGACCGCGCGACATTCGGCGAGCAGGTCGTCCACCTGGTGTTCCACGGGACGCACATCGGTGACCGGATCGATCAGGCCGGTGGGACGGATCACCTGTTCGGCGAACACGCCGGCTGTGCGTTCCATTTCCCACGGGCCGGGTGTGGCGGAGACGAACACGGTCTGCGGACGATAGGTCTCCCATTCCTCGAACTTCAGCGGACGGTTGTCGACGCAGGACGGCAGACGGAAACCGAACTCCGCCAACACGGACTTGCGATTGAAGTCGCCGCGATACATGCCGCCGAGCTGTGGCACGGTCACGTGGCTTTCATCGACGATGAGCAGCGCGTTTTCCGGCAGGTATTCGAACAGCGTCGGTGGCGGATCACCGGGGCGGCGTCCGGTGAGGTAACGCGAATAGTTCTCGATGCCTTTGCAGGAACCGGTGGTTTCCATCATCTCGATGTCGAACGTGGTGCGCTGCTGCAGGCGTTCGATCTCCAGCAGCTTGCCTTCCGTCGCAAGTTCCTCGAGGCGCTGCTTCAGTTCCACCTTGATGTCACGGATCGCCTGGGTCAGCGTCGGGCGCGGCGTGACGTAGTGGCTGTTGGCGTAAACGGTGATCTCGTTCAGCGACGCGGTCTTCTCGCCGGTCAGCGGATCGAATTCGTGGATCGCCTCCACTTCGTCGCCGAACAGCGTGGCGCGCCAGGCACGGTCTTCGTAGTGGCTGGGGAAGATGTCCACCACGTCGCCGCGGAGTCGGAAAGTGCCGCGCTGGAAGGCCTGGTCGTTGCGGCGGTATTGCAGGGCGACGAGGCCCTTGGCGAGGGCATCGCGGTCGATGCGGCCACCGACTTCGAGCTTCACCACCATCTTGGCGTAGGTCTCGACCGAGCCGATGCCGTAGATGCAGGAGACCGAGGCGACGATCACCACGTCGTTGCGCTCCAACAGTGCCTGGGTGGCGGCGTGGCGCATGCGGTCGATCTGTTCGTTGATCTGCGCGTCTTTTTCTATGTAGGTGTCGGTGCGGGGGACATAGGCTTCCGGCTGGTAGTAGTCGTAATACGAAACGAAGTATTCGACGGCGTTGTCGGGGAAGAACTGCTTCATCTCGCCGTAGAGCTGCGCGGCCAGTGTCTTGTTCGGGGCGAGGATGAGGGTGGGCTTCTGCACCGCCTCGATCACCTTGGCCATGGTGAATGTCTTGCCCGAACCGGTGACGCCTAGCAGCACCTGGTCGCGTTCGTCGGACTGCACGCCGCGGACAAGTTCAGTGATGGCGGTGGGCTGGTCGCCGTTCGGTTCGTATTCCGACACGACCTTGAAGCGGCGCGTCAGCGGCTTGGCTGCCTGCTTCTCCGGGATGAACAGGACGGGCGGCGAGGGGCGAATCAGCGTTTGCGACATCGGTTGGGCTCCTGGCCGCAGGAGATGGCGATTGGCGGGGCGGTCTGCGAGGGGGGCGGCTGGGCGGTTGGTTTGAGTGCAAGGATTTAACACGGAGGACGTGCGGAGAGCCACGGAGGGCCACGGGAGTTCAAGCATCTCCGACTCCTGTGGTCCTTCGTGGTCCTCCGCACGTCCTCCGTGTTGAATTATTACGCCGTCGCGTTCGCCAACGATGCCACCTGCTTCCGGCCGGTTTCGGAGGCGCGCACGATCATATCGATGAGGCGATGCCGGGTGACGGCAGCGTCGAAGCCGGGGCTGGCGGGTTTGCCATCGCGGATGCTGTCAGCCAGCCTGGCATAGAGTTGCGCGACATTGTACGGCGAGCCTTGCGGCACGGTGTCGGGCACCCAGCGGTATTCCGCCGGAATTGGCATGTCGGCCAGCGGCGTGCCGGTTCCGTGGGCGCCCTGCACGCTGAGTTCCTGGCGTTGCATGGATGCGCGCGTGGTGGCGGTCAGCACGAGGTCGCCTTCGTCGCCGTGAATTTCGAACAGGAATTCGGTGCCGCGGGCCATGCCGCCACGGATCTGGAACGAAACCACCGCGCCGTCGCGGACGATGCCGTTCACCACAAGCTGGTCGGGCGAGGTCTTCGGGATGCTTTTGCCGGCATCCTCGGCGGGAATGCTGTCGCGCTGGCTGACCACGAAGGCGGTCAGTTCGCGGAACTCGCCGAGACAATGACACAGCGCGTCGATCTGATGGCCGCCGGTGATCGTCAGCAGGTTGGCGCCGTTGGCGCGATCGGCCTGATATGAACGGTCGATGGAGGCACCCCAGTTGGCCGCGCAACCGATCATCGTCGCGGTCAGCACGCGGCCGATATAGCCCTGCGCGACCAGGTCGCGGGCGTAGCTGATCGCCGGCGAAACCTGGCCTTGCAGGCCGACCGCGTGGCGGACGCCTTTGCGTTCCGCCGCTTCGAGCATCCGCACCGCCTCGTCGGTGTTCCGGCCGAGCGGCCATTCGCAATACACGTGCTTGCCGGCGTCGATCGCCGCCATCACCGGTGGATAGTGGTCGGGCACCTTCACGCAGACCGTGACCAGATCGACGTCCGGATGTTGCGCGAGCTTTGCCGGATCGGCGAATGCCAGCGGAATGCCGAAATGCTTTGCTGCGGCATCGGCGGATTCCTGGCGCGTGGTGCAGACGGCGGTGATCTCCAGGTTGGGCAGCGCCTGCAAGGCGGGGATATGCGCGATGGAGGCGAAGCCTCGGCCTGGGCTCGCGCCGACTACGCCGACACGCAGCCTGCTGGTTGTCGCCATGATGAGTTTCCCCCCGTTCCTTGTGTGTTATGCGCGATATTTCTCGACGTAGCCGCGGTCGATCTCCAGGCCGAAGCCGGGCGCTTCGCTCAGGTGCACCATGCCGTTCCTCACTTCGGCGCCGCCGCGGAAGATGCCGTCCTGGATCGGATGGCGGGCGGGATTGCCAAAGGATTCCACGCCGAACGACGCGTGAGCGAACGCGGAGACCAGATGGCAGTGAAGGTGCCCGGCGGAGTGCGGCGCGATCGACACGCCCTTCTGTTCCGCGTAGTGCGCGATGCGGAGCAATTCGGTGAAGCCGGCGGCGCGCGTGGAGTCGAACTGCACGAAACGGATGGCCCCGGAATCGATGAAATCGCGGATCGTGTAGCGATGCCATTCGCGCTCGCCGTGCGCCAGCGGGATCGGCGATGCCGCGGCGAGACGGACGTAGTCGGCCGGCTGCAGATGCCAGAACAGCGGTTCTTCCAGCCAGAAGATGTCGTATGGCGCGACCGCCTCGGCGAAGCGGATGCAGCCGGCGACGTCGTACGGCGCGTTCATATCGAGCATGAACAGGACGTCGGGACCGATTGCCTCGCGCACGCCACGGATGCGCGCGACTTCCTCCTGCAGCGACAATGCACCGGTTTTCAGCTTCACCGCGCGGTAGCCGGCGGCGACGTATTGCGCGAGTTCATCGGCGTAGGAATCCAGCGACGCACCTTCGGTGTAGTAGCCGCCCGTGGCATAGGTGAAGACCTCGGTGCGGGTGCCGCCGAGCAGACGAAATACCGGGAGGCCGACGGCCTTGCCCTTGATGTCCCATAGCGCGATGTCGATGCCGCCGATGGCTCCCATGATCTGCGGACGCTGGTTGCGCGGCAGGGGCGCCGGCATGCCGTCCCAGCCGCCGATGCCACCCGGTCGCGGCGAGGTCAGGGAGAACAGCTTCTGCCAGATTTCGGCGTGGCCCATCGGGTCCATGCCTTTCACCACATCGGCGAAGGTTTTCACCAGGTCGCAGATCTGCTTCTGCGGGCCGCCGGCTGCCTCGCCGAAGCCGCTGATCCCCTGGTCGGTGCGCACCTCGATGAGCACCAGTTGTTCGCGCTCCATGCGTTCGTGCGCGGTCCAGGTGGGCCGGTCGTAATCGACCGCAAGCGGGTAGGCGAGAACGTCGGTGATCTTCATGGCTTCCTCCCCGGGATGCTGCCTGTGTGGACGCTCGCATCGGGTCGCGACGCGCTGACTGTCACCGCGCGAGGCACGGCAGACTGGCGCCGGTGTCGATATTCCCCTGCCGCGTCGCCGTGATCCATCACCAAGGAGTGCCCATCGCGCAGCATTCTGGCCACGCGTCGGCTGAATGACAACGCCACCGCCGGAGACGTCGCCCGGTGCGCTTGAGACGCCTTGCCATTTTGCCGCCCCGTATTGTGGCGGAAATTTGGCCAGATGTGTGCGTCAGTTCATACGCTGGCGCCGTCGACGCCGATTAAAAATAGGGCCAATGCGGCCCCTCAGGCCCGGTCAGGGAGGAATGACCATGGAAGCGCCGAAGATCGGAACGATCACCTTGGAGTTGCATCTGGACTGGGATCGCGTCGGCGTCCTGTTCGGCAGCTTCGGGATCGCCTGCGGGGGCGTGGCCACCGTGGTCTACAGCGTTGGCTTCCTTATTCAGGCGTTGTCGCACCATGTCTGACGCAGTGGGACCTTACCAGGTCGAGCAACGCATCGTCGGCGACGAAACACGTTGGATCGCCATTCGCGCGCGTGGTGCAGAATGGTCATTCCTCACCCCTGTCGAAGCTGCCGATCTTGGCAGACAGTGGGTCGAGCAATTTGGCGCGAAGGCGGACGACGGCAAGGCGTGACATGCTACGGGTAGCGATGCGGCCGGGCGATCCTGGCTGGTGATCGGTCAGACGTCGTCCGGGCTCAGGGCGGTAATCAGTTCGGCCGATCTTTGATGGACTTCGGCTTCCCGCTCCAGGTTCTTTGGAAAGCGGCTACGTCTGGCCTGAATCAACGTCTTCTTTGCCTGCGACTCGTGCCACTGGCGCGCGGCAAGTAGAGCGGCATCCCAACCTCGTCGGAACTCCGGGGTGATCTCGGTGAGAGGGTCGGTCATGAGGCGTTCCCATTGCGTGGCCGCTATGCCCGCAACATTGTAATCAACGCCAGCACTTGTCCATCCAGGCAGGCACAACTGGGTGCGTAATCGGGTCACCGGTCCCCAGTCCAGATCAGTGCAATATCCGTTGCGGCCTGCTTGGTTGCGGCAATGGCCGAATCGAAGTTCGCCGGCACCGGATCGCCGCGATCCCAGCTCATGAACAAGAGGCCGATCAACCGGTGCGATTTGCCGGCGATTGGACATGTTATGATATCGGTGGCGTCCGGGGTCTGCTCAGTCAGCGGGTGAGTGAGGTGCACGCAGTTCCCGGTCACGAACGCGGACATTTCGTTGGCAAAGCGGGACATCGGCGCGTCCTCGCCGACGAGCCCAGGCTTATGGTTGGGCGCCGCGACGGCAAATGCGGTGGTATAGCTGAGCCCGGCGTCGGCTCCCGTCTGCAATTGCACCTTCGCGGCGCGGACCCGCGCCGGAATGGGGTTCGCCTCGAAGAGCAAAGTCTGCATGCGTGAATTGGTCGCAGTCAGTTGGCGGATGCTGGCCTCCTCCTGTTGTTGTTGCAGCCAACTGCGCAATACGGCAGGCCCTACGGCGACCACGCCAAGGAATACGAGGGCCGCGACGGCGTAGCCGACATAGCGCCAGACCACACCTTGGCGTTTCGGCGCGGGCCTGAGATCCGCCGGCGGCATTCGCGAGATATCACGGGCGGCAAGGAACACCCCTCCTACCGTTCCGCTGGCGTCGTAATAAAGGCTGGCGTTGCAGAGCACTTCCGTCACCGTGCCGGCCACGTGGCGAACGGTGAGTGCGTAGTCGATCAGGAAACCTTTGGTGAATACCCGCCGGTAGCCGGCGCGTGCCTTCTCCGGTTCGGTGAAGTAAATCGCAATATCGGTGCCGATCAGATGCTCGCGCCGTCGCCCCGTGATCAGCTCAGTCCCGTGGTTGACATCCATTATCATGCCGTCCGGGCTGATGGTCACCAGAGGATCGAGGCTCGCCTCGATCAGACTCCTGGAGTACTGCGAGGCCGAGCGCAGTTGCTCCTCCGCGCGCTTCAATTCATCGATATCGGTGCAGGTGCCGAACCACTTGATGATCCGTCCCGTGGTGTCGCGGACGGGTATTCCCCGCATGAGGAACCAGCGATAACTGCCATCGGCAGCCCGAAGCCGGCTCTCGATACGGTAGATTTCGCCAGTCTCGACCGCATGGTCCCAGGCGTTCCATGCGGGCTGTTTGTCGTCCGGATGGAAGGGCTCGTTCCAGCCTCGTCCATGGCTCTGCTCGAGAGTAAATCCGGTATAATCGACCCACTGCTGGTTGAAGTAGGTGTTCAGCCCATCGGGTGTACAGGTCCAGACCATCTGCGGCATCGCGTCCGTCAGCGTGCGGAAGACTTCTGTACTTTCCTGCAAGGCGGCTTCTGACCGGCGCTGTTCGGAGATATCGTTGCTGATGATCAGAAAACCGATCGGCTTGCCCGAGGCATCGCTGAGACGGGTTACAACGACCTGGGCAGGAAATCGCGTGCCGTCCTTGCGCACGCGCTCGAACTCCCCTTCGGCAATCCCCTTGTTGCGCACAGTCTCGACCAATTGGTCGACGGCACCCGAAGCAAGGGTTTCCGGCGTATGCAGGATGTCCAGTGACTTGCCGATTATTTCATCAGCAGAGTAACCGTAATTGCGCCTGGCACCCTCGTTCCAGAACAGGATCCTGCGATCCAAATCCTCGCCAATGATGGAATATTTTGTTGAGCTCCGCAGGATGTTGTCCAGCAAGGCCCTGGTCTCGGCCAGTTTTGCCCCGCGCCGAAGGTTGGCTATGCAGTACGCGAGGTCATCGGCAAGTTCCGTGAGAACCAACAACTCCTGCTCGTCGAATGCGTCCGGCCGACCGGAGTAGACCATCAAGGCGCCGAAAACGTCGTTACCGTCGCGCAGCGGCATGGTTCCGCACGAATGGATGCCCTCACGCGCGGCCAGTTCACGCCATGGCCCGAATGCCGCGTCGGTGTCGTGCATGATAGTCATGCGGCCGGTGCGGATTGCCGTGCCGGTCGGTCCGCGGCCTCGCTCGTCCTCGCCCCAGGAGACGTGGGCAGATTCGACGTAGTCGGGCGAGCCGTTTGCCCAGGCGACCGGACGGACCGACTTCGCCTCGTCATGTTCCACGTAGCCGATCCAGGCAAGTTTGTAACCGCCGGAGTCCACCAATGCCCGGCATGTGTCGGAGAGGACCTGCTTTTCGTCGATGGCACGGATCATGGTCGTGTTGCACAGATTGAGCATGCGCAGCGCACGGTTGGCCTGCTCCAGGCTTAGATTGATCCGGTTGGTCGCTTCCTGAGCAACGACCATCTGAGTCAGATCACTGGTAACAATGGCGATGCTGCGGATGCCTCCGTCCGCCAGGACGTGCATGGCGACACCCACCGGCACAAGTGTACCGTCCGCGGCGAGCAGGTGCGCGCGGATTCGGCTGGTGCCGTCACGGCTCTCCTGGAGTGCCCTGGTGATCCTTGTTCTGTCCCGGTCGGCGAAATACGCCAGCAGGCTGGACCCCATGATTGTATGCGGATCCGCTTTGGTCAGGTGGGCAAAGTAATGGTTGCAGTACAACACCATGCCGTCGGCTGTGATGTTGACGGCGCCTTCGCTCATCGCCTCGATCATCTCGCGGTATGGAAGATCGGCGCTTTTCAGCGAGTAGATCTGCTCGCCGGCTGGCGTGCTCACCGTGATCGCGTCCACCTCACCGGTTCGGATCGCACGCAGCGTCTCTTCGGCTTCTGTCAGTCGCGCCTGCAACTCGGCGATTTGATCGAGCGAGTGCGTGTCGGTCATCGTCGGGGTTGTCATTCGGGCTCGATCTCCTTGGGGCGGAGGGCGAGGCCCACAACCACCTGTTGCTCGATCGCATGCGGGAAGCGCGGTGTCGCGCCACCAATACAGAAGTGCTGCCAACACATGGTTCGATCATCCGGTGGGGCAGGTACGATTGACCAACAGCCAATAGAGCCCCAGCTTTTCCACGGTGTCGGAAAAGTCCTTGAAGTTGACCGGCTTGCTGATGTAGCTGTTGACGCCGATCGAATAGCTCTCGATGACATCGGGATCCTCCTGGGAGGAGGTCAGCACAACCACAGGGATACGCTTGGTGCGGTCGTCGGCGCGTATCCGGCGCAGCACCTCCAGGCCGTCAATCTTCGGCAAGCGCAGGTCGAGCAGAATGACCTTCAACTCATCAATACCGACCTTGTCGGCATAGGCGCCCGTGCAAAAAAGATAATCCAGCGCTTCCGCGCCGTCCTTTACCCAGACAAGCTCGTTGGCAAGATTGTGCTTTCGCAGCGCACGGATGCACAACTCCGCATCGGCGGGGTTGTCCTCCACCAACAAAATCTTGACGCTTCCGTGCTGATCAGACATGGATCTTCTCCGCTATTGGTAGACTGAAATAGAAGGTGGCGCCTTCGTCAGGCTTGCCTTCGGCCCATACGCGCCCACCGTGTCGAGCTACGATGCGGTTGACGATTGCGAGCCGGATGCCGGTGCCCGGAAATAGCGTGGTGTCGTGCAGGCGCTGAAAGACGCCGAACAGCTTCGCGACGTACTGCATGTCGAATCCGGCGCCATTGTCCTTCACGAAGTAGGTCGTCTGGTCGCTGCCGATTTGCGCGCCCACTTCAATCCTTGCCGCGTCCTTGGCACTCGTGAACTTGACTGCATTGTCCAACAAATTCAGCCAGATCCGCTGCACCATGGACGCGTCTGTCCGCGCGCCAGGCAGTTCGCCAATCTCGAACCGGATATTTCGCCCCGTGGTCTTGCTCTCCAGAAGTGCGATCGCGGTGCGGACCGCCTGTTGCATGTCCACCGGAACGATCGTCATCGGTTGCCAGCCAAGGCGGAGGAAGGCGAGGATCCCGTCGAGGAGTTCGCTCATTTCCCCCGTGCTTGACTGCACGACGCCGAGCAGACGGCGGCCCTCGGCACCGAGTTTTTCGCCGAGCTCATCCAATAAGATCTGTGCGTAGCCATGGATCGCGCGCAATGGCGCGCGCAGCACGTGCGACATCGAATAGGAGAAGCCTTGGAGTTCCTTGTTCGCCGCCTCGAGTACCGAGCACTCTGGCCTTGAGTGTCGCGTTCAGTTGCCTGATCCGTTCATCGCTGAGCCGTCGCGCCCCGTCGAGCCGGTCGAGCACTCCCGCATACCAGATCAGGATTCCTTCCACGGCGACTATAATGGCCACGGCGCCGGTGGCCACACCCGTGCCGAGCAATTCCGCGGACTGGGCAATCAGGCGCAGCCAGACAATCCCGATTATCAGAGCGACGACACCCGGCAGCATCCGCCGCAACATCACGCCGCCGAGATAGGGGCTGGCCAGGCTGCGCAGTAGACCAGTCGGCAGGTTGGTGAAGAGGATGCCGACACCGAGAACGAGGAAGGCAATCGAGGTGTTGGCAGCAACGCCAGTGGACTCTCCGAGCATACTGTAAATATCGCTTGCGCCGAAAAGGTAACCGAGCAGCACCACCATGGATAACACGATGGCAAGCAGTCCAAGCGCTGACGTCACCATCTGCCAACCGCTTCGAGCCCAGGGCATTGTCAACAGCGATATGCCAAAGATTACGAAGGACACCATAGCCAGGGACGCCATGCGGCCCGGATGTATGGTGCTGATCGCGCCGGGCGGCTCGGTCACCAGGAGTTGGTCGATGCCAAGGTCGCGACCTGATACGTGCTCAACCAATGTGCCACCCGCGAGAACAATGACGAACAAGGCGCATAGGCAGGACACCTGCCTCGCCCAGCGCCGTTCACCGAGGTGCGCGCTGTTGAGGCAAAGCGAGCTGCCGGCGGCGAGAAATCCCAGCGCCGTATTGGATTTCATGGCGACCCAGGAGGGATTAAGACTGGTGAGAACCCGGATGCCTGTGAACCATCCGATAAGAGCAATGCATCCGATCGCAATCACGAGGTATCCGCACCACGTTGCGTACTGCTGGTAACACCGTACAAGCTCCGGATCAGCCGCGACGGCGCTCCCGGCGGCAGAGCTGCCCACTTCCGGAAACGCCGCCGGAATATCGACGGCTGTGTTGGCCAGTTCTGCGAGTCCATGGACCGCGCCGTCTGCCTTCGCCGCTGCGGCCAGAGTTCCCCAGGTATCAGGCATGCGCAGACGCCTGCGATGGCAGTGCGAAATAGAACGCCGCGCCCTTGTCTATCTCGCCCTCGGCCCAAACCCGACCGCCATGTCGGTTGACGATCCGCTTGACGATGGCAAGGCCGGCACCGGTGCCGGGAAAATCCTCCGCCGAATGAAGCCGCTGGAACACGCCGAACAGCTTGTCGATGTAGGCCATGTCGAAGCCGGCACCGTTGTCCTTGACAAAATAGACGGTGTCTTCAGCTTCCGGGAACGAACCGACCTCGATCTGCGCGTGCTCTATGTGCCCGGTAAACTTGATTGCGTTGTCGAGCAGGTTCATCCAAACCCGCTGCATCATGTCCCGGTCGCCGCGCATCGGTGGCAGAGATGCGACCTTCAGCTCGATGTCACGACCGGCCATCGCCGGCGCCAGAAGACTGAGTGTGGCCTGAACAAGACCGGTCATGTCGATATCGGACGCGGCCATCTCGCGTCGCGAGGCGCGCGAAAAGGCCAGGATGTCGTCGATCAGCCGCGCCATCTTCCCCACGCCGTCGCGTATGATCCCGATAAGGCGTTGCGCTTCCGTATCCAGCTTGGCGGCGTAGTCTTCCTGCAACACGTGCGAAAACCCGTCGATTGCCCGCAACGGGGCTCGCAGATCGTGCGATACCGAGTAGGCAAATGACTCCAGTTCCTTGTTTGCGGCCGCAAGGTGTTGGTTGCTGTCGTTGAGTCTCGCGAGCAGATTTGCGCGCTCATCAGAGTGGCGATGCAATGTTTCGGCAGCCAGGACCATCTGGTCGGCGATGATCTGCATTTCGCGGAGGCCGAGATTATTATGCGGCAGGCGGTCGCCCCGGCCGAGCGACTGGGCCATCGCTGTCAGCGTTGCAACCGGCCGGGCGAAGCCCCGGCCATAGTAGAACGCCAAGAGGAGCGCAACGGTGAAGAGCAGGCCGCCGCCGCCACCAAAAATCCAGAGAGAGCGCCACAGCGGCGCATCGAGCGTGGCTTTCTCAATCGCCAGCGTCGTTGACCACCCGGACAGTGCTGATTTGACGTAGACGGCCCGGACCAGCAGACCTTGCAGGTTACGAATGTCAAGGCTGCCCGTGTCCGATTTCTGCAGCGCTTCCTTGTAACCCGGCGACGCGAGATGCCCGATAAAGGCATTCTCGTCCTTGGTCCGGGCAACGAGCCTGGTATTGCGATCAAACACAGCGCCGATGCTGCCGGGAAGCTGTATCTGGCTTTGCAGGGTTTGGGAGATGAAACCAGGCGGCAATGCGAGGCTGAGAACGTTGACAACCGCTCCATTTTCGATGACGGGCACGTAAATTCCGATCACAGGCACCTTGGAAGCGCTACCCACGTACAAATCGGAAATCTGGAACTGCCTGGACTCCACAACGTTGCGGATCGAATCAGGGCTAGCCGACATCGGCAGAACCGTGCCGTAAGGCACGAACGTCGAGAAGATTGTCTGCCCCGAAGGCTCATAGCTCGCGATTCGAGCGTTCGGTTGGTCTGCGGCTGAGTCCTTGGCCAGATCATAGAATGCTTGCCAGTCTCGATTCTTCAACTCACGGGAGTGGCTGAGTGTGACGAGAGTTGCGATTTGGCGCGAAATCCCTGCGTCAATGGCAAGCGACGTGGCTTGAGCCGTTGCTTCAAGTTGTTGCTCGTACTGTGTGCGCTGGATCTGTGCGTAGCGCATAATGATGAAGCCCGAGAAGGCCAGCACCGGAAGTATCGTGACGAGTACCAGAAGCGCCAGCCGTCGGGTGACGGTGGGAAGCTTCGCGGTTGCGGCTGTCGTAGGGTGCATCCCTTGCAGCAGGGGAAGTGTCTGCACGATGGCTGTCGGTGCGGTCATTTGTCACCCGCCAATGCGTGGGCTGTCGGCGTCAACGCCGGATCGACCCTTGCGGCACGGGGAGCTGTCGCTTGTCCGTCGCTCAACGCCGGCAGGGCAAAAAATACCGTCGCGCCCTTGTCCAACGCGCCCTCGGCCCAAACCCGGCCGCCATGTCGGGAAATGACGCGCCGAACGATCGCGAGGCCGGTGCCGTTGCCGGCGTAATCTGCGCCATGAAGCCGATTGAAAACGCCGAACAGTTTGCCGGTGAACCGCTTGTCGAAGCCAACTCCATTGTCGCGGACGTAGTAGACCGTCTCGCCGTCCTCGGAGAACGCACCGACCTCGATTCTGGCATCAGCCTTGGGAGCGGTGAACTTGACGGCGTTGTCGAGCAGATTTGTCCAGACACGCTGGAGCATTGCGCTGTCACCGTACGCCTTCGGCAAGGGCGATATTGCAATCTTGAGCTTGCGGCCACGGGTCTTCGGCTCAAGCTCCTTGAGGGTCATCTGGACTGCTTCAGCCATGTCAATCGTGCTGCGGGACATCTTGTCGCGGTTGATGCGCAGAAAATCCAGGATGCCACTGATTTGTTCGTTCAGTTCCAGCGCGCTCGATCGCAGCACTCCGATGAGGCGCTTCCCCTCGCCGTCGAGCCCGGCGGAGTGTTCGTCCAGCAGGATCTGGGAGAACCCATCGATGGCTCGGAGCGGTGCGCGCAACACGTGCGATGTCGAATGGGAGAAACCCTCCAATTCCCTGTTCGCCACCTCCAGCTCGCTGGTGCGCTCCTTGAGAGTTACGTTCAGCAGGCCGAGTTCGCGAGCCCGCTTCTCGATAACAAATGCCAACGACGTGAGTGCCAGCGCGCCCAACGCGAAGAACACGCCGTTAGTGGAGAGATGCTTGCGCCACGGCTGAAAAACGGCGCTCACGCCGATGCTATAAACCACGTATACTGGATAATCAGTAACCTTCTTGTAGGCAAAAAGGCGCTCAGTGCCGTCAATGACGGAATAGCTGCGGAAGTTACCGGAGTCGCTATTGGCGATCGCCTGCATCAACAGGCTGCTCGGGCCAAGCGGTGGCACATTCATATCGACGGCGGGTTTCCGCGCAAGAATAACCCCATCGCTACGAATCAGGGCCACGGAGGCGCCGGGGTTGTCGATGGTTCGATTCCAGTAGGTGGTGAAGTATGCCAGCAATGCCGAAACGTCGACGATCCCGTCGAAACTCCCGGACGGGCTCAATCGGCGTTGTGCAACGTTGAATATATCCTGGTCTTTGAAGACGAGACCATGAACAGGCCGCCCTACGAACAATCCGGTGTCGTGTTCACTCAGTGCAGCGAAGTAGTCGCGATCGGTGACCCTGACCGAAGGAACCGGGAAGACGGCGCTCGAATTGCGGACGAGGCCGGTGGAATCGATCAGCCACAGGGACAGGATCTGCGGATAATCGTGCACAACATCGGCGAGGTATTTGTGCAGCGCCTCGGAGTCGGAAATCGCTCGCCAACCCATTCCCTGAATGTGCTCATTCACCAGGCTGGCAACCAACCGGTGAGTGGTGAAAACGTCGTGGGCATTCTCCTCGAGTATCGCTGCCGTGCTCTTGATATTCTGTTCGGCCTGCGCCAGCACGGAGACCCGGTCCTGCCATGCCACGACGGCATATAGAACGGCCGGGAGCAGCACGGAGCCTAGAACGAGGCCGCTGAACAATGGACGGGCTGCGTCCGTGATCGCCCGAATTACGCGCCTTGAATGGGGACCGCAGCTCACGTGTTGCCGGCTTCGCGGGTCTGTACATTCCGCCGGACGCGCAACGTGGCGATCGTGGGCCGGAGCGCACTCGTGGATCGATCGTGTGTTTGCTGCTCAGACATCGTCGGTGGCGTCACCTCGGCTCGCCTCCTCCGGGTCGAGGCCAAGGCCGAGCAGCACCTGTTCCTCATCCGCAAGGTCACCGACCATGCGTCGCAATGGACCTGGCAGAGACTTGATCAGGGTGGGCAGCACGACGATGTGCTCGTCGCGGGTCAACTCCGCCTGCTGATAGGCGTCAATCACCTCCAGGTCGTAGCGACCGGAGAGCCGTTTCTCGCCGAGCGCCTTGATGTTCTCGATCGCCCGCGCGGAACGTGGCGTTGCGCCACTGATAAAGAGGCGCAGTCGATATCTTGGCGGATTGGTCGCCCCATCTGTACTGTGCGGTTGGGTGGCCTCTGGTTCTTTCATGACGGCGTCGCGTCTCTTGGTGCGGCTGGACGCAACTGCAATCCGACCAGCGTGCGCTCCGAATTGGAAAGGTCGCCGATGATCTTGCGGATCGGGGTGGGCAGCTTGCGGACCAGGGTAGGGATCGCGACGATCTGGTCGTCGATGGAGAGCTGAGGCTTTTCCAGCAGATCGATCACCTCGATCCGGTACTTGCCCGCCAAATGAACCTCGCAGAGCTTCTTCAGGTTGGCGAAGGCGATGACGGATCGCGCGCTCTGGTCGACGACATACAGGCGAAGCTCCCACTCGGCCTCCGGCTCGGCCGCCGCCTGGTCGTCGGGCTGGAGTGGAGCCGCGTTCACCGTTCGCCTCCATTGTGGCGGGCGGCCTGTGGGTTGCCGGCGTGCTCGCGTTCCAGTGCTTGATCCGCACGGGCGGCCGCACGGCCGGTTGCCGCCGATGTCTGCGTCTTGATCGTTGCACCGACCTCCTCGGCTTCGGCCGCGAGATCGGCCTGCATCTCGGCGATCCTGGCATCGACCGCCTTGCGCTTGCGCAGCAGGGCGGCCTCCTCGCGGGCAATGTCATCTTCCAGTGCGGCGACGGCGGCCCTGTCAGCGGCTTCCTGGGCCACCCGGGCGGAGCCGGTCATGATCGTACCATCCGGGCCGACGAAGACCTGCGCCAGTTCGACGCCACGAGCGCCCAGCAGAAGCTCCCGCGCCTGATTGGAATGCTTCATGCCGCGCGATTTGATGATCGACATCGTGCGGGTGCGCTCGCCGGCCTGTTCCAGATTGCGCACCATCAGCCAGGTGTCGGTCAGCGAGGAGATGCCGACCTCGCTTTGCTCGGCCGCGTGTCCGGCGGTCGTCAGACTGGTCAGCATGGCGGTGATCTGCCGCGCTTTCAGCAGATCGATCAGGCGCATCAGCATCGATCTGGCATCGCTTTCCGTGCCGGCTGCAATGAAGCTGGACACCGGATCCACGATGACGACCTGCGGCTTGAACTCGCCGATCAGCTTCAGCATCGTGCTCAGATGCACCTCGAGTCCGAATGCGGATGGGCGGAAGGCAGCAAAGTGCAGCAGGCCCTGATCGGCCCAGATCCCAAGGTCGATGCCGATCGAGCGCATGTTGCGTATGATCTGGTCCGGCGACTCCTCGAAGGCGAAATAGATGCAGGGTTCGCCGCGCCGGCAAGCTGCATCAGCGAAATGCGCGGCGATGGAAGTCTTGCCTGTTCCGGCAGTGCCGGACACCAAAAGGCTGCCGCCGCGGTAATACCCCTTGCCGCCAAGCATGAGGTCCAGTTTGGCGATGCCGGTGGAGACGACTTCCTGCGACGCCGGATAATTCAGATCGATCGCGGTAATCGGCAGAACGGTGAAGCCTTGCTCGTCGATCAGGAACGGGTATTCGTTGCTGCCGTGGGCCGAGCCGCGATATTTCACAATGCGCATGCGGCGTGTGGCGATCTGATCGGTGACCCGCTGGTCGAGTGCGATCACGCAGTCGGAGACGTATTCCTCGAGGCCGTGGCGGGTCAGGGTTCCATCGCCCCGTTCGCCGGTAATGATGGCGGTGACGCCCTTCTCCTTGAGCCAGGCGAACAGGCGGCGGAGCTCGGAGCGAATGATCTGGGTGTTGGTCAGGGCCGCGAACAGCGTCTCGATGGTGTCCAGCACCACGCGTTTGGCGCCGACCGCGGCGATGGCTGCGGCTATGCGGATGAACAGGCCGTCGAGGTCGTATTCGCCGGTCTCCATGATCTCGCCGCGGTCGATCGTCACCTGGTCGATCACAAGTTTCCCGTCGGCGGTCAGGGCAGCCAGGTCGTAGCCGAGAGAGGCGACGTTCTCGGTCAGATCGATGGCGCGTTCCTCGAAGCTCATGAAGACGCCATGCTCGTCGTGCTGCTGGATGCCGCGGACGAGGAACTCCATGCCGATCAGCGTCTTGCCGGAACCGGCGCCGCCACAGATCAAGGTGGGGCGCCCGCGCGGGAGGCCGCCACCGGTGATGACATCCAGGCCATGGATGCCGGTGGGGCATTTCTCGAGCCTGGCAGGCAAAGGCGGTGCGGCCTTGGGGCAACGACTCATGAGGGATTCTCCACGGCATTGTGTGACGTCTCGACGACGCCCGCGTCGCCAGCGGCAGGACGAATGGTCCGAGCGTTATCGAGATCAGATGCGCCAGAGGCCTCGTGGCACTGCTGCCCCCGGGGCAACAAAGCGGGGCGCCCTAGCGATGCTGGCTCACTCGATGTCCAGCGTGGATCAAGCACAGCGGGTGCACTGCCGCGCGTTGATGGCAACGACCGTAAAGGAATAGCGGCCGCGGCGTCAAGGACTATTTTCTCATGTATGCCTGTCGGGCCGCCGTTACCCGCACATATTGGGCGAGTTGGCAGCAAATATGAAGGATTAATTTCTTACAGCTACCGAAGCAATTCGACCCGGCACGACCAAACTGCCGTCTGGTCCCGACTGCCACCTGACGGTATCCAGCAAGACAGGTCTCTCGGCGGGCCAACGGCACCGGACGTGGGGGGCCCAGTACCGGACCGTTTGGTTCATTGTGCACAGAAGCGGGATGGCTTGCGGACAGCGTCCCGTACGCGCGTATATTTGCACTCGTGCCGGGCGGGACGCGCTGCGCTTGGCCGATGCGTCGATCATGCCGACCTGGACCTCTGCCAACACCGATGCGCCGTTGCGCATGAACGTCGGGAAGGCGTTGCAGATGACGGTGGCTGCCACAGCGTAATCACGAGGTAGGACGCTATGAAAATCGGAATCTTCGCCACTTTCATGTCGCCGCTGGCGACGCCCCGGATGATTCTCGACTTTGGCCGACGCGCTGAGGACATGGGCCTCGACTCCATCTGGATGGGCGAGCACGTCGTGCTGTTCGACAAGAATACATTCGGCTATCCCGGCTCGAAGGACGGACGCATTCCCGTTCCGGCAGGCGGCGGCATGCTGGACGTGACTGCCACTTTCGGGTTCCTCGCCGCCGCGACGACGCGGTTGCGCCTTGGCACGGGCGTCGCGCTCGTGCCGCAACGCAACCCGATCTACACCGCCAAGGAAATGTGCACGCTCGACTGGCTGACGGACGGACGCATCGACTTCGGTATCGGCGTCGGCTGGAACAAGGAGGAAGTCGAGGCATGCGGCTATCGCTGGGAAGATCGCGGTGCTCGCTGTGACGAGTACCTCGAGGTCATGCGTCGGCTGTGGAGCGAACCGGCGGTCGATTTCGCCGGCAAATGGGTGAAGCTCGAGACCTGTCGGCTGGACCCCAAGCCGATCCAGAAGCCGCACGTGCCGATCATCGTCGGAGGCTATGCCGATGCGGCCTTCCGCCGTGCCGTGCGCTTCGGCGCCGGATGGTACGGGTTCAATCGCGATCCGGCCGGCACGCGGGAGATGGTGGCCCGGCTTGATGCGGCGTTCGCCAAAGCCGGACGCAAGCGGGGCAGGGAGTTCCAGATCATTATCACGCCGCCGATGACGATGGCGATCGACGCGATGCAGGAATACGCCGAGATCGGTGTGGATCGTCTGGTGGTGAACCTTGGAAGCCAGCGATCCGAACGGATCGACCAGCGGATGGCGGAGATCGAGAGGTTGGTGAAAATGGCCGCGTGAGCGCCGACGACGCATCGATGCCGATCGACACTCTCGCAGCACTCGCCTGGCGGATGGGCAGGCTCGGGCTGTTGCTCCCGCTCAAGGTGCTGCTGCGATCGTTTGTCGGGTGTTCGCGCTACCGCGACGCCTGGACGCACCCTCCGCTTCGCTGTCGGCCGTTGAGATAGGGGCCGAGTACCTCGACGATCTGGCAGTTGGTGAATGGGTGACGTGACCGCGCGGCGGGCTGGCGGTGCACATTGATCAGCGCCACCTTGCCTCCGCCCAATGCCAGCCGCAGCGTGCCCTGACGGATGGCACGCACGTAGAGGGGCACGCCCTCAAGAATGCCGTGAAGAACGCCGGCGCCGACCAATGCGACGTGATCGCGGTATTCCGCGGCGAGCATCGGCGTGTGCGAGTGGTAAAGCCCGACAGCAACGTCCCAGCTGCCGCCTGCCTCGCCGTGGTACAGGTCAACCAGAAGCCGTGCGGCGTAGTCTGCATTGGCGGCGGGATCGAACGCGTCCTCAATCGAGGCGAAGGCATGCGGATGGTAATGCAGATCGACCTGCATGCAGCCGATATCGACAAAGTTGTAGCGGGACGCTTGCAGTCGCATCCACGCGACCGCGGCTGCCTTGCTGTCGAGAAACAGGCCATCGCCGTCGGCGTCGATTGTCCAGGGCCACGCCCGTACATCGGTGAAGGACGTGATCGGTCGCCCGCTTTCCGCCTTGGCGATCGATTCCAGGAGTCCGGGTGGCAGGTGATGGCGTTGCTCCGCCTGCCGCAATGCGACGGCGCAGAGCTCGCTTTGTTGCACATTCCAGACGGATGCAGCGATCGGAACCGTCGCCGGTCGCGGATCGGCCCAGGCCGGTCCGGCAAGAGCGTTCACCAGCCAGACCAGCGCCACCGCCACGACAGCAATGGCGCCGTGCAGCCGGCCCTGTAACGTCGCCGCGCGGACGTTCCTCTCAGGCAACGCCTTCGACGATGCGCATATCGCGCTCCGCCGCGTTCCCCAGTGCAGCGAGAGCTGCCTGGTAACCAGGGCTGTCATGTGCGGCGATCGCCTGCGCGACGCTGTCGAATTCGATCAGGACGGTGCGCTGATCGAGGCCGGCCTCGTATGTCTTGGCGACGCCACCTCGCGCGAGGAAGCGCCCTCCGCCGGCGATGATGGCGGGACCGGCGAGCTTGGCATAGTCAGCGAGCGCGGCGGGGTTCGAGATCGAGCGATAGCAGGCGATCCAGTAGGCTTTTGCCATGATACCATGCTTCCGGTGAGGTCATTGACGAGCTTCGAGACTAGAAGTGGCGCCGCCCTCTGGCAACGCGGGGGCGAATTCCGACGGCCAGGCCCACGGCGTACGATGTGACGGTTCCCTGTCGCCTGCCCGAATAAAGGCACGCAGTTCGTCAATAGCCCAGATTTGCACCCTGCCGACCGGTTCGCTCGCGTGGCAGCAGCAAGCAGCACGGACTTTCGTGGAAGCCCGAGGCGCCGGCGACAACGATTTCTTAGGATGCACGTGATCTTCCTGTGCCTGAACCAGACAGGGGACGGCCATGACAGGGAAGCGGCTAACTCGGGCAGGGCACGATGCTGCAGGGCGTGACACGCTCGATGCCGGCCCGTCGGGTGCAACTGCAGCCCAGGCGGGGATGTCGTCGTGATCGCCGCGCTTGGGCACCCAGAGACCGTCATCAGTTCTGGGAAGACGATCGGCGTGTTGACCAGCGGCGGCGATTGCGCGGGGCTCAACGCCGTGATCCGTGCGGTCGTCGTGCGTGCCGTGCTGCGTTATGGATGGCAGGTCGTCGGCATCCTCCACGGCACCCAGGGTCTGCTGCACCGGCCGGTCGATGCCACACCACTCGATCTGCAGAGTGCCAACCCGGCCATGGTGCGCATGGCAGGCACGATTCTCGGCACCTCCAACCGTGGCGACCCATTCGCCTACCCGATGCCGGATGGCAGCCTCAAGGACCGGTCTGAGGAAGTCATCGAGGGCGTTCGGCTGCTCGGCCTCGACGCGCTGATCGGTATCGGCGGCGACGGCAGCTTCGCCATTCTTCGTCGCCTCGCCCAACAGGGAGAGATCCCATTTGTCGGCATTCCCAAGACGATCGACAACGATGTGGGCGGCACCGAGAGCGCGGTCGGCTACCACACGGCAGTCATGGTGGCGACCGAGGCGATCGACCGGCTGCAACCCACCGCAGCAAGCCATGACCGGGTGATGATCCTCGAGGTGATGGGTCGCGACAGCGGCCAGATCGCGCTGGCGGCCGGCATCGCGGGTGGCGCCGACGTGATCCTGGTGCCGGAGATCCCCTACGACCTCGATGTCGTCGCTGCGCATATCAGCAAGTTTCGTCACGGGACGCACAACTTCGCGATTGTCGTGGTCGCCGAGGCGGTGCGCGACGACGCGGGCGCGCGCGTGGAACGCCGGCATGCGCTGGGCAATGCCACCTATGGCGGCATCGGCCATGTACTCGGCGAAGCACTCGCCCGGATGACCGGGGCCGAGACGCGTGTGACGGTACTCGGCCATGTGCAACGCGGCGGGCAGCCGACCTGGGACGACCGGCTGATCGCGTCCGCCTTTGGCGTGCATGCCGTGGACCTGATCGCCGAGGGCAAGTTCGATCGCATGGTCGCGTGGCAAAATCGACGAGTAACGGATGTGCCGCTGACAGCCGCGTTCGAGCCGACGCAGCGGATCGCCGCCGACGACACGTTGGTCAGCACGGCCCGCGGTCTTGGCATCTGCCTCGGTGACAGGCCGCTTTTGTGTTGTTGATGCTGGACAGCGACTGGACAGGCCGGTTGGTGCGGCCTTCACGTTGTTCGCCGTTGGACGGACGGTGGGCTGGATTGCGCACGAATTGCAGGTGTGGCGCGACGGCACGCTGATCAGGCCGGGTGCGGATTACCCACAGCAGGAGGCCCCAGGGTCCCGGGGCAGATCGCGGCACGGTGGTGAGCATACGGCGGCCCCACCTGGGATCCGCCTGCCCCACAAGAAAAGCGGCGCCCGAAGGCGCCGCCAAACCTGTGAACCGCGGAACGGATCAGTTCGACTTGCGACCGATGGTCACACCAAGGCCGACAAGACCGAGACCAAGCAGCGCGATTGAAGCCGGCTCGGGAGCGCCGACCGGTACATCCGCGCCGAGGGTGATGTTGTCAAAGCCGATCTGGTTGGCGCTGCCGCCGAAATCGACCGACATGGCGGTGCCTGAGAACGCTACACCGATCGGCACCCACGGGCAGAACTGCGCGCCGGTAAGACATGGCGCCGCCCCATAAGGCCCGGCTGGCGTCACCGGCAAGGCGAGCGTCGCCAGCAGCGTCCCGGTATCGTCCAGCCCGCTCCAGAAATTGATCGAGCCGGGCACGTTGATGGAGGAGTAGTAGAATGAGAAGCCTGTGGTGAAGCCTGCCGCAACGTCCATCGTATCTGCACCGCCGCTCAGAAAGAACGCGACGGTCGTCGGCGACGGCTCGCCCTGGAAGTTGCCGGTACCGCCGGCACTGCCTTCAATGATCGCCAGCGAGTTTGGCGAGAAGGTGATCCCGTAGTTCGGACCTCCGCCGCCAGCGTAGTAGCTGCCGATCGGGACCAGATTCCCAAGACCCTCGAACGTCAGGTCGATGATCGCCGCGCGGGCAGATCCCGCGGCGCACAGCAGGGTGGCTGCCCCCGCAAGAACCAGCTTTGAGAGTTTCATGATTATTGTCTCCTATTTCACCCATGTCGGCAAATATAAATGCATATCGAGCGTGGAGCGATTTATTTATACGCAATTTCCGTGCCGAAGGAAATGATATGACAAATCATCGAGTTATTCGAGACGTTGTCTTGCACTGCGAGGATGTGTAAAGTTTTCCGACAAGCTGTGAGGATAAAGGGGCTCACCGAGCCAGGGCGCCCTTCCGGTTTTCTTGGCACGCCAATACGTGGACCGTTGCTGACTCGGCCACCTGGGCGTGTGCGGCCGGACAATGAATCTTCCCATTGACGGGTCAGCGACGGCGGATTCGCCGGGTCCTTGAAGCGCTGAAGCCCGGAGGGGTCCCGTGCGCCGGCGTCGGCCGCGACCGGAGGGCGGTCTGCCTTTCCCTGCACGCCAGGACTTGGCGAGCGAGTGTGCAGACGCTTGGGGCCGGTGAAACTGCAACCGGCCCTTTCTCATAGGAGCGCCGAAGGCAAGATGTGCACCTTCCGCGCCGTCAGGTTTTTATTGGTACAATTATTGTGTTTTTATACTTGCGGATGACGCCCGAAAATGCTTTAATCCTTGCGTTCAGACGTGCATTTTGATCTCTAGCGTTGCCGAGCTGCCTGGTGGTCCCCCCCGACCACTCGGCGGCTCGGTGTTCACCCGCAATTGCGGCCTGAATAAGCTCCAAGGTGATCAGTAAGCTGCCGATGGCGCCGAACACATGTCGCGCCAGGCGATGGCCTTCCAGAGGCGTGCCTTCGAAATCCTCGATGCCAAGACAGGGAATGACGTGAGCCTCATGCAGACTCCCGCACCCGTTCAGTGCGCCAGCAGCCGGCGGACCGGGTCTATCTGCACCTGTCAGCGGAAATGGCGCGCGATGCCGTCGAGCGTGCCGCGTGGAGGATCATAGCTGCCACGTAGGCGATTTCCACAGCAGCGCAGGTCGATCGTCGATGCGCGCGCAGCCGCCGCGTGGCGCCCCACGATCGAAGCGCTTGTGCGGAAGGCGAGTATATTTGCGTCGGCCAGCCATGACCGAAGCCGAACGCCAGGCCCGCTATCGCGCCGCGCGCGCGGCCGGTGTGCCGTATCGTCCGCAACCGCCGTCCGGCTGATCATCGCGGACGGGCCCAACGTTGGACGGACCACGTCGCGGGCCTCGTGGAAGCGCAGGTAGGTTTCGCGGCGTGGCTGCAAAGCCTGCCGGATAACCTGCAGGACAGTGCGACCGCCGAGGCGCTGCGCGCAATCTGCGATCTGGACCTCAGCGAACTTCAGGCGATCATTCCGCCGCGCGGCTTCGGCCGGGACTGACCATCCCCCGTGCTTACCCACGTGATGCACAGGGGACCTCCCGTGCCCTTCGCTCCGCGCAACGCCAAAGGTGCTGCGCTCTCGCCGAGTTTGTGTCGGCTGGGGCTTCAATAGGGCTTCACCGATGGCGCGTGAGCGCTGCACCATGTGGCACAATGCCGAACGCAATCGGCCCTTGCCCGCATTGCCGGAAACCAGCAACAACGCTCCTGCATGACCAATGGTCCGGACCTGCTGGAGCTCGGCCGCGAGCACATGGACGCCGCCCACGAGTTCATCCTCGTGGGGGGCGTCCTCGGCCTCCTGAGCATCTTCGCCGCCATCGCCACCCGCCGCGTCGCGGCGCCAGTCCTGCTGGTCTTCCTGGTACTCGGCATGCTGGCCGGCGAGGACGGACCTGGCGGCATCCCCTACACCGACTTCTCATCCGCCTACCTGATAGGCAGCGTCGCCCTGGCGGTCATCCTGTTCGAAGGTGGCCTGAAGACCCCCCTCTCCATGCTGCGTATCGCCATCTGGCCGGCACTCGCACTCGGGGTGGTCGGAGTCGGCGTTACCGCCGCCATCGTTGCGGCGGCCGTCACTTGGGTGGCCGGCGTGCCATTCGCCTTCGCAATGCTGCTCGGTGCCGCGGTAGCCCCGACCGATGCCGCCGCGGTCGGCGCCATGCTCAGCCGAGCCCGCCTCGCGTTGCCGGACCGCGTCATGGCGCTGTTGGAAGTGGAATCCGGAGTCAACGATCCGACGTCCATATTCCTGATGGTGTTCGTCATCCGCGTCATCACCGAGCCCGCAACGGTAACGTGGCAGAGTGGCGTGCTGCTGTTCGCGCAGGAGATGATCGGTGGCATCGCGCTGGGTCTTGGCGGGGGCTGGCTGCTCGCACAGTTGCTGAAGCGCCTGTCGCTCGAGGTGCCGACCGCGATGGTGCTGGTGCTGACCTATGGCCTGGCGCTGTTCGGGCTGGGACAGGTGCTGCACACCAGCGGCTTCCTGGAGGTGTATCTGGCCGGCGTGATGATCGGCGCGACCGAGTTTCGCGCACGGCTTGAGGTCATGAACTTTTACGAGGGGTTCGCCTGGCTCGCACAAATCGTGCTGTTCCTGATGCTTGGCCTGCTGGTCACGCCGCACGAGCTCGTGGCATTCATTCCGATCAGCATCCTGATTGCCGTCGTGCTGATTGTGATCGCGCGTCCTGTGGGGGTGTTCGCCTGCCTGCTGCCGTTCCGCTTCACCTGGCGCGAATCGGCGTTCGCGTCGTGGGTCGGGCTGCGCGGCGCGGTGCCGATCTATATCAGCTTCATCCCGGCGCTGGCCGATCCGATCCGTGACGAGAGGTTGTTCAGTGCGGTGTTCGTCGTCGTGGTGGTATCGCTGATCATCCAGGGCTGGACGATCGGCCCGGCGGCGCGTCTGCTCGGGTTCGGTCGCGCCGCATAGTCGAGGTAACCCGCGTGTCTTCGCCCATTGTCATCGCCGGCGACCCGCACGGCAATTTCGCGCCGATCCTGCGCGCATGCGCCGCACAGGAGCCGGGCACGCTGATCCTGCTCGGCGATTGCGAGCTGCGTGTGCCACTGCGCCATGTGCTGGCGTCGCTGTTCACCATGGGCTGGCGCATACACTGGATAGTCGGCAACAAGGACACCGAGACCGACACCGTGTTCGATAACCTGGTCACGGATTTTCCCGAGGGCGACATCGGCGGCAAGGTGATCGAGGTTGCCGGATTTCGTATCGCCGGTCTGGGCGGCGTGTTCAAGCCGCGCATCTGGTATCCGCGCGCGGACGATCCCCGTGCGCAGATCGAGCCGCCGCGCTTCGACACGCGCCAGGAATTCCTGGCGAGCCTCGATGCGCGCGAGCATTGGCGTGGTGGCTTGCCACTATGGCACCGTGATTCGATCTTCCCGGAGGATTTCGCCAGGCTGGCACAGCATCGCTTCGATGTGCTGGTTTCGCACGAGGCGCCGTCGTGCCATCGTCATGGCTTTGCCGCCATCGACCGGCTGGCCGAGGTCGGAGCGGCGCGGCTGATCGTGCACGGGCATCACCATGAATCGTATGCGGCGCAGCTCACCAACGGGATCGACGTACGCGGGCTCGCAGTTGCCGAGGCGTGGGCGCTGGAAATCGCGTGATCTGGGCAGGGCGCAACAACAGTGGAAATGACCGTGTCATTGCGAGGAGCGTTGCGACGAAGCAATCTCGATCGAAGTGCGCACCACGGGCAAGATTGCTTCGTCGTCATGCTCCTAAGCCGGCGGAGCCGGAACCAATAGGTCTGGTGTAGCCTTCCCTGCGGTTACCGCGCGGGGGCAGCATGAGCCAGTCACTGACGGAGCGCTACGACGATCGGATTGCCGGGATGCTGTCGTGCTACGACCGGCTGGTGATCACCGGGACGCTGCCCGTAGTGTGCTACGCCGCAGGAATGACCGGGTATCTCCATGCCAGTGGCATCCGCATCTTCGACTACCCGGACTTCGCCAAGACGCTGCGCGATCGGGTGCGCGAGCGTGCGGCGTCGCTGGCCGCCGAGGCTGGGGTCCGCATCGAGCACATCGCCAAGCCGCATGTCCGCAAGGAAGATGTTGTGGCGCGCGTGCTTGAGCGGCGTGGCGACCATCCCGGCCTGGTGCACGTCATCTCGGCCATGGAAGCCTGCGACGCCTACAAGCCCTGGCACGACAAGCAGACGCATAAGACCTACATCCGGCCGGACAGCGGCAAATGCCTGCACTACTACTTCTATTTCCAGGACGCCAAATTCGGGCTGGTCTATCTGCGCGTGCCGACCTGGGCGCCGTTCCGCCTGCAATTCTACTGCAACGGCCATAGCTGGCTGGCGCGCAGGCTGGCCGCGCAGGGCATCGGCTACACCATGGCCGACAACGCTTTCGTGCGGATCGACGACTGGGGCCGCGCCCAGCAACTGGCCGACAGTCTCTCCCCCGATCAATTGCACCGTACCCTGGATCGCTACGCCGCGCTGTGCTGCCCGGTGTCGGAGGTATTCGGGCAAACCTACCACTGGAGCCTGATGCAGGTGGAATACGCCACCGACCTGGCGTTCCAGTCCACCACAACGCTCGGCCCGCTCTATGAGCAACTGGTCCGCCAGTCGGTGCTGAGCGTGAAGGCCGAGCAGATCGCCACATTCCTCGGCCGGCAGATCACGCCATTGCTGGCCCAGGAGGTCGGCTCGCAGTTCTCCACCCGGATCGAGGGTACCTGCATCAAGCACCGCTTCGGCAAGTGCTCGATCAAGATGTACGACAAGCACGGCATCGTGCTGCGCATCGAGACCACGACCAACGATGTGTCGTTCTTCAAGCACCACCGCAAGGTGGAACACCGCCACGGCCCGGCGAGCCGGGAACTCGCACCAGTCAAGAAATCGATCTACAGCCTGATCGACCTGCGTGAGATACTGCTCGGCTGTAACCGACGCTACATCGCCCACCTGTCCGCGCTGGATGACTTCTCCGCCGGCATCCGGGCGCTTGCGCGGCTGACCAAGCCGCATGCGGTGGACGGCAAGACGGTCCAAGGGATCAACTTCTTTGCCCCGGTGGACAAGGCCCTGTTGCACGCCTTGCAGAACCCGAAGGTCAACATTGCCGGCATCCGCCGGGGCGAGTTGTTGCCCGACCTCGGCATGCTGTCGCCAACCAGACTGTCGCGGCAACTGCGCCGGCTGCTGGACCTCGGGGTGATCAAACGCGCCACTGGAACCTACCGCTACTACCTCACCAAAGCCGGACGCGCCGCGACCGCAGCGGCGGAATGGCTTGCCGAGGCGGTGGTCATTCCGGCTATGATTTGATGGGATTTCGCAGAGCATACGATTCAACGCAGGACGCGAGAAGAGTCGGGTGGTAAGGGACTACGCTTTTCCCCAGACATGGCTGTGGAAAAGTGGCCCCTGCGGGGCAGTTCCGCCGCGTCAAATGCCTTGCCACTGGCCAATGTGCCGTCGGTAGTCGGTATGCTCGTCTCGGATAGACATCGGAGTTCGGCAGTACGCCGAGGGAGCGGGCCATGACCGACGGACTGAGCGAGCTCTATCAAGAGCTGCTGAGCGGCAGCTACGATTGCGTGGACCGCATCGTTCTGAACGCTTACTTCGGGATGGGTCATAGCCCTGGTGGTTTCCGCGTGTGGTGGCGGGCGCTCACTGGATCAGACGACACTCTGGACAACGCCCATCTGATGCGGTTGGCCGGCCGGTTCAGCCGGCGCGTGCGAGGCTACGCCAAAGCGCACGACATCCCGGTAATCGATTGTGTGGCAGGAGAGCGCAAGCATGACGTGGCCGACGATTATCTGGCCAAGACAGCGGTGATCGAGGGCTTGTTTCTGGTCCTGGTCGGTCGAGCCCAGGCACCGGTGTGGCACGTCGAGTCGAATTACCACCTTGAGCGGAAGAAGCCTTATGTGAACCACTACTCGTTTCATATTCTCGACCGTGATTGGGGGCATGTCACCATCAAGATCAGCGGGCACCCACCGTTCCCTGCCCAGGTGATCTTGAACGGCCATGAATACGTCGCCTGCCAGGCGCGCAAGGCGGGCATCGGGTTCACCAAGGAAGGCAACTGTTTCACCGCCATCGGTGACACGTCCGGTTTCGCGAAGATCGCAGAGACCTTGTCCGAGCAACGGGCTATAGGGCGATTGAGTGAGGTCTGTGAGCGGTGGATTTACCGCTGCTGCTTGTGCTTTGCGCTCGACTTTGAGGAGCAGAAACGCAGCGGGTTCCGTTATCACTTCTCCAACTATCAAATGGAGTACAGCCGAAACCTGATATTCCTGGTTGGCGGACGCATGGAGCAAGTCTTCCAAGCCCTGATCGATCGTAGCCGGGCGCCGTTGGACCTGAAGACGATAAAGACCATCCTCGGCGACAAGGGCCGGCCGAAATACCGTCCACGCAACATGCGGGCGGCCGAATGGGGAGTTGCGGTCGAGAGACCTACGTATGATCTGACGGTCTTCAAGCTGCATTGCGGCAAGCTGGCGTTGAAGATCTATTCAAAAGGCGAACGCGTACTTCGCATTGAGGCTGTAGCTCACAATATCCGGGAGTTCCGCTGCGGGCGCTTACTGGATAACTTCCCCGAAATCGTCCGCCGATTGAAGGGCATGCTCGAGCGATTCATGGAGGCGCTGAGTTGCATCGATCAATGCTTCGTCGGCGATGAGATGCTCGAGCGTCTGCCGTTGCCGTCACGGGTTGGTAAAACCGTGGTCGGGGGAATCGATCTCAACAAGCCGCGCCTGCGTCACGTCGCTGAGGCTGTCATCGCGTTGTCAGCCTCAGCTGATGGCTTCACCGCCTCGGCACTGGCCGATCAGGTCCGCGCGTTCCGCAATCACAGCGCACCGCTCTACGGCCCCCGCCAGGCCGCGTATGATCTGAAGAAACTCCGCGGCAAACAGATCGTCCAGCGGATCGGCGCGACGCGTCGCTACGAGGCGATGCCGTCCGGTCTGCGCGCTATCACGGCCCTACTCGTGCTCCGAGAGAAAGCCCTCAAGCCACTCCTCGCGGCCGCTCAAGACATCAGCCCCACCCGAGGAGGACAAAACCCGCGCGCCATCGATCGCCACTACCAGGACCTGCGACTCGCCATGAACGGCGTCTTTCGCGAACTCGGCATCGCTGCCTGACCATCGACAAATTTTTTGTCGGGCTTCGCCCTTAAGCGCCTAACAAGAAAGCGCCGCACATTTTGGCGTCATCGCCGGGGAAGCGGGCATCACGGTTTCATCAGGGGCCGGTCGGCCACCAGCCAGTACGGAACTCGCAGTGACAGTTACGGGCTGGTACCTGGCAATGCACTAACGAGTGGCTTGTTCCTCGTCTGGCGCCGAGAATCGCAGACCTGCGTAAAATTCCACGATCGGTACTTCGATGCCGATCTCGGGCATGGCTGGCGTATTCTCCTCGATCAGCGCGGTGGCAATCCAGTCATCGCCTCGGCGCGTGAAGACGGCTGCACCGATGCTCTTCTGTTCGAGGATGATGTAGCGCTGGATGGATCGCGTTGCCTGATACTCGCGGAGTTTTACAATGCGATCAGTGCGGGCGGTATCTTCGCTCACGACTTCGAACACGACGACGGGTTCGTCGATCACTGTCGCGTTTGGGTTGGTTGGTGTGCAGGTGACCAGGACATCCGGATAACGGACCCTGCCTGCGGCCAGGATTTTGACATTTGGACCGCAAGGTCTGCACGGCTTGCCAGCGAGCTTGGTATCCAGTGCCTTGCGGATATTGAAGGTAATAAGGTCATGCGCGTAGGTCCCGCCGGTAATGGCAACCGGCTGGAACCCGTCGAATTCGTGACGGAGTTCCTGGCGCTCTTCCCACGCCAGGAACTCCGTCAAGGTCATCGGTTTGCGCAGGGTGACATTCATGCTGTGCAACCTGGCACGCGCGGTGTCGGCTGTCTGCGCCGCGCACCACTACCCCGCCGGCGCCGTCTCGCGCGCCTTCTGCTTCGCGATGTCCTCGTCCCATGGGCCCGGGAACAGACCGAGGTTCACCACGTCGGGTGCGAAGACGCTTTCCTGGCGAGGCCAGTTCTCGCGCGGCAGTTCGTAGGAGACTTCCAGGCCGTTGCCGTCGGGGTCACGGAAATAGATGCCGAGTGACAGGCCGTGATCGGAGATGTGGTCGAACTTCACGCCCTTTTCCTTGAGCCGGTAATAGGCGTCCTTCAGGTCGTCCAGACTCTCCATCATGAACGCGAGATGGTTCAACCCGACCTGCCGCTTCAGTTGCAGCGGCGCATCGTCGCCGAGTTCCATCAGCGCGACCTCGTGCGACTTGCCCTTGTCGGCCGACATGAATGCCGCGCGGCCTGGACGGAAATGGTAGGTGTGCAGGCCCAGCACGTCCTCGTACCATTGGCGGGAACGTTCCGCGTTGCGCACGTAGAGATTGACGTGTCCGAGATGCTTCGGCCGATAGGTCATCGCATGTCCTCCATATTCTATGGCGTGTCGTCTTCGCGGTGCAGGAAATCCAGCACGCGCTGCATTGCCTCGCCCTTCGGATATATCGCAGCCAGGGCGCGCGCGCGTGTCAATGGGTCGGAGGCGAAGAACCGCTCGTACAGCACCTGGCGGCTGCCGAAGGAACTGCCCGCTACGTCCCAGGCCAGGCGGAACAGCTTCACCCGATCACGCGCCGAGGTGTTGTCGGTCGCCAGGTATTGTTCGATGTCGCCGGCCAGTGGCCCTCGGAAATCCGCCTCGCTCGGGGTGATCATGAAGCTGGACGACCCCAGCAGGTGCAGGATCTCGATCATCCGCGGATAGGCGGTCATGAACAGGTTGCGCGTGCTCTCGATGGTGACCGAGTCCGGGCACATCACGCCCCATTCATCGAGCTTCGCATCCGCCTCGCCGGCGCGGATGCAGGCGCGGGTCAGCACCGTGGTCAGCATCAGCTCGCCGATATACGCCTCGGTGAGCGGCAGGTGCTTGTTGCCGAGTGTCTCGGTCATCAGCAGGGCGAGGCCAAGCACGAACTCGCACTTTGCCAGGTTCTTGGTTGCGCCCTGGTGCGCCGAATGCGCGGAGTAATGCGTGGCGTAGGCTGCGCCGTTCAGCAGATTGACGTCGCCGTAGAGGAACACGCGGTCCCACGGCACTTCCACATCGTCGAAGAACACGATGCAGTCCATCTCCTCGAAGCGCGAGCCGAGCGGATGGTCGAAATGCGAGCGCCCAAGGTCGAAGCTGTCGCGGCACAGGAACCGCAGGCCGGGTCTGCCGCAGGGGATGGAGAAGGCGACCGCGAACGGACTGTGGTCCTCGGTGTGCTGTCCGAGGCGGGGCGAATATACCGCGATTTCGTCGGCGAGCGGCCCCAGCGTCGCCAATACACGCGCGCCACGCACAACAAGACCGGCGCTGGTTTCGCGCATCACGCGCAGCGCCGTGCCTTCCTGGAGGTTGAAGTTGCCGGAGACATTGCGGCTGCGCTGCAGGTTGATCAGCGAGTGGGTCAGGACGATGTCGTTCTCGCGCAGGTATTCGTAATAGCGCCGGATGTTGTCGCCGAATTCCGGCCGGCCGCGCGCGAAATAGTCGGACGCGGCAGCCCAGGCGGCGAGCGTCACGTTCATGAAGTCGGGCGATCGCCCCATCATGCCGCACGTCGTGCGCGCCCAGTTCAGCATCATCACGCGGCGGGCTTCCAGTTCCTCGCGCGTGCGGGGGATGATGAAGGAGAGCCCGACACGATCGCCGGTCGTGGGCGATATGTAGGTCATTTCGTCGCGGTACTTCGGGTCGGACTGCATGTCGTACAGCGAGGCGATCGCGCGCGCCCCGTTGGCCAGCCCGGGATGGGTGGTCACGTCCTTGACGCGCTCACCGCCCAGCCAGACCTGGCGTTCCTGTTCCTTGAGGCCCGTCAGATACTGGCGTCCAGTGCGAGCCGGCATGGCATATCTCCTTCGCGGCAGGTCATTCAAGCACGATGCGCCACCGCGATACAGAGAGGCCCAGGCCTGACATGATAGAGACGCGCAGACCTGACATAATACAGACCTGACATAATAGAGAGGCACAGACCTGACATGATAGAGGGGCACAGACCTGACATACTCCCTCTCCCCTTGCGGGAGAGGGTTGGGGTGAGGGGTAACCTTGCCCCCCGTTTGCCCAATCACCAGTTGCTGTCGAATCCCGCGAACCGGTGCGGAATGCTCCGGATGTCGGCGATCAGTTCGCGTTGCAGACCAGACGGCGTGCCCTGCGCAAAATCCAGATCGAGCGAATCCGCCGCCCCGCCATAGCGCTGCTCGATCGCGCCGGCGATCTGCGTGTAGGTGCCGCAGGCAGCGAAGATGCGCACCACATCGTCCGGCACCTCCGCCGCCATCTCGTCCCAGCGTCCCTCGACCGACAGCCGGTGCAGCTTCAGTCCGAGGTCCTGCAAGCCATGCAGTGCCAGGATCGGCATGTAGGTGCGCGTCGAGCCATAGAATCCGATGCGGCGCCGCACCTGTTCCATTGCCGCCGCAACGGCCGCATCGTCCGGTCCGGTGGCAACGAATCCGCCGCCGTGCACGTCGAAGTTTTCTCGTGCCCGGCCGCCACGCGCCATGCCGACCGCGATCTGCGGCAGGCACACCTCCTCCAGGTAGCGCCGCGAGCACAGCGGATGCAGCCGCACGCCGCCCGCAACCTGGCCGGCAACGCGCAACATCGCCTCACCCACCGCCGCGATCGTCACCGGCACCATCGGCAGCCCGGTCGGTTCCGGCGAGAAGTCGGGCGTCATCAGCGTCAGCGTGTAGTGCTCGCTGTGGAAATCCAACTTCCCGCAGGTCTCCCAGCAATGCCAGATCGCGCGCAGTGCCCGCACGTAGTCGCGCAACCGCGGCGCCGGCGCGGTCCAGGCGATGCCGAAGCGTCGCTCGTTGTGCCCCTTCACCTGGCTGCCCAGACCCAGCACGAAACGACCGTGTGAATTGGCCTGAAGGTCCCAGGCCTGCGAGGCCAGCACGGTCGGGCTGCGCGGGAATGCCACCGCGACCGATGGTGTGAGTTCAACCCGCTCCGTCGCCATGGCCGCGATCGCCAGCGCGGTGAACACATCGTGGCCAAGCTCCACGGTCATCACCGCGTCGTAGCCGGCTGCCTCCGCGCCACGCGCTGCCTGCTGGGTTTCACGCCAGTCTCGCATGGGCAGACGTGTGAACACGCGCATATCGCTCTCCGTCGATACAGTTGCAGACCGGTCCTGCAGCCCGCATCAGGATATTGCATGATGGGCCACCTGGTTCCATCGGCGGTCCGAGGTGCGGGTCGAGGCTGCGCCCGATCATTGACAGATTGGAGGTGGCGCGATGTCAGGCCTTCGTGGTTTTCCTTCCTGCTCGGCAAAGGCAGCGTGCCGTTCTTCGGTCTGTTGATACCGCAGGGGCAGAGATTTTTCGGCAGTGCGTTCGCCGAGGCTCTGGCGGTGGGCACCGTCCCCTCGACAGGGTTTGGCCTGATCAACACCGCATATGGCTACCGCAAGGTCGACGGTCACAGACGCAAGCGATTGCGCTGCTGCATCACCTGCCAGCCGCGAGTGCGGCGATCTGAGCCGTTACCGCTGCCATCCGGCTCCTCGGGGACGTGACCTCCTGGGAAGGTCGTCGAAACCCGACGCGTCCTCTGGAGGATGACGGGTGTCCTTCGGCGAATGTTGAGCCAGGCGGCCCGCGTCCGTCGGACTCGTTTGCGGCAACAGCGACAGCCTGACGGAGCTCTGTTATCAAATTACAACCACAGGTTGGTTGCGGGGGGCGCGGGGGCGCGATCGTCCGAAACGATCGACGACTGAATCGTGCCTGATGCGCCGGTTCAACCCTTGACGTGCCGTGCCGCCCAAAACGCACCCGTTATGAGGATCACCATGTCGTCACGGATCTCACTCGTTGTCGCAGCACTTTCAATTGCGCTTGTTTTTGTCCCGCTTAGCGCGAAGGCTGGACCCAATCTGATCACTAATCCGACGTTCACCGGCATAACCGTCTTCAGCGGCGGAGCCGGGGGAACGACGGCAGGAGGGTGGACATTCGTTAACTGCGGCGGCGCGTACGCCACCAGTGGTGCTCAGGGAGGCTACGAGAATTCATGTGGCTTGTTTGGCAACACCGGCACCATAGAGCAGACCGTCGGTACCGTGCCTGGGGCCCTCTACCATGTAGATTTCTTCCTTACTGGGGATGGTTTTCTCAACACGATTGATGTGCAGTTCGGGGGCACCATTGGTTACTCCGCCATCAGTCCCGCACTTCCTCAACCGCCTAAGCCGGCGGAGCCGGAACCAATAGGTCTGGTGTAGCCTTCCCTGCGGTTACCGCGCGGGGGCAGCATGAGCCAGTCACTGACGGAGCGCTACGACGATCGGATTGCCGGGATGCTGTCGTGCTACGACCGGCTGGTGATCACCGGGACGCTGCCCGTAGTGTGCTACGCCGCAGGAATGACCGGGTATCTCCATGCCAGTGGCATCCGCATCTTCGACTACCCGGACTTCGCCAAGACGCTGCGCGATCGGGTGCGCGAGCGTGCGGCGTCGCTGGCCGCCGAGGCTGGGGTCCGCATCGAGCACATCGCCAAGCCGCATGTCCGCAAGGAAGATGTTGTGGCGCGCGTGCTTGAGCGGCGTGGCGACCATCCCGGCCTGGTGCACGTCATCTCGGCCATGGAAGCCTGCGACGCCTACAAGCCCTGGCACGACAAGCAGACGCATAAGACCTACATCCGGCCGGACAGCGGCAAATGCCTGCACTACTACTTCTATTTCCAGGACGCCAAATTCGGGCTGGTCTATCTGCGCGTGCCGACCTGGGCGCCGTTCCGCCTGCAATTCTACTGCAACGGCCATAGCTGGCTGGCGCGCAGGCTGGCCGCGCAGGGCATCGGCTACACCATGGCCGACAACGCTTTCGTGCGGATCGACGACTGGGGCCGCGCCCAGCAACTGGCCGACAGTCTCTCCCCCGATCAATTGCACCGTACCCTGGATCGCTACGCCGCGCTGTGCTGCCCGGTGTCGGAGGTATTCGGGCAAACCTACCACTGGAGCCTGATGCAGGTGGAATACGCCACCGACCTGGCGTTCCAGTCCACCACAACGCTCGGCCCGCTCTATGAGCAACTGGTCCGCCAGTCGGTGCTGAGCGTGAAGGCCGAGCAGATCGCCACATTCCTCGGCCGGCAGATCACGCCATTGCTGGCCCAGGAGGTCGGCTCGCAGTTCTCCACCCGGATCGAGGGTACCTGCATCAAGCACCGCTTCGGCAAGTGCTCGATCAAGATGTACGACAAGCACGGCATCGTGCTGCGCATCGAGACCACGACCAACGATGTGTCGTTCTTCAAGCACCACCGCAAGGTGGAACACCGCCACGGCCCGGCGAGCCGGGAACTCGCACCAGTCAAGAAATCGATCTACAGCCTGATCGACCTGCGTGAGATACTGCTCGGCTGTAACCGACGCTACATCGCCCACCTGTCCGCGCTGGATGACTTCTCCGCCGGCATCCGGGCGCTTGCGCGGCTGACCAAGCCGCATGCGGTGGACGGCAAGACGGTCCAAGGGATCAACTTCTTTGCCCCGGTGGACAAGGCCCTGTTGCACGCCTTGCAGAACCCGAAGGTCAACATTGCCGGCATCCGCCGGGGCGAGTTGTTGCCCGACCTCGGCATGCTGTCGCCAACCAGACTGTCGCGGCAACTGCGCCGGCTGCTGGACCTCGGGGTGATCAAACGCGCCACTGGAACCTACCGCTACTACCTCACCAAAGCCGGACGCGCCGCGACCGCAGCGGCGGAATGGCTTGCCGAGGCGGTGGTCATTCCGGCTATGATTTGATGGGATTTCGCAGAGCATACGATTCAACGCAGGACGCGAGAAGAGTTGGGTGGTAAGGGACTACGCTTTTCCCCAGACATGGCTGTGGAAAAGTGGCCCCTGCGGGGCAGTTCCGCCGCGTCAAATGCCTTGCCACTGGCCAATGTGCCGTCGGTAGTCGGTATGCTCGTCTCGGATAGACATCGGAGTTCGGCAGTACGCCGAGGGAGCGGGCCATGACCGACGGACTGAGCGAGCTCTATCAAGAGCTGCTGAGCGGCAGCTACGATTGCGTGGACCGCATCGTTCTGAACGCTTACTTCGGGATGGGTCATAGCCCTGGTGGTTTCCGCGTGTGGTGGCGGGCGCTCACTGGATCAGACGACACTCTGGACAACGCCCATCTGATGCGGTTGGCCGGCCGGTTCAGCCGGCGCGTGCGAGGCTACGCCAAAGCGCACGACATCCCGGTAATCGATTGTGTGGCAGGAGAGCGCAAGCATGACGTGGCCGACGATTATCTGGCCAAGACAGCGGTGATCGAGGGCTTGTTTCTGGTCCTGGTCGGTCGAGCCCAGGCACCGGTGTGGCACGTCGAGTTCGAATTACCACCTTGAGCGGAAGAAGCCTTATGTGAACCACTACTCGTTTCATATTCTCGACCGTGATTGGGGGCATGTCACCATCAAGATCAGCGGGCACCCACCGTTCCCTGCCCAGGTGATCTTGAACGGCCATGAATACGTCGCCTGCCAGGCGCGCAAGGCGGGCATCGGGTTCACCAAGGAAGGCAACTGTTTCACCGCCATCGGTGACACGTCCGGTTTCGCGAAGATCGCAGAGACCTTGTCCGAGCAACGGGCTATAGGGCGATTGAGTGAGGTCTGTGAGCGGTGGATTTACCGCTGCTGCTTGTGCTTTGCGCTCGACTTTGAGGAGCAGAAACGCAGCGGGTTCCGTTATCACTTCTCCAACTATCAAATGGAGTACAGCCGAAACCTGATATTCCTGGTTGGCGGACGCATGGAGCAAGTCTTCCAAGCCCTGATCGATCGTAGCCGGGCGCCGTTGGACCTGAAGACGATAAAGACCATCCTCGGCGACAAGGGCCGGCCGAAATACCGTCCACGCAACATGCGGGCGGCCGAATGGGGAGTCGCGGTCGAGAGACCTACGTATGATCTGACGGTCTTCAAGCTGCATTGCGGCAAGCTGGCGTTGAAGATCTATTCAAAAGGCGAACGCGTACTTCGCATTGAGGCTGTAGCTCACAATATCCGGGAGTTCCGCTGCGGGCGCTTACTGGATAACTTCCCCGAAATCGTCCGCCGATTGAAGGGCATGCTCGAGCGATTCATGGAGGCGCTGAGTTGCATCGATCAATGCTTCGTCGGCGATGAGATGCTCGAGCGTCTGCCGTTGCCGTCACGGGTTGGTAAAACCGTGGTCGGGGGAATCGATCTCAACAAGCCGCGCCTGCGTCACGTCGCTGAGGCTGTCATCGCGTTGTCAGCCTCAGCTGATGGCTTCACCGCCTCGGCACTGGCCGATCAGGTCCGCGCGTTCCGCAATCACAGCGCACCGCTCTACGGCCCCCGCCAGGCCGCGTATGATCTGAAGAAACTCCGCGGCAAACAGATCGTCCAGCGGATCGTCGCGACGCGTCGCTACGAGGCGATGCCGTCCGGTCTGCGCGCTATCACGGCCCTACTCGTGCTCCGAGAGAAAGCCCTCAAGCCACTCCTCGCGGCCGCTCAAGACATCAGCCCCACCCGAGGAGGACAAAACCCGCGCGCCATCGATCGCCACTACCAGGACCTGCGACTCGCCATGAACGGCGTCTTTCGCGAACTCGGCATCGCTGCCTGACCATCGACAAATTTTTTGTCGGGCTTCGCCCTTAAGCGCCTAACTATGTAGAATTCAGTTTTGATGCACGGGCGACAGGCGCTGCCACGCTCTTTGCATTTGACGGAACAATCCCGAATGCCACAGTCTGGATTGATAACGTGTCTGTTGTGCAGGTTGTCGGGCCCATCCCGGAGCCTGGCACCTTAGCCATCCTCGCGAGCAGCTTGCTGGGGCTTACCGCGGTTCGTCGTCGCAGGCGCCGCTAAGTAGACACTAAGGCGTGTCCTCACCTAGGACGAGCGATTCAGGGAGGCGGTAAGCGGGTCCGGATTGCTCTGCTTCGCTCGCAACGGCGAGCTTCAGATGTACCATTTATGTGAGTCAAAGCACTGGTGGTACGAGTGCGCGGACTCGTGTGATTCAAAGCGGGTCAACACGTTCGGGGGTTGACCCGCTTTGCACTCTACATTAAGGCGGGCGCCGTGAAACGTCCTTGATGGACGGCCTTCAGCTGCGTCAGTTGCGTGAAGTCAGAGCACTAATTCAACCGCAGGTCCGTGATGTGCTTCGGATCCGGTTGCAGTTCGCCCTTTTCGACGCGCTTGACGATATCCGTCAGCACCACGTTCGCCGGCGTCGCGATGCCGATCTCCTCGCCCTTGCGCGCCACGAAGCCGTTGAGGAACTCGATCTCGGTGCGCCGGCCTTTCACCATGTCCTGGCCCATCGACGGCCGATGCTCGCCGCCGCCGGCCTTGTTCACCTCGGCCAGCCGGTGTTCGTCGTATTCGTGCGTCGCCTTGGCATCGCCTTCGCCGGCTCGCGCGATGATCTCCGGATCCAGGTGGATGATTTCCTCAAGCTCGTAGCCGAGTGCCTGGCCGACGCGGATCGCCTCGCTGCCAAGCCGGGCGGAGAACCGGCGGATTGCGTCGTTGCGGACCATGTCCCTGCCAATCATTCCGGTGCAGGCAGACAGTCCGTTGCCCATCACGTTGGTCACCAGCTTCGACCAGCGCTCGCCCCACAGGTTCTCGGTGACCATCGCGGAATCGGCCGTGCTGACGAGGCGGCAGATTTCCTTCACCCGGTCTGTGACGCGGCCGTGCACTTCGCCGGTGCGGAACACCGTGTGCTTGCTGCCGTTCTTGCCGGCGGCCCGGCGCACGTGGCCCGGCTCGCACAGATCGACAGTGATCGAACTCGCGATGCAGCCCACCGTCTTGCCCCAGCCGACCACGCCGGCGATGGTCTCCTCGTTCATGCAGTTCTGCAGCGAGACAATGAAGCCGTTGGGCGAGAGATATTGGCTGATCAAGGTCGTCGCCCATTCGGTGTCGTACGACTTCATGCAGACGAACGCGATGTCGATCGGCTGCTCCTTCGCGAGATGCTGCGCATCGGTCACATGCAGCGCGCGCACCTTCACGGTGAATTCCGGCACGTCGCGGAGGTGGCTGATCTTCAGGCCATCGCGCTGCATTTTTTCGACGTGCGCCGGCCAGGGGTCGATGAACGTCACGTCCTCGCCGGCCTGCGCCATGTGCGCGCCCGCGTAGCCGCCGACCGCGCCGACGCCCATGAATGCAATCTTGTTGCGCATATTTCCTCTCCTTTAACCGTCACGGTCGGCACACGCCGGCCAGTTAAGTCGTTCTAGCGATCCAGCTCATCGGCAATTTCGATGATCTCGCGCGTGCGTGTGACACGTGTGCCCCAGCGCGCGTCGAATTCGGCGATCAGTGTGCGGATTGCCGGCGAACTGCCGATCGCCTCCGCTGCCGCGGCATCGGCGAACTGATGGTATGCGTAGTGCAGCGACGGATCGGGGCGGCTCCAGCCGCGCCAGGCGTGCCGCGCGGCGAACGCCTTCAACGCGTCGGGCAGATGCTCGCTGCGATACCAGTGATCGAAGTCACGCCGATCGGCTTCGGCCACCACGGCGCGCACCACCAGATAGGCCTTGCCCGACATCATTCCTCCCGGCGCAGTCCCAGACGCTCGAGGCGTGGCAGGACTTCCTGCACGAAATAGGGAATTTCCTTCAGGTAGTCGAGGAACGCAACCGAGGTGCCGGCCAGCCCCAATTCGCTCATCCGAAGCATGTCGGCAACGATGTCATCCGGCGTGCCGACCAGCGGATAGGTGCCGGGATAGGCGCCGTCGTAGCGCTCGCCGGACGCGCGCATGAAGCGGTTCACCAGCGGGCGGCGAATTTCGTTTCCGTCGGCGTCCCGCACGGATGGGCCACGCTGGCGGCGGTAGTACGCCTGACCCTCCGCATCCGCCATTTCCTCGGCAAAGTGGTGGTAGAATTCGTCGGCCTCGCGGCGGGTCGGACGGCACACCACATGCGACATGGTGTAGACGTCGACGCGCCTGCCATAACGCGCGAGGTATTCCGCTATGTCAGAAAGCAAGGCGGGGGCCTGGTCGAGTTCGCTCATCGTGGTGAACAGCACGTCCGCGGTCTGCGCGGCAAAGTCGCGGCCCCTCGGCGAGAATCCCGCCGACATCACCGCGGGCCACGGCCGCTGCACCGATACGGGGTCGGTCTGCAGTCGTTTCAAATGAAAGAATTCGCCGTCCCAGTCGAATTCGGGGCCGCCTTGCAGCAGGCGCGACCAGATACGGAACCATTCCAACCCGTGATCGTAGCGGCGGTCCTGATCGATGGTGACGCCATGCAGGTCGAACTCCTCCTGGTTCCAGCCGCACACGATGTTGAGGCCGGATCGGCCGTGCGTGACGTGATCGATCGTGGCGATCGCCTTGGCGCCAAACGCCGGCGTGACCAGCGGCACGTGCACGGTGGAGAAGATCGCAATGCGTCGGGTCAGGGCGCCGAGTGCCGCGCCATGCGTCAGCGTCTCGAACGAGTGGCCGTAAATGTTGGCCTTGCCCTGGAAGCCGCGCCACTTTGCCACCGGCAGGATGAATTCGATGCCTGCCGCGTCGGCAATCCGGGTCATCGCGACGATGTCGTCCCAGTTCGCACGCCAGCGTTCCGGCGCCAGGCTCATCGTCAGGCCGCCATCGCAATTGGCGCTGAAGATGCCGAGCTTGAAGCGGTTCGGTCCGAACAGCGGGTTGTTGAGGCGGGATGGGTGCATGCGGCTATCGTTATCCCGGCGCAGACGGGCGTCCAGTGACCGGCCGCCCGGCGCGCACGCCGCGTCAGAATATCTGGATCAACTGCGCCTTCAGGTATGCACTCTCCGGCAATTGCGGATGCACCGGATGATCCGGCCCCGCTCCGCCGGTGAACAGGATGCGGCCTTCGCGCCGAGCCCGATGCAGGCCCATGGCGATCTGCGCGGCCCAGGCGTCCAGCGGCGCATGGTGGCTGCACGACGCGACGAACAGGAAACCACCCGGCGCCACCAGCGCTGCCGCCAGCCGCGCCATCCGGCCATAGGCGCGCAACCCGGCTTCCGCATCCTTGCGCGTTCGGGCGAACGCCGGCGGATCGCACACCACGATATCGAAGCGCTCGTCGCCCAGCGCCGTCATTGCATCGAACGCGTCGTCGCGCCGCATGTGCACATTATCGGCAACACCGTTCAGCGCCGCTGCCTGTTCGGCCAGCGCCAGCGCCGGCGCACTGCTGTCCACCAGTGTCACCTCCCGCGCGCCGGCCACCGCGCAGCGCAGGCCGAACGCGCCGACATGACTGAACACGTCGAGCACGCGCGCACCGTTCGCCAACGCCGCCGCGCGATCGCGGTTCGGGCGCTGATCGAAATACCACCCGGTCTTCTGTCCGCTCAGCGGATCGACCGGAAACCGCACGCCACCTTCCACCACCTCGGCATCGGCGTCCGAGCCGAATAGCAGCGCCACGCTTTCTGTCAGCCCCTCCTGCCGGCGCGCGCCCGAATCATTGCGCGCCACGACGGCACGCAAGGGCAACAACCCCGTCAGCGCCTCGACGACCAGCGGCGTCAGCCGATCCATCCCCGCGGTGTTCGCCTGCAACACGGCAACGTCGCCATACCGGTCGACGATCAGCCCCGGCAACTGGTCGGCCTCGGCATGCACTAGCCGGTGATACGCCGTGTCGCACATGCGTTCGCGCAGTGCGATCGCTCCGCGCAGCCGTGCACGCAGCCATTCCAGGTCGATCACCGCCGCCGGATCGCGATCCAGCAGCCGCGCCGCAATCAGACTGTGCGGATTGAACATGAAAGTGCCGAGCGGCCCGCCGTTGTCGGTTTCAAGCCGCATCAGCGCGCCGGGCGGCATCTGCCGATACTCGGGCCGCATGGCGATCTCGTTGGAGAACACCCAGGGCGAGCCGGCGCGTAGCCGCCGTCCTTGCCCCGGATTGAGCCGCAGCGTCGGGCGATCCAATGCCTGCACTCCAATCTGATCTGCCTCTAGGAGTGCGCGACGCAATCCGGAGTCAACTCCCAACGACCTGCAGGACATTGACATTTGGCAACGATGGCTGAACCTTGCCGCGGGGTGCGGCCGATACGGTGGCGAACGTCGCGCACGCAATCAACGACGCGACGGTGCCCGGCACCCCTCGTGCAATAATATGATGGAGGCAACAAATGGCATTATACATGTACCAAGCGGCCTACACTGCGGAATCCTGGGCCGCCCAGCTTAAGAATCCGCAAAATCGTGCCGAGTCAGTGGGACGCGCCGTGTGCAAGGCTGCCGGGGGGAAATTGGTCGGTGGCTGGTACTGTTTCGGCGAGTACGACCTGATGATCATCGCCGACATGCCGGATGCGGAAAGCATGGCGGCTGTCGCGCTGGCGATCGGAGCAGGCGGTGCGGTCAAGTCCGCCAAGACGACCGCACTGATGAGCGGCGCGGAAGGCGTGGCTGCCATGACGAAGGCCGCGTCGGTCGCCGGCGGCTACAAGCCTGCCCGTTAGACAGTTCGCGTGACCGATGGCGCCGGGGTGGTGGCAGATACCGCCACCTCGGTGCAGCCAGGCCCGTCAGGCCGCCGCGCGCCGCTCCGCCCCGAGAATAGCCCCAAGCGCTTCCACCAGCCGATCCATCATCGCATCGGTGTGCAGCGGAGTCGGCGTGAGGCGCAGGCGTTCCTCGCCGCGCGGCACCGTGGGGTAGTTGATCGGCGTCGCATACATGCCGAACTCGTCGAGCAGGCGCTGGCTCACGTCGCGTGCACAGTGCGGCATCGCCGATGTGCAGCGGCACGATGTGGCTGGTCGACCGCAGCACCGGCAGCCCCGCCGCGGTCAAGCCGCCGCTTCAGGGTGTCGGCGCGCTCGAACAGCTGCGCACGCCGTCCGCGCATCGCCGCGAACATGCCGCACGCTGGCCAGCGCCGCGGCGGCGATCATCGGCGGCAGCGAGGTGGTGAAGATGAAGCCGGGGGCGCACGGAGCGGATGTAGTCGACCACGCGACGCGTCGCCGGCGATGTAGCCGCCATGGCAGCCGAACGCCTTGGCCAGCGTTCCCTCGATGATGTCGATCCGCGCCGCGACACCGTCGCGTTCCGCCACGCCGCGCGCCGGACGGCCCGTACATGCCGACCGCGTGCACCTCGTCGAGATAGGTCATGGCGCCGTAGCGCGCTCGCCAGGTCGCAGATCGCGCCGATCGGCGCGATGTCGGCATCCATCGAATAGACCGACTCGAACGCGATCAGCTTCGGCGCCGCGGCCGGCGCCGCGCGCAGCAGTTCCTCGAGATGCGCCAGGTCGTTGTGGCGGAAGATGTGGCAGGTCGCCCTGGAGCCCTTGATGCCGGCGATCATCGAGGCGTGGTTCTTCGCGTCGGAGAACACCTGCCAGTCAGGCAGCGAATTCAGGATGGTGGACAGCGCCGCCTGGTTGGACACGAAGCCCGAGGTGAACAGCAGCGCCGCGGCCTTGCCGTGCAGATCTGCCAGTTCCGCCTCCAGCGCGTCATGCGCCGGGCTGGTGCCGCTGATGTTGCGCGTGCCGCCGGCGCCGGCGCCCATCTCGCGTGCCGCGGCGCAGGCGGCCTCGATCACGACCGGATGGCCGCCCATGCCGAGATAGTCGTTGGACGACCACACCAGGACCTCGCTGCCGTCCGGGCGGCGATACAGCGGAAAGCGGTCGGCCTGCTTTTGCAGGGGCGTGAAGCGGCGGTAGCGACCCTGAGCCTCGATGGAGGCCAAGGCCTGCGCGGCAATGGGCGTGGAACGGGTGCATTCTGCGCGGGGCCTCCAGGTGAGGACGGCGTTACCTTATCGCCTATGGACGCTGGCTCAAATCCGTACAATCCCTGACAAGTCGTTAATATTGCTTCACGCCCGTCCCGCCTGCCGGAATGGCCCGTCATTCAATGAACATACACGCGAATCTCGCGCGTCAGGCCGGCCGCTTCTGTCCGCAGGCCGAGATGGACCCGGCTTGGCGGCACGCCTTCCGCGAGGATGGCGCTCATCACGTCCACCGCGTCGTGCTGCGCCAGGGCCGCGTCACTGCCGGCCGGCAGCATCGCAATCACGTCATACTGTACGCCAGGCGCGCGCTGTTCGGCTTCGCGGACGGCATAGCTCAGCACGTCATGGTAGCTCGGACTGGGCGTGGCATAGCCGATGACCAGCAGAGGCGTGCGTGGATCGACCTTCGGCGTGGCCGGCACCAGCGACTTGGCCTCCGGCGAAGGCGCGAACGTCGTCTGATCCACCAGCTTGCAGCCGGCCAGCGCCACCGCCACCAGCAAAACCCGCACTGCTCTCATGCCGACCACTGACCCCTGTCCTCGGACTTTGACCCGAGGAATTGACCCCTGGCTCCTGTCTTGCAGCTAGCCGCCCGGCGGGCAAGATGCGCCACTGCAGCCCAGGGGACTCTCCACATGACGGTCCAGACCAATCAGCGCATCGATGGCAAGCGGCTGTGGGACAGCCTGATGGCGATGGCGGAGATCGGCGCCACGCCGAAGGGCGGCGTGCGGCGGTTGACCCTGACCGATGTGGACAAGCGCGGCCGCGACCGGTTCCGCGCCGAATGCGAGGCGGCGGGGCTGACCGTGCGGGTGGACGAGATCGGCAACATGTTCGCCCGCCGCGCCGGTCGCGATCCGGGGCGGCTGCCGGTGCTGTTCGGCAGCCATCTCGACAGCCAGCCGAGCGGGGGAAAATTCGACGGCGCGCTGGGCGTGCTGGCCGGCCTGGAGGTGATGCACTCGCTGAACGACCTCGGCATCGTCACCGAGGCGCCGCTGGAACTGGTGAACTGGACCGACGAGGAGGGCAGCCGGTTCGGCCATTCGCTGATGGGGTCGGGCGTCTGGGCCGGCGTGTTCCCGCTCGAGAAGGCCTATGCGTTCGAGCGATCTGGACGGCGTAACGGTACGAACCGCGCTGGACGGGATCGGCTACCGCGGGGAGGGCAGGGCGGCGGCATTCCCGGCGGATGCCTACTTCGAGCTGCATATCGAGCAGGGACCGATCCTGGAGAACGAGGCAAAGCAGATCGGTATCGTCACCGGCGCACAGGCGATGGTGTGGTATGACGCGGTCGCGACCGGCCAGGACTCGCACGCCGGCACCACGCCGCCGTCCGCGCGCAAGGACGCGCTGGTATGCGCCGCGCGGATCATCGACCTGGTGGACCGCATGATGCGCGCGCGTGGCGAGGACGGACGCGGCACGGTGGGCCAGCTCGTGGTCTCGCCCAACAGCCGCAACGTGGTCCCCGGCGAGGTGCGCTTCTCCGTCGAGTTCCGCCACCCCGATGCGGCCGAGGTGGACCGGCTGGATGCGCAGTTCCCGCGCGAGGCCGGCTTCATCGCGCGCGATTGTGGCGTGAAGCTGGAGCTGACGCAGTTGTTCAAGCTGCCGGCGCAGCCGTTCGATCCGGCGTGCGTCGAGTTGGTGCGGCAGGGGGCGGCGAAGCTGGGCTACACCGCACGGGAGATCGTCTCCGGCGCAGGGCACGATGCAGTGTATGTCGCGCGGCATGTGCCGACGGCGATGATCTTCACGCCGTGCAAGGACGGGCTGAGCCACAACGAGGCGGAAAGCATCCAGCCGGAGGAAGCCGAAGCCGGCGCGCAGGTGTTGTTCGAGGCGGTGCTGGCGCGGGCCAACCGGGTGGTGTGAGCGGGTCGACCATAGCCGTGCGTGGAACCCCAGATGGTCTCGCGACTTCGTACGTCAGGACTTCTGTGATATTGGTCGGACATGGATACAACGCCACGCAATGCGGGTCACGGCCATAGTGCCGGCCTCACTACGCCGATCGCAGAGCTTGAGCGGGTGCGCGTGACTCGCAACGTGCAGACCGATGGCTTCAGTCTTGCCAAGAACACGCGGGGAACCGTTGTCGCGGTATATGACCGCGGTGCAGCCTATGCCGTCGAGATTGCCGATCTGCCGGGTGGCCCGGAGGTCGTTACACTACGGGCTGACCAGATCGAACGAACGCGCTGAGATCGAATGGCATGGCGCTTGGCGCGGCGCAACGCCTGCCGAACGCAGAACGCGCCCTCGTCGAAGAGCGCCGCGTCCGTGAATACCTGCTCAACGTGCAACATGAGAGCGGGGGCCCGAAGGCAAGGTTCTTTATCGCTCACGGATTCGCGTCGGATACTTGGGAATCGCTGCGAGCCAGCCTGATCATCCACGGCAGTGAGAATACGGTAACCAGAATGGTCCAGACTCAGTGGGGCAAACGCTACACGATCGAGTGCAATTGCCCTACGCCGGACGGGCACAACCCGTGCATCCGTACCGTCTGGCAAATGGACGACGGCGTGCCACGCCTCCTGACTGCAATACCGTTGTAAACCTCACACCCCCCGCGGCGTCACTCATGGCGGCCGCCGGTAGAGCACGACGCCATCGCGCGCCACATCGTGGCTGAGGCTGTTCGGGTCGTGTCGCTTCGCCGCGAACACGCAGCGACGACAAGCGACGGCGTGTATCGACAACTTTGCCGATGCGGCTCGGCCCGGAGCTGTGGCCGGGCTATTCCCGGCGGCGCATCGTCAGGCAGAACGACGAAAAGGTCCCAGTCGCTGGCATCGTCATCATCGCCACGGGCGCGACTGCCGAACAGCAGCACGGCTTCCGGTTGCACCAGAGCAACAATGGCCGCTACCGCCGAATGAGGACGCGGATTCAGGCTCGTCATGACCCTGTCGACTGATTGCATTCGGGCGAATTGGTGCATCCACGGGGAGGCGTCCGCAAGTGGGACTGCCGCGTCCGGACAGGCAGGTGGCTGGGGGGAGCCCGGGCATGGCGGGCCACCAACAATGTCATCGCGGCGGTAAGCAGCAACGCGTCAGGCCGAAATGAGAACTGCTTGCGCAAAACCCCTGGGGTTGCCCACGACGCGGCCTTGCTCCTAATAGCGCCAGCCGGACCCAGGAGACACCATGGCCGCCACTGCCGAACTCGCCACCGAAAATCCCGCCCTGGCAAAGCAGGCGGAAATCCTCGCCCGACCGCATACCCAGGCATGGCAAATGGCCAACGCCATCCGCGCCCTGTCGATCGACGCAGTCGAGGCGGCAAAATCCGGCCATCCCGGCATGCCGATGGGCATAGCCGACGTCGCCACCGCCCTTTGGACGCGCTTTCACAAGTTCGACGCCGCCGATCCGCGCTGGCCGGATCGCGACCGCTTCGTGCTGTCCGCCGGCCACGGCTCGATGCTGCTGTACTCATTGCTGTACCTCACGGGCCACGAGGGCATTGGCATTCCTGAGATCAAGCGGTTCCGGCAGCTTCACTCGCCGGCCGCCGGCCACCCCGAATACGGCGCCAACCCCGGCATCGAGATCACCACCGGCCCGCTCGGCCAGGGTTTCGGCACCGCGGTCGGCATGGCGTTGGCCGAACGCCTGCTTGCGGCGCGGTTCGGCCGCTCGCTGGTGGACCACCGCACCTGGGTGATTGCCTCCGACGGCGACATGATGGAGGGCATCAGCCACGAGGCCGCCGCCATCGCCGGCCACCTGTGCCTGTCGAAACTGACCGTGCTGTACGACGACAACCACGTCTCGATCGATGGCGACACCGAGCTGTCGTATTCCGACGATGTCGTGAAGCGCTTCGCGGCCTATGGCTGGGCGGCCAAGCGGATCGACGGCCATGATCCGCAGCAGATCAACGCGGCCTTGTCCTTCGCGGTGCGGTCGAAGAAGCCGACGCTGATCGCCTGCCGGACCATCATTGGCCTCGGCGCGCCCACCAAGGCCGGCACCTCCGCCACCCACGGCTCGCCTCTCGGCAGCCAGGAGGCGGCCGGCGCCAAGGCGGCACTCGGGTGGCATGAACCGCCGTTCACCGTGCCCGACGAATTACTGGAGCGCTGGCGTGCCGCCGGCAGTCGCGGTGCCGTGGCTCGCCGAGCCTGGTTGAAGCGGTTGGCCCACAACACGATGCGCGCCGAATTCGAGCGCGTGATGGCGGGCAAGCTGCCGGACAACTGGCACGAAGTCCTTGCCGCGTTGAAGCAGGAGATCGCCGATACGAAGCCGAAGCTGGCAACCCGGCAGTCCAGCCTGAAGACGCTGGAGGCGCTGGTGCCGGCAACGCCGGAACTGATCGGCGGGTCCGCTGACCTCACACCGTCCAACCTGACGTTCGTCAAGGGCATGGGCACGGTGAGCGCCGGCAACTTCGCCGGCCGCTATATCCATTATGGTATCCGCGAGCACGGCATGGCCGCCGCCGCCAACGGCATGGCGCTGCATGGCGGCCTGATCCCGTACGACAGCACGTTCTTCGTGTTCACCGACTACATGCGGCCGGCCATCCGCATCGGCGCACTTACCCGCGCCCACGTGATCCACGTCCTGACGCACGACTCCATCGGCCTCGGCGAGGACGGGCCGACGCACCAGCCGGTCGAACACCTCGCCAGCCTGCGCGCCATGCCGCATCTGCACGTCTACCGTCCGGCCGATGCGATGGAGACAGCGGAGTGCTGGGAACTGGCGATCCGCCGCCACGACGGGCCAAGCCTGCTGGTCCTGACCCGCCAGGCGCTGCCGACGATGCGCACCGAATTTGCCGAGAATCTTTGCGCCCGTGGCGGCTACGTCCTGGCAGAAGCGGATGGCCCGCGCGCGGCGACCGTGATCGCTACCGGGTCGGAGGTATCGATCGCCATGACGGCCCGTGAGAGCCTGGCCGCCGAAGGCATCAGCGTCGCCGTGGTTTCACTTCCCTGTTGGGAGTTGTTCTCCCAGCAGGATGAAGCCTATCGTATGCAGGTGCTGGGTGGCGCCCCGCGCGTCGGCATCGAGGCCGCCGGCGGCTTCGGCTGGGAGCGCTGGCTCGGCAATGACGGGATTTTCATCGGCATGACGGACTTTGGAGCGTCGGCGCCTTATGAAGATCTTTACAAATACTTCGGTATCACCTCCGAGGCCGTCGTCGCGGCGGTGCGCAAGCGTATTGGCTGAGATGGCCGGCGGTTGATTAAGGTCAATGCGCGTGCTGCCATCCCGGGCGAGGAACGCCATGAGAGCAAAGAAAGGACACTGAAATGGCCGTGAAGGTCGCCATCAATGGATTTGGCCGCATCGGGCGCCTCGTGCTGCGCGCGATGATCGAGAGTGGGCGCGACGATCTGGTGCCGGTCGCGATCAACGACCTCGGCAGCACGGAGGCAAATGCGCACCTGTTCCACTACGACAGTGTGCACGGCCGCTTCCCCGGCCAGCTCGAGGTGTCGGGGAACAACATCACCATCCGCCACGGCGGGCGCGTGTGGGGGCCGATCAAGGTGTCGGCTGAACGCGATCCGACCAAGGTGCCCTACCAGGGCGTCGATGTCGCGCTGGAGTGCACCGGCATCTTCACCAGCAAGGACAAGGCCTCGGCGTTGATCCAGGCGGGCGCGCGGAAGGTGCTGATCTCGGCGCCGGGAGATGGCGTGGACGCCACCGTGGTCTATGGCGTGAACCACAAGATCATCACCAAGGCGATGACGGTGATCTCGAATGCCTCGTGCACCACGAACTGCCTGGCGCCGATGGCCAAGGTGCTGCACGACGCGTTCATCATCGAGCGCGGCTACATGGTCACCATCCACGCCTACACCGGCGACCAGAACACGGTCGACACGCTGCACAAGGATCTGCACCGCGCGCGGGCCGCGGCGGTATCGGCGATACCCACCTCGACCGGCGCGGCGCGTGCGGTCGGGCTCGTGTTGCCGGAGCTGAAGGGCAAGCTGGACGGCACCGCGATCCGCATCCCGACGCCGAACGTGTCTCTGGTGTCGCTCGATGTGAACCTGAAGAAACCGGCGACCAAGGATCAGGTGAACGCGGCGATGCAGGACGCCTCGAAGGGCGAGCTGCGGGGGATCCTGGACTACAACACCGAACCGCTGGTCAGCATCGACTTCAACCACTCCCCGGCGTCGTGCACGTTCGACGCGACGCAGACTGCCGTGGTGGATGGCGCGCTGGTCCGGGTGATGGGCTGGTACGACAACGAGTGGGGCTTCTCGAACCGGATGTCCGACACGGCGGCACTGTTCGGCAGTTTATAATCCTCCCCCCTCCCCTTGTGGGAGGGGGTTAGGCGCTTAAGGGCGAAGCCCGACAAAAAATTTGTCGATGGTCAGGCAGCGATGCCGAGTTCGCGAAAGACGCCGTTCATGGCGAGTCGCAGGTCCTGGTAGTGGCGATCGATGGCGCGCGGGTTTTGTCCTCCTCGGGTGGGGCTGATGTCTTGAGCGGCCGCGAGGAGTGGCTTGAGGGCTTTCTCTCGGAGCACGAGTAGGGCCGTGATAGCGCGCAGACCGGACGGCATCGCCTCGTAGCGACGCGTCGCGCCGATCCGCTGGACGATCTGTTTGCCGCGGAGTTTCTTCAGATCATACGCGGCCTGGCGGGGGCCGTAGAGCGGTGCGCTGTGATTGCGGAACGCGCGGACCTGATCGGCCAGTGCCGAGGCGGTGAAGCCATCAGCTGAGGCTGACAACGCGATGACAGCCTCAGCGACGTGACGCAGGCGCGGCTTGTTGAGATCGATTCCCCCGACCACGGTTTTACCAACCCGTGACGGCAACGGCAGACGCTCGAGCATCTCATCGCCGACGAAGCATTGATCGATGCAACTCAGCGCCTCCATGAATCGCTCGAGCATGCCCTTCAATCGGCGGACGATTTCGGGGAAGTTATCCAGTAAGCGCCCGCAGCGGAACTCCCGGATATTGTGAGCTACAGCCTCAATGCGAAGTACGCGTTCGCCTTTTGAATAGATCTTCAACGCCAGCTTGCCGCAATGCAGCTTGAAGACCGTCAGATCATACGTAGGTCTCTCGACCGCGACTCCCCATTCGGCCGCCCGCATGTTGCGTGGACGGTATTTCGGCCGGCCCTTGTCGCCGAGGATGGTCTTTATCGTCTTCAGGTCCAACGGCGCCCGGCTACGATCGATCAGGGCTTGGAAGACTTGCTCCATGCGTCCGCCAACCAGGAATATCAGGTTTCGGCTGTACTCCATTTGATAGTTGGAGAAGTGATAACGGAACCCGCTGCGTTTCTGCTCCTCAAAGTCGAGCGCAAAGCACAAGCAGCAGCGGTAAATCCACCGCTCACAGACCTCACTCAATCGCCCTATAGCCCGTTGCTCGGACAAGGTCTCTGCGATCTTCGCGAAACCGGACGTGTCACCGATGGCGGTGAAACAGTTGCCTTCCTTGGTGAACCCGATGCCCGCCTTGCGCGCCTGGCAGGCGACGTATTCATGGCCGTTCAAGATCACCTGGGCAGGGAACGGTGGGTGCCCGCTGATCTTGATGGTGACATGCCCCCAATCACGGTCGAGAATATGAAACGAGTAGTGGTTCACATAAGGCTTCTTCCGCTCAAGGTGGTAATTCGACTCGACGTGCCACACCGGTGCCTGGGCTCGACCGACCAGGACCAGAAACAAGCCCTCGATCACCGCTGTCTTGGCCAGATAATCGTCGGCCACGTCATGCTTGCGCTCTCCTGCCACACAATCGATTACCGGGATGTCGTGCGCTTTGGCGTAGCCTCGCACGCGCCGGCTGAACCGGCCGGCCAACCGCATCAGATGGGCGTTGTCCAGAGTGTCGTCTGATCCAGTGAGCGCCCGCCACCACACGCGGAAACCACCAGGGCTATGACCCATCCCGAAGTAAGCGTTCAGAACGATGCGGTCCACGCAATCGTAGCTGCCGCTCAGCAGCTCTTGATAGAGCTCGCTCAGTCCGTCGGTCATGGCCCGCTCCCTCGGCGTACTGCCGAACTCCGATGTCTATCCGAGACGAGCATACCGACTACCGACGGCACATTGGCCAGTGGCAAGGCATTTGACGCGGCGGAACTGCCCCGCAGGGGCCACTTTTCCACAGCCATGTCTGGGGAAAAGCGTAGTCCCTTACCACCCGACTCTTCTCGCGTCCTGCGTTGAATTGTATGCTCTGCGAAATCCCATCAAATCATAGCCGGAATGACCACCGCCTCGGCAAGCCATTCCGCCGCTGCGGTCGCGGCGCGTCCGGCTTTGGTGAGGTAGTAGCGGTAGGTTCCAGTGGCGCGTTTGATCACCCCGAGGTCCAGCAGCCGGCGCAGTTGCCGCGACAGTCTGGTTGGCGACAGCATGCCGAGGTCGGGCAACAACTCGCCCCGGCGGATGCCGGCAATGTTGACCTTCGGGTTCTGCAAGGCGTGCAACAGGGCCTTGTCCACCGGGGCAAAGAAGTTGATCCCTTGGACCGTCTTGCCGTCCACCGCATGCGGCTTGGTCAGCCGCGCAAGCGCCCGGATGCCGGCGGAGAAGTCATCCAGCGCGGACAGGTGGGCGATGTAGCGTCGGTTACAGCCGAGCAGTATCTCACGCAGGTCGATCAGGCTGTAGATCGATTTCTTGACTGGTGCGAGTTCCCGGCTCGCCGGGCCGTGGCGGTGTTCCACCTTGCGGTGGTGCTTGAAGAACGACACATCGTTGGTCGTGGTCTCGATGCGCAGCACGATGCCGTGCTTGTCGTACATCTTGATCGAGCACTTGCCGAAGCGGTGCTTGATGCAGGTACCCTCGATCCGGGTGGAGAACTGCGAGCCGACCTCCTGGGCCAGCAATGGCGTGATCTGCCGGCCGAGGAATGTGGCGATCTGCTCGGCCTTCACGCTCAGCACCGACTGGCGGACCAGTTGCTCATAGAGCGGGCCGAGCGTTGTGGTGGACTGGAACGCCAGGTCGGTGGCGTATTCCACCTGCATCAGGCTCCAGTGGTAGGTTTGCCCGAATACCTCCGACACCGGGCAGCACAGCGCGGCGTAGCGATCCAGGGTACGGTGCAATTGATCGGGGGAGAGACTGTCGGCCAGTTGCTGGGCGCGGCCCCAGTCGTCGATCCGCACGAAAGCGTTGTCGGCCATGGTGTAGCCGATGCCCTGCGCGGCCAGCCTGCGCGCCAGCCAGCTATGGCCGTTGCAGTAGAATTGCAGGCGGAACGGCGCCCAGGTCGGCACGCGCAGATAGACCAGCCCGAATTTGGCGTCCTGGAAATAGAAGTAGTAGTGCAGGCATTTGCCGCTGTCCGGCCGGATGTAGGTCTTATGCGTCTGCTTGTCGTGCCAGGGCTTGTAGGCGTCGCAGGCTTCCATGGCCGAGATGACGTGCACCAGGCCGGGATGGTCGCCACGCCGCTCAAGCACGCGCGCCACAACATCTTCCTTGCGGACATGCGGCTTGGCGATGTGCTCGATGCGGACCCCAGCCTCGGCGGCCAGCGACGCCGCACGCTCGCGCACCCGATCGCGCAGCGTCTTGGCGAAGTCCGGGTAGTCGAAGATGCGGATGCCACTGGCATGGAGATACCCGGTCATTCCTGCGGCGTAGCACACTACGGGCAGCGTCCCGGTGATCACCAGCCGGTCGTAGCACGACAGCATCCCGGCAATCCGATCGTCGTAGCGCTCCGTCAGTGACTGGCTCATGCTGCCCCCGCGCGGTAACCGCAGGGAAGGCTACACCAGACCTATTGGTTCCGGCTCCGCCGGCTTAGGGGGAGGGGATGCGGCGGCATCTCTGTCCCCTCCCCTCAACCCCCTCCCACAAGAGGAGGGGGCGTTCCTTTGTTCCCTATTCCCTGTTCCTGCCCCCCCCCCGCGCCGGAGACGTCCCATGTCCTTCCGCACACTCGATAACGTTGATGTCGCGGGGAAGCGCGTCCTGTTGCGCGCCGATCTGAACGTGCCGGTGCGCGACGGCCGCATCTCCGACCTGACGCGGCTGGAGCGTCTGACGCCGACCATCCGCGAACTGGTCGGCAAGGGCGCAAAGGTCATCGTGTGCAGCCACTTCGACCGCCCGAAGGGCAAGCGCGTGCCCGAGATGTCGCTGGCTCCGGTTGCCGTCGCGCTTGGCGAGGTGCTGGGCCAGCGCGTACGCTTCGCCGAGGACTGCATCGGCATTCCGGCCCAGCAGGCGGCGGACCGCATGGCGCGTGGCGATGTGCTGGTGCTGGAAAATACCCGCTATTACGCGGCGGAAGAAAAGAACGATCCGGCCTTCGCCGCCGAACTGGCGAAGCTCGCCGATCTCTATGTGAACGACGCGTTTTCAGCCGCCCATCGCGCGCACGCCAGCACCGAGGGCGTGGCGCATCTGCTGCCAGCCTATGCCGGCCGGCTGATGCAGGCGGAACTGGAGGCGCTGGATGCGGCGCTGGGCAACCCCGTGCGTCCCGTCGCGGCGATCGTCGGCGGTGCAAAGGTATCCACGAAACTCGATCTGCTCGGCAATCTGGTCACCAAGGTGAACGTGCTGATCATCGGCGGAGCGATGGCCAATACCTTCCTCGCGGCACAGGGCTATCAGGTTGGCCGGTCACTCCAGGAGGGCGAGATGCATCCGACTGCGCTCGACATCCTCGAACGTGCCAAGGCCGCCCATTGCGACGTCATGCTGCCGACCGATGCGGTGGTCGCCAAGGAGCTGAAGCCGGGTGTCGCGACGCAGACCGTGGCGCTGAATGCGGTGCCGGCGGACGCGATGATCCTCGATGTCGGTTCGGCCACGGTTGCCGCGCTGATTGATCGGCTGGCGTCGCTGAAGACGCTGGTGTGGAACGGCCCGCTCGGCGCGTTCGAGACCCCGCCATTCGACGCGGCCACCACGGCGCTCGCGGTTGCTGTCGCGGCGGCGACGGGACGCGGTGCGTTGCGCAGCGTCGCCGGCGGTGGCGATACGGTGTCCGCGCTGCGTCATGCCGGCGTATTGGACAAGCTGAGCTATGTGTCGGCGGCCGGCGGCGCATTCCTCGAGTGGCTTGAAGGCAAGACGCTGCCCGGCGTCGCCGCGCTGGGTTGAGCGCCGCGCAGGGCCGGTCAAACTGTCATTGCGAGTTCCATACCGGCCGCTGGCCGACCGGCCCTGGATGAAAGAGCCAGGATTTCCGCCGTTTTCCGGTCCTGGCGGTCGCAACTCTTTCTTGTTAGGAGCGCAGCGACGCGGCAATCTCCCGCCAGTTAGCGCGCACAACTGGCGGGAGATTGCCGCGTCGCTGCACCCCTCGCGATGACAGTTGAACGTCCGCGCGTCTATCTGGCAGGGCCGGATGTCTTCCTGCCGGACGCCGAGCTTTGGGCCGAGCGCAGGAAGGTGATCTGCGCGCGCCATGGCCTGATCGCCGTCACGCCGCTGGATGATCGGCCGGACCTGCCCGCCGCCTGGGCCGCACTGCCGGAATGGCAACGCATCGCGCTGCGCAACGAGCTTCATATGCGCTCGGCTGACGCGCTGATCGCCAACCTGACGCCGTTCCGCGGCCCGAGTGCCGATGTCGGCACCGCCTACGAGCTCGGCTTCATGCGCGCGCTTGGCGGGTCGGTGTTCGGCTACTCCACCACGGCCGTGCCATTCACCCAACGCTCGCGGGATTTTTCCGCATCGCGAGGCGGTGCCATCGCCGGTGCTGGCGACGCTTGGCGCGATGCTGACGGCATGCTGATCGAGCAGTTCGGCCTGACCGACAACCTGATGCTGGAGGCGGCGATCGTCGGTTCGGTCGGGCGGTTGATTATCGAGGAAATTGCCCCGGAAGCACGTTGGACCGATCTGTCGGTGTTCGAGCGCTGCGTCGAGATGGCTGCGGCGGTGTTGGGTGTCTGATCCGAGACCGATGCCGAAAAAAATATAGCACCCTATTGCGACATTGGCAGGGCGGGTTCCTGTCCCCGCATCCCAGTGGCTTCCGTCTGATTGAACGGGGTCTAGGGTTGGCCATAAGCCGCCGGTCCGCTTTGAGTCTCCGGAAGACCCAACGTCCGTACAATGCACCGGCTGCGAGCGACCCTGAGCTCACATTCCTCGACTTACGCATTAACCCCAATACGCGATTGATCCAGATCAATGTGATCTACCAGACCTCTCATTAGCCTTTCGACGTAGCGCAGGAATTGCGCGGCTCATTGGGTTAATTGGCGCAAGCATCGAGATGCGTTTTGGGACGCCGCCGTGTGCCGGAGCTGGTCCAGGTCCTGCGATCGGGAGGCCGAAGATGTTGATTGAACATCGTTTTGGGCGCAGTCCTCGCAGGACGCAGAGGGCATCGCCTTTCATCGTTGGTTGGTTATTAGCTACTTTAGGGATGGCGGTCCTTCTCCCGAGCTTTGCTGTTGCCGCAAACTTGGACGAAATAACCAGGGCGATTCCGATTATAGACGAAGCTGCGGACCACATGTGCGCTACTGTGCAGACAGCTGGTTCGACCACAAACACGAAGGTCGCTGGTGATGTTAAGGCACAGCTGAACGGAATTTTCAGCAAGTTTGCGGACCTAGGAGGGAGCGCCGATATCTCGCACACCGTATCGAATTTTGAGGGTGTGCTCCAGTCTGATTTGGTAACTGCCTTGCAGAATCAGGCCCAATGCAAAACGCAGGTGCTCACGACGTTAGTCAATAAACTGTTCCCGGACGCAGGTCCGGTAACGGGGACAGTTGAGTCGCTGTACTTCGGGTACCGCCCTACAGGAGTCTTCGAATTAGAATATCGATACTATCTCGATATTACAGGTGGCCGCGCGAACGTCAATGCGATGCTAAATAGCACGCTACAACAACTAGTACCCCCCGTCATTGATTCCCCGGTGGATTTCCGAATCGATGGCTCCGCAATGGCGGAGATGCATCGTGACCGCGAAACAAGCTGCCGTGAAGAGATATGTGGTGAAGCTGAGCGATGATGAGCGGGAGCGGCTCGGAGCGCTGATACATGCCGGCAAACACTCTGCCCGGCTGCTGACCAAGGCACGCATCCTGTTGAAGGCCGACGCCTCGGAAGCCGGCGAAGGATGGAGTGACAGCCGGATTGCGGCGGCGCTCGATACCAGCATCGACACGGTGGCGCGGACCCGCCAGCAGCTGGTGGAAGAAGGGTTCGAGGCGGTCCTGGTCCGCAAGCATTCGCCGGCTTCGGCCAGGCCACGCATCTTTGACGGGGCAGCCGAGGCGAAGTTGATCGCGTTGGCCTGTTCCCGACCGCCCAAAGGCCGCAAGCGGTGGACGTTGCAGTTGCCGGAGGAGGCCGTCGTGGAACTGAATATCGTCGAGCGCGCCAGCGACAACACCATTGGGCGCACGCTAAAAAAAACACGCTCAAACCCCACCTGCAAAGACAATGGGTCATCCCTCCGGATGCCAATGCGGCGTTCGTAGCCAACATGGAAGATGTGCTGGAGGTTTATCATCGGCCGCACGATCCAGAGTACCCCGTGGTCTGCGTGGACGAGACATCAAAGCAACTGATCAGCGAAACGCGTGTGCCGATCAAGCTGAAGCCAGGACAGCCCGCACGGCATGACTATGAATATGAGCGGAATGGAACCGTCAACCTGTTCATGATGTTCGCGCCTTTGGAGGGCTGGCGGCACGTCGCAGTAACCGATCGCCACACCGCTGTGGATTTCGCCCACATGCTCAAGGATCTGTCCGATACACATTTCCCCGCAGCCAAGAGGATTGTGCTCATGGAGGACAACCTCAACACCCACAAACCAGCGTCACTCTACGAAGCCTTCCCCGCAGCCGAAGCCCGTCGTCTCGTCGAGCGGTTCGAATGGCACTACACCCCGAAACACGGCAGTTGGCTCAATATGGCCGAAGCCGAGCTCAGCGTGTTATCCGGTCAATGTCTCGATCGCAGGATCCCCGACAAGCTCAGCCTCATCGAGGAGGTCGCCGCCTGGGAACATAGCCGCAACCACAAGCAGGTCAGAGCAGATTGGCAATTCACCACCGCCGACGCCCGCGTAAAGCTGAACAGGTTATACCCGGCATTATGAGCGACTCGGGGTACTAGTGGTTCAATGGACCTCAGAGCTGCCGAACCGCCCCGACATCGTACAGGACCGCGTCGAGGCGTTTAAGCAAGCGACGCCATCTTACGATGACATCGTCGAGATGACAATGCCAATTGCCCGAAGATTTTACACTATTGACGGCCTTCAGCAACTCAATAGGCTTTTTTCGACTCCCAGTATGAGGCAAATGGTAGAAGTACAGCCTCAAGTGATGAAAGAGCTGGTTTCATTGGAAATGAAGATGCTACGGGATATACAAACTAAACTGATGAACAGCGGTGTCCAGTGATGATTGAGAGGATTGCCCTCCGCATTTGACTGGCGCACCTGCCCCATTGCCTCCGAACACGCCGTGACAGTGAAGCCAGGGAAGTCGCGGAGGGGATGCCCGTTTTGGAGGAGCTGTGCCACTCGACTGAAAGGCAGGCATGGGTGCGTCGCGGCCGACCACGGAATGGCGATTTTAGGCGATTTGTACGCCAGAGCGGACGTTCACGTCCGTAAGCGCACGGGCTGCAACGTACCCCGTTTGTGACCGAGATCGCTGGCCCGTGTGGTTTTGTGATCTCGCCGCAGTCTCCTTTTTGAGCTACAAAAGGAGGCAAACGAGGCGGACAGGCAGTTCGCTGGTCAGGGCGGTTGCGGCGCGGTCATTGAGGTCATCCGCCACGGCATCAAGTCATCGATCCGGTTGATTGGATGCCCCTCGGCGATCCGTGTCAGGATCTCCTTGAGGTAGGTCTGCGGGTTGATGCCGTTAAGCTTCGCCGAAGCCACGAGCGTGTAGATCGATGCTGCCCGCTCGCCGCCACTATCCGAACCGGCGAAGAGATAGTTGCGTCTTCCGAGCGCAATTTTACGCATCGCGTTCTCGGCGATGTTGTTGTCTGCCTCGAGCCGTCCGTCGGTAACGAAGCGGGTGAGTGCTTCACGCCGCTTGATCGTGTAGCGGAACGCCTCGGCGAGCGCCGACTTGGCCGACAGCTTGGCCTCGGTGGCTTTGGCCCATTCGAAGAACGCCTCGATCAGCGGCGCCGTCTCCTTGCGGTGTTCAACCCGCTCGGCAACGGGGCAAACCGGGCCTTGTCCTCGATCACATAGATCGCGGCGATCCGATCGAGCGCCTCCTTGGCAACCGGCGATTTCGTCGCGTCCCAAACGTCGAAGATCTTGCGGCGGCAGTGCGCCCAGCAGGCAACTTCGGTGATCGGACCTGGCACGTAGTCCAGCACCTCGGTCACGTCCTCGCCGAGCCTGGCCATTCCCCTGCCGCAATCAGGGCAGGTGCACGCACCGTCATCAGCAGGCTGATGCACGACCTCTTGCCTCGGCAGATGATCGGGCAGTGGCCGCCGCTTTGGCTTGCTACGCTCGCGGATCGGTGCCGCGGGTTCGGCGGCTTCGGCCTTGGCTTCGGCGCGGGTGGCGTCTTCGGCCATGCCGGCCTCCAGCTCCTCCAGCCGGAGCTCAAGCTGGGCAATCTGGTGATTGATCCGCTCCGATGACCGGCCGAACTGCATGCGGCGCAACTTGGCGATCTGGAACTTGAGCTTCTCGATCTCCAGGGCCTTGTACTGCACCGCAAGCTCGGCCGCCTTCAGTTCGCCCTGACAGGCCAGCGCGAAGGCACGCAATGCGGGGAGATCACTAGGCAGTTCGGCGGTGGCGAGCGACATGACTAAATCTATCAAACCTTCCTCTCACAGCACCGCAGTCAAATGCGAATCGGTGCTTTGTCAGATCAGCATTGGTCGAATCGGAGCAGGTGGCGCTACGGTTCGACGCCAATCCATCGCCTCGACCAGGACGGAAAACTGCGCGGGCGTCATCGCGCCATCAACGATCGGCGGCCATACGAAACGACCCTTCTCAAGACGCTTGGCGATCAGCCACATCCCGCTGCCATCCCAATACAGGCCCTTGAAATAGTCGCTGCGCTTGCCGCGAAAGATGAACAGGTGACCGCTGAAAGGATCACTACCAATCACCTGGTGTGCCTTCGCAGCCAGACCGTCAAACCCGTTGCGAAGGTCGACCGGCTGACAGGCAAGGAAGACCTTCGTGCCAGGTGCCAAGCTGATCATAGCGCGTTCCGCATTGCGCGCAGCACCCGCGAAAGCGCCTTCTCGTTCACCGAAGCATCGACGCAAACACGAGCACCGTTCGGCAACGCGATCTCGATCAGTCCCGCGTCATCTCTGCCGGCCTGCTGCTGTTGCGATCGTTCGCATTCCGGCGGCGCCAGCAGCGGCTGCCGCTCCCCTTCCACATCCGGTTCGATTATCCCAAGAGGCACAAAGTCCACCGGTGCCGCCGCACGCATCGCAGACGCCGTCGCCTTCCACGCCGACCGCCAATTATATAGTAGACTCTCCGAGATACCGCGCCGCCGCGCCACCACCGCGACCTTGCCACCTTCGGCTTCAACCTCAGCCAGCAGCGCAGCCTTCTCCGCCGGCTGCCACTTCCGCCGACGCGTGATGATCTCTGATCCCGTCACACAGCCTCCTTCTGGAGTCCTCCAGAAGGACCCCCGTCAGGGGCCGACTCTGCAGACGATGCGCACTTCGGCGCAACACGCCGCAGGCCGGACGCTTACTCACGTCCGCGGGCCAATGGCAGTTCTCGACCCGAAGCGGCGGCAGCCGCTGCGACCCGAAGCAGCCGAGGGAAAGGTCAGGTCTTGCGAGTGTCCCCATCGCATCGAATTAGGTTGGCGGTGGTGGGTAAGACTACGGGAAGTTTCTCTTTCTTGCGATGAACCTAAGCCAGAAAAAGCCAAACCCGATCATGAGAAGTATCCAAACACCTGCGGAAATATCAAGAACCGTTAGCCCTACTATTCCCACGTTCTTATCATACGGAGCGGGCGTCGTTCTGATGAGTTGAATTAGCAAATTGCCGATCGCAACGCCCGCAAGACTCAGGGCGGGTCCGGCCATCTTGTTCTTAACAAGTAACTTATACCAGGAGGCGAAGGACGTTAGGTCAGCCCTGTCGTTCATCGACGTCTTGGCCCCGCAGTAGCGCTAGCACTACTGTTATGGAGCCGACAGCTAGAATGACAGCGGCGATAAGCTTTAGTTGGTCGCTCTTTGCGAAGAGCGTACAAAACAACAGTATGACCCCAATGCCGGAAACGATCACGCCTGCTGCGAAAATACGTATGAGGAGTTTTGGGACTGCGCTTTGTATCCCCCTTGTTCCAGTCTTCAACGTGCTGTAATCGACCTGCATCATTGACACATGGGCTTTCGCGACCAGCGGATGAGACCGGTCTCGCCGATCCCGAGTTGGCTTTCGCACAGTAACCGCTCCTTCCCATCCGGTTTGCCTTCGATCCCACGCCGTGTCGCTCATTGTCATTCCTCCCCGCTTATTATGGCGTCGAACCGAAACTTGCTTTCCATTTCGGCCTGGGCTTTGTCGGCCTTCCTAAGAGCCGTTTCACACTCCATTTGAAGCTGTTTTATGTCATCCGAGTCCATGGCTACGCTGATGCTGGATTGATCGCCGTTTGAGGCTATAAATTCCAGTCTGAGCGTTTGAACAATCGTGGACCCTATTATCTCCTCCCGAGAATCATCGAATACTGGTCGAACGCTCGTTAGTAGCCTGCCGGTAAGGTAGACCCTTTCGAAATCATAGGAAATATCAATCGCCTTGGCGGCTAACGACACGGTCGCAGTCGTTAAGAGCTTTTCCAAAGCACCCCGGCAAGCCTCCCACGAGCGCAGTCTGGAGTCTTCGCTTTCCTGGTCCTTAACGGCGGGTGTGATGGATGCCAAAATATCTTTCGCTGACAAATGAGCGCGCCGAAATGTTCCGGCGATTCCCAACAATAGGCGGCTGAGAGTAGCCGCTCTCTCCGCTCCCAATTCTTCGCGCAGAATGCTTTCAATCCTGCTGCGTCGAATAGTCGGTTTTTGGCGAGCAAGGGAGGAAGCGATGATCTCAAGTCGTGACGCGCCGATCTCGCATATTGTCGCGAGATCAGCGATCTGAGTGTCAGAGAGCCTAAAGGTCGGCGTAAGCATCCAAGATCGTAGGCCATCCTTGTGACAGCAGACCAGCCCCGATTCGTTGCGAGTTTATAGCCCATCTCCTACCATATGTTGTGGCGGAAAGGAATCCCCCCACGAAAATTAAATTTGGTCGCAGTTGGTCTTTTGGGAGCGCCTCTTAGGAACACTTTCGTGTTTTGGTGAAATCACCGGCTTCTTCGGCGTCGTCAGCACCGCTGTGCCACCTCGCGCGCCCGGCGCTCAGCTTCCTGAGTTGTGAGGTTATCCTGATCGCCATTAGCGTGTGCCATGCCTATCACCCAAGAAAAAGCCGAGGCGGCCTTCCGAGACCTTACCTCACTGGTCACCCAGATACAGGGCATATGGTGGGACGTCGAGCTGCAGCTAGGGTGCTACTGGCAGCAGTTTCAAGCATGCGCGTGCATGCGGCGTGGGCGGCACTTGGAACTGTAACAGCTAACAAGCTGAAGCGGGATATCGTGGCCCGTTTGGAGAGTTGTTTTCGCGGCAGCGCTGACCGAACTCGATCGAGGTGTATTGTGAACCCTGGTCGGAGTGATGGATCACACCCCGTGGCCGTCGCGTCGCCAGCGCCATGTTCAGCGCATCGAGCACCAGTTGTTTGGCGAGTGTCGTTGCCATCGCCCAGCCGACGATGCGACGGCTGTACGTATCGAGTACCACGGCGAGATAGAGAAAGCCCGCCCAGGTCGGGACGTAGGTGATGTCGGCGACCCACAGCCGATCGGGTGCTGCCGCCGTGAAGTTGCGCTCGACAAGATCCGGCGCCTGACGACCACCGTCCCTGATCGTGGTTGTGACGAATTTGCGCCGACACACACCGGCAAGACCGGCCTGCGTCATCAATCGCGCGACGCGTTTGCGGCCAGCATGGATGCCTTTGGCCGCAAGCTCGGCATGAACCCGTGGCACGCCGTAGGTGCCGCCCGAAGCCTCATGGGCGACACGGATCTCTGCAGTCAGCGCCACGTCGCTCTCCGACCGCCGCGACGGCCGCCGCTTTACCCACGCATGATAGCCGCTGGAGGAGACGCCCAGCAGCCGGCACATTGTGGCTATCGGATACTCGGCCTGGTGATCGCTCACGAACCGGAACCCTTCGCAGGGATCGCGTTCGTCTCCCGAGCGAACCAGGCCGCCGCCTTTGAGAGTATACCCCGCTCCAGCCGAAGATGGCGGTTCTCCCGTCGCAGACGGCTCAGCTCCTCGCGCTCCGCTGTTGTCAGGCCACCATCACCGCGGCCCGCATTGCGCTCGGATTGGGCAAGCCAGTTCCTGATCGATTGCGCCGTCGGTTCGAACTCGCGCGCGAGCTCCTCGGGCGAGCGGCCGGCACGCACCAGTTCAACCATTTGCCGACGAAATTCAGGCGGGTAACCTCGTCTCGTTCTCGACATCGTGGACCCCTCCAACACAAATCGTCCAGTGTCCACGAAACCGGGTCAACTTCAATCGTGCTAAATGTCGCCAGGATCATGCTGGCACGTGCCGAAGACGTAGCAAAAATAGAGAAAATCCTAGCCAGAATGGCAAGGGCTGCGAGGAATTGAAATTATCTCGTTCATGCGAGTTATGGGCTCTCGTTTAGTCGCAGGTTCAAGCTACGCGTTCTCTCGTTAGATGCGCAAGAAGACCCCGCAATAGTGCATTATCAGGAGTTCAGTGAATCAGACTTGCTGAACATCAAGACTCAGTTAGAGACCCTCAGAGGGGATATCATCGGCCTTACTCTTGAGATGAAGAAGGCGAGGCGGCGAAGGCGGCTCGAATCATGGAAACTATGATCGAATCCTCATCGGCAATCTGACCAAGATCATCGCCAGCGGAGGCGTGCAGTACCTCCTTCGCCGCCAGCACCATCTCACGGGTGATCTTCGCTGCCGGCCTGTCACGTTCTGCTTGTCTAGACATTGTTCCTGTTTTGTCAAAGGGATAATTGGGAATATTTTCCTCGACAAACGCCACCCATCTGTGTTCTACGTTTGTCCATGTCCGCCGCCGACCACTCCCCGACCGCGCCCACCGACCCCGATCCGCCTCGGGCCGCCCCAACCATGCCCACCTCCCTCGGCCGTGTCCTCAGCGTCGTCCGCAAGCTGATCGATTTCGGCAAGCAGGTCGCCGCCACGGTCCAGCAGCGCGCCGCCGCCCCGGGCTTCGCCCTCGTTGCCAAACCCTTCGGCACCGCCGACCTCGCCGTAATCCTCGCCCGTATCACCAACGGCCTGCGCCGTGCCGCGGCCCTGGAGGCCAGGCTGTGCCAGCACGCCGCGTGCGGCCAGGACCTCCCGCCAGCCCCCATCAGCATGCCCGCCGCACGCGCGCCGCGCCCCGAACGCCAGGTCGCACTGCCGGACACCCAGCCCGAACCCCAGCCCGCCGACCACACCCAGGATCTGCGCCTCGCGCGCCTCCCCACCGAAGCGGAAATTGCCGCTGAAATCCGTCGCCGCCCGATCGGCCCCATCATCGTCGACATCTGCCGCGACCTGGGCCTCACGCCCGGCCAGTGTGACCGAGCCTTCTGGGACGAACTCAGCCACGCCATCATCGCTTATGGCGGCGACCTCGGCACCTTCTTCAGACGCGTGAACAAACGGCTGTTCACCTTCAGCCCCGACGACCTCGCCGGCCCGGCCTCCCCATGGCCCACGCCACCGGCCGGAACGCCGGCGCTCTCCACCCATCCGCCCTGAAGCCACCCTGCATCCAAACGGCCATCCTGACGGCCAGGGCCCGGTTCGGCGCGCTGTCCGGCATGACATAGTCATATCGATATAGCAATGAGATGGCTGCCAGTTCGTCGTCAAAGGCCCACGGCTGGCGTCGACCGCGCCAAAGTTCCACGCAAAGCTCGCGAAGAACGCAAAGGCCGCCAAGAAATGAATTGTCGCGCCTTCACCCGCCTTTCCTGCCTGCCGCACCATACCGAGTGAAGCACCGCGCGCAGCGCAAAGCATCCTGCTTCGCGAGCTTTGCGTTCTTCGCGCCCTTTGCGTGGAAACTTGTCCGCTACCCGCAGCCCAGGCCCCCACCGTGAACGCTGCGTCGCCCGATCAGCGCGGCGCAGCCGGTCCGAGTGCGGCCGCGATGCCGAACTCGCCGGGCAACGCCCCCCTGGTGAACAGCCGCGTCACATGACCCATCTTGCGGCCGGGTCGCGCCTCCGTCTTGCCGTAGAGGTGCGGGATCAGCCCCGGCGTGGCGAGGACCGCCGGCCAGAGTGCAGCCTCGTCCGGACCGACCAGGTTCTTCATGACCGCGTCCGAGTGCCGGATGGCTGGCGGCAGCGGCAGGCCGGCGATCGCCCGAACGTGCATCTCGAACTGGCTCGCCGGGCAGGCGTCGATCGTCCAGTGCCCGGAGTTGTGTGGCCGAGGGGCGATCTCGTTCACCAGGACCTCGGCCATGCGCATCAACGAACATCTCGACCGCCAGCAGGCCGACAAGGTCCAGTGCATCGGCGACCCGCCGGGCGATCGACTGTGCCTGCCTATCCACCACCTCCGGAATGCGAGCGGGCGCCAGCGTCAGGTCGAGGATGTGGCTGCGATGGCGATTCTCCACCGCGTCAAAGGCCGTGTAGGCCCCGTTCGCCCCCCGCGCGGCGACCACGCTGATCTCCTGGGCGAAGTCGATGAAACCTTCCAGGATCAATGGCTTGGGCGACAGAGCTGCGAACGCGTCGGCGACGTCCTCGGGCTGTCGGAGCATCGCCTGTCCCTTGCCGTCGTAGCCCAGGCGTGTGGTCTTCAGCACCGCGGGCAGACCGATGCGCTCCACCGCCGCGCGCAGTTCGGCGAGGCTGCCCACCGGCAGCCACGACGCGGTGGGCACGCCGGCGCCGTTCAGGAAGCTTTTCTCCAGGATCCGGTCCTGGCTGGTGCGCAGGATTGCCGGCGACGGCCGGACCGGCTTCAGGGATGCAAGAAGATCAAGGCCTTCCGCGCTGACATTTTCGAATTCGAAGCTGATCACATCGACCGCGGCGGCGAATTCCCGCAGGCCGTCCGGTTCCTGGTAGTCGCTGATCGTGGCCGCCGCGGAGACCTGGCTGGCGGGACTGTCTCGCTCACGGGTCAGGATATGGCAGCGGTAACCCAACCGCGCGGCGGCCAGCGCCGACATTCGGCCAAGCTGGCCGCCGCCGACCAGCCCGATGGTGGCATTCGGCGGCAGCGGGAATGTCATGCGAGGCACCCGGGATCAGGCATCCTGCGGCTTGTCCGCCACGGCGCGGGTCTGCTCGTCGCGCAACGCGTCGAGACGGGCAGCCAGTTCAGGGTCACCGATGGCGAGGATCGCGGCGGCCAGCAGTGCAGCGTTCACCGCACCGGCCCGGCCGATCGCCAGGGTCCCGACGGGAATCCCGGCCGGCATCTGGGCGATCGACAGAAGGCTGTCCATCCCCTTGAGACTATGGGATTCCACCGGCACCCCCAGCACGGGAAGCGGCGTCCACGCGGCACACATCCCGGGTAGATGCGCGGCGCCGCCGGCACCTGCGATGATCACCTTGAGACCCCGCTGGCGCGCCCCGGCAGCGTAGTCGCGCAGCCGATCGGGCGTGCGATGGGCGGAGACGATGCGGGTTTCGTGCGGCACACCCAGCCGTTCCAGCATTTCGGCGGCATGGCGCAGCGTTTGCCAGTCCGACTGGCTGCCCATGATGATGCCGACTATCGGTTGCATCAGGCGATGTTGTCCGGGATCAGTCGGCTCTCCAGCCAGGCGATCTCATCCTTCAGCATGAGCTTGCGCTTCTTCAGCCGCTGCAGATGCAACTGGTCCGCGGCGCCTTGATCTGCCAGGCGTGCGATCACCGTGTCGAGGTCACGGTGCTCGCTGCGGAGTTCGTGCAGCTTGCGCAGCAGCGAGTCCCGGTCCGTCAGCATGGACGATCAATAGCACGGGGGCCCGGCCGGCACCCAGCCCTCACCTGCCAGTTCGGCATGGTCTTGCCCATGTCAATCAGGTTACCATGTCGATCCGTGGCTGTATTCAAGTGGAGGAGTTCCATGACGCTGCAGGCCCATCTCGATACCCTGAAGGAACGCCATGCCGCACTTGAGTTGCGCATCGCCGATGAGGACCAGCGACCCCGACCCGATACCGAAGCCCTCACGCGGCTGAAGATCGAGAAACTGCACGTCAAGGAGGAGATCGAACGACTGCGCGCGCAGACCGAGTGACCTGACCGTCGCGGCGGTCGTCAGGCCGCTTCTTCCGGCTCGGGCATCGGTGGCGGCGGGACGGCGCGTCCCTCACGCTCCAGCCGCTCGTTCGCCTGGGCGACCGCCGCGTTGAGATCGGTCTGGCTGCACAGGCCGAGGATCACCGGATCGCGCGGCTTGATATTGGCGCTGTTCCAGTGGCTGCGCTCGCGCACCTTCTGAATGGTGTCCTTGGTGGTGCCGAGCAGCTTGGAGACCTGTGCTTCCGTCAGTTGCGGGTAGTTGCGGATCAGGAAGGCGATGGCATCGGGACGGTCGTTGCGTTTCGCCACCGGCGTGTAGCGTGATCCGCGCAGCCGCTTCGGTGTCGGCAGGGCGGTCGGCATCAGTTTCAGCCTCGCATCCGGGTCGGCCTCGGCGCGGCGGATCTCCTCTGCGGTGACCTGGCTGTTGGCGACCGGGTCGTAGCCGACGATGCCCTGCGCCACCTCGCCATCGGCAATCGCCTGCACCTCGAGGGGGTGCATGCCGCAGAAATCGGCGATCTGGGTGAAGGTGAGCGCGGTCTTCTCGATAAGCCACACGGCGGTGGCCTTGGGCATCAGCGGCAGGGTCATGGGCATGGTCATCCTTGGGCCACTGCTCGCGCGATGCGGGGCGCGCACCGCGGGCGCGGCCTGAGGCCGGATATGACAAGCGCGCCGTGGTGGGTCAAGGGTTATGGCCCGCTTTATGCCGGGAGCCGTTAGACCGACCGTGATCGAGGGCGCGCCGGTGGCCGCATCAGCCGGTTCAAGCGGTTGCCTTGCCGGACTATGCTTGGGTCGCAGTGCGGGCAGGAGGCGAAACATGATGGATGAGGAGGAGGGCCCGGTTCGCAAACGGACCCGGCTGGAGAAACTGGTCCTGGATACCCTCGGGATCGAGGAATTGCGTGACTACATCGCCGAGTTGCGGGAGGAAATTGCCCGCGTGGAGGCCGACATCGACCGCAAGCAAGGGCATCGCAGCGCGGCCGATGCGTTCTTCCGACGACCCTAGCCGTTCGAAGTCGCCGGGGACGGGGGCACATAAAAAAGGAGGCCGGCGAACCGGCCCCCCTTTTCGTTGCCTTGGGATGCGTCAGGCAGCCTTCGCGGCGTCCTGCGCGTCGTTGGCGATGGCCGTCGGCGAACCGGTGCCGATCTCGATGCGGCGCGGCTTCAGCGCCTCAGGCACCACGCGCTTCAGGCCGACATGCAGCAGCCCGTTCTGCAGATCCGCGCCATCGACCACCATGTGGTCGGCGAGCACGAACCGGCGCTCGAACGCTCGGCCGGCGATGCCGCGATACAGCACCTCGCCCTTCTGCCCATCACTGGACACCTTGCCGGAGATAACCAGGTTATTCTCCTTCACGACAAGGTCCAGTTCCTCCGGACGGAAGCCAGCCACCGCCATGGTCAGGCGGTAGGTGTTCTCGCCGGTCTTCTCAATGTTGTAGGGCGGATAGCTCGATGCCTCGGGGGCGGAAGCGGCTGTGTCCATCAGACGGGCCAGCCGGTCGAAGCCGATGGCAGTACGGAACAGTGGGGCAAAGTCGAACGTTGTCATGGCAAACCTCCTGCTTGAGCAAGGTTCAATGTGTCGGAACCGCCCGGATGGGCCGGCCCCATTGGTGCTCCGGACCCCCCGAAGGGGCGTTCCGGACACTACAGAAATTGGCAGGAAGCGCGCCTGGTTCAAGTGGCGCGGCACGTGCAAAACGGTGCCGAAGCGTCGGTTTGCGCGGCGCTGATTCGCCCTACTTCTTGATGCCCAGGCCGGCGAATTTCTTGTTGAATTTCGCCACCTGGCCGCCGCTGTCTATGATGCGGTGCTGTCCGGTCCAGGCCGGGTGCGACTTGGGGTCGATGTCCAGCCGCAGCGAGTCGCCGGGCTTGCCGTAGCAGGACCGGGTCTTGAACTGGGTGCCGTCCGTCATGACGACCGTGATCTCGTGGTAGGCGGGGTGAATGCCGGGCTTCATGGCGCGCTCCTGCTCGGCGCGCCAACCGGCGGCGCGAGCGCGGCATATAGCGTCGCGGCGAGGAAGGCCAGAGGTCTGGCGGCGCCCAGGACACAAGGCCGTGCATCATAGTTCGCCGGGGCGGCACCGAGCAGAAGGTCTCTAGCCTCCCGTCCGCCTTGGGTCAGCAGTTCCCCTGGGGCGGCAGCCGCCTGCCTTGTGTGCCTGCGCCTTCGCGGCATCGGCGCGGAACATCTCGTCAGCCGCCTTCTTTTGCTGGTCCGACAGCGAGGCGTACAGGGTCTGGAATGCCGGAACCAGCTTTTGCATGTCCTGCGCGCGCTCCTGCTCGATCTGCGCGAACGACTGCATGTTATCGACAGCCGACATCGACCCGAGCTGCTGCGCGCGTTTCTGATAGGCCTCGTCCATCTCCTTTGCGTTGTCACGCATCACCTGAGTGAACTGGTCCCACTGCGGCTTCTGATCGGTCGTGATGTGCAGTCTGCCGTGCAACTCCGTGATCCGGTGGTCCACCATGCGCCTCCAGCGTCTCGCCGGACTGGCTGGACGCGGACCGGCTGCCCTGCGGCATCGCCTTATGCGTCGTGCCGGAGGGCGTGCCGCTTGTCTCGCTGGGAGGCGCGGCCTGCGGTATCGCCGCCGCGCCTGGACTGGTCGGGCTGGTGGTGGACTGCGCCCAGGCAGGGGCGGCGACCAGTATCGTGGTGATCAGCAGGGGGGCGGCACGGGTAAGCAGCGTCGCTTTCATTGCAGGCATCTCCGTTGCGGGTTGCGGTGGGCGTCCATTCGACGCTCGCGTGCAAAGGAATCTCGCTGCCAATTGTGGCGGCAGTGGCGCATCACGGCGAGTTGTTATCGGTGGGGTAGGGGGCTGTGAAACGCCGCCTCGCGCATCCGCATGCAGCGTTCCGACCAACTCACATCAGCGTGGCGCGCCAATAGGGCGGCGGCAGTTCCGGCTTCACTCCCAGCGTCTTTGCCGCGCGCAGCGGCCACGCCGGGTCGGCCAGCAGAGCGCGCGCGACGAACACCAGGTCGGCGCGATCGTTGCCGATGATTTCGGCGGCGTGAGTCGGCTCGGTGATCAGACCGACCGCCCCGGTGGCAATGCCGGCGCGATGCTTCACTGCTTCGGAGAACGGCACCTGATAGCCGGGATGCGTCGGAATGCGCACGTCGGGCGAGATGCCGCCCGATGAACAATCGATCAGATCGACATCGCCGCGCGCCGCGAGTTTGCGGCAGAGCGCCACGGTGTCGTCGATAGTGAGGCCGCCAGGCAGGTAATCGACGCAGGACAGACGCACGAACAGCGGCAGATCGGCGGGCCATTCGGCGCGCACCGCATCGATGGTCTGCATCAGGAAGCGGCAACGCCCGTCCAGATCGCCGCCGTATGCATCGTTGCGGTGATTGGCAATCGGCGACAGGAACGAATGCAGCAGATAGCCGTGCGCGGCGTGAAGCTCCACTACCTTCATGCCGGCCTCGCGCGCCATCCGCGCCGATGTGGCGAACTGTGCGGCAATGTCGGCAATCTCAGTCGCGGTGAGCGCGTGCGGATCGACGGCGCCGGATGGAACGCGATAGGGCTCGGCGCCACCGGTACCCAGCCGCCATCGTGCGGCGCGATCGGCTTGCTGCCTTCCCAGGTGCGCGTGGTGCTCGCCTTGCGGCCGGCATGCGCGAGCTGAATGCCCGGCACCGCGCCGCCGCGCGCGATGATCGCGGCCAGTCGGGTCAGCAGCGCCTGATGCTGCGTGTTCCACAGGCCGAGGCAGTAGGGCGTGATGCGGCCGATCGCGCTGACATGCGTCGCTTCGGTGAACACGATGCCGGCGCCGCCCATCGCGCGCGCTCCGAGATGTTGCACGTGCCAGTCATCGCCCAGCCCGTCCTCGGCGCTATACTGGCACATCGGTGCAACGACGATGCGGTTGCGCGCGGTGACCGAGCGGAAGGTGATCGGTTCGAATAACAACGGAGTGGCCATTCGGGCGGCGTCCTTGCGGTTGCATTGCGGTGCAGTATGGTGTCGCGCGGCCTTGCGTCGTCCACCGACGCCATGCGAGGTTTCGTGCAAATACATCCGATCATCAGAGGGAAGCGACCATGAGCGGCTCCGGTTTTGAGATCACCTCGCTGTTTGCCGATGGGCTGCCCGACCCGGCGCCGCGCTTTGGCGGATTTCCGAAGTACAATTTCATCGGCGGCCACAATGATCCGGTGCAGATTCCGATCGAGGGTCTGATCGAGGCGACGGCCTCGGTGCTGCGTCGCGAAGGTTCGAAGCTGGCGATGTACAATCTGGCGCAAGGACCGCAAGGCTATGTCGGGTTGCGCGAGTTCGTCGCCGATAAGCTGAAGCGACATCGCGGCATGGCCGCAACACGCGACGATGTACTGATCACCACGGGCTCGGGTCAAGGCATCGACATCGTCAGCCGGCTGTTCATCAATCCCGGCGACACGGTGATCCTGGAGGAATTCTGCTACGCCGGCGCGATCAATCGCTTCAAGCGCGTCGGTGCGAACATCGTCGGTGTGCCGCTGGATGAGGACGGCATGCGGATGGACGTGCTGGCGTCCACGCTGGAGGGACTGAAGCAGAAGGGCATCACGCCGAAATACATCTACACCATTCCCACGATTCAGAATCCGTCCGGCAGCATCCTGCCGCTGGAACGTCGGCAGCAGATGCTGGCGCTGGCGAAACAGTACGGCGTCGCGATATTTGAAGACGAGTGTTACGCCGATCTGATCTGGGCCGGCGGCGCACCGCCTGCTCTGTACGCCATGGCGCCGAAACAGGTGGTGCATATCGGCTCGTTCTCCAAGTCGCTCGCGCCGGCACTCCGGGTTGGTTACGCGGTGGCGGAGTGGCCGGTGCTGTCGCGCATGATCTCGTCAAAGTCCGACAGCGGTACCGGCGCGTTGGACCAGATGATCGTGGCGGAATACTTCACGAAGCACTTCGACCAGCATATCGGCACGTTGTCGGGCGTGCTGAAGGAGAAGCTGGATACGATGGTGGAGGCGGTGGAGCGGGAGTTCGGCACCAGCGCCGAGATGTGGAAGCCGAAGGGCGGAATATTCCTGTGGTTCAAGCTGCCCGACGCGGTGGATGTGCGGAAGCTGGTGAAGCCGGCGGCTGATGCCGGTTTGAATTTCAATCCCGGACCGGAATGGGTGTGCAATCCTGAGCCGGCGAAATCGTATATGCGGCTGTGCTTCGCGCTGCCGACAAAGGAGCAGATCAAGGAAGGCGTCGCGGCGCTGGCGCAGGTCTGTTACGAGCAAACCGGCATTCCGGTGCGCAGCGCGAATGTCGAGCGCGCCGGCGCTCGCCAGCCGGCCTGAACCATGATCGCGCTTCAGGTGAACGGCCGTTCGGTCAGCGTCGCGGCTGAGACGGCGACGCCGCTGCTGGACGTGCTGCGCAATCAGCTCGATCTGAAAGGTTCGCGCTACGGCTGCGGGCTTGAGCAATGCGGCAGTTGCATGGTGCTGGTGGATGGCGAGCCGGTGTATGCCTGCTCGCGCGAGGTCGGCACCGTCGCGGGGCGCAGCATCACCACGATCGAGGGGATCGGCAGCGCCGCGCAGCCGCATCCGTTGCAGCAGGCATTTCTGGACGAGCAGGCGGGGCAGTGCGGCTACTGCCTGTCGGGCATTCTGATGAGTGCCAAGGCGTTGCTGGATCGCAACCCATCGCCGACGCGTGCCGACATCGTCGCCGCACTGGACAAGCATCTGTGCCGCTGCGGTGCGCATCCGCGAATATTGCGTGCGGTGGCGAAGGCCGCGGCCATGCTGCGGGAAGGGAAGGGGTCATGAGCGACACGCTGCCGTCGTCCATCGTGAACAATCGGCGGCTGGAGAAGTGGCTTCGTTTCAATCCCGATCGCACCGTGCGGCTTGCCGTCGGCAAGGTGGAGCTGGGCCAGGGCAACGTCACCGCATTGGCGCAGATCGCCGCGGACGAACTGGACGTAAGCCTGGAGCGCATCGCGGTGTTGTCGGGCGACACGCAGGACGCGCCGGATGAGGGGCAGACGACCGGCAGCCAGTCGATCGAGGTATCTGGCCGGTCCGTGCGCCTGGTGTCGGCGGAGCTGCGCGCGCGCGTATTGGACCGATTGGCGCAGCGGCTGAATTGCAGCCCGTCGGAACTGAGTGTGGAGGACGGCGTCATCCGGCGTGGCGATACGCCGACCGGGCACGACTACTGGAACTTCGCATCGACCGAGGATTTTGCGCGCGACATCGAAGGGACCGCGACGCCGAAGCCGCACACTGCGTATCGCGTGGTGGGCAAGCCGGTGCCGCGACGCGACCTGCCGGCGAAAGTCGCAGGTGCCGCCTTCATCCATGACATGGTGCGGCCGGACATGCTGCACGCGCGCATTCTGCGCCAGCCATATCGCGGCGCGCATCTGGTCGCGTTCGACGAGGCGTCGGTGCGGCGCGCCGAGCGCGGCGAGTTCCGCGTGGTGCGGGTTGGCGATTTCGTGGCGTTTGTCGGTGCAGATGAAACGGTGGTGCAGCGTGCCGCGGCGGTCGCGCCGACGCACGCGAAATGGGACAATGTGCGGCAGATCACGACCGACCAGCAGGAAGCGGCGTGGCTGGTCGGCCGGCCGTCCAACGATCGCGTGCTAGGGACCGAACTGCCCGCTGCGACGACCGGGCAGGTGGTGGAGGCGAGTTATTCGCGGCCCTACGTCGCGCATGCCTCGATGGCACCGTCCTGTGCGCTGGCGGAATATCGCAACGGCCATCTGTCGGTGTGGTCGCACACGCAGGGTGTCTATCCGCTGCGCACCGCGCTGGCGAACGTACTCGGCGTCGCTGCGGATGCGATCACCGTGCGTCATGCGCACGGCGCGGGATGCTACGGTCACAACGGCGCCGATGACGTCGCGGTGGATGCCGCGGTGATCGCGATGCAGATTCCCGATCGCTGCATCCGGGTGCAATGGCGGCGCGAGGAGGAGTTCGGTTTCGAGCCGTTCGGTCCGGCGATGCACGTCACGCTGCGTGCCGCGTTGGACGATGCCGGAAAACCCGTGGACTGGACTGCGGATATCTGGTCGCCGACGCATGTGCAGCGGCCGAGTACGGGCGGCAATTTGTTGACGCATGACGCGCTGCCGACCCCGCCGCCTGATCCGCGTCCCACCGACCCGCCGGAAGCCAATGGCGGCGGCGGCACGCGCAACGCGTTCCCGCTGTACGATTTTCCGAGCAAGCGGGTGGTGCATCATCTGGTGCTGCAGCCGCCGGTGCGCACATCGGCGCTGCGTGGCCTTGGCGCATTGCCGAATGTGTTCGCGATCGAATGCTTCATGGATGAACTGGCGGAGCGTGCCGGCGTCGATCCGGTTGAATACCGGCTGTCGGTGCTGTCGGACCCGCGCGGACGCCGCGTGCTCGAGAACATCGCCGAACGCTGCAACTGGTCAGCGCGCGGGCCGGCGAGGGAGTGGACGCGGGCTCGGGCTTGGCTGGGCGCGGTACAAGAACCACGCCGCCTATGCTGCCGTCGCGGTTGAGGTGGAAGTGGAGCAGGAGGTGCGGCTGCTGCGCGTCTGGTGCGCCGCCGATGCGGGTCTCGTGATCAATCCGGATGGTGCGCGCAACCAGCTTGAGGGCGGCATCGTGCAGGCCATCAGCATGACGCTGAAGGAGCAGGTGCGCATGGAAGGCGACGGCGTCACATCGCTTGACTGGTCCGGCTATCCGATCCTGCTGTTCTCCGACGTGCCGGAGATCGAAACGGAGCTCATCCACGCACCGGATCTGCCGACGCTGGGCATGGGCGAGGCGACATTCGGTCCCACCGCTGCGGCGATCGGCAACGCGGTTGCGCATGCGCTGGGCACGCGGATCAGGGACGATGCCGTTCACGCGCGAAAGGCTTGCGGCGGCGCTGTTGCAGTGACGGCGAAGGCGCCATGGCGGGCACTGGCCCGCCCATGACGCACGACGTGGCGCGCTACGCCTTTACCAACGGACAGCCGCCGTCAGCAAGCGGGCGCCACGCCTCGTCCGGCGGAATGCTCACCAACTGCTTGCAGTAGTCGAAAGGATACTTCGATTCGGACGGCGACTTCACTTGCCACAGATGCATCACGTGCATGACGCGCCCGTCCTCGCGGATCTTCACGTCCGTGTTGTACATGTCGTTGACCGGCGTCGCCTTCATCTTCGCGACGACTGCATCGGCGTCGGTGGTGCCGGCGGCCTTCACCGATTTCAACCAGTGCGTCGCCGCCGCGTAGTTCCCAGCATGCAATAATCCTGGGACCATGCCATTCATCTTGGCGGCCCAGCGCTTCGACCAGGTGCGGGTCTTGTCGGTCATGTCCCAGTAGAACGAATCTGTGTAGACCAGCCCCTGGCAGGTCTTGAGGCCCAGCGAATGCACGTCGTTTATCGCCATCAGCAGTGTGGCCATGCGAACGCCGCTTTGCGACAGGCCGAATTCGGCAGCCTGCTTGATGCAGTTCTGCAGGTCCGTGCCGGCGTTGGCGAAGCCGAACACCTTGGCGCCCGAGGCCTTGGCCTGCACCAGGTAGCTGGAGAAATCCGCAGTTCCCAGCGGCGCTCTTACGGTGCCGAGTACCTTGCCGCCGGCGGCCTGCACCGCAGCGATGGTGTCGCGTTCCAGCGCATAGCCGAACGCGTAGTCGGCGGTAACGAAAAACCAGGTATCACCGCCGGCCTTCGTCAATGCACTGCCGGTGCCGTGCGCCAGCGCGTAGGTGTCGTAGACCCAGTGTATGCCGTAGGGCGAGCACTGCTTGCCGGTCATGTCCGACGACGCCGGGCCGGTGATCAGGTAGATGCGTTTTTTCTCGCGCGTGATCTGCTGGATCGCAAGCCCGGATGATGAGGCCGCACCATCGGCCAGCACATCGACGCCCTGGTTGTCGATCCACTCGCGCGCCAATGACGATGCCACGTCGGGCTTGTTCTGGTCGTCGGCTTGCAGGATTTCGATCGGCCGGCCGAGGACCCGAGCCGCCGAAATCTTCCACCGCCAGTTCGACCGCGACGCGGTTACCGGGACCGCCGACGTCGCGATATGGGCCGCTCATGTCGCTGAGCAGACCGATCTTGACCGGCTTCGATGTACTCTGCGCGCGCAGGATGCCAGGCATTGCGAGCGGAGCCGTGGCCAGCAAGCTGACCGCAGCACGGCGTGACATTTTCTGCATGGGTTCTCTCGTAGTGATGTCAGCGAAGTGAGAAGATGCTATCGCAAGCTGGCGTTGAGCTTTTGCAATGCCGCAGCCCCGGGGCACAGCGCCGCCTCGTCAAGATCGTTGAACGGTGTGACCACAGTATTCATGTGATTGTGCAGGTCTTCCGGTTCCGGATCGACATACAGCAGGCCAGTAACAATTTCGCCTACAGCCTGCCGCTCCTGCAAATAGGTCATCGCCGCGATCCGGTCGTGCACGTCGTAGTCGTTGGACAGCTTGCGCAGCCGCAGCACCGAACCATCGTGCTGCTTCACCATCTCTACCGTGCCGGCAGCATATTCCACGGTGATCGGCTCGCGGCCGGTGATCACGTCGAGGTAGTTCACCGCCAGGTTGTGCTCGCGCACATAATCGAAACTGGTATGCGAGCCTTCGTGGTTATTGAACGCGACGCAGGGCGAAATGCAATCGATGAAGGCGGCGCCTTCGTGTTTCAGCGCCGCCTCGATCAGCGGCACGAGTTGTTCCTTGTCGCCGGAGAAGCTGCGCGCGACAAAGGTGGCGCCGAGTTGCAGCGCCATGCCGACGAGGTCGATCGCCTCGTCGTTGTTTACCACGCCGCGGCGGCTCTTGGCGCCCTTGTCGGAGGTGGCAGAGAACTGTCCCTTGGTCAGGCCGTACACGCCGTTGTTCTCGACGATATACGTCATGTTCACGCCGCGCCGCATGATGTGCGCGAACTGGCCGATGCCGATCGACGCGCTGTCGCCGTCGCCGGACACGCCCAGATAGATCAGGTCGCGGTTCGCCAGGTTGGCACCGGTCATCACCGACGGCATGCGGCCGTGCACCGAGTTGAAGCCGTGCGATGCGCCCAGGAAATAGGTCGGCGTCTTGGACGAGCAGCCGATGCCGGACAGCTTGGCGATGCGGTGCGGTGGCAACTCCAGATTGAAGCAGGCGCGCACGATCGCGGCACTGATCGAGTCGTGGCCGCAACCGGCGCACAGCGTCGATACCGCGCCTTCGTAGTCGCGCCGTGTGTAGCCGAGTGAATTGGTCGGCAGCGCGGGATGATGCAGCTTGGGCTTGGGAATGAAGGTCATGTGTGTGCCCGGGCGTAAGCCCGGCCTTCGTAGCTTGCCACCGGGCCTGTCCCGGTGGTCATGGCCAAGCTTGACTTGGCCATCATGGCACCGCCTTGCGGAACGGAACGATCTTCAGTGAGTCAACCTTGTCGGCGATCGCGCTGGAGATGAAGCGCGCGGTGATCGGCGTGCCATCAAAATGCAGCACGCGGGTCAACTTCGCAGGATCGATCTCCAGCTCATTCACCAGCAGCGTGCGCAACTGACCGTCGCGGTTCTGCTCGACCACGAATACCTGGTCATGCTCGGTGATAAAACTCTTCACGTCGTTGTGGAACGGGAATCCGCGCACGCGCAGCAGATCGAGGTGGATGCCGCGCTCCGCCAGGATCTCTTCCGCCTCGTTCATCGCCGGGCTGGTGGAGCCGAAATAGATCGCACCGAGGCGCGTGGGTTCTTTCGCCGGGTGCGCAATGGGTCCGGGAACCAGGGTTTTCGCGGTATCGAACTTCTTCAGCAGCCGCAACATGTTCTCTTCGTAGTCAGGGCCTTCCTCGCTGTAGCGCGCACGGCGATCCTTGGACGTGCCGCGCGTGAAGAAGGCGCCGCGTGTCGGGTGCGTGCCGGGATAGGTGCGATACGGAATGCCGTCGCCGTCCACGTCCAGATAGCGGCCGAAGTCCTTGCCGGCTTCAAGCTCTTCCGCGGTCATCACCTTGCCGCGGTCCATCTTGCGGCTGTCATCCCAGATGAACGGCTTGGTCAGGCGCTCGTTCATGCCGATTTCGAGGTCCAGCATGACAAAGATCGGAGTTTGCAGCCGGTCAGCCAGATCGAACGACAGGGCGCCGAACTCGAAGCATTCATATGGGTCTTCGGGGAACAGCAGCACGTGCTTGGTGTCGCCGTGCGAGGCATAGGCGCAACTCAGGATGTCGGTCTGCTGGGTGCGCGTCGGCATGCCGGTGGAGGGGCCGGAGCGCTGTACGTCGAAGATCACCGCGGGGATTTCCGCAAAATACGCCAACCCGATGAATTCCTGCATCAGCGAGATGCCCGGCCCGGACGTCGCGGTGAAAGCCCGAGCGCCATTCCATGCCGCGCCGATCACCATGCCGATCGAGGCCAGCTCATCTTCGGCCTGCACGATGGCGAACTTGTTCTGTTTGGTCTGCGGGTCGACACGGTAGCGATTGCAGTAGCGAGTGAACGCTTCGGCCAGCGATGAGGACGGCGTGATTGGGTACCAGGCGCACACAGTGGCGCCCCCGTACACTGCGCCCAGTGCGGCGGCAGCGTTGCCTTCGATGAAGATGCGGTCGCCCACCGCATCGGCGCGGCGCAACGTCAGGCCGATCGGGCAATCCATGTTGGCCAGCGCGTAGTCGCGGCCCATGTGCAGCGCCTGCACGTTCGCCGCCACCAGCTTGTCACGTCCGCGAAACTGCTCGGCCAGTAGTGTCTCAATCTCGGCCACATCCATCTGCAACAGCGCCGACAGGACGCCGAGATAGACGATGTTCTTGAACAACTGGCGCTGGCGCGATTCGGTGTAGGCCTTGTTGGTGATCTCGGTCAGCGGCACGCCGATCACCACGATATCGTCGCGGAACTTCGACGGCGGCATCGGTTTGGTCGAATCGTAGAACAGGTAGCCGCCCGGCACGATGGACGCGATATCCTGTGTCCAGGTCTGCGGATTCATCGCGACCATCAGGTCCACGCCGCCGCCGCGCGCGCCGAGATGCCCGGCCTCCGACACCCGCACCTCGTACCAGGTGGGCAGTCCCTGGATGTTCGAGGGGAAGATGTTGCGCGGCGTCATGGGCACGCCCATGCGCAGGATCGCCTTGCCGAACAGCGCGTTGGCGCTGGCCGAACCCGACCCGTTGACGTTGGCGAACTTGACGACGAAGTCGTTGACGCGCTGGAGGCCGGTTACGCGTTCTGTAAGCTGCAACATGCGTGCTCCGCCTGTGCCACATCAAGAAGGAAGCGCTGCATATCCCAGGCGCCAGTGGGGCACCGCTCGGCACACAGGCCGCAGTGCAGGCAGACGTCTTCGTCCTTTACCATCACCCGGCCGGTCTTCAGGACGCCGGAGACATAAAGCTCCTGCGTCTCATTGAAGGCCGGTGCGTTCAACCGAAGCCGCAACTCGGGTTCGTCGCCATTCTCGGTGAAGCTGATGCAATCGACCGGGCAGATGTCCACGCAGGCGTCGCACTCGATGCACAAATTGTCGGTGAACACAGTCTGCACGTCGCAGTTGAGACAACGCTGCGCTTCCGCGAAGGCCAGCTTGTCGTCGAACCCCAACTCGACCTCCGCCTTGATGTCGCGCAGCGCGATCAGCTTGTCGCGGTGCGGCACCTTGAAGCGCAGGTCCAGTGAGATGTCGTTGTCGTAGCTCCACTCGTGGATGCCCATCTTCTGCGATGCCAGATTGACCATGGGCGGTGGCCGATCGCGGATATCTTCGCCCTGGCAGAGCTTGTGGATGGAGATCGCCGCCTGGTGGCCGTGCGCGACGGCCCAGATGATGTTCTTCGGACCGAACGCCGCATCGCCGCCGAAGAACACGCGCGGGTTGGTCGAGCCCATCGTGACTTCATCGACCACTGGCATGTCCCATTGGTCGAACTCGATGCCGGCATCGCGCTCGATCCACGGGAAGGCATTCTCCTGGCCGACCGCCACCAGCACGTCATCACATTCGAAGTGCTGATCGGGTTCACCGGTTGGCACCAGCCGGCGGCGGCCTTTCGCGTCGCGTTCGGCCTTGACCTTCTCGAACATCACGCCGGTCAGTTTTCCTCCCGCGTGGGTGAATTCCTTGGGGACCAGCATGTTGAGGATCGGGATGTCCTCGTGCATGGCGTCGTCCTTTTCCCAAGGCGATGCCTTCATCTCCTCGAAGCCGGACCGCACGATGACCTTCACGTCCTCCCCGCCCAGCCGGCGCGAGGAACGACAGCAATCCATCGCAGTGTTGCCGCCGCCAAGCACGATCACGCGCTTGCCGATCTTGGTGATATGGCCGAACGACACGGAGGACAACCAGTCGATGCCGATGTGGATGTTGGCCGCGGCCTCATGCCGGCCGGGGATAGGCAGATCCCGCCCGCGCGGCGCCCCGCAGCCGACAAAGATCGCGTCGTAATCCTCAGCGAGCAGCTCCTTCAGGCTGTCGATCCGCTGGCCAAGCCGCATCTCCATGCCGAGTTCGGTGATGTAGGCGACCTCTTCGTCGATGATGTGCTCGGGTAGGCGGAATTTCGGGATCTGGCTCCGGATCATGCCGCCGGCGCGCGGGTCCGAATCGAACAGCACCAGTTCATAGCCTATCGGGGCGAGATCGCGAGCGACGGTCAGCGAGGCGGGGCCGGCGCCGACCAGGGCGATTCGCTTGCCGTTGCTGCGTTCGGCGGGTTTGGGCAGGCGGTGGCGGATGTCGCCTTTGTAATCCGCGGCGACCCGCTTCAGGCGGCAGATCGCGACCGGTTCTTCTTCCACGCGACCGCGGCGGCAGGCCGGTTCGCAGGGGCGATCGCAGGTGCGGCCCAGGATTCCGGGGAAGACGTTGGATTTCCAGTTGATCATGAAGGCATCGGCATACCGGCCATCAGCGATCAGCCGGATGTATTCAGGCACGGGCGTATGGGCGGGACACGCCCATTGGCAATCGACCACTTTGTGGAAGTAGTCGGGATTACCGATGTCGGTGGGCTGCAAGTCGGACTCCTCTCCCTCGGCGCGTAATCACGCCGATCGTGTGGCGCAGGGCCATGGGCGCTGAGGCTTCTGAGGCCGCGCGCGTCCCACGTCAACCATTGTAGCGCACGGTGGGCCGGGAACAAATGGGCATGGCGGGATCAATTCAGTCCGTTGTCAGCAGAGCCTCGGCATCGGCGGACAATGCTGCGCCTGCGAACGGATTGATGATGCGCATACCGTCGAACATGCTGCCGTCGGACAGGTCTTCGGTCAGGATCGCGGTGCATCCCACCTCGGCGGCGGTGTTGACCAGCAGCGCATCCCAATAAGACGCTCGGCCGGTGGCCGCGGCGGTCAGCGCGGATCGGACGGAGGCGGCCGAGGCGGCGATTGTCGGGAACAGCGCGATCATCGCTTCGGCGATGCCAACCGCCTCGAGTGACGGGACTATATTCTTGCGCGTCGCCACCGCGAAAAATTCCGATATCGACTGCAGGGTCAGATGGCACGGGCCTAGCGCCGCCCGGCGCATGATGTCCTTTGCCAATTCGTGACGGACCCCGGCAGTCAGATCGATGCTGTAGATCAGAACATTCGTGTCGAGCGTGTAGATGGTCTACCGCTCATGCAGTGCGTCACGGTCAAGCGGGCCAGCCCCGATGTCCCACCCTTTTTCCATGGCGGCTCTCAACCGCTCCCACGCTGCCTCTTGCACAGGGGTCAGCACGCGCCGCTTGTTCACCGGCGACAGCTTCGCCACGGGCGTGCCATTGCGGGTGATGACAAATTCCTCACCGGCTTCCACTTCGCGGATGCAGCGAGAAAAGGACTGGTTCGCTTCGCGCAGGGTCAGGGTCTTGGTCATTCGATGCGTGTAGCACGCTGAGTGCTACTTTGCAAGTTAGTTTCCGGTTCAACCGCTCCTCGATGCCTACCATTCTGGCCGCAGGTCCGGCTTCGGCGTCGATCTCGCCGCGATAGCCCGCCCTCGATGCCGGCCTCAGCGGCCGCGGCCCCGGCTCGCCGACGGCCAAGCAAAGCACTGGCGGAGGTGGCGCACGGGCCGATGACCAAGCCCGCCCACGCCGTAGCAGTTCCGCACCACGATGCTGCACGATGGCACAGTGGTCTGGTTGATCGCCGACATCGCACGCGCGCCCCACCGCGGATTACCGCGCTGCATACGGGCGGCCAGGACAACCCGAAAGCCGGGGCAATCCACCGGGTGCACGATCGGCAGATGGAAGGTCTGCGTCCTGTCGACGAAGCGGACGAACTTGATGCAGGCGTCCGGAGTCCAGGCGCCTGATCTCGAAAAAAGATGTCCTTGTCCGCCAGCGCTTTGGTGCTCCGACACAGGGGCGAGTGAAGGCTTGGATCGCACCATCGCCCGCGATATGATACTGCCAGTGAATGAGACTGGTCATTGATACCGATGTCATTGTCGCTGCCGTGCGAAGTCCAGGTGGAGCATCGGCTGCGCTGCTGGTCCTGCTTCTGAAGCGCCAGGCCACGATGCTGCTGAGCGTGGCTTTGGCATTCGAATACGAGATGACCTGCACACGGGCGGAGCATCTTTTGGCGGCACAGGCGAACGAGGCTGACGCGAGGCGATTGATTGACGCGATCATCGATGTGATTGAGCCGGTTGAGGTGCATTATCAATGGCGCCCGCTGCTATCGGACGCCGGGGACGAAATGGTTCTGGAAGCAGCGGCCAATGGTCGTGCGGATGCAATCGTGACGTTCAACCGGAGGGACTACGGGACGGCCCCTGGCAATTTTGGCATAGAGGGTACTCAGTCCGGTGGAGGCGTTGAGGAGGATACGAGAGTGACGACGAAGGTTACGACTTTTTCATTGCGACTGCCGCTTTCCCTGAAGTCCGCGGTCGAGAAGCTGGCCGAGGCTGACGGCACCAGCATGAACCAGTTCCTGGTCATGGCGGCGGCGGAAAAGCTGACGGCGCTGCGGACCGCCGCGGAATTCTTCGCGGAGCGCAAGGGACACGGCGACAGGGACGCGGCGATCCGCTTTCTGACACGTGCCGGCGGCGAACCGCCACGGGCAGGCGATGAGTTGGCGGGCCCGGGAACCGGGGATGGACAGAGCTAGGTGCGGCGGTAGGCGATGGGCTCGAGGCCGTGCGTGCAACGTCGACCTCCGCGCGACATACTACCTCGATGCCGCCCCCGAGTGGCAGCGAACCCCAGATTGCGGACGGCCAAACGTAATGCCTTTTTCAATCATGGCGCTGTCCCGTAGCCGTTCGAACTAGGGGCGCCGACATCATGCTACCCGCCGCAGCAACCAACTACGCCCCGCGTCCGTGCTGCTGACGAAGCCCATCCGCTGCAACGCGCCGAGTACGGAGCCGACCTTCGGCGCCACGCGGCGGCTCTGGCGGAACCTCGCGGCGAGCGAACCCGCGTCCAGCGGCGTGGCGGTGGAGGCGAGCACGGCCATGACGGCGGCTGTCTGTGCGGTTTCGTCCGTGGGGAACGCGGGCTTTGGACCGGCGGCTTGGGTGGCCTCTGCCACGCGCATCGTGCCGCCTTCGAGATCTAGCTCGGCCTTCTGCTGCGGCGAGCCGAACCGCGGGATTTGGTATTCGGGGCGCAGCCAGCGGACGAGGCCGTTGGCCTCCTCCCGCGCACGCTGTTTGTTGAGCGCGACGAGGCGGGCGAGGATGTCGTTGTCGCTGAGGTCGGCGGCCCAGCCGTAGGCGTCGGCGACCGCGGCGTCGAGGCTGTCGTGCAGCTCCTTCAGAATCAGCACCAGGCCATCGTCGAAGATGCGCCGGTCCTCGCTGGAGAGCGCAGTCGGATCGGTGCCTGCGCGCAGCTTTTCCAGGACGTTGTAGAGGCCAGTCAGGGTGAGGTGCGGATGCTCCGCCAGCACGCGCTTGCGATGTGCGTCGAGTTCTTCGGCGATGGCACCAATTGCAACTTCTTGTGCCTCCGGGATCGATGGGAATGGAAATGTATCGAAACACACATCTTTGTTGTAACGAGGTCTGTCCTCGAGCGTGCCACCGTTCGCCAGAGCCCAGCATACGTGCACACGGCTTGAAAGGATTCCCAGATACCAAGCATCTGGCAATCCGAATCCGATAACACCATGTTCGAGCATCTCGTGTCCATCAACAAGGACAAAAACTCGGTGCTTGGTGGTTTCGACGGTCGCGATGAACGTGCGCAGGCCCAAGATCGCACTAAAATATACATCATTGGATCTTCTAAATCGCCACCAAAATTCGCGCAGGTTCGGGTCATTGTTATGTACGCGGTTAGGGTAAACTGTTGTCTTTAGGTGCTGGTACACTTTCGGCAGCGCACGTCGCAAAGTCTGTTCGTCCACATAGTCCCGTACGTCGATAACAAAGCGACCACGGTGCTGTCCGGTTATGTCCTTGTCAGTTGTTAGTTTTTTCAACCATGGCGATTCTGAACCAGCCGAAAGCAATGCAGCATCGGCTTTGTTTAGTACGAACCCACGTCCGCCAAGGGCAGGACCCATCGAAGCTAGTCCCGAATTGGCGAGCAATCCGACAGCGGAGGTTGCATCAACGCCTACCGTCAGATCGGGGTTCAGCTCACCGGCAGCCGATTTCAAGACGACGACAGGTTCATCAGTATCCAATCGGCTTTCTTGCACCACCTCATTGAGGATGCCGGGCCACTTGCCAGCCTGTCCGACGGTCATAGCGATGCGCACTGCGGCTGCATCCCTGCCCGCCTTTGTCCAAGGATGATCCGGAATTGCCATGACGAGTGACATTGTCGGCTGCGAGTGCAGATGATGGCTAATCACGCGGCGGTTGAAAACCTGGGTGATTGAATTCGTCGTGACTAGGCCGAAGCGACGCAAATTTGTCTCCTTGCCGATGAGCAAATCTGCCGCATGATCCCACCAGTACATAACAAGGTCAGCACTTTCGTTCACCTGTGGATTCGCGGACCATAATGCGTTCAGGTACAGCTGACCGAACGCCGCTCTCATGAACTCGCCCTTGCCGATGAATGGCGGATTCCCAACAATGAATTCCGCCTCCGGCCACTCGGGCCGGTGCGGATTGTCGTAGCGGTACACCTCGACCTCTTCACCATCGGGACCCGTCCGCGTCACCGGCTTGCCCGACTTGTCGCGTACCAAAACCTGATTCGCCTCCAACACCGCGTCCTTCACCACGATGTTGCGGAACGCCTTCAGGATCGGCTCCGACGGCAGTCCGCTCTGTGTGCGCAAATGCCACTGCAAATAGCCGATCCACAGCACCAACTCGGCGATCGCCGCGGCACGCGGGTTGATCTCCAGGCCGAGGAACTGGTGCGGATCGACCGTATGTCCCTCCAGTCCGCGTAATGCCTCCTGGCCGCCGAGGTCGGTCAGTGCCTCCAGCACCTCACCTTCCAGCCGCTTCACCAATTCCAATGACACGTATAGGAAGTTCCCGGTGCCGCATGCCGGATCGAGGATGCGTGTCCGGCACAGCGTCGCGTGGAACGCGGTGATCGTCGCCACCGCATCCTTGATGCGGCCTTCCGACTTCTGCCGTTCCGCGGTGGATAGTGCACGGTCCCAGTCGGCGCGCAGCGGTTCAATGATCGTTGCCACCACCAGCCGCTCGACATAGGCACGCGGCGTGTAGTGCGCGCCCAGCCGCCGCCGCTCCTTCGCATCTAGCGCCTGCTCCAATAGCGTGCCGAAGATGGAAGGATCGACATCCCGCCAGTCGTGCGACGCCGCCTGGCGCAGTTCGCCGATTTCCTCACGACGCAGCGGGAGCACGGTGCGCGTCTTGAAGAACTCGCCGTTGAAGCGCTTCACCCGCGCCTCGATTGCGATGGCGAAGTCGCCGCGGTCCATCGCCTCCCAGAGCTGGCCCACCATCGGTCCCAGCCGATCAGGGTCCTGTTCACAGCGCTCCAGCAACTGTCGGAACGACGCCTTCGGCAGCAGGCCGACATCCTCGGCAAACATGGTGAACAGGCAGCGCATCAGGAACATCGCCACGTCTTCCGGCGCGTGATGCTCCGCTTCCAGCGCCTTCGACACCGAAGCAAGGCGTTCGGCGATGGCGCGCGTGACCCGAGCCGCCTTTCGCGCGGGATCGAGCGACGATGGGTCGCTCCAGATCTGCACCAGCCGTTCGCGCACCTCGGCGTCGCGCAGGTCCTCAAGGTAGACGCGGAAGGATTGCCGGTCAGGGAACTGCGCGTAGTTTTTTCCCTGGCCGGAAAAGTCCGCATAGACTTCGAGCACGTGGCCGACGTCGCATACGAGGATGAACGGCGGCCAGCCATGCGACACCGGCAGCGCGCGGGCATAACCCTCGGCCTGGCGTCGCGCGTTGAACATCAGAACGTCCCAGGCGCGGCTTGCGCTGCGTGCGCCGCGCCGGGACGGTTCGGCGCCAGCGAACAGATCGGGCTGACCGAGTACCTCTTTTTTGCCACCCTTCTGGCGCGACTGTTTGGCTTCCAACACGAAGCTGCCGCGCTTGTAGAGGTCGATACGCCGGTGGGAGACGCCGCCCTCGGCGTGGAGGTCCTGCACCACCCGCTCGAACACATAGTCATTCGCCTCGGTGGTTGCCGAAGCGGGATCCGGCCGCGCCACCCCGAGCACGTCGCAGAGTTCGCTGAGGAACAGGGCGTAGTTGGCGCGCTCCTGGCCGCCTTCGCGTCCCTGCCAGCGTGCGATGAAAGCCTCGACTGACGGCAGGGTGGCCGGACCGGGGACTGCGGCAATTTTGCCCAGCTTCCGCCTGACGTCCCGTGGCGTTCCGCCCCTGACACCCTGCGACCAGTCCTCGATGATGGGCAGGTCCGAGGTATCAACCTGCTCGTCGGGCTGCGCTGCCAGCCTGCGCAGACGTTCCAATTGCCCGGCGTCAGATGTCTTGCTCATACGCTCTCCGCTCGCGTCGCTCCGCCTTGCGCGCGCCGACGATGCGGACCCTCTCTTCGTCATGTGGATCGGGATAGGTATGCCATACCACCAGTATTACAACGCCGAGGGCGTAACCCATAATCTGCCATCGTTCCTCGCCAGCTTCATGGCGATCCTGGCGGAGAATGTGGTTGGGATCACCCCACACCAGTCGCGCATCCTCGAACGAGATTCCGTGCTTGGTGAGATTCGTCCCTGCTTTCTCTGGGTCCCACTCGAACCGGATCATGCAACGCGGATCGCGTCGTGCAGTAATTGCAGGTCCGTCTGATCCCCGGTGACCCTAACCCCGCCGTTGGTGGTCGATACAACGCATCACGGCCGCATCGAGAACCGTGATTCTCCAGGTGCGCGCAGCGGCGCGGCCAGATTGGCGAAGTCGCACAGCAGTCTACGGGTGTCGCGCGGGTCGATCACCTCCTCGACCCAGAAGGTTTCCGCGGTGCGGTAGGGCGAGCGCAGGCGGTTCAGCCGCGCCTCGATCTCCTCCATCTTGGCGGCGGAATCCGGGGCGGCGTCGATTTCGGCGCGATAGGCAGCCTCGATACCCCCTTCCAGCGGCAGCGATCCCCAGCTTGCCGAGGGCCAGGCGTAGCGCTGACACAGGTGGCTCACCGGCTGGTGACCCAGCCCGCCGACGCCGTAGCAGTTGCGCACCACGATGCTGCACCACGGCACGGTGGTCTGGTTGATTGCCGACAGCGCGCGCACGCCCCAGCGGATCACCGCGCTGCTCTCGGCTGCGAGGCCGACCTGGAAGCCGGGGCAATCCACCAGATGCACAATCGGCAAATGGAAGGTCTGCGCCATGTCGACGAATCGGATGATCTTGTTGCAGGCATCGGCGGTCCAGGCGCCGCCGTGGAACAGCGGGTCACCGGCCATCAGCGCCACCGGCCAGCCGTCGAGGCGGCAGAAGCCGGTGATGATCGGCCGACCGAAACTGCGCGCCATCTCGAAGAAGCTGCCCTTGTCCACCAGCGCCTCAATGATGCGGCGCATGTGGTAGGCTTCTTTCTTGACGCGCGGGAATCGCGGCGATCAGGAACTCGTCACGCCGTTCCGGATCGTCCCAACTGCGCACGCGCGGCGGCAGGTCCCAGATCGAGCCGGGCAGATAGGACAGAAACCGGCGTGCGGCCTCGAACGCTTCTTCCTCGCTATCGACCGCGTGATCGACCGCACCGCATGCCGTCTGGATTTCCCAACCACCAAGTTCCTGTTTGGTGCGCGGTTCGCCCAGGCGTTCCACCACCGGGGGGCCGGCAACAAATACCGCGGCAATGTCCTTCACCATGACCGAGTAGTGGCTGGCCGCGAGGCGTGCGGCACCGAGACCGGCGACTGAACCGAGGCCGAGTGCAACCACCGGGACGGTGCCCATGTTGTTGGCTACCAGGTCGAAGGACGTGGTCTCGGACAGGCCACCTGGCAGATTGGCGCGGCCCGTGGTCTCGATCGTCTTGACCGAACCGCCACCGCCGGAACCCTCGATCAGGCGGATGATCGGCATGCGGAACTGGGCCGCGATTTCCTCCGACATCTTCGGCTTGCCTTTGATCGAGGCATCGGCCGAGCCGCCGCGCAACGTGAAGTCATCGCCCGCGATCACCACCGGGCGGCCGTCCACCGTGCCGCGACCGAATACGCAGTTGGCCGGGGTGAAGGCGATGATCTGCCTGCTGTCGGCGTCGTAGGTCGCCTTTCCGGCAATCGCACCGATCTCGTGGAAGCTGCCCGGATCGAGCATGCGGTCGATCCGTTCGCGCACGGTAAGGCGGCCGCCCTTGTGCTGGCGGGCAACACGCTCCGCTCCGCCCAGTTCCTTCGCCAGTGCGACACGCGCGCGGAGTTCGGCAAGTTCCGGTTCCCAACCGAGCGGCGCGGTTTGTTGCGGTCGTGGCGGGGGTGCGTCGTCGGGCATCGGTATGGTGTCCTGCGTCTGGCCGCAGCGTATCGGCGGCCCGGACGCTATGGCAGGGCAGGGCCGCGTGCAATGTTACGGGTGGCGGAGAGAATATTGCGACCGCCCAACGTTGCCGGCGAGGCGCAACGCACGCGTCGCTATTGGCGAAATACCGCGGTTCGCATGAGCGCGGCACGCCGGCCGATCGCCAGCAACAGGCGACCGCATAAGCGCCTGACAAGCTCCAGCACGTCCGTTTCGGGTCCCTTCGGTCTGCCGCATGCCAACCAGAGGCCGAGCAATACAACCGTGTAGACGGCCGCGCCCGACACGCATGCCTCCAGCAGGAGAACAGCGTTTGATGCACGGGTCAGCGGTGTGCTGGATGTCCAGCCATATCCGGTCATGGCGAGAGCCGCGGTCATGCTGGCAGCCGCGACCATACAGCGCCAAATACGCTGCAGAAGATGCGATGGCGGTATGGCAAATTTGCGGAATACCAGCACGGAATAAATGCACTGTTCCAGCACCATCGTTAGTGCCATGGCCACGGCGGCCCCGGGAATTCCCCAATACCAGACAAGAAGGACCAGAAAAGAGAGTTGAACCACCGCCATGACATTGAGGATGGTGAACAGCGAGCTTAGATACGCGAAGGCGCTGAATAGCGTCCAACTTATGCGGCCCATGACACCGAACAGGCCAGCCGCTGCCATGACCTGGACAACCGGTATTGCTTGAAACCATTTCTGTCCAAAGGCCAGGACAACCAGCGGGCTGGCCACGCTTGATATGCCAATGCAGGCAGGCAACGCGATGAGCCAGGTGGAAGAGACCACACGGAGATAGGTCTCCGCGACGCTGATGCCGGTGCGTCGCGCGGCCGAGAAACTGGCGAAGCAGACGCGGCAGAGCGGGGCGATGAGCTCGGTTTCCGGCAGCGTGGCCATCTCCGCGCCGACGGTATACACGCCGAGAAGAGTTGTATTCAGCATGCGGCCGATGACCATGGTGACGGCGCGCCCCCTGATCATCGTCGCCATGCTGATCAGCCATGTCCAGAACGAGAAACTAAAGATCTCGCGCCACGCGCGCAGGGAGAAGCGCGGTCGGTAGGGGTGCATTGCATAGCTGCTGGCGACCCGCAGCACGCGGGAAGTGAGGATGCCCGCCACCAAAGACCAATAGTTGGCCCAGATCAGTGCCAGAGTGATGGTCACGACAACCTGCGCCAGGCGCGGGAATATGAAGAGCTGGAACTCGCTGCGGAAGGCAAAGTGCCGGCGAAAGTCGGCAATTCCGATGTTCTCCAACGCGTCGAGGACGACCGCGCCAGCGAGGGCGAGCACGACATAGGCCAGGCGCGGGTCGCCAAAGAACGATGCAAAGGGGAAGGCGGAGGCGCTGATGATGATGCCAGTCGCGAGTCCGCGGAGAGCATTCACCGTAAAGGCGGCGTCATACATGGCTCGACTAGGTGCGGTCGCACGCACGATCGCCTCCTCCACGCCGAGATCGGCCAGGATGTCGACGGCCCGCGAGAAGCTCATCGCGAGAGCGATGAGACCGAAATCCGCCGGGACGAGGACGCGTGCCAGGACGAGGGTGCTGAGGAATCCGAGGGCCCGGGTCGCCGCACGCCAGCCGATGGTCCAGCCGGCTCCGCCGGCGGTCGTCTCCAGCAGGCTCCCTGTCCCCGAGGGGTCCGTCATGATCGGGTATATCCATCGTATGAAGCGCGACCCGTCGCCGCCGCGGCCGACTGAATAGCGCTGAACCGACCGAGACGCACGCTTATTTGCCGCCCTGCGCCGGCAAGACGTCCGTTGCGCTCCCGTGGTCGGCGGCCGATTGGCCATCGTCGGTAATTACACGCACACCGGTCAATCGTTCGAACGCGGCGGCATCGTCGGCGAAGTACGCAGCAAGCCACTTGCGGTCCGTCAGTGTCAACTCGGGAATTGTGCGTGTGACCATCCGCTTGGCAAACGGGTGCAGGCTATTCGGCAGAATTCTCGCTGCGACGCTCGACAGTGTCTTCAGGCGCTCTTCACCTGCCAGATTTCGCAGCTTCAGGCCGAGCGAGCTGTACTGGAACGCCTGATTCCGTGGTTTCTCCCGGCGAAACGCGAAATCGCCACGTTCCACCCCAAAGAATTGGCTGCATCTGAGTGCGACACCCAGAGGATCTCGGACAAATTCCGCAAAATTCACAATGAGAAATCGGTCCAACGAAAAGACATTCAGAAACTGCTGGATCTGCCGGTTATAGTAACTGGCCATGACGTAATAACGCGACCGGTCGACTGCCTCCTGGAGCGACAGGCTTTCCCTGCCCGCCCGCACTTCATGCCAATAGGCCGAATAGCATCGTTCGGCCGGGTCTCGTACCATATAAACGAACCTGGCGTTCGGGCTGAGCTCGAAGATCCTGCGCGGGACCACATCGGGGTGATCGCCCTGGAGCGTCGCAGCCCTGGCCATCGAGTAGCTAACGGATGCGTCCAGCAGGGGTGCGTCGGTGCGGTGAAAGCAGGAACGATACCAATCGAGGCCCTTCTCCCAATTGGCCGAGAAGTAGTCGGGCTCCTTAGGTGTGGACAGCACGAAGTTTGGATGCTGGTCCAGGATGGCGGACAAACTCGTCGTCCCGGCTCGTTGGGCGCCGATGATGAAGGCTTCAGGAGGGAACGGCATCGGCCTTGTCCAGGGCAAAGTGATGGCGGGCGTGAGCAACGGTGTAATGGCAAGTGCTCCCCCAGAGCCATACGAACTTCCGGCATCGCCCGCAACCTGTGGGTTCGAAACACATATGGTGCCTCAACGCCAGCGTTAATACGGCACTGGCTACCTGTCTCAAGCCCATGGGAAGGGATTTGTGATGGCCCCCGAAATTGCTGCATTATCGGCCGTGGTCAGCCAAGGTGATATAATGCGACGAAGGGTATTTCTTCTCGGCGGTTCGGCGACACTGGGGATTGTGGGCTGTTCCGCCCCCAAGGCAGCTTCCCCCGGCTCTGCCACTGGCATCGACGCGCCGCCGGCCGACACGGGCACGGGCCCGTTGTCTGCGGTCATCGAATATCAGGGCAACACGTATCGCTACGACGAAGCGACCGGCAACGATCTTGGCGACTACATCGATCCGCGCAAGCGGTTCGTCCAGGGTTGCATACGGGTCACGCATGATCAACTACCAATGACCGTGTACTTCAGACACGATCGGGACTCGCACCGTGCGGAGGCCGTGTTCGAGTTGGGGCGGCTCTGGTCGCAGACCGCCCCTGCAAATCTCGATGCCTACAAGGTGAGCATTATGCGAGGTGGCAGGGTGGTTTTCACCACTGACGTGCCACAGCATTTCTGGCACTCGCGCTGGCGCTGGCAATCCGCACCGCGGCCGGTTACACGTACTCCGGCAGAACTCATCGCCGCCGGCCTGCTGCCCCATTACGATGGGTCGGTTTGTCCGTTTACGCCACCATCGTGGCCCTTCACATATTCGCCGATGACGCTCGCCGGTCTTGCACCGAATGGCGGCATGACGGGAGAGAGGGGCGACATTGGGCTGGTGACAGAGTGGCAGGCCGACTACATCTGCACGGGCAAGAACCTCTCGACTGTGCTCGCGCAGGGCGAGGCGATGAATACATTCCCGTGTTGCTTCCGCGACGAGCACACGGGCGCCCCGCTGGACGCGCTCAAGTATCCGAGGGCCAGCACCTATCCTGGGTCCGGAGCGTCCCCGCAGATTGCGGTTGTTGCTGGCACAAAGATCGGAGGAGTGCCGCTGGGACTTGATCCGGCGCACGAGCCGGAGGGTTCGTATCTGCCGTTCTTGCTCACTGGCGACCCTTATTATCTTGAAATGATGCAGTTCCAGGATGTGTATAATCTTGTTACGCTCCCGTCCGCCGCGCGGTACAAGACAGGCGGTGGGGTTCGTGCGCTTGCGTGGTCTCTGCGAACGGCTGGCAGGCTTGCGACGGTGACGCCGGCCGTGGTGCCTAGCTGGCTACTGCCGCAAAGCTGGTGCGCCGATGTCTTGACAGGATATGTCGCGTGGCTGCAAACGAATGTGGAGTCCTCGGATACAGAGTGCCGAGCATTTTCGATTGTCCATCAGGCGGCGACCCGCATCTGCGCCTTCTGGCAGAGCGATTTCATCGCCGCATCGCTTTGCGATCTGGTCCGCCTCGGCCAGTCCAGTTGTCAGCCCGCACTCGACTGGGCGCTTAAACAAACGATCGCGCGCACCAATGGCACTAGCGGGTGGCTGCGCTCACATCCCAGTCCCTATAACACGACTTTGAGGGCTACCGAAAGTTCGCAAATACCTACGACGTGGGCTGATCTGTGGGCGCTCAACTATTCGACCCAGCCTGCAAACCTGCAACCGGTGTTGGGCGATTCGACCGGGAATAATCTTTTGTCGATTACCAGAGGCGGCGACATAACCTATCCTTCCTACACGCGCGGCGTGCTTGCCATGGCCACCGGCCTGGGCGTTGCCGAGGCAAAGCCATGCTTCGAGTGGATAGATCAGCAGCTCAGGCGCCATTTGAGCGCAAGCCTTAGGGTGGACTACAAGTGGTCGATCACTTGACCAATGCGGCTCACGATGCCTGACAGCTCGTACAGCTGAACGCGACCGCCGCAAAAATGATTATTGGTAATGCAACATAAGTGGAAAGACCACTTCGTTCAAATCATGCGACACAGGCGGCGCGTCCGACGCTCAGGCGGGTTGGGCACGCGGCAGAAGCTCGCAGGCATTGACCAGGCGATAGCCGGCGCCGCGTGCGAGCACGGCTTGCGCGTCAATCGTGGCGTCGATGAACTGCCCAGGATAGACAATGAGCAGGAAAATCGTTGGTTTGTGCGCACCTGCACTGGTTTCGTTGCAGAACGGCCGAAGCGTTTGCAGCAATTGCGTGAATCCCGCTGACCCTTCGATCGGGCTGGGACGCCCCAGCACATCATATTTTTTGTCAAGCACAATTGGCTGTTGCGACTTGAAGGCGAAGATCGATGTCACAAAGACGGAATGGGCGACTGCGGCTGTGCCAAGTTCCTCGAGTGGCGGGGACCAATATTCCGACCAAGGAATCTGTTCGAAGGGCCGCCCCAGCGCGGTGATCAACATGCTGCCCGGCGGCATCACCGCAGCATCGGCTTCGAAGGCGCGGTATGTGGCATTAGATTGTAGCGCCGTATGTACCAGGACCCCGGAACGCGCCACAACAAGACCTGCAAGCACACTGAGGGAGACGGCTTGTAAACGCGGCTTACGCCACCTGAACTGGGCGCCTGCTCCAACCATGACGACAGGGACGAGTGCCACCCGGTAAGCCACTCTCCCGGCCAGGCCGATCTTGCTAGGGAGCGCCAGGGCGACGAACAGCGTCACGCATGCGGCGATCGCCGGGGCGCGCGGCAGGCGGACGCTCGCACCAAAAATGGCGAGCAGGACAAACATGCCGAAGCCGATGATTGTGACCTTTAGGCCGGAGACACCGATGGCGTCAACGAGCACGTGCACGAGGAGGTATACTTGCCCGACAACGAAACTCAGCAGTGTTGATCCGCGTTCGTAAATGATCGCCGAATGCGCGCCGTCCCCGCCTTCGTGGCTCAGCACCGCAACTTGCGCGATCAGCCCAAGTAGCACGATGCCCGGCAACACTACCGTGGGATGCAGAGCCGCGCGGATCAAATGGTTTCGTGGCGCTTCAGCCAAATGGAGACAAAATAGCACGAGAACAAATGCGCACGCCGCTGCAACATGGCACACACAGATAATGACAACTGCAGTGATACCGATCGCGCATTGACGGAATATGCTTCCTTGGCATCGGAGCCAGAGTGCCCATCCCCAAAAAGCAATTCCAAGACCTAGAACGTAGTTGACCAAGCCGAACAGCAGAGGGGCGGTAAAGAAGATGACGATGGCCAACAGTGGTTTGAGTGGGTCTCGTCGTGCGCCAGGGAAGGATTCGGCCAGGAAAGTGAAGCCAAGGACAAAGCAAACGTAAGTCAGGAGCAGGAATATTGTTGCTGACCTGGCAATCGATATTCCCATGTGATGGATCGCATCGATGCCGTAGTCGAGCACAACGTTGGTCACCAGCCACGGGTTTAGGTGATAGTGCTCCAGCCAAAATCCGTTGCCATGCAGCATCCCGTCTAAAATCGCGACGCGGGCTACATGGTTCGGCCAGTCCTGCAAGGCAGCTGGCTCTCCAATGATCAGTGGCAAGGCACCTATGCACATCGTGACGACGACAAGGAGGCTTGACCAGAAGTCGCGCGGACTGTGTGGCTCGGTCATAGCGTGGTGTGATAGCTAAAGTAGCAGGCGCGCAGTTGGCTACAGAGCATCACGAGATCCCAACTGTTCCTGATCTGCCAACACAAGATAACTTCCCGCGTTGCACACTCGCCCCCGTGGCCAGATCCTCGGCTGGTCTCACGGCGTTGCACGCTGAACTTCCTGCTGACCGGTCATCAGATCACTGTCCTCGTCGCGCGTTATGGGCCGTTGCAACCGACACAATTCCTCATGTATGCGGCAGGCTTGTTGCAATTCGCCGGAATACATATTTGCGACACGTCGCACATCTGCGGGGTGCGTTTCTTCAAATTGCTGCAGCAACGCATGTTGTGCTGCCTGTTCCCTTGGCAGTGTTTCCGGTGTGATCCGCGTGCCGAAATCACCTGGACCGTCACCAAATATGCGTTCAATCACCATGTCGCCCAAGGCTGGCTTGAAGTGGTTAGTTTCCCAGAACCAGCGAAGTTGCGTTGACCTGTTGCTTGGCAGCGGAAGGGCTTCCGTTGTGTACGGTGAGATGGCGGAGAAATCCCATAGCGAGACTGTTCCGTTGTGCGCCGCTGCGGCAACAATGTCGGATATCTGTCTGCGCCAGTTGTCGTAAAGCTGGATCACGCCAGCTTGCCGATAGATCTCCATTTCGTCGGCATATACTGGCGCGATCACCACGACAACTTCTGCATCGTGTTGTTGTGCCAACGCGATTGCCCGAGCCACAGATTCGGTGTCCAAACGCGGCTCTGCTGACCATTGAAGAAGCTCGGCAATCTTCTCCCGGTCCTTCGCTACAAAGAGACTATTTTCGCCGTCGGTTCGTACCAATCCACGAAAATCAGCGGCGGTGTTGAAGCCGAGCGACGTAAGGCGCGAGCGGTCAGCGACGTTCTGATTTAGCAAGGTAAGGATGCTGTCGCCGAGAGCGCTCAGCGACAACAGAGTTCTTGCTAGGTCCTTCATCCTGGCGAATCGAAAGCCGGGATTTGCCTCGCCGCTTTCAGCAACACGAAGGCGGTCCTCAAACTCCGCAGCGACACTTCCAACCGCTGGTTTTGCTGCGCCAGGCACATTGTGCATTGGCGCGATTTGTGCTTCGGCAAAGCTGATGCCCATGAGCACCAGCTTGGGCCGTGTCGTGGCGAGCGCGTCCTGAAGTATGCGGAACTGCCCGTAGGGTCCGGCGCCGGGAAGGCCGAGATTGAGTACGGGCCGAAGTGTCTCGGGCCATGCTGCGCTTTCCGGATCGAATCCAGCTTCAACCCGCGAGCTGCCGAGCAGCAGCGTTGCTGGATGGGTCCGCTCGATCAGATAGGGCTTGGTCATCCGTGATTCAGCGATGGCCTGTGTCTTGTTGCTGTTAAAACCAGCAATGCTTACCCAACCATAGATATCGTATGGGTCAACAATCACGTTGATCAGTGCCACAAGTGCCAGCATACCCAGTGCGCCGGCCAGCCACCTCCAGACGAAGCGTCTTGGCGCCATGTTTTGCTCGTCAAAATTGCCAATAGAGGAACGCAGAAACGTGCGTTAGGCCCAGAATGCCGAAAGTTGTCAGCGCCGCCGTGACCATCGCCCAGCGTGGGGTCGGTTGCCAGATCAGGTGCTGGTCCAGGTAGCGGATGAAGCTAGGCATACGGCCAAGCGCAGAGGGCGAGGTGTCCGTAATGGCTGGGTCATGGTCGCGCATAATCTCCAGGGTATTTGGGAAGCCCAGTGCGATGACGAGCAGCGCAGCGATCCAAAGATAGGTCATAAGCAGCGTCGCCAGCCCACCACTCCCAAATTCTACACCGAGCCGCGCGAGCACCGCTCCGATCGCGGGAAGCCGTTGGGCGACCGCCATCGGAAGCACCACGCCATGCAAGCCAGCCATCCCGGCCATGATATTGGCTCCAGTCCGAACCGAGTCCGCATGAAAGAACACCATGGTGACCAGCACGCCCGTAAACGTCAGCAGGAAGCCGAGTGGCTGCATTATGCGGCGATGACTCGCGTTGTTTTTCCAGAACAATGGTCGATACATTCGCCAAACATGGTTTATGACAATGTAGGTGCCGAATAGCAGGCCCATGACTAGGTACTGATTGCCAGCACCGTGCCATAGGCCGGCCAGGAACATGGTAAACACCGTTGGCAGTCCCACCAGTACCAATAAACGCGCCTGGAGTGGTACGCGTGCCGGTCAGGATCTTCTTGCGCCTCGCCATCCGGCGCCGGGTCAGCGCCATCACCATTGGGGTATAGAGGTATGCAGTCAGGAATCTCGTGAGAGTAATGTGCCAGCGGCTCCAAAACTCAATAATGCTGGACGATTTCAGTGGCGAGTTGAAGTTCATCGGCAATCGGATACCGACCATTCGGGCGAGCCCGAGCGCCATCTCGGAGTAGCCAGAAAAATCGAAATAGAGTTGCAGTGTGAACCCGAGTGCGCCTGCCCAGGCATAGACAAGCGATATCGGTTGGCCGGTGGCGGCATCGGAAAAAATGGGTGCGACATGCTCGGCGACGCCATCAGCAATTACCGCCTTTTTGAACAGACCGATCGCGAACAGGCTTATGCCGACAGCAATATTACTCCAGTCGAAGCGCCAGGTCGCCTTCTGGAATTGTGGCATCATTTCCCGATGATGCACGATTGGTCCGGCGATCAAATGCGGGAAGAAGATCACGAACAGCACGAAGTCGAGAAAGCGGAATTCCTTGACCTGGCCACGGTTCACATCCACCAGCAGTGTGATCTGCTGGAATGTGTAGAACGAGATGCCGAGCGGCAGCAGTATCGCCGCCATCTCGAAGTTCGTGCCGCTGAGCGAATTTACCGTCGATAAAAAGTAGTTCGTGTATTTATAGTATCCGAGTAGTGCGAGATCGACGCCGATTGCAATGATCAGAAGCAGCCGACGCCGACTTGCATCTGCGGTGTTTATCATCCGGTGCGCGAGCCAAAAATTGAACGTGATCGAGCCGAGCAGTAGCGGCACATAGGCGACATTCCACGCTGCGTAGAAGCCGATCGAAGCGACTATCAACAGGATTTGTGCCATTTCCGGGCCGGCAAAACGGGCGAGCAGGAAACAGGCGAACAATACCAGCGGCAGGAAGCCGAAGATGAACTCGTAGGAGTTGAAAAGCATATCGAGACAGGTTCAACGCAGACGCATGCGGACTGACCGTGCGGGATAGGAGCGAGCGTGCGTCATACCGCTCCGATCTTTTCCTGCACCAGCCGGATCAGATCACTGACACGCTGGACTGCCTCCACCTCGGCCACACCAAACTTGATCCCGAACCGAGCCTCAAGTGCGAAGAACACGTTCAGGTGATTCATGGAGTCCCAACGCGGCTCGTCCTGACGCAACAGATTCGGCGTCGGCGTGAATGTCGGATCGTCGAACACGTCACGAAACGTCTCGGTAATCGCGTCCAGTATGGTGCTGTCACTGACTGTTGGCATTGTCGGGCTCACTCGGCGGCTTCATGGTGGTAGCGTGCGTCCACAGCGATGAAGGTCCGGTGTGGCGGATTGTCCGGCACCGCTATCGACCACAGCGACGTTGCGGCATCCTCAGGCGAGACACGGACGAAGCCCATTCGCTGGTAGAGATCGCGCACCATGCCGTTTTTCGCGGTCGGGATGTACTCGCCAATAATCCGCGCAAACCCGCGCTCGTGCGCTATCATGCTCAGTTGGTTGACCACTTCCTCCTCCACCTGACGGCCGAGTACGCGGCAACTCATCAGCCAGGTATTGATGCGGAGCGCGTCACATTCCGCGTGATCCGGGAAGGCGATGAGGACGCAGATCAGACCGTTATCGCCGAACTTGTCAGTCAACCGGAATGACAGCGCCACTGTGTCCGGGTCGGCGGCAAAGGCCGCAAGCTCTTCCTGGCTGTAGCGGCGGGTCGTCACGTTGAACTGGTTCGTCTTCCCGGTCAGTTGCGCTATGCGTGGCAGATCGATCTTGTTGAACGGCGCAGCAAGCATTCGCATTTCCAGCGAAGCGAGAAAATCGTCCATATTCGTTGCCGACGACAGTGCTGATTCGCGGTGCTGGTTGGCAAGGTATTGCTTGCCTCGCTGCCGGTCCTCGGCGGTGAAGGACACGGCCTCGAACCAGCCGCCTTCAGCCACACAGCGACTGAAGCCGGTGACCTCGGGCGGTACTTCAGCCACGGCAACCTCGGGAAGATTCTGGCGGACGATTTCACGCTCGGCCGGGTTGTCGTCGAAAAATACCAAGCTGTCCAGGCCAATATTCAACGTGCGTGCGATCTCGCGCAGGTTGGTCGGTTTGTCCTGCCAGTTTGCGACGAAGGCGGCAATGTCATCGCGCTTCAATACCATTTCCGGGTGCTGGTGGAATGCGCTTTCGGCGATTGCCTGGTCATTTTTCGAGCATACGGCGAGAATCACGCCGCGTTCGGCAAGACGCTTTGCGTAAGACTGAAAGGCGATGAATGCCTCGCCTGCGGCATTGCCTTGGCCAAGTACGATGCCATCCAACCCATCATCACCGATCACACCTCCCCATAGCGTATTATCAAGGTCCAGGACGAGGCACTTGGACGATCGTCCACGCAGTGCGCCTAACATTCGTCCGACGAGGTCGCCGTAAAACACCGCGGCGCCGGGTGCGACCAACTGTTTGGCAAAGTGCCAGCGCACTGGATCGAACCAGGCATCGCGCCCATGCGTCTCGGCCCAATGGGCGAGGTCGAGCACGAGCACACCCTCGCGTGCTGCTGCGTCGCGCATCGCGTGATTAAGCCGATCTGCCACCGCACGCGGGGAGGCTGGCACGAGCCCATCAAGGTTGCCGAACAGCGGGTCGCCCGTATGGATGAAGCTCTGCTGGATTACGGTTGCGCCGAGTTCGCTGCGTGCCATTTTCCATAGCGCGGTCACGCCCTCGATGGCCCGATCTATCGCACGATCCACCTGCTCGCGCGCTGCCCCGAGCGGCAGTGCATCGACCAGATCGCCCGGTTGCAAGGCCAGCAGAACGACATGCGGTGCGAAACGGCGCAACTCCGACCGTGGATCCATGAGTTCTTGCCGATGTTGGCCAAAGCCGCCGGCGAACGGCGTGATCCATAGCCGGCGCCGGATGCCGCCAACCGTGATTGTCGGCAACAAATGTTCCGCACTGCACGAACCAAGCAGGGCAAGACGCACCTGCGGCCATCCCTGCGGTGGCAGATTGAGTGCTGCTTTCGCCAACCGGTCGATCCGCAGGGTCTCAAGATAATCAATCCGGTGGTTCGCCAATTGCATCATGGCGGTGCCAAGCTGCTCCGGTCCTGCGTCAAGTTGGCTCTGCACACGTGCCATGGCGCCACGCAAATCGGGATGGCGCGGCAACCAGTGTAAATCCAGCATGTGCCTGTTCTCCATCACGGTCGCGCAGTGCTATGCTGAGGCGCCATCAGCGAGTACGCTGCCAATAATAGCACTTAGAGTCCACAGCAAGCATCGGGTCGGTAATGCCCTGTTCCCTGCGAAAGTCATCAACTGCTTTTCGGCAGTAAGTCCATGCATCTTCACCATAGTCGTCTATGATCGCGTAGCCGCCGATTGACAAGCGGTCATAAAGACCGCGCAGTCCATCCATCGTGGATTCATAGAAATCGCCGTCGAGCCGCATTATCGCAATAGTCTCGATCGGCGCGACGGCGAGCGTATCCTTGAACCACCCTTTGAGAAAGCGCACCTGGTCGTCCAGCAGGTTATAGGCCTGAAAGTTCTGCCGAACCTCATCGAGGCTGGCGGCCAAGTTATGAAGTCCACTCTGGATTATCGCACTCTTTTGGATTCGCGCCTCCAGGGGAAACTTCGCCGGGTCGGGCGCGGGCAGACCTTCGAACGAGTCGGCAACCCATACCGACCGGTCGGTGACGCCATAGGCCTTTAGGACGGCACGCATGAAGATCGTTGCGCCGCCACGCCACACTCCGGCTTCAATCAGGTCTCCTGGGACTTTACGTCGGATGACGTCTTCAATACAAATTCGCAAATTGTCTAGCCGCGCAAGGGGCAGCATAGATACGGTCGGTCCCTCTACATAATGTCGAACCCGCAGGACAGTGAGATTTCGGTCATCCTGCTCCACGTCCGGTTCAGCATTGAACAAAGTGCCCGTCAGCGATTTCTTGAGGAGATCCAGATATAGCTCGATTGGCGTAGCGGCTGCCGCGGCATCGCAATTCGACCGATGGGAAATGTTGGGTTCCATAGCCACTCCAAAGAGGCATTCCGGCGCAGCTCGAATGCTGTCGGTTCGGTGCTTGTCAGGGGCTTGACCGAATGTCGACAGCTCGCCCTTGAATAAACCGCGGGACCATTGGAATTCAAGCTTGTTTGTAGCAGCGTTGACGATCGGCAACCTCGCCGCGATCGAGGTACGCGATGACGTTGAGCAGGTCGCCAAAACGTTCACCCCACTGGCGCTCGCTCGGCAACACGACCGGCCCTCGAGCAGACCGACCGGAACAAGGCAATCTGGCCGGCGGTTGTCGCATCCCAACTGAACCGTTCAGCGTAGGCGCGGGTCATCGCACGTGCGGGCGGATGGGCGAACAGGTTGCGTATGGCCGTCGCGATCCCTTTTGGCGTGTTCTCCTCGGCGATCAGGCCGGCTTCGGGATCCTGCACCACCTCCGGGTTGCCCCAGATATTGCTGGCAACGACGGGAGTGCCACATGCCATAGATTCCAGCAGAACATTGGCCCAGCCTTCGCGGCTGGAAGCGAGTACAAGCGCGTCCGCTGCGGTATACAGCGTTGGCAATTCGCCATGTGGCCGAGCACCCAGCAGCTGCACGCGGCCCGTCAGGCCGAGGCGTTCGATCAACGCGGAGAGACGCCTGTGCTCCGGCCCTTCACCGACGATCATCAGGTCCAATTCCGGTAGCTGCGTCATTGCTTCGATGACGCGGTGATGCCCCTTCCGCTCTATCAGCAGGCCGACCGAAATGAGTGTCGGGCGCACAAGTCCGAGTGCGGCTCTTGCGGTATCCCGATCGACCGGTCGGAACAGTGTCGTATCCACGCCGTTGCGCAGCACAGTTACCTTGTTTGGCGGCGCGCCTAGCTCGATCATAGCAGTCTTGAGTGCGGCGCTTACGGAGATCAGTGCCGCAGCTCCGTCGATTGCCTGGCGGATCAGCCGGCGTGGGATCGCGTATTGCGGAATCAGATTGACGTCGGTACCGCGCGCAGTGATGACGACGGGAAGTCCCAGGCGCTGACCAAGCCAGACGGCGGCAACGCCGTCCGGATAAACATAGTGTGCGTCGATCGCGTCGACACGCTTCACTTCGGCAGGCAGGCGCTGAATGGCGTGCAGCGCGGCCCGATAAAGCAGATACGGAGCGATCGACATGCCAAGCCGAGGGATCGCCGGATAGCGCGGGTGATACACCACGATGTCATGGCGGACTTCATGTCGGGCCACTGCGGCATGTGTCGCCCAGTCGCCAAAGCGCGGTGATCGGCTCGGAAACCACGGCACGGGCGCGACAACAGTACCTGCTGACCTCGCGGCTGGCCAGCAGGTGACGCAGCCGATTTTCCACGAAGACACCGTGGTTCGGCCGCCTGTCATTGGGGTAGAGCGTCGAAAACGTTAGAAGCTTCAGCATGCAAATCAGCGCACAATGGCGGGGTCGATCATCCGATTGCAGCACGTGGCTGAGCCTTAACCGCGCTCCCGCGCACGACGCGGATCAATGGGTATTCGATCCAACGCGACGTTAGTATGCCGCCTACTATGCCACTCAGGGCCAGTAATGGGAAACCAGCCCAGTGCGGCATCCACCGATCCAGCCCAATCGCCAGCCATGCCTGCCAGCACGTGCCGATGAACACAAACTGGAACAGGTAGATTGAATACGAAGCCGCACCGAGGATCTGCAGCGGTGCCGGTACCGCGAGCAGGCCCTGGCGGCCAGCCTCAGCCGCGCCGATTACGATTAGCGCAGATGGTATCCCATAGGCGAAGCGCGCGTAGTCAGCATAGCCATCCAGTAGGCCTGTCCCTTCCGAGATCGCCGCTGCTGCGAACAATACGGAACCTGTCGCCAGCCAGACTTTCGGTGCCCGAATACTGCCGTTGCGCAGCGCATAGGCCGCAGCCATACCGAAAAAGAATTCGATGTTAAATATGCCAGTAAGCGAACTGATCGGGCCAGGGCTGATCGCGTGGCCAGTCGCCACGAAAATAATTGCGGCCAGCCATACCGACATAGTCACCAAACCGGCAATGCGGTTCACAATCAGAATACAGAACAGCGCATAGAATATGATCTCATAGCGAAGCGTCCAGGCAATACCGAGCAACAACTGGTGGTCCGAGGGAGCGAGTGACACGGACCAAATCAGATCTGAGAGAGACGGCAATCCAGCATGGCCGCCGGCGGCAAGAACTACTGTAAGAGCCAATGCGACCCAATAGGTGGGCATCACGCGTGTAAAGCGCCGCCCGATGTAGTGACGCAGCCGCGTCGGAGAGTTGATATCGCGATAATGCACATACAGTATGATGAAGCCGCTGATCACAAAGAAAAGATCGACACCTGCATGGCCGAACTGGAACACGGCTGTCAGTGACGGTAACCCATAGATCTTATTGAGATGCCGAGCCGCGTGATAGAGTACGACTACGGCTGCCGCAATGCCGCGGCATGCTTCAATACTTCCCAGCCTTCCCGCTGAGGTCCGTTCGCTCATGCAGGGAACCCCGTCACTCGCAAAATCGCCGCGCGGCTGCTTGCCGCATGATCAACCTTATACCCGCCTGATGCACTTCTCTTTTCTAACGTACGAAGCAACATCATCGGAAGTCGGGCCGCCGCCATGTTCTCGCCGGGTTCTCGCTTGCTCGCCGCTGCGCAAACTGTTGCGGCCGCTTGTCCGCGCGGGTGGGTACCGGCTCGATCGATCTAATGTCGAACGGCCACCATGTTTGACTCGGTTTCGAGTGATCGACGCAGGACCAAATGACCAACCACCCGACGCCAAGCATGGTCAGTCCGAACAGAGTACCGTCCATCAATGATTTCCCGACATGACAGCATTGTTCATATCAAACTCGGCGTTCCCGTCACGTTGGCATCGAAAGAATGGCCGTATTCTGTCATCATCGGAGAACTGCCATGCGCGACGGTATCGCGATAGATTCAAACTGCCGAGGCGAAGTGTGCTGACGCAAGGTTGCCGTCACATACCCGTAGAGCGCGGAGACCATGACAAGTATGGTAAAATAATAATCCCAGTAGCATAGTGAGAGGAAGCTGCCTCCAACAAGATAGGCGATCATCGATACCTGCGACATCTTTGCCAGGCTCACGCACCATTCGAGGCCAGGCACGCCCTGTGCTCGCTTGATAATGCGCCGTGCGTATATAGCCGCCGCAACACTGATTCCGACCCAGACGAAGAAGGTTGGAAAGCCGTGTTCTCCCAGGACCTCGAACCAGATGCTGTGAACAGCCCGTGCCTCGGCCCCCGGTACAAATCGATCTACCACGGCCTCCGAGTATGGTCCAAAAATCCTGATCCCACGAGCGGTCGCGTCTTGGCCATCACCCAGGCCACATTCCAAATTTCGAACCTACCCACGGTCGATCTATCTTGCTGATAATTCTCAATCGTGTGCATCCGCTCGACCCAGGTAGCCGGCATCGAGGCGATGGCACCTCCGATGACGATAATCATCGCAATGGCCAAAATGATCTTGTGGGAGCTCTTGCACCAGAAGTAGAAGCTGACCGCAGCCAATGCAACCAGTGCACCGCGTGAATAGGTCCCAACGACCGCGAACAATGTCAGCCCCATCGTTACAGCAAAACCAATCCGAATGATCGCGTGCTTAGATTCCATCCGTAGATAGTTCATCAGCGGCAGTGATACCAGAAGTGCAACGGCCAATTGATTGTTGTCAGCAATCATGGAGTTTGGTGGACCCAAAACCCTGTTGGTGCCCCCACCTATCAGAGTAAAGGCGCCACCCTTGATGCCGAAGAAGGCGAGAGACAGGACCATTACCCATACCAGTGCGTGAATGCGCTCTCTGCTGGTAAGAAGCGCGGCGGTGACCAGTAAGAACAAGAAAGCTTTGAGGGTTTCCTCGTACTTTCTCAGCACGTCGTCCATCGGAGCAAGTGCGAAGAAGGTGGTGAAGGTGATCATGACCAGGAACAGGACGATGAGTACGGTCACCCCATTCAATGGAAATCGCTTGGGCTCACGCGCCACGACGCACCCGATCACGGTTGCGATAAAAATCGACATTCCCCAAGGAATTGCCAGGGCGATACCGCCATAGACAAGGCGGTGAGGGTCCATGAACGATATCCACGACCACAGAATGACGCCGACAAATGGCTTCACCAGGGTAATCGGTAACAGCATGATAAGCTCAAGGAACAGGGCAACAGACCGCACGTCTCACCTGTCCATTTCAAATGGTAGCGCCACGTCGACTTACCCTGGCGTCAGCTCTTGCCCAACTCATCGAGCAACTTCTGCGCGTCGGCCTTCTCGCCGAACTGCCGCCTTGTTCGCCACGACCGCGTTCAGCAGCTTGATCGCCTCGTCCTTCTGTCCGGTGTCCTTCAGCGCAACGGCGTAGTGATACAGGATACGCGGGTCGCCACCCGCCTGCGCTGCGGCCTGACGCAACAGCGTCACACCCTTTGTCGGGTCGCCGCCCGTGACCAGGATCCAGCCGAGCGTATCGGCGGTCTGGCCACCGGGCGAGAGGATATAGGCCTGCTGTGCCAGTCCCTCCGCACGTTTGTCGCCCTGCTGCTGATAGACCCAGGCGAGATTGTTCAGTGCGACCGGGTCATGCGGCTTCTTGCTCAGAACCAGTTGCAGGTGCTTCACCGCATCGTCGTAGTGCTTCGTCGCGATATCCAGATCGGCAAGCTGCTTGCAGCGTGCATGTCGTCCGGATGCTTTGCGATCCAGTCGGTCAGCACCTTCATCGCTGCGTCGCCCTGGCCGGCACGCAGCAAGCGCCGGTCAGTCGCCCGACAACATTTCTGATGGCGCCGCGGTCAAGGCGTCCTGATAGGCCTTGACGGCGTCCGCCGGTCGGTTCGCCGCCATGTAGACGTCGCCGATCAGCGCACGCGCAGGCTGGAAGTCGCGGTCCTGCTCCTGGAGTTGCTTGGCGGTCGCCACGGCGGCATCGACGCCACCCGCCTTCAGGTCCACCATCACGTAGTCCTGGTAGAGCTGGTAGTTGCGCGGGCTGGCCACCAGTCCTTCCTTGATGAGGTTGCGCGCGTGCTCGTAGTCGCCGGCCTGCATCAGCAGGCTTTCCAGTGCGCGGCGTGCCGCTGAGCACCGTCGGGTCGACCTTCAGTATCTGGCTGTAGGTGTCGCGTGCCTGATCCTTCTGGTCGAGTGCCATTTGTGCAGCGGCTTGCAGGTTCAGCAGATCGATGTTGCTGCTGGCACGTCTTGTCCTTGTTGACCAGTCAAGTGCCTCGCCGGCTTGCCGGAGCGGATGTAGAGATCGCCCAGGCTGGCAGTCAGGCGCGTATTGGCGGGTTCGGCCTTGTGCGCCTTCTCCACCAAGGCGATCGCCTCGGGCATCCGGTTGGTCTGAGCGTACTGCGACGCCAGCATGGTCAGTGCTGGCTCGGATGTCGGGTTCTTGTCGCAGAAATGCGGACAGAAGCTGCTCGGCATCCGCCGGTTTGCCCTGCATCGCCGCAACGCGCGCGAGATTGATCTGCGCCGGCAGGAAATCGGGATGCTTCTGCAGGATCTCCTGAAATTGGGCGCCCGCCCCGCTGACATCGAGTTGCGCCAGCTTCAGCAGGCCCTCGAGGTTTTCGACCACCGGCGTGTCGCCCTGAGCGGCACGTACCTTGTCGATGGCGTCGGCCGCCTTGTTCAGATCGCCGGTTGCCAGCGCGGCAAAGAACAGCGCCTCACCAACCTGCGGCGCGGTCGGCGCCAGTTGCAGCGTGTGCTCCAGATCGCCCATCGCCGCATCGGCCTCGCCCGCTCCCATGCGCGCGCTCGCCAGGCGCGTCTGCAGTCCAACGTCGTTGGGCGCCAGAGCTCTCTGCCTTCTGGAACGCCTTGACTGAATCGTCGCCGCGACCCGTCGCGGCATAGGCACGGCCGAGCAGGTCGTAAGCTCCCGCGTCGGCGTGACCCGACTGGACGACCTTGGCCAGGGTATCGGCAGCGAGGTCCGGGCGACGCTTGGCGAACTGCAGCCGCGCCAGCAACTTGTAGGCAGCGAGATCATTCGGCGCGCGCGCGATATAGCGCCGTATCGCTTCCTCGGCCTGTGCGGTCTGGCCAAGCTGCTCCTTGACGATGGCCTGCAGGAAGTAGCCGCGCGGGATGCGCCCGATATAGGCATTGATCTTGTCCAGCGTCGCATCGGCGGCCTTGTAGTCCTTGGCCTGGACCTGCATCACCGCCTGCAGATACATCGCCTGCACATTGCCCGGGCGTCGCCTTCATTACGGCGTCGAGATCGGCCTTCGCCTTGTCAGGCTGATTGGTGGCGATCAGCAGACCGGCGCGATCAAGCAGCGCCCTGATATTGCCAGGCTGATCCGTCAGCATCTGGTCGAGCACGGAGAGCGCGCCAGTCGATGTCGCCCTTCGCCCGCAGAATTTCGGCCTTTGCCAGCAGCGCCTCGGCCGATTTCGGCTGAGCATTGATCGCACGGTCAATCTTGCCTAGCGCGCCTTCAAGGTCGCCACGTGACGGCCAGCAGTCGGGCACTGGCCAGCAGTGGCTCCACCGCGTTCGGCGCAGTCTTCTCGGCGAGCGCGAAAGAGGCCTGCGCCTCGTCCATGTCCTGCAACCCGAGTCTGCGCATAACCGCGCGCGACCAGGATCGATGCATCCAGCACGGCGTCCTTGCCGCTGGGCTGCAGTTCGCTGAGCAGATCCTTGAACTTCTGCTGCGCCAGCAGTGTCTGGGCCAGCAGCGGCACAGCCTGTTGCGGATCGAAGCCACGGTCGCGGGCCGCGCGGGCCTCACGTTCGGCCGCGACCGCATCGCCCAGATCAAGGCTCACCTTGGCCGAGCCAAAAATGCGCCTCGGCGTTCTGCGGGTCTGATCGCACCGCGTTCCGCAGATCGATCTGCGCCGCGCGCAGATCGCCCTTCTGCATCGCCTTGCGCGCATCGGCGAGGTCGTCGGCGTGCGCGGTTGCCGGCAGCACGCCGAGCCAGACAAGGCAGATCAGAAGCCAACAGAGTTGTCGATAGCGCATGCGATTTGACCTCATTCCATATCGAGCCTGGGCTCCTCGGCGTCCGCACCGGCGTCGGCGGTCTTGCCAGGCTCGATTTCTATGCCGTGAGCTTCCATCAGCCCATAGAGCGTCGGCCGGCTGATGCCGAGCAGCTTTGGCCGCCACCGACAGCGTGCCGTTGGCTGCGCGCCAGTGCCAGCTGCAGCACTTCGCGCTCGGCCCGCAGGCGCGCAGCCCGCAGATCGAGCGGCACGACCGTGTCCGACGCCGGTGCCAGTTCCAGGTCCGCCGCGTCGATCATCCGCCGCTCCGCCATCACCACCGCGCGTTTCATGCGGTTTTCCAGCTCGCGCACATTGCCTGGCCAGGCGTGGCTGGACAGCGCGGCTGTGGCGGCCTCGGTGAAGCCGCGAATATTGCGGCCAAATTCGCGATTGAAGCGGCCCAGGAAGTAGTTGGCCAGCAGCAGGGCGTCGCCACCGCGCTCACGCAGCGGCGGGATGCGCACGGTGACCGCATTCATCCGATAGAACAGGTCGCCACGGAACGAGCCTTCGTTGACGCGCTCCTCGAGGCTTGAATTGGTCGCCGAGACGATGCGAACATCGACCTGAATGCGCTGCCGTCCGCCGATACGCTCGACGATCTGATCCTGCAGGAAGCGCAGCAGCTTCACCTGCAGTGGATGCGGCAAGTCGGCGATCTCGTCGAGAAACAGCGTGCCATGATTGGCGCTTTCGATCTTGCCGATGGTCTGCTTCACCGCGCCGGTGAAGGCACCACGTTCGTAGCCGAACAGCTCGGATTCCAGCAGGTTCTCCGGAATCGCGCCGCAATTGATGGCGACGAAGGGTTGTTTGGCGCGTGGCCCCAGCTCGTGCAGCGCCTGTGCGAGCGCCTCCTTGCCGGTGCCGCTTTCGCCCAGCAGCAGCACGGGTACATGCGTCGCGGCGAGCTTCTCGACATCGCGGCAGACCTTCAGCATCGCCTGGTTGCCGGTGACGATCCGCTCGATCGGTGAACGTGCCGGCATCGCGGCGAGCCGGCGGTTCTCATCCTCCAGCCGATGCAGATTGAGCCCGCGATCGATGATCGTGCGCAGCACCTCGATCTCGACCGGCTTCTCGCAGAAATCGTAGGCGCCCAGGCTAATCGCCTTCAGCGCATTCTTGCGCTCACCGTTGCCGGTGACGACGATGACCTTGGTCTCCGGCGCGATCTGCAGCACCTCCTCGAGCGTGGCGAAGCCCTCGGAGACACCATCCGGATCAGGCGGCAGTCCGAGGTCCATGATGACGACGGGCGGCCGCTCCTTCTGCACGATCGCCACGGCAGGCGGCCGCGCGCTGGCCATCACCACGTCGCAGGACGGGAATGCCCAGCGATACTGCGAGCGCAGGCCCTCATCATCCTCGACGACCAGCAGCTTTGGCTTGGCGGCCATGGCGATCTTCAGGCCGGCAGACGTCGCGGCAGTCGGCGACCGTAAGGCGGACCGCGGGCAACAGCAGGCGCATCGTGGTGCCACCCGGTTTGCGGCTCAGCACCAGCAGATCGCCGCCCGCTCGCCGCAGCAGTTCGCGCGCCTGGTAGGCGCCGATGCCATGGCCACCGCCTTTGGTCGTGGCGAACGGGCGGAACAGTTCGTCGCGGATGAATTCGGGCGTCATTCCCGGTCCTTCGTCGATAATGTCGACCACCACGCTCAGCGCCTCATGGCGCACCAGCACGCGGACCGGGGCGCGCGTTGCCGGATGCCTCCATCGCGTTATTAAGCAGATGCTGGACGACGGCATCGAACGACTCCGGATCCATCGCCACGCCGGCACTCATCGCCATCATCGGACAGCTCGACCGGCGTTTCACTGATCTGGCGCGTGGCTTCCACGATGTCGCTGCAGCCGCTGAAGCGGGCGTGATAAGCGCATGGTGTCGTTCCTGTCGATCCGCCTGCAGTCGCGTCAGCAGCCGGGTAATCTTGCCAACCGAAGCGCGCACCGTCGCCAGCATGTCACGCTGGAATTCCGGATTGTCGGCATGAACCTCGGCGTTGGTAAGCAGCATCGAAAGCTGGCCGGAAACATTCTTTATATCGTGGATAACAAAGGCAAAGCGCTGGCTGTACTCGCGCAATTGCTGCGTTTGTGACAATACCTGCGCCGCCAGTTGCTCGGCGACCCGGCTGGCCACCTCGCGTCCGATGATGCGTAGCAGATCGAATACCTCGCGGTCCAGCTTGAACTGGGCGCGCGAGCGCGCCAGCACGACGAAGCCGATCAGGCGTGCCCCGGTGGTTGAGCGGCACGGCGAGCCAGGTGCGCGCCAGTTCGCCGAGCCATTCGGCAACTGGCGGGATGCTTGTCCAGCTCAACGATCCAGTCGCCGTCGCGGAATTCTGGCAATCAACAGGTGGCCGGGCGGGATCGGCAGCGTGGCCGCCGGCATGTTCCAGGAGCCTGCCCACTGGAATGCCACCTCGTCGGGCGCCCGCACAAACAGGGCGCCCGCCGGACTGTCCACCACCTCCGCCACCGCCCGGATCGCCCGCACCGGCAGGCTGGTGTGGGCAGCCGGCGCCGTCAGCGTGTCGATGCAGCGCATCCACTCGCGGCGATAGTCGTAGCGATGGCTGAAGAAGTTATCGACCACGATTGAGCGGATGCGCGAGCGCGCCGAACCGGAGGTCAGCAGCACCGCGATCACCAGCACGCCGGCGAAGATCAGCGACACCTCCGCGACATAGCCCCATTCGGCACCGCCGCGCCGGAAGATCTCGCCGGTGGCGGCCAGGCCGAGCAGAAAGATGCCGCTGACCACCAGCGTCGCGCTGTGGAACACCACATCGCGCGAGACATGGATGTCGATCGCCCAGCGCCGGTTGCGTGCGGCGGCCATGCGCGATCAGCGGCGCGGCGAGGGCGGTCGCGCTGGCGCGGCCTTCGAACAACGGCATCCGAGATCGCGGCGGAACAGCAGCGGCGTCCGCGTAGAGCACCAGATCGTAAAGAAACAGCGCCGCCCAGCGCGACGCATAGCAGGTTGATGTGCCAGCGCGCGTCGCTCGGCGTGTTGAAATAGAGATTCTCGAGCAGCAGGATGTTGCAGACCGCGAAGCCGAGCCGGATGGCGATGCCGACCGACCAGAGCGATGCGGCCGGCTGGTTCGACAGCAAATCGATCAGCGGCAATCCGCCGACCAGCAGCAGTGCGAGCAGCCCCATGGTGGTGAACGCCTGGCATGAGCTGGCGGTGCGCCGTGACCGAGCGGCGATAGAGATGCAGGATGAAGCCATACCAGGCCGCCGAGCGAGCGAGGCCAAGCCAGCCTGCCGGCCCGCCCGAATGATGCTGCCCCAGACCAAGCGCGACCGTCGCTGCCCAGAGCGCGGTCACCAGGCAGGCGCCGGCGAGCCAGAGGCCAGTGCGGCTCCAGGCCCGTCGAATCAGGATGAGCGTCGCCAAGCCCAGCATAGAGTACGGCGCAAGCCGCCGTGCAGCAGAACCAGGGCTGAAAGCGACTGGTCAATGCACTACCGCCATGACTTGGCGCCGGCGTACCGGCAACGCGCCTCGCCAGATGTTCAGCGCGCGCCTTCACGGAACAGGATGACGCGGACGGTGGCGAGCAGAATCAGCAGATCGAGCAGCAGGCTGCGGTTCTTCACGTAGTACAGGTCGTAGGAAAGCTTCTGCCGGGCGTCCTCGACCGAGGCGCCGTATGGGAAATTCACCTGCGCCCAGCCCGTGATGCCCGGCTTCACGTAGCTGCGCTCGCGATAGAACGGGATGATCGCGGGCCAGCTGCTCGACGAAATGCGGCCGTTCCGGGCGGGGCCCGATCAGGCTCATCTCGCCGCGCAGCACGTTGATGAGTTGTGGCAACTCGTCGATCCGCATCGGCCGGATAAAGCTGCCTACACGCGTGATGCGGGGATCCTGCTGCGTCGCCCAGCGCGGCATCGCCGCCTGCCTCGGCATCCATCGCCATGCTGCGGAACTTGAGCAGCGTGAACGCCTCGCCGTGCAGTCCCACGCGTGTCTGGCGGTAGAGGACCGGGCCTGGACTGTCCAGCTCGGATCAGCAGGGCGGTCAGCAACATCAACGGCAGAGTCAGCAACAGCAGGAGCGAGGCTGACGCGGATGTCAATGCCGCGCTTGATCGCATTCTGGAAATCCGCCCGTTGGCGAAGCCATCGGCGTAGAGCAGCCAGTCGGCTGGCAGTACTCTCCAGATCGATGCGGCCCAGATGCTGTTCGCAGAACCCGGCCTCGTCGAATACGGGCACGCCGCGCAGCTTGCAGTCCAGCAGGTTCTGCGTCGGTAGCGCCGCGGTATCGCGCCGCCGAAGGTTCGCCGACGACACGATGCCCCAGATGCGCTGGCGACGCAGGGCCTCCGGCGACAGCGACATGTCCGATAGGCCCCCCGCGTTGTCCGATGGCGAAAATATCGGCTCGAACAGGCGCCCGCGACCGGCGGTGGCCAACTGCCGAAGCGTGCAGGGCGCGCGGAACCGACCCAATGACCAGGATGCGCCGGACAAACCATCGCTCACGCATCACACGGTTGAAGATCAAGCGGCTCGCAACGATGCAGATAAGCCACACGAACAGTACCTTGGTCAGCCACAGCACGGTGTAGCGCGACAATCCGATGTTGAAGCTGCCACTGACCATGAGCACGGCGGGAAAGGCGAGCATGCCAGCCACACTGGTGTTGATCAGCAGGCGACGCCGCTCGATGCAGATCTCCGGGCGATAGAGGCCGATAGCGGCAGCCGTGACCACGATGGTAACCGCCAGGACCGCAGCGAGAATGGCGCAGTCAGGCGAGATGGAAGGTGAACCATCGAAGCGCGTCGCGCTGGCCAGAACGGGGACGGCCCCTGGCGCCGCCAGCATCGCGTAAATGACCAGGAACGACAGCGTCAATTCGCACAGGCCAAGAACGGCCATCTCGAGCGACACGAAGCGTCCCAGGACCCGAGTCATATCAGTTCAGTCTCCCCCAGAGCGCGTTATCGAAGCTGCTTTCCATGACATCTCGTGCCAAGCTCGCGGTCCCGAAAGCATCGCGACTATGGCGCGAGCCGGTCGGCCCGCCGCACCCGGTAGTCCATTAGACATGCATCGGAATGAAGTGCCCTGTCCACAATTTTAAATGTGCTCGCGTACTTACCGCAACGTTTCGGCGCATGCAGTCGTAATTCCTTCATGCGTTGAAACCATTGACTTTTTTTGTGCGCAAAATCGGCGGGGGCGGGGCCATGACGGGGAATTCTGGCAATCAATTCAATCTTGCTACAACTATGCGTGCATAATAATGATAGCGTTCGCGAGACTGTCGATTGTTCAAAGGCGTTCACTATGATAAGTACGCTATCACAAACTGGAGAGCGGCCGCCACAGTCCATTTGGGGCTTGCGGTCACCGGATCGAGGCGCGTAGCTCAGTGGCAGAGCGCTGCCGTTACATGGCAGAGGAGGGGGTTCGAATCCTTCCGCGCCTACCAGGCCGGCCGGTTCCAGGGGCTAATAGTTGCGGAGACGTCGTGATTTCCCACTGGCGAGCGTACTCCTCGTTGCGTCGCTGATGACGGCGCTGTCCGTCGCGGCGTGTTCGTCCAGCGCGCCAGCGCGCCACCCGCGGTGCCGGCCGGCGCCGCCCAGGACGGCCGACAACGTCAAGCCGACCGGCGATCACACCGAACGATCAATACGTGATCGGCTCGGGCGACTCGCTCAGCGTGTTCGTCTACCGCAATCCCGATCTCAGCGAGCCGGGCGTCTCGGTACGGCCGGACGGCAGGATCTCGGTGCCGCTGATCGAGGACATCACTGGCTGCGGGCAAGACGCCGACCCAGCTGGCCCGGGAGATCGAGGAGCGGCTGAAGAAATATGTCCAGGATCCCAACGTCACGGTGATCGTGCGGTCGTTCGTCGGCCCGTTCGATCGCCAGATCAAGGTGATCGGCGAGGCGACCGAGCCGTCGGCGATACCTTACCGCGACCACATGACACTGCTCGACGTGATGATCGCCACCAAGGGGCTGACAAAATACGCCGCTGGTAACCGCGCGGAAATCGTTCGGCGCGATCCTGACGGCAAGCAGGACGACGATCCAGCGTCAAGCTAGACGACCTGATCAAGGACGGCGACATCAGCCAGAACATCGAAATGCAGCCCGGCGATACCCTGATCATCCCGCAATCCTGGTTCTGAGGACAGCAGCGTCCATGGAATCCGTTCGCGTCCTGATGGCGACAATATCTGCGGGCCGCGTGGCGCCGCCGCTGGATCGGCGTGATCGTCGCCTGGCTGATCTGCGGCGCTGGGCTGGGTCGGCGGTCTACCTGGTGCCGAACCAGTATGAGTCCAGCGCACGGCTTGTATGTGGATGCGGACGCCATCCTGACGCCGTTGCTGCATGGCCTGGCCGCTGACTCGGCCCCGGCCGGTCAACTCGAAATGCTCCAGCGCACCCTGCTGAGCCGGCCAAATCTGGAGAAGCTGGTCTCGAAGACCGATCTCGATCTGAGCGTCGCCGGCCCGTCCGACCGGGAGCGGCTGCTGCAGAGCCTGGCCACCGATATCCAGGTCAAGCCGCAAACCAGGAACCTGTTCACCATCACCTATCGCAACCCCAGCCCCAAGCTGGCGCACGACGTGGTGCAGACCCTGCTGACGATCTTTGTCGAGAGCGCCACCGGCAGCAACCGGACCGACATGGAGAATGCCAGGCGCTTCCTGGAGCACCAGATCTCGTCGTACGAGCAGCAATTGCGCGCGGCGGAAAAGCGCCGCGCCGACTTCCGCGCCAAGTACGCCGACATCCTGCCCGCCAGTCTGGATCCCGACAGACCTGATACGTCGCCGCGGAAACAGCACGGACCGCGATGCACGAACTCGACGGCAAGCTGCAGGACGCGATCATCAAGCGGGACACGCTGCAGCCAGGAACTTGCCAACACGCCGCCAATGCTTGTGGTGGAGGATGGTCGCCCGGAATGCGGCAGGCCAGCCGATGCGAGCCAAGAGCCAAGTTGCAGGAGGCCCAGGAGCAGCTGAAGCTGCTGCTGCTCAAGGACACCGACCAGCACCCGGACGTTATCGCGCAGAAGAAGCTGATCGAGGCGCTGAGATCATCGCCTGAGGGTGCGGCGCCGGCCGGTGGCGAAGGCCAGGGAGCGAGGCCGGCGCGTCGGAAGCGGTGAAGCGGTCGGTGCCCAATCCGGTCTACGAACAACTGAAGGTGAAGCTGGTCGATGCGGAGACCACTGTGAGCTTCGCTGCAGCGGCAGAAAGACGGTGCCAGCGAGCTATCTGCAGACGACTCGAGAAGGTGCAGCGCGAGCAGCCCGGCCTGCTGGCCGAATACCAGAACATGGACCGCGACTATGGCGTGTTGCGGAAGAACTACGAGGAACTGCTGGGGCGCCTGCAGTCGGCCAATCTTGCCCAGGCGGCGGATACCCAGGCCGACAAGGTCAAGCTGCAGATCGTCGATCCGCCGGAAGTGCCGCGTCTGCCTGCCGCGCCAAACCGGCTGCTGCTGGTGTCCGGGGTGCTGGTCGCCGGGACTTGGTGGCGGGATCGGCATTACCATTCTGCTCTGGACAGCTCGATCGCTCGTTCTCGACGGCTGACGATCTGCGCAGCCTGGGGCTTCCGGTGCTTGGCGGAATTTCGATCCTGGGTCGGCCGCCGTTCATGCAGCGTTTCATGATCGGCGCTGCGATTCAGTGCCGCGGTGCGTGCTCTGATTGTCATTTACGGGGGGCTGATGGTCCATATCCTGCGCATGCAGCGGCGCTGATCTGAATGATCGGATCCAAGTCTGCGCACCTGGTCGAACGAGCCGCCGAACGCCTGCTGCAGGCGGGCGCGCTGGAAGATTCCGCCGCGCAACTGCTGGAGCCGGACCGCACCGTGCATCGCCGCCACCGCCGTCGCCGCCGCCGACTGCCCCATCCGTTTCAGCCCGCGAGCCTCGGCCACCTTCATCATCGTCGGTCCGTCGGCCGATGTGCTGGCGCCCGAGGCGCCGTCGACTGAGCGTGGAGGAAGCGGCTGAGCGCCGTGCGCGTCGCGCAGCGTCCGTTCGTCGACATGGCGGCTTGGAACGCGCGGGCCTGTTCGACTGGACCCACGGACGTAGCCGCATCTCAGAGGAATTTCGCCTGGCGCAGCGTCAGTTGCTGCGCGCCGCGTTCGCCCCCACCGCCGAGGCGGGCCTGTCAAATCTGCTGATGGTGACCAGCGCTATGGCCAGGCGAGGGCAAGAGCTTCACGGCGCTCAATCTCGCCTGCAGCGTCGCGATGCAGGGCGATCACCACGTGCTGCTGATCGACAGCGACTCCAAGCGGGATTCGATCTGTCAGGCGCTCGGCCTTGCAGATGCTCCCGGCCTGCTGGACCTTGCCGCCGACCCGGAACTCGATCCAGGCGACGTGATCCTGCAGCACCGAATCGAGAATTTGTCCATCCTGCCGGTCGGTCAGGAACGTGGCCGCAGTCCTGAGCTATTCGCCAGCCGCGACATGACGCAACTGATCCAAAGCCTTGGGCGGCGCTATTCCGACAGGCTGCTGATCCTGGACGCAGCTCCCTGCCTGTCGACCAGTGATCCGGCCGCGCTTGCCCCCGTTGTCGGCCAGATCCTGTTCGTCGTGGAAGCCGAGCGCACGCAGCGCGATGAGGTGGAGGCCGCGCTCGACCTGATCCAGGCCTGCCCGCAGATCATGCTGCTGCTCAACAAGGTGCAGATGTCGACCCGCTATACATTCGGAGCATATTCGAACTACTACTCCTCCTGAGGTTTCGTCGCTGGAATGGGGCAGGGCTGATGGGTGTCGAGACCGTCCCACTCTGCCCCACCGTGCGCCTGGGGTGGAGCGTGGCCTTGGGATGCTTGCTGGCGACGAAGATGGCGGTGGCGTTCCCTGCCTCGGACGCGACGCAGCCGTCGGCCGTGACTACCGCTCCGCCGCCGAGTGACTCGGATCTCAGCCACCAGCTTCAGTTGCAGTCGGGTGCGTTCGCTCAAGCTGGCCCTGGATGGACCATCGTGCCATCGATCAGTGCGGAGGAGGTGTTCACCGACAACGTCAATCAAAGTGCGACCAACCGTCGCTGGGATCTCCTCACGATCGTCTCACCCGGGGTGTCGATCGTCGGCGATACCCCGAATATTCAGCTCAGACTGAATTACCAACCGCAGGCGAAGCTTGCTGCCAGGACGCCGTCGGAAAACAACATCAGCAACCAACTCCTTGGCACTGCAACGATCACGGTTGTTCCCGACTTGTTCTATGTCGATGCCAGGGCGCTTGCCGGGGCTGGTCCCTCATTCGGTGGTTTCGGCTCGGTAGGTGCTGGCATCGCACCACCAACCGGTCAGTTTGGCGTCGGATCGCTCGGCAGTGCCGCACTGTCCAAGCAGAATCGAACTCAGACCACCAGCTTTGGGGTCACGCCATATCTGCTGCATCGCTTCGGCGACTATGGAACGGGCAAGATCGGCGTCGAGTACAGCCAATCCAGTTCTGCCAATAACGGCGAGTTCCTGCCGGTGTTCTTTACAACCGGCAACTCGGTCGAACGCCTGACGACGACGCAGGAGGTGGCGCAGTTCGAAACCGGCGAGTTTATCGCCCCGTTTCGTAACCTGATCGTGGCAGGCGCCACGCAGGGCAATGGCACCGGGGTGGCGCGGAACTCATCGCAGAACAGTATTGTCAACCGGCTGGGCTACGATATCAATCGTTCGGTGAACGTGTACGGTGAAGTGGGCTGGGAAAGTCTGCGCTTCGGTGGCGTGCCGCCGACAAATATCGACGACGCTGTCTGGGGTTTCGGCACCACGCTGACGCCGAACCCGGACAGTCAGATTACCATCGGTTACGGTCATCAGAACGGCACCACAGGCGTCCAGCTGAATGCCTACTACGCCTTGACCGCGCGAACCCGGATCAGTGCTCAGTATTCCACGGGCCTGCAAAGTGACCTGCAGCAGATCCAAAGCCAGCTCGATCTGGCCGATCTCGATGCGAACGGCAACGCCATCGATAGCCAGACCGGCGCTCCCCTGTTCATCGGCAACAATGCGATCGGCTTTCAGTCGGGTCTGTTCCGCACCAAGAATTTTTCTGCCTCGGCGAGCACCGTTCTGGATCGCGATTTTTTTTCGCTCGCGGTACAGTTGACACAATCGACCACGGTCGCGACGAATTCAGCCACGATTAATCCATCAAATCCGTTTACGCCGCCGGTCGGATCGACCACTTCCGGCTATACCGGATATTTCACCTGGACCCATCAATTCAACGAAGACCTTTCATGGAGCACCAACCTTTCCTATGGCACGAGCAAGACGTCCAGCAGCGGCAATTTTCAATCGATTGGTGCTATAACCAGTTTGCAATACGCTTTGAGTGAGTCTGTTAACACTTTTGCGCGCTATGCTTACTTCGATCGATTGTCGGATATACCCGGCCAGACCATCTACCAGAACCTGGTCATCGTCGGCATCAGCAAGCAATTCTGAAGCAGCACCGTGTACGAGAAATTCTATAACCTCTCCGGGATACCCTTTCAGCTCACTCCGGACAGCCGATTCTTCTTCGGCTCGAGCGGGCACAGCCGGGCGATCGCGCACCTGGTCTACGGCCTGGCGCAGGAGGAAGGGTTCATCGTCATCACCGGCGAGGTCGGTGCCGGCAAGACCACGCTGGTCGAGCAGCTCTGGTCGCAGCTCGACCGCAGCAGCTATGTGATGGCGCGTATCGTCACCACGCGGGTGTCCGGCGACGATCTGCTGCGCCTCGCGGTCGCGAATTTCGGCGTTCCGGACGACGGCGGCGCCGACAAAGCGACATTGCTGCGTCGGTTCGAACGCATGGCGCGGGATCAGCGTGCCAGCCGGCCGGCGCTGCCTGCTGGTGGTGGACGAGGTGCAGAACCTGTCGATGGCGGCGCTCGAGGAACTGCGCATGCTGTCCAACATCACGGTGGATGGCCGCGCCTCGGTGCAGACCATCCTGCTCGGCCAGCCGCAGTTCCGTGCCACGCTGGCGAATCCGGACCTGGAACAACTTCGCCAGCGCGTCCTCGCCTCCTACCATCTGGGCCCGCTGACCGAGGCGGAGACGCGCTCCTACATCGAGCACCGGCTGAAACGAGTCGGCTGGAACGACGATCCGCGCTGGGAGGATGCCGCGTTCACCTACGTGTTTCGCTACACCGACGGCATTCCACGGCGGATCAACACGCTTTGCTCGCGCGTGCTGCTGTATGGCGCGCTCGAGGAGACCCACACCATCACCGGCCCGATGGTGGAGACCACGGCCGGCGAATTGAGCCAGGACCTGGGCGCCGGTCTCGCCGCGCCGCAACCGGCAGGGCTCGACGCCGGTCGCCGCATGCGCGCCCAACACGGATGCTCTGGTGCGGCGGATCGAGGCGCTGGAACACGGCGGCGCAACGGCAGGAGCGGGTGTTCCGCCGCGTGCTCGACCTGCTCAGTGCGGTGGCCGACCGATGAACCGAGCCGTCCGCAATGCGATGACGGTCGATGTCGAGGATTATTTCCAGGTGCAGGCGTTCGCCGGCTGCATCGACCGTGGTGCCTGGGACGGCTTCGCTTCTCGCGTCGAGGACAATGTCGATCGCATTCTCGAGCAGTTTGCCGCGCGCCGATGTGACAGCCACGTTTTTCACCCTCGGCTGGATCGCCGAACGCCATCCGGCGATGGTCCGCCGCATCGTCGCGGCCGGCCACGAGCTGGCCAGCCATGGCTACGACCACACACGTGCCGATGCCCAGGACGCCCGATGGCTTCCGCGCCGACATCAGGCGTACGCGCCAGCCTGCTGGAAGATATCGGCGGCGTCGCCGGTCCGCGGCTATCGCGCTGCCACCTTCTCCATCGGCGCACGCAATCAATGGGCGTTCGGTGTGCTGGAGGAGGAAGGCTACGACATACAGTTCCAGCGTCAATCCGATCAGCCACGACCTGTACGGCATGCCGGATGCGCCGCGTGTGCCGTTTCGTCCCGGCGGCGGCACGCTGTGGGAGATTCCGATGACCACCGTGCGGGCATTCGGCCGCAACTGGCCGTGCTCGGGCGGCGGCTTTTTCCGCCTGTTGCCCTATCCGCGTGTTTCGCGGCGGCCTGTCCATGGTGAACCGGCACGAGCAGCGGTCCGGCATCTTCTATTTCCATCCGTGGGAGATCGATCCGGAGCAGCCGCGTGTCGCCGGGTGTGGCTGGAAGTCGCGCTTCCGGCACTACACCAACCTGTCGCGCATGGCAGGGCAGGCTCGACCGGCTGCTGCGTGATTTTGCCTGGGATCGGATGGATCGCGTGTTTGCCGATCAGTTGGCACCAGAGACGTGCACCGTTGTTCCGTCCTGAGCGCGCTGCCGCGCCTCTGCCGGCGTGATTGTCGAATTCTCCCATGGCGATCAGGCTGCGACCGCTCGATGACGCCAGCGTGCCCGCCTGGGACGCATTTCGTCGCGGCGATGCCGGACGGCAGCTTCTTCCATCGTGCCGCCTGGGCGCGGGTCATTGAGACGCGCGTTCGGCCATCGCTGCCACTACACGCTTGCCGAGCAGGACGGTGCCATCACCGGCGTGCTGCCGCTGGCGCATGTCAGGACGCGTGCTGTTCGGCAACACGCTGGTTTCCACACCGTTCTGCGTCTATGGCGGCCCGCTCGCCGCGGACCGCGAGACCGCCGCTGCGCTGGAGGCCCACGCCGAGGCATTGCGCGAAAGACTCGGCGCCTCCGCGGTTGAGTTGCGCGATCGCCGCCCGGTGAGTCGGCGACTGGCTGACGCGGCCGGATCTCTATGTCACGTTCCGCAAGCCGATCGCTGGCGACAACGACCGCAACATGAAGGCGATCCCGCGCAAGCAGCGCGCCATGGTGCGCAAGGGGATCCAGAATGGCCTTGCATCGGTATGCGCACCAGGACGTGGCGGTGCTGCACCGCGTCTATGCCGAGAGCGTGCGCAATCTCGGAACCCCGGTATTTTCCCGCCGCTATTTCGCCATGCTCACCGAGGCGTTCGGCGATTGCTGCGACATCGTCACGGTGCTGGACGCGGGGCAGCCGATTGCCTCGGTGCTGAATTTCTACTTCCGCGACGAGGTGCTGCCCTATTACGGTGGCGGCACCGCGGCAGGCCCGGCATCGGGCGGGAAACGACTTCATGTACTGGGAAGTGATGCGTCGTGCCGCCGAACGGGGCTGCCGTTTGTTCGACTTCGGCCGCAGCAAGCTCGGCACCGGCGCGTTTGCCTTCAAGCACAACTGGGGGTTCGAGCCGGAGACGCTGCACTACCGCTATCGCCTCGCGCCTGGCGCCGCGATCCCGGACCACAACCCGCTCAATCCCGAAATACCGCCTGTTCATTGCGGCCTGGAAGCGTCTGCCGCTGCCGGTGGCCAATCTGCTCGGCCCGCCGATCGTGCGCGGGCTTGGTTGAGCTAACATGCGCGATCTGCTGTTCCTGTCCCATCGCGTGCCCTATCCGCCTGACAAGGGCGACAAGATCCGAGCCTGGAACATTTTCCGCCATCTCGCGCGCACGCATCGCATGCATCTCGGTTGTTTCATCGATGACCCGGCCGACGAGCCGCATCTTGATACGCTGCGTTCGCTCTGTGCCGATCTGGCGTGCTTTCCGCTCGATCCCAGCAGTGCAGCGGCTCAAGGCGCTGCTGCGGCTGCGCCCCGGGCAACCGCTCTCGCTGGGCTACTTCCAAGATCGGCGGCTGAAGCGCTGGGTGGATGCCAAGCTGGCTGGCGGCATGAAATCGAAAATGTCTTCGTGTTTTCTTCCGCCATGGCGGGCTACGTCATGCACGCGGCGGGCGACGCGGCGAATTCTCGACATGGTGGACGTCGATTCAGAAAAGTGGACCGCCTACGCCGAGACCGCGCGTTTCCCCGCGCGGCTTGTCTGGGCACGGGAGGGCCGCACCCTGCTTGCGTTCGAACGGCTCGCTGCCGCTCGCTTCGACCACAGCCATCTTCGTCTCGGAGCATGAGTGGCAACGCTTCGTTACTCTGGCGCCGGAAGCCACACCGCGGACCGGCTGGATATCCAACGGCGTCGATCTCGAATTCTTCTCGCCGCAACATCATCTGCAGCCGCCATTCGTCGGCGAAGGTGCGGACCTCGTTTTCACCGGCCGGATGGACTACCGGCCGAATATCGACGCGGTGCAATGGTTCGCCCGTGAAGTGCTGCCGCCGCTCCGGCAGCGTGTGCCGGCCGCGCGCTTCTGGATCGTTGGCGCCAGTCCGACCAACCAGGTGCGCGAACTTGCGGCGCTGCCCGGCGTGCAGGTCACCGGACGTGTAGCCGACACCAGGCCGTACCTCGCCTCGGCCGATGTGGTGGTTGCACCGTTGCGGATCGCCCGCGGCATCCAGAACAAGATCCTCGAGGCAATGGCAATGGCGAGACCGGTCGTCGCCACGCCTGAGGCATTTGAAGGTGTGCACGCCAACCCCGGCCGCGATATCCTGCTGGCGAGCGGGGTGGACGAAACGATGCAGAGGATTAGCGACGTGCTGAACGGACGACATGCGATGATGGGGGTTGATGCGCGGCGTGCCGTCGAAGCCTCACACCAGTGGTCCGTCACCCTGCGCCCGCTCGACCGGCTGTTCGGGATTGCATCGCTTGAGCCAGGGGTAACGCGACCCGAGCCGACCCATTGGGAGCTGAGCGCATGAATGTCCGAACCCTCGCTCCAACCGGATTGGCGGACGTATGGCGCAGCGGCCCTGCCATCGCGATCGGCGGGGGCCTGCTTGCGTTCGGGTTGCTATTCCACGCCGAGATCGCCGCGGCTGTCCATATCTGGGACACTTCAACGGCATACAACCACTGCTTCCTGGTGCTGCCGATTGTGGCCTACCTGCTGTGGGACCGTCGCGAGGTCGTGCGCGATTGGGTTGCCGACCCCCTGCCGCTCGCTGCCCTGGCAGGAATCCCGCTTGCGCTTGCCTGGCTGGTCGCGGAACGCCTTGGAATCATGGAAGGTCGGCAGCTCGTTGCAATGACCTTCGTCGAGTTGCTGTTGTTCGCCGTGCTTGGGCCACGCCTGTGGTGGCAACTCGCGGGGCCGCTCCTCTACCTGTATTTCCTGGTACCGTTCGGCGCATTCATCACCCCGCAGCTACAGGATATCACCACGGTCTTCGTTCGCCACGGCCTGCCAATCCTGGGCATTCCCGCCTATATCACCGGTTACACGATCGAGATTCCCGAGGGCACGTTCCTGATCGCCGAGGCCTGTGCCGGATTGCGGTTCCTGATCGCCGCAGTAGCCTTTGGCTGCCTCTATTCGCTGGTGATGTACCGCACTGCGTTGCGGCGGGCGGTGTTCATCGTAGCATCGATCATCGTGCCGATCATCGCCAACGGCTTTCGTGCGTTGGGGATCATAGCGCTCGGTCATTACCTCGGTAGTGCCGAGGCGGCGGAGACCGATCATGTGCTGTATGGTTGGATCTTCTTCTCCATCGTCATCCTGATCCTGATCGCTCTGGGGCTGCCGTTTCGCGAAGATCAGTCCGTCCCTGCAAGCCCGCGTCCGGCATTCGTGCCGCCTGGGAATCATCTGCGGCCAGCGCTGATCTGCATGGTCGCGCTGGTGGTACTGGCCGGCATCGGCCCAGCCGTGGCGGCCCAGTTCGATCGCGCCGCCGTGGCCGACATGACGTCTGATCTGCCCATGCTGGTCCCGACTGGAGAATGTTCGGAGCGACCAGCGCCGCTGACCGCTGGAGTTGATGCGCCGGGCCGCATGATCGTGCAGCACTTCGTTTGCCGCGGCCGCGACGTCACGCTCACGATCGAAGTGTTCTCGCCGCGCACCACCGTGGCCGCGGTCAACGCAGAACAGCGGCGGCTCACCGCGGTCATTGGCGAGGATGATATCGAAACGCGGTCATTGGCCGTGCCGAACAGCCCTGCCGGTGCATGGCGATTGGTGCAAACGGCCCGTGCGTCTCGGATGGCGGCCACCAGCGTCTGGATGCAGGGGAAACCGGCGCAAGGCGGTCTGGCTGCCCGGGTGCGTCAGGCCTGGGACAGCGTCGTCGGATCGAGCTTCTCGCCGGTGCTTCTGGTGGTGACCGCCAATAGCAATGAGCCTGGGCTTGACGGTCCCGATCCACGCGAGATGGCGAGCAGCATCGTCGGGTTCCTGCAATCCCAACCCGCACTCGGGGACCTCGTCGTTCGGCTGGCTGGTCCCGCCGTCACGGACTGACGGAGCCGGGACCGACAAGCGGCGTGACCCGGCCTTGCAAGTGATTGCCGGACAACAGGGCGGGAGTCGTGGTCAGGTTCCGCACAAACACGGTGGGTTCTGGCAGATCGCTGGTGAAGCGGTTGCCGCGGACGATCAACTCCTGCGTGGGATGAGTGACCCCCTCTGCGCCGATCGACACCGCAGTACCTGTGTTGCTGCTCTTTGGGCCTTTCTCCATCCGGTTGCCCTGCATGAGCAGATTGCCGCCGTTCGATATATCCACCAGATAGCTGGAATCGCCCTCCGGCCCATCCGCGATATCGTTGTCGATCAGCACCGTGTCGAGGGCGCGCGATTTGATGTGATGCCCAATATGTTGGTCGGCGAAGCGCGAGCGCTCGATGTCCAGTTTGTCGATCGCACCCACGTAAATGCCATGGGCACAAAGTGGACTGCACTCGCCGTTGCCAAGGAATTCGCTGTCCAGGATGCGGATGGTGCCATTGGCGAGCCCGCCCGCGAGGATGCCGTTCTCGTTGTCGATGAACCGGCTGTGCTCTACCGTCAGGTTGCGGCCTTCGACCCGGATGCCGGCCCCGTTGCGATCGGGCACTCTGGCGCGGGCAAAGGTCAGGTTGCGGACCGTGGTATCGCTGCCCTGGATGACGAAGATGCCCTTGCCGGCACAGGATTTGTCGGCAAGCACCGCGCCGGATCCGGTGCCTTCGATGGTCAGCCGGCTGGCGCGCCAGACCGCGCAATCGGTGTATTCGCCTGGCGCGATGCGGATCACGTCGCCCGGCTTTGCCACCATGCCGGCCTGGCTTGGCAGTTTCAGCCGCTGACCAGGTCCGACCTCGATCACGCCACCAGCGCTCGGCTGGGCGGCGCAGGCTGCCAGGAGCGCAACAAGAATGCACGCCGACAAGCACGGCCGTCGCCAAGCGCCTCGATAATTCATGCAGCTCACCGCGCGAGGTTGCAGGTCGGGCGCGTTTACACCGGAACCATCCGGGCAGCACAAGTGGTCGAGTATCGAGATTACTTGCAGCAATGACTGACCCGGTTGCGCCGTTGCTCGTGCACGTCTTTCCGACGTTCGCAATCGGCGGTGCGCAAATGCGTTTCGCCACTCTGGCCAACAGTTTCGGCCGACGCTATCGACACATCGTCGTGGCCATGGACGGCAACTATGCCTGCGCAGAGCGACTGGCGGAAGAATTGGATGTCCGGTGCCAGCATATTCGGGTGGCGAAGGGAGCCACAATCGGCAACGTCCGTCGTTTCCGCCAACTGCTTCGCCTGTTCGCACCAGATGTGCTGGTGACCTACAACTGGGGTTCGATTGAGTGCGCGATGGCCGACATCCCCCGGTTGGCCCGACATGTCCACATCGAAGACGGCTTCGGACCGGAGGAGCAAGCCGGCCAGCTCCGTCGTCGCGTGCTGACGCGCCGTCTGGTCCTGGCGCGGAGCACGGTCATCGTGCCGTCGCGCACTTTGCTGCGGATCGCGACCGAGGTCTGGCGGCTCGATCCGCGCCGCGTTCACTACCTGCCGAATGGCATCGATCTCGATCGGTTCGTCGCCGGCGGTCCGTCTCCCAAACCTGACGCGAATGGTTTGGCTGGCGGCGGTCCGGTCATCGGGACGGTGGCTGCGCTGAGGGCCGAGAAGAATCTTGCCCGGCTGTTGCATGCCTTCCGTCATGTCACCGATGTGATGCCAGCGCAGCTGGTGATCGCAGGGGAAGGTGCGGAACGCCCGGCCCTCGAGCGGCTCGCCGCCGAGCTCGGCGTTGGTGAGCGGGTCCGGTTCACCGGCCACATCGATGACCCCGCCCCGCTGTATCGCAGTTTCGACGTTTTCGCATTGTCCTCCGACACCGAGCAGATGCCGTTGTCGGTGATCGAGGCGATGGCCTCAGGTCTGCCGGTCGCCGCCACGAATGTCGGCGACGTTGCAGCGATGGTGGCGGCAGAGAACCGGGACTTCGTGACCCGGCTCGATGCTGTTCCGTTGGCTGAGGCGCTTACAGCGCTCGGGCGGGACGCGGCGTTGCGTGCTCGGGTAGGGGCAGCGAACCGGGCGAAGGCTGAGATGGAGTTTGGTCAAGACGCGATGATTGCCGCCTATGCAGATCTGTTCGATAGGATTCCGGCTCCGACATGACTGCGATCACGCTGTCGCGGGTGACCGATTGGGCCACGCTGGGCGAGCGTTGGCGCGAATTGGAGGCGCGTTCCAACTGTTCTTTCTTCCAAAGCTGGACCTGGATGGGCTGCCTGGCTGACGAGCGGTTCACCGATCCGGTATTGTTGGAATCAAAGATCGACGGACGCCTGATGGCGCTGGCACTGTGCAACCGCCGGCGCGGCAGAACCGGCCGCGAGTTCCTATGGCTCGGCGAATCCGGGGTGCCCGCACTCGATACGATCTTCATCGAACATAACGGCATCCTGGTGGCCGAAGATGCCCCTTCCGGCCTGATGACCGATTGCTTTCGGGCGCTGCGACATGAACCGATCGGGCAACGACGGTTGTGGCGTTCCCGGCGCCTGGTTCTGAGTGGCGTCGACGAAGACTGTCTCGCGGCGGCTTCGCTCTCAGGCGGCGGAAGTTGGGTCCGCCGTGCTCGCGCTGCGCCATATGTCGATCTTGACCGCGTGCGCCAGAATGGTGGTGACTATCTGTCGGGCCTGAGTTCCAACGCGCGTTATCAGCTTCGCCGATCGGACCGCGCCTATGCAGCCGAATGCGATGTCGCAGTGCAGTGCGCCGCGTCGGTTGCCGAGGCCCTGGACTTCCTGGGCGGGCTCGCTGAGCTGCATCAGGCGGCTTGGAACCGACGTGGCAGACCTGGTTCCTTCGCCAATCACGAGTTCTGCCGGTTCCACCAAGTCCTGATCGACCGTGGCTTCGAACGCGGCGAAATCCAACTATTGCGCGTCACCTTTGGCGAACAAACCATCGGATTACTTTACAACTATTGTTTCCATGGCCATGTCCTGGCCTATCAAAGTGGCTTCGACTACGAAACCGCGGGGCGGCATCAGAAGCCGGGACTTACCTGCCATCATCAGGCGATCCGGCTCGCTACCATTAACGGGGCGATCCGCTACGATTTTCTTGCTGGCGAGGACCGTTACAAGCGCAGTCTGGCGAACGCTGAAAGCCGGCTATATTGGTTGGAACTGGGCGCTGGCTGGCCGCTTCGGCGCTGCATTGACCGGGTCCGCGAGTTGTTTACGAAGATGCTGCCCAGCGGATGATTCTCTCGGCGTTGCCCCGCCACGTGTAGTCTCGCCGGCCAATTTCCGCCCGCGCACCAGCGCCCAATTTCCCGCGTAACATTGGGTCCGCCGCGAGCCGGCTGATCGCGCGCCACATATCATCCGGACCCGACGGATCGAATAGCAGCGCGGTCTCCCCATCGGTCAGCACCTCGCGAATGTTCGGTTGGTCCGGCGCCACGATGGCCTTGCCGGCCGCCATATATTCGAAAAGCTTCAACGGCGAGGCATACGCCACGACGCGCGGCTGCAGTGCGATGTCGAACGATGCGATCATTTCCGGTACAGCCTCATGGTCGACCAGGCCGGCGAAATGCACGCGCTCCGCGACGCCAAGCGTCGCCGCCTGCTGCTGCAATGCCGGCAGCGCCGGGCCGTCACCGACAATCTTCAGGCAGATTCGTGGTCCCGATGTGTCGGCGGCCATCGCGGCGATCACTGTATCGAGCCCGTGCCAGTCGCGCACGAAGCCGACAAAACCCAGCACTACCTTGTCGTCAAGCGCCTGCGGACGAGGCAAGCTTGCGAAGCGCGTGGGGTCAATGCCGTTCGACACCACCTCGATGCGTTGCTGCGGCACGCCGGCTGCCGCAACCATGGCTTTCAGCACACCGGTCACTGCCAGAATGCGGTCCGCAGACCGCCAGACGGATACCTCCAGCCGGCGTGCCAGGTGGGGCAGTCCCAGGCCGCCATGCTGCCCGCGCTCGTCCGCCAGTGGCGCGTTCACCTCGAGGAAGAGCTTTATGCCGGTACGGCGCGCAAGCAGCGTTCCGGCCACGTAATAGAGGTTGTACCTTTCGTATATAAGCTGCGGCCGAAAACGACGGCTTGCCATACGTATCCGCCAATAGGCCGGCAGATTGTAGGCCAGTTCGGCGAGTTCCCCAACCGCGCGCGGCAGGTGGGAGCGGATCAATGACACGAGCCGGCTCTCGCCACCGAAGTCGGCTTTATCGTAAAGGCCGGGGCCGACCACCAGAACCTCGTGGCCGAGCTGACGAAGAGCGCCGATGAGTTCCTCGACATGTACGCTCTGCCCGTCGCGGGACTGGATGCGATGGCTGTACAGTATACGCATGTCAGGACGCGCCAGGTGCGCCGCGCAGCGTGGCCCGCGCCCGACCTAGTGCATGCTGAGCGAGGAATGCCAGGCCGCGCGGATGCCGAGGATTGGCCAAGACGAGGCCGACGCGCTGGCGCCGGATACCCGCCCAGTCAGCCTTGTATGGATCGTCGCCTCGACCGAAATCTATCTCCGCTATGTGTTCGCGATCGAGCAATTCGCGCAACATCAGCGCCGTCAGCACCGTTCCCGGCGACGCCGGCTTGAACGCTTCGTCATGTGCCAGCTTCAACACTGTGGCGCGGTCCCCTTCCACGACCCAAAGCTGCGCGGCGACGGCGGTCGTCCCAATGTGGAGTAAGCCCAACCTGAGCACGCCACAGCGAGCGGCTTCACGCATCAGTGTGGTGTTGAAGTCAGGGAAAGGTTCCGGTTGTTTCCAACTCCGGCGATAGACCAATTCAAAGTCTGCCATCCCAGGCTCCAGACGATCTCCGCCAGAAACCATCTCGAAGTTGGTACTCGGCATCCCGTTTGCTCCGCCGCAGCTTGCGCCGGATTGTTTCGCGCAATCGGCCAGGTCGGGCGGTGAGGTAATCCTGCCATGTCATGCCGTCCACCGCTTCGTACCAATTTCCGAAGTGGTCGAACCGGCGCACTGCCAATCCGGCCGCTTGTGCGGAAGCGGTGCAGATGCCGAGGTGCAGCCAATCCATCGGCAATGCCTCGATGCGCGTTATCGGCCAGGTGCGGCAGAAACGCGCAAAGCCAAAAAACGCATTGGCGACGACATCGGGACCGAGGCCACCGGCGATCAGAGGGTGATAGCGGCAACTATACGGCGTGGTCAGGCCTTCGAAGGTTGCGCCGCGCCCGACTGTCTTCATTGGAAACAGTGCGACCGGCCCCCCATCGGTGGAGCGGCAGAGCACAAATCGGGCAGCGGCTCCGGCTGGCATTCCGGCCGCAAGCACCGTCCGGTACCAGGCAACGCTGCCGAACAGATCAGCATCCGCGGCATCGAACAGCGTCACGGCGTCATCCGGCAGCGTATCGAGGTTCGCAAAGCAGGTGGGATCAACGGAGCGAATAATAGGCACAGCCGATCCACTCATGCATTGCGAAGAAGCTGGCTATCCATCCGGATATCCCGGGCAGGAAGTCCCCGGCAAGCGGCCTCGGCAGCCGGTCGAGCCGCGGTGGCGCAGCGGTCACAACAAGGCCAGTGTCCGCGAAGGCTATGAGTGACCGGCGGATGTGCCAAGCCTGCGTCACAAGATAGATCGACTTGATGCCCTGCTGGCGCAAAATCACGGCACTCAAATGCGCATTTTCCCAGGTGTCGCGCGATGCCGTTTCCTCCCAACGGACCGGCACCTGGAAATCCTGGACCAGGCTGTCTGCCATTACCGTGGCAATTGGCGTCTCTCCTGGTCGTAGCGATCCACCAGAAACCAGGATGGGCAATCCGGTGCGACGATATAGCGCAGCGCCGGCTCGCTCCCGTTCCAGTGACAGTAGGCCTGGTTGCAGGATCAACATATGCGTGCCGCTGCGTAGGATATCGCCGCCAAGAATGACGATAGCCTGCGGCGGCGAATCCGGTGGCGGCGTGACTGGCAGGTTCTGCTCCAGGGAGATTATCAGCGAGGTGCCTACCGCTGGTATGGCAAGTACCAGAAGGCCCAGTATGCCGCACCATGCCAGCAAGCGGCCGAGGCGCCCGGACCACCGCTCTATCAGAAGCCCGAGCAGGGCGACCAGCAGCAGCGACATCGGCGGCAGCAGCAAGGATTCCGCGATGCTCTTGAGCGACACTCAGATTGCTCCCTCTGGTCGCTGCGCGTGGTTAGCGGGAGCCACCCAGCCAGTCCAGTACCTTGCCGAGACCAACGCGAAGGGTCACCGGTTCCGGCAGGGAAAGGGTAGTGCGCGACAGGGCTGGCGACCCGGTGGAGTGCCGGATGTCGCCGCTGCGTGGGGGCTTGTGGTGGACCTCGAGGCGCGTCCCGGCAAGTTCCGCGATCGTGCGTGCCAGCTCCAATACCGAAATCGGCGTGCCGGTGCATACGTTGAACACCGGTGCATCCGCCGTACGAAGTTGCATGGCAGCCAGAAGGGCGCTGACCACATCGGCGACGAAGATAAAATCACGCGTCTGTCCGCCGTCGCCAAAGATGTCGATCGGTTTGCCGTGACGAATACGCTCGCAGAAGATCGAGATGACCCCCGAATATGGCGAGCTTGGGTCCTGCCGGGGACCATAGACGTTGAAGAAGCGGAGCCCGACGGTTGGAATACCGTGTACGTGGCTGGCCACGCGAGCGTGCAGCTCACAACCATATTTGTCGGCACCGTAGGCGGAAGACGGACGGCGTTCCGTCGGCTCGGTGATCGGCATGGTGCCGGCATCGCCGTACACCGCGGCGGACGATGCGTAGACCACTGGGATCTTGGCCGGATTGCGGCGGATGGCATCGAATACGGTGATGGTACCGGTCAGGTTGGTGCGATGCGTCCCAAGCCAGTCGGTGACGCCCCGCTCGACCGAGGCGATGGCAGCGAGATGAAAGCACCCTGCGGCGCCTTGCACTGCGTTACGCACCATCGCCTCGTCGGCCACATCGCCTTCTATCAGTTCGACGTCCGCGGGCAGGTTTTCGATTTTGCCCGTCGAGAGATCGTCGAGCACGCGTACCTGGTCGCCTCGCACCAATAGTGCTTCGCAAAGATGTGAACCGATGAACCCGGCACCTCCTGTGACCAGCCAGGTGGTCACGCGATGATCTCGCTGCTGACGATCATCCGTACGCCGATTTGCTGTAGTCGGGTGCGTGCCTCATGCATTGTGGTGCGCCCGTCGTCCAGCGCAATGCCGATGCCTCGACATGCATCCTCGATGACCACCACCTCGTAGCCCAGCCGCACGGCATCCTCCGCCGACCATGCAACACAGAAGTCCGTTGCCAGCCCTGTCAGGAACAGGCGGCGGAAGCCCCGCTGGCGCAACCAGCCGTCCAGGCCGGTCGCCGTGCGCCGGTCATTTTCAAAGAATGTCGAATAGCTGTCGATGGCTGGATGAAAACCCTTGCGGATGATCACCTCCACCTTGGCCATCTCCAGTTCACGGTGAACGGCCGCATTGAACGAGCCTTGCAACGCGTGATCCGGCCACAGGACCTGCTGGCCATACGGCATTGTTATCGTGTCATAGGGCTGGTGTCCCGGATGTGCACTGGCAAACGAGCTGTGCCCGGGCGGGTGCCAGTCCTGCGTGGCGAACGCATGGTCGAACCGTTCCAGCAGCCGGTTGATCACAGGCACGACCATATCGCCCTCTGCCACGGCAAGTTCACCGCCCGGCATGAAGGTCGGCTGCACATCCACCATTCCCAGAATGTCCGCTTGTCGATCGATACGGCCGCCAATCATCGGTTTCTTTCCTTGGTCAGCCGCATGTCAGGCCGGTATGGCAATTCAGCCCTGTTCATATCCTGGTATAATCCGCGCAGATCTCCGGTGCCGTCAATTTCTGCGCAACAGCCCTTCACGATGTTGACGGCCTTCGCACTCACGTTGTCGTAGCCTTCCTGCCATCGTGCGGCTACTGGTCAAAGCGTGCCCCGAGCCACGCGGCCGCCAATTCGACGTGTTGTCGCTGTGGCTGCGCCGCGCTAGGCTTCATCTGACCCGGATTGTGCAATCCAGTGAAGGAGAGGCCACAGCCATGCTGTCACGCGAGGAAAACCAGTTCGTCACGCGGGTGGGGCAGGGCACCCCGATGGGCAATGCAATGCGGATGTATTGGATCCCGGCGCTCCTCTCGCGGGAGGTCGCCGAACCCGATGGCCCGCCAGCGCGTGTCCGGCTGCTCGGCGAGGACCTCCTGGCATTCCGCGACAGCGACGGCCGCATTGGCCTGGTCGAGGAATTCTGTCCGCATCGCCGCGTCTCGCTGTATTTCGGGCGCAACGAGGAATGCGGCCTGCGGTGCATCTATCATGGCTGGAAGTTCGACGTTACCGGCGCCTGCGTCGACATGATGAATGAACCCGAGGAATACGACTTCAAGCACAAGGTTCGCCTCACCGCGTATCCGACCTGTGAGCTGGGCGGTATCGTGTGGGCCTATCTTGGCCCCGCCGAGAAGATGCCGCCGCTGCCGAAATTCGCCTGGACGCAGGCGCCGGAAGCCAATCGCCACGTGACGAAGGTGATCGAGGAGTGCAATTGGCTGCAGGCGCTCGAAGGCGGCATCGATACGTCGCATGCACCGATCCTGCATCGCCTGCTGACCGACAATTCGAAGCGCGGCGGCATCAAGCCATCCAATCCGTTCGTGCGCGGCAAAGCGCCGAAACTCGTCGTCGATATGACCGACTACGGCTATCAGTATGCCGGCATTCGCCCGCTGGACGGCAGCGACGATGTGCACATCCGCACCTATCATTTCGTCATGCCGTTCCACCAGATCAGGCCATCGAGATCGGAGAGTGGACTGGAGCTCGATGCGGGCCACATCTGGGTGCCGATCGATGACGAGAACTGCATGGTCTATAATTGGAGCTACTGCCCCCATGGGCCTCTGACGGAAGAGGACAAGCTCGAACGCGGCCTCGGCAATGGGCCGCTGCACGTCGATCCGGCGACGTTCCGTTCAAAGGCAAACCGCAGCAACGACTATCTGCTGGACCGCGCCGTGCAGCGGGCCGAGACGTTCTCCGGCATCGACGGCATCAACGCACAGGACCGCGCTCTCCAGGAGAGCATGGGCCATATCGTCGATCGCTCGAAGGAGCATCTCGGGCCGGCCGACAAGGCGATCATCCAGGCGCGCAAGCTGCTGCGCCAGGCAGCGAAGGCGGTCGAGGCGGGCGGCTCACCGGACGGTACCGGCACCAGTTACTACACGCTGCGTGCGCACGAGGCGGTGCTGCCGCGTGCCGTGGACTGGCGCGTCGAACTCACGCCGGAGATGAAGCAGGAAGCAATTCTGCAAACAGTGTGATAGGCAGGAGGCCTGCGTGGCTGCGTGCGCCGCCGGTGCTGCGCCGCAGCCACGCCAGGTCCTGCCTGAACATTCTGATTTCCGGTGCCGTCTCGGCCATAGACACCGCAACAAGGGTCGCGCGCCAATGAATGGTGCGAAATAGCTGGCGGTGCCGCTCACACCGCAAATACAACCGAAGCAGCGAAGTTAGGCTGGCCGATCCGCCACGGCGGTACGGAACGCTGGCAAATCGATGTCATCCGGCCCAGTCACTGCCACCCCGGCGTCGCCTAACCGAGTCAGACAGTCCGCATCCTCTGCCGCGGCCAGTGCGCGCTGCGTCACTTCGCTGTCTTGGACCGCGGCATCCAGCGCGCCGCGAAGCTCCTCACCCAACGCGGCGAATCGTGCGGCGTTGATCAGCAACAATGCGATCCCCAGCAGATGGCCGGTCAGGCTGACGTGCTTGTGGTGCGCATGCAGGCCGAAATTTACCATATTGGTGAGCGGATTCTCCTGCGCATCGACCGTCCTCTCGGCCACCGCTCGCGACAAGTCCGCGACATCGATGAACATCGGCCGAAAGCCGAGGCGGCGGAATGCCTCCTGGTGCTGTCTGTTGTCGAGCGTGCGCAGGCTCAGGCCGGCGCAGTCCGCCGGTGTGCGGATCGGCCGCACGCCATTGCTGATGTGACGTATGCCGTTGTCCCAGTAGCCCAGTACGCGATACGCCGTTGCGGTGGCGACCTGGTCCGCCAGCAAGGCGCCAGCATCTGTGTCCAGCGCCGCCAATGTGGTGTCGCGCGAGCCGGCCCGGAACGGCTGGTCGAATGTCCCAAGCGCGGGAACGCGCCCGGAAAGGTAGCTCGACGCGAAGTAGCAGCCGTCCAGTTCGCCCTGCTCCACCATGGTCAACAGGTCGCCAGCCTTGCGACCAAGGTCGAACACACTGTCGGTCACCTTGAGGGCCAGCGCACCGTCAGAGCGGCGAGCAACGCTCCTTCGCAGGGCGTGCAGCCCACGCGTGTGTACGGACCGGGGTGGCTGATATCCGGCGAAATGCAGTGTGATCATCGGGCAACCGCTGAGCGTCTGAGATCGTCTCGCTGAATTATAGCATTTATATGCGCAAATACCGGGATCTGGCATGCCCCGATAGGCCCAACGACCACGAGCGGGGTGCAATGTCGTCCAATCGTGCAAATCAGGCGAGGCAAATTCTTCTGCGCATGCCGCCTACGCCTACGCCTACGGATGGCTTGGTACGACGCGGGTACTTCCGAGTGCAATTCCGATATGACCCAACTCCGGAATTTTCTGGCAAAGCCCGCGGATTCATGCACAAGAACACTCGATGCGCCGTCTGCTCCAACTGCTCCTGCTGCTCGCTCCGGCCACCGCCGTTGCCGGCGCTCCCCGGGTCCCGACGCCCAGTCTGCTGTGCGAATCTGCCATCGCAAGCGCCGAGAGTGCGGTCTTGCTGCCGCCACGCCTGCTAGGGGCGATCGCCGAGGTGGAAAGCGGCCGCCCGGACGCGACGACCGGCGCGGTCCATCCCTGGCCCTGGACGATCGATGCCGAGGGACAAGGGCAGTTCTTTGCCACCAAGGAACAGGCCATCGCGGCAGTACGCACGCTCCAGGCGCAGGGTGTACAGTCAATCGATGTCGGCTGCATGCAGGTCAACCTGATGCACCATCCGCATGCCTTCGCCTCGCTGGACCAGGCATTCGATCCCACCACCAACGCCCGGTACGCGGCCCGCTTCCTGAACTCCCTGTATGGCATAAGTGGCAGTTGGGTGCAGGCGACCGCAGCCTATCACTCCGAGACGCCGGCGATCGGGGCCGAATACCAAAGGCATGTGATGGCGCGCTGGCAGCATCCGAACCCTGGGTTCCGCGGTGGGTCGCCCACGACCGAGACGGCATATCAGGACTTCGAGCCACGCCGCTCAGCATATGCGGATTTTACGCCGGACGATGCGATCCATGGCAGGTTGGTTGCCACTCTGAATCGGCTAGCCAAACGCTGATCCTGCCGCAACGCCTATGGACGGCCGGCGCGGGCGATCGGGTGAATGATGCAGGTCGGGGCTTCGCCCCCCCAGACCCCACCAGAGGGCGCTGCCCCATAGGCGTTAAATTACTGCTTGACCCGGCGCGACTCGGCCTGATTCTGGGAGCGGATGCAGAACACAGCATCGATCCCGGCGGACCAGTTCGAGGCACTGCTGCGCCGGCTGCCGGCCGACCTCGATCTCGACAGTCTCGCCCGGCAGACCAAGGCAATCGAGCGCAAGCGCGAGATCGCCTCCGGCGCCACTCTGTTGCGCCTGTCACTGGCACGCGGCCCGGGCGGGCTGTCGCTGAGCCAGGCGGCAGCCTGGGCGACGATGCTGGCAGGCGTGCGGATCAGCGACCCAGGCGTGAAGTACCGGTTGGACAAGTCGGTCGAGTTCCTGGAAGCGGTGATGATGCGGCAACTGGCGGCGAAGGCGCCCGGTGCCGCGGTGCGCTGGCCAGGACGCATCCTGCGTGGCTGCGACGGCAGTTGCATCCGCGAGCGCGGCAGCGCGAGTGCCGATTGGCGGGTGCATGCGGTGTACGACCTGGGGCGCGGCGGTTTCTCGCACCTCGAGTTGACCGACAAGCACGGTGCCGAGGCGATCGACCGTGGCGCAGCGATCCCCGGCGAGATCCGCATTGGCGACCGCAATTTCGGTCGCGCCGCGAGTCTGCAACGCTTTCGCCAGCAGAGCGCCGGCCAGGCCGATTTCATCGTCCGGGTCGGCTGGAACGCGTTCAATCTACGCCGGCCGGATGGGCCGGATTTCGACCTGATCGGCCATCTCGGCACGCTGCCCGGCGACACGCTGGCGCACGAAGTGATGGTGCAAGCCAAGGTCGGCCCGCTGGACCCACCCCGGCCATTGCGCCTGATCATCCAGCGCAAGACCCCGGCGGCAACCGAGACGACACGCAAGAAGCTGCTGGCCGCGGCGTCGCGCAAGCAGAAGACGCTCGATCCGCGCAGCCTGATCGCGGCCGAATTCATGATCGTGGCGACCTCATTGCCGGCACAGCAGTATCCGCCCGACGAGGTGCTCGCGGTATACCGCCTGCGCTGGCAAATAGAGTTGGCGTTCAAGCGGTTGAAGTCCCTGTTGCACATCGATCGCTTGCCGACGCGCACCGAACGGGCGACGCGAAGTTGGCTCTACCCGCACCTTATCCTTGCCCTGTTGTGCGACGATCTCAGCCAGGAGTTCCTGGAATCTTCCCCCTGAGGCGTTGCTCGACGCGGCCTATGTCCCCTCGCTCTGGCGCGCGCAAAGCACCGCCTTGCTGGTGCTCGGTCTGGCGATCATCGGCCCGCTTACTCTCGATGCCCTGGCGCGCGCCGATCCGAACGTTCATCACCGGCTCGCTCACTCCCGACGAAAACGAAGACCGCACATCTGCTATCCGCTACAGCACTAATTTAACGCCTATGGGGCGGCGCCCTCTGGACTTCCGCCAAGGGCGACGCCCTTGGAACCATTACTTTAAACCGGTGGGAGTGGGGGATGGCGGAGCGAGAGCCGGGCATTGGTCCGGCTCTCGCTCCGCCATCCCCCACCCCCACCGATCGAAAACGATTGGATCGCAAAGGCGACTGCCTTTGCTGGAGGTCCAGGAGGCAAAGCCTCCTGGCGGGTTTCAGGGCGGAGCCCTGACCTTCCATTGGCCAGCACCAGCCGACTTTCCAGAAAACCGACACTTTGGCCCGTGAGCGGGACACGCCGGGGCTGTGGCAAGCCTCTGGCGGTCCCATATGGGATGCCGGTAAGCTCACCGTTCCAGCCAGGGAATGCTCACACCGTGAATGAAGCCATCCAACTCACCCGTCTGAACTCCGGCCTGACCATCGTCACCGAACGGATGGAGCGGGTGGAGACCGTGTCACTCGGCGCCTACGTGGCCACCGGCTCGCGCCACGAACAGGCGAGCGAGAACGGCGTTTCCCACTTCCTCGAACACATGGCCTTCAAGGGCACCGACCGCCGGTCCGCAGCCGAGATCGCCGAGGAGATCGAGGCGGTCGGCGGCCACATCAACGCCTACACGGCACGCGAACAGACCGCGTACTACGTGAAGGTGCTGAAGGAGGATACCGCGCTGGCCGCGGACATCATCGGCGACATCCTGACGCACTCCACCTTCGAACCCGAGGAACTGGAGCGCGAGCGGGGCGTCATCCTGCAGGAGATTGGCCAGGCCAACGACACGCCGGATGACATCATCTTCGACCATTTCCAGGAATGTGCCTATCCCGACCAGCCGATCGGTCGGCCCGTACTCGGCTCCGAAGAGGGCATCCGGGCGATGCCGCGGACCATGCTGACCAGTTACATGCACCGGCATTATGCGTCGTCCAATGTGGTGGTGGCGGCGGCCGGAGCGCTGACCCACCAGCAGGTGCTCGATCTGGTGAATGTGCATTTCACCGATCTACCGGCGGACCGGCTGCCGGCGATGACCCCGGCGCGCTACGGCGGCGGCGAGTTCCGCGAGGCGCGCGATCTGGACCAAGTGCACATCGTGCTCGGCTTCCCCTCGGTCGGCTACGGCGATCGCGACTATTATCCGACACTGCTGCTGTCCACGCTGCTTGGCGGTGGGATGTCGTCGCGCCTGTTCCAGGAGGTGCGGGAGAAGCGCGGGCTGGTGTATTCGATCTACTCGTTCGCTTCGCCATTCCTCGATGGGGGGCTGTTCGGCATCTACGCCGGCACCGGCGAAAGCGAAGCCGAGGAGCTTATGCCGATTACCCTGGAAGAGCTGCGCAAGGTGCAGACCGAGGTGAATGAGGCGGAGCTGGGCCGGGCGCGGGCTCAGGTGAAGGCGTCGCTGCTGATGTCGCTGGAAAGCACCGGCAGCCGCTGCGAGCAGCTCGCTCGCCAGTTGCAGGTGTTCGGCCGCGTGGTGCCGACGCAGGAGACGGTGGCCAAGATCAACGCGGTGACTACCGACGATGTGTGCCGCGCTGCGACCCGTCTGTTCCGCGGCGCGCCCACGCTGGCGGTGATGGGACCCGCGGAGCGCGTGCCGACGCTGTCGAATATCGTGGAGAAGCTGGCGGCGTGAAGGCTGGTCGGCTCGGCCGGCATGGTCGCCGGCCGCCGATGTATCACCGGGGTCCGTTCGATCGCAGCCTTTTGGCTTAGGCCGCCACGGAGCCAGTCCACTTCTATGCCGTGTGCCAAAAGCTCTAACCTTGTTGGTCGCTGGTTGTACTGGCTTGGTAGGCGCGGCTGGCAACTCAATCAGTGGAACCCGCCATGACCGCCAACTCGCTTGATCTTTTGTCCGACCTCATTGCCCGTGCCCGTGCCGCCGGTGCGGATGCGGCGGATGCGGTGCTGATCTCCGGAACCTCGCTGTCCGTGGCGCGACGGCTGGGCAAGACCGAGCATGTCGAGCGCTCGGAAGGCCGCGATCTGGGCCTGCGGGTATTCCTCGGCCAGCAGGCAGCGATTGTGTCGTCCAGCACCGTGGACCCATCCAGCTTCAAGGAATTGGCCGAACGTGCGGTGGCGATGGCGCGCGTTGTGCCGGAGGACCCGTACAGCGGCCTGGCTGACACCGCGGCGCCACCGGAGGACGTGTCGCTCGATCTGGTGGACCCGACCGAGCCCACAACCGAGGAACTGGTCGCTCGATCCGCCGCGGCCGAGGACGCGGCACTCGCCGTGCCGGGCATCACCAATTCCGAGGGCGGCGAGGCCGGCTTCGGCCGTACGGACGCCTTCCTGGTCACCTCCGCCGGATTCGCCGGCGCCTCGGCGCGCACGAGCCATTCGATCTCTGCTTCGGCAGTAGCGGGTGCCGGCACCAACATGCAGCGCGACTACGATCACCATTCGACTGTCCATCTCGCCGACCTGGACGATCCGGTGATGATCGGGCGAAGTGCGGCCGATCGCGCGATTGCCAGGCTGAATCCCGCCAGACCGAGCACGACCAGGCTGCCTGTGGTCTACGATCCCCGGGTTGCGGGCGGCCTGGTCGGGCATCTGACGGGCGCGATCAACGGCGCCTCGGTCGCCCGCGGGACCTCCTTCCTGAAGGACAGGCTCGGCCAGCGCATCTTTGCGCCCGGCATCGCGATCTACGACGACCCGCGGCGGTTGCGCGGTCTGCGGTCTCGGCTATTCGACGGTGAAGGCACGCCCACCGCCGCGCGCGCACTGATCGAGGACGGCGTGCTGACCACCTGGCTGCTGGACAGCCGCTCGGCCCGGCAGCTTGGCCTGCGCTCGACCGGTCACGCCTCGCGCGGCACCGGCGGGCCGCCATCACCCTCCGCGACCAATCTGTACCTGGCAGCCGGGACGCTTACGCCGGCCCAACTGATGGCCGACATCAAGCTGGGCCTCTATGTCAACGAGCTCATCGGTATGGGCGTGAACGGCCTAACCGGCGATTACAGCCGTGGGGCGTCCGGCTTCATGATCCGCGATGGCGTGTTGGCCGAGCCAGTCGCCGAAATCACCATCGCCGGCAACCTGCTCGACATGTTCGCGCACCTGACGCCCGCCAACGACCTGCGCTTCCGGCGCGGCACCGATGCGCCAACGGTACGGATCGATGGGATGACCATGGCTGGCGCCTGACCGGGCGAACACCCATATTGCCGGGCATGATCACGAAAAGGCGAGATAACGCCATGCGTCGCACATCGTTTCTGCTTGCCGCCATCGCCGCGCTGAGCTTGCTGCTCGCGCCCGGATTGGCCGAGGCCCGGTTAGGTGGTGGCAGCTCGTTCGGCAGCCGCGGCAGCATGACGTGGTCGGCGCCACCGTCCACCGGGACGTCACAGTTCGCATCACCGTTTCAGCGCAGCCTGACGCCGAACAGTCCCTCGCCCGGCTACGGCAGTGGTTATGCCGCACCCGGATACGGCTATGGCGCGCGGTCAGGCTTCATGTCCGGACTGATGGGCGGCCTGATCGGTGCGGGCATTGGCGGCCTGCTGTTCGGTCACGGTTTCTGGGGCGGTGGCATGATGGGGTTCGGCGGGTTCTTCGGCTTCCTGCTGCAAATCTTCCTGCTGATCATGCTGGTGCGCTTCCTGTTCCGCCTGTTCCGCGGCTCTTCGCCCGCATTTGTTGGCGGACCGAACATCTTCCCCCGCGGCGGTGCTCCGGGTCCCGGTCCGATCGGCATGGGCGGCGGTTTCGGCGGCGGCGTGCAGCCAATCCAGATCTCACCTGGGGACTACCAGGAATTCGAGCGGCTGTTGCAGGCGCTTCAGGCTGCCTGGAGCCGCCAGGACCTGAACGCTCTGCGCGCGATGGTCACGCCCGAGATGCTGAGTTACTTCGCCGAGCAGTTGGCCGAACAAACCAGCCAGGGTGTGCGGAACGAGGTCACCGATGTGCGACTGCTGCAGGGCGACCTGGCGCAGGCATGGGCCGAGCGCGGGCGCGAATACGCCACGGTTGCAATGCGGTTTTCCATGGTCGACGTGACGCGCGATGGGTCCGGTCGCATCGTCGACGGCAGTCCGACCGAGCATGTCACGGCGACCGAGGTGTGGACGTTCGTGCGGTCGCCGGGCGGGCGGTGGATTCTGTCGGCGATCCAGCAGGGGCGGTAAGTCGTCCGGCGGGCCGGATGTCCGGCTTCGCTCCGCTCAATCCAACCACCGCTGCTGCAACGTTGCTGCCGAGACGTGTAGGATTGGTCGAGTAGAGCGATTACGCCGAGGACGCGCCATGACAGCAGTCGATCCCATTCCGTACTCCGATGCTAAGATCCGTCGTATCCTGTCGACCGTGCGCACCATCGCAATGGTCGGCGCCTCACCCAACTGGAACCGGCCCAGCTACTTCGTGATGAAGTACCTGCAGGGCAAAGGCTATCGCGTCATTCCGGTTAATCCAGGTACCGCCGGGAAGGAACAGCTCGGCGAGACGGTCTACGCCAGCCTGCGCGACATTCCGGTGCCGGTGGATATGGTGGACGTGTTCCGCGCGTCGGACCAGGTCGGCCCGGTCGTTGACGATGCGATCGCGATCGGCGCCAAGGTGGTGTGGATGCAGCTTGGCGTTCGCAACGACGAAGCGGCGGAGCGAGCGGAATCAGCGGGCATAGAAGTGATCATGAACCGCTGCCCGAAGATCGAATTCGGCCGTCTGGGCGGCGAGCTGTCGTGGAGTGGCGTCAACTCCGGCATCATCCGCAATCACGCACCCGAGGCACCGACCGAACGCAAGGCAAAGCCGCGCCCGCTGCCTTCGGCCAATGTCAGCTACGGCTTCGAGACGCGCGCGGTGCACGCCGGCGCGTCTCCCGATCCCACCACCGGCGCACGCATCACGCCGATCTTCCAGACCGCGGCTTATGTTTTCGACGATGTCGATCACGCGGCTTCGCTCTTCAATCTGCATAATTTTGGCTACATCTATGCGCGCCTGACCAATCCGACGGTCGCGGTGCTGGAAGAACGCATCGCCAGCCTGGAAGGCGGCCGCGCCGCGGTGGCTGCTGCGTCTGGTCACGCCGCGCAGTTCCTGATCTTCGCCACCATGATGGAACAGGGCGACGAGTTTGTTGCCTCACGCAACCTCTATGGCGGATCGCTGACCCAGTTCGGGCTGTCGTTCAAGAAGCTCGGCTGGACCTGTCATTTTGTCGATCCGCTCGATCCGGAGAATTTCCGCCGTGCGCTGACACCGCGCTGCAAGGCGATCTTCGTGGAAGTGCTCGCCAATCCCGGCGGCATCATCGTCGATATCGAAGCGGTGGCGAAGATCGCGCATGAGGCCGGCATTCCGCTGATCGTCGACAACACGCTGGCGACGCCGTACCTGTGCCGCCCGTTCGAGTGGGGCGCCGATCTGATCGTGCACTCGACTACGAAATTCCTCGACGGCCACGGCAATTCACTGGGTGGCGTGGTGGTGGAGTCGGGAAAATTCGACTGGGCACAGGGCGGCAGATTTCCCGCACTGACAGAGCCGGAACCGGCGTATCATGGGCTGCGCTTCTACGAGAACTTCGGTGACTTCGCCTTCACCACCAAGGCACGCGCGGTGGCATTGCGCGATTACGGCCCGACGATGGCACCGATGAATGCGTTCCTGACAATCACCGGCATCGAGACGCTGCATGTGCGAATGGAACGCCACGTCGCGAATGCGCAGAAGGTGGCTGAATTTTTGCAGCAGCACCCGCGCGTGGCGTGGGTTTCGTATGCCGGACTGGAGTCGAGCCCTTACAAAGCTCTGGCGCACAAGTACATGCCGCGTGGCGCCGGTGCGGTGTTCACCTTCGGCGTGCGTGGCGGCTACGAGGCGGGGATCAAGTTGGTGGAGGCTGTGGGACTGTTCTCCCATCTTGCCAATATCGGCGATACGCGCAGCCTGATCCTGCATCCGGCTTCGACCACGCATCGGCAGTTGAGCGACGAACAGCGACTCGCCGCCGGTGCCGGCCCCGATGTGATCCGCTTGTCGATCGGGTTGGAGACGGCGGAGGATCTGATCGCCGATCTCGATCAGGCGCTGACGGTGAGCGGAGAAGCCTGACGCCCGCTCCTATTCCGCGTCTGTTGTAAGCCGGCCTGCAGGTGCATACAGTCACCGGCTCACGGCCGTCCCAGACCATACGACAGAGAGTTCGAATGAAGCAGATAGACAAGCGCTCGGCCGCCATGGTCGCGTTCTTCCTTGCGTTGTCGCCTGTCGCGGCGAACGCCTACTCGGCGCTCTACGCGTTCGGCGATAGCCTGTCAGATGCCGGCAATGTATATCTGGGCAGCGGTGGCCTGGAACCCGCCGCGCCATACGTCGGCGGCCAATTTTCCAATGGGCCGATTTGGATCGAAGACCTGGCAGGCAAGCTCGGTCTGGGGCCCGTGATACCGTCTCTTGCCGGCGGAACCGACTATGCGTTTGGCGGTGCAACGACAGGCTACCCAGCAACCGTGTCGCCAACCGTGCCGGTGCCGAATCTGGTGCAACAGGTCGGTTTGTATCTGTCAGGGCTCGTTGCCCCGGCGCCCGCATCGGCACTCTATTCGGTCTGGATCGGCTCCGACGACATCTTCAACATCATCAGCAACGGTGTGACCGGCGTCATAGCGCTGCAGCAGGCGCAGGGGGCGGCGCAGACCGAGGCAGGCGCGATAGCTGCACTCGCCGGCGCCGGCGCAAAGCATTTCCTGGTGCCGCTGGTGACTGATCTTGGCGCCACACCGACGCTCGCCGCGCTGGGCCCAACAGCGACGGCAGCCGGAACAGCGCTGGCGCTGGCGTATGATGCCTCCCTCGAAACCGATCTCGCCAGCCTGGCTGCGACGCCTGGCGTCGATTTGTCGATCCTCAACACGTTTGCGCTGCTGGATGATGTGATCGCCAACCCCTTGCCATTCGGGTTCACCGATGTGACCGATCCCTGCTATGTCGGGCCCTATACCGGTGGTGGAACCGTCTGCGCCAACCCGAACCAGTATCTGTTCTGGGATGCACCGCACCCGACCGAAGTCGGACAGGCCATTATCGGCCAGGCCGCATTCGCTGCTGTGCCGGAGCCTGGAACGATGGCCCTGTTCGGCATTGGTCTCCTGGGGCTTGCGGCACTGAAGCGTCGCTTCGGCTAGCTTATCACAACCGGGATGGCCGCCGGCGCGTCCGTCACGCTGATCGGCGTCCACCCTGCCGCATCGCCATCCACTTGCGCTGGCGCAGTTTCATTGCCAATGAAATCAATCCGGCGCGCGCGCACGTGCCGCACGCCAGGGGAACGCCCCAGCAGATCGAGCGGCAGCGCGGCGCCATACAGCAATGCGGCACCGGCTCCAGGTTTGTCGAACAGCACGACCGAAAATCCCGGTTCCCCCGCGCACGCCTCGGGCGTAAGAAGGAACTGCCCGCCGTACAGCCGCCCCTTGCTGACGATGACGCTGGCCGTCTGCGTCTCTTCGCCGTCCAGGCGCAGACGGATCACCGGGAACGGATAAACCGCCAGTTCGCGCAGTGCCTGGTACACGTAGGCGCCGCGGCCGATGATCCGCTTCAGCCCAACGGACATGTGATGCACGACATGCGCATCGAAGCCGACGCCGAGCATCTGCACGAACAGCCGCGACCCTTCGGCACCTTGCGCGAGGCCGGGCCATAACGGTCGCGTCCGTCCGAATGCCAGCGCCGCCGCCACGGCGCGCGGTTCGAACGGCAGCGCCAGTTCGTGCGCCAGCACGTTCGCCGAGCCGAGTGGAATGACGCCCATGCACGCCGGGGAACCCAGCAACCCGTTGGCGACCTCGGCGATCGTGCCGTCGCCGCCGGCGGCGACCACCATCGTTGCGCCACCGCATACTGCCTCGCGCGCCAGCGCCTCGGCATGCCCTGGTCTGTGGGTTTCCGCCAACTCGATGCGAACGCCGTTCGCCACCAGCACGTCCAGCACGCGCCATAACAGATGAGCACGCCGAAGTCCCGCGACCGGATTGAACACGACGATCATCGTTGAATGCAGCGAATCGGCCCTGCCATCCATTGGAAGCTGCCTTCCTGCCATCAGCCCTATTACAAAAGGATGACAATTTTATTGCTGAGGAATGACTTTCACTACGTCAGGCAATATTCGGTCAAGTCATGCAATGTTCACTTTATCCACAGCGATTCGGCAGTATCTGCTTGATCTCACATGAATGCCCCCATCGTTCCCGGCGCGCGGCCGCACTATCGCAGCGTGTTCATATCGGACACGCATCTCGGCACCCGCGGCGCCCGCTGCGAATTCCTCGCCGACTTTCTGCGCCGCACCAGTTGCCAGCATCTGTTTCTGGTCGGCGACATTATCGACGGTTGGCGACTGCGCAAGTCGTGGTTCTGGGACGAACATCACGACGAGGTGCTGCGCCAGATCCTGCGACATGCGCGTGGCGGCACTGCCGTCACCTACATCCCCGGCAACCACGACGAGATGTTCCGAGCCTGGCTGGAGCCGATCGCGCTTGGTGGCATGGAGATAGCGGGCATCCGCCTGCGCCAGGAAGCCGAACACGTCACCGCCGCGGGCAAGCGCCTGCTGGTGATGCATGGCGACGAATTCGACAGCGTGGTGCGCTACGCCAAGTTCCTCGCAGTACTCGGCGAGTTTGCCTACACCACCGCGCTGCTGCTGAACCGCTGGTTCAATGCGGTGCGCCGCCGTCTGGGTTACCCGTACTGGTCGCTGTCCGCCTGGCTCAAGCGCCAGGTGAAGGGTGCGGTCAAGGCTGTCGATCGCTACGAATCGGCGCTCGCAAATGAAGCGCGCCGGCGCGGCTTCGACGGGGTCGTGTGCGGCCACATCCATCACGCCGAAATACGCGAGGTGCAAGGCATCCTGTATCTCAATGACGGAGATTGGGTGGAGAGCTGTACCGCACTGGTGGAACATCATGACGGACGGCTCGAGCTGATCGACTGGGCAGCGGCGAATCGCCTGTCGTTCTTCGCCCCGCCGCGTCGAATGCCGCAGCGCGCCGCTGCCTGACCCCGTCATCCCCGATGCGCTGATTGGTTGTGAGGAGATGCTGCCCGCCGCACACTCGCACCGGATCCTGATCGTTACCGATGCGTGGCTGCCGCAGGTGAATGGCGTGGTGCGCACATTGACCACGGTGGTGGCCGAGTTGCGTGCGATGGGCCATGTGGTGGAGGTCATTGCACCGGACCGGTTCTGCACCATCCCGTGCCCGACCTACAACGACATTTCGCTGTCGCTGCTGCCGCGTCGCACGCTGGTTCGCATGATCGAGGCTTTCCGGCCCGATGCGCTGCACATCGCGACCGAGGGCCCGCTGGGGATGGCGGCGCGCAGTTGGGCCAAGCGGACTCATTTCGGCTTCACCACCGCGTTTCACACCCGATTTGCCGAATATATCAAGGCGCGGACCGGACTTCCGGTGCGTCCGGTGTATGCGTGGATGCGGCGGTTCCATGGCGCTGCGCAAGGCACCCTGGTGGCGACGCAATCGCTGCGCGACGACCTGTCGGCGCGCGGGTTCCGCAACATCCGGTCATGGTCGCGCGGCGTGGATCTGGATCTGTTCAAGCCGGAGCCGCGCGAGCAGTGGAACCTGCCGCGGCCGATCTTCCTCCATGTCGGCCGCGTGGCGGTGGAGAAGAACATCGGCGCGTTTCTGGCGCTCGATCTGCCTGGCTCAAAGGTGGTGGTCGGCGGTGGGCCGATTTTGCCGCGGCTGCAACGCGATCACCCCGACGTCACGTTCACAGGCCCTCGTCATGACGAGGCATTGGCGCGTGCCTACGCCGGCGCGGACGTGTTCGTGTTCCCCAGTCTCACCGATACGTTCGGCCTGGTTCTGCTCGAGGCGCTGGCCTGCGGGACACCGATTGCGGCGTTTCCGGTGACCGGACCGATCGACATGCTCGCCGATGCGCAGGCCATGATCGGCGCCGTGAATGCCGACCTGCGCGTGGCTGCCTTAGAGGCACTGACCGCCGATCGTGCGGCATGCCGCGCGCATGCGGAGCGCTATTCGTGGCGCGCGTGCGCCGAGGTGTTCCTGTCGCACCTGGTGCCGCTCGCGGAAGGTTCATGAGTATCGAGCCCGCATGGCGGATTTTGCTGCGCTCTACCCAGCCTGCGTCGTTACGCCACCGCCTCTGCCTCGATCTCCACCATGAAACGCGGGTCAGCGAGGCCGGCGACAAACAGCAGCGTCGAACATGGCGCATGACCGCCATAGACCGCCTCGCGCGCCGCACGGAACGAGGACAGCAATGAACGGTCCGTCAGGAAAACGGTCGTCTTGACCAGATTCGTGACGCCCATGCCGTTGGCTTCCAACACCGCGCGGAGGTTCACGAACGCCTGCGCTATCTGCCCTTCACCGGTACTCGGCACGCTTCCGTCGGGCGACAACCCGACCTGGCCGGAGATGATCAGCCGTCGCTCTATGCCTTCCAGCAACAGTCCGTGCGTGTAGCCGGTCGGAGCCCGCACCGTCGGCGGATTGCTCGCGGTGATGGTTGCCATCGCAGTTTCCCCTTTTATTCTAACGTGCCAGCCAGTCTCGCACGGCGTGTCTGATGAATCGAGTGTCGGCCGGATTAGGCGCCGGATTGCCGGCGCGATGTCCCCAGATGCTGGGGATCGGCTTCAGTTCGGCGTGCGCCAGAAACGGCAGTTCGGCTGCATTGTCGGCGACACGGAAATACAGGTCGGTTTCGCCCGGCATCAGCAGCACACGTGCGCTGATCGCACGCAATGCACGCTGAAGGTCGCCGCCGTACAGCGTGTTGTCGCTGATGTCGGCAGCATCCCAGGTGCGAAGCTGTGCATACAGGTTCGCGGCGGGACGGCCGCCGAAGCGATCCTCCCAATCAGTGCGCAGGAACGTCTCGAGATCCGGCGCGCCGAGGTTGGGTGTCGGTCCGGATGCGAGATGGTGGCCGGCACGATAGAAATCCTGGCTGAGCGCCCAGCCGGCGTAGATGCGCCCAAACGCACGCTTGGCCGCGGTCGGCTCCGCGGAGAATCGGCCATCGCCGCGATGCTCCGGCGCGGCCTCCAACGTCGCCATCAGGCCGCGCAGGAACACCTGATTGTGCACCGCAGTGCGCGCGACGCCGCAGTTCACCACGATGCGTTCCACCGCTTCGGCAAACAGCGCGGCCCAGTGGTAAGCCTGCAACGCGCCCATCGACCAGCCATAGACGCAGGCGATACGCTCGATACCGAACAGTTCCCGCAGCGCGCGGCGTTGGGTCTGCACGTTGTCCAGGATGGTGACGAGTGACGGATAATCGCCGGTGTTCGACGGGCTGGACGACAGGCCATTGCCGAACATATCGGCGATGACGATGAACCAGCGGGTGGGATCGAGCACGCCGTCGGCACCGATCAGCCATTCCAGATCAGGATGCTGCGCGCTGTAACTGGTGGGATACACGATGACGTTGTCGCGCGCCGGCGACAGCGTGCCGTGTGCTTTCCAGGACAACCGCGCACCGCGCAGTACCGCGCCGGATTGCAGCGTCAGGTCACCGGCGTCGAACATACCTTGCTGGATCGACCAGTCCATGCGTGTCCCCGCCCGCTGGCAACATATGGTCCGGCATTGCGCTGTTGCCTGGCAAGAGGCGCTCGGCCACTGGTCTGCAGGTCGGGGCTTCGCCCCGCACCCCACCAGAGGGCGCTGCCCTCTGGACTCCTGCCAAGGGCGTCGCCCTTGGAACCTTTCACTTTCGACCGGTGGGTGGGGGGTAACAGGCACTGGCAAGCGCCAGTGCCTGCTACCCCCCACCCACCGGTCGAAAACGATTGGATTGCAAAGGCGACTGCCTTTGCTGGAGGTCCAGGAGGCAAAGCCTCCTGGCGGGTTTCAGGGCGGAGCCCTGACCTTGCCACCAATGGTCTGCGCCAGCCTCGTCGCAGCCGCTCCCGGCGCACCAGGCAATCGAAGCAGTCGCGAACGGCACCGCGTTCGTGGCGCCTTTCCAGTTCGCGCAAGGTGAAATGCACGCGTGCCATTTGCTGGTAGTAGTTCATGAACGCGTAGTTTAGCGTGCTGCCTGCAGCGGCGCCGATCAGTGGTACCGTCTGCGCGAGGTATCTCTGCGACAGCATCAAACCGAAGCGCGTCGCCGCCTGACGGATCAGCATGGCAATCGACGCGTGGCCGAGGCTGCCCCGGATCGTCCAATAGGCGATGTCGATGTCATTGTCTTCGATCTCCGGGCCACCAAAGGCGAACACCTCGATGCACGCCTGCCTCGTATCGGCAGATGCCAGGTTCTCGCCTTGCGAACGTGCTATCTCGGCGATCGATCGCATCATCAAACACGTTGTGATAGGCAGATCGGCAGCAATGCCCGGCAAACCGACGAAGCCGCTGGCGCCGCCGGTTGCAGCGGCCACCAGCTTGCTGAGCCGGCGCCATGGCCGGCGGTGGCTTTCGCCGTCGAGGCCAAGCGTCCCGACGCGATATGCATTGCGCAGTGCAGCCTCGACCAAGGCCTGGTAGCGCGCCTGCCAATCCTCGCTTGACAGATGCGGACCGGCGGCGTGCAGCCTACCGCCCAGCCACTCGCTCGTGCGAATGACGATGCCGCGCGCGTCCAGCAGGATGGCGGCGGCCTCGGCAAGGCTGGCACGATCGCCAGCGTCCAGTCCGGCGCAGGCATTGTTTGTGCTACCAGGTGTTTCCATGGAGCGAATATAGGTGCTGCGCCTGATCGCCGTTGGCAGGCTGCGCGACGGGCCGGAGCAAGCGCTGTTCGACCGCTACAACGCGCGGTTGAAGCCCAAGTTTGCCGTCACTGAGATTGCCGAAGCACGCGGCACCGCCGCCGAGGTAAAACGACGCGAAAGCGAGGCATTGCTCGCCGCTCTGCCCGGCGATGCATTTGTCGTGGCGCTCGATCCCGACGGCAGGTCACATGACAGCGAAGAATTGGCCCGCCTACTGGAATATTGGCTGGCCACCGGCCGCGTGCCGTGTTTTCTGATCGGCGGAGCAGAGGGGCTGGACGCGCAGGTGATCGCGCGCGCCGATTACGTGCTGTCATTCGGGCGGCTGACGTGGCCGCACTTTCTCGCCCGCGCAATGCTGGCGGAACAGGTCTACCGCGCCCGCTCGATCGCGGCGGGCCATCCGTATCACCGCGCGGGCCGGCCTGCGCGGCCGACCCGCTAGGCAACGTCAGACGGTCGCGCCAGAGATCAGTTCGCCGAAGCGGACCCAGCTCTTGCCATCCCACCGCACGAACTGCATCGACGTGATCGGCCGGTGGTCGGTGTGAGTAGTATTGACCTTGATCCCCGGCAGCGTGACCGGCAGCTGGAAATCATGCAGGCTTTCGGCCTGTTGCATGACATTCGCACGCGAGAAATCGCCGTTGCACTGCTTCAGCACCTGCAGCATCGTCAGGCTGACCGCATAGGCGAAGACATAGCTCGCATCACTGACGTCCCCGCCGGGCATGTATTTCGACATGAAGTCCCGCCACTGCTTCATGCCGGCATCGTCCTTGAACACCGGATCGGTCGGATCCTTCAGATATTGCGTGCTGAGCATGCCGATCGCCTTCTCAGGCCCGGCGGGTGTGAGCACGCCACCAACCGAGATTGCCACGTTGGTCATGTAGAAGGTGGGCTTCCAGTTGCTGTCATACACCTTGCGGATCGACTGCGCGGCGAACTTCGGGATCGCCGCCACCAGCAGCACGTTGGCTCCAGTGCTTTGTAGATCGACGATCTGGGAATCGATCGTTGGATCGGTGGTTTCATAGCTGGTGGATTTGACAACGATCTTGTCCCAGTCCTTGCCAAGTATATCGCGCACGCCGAGCGGATAATCCTTGCCGAAGTCGTCGTTCTGGTAGAGGATCGCGAGCTTCGGATCCTTCACATTGGCCAGCATATGCTTGGCATAGATCTGCGCCTCGGTGCGATAGCCAGGCTGGAATCCCATGGTCCATGGGTACTTCTTGATGTCGGCCCACTTGCTGGCACCCGAGCCGACGAAAAGATGCGGTATCTCCTTGTGGTTCAGATATTCGGCGATCGCCGAATTGCATGGCGTGCCGAGGTTCTGGAAGCAGAAATCGACGTGGTCTTCCTCGACCAGGCGGCGGACCTGTTCCACCGTCTTCGGCGGGCTGTAGCCATCGTCGTACGAAATGAAATCGATCGTGTGGCCGGCGACCCCGCCCTGGTCGTTGACCATCTTGAAGAAGGCACTCTCGGTGCGGCCGATCACGCCATAGGTCGAGGCGGGACCGCTGTACGGCATCGTGTTGCCGATCTTCACTGACGTGGCAGTGACACCCGGCGTCTCGGCTGCGCGCGCACGCGGCATTGCGGCCGCCGTGGCAGCGGCAAGTCCGGCGGTCATGGCGGCTCTTCGGCTGATCATGCTTTGTTCTCCCGACGTTTGTTGTCTCCCGTCCGGCTCGAGGGCCGGCGGCGGGACAGTGCAACGCCGCGCGCGCCGACGCTGATCACGAGTTCGTGAGGAATGGTGGGTGGGTTGAGATTGGCTGCATTGCACAGTCGATACCGCCACCCTACCGTCGTTCATCAACACCCCGATGGTGGAGGCAGCCATGGATGTGCCGGTGATTCGCGACGACCTGGTATGGCCGGCGGGCGGTGTCAGTCGCGTGCCGTTCCGTTTGTTCTCCGATCCGGAAATCTATGCCGAGGAGCAGAAGCGCCTGTTTCGCGGACCGATTTGGAATTTCCTGTGTCTGGAGATCGAGATCCCCAATCCGGGCGACTGGCGGTTGGCGACGGTTGGCGAGGTACCGGTGGTCGTGACGCGCGACGAGAACGGCGCAATCCACGCCATGGTCAATCGCTGCGCGCACAAGGGGGCGCTGGTCTGCCTGCAGGACCGCGGCAATGCCAAGGCCCTGACCTGTGTTTATCATTCATGGAGCTACGACCTCGCCGGGCGGCTGCAAAGTGTCGCGTTCCGACACGGCCTGCGCGGCAAGGGCGGCATGCCGGACGACTTCGATCCGGCGCAGCATCGTCTGGAACCGTTGCGCGTGGCGGTGTTCTGCGGGCTGGTGTTCGGCACATTCTCCGATGCGACCGTGCCGGTGGAGGACTACCTCGGCGTGACGCACGCCCAGATGATTCGCCGCAATCTTGGCCGGCCGGTCCGGTTGCTGGGCATGCACAGCCAGATCATTCACAACAACTGGAAGCTTTACGCCGAGAACGTGCGCGATTCGTACCACGCAACGCTGCTGCACACGTTCTACACCACGTTCAGGGTGAACCGGCTGGACATGGATGGCGGCATGCTTCTGTCCGACGATGGGCGCCATTCGATCAGCTACGCCAGGCGCGGCACGCTGCAACAGGCCGAGGAATATAACCAGGTACACTCGGCGCAGTACGCTTCGGCGCTGGCGGCGCCACAGCTTCTGGAATCGTGGTCGGAGTTCGAGGATGGCATCACGCATTGCATCCAGACGATCTTCCCGACGTTGGTGGTACAGTTGACGCTGAACTCGCTTGCGGTGCGGTTCTACACACCGCGCGGACTGGACAGGACCGAGCTGTTCTGGATCTACCTTGGCTATCAGGACGACAATGAGCAGCAGACACGGATGCGCACGATGCAGGGCAACCTGACGGGGGCGGCGGGACTGGTGTCGCTGGAGGACGGCTGCATCAACGAATTCGTGCAGCGCGGCACGCGTGGCAGCGAGGATCGCAACGCGTTCCTGGAGATGGGCGGGCGCGATGTTGCATCGTCTGATGGCTCGCGCGCCACCGAAACCGGGATTCGCGGCTTCTGGCAGGGCTATCGCGAGCTGATGGGTCTGTAGCGGTGCGCGAGGCGATCGAGGATCTGCTCGCTGCGTATGCCGAAGCGATCGACGATGGGGAGCTCGAGCGCTGGCCTGGGTTTTTCACCGCAGACGGGACGTACCAGATCATCACGCGCGAGAGCTTCGATGCGGGTCTGCCGATCGGCATTCTGTACTGCGACAGTCGCGGCATGATGGAGGACCGCGTGCGCGCGCTGCGCACCGCGAATATCTACGAGCCGCATGCGTATCGCCATCTGCTGGCCCGGCCGCTGTTCGAGCAGGTGGACGATGGCTTCGAAGTGCGGTCGAATTTCTGCGTGTTCCGCATCGCACAGGATGGCGACACGGTGACGTTCGCGACAGGCCGCTATCTGGACCGGATTGTGGACGACGCTGGAGCTTTGCGCTTCAGGACGCGGCGTGCCGTGCTCGAACTCGCGGCGTGTGGATATATTGCTGGTCCTGCCGCTATAGCGATGCGCAGACTCGAGAGAACCGGTTAGATTTGCCTGTTCTCGACCAGCTCCATGGCCTCATCAGGGAGCATCGGTCGCGCCTCGTTTAGCAGAGTCTGCACTTGAGCAATCAGGGTAGCGCGGCGGAAAGGTTTCGTGAGCACCTTGATGTTGGCCGGCAGATCCGCCAGACCGTCAGCATTCGGATAACCTGTGATCAGAAGTGCCTTCAGGTCCGGACGCATTTGTATTGCCTGGGCGATCAACTCAACGCCGGATAGTCCCGGCATGATGTAGTCGGTGATCAGAACGCCGATCTGCGGGTCGTTCATGAGCAATCGCAGCGCCGTGTCGCCGTCACCGGCAGAAACGACCACAAAACCTTGGCCCATGAGGAAGGCGCCAACGGCCACCAGTACATCGGCGGTGTCGTCCACCACCAGAATATGTTGGCCGATGTTGCGCTGACTATTCGACGTCGGTACTGCGAGGTTCGGCTCAGCCGGGACCAAGCCAAGCGCCATCAACTCATACGCCAATGCCATGATGGAACTGACGACAACCGGATGCATTAAAGTCTCCGGTAGGGCGTATCCCCGGCCTATCGCCTCAGTGGCCATCTTCAGAGCCTCAGGTGACGGCAATCCCATCGGTCTGTCGGGGCCGAGCGCCATCATGCGCTCCTGCGCCTCGCGTCCTTCCGCTAAAGCGGTGTACCGTGCTGCCAAACTATCGAACGCATGCATTTCGGCAATGGTGTCAGCCATCGCTGCCATATGTCGGAAGTCCAGGGCTTTGGCGTGCAGGACATTCGCGGTTTCGTGCCGGCAGGGAAGGATAGCGTCGTTCGCGATCGTCGAATTTGCCATCTTTCGCATCTCCTCAGCGAACCGAAAGGTTGCCGCGCTTTTTTTGGGCGGCGTGCGCAACGGCGGCGGCAGTGAAGGCGCTGTGTGGCATCTTACGCCGCGCCGGTTGTGCAGGACAACAAGACCAGAAACGCGTCAATAAAAGGTTACCGATCGCATTTGCCCTGATTGATCCATGTCAATGCGGGAACCGGATATCCGCGGGATACGTATGTTGGATTTTTCGAATCTGAAGGCAATATTGGGCGGCGTGAATTTGCTGAACGCCGCCGACGGTCTCTCAAAATCGTGCTGAAGTATGACGAAATGGAATGAACCAAGAGCGAGCAGAACCATCTGCCGCTAGCAAACGAGCGGCTATGTCGCCGAGTAACAGGCAGCACGGTCCTGCGCGTCCCTGACCTCATCCAGGAAATCCGCAACCTTGCCGCTTAGGGTCTCTGCCTGTTTTGCCAATTCGCCTGCGGCACCTGGTAGCTTGGTTGCTGCCGCTCCCATCGTGCTCACCGCCTGCGTCACTCCTGCAATGCTGCCCGACACCAGGCCCTGCCAACAGAAGCTTGCTGCACATTGCGCGTGATTTCCCGCGTTGCGGAGCCTCGCTCATCAACGGCGGACGCGATCGTTTGGCGCGATCTCGTTGATTTGGCGAATGGTCTCGCCAAGGGACTGGATGGCACCAACCGTCTCGCCAGTGACGCTTTGCATGGCAGCGATGTGTGCGGTGATTTCCCCAGTCGCCTTGGCGGTCTGGTTAGACCAGACTTTTCACCTCCGAAGCGACAACAGCAAATCCTTTGCCGGCATCCCCGGCACGTGCTGCTTCGACAGTGACGTAGATCGCCATCCGGCACGACTACGCTCGCAACGCCTTTTGCCCATGATGTCGCACGGACGTGCAGAACCAACCGAGCTGCGGCATGCAGAATTGTCCGGGCCACGCGCGGTGGCATTTAACCGGGTAAGCCCTGACCACTCCTTCACGAGCCTTGGTTCGTTCCCTGGTCATCAAAACTCAAACCGCAATGGGAAGGGCCAGTTCCCGGAGGTCGCGAGCAATCTCGTGCAACCGCGTACGTATGGCAAAGTCGTCGATCGACGCGGCCACCCTATCGGTCTCGTCGGCGAGTTCCAGCAGAGCGTTTTCGCCGTCATTGTCGGCACTCATGGTGCGTCTCCCCCGGTTGGGGACTGGCTACGCAGATCGCGGTGAACCCGCTCTGATCGAGATCAAAAACGCGATCTGCCACGTGCTGCATTTTAACCATCGGCGATCACGCACCAGTGGCCCACCTATCCGAGCGTGTGTCAACCTCAACGCGCACACAGAAAATGCGGGATACTGTCACCGGCATCGGCACTCCCCTGCCGACGCGATGCTGAACAACAACCTGTTGTGTCTCGCGGCACCAATCGCCGCAGCATGCACCTGCCCCTCGTCGGTTGTCGCGATACTGGTCACGCCACCACATCGGTATCCGGTCGGTCGCTTCCCTCTGACAATTCAGTATGCCACCTGCCGAATTCATCTTCGTATTCGATGTGGGTGGTGTCGCCGGGGGCATGTTGTTCCGCGGCGACCAGCTTGGCGGCCGCAAGGGCTGCTGCCTTGTTGGGAAAGGGCTCCGAGAAGACACCATCGAGCGTGTACGCCCAGCCCCCGTCGTGGGCGACTATTCTGTAATGGATTTTGGCCATGACATTTGCCTCGCTGCGGTGTCCTGGATGGAACAGATCTGGCACTCGAATGTATATTTTGTAAATATCCACCGAATCGGCCCACAGACTGAGACGGTCCGCGCTCGGCGAATAAGCACTTCAATTCCCCTGCGGCACGGCGTCGCGTTGCGTAGGGAACCGGATCGCCGCGGCGTCCGATGAGTGTGCTGCGGCATCTCCATGTCCGGGTTTGTTTGACGAGCAACAAGCCCGCCGCCTGCAAAGCCTTGCGGCCCCGGGCGGCGGCCCCGGATTTGCTCCCTGGTCTGATGGGAATGCGGAGCGAAAAGGCGTTGTCAAGGTCAGTCGGCGCACCGTCGCGCAACTGCTCGGCTGCATCTAGGAGCTCTTGCTCCGCGGATCGTCGTCGGCGTTCTCGTATTCAAGGCCCAGCGGCCCGATCGCCGTCACCTGTGTGACGTACTCACCGGATTTCGCCCAGTGGAAGTGAGACGTATTGCCGGGCAGAACGATGACGCTACCGGGCGGATACGCCTGCACCATCTCGCCGTCGAATTGCTCGCCTAGACCAATGTAAAAAACGCCGGACATGACGGTGTAGATTCGATCCTCGGGATGTCTGTGAGGCATCAGCTTTACGCCCGGCGGCACTTTGACCCTGATCACATAGGGGCCGGGCTCTGATGGGTGACCGACAATGACCGCCAGGCGGACCGATGGCGGGAACGCCGGGAATGGCCTCCAGTCGATGTCTTCCGGCAGGACGGATCTGAAAACGGCTTGCCCTGGCTGATGTGCGCGAACCATTGCGGTCCTCCTTATCGGCCGTGTTGGTATTCTATCGATGAGAACCGCAAGGCTCGGTATGTCTCAAAGAGGACCGCGCCGCTGTCCCCGTCGTGTTGGTAACGACTGCAACTTTCCGTTCGGCACTCATCGAAAACCTCTTTGCATTTCCGGTGCGTCGGTGGAACGCGGGCCGATCAGGCCGCGTGGCCCCGATGGGACTCGATGTATGCTCCGCCGATACGAAGCGAATATGTCTCATTCGGCAGACACTCTTCCGCGGGGTGAACGAGTGCAGGCCCAGACTCCGGCCACGGTTACAATGACCTGGTTTAGGTTCACGCGCATTTGATAACCGGTGTTATTAACGTTGTTTTGCCGATGGCCCAAGCTCACGCCGCGCTCGGTGGATACCGGCCGTTTCGTGTTGCTGTCACGGTCGTGCGCGGACTTGCTCCCCGCTTGCGCGACTGTGGCTCGCTCACCGTCAATGTGGTTTCGCCGCGCGGTCGCCTCTCTGTGTCGAAAGTCCGCGCCTTTATCGGCTTTGCGATGACCGTACCACTCAATCGCAACGTGCAAGAGTGTTTGCCGAGTAACGAGTATTGGCTCCCTCCCTCGACCGGTCGTAGTTTTCGGCCACCGGCGGCGTGCAGCCAGACTGTCGGTGTTGTGGACGATAAAACACGTAACTCGGGGCGTACCGTGGGCGCACAATGGAAGACCATACCAGGAGAATGATCGTGTCCCCCGTGCGGTTTGCGCCTCCCCCTCAAAGCGCGTGGTGACGATCAGAACAAGACACGAGCCACCGGCCAAGTAGGAGCTCAAGCGTGGAACCCAATCGGCCTTCCGTCAGTACTGGCGATAACCTGTCGCGACACATCCGCGAAATCCGCAAATTTCCAATGCTCAGTGCCGAGGCGGAGGATGCGCTGTGCCGTCGCTGGAGCGAACACCACGATATCTCCGCCGCTCATCAGCTGGTTGGCAGTCACCTGCGCCTCGTCGTCAAGATTGCCAGGGGATATCGCGGCTACGGCCTGCCATCGGCAGAGCTGATCAGCGAAGGCCATGTAGGGCTGATGCGCGCGATCTGCCGGTTCGATCCGGATCGCGGCGCACGTTTCGCGACCTATGCGATCTGGTGGGTGCGCGCAGCCATCCAGGAATACATCCTGCATAACTGGTCGCTGGTGAAGCTGGGCACCACCGGATCGCAGAAGAAGTTGTTCTTCAACCTTCGACGCATGCGCATCCAATTACGGGGCTACGACGACAGCGTGCTGACATCGGAACACGTCAGCAGAATAGCGAACGTGCTGCGAGTTCCGGAGCGCGATGTCATCAGCATGGATCAGCGGATGGCCGGCCCCGATCGCAGTCTCAACGCACCAATCAGCGTCGACGGCCAAGGCGAATGGCAGAGCTGGCTGGTGGACGATAGCGATGATCAGGAAGCCGTTCTGGCGGAGCGCGAAGAGATCGCCCACCGGAAGTCGCTGCTACCCCCCGCACTAAGGCAACTTAACGCGCGGGAACGCCACATAGTCGTCGAACGTCATCTCAGAGAATGCCCGACAACGTTAAAAGACCTGGCAAGGCACTACGGCATCTCCCGTGAGCGGATTCGACAGATCGAGACGCGGGCAATGGGCAAACTGCAACGTTCTGTCCGTGCCTCGATCGCCTGACTACGGCAAGGACCGAGGTGGGCGAGATCGCCGCAGCGCACGCCCGCTGAAGTGAAAGTGTGATGCAAAAAATGGGCGGAACATGCAAGATTGGCCGGCCCGCCCAGAGACCGCCATCGCATCCACTTGGTCGCACGTGACTGCCTCAGATCCCGAAGGTATGGGGAGATACCGATGACGAGGTCGAGTACGCCAGAGCGAAACAACGGTATCATCCCAATGCCGGCGAAGGTTGCGGTGTCGCTGTCAGTCAATGGCGCCGAGACGCGACTTGTGGTTGCGCCGTGGACGACCCTGCTCGATGCATTGCGCGACCATCTCGACCTGACCGGCACCAAGAAGGGGTGCGATCACGGCCAATGCGGCGCGTGCACGGTGCTGGTGGACGGGAGGCGGATCAACTCCTGCCTCACGCTCGCGGTCATGAAGGACGGCGCCAACGTGACCACCGTTGAGGGCCTGGCGACGGACGGCGCGCTGCATGCGCTTCAGCAGGCGTTCATCGATCATGATGCGTTCCAGTGCGGCTACTGCACGCCGGGACAGATCTGTTCGGCCGTCGGCCTGATCGCCGAGGGCAAGGCGAAGAGCGCCGACGAAATTCGCGAACTCATGAGCGGCAATATCTGCCGCTGCGGTGCGTATCCCAACATCGTACGCGCGATCCAACAGGCGATGGGGCAGTCATGATCGGTTTCCAGTACGCCCGGGCCAGCGACGTTGCCGACGCGGTACGCCAGATCGCCGCCGACCCGGCAGCAAAATTCATCGCGGGCGGCACCAACCTGATCGACCTGATGAAGGAGGAGGTCGAACGTCCCTCGCGGCTGATCGACATCACGCGGTTGCCGCTGAAGAGCGTCGAAGGAGACCGCGGATGGCGGAGTGCGTATTGGCGCGCTGGTCCCGAATTCCGATCTCGCCTATCACCCGCTGATCGCGCAACGTTATCCCATGCTCGCGAGCGCGATCCTGGCGGGCGCGTCGGCGCAGCTGCGCAACATGGCATCAACCGGCGGCAATCTTCTGCAACGCACGCGCTGCTATTATTTTTACGACATTGCGACACCCTGCAACAAGCGCGAACCTGGCAGCGGCTGCTCCGCTATCGCCGGCCTCAATCGCATGCACGCGATCCTCGGCACGAGCGAAGCCTGCATTGCGACGCACCCCTCCGACATGTGCGTGGCGCTGGCCGCGCTCGAAGCCACGGTCCACGTGGCTGGACCGGCGGGTGCACGCGCGATTTCGTTTGCGGATTTTCATCGGCTGCCAGGGAGACACGCCGCAGCACGACACGAACCTGCAATCGAGCGAGATCGTCACGGCCGTCGAACTTCCGGCGCGTGGCTTTGCGACAAATTACAGCTACCTGAAGATCCGTGATCGCCTTTCCTATGCGTTCGCTCTCGTATCGGTGGCGGCCGCACTGGAGCTGGAAGGAGACACCATCAAGGAGGCCCGTCTGGCGCTCGGAGGCGTGGCGCACAAGCCTTGGCGCGATCTGTCGGCGGAAGCAGCATTACACGGGCAGCGCACCAACCAGCCAGCATTCACCCGCGCTGCAGATGTGTTGCTGCACGATGCCAAGGGCTTCGAGCACAACGCATTCAAGATCGATCTCGCTCGCCGCGCCATCGTCCGTGCGCTGACGCAGGCAGCGGCCGGCACCCCGCAGGTGCAGTCCAACAAGAAAATCCGGTGAGAAGTCCATGACCAGTTACATCGGTGCCGCCATATCCCGCGTCGATGGCCGCGCCAAGGTCACCGGCACGGCAAAATACGCCGCCGAGTTCAATACGACAGGCCTTGCGCATGCGAGCGTCGTGGCATCCACCGTTACCAAGGGCCGCATCGCGCGGATCGATGCGAGTGAGGCGCTGTCCGTCGAAGGCGTGATCGACGTGCTCACGCATCAAAAGCGTCCCGACATGGCAAGCCGCCGACAGCGCCTACAAAGACGATGTGGCGCCGGAAGGTTCGCCGTACCGGCCGCTGTACGACGATCTGATCTGGTTCAGCGGGCAACCGGTCGCGCTGGTAATTGCCGAAGAGCCGGAGATCGCCCATTTCGCGGCGTCGCTCGTTCGGGTGGAATACACGGAGGTAGCACATGGCACCGACGTATATCGCCAGCGCGATGCGGCCATTGCGTTGGAAGCGCCGGCAAACCCGGCGCAGGACCCGTTTGCCCCACCAAGGCCGCGCGGCACGGTCGAGCGGGCGCTTGCCGCAGCGGATGTGCACCACCGTGGCGAGTATTATGTACCGATCGAGCATCACAATCCGATGGAACTTTATGCCTCGACGGTGATCTTCGAGGCGGGCGGCAAGCTGACCATCTACGACAAGACCCAGGGCGTGCAGAACGTCCAACGTTATGTTGCCAGCGTGCTCGGCATGGCACCGAGCGATGTGCGCGTCATCTCGCCGTTCGTGGGGGGCGCTTTTGGTTCGGGTCTGCGCCCGCAGTTCCAGGTAATACTGGCTGCGTTGGCGGCGCGCGCGCTGAAGCGCTCGGTGCGCCTCGTGCTGACCCGGCAGCAGATGTACGGGCTCGGATACCGGCCCGCCATGATCCAGCAGATCGAGTTGGGCGCGAATGCCGGTGGAACGCTCGACGCGGTCGTGCACGAAGCGGTCACAGTGACCTCCCAATACGAGAAATACTATCGGCAGGAGACCGGTTGGTCCGGTCTGCTCTACAAGTGCGCCAACGCGAAATACACACACAGGCTCGCCCGGCTCGATCTCGCCACGTCATGCGACATGCGCGCCCCCAGCGCCGCGCCTGGTGTCTATGCGTTGGAATCCGCAATGGACGAACTTGCCGTCGCACTCGATCTCGATCCACTTGAGCTTCGCCTGCGATGTTATTCGGATCGTGACCAGCACGGCGACCGGCCATACAGCAGCAAGAGCCTCCGCGATTGCTACCGTCAGGGCGCGGAAGCTTTCGGTTGGGACAGGCGCAGCCCCCAGCCGCGGTCGATGCGCGATGGCACGGAACTCGTGGGTTGGGGCATTGCCACGGGCGTCTGGGAAGCACTGCAGGTGCCGATCACAGTGCGCATCGTACTCACGGCCAACGGCCACGCGGAGGTTTCCTGTGCAACCTCTGACATCGGAACCGGCACCTACACGATCATGGCACAGGTCGCGGCCGATATGCTCGGGCTGCCGCTGGACAGCGTCACCATCAGGCTTGGCGACTCGACATTGCCGCAATCGCCGGTGGAAGGCGGTTCATGGATCGCGGCCTCGGTGTCGAATGGCATCGTGACGACAGCCGATGCGGTCCGCGAGGAACTGCTGCGCCTGGCAAAGCAGGTGCCGAATTCGCCACTCGCGGACGCGACGGGCGGCGACGTCGCGCTGCTGGACGGCAAGCTTGTGAGCAAGCGGGATGCATCGCGCGCGGTATCGATCGCCGAAGCGATGCGGCATGGCAGCGTGGACCGGATCGAGCAGGAGAAATCCACCACCTTCGATCATGGCGGCGCGCATGCTCACAACGCGCATTCAGCCGTTTTCGCCGAAGTGAAGGTGGACGAGCAGCTCGATGTCATCCGGGTCACCCGTGTCGTCAGCGCGGTCGCGGCAGGCCGCATCCTCAACACCAAGACGGCCAGCAGCCAGATCATGGGCGGCGTTGTGTGGGGCATCGGAATGGCGCTCTACGAGGAAACGCTCATCGACCACAAACTCGGCCGCATCATGAATGCAAACTTTGCCGAATATCATGTCCCGGTGAACGCCGACGTGCACGACATCGACGTCATCTTCGTCGATGAGCCGGACGACATCATCAATCCGCTCGGCATCAAGGGGCTGGGAGAGATCGGCATCGTCGGCGTTGCCGCGGCAATCGCGAATGCAGTCTATCATGCGACCGGCAAACGGGTGCGCGATCTGCCGATAACCCTCGATAAGCTGCAGCGGTAAGGGAACGACGAAGCTGACCGCGGTCACCGGAGCTGCGACGCTTCAGCATAATTCGGCCAACTCTCACTCGACTGTCATGGCCGGGACTGATCCTCGCAACAAAATCGGGGGCAAGGCCGCATGCCTTTCCGCTCAGTGCGCATCGGCCACCGGCGCCGCCGGTGCTGCCACCTTCCGCATCAGCGGCACCAACAGTGTCGCGACGATGAAAGCAAGCATGATCACACGGAATGCATCGGCAAATGCCAACGTTGACGCCTCGCGATACGCGAGTTCCCACAGCGTCTTCAGTGCCGCCGTATGTCCGGCGTCAACCGCGCCTGGGATCGCGCCATAGCGCTGCGTCACACCGTCCACCAGCCGATCCATCGCGCCGTTCGCCGGCGTCAATCGTGAGGCGATGGCAAGAAAGTGCAGGTTGGTCCTGTCATTGATCACTGCGGCGCTCACCGCGATGCCGACGGCGCCACCGAGATTGCGCATCATGTTGAACAGGCCGCTGGCGTATTTCAGCCGCGCCGGCGGCAGGCTGCCCAGCCCAAGCGTGACGCTCGGCGCCACCGCCCACACCTGCGGAAAGCCGCGGAGGAACTGCGGCAACCAGAGCTCGTTGCCGCCCCAGTCATGCGTGATGAAGCTGTAGCTCCACATGGCGAGCGCGAACATCGCCAGGCCGAACATCATGAGCCACCGGCCATCAAATCGGCGCGCGCACAGGATATAGATCGGCATGCCGATCAGCGATGCGACGCCGGTGGAGAAGATCGCAGTCCCTGTCTGCAGCGCGCTGAAGCCGCGAACATAGCCGAGGAACAGCGGCGTCAGGTAGATCGTGGTGAATATGCCGACACCAGTCACGAACGACAGGAAGCAGCCCAGTGCGAAGTTACGGTTGCCGAGTGCGCGCAGATCGACCACCGGGTACGCGTAGGTCAGACTGCGCACGGTGAACAGTACCAGCGCAATGCCGGCGATCCAGGCGCAGGTGCGGATGGTCGCATCATCGAACCAGTTCCAGCGGGTGCCTTCCTCCAACACGTATTGCAATGTGCCGAGGCCGATCGCGAGCAGTGCTATGCCGGCATAGTCGGCCTGTTTCAGCAGCCGCAGGTCGGGTTCGTCGATGCGCACCATGATCGGCACCAGCAGCGTGATGACGGCGCCCGGCAGCAGATTGATATAGAACAGCCAGTGCCAGTTGAGCGTATCGGTGATCCACCCGCCGATCACCGGACCCAGTGTCGGCGCAATCGATGCGATGCCGCCGACGACCGCGGCCGAATAGACCCGTCGCGTACCCGGGAAGAAATGGAATGACGAGGTGAAGACCGTTGGGATCATCGATGCGCCAAGCAGACCTTGCAACGCGCGGAACGCAATCATGCTGTCGATGTTCCAGGCCAGCCCGCACAGCATGCTGGACGCGGTGAAACCGGCTGCCGAAGCAGCGAACAGCCAACGTGTCGAGAATACGCGCGTGAGCCAGCCCGACAGCGGGATCATTACGATCTCGGCGATCAGATAGGCGGTCTGCACCCACGAGATTTCGTCCTGCGCCGCCGACAGTCCGCCACCGATGTCCTGCAGCGAGGAGGCAACGATCTGGATGTCCAGCAAGGCGATGAACATGCCCACGCACATGACCACGAATGGCCATACCGAGGGATGCGACCTGGGTGCCGTGATCATGGCCGTTGCGTATCCACATCCGCGGTGACGGACAGGCCCGGGCGGATCACTTGCAGCAACGCGTCATCCGGATCCAGCGCGATGCGAACCGCGACGCGCTGCACGATCTTGGTGAAGTTGCCGGTGGCGTTCTCCGGTGGGATCACGCTGAAAATGGCGCCGGCGCCGGGCGCGAGACTCTGCACGCGGCCGTGGAAGACGTGGCCAGGCAGCACATCCGCCACCACGTTCGCGGGCTGGCCCGGCGCCATGCGCGACAGCTGATCCTCCTTGTAATTGGCATCCACCCACGCCCCGCGCGCGGGCACGATGGAAATCAGATAGGCGCCGGCCGCCACGTAGGAGCCAACCTGCGCGGCGCGGTTGCCGACAAAGCCGTCGATCGGAGCGCGGATCTCCGTGTAGCCGAGATTGAGTTGCGCCGTTGTCACATCGGCCTGCGCCTGCTTCACCCCCGCATCGGCCTCTTCGATTTGAGCATTCAGCACCACCAGTTGCTGTCTCGCCGCATCCAGGCCGGCGCGTGCCGCCTCCACCGCAGCCCGCGCCTCCTGATCGAGGTCCGTTGACCTTTGCGCATCCTGGCGTGACCCGGCGCTGGTGTCGGCAAGCTGGGCATAGCGGCGCGCGTCGATGCTGCTGAACGCGGCACGCGCCGTCTTCGCGGCGAGATCGGAACCGGCCTGCATGATCGTGGATTGCTGCAAGGTGCGCTTCGCCTGCAGATCGGCGAGCGCGGCAATCCGTGCCTGCAACGCTGCCTGCGCATGATCGAGCGCCGCCTGATAATCGGCGCGGTCGAGCCGGACCAGAAGCTGTCCGGCAGCCACGCGCTGATTGTCCGCGACCGCGATCTCGGAGACGAAGCCCGCGACATGCGGCCCGATGGGCGTGACATTGCCGCCCACATAGGCGTCGTCGGTTGACTGGATGAAACGCCCGCGCGTCCACCAATCGTAGCCGAACCAGGCCGCGGCCATGGCAGCCACGATCAGGCCCAACCCGATCAGCGCCCGGCGGGACAGCTTCGGCCGCGATTTCACCGCGGTCGGCGTGGTGTCGCGGCTGATGACGGTGTCGCTCATCACGCGGCTCCCATCGCTTCGCGGAACCGCGCGCGCATCGCAGCATCGGCGTTCGGACCGGGTGTCGAGGTGTAGCGCGGCGCCGCCATCTCCAGCCCGGTATTGCGGTCGACCAGCACAGGGTCGGCCAACTGCCCGGTCTGTCTGTCGACCAGCGCCACGCTCGGGCCTTCCGGGGCAAAATGGCGGTTGCCCCAGGCCAGCAGCGCCCACATCACCGGACGGAAGTCGCGGCCGGCCCCGGTCAGCCGGTACTCGGCGCGTGGCGGCCGGTCGCAGTACCGGCGGCGCTCCAGCAGCCCAGCCTCAACCAGCCCATTCAGTCGGCGGGTCAACGTGTTCGGCGCAATGTCGAGGTGCCTCTGGAATTGCTCGAAGCGGGTGGCGCCGAGAAATGCCTCGCGCAGGATCAGGATGCTCCACCACTCGCCCACACGCTCCAGGCTGCGGGCGATGGGGCAGGCCTGGTCCTCGAAGCTGGTATGTCGCATCGATTGCCTCCGTTACTTGCGTCATGCAAGTTACGAGGCTGACTACCATGATGCAATTGACGAGCCATGCGCTGCCTGCATCGCCGCCATTATGTCGGCACGTACCCCTGCGATCAGGTCTCCAAATCGACGGCGAGGCGCGCGAACTGTCGCCTCAGGCGCGGTACCGCAAGATCGACGAAGGCGCGGACCTTCGGAACGGACAGCCGCCCCTCCGGCATGATGAGATGCACCGGCACCGCGCTATTCTCGTGTGACTTCAGCACGATCTGCAGCCGGCCATCGCGCACCTGCTCAGCGACCTGATAGGAGGACAGCCGCGTCACGCCGCGCCCTTCCACGGCCGAGGCGATCGCAGCGCGCACGCTGTTGACGATGAAGCGCGGCGTGAACTGCACGGTCCGTGGCGTCGTGGAGCCATCGATGGGCGGGAAGCTCCACGAACTCAGGCCAGCCTGGGAAAAGGCGATGATCCGCTGCCTCGCGAGATCCGCGGGAGTGTCGATCGGCGCGTGCCTGGCGAGATACGAGGGCGCGGCGACGATGACCTGGCGGACTTCACCGACCCGGATGGCGACCATCGACAAATCCGGCAAATGCGCGATGCGCAGGGCGGCGTCGATGCCTTCATCGATCAGGTTCACCGGCCGGTCGAGCAGCAGGAGCTTTGCCGATACCGTCGGGAAGGCATCGAGAAACTCCTCCACGATCGGGCGCAGGACCTCTTCGCCGCTCAGCACCGGCGCGGTCAGGGAAAGCGTACCGCCTGGCGCGGATTTTTCGGTTGCCACAAGGATTTCCGCCTCATGCAGATGGTTCAGCACGCGCCGGCAAGCGTCCGCGTAGCGCGCGCCGGCCTCGCTCAGCTTGCTCGAGCGTGTCGTTCGATAGAGCAGCGGCACGCCGACATGATCTTCGAGAAAGGCCACGGCACGGCTCACGGCGGCCGGTGACCGCCCGAGCTTGCGCCCTGCTCCGGCAAGGCTGCCTTCGTCGAGCGCTGCCACGAAGACCTTCATCGCGTCGATGCGATCCATAGTGTTACTCCCCGCACGTTTCATTGGTCACGAAACCGTGACGTGAAGCGCCTGGTCTCGAGACGCCGACGCCACCGCTCGTGCTGATCCTCTTGATGGTCGGTTTAATCGGACAGCGGCGCCCGATCCTGGGGGTTAACATGAAAAATTCTGAAACCGGCGTTTCGGTCAGAAGCCTTTTCCTGATGCATCCCGGAAGGACGAACCGGTTACCCAGCCTCCTTGCGATGCACAAACTTCCTCAATAGACAACCCCGACACGCTTCTTTATCGCGAGTCGTCGAAATGTCTGGCGGGAGCCTTCATCTGGTTTACGCATCGGGCGAGTGCGAGATCGACCTGGCCCGGCGTGAACTTCGGATTCTTGGCTCTCCCGTGCCGGTTGGTGGGCGCGCCTTCGAGGTCATCGAGGTTCTGGCCCGGTCGGCCGGCGAACTCGTCACCAAGGACGAATTGATGAACCGCATCTGGCCGGGCGCGGTTGTCATGGAAAATACCCTTCAGGTTCATGCCGTGGCAGTCCGCAAGGCGCTCGGCCCGTATCGGGGATTGCTGAAGACCGAGTCCCGTCGTGGCTATCGCCTGCTGGGGAACTGGACCGTCCGACGCCACGACGCGGCGGTTCCGCCAGTCGGTCTCCAGCAGATACGAATAGGCGCAGAATTCCCGACGACCAACTTTCCCGAAATCGTCACGCGCCTGGTCGGTCGATCGGCGGCAGTGCAGCAGTTACGGGATATTGTCACTGCCTATCGGGTTGTGACCCTGACGGGACCAGGTGGCATCGGGAAGACCACCCTCGCGTTGAAGGTCGCCCGCCGCGTCCTCGGTGAATTTGAGGACGGCGGCTGGCTTGTCGAGCTGGCGTCGCTGTCCGATCCCAACCTCGTGCCGTCCGCGGTGGCCGGCGCGCTTGGGCTGAAACTCAGCGGGGGAGAGATTTCCGGCCAGGCTGTGGCACGCGCCGTCGGCGGCAGCAACCTTCTCCTGGTCCTGGACAATTGCGAGCACGTCGTCGACGCAGTGGCGAACTTCGTGGAGGCGTTCGTGCGCTTTTGCCCGCGCACAACAATACTGACGACGAGCCGCGAGGTGCTGCGCATCAACGGCGAGTACGTCTATCGCGTCCCTCCGCTCGAAGTGCCGGCCGTCGGCGAGGAAGAGCCAGACCGCATCCTGGGCCGCAGCGCGGTTGAGCTCTTCATCACCCGAGCGAAAGCGCTGGATTCGGACTTCTCGCCGCACACCGAAACCCTTCCGGCAATTGTCGCGATCTGCCGCCACCTCGACGGCATACCGCTCGCCATCGAGTTTGCCGCCGCTCGCGCCGCCACGCTCGGAGCTCAACAAGTGGCGGTCCGCCTGCACGATCGCTTTGCGCTGTTGACCCGCGGACGCCGAACGGCCCTCCCGCGGCATCGGACGCTGCGTGCGGCGCTCGATTGGAGCTATGAGCTGCTGCCGGAAGCAGAGCGGCTGTTGCTCCGTCGCCTGGCCGTGTTTCCCTCCGGCTTCACGATCGATGCAGCTGCCGCGCTGATGAAAGCGGCCAGCGACACGTTGTCCGTCATGGACGGGATCGCAGAGCTTGTGTCGAAATCTCTGGTGACCTTGGATGGGCCAGAGGCCGGCAGACGCTGGCGACTACTCGAAACAATCCGGGCATATGCGCTCCAGAAGCTCACCGAGGGCGACGAGCTCGACGCAGTTCAGCGACGGCACGCCGAGTACTTTCGGGCTTTCTTTGCGCCATTGGCCGATTCGCTGGGGCTTTCCGACGAGGATATCGCCCGCTACGGCCAAGAGATCGACAATGCGCGCGCCGCGCTTGATTGGGCTTTCATGCCTGAGGGGGACCCCGAAATCGCCGTGTCGCTGACGCTCGCGGTGGTGCCGCTGTGGATGCAGTTGTCGCTGATGGAGGAGTGTCGGGAGTGCGCCGAGCGTGCGCTCGCCGTGCTCCGGGGTCTGTCGAAATCCGAACCGCATCATCAGATGAGGCTCGATACCGCGCTTGCTGTTTCGCTGGCGTTTACCAAAGGCTTGGTACCGGAGGTTGTGGCGGCCTCCACAAGAGCACTCGAAACCGCGCAAATCCTTGATTCACCGGAGTTCCAGCTGCGTTCGCTTTATCGCATATGGTCATATTCGGTCTATGTCGGGGAGCTTCGGCGAGCTCTCGCATTGGCCGAACGGTTCCGCGCACTCGCTGTGGAACGGGCCGACACTGCCGATCAACTGGTGGGCGAGCGTATCTACGCCGTCTCGCTGCATTATATCGGCGACCAGATCAATGCGCGCGGTCATTTCGAGCGCGTGCTTTCCCGCCGCGTCGCTCCGCTCCGTCATGCGTCGGACGTTCTTCGCTTTCAGCGCGACCAGGGTCTGGCAGCGCGCGTGTATCTCGCGCGCGTTCTCTGGCTCCAGGGTTTTGCCGACCGCGCGATGCAGGTCGTTCGATCGTGTGTTGACGACGCGCAGGCAGCCGACAACGCATTGTCGCTATGCCCGACCTTGGCAGAGACGGCATGTCCGATCGCGCTCGAGGTCGGTGATATGGCCGTCGCCGCCGATTACGTGAAGCTGCTGGTGGACCACTCGACCAGGCATGCCCTGGTCTATTGGCGCGGCTGGGGCCGCTGCTTTGAGGCGGAATTGGCGGCAAGACGTGGCGATGCGACTGCCGGATTGCAGCTTCTGCAAGCCAGCTTTGCCGAGCTGGGCGATGCCCCGATAGCATTGCGCTTCATCCCCATACAAGGACTCCTGGCCCTGGCTTTCGGCCGCGTAGGACGGAACGCCGAGGGGCTCACGCAAGTCGCAGCCGCGCTGGAAGGATGCGAGCTCACCGAGGAACGATTAGGGATTGCCGAACTCCTGCGCATAAAGGGTGAACTTGTTTTGCAGCAAGGCGGGGCCGAAGCAGCGCTCGCCGCCGAAGGCTGTTTTCAGCAATCGATCGCGTGGGCCCGCCGCCAAGGTGCGCTGTCCTGGGAGCTGCGGAGTGCTCTCAGTTTAGCGCGCTTACGGATGGCGCAGGGTCATCCCAATGATGCGCGGCAAATACTGGCGCCGGTTTGCGACCAATTCACCGAAGGTCTGGGGTCGGCGGATTTGCGCGCGGCCCGCATCATCCTCAACTCGCTGCGGTAATGGAATTTTTGTACTTGTCGACATTGCGACGGACGATTTGATGGACCCGCTTCGTCACGCCAGGCGGTAGGCGCGCCGTCCACTTCGCGCGTCACCCTCAAGGCTGCGTAGTGCCAGGCTGCATTCCTTGCGGGTCGGCCAAATTCTCAATAGACCTGACAACACGCTGATCGTGGGCCGCTGCCATGTCTGGAGGGAGCCTTCATCTGATCTACCGGTCAGGCGAGTGCGAAATCGACCTCGCCCGGCGTGAACTCCGCATTCTTGGGTCTCCCGTGCCGGTCGGTGGCCGCGCCTTTGAGGTCATCGAGGTTCTGGCCCGGTCGGCCGGCGAACTCGTCACCAAGGACGAACTGATGAGCCGCATCTGGCCAGGTGCGGTTGTCATGGAAAACACGCTTCAGGTTCACGCGCTGGCGGTCCGCAAGGCGCTCGGCCCGTATCGGGGATTGCTGAAGACCGAGTCCCGTCGTGGCTATCGTCTGCTCGGCAACTGGACCGTTCGGCGTCACGATGCGGCAAAGCCGCCAGTTGGTCTCCAGCGAATGCGGGGAAACGGGGATTCTCCGGTGACCAACTTTCCCGCGAATGTCACACGCCTCGTTGGCCGATCAGTGGCCGTACAGCAATTACGGGATCTCGTTTCCGCCTATCGCGTTGTCACGCTGACTGGGCCCGGCGGCATTGGCAAGACCACACTTGCGTTGCAGGCCGCTCGCCGCATCCTCGGCGAATTTCCCGACGGCGGGTGGCTTGTCGAACTGGCGTCGCTGTCCGATCCCGCTCTCGTGCCGTCCGCGGTCGCCCACGTGCTTGGGCTGAAGCTCGGGGGCGAAGAGATTACCGCGGAATCGGTCGCTCGCACCATCGGCGCACGGCATCTTCTGTTGGTCCTGGATAATTGCGAGCACACCATCGACGCAGCGGCAAAGCTGGCGGAGATGCTCGTGCGGCTGTGTCCGCGCGTCGCGATCCTGGCAACCAGCCGCGAAGTTTTCCGGATCGATGGCGAGGCTGCCTATCGTGTGCAGCCGCTCGAAGTGCCGGCGCCAGCGCAGCAGGAGGCGGACCGCATTCTGGGCCACAGCGCGGTGGAACTTTTCATTGCCAGAGCCAAGGAGCTGGGTTCGGACTTCGCGTCACAGACCAAAGACCTGCCGACGATAGCAGCAATCTGTCGGCGCCTCGACGGCATACCGCTTGCCATCGAGTTCGCGGCAGCGCGCGCCACCGCATTTGGGATCGAGCATGTGGCCGTCAGCCTGCGCGATCGCCTTGCGCTGTTGACCAGCGGGCGTCGTACCGCGGTTCCCCGTCATCGGACGCTGCGCGCAACTCTGGACTGGAGCTATGATCTGCTGCCCGATTCGGAGCGCCTGCTGTTGCGTCGGCTGGCGGTCTTCCCTGCCGGCTTCACCATCGGCGCGGCAGCCGCGGTCATGAGCGAGAGCGGGCTGGACACATCGGCAGTCATGGAGGGCATCGCAAACCTGGTCGCCAAGTCGCTCGTCGCGCTGGATAAATCGGAAGCATCCGCGCGCTGGTATCTGCTGGAAACGACACGAACCTACGCACTGGAACAGCTCGCCAGGCACGGCGAGACCGAACGCGCCGCGCGAAGCCACGCGACGTATTTTCGCGATTTCTTTGCATCCCCGGCAGCGGGCTTCCGATCACGCGTGTCGAATGAGGACCTGATCCGCCACGGCCGAGAAATCGACAACGTTCGCGCGGCACTCGACTGGTGCTTCTGCTCGCGTGGCGACGAAACCATTGGCATCGATCTCACAACCGCCTACGCGCCGGTCTGGATGAATTTGTCGCTGATGGCCGAATGCTGCGAGCGCTGCGAGCGTGCTCTGGTAAGTCTTGAGCCTCATCCCGCCTCGAACGCGTGGCCGCAAATGTGGTTGCGGATTGCTCTTGGGAGTGCGCTGATCATCACCATGGGACCCTCGGAGCGAGCACACACTGTGCTGGTCGAGGCCCTCGAAATCGCCGATGCCCGGGATGATTTGGACGCGCAAGCGCGGGCTCTATCAGGTCTGGCATCCGTGTACAGCTATCGCGGTGAGTACCGTGAGGCGCGGATTGCGGTGGAACGGCTCAGGCAAGTCGCCCATCGTATCGACGAACCCGCCATCGTCATTGTCGCGGATCGGGTGATGGGCACGACACTGCTGACCGCTGGCAGGCCGCGCGAGGCTCAGCAATGCTTCGAGCGCGTGCTTCGATCCCGCGTTGCTCCCGACGACCAACGGCGCTCGAACTGGCGTCACTCGGAACACCGTGCGATGGCTCGGGCGATGCTGGCTCGCGCGCTATGGCTGCAGGGCTTCGTTGACCAGGCCCATGCCGAAGCTCAAAGGAGCCTCGAAGAGCTGCTTGGTGAAGACCACCATCTGTCGCTCTGCCGGGTTCTCTACTACGGCATGGGCCGCATTGCACCCATGACCGGTGACTTCGACAGCGCCGATCGAGCGATCGCGCGTCTGATCGAGCTCGCGACCAGTTTGAATGCGCCCTTTTGGCAGACAGCGGGGCGCTTTCTCGAAGGCAAGCTGCTGATCGCGCGTCATGACTTCGCCAAAGGTCTCGGGGTGCTGCGCGATGCATTCAACACCTGCCGCCAGACCGGGTGGCGCCTGTCCTATCCGGAATTCAAGGGCGCACTCGCATCGACGCACGCTGGACTTGGACAGCAAGGCGAGGCGCTTGAGGCCGTGAACGAAGCGATCGCCAGTGCCGGCCAACGCAAGGACGGCCAGCAATGGTACGTCCCCGAATTGCTCCGCATCAAGGGCGAAGTGTTGCTCCAGCAAGGCTCCGATCAGTCCAACTCAGCGGAAGCTTGTTTCGACCAGGCCGGTGAAATGGCACGCGAGCAGTGCGCCTTGTTCTGGGAGTTGCGGGTTGCATTAAGCATTGCTCGCCTGCGGGTAACCCAGGGTCGCCATGACGAGGCGCGACAAATACTGACGCCCGTCTACGAACGCTTCACGGAAGGCTTTGGGGCGGCGGATTTGCGTGCGGCCCGCACCATGCTCGAACTCGTTGCGGCCATAGTGTCTCTTGTACAGTCGGAACCCTATTGCAGCATGTTGACGGCCGCGCACATGGCGATTGCACACCACAGTGCTGACACTCTATTGATCTGCGCCAATGGCCGCCCAACCGCCGCCGATACGATGATCGCGATCCCGCCAGAAGGTGACGCAACATGGCATTCTCGCTTCCGACAACGCTACCCGAACCTCCGCGCGGCGCGCGTCGGACTCGGGAATCGATCATGATGTCGTTCAACTCAACGAACGCGGGAACGTGACTGCGATGAAGCCGCCACCTTCTTCCGTGGGGATGAATAGCCGAGCAGGCCACACGACAGTGGCGTCGGACGATCCGCTGCCCTCGTGGCACGAAGGGGCGGCGAAGGCATCGATCGTCAATTTCATTCACACCACGACCGATGCCGCAAGTCCGAATTATGTTCGGCCGGAAGATCGCATCGCCACGTTCGACAATGACGGCACGCTTTGGTCCGAGCAGCCCTACTATTTCCAGTTTGCCTTCGCCCTCGATCAAATCAGGGCAATGGCGCCGCAACACCCGGAATGGCGGGACAAGGAGCCATTCAAATCGGCGCTGGGGGGCGACGCCAGAGGATTGCTGACCGGCGACCTGCATGCGCTCCTTGAAATCGTCGCAGCCACCCATTTCGGCATGACCACAGAGGAATTCGAGGCGCTGGTACGCAAGTGGCTGGCGTCGGCCCGGCATCCGCAGACCGGCAGACCCTATACCGATATGGTGTTCCAGCCGATGCTGGAGGTGCTTGATTATCTTCGCGCCGATGGCTTCAAGACTTTCATCGTCTCCGGCGGTGGCATCGAGTTCATGCGGACCTTTGCCGAACAGACCTACGGAATCCCCCACCACCAGGTGATCGGCAGCAGTGGCAAGCTGAAGTTCGACATGAGGGACGGCAAGCCTGTCCTGCTCAAGTTGGCAGAGGTCGATTTCATTGACGACCATGCCGGGAAACCAGTCTGTATCCAGAGACATATCGGTCGTCGTCCGATCGCCGCCTTCGGGAATTCTGATGGCGACCTTCAGATGCTCCAGTGGACGACCGGCGGGAAAGGCGCCCGCCTGGCGGTGCTCGTCCGCCACACCGACGCAATCCGGGAATGGCAATATGACCGCAACTCGGACATCGGTCGGCTCGACACGGCGCTCGACGAAGCCAACGAGAAGGGCTGGACTGTTGTCGATATGAAGAACGACTGGCGGCGCGTCTTCCCCTTCGAGTAGAATCCTGAAGGTCAGGTTTCGACCCCTTACGGCCATTCGATGCCGAACCGGCAAATGGCCGATCACGGCCTGAACCGCAGCTCACACCAGGTGCCGTAAAGGTTGACTTTCCGTCCTGGCCTGCGAGCGACAGGCCGGTCTCGGAGCGTGCAGGGAATGACTGGATGGCGCATTGGCGAGGATCGACCAAGGCTGACCACGCTCACGCCATCTCATAGACCGCCGTCTCGAACGCACCGAACAGCGCCACCGCTTCGGCATCAAAGAACGGCAACAATTGTGTCGCGTAGACGCCGGCCACCTGCTTCGATGGATCAATCCAGTAATAGGAATTGGCGAGTCCGGCCCATGCCAGCGATCCAGCCGAGCGACCGGTCGGCAAAGCCTCTGGATTGATCAGGAAGCTCAGACCCCACTGCATCCCGGCCAGGAAGTCGACGTCGTTGGTCGACCCCGGAGCCACCGATTTCATCGCTTGGCAGCGCAGATCGCCCATCGCGTTCTGACCCATGGTCGCCACCGTCGAATTCCGCCAGTACGCGCGTGCCGTCCAACGCGCCGCCGCCCAGAATCATCCGGGCAAAACGCAGATAGTCGCTGACCGTGGCGTAAAGTCCGCCGCCCCCCATTTCAAATTCCGGCGTTTGCGAAATTTCGAAATCTGTGGTGATGACCCCATCTGGTGTGCGCGCGTGAACGCGCGCGAGCCGGCCGCGTTGGTCATCCGTGATGCGAAAACCAGTGTCGCGCATGCCAAGCGGAGCGAACAGATTTTCCGCGAGGTACGTGCCAAGGGTTTTGCCGCTCACCGCCTCAACAGCCTTGCCGGCCCAATCGATGCCGATGCCATAATCCCAGGCGGCGCCTGGGTCGAAGACGAGCGGCAAATCCAGTGCCGCGTTGGTGCAAGAGATAATGCCGGGCTTGCCGGTCACCTCCAGATAGCGGGCCATGTCGGCGTTCCACATATCATAGACGAACCCCGAACTGTGGGTCAGCAAATGCCGCAGCGTGATCGCGGCACGTGCTGGACGCAGTCTTGGCGTGCCATCGGCGGCGAAGCCATCCAACACCTGCGCGTTCGCCAGTTGCGGCAACACCGAACCGATCGGCGCGTCGAGCGATAGTTTGCCTTGTTCTACCTGTTGCATCACCGCCGTGGCGGTGATGGCTTTCGTCATTGAGGCGATCCACACGATGCTGTCCGGATGCATCGCGGTACCGCTTGCAATATCGCGCACGCCGGCGGCGGTCGAAACGACCTCGCCGTCGGGGAACACCGCCGCAACCGCGACGCCCGGCAGGCTTCCCGACGCGGTTCCCTTGGACAGTAGCGCTGCGATCCGATCGGTTCGTTGTGTCATTGTGTCCTCCTGTGACGCTCGCGCGGAAATCGAATTAATTGTCCAGCGCGGGATGCTTGCGGTGCCAGTCTGTCGCGGCCTGATAGGCGTGACCGGCGCGCACCAGCATCTCCTCCTCAAGGTGACGACCGACGAACTGGAACGCCAGCGGAGTTCCAACGTCGGTGAAGCCGCATGGCAGGGTGATCGTTGGGCTGCCGGTCATGTCGAACGGCATTGTGTAACGCACGAGTGCGTTCAGCATCTCGACATCATCGCCGATGCCCGCCATCTGCGCCGTGGTCGGTGATGCAAGACTCTGCGCCGGCACCAGCAGCAGGTCGATGCCTTGGAACAGCGCCGCGACACGCCCTTGGAAACTGGCCTGGCGAAGGATGATCTTCTGATAGTCAAGACCGGACAGGCCTCTGCCAGGTTCGATGAAGCTGGACAGCGCGGGGCCATATTCGCTCTTGCGCGCCGGATAGGTCGCCTCGTACGCCACGGCGGTTTGCACGCTGCACAGCGGGAACCAATCGGCGATGATCTGGACGACATCGGGAAACGTCACCTCGCGTATCTCGGCGCCAAGGTCACGTACCGTCCGCAACGCCGCAGTCACCGCGTCGACCGTGATCCCATCGACACGATTGGTGTTCCACGCGTGATCGACGCCCACGCGCAGGCCGCGCAATCCGCGTGTCATGCCGGCAAGATAGTTTGGCACCGGGTCCAGCACCGAAGTGGGGTCGTTCGGATCGCTTCCCGCGATAACGCCCAGTATCGCGCCGCAGTCGGCGGCGCTGCGTGCCATCGGGCCGATGTGGTCGAGCGTCGCCGCCAGTTCGAACACGCCATGGCGGCTGACGCGGCCCCAGGTCGGCTTGATGCCGGTGACGCCGTTGGCGGCACACGGAAACCGTATCGATCCGCCAGTGTCCGACCCAAGCGAGCCGTAGCAAAGGCCCGCCGCGGTTGCCACGCCGGACCCGCTCGATGAGGCGCCTGACCAATGCGCCGCGTTCCAGGGGTTCACCGGCGGCGGGATCTGCGGATGATGCTCGGCCCAGGCGCCCTCGGTGAGCTGCAGCTTGCCCAGAATGATCGCGCCGGCGGCATACAGCTTGCGCACAACCGTGGCATCCTCGGTGGGGCGGAAGTCCCGGTAGATCGTCATGCCCGCCGCCGTCGGCACCCCCTGCGTCCAGCACAGGTCCTTCACCGCGATCGGCACGCCGTGCAGCGGCCCACGGATGTCGCCGCGCATGATCTCGGCCTCGGCCGCGCGGGCCTGAACCAATGCTGCTTCGGCCATCACGTATGCGTAACTTTTGAGCCGGCCGTCCAGCGTCTCGATGCGCGCAAGCTGGCCTGTTGTCGCCTCCAACGGCGAGATCTCGCGTGCGTGGATACGGCGGGCCAGTTCGGTGAGTTCGAGATAGTGGAGGTCTGACATCATGGCGCATTCCTGCTGGCGACAATCATCGAGCGTGCTCACTTGGCGGGGGAAGCATTCAGTATCTGGATCTCCGTGCGGGCGAGCACACAAGCCCGCGCCGCGCCGTGGAACACTAGCCGAGATTGTAGCTTCCGCTCCATGCCCCTTCAGAGTCGACCTTGCGGTCATTCGTTGTCGAACCGGCAAACGGCCGATCACGGCGTGAAGCGCAGCTCACACTGACCTATTATGACCAGACTAAAGGCACTCGTTCGATCTACTGATCGGTGCCTCCGGCAGCGGTTCGCCAACCTTATGGCCCTGCGCGATCAGGCCGATCACCGTCCGATTCAAAGTGTATCCGCAATGCGCCATGTCCGGGCGCTCGAGAAATCCAAACCAGGTCGCCGCATTCGACGTGATTACATTGATGAGCCGGGCACGCGCGACATCAACCGCCAACGGTAGGAGCCGGTAGCTCAGCAGATCGTTGGGATCGGAGAACGCGACCACGGTCGGCACCGCCATTGTTGCGACACGCTCCGGGGCCATCGCCATGCGCCCTGCATGCATCATGCCGACCACCATATCGAGACTGGAGGCCGACGCCATGGGACTGGAGGCCGACGCCATGGGACTGGCGATGTCAAGCAGCGGAATCTGGTTTGCCATGAGGTAAATCGCCATAACGGACGCGAATCGACGGTCCATCGCTTTGCGCGCATCCGGGTCTGGACCCACATCGTAGTAAACTGCTCGGGCGGCGTCGAACAGAACCTTGCTGCCGAGGCTCTCAGTGATCACAGCTATCGGGCGTTCTGGCCCGGCATTCGTCAGATCGCAGGGCTGACCTGCGACAGTTGTGCCGCCAAGCTCGTGGCAGACCGCCAGCTTCATCGCAGCGCGAATGAGGTCGCCGTTCCGGCCGGCATATACCACGGCGTCCGACAGACAGTCGTTGACCAGTTGCGTCTTGAGCTCTCCGTTCAATGTTGCGCGTTGATAAGGGAATGAGGTCGTGCGGTCACTTCCGGGCGTGTCGAAGTCGAGTCTTTGCTTGAAGGGCTGCGTCATTGGCGACCACAGTATGAACGTCGCATCGAAATCGCCGCCCGGAGTGTGGATCTGGTACATAATCCGCGTCAGGCCGTCCGTCTCCTCCACGATGGCGGTCTGGGTAGCGGCTCCGCCGAGCGCCATTGCGATCCGCGTCGCGCGGTCGGTGGCCCAGTTCAGTTCGTGAGTGCACATCCCGTGGATCCACAGCAGGTGGAGCACGCTACCGTGCTGGTTCGCATCTGTGATCAGCTGGCGGATGCCTTCGAACGAGGCGTCCTGACCACTTGGTTCAAGTGCGATGACAGGACGCTCATAGGGCCTTGTGCGGATGACGATGGTTGCCATCGCAACGACAAGCACCCCTGCGGCGAGTGCGCAAATAACGATCAATCGCCTGATGCCCCGTCCCATTCCGATCCTCCCGTTGGCCGCGCGCCCAGAGGTTGCGATGAGTGATCACCACCATCCTCCCCGTCATGCCGGGCGAAGGGCCGCCATCCACGCCTCTATGCCGATCGCCGCGGTATACAGATGTGGCTGCATATAGACGTGGTTGCCGACCGCCGTCGGCATGACGAGTGGCGGGCGATGCGACTGCTGAAGGCATCGAGCATGACACCAACGCGCTATCCAGACCAGCGCACAGGCCGCCGGCGCACGACGCTGCATCGAGCAACTCTGCACGTGGCGGCGGCATCCGCTGGAAGGTTCGCCTGAAGCGCCAATACACATCTGCGGATGCCCAAATTCGTCGCGATCGCTTATGGTGTCTGAAGAGCCGCCCGGGGGGACACAATGGCGACGCACGGGATGAAACTTCTGGGCGTCCTGGCGGGGCTTCTGCTGCTGCTCTCCGGGCTGGCGGTGGCTGGCGCCACAGACCCCAACCTGCCCGCGGCCGACCACTGGGAGCCGACCAACCGCACGGCCCAGTCCATCACCGGTCGCGTGACGTTGGTGCCAGGCCAGATAACCTTTCAGAACGGGAAATCCCTGCCGCTCTCGCCGCCCAGCCAGATGCTGTTCAGACCCGACAAGAAGCAGAAAGTCACGGCCGATCTGTACCGGGTCACTCAACCGGATGATCCGGTACTCGAGAACGGGAATCGATTGTGCGGCGGGAAGAGCGTTGCCTACCTGCTGGTCTGGAAGTCTCAACGGATCGGCAAGGAAACCGACCCACGGTCCATCAACGTCTTCTCCGGCCCGAAGCTCGTCAGCGGATCATCGGACGATTGCGGGCGTTATTCATATGACGCTGGAGCGCACTGACAGCGGTACACCTGGATACGGCGGATTTGAAAGCGGCCGAACACCAAATCGTGCCGACAGGTGACCGCTGAACTCCAGTTCCGCAGGCACCGCTTCCCGGCACATGTATTCAATGGCATCCTGATCGCCGAGTCAGGCGGAACCCTTGACCGTTTCGTACATGTCAAATCGCCAATTGTCTCCGTCGCCCATATTTCCGAGCGAGGCTGCCCTGCCGCCTTGCGCGGCCACCGTATGGCTGCGCGTCGGGAAGACCTTCGTGACGCAGGCCGTCCGCAATCCCGATGATGCCATGCCCAAGGCGGCTCGCAGCCCAGCGCCGCCGGCGCTAACGATGACCACGTCATGGCTATGTTCAACGATGTCGTGAGCTTGCGTCATTGCCCTGTTTCCGAACGTTTCGGACAACTCTCAGCGCCACGACAACATCGAGCACAAGCTCATCAGCCCAGACGTGTGCACTTTGCGGCACCCCGGCTCGGGGCCGCTTCGCGCCTCTGGTGGAGATTATAAGCGATCGCGGAACTGCCATTCAACCGCAGCATGGAAGAGTGTCTGCCAAATGGTGGATATTCGTTCACACCTCGACTGATCGTAGCTTCGGGTCGAACGAACGCGGGAGTGCACTTCGTCACCGCGCGAAGCAGGCGACACTCATCGATGACGCGAGTTGGTTGCTGCCGCTCTGCCAGGGGATCGGTATGAAGCTGTGGAACAAGATTGCACTCATCACGGGTGGCACGTCCGGCATTGGGCTCGAGACCGCGGCACTGTTCCGCGCGCCATCCGTGCCACACACCGCAACATCAACTCGTATCCAAACGGAGACGGACAAATGTTCGAAGCCATCGACCAGCATCGCCGTCGCTTCCTCGGCACCGCGGCCATGACCCTCGCTGCTGCCCAGATCGGCACGATCGGTTCAGCGAAGGCACAAACCGGCCAAGCCAAGCCCACAACACTGCCCTCGATCAAGCCGGGCGCAAACACAGCGTTCCATTCACAGAAGCAGATCGACGCAGGCCTCCTGAACGTCGGATACGCTGAGGACGGTCCCGCCGATGGTCCTGTGGTCATGCTTCTGCATGGCTGGCCCTACGACATTTACAGCTTTGTCGACGTTGCCCCCATGTTGGCATCGGCGGGCTACCGGGTGATCGTTCCGTATGTGCGTGGCTACGGCACGACGCGCTTCCTTTCCGATGCAACGTTCCGCAATGGCCAGGATGCAGCGGTCGCCGTCGATGCCATCGATTTGATGGACGCTCTCAAGATCCAGAAGGCGATCTTCGCCGGCTTTGACTGGGGCGGACGGACGGCCGACATCGTCGCGGCATTCTGGCCGGAGCGCTGCAAGGCCCTGGTCTCCGTCAGTGGTTATCTGATCGGCAGCCCCGAGGCCAACAAGATGCCGTTGCCGCCAAAGGCCGAGTTGCAATGGTGGTACCAGTATTATTTCGCCACGGAACGCGGCCGGCTCGGCTACGACAAATACCGGCACGATTTTGCCAAGCTGATCTGGCAGATCGCTTCACCGAGGTGGGAGTTCGATGATGCCACGTTCGATCGCACCGCGGCGGCGTTCAACAACCCGGACCACGTAGCCATCGTGATTCATAATTACCGCTTCCGGATTGGCCTGGCTGAAGGTGAGCCGAAGTATGAGGGTCTGGCAAAGCGCATTGCGACAGCTCCGGTGATCAGCGTGCCCACGATCACCATGGAAGGCGATGCCAATGGTGCACCACACGCGGACGCCGCGGACTACGCGAAGAAATTCTCGGGCGAGTACGCGTACCGACTGATCAAAGGCGGCATCGGTCACAATTTGCCCCAGGAAGCCCCGCAGGCGTTTGCCCAGGCTGTGATCGACGTCGACAGTTACTGAAGGGACAGGGCCTGCCCACGCCGGCTTCGCATCTGCGAGGGAATATACATATCGTCCATTCAGGAACCATCCTTCCCGGCAGGACCGGACCCGGTGGACAGCGGAAATCCGAACGCTGCCATCAGTTCCTGTCGTGGCACCGTCGCGGCGTGCGGATTGCCCGTTGCGCGTTGCGCCGCATCCAGCAGACGCCGAGCCCCAGCGTCACCCGGCACCTCGGCAACATACCGGGTGAGGTGCATCGCGGCCGTCTCGGGATAACCACTGGCCAGCAACGCCGCGCCCAGCAGCAACTCCACCGGCGGGTAATCCGCCATCGTCACCAGGAGCGGTTGCGCCAGAAGGGCGGCGTTGCGGAACTCCCCAGCCCGGTACGCCAGCATGGCCCGATAGTAGCGCAATGCGGGATCACTGCCAGGCAGCCCCGATGCCTTCAGCGCCGCCCGCGCCGCTGCGACATCGCCTTGGTAGATCAACGCGCGGGCCAGTCCCAGACTGGGAGGCGTTGGCTCGAACGTTTCGGGTGCGCCGCGAGCCACCAGTGCACCATAAGCCGCCGCGCTGCCGCGGTAATCGCCCGTGGCATAGTCGTACTCGCCCGCCAGACGCAGCGTAGGAAACGCATCCGGTGCCGCCTGCCGACTACGTGCCAGCAGCGCGCCGGCCGCGGACGTATCGCGGTCCTGCCACAATGCCAGCATGCCAAGCCGGGACAGTGCATCGGCGTTGCCTGCGTCGATCGCCAGCGCCGCCTCGAAACTTTCGCGCGCCGCCGCGGGTTGCGACAGCCCAAGATAAGCGCGTCCCCGCAACGTCAGCAGTGCGGTGCGATGCCCGGGAGAGGACATTGCCTCGGGCTGCGCCGTCCGCAGCACGTCCTGGTAGCGGCCGGTCCGCAGCAACGCCAGCGCGAGCGGCACGGCGACATGATCCGTCGGCACGCCGAGTGCCTCCGCGCGTGGCAGCGCTGAAACCGCCATCTCGTCGTAACCGCCGGCGACTGCGAACTCGCCGAGTACCGCTTCGGCGAGGGGGCTGTCCGGGCCGTTGCGCAGGGCGTTGTGCAGCGTGACCGTGATGAGCCGAACCGCGGTGTCGTCCTGTGAGCTGTCCGGCTCCCCCATCGCCATGTCGAACATCCCGACGTACAGCGTGTCGAGAACCCCGAGAACCTGCGGATTGGCCGGATCGCGCCTCAGCAACCTGGCTGCGGCAAGCAGCGCTGCATCGCTTTGGTGCGCCGCCACCAGCCGCTGTATGTCGCCGATTGACGGTGGGGCAAGCGATTTCCATAAGCCGCCCCCGCCGATCGTCAGCGCGACGATCCCGCCGAGTACCAGAGCGATCTTGAACGATGATCGGTCGAGGATCAATTTGCGTACGAAACCGCGGTGTGTCGGTTCAATGTTGGCCAGCAGGGCGTCCGGGACGTCGTCCTGTCCCACCCTCACATCTTGAGCTTGCGAAGCTTTAGGGTGTGGCCGAGCCCCGCGCAAGCTAATTGGACTGCTTACGCAAGGGAACCGCATCGCGAATTCCTCAGGTGTTGCTTCTGCTCCGTCAGTGCAAAGAGCACACAAACGCCCTACCCCCCTGTCATTGCGAGGAGGCGAAGCCGACGAGGCAATCCCCCGCCCATTGAGTCGCCGCCGCCGCCCAGGCCCAGGCGACCGACTGCATCCGCCTGGCCCGCCGCCACGACATCGACATCGCACTGGTGCTGCAATGCAACACCCTGTCCCTCGCGATGATGCGCCAGGCCTCCGCCGCCCGCCGCCATGGGCCTGATGGCCAACGCGCTGGCCGCACCCCGCCCGTGCCGATCGCGCAGCCGCAGCCAACCCGCGAGCCGCCGCCGGAGGCCGCACCAACATCCGATCTGGCCGCCGAGGCCGAGCAGTGTGCGATCATCCACCCCCGCCATGCCGCCCTGATCCGCGCCGCCGGCGGTCTGCCGGCCAACTGCGACTTCGGCCCGCCGCCGCCCGAACTGCTGGCCTTCATCGTCAATGGCACCACCTTCAACCTGCGCGCCCTCGACGACCCGGCTTCGGCCATCGCCGCAATCTGACAAGCCCGCCCCGTGCCACGCCGACGCAGGCCGGCATAACCGCGCCAGCGTGGTGCAAGCCAGCAAGTATTCGGCACAGATTACACAGTTCAACTCAGCGATTTCACAGAAAGCACAAGGTGCTGCGTGCGGAGCGCAAATAAACCGCTCCTCAACTGTGAACGCCCTGACTTGATCTGTGTAATCTGTGTCAAGGACTTGCTTGCCTTCTTGAGGAAAACGCCACAACGCACAGCGCATAGTGCATAGGCCGCGCTCAAGGGCAATTGTCGTCTATCGGTAACCGTGCGCCCCGCTCCGCGCCGTCGTTGCCCCCTCTGTACGCGGTATTCGATCAGAAGACTCCTAAATCGAATGCAAATGTTGGTGTGACTCCACCGAATCGTTCAATCAAAAACGAAGTAAGCTCGGGGCCATATTTGGCGAAATCCGTCTCAGATGCGACTTCAGACCACTTCAACCAGCGGATTTTCGTCAGGCGATTTTGATCCGTGAATACCTCAAACTCAGCAGAAGGTGCGATAATTCTGCTCAGCGGCACCGACAGAACATTCCTGCCGATTGCTCTCGCATTCAAGCTGAATACTGTGTAGTTCCAGGTAGAGTATACGCCGAGCCGAGCCGATTTGATTGGCCCCGATACCACCGAGCCTATCCTGTCAAGCGCCAATGTTCCGGAACGATCCAGGCCGAGTTCCTCATTCATCTCGCGCCAGGCACAGGCCTCCGCGTCGATGTCCGCGGTTTCCTGCGTTCCACCGACCCAGTTGTAGGTCGTCCAGGCGGCGGACCATCGCACCAAAACCTCGTCCACACCGTCGCGGCGCGCTTTTATGATGATGATTGATACGGGAATGTTCTTCCTGACGGGCATCCAATGCGACGCTGGCGTAAGGCGACGACGGTTTTCCTCCGCTTCCGAGATCACTGCGAAGGCGCGCTGAAATGCCGGGTCTGCAACATCCTTGATCCGCCAATTTGTCAAAAATGGCGCACGTTCCCGGACTCCCAGTGCGATGCAGTGCAGTAGCGCCGCCGCGTGTTCTGAAACGGCTGCAAAACGATTTTGCGCTCGCCTTTCCAACAACCCCAAGGACTGAAACAGATCGAAAATGACGGTGGCTTCCAAGCGAGCGATCACCTTCTCATCCGCCGTCATATCGTCTGCGATAACCTCAGCGACGGAGGTAAGTTCACCTGGGAATAATGGGACGCTCGAAAGTACTCTACACTGCACAGATCGCCTGCTTTCCTCGGTCAGTCGTTCGAAGAGACCTGTCGGAGATTGGCCACTTGCAAAAAGCACGTTGACAATGCGGCAGGAAATTCTGTGTCGCGACCAATGACGCTGTATTGCCAAGAAAAGCAACGGCGCAACAATGGCGAGTGCGGCAACCTCGGCCCATACCGGGGCGCTCTTGTTCGTAACCATCTCTCCATAAAGAGTGAGCGCAGTGGGCAAGGCCAAGCCAATCACCGCCAATACCGTAATCCAGTCGAGCTGCCCAGCTTGCCGCCAACTTTGCAGTAGAGCAGGCAGATCAGTCTCCGCAGCGTTTACTCCCCTTGCTTCAAGCATGAACTCACCTGCGTGAAGTATTATTTATATCCACCAAGAAGTGGAAAGCCACCAGGAAGGCCACCGACGAGCCTGCGTTATCCACTTAATTCGGCTGGTAGCGATTGGAGCACAGCCAGCATGCTCTAAAAATGCAACCGCCTCCTCCCCAGTCGGGCATGTCCACCGACCGCCCTCGTCGTGCCAGCCCCTACCTCAGCCGCGGCCCGGTATCCATCCCCAGATACGCCCGCCCGCCGATCGGATACCACTCGGGTCCCACCGTCACGGTCTGCCCCACCACGTGCAGATCGCGCCAGCACTCCGCCAGCCGGCTCGCACGCTTGAACGACGTGCTGCCGCCGTGCCGGTACACCAGGTCCATCGCGACCCGTGCGCTGTCCGCGGCATAGGTGGACGCCAACCGGCATCGCGCTCGCTGCTCCAGCGTCGTCTCGCCACCCGCGGCGATCGTGTTCCACAACTCGGTGAGCATCGCGCTGCGATACACGCGCCCGGCGTTCAGCACCGCATCGGCCCGGCCGATATCGTCCTGCACCTGCGGATTGTCGCACAGCCTGAACGTCCGGCCGCGCGGCGTCTTCTCCACCGCGAGTGCGATCAGCGCATCGATGCCGGCGCGCGCAATGCCGGTGATCACCGAACTATGATGCGGCCCCACCCAGCACACGCTCGGCAAGGCATAGGTGACCCCCGGCCAACGCGACCACTGGTTGTCCAGCGGTACACCGATATGCGGACAGCTCCGCCGTTCCGGCAGAAAAACGTCCTTCACCGTCCAGTCGAAGCTGCCGGTGCCGCGCAGCCCGGCCACATCCCAGCTTCCCGGCACGATCGTCGCTTCCGCACGCGCAAACACCCCACGCCAGTACAGCGAACCGCCATCCGGGCGGCGGCGCGGTTCGCCGTCATCGAGGATCTGGAAGCTGCCCAGCATCCAGGTCGCCTCCTGGCAGCCGCTGCCGAACGTCCAGTGCCCGTTGACGCGATAGCCTCCCTCGACCGGCACCGCCGTGCCACCGCCCTGCACCGCGGTGCCGGCGATCACAGTCGAGTGCCCCGGCGGGTAGATCTCGTGCACGCCCTCATCCGGCATTCCCAGCGTGACGAGCTGGCCGATGCTGTTGTTGGCCAGATTCCAGCCCACCGAACCGACACCCTCGGCCAGCAGTTCCACAACACGCAGGTAGGTGAGCGGATCCACCTGCAGGCCGCCCAGCGAGCGCGGAATCACCAACCGGTAGAATCCGGCCGCATGCAGTTGCTTCACCAGGTCAGGCGGCAGGCGCTGCTCGGCCTCGATCTGCTCCTGATAGCCACGCAGCACCGGCTGTAACGCGGCGGCAGCCCGCACCACTTGTTGCGCGTCGATATCCGCCGGCAACCGCGTATCCTCAACCATCACGTCCATCGGTTTCTCCAGAGACCGCTTCAGTCACCCAAGCTTGCGCGTTATGCCGCCGTGCGTCACGCCCCCTTCTGTAATCGGGGAGGCAATGTCAATGACGCCACCGGACCGCCGCCGTGGACCCGAAGCATTCTTCCGCGACGTCAAGGCGAGCGACAAGGACGGGTGGCAAACCGCCAGCTCGGATATCGGCGGCGTAGCCAATCACTTTATGATCAGTCCGCGCGCGTTATCCTGGGAGGCTGCCAGGTCTGGTCGACGATGTCTTCCGCCGGCAGATACGTACGAAGGATCATGAAAAACTGTCCTTCGGGAGCCGGCAGCCAGTTCGCTTCCTTGTCCGCGCCGGCCGAATCCTTTTGCACATAGATCGTGAGGCTGCCGTCCCCTTCTGTCTTCAACCCGCTGCGGTCGCCAACTGAATAGCGGTCGATAGGGTTGGCGACGAGATTGTAGTTCAAATCGTACATCGTCACGGACCAGAACGCCTTGACCTTGGGCTGGCCGCCCTTGTCGAAATGGATGACGTAGCGGTTCTTGCCGGCCAGCGGCTTGCCGTCACCGTCGACCGAGACATTCAGATAGGTCGCTTCCACGGGATCGTTGGCGACGAAGCCTGCCAGCATCTGCACGGCGCGAAACAGCCAGTCGCGGCTGGGACTCGGTCGTCCGGTCGCGGGCGGTGGGTAGTTCCAGCCGTTGACCACCTTCTGCAGGTACCCGTCGGTGAAGGCTTCGGCGATGATCTTCTTTCCGTCCACGGCGGCGCGGGCGAGGCCGCGTTTCGTGCTGGCGTCCTTAGCGTCGACGTCGAGCCCCGGCCCGACGCCGACGCGTGCGAACTGCTGCAGCATATCGGCGTCCCGCGCCGGCGGCGGAACCTCAAGCATCGCGCGATTGATCGTCTTCCAGTCGGCAAGCGGATCAGTCTTCGAGTTCGAAGGCTTCCCAAATGACCGCATCTTTGGGCGGAGTCGTGTCCGCTTTGCCCCATTGCGACAGAGGCGTGAGTTTATACTGGTCCTGGATCTTATGGGCCGCATCCAGATCGGATGCATCCTTCACATAAGTTCGGCCCAGGATCGTCGCCCACGGCGTCGACGACGTCGGCAGCGTCTGGACGCCTGCCGGAAGCGTTCCTTTCCAGTTCGGGCCGACGATCGCGTAGCTCCCGGCCTGCGTCCCAGTGGCGCGTGTGCCGACATAGGCGAAATTGTCGCCCATGAAGTCGACGATCTCCATCGTGTAGTAGCGGTCGGCGATCTTCGGAACGGTGAGGATGACTGGTTCGTCTTTGAGATCAATCCAGGCGCGCGAATAGAGGGTATCGTTGTTGGGTGCGCCACCGCTCAGATGTTTCGCATCCTCAAGATGGCGGATGTGGTCGAACCGGTCCGCCTGCCGGTCGATGGCTTCGGTTCGAAGCCATCGCGCGTTGGGCATGTACGCCCACGGGAAGGCGTAGAGATAGGCCTGAACGCCGAGTGTGTAAGCATTCTGCTCCCGCCAATCGGCGCGTGGGCTTTCATCGGCATTCGCCGTCACGGTGCCAACGAGCACCAGCATGATCAGGACGGCGGCAAGGATGCCCGGGCAGTTGCGGAGAATTGGGTTTCGCATAAATCACCTTCCTGTTCAGGCACAGAGAGATCGAAGTCACACCCGAAAGGCTGAATTTTATAGCCTGCATTCCCGACAGTGATTGTCCGCCGGCGATCAATTGGAGTCCGAATTCCGCCCTTCTGCGACGTAGCGGACATGGTCATGTGTTTCAGCCGAGTTTCTGGTTTCCAGTCTCGCCGTGGTAGGACCGCGTTCCTGAACCGTGCTTCTGTTCGGAGCCCGGCATAGCCGCGGCCCCATGATGGGGGTCGAGGGCTGGCCGTCCCACCTCACTGGCACGGTCCGCTCGGAACAGCGTTCGCGAGAGCCGGGAATGACTGACCGGTTGCGAGCCTGGCAGGGAAAGCGCCTGGCAACCGATTACCCCTCACCCCGGAACCACGGCGACAGCCTCGATCTCGATCATGAAATCGGGACCTGCAAGTCGCGTGACGCCAACCGTCGTGCTGGTCGGCGTCGCCACGCCAAAATACCGCATCCGCACATCGCCGCACTTCTGGAATTCGTCGAAATCGGTGACGAACGTGTTGGTCTTGACCACATCGGCCCAGGTCGCTCCGGCAGCCCGCAGGCACCGGTCGAGGTTCTGAAATGTCTGTTCCATCTGCGCGCGCATGTCGCCGACGCCCACGCAATTGCCATCGATATCGCGCGCCAACTGGCCGGCGATGTAGACGATCTTGCCGGCGCCGCTCACCGTCACGACGTGCGAATAGGACGCCTGCCCGTGCGACATCCTGACGTTCATCCCCGCCGGCTGAAACCGTTCGATTTTGAGTGCCATGCTCACCCCTCCCTGCTGATCCGCCGGCATCACCGCGCGCGGCGGGAACAGGTTGCCAGCTTATGCTGCCGCCTGCGAGGTTGTCAGGACCCCGCCAACGATGGACGATCCGGCGAAAGCGAGGGGGGAGCGACCGATGAAATACGACCTGTTGCTGACCGGCGGCGAGGTGATCGATCCCGGTGCCGGACTGCGTGGCGTCATGGATATCGCCATCGCCGGCGGCAAGATCGCCGCCATCGCCCCCTCCTTGCCGGCCAACGAGGCGCTGCGAACGATCAGCGCCAAGGACCGCCTGGTCACGCCGGGACTGGTCGACATCCACGCCCATGTGTTCGTCAATGCGCACGATATGGGCGGCCATACCGATCAGTGCTGCCGCACCAGCGGCGTCACCACGCTGTGCGACGCGGGCAGCGCCGGGTCCGCGAACTTCGCCGGCCTGCGCCACGTGCTCGATCATGAGGTGCGCACCCGCGTCCGCGCCTTCGTCAACCTGTCGGCCATCGGCATCACCGGCACGACGCGCGGCGGCGAACTGTCGCACTTCCCCTACGCCGATCCGGAAGGCTGCGCCCGCACCATCACCGAAAACCCCGATCTCGCGATCGGCGTGAAGCTGCGCTTCGGCCCAGGTCTGGTCTGGGAATATTCCGCCGAGCCCGTCAAGCTGGCACGCAAGACCGCCGACATGGCCGGTGGCGTGCCGATGATGATGCATATCACCAACTCGCCGGTTCCGCTTCCCGAGCTTCTCGCGCACATGAAGCCCGGCGACATCGTCACCCACTGCTATCACGGCCGCGCACACGGCATCATGGGAAACGAAAAGGAGTTCGTGCTGAAGGAGGTGGTTGAGGCGCAGCGCCACGGTATCATTTTCGACTGTGCCCATGGCCGCAACCACTTCAACTTCCGCATGATCGAGAAGGCGCTCGACCAGGGCTTCCTGCCGGACACCATCTCGACCGATCTGACGCTGACATCGGCAACGCGCGGTCCGGTGTGGGACCTGCCGACCACCATGACCAAGCTGCTGCATTTCGGCATGCCGCTGGACGAGGTCGTACGCCGCGCCACCGCTTCGCCGGCGAAGATCATGGGATACGCCGGCACGGTCGGCACGCTCAGGCCGGGCGCCAACGCCGATATCTCGGTCTTCGAATTGCGTGACGGCAATTTCGAGTTGCGCGACAGCGACGGCGACACCATCACCGCGCGGCGTCGCCTGCTGGCGCAGTTGACCTTGAAGGACGGGCGCGTCTGGTACGAACGGCCCGTGGAGTAGCTCTCCGTCGATCGGTCGGGATCAGTAATACCCCGTCCCGCCGTTCACGTGGATCGTCTGGCCGGTGATGAACCCGCCATCGTCGCTGACCAGGAACAAACAGGTCGCAGCAATCTCGTCCACCTTCCCCTGACGTCCGAGCGGAATGCCTGCGGCATTCGGCGTCCGCCCCTGGTACCATTCGGGGTTGTTGCGCCTGGTATCGATGCTGCCAGGCGAAACCACGTTGACCCGGATGTTGTGCGAGGCAAACTCCGAGGCCAGCCCACGGGCAAATCCCACCAGCCCCATCTTCGCCGCGGAGACATGCGCCCGACCGCTGCCGCCGACGAACGCGCCTTCGCCGGTGAAGAACAGGATGCGCCCATACTGGTGCTTCACCATCGACTCGATGACCGCGCGCGTCAGATACAGCGCGCCATCCAGCACCACGCCGCGCACCGCTTCCCAGTCCTGCGCGGTAAGCTCGGTGAACGGCTTGTGCGGCCGGATCGCGGCATTGTTGATCAGGATGTCGACGCGGCCGAACTCGGACAGGGCGCGCGCCGCCATCGCCTCGACCGCATTCTTGTTGGCAACATCGGCCACAACGGCGATCGCCTTGACGCCAAACTCCTTTGCCTCGTGCACCACGGCATCCGCCTCGGGCTGGTTCGAGCGGGCATTGACGATGACGTGCGCGCCTTCGCTCGCCAGTTTCAGCACCGTCGCACGGCCGATATTGCGGCCGGAGCCGGTGACCAAAGCGACCTTGCCGTCAAGTTTTCCCATCATCGTTCTCCTTTGTTGCTGATCAGGCCGCGTGCGCCGTTATCAACGACTCACGCAGGAAATCGGGATCGAAGATCTTCGTGGCCATCACCTGGCAACGCTTCATCAGCCGGGATTCATCCGGGCCATAGTCGGGACGCGCGTAGTGCCAGGTGCCGATATGGTCCCACAGCAACAGGTCACCGACCGTCCATTCATGCACGTAGCGGTACTTCGGCTGCATCACGTGGTCGATCAGCGTGCGCAGCAGGTCAGCGCTTTCCTCATCCGAAACGCCGTCGATGCGCGCGGTGAAGCCGGGATTGACGTAGATCACCCGCCGGCCGGTGATCGGATGCGTCAGCAGCACCGGATGATGCACCGGCGGACGCTGGCGGCGTTGCTCCTCGCTGAGCGGCGGACGCTGGCTGCCTTTCTCGCGCCGCATGTATTCCCAGTAGTATTCGAGGTCGTGCGTTGCGGTCAGTCCGGTGAGCCGCTCGATCAGGTCCGGCGACAGATCGGCAGCCGCCGCCTGTGTGTTGGTGAATTCCGTGCCGCCAAGCGATCGGCCATCGCGCACCGGCACCATGAAGGCGGACAGCACGTTCACAAAGCCCATCGTCTTCACGTAGGTCATATCGGTGTGCCAGGACTGCCCGGCGTCCGGCGCACCGATCAGTTTGCCGTTCACCTTCACGTTCGACAGGATCGTCACCTCGGGCATGCCGGGTTCGTGGTGTGGTATGCCCTTGATGATCTGGATGTCGCCGAAGCGACTGGAGAAGCGGCGCAGATCGGCAGCCTCCAGCGCCTGGCCGGGGAAGCACAGCACGCCATGTTCGCCGAGTGCGCGCAGCACGATCGCGAAATCCTCGCGCGACAGTTCCTGACGCAGATCGGCGCCGCGCACCGTGGCGCCGAGGATCTTTCCCGTTGGTTCGATGGTCAGCATGCTGGAACTCCCTTGTCGGGCGGCAGGCTACGCGCGGCCAGCGCGGCGCGACAAGATCACCAGAGGGCGCTGCCCTCTGGACTCCCGCCAAGGGCGACGCCCTTGGAACCTTTCACTTTCGACCGGTGGGGGTGGGGATGGCTGAGCCCGAGCATGGCAATGGCCATGCTCGGGCTCAGCCATCCCCACCCCCACCGGTCGAAAAGGATTGGATTGCAAAGGCGACTGCCTTTGCTGGAGGTCCAGGAGGCAAAGCCTCCTGGCGGGTTTCAGGGCGGAGCCCTGCCCTCACGCATCACGCCGCCAGCATCATCCGCGACGCCTTCTCGCCGATCATGATCGACGGCGCATTGGTGTTGCCCGAGGTCAGCGTCGGCATGATCGACGCATCGGCAACCCGCAGCCCCTGCATGCCATGCACGCGAAGCTGATCGTCCACCACCGCCATCGGGTCGGATCCCATCTTGCATGTGCCGACCGGATGATAGGTGGTTTCCGCGTTCTGCTTGACCCAGTCGAGCAGTTCGTCGTCAGACTGGATAGTCACGCCGGGCGCGATCTCGTCGGTGGCGATGTCCCGCATGGCGGGCGCGGTCATGATGCGGCGGGTGATGCGCATCGCCTCCAGCGTCACGTCGCGGTCCAACTGCGCGGTCAGGAAATTGAAGCGGACCGCCGGCGGCTGTGTTCGGCGACTTCGACGTCACATGGATGCTGCCGGTGCTCTCCGAGCGCAGGATGTTCATGATCGCGGTGACGCCGGAATTCTTCGCAAGCTGGAAATCGTTGGTCATGAAGAACGGCACCCAGGAGATCGCCGCGTCCGGCGCATCCAGCCCGGGCCGCGTGCGAATATACGCGCGTATCGGCGCCGCCGGCAGGCCGAGCAGTCCCTTGTGTCGAGAGCGCGTATTTCAGCGCCTGCTGCACCTTGCCGAGGCCGCGCATCTTGTCGTTGTAGGTCATGCCGAGCGACGCCGGCACCGACCATTTCATCCGCGGCGAGTAATGATCGCGCAGGTTCTCGCCGACGCCCTTGAGTTCATGGCGAACCTCGATGCCAAGGCTTTGCAGCAGTTCCGGCTGGCCGATGCCGGACAGTTCCAGAAGCTGCGGCGAATTGATCGAACCGGCGCTGACGACCACCTCGCGATTCGCGCGCGCTTCGTGCTGCTGGCCATTGGCGGTGTAGCGCACGCCGACGCAGCGCTTGCCTTCGAGCAGCAGGCATTCGGTCTGCGCGTTGGCCTGGATCGTCAGGTTCGGCCGTCCGCGCGCCGGGTCGAGATAGCAGCGGGCGGTGCTCATCCGGCGACCGTTGCGGATGGTCGCCTGCGTCATGCCGATGCCGTCCTGCTGCGCGCCGTTGTAGTCCTTGGTGTACTGCGATGCCGACATCGCCCGCCGCCTTGATCAGCGCGTCGTAGAGCGGTCCGGTCTCGTTGCTTTCGGTGACCTTCAAGCGGGCCATTGCGGCCGCGGTATTCGTCGTCCGCGTCGCCCTGATAGCTTTCCATGTCGCGGAAGATCGGCAGCACCTCGCGGTAGCTCCAGCCGCGATTGCCAAGTTGCGCCCACTGGTCATAGTCCTGCGACTGGCCGCGCACGAAGACCATGCCGTTGATCGATGACGAACCGCCCAGCAGCTTGCCGCGCGGGATGGGAATGCGGCGCTGGCCGGTGCCTTCATCGGGCTCCGACGAATACAGCCAGTTGGCGGCCGGGTTGTTGATCAGCTTGGCGAACCCCACCGGGATGCGCGACCAGGGATGGCTTTCCCGCCCGGCTTCCAGCACCAGCACGCGGTATTTGGGATTGGCGCTCAGCCGGTTGGCGAGCACCGAGCCGGCCGATCCCGCGCCCACCACGATGTAATCGAAAGTCTGGTTTGTCATCCGCTGTTTCTCTCCCGTATCCCGGCCACACAACTCTCACTGCATCGTCATGGCCGGGCCCCGTCCCGGCCATCACCACCAGCATGGTGCCGCGACGGATGGCCGGGACCGATCCCCGGGACAAGCCCGGCGGCGGCTATGACGATGTACGCCCAATCAGCCTATTCGCCGTCTGGCACTATGCCTCCAGTGGCGCTTCCATGCCGACCGCGCGCTTATAGGCCGCCCTGACTTCCTCGGAAACCGCCTGCGTATCCTCGCGCAAATTGCGCGGCGTGATCGCGATGAATGCAATTTCCCAGTTTTCGGGAACCGGCTTTCCGACTTTCGGCACGAACGCATGCGGCGCATTCGGCGAATTGTGGAAATGGTCGCCGCCGGTCACCGGGGTCAGGACAGGCCGCGCATGTTCGCCGATGGAAAACGCATCCGCCTCGCCAACCACGTACATGGCAAACTGGTCGGTCCGGCTTCTCGCGTGCTTATGCAACTCCACCCTTGGCAGGAAGACGGCGGCAACCCCTCGGCCATGGCGATTCTGGCCGAGCCGCCAGGGGCCAGGTCCCGACAGGTCCGCGTTGGGCGCGAGCCGGTGCTCTTCGCGGCTCGAGTACTTCCCGCAGCGCCTGCTTCGGATTGAACCCGGTCTCGCGGCCTGCGAACGACGCGCGCAGTTTGCTGAAATCCGCATAGACCGCCTGCATCCACGCCAGTTCGTCCTCCGCCAGTTCATGATCCAACAGCGGGATGTTCGCTTCTTCGGACATCGATGTTTCCTTCGTGCTTGATCGCTGATGACTACTTGTCCGCCGCCGGCGACGCCAGGCCATCCGGCGGCCAGACCATCAGTCCCTCGGCCAGCGGAATGCGCAGGTTGCGGAACAGCATGGAGAACGACATCCAGTTGCCCATGGCGATAATGAATTCCACCTGCTGACCCGGGTCGGTGACATGCTTCGCCACCTCGGCCCAGGCGGCATCCGAAATCGACTTGCCGGCGAGGCATTCGTCGGTGGCGGCCAGGATCGCCTTATCCGCCGCGGTCAACCGATCCGAGTTGCGCCAGTCGCGCACTGCAAGGATGTCCTCGGGCGGGATCCCCGCCGTGGTCGCCACCCGCCAATGCTGCGTCCACTCGTACGCCGAGCCGGTGACCCAGCCGATCCGCATGATCATCAACTCGCGCAGCCGCGTGTCGAACTTGTTGTTCTCCAGCAACTGCATCAGTTGGCCGAACGCCACCCTGGCCACGCCGGGATTGTTGGCCACCACGCGAAATGCCTCGCTCTGCGTACGCCGCGCCGGCATCCCCATCGCCTCGCCGAGTTCGCGCGCCCGTTCCAGCGACACCATTGGCTACACGTGAGGTCATCGTGCTTCCCCCTTTGTCGTTGGCCTGATCGTCCTGCGTCGCGCGGTGCGCTGCAATCCCCCGGCGTTGCGAAGCCCCGATCAGCTTGCGGTAATACACAACGCGCTCGGTTTCCTGAAACCCGAGTGCTGCATGCATGTGCTGGGATGCGGTGTTGTCGAGTTCGGTATCCGAAGCGAACTCGGAGCAACCGGTCGCTCCTGCCCAGGCCTCGATCGCACTGCACAACCGCCGGGCCACGCCGCGCCGTCGCCACGTCGGCTGCACATAGATCCCTTCGAGGAACGCCACCGGAGACGTTGCGCAGCCGTTGACGCCATCATGGCGCAACGTCGCTTCGGCAAACCCGATCGTCGTAGGCTCGTCCGACCGTGCCAGGAACACGACAAACCGCCCCAAGCGTTGCAGCAGTGCCGCGGCCTCGGCGCGGCGATCATCCTGCGACCCTTCCGGCCACAGCAGGCATCGCAGCACGATCCAGTCGTCGAGGTGTTCCGGCGTCAATTGTTCAACCGTGAACGCCCTGCCACCCTGCATGCGCGGTCCTTTGCCGATCACCAACCAGGGTCGCCCGGCCGCAGCCCAAGCAGCACCTTCCCTGCCGATTCAAAATAACCCGGCAACCCCGCGGCATGCTGTACCGCGACATGCACGTCGCGGAATGCCCGTTCCAGCGGCAGGCGCGTGTAGATCGCGTTGGTGCCCGCCGCGTGAAACACCTTATCGACCGCGCGGACCGACTCATGCATCGCATGCACCAGCGCCAGACGGCCTTGCGCGATCGCCTGATCGGACGGTGTCTCTCCGTCGCACAACGTACGCCAGAGCCGTCCGACCGCATCGAACACATAAGCCCGCGCGGCGTTGACGATGGCCTCGGCTTCCGCGATGCGGGCCTGCACCATCGGCCTGTCACGCAACAGATTGGCCGACATGGTGGATGCTTCGGTGGCGGCAATCTCGGCCAGGCTGTCGATCGCCCCGCGCGCGATGCCCAGCGCGTTCGCCGCCGAGGGCGTCCAGATATGCACATACCACGCGCGGTGATTGAACAGCGGGCCGGTTTCATTCGGCGGATCATCCGACAGGCAGCTTCGCCGCGCCGGCACGAACACATCGTCCACGATGAAGTCCTGGCTGCCGGTGCCGCGCATGCCCATCACCGACCAGGTGTCCACAATGGTCACCGACTCCCCGGGCACCCACACCGCCCGCAGCAGCGGCGCGCCGGCCGCTGTGCGACGCGGCGTATCGCCGTCCATCATGATGCAGGTGCAGTACAGCCAGTTGGCGTTCTGGATGCCGCTGGCGAAGTTCCAGCGTCCCTTGACGCGATAGCCGCCCGGTACCTCCCAGGCTCGTCCACCCGGCCGCGCCGATCCGGCGCCGCGGAAGTCGGCCGGCGTGCCTGCCAGTTCACGCCCCACCTCGGCCGGCAAACGTCCGGCGTTCATCGACAGCGCGGTGGCGATCATGGCGCACCAGCCGACCGATCCATCGGCCTTCGACAGTTCCTCGACCACGCGGAATGCGGTCAGCGGCGGCATCTCCGGCCCACCCATCGAGCGCGGCAGATACATCTGGTAGATCCCCGCCCGGGTGATCTCGGCCGCGAGTGGCGGGCGGCGTCTGGCGCGTCTGCTCCGCCTCGGCTCGCGCTGCGCGCACCGCAGGCGCCAGTCGCAATGCCGCCGCGACGATGTCCGGGATGGGCGCGTCCAAATCGTGTGCCATGCGTGTCACTTCCCAAACACCGATGCCAGCATGCCTGTCTTGCCGGGTCCACCAATGCCCGCTGTCAGGCTGGAACCGTTGCTTCAGTCCTGCAGACCGTGTGAAAACTCGTCCCCCGGTGAATTTGCGCATGATCCACTTTCCTGGGAACGGCCCCGGGTCCAACCGCTGCGACCATGTCAGACTGTTGCACAACCGAAAGACCACGGGAATCGACGAGAGCTGCCAATGCCGCCGAAGCGCAAGCTGCTCCAGACCAGCCCTCCGCGAGGCGACGAAGCCGCCGCCGCGATTTGCGCCGTCATCCGCCGCATCCCCAAGGGCTGGGTTGCCACCTATGGCCAGGTCGCCGCGATGGCCGGCCTGCCGAGGCGCGCCCGCCTGGTCGGCCAGGTACTCCAGCATCTCGACCCGGCAACCGACATTCCCTGGCATCGTGTCGTCAACGCCAAAGGCGAGGTGTCCTACACTCTGTCCCGCAATGGCAGCGATGCCGTCCAGCAGCGCTTGCTGGAGCAGGAAGGCGTCGAGTTCGACGACAGGAACCGCTTCAACCTGGAGCGGTTCCGCTGGTTCGATTAGCAACAGCGGGCCTGATCCTCAGGTCCTGAGCGGTCGGTCGGCCGACGTCATTTCAGTAGATGCATTCCAGCTATTGGCAAGACAACCAATATACGCAGGCCTCCGGAATCCAGATTGACGGCGCTGATCCGCCCCCCGAGCGAGAGCGTATTCTGCTTCGCAAGCCACAGTCCGATGCCAAAATGCTGCGCGCTGTTGACATCACCAGGCCTCGACGGGTCCGCCGGGCGATGGGTGTAGTAGCGTTCGAAGATCCGATCCAGACGATCCGGTGCAACACCAGGTCCACGGTCCTCGACCGAGATGATTGCGTGGCCGCCATCGCTTTCCAGGCGGACCACCACCTGCCCCCCTGTGGGCGAGAAGCCGATGGCATTGTCCACCAGGTTCTCCAGGATCGTTTCCAAGGCCTCCGACTGCCCCGTGACTGCAATTCCGTCAGCCACATGGCTCTCCAGCCGCACACGCTGGGCAAGGCGCGTGGTCGCGTAGCTACCCACGAAGGCACGCACCAGGGCGGAAAGATCGACACGCGACTGAAGCGGTTCCAGCAACTCCGCTGCCGCGCTGTCGAGATATCGGGCGGATTGCACCAAGCCGTCGAGCCGATCCAGTGCCGAGGCAACGGTCTGCAATGAGAGCCGAAGCTCAGCGTCGTGCGCTGGGGCATGTCGTAATGGCGGTTCGATCGCCTGCCGGATCGTGGCGATTGGTCCTTTGAAGGCGTGAGCATTGTCCTCGGCAGCCTGGCGCAACATCTCCGCGCTTTGCCTCATGCGCTGCACCATGCTGTCCAACGCTGCCGCGAGCGAAGCCAGTTCGGGTATGCCGGTCGCCGGTGCAAAGGGCGCCTGCTGCGTCGGCGACAATGCGAGTTTGCGGAACCGCAGCAGATCAAGCCAGACGCCGGCGAAGATGGCGACGATCAGCAACGCCATCAGAGCATACGTCGCCATGGCCAGGTGGACTTCCGGACGTGCCCAATAAGGCCGGTCCTCGATCGCGCCCAGGACCCGGCTCTCGCTGGTGGCGATGACGACGGCCCAACAGCCGGCCACCCCTTCAACCGACGTCACAGCGGTCAGAACCTCGGCGCCATTGCCCAGCCGCGATGCATCGTGCTCAGGCAGAAGTCGTGCGGTGCAGCCCTGTGACAACCCCGGCAGTATGCCCAGCCGGAGCAGTTGCTGTCGCTCGGCCTCGGTCTGTTCCGCCGACAAAGACGGTGCTCTTGCAACGAAATAGAACGCCTCGGCCGTGGTGCCGCGCGCCGGCCTGAAGAGGATCCTGATGCTGCGATCCGCAGCGGCAAACCGCGCCAGTTCGCTGCGCAGCATGGGCAGATCGGCCAGGCGCAGTTCACGCAATGTGGGGGCAAGCCCGGTGGCGATGGCATCGCCGGTTTCCGCGACGGCATTGCGGATCAGCTGATCCCGCTCGGTCTCGGCGTTGCCAAGCACGGCAAAGATCAGAATTGGCAAAGCGATCAGGATGACGGTCAGTGCGAATACCTGCAGGAAAACGGATCGCAGCCAGCGCATGCGTGGCCAACCGGCCGGGTCAGCCATCCCGGCGCCAGCGATATCCAAATCCGGGATAGTTCTGCAGTGCGGTGAAGTCAGCATCCTGCTGCACGAATTTGCGCCGGATGCGTTTGACCATTGCCCGCACATTGGCGCGGTAGCCGTCCTCGCCCTGTCCGGCGAGGAAGCCGTTGCCGCGAACGACGTCGTAGATCTGGCGATACCCGACGTCGTGTCCGGCATTTTCTGCCAACAGCGCCACCACGTCGAACTCGTTCCGGCTGAGCGCCACGTTGCGACCACGCCAGCTCGCACGCTTCGACGCCTGCGACAGGAGCAACTCGCCGATTTCCATAGCCGACCGACCTGGCTCGGCTGGAGCGGCGCGCCGCGTCAAGGCACGCGACAGCCGTTGCAGGATGATGGCCAGGCCGCGCGACTTGTCGACAAAGTCCGCCGCGCCAGCGTCAAGTGCGGCTTCTTCGAAGATCGGCTGTCCGTACGAGGTCAGGAACAGCACTGGCACCGTGATGTCGCGTGACCGCAATTGGTTGAACAATTGCAGGCCATCGAGACCCGGCATGTTCCAGTCCAATACACATGCGTCCGGCGGAACATCGCGCAGCAGGCCGGCCAGAGCCTGCTTCGGATCATCGAAACACTCGGTGCGATAGCCTGCCGCCTGCAGGTTGGCAGCGAACAGGGTTAGGAATACCGGGTCGTCGTCGACAAGCGCTATGCGCGCGGCGCGCGGGCTGGTCGCGGCCCGGTCAACTGCTTTGGCCATCGCGCAATCGCCGGAGGCAGGCCTGCTTGGTATCGTCGCGCGCGTCGGCGCCGTTGACCCGATGGTCGAGCACCTGCAGGCCACCGTGCTTCACATCGGGAAACAGGTACAGCTCGACATCACAGCTACCCGAATGATAGGTCCAGGTTTCGCCAGGCGCGGGTCCGGCTCGTTTTGACGGTTGGCCCAGCAGGGTGCGGACAGCTTTCCCGGACAGGCCATCGACGACGACCGGCGCCGCCTCGGCAACGGGCGCTGTCTTGGCTGGCGGCGTGTTCGCGTTGTTCCAGGTTGGCGGAGGCGGGGCCGGTGGCGATGGCACGCGCGCGGGTGCGGTGTGGTGCGGCGGCACCCTGAACACCAACTCCGCAGCGTCGGTCACCGTGTAGTACACTCTATCGAGGCTGGCGCAACCAGCAAGGACCAAGGTCCCGGCAAGCACGATCGCACGCCTTACCCGAGGTGGCACGCCGACCCCCTGTCATTACGGCCGGAGGGTGGATCACCTGAGGGCGCCCTGGCAAGCCCCACGCCGTCACGGGCTGTGACAAAGCGGGGACACGGATTGCCCCGTCGCGCGCGGCCTCGTAGCTCATCGCTCCCGAAGCTTAATCGCCGGCACCAGACCCTGCTTCAGGGTCGAACGGTTCGAGGCCAACAATGACGCCACACGGTCGCATCCCGCTCATCTGCCGGCTCATGCCACGTCGCAGCTGGACGAACAGCGGTCAGTTCGCGGCCTGGATTGGAATGCTGGTACTGATCGCAGTCATGCTGCTGTTGCCTGGTTGTGCCGCGCCGGCGGGCCTGGCCATCTTCAGCGCCAGCACCGGCGTCGCGATGGGCACCACCGTCGATTACACGCTGAACGGCATTGCGTACAAGACCTTTGTTTCGCCAATTCCGACCGTGCGGCAGGCAACGCTGAGCAGCCTCAATCGGATGGGCATGAAGGTCGTTCAGGACAAGAGGACCGACTCTGGCTGGACGATCACGGCGAGCGCCGATGGTCGGGACATCGACATCGAGCTCGAAAGGCTGACCAGTCGCACAACCCGCATGCGCGTGGTCGCCAACGAGGAGGTCATTTTCAAGGACCGCGCCACCGAGGCCGCGATCATCGACGAAGCTGCCGATGCGCTCGACCGCAGAACGCTGGCGCGCAGCTAGTCAACGAGGGCGAGCCGGAATGCCGTTCGTTTTATGCGAGAGCAGGAGGTGACCATGCGCAGCGCTTTTGTCTATGGGACTCTTGGCAGCCTGTTGCTGATGTCGGGTGCGTGGGCTCAGACCGTGTCAACCGACGCGCGGAGCGGTTGGCCTGACACCGCTTCGTCCGGCGCCTTGAGCCGTCTGTCGCCAGGCCAGCAGGCGAACATCCGTGCACTCACTGATTCGGAAGTCAGGTGGGATGACCGCGTCCCCTTGAGCAGCAACCAGATCGCGGCTCTCAGGGAATCGGGCAAGGGAATCGGTCAGGTCCTTCACGAGATGCGCGCAGCCGGCGACACCGATGCGAGGAACGTCGGCAGTGCCGTGAGTGAATTCCGCCATGACGTGAATGCGGATCGCCGCGAAGACCGGCAGGCGGCGGTGCTGCGGTTCGATCATGACAGCGATCGCGTTGTCGATCGCGATGACGCCCGTAACCCGGATCACGATGGAATGCGCCCGTTCGATCGCGACGATCATAGGAATGCCGATCGTGACGACGCAAGGCACGCCGATCACGACGACGCAAGGCATGCCGATCGCGACGACACGAGGCGCGCCGATCGCGACGACGCAAGGCATGCCGACCGTGACGACGCAAGGCACGCCGATCGTGATGATGTCCGCACGCACGATCATGACGCTATGCACTCTACCGATAGAGACGACGTGCGACAATTCGATCCAGACGGCTCGCGCGACCCGCAACAAGATGGTCCGTCCGACCGGGCGGGAGCACAACGCGGAACCGAGGGGCAGGGCTCAGCGCCGACAGCGACCAATCCGCCCGGCGACCGCGGCGGTGCAAATGCGCCCGCCCCAGTTACCGCGGGAACGGGCAGCCAGTCCGGCACAACCAGCGGAAGGCAGAGCGCTGCGGCAGCACCCGGCGCGCCGCAGACAACAATGACAACCGCAGCGGGCCAAAGTGTTACGGCATCGGGGAGCGCCGCCGTCACTACCGGCAAGGGCGGGCACGCCACCGCAGCGTCCGGAAGCGCACAGGCCACGACGCCGACGGATTCCGGCAGCGGCGCAACGAATGCGGGCAAAGTGACCACGGCGATCAACAGCAGCCCAGCCGTGCTGGCCCACACCGGCCATGTCACTGAGACCGCCAATGCGCCGACCTCCGCGAGCAACGGCAGCCTGACCACAGTGAGCGCCGGTCATGCAATCGCGGCGTCAGCCATGCAGCGCACGGCGATCGCCACGGGCCTCGGCACCGTTTCGAGCGGCTCGCATAGCTTCGTCACCGGGGGCAACAGCAGCCAGATTGCCGCGGGCAGCAACAGTCGTGCAGCAACGACAACCGGCACACAGCATACAGCTACCACCACCGGCCTCGGATCTGTGTCCAGCGGCGTGCATAGCCTGGTCACCGGGAGCAACAGCAGTCAGTTCACTGCGACCAGCGGCAGTCACGTCACCGGAAGCAACAGCCCGCAGCACACCGCGATCACCACGGGCCTCGGCACGGTGCCGAGTGGCGCGCATAGTTTTGTCACCGGGGGCAACAGCAGCCAGGTCGCTTCGACCAGCGGCAGTCATTCTGCTACGGCAACCAGCCCGCAGCACACGGCGATCACCACCGGCCTCGGCACGGTGTCGGGCGGCGCGCATAGTCTCGTCACCGCGGGCAACAGCAGCCAGGTCGCTTCGACCAGCGTAAGTCATGCCACTACGGCAACCGGCATGCAGCACAGCGCGATCACCACGGGCCTCGGCACGGTGTCGAGCGGCGCGCATAGCTTCGTCACCGGGGGCAACAGCAGCCCGGTCGCTTCGACAAGCGGAAGTCATGCCACTACGGCAACCAGCGTGCAGCACACCGCGATCACCACGGGCCTCGGTACGGTGTCGGGCGGTCCGCATAGCTTCGTCACTGCGGGCAACAGCAGTGAAGTCGCTGCGACCAGCGGAAGTCATGCCATTACGGCAACCAGCGTGCAGCACAGCGCGATCACCACGGGCCTCGGCCACAGCGCGGCGAGCACGAGCGGCATCGTGACCGGCGCAGGTGCCCGTACATCCAGGTCGGCCAACGGTGCACTATTGCACACCGGCTTTCATGGTTGATCGGATGACAATCGGCCGGTGGATAGCTCATCCGTGGGTTGACACAAGAGGAGAGGTTTCCTTGCTTATGCAGCGTTCCATTGCACTTTCTGCAGCGATGTTAGCTATGGCCTTGTCGCTCGCCGCCTGCAGCAATCCGTACGATCCGGGACAGCGTGCCCTCGCAGGTGGGCTGATCGGAGCGGGGTCTGGTGCAGCCTTAGGCGCCGTCGCCGGCGGCGGTACCGGGGCCGCTATAGGCGCGCTGGCCGGCGGTGCGGTCGGAGCAGTAGCCGGTGCCGTTACGACGCCACGTCCACCTCCGCCCGCGTATTACAGTCCACCCTCTCACGTTTACAGGACACCGCCGCCGCCACCGGATTATTGACCCTGAATTCGTCAGTCGACTTTGAATTGCGCGCTGGATCTGCCATTGGCTTTGCTCAGCGGCGCTCTGTCGACACTCAGTGGCCCTCTGTGCGAAACCTGCCTGAAGGCCGAGCGGAAGGCCCTGATGCTTCGCCCGATAGCCCTGCGGCAAGCCTGCGCTGCACTTGAACCGCGGGACCACGCAACGTAGCGTCCCACCCAGACCGTCGGCCTGGTTCGACAACGTCGGGAAAAACATCGCCTGGGGGGATGATCGGCCGTCATGGCAACAATAGATTCTCAGGTCCACGCTTACGAACGCGATCACCCTGGCCGCCCCTGGGTCGGCGTCCTGGACGGCCCGCCGGAGGTCACCGGCGATCAGATGGTGGCCGCCATGGACGCCGTCGGCGTGGACGGCGCGCTGTTGGTCTCGCCGTTCAGCATGTATCGCTTCGACGCCAGCTACGCGCTCGAGGTTCACGCGGCGCACCCCAACCGCTTCGGGTTGATCAAGCCGGTCGACCCGGCCGATCCCGCTGTGGCCGACACCATCGCCGACTGGGCCGCCACCAATGGCACGGTCGGCATCCGCATCATGATGCGTGGCGAGGTTTCGCCCGATCCGGCCGATCCCGGCATCAACCAGGTGCTGGACGCCGCCGCCCGGCACTCGCTGACGGTCAACCTGATGGCCACCGGACGCCTCGAGCAGGCCGGACAACTGGCCGCCCGCAATCCCGATACGCAGTTGGTGATCGACCATCTCGGGCTGCCGCAGCCGCACGTGCCGCCAGCCCCTGACCAGCCATTCGCCGATCTCCCGAAGCTGCTCGCGCTGGCTTCCCACGACAACATCGCTGTGAAGATCAGCGGGGCGTGCACACTGTCGCACGAGCCGTTCCCTTACAACGACATATGGGATCCGCTGTGGCGCATCTTCGACGCATTCGGCTTCGACCGCTGCATGTGGGGCACCGACTGGACCCGCGCGGTCGGGCTGCTGACATATCAGCAGGGGGTCGAGGCGTTTCGCGTCACCAATCGCCTGTCCGATGGCGAACGGGCGGACCTGATGGGTGGCACCCTGCAGCGGCTGTACGGCTGGTCGCCGTCGAAGGCCTGACCGAGCCCCGCCCCCGCTATCCGCGGTTCAGCCGGCGAGTGTCTTGCGCATGAAGATGCGCTCGACGCCCGGCATGCTGGCGACGCGGCCAATTTCCTCCCAGCCGTGGCGGACGTAGAATTCGGGCGCCTGGATGTTGATGGTGACCAGCGCGGCGGAGCGACAGCCTCGGCGGATCGCCTCCTGTTCCGCCATGCGTAGTGCCTCGCTGCCGATACCGGAGCGCCGCAGGTGCTCGGGCAGATAGAACAGGTCGAGGAAGAACAGTCCCAGCGTCGTGCGTCCGAGTATGCCGCCGACCGGTGCGCCGGTGTCGGGATCGCGCACCTCGACCGCCAGCGCGCGCCAGTCGCGCACCCCGGTCATTGCGGCATTGTACTCGGCGAGGCCGGTCGCCAGGACGTCCTCCAGGCGCGGATCCGGATCGTCGGTCAAAGTCGGCATGCCGCGGCCTCCAGCGAGTTTGGCCGCCACAGTATAGCGAGGCTCGACGGATCAGCGGCGGTTGTTCGGGAACAGGTAGCCGGTCGTCATGAACAGCGCGGGCACGAATATCGCGGCGCCGACCAAGCCCCCCACCCAGGAGCCGAAGCTCAACGTGTCAACGACCATCCAGCCCGACACCACCACGGCGCCAAGGTGCACACAGAAGCCTGCCCATTCCGGCATGCTGCTGGCGTTTTCCTTGCGGTGGCCCAGGACGATGAATGGGTGCAACATGACTCGACCATAACGGTGTCGCCGCCGATACGCGAGACCTGCCTGCCGAATTGCTACAGCAAAACAGCCGCCGGCTCGCCAAAGGAGTGACACTGTGTCAATGGCGCCACGTGCTTGATGCGCCGGATGGCACCTTGGCTCGTGCCGCGGCAGACCCATCGCGACGGAAAGGAACAGTGTTATGCCAGCTTACATGGTCGTGCAGATCAACGTGACCGATCCGCAGAGGTTCGCCAGCTACCGCGAGGCGGTGCCGCGCGTGATCGAGGCGTCGGGCGGCCGCTACATCGTGCGCGGTGGCGCAGTCGAGGTGCTGGAGGGCTCGCACGACGGACGACGGCTCGTGCTGTTCGAATTCCCCTCGATGGAGGCGATCCGGAAGTTCTGGCATTCGCGCGAGTACGCCGCGGTAAAGCTGTTGCGTGAGAATGCCGCTGACATCGATGTGTGGGCGGTGCCTGGGGTCGAATGATCGCGCCTTTGTTCCGCGCAGCGGTCGGGCCATGGCGTTGACCTCCGCGGGTTGTTGGCAATGGCAGCCTGATGGCATGGTGGCCGGCAAGGAAACGGAGGGCCCCGATGGCAGACGATATCCTGGTGCAGGTCGACGCGGCAGGTATCGCCGTGGTGACTCTGAACCGGCCTGAGAAGCGCAACGCCGTATCGCTGTCGATGTGGCGCGCGCTGGGCGAGATCTACACCGGGCTGGGCAAGCGCGGCGATGTGCGGGTGGTGATCCTGGCCGGCGCCGGCGGCAATTTCTGCGGCGGCGCGGACATTTCCGAGTTCTCCAAGGTGCGCAACAGCGTGTCGGATACGCGTATCTACAGCGAGGCGGGCGACGCCGCGACGCATGCGATCATGAACCTGCCACATCCGACGATCGCGGCGATTACCGGTTATGGCGTGGGCGGTGGCTGTGGACTGGCATTGGCCTGCGATTTGCGCGTGGGCGATGCGACGACGCAGATGGGTATTCCGGCGGCGCGTCTGTCCATCGTCTACAACACGCTGGATTGCGGCCTGCTGCTGCGCGCGGTGGGTTTGGCGAACGCCAAGCTGGTGCTGTACTCGGGCCGGTATTTCCCGCTGGCGGATTGCCGCGCCATGGGGTTGATCAACCAGGTATCGGAGACGGATGCGCTGTCAGGCGCGCACGCATTGGCGCAGGAGCTGGCGAGTCGCGCGCCGCTGTCGCAACGCGGCGCCAAGGTCGTGCTGGAGGCCTTGGCGCGCGGCGAGACGGAGCAGCGTGCCGCGGAGATTGCCGCGGTGCAGGAGGCGGCGGTGAACAGCGAGGACTACCGCGCCGCGCGCCAGGCGTTTCTGGAAAAGCGCCAGCCGGTGTTCACCGGAAGGTAGCGCCGCAACCGAGCCCGTCGTGCCTCCCGATCAGCAGCGACTGCCTGTCATTGCGAGGAGCGCAGCGACTGCCCGTCATTGCGAGGAGCGTAGCGACGCGGCAATCTCCCACCAATATCGCGCAGCCCAACCGGGCACGAGATCACCGCTTCGCTGCATTCCCCAAAAGACACCCGATTCGATTTCCTCGTCCCCGTCATGGCCGGGCCTGTCCCTACCAGATGCACACATCTCGTTCGCTATCCGGACCAATCGCGCCGGCAAAATTCCATGGCGAGTGTTTTCAATGTGTTGCTGGGGATGCGGCACGAAAACCTGATAACAATCATTCCGCAATGGATCCAAGAGGCCCGGCCCAACATACTGAAATATCTGCGCTTTTCGAGATGCGTGAATCCAGTAGGGCCTGTCCCCGCCATCCGTCGCGGCAGTGTGCCGCTATGGATGGCAAGGACTGCAACGTAACCGACAACCATCATCCCGTGTGATCCAGCTCATACCTGCCAGTCAGACCGCCAAACTATTGGATGAGTACAAGGCGTAATCCCGCAGGGGGCAACACATGGCCATCACACCCAGGAACTACCGCCCGCTGCCCGGCAGCGAACGCAGACCAACTCCGGGAGCGCGGCTTCTCGGCCCGGCCGATGACGACGAGAAGTTCAGCGTCACGATCGTGCTGAACCGTCGCCCGGACGCAGCGCCGATCCCTGGCCCTGGATATTTCCTCCATACCCCGCCATCGGAACGGCCGCGCCTCTCCGAGGCCGAATTCGCCGCGCGCTATGGTGCGGACCCTGAAGCGATCGAAAAGGTGAGCGCGTTCGCCCGCGCGCACGGCCTGACTGTGGACTCAACCAACCTCGCCCGCCGCACCGTCGTCGTCTCCGGCACCGTCGCGCAGTTCAGCCAGGCCTTCGACATCAGGCTGCATCGCTACGAGCACGAGGTCGAGCGCGGCCCGGGTTCCGGCAGGAAAACCGAGATCTACCGTGGACGTGATGGGTTCATCCACGTCCCGGCCGATCTTGCGGACATCATTGTCGGCGTGTTCGGGCTGGACAACCGCCGCATCACCAAGCGTGGCCTCGCCGATCCGCCCGCCACCACGCTGCTGACCATGCCGACGATCACCCAACTCTATGACTTCCCGCCCAATCTTGCCGCGGGACAAACCATCGCGGTGTTCTCCGAGGCCGGTTATCTGGCCAGCGACATCGCCGCCAATTTCGGCGGCAGCCCGCCTTCGGTGATCGACGTTTCGGTTGACGCATCGAACGGTCTGGTCCCCGATCTCGAAACGACGCAGGACATTTTCATCGCCGCATCCGCAGCGCCAGGCGCACAGATCGCGGTCTACTTCACCACCTATACGCAGGCCGGCTGGGTCGATCTGCTCACGCGGGTGATCCACCCGAGTGCGGGCGATCCACAGTGCTCGGTGCTGACCACGAGCTTCTATGTTTCGAACGGCGACGATCCGGCCGCGTTGCTCGCCTCCGGCGTCAGCGTGAGCTGGATGATCGCGGTCACCCAGATGCTGCAGGACGCGGCGATCCAGGGCGTGACGTTCTGCACCTGCTCCGGCGACAATGGCACCGACGCCAGGGTCGGCGACGGACAGGCGCACGTATGGTACCCGGCGACCGACCCATGGGCGCTCGCCTGCGGCGGTACCACGATCGGCAATGTCGTCGGCACGACCTGCGACGAATGGGCCTGGGCCGACACCTTCACATTCGGCGGCTTCACCCTCAGCGGTGCGTCCGGCGGTGGCGTCAGCGATTACTTCCCGCAGCCCTGGTATCAGAGCGACACCGCCATTCCGGTTTCGATCAAGGACGGCCATGTCGGGCGCGGCGTGCCGGATGTTGCGGCCAATGCCAGCCCGAACAGCGGCTGTTCGATCATCCTGGGTGGCGTGCCGTCCGCCTGGCCGACCAATGGCACCAGTGCCTCTGCGCCGCTCTGGGCTGGGCTGGTCGCGGTACTGAATGCCGCTCTTGGCCAGAATGTCGGTTTCATCAACCCGGTGATCTATGCGTTGAACGGCGCCGGGTTCCGCGACATTGTGCCGGAGCCAGGGGCGTCCGATAACAGCTTCTCCGGCGTGCCCGGCTATCCCGTCACGCCCGGCTGGGATGCCGTCACCGGATGGGGCACGCCGAAGGGCGTCGAACTGCTGCATGCGCTGCGGCACTTCTTCGGCCCGGCGATCGCGGTGAACCTGCAGGACAATCTGCACTTCGGCACGGTCTGCCACGGGCCGGCGTACCTGGTCATTCACGTCTACAACGTCGGCAATCGCGATCTGATGATCCAGAGCGTCAAGCGCGTCGCGGGCTCCGCTGATTTCACCGTCCTGCCGATGCCAACCACACCGCTGGCGATCGCGCCTGGCGCTCAGATCGACTTCACCGTCGCATTCAACCCGACTTCAAGCGGGGTGACCGAATTCGCCACGATCCAGATCGTCAGCAACGATCCCGTTACGCCGGTCCTCGATCTGCGGGCACAGGGCATGGGCGGCACGGGGGCGCTGGAGACAATCATCGCCGATGCCGGCGCGTTCGGCGATTGCTGCGTGGGCTCGCATCGCGATGAGCCACTGACGCTGCACAACAACGGTCCGTGCAACCTGACGGTGACCGCAATCACCTCGTCGTCGGTGGATTTCGTGCCACCGGGCGTGAGCACGTATCCGTTGGTCATCGCGCCCGGCGCGTCGATCGCGGTGCCGATCCGGTTCCAACCCACCGCCATCGGCAGTTTCGCCGCTACCATCACCGTGCACACCAGCCACCCCACGGGACTGAAGCACGTCCACGTGTCGGGTGTGGCGCCGGCGGGAAAGCTCGCGGTGACCGGATCGACAATCTTCGGCGCGGTGCCGGCATGCTGCCGGGTCGAACGCGCCATCTCGATCTGCAATGTCGGCGACTGCAAGCTGCATGTGTCGAGCGTGGCGTTCAGGCGCAAGAGCCGGCATTGGAAGCTGGTCAACAATCCGTTCCCGGCGACGCTCCATCCGGGTTCGTGTCTTGGGGTGGTGATACGCTACATCGCCACGGAGAAGCTGCCGCGGTCGTGCGACCTGGTGATTACCAGTGATGATCCGGGCGATCCGGTGAAGACGCTGGAGGTGTTGGCGACGACCGTTTGGGAATCGTGCTGCAACAAATGCTGCGATGATTGCCGCAAGGGATGCTGCGAGAAGCGGCACTGCGACCCCTGCCGCTGCCAGAAATGCGGCGGCGAGTGCGATGATGCGGAGGATGATGACGAGGACTGACCGCGCATAAGGCCTGGGATGGGACTGCGAGTATAGCCGCGACGATACGCCTCCCGGCTCGCGTGCAGACTCGGCTCCGCCGGCTCAGAGAGCCGAGATCGCAGCCACGATCCTTTCGCGCGAATAGACGCCGACGATACCGGACTTCACGGGATCCGGCTCGAACGCGCGGTGTGCCTGCGCGCGGAGGCGGCGGCCCGGCGGCAGCAACAGCCCGGTCCCGATCAACCCCTCCATCAGGTTTCGTTCCGTATGTTGCTCATGCTATTCCCTGCCATCGATAGTGACTATGCTTGCCTGCTGGTCTGGTGCCTCCGGCGGCCGATATTGCTGCCCGGGACGTGCCGAACGGCAAACAAGAAGTCTCAGGGAGGTTGCAAAGATGCGCTCAGCCCATTGTGTAGCGATGTTCGGCATCGCTCTGTTTGCGGCCTTGGCCGCAACACCCGCGACCGCCGAGGAGACGCCGAAGCACGGCGGCATCCTGACCTACATGATCCCGGCGGACGCGCCGCCGAGCTTCGATGGCCACCGCGAGACCACCTACGCGACGGTCCACGCGACGGCGCCGTTCTACAGCGTGCTGATCCGGCTGGACCCCAACAATCCGGCGGATACCACCAGGTTCGTCTGCGACCTCTGCACCGAGATGCCGCAGCCGACCGACGACGGCAAGACCTACACCTTCAAGATACGTCAGCGGCGTGAAGTGGCACGACGGCTCGCCGCTCACCGCGGTCGATGTCGCGGCGAGCTGGAACCACATCATCCATCCGCCGCCGGGCTACAACAGCGCGCGCGCGAACTGGTACGACGATGGTCGACACCATCTCGGCGCCCGATCCGACAACGGTGGTGTTCCACCTCAAGTTCGCCACGCTGACCTTCCTGCCGGCGCTCGCCGATCCATACGCATATATCTACAAGAAGGACATCCTCGACAAGGACCCGAACTGGTACCAGAAGAACATCATGGGCAGCGGGCCGTTCAAGTTCGTCGACTATCAGCTTGGCCAATCGATCAAGGGCGAGCGCAATCCCGACTACTACCACAAGGGCCTGCCCTATCTGGATGGCTTCGTCGGTATCTTCGCCGACAAGCAGGTGGTGCGCACCGAGGCGATCCGCGCCGATCGCGCGGCGACTGAATTCCGCGGCCTGCCGCCGGCGGCGATCGATCAGCTCAAGCAGGAGCTCGGTGACAAGATCACCATCCAGCAGAGCGACTGGAACTGCGGCAACCTGATCACGCCGAATTCAAAGACGCAAGCCGTTCGATGACGTGCGGGTGCGCAAGGCGCTGCTGCTGGCGATCGACCAGTGGCACGGCGCGCCGGCACTTTCGAAGATCGCCGATGTGAAGACGGTCGGCGGTATCGTGTTTCCCGGCTCGCCGCTGGCCGCGACCAAGGACGAGCTGCAGAAGATGGCCGGCTTCTGGCCCGATATCGACAAGTCGCGCGCCGAGGCAAAGAGCTTGCTGAAGGAGGCCGGCCAGGAGAACCTCAGCTTCGAGATGCTGAACCGTAACGTTGACCAGCCGTACAAATACGTCGGCACCTGGCTGGTCGATGAATGGAGCAAGATCGGCGTGCACGTGACGCAGAAGGTGGTGCCCACCGGTCCGTGGTTCGAGGCGATGCGAACCGGCAACTTCGATGTCGTGGTGGAGGCCAACTGCAACGGTGTGGTGAACCCGGTGATGGACACGCAGAAATACCTGCCGAAGAAGGTGTTCGTCGAAAACTATGGCGGCTACGACGACCAGGACCTGATCGATATCGACGCCAAGATGGTGCGCGAGACCGATCCGGTGAAGCAGCGTCTGCTGATGCGGGAATTCGAGACGCGCGTGGTGGACACCATGGCCTACGAATGGCCGATGCTGTGGTGGAATCGCCTCCTGCCGGAGCGGTCATACATGCACGGCTGGAAGATCGGCCCGAGCCACTACGTGAACCAGGACCTGGCGACCGTCTGGCTCGACAAGTAATCGCGGATCGTTGTCGAGGATAAAGCGGTTTCAGCCTGACTCGACCGCCGTAAGGGCTGTCATTGCGAGTTCCGTACCGGCTGCGGGCCGACCGGCCCTGGATGAAACCGTCATGCCCGCTTCCCCGACGCCATGTGTGGATGGCCCCCGGCAAGCAAGGGTTTTTTTCGCGTTCCGGGTACTGGCGGTCACTTGCGGTCATGTGTCCGGCCTGTTTGCGCGGCGCAAGACCGCTGGCCCTGATGGGAACCGTGGATCGAGATCTGATCATGGCCACGGGGTCGTATCGCCCCAAGACGTTGGACAGGTCTGCCTCGATCGGTCGGTTGACCGACACTGCCATCACGCGTGTTCACCCTCGCAAGCCTTCCGTCCCTGCCGGCCTTGGCCGATCAGGCCGCCGCCGGCATGGCGCGGAAGTCCTCCTGACGCATCATCAAGGCCCAGCCGATGCGCGCCATCTTGTTAGCCAATGCGACTGCCACCAACTTGCGTGGCTTGCGGGCCAGCAGCTTGACCAGCCACGGGTCCTGTCGGCCTCGCTTGCTGTTCAGCACCGACATCGCACCGTTCACCAGCAGCCTACGCAAATAGCCGTTGCCGCGCTTGCTGATCGGCCCGAGCTTCACCTTGCCTCCGGTGCCGTCCTGGCGTGGCACCAGGCCGAGCGAGGCGGCGAAGTCGCCACCGCTGCGGAACGCCGCCGGGTTGGTCACGAACGCCGCCATGGCGGTCGACAGGATCGGCCCATAGCCGGGCACCGTGATCAGATGCCGGACGGTTGCGTTGTCGCGGCCCGATGCCACGAGCTGTTGGTCAATGGCTTCGAGCTTTTGCCCAATGTTGCGCAACAACTCAGCCACGATCACCAGCCCGTCGAGCAACGGCGCGGGGATACGGTGATCGTCGGGATCGGCCAGGATCGCCGCCAGTTCGGCGACGTGCGCCGGCCCCTCGGCGACCACGATGCCGTACTCCGCCATCAGACCGCGCATCTGGTTCATCTGCATGGTGCGTTGCTTTATCAGCAACTCGCGCACCTTGTGGATGCCGGTGGCCGCCTGCTGCTGCTCGGTCTTGATCTCGACAAACCGCATCGACGGCCGGCTCACCGCTTCGCAGATCGCTGCCGCGTCCGCCGGATCGTTCTTGTTCCGCCGCACGTAGGCCTTCGCATACGCCGGCGGAATGAGCCGCACGTCATGGCCCAATTTGCGCAGTTCGCGCGCCCAATAATGCGCCGTGGCACAGGCTTCCATGCCAACCAGGCAGCGCGGCAATTTGGCGAAGAACCCCAGGACACGGTCCCTGCGCAGTGCGCAGCGGATCACCACTGTGCCGGATGCGTCAACCCCATGCACCTCGAACACCCTCTTCGCCAGGTCCAGGCCGATCGTGCTAACATTCATCATGGATGGCTCCCGTTGGTTGGTTGTTGTGACAACCCAACTTTGGCACATAGATGCCGTGTGGGGGCCATCCACCCCATCATGGCAGGCTGGTCCTGGCCATCTGTCGAGGCACCGTGTCACGACGGATGGCCGGGACTGATCCCCGGGACAAGCCCGGGGACGGCCATGACGACAAAATGTGCGTCGCTTTCTTGTCAGGAGTGCAACGACGAAGCAATCTCGGTCCACTACCGCGCCGGACCGAGATTCGCTGTAGGATGATCGGCTATTCGTTCATGTCCTGGTGGACCTCGATGACATTGCCCTCGGGGTCGTAGAAGAAGATCTGATGCCAGCCGTTCATCGCCCACTGGCCGTAGTCGGAATATTGGATGTTCTTCTCCTCGAGCCGCCGCTTGAACGCGGCAATGTCATCGGTGCGGAACGCGATGTGACCGCGCTCCAGCGGATTGACGATATGGTTGGTGCGGAAGCCTACGCCGAGGTCCGTCGTGGCCAGATGCACCTGCGTCTGGCCGTCGGTCACGAAGGCGACCGGCGCCGCGTAGCCCTGCGAAGTGTCGCGGGCGCCGTTGAGTGACGGCTCGGGCGCCAGGTCCAGAACCGAGCGGTAGAATTCCTCCATGCCCGCAACATCCTTCGAGCACAGGTTCAGGTGGTGGAGCTTGATCTTCATGCGGTTCCTCCTTGAAGCGTGTGGCACTGTGGTCCGTGCATCGGTTGGCAAATCGAGAGTTCGCAGTCCCCTTCATGGGGACTTTGCGGATGCTCGAACCTCTGCATCTCGTCGATAAACTTCGAAGATCGCTTTGCCGATCAAGGATGTCTCCGCCGCAGCGCATTGCGCGTAGACCTGCGCGCGCACGGTCTGAATGTCCACAGACGCCGGCAAAGCAGTGCTTACCAGCTCGATCAGATGTGCCGCTAGCCGGGTCCTCCCAGCTTCGGCGAGTGACCTGGCGCGGCCGGCCAATGTTGCCGCACCACCAGCCAGGGCCGCGATCTCGCTTGCCAATTCGGCTGATGGCGCCGGTTTGAGATGCGCCGGATCGCCATCGAACCATCCCGCATAGAGATGCCAGATGCCACGGACGACAAACTCCGGGTCATCGTATTTCGGCAGCAGGTAGGGCTTTGCGAGCAGCTCCTTGGGCGCCGACACTGCGTGCAGGATCGCATCCAGCGCGCTGCCCTGGTTCATCAGCTCGAGCGTCTGCCGGACCAGGCTTTCCAGCACCTCGGCGCCATCGCTTAGCATCCGGCCGGCGCGCTCCCGGCCGAACACGACCGGACCATGGCCAGGTATCAGCACATCCGGCTGCAACGCCTGCATCTGGCGCAATGCGGCAGCCCAATCCGCTGCGTAACGCTGGACCTTGCGCGGGTTGCCCACATTCGGGAACATCCAGATCACGAAATCTCCGCTCGCCAGAACGCGGCGTTCGGGTAGCCACACGAAGGTGGCGTCGTCGGTCTCCCCTTGGCCGTGGAACAGCTCGATCCTGTCACCGCCGATCGTCAGCGAGAGCGTGTCGTCATAAATCTCGTCAGGGCGCCGCTGGCCGATCGGGTAGACGTAGCCCGGATAATTGAATTGCTGCCCCTGCACGATGCTGTTGAAACCATGCGTCACTTCGTAACGGCTCAATCGGCGCAGCACATTTCTATGCGCAATGACACGCGGCCGCGGGATGCCCCTTGTGTCGGCTTCCTGGTCGATGACCTCGATGCCGCTTGTGTGGTCGATATGGCCGTGCGTGTAGATCACGGTGTGGATGGGGCTGTTGTCCCAACGCCGGATTGCGGCAAGGGTCTTGGCGGCTGTGTCCGGTTTGGCCGTATCGACAAAGACAAGTCCGGCCGCCGTGCGGATGACGGTGACGGAACCACACAGGTAGGTCGTGTGGACGGAGATGATGTTTTCCGCGACGGCCGTGACAGCACCATCGGAGACGGCCTGCGTCCACTCTTCGATTTGCGCTGTGCCGTTCCAGAGCCGCTCGAAAAGCTGGTCCTGCTCCATCGCACTCATCCCCGCTCGCATGCGCCCGCCCGGTGATAGCGCGCGGCGGTGCGGAGGACAAAGGCGACGAGCCTGCTGTTGGTATAAGTGGCGGCGCGTTCTACTGTCTTGCACATGTCGGCATCAACGCAGCCTCGGTGCTCGCAATGGCGAATGAACTCGCCGTACTCTGCGTGCAGGTTGCTCTCGATTATCGCTGGCGGCCGGCCGCTGCGGATTCCGGACGATGACCTAGTCACCGCAGCCGCCGTCACCGGCGGCGGCGACGTGATCGCCACGTTCCTGGAAGCGGCTGGCATGCTGGCACATGCGGTATGATTGTGGGCCGGAAGAACCGCGAGTGACCATCGCTGGAATGAATCGAAATCAGCGGTAATTGTGGTGCCGGTCGGCTCATCCATCAGTGGCTTGGTCAGGCAGTGAATGGCATTCCGCCCCGTATCATTGACATCCGCCCGCCGTGTGAGATACCAATGCATGCATTGATTAATCAATTGATCAGAGGCACCATGGACCGCCGCATCGACGCCCACACCGCCCGCACCCAGTTCGGCCAACTCATGGACCTCGCAACCCGCAACAACGAACGGTTCATCGTCGAGCGTCGCGGCGAACCGGCCGTCGTGATCATGAGCGTGCAGGATTTCATTCGCACCGCGGCGCCGCCGCCCGACTGGCTGCGGAAGGCCTGGGCCGGAGCCGGGCAGCGCGGCCTCGCTGCCATGCCGCCCGAGGAGATCGGGGCCGAAATCGCCGCCCACCGGCGCAGCAAGAAGGATTCCGGCGCCTCTGAGGTCAAGTGATCCGGGCGGTGATCGACACCAATGTGCTGGTCTCGGGACTTCTCTCGCCGGCCGGCAACGAGGCGCTGATCGTCCTCGCCATCCATCAGGGGCTGATCCGTGCCTGCTTCTCGGAGGCGATGATGCAGGAATATGCCGATGTGCTGGCGCGCCAGAAGTTCAGCTTCGAGCCCGATGAGATCGCGGCCGCGCTCGCGATGTTCCGCGACAACGGCGAGCTCGTGGTACCGCGAACCGTCGCGCGAGACTTGCCTGACCCGGACGATGCGAAGTTCGTGCACTGCGCCGAAACCGCGCAGGCCGAATACCTTGTCACCGGCAACAAACGGCATTTCCGCCGGAGGCTTGCGGGACGGTACGTGTCGTGAGCGCCGGCGAGTTGCTGGATCGCATCACTCTGGAAATCTGAAGCATCACGCGACACTTTCGAGGCCATCGAAGTGAGCGATGATCGGCAGTTCAATCTATTCGTTGGGCTGGGGGCTGCGGCGGGTGTTGGAGTCATCATCGCCTTTTTGGTAGCTCTCATAAACTCAAAGGCAGGAGAAATTGCTGCCGCCCTCGTAACGGTGATCGGTGGAGGCTTCGTTCTTGCCGCCGCAGTCGTTGCCTGGAAAGGCGTCCAGGATCAGATTGTCTTTCAAAGATCGATCGAGACGGACAAGCGTCAATGAGCACGACGGGAACTCGAAAACGCTTTGACTGCAGAGCTTATGGTATTTTCGCGCTCAATCATTGATGCTACGTCGTTTTGGAATCTTCGCGCACATAAAAGCCCGAAAGAGACGTCGCAGTATCCCCCAAAACTGGTGCAGCCGAGAGTTTAGCCAGCAGCCATATCCCAAATCGGCCTGTTGGATGAAGGATGGCCAGCAATGGCAGTGATCACCTTTTTTGGGAACGTCCTCGAGCTTAACGAGATAGCAGATGAAGCGCTGCGGGGGCGTCCCACCACGGGGCAGGACAATGCCACTATTGCTGGCCGATTTCAGATGATGGCGCTGAATCTTGAACAGGCGCTTGACGGCCTAAACGCTGATCGAAAATTTCCTTTGCTGGAAGTCGATCTTGGCTGTTTGATCATGCCAACCGGCGGCAAGGTGAGGGTAATAGAGCCGCCCCCGAAAAACATACAAAGTCTGTTAGCCATTCTTGGCGGGCGGAACGCCTCGCAGAGCGATGTGACGGGAGGTCATCAGGACAAAACCTCTTGACCGCGAGTCGAAGCAGCGTTCCGCAGAGGGTTCCGGGGGATAATCCGTGTCCAACGTGCGCAAGATCCTGTGGTGGCTTTATGGGTTGCAGGCTGTCTTCATATCCCTGCTTCTCCTTGGAGGTATAGCACGACATGAAATGTCGTTCTGGCCATCATGGAGCTCAGCCGCAGATGTGTATACTCATCCGATCTTCTATTCGGTGTTCTTGGTGGTGCCGTATGTCCTTCTCTCAGCCGCTTACGAGAAAGACGCGGCCGGGATGGAGGGGCATTTCTTCATAATCGCTGTCTGGTTATTTGCCACCGTATGCCTTTTCCACGCCCCGATCTTTGATTTCGTCGGGGCGTTTTTCGGAGAGTTCGATAGCAGGGCACCTGCATGGTATCAATGGTTGCATCTTCTGTGGCTGGTGCTGACGGTCGTTATGATCATCCTGTGGAGGGCAGTGATTCGTGGCGCTAGTATGAAACGACGTGAGCAGGAGCGGGATAGATGAGCACAAGCAGGGATGCTCCTGCGGTTGTGGGATTCAACACGCGTCCCATGAGGTAGAAGCGAAACGGCTACGCCAACTCACTATAAAGCACCTGTCGGGCACGCGACATGACGTGGGTCAAACGTTACGGTTCGTTTCCAATCATGCCATGCTACACGCCGCATATGACAAAGCGTCTCGATGATGCACTCAGAGCCGTGCGCAATCTGCCGGCGTACGAGCAGGACACCATCACCGCGCCGTATTGCGGCTGACCTGGACGGATGACGAACCGCCGGTCGCGCTGTTGGTTGACGAGCGTGCCGTTATCGGTGGCGAACGATAGACCGGAAGACAGCGCCCGCCGAGTTCGCGTCGCCATCGCAGTCGTCGCCATCGCAGTCATTGCCTCCCTCCGATCAACGCCGGTGAAACCTGTTTTGCCTGCCCAGCAGAGCATGCCGCCGCCGCCGTGAACCGGGTCATCGTAACATCGGCCACAACCCTTCGCTGGCGTCGTCAGAGAAGGAATATTTTCCTTGACATGATCGCCACTTTCATGTTCTCATTCCGTCCGTGTCCGCCGCCCCAACCACACCCACCGCCCTCAACCGCGTCCTCAGCCTCGTCCGCAAACTCATAGACTACGGCAAGCAACTCGCCGGCACGGTCCAGCAGCACGCCGCCGCCCCGAGCTTCGCCCGCTTCGCCAGACCCTTCGGCACCGCCGACCTCGCCGTCATCCTGGCCCGCATCACCAACGGCCTGCGTCGCGCCGCTGCCCTCGAGGTCACCCTCTCCCAGCGCGCCGCCCGCGGCCAGGGACTCACCCCATCGCCCGTCCGCATGCCCGCTGCCCGCGCGCCCCGCCCCGCCCGCCAGGTCGCTCCCTCGGACGCCCACCGCGAACCCCAACCTGCATCCGAAAACCCCCAGGACCGCCGCCTCGCGCGCCTCCCCACGGAACAGGAAATCGCCGCCGAGGTGCGTCGCCGCCCGGTGGGCGCCGTCATCGCCGATATCTGCCGTGACCTCGGCATCGCGCCAGGCCAGCTCGACCGGATATTCTGGGACGAACTCAGCCACGCCATCGTCGCCTATGGCGGCAGCCTCCCCGGCTTCCTCGGCAACCTGAACAGGCGGCTGTTCGCCTTCAGCTCCGGCGACCACGCTGACCGTGCGGACCCCCGATGGCCCGCGCCACCGCCACGATTGCCAACGCCAGCCACCGGCCCGCCCTGAAGCCACTCCGGCACCCATCAGGCCGGCCCGCCTGACAGCCGTCCCCCCGGTTCGCCGCCGCATGCCATCCCGCATGGCGGCGGCCGCATCCATCCCTCCCACCGCACTTTCGCTCTCGCACATTGCATCGTCTGAGCCTATGTGTGCGGCGCACCATCCCCACACCCTCAGGCACCCATGCAGATTCGCAACGTCGCGATCATCGCCCACGTCGATCACGGCAAGACCACCCTCGTCGACAAGCTGCTCAGCCAGTCCGGCTCGTTCCGCGACCACCAGGTGGTGGCCGAGCGCGCGCTCGACAGCAACGACCTGGAGCGCGAGCGCGGCATCACCATCCTCGCCAAGTGCACCTCGGTGGTTTGGCACGGCACCCGCATCAACATCGTCGACACCCCGGGCCACGCCGATTTCGGCGGCGAGGTCGAGCGCATCCTGAACATGGTGGATGGCGCCATCGTGCTGGTGGACGCCGCCGAGGGCGTGCTGCCGCAGACCAAGTTCGTGGTCGGCAAGGCGCTGGCCCGCGGGCTGCATCCGATCGTGGTGGTCAACAAGGTGGACCGCGCCGACGCCCGCTCGGACGAAGTGCACAGCGAAATATTCGACCTGTTCGCCGCACTGGACGCCACCGAAGCCCAGCTCGACTTTCCCATGCTCTACGCCTCTGGACGCCAGGGCTGGGCCGACGCCACGTTGGATGGCCCCCGCAAGGACCTGTCGGCGCTGTTCGATCTGGTTGTGAGCCACGTGCCGGCGCCGACCGTGGACCGCGACGCGCCGTTCGGCATGGTCGCCACGATCATGGAATACGACCCCTACCTCGGCCGCGTGCTGACCGGCCGCGTGGAGCAAGGACGCGCTCGGCTCAACATGCCGGTGAAGGTGCTGCACGCCGATGGCACCACGGGCGAGACCGGCCGCATGACCAAGCTGCTGTCATTCCGTGGCCTCGACCGCGTCCCCGTGGAAGAAGCCGAAGCCGGCGACATCATCGCGATCGCCGGCTTGGCCGAGGCCACGGTGCCGGACACCATCGGCGCGCCGGAACTGGCCGCGCCGCTGCCCGCCATTCCGGTCGATCCGCCGACCCTGGCCATGACCTTTCGTATCAACGACGGCCCGCTGGCCGGGCGCGAGGGCAAAAAGGTCACAAGTCGGCAAATCCGCGACCGTCTCTACCGCGAGGCCGAAGGCAACGTCGCCATCAAGGTCACCGACAGCAACGAGACCGAAGCCTTCGAAGTCGCCGGCCGCGGCGAACTCCAGCTCGGCGTGCTGATCGAACAGATGCGCCGCGAGGGTTTTGAGCTCGCCATCGGCCGCCCCCGTGTGCTGACCCGCACCAACCCCGACACCGGCGTCCGCGAGGAGCCGATGGAGGAGGTGCTGGTTGATGTCGACGAACCCTACGCCGGCGTGGTGGTGGAACAGCTCTCCCGCCGCAAGGGCGAACTGCGCGACATGCGCCCGTCAGGCGGCGGCAAGCTGCGCCTGACCTTCGCCATCCCAAGCCGCGGCCTGATCGGCTACCATGGCGATTTCCTCACCGACACCCGCGGCACCGGCGTAATGAACCGCTTGTTCGCCGGCTACGGCCCCTGGAAGGGCCCGATCGAGGGCCGCCGCAACGGCTCGCTGATCTCCACCGAGAACGGCGAGGCGGTGCATTACGCGCTGTTCTACATCCAGGAGCGCGGCACGCTGTTCGTGAACCCCGGCGACAAGGTCTATGTCGGCATGATCCTGGGCGAGAACGCCCGCGGGTCCGATCTGGAAGTGAATCCGGTCAAGGAAAAGAAACTCACCAACATCCGCGCCGCCGGCAAGGACGACGCGATGCTGCTGATCCCGCCTCGCCGCATGAGCCTGGAACAGGCAATCGCCTACATCGAGGACGACGAACTCGTGGAAGTCACGCCCGGCGCCGTCCGCCTGCGCAAACGCTTCCTCGACCCCCACCAGCGCAAGCGCAACGAGCGCAGGATACAGGACGACGCCGCGGCATAACGTCCACGCGTTCACTCTGTCACCCTGTCATTGCGAGGAGCGCAGCGACGAAGCAAACTCCATCCAATATCGCACCGGACCGAGATCGCCGCGTCGCCACTCGTCTCGCAATGACAGTACGGTCAGTTCAACGCCGGCCGCTGAGGTGCTCCAGCAGCACCATCGCACCCGGCATCTCGTGGCGCTTCTCCTCCAGCAACTCCGTCCCACCCACCGCGTACACCGCGACCGCTGCAAGCAATTCCCGCAGCCGTGCCGGCGCATTCGCGTCGAACGGCAGCACGCAGCCGCCGGTGCGGCGCGCCAGGTCCAAAAACACCTCCGCATCGCGCCGCGCATTCCAGTCTGCGACATCGTGCAGCACGATCAGCTTGATGCCCTTCAGCCCCATCGCATCGGCAAGCTTGCGCCCGCGCGGCAGCGACTCCTCGAACACATCGCCGATATAGACCACCACGCGCACACCAGGGTTCGACAGCGCGCGCGACAGGATTGCCAGCAGCCGCGTGTGGCCCGCGATGCAGCGTATCGCCGCGGCGCGATCACGCAGCGTGTTGGCGTTGGAGGTGAACTCGGTGAACGTGTGCAGCAGCGAACCGCCATGCACTGCGAGCGCGACATCGAGTTCGCCAGGCAGCACCTTCACCAGTGCATCGGTGACGCCGCGCGCCGTGGCCCAGGCCGGCTCGCGCGAGGCGGTGGCGTCGAAGCCGAAGATCAGCCGCGGACGTGTCGGCTCAGCGACAGTGGCAACCGCCCGCGCGGTCCCAAACGGCACCAGCGACGCGGCAGCGTCGGTCAGCGACCGGATACGATCGAGCCAGCCGACGGGCTGCGGCGGAGGCGTCGGTTCAGGCTCCGGCTCCGGCTCAGGATCGGGGACAAGAACAAAATTCGGCTTGTCTGCCATTCACGCCCCATGGGTTGCGCTTCCGAGCATAGCTGGAATCGGCTCCGGCGGGCGAGTCGTGAGCGCGATCGCGACCGCGCCTAGTCCAATGCCGCACGAGCCGAGGTACAGCCAGAAATAGTTGCCGAACGTGTCGTACAGCCAGCCGCCGCCCCACGGGCCGATTGCCATGCCGAGCGTCGATATCATGGCGACCGCGCCGAACAACGTACCCATGTTGCGCGCCCCGAAATACTCGCGCACCAGGATCGCATAGAGCGGCATGACACCGCCGTATGAGAAACCGAACAGCGCTGCCAGCGCGTAGAAGCTCCAGGCATCGCGCGTGACGAGATACAGGCTGATGGCTGTCGCCTGCACGGCAAGGCCGACGACCAGCGTCGGCTTGGCGCCAACGCGATCGGCGGTCAGGCCGCACGCGACGCGGCCGCCCAAAGCGGCAAGTCCGGCGGTGCCGAATACGGTGGCGGCAGCCATCGCTGGCACGCCGCAGTCGATCGCATAGCTGACCATGTGGAAGATCGGTCCGGAATGCGCCGCGCAGCAAGTGAAGTGGGTCAGCGCGATGGCGGCGAATTGCGGTGTGCGCAGCGCCTGCGCAATGGTGAGGTCGCCGCCTGCGGCCGGCGCTTCCGACCCTGCGGTGCGAGCCGCGGCGGGTGGCCGTCGTATCAAGAGCGCAACGGGCAGCACAACGAGCCAGGCGATGCAGCCCAACATCAGCATCGCGCTGCGCCAGTCGTACAGCGTGATCAGTTCGCGTGCGAGCGGCGCCACCAGCAGCGAGCCCATCGCCAGCCCGGCCGACACGAGCGCCACGGCAAGGCTGCGGTGTGCCGTGAACCAGCGTGTCGTGGTGGCGATCATCGGCGCGTAGAAACTGCCCGCGGCCAGGCCAACAAGAATGCCGAACAGCAACTGAAACTCGATCAGGTTGGAGGCGTGGCTAGCTGTGGTCAGCCCCAGGCCGAGCAGTACGCCACCGGCGAGCACCACGGCGCGCGTGCCGAACCTGTCGGACAGCGCGCCCCAGGCGAACGAGCCCACACCCATGGCGAGGAAGTTCAGTGTCGCAGCCGCGGAGATGCCGGCACGCGACCAGCCCATCGTCTGCGCGATCGGCTGCAGGAAGATGCCCAGCGACATCATCGAGCCGAGACCGATGCAGCTCACGACGATGCCGGCGCCGACGATCACCCAGCCATAGAACAGTTTCATCTACAACTTTCCCGATCAGGTGCCACGGCAGCAGTCGGCAGAGGCGGGATCGTCGTATCGGTCATGGTGACGCACCCAGTCCGTCAGGTTGCCGTTGATGGTCTCGTTGCGGCCCTTCGGCGTGACGTCGAGGATGCCATAGCTGCCGAGCGATATCTCCCCGCCGCGGGCATACGACGAATATGTGTGGAAGATCTCGCCGGTTTCATCCCGATAGAACACGCTGCGGCCGGACAGTTCGTCGATGCCGACATCGCGCAGGTCGTAGTTGTAATCGGCCTTGCCCGACGCGATTTCTTCCGGGCGGAACGAGACATGGAAGTCGTAGTTGAAGTCGCTGCCGAACGACGACACGAACTTGCAGCGCCAGCCCATGCGCCGCCTGAACGCCTCGATCCTGGCAAACGGCGCGCGCGCGATGGCGACATAGGTCACGTCATGATGTTCGAGGTGCACCAGCGCGCCTGCAAGATTGTCCAGTTCGAATGAGCAGCCGACACAGCCCTCGGTCCACTCGGGGCCGAACATGAAGTGCTTCACCACGAGCTGGCTGCGCTCGTCGAACAGGTCCGCGAGCGTTTCCTGGCCGTTGGGACCCTCGAACACATACGGCTTTTCGATCTTGACCCAGGGCAGCGCGAGGCGCTCGGCATTCAACCGGTCGCGCATCTGGGTGAACTGCTTTTCCTTGAGCAGCAATTGCTTCCGTGCGGCGAGCCATTCATTGCGTGATACGACAGGGTGATGCATGGTGCTATCTCCGTGTTGCGCGCTGTTCGATATATTCGCCGAAACGTTCGAGACAGCTTGTCCAGCCGCCACGATGGTCGTCGCGCCGCTCGACCGTCTCGAACCCCGCCTGGCGCAGCGTCAGCCTGGTCTTTCCGCCGACATCGTCGAACGTCACCGTCGTCAGCAGTTCGTGGCCGGGGTTTCCGTCGGCATCCTCCCAGGCGAAAGTGAAGACGATCCGTTCCGGCTCGACGATCTCGCGATACACGCCGCGCTTCCAATGATCGGTTCCCGCGGGCGAGCGCATGCAGAAGCGGTAGGCACCCCCCACGCGAATATCCATGTCGCAGTGGGTCGTGACGAAACCCTGCGGTCCCCACCAGTGCGCAACCTGCTCGGCATCCGTCCATGCCTCGAAGACGAGACGGCGCGGTGCGTCGATAACGCGCGTGACGACAAGTTCCCGCTCGATGTTATCTGCCGCGGACATGTCGCTGCCCCTTCTTCTGCACGGCCCGCAGATGATCTTCCAGGCGATCGAAGCTCTGCTCCCAGAAATTCCGGTAGTGTTCCAGCCATTCGGCGGCATCCTTCAGTGGCGCGGCCTTGAGCCGGCACGGTCGCCACTGCGCGTCGCGGCTGCGCACGATCAGACCGGCTCGCTCCAGCACCTTGAGGTGTTTGGAGATGGCGGGAAGGCTCATCTCGAACGGTTCGGCGAGCGAGGTGACCGACGCCTCGCCAGAGACCAGGCGCGCAAGGATTGCGCGTCGCGTTGGATCGGCGAGGGCCGAGAAAGTTGCGGTGAGACGGTCGACGGGCATGCGCTGTGAACTGTATGGGTAGGTAACCGATTGGTTAAATACAACTCTCGGCAAACTGCGTCAAGTGCGATCGTGCCATGGTCAGGGCTCCGCCCTGAAACCTGCCAGGAGGCTTTGCCTCCTGGACCTCCAGCAAAGGCAGTCGCCTTTGCAATCCAATCGTTTTCGACCGGTGGGGTGGGGGATGGCTGAGCCTGGCCTAGGCCAGGCTCAGCCATCCCCCACCCCACCGGTCGAAAGTGAAAGGTTCCAAGGGCGCCGCCCTTGGCGGGAGTCCAGAGGGCAGCGCCCTCTGGCCTTTTATTGCCAGAGCCGTGCGCTCGCGATCTTCGCGCCTTCCACCAGCGAACCCAGTTTGCGGAAGGCGATCTCGCGATCCACCCGGCCGGCGGTGCCAACCGACGTCGCGAATCCGCAGTCCGTGCCGGCGATCACCCGTTCGCGCCCAACGATGTCAGCGAAGCGACAGATGCGCTGCGCCACCAATTCGGGATGCTCGATGTAGTTGGTGCAGGTGTCGATCACGCCAGGGATCAGCACCTTGTCGTCCGGCAGTTTCGTGTCGCGCCACACCGTCCATTCATGCTCATGCCGTGGATTGGCGGCCTCGAACGAGATCGCCTGCGGCTTGGCCTTCAGAATGATCGGCAGGATCGTCTGCAACGGAATGTCGAAGTCGTGCGGCCCCTCATAATTGCCCCAGCACAGATGCAGCCGCGCGGAACCCGCCGGCACATTCGCCAACGCATGGTTCAGCGCCTCCACCTGCTGTTCGGCCTGCCTGAGGAATTCCGCCTCGCTCAGATCCTGGAAACCGGTGTGTCGCGCCATCGCCAGATCGGGGCTGTCGAGCTGCACGACAATGCCGGCGTTGGCGATCGCCTCGTATTCCTCCTGCATCGCATCGGCGATCGCACCGATATAGGCGGCGTGGTTCGGATAGTGGCGATTGGGCTGAAAGGTTGACACCACGCCAGGCGAGGCTGCCGGCATGAATGCGTCGACCGGCTTCGACGCAGCGATCGCCGCCTTGAAGTTGGCGATGTCCTGCTGCGCCGATTCATGATCCTGCCGCGCGATCGGCCCGATGCAGCACAACCGACGGATCTGCTGCGGACCGATGAACTGCTCCAGTCGCTGGCGGAAATCCGGATAATCCGCGACGTCGCGATTGGGTTTCGGCACGAAGGGTTCGCCGCCATAGCCCGTCAGGCGCTCATGGATGTACGTTGCATAGCCGATCTTGCTGGACTCGCCGTCGCTGACCACATCGATACCGATGGCGACCTGCCGGGCGACGATATCGGCGACCGCCTGGCGCACCTGTTTGGCAAACTCCGCGGCATCGTATGGTTGGTTACGATCCTTCTTGATCAGCAGTTCGACCAGCGGCTGCGGCCGCGGCAGGCTGCCGACATGCGTGGTCAGGATGCGATCGGTGCTGAGCTTCATGGCGCTTCCCCCTGTTCGCTCAATGCCACAGCCGAGTGGATGCCAGCTTCGCACCGTCCACCAGCGAGGCCAGCTTGCGATAGGCGATCTCCGGATCAACCCGGCCGGCGTGCCCGACGAACGTCGCGAACCCGCAATCCGTTCCGGCGATCACCCGTTCGCGCCCGACGATATCGGCGAATTGGCAGATGCGCTGGGCGACTAGTTCGGGGTGCTCGATGTAGTTGGTGCAGGTGTCGATGACGCCGGGGATCAGCACCTTGTCGTCCGGTATTTTCGCGTCGCGCCACACCGCCCATTCGTGCGCATGCCGCGGGTTGGCGGCCTCGAAAGAGATCGCCTGCGGCTTGCCCTTCAGGATGATCGGAAGAACCTTCTGCAACGGAATGTCGAAATCGTGCGGGCCTTCATAGTTGCCCCAGCATAGATGCAGCCGCGCGGATCCCGCCGGCACATTCGCCAGCGCATGGTTCAGCGCCTCGATCTGCTGTTCGGCCTGTTTGAGGAACTCTTCCTCCTTCAAATCCTGGAACCCGGTGTGGCGCGCCATGGCGAGATCGGGACTGTCGAGCTGCACGACGATGCCGGCATTGGCGATCGCTTCGTACTCCTCCCGCATCGCATCGGCCACGGCGCCGATATAGGCAGCGTGCGTCGGATAGTGGCGGTTGGGCTGGAACGCCGAGACCACGCCCGGTGACGCCGCCGGCATGAACGCATCGGTCGGGTGCGACTTCTCAATCGCGGCCTTGAAGTTTGCGATGTCCTGCTTCACTGCGTCATGGTCGCTCAGTCGCACGTCGCCGATGCAGCACAGCCTACGGAACACCTGCGGGCCGGTGAACTGGATCATGCGGTTGCGGAATTCGGGATAATCCGCCAGATCGCGCTGCGGCTTGGGCACGAAGTTCTCGCCGCCGAAGCCGGTCAGGCGCTCATGGATATACGTCGCATAGCCGATCTTGCTGGCTTCGCCGTCGCTGACGACATCGATCCCGATGGCGACCTGATGTGCAACGATATCGGCGACCGCCTGGCGGACGTTGCGGTCGAACTCCGCATGGTCGTAGGGCTGCTCCTGATCCTTCTTGACCAGCAGATCGACCAATGCCTGTGGCCGCGGCAGGCTGCCGACATGGGTCGTCAGGATGCGATCCGTGCTGAGCTTCATGGGTCCCCTCCGTTTTCTTGTGGACGTATCCTATCCCGTGTCGTCGGCCGGCGCGACCTCCCCGGACATGTTGTGCCGCTGGGGGTTCCAGCATAGCTTTCGGCCGATCGTATCGCGAACGCGGGATGCTGAGAGCAGGCGATTTCATGGTTGAATTCGGTATCGGCCAGCCGGTCCCGCGCAAGGAGGATGTGCGCTTCCTCACCGGACGCGGCAGCTATGTGCCCGACGTTACGCTGCCGGACATGGCATTCGCGGCAATGGTTCGCTCGCCTCATGCCCATGCGCGCATCAAGGCGATCAACACGGCTCGGGCGCGCGCGATGCCAGGGGTGCTCGCCGTGTTCACCGGCAGCGATTTCAGCGCCGATGGCCGCAAGCCGATCCCGCACAGTGCCGCCGTGGCCGGCGGACCGGACGCCGCGCTGCGTTTGTTTCCCGGCCTAGAGGTGTTCGCTGTCGACATCGCACCGCTGGCAACCGACATGGTGCGCTATGTCGGTCAGCCGGTCGCCATGGTGGTCGCCGATTCGCATGACGCGGCGAAGGACGCAGCGGAATTTGTAGCGGTCGAGTATGAACCGATGTCCGTTGTGGTGCGTGCGGCCGATGCAGTCCGGACCGGCGCGCCGCTGGTGTGGGATGGTTGCCCCGGGAATATCGCTGCTGATGGCGAGGTGGGCGACAGGCAATTGACCGATGCGGCATTCACGCGCGCGGCGCATGTGGTCCGCCTGGAGTCCTGGATCAACCGCGTCACCGGCGTGCCGATGGAACCGCGTACCGCGATCGGTGATTACGACAGCGCGACACGACGCTATACCATCTATGCCGGTACCGGCATCGGCGTGGTGCGCGAGCGGGAGGTGCTGGCCGCGGTGCTCGATGTGCCGGAGGAACAATGCCGCGCGGTATGCGGCGACATGGGCGGCAACTTCGGCACGCGCAACAGCTTCTTCCCCGAGTACGGCCTGCTGCCGTGGGCGGCGCAGCGCATCGGGCGGCCGGTGAAGTGGTACGGCGATCGCACCGAAAGCTTCCTCAGCGATTACCAGGGCCGCGACCTGACCGTAACGGCGGAACTCGCGCTCGATACGGACGGCAATTTCCTCGGCCTGCGCGGCACCAATCTTAGCAACGTCGGTGCCTACACTGTGAACTTCGTGCCGCTGCGCAAGGGTCTCGGCATCATCTCCGGCGTGTATCGCATCCCGGCCGTGCATTTCCGCGGCTGTGCGGTGCTGACCCATACCATGCCGACCACACCGTATCGCAGTGCCGGCCGGCCCGAGGCGATCTACGTGATCGAGCGGCTGATCGACCTTGCTGCGGAGCAATGCGGCTTCAACCGGGTCTCGTTGCGGCGACGCAACATCATTCCGCTGCCGGCGATGCCCTACACAAACGGCGTCGGCATCACCTATGACAACGGCGAGTACGAGAAGGGCATGGATGCGGCGCTGGCGCTTGCCGACTGGCAGGGCTTCGCGGAACGCAAGTCCGAATCCCGTGCGCGCGGCATGCTGCGTGGCATCGGATTCGCCAATTACATAGAAGCCACCAGCGGTTTTCCACGCGAGCGGGCCGAGGTGACGGTGGCGCCCGAGGGCCGGGTCGAGCTGGTGCTGGGAACGATGAACAGCGGCCAGGGCCACGAGACCAGCTTCGCGCAGTTGCTCACCGAGTGGCTGGGCGTGCCGTTCGACAGCGTCGATTTCGTTGCACATGATACCGATCGCGTGATTGCCGGCGGCGGCTCGCATTCCGCCCGCTCGATGCGGATCGCCAGCCTGGCGATCGGCACCGCCTCGGACGTGATCATCGAGAAGGGCAAGGCGATCGCCGCGCATCTGCTGGAGGTCAGCGCCATCGATATCGAGTTCTCGCACGGGGTGTTCGCTGTCAAGGGAACCGACCGGCGCATCGGGATTTTCGAAGTGGCGAAGGCGATGGCCACACGCAACGACCTGCCGGACGAGATGCGCGGCAAGCTGGATGGCATCGGCGATGAAACCGTATCGGGCGGCGCGTTTCCCTCCGGCACGCACGTCTGCGAGGTCGAGGTCGATCCCGAAACCGGACAGGTGCGGCTGCTGCGCTGGTCGGGCGTCGATGATGTCGGCCTTGCGGTCAATCCGCTGATCCTGCATGGCCAGACCCATGGCGCCGCGGCACAGGGCATTGGCCAGGCGTTGCTCGAGCAATGCCATTACGATCCGGGAAACGGCCAGTTGCTGACTGCATCGCTGATGGACTACGCGATGCCGCGGGCGGATGACCTGCCGTCGTTCGCCTGCCAGCTTATTGAAGTACCGGCGCACCAGCCACCGCTATGGCATCCGGCCCGGTGGCGAGGGCGGCACCACGCCGGCGCTCGGCGCTGTCGTCAACGCCGTGGTGGACGCACTGGCGGAATTCGGCGTGAGGCACATCGAGATGCCGGTCACCTCGGAGCGCGTCTGGCGCGCAATCCATGCCAACTCGGCTGCGTAACAAATCGATCGTCCCAGGAGAGCAACCATGAACCAGGCCCTGTCAGGTATCCGTGTCATCGACATGACGCACAATCAGGCGGGGCCCGCCTGCGCGCAGATCCTCGGCTTCCTTGGTGCCGATGTGATCAAGCTGGAGGAACCGAAGGGCGGCGACGTCGCGCGCACCAACATGCGCGACCGCACCGACAGCGACAGTCTGTTCTTCCTGGTGCTGAACGCGAACAAGCGCAGCTTGACGCTGAACTTGAAGGCAGATGAGGGAAAGCGGCTGTTCAAACAGGTGATCGCCGAATCCGACGTGCTGGTCGAGAACTTTGGGCCAGGCGCGCTGGATCGCCTGGGGCTTGGCTATGACGTGTTGTCGAAACTGAACCCGCGGCTGATCTATGCGACGATCAAGGGCTTCGGCACCTATGGGCCATACAGCGGCTTCAAGAGCTTCGAGCCGATCGCGCAGGCGATGGGCGGCGCGATGAGCGTCACCGGATTCCCGGAAAACCCGCCGACCTACGTGTATCCGGCGATCGGCGATTCCGGCACCGGGATGCACATGGCGATCGGCATCCTGGCCGCGCTTGCAGCAGCGCCATGCCACCGGGAAGGGCCAGCACGTGGAAGTGTCGATGCAGGACGCGGTGGTGAACCTGATCCGCGTCAGCCTGCGCGATCACCAGCGCTCCGGTGCGCCGATGCCGCGCAACGGCAACCAGCTTGGCCGCACCGTGCCTGGCACGACCTATCCCTGCGCGCCGGGCGGCCCGAACGACTACGTGTATATCTTCGCGCAGCCGCAGATGTGGCGGGCGTTCCTCAGCGCGATGGAGCCAGCCGGAGCTGGCGGACGATCCGCGGTTCAAAACGCCAGATGGGCGCTGGGAGAATCGCGAGGCGCTGAATGCGATCATCGAGGCATGGACGCGCCAGCGCAGCAAGCACGAGGTCATGCGGCTGATGGGCGAGGCCGGCGTACCGTGCGGCGCGACTCTGGATACCGGCGAGGTGCTGGCGGACCCGCATCTGCGTGCGCGCGATATGATTGTCGATATCGACTATCCGACGCGCGGCACGTACCAGACCGTCGGCTGCCCGGTGAAGCTGTCCGACTCGCCCGCGGAAGTGACACGGCCGCCGCTGCTCGGTGAACACACGGCCGACGTGTTGCAGGCGTTGTGCGGCGTGGGGCCCGATGAGGTGCAGCGGCTGCGCGAACAGGGCGTGGTCTGAGCGATGGAGCAACGTACGCTTGGCAATTCGGGACTGCGTGTGTCGCTGGTCGGGCTGGGGTGCAACAACTTCGGCCGCCGCATCGATTACGCCGCGTCGCGTCCTGTGGTGCACAAGGCACTCGATCTCGGCATTACGTTGTTCGATACCGCCGATATCTATCGCAGCCCGATCGGCGGCTCCGAGGAGTTTCTCGGCCAGGCGCTAGGCGCACGGCGTAAGGATATCGTGCTCGCGACCAAGGTCAGCATGCCGATCGACGGCAGCGAACTGCGTGGAGCGTCGCGGCGCACCATCATCGCCGGCGTCGAGGCGAGTCTGCGGCGGCTGAATACCGACTGGATCGACCTTTACCAGCAGCACCAACCCGATCCGCTGACGCCGGTTGAGGAGACGCTGCGCGCGTTCGATGATTTGGTTCGGCAGGGCAAGGTTCGCTATATCGGCTGCTCCAACCTCAAGGCTTGGCAAGTGGTGGATGCGCGCTGGACGTCGCGCTCGCTCGGGTTGTCGCCGTTCGTCTCGTGCCAGAACGAATATAGCCTGCTGATGCGCAGTGCGGATCGCGAGCTGATTCCCGATGATGCAGGCATACGGCATGGGGCTGCTGCCGTACTATCCGCTGGCGGGGGGGTTCCTGACCGGCAAGTACCGGCGCAATACCGCGATGCCGGACGGCGCTCGGCTGACCATTCACGCGCGCTACGAGGGCCGGTTCATCAACGATGAGAACTGGCCGATCGTCGAGCGGCTCGAGGCATTCGCCGAGCAACGCGGGCGGACGCTGCTGGAATTGGCGTTCAGTTGGCTTGCCGCGCGGCCGTGCGTGTCCAGCATAATTGCCGGCGCCACGAAGCCGGAGCAGTTGGAGGCGAACGTGCGCGCCGCGGGCTGGGCGATGACTGAGGACGAACTGCGGGAGATCGACCGGATTACCGCGAAGGGGTGACGGCTATACTTCACCAGCCTCGCGACGGGCACGCATCGCCTCTTCCCAGTGCAGGCCGTCGAACAGGCGCGGCCGCACCTGGCCGATGTCAACACCTTCGAGGCAGCGAATATTGACGCTGACACCATTCGGCGCCGATCGCGGGACATAGAATGAATGAATGCCGCAGTGTCGGCAGAACGTATGCTTGGCGACGTTGGTGCCGAACTGGTACGTGGTGATCTCGTCCTGACCACGCAACAGTTCAAACTGCTCGCGCGGCACGACCAGATGGACAATGCCCTTCATCGTGCAGATCGAGCAGTTGCACTCGGATGCGTCGGCGAGATCACCATGCACCCGGAACCGCACTTGGCCGCAGTGGCAGCCACCTTCAAACGTTTGCAGCATTGGTGATCGCTTTCTCGTCAGAGAGTTGTCGGGCAGTCTGGGGATCCCCTGTCATTGCGAGGAGCGCAGCGACGAAGCAATCCCCCGCCAGTACCGCGGTAATGGTGGGAGATTGCCGCGTCGCTTCGCTCCTCGCAATGACAGGGTGGGGCGGTGACAGGGTGGAGGCTGTGACAGGGGGGCGGCGATCAGACCGATGCCAGGCTAGACCTGCAGCACCTCGGCGCCCTGCGCAGCCTCCAGTTCGCATGCGTTCACTGTCATGCAGAGCATGCTGTAGTAGCCGATCGCGCCGGTCAGCTGGATGAATTCGTCGTTGCCGAACCGTTTCAGCATCGCCTGTCGCGGTGGCATCGTCGTTGCGATGTTTGCGCAACAATTGGCGGGTGAACTCGATGATCTGCGCGTCCTCCGGCGGGATGCCGCGCGAATGGTTCTCGCGGATCGCGGTGATGGTGGATTCGGGCACGCCGAGACGGCGAGCGCCGCCGGTCTGGGCGCCCCACACGTACATCGCCTCGAATTCGCGCGCGACGGTCATCGCGGCCAGTACGCGCACGCGCATGTCGAGCGATCCCTCGAACCGCACGTAGGCGCCGACATGCGCGACGCGACCGGCCAATTCCGGCGAGTGCAGGAACATCGTGAACGGCCCCTGCACGGCGCCGCGGCTTGCGACGATCGAGTCGAACACCGCGTGGTCCTTCGGCGCAACCTGATCCTTGCTGGTGATGTATGGGAGTTTTGCCATGGATCGGCGCTCCTATTTCGCGCGGGCGTAGTGGCCGGTGAGGATGCGCAGATGATCGCGGAAGTGCGGTCGCAGCCGTTCGGTCCACGGCGTTCCCGCCGCCTGCTTCCAGGCATCCGTCAGCGGCACGTTCGGCGAGGCGAGGTGATACAGCGCGAGATAGCGGTGCGTTCCCTTGCTGTCGCGGAAGCGCCGCGCACACAGCGTTCCCGGCACCGCCGCAAGCGCCGGGATGTGTTCGTGGTCGTACCATTCGTTGAATTCGGCCTCGTGCGCCGGATCGATATTCATCGCGTTGACCAGCAGCCCGCCGGCGCCCGATGGCGCGGCCTGGTCGCCGGGCAGGATCTGCTCGCCGTCGAAGCGGATCAGCCGCTTGGCACATCGGGCCGACGCGCTTCGACCAGACCGACAGGTTTTCGCCGGCGATGGCGCGATAGGCGGCGCTTTGCAGCACGTCCAGGCTGTCGAGTTCATAGCTGGCGACGGCGTGTTTCGGGTTCGTCGTGCTGATCCAGCGGTCGCAGGCGCCGAAGCCGGGGACGCGCTGACGTTCCGGGACGTGCTCCAGGTCGTACCAGTCGTGGAACTCGTCTTCGTGCGCGTTGGTGAAGTCGAAAGCCACCAGCAGGATGCCTTTGGCCATGCCGTCCTCCCTTGATTGTCAACCGTTTGCAGTCCCGGCGAAATACAGCTTCGGATCCGCCGCGCGCACGCGCGCCTCCGGCAGGCCCAGTTCGCGCCGCACGATATTGGTGCCCTCCACCATCGAGACGCATTTGTAGTGCGCGATCCGCCGGCTCAGGCCCTCGCGGCCGAAGCCGCAATCGGTGGTGATCACCAGCCGCTCGGGCGGAATGAACTCCAGCGCGCGGCGGATCAGTCCGGCGACGTATTCCGGCGGTTCCACCACCGTGTTGCAGTGGTTCACCACGCCGATGCCGATCTTCTTGTCGGTCTTGTATTTGCCGAACAACGGCAGGTCCCTGCCGTCGCTGCTGGCGCATTCGAACGTGATCACGTCCGCGGTCAACTGCAGCAGATGCGGCATCGCGCGTTCGTAGCTCGGCACTTCCCAATACACGCGCTGCTGGTTCGGATTGCCCCAGCAGGTGTGCACCCAGATCTCCGCATCCACGCCGACAAGCTGGCGGTTGAACGCCTCGGTCAGGAATTCCAGGTCGGCATCGGTGCAATCGGGCCGCGTCGAGCGCCCGTGGTGCGGCGGTTCCTCCACCTGGATCAGCGGACATCCCGCCGCCGCCATTTCGCGGAACTCGGCGTTCATGATGTCGCAGAGGTCGAGGATCATCGGCTTGTCGTCGGGGTAGTATTCGTTCCACAACATGCTGGCCAGCGCCGGCGCGCAGATCGCGCCGAACTTCACCGGCTTGTCGGTCAGCCGCTGCGCGACCTGCCACAGTGCGGTGTATTCCAACGGACCGCGCGTCAGCTTCTCCGTTCACGATGCCGGGTTGGTATGCCTCCTGCACCTCCCACAGGATTTTCCCGGGGCGCAGTCCGTGGCGGCCCATCCAGCCCTGCGAGGTATCTGCGATGGCCGCGGATGCCGCCGAGGCGCTCGATCGGGTAGAAGAACCAGGACTTGCCGCCGACCGCGAGATCGAACCGGCTGTCGCCGTCGGTGACGATGTCGAGGCCGGCCGCCTCCTGCGCATTGATGATCGCGGCGACGGCGTCGAGGTATTGTTCGCGGAACAGCGATTCGCCCAGCGCTGATTTGAACGAACGGCCGTTCAGGCTGATGTCGAACCACAGCGGACGCGGATAGGATCCGGTGATCGCCGTCGGCAGCATCATGTCTTGTGTGACTGTCAGCATGACTTCTTCCTCCCCCCGTCAGTCGAACATCAGCACGGTGCGAGCGACCTCGCCGGCCTTCATCGCGCGGAACGCCTCGTTGATATCGCCCAGCCGGCCGCGCCGGCTGACCATCGAATCCAGGTCCAACCGGCCCTGGCGATAGAATTCCAGGTAGTTCGGAATGTCGGTGCGGAACTGGTTCGAGCCCATGCGCGAGGTCTGCACCCGGCATTCCGGACGGATCGCCATCCACGGGAATTCGATCATCGCATCCGGCGGCAGCACGCCGACGATGGTGGCGGTGCCGCGGATGGCCAGGCTCTCGATCGCCTGGCGGCACAGTTGCGCCACACCGACCGCCTCGAACGCATGATCGACGCCGAGCCCGCGGGTCAGCGCACGCACCGCCTTCACCGGATCATCCTGCGTGCTGTTCACCGCGTGCGTGGCACCGACGCCCCTGGCCATTTCCAGCTTGGAGTCGAACTGGTCCACCGCGATGATCTGCCGTGCACCGCCGATGCGCGCACCCTGCACGATCGACAGGCCGACGCCGCCGCAACCGAACACCGCAACGGTCTGGCCGGCCTGCATGCCCGAACTGCGCAGTGCCGCGCCGACGCCGGTCAGCACACCGCAGCCCACCAGCGCGGCGCGGTCCAACGGCATTTCCGGATCGATGCGCACGATGCGAGTTCTCGTGCAGCAGCATGTGCTCGGCGTAACTGCCGATCGCGGCGAACAGGCGCAGCGGCTGGCCGTTCTGCGACACGCGCGGCGTCGCTGAGTCATCGCGCGCGACGATGCCGCCGGTGCAGAGATTGGGATGGCCGGCGAGACATTGCGGGCAGGTGCCGCAGAAGCCGGACAGGCAGGCGACGACGTGATCGCCGACGCGTACGGTGGTGACGTCCTCGCCCACCGCCTCGACGATGCCGGCGCCTTCATGGCCGAGCAGGAACGGGCGGTCGAGCGGGAAGCGGCCGTTGCCGTCGACCACGTGCAGATCGCTGTGGCAGACGCCGGTGGCGACCGTGCGCACCAGGACCTCGCGACCCCATGGCTGGTCGATGTCCACCTGCTCGATCGTCAGCGGTTCGTGCACCTTGCGAAAGATGGCGGCTGTCATTTGCATGGTGGGCGCCCTCCTGTGGTTGGCGGGGACGTTAGGGCAGAGCCGTTTCGGCGACCAGCCAGCCCCGGGTCTCGTCTCGGATCCCGCCATTGGGTCCGATCAGCATCTGAGGGCGAAGCTAGTCCAGGCCCGCGCGGCGAAAGGCTTCCAGATAGTGCTGTCGCTCGGCGTCCTGCTTGATCGGCATTTGATTTGCGATCCAGGCGAGTGAAATATTGGGTTGCGCGCGGCGAAGCTCCTTGAGGGCGGCCGTGGCGATCTCGGTCTGTCCGACCATGCCGGCGGCTGCGGTAAGCACGCGGTGTGCACCGACGAAATCGCCGCGCTGACGGATGGCCTGGCGCGCCAGCCGGATCGCGCCGTGGTAATCGCGTCCGACGAAAAGAGCGTACGCGTCAATTCCGTAAAACAATGCCGAAAATGGGTCGCGCGGGCTCAGCCGCAGCGCACGGCGCGCAGCAAGGTCGCCTTCTTCCCAGCACCCGCAATAGGCGAGGGTCAGACCGTAATAGCCCTGCGCCAGGGAAAAGTTCGGGTTCAGCCGCAGCGCCAATTCGAACTCGGCCAGCGAGTCGTCGAGGCGCCGCGCGAACAGGTAAACGCAACCCAACGCAAGATGCGCCCAGGGGTCCTCGCCATCGGCCAGGATCGCTGCGAGCGCCGAACGTTCGGCGATCGGCACCACGGTCGCCGTATCCGCCCAACCCATATGAGCGCTGAACGTATGGCTGGCGGCAAGGACGCCGAGCGCCTGGCCGTAGTTCGGGTCGATGGCGATCGCCTTCTCGAGCAGCGCCTGCGCGACGACATTGTCCTGTCGCGTCAACCGCCAGTAATGCGACAGTGCCCGCATGACCAGATCCCAGGCATCCATGCTGTCCGGCGGCTTGCGCTGAGCGCGAAAATTTTCCGCGACATAGAGCTGCGGCTCGATCGCCGCGACGATGGCCTCGGTGATCTCGTCCTGCACCGCGAATACGTTGGCGAGGTCGCGATCGAATCGTTCCGCCCAGATGTGACTGCCGGTAGCGACGTCGTTGAGCTGTGCGGTGATGCGCACACGCTCGCCGCCTTTGCGCACGCTGCCCTCGACCACATAGCGGACGCCGAGTTCTTCGGCGACCTGTTTCATATGGACGGCCTTGCCCTTGTAGATGAATGACGAATTACGCGCGATCACGAAGAACCAACGCAGCTTGGAGAGCGCAGTGATGATGTCTTCGCTGATGCCGTCCGAAAAATACTCCTGCTCGGAATCGCCGCTCATGTTGGTGAATGGAAGCACGGCGATGGCGGGCCGGTCGGGCAACGGCAACACCGGGCGCGACTGCTCGCGGAGTTCATCCGGCGACGGTCCGATGGCAGGTGCCGGTTCGACGCCGTTTGGTTGCATGCGCACGACGCCGACGAAGCGCAGGCCCTTGCGCGGGATGGTGCGGATCAGATGCTGGTCCTCGCCGTTGTCACCAACCGCCTTGCGCGCGGCGTTGATGCGGCTGGTCAGCGTCGAATCCGACACGATCCGGCCGCCCCAGACCGAAGCGATGAGGTCATCCTTGCTGACCACCCGGTCGCAGTTCTGCAGCAGGTAGACCAGCAGGTCGAACACCTGCGGCTCGACGGCGACGGGTGCGGAACCGCGGCGCAACTCCCGGCGGTCCGTATCAAGCGTATGACCGGCAAGGAAAAATTGCACGTCAGTGCCTCAGGAATCGGGCTGCGAAGGCCGCTCTCAGGGAATAATCATGCATATCTCATGGACAAATCAAGCTGAGGGCAAAGTCTTTAGGTCGCACTCCCGGCATCCTCCGCACAGCGATCGCACCAGGCGCGATCGCAATGGACGGGAGGGAACCATGAGCCAGGCCCAAGCGTATATGCAGGAGACCCCGGCACATCAGACTGCGACTGCTGCGAAAGCCGATCTCGCGGCACTGAAGAATCGGCAGCAGGCCACGTGGTCCTCCGGCGACTATGCCGTTGTCGGGACGACGCTGCAGATCGTTGGCGAACAACTCTGCGAGGCGCTCGATCTTCGGGCAGGACAGAAAGTGCTCGACGTGGCCGCCGGCAACGGCAATGTCAGTCTGGCCGCCGCGCATCGCTGGTGCGACGTCATTTCGACAGATTATGTGCCCAGCCTGCTGGAGCGCGGCCGCGCGCGAGCGTCGGCCGAAGGACTGGCCATCGAATTCAACGAGGCCGACGCCGAGGCTTTGCCGTTCGACGATGGCACCTTCGATGCGGTCGTCTCGACCTTCGGCGTGATGTTCACGCCCAATCAGAACCAGGCCGCCGCCGAACTCCTGCGCGTCTGCAAGCCCGGCGGCAAGATAGGTCTGGCAAACTGGACACCGGACGGCTTTGTCGGACAAATGTTCAAGACCATAGGCAAATACACACCGCCTCCGGCCGGCGTAAAATCGCCTGCACTCTGGGGAGCGCGCGGGCGTCTCGCCGAACTGTTCGGTCACGCTGCCATCTCGATCGAGACCGAGCCGCGCAACTTCAACTTCCGCTACCGCTCCGCGGGGCACTTCCTGGAGGTGTTCAGAACCTATTACGGCCCGATGCTCAAGGCGTTCGCAGCTCTCGATGAGGCCATGCAGAATGGTCTGAAGCGTGACCTGCACGATCTCATCGCGCGTATGAACAGGGCAAACGACGGTACTATGGTCGTGCCGAGCGAGTATCTGGAGGTTGTCATTACGAAGCGATGAGGTGTTTCGTGGCCCGTGCAAATTACGGGGGCCGGTATGGCAGGTTTGCGCTGGCTGTGGAGGAAGTGGGGAGAGATCCCCCACTTCCTTAGGCAGCAACAACCAAAGGCGTTCTATGCAGGAATGTCCCGTACCACCTCGGTCAACTTGCCCGAACTGATTTCGTAGAAGAAGCCGTAGAGCTTGATGTGCTTCGGCATCGCTGGGCTCGAACGAAGCAACGCGATATCATGCTTGATCGACATCTCGAAATCCATGATGGCGAGGCTATCGTGATCAAACATCGTCGCGATATCAGCGTGATGATGATCATGGAACTCCTCGATGAGCAGCTCGGGCGTCAGAGTCGTCGTACCGCAGAACGAGTGGTGAACCACGACGACATTCTGAACGCTGAATATATAGTCCATGGCCGCCACGGACTCTAGAGCGAAGGCAGCGCGTCCACCCGCGTTAGTCTCGGTAAATAGTGTCCGTGTGTGGCCAACCCGATTGCCAGATCCGTCGAGAATGTTTTCACCCGGATATACCTCGTCCCCAAAATACTCGGCGACGGCCTGTGGGATTTCGGCCGCCCGAGGGTCAAAGCAGTAGATCACCAGGGTCTTCATCGGGATGGCCTGGTTCGCGCCCTCGAAGGTGTTCATATCGAACCCGGGTTGTTTCCTGTACTCGTAATTGCTGAACTTGCTCATTTTCTTTCTCCACAGGCGTTTGACTGCGCGCAGATCCACCAGCTCTGCGACTTGCCGCTCTCGGAAAGGCATTGAGCTACGGGGCCCGGTTCGGGTCCCATCTTTAGCTATGGGCGCACGGGCGCGATTGTAGGATTTGAGCAGAAGTTGGAGAAAACGACCCTGCTTGTTGGTGGGCGCGCGCCATCGCTCAACCAATGCCGACCGCAACACCTTACCCGAGCGGCAGGTGGCGGGTTATGACGCGATGCTGCTGGGTCCGAAAGTACGCGACGTGGGTGGAGAGATCAGTCCGACTGGGGCAGCGCGACCGGCAGCTCTCTTCGATCGGTGTTCCTGAACCCGCCAGGCCGCAGTCGGCCAGCACCTGCCATTCGTCCGCCAAGCCCGAATGTCCAGGCTTGGTCGGCGAGCGGCCGTTCCGTGATTATTCAGAGACGGGCGCCGGTGGGGGCCAGGCGGCAAGGTCGCTGGCGGGCTTCAGGACGAAACCCTGAGCCTTCTGCTTCACCCGCTTCTCCTGGCATAATGCCGCGCAACCGCATTGCCGAAAGAGAACCAGCAGTCATGTCATCGAACGGCGCCGCACAGGCGCAACGCCCCCTGTTGTTCACGCCGATCACGCTCCGCGGGGTCACCGCGCGCAATCGCATCGTGGTGTCGCCGATGTGCCAGTATGTCTCGGTCGATGGCGGTCCGACCGACTGGCAGCTCGTGCATTTCGGTCGCTACGCCATGGGCGGCGCCGGCATCGTGTTCGGCGAGGAAACCGCGGTGGAGGCACGCGGGCGCAAGACCTATCATTGCGCCGGCATCTGGAACGATCATCAGGCGCGGGCGTATCGCCGCCTCACCGACTTCATCAAGCAGATGGGTGCTGTGCCGGCGGTCCAGTTGGGCCATTGCGGGCGCAACGCCGGGTCGCACGGCGCGATGGAGGACTGGCGCGCGCTCGACGAACGCGACGCACGAGCCGGCATGCCGCCATGGCGCGGCCTGGCGCCGAGCCCACTGCCGGCGCGACGCGGCTTTCCGTTGCCGATCGAGATGGACCAGGACGACATCCGCACGGTGCTTGCCGCGTTCCGCGATGCGGCGCATCGGGCGACCGATGCCGGCTACGACATCGCCGAAATCCATGGCGCGCACGGCTATCTGATCCACCAGTTCCTGTCGCCGGTGTCCAATCGCCGGACCGACCCGTACGGCGGCTCGCGCGAGAACCGCATGCGCTTTGCGTTGCAGGTGGCGGAGACGGTGCGTGCCGCGTGGCCGCAGGACAAGCCGCTGTTCTTCCGGGTGTCCGCGGTGGATGGCAAGGGCGGGTTGTGGGGGCTGGACGACACGGTGGCGCTGGCGCGCGAATTGCGGTTGCGCGAGGTGGACGTGGTGGACTGCTCATCCGGCGGCATCAGCGGTGATTCCGACATGGCGTTGGTGCCGCGGGTGCCCGGCTATCAGGTGCCATATGCCAGCCGGGTGCGTCACGAGGCCGGCGTGATGAGCATGGCGGTCGGGCTGATCACCGATCCGCACCAGGCGGAAGCCGTGCTGCGGGAGGGCCACGCGGACCTGGTGGCGATGGCGCGCGAGCTGATGATCCACGCCGACTGGCCGCTGCGCGCAGCGAAGGCGCTGGAGAGCGGGCATTACGACCTGATGGCGCCGTCAATCGCGCACCGGTTGCGGCGACGCGACGAGCAGGCGGTGGCGTATTCGCCGGGGAGTGCGGTGGAGATACCGGTGGCTGCGGGTCGGGGCGAGCCGTATCGTTGGGGGTGAGGCAGCGTCAGGACGTTATCGGTCCTGACTGTCATTGCGAGGAGCGCGGCGACGCGGCGATCTCGCTCGAGAAGGACCTGGCCCTTACTGGCGCGAGATTGCCGCGTCGCTTCGCTCCTAGTCCTACTGAGTCGCAAACCCCAGAGCGTGGAGAATTGTGTTTCCCCGACACGGCGGCGGTTTGGTAGCGATGAAGATTCCAACCTTTCGTGGAGGGCGGAAGTGGATCTTCAGGATGACAGCGGCACGGAAGCCCGCTTCCGCGCCTACGCGGCGACCCTGGCATCGGTTCTGGGACACGCCGACCGGGTCAGGCCGTTCGAGGACTACTGCGTTGGGCTGCTCTCGGCCGAAGGCCGCAAAAGCGTTGAACTGCTGGCGGCGGCAACCGCGCCGGAGCGCACTGCTGCACAGCATCAATCGCTGCTGCATCTGGTGGCGCAGGCGCCATGGTCCGATCAGGCGATGCTGACGCGGGTGCGCGAACTTGTGCTGCCAAGCATAACCCGCGAGGAACCGATCCAGGCCTTGATCGTGGATGACACCAGCTACCCGAAGAAGGGGACGCACTCGGTGGGAGTGGCACGGCAGTATTGCGGCGAGCGGGGCAAGCAGGACAATTGCCAGGTTGCGGTGAGCTTATCGGTGGCGACCCACCGGGCCAGTCTGCCGATCGCCTATCAGCTCTACCTGCCGCAGGAGTGGGCGGACGACCGGGTTCGGCGCGCCAAGGCCGGCGTGCCCGCGGACGTGGTGTTCCAGACCAAGCCGGCGATCGCTTTGCGGCAGATGCGCGAGATGCTGGCTGCCGGCGTGTCGCCGGCCGTGGCGCTGGCCGATCCGGCGTATGGCAACGACGGCAAGTTCCGCGCCGAGATTACCGAGCTTGGCCTGCCCTACGCGGTTGGCGTGTTCTCCAGCATGCTGGTCTGGCGCCCCGGTGAAGCACCGGTCCCGCCGGCACCGGGTCCCGGCCGCGCCCGGCGAGACAAACCGGCCGGTCAGGCCAAGCGCCCTCGTCCGGTCCAGGTCAAGGCGCTGGCCAAGCAACTTGCCCCGGGTGCCTGGCAGACGATCACCTGGCGGGAGGGCAGCAACACAGTGCTCACCTCGCGGTTTGCCCGGCTGCGGCTGCGCCCGGCGCATGATCGTCGCAAAGGCAGCGATCCTGCCGCCGAAGAGTGGCTGATGATCGAATGGCCGGAGGGCGAGGCTGAACCGGACCACTACTGGCTGTCCACCCTGCCGGTCGATATCCCGTTTGCACGCCTGGTCGATCTGGCCAAGCCACCCCTCGCCTTCGCAAGGGCATGGCTGGCGGATTGAGCGCGATTATCTCGAACTCAAACAGGAGGTCGGGCTCGGACACTACGAAGGACGCGGCTGGCGAGGCTTCCACCGTCACGCCACGCTCTGCATCGCCGCCTACGGATACCTGATCTCCGAAAAGGAGACGATTCCCCCCTCAGGACCTGCCCGGGCCTGGCGCCGCGCGCAACCTGCCGTTCCCACTGGTTACCGACCCAGACGTGCTGCCGCTACGCTCGCAACGCCACATGCCACACTCCATCGCGACGCTGCGCATTCGCCTGGCACGGATCCTGCTCCGTTCGCTGCCGCGATGTCCCTGCTGCGGACGCAGCCGCGCGAGATCACGGGTGCGGAATGAGTGACACAGTAGGACTAACAAGAAAGCGACGCACATCTGTCGTCATGGCCGGGCTTGTGCCGGCCATCGTGCGTCCACAAGCGTGCAACATCGGAGAGGTGCAAGTCCCCTTCAGGAATACCTGTTTCCGTCCTGTAGCCGACCGTAACTGCATCGTCGCGAGACGGGGTGGGGAGCAACGGAAGGCGAACGGGCAATCCGTAGGATGACGAACTCGAATTCGGCCGTGCCGGCTGGCGAGCCAGCGATGGAATGGCGAAGCCCAGACCCGCGATGAGCGGGAAGCCTGCGACGCTGACAGGACAGGTGACAAAGCGATCGGGGGAGGCGGTGGGGTGGTTGGAGACGGAGAGCCCGGAAGGTGATGTGCGTGACGTGGAGAGACCTGCGCGGCAAAGAGCAGGGGATGTGTGCCAGGTTGAGTAAGCCACACGCACATCCACGCGCAGGAGTCAGAGCACTCATAGTAGCGCTGAAGCCGGGTAATGCCGGTGGAGCGAAGGGGTGCAGGAAGGTGGAGACGTGATGTCTGGAACGGACGGAAGACCACCGGCGACAATCCCGGGGACGCAGTCTGCGGGTAAAAGAACCGGAGAGGCACGGCAACGACAGCCCAGGGCCGAACCCACCGTCTGGACGGCACGGATGCTGGTGACCCTCGAACAGGGGGTCAGAGGCGGCAGATGGCACAGCCTGATCGACAAGCTCTACCCCATCGCTACGCTGCGTGCGGCGTTTGCCGCGGTATCGGCCAATGACGGGGCGGCTGGGGTGGATCACGTGACCATCGAGCGATACGCGAGCGATCTGGACGCGAACCTGGAACGCCTGAGTGTTGCCCTGCGGAACGGAAGCTACCGCCCGCAGGCGATCCGACGGCACTACATCCCGAAATTGGGAAGCCGGGAATTGCGTCCGTTGGGAATACCAACCGTGCAGGACCGGGTGGTACAGACGGCTTGCGCATGGTGCTGGAACCGATCTATGAGCGGGACTTTGCCGCACAGAGCTACGGCTTTCGCCCGGGTATGGGATGCAAGGACGCGCTCCGACGTGTGGATGAGCTGCTCAGGGCGGGCCACGTCCATGTGGTTGATGCCGATCTGAAGAGCTACTTCGACACGATCCCGAAGGGCCGCCTGCTGGCTCTCGTAGCCGGCAAGGTGGCCGACGGCCGCATCCTGGCACTGGTCGAGGCGTTCCTCGGTCAGAGTGTGCTGGAGGACACCCAGGAATGGGTGCCCGAGCAGGGCACGCCGCAAGGTGCGGTGATCTCGCCGCTGCTCAGCAACATCTACCTCGACCCGCTGGATCACTTGATGGCGGAAAAGGGTTACGAGATGGTGCGGTACGCGGACGACTTCGTGGTGTTGTGTCAAAGCCCACAAGACGCCGCCGAGGCTTTGGCCGCGGTGCAGCAGTGGACGGTGCAAGCCGGCCTGACGCTGCATCCGGAGAAGACACGGCTGGTGCACGCCTGGACCGATGGCTTCGACTTCCTCGGCTATCACTTCGAACGCGGCCGCCGCTGGCCCCGCCAGAAGAGCATGGGGAGGCTCAAGGACACGATCCGGGCGAAGACCAGGCGGACGGTGGGGCAGGCTCTGCCCAGAGTGATCGCAGACATCAACCTGACGTTGCGTGGCTGGTATGGCTACTACCAGCACAGCTATCGCCCGACGTTCCGCATGGTTGACGGATGGGTCCGTCGCCGGTTGCGGAGCATCCTTCGGCGACGAAGCGGAGCAAGGGGGATCGCATCGACGCACGGAGCCGATCAGACGCGGTGGCCAAATGCCTTCTTTGCCAAACATGGGCTGTTCAGCTTGCAGGACACTTATGATGCGGTTCGCCAGTCCTCTTGCAGGTAACACCACCGACTGGAGAGCCGGATGCGGGAAAACCGCCAGTCCGGTTCGGAGGGAGGGGGAGGCGGTGTCTCTCCCTACCCCTATTGTAGCGGCACACTGCCGGGGGTGATGGCCAGGACAAGCCCTGCCATGACGCCGGAGAAACGGGCATGACGGTTTCATCCAGGGCCGGTCGGCCCGCGGCCGGTATGGAACTCGCAATGACAGGCCCTGCGCTACGCGGCGCGCAACTCGAAGGTGGCTGACTCGATATCGAAGCTGCCATTCTCCGCGATCGCGAAGTGCTCGCGCACGTTGGCGGGGCAGACAACCTGCAAGGAGCGGATGGCATCGACGTGTGCTGCGGGCGTGCGGGTGCGGGCAGTCCAGACGGGGAAATCCATCCATAGCGTGCGAACGGTGATGCCTTCGATGGCGAAACCTGAGCGCGACAGCGCGGCGACCCATTCGGCCATGCTGTAGTCACGCACGTGCGACACATCGCGCAGCAGTTCGACGGCTTGCAGATGGGTATCCAGCACTGGGTCGGCGGGAGCGACGATGTCGATGAACACGGCGCGGCGGCCGGGCTTCAGGACGCGGCGAGCCTCGCGCAGGCCAGCCTCCATGTTGTGCCAGTGATGCGTGGTGAAGCGGCACAGCACGATATCGAACGATGCGTCGGGAAACGGCAACTTTTCCGCGGCAGCCCGCTGCGTGGTGATGTTGGACAGGCCGCGCTCGGCTGCTGTCGCAGCGACGACATCCAGCATGGCCGCGGTCACGTCGCAGGCGACCACCGCGGCGACGTGGGGCGCGGCGCGATAGCTGACGTGGCCACCGCCGCAGCCGAGATCGAGCACGCGCGCCGAGCTTTGCCCGCGGACTTCGGCCTCGATCTGGTCGAGGTCGTCGCCGGTGCTGTGGACGACGCTGGTCACGTAGTCCTTCGCACGGACGCCGTAGGTTTCGGCGACGAAGGCTTGCTGCGATCCGCTCATGATCGGTGCTCCTGTTGGCGGCGCCATTCTTCCGCGGATTGGCAACCGGTATAAGTTGGCCGGTTATCATGGTATATCTGCTTCCACCATGCTCCTGCCAGCCGACCAGCGACACCAGTTGGGCGCGTTTCTCCGCGCGCACCGGGAAAGCCTGACGCCGGATGCGGCCGGACACCCGACCGGCCCGCAGGCGCGACGCCGGACGCCGGGGCTGCGGCGGGAGGAAGTGGCACAGCTCTGCGGCCTGAGCACGACGTGGTACACCTGGGTCGAGCAGGGGCGTGACGTTTCACTTTCCGCCGCCGCTTTGGCACGGCTGGCGGATGCGCTGCGGCTGACCGCGGCGGAGCGCGCCTACCTGTTCGAGTTGACGCGGCGGCGTGATCCGGCGCCGCCGCTCGTCGGATCGGTGCCGGCCACTGCTCCACCCGAGCTTGCTGCGGTGCTGCGGGCCACGGTGGCGCCGGCCTACCTGCTCGACCGGCTTTGGCACGCGCGCGGCTGGAATGCAGCGGCGGGGCGGCTGTTCGCGCCCTGGTTCGACAGCGGCGAGAGCTGTCTGCTGCGCTACGTGTTCCTCGACGCATCGGCGCACGATTTCATCTTCGATTGGGAGAACCGGGCGCAGCGGCTGCTTGCCGAATTCCGCGCGGATACCGCGCACCGACCGGACGATCCCGGCATGCAGGCGCTGATCCGCGATCTGCTGCTGAGCAGTGCGGCGTTTGCGCGGCTATGGAACAATCACGCCGTGCTGGCACGCGAGGGCGGCACGCGGATGTTCAACCATCCGCTGGACGGCACGGTGCGTTACGAGCAGATCACCCTGATTCCGGCGACCCATCCGGACCACAAACTGGTGTTGCTGTTGCCGAACGAGCAGTGAGGCGACAACAGGGTGTCTCAGGGACGTCTCGTTGCCCGAGTGGTGGGATTGGGCGGCTGTATGACAAGGGGCGACGACAAGATCGTTGCTCTTTCGGTCATAGCTGCATCGCTGATCGCGTCACAGGGTGACTATGCGGCAACAGATGACGTAGAGCCAATGGTGGGACGCTTGAGTTGGCATGATCGCGATGGCAGGGTCCTCGACGTGGCGGTAAGCAGATTAGGGGGGAACCCATGCGACACAGGCAGTTATGGGCGATGGCGGCGTTTTGCGTGGCGACTTACTGTGTGCCGAGCCACGCGGCGGTCACTCAGGATTCATTTTTGGTCCGCACGACCGGTGACCTTGTCGATCTCTGTACGACCGCACCAACGGATCCGATGGGCACAGCGGCACTGAATTTTTGCGATGGCTTCGGCGTTGGCGTGTATCGGGTGCTGGACGAGATGGAGAGGGTGCACAAGCACCGTGCGTTCTGCATGCCGGACCCGATGCCCACGCGAAATGAAGCGTTGGCGAGCTTTGTGCAGTGGGCCAAGGCCAATCCCGAAGAGCTCGCCCTGACTCCGCAAGACGGTATCTCTGTCTTCCTGGCGAAACAGTATCCGTGCGCGCCGAAGAAATGAGATGCGGGAGGGGAATGCTATGAAAACCGTTATATCACTCGTGGTTTGCGCGATTGCCCTGACAGGGTGCTCAGACATGACTGCTACGCAGCAACGGGCGCTGTCGGGAACTGCGATCGGCGCCGGCGGAGGAGCGATTTTGGGCGCGATCGGAGGTAATGCTGCGCTTGGCGCCGTGGCAGGTGCGGGCGCCGGCCTGATCGGAGGCCTGATCTATGACAACGTGAAGAAGAATGAGCAGGCGTCGTACCAGAGCGGCTACAACGCCGGGCGCCAGTCCTCGTCCAGCGGTCATTGAGCTTCGCTGCGGCGATGGGTGTGCAGGTCTGTTAGGCTGACTGGCACAATCGCACGTCTTTCCGAGGGCATTCGTTGCAAAGCCGCGGATTGGTCGGGCGACGCCCGGCCATGACGGCGGGGTGATAATTGCGGGTCGATTATAGCGGCGGTACGAAGCGTTATTGTCGAGCTACTTGGTGATACTCTGTGTACACTTGGTGATACTTTGCATCCGACTTGCTTGCGCTGCCGCGGTTGGCGGGATGCGACGGGGCGCCGTTACGTGGCTTTCGCCGGATCGTCGAGGGCGCGGAGGTGCGGGGTGGTGCCGTGGGCGATGAGGGGCAGCAGGTCGGGCGGCGGTGGGCCGAAGTCGCAGTTGGCCGGCAGACCGCCGGCGGCGCGGATCAAGGCGGCACGGCGGGGGTGGATGATCGCATACTGCTCGGCCTCGGCGGCCAGGTCAGCGACTGGTGCGGCGTCTGGTTCCGGCTCGGGGGTTGGCTGCGGCTGCGCGATCGGCGCGGGCGGGGTGCGGCCCAGCGCGTTGGCCATCAGACCCATGGCGGCATGCTCGGTCCAGGCGGCCTGATCGAGCGTGGCGTTGTTGGCCTCTCGCTTCTGGCGGATCGCCTGGACACGCAGCAGCAGGCGACGGGCGGCGGAGGCCTGGCGCATCATGGCGAGGGACAGGGTGTTGCATTGCAGCACCATCGCGGTGTCGCTGTCGTGGCGGCGGGCCAGGCGGATGCAGTCGGTGGCCTGGGCTTGGGCTGCGATGCACTGCACGGCGAGGTGGGCCTCATCGGCGTTGGCCGGCAGCATGGACGCGACGCGGGCGATGGCGTCGTTGTCGCGGCGGATCAGGTCCTCGGGGGAGTCGCTGACCGGGGGCGGCAGCGCGGCACACAGGGTGTGGATGACCTGGTGGAATGTGTCCCTGGGGAGCTGGAGGGAGAGGTCGAGGGGGTGGTTGGGGAAGCTGTCCATGGCGGCGTGTATGCCGTTAGGATAAATGACTGTCAAGTGTTAATTGGGATGGCGGTTGGGAGGTGTGGGAGCGGCGGCAACTCAATGGGCGGGGGATTGCTTCGTCGGCTTCGCCTCCTCGCAATGACAGGGGGGCGGGGATGCCGGGCGCTGTGGTCTTTGGGGTGACGGGGAAAGGTGGGGTTTGGCGTGGCGGTGCGGTCCGCCGCTGAGGGGCGTTGGACTGGCTGCTTGATCGGTTCGGCGCGATAGATCAGAGTCCCGCTTGCGATTGGGCGACACATCGCGTCGCCGCGTCGGAAACAAGCCACCGCTACGAACGGCGGCGTGGAGGCAACGCATGCCGCCGTTGGCGGGCTAGTAACCCATGGCAGTCGCGGGCGCTGTCACGATGCTCGAGGGCCAGATAGCCCATCGCGGCATGATCACCGCGTGCATCATCTGCGCCACCTTGCTGCAATCGCTCGACCAGACGATCGCCAATGTGGCGCTGCCTTATATGCAGGGCAGCTTTTCGGCGAGCTACGACGAGATCACCTGGGTGCTGACGACTTACATCACCGCCGCAGCGATCATGACCGCGCCGGTGGGCTGGCTGGCCGCGCGGTTCGGCCGCAAGCGCCTGTTCATCACCTGCATCATTGGCTTCACGATCACTTCCATGCTGTGCGGCGCGGCGCAGTCGCTGCAGCAGATCGTGATATTCCGTTTGATGCAGGGCGTGTGCAGTGCAGCGCTGGTGCCGCTGTCGCAGGCCATCCTGTTCGACATCTACCCGGTCGAGCGTCGCGGCTTCGCGATGGCGGTGTGGGGCATGGGCGTGATGATCGGGCCGATCCTGGGGCCCACGCTCGGTGGCTATCTGACCGACCTGTACAACTGGCGTTATGTATTCTACATCAACCTTCCGGCCGGTGTGCTGGCGGCGCTGGGGTTGATGCTGTTCATGCCGAATACCGTGGGCGAAGGCCGGTCGCGCTTCGACTGGCTGGGCTTCGCTGTGCTGAGCGTTGGCATCGGCGCCTTGCAGATGATGCTGGATCGCGGCAACAACCAGGACTGGTTCACCTCGCGCGAAATCATCATCGAAGCGGTGCTGGCTGGGCTCGGCATTTATCTGTTCCTGGTGCACATGGCATGGGCACCGAAGCCGCTGATCCGCCCGGAACTGTTCCGTGATGTGAACTTCTCGGCGGGGCTGGTGCTGATGTTCGCGGTCGGCACGCTGCTGGTCTCAAGCATCGCGCTGATGGCGCCGTGGCTCCAGACGCTAGGCAACTATCCGGTGGCGACCGCCGGTCTGCTGATGGCGTCGCGCGGTCTTGGCAATCTCGCTACCATCACACTGTGCGGCCGGCTGGCGACACGGGTGGATGCGCGATACCTGGTGGCGATCGGCCTGCTGGTGCAATGCTGGTCGTTCTGGACAATGACGGGGTGGACGCCAGATGTGTCCGCGCACGAGCTGATGATCACGATCGCCATCCAGGGCGCGGGACTGGGCCTGGTGTTCACGCCGTTGCAGGTGCTGGCGTTCGCGACGCTGGCGCCGAACTTGCGCACCGAGGGGGCGGCGCTGTTCAGCCTGGCTCGCAACATCGGCGCGGCGATCGGCGTTTCCGTCACGACGTCATTGCTGGCACACAACACGCAGGCGCTGCACGAAGTGATCGGCGCGTCGGTCAATCCGTTCAATCGTGCGCTGCAAGCGCTGAATTCGGCGCATGTGTGGCTTGATCCGGCCAGCCGCCATGGCGCGGCGATGCTCGATCAGATGATCACCCATCAGGCGCAGATCATCGCCTATATCAACGATTACGTGCTGATGATCATCACCACCCTGCCGGCGCTGCTGTTGCTGCTGCTGATGCGCCGTCCTCGGTATGTGGTGGCACCTAAGGCAGTGCAGCCGACGGAGTGATCGCTTGCTATCCGGCAGGACCGGTGCTGACACAGAATGTGTGACCTTTGGCCAGTGCACGTTGGACCATCATAGCCGGGACAGGCTTGGCATGATGGTCCAACGAAAGGTGCGGACGACTGCCGGATTGCGTGCGACTACTGCCTCGCCATGGCGACTCGGAGGGCTTCCTCGGGCGAGACGAGGTGATCCGAACTCTCGGCTGCGTCCGCGATGGCGATCTGCACGCCTTTGACCTGGCCGTTGAAGGCATTGCCGCGCGGGCCATAGTCAGGCGAGACGGGGGCGCCGGTGTCCTCGCCGACGTCGCAGCCGTCATCGGCGGAGAACACCATCGCCAGCGTCATGGCGACAACGCCTTCGCCAACCGGCTTGCCGTCCACGTACAGCGTCACCTTGCCGCCTTTGCCCAGGCCGCCGCCGGCATAGGCGAACTCCATGCGCACCTGGTGCTCGCCGGACGGCAGCGTATCCGCCAACTCGGCATAGAAGTACTGCACGCCACCAAGATTGTAGCAGTATTTGAGCTTGCCGCCCTTGGCGTACAGGCTCCAGCCGCCGATGTTCGCACCCTGCGCGATGATCACGCCCTCGGCACCGGATTCCGGCACCACGATTTCGGCGGTTACCGAGTGGGACTTGTTCTTGATGCTGACGACGCAGTTTTCCGACAATCGGGCCATGCCGGGGAACAGAAGCTGGGTGTTACCCCTGATCAGCACCGGCCTTCCCGCGACGTCGGGGTTCAAGCGCCTTGCGAGGTCGTCGTCCATCGGCAGTACGTTGTAGCGCGTTGCTTCGATCAGCCACAGGCGCTGCAGTTCATGCAGCTTTTCCGGCATCTGCTTCGACAGGTCGTTGCTCTGGCTCCAGTCCTTTTCGGTATCGTAGAGCTCCCAGACATCGTCGTCGAAAGCCGGGGTCTTCTCGCCGATCAGCAGCCACGGGGTCTTGTGCCGCGTCACCGCGGTCCAGCCCTTGTGGTAGATGCCGCGGTTGCCGAACATCTCGAAGTATTGCGTCTCGTGGCGTTCCGCGGCCTTGGCGTCGTTGAACGAGTAAAGCATGCTGACGCCCTCGATAGGCTGCTGCGCCACGCCATTCACCGACACGGGTTCAGGCAGGCCGGCCGCTTCGAGGATGGTCGGCGCGACATCGATGACGTGATGGAACTGCCAGCGCATCTCGCCCTTCGCCTTGATCCCGCTCGGCCAGTGGACGATGGTGCCGTTTCGCGTGCCGCCCCAGTGTGAGGCGACCTGCTTGGTCCACTGGTATGGCGTGTCCATGGCATGCGCCCAACCTACCGCGTAGTGGTTGTAGGATTCCGGACCGCCGAGCTTGTCGATCCGGGCGTTGAGGAATTCCGGCGTCTCGATCGCGGACATGCCGTTGAAGTTCAGCATCTCGTTGAACGTGCCGTTCAACGTGCCTTCGGCCGACGCGCCGTTGTCGCCGATGATGTAGTAGACCAGCGTGTCGTCGAGGATGCGCAGCTTGCTCAGGCCATCGAGCAGGCGGCCGACGTGATGGTCGGTGTACTCCATGAAGCCGGCGTAGACTTCCATCTGCCGGCGCAGCACCGGTTTGAGTGCTTCCGGCATGTCATCCCACGCGGGGATTTCCTTGTGGCGCGCGGTGAGTTGGCAGTCCGGCGGAATGACACCGAGAGCCTTCTGCCGCGCGAAGGTTTCCTCGCGCAACTTGTCCCAGCCCTGATCGAACTTTCCCTTGTACTTGTCGGCCCATTCCTTCGGCACGTGGTGAGGGGCGTGGGTGGCGCCGGGGGCGAAATAGGCGAAGAAAGGTTTGTCGGGTGCCAGCGCCTTCTGCTGCGAGATCCAGGCCATGGCCTTGTCGGTCATGTCCGCCATGAAATGGTAGCCCTGTTCGGGCGTCTGCTTTGGATCGACCGGCGTGGTGCCATCGTAGATCGTCGGATACCACTGGTTCGCCTCGCCACCGAGGAAGCCGTAGAAATACTCGAAACCGCCGCCGCCCGTGGGCCAGGCATCGAACGGTCCGACCGGGCTGGTCTCCCACACCGGCACTTCATGGCATTTGCCGAACTGCGCGGTGGAGTAGCCGTTGAGCTTCAGCGTGCGCGCCAACGGCGAGATGGAATTGGGGAGGACGGAACTGTAACCCGGCGAGCCGCTGGCGATCTCGGTGATGCCGCCCATGCCGGCGGTGTGGTGGTTGCGCCCGGTCAGCAGCGCCTGTCGGGTCGGCGAGCACAGGGCGGTGGTGTGGAAACGATTGTACTTCAGGCCGTTCGCTGCGAGCTTCTCTGCGTTCGGTGTCTGGCAGGGGCCGCCGAAGGCGCTGGAAGAGCCGAAGCCGGCATCGTCGATCAGGATGATCAGCACGTTCGGTGCGCCTTTGGGTGGGCGCAGTTGCTCGATGGGCGGGAACTTCGTGTCGGGATCCTTGGCATCGTAGGTGACCAGCCCGCGTCGCGCGGTGTTCGGCATCGGCAGATGGGAGCGGTGCTTGCTGTCTTCGCTGCTCATGATCTCAACTCCTGAATGGGGGCGCGGCGGGCTGCTGCCGGGGTGGTCGCCGGTTGATTCGAATTGTCTGGGGAAATGCTGCGCCCCGCGTTGCGCGGTTGTCGCAGATTTGCGGGTGGATGGCGAGCTTGCCGCGGTCAGATCATAGGCGGTCCCGTCGTCGAAGGGTGCGGATTTTGCTGCAGCGATCGGTGATCCTCCTTCGTGTCATGCTTGATGATTTCCGCGTTCCCGATTCGTTGCCCCGGTGATCGCGTATGACCATGCAACCGCTGCACCACATTCGCCATTCTCAAACGCGCAGCGGCAGGGTGCTCAGGGCCTGTCTCGGAATGACCACAAAACGGCTGCTTCCGACCCATCTCAGCCAATGGGCGGCCAATCGGGCGATCCCTTCACCGGACGTTCGGGACCGTGTGGCGCCGACGGCTCTGCGTGCATGACTGTCGCTCCAGGCCGCCTCGTCGTCACTCGAATGCAGACGTTCGTCTAAGGTGTGGCGGTAGCTTCCCAGAGCTCGGCAAAGGGTGATTTCCTACCAGTTTGCTCGCGGCCTGGTGCGTTCGGCTCAACAGCCGGGCTGGTCGAATTCTATCAATCTCCTTTCGGTCAGAACCAGCCCAACGAGTTTGGGCCCAAGTCAGTCAGCGAGACGACGGCCACCATTGAGACTCGCTGGTCGCGTCACTGAACCTGCCCCGCCTCGCTGAAGCGACAAAGGTTGCCATTGATAGCTTGTCTTTGGATCAGCCAATGCGGGAAACATCATCTTGGCGGCGGCACGACTGGGCGCGGCTTTTCGATCCACGAGTCCAGCGTCGCCCCGCCTTTGCCGACGATTCCGTTCAACGGGGTTCAACGCCAACCAGTGCATTCGGTCCGACCGAACGGCAGATGCCGCACGGCCCAACCACCAGGTTGGGCTCGCCGGTGCTGGCATTTTGGGCGCTGCTCGCATCGCGGACAACAATCACCGCGGAGGCGCATGCTATCACCATCGCCTTAATGCCGACAGCAATGCACCTGAGACTCGCCATCTGCGACGCACTAACCTGCTCGCAACGCAGTCGCAACGGCCATGCTGGCCTGCCGCGCAGTGACAGCGCGCCGCTATCGAGCCCCCGCTCCCCCAACAGGCCTGCGTGCATTAGCTGCTGGACCCTCGGCGAAACATGAGGTATCGTAACATTTGCACCTCCAGGTATGCGCTGCTGGCGGTTGCACGGGAGGCACCATGCGAACTATCTCTATTCTAGCGGCCATGTTGGCGGGCATTGCGCTGGCCGGCCCCGTTGCCTTTGCACAACAATCCACTATGCCGCCGGACGCCAAAGTTTACATCCTCTGGCCGTCGGATGGACAGGTCATCAAGGGCGCCTTTTGGATCCGAATGGGGCTCAGTGGTGCCGGCATTGCTCCGGCAGGCGTTCATAAGGCCAATACCGGTCACCACCATCTGTTGATTGATGTAGACCTTCCGCCGCTCGATCAGCCAATTCCCAACGATCACAACCACCTTCACTTCGGGCTTGGACAGACCGAGGCGCGCCTCGATCTGCCCCCGGGCAAGCATACGTTGCAATTACTGTTGGGTGACGAGAACCACATCCCGCACCAGCCACCGCTTTATTCAAAGCGCATAACCATAACCGTGGTCCAATAGTCGCAGGAAGGAGAGACCTCATGCCACTGATCTCGCTACGGACATTGTGCGCGTCGGCCGCAGCGACCTTCCTGGTCACAGCGGGCGCGGCAGCGCAGGGAACCCAGGGCCAACCCACGGCCGCCCAGGCGGCAAGCACGTCAGCCACGCCTCGTACACCTGCGCCACATGATGCCTATGTGTATATCGGTTGGCCTCTCGATGGGGCGATCGTCAATGGCAATCACATCAAGATCTGGTTCGGCACGCGCAATTTCGGCATCGCACCTGCCGGGGTAGCCATGCGCAATACCGGGCATCACCATCTTCTAATAGATGTGCCTTTGCCACCGTTGGACCAACCGATCCCCAATGACCGCAACCACCTGCATTTTGGGCTCGGCCAGACGGAGACTGTCATCGAACTGCCGCCGGGCAAGCACACACTGCAGCTGCTGATGGGTGATGCCGACCACGTGCCGCATGACCCGCCGCTGATGTCCAAGCGTATAACGATCTATGTGCGCGGGTAGCAGTCTGCCGACTGGTGCAGCCCCCGCTCAGTCAAGATCGCGCGCAACCCTGAAGCCGTTCGCGAGGTATCGGACCGGCGCATCGTAATAGCCTCGCGCCGTCGGCATGATGTCCTCCAAGTCGGCCCGAAACGATCCGCCGCGCAGCACGCGTTGCATGCAGTTCGGCGATTCTCGCGCCGACCCGTCGCCAGGCGCATTGTGGTAGTTGGGCAGCCAGCAATCCTGCACCCATTGCGCAACGCCACCGAGCATTCCGTAGAGGCCGAATGGGTTCGGTTGGAAAGTGGCCACTGGCAGCGGCGCCCGCGGATCCTGCGTCCCGCCACAGCCAGCGCAGTTGGCCAGCGCCGTTCCTGGCTGGTCACCCCACCAGTAGCGAGTTGTCGTGCCGGCACGAGCTGCGTACTCCCATTCCGCTTCGGTTGGCAGGCGATAGGCATACCCGGCACGGTGCGACAACCAGGTGATAAAGGTCTGCGTATCGTCCCAACTGACATTGTGAATGGGGGTGTCGTCCGTCGTCTCCGGCGCCATGCGCGGCGGCGGTCCGCAGCCACCATCGCCACGGCATGCATTCCACTCCGCGACGGTGACCGGGTATTGGCTCATCGCAAAGGCTTTCAGGATCACGTGGTGGGCCGGCGTGGCGGTGGGGTCCTTGGCGCCCTGACCCATCATCAGGCTGCCTGCCGGGACGCGAACCATCCTCACGCAGGTTGGACAATCCTGAAACAGCCGCCCATCGCCGCTGGTTGAGGGAGGAGCAGCGCGGGGCACAACCATCGCAAGGTCCCGTTGCGGCTGCTGCGTAGGCGGCGGCTCTGCGCGAGGCACGACCAGTGCCAATTTATCAGGGCTCTTCCGTGCATCAGCCCCGGCGAGTGGAGATGGAGGAGCGACTGATTTCGGTATGCTCTGGGCCGGCGGGTGCGGAAGCGGCTGCGAGGCTGCCGTCTGCTGCACCTGGGCCGGCGGCGCGGTGATGCTGGCGGCGCTCTGGGCGAGCAGCTCTTCGCGGCGCTGCCGCGCCGATGCGGCAAGATATGAATTGGGATAGAGCCGAAGGAAAGTGTCGACATCCTCGACCCGACCACTCGCGCGAAGCCGCTCCCACAACGCAGCCTCCGCCATTTGCGCTGCCGCTTCGGCGGGATCCATGACCTCGATATCGAGCGACCCGACTGTCTGGCCACCTCGGCCATCGTCCACCAGGTACTGGAATGTGCCCGCCGGACCGCTGAAGCCGGGCTCCGGTACGTAGGTCAAGGCCGGCAATTGCTCGGGTAGAATCCGATCGCCCACGCGGATCGTGATCACACCAAAGCGCACTAGCCCGCTGGGCAAGGCTTGGACGGTCACGGTCAGCCTGTCGCCGTCTGGGTCGGTGGGCGGCGTGATGCCGAGTGCGCCGGTGTAGATCCGCAGGCGGCGACGAGCCTCCACTGTCGGGGGCCGGTTCGAAGCAATGATGGTGATCGGAAGGCTGGCCAGCACACTACCACCCCGACCGTCTTCCACGAGTATGTCGAACGTTCCCACGTTGCCCACCGCCGTTCCGGTTGGCTTGAAGGTGGCTGTGGCGAAACGCTGAACGGTGAAGACTGCGCCAGGCGAGACCAGCATGCCCGCGATGCGTATCTCACCGGAACGCGGCAGGCCGGTAACGCGCACGGTGAGCGGATCCTGGTCGGGATCAGTGGGTGTTGGGATTCCCAGTGGTGTGGGGCCCGCATTATCGCGCACCTCCAATGGAATGATGGTGCCAATTTGTGGCGGCCGATTGGGCGGGCGGGGATGGAAGTAGAACGGCTCCGCACCAAGCGAACTGAAAATGAATGGCTCCTGCTGATTGTTGGTCGACTTCAGCACGTCGTCGCGCACGCTTCGGAAGAACAGGCTCAGTTCCAACCCCGGCGTTTGAAGGTTCCTCAGCAGGGCCTCGGCAAAGGGACTGTGGTTGCCAGCACCATCCTCGGCGGTCTGATCAGCCTTGGTCGCCATGGCAACAAGTGTGTTGCGCGGCACGTTGTCTACCCGGGCAAGGCCTGCCACGGCAGGCCCGCGGCTCGTCACCGTGAACGAGCGCGACAGCCGCTCGACGAACGGATTGTTGCGGCACGCATCCAGCAGAACGATGCCGAGCTTTTGCGCCTGAGCGACCTCGCCAAGAAACAGGTCGAGCGGCAGCGCCTCGTAAAGCAGATCCCGCTCGCGTTCGAGCACGGCGTCCGCGGGCAGCAGATAGTTTGTCCCGCCTACCTGGACGCCGTGACCGGCATAGTAGATCACGGCCACGTCGGCTTGCGCCGCCTTAATATCAAAGTCGCGCAGTGAGTGGGTCAACTGAAGAAAATTTGGATCATTCACTTCCTGCACATCGAAACCCAGGCGCCGGAGCGCGTCACCGATCGCCCGAGCGTCGTTGACCGGATTGGCAAGCTTGGGAGCGTTCTGGTAAGCGCCGATACCGATGACGAAGGCTACGCGCCGCTCTGCCGCTGGCACCGGCTGCGCGACGCCCGGGATCGGGACAGCTACGACAAGCAGCAGGATCAGGAGGAGCCGCTTCACCTGGCTGGTAACTCCCACTTGGCTCAATTCCGCCCCGTAAGGCCCTGATTCTTTTACTACGGTTCAGTCGGGGCCAGCATCACCAAGGCACCCCTGACGTCGAATACGTGACATTACGACGAGTAAAACCAAACGCAAACCATTCCACCTACAGGACGCGCAATGTTCCCTTTGACGTAGATGGTCAACTCGCAAGCTGTCCGGGTTTGGTGCCAAGCCGCTGGAACCATCCGGCACTGAATGTCCGTTACTCGGATATTCTCATGGGCCGATCTTTAACGGGCCTAGGTCGACGGCTGTCATTGACAATCCCCATGCACGAACGGCTGCTTGTTGCCGTTTCGCACTCCAAAGCGGCCGTTCCGGATTCGGCCAACCCAAGTCAACAGCGGAACGTCCGCTTCTCTCGCCGGCGGACCGCAAGCAGACCGGCTGCTCGCCACCCCTTGCAGTCGTTGGGACTGGTTCGCGACTCGGAGGCCTGTGGTCTGGACGCGGCCGGCGCGACGCGCGAGGGTCTGGACAATCAATCGTGGAGGCACTGTCATGCAAATCGGCATTCATCTGCCCCATATCGGCCGCAAGGCCGGGCCGGACGCGATCCGGCGGGCCGCGGTGCAGGCCGAGGAACTCGGTTTCGCCGATGTATGGGTGAGCGAGCACATCATCATCCCGAAGGATGCGAACTACCCGCCGTCGCCGAATTTTTGGGATCCCGTGCTGACGCTGACCTGGGCGGCGGCCTGCACGCGACGGGTGAAACTTGGCACCAGCGTGTTAGTGCTGCCAATGCGTCATCCTCTGCCGTTGGCCAAGGAACTTGCGACGTTGCAGAACCTGTCGCAGGGACGGCTGATCCTGGGCGCCGGCGTCGGCTGGATGGAGGCGGAGTTCAACGCGCTCGGCGTGCCGTTCCGCGAACGCGGTCGCCGCATGGACGAAGGCATCGCGATGATGAAGGCGGTGTGGAGCGAGGATCCGGTGACGTTCCCGACGCGCTGGATTCCGGCACAGATCAGCCAGATGCGCATGCAGCCGCTGCCGTGCGCGCCGATCCCGATCTGGATCGGTGGTTCGTCGGATGCGGCAATTGCGCGGGCGCTGCGGCTGGATGGCTGGCACGGCAGCCGGGTGGCAGCGGCGCAGGCGCCGGCCATGGTGCAACGGCTGCGTGCCGGCAGGCCGGACGATGCGTTCACCGTGTCGGTGCGTGTCGGCTATGACGGCAAGGATGTTGGGGCGCTGCGCGGCACGCTGGATGCCTACAAGGCCGCCGGCGTGCAGCACGTGCTGGTGGCGCCGGAGGAGCGCGGCATCGAGGAGTATCTCGGTGCGGTGGAGCGTGTGGCACGGGGTGCGGAGGGGCTTTGAGGGGCGAGCGACGGGGCGGCGCGCGACGGTGATGGGGCGCGGCGCTCGGCGATACTCGGCGGTACTGGTGGGGGATTGCTTGCCCGGATCAAGTCCGGGCACCGCTGCGCTCCTCGCAATGACAGGGGTGACAGGGATGGGCTGGGGCAAGGCTGCAAGTGGGCGCTTGGGATAATGTAATGATCGATCCGAATACCGATCACGTTCTGATTACCGGCGCTGCCGGGGCCATCGGGACCGCGCTGCGCAACGGACTGCGCGGTACGTGGCGGCATCTGCGATTGACCGACGTGAAACCGATCGGTGAACCCGCGGCGAACGAGGAATGCATCGTTGCCGACATCGGCGATCGCGCCGCCATTGAGCGCATGATGGAGGGCGTCGCGGCGGTCGTGCATCTGGCGGGCGTTGGCGGCGACTACACGCTGGAGGATTTGTTCCGCGTCAATGCTCGCGGGATGTTCGATGTGTTCGAAGCGGCGCGGCTGGCGGGTGTGCAGCGCATCGTTTTTGCCTCAAGCAACCACGCGTTCGGCTGCTATCCGATCACCGAGCCTGTGTCGCCGGCATTGCCGCCGCGGCCGGACAGCCTGTACGGCACGTTCAAGGCATGGGGCGAGACCATGCTGCGATGCTACTTCGATCGCCACGGCATCCGCTCGGTGGCATTACGTATCGGGACCTATCGCACGCTGCCGATCGACCAGCGCTCGCTCGCCACGTGGCTGTCGCCGGCTGACGTGGCGCAACTGGTGGACCTGGCACTGCGCCATCCGGATCCCGGCTGCCTCGTGGTGAACGGCTATTCCAACAACACACGCATCAAGACGCATGATCCGAACTGGGCATTTCTTGGCTACCGGCCGCGCGACAATGCCGAGGACCATGTGGCGATGCTGCGTGGCAAGGGGATCGATGTGGATGGTCCTTGGGAGTGGCCCGAGCATGGCGGTTCGCATGCGCGTGCGGCGGAGCGACGGCCGCGGCGGTGATGATCGCGTCGCCCGGCATTACAGCTTCAATCGCACGCCGGCGAGGAACGACGGGCCGGGCGTCTGGTAGCCGTTCACCGGTTCGAAACGCGAATAGAACAGGTTGCGGCCGTTGGCGTAGAGCTGGACGTGCGGCGCCACGTCGTAGGTGATCGTCAGATTGGCGATCAAGCCGTCCGGCGATGACACGACCGTGCTTGTGGCATTGCCGCCGTCATCCACCAGGAAATCCTGAAACGCACCGGTGAACAGCAGTTCCGGGACGATGCGCAGGCGCGGCAGCGGGGTGATGGTCGCGTCGAACGAGGCGGTGTTCTGCGGTCGGCGCAGCAGGCGCGAACCGGTATCGGCGTTCTGCGCATCGGTGAATGTGTAGCTGGCGTCGAGCTGGAGCCAATCGGCGGGGTGCAGCGTCAGCTCCGTCTCGACGCCCTGGATATGAGCGGAGCCGATGTTGACGGCGGTATCCACGGGTGTGAATACCGCGACGATCAGGTTCTGGATCTGCTCGTTGAAGTAGGTGGCGGTGAAGCTGACGAAGTCGGTGTGCGCGAAGGCGGCAAACGTGGTGGTGAAGCCGGCCTCCCAGCCTTGCGCGCTTTCCGGCTGCAGGTTGGGGTTGCCGACGTAGCCGAATGAATCGACACCGTAGCGGTCGAACAGCGATGGCGCGCGGAACGCGGTGCCGTAGGCTGCCTTGAAGCGGGTATCGACCTCCGGCACGTCGAGTACGGCACCGAGCCGCCAGGTGAACGGCGAATTGGCATCGACCCAGTCCTGGCGGATCTGGCCGGTCAGGGTCAGGCGCTGCCATAGGGTGGATTGCAGCGCCGGCATAGGTCGCATTGTCGGTCATATAGGCTGCGGCATTCTGCATGAACGGAAACCCGCCCGACGAAGAATTCACCTTCACATTGATGTTGTCGGCTGTGTGCTCATAGCCGAAGGTGAGATCGGTCGCAGTCAGCATCGGTACATGCAGCAGGTCGTCGAGGTGCACCGTGTTGTTCCATTGCAGGTCGGTGCGGTACGAGTGGTAGCGCGAGTCGTTGCTGGCCAGGTTGGGATCGAGCGGGTTCAACGCCTCGGTATAGTGGCGGTCGTCCTGGAGCCGGCCGAGAAACACGCTGGTCTGGTAGATGCCGTTGAACAGCTTCGAGGCGACGCCGATGCGACCAAGTAACGAATCGTCGGTGCCGGTGGAGTTGGCGTCATCGAATGTCGGGTTGCCCAGTGCGTTGAAGCCGAATTGCGACCCGCGGGCCCGCAGGAACAGCGAGAGCCGTGTGCCGTCGATCGGCGTGTAGCCGAGATTGAGCGTGCCGACCGTGGCGGAGAACGGGTCGGGCACGCCGGTGTAGATCGATTCGCGCTGCGGCGTGGTGTCGTAGCCGCGCTGCGACTGACCTTCGACGGTCGCCGCGTAGTCGAATGGGCCGTCGATGCCGGATGCATTGACATAGCCCTGGATCTGCCTGGGGTAGCCACCCGCAAGATCGCCAGTGATGTGCAGACCCTGCTGGGTGCCCTGGCGTGAAATCAGGTTGATCACGCCGCCGATCGCGCCGGAGCCGTACAACGCCGCCATCGGCCCGCGGATGACCTCGATGCGCTCGACATCGGCGAGGGTGTCGACGCCGAAGTTGAACGCGCCGGAGGAGTCGGATGCATCGTTCAGCGGCATGCCATCGCGCAGCACGAGCACCTGGTTGGAATTGGTGCCGCGGACGAATACGCTGGCGTTGCCGCCGGGGCCGCCGGACTGGCTGACACGCAGGCCGGGAACGGCGGCGAGTGCGTCGGTCAGCGTGGTGTAGTTGCGGTCGTCGATGGTCTGGCGGTCGATCACCGTGACGCCGGCGGGAATGTCGATCACCGGCGTGGGGACGCGCGTGGCGGTGACGACGACTTCCTGCGTCGGGGTGACGGCTTCCGGTGTTGGAGTCGGAGTGACGGGATCGTCGGCGAAGGCCGGAGTGGCGGTAAGGAGCGCAACTGCTGCGGAGGCGATCACGGTGGCGTTGCGCGGGGTGGGGCGATACGGCGGTCGGGTACGCCGTGCCTGACGGGGCGGAGATTGCTTCGCTACGCTCGCAATGACAAGGGTGGGTGCGCTCGCTCTGACAGGGGTTGGGTGGTGGCTGAACATCGTGGGCCTCCATCGACAATGGGTCGACAGCCCGCCCGAGGGTTCACCCCCGCTGCACCGGTACACCCCGCCCGCCGCGCGCGTGCAGTCTCGACGCCGGCCGGTCTCCTGGCTCGCGGGTCCTTGTCGGCTGCCGCCTTCTCGCCCGTCGGGCAATGGCAAATTGGCAGCAAACTCACCGCGCACAGTTGCGGGGGCAGCAGCCTTGCCCCCGGGCTTGACCCGAGGGTCGACTTTCCCGTTTCAGCCCTTGCCCCCGGAGCTGGTCCGAGGGCTTGCGGGCCACCGACGTCTGGAACCAGAGTAACGCATCCAAGAGAGTACGCAATGATCCCACGCATCGATTTCGAACCGAACGCGCCGGCACCGCTGGATGGCGTCCGCATCGTCGATCTGTCGCGCCTGGTGGCCGGCAACATGCTGAGCCTGCAGCTTGCCGACCAGGGTGCAGAGGTGATCAAGATCGAGGATCCGCGTGTCGGCGATCCGCTGCGTGCGTGGCGCGTGAAGGGGCTGAGCCTGCATTGGAAGGTCTATGCGCGCAACAAGAAGAGTCTGGCACTGAATCTGCGGCCGGCCGCCGGGCGCGACGCGCTGATGGACCTGCTCGAGCGGAGCCAGGTGCTGATCGAAAACTACCGGCCCGGCACATTGGAGGAAATGGGGTTCGGGCCGGCGACGCTGCACGAACACAATCCGAAGCTGATCATCGTGCGCATCACCGGGTTTGGTCAGGATGGGCCGTATCGCGACCGGCCGGGGTTCGGCACTCTGGTCGAGGCGATGTCGGGGTTCGCCGCGAAGAACGGTTTCGGCGATCGGCCGCCGGTGCTGCCGCCGCTGGCGTTGGCCGACATGGTTGCCGGGCTGTACGGCGCGTATGCGGTGATGATTGCACTGCGTGTTGCGGAGAATGGCGGCGAGGGTCAGGTGATCGATTTGCCGTTGCTCGATCCGATCATTTCTATTTTGGGGCCGGAGGCAGCGAGCTATCGCGTGTCGGGGGAGAAGCCGCAGCGGACGGGCAGCCGCTCGCTGACCACGTCGCCGCGTAATGTCTATGCGACGAGCGATGGGCGGTATATTGCAATTTCGGCGTCGATCCAGGCGATGGCCGAGCGGGTGTTCCGTGCGATCGGCAAGCCGGAGATGATCGACGATCCACGGTTTCGTACCAATACCGATCGCGTGCGGCATATCGATGAGTGCGACGGGGCGGTGGCGGCGTTCATTGCGGAGCGCACGCTGGATGAGGCGATGGCGGTGTTCCAGGCGGCGGAGGTCACGGCCAATCCGGTGTATGAGATCGATCAGTTGATTGCCGACGAGCATGTGCAGGCACGCGGGGTGATTGTCGAGGCGCCGGACGATGAGGCGGGATCGGTGCTGATGCACAACGTGATTCCGCGGCTGTCCGGCACGCCGGGCGTGCTGCGGCATCCGGCGCCGATGTTGGGCCAGCATACGCGCGAGGTGCTGGAGGCGATCGGGTATTCCGCCGAGCGGATCGCAGGGTTGGCGGCGGATGGGGTGGTGAAGGTGGGGTAGTGGTTCGGTGGGGCTTGTGGCGTGACGGAGATTGCGAGGAGCGCAGCGACGAAGCAATCGCGGCGCGTCGTGGGGCGCGGCGTGTTGTCTGTCATTGCGAGGAGCGTAGCGACGAAGCAATCTCCCGCCCATGGAGGACCGTTACTTTGTCTACATCCTGACCAACCGGCATCACACGGTGCTTTACACCGGTGTGACCGGTGATTTGGTACGGCGAACCTTCCAACACCGCGAGAAGGCGACATCGAGCTTCACCAGCCGCTACAACGTGGACATCGCACGGGAGAAGCAGATCAAGGGCGGTTCCCGCGGCAGGAAAATCGCGCTGATCGACGGCATGAATCCGGCGTGGCGTGATCTGTTCGAGGATATCCTGTAGCGGGGGTTCGGTGCCTTATTGGCGGGAGATTGCTTCGTCGCTGCGCTCCTCGCAATGACAGCGAGACAGGGGACGGACTGCGCTTTTCACCAGGACGGGAGGCGACTACGCTCCTTGCGGTGATGAATGGAGACCTCCACCATGCGTGACGATCTGCCCTCCTGGCGTTCATTGCTGTTCGTGCCGGTTACCGCGGAGAAATTCGTGCGCACCGGCGCGGATCGCGGCGCGGACGGCATCATCCTTGATCTCGAGGATGCGGTGGCGCCGTCGCAAAAGGCGCATGCCCGCACGCTGATCGCGGATGCGATCCCACAGGTGTCGCGCAATGGCGCCGATGTGCTGGTGCGGGTGAACCGTCCGTGGCGCCTGCTGGTGCGCGATCTGGAAGCCGCGGTGATGCCTGGCGTCGCGGCGCTGATGCTCACCAAGGTGGACAGCCCGGAACACGTGCAGGCCTGCGCCGAGATCGTCGCGGAACTGGAAGCCGAACGCGGACTGACGCCGGGAACAATTCAGTTCGTCGTGCTGGTGGAAACCGCTGCCGGCTTCTTCCGCATCGAGGCGATCGCGAAATCGCATCCGCGCGTGGTGGCGCTCAGCCTTGGCACGGAGGACTTCACCGCCGATGTCGGCATGCTGCCGGACCCGGAGGGGCTGCTGTATCCCAAGCAGCATACGCTGTTCGCCGCACGCGCGGCGGGCATCCTGCCGATGGGCTTCGTCGGCTCGATTGCTGACTTCCGCGATCAGGACGCATTCCGCGCGATCATTCGCCGCTCGAAGCGGTTGGGCTTTGCCGGCGCCAGCGCTATCCATCCACTGCAGGTGCCGGTGCTGAACGAGGAATTCTCGCCGACCGCGGCAGAAGTGGAACGCGCCGAACGCATGATCGCCGCCTACGATGCGGCGTTCGCTCAAGGTCTCGGCGCGGTGCAGTTCGAAGGCGCGATGATTGACGTTCCGGTGGTGCAGCGGGCGCAGAACGTGGTCGCGCGGGCGGCGGCGATCAGGCGGCGGCTGGAGCGGGCGGGTTAGAAGCAAGCACTTCTTTTCGTTACTGCCCAGGTATCGCGGTAGCGGTCAGACGACACGGAGTTCCGCGATCATGCGCACGGGGTCGCCGTTCAGCGTCTGGAGGATATCCCACCCTTGCTTGCGCGCTGTCGAGAGCACCGAGCGGATCACGCCAACCCCCGTCGCGCCATCCTCGGAGCGGAATCTGCCGGAGATCTTCTGGCGCAACTTCATCATCCGCCCATCGCGTTCAGCCAGATTGTTGGAGAACGGCACCAGAGGATCGACGGGAAAGCGCAGCACGTCCTGTTTGCGGGTGCTGAGGCGCAGTAGCAGGTTGTGGCCAACCCGTCGCGGCGAACGGCCGCGACGTTTGGCCTTCACGTCGGCCGAGATCAATGCGGGCTGTTCCTGATGGAACGCCAAGCCTTCCGCGAGGATCGCGTCGTAGCATCGCTCGATCAGCGCGATCAGGCCGGGCTGCAGCCTGATGCCCTGCTCGCGTGCGAGATTTGTCGCATGGCAGGCACGACGCAATAACCGCTGCATCTTGCGCGCCCAGTCTTCTTTCTCGATCTCGACGAGTGCCTTGAGTTCGCGCAGATGATGCGCGTTGCACAGCGCGTGCAGCACGTCATTCATGGTGTAGTAGGGCGCCCAGTGGTCGTGCACGACAGTGCCGATGACACCCGCCAGCAGGCTGCCGCGCTTGGATGAGACGCGGTAGAACGTGAGCCAGATCGTCGAGGCGATGTGCAGCCACTGCGTCTTGCCGCCGCTCCGGAAGCCGGTTTCGTCCATGTGCTTGACCGGGACCGCCGCCACGTGGTCACCCACAGCATCAGCGAAGGACTGGAAGCGCTGGGCACAGTCCTGGCTGATCCGCGCGATCGTCGCGGTGACGAGATGTGCGCCGAATAGATCAGCCATCGCCTCGGACAGACGCTTCTCGGGCAGCAACTGGTAGTGCAGCACATACAGCACCACGGCGTTGATCCGCTTGCCATACTGCAGAGCCTGCCCCCGGACTTGGCCCGGGGGGCGCGGCGACGCCCTCGGGAAACGCCGCTCGTGTCTGCACGCCGCAGGCAGCGCAACGACAGCCGTGCGCACGGTGTTCGGTGACGATCAGCGGTTGCGGTTCGGGTAGGTCGAACACCTGCCGGGCGACATGATCCGTCGCCATCGCCGCGCTCAACGCCGCGCCGCACGCCGTGCACGCAGGTGGATAATGCGCGATGATGGCATCGGGTGTCTCGATCCGGCGTAGCGTCTCGCCTGGATGGCCCTTCTGCCCACCGCTCTTCTTGTCAGACGGTTGCCGCAGGCGGCTGACGCGGACCGGCTTCTTCAGCCCGTCACTGGACGGCGGCTTGCCGCTGTTGCTGCTGTTCAGCCCAAGCCGGCGTTCCAACTCGGCAATGCGCGCCATAAGTAACGTGATCTCGGAGCGCAGCAGTGCATTCTCGCCCTGCAGCGCGGCTATAACCGCCTCGCTACCAGCCGCCGATGCGTCCTCGCGGGAGAAAGGGTCTGCGGACCGTGCCATCGTCACGTCAACTCGTACCAGACCGTGACCTGTCAAGGCCCCCCATCGTGACGCCTACCTGGGAAGTAACCAAAAAAGAAGTGCTTGCCTTTTTATCAGCTCAGCGCGTGAGGCCTTCCAGCTCGTCCTGCGCCCAGTCCTGTACCTGCTTGATGGACTGGCCGCCCTGTAGCTTCGCCAGACATCGTCGGCACGGTGCCGCGGTTATAGAACTGCACCGCGATGTCCGCTGGAGCCGGCGCACACGCCATCCAGGATTGCTGAGCGTCGGCTTTGCGGATCGGGTAGTGGTAGACGGTGCCCTTCGGCGGCTCCACTTCGCTCCAGACCTTGAAGTCAGCCATGCTGGCAGTTGGCGGCACGTCATAGCCCATCACGACATTGCAGCGCGCCTCGACCTGTTCACGCTGCGACAGGAACTCGATCAGGTCCTTGGCCGCCGACTGGTTGGGCGAGAACTTCCAGATCCCCCAGGAAAATGCGCCCAGCGGCAGGAAGCAGCCCTTCGGCTCCTTCGGCGCCGGGAACGTCCAGGAATCTGCCGCTACCGTCGGTGCGTCACGCTTCGCCACCGCCCAGGCCGACGGCGGGTTCCAGATCAGCGCGCTTTGGCCCGAGATCAGCGCACGGTTGTTCGACGCATCGTCGTAACTCACTGCATCGGCTGGCAGGAACTTCACCAGTTTCTGACCGTATTCCAGCACCTGCGCCACGGCGTCGGATTTGACCGTGACATCGCCCTTGGCGTTGCCCACCTCGGCGCCAAACGCGGCAAACATGCTGCCGGCGAACTCCACGGAGTCGGCCGTGGTCCCCAGGCCGATACCGAAGGTCTTGCCGACCTTGTGGCAGGCCTCGGCCGCCTTCAGCATTGCGTCATAGGTCCAGTTCTCGGCGTCCGGCGTCGCATCACCTGACGCCGGATACATCTTCACCACATCGAGACCCGCGGCGTCCTTGAGAATCGAAATGCGTCCGCACGGCCCCTTGTTCTGCGTTCCGCTGCTGGTCGGAATCGTCATCCAGTGATCCTTCACCAACGCCGCGCATTGCTGCTTCATCACGTCGTTGCCGGCAGGCACCCAATGGCCCTAGAACGCCACCCACACCTTGCCCGCGGCGCGTCCGGTGCGGATTTGCACGAGCGGCAAGGCAGCGTTGGCAACGCCGAGCTTCAGTGCGTTACGCCGGGTGAACCCGCTGGATTTCGTCATCGACCTTCCTCCGATCTGCGGGCGCGCGCGGCCGCAGATCGCGAGTTCCGTGCGCCGAATTCCTGCATGGCACAATTTTCCTTACAGGCTCGCGTCGCGGTACGGCTTTTGCCGACCGGCACGGAGAAATCCCGTCAAGTTGCCTGCCAACCTAGAAGCAACCCCATGGCAGGCAACCGCCGGAGCCCTGCGCAATCGTCACGGGTGATGCCGCATCATCAATTGTCGTCGATGTGATCAACAGGCGAGTCGCATGCGTGATCGTCACCGTCTGCGTCATCAGTCCAGTGCACGTGCCGCGAGCAGTACGCGATCGATGAAGCCGTCGCTGCTGCCGAGGTAGTGTGCCGGGTCGATCAGCCGCTCAATCGCCGAATGATCCAGCCGGCTGGCCACCGCCGGTTCGCGTGCCAGCGCATCGGCGAGCGGAATCGTTTCGGCAAGTGCCACATCGCAGGCATGCTTGACCACGTGGTGCGCCTCGCCGCGCCCGATATGCGGCGCCAGTCCCATCATGACCGCTTCGGCAACGATCAGTCCGCCGGTGAGCTCGAGATTGCGGCGCATGCGGGCCGCATCGATCACCATGCCTTCCGCGATCGCGCTCGCGTGCTGCAGCGCGCCGTGCGTCAACACGAAGCATTGCGGCAGCGCAAGCAATTCTGCCTGCCATGGCCCGGTGGCGCGCTCATGGTCCGCCGCCATGGCGCCGAACATCACCGGCACCAGTGCGTGCACCGTGCGAGCGGCGGCGAGGATGTATTCGCTCGCGATCGGATTGCGCTTCTGCGGCATGGTGGATGATGAGCCGCGGCCCGCTACGTAGGGTTCCGCGACTTCGCCGACTTCGGTCTGCGCCAGCAGGATGATGTCGGTGGCCAGCTTCGCCAGGCTGCCGCAGACGAGGCCAAGGAACGCGACCGTCTCGGCGAAGCCGTCGCGGCTGACGTGCCAGGGCGCGGCCGGTGCCGCCAAGCCGAGTTCAGTCGCGAGGCCTTCCATCACCGCGATGCCCTGATCGCCGAGTGATGCCAGCGTGCCGGCAGCACCGCCGAAGCTGACCTGCTCGACACGCGGGCGCAGTGTGTCGAGGCGATGCACATGCGTGATCAGCGGCTGTAGCCACACCGCGCATTTCAACCCGAGTGTGATCGGCAGCGCCTGTTGCAGATGCGTCCGCCCGGCCATCACCGCGCCGCGATGCCGGTCCGCCTGGGCCGCCAACGCGGTGACCATGCCGCACAGCGACGCGCGGATCAGCGACAGGCCGTCGCGGATTTGCAGGACGGTGGCGGTGTCCATGATGTCCTGCGTGGTGGCCCCCCAGTGAGTCCAGCCGCCCGCTTCGCCCGCGGCACGCGACAGGCCCGCAACCAGGCCGACCACCGGATAGCCGATATTGCGCGCGCTGGCGGCGAGTTCCTCGGTGCTGAGGTTCTCGACACGTGCCGCACGGGTGATCGCGTCGGCGGCATCGGCCGGGATGATGCCAAGCCGCCCTTGCACGCGGGCGAGCGCCGCCTCGACATCAAGCATGCGTTGGAAATATTTTCTTTCGTCGAACACCGCGCGCATGGCGTCGCTGCCGTAGAGTGTGCCGAGGATCGGACTGTCTGCGGGATTCGTGGGCATGGGCGGATTCCTGAAGTGCGATCACGTAATCATCTGCAATCCGTCTACGGCGCAGGCAATACCAGACCGCCTGTACGACTGGCTTCAGCCCTGTGTCGGCGGCGCGGGCTCTGCAGAGTCCTGGTTCGGCGTCTCTGCCATGAACCGACGATATTCGATCGCAGCGTCCACGGGTTCCCGCAGGTAGGTCCGCTCGGGTGCATCGGCCAGCAGCGCCTCGGCGCGCAAGATCAGGGCATCGCGTGCCGTGGTGTCCTCGAACGTCTCGGCGATGGCAGCCCGGCACGCATCCGCAACGTCCTTCCGGCGACCGGCAAGTGCCCTTCCGCGATCAGTCGTTTCGGCGCATTTCTGGATTGCCAGCAGTCGTGCCAGCACAGGGGCATGGTCCGTGTTGGGGCTGCTGGACACAACGGTCTTCAAAAGCGAGCCGAGACTGGAAACCACGCCGCGCGCAATCTCGCCGAACGCTCTGCGCAGATCCATGATCGCTAGCCCGGCGATGGTGTCCAATGCATCGGTGGCCTGGCGCAACGGCACCCCGCCCGCCTTGATCTGATCGTCACGCAGCAGCAGCGAAAGGTACAGATCGATGACGCGATGTTCTGCCTCAAGACAGACCTTCGCCCATCGCACATCCCCCGCATTGTAGAGACTGATCGCCGAATACAGCAGCTTCCCCACAAGCTCGCGGTATGTTTCGCGCAACAGGAAAAATATGCCACTGCCCAACACATGCTCGGCCGACGCAGCCTTGTAGATGTGTGACCCGATGGCATCGGCGATGAGCGCAAACAATGGCCCTTTCTGCTCGAAGTCGTTCGTTCGGTCGAGCAGCGATACGAGCGGGGCCGATGACTGAAAATCATAGGCAGCAGCCATCGGCAGCCGCTCGGCTCCGCTCGAAACCAGCATCGAGCCCGGCACCACATGCGGCACCGCGGCCGCCTCCGGGAGAGCTTTCTCAAGATTCTCGAGCATCGCCTTCAGGCGATCGACATAAATCTCCCCGCTCGGCCAGGGCTTCGTCGGGTCGACGGCGCTGATCAATGCGTTCAGCACGACATTGGAACATTCAGGGTCGCCGGCCTTCAGCGTCGCGAGGCATGTCTGCACCGTGACATCCGCCGCTGCCTCGAACTCATATCGGCGCTCCCACGCCTCGACATCCTGCGGCCGGTCCGCATCGGGCGGTTCAGCCAGCACGCCGAACACGCCACGCACGATCGGGCGGGTCAGACGCTGGCGGGCGGCATTGGCGAGCAGGCGTCCAGTGGCCGCCAGTGCAAGGCGTCCGGCCTGGCGCCCGAGGAAGTCCGGACATCGCATGAGCCGCTGGCGAATGGACGACAATTGGTCGAGGATCGCCTGGAACGTATAAGCAAGCTGGTTCGCGACGGTGATGTTCGCGATGTGCTCAAGATCGTCGATGGCAAAGCCCAGAAACGAATTCTCGGCGTTCTCGAACGCCCCTCGCGAGGACCCAAAGCGCGCGATCCAGTCGAGCGTCATGTCCCCGAGGGTGCCGACAACCGTCCCTGCGCTGCCGGTCTCGTAGCGGCGCGCGGCGCGTTCCGCCAGCTCCGCCGCCTCCCGCCGCAGTCCGTCGATCCTGTCGGCATCGTAGGTCCTGCGTCCCATCAGCGAACGCGCCCGGGTGTCGAGGATACGGGCAGCGTTCTCGCCCGTATCGATCAGCCGAACGGTGATCCGCCAGTGCCATCGCATGCCGTCAAGCGACGCGGCGAGAAACAGGAACTCCACCGGCAGCAAGGATCCATCGGCGTGGCGCATCGCAAAGCCGAACGAGACCAGGCAGCAGGCGATCTGCAACAGTACCGCAAGCCCGTAGGCACGGTTCTTCTTGATCGCCGCGGTGACCGAACTCGTGTGGAATTCCGCCGACCGCTGCAGCGGGATCAGCGACAGGGTGAGCACCAGCACCAGGATCGTGCCGATCAGGGCGCCGCACGCAATGTAGATGGGCTGCGCGTCGGTCGCGCTCATGCCCAACGAGGCTTTCGAATTCAGCAGCGTGACGGCGACAACCAGCCCGGCCAGCGTCAGGACGATATCCCATACCGCACGGCAGGCGTGCGATATCGCCCAAACCACCCACGAAAGCAGTCGCCGGGCCACGTCACGCCTCCCCCAACGAGTGGACGCCGTCGATTACACGTCGAGGAACACCGTCTCCCCATCGCCCTGTAGCCGCACATCCATCCGCCAGGTCCCCGCCTCGGCCGGCCGCGCGATCAGCGTGCCGCGCCGCGCTGGCTCCTCGATAGACAGCAGCAGCGGGTCGGTCTCGTTCAGCTTCTCACCGTGGAAATACGCCCGCGTCACCAGCCCGCGCATCAGGCCGCGCGACAGGATGCACAGCGCGATGTGCGGCGCCTGCTGCGCATTGCCGCGGCCCGGCACCGGTCCCGGCTTCACCGTGACAAATCGAAATTGCCCCCGCGAATCGGTGTTGCTGCGGCCGAACCCGGGAAAGCTGTCAGAAGCCGGCGGATCGGACTGCCAGATCTCCACACAGGCGTCCGCGCACGGCTTGCCGTCGCCATCGAGCACCGCGCCGGTCAGCGTGATCTTCTCCCCCTGCGCGCCGAACCGCGTCAGGTCGGCCCAGGACGGATCCTCCAGCAGGTGCCAGTAGGGTCCGATGGTTTGGCTGGCAGTGGCGATTGGCATCGGATCATTCCTCCATCGGCGTGGCGGCGCGCCCGCGAAGCACGACATCGAACCGGTAGCCGAGCGCGTAGTCCGGCTCGGTGATGTCCAGATCGAACACCGCGATAAGCCGGTTTCGCGCGTGTTCGTCCGGCACTGCGTGGAAGATCGGATCGAACGCCAGCAGCGGGTCGCCGGGAAAATACATCTGGGTGACCAGGCGCGTTGCGAAGGCCGGCCCGAAATACGAGAAATGGATGTGGTTCGGTCGCCATGCATTGCGGTGGTTCGGCCACGGATAGGCGCCAGGCCGGATCGTGAGGAACCGGTAGCGGCCATGCTCGTCGGTGAACACCCGGCCGTCGCCGTGGAAATTCGGATCGAGCGGCGCGTCGTGCTGGTCGGACGGATGGTCGTAGCGGCCGGTGGCATTCGCCTGCCAGATCTCCACCATGGTGTGCTGCACGGGGCGGCCGTCCTCATCGGTGATCATGCCGGCCACGATGATGCGCTCGCCGAGCGCCGGCTTGCCCTTTGCCATGGTGAGATCGGCCATCGGCGGAAAGCGGCTGGCTGAGAAGCTGGGGCCGGTGGTTTCCGTGATGGTCTGCGGAATCGGGTGCAGCTTCTGCTTCGGATGCCGTTTGATGGTGCCGAGATAGGCCGGCGCATCATACGGTGGCTGTGTGCCAGGGGTCAGCGGACGGAACGGGGTTGGATCGGCCATCGGGAACTCTCCATGGCAGGATGTGGCCGCAAGCTGTCATAGCCGGACGTGTTCGTCACCCCCGCAGCGGAAGGGCAGGGCTCCGCCCTGAAACCTGCCAGGAGGCTTTGCCTCCTAGACCTCCAGCAAAGGCAGTCGCCTTTGCAATCCGATCCTTTTCGACCGGTGGGGTGAGGGGTTGCTGAGCCCGAGCATGGCCAATGCCATGCTCGGGCTCAGCAACCCCTCACCCCACCGGTCGAAAGTGAAAGGTTCCAAGGGCGTCGCCCTTGGCGGGAGTCCAGAGGGCAGCGCGCTCTGGTGGGGCTCGGGGCGAAGCCCCGCCTTGCCCCGCACCCAACGCTCGGCTAAACCGCCCGGCACGCCGGCACCCCTGGAGGCCGGCGCTTGCATTTGCAGGAGCGGACCATGGCCAATGTCGTGACCATCGAGGCCGAGGCACGCGCGCGAGCCGGTAAGGGGGCGGCGCGGGCGACCCGGCGAGCGGGCAAGGTGCCCGGCGTGATCTACGGTGCGCATCTGGCGCCCAGCCTGATCGCGCTCGAACCGCGCGCGGTGATGCGTGAGCTGCATCGAGCCGGCTGGCAGTCGCGCCTCTACGAGATCAAGATCAACGGCGACGCCACGCGCGCGCTGATCCGCGACGTGCAGTTCCATCCCGTCACCGACGCGCCCGAGCATGTCGACTTCCAGCGCCTGGCCGCCGGCGAGCGGGTTCGCGTCTCGGTGCCGGTGCACTTCGAGAATGACGGCCTCAGCCCCGGCCTGAAGCGCGGTGGCGTGCTCAACGTGATCCGCCACACGGTCGAGGTCTACACCGACCCCGAGCACATCCCGGAGCAGTTTACCGCGAATCTGGCAAGCCTCGACTTCAATGACGCGGTGCGCTGGGAGGACCTGCACGGCACCGAGCACACCCGTCCGGCGATCACCCGCAACTTCGTCGTCGCCACCGTGGCACCGCCCACCAAGCAGGCCGAGGTGTCGGCCGAGGCCACCGCGGCTGCCGCACTAACAGCGGCTCCTGCGGTCGCCGCCACAGCACCCGCGGCAGCACCGGCAGCACGAGCCGGCGAGCGTGGTGGCCGTGGTGGCGCGGACCGGGGGCGCGGTGGCGGATCGAAGCGGGGCTGATCGCCCCCGGACATTGGGGTGTCATGCTGCTCTGGGTGGGCCTCGGCAATCCGGAACCGGGGATGGCCCGGAACCGGCACAACATCGGCTTCATGGCGGTCGACACCATCGCGATCCGCTATAACTTCACGCCGTGGCGCCAGCGCTTCAAGGGTCTGGTTTCCGAGGGCAGCGTTGCCGGCGAAAAGATCCTGGCGCTGAAGCCGCAGACCTACATGAACGAGTCGGGCGTGTCGGTGCAGCAGGCCGCCGCGTTCTACAAACTGCCGCCCGAGGTGATCACTGCGTTTCACGACGAACTCGACCTGGTACCGGGCAAGGTGCGGGTGAAGCGCGGCGGTGGATCGGCGGGGCACAACGGGTTGCGCAGCATGGACCGCATCTTGGGCACGCCGGACTACTGGCGGGTGCGTCTGGGCATCGGCCATCCTGGCCAGAAGGAACGCGTGCTGGGCCATGTGCTGAGCGACTTCATGAAGCAGGATCGCGAGTGGCTGTTGCCGGTGCTTGACGCGGTGGCTGATGCGGCGCCGCTGCTGGTGCATGGCAGGCCCGAGGATTTCATGACCAAGGTCGCGCTGCTGACGCAGGACGTGAAGTAGATGGGCTTCAACTGCGGCATCGTCGGCCTGCCGAACGTTGGTAAATCGACACTGTTCAATGCTCTGACCGCGACAGCCGCGGCGCAGGCTGCGAACTATCCATTCTGCACCATCGAACCGAACGTCGGCCGCGTCGCGGTGCCGGATGCGCGGCTGACCACGCTGGCGGCGATCGGAAAATCGGCGAAGATCATTCCCACCAGCCTAGAATTCGTTGACATCGCCGGCCTGGTGCGCGGCGCCAGCAAGGGCGAAGGCCTTGGCAACCAGTTCCTCGCGCACATTCGCGAGGTCGACGCGATCATCCACGTGCTGCGCTGCTTCGAGGACCCCGACGTGACGCATGTCGAAGGCAGCATAGACCCGCTGCGCGACGCCGATGTGGTGGAAACCGAACTGATGCTGTCCGACCTCGAAAGCCTGGAGAAGCGGCTGCTCGCGGCGCAGAAGAAGGCGCGCGGCGGCGACAAGGAAAGCGTCGCACTCGTGGCGCTGATCGAGCCGCTGGTGACGGCATTGCAGGACGGCCGCCCGGTACGCGCCGTCGTCGCATCGGAACAGGCCGAAGCGGTGAAGCGCCTGCAACTGCTGACATCGAAACCGGTTCTGTATGTCTGCAATGTTGACGAGGGTTCGGCCGCGACCGGCAACGCATTCTCCGCGTTGGTGGAAACGCGGGCGCGCGCGGAAGGTGCCCGCGTCGTCATCGTGTCGGCGGCGATCGAGGCCGAGGTGGCACAGTTGCCGGAAGCCGACCGCGGCGAGTTCCTCGAAGGGCTTGGCCTGCACGACAGCGGCCTCGATCGCGTGATCCGTGCCGGCTACGACCTGCTCGGGCTGGTCACGTTCTTCACCGTCGGCCCGAAGGAGGCGCGCGCCTGGACCATCGTGCGCGGCACCAAGGCGCCGCAGTCCGCCGGCACCATCCACGGCGATTTCGAGCGAGGCTTTATCGCCTGCGAAACGATTTCCTACGACGACTACGTCGCATGCAAGGGCGAGGCGGGCGCCAAGGACGCCGGCAAAATGCGCGTCGAGGGCAAGGAGTACGTCGTCAAGGACGGCGACGTCCTGCTGTTCCGCTTCAACGTGTAGCCGAGGAGATGACGATGATCACGACTGTTCGAACAGCGGCGGCGGCATTGGTGCTTATGACGTCGAGCGCAATCGGGCCGAAGGCAGCCGAGATTCCCGACGCACTTGCCCTCACCGGAGATGTCGTTGTGCTGCGGGTTCAGGCGGTAGGCGCCCAGATCCACGAATGCAAGGCGGATGCCGCGGGTCACCTCACGTGGCAGTTCCGCGAGCCGATCGCTTCGCTGTTCCGCAACGGCGCGACAGTTGGCAGGCATTACGCCGGGCCGACATGGGAGATCGGCGGCAGCACTGTCGTCGGCAAGGTGGTCGCGCAGAGACCCGGGGCGGCCGCCAACGACATTCAATGGTTGCGGCTTGACGTTGCCGCGCATCAGGGCGAGGGGCCGCTGCAGGATGTCACGGCAATCCAGCGCATCAACACGCGGGGCGGCGTCATGAGCGGACAGTGTGCTAGGCTCGGCCTGCTGCAAGCCGCGCCCTATGCCGCCGACTATGTCTTCCTGCGCAAGGCGCCGTAGCGGCTCACTCGAGCTTGGCGTCGAGGGTGATCTCCGCGTTCAGCACCTTCGACACCGGACAGTTGGCTTTCGCCCCTGCCGCCAGTTCCTGAAACTTTGCCGCGTCGATGCCCGGCACGCGCGCGCGCAACTCCAGATGCACCGCGGCAATCTTCCACCCGGCGCCTTCCTGTTCCATGGTCAGCGTCGCATCGCAGTGCAGGCTCTCGGGCGGATGACCGGCGCCGCTGAGCTGGAACGCCGTCGCCATGCTGAAACAGCCGGCATGCGCGACGGCAATCAGTTCCTCGGGGTTGGTCCCCTTGCCGTCGCCGAAGCGGGCCCTGAAGGAATACGGCGTATCCTTCAGTGTGGCGCTCTGCGTGGTGAGGCTGCCTGTGCCGTCCTTGCCGCTGCCTTGCCAATTGGCGCTGGCGTGCCGCTTGATGCTTGCCATGTCTGACCTCCTGCTTTTGACCGCAGATGATGTGGGAAGCTTTCCGCCGGAGTCACGGGGCAGGATTTGCCTGAAGCGCCGATGCAGGGAATAGTTCACTGAAACCGCGCCCAGGAGGACCGTCCATGCCCTACGATACCATCGAAGTGAAACCGTGCACCGCGGCGATCGGCGCGGAAATCTCCGGGGTCGATCTGTCGAAGCCGTTGGGCAATCAGCAATTCCAGGAAGTGCACGACGCGCTGATGGCGCACCAGGTGATCTTCTTCCGCGACCAGAAGCTGACGCTCGAGCAGCACAAGGCGTTCGGCCGCCTGTTCGGCGAGTTGCACGTCCATCCCAATACTCCAGGCCCGGAGGGTCACCCGGAGATCCTGCCGATCCATGCCGATGCGAAGTCCAAGCGCATCAACGGTGAGCGCTGGCACTCCGATGTATCGTGCGATCCAGAGCCGCCGATGGGTTCCATCCTCAACCTGAAGGTAATCCCGCCGGTCGGCGGCGACACTATATTCGCCAGCATGTATGCGGCCTATGACGCACTGTCGGAACCGATGAAGAAATATCTGTCGTGCCTGACCGCGATCCATGATGGCTCGATGAACTACATGCGCACCAATCGACTGATCGGCGCCGAGGGTCCGAAGACATTTCCTCGCGCCGAGCATCCGGTGGTGCGCACCCATCCGGTCACCGGACGGCAGGCGATCTTCGTCAATCCGGTGTTCACCCACTCGATCAAGGATGTGCCGGAGGGGGAAAGCAAGGGTATCCTGGACTTCCTCTACGAGCATTGCAGCCGGGCCCACTGGCAGGTGCGGTTCCGCTGGCAGCCCAACTCTGTGGCGTTCTGGGACAATCGCTGCGTGCAACACATCGCGATGTGGGATTACTTCCCGCAGACGCGTTCCGGTTACCGCGTGACGGTGAAAGGGGATCGTCCGTTCCATCGTGCGCATTGACCGTGTCGCGCGACGGCCACGCGCGAGACTCAGTCGTGACCAGATCTGACCCGGCTATCAACGACTCTTCCATCGAAAATTCGGAGGTCGTGCGCCTGATCCTTGCGGGTCGGGCGCCGCCAGCCGATTGGATTCCCGGCATCGTCGAGTTGCAGCTTGAGCGCAGCTACATCACCGACCTGCGCCCGCTTGCCGCCCTCACGTCACTGCGCCGCCTGTACCTCACCCGAGCGCGCATCAACGATGTGTCGCCACTGGCTTCCCTGGTCCGTCTGCAACGCCTGCATCTGTCGTTCACTGCGGTCAGCGACGTTGCTGCGCTTGCAGGTATGCGCGAACTTGATGGCTGCTTCCTCACCGGTTCGCTGGTCGAGGATGTGTCGCCGCTGGCCGGTCTTGCCAGGTTGGAACGGCTCGATCTCGGCGACACGCAGGTTTGTGACGCGGCGCCTCTGGCGGGACTGGGCAATCTCCACAGCCTCGATCTATCGAGCACGCGGATCGCCGATGTCAGGCCGCTCGCCGCGCTGACCAGCCTGCAATACCTCGATCTGACCAACACGCCGATCACGGATCTGTCGCCGCTTGCCGGACTGACGGCGCTGCAATGGCTGATAGCCCGCGGCATACGCGCCGATATTTCGGTGCTGTCGCACCTGACCGGCTGTCGGATCATCACAGAACCCCTGTTGCCGAGGCGGCGGCTCCCTTCGGCGCAGCGATAAGACACGTTGCCCTGGCGACTTGCACGCCGGCCCGGCCGCCACAGGTTCGTTATCAGAACGCCCTTGCAAAAACCACGACGCCATTGGCCGGAATGACGATCGGGGCAGATGCAGCGAAACCGTGCAGCGGGCTTCCGTTGACCTGAATCCCGCTGCCGTTGCCGGCGACCCATGGATTGACCCAATTGTCATACACATCGCTGTTGAACACCTCCACCCAAAAGCCCGCGGCGGGAAACCCCAGGTTATAGTTGAACCACGTCGCTTCTCTCAGCGATGCGACCACGATGACGTCCTGGCCTGTCCCCTCCAGCCATCGGTGAAAGGCAAGAACCCGATCCGTGTCAGATGAATAAAATGCGTTCACCTTGTCGCCTCTTAGTGCCGGCTGATTTTGCCGAAGGCGAAGCAGATCCTGCGTAAAGCGGAGGTGATCAGCCATGGCACGATCAACGCCGCTGTTCAGCGCATCCCACCACAGGAGGTTTGGTCCGCCCGGGTCCGTGTCCCACTGTTTGTCCTCCAGGAACTCCTGGCCCATGAATAGCTGGGGAATTCCGGGTGCGGTGAGTAAAATCGCGGTGGCGAAACGGCTTCGGCTGCGCGCGTACCAGGAGCGATGATTGGACCCGTCCGCCAGCGCGGGAAGCCGCGGGTTTCGACCGGCCATAACGAGGTCGTGGTTTTCAACACAGGTGACTGCACGCCACGCGTGGTCGAATGCCGGCGGGTAGAGAGAGGATCCTATCGCTGAGACGGAAACCGCAGCATCGGCTCCCCCTGATGCTGTTGCGACTGCGTCGCGCAGAGTGCTGCGCAAGTAGTCATGCTGCACGACATCGAAGCCCGCGCCACCGGCCGACGACGGTGCGACAACCGGCAGCGCCGTCGAAGGAATGTCGGGGAATTCTCCCGGCCAGTACTCAGCGTTCTGCAGGATGCGAGGCTGCAGATTGCGCGACTGCGTGGTGAGAGCGCGACAGAATTCCCATCCGCTTCCTTGGTTGGTGGAGAGCAGGATACTGATCTCGTCATAGCGAAATCCGTCGGCGTGATATTCCTTGATGTAATGCGCGGCATTGTCGGAGAGGAATCGGCAGACGTCGCCATTCCATAGTGCGAACGCAAGCCCGCCGGTACCGCGGTCCTGATCGGTGAAATAAAGACTGTCGTTATTGTTGCCTACATCCGGGGCTCGATCAAGGTAGTAGATACAATTGTCGTCCAATTGGCCATTCACGGTGAACCCGCCGGCGTGATTGTAAACGACGTCGAAAACAACGGCGATACCATGGACGTGGCAGAGATCCACCATCGCCTTCAGTTGGGCCGGCCCCGATTGGATATCCTCAAGCTGTAGTGGCGGCAATTGCCTGGCGGTCAGCAAGCCGTTGATTGTCGCCAGATAGTCAGGCAATGCCGAGGCGGTCGCGACGTAGGGAAAGTCCGGTGAGAACAGGTCTGCCCCACCGTAGCCCATATTCGGATTTACCTCCTGCTCGTCGATCGGGAGCGGTTGCAGGACGTTTACGCCCAACGCAGCGAGATATGGGATCTTGCCTGCGACATCGAGAAAGTTCGAGGCAATGCCAGGGTTCCGGATAGCGTAGGTTCCGATGTGGAGTTGATAAATCGTCATGTCGGAAAAATCGGGGGTGCGAAATCCGTCGTCGTGCCAAGGGTAAGCGTCATACGCTCGCAATATGCTGGAGCAATCCGGAAAACCGTCTGATGCAAGTTCGCGCGCGTATGGGTCACGCTTGTATCCGCTCGATCCTGCGCCGACGACCCAGAACCGATAAAGATCCCCGTCCTGCGCTTCGGCCTGGAAGCCTGTCCAGTAACCAGCGGCATCCCTGCCAAGCAGACGGTCTTCTGTTTGCCTGTCATAGACCTGGCCACCGAAATCGCCGTTCAGGTAGACGGCCGTCGCGCGTGGTGCCCAAAACCGGAAGGTCGCTCCACCGGGCACTATCGTCGTGCCCGTTGGTGTGGTGGCGGAAATGTTCGCTTGCGAAAGCATTCGTCCTCCAACAAGGCTACGAGATTGCGGGAAATCTGCAGCTGTACCAATAAGACCTGATCTGCCTTCGTCGTTGGAATGTAGGGCTATTGAGCCACCTTTGGAAAGGCAAAGGCATGGGGATGCTGACAGCCCATGGCAGCGGGCTGCCCTGTCGCACTCTGCGTTATCGGTGCGCGATCGACACGGGCTCGCCTACCGGATCAGCGGTGAGGAAGCCCAGCATCTCGCCCTCGAGCACCAGGCACGTCAACTTGCCACCGAACACCGCGCCGGTGTCAATGGCGATGCGATTGTGTCGCACCACCGGTTGCTTCACCGGCGTATGGCCGTGCACCACCACGGCACCAAAATCCGCGTCGGAGTACAGAAACGGCTGCCGCATCCGCAGCAGATCCTCGTGCGCCTGACGTTCCAGCGGCACACCCGGACGGATGCCGCCGTGCACGAAGAAATAGCCGCCCTCGCGATGTGTCAGCGTCAGGTTGCGCAGGAAATCCAGATGCTCGACCGGCACATTCTCCGGCCACGACTCACGCGGCGAATCCGGATCGACACCGTAGCTCTCCAGCGCGGGCCGCCCGCCAGCGAACAGCCAGTCCGTTGCCGCCGGTCGATCGCCGGACAGAGCATTCAGCATCGTCTCGTCGTGATTGCCGAGCAGATTGATCACCGGCACACCTGCGATCGGCGACCTGCCCAATAAGCGCCGCAACACTCCGGCTGTGTCAGCGCCACGATCGACGTAATCACCGATATGTAACAACATCGCTTGGTCAACCGGCCGTCGCGCCAGGTCCTCAGCGATGATCTCATGCAGATTGGCGAGCTGCGTGTTGCAGCCGTGGATGTCGCCAACGGCATAGACGCGTCGCCCGGGCGGCAGCGTCGCGGGGGCCGGCGTCAGTGTTATCATCGCGCTCCGGTCCGTCTTCCCTTATCGCCGGTCGTGGCGCGGCACGCGCCGGCGGCCACGCTCGAATACCACCATGCTGTCGAAGAAGCTGATCGCCCTGGTCGACCGACAGAATTCCGAGACGGTGTTTGCCAGCAACTCGGCCTGATCAGTTCCCAGTACCTGGAAGTTTTCCATCTTCCCGGTCCACTCCATCAGCTGCGCGCAGCGTGCAAATGCGAACTGCAAAAAGCTCTGCTGATCCTGGCGGTCCATGTAGCGTCCACGCCAAAGGGAGGTGTGCGTATCCTCGACGATATAGATGCCATTATCGCTGAGCGCCGGGTAGAGCTCCTCAAATGCCGTGATCTGCTGATTCGCGGTGTGCCCGCCATCGTCGATGACCACATCCGGATAACCGATTTCACGTACCACCGCCCGCAGAAACTCACGGTCCTGCTGGTCGCCGATGTACACCTTCGTTGCCACATCCTCATGCTGCGTCGCCGTCGGATTGATGTCGATGCCGAAGATACGCGCGGCGGGGCCAAAGTAGTCACGCCACATCTCCACTGATCCGCCAAGCTGCACGCCGATTTCCAGAATGGTGGGGTTGCTGCGACGGATTCCCGACAGGTACCGTTCGTACACCTCGAAATACTGGCTCCACTTGTGCATCACCCTGGTATTCCGGCGCTGCGCGTAGAATGAATACAGATCGTTCGCCATCATTTCCTCATCGGCGTCATTGCCGCGAAGCCGGGCACCCTGCGGTGCCGGCACGGCATCGGATTGGTATTACAGCCCGAGCAGCGGCAACGCCACCCGGCTCGGCCGATCGGCATCGACGTACACGGTATTCACCGCAATCCGCTTGCGCCTGGCGTCGCCCTCCGGCTCCCCGGTGTTCGGATTGACATCGAATTTCGGGAAATTGCTCGAGGAGATGTCCAGCCGGATGCGATGGCCCCGCAAGAACAAATTCGCCGTCGGAAACAGCGTGATGCGGATCCTGACGACCTCGCCGGGCTGACGCAGACGGGGCTGTGCGGGGTCCTCGGCATAGCGCAGCCGCAGAATCCCGTCGGTCAAGATCATCGCATAGCCCTTGGGGTAGTCGGCCGATGGCGGATGCACGTCGATCAGCTTGGCGGTGAAATCGGTATCCGGACCATCGGTCGCCACCCAAAGCTCAGCCTCGATCGGTCCCACAACCTGTAGCGGCGCATCGAGCTTCGGCGTCTGGAACACCAACACGTCGCGACGCGAGGCCAGAGGCAGATACGGCGGTGTACAGCCGAAGAACGCCGGTCCCTCCGTCTGGTCCGAGGCGCCGGCATGTGCCACCGGATCGAGGCTGGTCATCGCGCCACCGATTGTCGGCACCGGATGCGACGGATCGAAGTCGTACGACAACGACGCGGCACCCGACGCCTGAACGCCGCGCGCCAGGGTGCCGTCGCCATGCAGATGAAACGCCGTGAACTCAGCGCTGGGTGGTGGCCAGTCGGCAGCAGTGATCCAGCGCCCGCCATGCTCCAACTTGCCCGCCACGTTGCGCCGCCCGCTGCCACCACCCATGACGAAGATCCGCACCGCCGGTTCGTCCAGCTTCGCGCCCTTCACCACATGTTCGAAGAAACGCAGCCGATACGCGCGCCAGTCGCCAGCCCACGAATCCAGTGCCGCATCCGGGCCGAACTCCACATCGCCGAAACACGTGTCGCTGCGATCGCCATGCGTCCACGGCCCGAGAATCAGTCGCTGCCCGCCGCGTTCCGCCCGCTTCAAGCCGGTATAATTGCCGGTCGCCGTCAGCGGATATGGGTCCCACCACGACGACATGTGCACGCAGTCGGCTCGGCTGTAGTGCTGATGGAAGCCTGCGGTCCATATGCCGAGTTGCTGCCAGAATTCGTCGAACGCACCATGGGTCCATTGTTCGAACAGATACGCTTCATAGTCGGGATGATGCCGCAGAGGCGAATGGCCGGGCTTCCACGGCATGCGGGTGAACCACTCGCGAATGTCCTCTGCTGCAAGTGCCGCGTGCATCACCGGATCGGCCTGCGCCTCCGGCGACACGAGCGCGTTCCTGAATGCCCAGGTCGCCTGCTTCAGTTCGAACGCGCCTGACTGGCGGATGCCGGACTGCCATGCATTGACGAAGCCGCCGCAGTCGAGCACCTGCGCCACCAGTCCTGGCGGATCGAGGCACCCGAGCGCCGCCTGCGTGTGCGCGGCGTAGGACAGCCCCATGGTGCAGATGCGTCCGTCGCACCATGACTGATCACGCAACCAGGCGCAGGCATCGAAGCCGTCTTCGCCATCCGACAGGTATTTGATGAAACGACCTTCAGACCCGTAGCGGCCGCGTGTATCCTGATACACCACGGCGTAACCATGCGCGGTAAAATACGCCGCGATCTCCGCGCGCGTCGCCGGCGTTCGGTTCGCCGCGGTGATCTCGCTGCGGCTGGTCTCGGCGCGGCCGTATGGCGTGCGTTCCATGATCACCGGGAACGGCCCGGCGCTATCCGGCAGATGCACGTCGGTGGCGAGCCGGACGCCGTCGCGCATGGCGACCATGTGGGTAGAGACGGACATCAGAATGCTCCCTGGCGGATCGGATCATGACGCAAGGCCGGTGTCATGCTAGGTTTGAACTCATGAGCGTCGCATTGCGCAAGCCGATGAGCCTGGCCGAGTTCCTGGCATGGGAGGAAAGCCAGGAGGCTCGCTATGAGTTCGACGGCTTTGCCCCTGTGGCCATGACCGGTGGAACCGTAGAGCAGGGGTTGATCCAGGTGAACCTGCTGAGTGCGCTGCATTCGCGTTTGCGCGGTGGCCCGTGCCGCACCTTGGGCAGCCACGTCAAGATCGCGCTAGCCGGGAGCATTCGCTACCCCGATGCGCTGGTGGTCTGCTCGCCGACGACGCTCGGGGCGACGATGATCACCGATCCGGTCGTGGTGTTCGAAGTGCTGAGCCCGAGTACCGCCAGCGTCGATCGCATCGTCAAGGACCAGGAGTATCGCGACACGTCTTCGATCCAACGTTACGTGATGCTGGAGCAGGACCGGCCTGGTGCCACCGTGTTGGCGATGATTGGGTTGGACACGTCGTCGCTGATGACGCCGAGTTGTCGCTGCCAAAAATTGGCATCGCGTTGCCGCTGGCCGAACTGTACGAAGGCGTGGCCTTCGCGCAGCCTGATGCGGAGTCGTAACGATTCAGATTTACGGCGTCCCCACCCGCAACTGCGCACTCGCGAAATCGGCGAAGAACTGCGCCAGCGCGGGCACCGTCGCTTCGACCAGAGCCTCGCCCGCCGCCTTCGTCGCGGCCGCCGGATCGCCGACATAACCGACATCGCCGGCGGCGAAAATTGCCGCCCAGAACGCACCCGCGGGCCGCAGCGAATCGGGCGCATTGCCGGCGGCATAGGACGGTTGCAGCCGCGGCGGTAGAGCGCCGATGCGCGCCGTAATACGATCCGCGGTTTCCGTCGGTCGCAATGCAAGCTGCAACGCAGTTTCGTAAGCACAGGCATGGCCGACGTCGCGGAACGCGCCCGGCAGCACCTCCAGCCATTGTTTCCGCCCGGGCGACATGTAGTTCACGAACCCCACTTCCAGCCCGCGACTTGCCAATGCCGTGCAGGCGGAAGTCAGCGGACCCTGGTTGCCGCCATGGCCGTTGACAATCAGCAGCCGCTTGAACCCGGTTCGATGCAGGCTCTCGGCGACGTCGGTCACCAGCCCGACGAACGTCTCCAGCGACAGCGTGATCGTGCCGGCCCAGGCCCGATGATGCGGCGAAAAACCGAACGAAGGCGGCGGCAGCACCAGCACGTGCGGTGCCGGGCAGCGTTCGGCAGCGGCCAGCGTAATGCGATAGGCCGACAGCGTGTCGGTATCCACGGGCAGATGATCCGAATGCTGCTCGACCGAGCCGACTGTCAGCACCGGCAATGCGCCGGCATCGCGCGCCGCTGCGATCTCCGCACGCGTCAACGCACCCCAATCGTGCGTGCGCCGCCATTCGTCGGTCATGATCGTTCTCCCGCCCTGGATCGGCGGACACTTTGCCAAGGCGACGGGCGCCGCGCTAGGTTGGCGCCATCATGAACCAGCCCGCCCAACACCGCGAGGTTCGTTCCTCGGCGTGTCCGCACGACTGCCCGTCCACCTGCGCGCTGGAGATTGAAGTGCTGGACGGCAAGCGCATCGGCAGTGTACGCGGGGCTGAGGCCAACAGCTACACGGCGGGGGTGATCTGCGCCAAGGTCGCGCGCTATGCCGAGAGGGTTCACCATCCGGATCGTCTGACGCAGCCATTGCTGCGTACCGGGCCGAAGGGTTCCGGTGAGTTCCGCCCGATCTCCTGGGACGAGGCGCTGGATCGAGTGGCCGATGCGTTCATCGCGACCACGAAGCAGCATGGTGCGCAGGCGGTGTGGCCGTACTACTATTCGGGCACGATGGGCCTGGTGCAGCGTGACGGCATCAACCGACTGCGCCACGTCATGGGCTATTCCCGCATGGCCAAGACGATCTGCACCTCGATCTGCGAGGCCGGCTGGATGGCCGGTGTCGGCCGTTTCATCGGCCCTGATCCGCGCGAGATGGCGCGCTCGGACCTGATCGTGATGTGGGGCGGCAACCCGGTCTCCACGCAGGTCAACGTAATGACGCACATCGCGCGCGCGCGAAAGGACCGCGGGGCAAAGCTGGTCGTGGTCGATCCATACCGCACCGGGACAGCGGCTGTTGCCGATATGCACCTTGCACTGCGGCCTGGCACCGATGCGGCAATCGCCTGCGCGGTGATGCACGTTGCCTTCCGCGACGGCTACGCGGACCGCGACTTCATGGCGCGGCTGTCGGATTTTCCTACCGGGCTGGAGGCGCATCTAGCGTCGCGTTCGCCGGAATGGGCGGCTGCCATCACCGGACTGACTGCCGCACAGATCGAGGAATTCGCGAAACTGTACTGCGTTGCGCTGCGCAGCTACATTCGTATCGGCTACGGCTTCGCGCGATCGCGCAACGGCGCTGCCTCGATGCATGCGGTGACCTGCCTGCCAACGGTCACCGGCAAGTGGCAGCACGAAGGCGCCGGCGCGCTGTGGAGCTACCGCAGCATTTACAACTGGGACAAGACGCTGATCGAGGGGCTCGATGCGGTCGATCCCACCACGCGCATCCTCGACATGAGCCGCCTCGCCAGCATCCTGAGCGGCGACCGCGATGCGTTGTGCGGCGGCCCGCCGGTCCACGCGATGCTGATCCAGAACAGCAACCCGGCCACCGTGGCGCCCGACACGCATCGCGTGCGCCGCGGCTTCATGCGCGACGATCTGTTCGTCGCTGTGCACGAGCAGTTCATGACCGAGACAGCCATGCTCGCCGATGTCGTGCTGCCGGCTACCATGTTCATGGAACACGACGACCTGTATCAGGCCGGCGGTCACAGCCACATCCAGATCGGCGCCAAACTGATTGAGCCGCCTGGCGAATGCCGGCCCAATCACGCGGTGCATCAGGGACTGGCGACGCGGCTCGATGCGAAACATCCCGGCTTCGAGATGACGGAGATGCAGATCATCGACGCCACGCTGCGCGCCTCCGGCTGGCCGGATGCCGCAACCGTGCTGCGCGAACGCTGGATCGACGTCGCGCCGCTGTTCGCCGATGCGCATTTCCACAATGGCTTCCCACAGGCCGACAAGCGCTTCCATTTCTCTCCCGACTGGCGCGCGCTTGGCCCGGATTGGGCGCGCATGCCCGCATTGCCCGATTACATGGCGGCGACCGACGAGGCCACGCCCGACCGGCCGTTCCGCATGGTGACGGCGCCGGCGCGGCAATTCCTCAACACCTGCTTCACCGAGACGCCGGGCTCGCGGCAGCGTGAAGGGCGGCCGACCGTGTTGCTGCATCCTACCGACGCGACACGGCTTGGCGTGAACGAGGGCGACCGGGTGCGGCTGGGCAATACGCGCGGCGAGGTCGTGCTGCATGCGCGTCTGTTCGACGGGCTGCAACCGGGCGTCGTCGTGGTGGAGAGCGTCTGGCCGAATGGCGCGTTCGAAGGCGGCATCGGCATCAACGCACTGACCAGCGACGATCCGGCTCCGCCGATGGGTGGTGCGGTGTTCCACGACACCGCCGTGTGGCTGCGTTCCGCCACGGCCGAATTGGCAGAGGCGGCGGAATGACGATCCAAGGGGCAACGACAGAATGAGCAAGCGCATCGCCTTCGTCGGCGCCGGTGCGATCGGTGGCTACATCGGTGCGAACCTGGCGGCACTCGGCCACGACGTCACGCTGATCGATCCCTGGCCGGCGCATGTCGAGGCAATCCGCTCGGGTGGTATGCATCTTTACGGCATGACGGAACCGGAGAATCACACCGTCCGCGTCAACGCCATTCACATTACCGAGGCGCAGCAACTGGCAAAGCAGCGCCCGGTGGACATCGCCTTCATCGCGGTGAAGTCGTATGACACGGTGTGGGCGACGCGGCTGATCCGGCAGTATCTGTCGCCGGGCGGCTTCGTCGTATCGTCGCAAAACTGCATCAACGAGGAACGCATCGCGGGCGTCGTCGGCTGGGGTCGCACGGTGGGCTGCGTTGTCGGCGGCGGCGTCGGGGTGGAGTTGTTCGAACCCGGTCACGTCCGCCGCACCATGCTGAAGAACCCGAACGTGGTGTCGTTCCATGTCGGCGAACCGCATGGCCGGATCACGCGACGGATCGAGGAACTCGCCGACATGCTGAACGGCATCGACACGGCGCACGCCACCGACAATCTGTGGGGCGAACGCTGGACCAAGCTCTGCGTCAACGGCATGCGCAACGGCGTGTCGGCCGCGACGGGCCTCGGCGGTAATGCGCGCGACAGCCATGACGCGATCCGCCGCGTGTGCATCCGGCTGGGCGGCGAGTCGGTGCGCGTCGGTCAGGCGATGGGCTTCACCCTCGGCAAGATCGGCGCGCTGGAACCCGAGAAGCTGGCACTGGCATCGGAAGGCAACAGAGCAGCACTGGAAGAGATCGAGGCGCTCATGCTGGCCGGCACCAACGCGGCAGCGCGCAGCGACCTGCAACGGCCGTCGATGGCGCAGGACATGGCCAAGGGCCGGCGCACCGAAATCGAGTTCATGAACGGCTTCATTGCGGAAAAGGGTGCTGAGGTCGGCGTTCCCGCACCAACCCATGCGATGCTGACCGACGTGGTGAAGCGCGTGGAGCGCGGCGAGATCGCCGCCGACCCGGCGAATGTACTGGTGAACAGGTAACGTCGTCTCCTGTCATTGCGAGGCGGCGGAGCCGGCGAAGCAATCTCCCGCCAGTAGTGCGCGCATGACTGGCGGGGGATTGCTTCGTCGGCCTTGCCGCCTCGCAATGACAAAGCGGGTGAGGGCGCTTCAATCTGTGAAGGTCACCTCCGCCGCACCCAGCCCGTCGAAACGCACACCACAGACATCGCCCGGCTTCAGGTAGCGCAGCCCGGTGAACGTTCCGCACGTCACGAACTGCCCGGCACGCACGCCGCCCTGTTCGCGCATCATATTCGCCAGCACCACCGCAATGCCGAGCGGATCGCCGGTCGGATGCCCTCCCTCTTTTTCCAGCACCGGCGCACCGTTCACCGTCAGCGTCACCTTCAGCCGGCCAAGCTCCAGGCCGCGCCAATCGCTCACCGCTGCGTCGTGCACGAAGGCGCCGTTGCTGATGCTATCCGCCAGCTTCTCCAGATTGGTAACCGCATCGGAATTCTGATAGCGGCTCGTCACCACCTCGATCGCCGCGCATGCCTCCACCGCCGCCGCCACCTCGTCGCGTGAATACGATGCCGCCCTCGCCGGCAGATCGCGCCGGAACACGAACGCCACTTCGCCCTCGACGCCGCATTGCGGCACGTCGGCCGCCGGTATCCGCGCCGGCGAATCGTAGATCGCATCGGCATAGATCGCGCCGCGCGTCGGCTCGCCATTGGGCGGCGCAGCGGCTTTGAAAGCACCGACCGGTTTGCCGAGCGCCGCCGTGACCGCATCCTGGATGGCAAGCGCCTCGCTGACGCTGCCAGGGCGCATCTCGGCCGGCAGATTGGCCGGCAGCGGCCCGCCGCGACGCGCCTTCACCAGCAGTGCAGCGGCACCGGCGATGTGTTGTGCATCCATGTCCCGTTTCCTCCTATCCAAGGCGGCCACGTTGGCACTTCCCCGGACATCGGCAAACCCCGGCTTGGCAGCGCCGCCATGGGCTGGCAAATTGGTCTCACCTGGAACAACGCGTAACGGGAGGAGGGCCGCGAATGATCGGCCTGGTGCGGCTTGCCTTGCGCCGGCCTTACACATCGGCGATCGCAGCGATGCTGATCCTGCTGATGGGTGCTCTGTCCGTCACACGCATGATCGTCGACATCTTCCCGGTGATCGACATCCCGGTGGTTCTCGTGGTGTGGAACTACAACGGCCTCACCACGGAAGACATGGAACGGCGCGTCGTCTTCATCACCGAGCGTGCCTATTCCACCACGGTCAACGGCATCTCCCGCATCGAATCGCAGACGATCCCCAGCATCGGACTGCTGCGGGTATATTTCCAGCCGGGCACAGACATCGGCAGCGCCATCGCGCAGATCACCGCGGTGAACAGTACCATCCTGCGCATCACGCCGCCGGGCATGCAGCCGCCCGCGGTCATCCAGTTCAACGCGTCGAACGTGCCGGTCGTGCAGATGACGCTGTCCAGCAAGACCCTGACCGAGCAGGAGATCTACGACTACAGCCTGAATTTCATTCGTGTGAAGTTGTTCGTCATTCCCGGCCTGTCCACACCAGGTCCGTTCGGCGGCAAGTCGCGGCAGATCAACGTCGATATCGACCCGGCACGCCTGCAGGCCAAGGGCTTTTCGCCCACTGACGTAGTGACGGCGCTGCAGGCGTCCAACGTGATCATTCCCGCGGGCACCGCGCGATTAGGCAATATCGAATACAATGTGCAGTTGAACTCCAGCCCCAGCGCGGTTGATCGCTTCAACGCCCTGCCGATAGGCGTCTACAATGGTGCGACGGTCACGCTCGGCGACGTCGCGCATGTCAGCGACAGCTTCGCCGAGCAGACCAACATCGTGCACGTGAACGGCAAGCGGGCAGTCTATCTTGCCATCCTCAAGCACGCCGATGCATCCACGCTCGCCGTGGTCGACGCCACCCGTGCGGCAATGCCGGAAATCCAGGCAGCGGCGCCCGCCGGCCTCGATCTGAAACTGGACTTCGACCAATCCGTGTTCGTGCGCGCCGCGGTACAGAACGTGATCCGCGAGGCGATCATCTCGTCGATCCTGGTGTCGGTGCTGATCCTGGTGTTCCTGGGAAGCTGGCGCAACACGCTTATCGTTTCGACATCGATCCCGCTGTCGATCTTCGCGGGCTTCATCGGACTGTTCCTCACCGGTCAAAGCATCAACCTGATGACCTTGGGCGGCCTTGCTCTGGCGATCGGCCTGCTGGTGGACAATGCCACGGTGACGATCGAGAACATCCACCGCAACCAGTCACTCGGCAAGCCGCTGACGGTGGCGATCCTCGACGGCACCAACGAGGTGATCCAGCCGCTCACCGTTGCCACTCTGGCGATCTGCATCGTGTTTTTCCCGGTCGTGCTGCTGTTTGGCGTGGCGCGCTACCTGTTCATCCCGCTGGCCGCCACTGTCGTGTTCTGCATGTTGGCGTCCTACATCCTGTCGTTCAGCGTGGTGCCGAGTTTTGCGCGCTTCCTGCTGGCGACGGAGGCAGAACATCACGGCCCGCCACGCGGTTTCTTCGCGCTGTTTGACCGAGGCTTCGGCCATTTCCGCGATGGCTACGGCAGGCTGCTGGAAGGCACCTTGCACTATCGGAGGTTCGTTCTGCTGTGTGCCGGTGCGCTGCTGCTGGTATCCGGAGCGTTGACCACGGTGATCGGCCTCGACTTCTTTCCCACCGCCGATGTCGGCCTGATCAAGCTGCACTTCCGTGCGCCGTCCGGCACGCGCATTGAGCGGACTGAACAACTGGTGCTGCAGCTTGAGGACCGCATCCGGCAGATCATTCCCGCAGCCGAGCTCGACACCATCAACGACACGGTCGGCGCGCTGTCCTCGTTCAACATGGCGTTCGTGCAGACCGACAACGTGGGCGGCATGGACGCTGAGATCCTGATCTCCCTGAAGCAGCCGCACCACCCCTCGATCGACTATATCCGTGCGATCCGTGCGAAACTGCCGCAGGAGTTTCCCGGCAGCCTGATCTATTTCCAGACCGCGGACATTGTCAGCCAGGTGTTGAATTTCGGCCTGTCCGCGCCGATCGACGTGCAGATCCAGGACGTCAATTTCCAGCGCGCGGCCGAACTCAGCCGGCGTCTGCTCATGCGCATGCGGCAGATCCCCGGTGTAGCCGATCCGCATCTGGTGCAGGTGCTGAACTATCCGGCCTTGCAGGTGGACGTCGACCGTCTGCGTGCGGCGAAACTGAACGTGTCGCAGCGCGATGTTGCCAACAACATGCTCACCAGCCTGTCGTCCAGTTCGCTGGTCGCGCCCAACTTCTTCCTCAATCCGCAGAACAACGTGAACTACTTCGTCGCGGTGCAGACGCCGATCGATCGGATCAACTCGGTGAACGACCTGAGGGATACGCCGGTGGACCGGCCCGATCCATCGTCTGTGACCGGCACCACGACACAGCCCTCCGCGCCGGTGATCCGCCTCGGCGACATCGCTTCCATTTCGCCGCGCTCCAGCCTGGAATCGGTCAACCACTACACGGTGCAGCGCGAGCTCGACATCGCCGCCAATATCGATGGCCGCGACCTCGGCTCGACTGCCGCGGACATCCAGCGGGCGATCAACGACATCAGCAAAGACCTGCCGATCACGACGAAGATTCTTATCCTTGGCCAGAACGACGTGATGCAGAGCTCATTCCGCAGCCTCGGCCTAGGCATGATCCTCGCCGTGCTGCTGGTTTACGCGTTGCTCGTGGTGCTGTTCCAGTCCTGGGTGGATCCGTTCATCATCATGATGGCGGTGCCTGGCGCGCTGATCGGCATCCTGTGGATGCTGGCGCTTACGCACACCACGATCAACGTCGAATCGCTGATGGGCGCGATCATGTCGATCGGCATATCGGTGTCGAATTCCATTCTGGTGGTGAGCTTCGCCAATGATCTGCGCGCACGCGAAGAGGTTGGCGCGCTGCGCGCCGTGATCGAGGCCGGCCGCATCCGCCTGCGCCCGGTGCTGATGACGGCGCTGGCGATGATCATCGGCATGGTGCCCATGGCGCTTGGGCTCGGCGATGCCGGCGAGCAAAATGCACCGCTTGGCCGCGCGGTGATCGGCGGCCTCATCGTGGCGACACTCTCGACGCTGTTCATCGTGCCGATCTTCTACACGCTGCTGCGGCGCCAGCCGCCAAGCCTGCACAGCCTCGACATGCGGTTCGCAGCCGAGGCGGCAGGTTCGCAAGGGACGGGGGATTCTGCTCATGGCTAAGCGTGGCCGCTTCGGCTCATTCATGGTGTATCTCGTGGGTCTGCTGCTGGTGGCCGTCGCGGCAGTCGGCGGGCTGCACCTATGGCTACAAAAGGATGCACAGCTGCTCGCGGCACGCCAGGCGCTCGCGGAGGGTGTGGCGCAAGGTCCGCCGGTACAGGTCGCAACGGTCACGCAGGGACCAAAGGAGCGGCTGATCAAACTGCTCGGCGATACGCGCGCGTATCAGACCGCGACGCTGTACGGCAAAGTCAGCGGCTATGTCCGGTCGATACCGGTAGACCGCGGCGACCACGTCAAGGAAGGCCAGGTGGTGGCCGAGGTAGCATCCGCCGAGACTGACCGACAATACGATTCGGCGGTGAGCGACCTCGACAACAAGCACAAGAACGCCGACCGGGAGCGCGATCTGGTGGGGCGCGGCTGGACGTCGGTGCAGTCCTCTGATGCCGCCGACACCGCCTACCGTATGGCGCTGGCGAACGTGGCGCAGCTTGCGGTGATGAAATCCTACGAGGTGCTGCGCGCGCCATTCGCTGGGACGGTAACGGCGCGGTTCGTCGACACCGGCGCTTTGGTGCAGAGCTCGACGACGAACCAGACCAGCAATCAGCCGGTACTGACGATCTCCGATCTGACCAGGCTGCGCGTCGATGTCTACGTTGACCAGGAAGATGTGCCGTTCGTTCACGTCGGCGACATCGCCGATGTGGCGGACGGCGCCAACCCGGACCGGCACGTCAGGGCACGCATTGCCCGCACCTCAGATGTGCTCGATCCGCGCACGCGCACGCTGTTCGTGGAACTCGATGTCGACAACAGTGAAAACTTCCTGGTGCCTGGCGCCTTTGCCTATGTCACCTTGCACGTGCCGATCACCGCATATCCCGAGATCCCGGTCGCCGCCCTGATAGTGCGTGGCACCAGCACCTTTATCGCGGATGTCGGTGGTGACAACCTGCTGCATCTCCAGCCAGTAAAGGTCGCCAGCACCGACGGCACACGCGCCAGCCTGGCGGAGGGGGCGCGGGTCGGCGACCGCGTGGCGCTCAACGTGCCGGATGAGGTGGGTGACGGCAGCCGGGTACGACCGATCGAAACCAAACGCTGATGCCGATGCGGATGATCAGTGCTGTTCGTGACTTGGTGCGTGGCGGCGTTGGCGTCGTGTAGGCTGGGACTTCCGTTCCCCCAGAGATCGGAACCCAGATGAACACGACGTTCGAGCCGGTCCATGCGGTGAAGGTCATCACCGGCGTTCGCGTGGCGATGCGCGATGGCGTGGAACTGAACCTGCGCATCACGCGCCCTGACGCACCCGGGCGATTTCCCGCGGTGATGGAATATCATCCGTATCGCCGCCTCGCCGTCGCATTGCCCGACTATCGCGACGAATATCCGCCGGTGGTGCCCTATCTCGCCGAGCGTGGCTACGTGATCGTGCAATATGACGTGCGTGGCACCGGCAGTTCCTCAGGCTATTCCACCGACATCTATTCGCCGGAGGAGCGACAGGACGCCTACGACATGGTGGCCTGGATCGCCGATCAGCCATGGTGCACCGGTGCCGTTGGCATGATTGGCAAGTCGTACGGCGCGGTGGTGCAGTGGCAGGTCGCGGTGCAGCGCCCGCCGGCGCTCAAGGCGATCGTGGTGCGGTCCGCCAATGATGATGTATATACGGAATTCACCAATCCGGGCGGCTGCATCCGGCCCTGGATGTTCGAGAGTTACGCGCCGCTGATGAATGCGCTGAACTTTGCGCCGCCCGATCCGGCGCTGGTGGGTGACCGCTTCGCCGCGATCTGGGCGGAGCGGCTGGAATACAGCGCACCATGGAGCCTCGGCTACATCCGCAACACGCTGCACGGTCCGTACTGGCGCGATCAGAGCCTGGCTCCTGGCTATGACCGCGTGCAATGTGCAGTGCTGCTGATTGAGGGGTGGGCGGATTGGTACGCCACCGCTGAACTGCGTGCATTCCAACGGCTGAGCGCGCCGAAGAAGGTGTTGATCGGCCCATGGGGTCACTATTATCCCGAGGAGAAGGAGGCATTCCCCGGCCCGCGGATCAACTCCCGCCGCGAATACCTGAAGTGGTTCGATCATTGGTTGAAGGGCATCGACAATGGTGTGATGGATGAATCGCCAGTGACGGTGTTCGTGCGTTCGTGGCAACAACCAGCGTTGCTGTGCCTAGAGGATGCCGGTGAATGGCGCAGCGAATCCGCATGGCCGCCGGCGCGCGTGCGCCAGACGCCGATGTATCTAGCCGACACTGGTCGCCTTGTTACGACCGCGCCGACTGCTGCGGGTACAAGCAGCTATGAATATCGCGCGTCGGTCGGCATCACGACCGGCCGGCGCGGTCTTGGCTCCACTACGCCTTGGGCCATGCCGATCGATCAGCGGCTCGACGAGGCATACTCGGTGGTGTTCACGACTGAGGCTTTCGCCGCAACAACGGAACTTCTGGGTGAACCCGAAGCGGTACTGTTCATCGAGTCCACCGCCGAAGTCGCGTATTTTCATGTGAAACTGTGCGACGTGGCGCCCGATGGAACGTCGCGCCTAATCAGCGACGGCGGCCTGTTGGCGACGCACCGGAATTCGCACGAAACGCCGGAGCCGTTGGTCCCGGGCCAGATCCACCAACTGTGTTTCACGTTGCGCCACTGCGCATACGCGATCGCTGCCGGTCACGGGCTACGCGTTGCCATCGCGAGTGCGGAATTCCAGAACGCCTGGCCGACCGGACAGCCGGCGCGCAACACGATCCATCACGGCGGCCGGCATGCTTCGCGAATTGCGCTGCCGATCGCACCGGCAGCGGAGCATTCACTGCCACCGCCGACATTCGCCGCCTCGCCACATCCAGCGCCGCCGGCCGACACGCTTGCCCGGCCGGAATACGCGTTCCACCTCGATCTGGTGAACGATACCGTCACCTGCGAACTGCGCGCGCCGCAGGGGACCCGCACGACCAACCATTCACGTTACACCGTGTCTAACCGCGATCCGGCGCACACGCTAATCAACTCTGCCGCCACGCATGCAGCGGTGCATCCGACGTTGGATATCCGTGTCGATACAGCCTGCCAGACGGCCAGCGACGCCGCCAGCTACACGCATCTCTCGACGGTGGAGATCACCGTCAACGGCGCCCGGTATTTTCACAAGAGCTGGTCCGAAAGCGTGCCCCGCAGGCTGTCCTGACGGGCCAGGCAACAGTCAATCCCGCCCCAGCGCCACGATCAGCTCCGCCCACTCCCGTCGGTTCAGCCCGCTGTTGCCCTGCACCACAGCCTCACCCGCCAGCATTCGCTGCACCGCCGCCAGCATCTGCGCCGACAGCGTCACCGCCCCGAGGCGGTAATCGCGGAAAGCTTGGCACGCCACCGGGACCCACGCCGCCACAGTATCCAGCATGACCTCGGCGTAGGCACGAATTTCGTACTGCGCGTGCGCGTCGGCGCGCAGCGACAGGAAGTGGAACAGGTTGTGCAGGTCGGTCTTCCAGTACCACTGGGTGTAAGTATTGAGCGTCAGGTTCATCCTTGCCAGCTCGCGCGCCAGCCCCTGGCGCGACGGGTCGCGGGCCGCCCGCGCCCCGTCCTCGTTCAGCATCTCGGCGTAGTGATCGTAGGTCCGTGTCGCGTCCTCGCGCAGCAAGTCAAGCACGTGGGCCGCTTCGTCGCCCGCCAACACATCCCCGCGTCCCTGCCGGTTGGCCGCCGACTGCGCCGCGAGATGCTCGGGCGCCGGGATATAGAACTCGCGGTCCAGGATCGAGTATCGGGCGGAATACTCGTTCACATTGGCGGTGCGGTGCCGGATCCACTGCCGCGCCACGAAGATCGGCAGCTTCACATGATACTTGATCTCGCACATCTCGAACGGCGTGGAGTGCCGGTGGCGCATCAGGTAGCGGATCAGCCCGGCGTCCTCGGACACCCGCCGTGTGCCGCGCCCATACGACACCCGTGCCGCCTGCACGATGGCCGCGTCGTCGCCCATGTAGTCGATCACCCGGAGGAAGCCGTGATCCAGCACCGGCATCGCCTCATACAGCAACGCCTCAAGGGCCGGCACGCTTGGCCTGAGGGTTGCGGCCTTCTGGGCGCGGAGGGCGGCGATCTCGGCGGTCTGGTCCTCGGTCAGGCGCATGTGCAACTCCACTTCCACCACGAGCGGCGAGTGCCTATATTACCCGAGCCGGTTCGCTGGCTATGGCGATAAACGGTGCGTGGAATAAGCGTAGTGGACCCGGGGGCAGTGCCCGGCGCCTCCACCAATCCGGCTCGGAAGCGGACGAAATCCCCTGCAGGGATGGGTTTCTGGTTCCTGGTCGCATGGGGGCGACACAGGCTCGACACGCGCAGTAAAGGCTCACTTTTCGCTCGGCATGGTTCCGCCGTTATCGGGCCATATGACAAGTGCCAATGATAATGAGGCGCTCGCTGTCGCTGCATAAGCGATAAGCGCGGTTCGGGGGGCACCGGGCAACAGAAGCCCCCCACTTCGCCTGCAATCCATCGCTTCGGTGATACGCCGGGATGATCCGCCGGCGCCCCCCGCGGGCGCGGCTTGGCGTGGCAATCTTTGGTTGCATCCACGCCATTGCATGTTAAAGCATGTCCGGCCAATGGAATCGGCGCAGCAAACAGGCTACCAGCGAAACTCGATTGGCCTCGCTGATTTACGAAACGAAACGTCTTTGACATTGGTGTGACGTTTCCCAACTCTGCTGCTCCTTTGCTGCCGATTCCCAAAAACCGGGGGGACGCACGTTTGCAAAGCGTGCAGTAGAAGGAGGAAACAGATGGATATGACACGACGTGCCGCGGCGGAGTTCTTCGGCACATTCTGGTTGACCTTCGGTGGCTGCGGCGCCGCCGTGCTGGCTGCCGGCTATCCGACCCTGGGCATTGGCTTCCTCGGTGTGGCGTTCGCTTTCGGGCTGACCGTGCTGACGATGGCCTATGCGGTCGGACATATCTCCGGTGGCCACTTCAATCCCGCGGTCACCGTTGGACTGTGGGCAGGCGGTCGCTTCAGCGCGGCTGACGTCCTGCCGTACATTATCGCCCAGGTCATCGGCGCCATCGTAGCCGCGGCCGTGCTGTACTGGATCGCCTCGGGCAAGGCCGGGTGGGTCCCCGATGGGTTCGCCTCGAACGGCTATGGCGACCTCAGCCCGGGCAAATACAGCCTAGGCGCCTGCTTCGCGATGGAGGTCCTGATGACCTTCTTCTTCCTGATGATCATCATCGGTTGCACATCCAAAGGCGCCGCAGCCGGATTCGCCGGAATACCAATCGGGCTAGGGCTCACACTGATCCACCTGGTGTCGATCCCTGTCACCAACACCTCGGTCAACCCCGCGCGCAGCACCGGACCCGCGCTGTTCGCCGGCGGCGAGTATGTTTCCCAACTGTGGCTGTTCTGGCTGGCGCCGATCATCGGCGCGGCTGTGGCTGGCTTCGTCACGCGTTGGCTGCACGAGCCGGTAGTCGTTACCGAGACGGTCGTGGTGGTCGAGGAGAGCGAGGCGAGGATCTGATCGTCTGACACGCCGTTACGCGGTCCGGGGGCGCCACGCCCTGGACCGCGTCGGCATTCAAGAATGTTGCTACGCGCCGAGTCTCTCTGCGATCGCCGGGTCATAAGCCTGGCCATGACCAAGTAGTGTCGCTACGCCACGAGTTTCTCTGCGATCTGCACCGCATTCAGCGCGGCGCCCTTCAGCAGCTGATCTCCCGCCACGAACAGGGCCAACGAACACCCGGACGGATCGCTTGGATCCATCCGGATGCGCCCGACCAGAACGTCGTCCTGTCCGGACGCCTCACGCGGCATCGGGAAATGATTGTGTGCGACGTCATCGACGATGCGCACGCCTGCCGCTGTGGCCAGCACCTCGCGCGCCGCCTCGGGCGACACGGGCCGCTCGAATTCGACGGTCAGCGCGATCGAATGCGCCCGCAGCACCGGGACCCGCACGCAGGTCACACCGATCCGCAGTTCCGGCTCCCGCATGATCTTGCGCATCTCCCGCGCCACCTTGATTTCCTCCTCATTGGCGCCGGTCGTGGGGTCCACGGGTGTGTCGTGGCTGAACAGATTGAACGCGTAGGGATGCGCCAGCACGGTGTTGCGATAGGTCTCGCCGGCCAGATACGCCGCGGTGGACGTACGCAGCTCTTGTATTGCAGCCGCGCCGGCGCCGGACGCCGCCTGGTAGGTCGCCGCGATTACCCGCCGGATCCGCGCATGGCGATGGAGCGGCCACAGCGCGATCACCGCTATAATGGCGACGCAGTTCGGATTGGCGATGATGCCGAGGTGCCGGCTGGCCGCCTCACCGTTCACCTCGGGGACCACCAGGGGCACGCCAGGCTCCATGCGGAAGGCCGACGAGTTGTCCACCACCACGGCGCCATGGCGCACAGCGATCGGCACGAAGCGTCGCGATGCAGCGCCGCCGGCGGAGAACAACGCGATATCGACGCCGGGGAAGCTATCCTCGGTTAGCTCCTCGACCGGGACGCCTTCGCCGCGGAACAGCAGCGCGCGCCCCGCGGACCGCGCTGAGGCGAACAGACGCAGGCGCGACAGGGGGAAGTTGCGCTGTTCCAGGCAGGCGATCAATTCGCTGCCCACTGCGCCTGTGGCACCGACGATAGCGACCGTTGGGGCAACGGTTGGATGGCTCGGGATCATGGACTCGCTCCGTGTGTTGTGCCGACCGGACGAGTACCTGGGGAAAGTAAAGGCCCCGTCCGGTACCGGCGGGGCCTTGGGGTGGTGCTATGTCGCTGTCGTCAACACGCGCACTCCCAGGACGCCCTGCCGAAGGGCTTCATGGTTACCGTCGTGCGCTTATTCATCGAGCCGGACATGCACCGATCATAGCGGCGGACAGCGGCGCGGTAAACTGGGCGGTGCCTGCTGCGCCGCGCATTCCTCGACGATCAGCAACGTCGAGGGCAGTGACTGTGCGGCGTCCAATATCGACTGCTCACGTCGCGCTATCTTCTCAATGTCCCGCCATAGGACCGCAACGGGAAGCAGTCGCGTCAGCCTCGCTGGATCAGCTCGATCGAGACATTCTGCGGGGCGGTGAGGAATGCGATCCGCACGCCGGGACGGATCGTCTTCGGCTCCATGGTGAAGGCCACGCCCTTGCCCTTGAGCTCAACCACCGCAGCGTCGATGTTGTCTACCGTCAGGCCGATGTGCTCGAGGCCCATATAAGGGATGCGCGGCGGTTCGCCGGTCTTCGCCGGATCAGCCAGCGCAATGAAGATCTTCTGCCCGGTAAGGTTCAGGTCGAACCGCGTCGACCCGTCTGGTTGCGGGGTGCGGATCACCTCGGCGCCCAGCTTGTCCTGATACCACTGCGCGGTGGAGGCCGGGTCAGGCGACCGGAGATGGATGTGTTCCCAAGTGTATTTGGTCATGGTCTGCTCCCGTTTTTGGCGCAATTCCTGGCACCATTAACCCATCAGACGACCGTGGCGGCAAGGGTACCCCTGTGCCTCGCCATAAGTGATGCGCTGACACTTCCATTGCATACCCGGCGCGCTGCACAATGGCGCCATGTCGCGGCGCACGGTGGAAATCACGACCGAACTGATGCTGCGGGCCTATCGGCACGGGTTGTTCCCCATGGCGGAAACGCGGCGGGGCGAGCGGCTCTACTGGCTGGACCCGGAGCGGCGCGGCGTGTTGCCCCTGGACCGATTCCACTTGCCGCGCCGGCTGGCGCGCACCGTGCTGTCGGAGATGTTCCGCGTGACGGTGGACGAGGATTTCGACGGCACGATCTCCGGCTGTGCATCAGCGGCGCCCGGACGGGAGGACACCTGGATCAATCCGCAGATCGAACGGCTGTTCGGCGAGTTGCATCGGCTGGGCCACGCACATTCGGTCGAAAGTCGCCGGGACGGGGAGTTGGTGGGCGGGCTGTACGGCGTGGCGATCGGCGGGGTGTTCTTCGGCGAAAGCATGTTCAGCGTGGTCCGCGATGCGTCCAAGGCGGCGCTGGTGCACCTTGTCGCGCGGCTCCGCCTGGGCGGGTTCGAGCTGCTGGACACCCAGTTCGTCACCGCCCACCTGGCGCAGTTCGGCGCTGAGGAGCTGCCGCGCGAGGCATACAAAGCGCGGCTTGCCGCGGCGCTCGAGGCTCCGGCGCGGTTCCCGGTGGCGCCCGACCCGGCGGCAGTGGTGGCGGAAATCCACCGGCTGGCTGAACGCTCCGCTGCCGCAGGCACACGCGAGCCGGGATGAAGCGGGCCGTCGTCACCAACCTGGCGTGCTGCCTGTCGGTGGTGGCGTCCTCGGGGCTTGCCGACAGGCCGCGGCTGCTGCCGAGCCGGGATGTCGATGTCACCTATCGTGCCAGCGGCATTGGAGCGCCGCCGGGCGACAAGGGTCTGGAGCAGCGCGTTCGCTGGCAGGCCGCGTCACGGATCATGCGCATCGATCCGCCAACCCCTGGGCTTTTTGTAATTATCGACTATGTCGCGAGACGCATGAGTGTGGTGAGAGACGCGAACAGGTCGGTGATCGAGATGGCAACTCCGGCGGACACGACGGCCCTGGCGGGCAATCCGGGCACTGGCGACTACCTGCGACGCGGCGAGGAAACGGTCGCAGGCCTGTCCTGCACGGACTGGGAGACGCACGATCGCGACGGCCGGCAGGCGCTGGTATGCATCACCGCCGATGGCGTCATGCTGCGCGCCGACGTCGCCGGCGGGACCGCGGTAAGCGCTGTCTCGGTGCAATACGCGCAGCAGGATCCCGCCATATTCAACGTGCCGGCGGACTACGCGCATCATGCGGCCGGAGCGGTGCGATGATGGTTCCATGGCGTGATCGTCATGGCCGCTTCCTGCCGCTGAAGGCGGCGGTGCTGCTCGCCGGCTGTCTCCCCGGAACGGTGCTGGCGTTCTGGTGGGTGACCGGTGCGCTCGGCGGGCGTCCGGTCACCGAGGTGATCCATGGCACCGGCGATTGGGCGATCCGGTTCCTGCTGATCTCGCTGGCGATCACGCCGGCTGCACGGGTGCTGGATTGGCCGCGCATCCTGCTGGTCCGGCGGATCGTCGGACTGACCGCGCTGGCCTACGCGGTGGCGCATTTCTCGCTGTATATCGTGGATGAGAATTTCCACCTTCTGCTGGTGGCGTCGGAGATTCTGCGGCGGTTTTATCTGACGATCGGCTTCGTCACGTTACTGGGACTGAGCGTGCTGGGAGCGACCTCGACCGACGGGTGGACGCGGCAACTCGGGCGGTGGTGGAAGCGGCTGCATCGGGCGATCTATGTACTCGGCGTGGTGGCGTTGCTGCATTATTTCATTCAGTCGAAGTCGAACGTATCGGAGCCGGTGTTCATGGCCGGCGTGTTCGTCTGGCTGATGCTGTGGCGGGTGCTGCCGGTGGGCTGGCAGCGCAACGTGGTGGCGCAACTGGCGCTGAGCGTGGTGGCGGGGTGCGCAACGGCAGGCATCGAGTTCGCCTGGTATGCGCTGGCGACGGGGATCAATCCGTGGCGGGTGCTGGCGGCGAGCGAAACGATCAAGTATGGCCTGCGTCCGGCACACTACGTAGGTACTGCTGGGATTTGGGGCCACGCTGCTCAGCATGTTGCGTCGGATCGGCGGCATGTGGCGAGCGCGCAGGATCGTGGCGGGAGGTGTGGCGAGCAGGCTGGTTTCTTGAGGTGGAGGTGTTCGGCGATTCTGTCTCACGCCGCCGGTGGTTACGCCCAAGACGTCCCATACGGCCGGATAAGGACGACTGCGGTCTGTGAGACAGCCATCGCTGTCGGATGCCGATTGATTTCGCCGGGCGCGGGCTTACGGTCAGATTCGGTGGAGACTGCCGGCAGCCAATCTTGGGCAGGTTTGCGACGACATGCCGACTGCCGCTCGACTGAGGAGATTGCGATGGCCGAAGCCGAACAAATCGATCGGCGCCGCACGGCGCTGGTAGCCTACGATGTCTGCCGGCGCGCGTTGACGCCGTCGGATCCGGCGCGGAGTGCGGCGATGCGGCCGGTGCTCGATGCGTGGGTACAGTTGATAGGGATCGCGCGGGCGGCGGGGGTTCCGGTGATCTACACGACGCCGGTCAGTCGCGCCGATGGCGCCGATGTCGTCATGCTGCCGACCGACCTTTCAGCCGAGACCGGCGTGCCGCCGCTGACCAACGGTGTCGAGGGCACCGCAGAGGCCGGCTTCCCCGGCGAGATCGCGCCGCGAGCCGAGGATTACGTGTTCCTCAAGCGACGGCCGAGCGCGTTCTACGGCACTGGCGTCGCCGAACTGCTGCACATGCTGCGGCGCGACGTCATCATCATCGGCGGCGGTGCCACCAATCGCGGCGTGGAGACCAGCGTTCGGGAGGCGTTCAACATGGACGTAGCCTGCGTGGTGGTTCGGGAGTGCTGCTGGGGCAGCGATGCGGCGGCGCATGCGTATAGCCTCGACAAGGCGATGAAGATGTACGCGCGCATCCGACGCCTGGAGCAGGTCGCGGCGATGCTGCGGGACTGAAACGGCGGCCTCCACCGTAATTGCGTCTGGTTCTGGTGAGCGCCAGGATTTGAGCTGCAGAACATCGGCTGCCGCCATGGCGGCCGGGCGCGCGGCGGGCAGGCCTGGCTTGACGCTGGTGGAGCGGCGAGGCCACGCTGAGACCGAATATCTGGAGGTTCGCACATGTCCGAGTCAGCCGAGTATACGCCACCGAAGGTCTGGACCTGGGATAAGCCGAGCGGCGGGCGGTTCGCCAACATCAATCGGCCGATCTCGGGAGCCACGCACGAGAAGGAGCTGCCGGTCGGGCGGCATCCCTTGCAACTCTATTCGCTGGGCACGCCGAACGGCGTGAAGGTCACGGTGATGTTGGAGGAACTGCTGGCGCTCGGACACAAAGGCGCCGAGTACGACGCCTGGCTGATCAGGATCAACGAGGGCGATCAGTTCGGCAGCGGATTCGTGGCAATCAATCCCAACTCGAAGATACCCGCGCTGGTGGACCGCAGCGGCCCGAAGCCGATCCGGGTGTTCGAGACCGGCGCAATCCTGGTGCATCTGGCCGAGAAGTTCGGTGCTCTGCTGCCGACCGAGCCTGGCGCGCGCGCCGAGTGCCTGTCGTGGCTGTTCTGGCAGATGGGCAGCACGCCATACGTCGGCGGCGGGTTCGGGCATTTCTACGCCTATGCGCCGGTGAAGATCGAATACGCCATCGACCGGTTCACCATGGAAACGAAGCGGCTGCTCGATGTTCTGGACAAGCGGCTGGCGGAGACCCAGTACCTGGCAGGCGACGTGTATACGATCGCCGATATCGCCGCGTTTCCGTGGTATGGCGGGCTGGTGAAGTTCGGGCAGTACGGAGCGGCCGAGTTCCTGTCGGTGCACGAGTACAAGAACGTGGTGCGGTGGGCCGATGCGGTCTATGCGCGGCCTGCGGTGAAGCGCGGGCGGATGGTGAACCGGCTGCAGGGTGAACCTTCGAGCCAGCTGCATGAGCGGCACGACGCCAGTGATTTCGAAACCAAGACGCAGGACAAGGTGGCAGCCGCGGAATAAAAGGATGTTACTGGGGATGCCGGCGCCTGTTGCTGGCGCCGGCAGGGATGCAACTTGGACGATGGCGAAGAGGCACCGAAGGTCACAATAGTTCGGTCGGCTCTGGCTCCTGTGGCCCTCCGTGGTTCTCCGCACATCCTCCGTGTTAAGAAAACGCAAAGCACCCGCTAAGGGCAGTGTTTCGGGAAGGAGTTATCGCTATGCCATTCTATCAGAACGGCGACGTTCGTATCCGCTATGAGGAGGCCGGTAGCGGCTTCCCGCTGCTGGTCACGCCAGGGGGTGGTCTGAATTCGCGGGTCAGCAACTGGCCGACCGCGGTGTTCAACTCGATGGAGATTTTCAAGGACGAGTTCCGCTGCATCACGATGGATCAGCGCAACGCTATTGGCGGCGAATCGACCGGGCCTGTGCCGGTGGATGATCCGTGGGGCGGATTTGCGGATGACCAGCTTGGGCTGATGGATCACCTCGGCATCCGCGAGTTCCTGTTCATGGGCTACTGCATCGGCGGCTGCTTCGCGATGAAGCTGATGGAGCGCGCGCCGGATCGCGTGGTGGCCGGGGTGCTGGTGCAGACTGTCGGTCATCGGGACGATGACCCGGACGTGATGTATCGCTCGGGCCGCGACGTGTGGGCGCCGGAGTTGCTGAAGCGCGCGGCCCGACCTGACGATGGCGACGCTCGACGGCGTATCTCGACGGGCTGTACCGCGCGCAGCCGAACTTCGTCTACAGCGTGTCTAAGGAGTTCGCACAGAGGTGTCAGACGCCGATGCTGGTGCTGCCGGACGAGACGGCGTCGCATCCGCTGCAGTCCTCGATCGAGGTGGCGTCGCTGTGTCCGAATGCGGAGATCACGGTGTTTCCGTGGAAGGAACCGGCGGACCTGAAGGCGCGGACGATCGGCCGGGTGCGGAGTTTCCTGCGGGCGCATGTGCCGATGCGGATGGCGGCGCAATAGGGCATAACGCCGGGTGCTTGCCTCGCCGCAGTCAGCGCTTCACGCCGTGGCTCTCCATGATCGGCGCCAGCAGCCCGCCGCCGGCGTTCATGGCAAGGTTGCCGCCGTCCATTGGAATGATTGCTCCGGTGATCCAGTCGGCCGCGTCCGACGCCAGCAGCACCGACAGGCCCTTGATGTCGTCGGGCTGACCGAACCGTCCGGCCGGGATGCCGCGCAGGAAGGTATCGCGCAGCCACGGATCGGCTTCCATGCGGGGCCCCAGACCGTTGGCGCCCAACACCTGCGCCGGCAGGATGCAGTTCACGCGCACGCCGCGCCCGGCCCATTCGGTGGAGAGTTCGCGCGTCATCTGGATCACCGCCGCCATCGCCATGCCGTAGACCGACTGCGCACGGCCGAGCGATGACGTGCCTGCGATCGAACCGATGCTGACGATGCTGCCCTTGCCCTGCGCCAACATCCGTCGGCCGGCGAGCTGGCACGTGTAGTAGCGGCTGATCACCAGGTTGTGAAACGTTGCGCGGATGTCCCCCAGCGTCATGTCTTCGGCTGCGCCGGTCTTGGCCTCGCCTGCCACGTTGCCGAGGATGTCCACGCGGGCGAATTCGCGGTCCACGGTGGCGAACACGCGGTAGATATGGTCGGTGTCGGTCACGTCGCCGGCGATCGGCAGCGCCTTGCGGCCGAGCTGGCGGATGGTGTGCGCGGTTGCCTCGATGCCGGCGGCGTTGCGGTCCAGCAGCACGAGGTTGGCACCGGCCTCGGCCAACGCGAGCGCCATGGCGCGGCCCATGCCTTGGGCGGCTCCAGTCACAATCGCGATGCGGCCGGTCAGATCAAACTGGTTTGCCATGGGGTCATTGGGTTCTGCAGTGTGACAGGAAGAAAGGTAACAGCCCAGGTCATCCTCGCGAAGGGAGCTGTTGACAGGTCACGGGTGAGTACGAGTTCAACGTGTCGATGGCACCGCCCGCCGACCCGTCCGGCCGAGATTACGCCACGCCTGCGGCTGGCGGCGATGCAGTCATTGCCGCATTGCAGGCGGAGATAACTGTGCTTCGCGCTGAGAATTCGGCCCTGACGAAGCGGCTGACGGAATTGGAGCGCCGTCTTGGGCTGAACAGCAGCAACAGCGGCAAGCCACCGTCGAGCGACGGGCTGAAAAAGCCGCCGCGGGTCAGCAGCCTGCGCGAACCGTCAGGCAAGAAGACCGGCGGCCAGAAGGGGCATCCTGGCACGACGCTTTGCCGGGTTGAAAAGCCCGATGCCACGATCGAGCATTATCCAGAAGCCTGCGCTGCGTGCGGTGAGCCTTTGACCACGGCGATGGCGAGCGGCCATGTTTCCCGGCAGGTGTTCGATCTGCCGGAACCGAGGCCGCTGCTCGTTACCGAGCACCGCGCCTATTGCTGCCGTTGCGCGGCCTGCGGCACGCAGACGCGGGCGGCATTTCCCGAGGGCGTTGCCGCGCCGGCGCAATATGGCAAGCGGATCGGCGCATTTGTGCTCTATCTGCTGCACTACCAGTTGCTGCCCGAGAAGCGTCTGGCCGAACTCATGGCACATCTCTTCGGTGTGCATCTGGTCACCGCGACCATCGCCCGGATCAGCCAGGATTGTGCGGGGCGATTCCAGGGCTTTGCCGATGCCGTGCGCGACCACGTCGCGGCGGCACCTGTCAAGCACATGGACGAAACCGGCTTCCGGATTGGCGGCAAGACGCAGTGGCTGCACATCGCCTCGACCATCTGGCTCACTTTCTACCGTGTCTCGCCGCGGCGTGGCAGCCTGCTGGCACATGTCACGGGCATTGTCGTGCACGACCACTGGAAGCCGTACTACACCCTGAAAGGCGTGCTGCACGCGTTGTGCAACGCGCATCATCTGCGCGAACTGAAGGCGCTGGTCGAGATCGAGAAGGAAGACTGGGCGCACAAGATGCAACGCCTGTTACGACGCGCCTGCCACGCAACGAACCTCGCGCGCGAGCGGGGCGTCGCACTGAAGCCGGGTCTGATTGGGCTGATCGAGCGTCGTTACGACCTGATCCTCGCGCAAGGCTTTGTGTTCCATGAGGCACAGCCCACACTGATCCCTGCCGAGGTCAAGGCCAGGCGTCGTGGCCGCCGGCCCCGGCGGGTTGGCCACAACCTCCTGCTGCGCCTCAGCACCCGTAAGCGGGACGTGCTCCGCTTTCTCATCGATCCGTTGGTGCCCTTTACCAACAACCTCGCCGAGCGCGACGGGCGGATGATGAAATTGCGCCAGAAGATCTCCGGCGGATTCCGTTCCGAGCAAGGCGCCAACGAGTTCGCCGTGATACGCTCGCTCCTCTCAACCGCAAGGAAGCAGGGTTGGGACATGCTCATGGCTCTGACCAGCGTACCCGGCCATTTGATCGCCGATCTGCGCGTGGGTTGACCCGTTCGGCTACCTAGGCAGTAACCAAGAAAGCTATTGCACCTGCGGTGCCGTGGAGCCAAGCAGCCCATCCAGGACCCCCGGAGAATCGGACATGAACGCAACAGCCGCCGGCGCGACCCCGGACACACCCACAATCACCGACATACAGGTCATCCCGGTCGCGGGCCACGACAGCATGCTGCTGAACCTCGCCGGCGCGCATGGTCCATTCTTCACCCGTGTCATCGTCATCATGAAGGACACCGCCGGCCGCACTGGCATAGCCGAGGTGCCGGGCAGCGAAGCCATCCGCCAGACATTGGAACGCATTCGCCCGCTGGTAATCGGCACGCAGCTTGGCCGCCACAACGCCACGCTCAACAGCGTGCGCCGCGCGCTCGCGCCGAAGGGGAACGCCGCACATCAAGCCACCGTGCATCAGGTCACCTCGGAAGCCGAGGCCGCGATCTTGCGCCAACCGCACGAGATCAATCTGCGCGTCGACAATGTCATCACGGCGGTCGAAGCTGCGCTGCTCGATCTGCTCGGCCAATTCCTCGGCGTTACGGTCGCTGCATTGCTCGGCAACGGGCAGCAGCGCGAGCAGGTCCGCATGCTGGCCTATCTGTTCTACATCGCCGACCGTACACGCACCGACCTTCCCTATCACACCGATCCCGGCGCGAAAGACGGCTGGCTGCGGCTGCGCAACGAGCCGGCGCTGACACCGGAACAAGTTGTGCGCGAGGCAGAGGCAGCGGTCGATCGCTACGGCTTCACCGACTTCAAGCTCAAAGGCGGCGTGTTGCATGGCGAACAAGAGATGCAATGCGTCGCCGCGCTGAAGCAGCGCTTCCCCAATGGGCGCGTGACGCTCGATCCCAATGGCGGCTGGTCGCTGGCGGAGGCGATCGCGCTGTGCAAGGGCCGCTCCGATGTGCTGGCCTATGCCGAGGATCCGTGCGGGCCGGAAAACGGCTATTCCGGGCGCGAGATCATGGCGGAATTCCGCCGCGCCACCGGCGTTCTGACGGCGACCAACATGGTGGCGACCGACTGGCGACAGATGGGCCACACCATCCTGCTTCAGGCGGTGGACATCCCGCTTGCCGATCCGCATTTCTGGACCATGCAGGGTTCGGTGCGCGTGGCGCAGATGTGCGACGAGTGGGGGCTGACCTGGGGCTCACATTCCAACAATCACTTCGACGTGTCGCTGGCGATGTTCACCCACTGCGCCGCCGCCGCACCTGGCGCTATCACCGCGATCGACACGCATTGGATCTGGCAGGAAGGGCGCGAGCGCCTGACGCGTGAGCCGTTGCGAATTGTCGGCGGCGCGGTGGAGGTGCCGAAGCGACCTGGCCTGGGGATCGACATCGACATGCAGCAGGTGCTGAAGGCGCATGAGCTGTACAAGAAGCTTCCCAGCGGGGCGCGCGATGACGGCGCGGCGATGCAGTATCTTATTCCAGGCTGGAGCTACGATCCGAAGCGACCGAGCATGGTGCGCTCGCCGGCATGATCATCTCGCATCCAGGTCCGGCGGGAAGTGAAGCTCGAATCGACCGATCAGGTGCCGAGCCACGCCATCCTGGTCGGCCTCCAGCGGCAACCGTGGCGGGCGAGGCAGCCCGGCGGGAAATCCCATATGCGCAAGCAGCGCCTTGCTGCCCGCGACGTAGGCCTGTCCGCCGACGAACTCGATCAACGGCAGATAGCGCAGATAGAGCGCGTGCGCCGTGGCCACGTCCTTCTCGTCCGCCACAAGTTCGAACAGGCGAGCCAGCGGACCTGGAACAACGTTGGCGGCAACGGCGGTCCAGCCGACCGCACCTTCCACGAATGACTCGAAGCCGAGAATGCCGCCGAACACGCCGATCCGTTCGCCGCACAGCCGGATGATGTCGCGCACGCGCGTGACGTCGATCGTGGATTCCTTGACGTAGCGGCAGTTATCGATCTCCGCGAGACGCGCGACCAGTTGCGGGCGCAGATCGACATTCGCGACGGCGGGATTGTTGTAGATCATGATGGGAAGCCCGATGGCATCCGCCACCGTCCTGTAATGATGCACGATCTCTGCATCCGTCGGCGTGGAATAGAATGGCGGGATGATCATCACGCCATCAGCGCCCTGTGCCTCGGCCCGTCGGCTGAGCCTTACCACCTCTCGCGTGTCCTCGGCGCCGGTGCCGACGATGACCGGGACACGTCCGGCGGCCTGTTCGATCACCGTCGCCGACACGAGTTCCTTCTCCATGTCGGATAGCGACAGGAACTCGCCGGTCGATCCAAGTGGGATCAGGCCGTGGATACCTTCGGCAATCTGCCACTCGACGAACTGCCGCAGCGCGGCGACGTTCACGCTGCCGTCGGGGCTGAAGGGGGTTATCATCACGCTGTAGGTGCCGCGGAAGCTGATCATCGGGTCCTCGCGGGGCAGGATCGGTGCCACATCGGCAAATTCCACCAGATCGGGCTCGGCGGCGCCAGCGTTGCCCGTCGCAAGCCTACCCGACCGCACGCAGCAGGACCGCGTGGCCTGCGCCCAGCAGTCGAGCAAAATCCTCGTCGAACGTCACAACGTGACGACATCCGGCGCGCTTCGCGTCGGCATGGACGATGCCGTCCGCGAAATCGCCGCCACGCCCGAGCATACGCAATCCCGCCTCGGCTGCCGGACGATCGACCTCGACATTGCGGCTCGTGATGACGCGGCGGATGGCGTCCGCGATCTCCTCGCTCCGGTAGCGATAGGCTCGCATCAACACCCATGCCAATTCGCACAGCACGATCGTCGAGACGGCCACAGCCTCAGCGCTTTCAATCGCTTTGGCAGCAGCCTTCGCCTGGGATTCATCGTCCCATGTCAGGTAGCGAACGAGCACATTGGTGTCGACTGCGATGCTCACCGGCGGCCGGATTCGATGGCGTCCTGCATGTCCCGCAGGGTCACCGGAGGCTGCCGGTGGCGACGCAACAGACCTCGAACACCGCGCAAATCATGGCCGGTGGTTGCCGGTGCAAGCTCGACCCTGCCATCCGGGAGCAGCGAGACGCCCACTTTGTCGCCCGGCTTTATTCCCAGGTGGTCTAGTACGGCCTGCCGCAGTGTCACTTGGCCCTTCGCTGTCACAGTGAGATGGAGCATGGGCGCTAGCCAGTAAGGTTGATAGTGCCTTACATGGTGCTCAGGCGGCGCCACGTCAAGCGCCGGAGCCCGCGTCGGCCGCGTCGTGGGAGCAGCGCCGCTGCGGCTTGCCCCCTGCCCCCGAAAGCATGATATGCATCCCTGGGAGGTCGGCGGCGGACGGGCGCCTCGCCAACCCGGTCAGGTCCGGAAGGAAGCAGCCGCAGTGAGTTTCCGCTCGGGTCGTTTGCTGGCCTCCCACCGTTTGTTTTTCCACTAACCAGGGGGCCGCTGCGGCGGACACCGCCCGCATGTCCGGCCTGTTCCAGGACGATCCGTCAGAGGTTGCAGCGCCGCCGGTTCCGGAGGGTCCCGGCCTGTTCGGCGATGCGCTGCCGGAGCCGGTGCACGCCACGCCGTATCGGGTACTGGCACGGAAATACCGGCCGACCAGCTTCAATGACCTGATCGGCCAGGAGGCGATGGTGCGCATCCTGCGCAACGCCTTCGCCACGGGGCGGGTTGCGCATGCCTTTATGCTGACCGGCGTGCGTGGTGTGGGGAAAACAACCACCGCGCGCATCATTGCCCGCGCGCTGAACTGCATCGGGCCGGATGGCAGGGGCGGGCCGACCGCCGATCCCTGCGGGATCTGCCCGAACTGCATCGCCATCCTGGCCGAACGCGAGCCGGATGTGTTCGAGATGGATGCCGCCTCGCGCACCGGCGTCGATGACGTGCGCGAGATCATCGAGGTGAGCCGCTCGCGACCGATGAACATCCGCACCAAGGTCTTCATCATCGACGAAGTGCACATGCTGTCGCGCCAGGCCTTCAACGCGCTGCTGAAGACGCTGGAGGAACCGCCGCCGCACGTGAAATTCGTGTTCGCGACGACTGAACTGCGGAAGGTGCCGATTACCGTGCTGTCGCGCTGCCAGCGCTTCGACCTGCGGCGAGTGCGTGTTGCCGAACTGTCGGCGCATTTTGGCCGTATCGCCGCGGCGGAAAGCGTGGTGATCGAGCCCGCCGCGTTGGATTTGATCGCGCGTGCCGCCGATGGGTCGGTGCGGGACGGGCTGTCGCTGCTCGATCAGGCGATCGCGCAGGCCGAGGGAGTGATCACCGAAGCCGCGGTCGTCGACATGTTGGGGCTGGCGGATCGCGTCCTGGTGTTCGATCTGCTGGAGGCGGTGATGGCCGGGCAGCCGCGCCAGGCATTGCAGATCACCGAGCGGGCCTATGAGCGCGGCGCCGACCTCGGCACGATGCTGCAGGACCTGCTGGAACTGGTGCATACCGTCACCCGCCTGAAATCCATTCCGGCGTTGCGTGATAGCCATGAATTGCCCGAGGCGGAACGCACGCGCGGTGCGGCGCTGGCCGATCAGCTTTCGGTTCCCGCGTTGGCACGCGCCTGGCAGATGCTGCTGAAGGGTGTCGGCGAGGTGGAGGTCGCGCCCGACCGTCGTGCCGCGGCCGAGATGGTGCTGATCCGGCTGTGCCACGTGTCCGACCTGCCGACGCCAGGCGATCTGTTACGGCGGTTGACATCGGGCGCCGCTACAACGGCAAGCAGCTCGGCGGCGTCCCCGTTATCCGGCGCAGGGAGCGGCACGCGCGCCGTCGTTGGTGGTGCGCCGATTGCAGCGGCCGCGGCCGATGCGGGGCCTCGACTGGCGAGTTTCCGCGATGTCACAGCCTTGGTGGCCGAGAAGCGGGAGGCGATGTTGCACGCGCATCTGATCCACTCGGTGCATCTGGTGCGCTTTGCCCCGCCGGTGATTGAACTGCGGCCACGGCAGGAGGCGCCGCGGGACCTCGCGCCCCGATTGTCGGCACTGTTGTCGGACGCCACCGGCACCCGTTGGACAATTGCCTTGTCCGCGGCGGAGGGCGAGCCGACTGTCGCTGAGCAGGGCACCGCCGCCGACACGGCCAGGCGCACGGCGGCGGCCGATCATCCGCTGGTACGCGCAATTATGGATGCATTCCCTGGCGCGCGCATCGACACCGTGCATGATGCCACCGCCGATGCATACGGTCTGCCTGCGATCGATGTGCCGGAGTTCACTCCGCCCGATGCCGAACCTTCCGACGAGATGGAGTTTGACGAATGAAGAACCTCTCCGGGCTGATGAAACAGGCCCAGCAGATGCAGACCAGGATGCAGGAGATGCAGGCCAAGCTGGAGGCTATGGAGCTCGAAGGCGTGGCTGGTGCGGGATTGGTCACGATCACGCTGAACGGCAAGGGCGACCTGCGGCGCATCAAGATCGATCCAAAGGTCGCCGATCCGGCGGATGTGGAAATGCTGGAAGACCTCATCACGGCGGCTCACCGCAACGCGAAGGAAAAGATCGAGGCAGCCGCTGCGGAAGAGATGCAGAAAGTCACTGGCGGCATGCAATTGCCGCCAGGAATGAAGCTGCCTTTCTAGCGGTGTAGAAGCAAGCATGTTCTTTTTTGAAAAAAAGAACCAGAAAACTTTCGTTCCTATAGGCTGCTGTCCTGATCAAACGCCTGTGCAAATGGACAAGAGTTTTTGCTTCTTTTTTGCAAAAAAGAAGCGCTTGACTTTATTCTACCCTCGCAACACAACCGCTTGAACCGCACATCCGATATCTGATCACCGATGGGCGGCCCGGAAATCGAGAAGCTGATCGGCCTGTTGGCCAGACTGCCCGGCATGGGACCGCGGAGCGCCCGGCGCGCGGCGCTTAAGATGCTGCAGCAACCGGAGGCACGGATGTTGCCGCTCGCAACCGCGCTGGCCGAAGCCGCGCGCGCAGTGAAGTCGTGCTCACTGTGTGGCAATCTTGACAGTCGCGATCCGTGTTCGATCTGCACCGATTTGCACCGCGACCGTGCGCTGATCTGCGTGGTTGAAGGGGTCGGCGATCTATGGGCGCTGGAACGCGCCTCGGTACATCGCGGGCTGTATCATGTACTCGGCGGCACGCTGTCGGCGCTGGCGGGGGTGGGCCCGGGAGACCTCAACATCGCACCCTTGATGACGCGCATCGCGGAAGGCGGCGTGGCCGAGGTGATCCTTGCACTGGGTGCCACGGTCGATGGCGCCACCACCGCGCATTGGCTGACCGACCGACTCAAGCCGCTTGGCGTCAGCGTGACGCGCGTGGCGCAGGGCGTGCCGATCGGCGGCGCGCTCGACGTGCTGGACGACGGCACGCTGGCTGCCGCATTGCGCGCGCGACGGCCGTCGTGACGCTGTCGCGCCGTGACCTGATCCATCAGGTCGGCAAGGCTGGCGGAGTTGCTGCGGCGTATCGCACCATGGCCGCGATGGGGCTGCTGCCGGTGCCCGAAGCCTATGCCGCACCGCCCGTGCTGCCGGCTGGCAGGCGGCAGCGCATCGTCATCATCGGCGCTGGCATCGCCGGCATGGTGCTGGCGTGGGAGCTGCGGAAAGCCGGCTACGCTCCGCTGATCCTGGAGGCCCGCCAGCGTCCCGGCGGTCGCAACTGGTCGCTGCGCGCCGGCGACGAAATCCGCGAAAATGCCAGTGTGCAACGCGTGCATTGGGATCGCGGCGAGCATCTGTATTTCAATCCTGGCCCCGCGCGCCTGCCCTATCATCACGAGGGCATTCTGTCGTATTGCCGCGAACTTGGTGTGCCGTTGGAGGTCATGTCCAACGACAACCGCGGGGCGCTGCTGCAGAACGACGCCGTGTTCGGCGGCAAGCCGGTGCGCAACCGGCAGATGGTGAACGACATCCGCGGCTATGTCGCCGAACTGGCCGCCAAGGCAGTGGATCAGAATGCGCTGGACCAGTCAGTCGGCACCGACGACCAGGAGCGCATGCGGGGCTGGCTGCGCGCGTTCGGCGCACTGGACCACGACATGGCGTACCGGGGATCCGGCCGCGCCGGTTACAGCGAACCGCCCGGAGGTGGGACGCAGGAGGGTACGCTCAGCCAACCGCTCGATCTGCAGCGGATCCTCGATGCGAAGTTCTGGCAATTCCAGACCAATTTCGGCGAGAGCTGGGATCAGGCGGCGACCATGATGCAGCCGGTCGGCGGCATGGGTCGCATTGGCCAGGCGTTCGGTCACAGGCTGGGCAGCGTGATCGCCTTTGGCGCGGAGGTCATGGCACTGCATCGCGTGGGAATCGGCGCCCGCATCATCTGGCGTGATACCCGGACCGGACGGGACCATGCGGTGGAAGCGCCTTTCGTGGTGATTACCATCCCGCTGCCAATGCTGCGCACTATACCGGCCGACTTCGCCCCGGACGTCCGTGCCGCGATTACTGCCGTAGAGTACATTCCGGCCGGCAAGGTCGCATTCCAGGCCGAACGCCGCTTCTGGGAGTTGAACGACGGCATATACGGCGGTATCTCGTGGACCGCGCGCGACATCACCCAGGTCTGGTATCCGTCCGCTGGCATCCACCAGCGAAAGGGTATCCTGGTTGGTGCCTACATCTGGTCAACCGACCTCGGCGAAAGGTTTGCAGCGAAGCCTCCCGCATTGCGCCTGGCCGATGCGCTGGACGACGGCGAGCGCTTGCATCCGGACTATCGGCAGCACCTGACCAACGGTGTATCGGTGGCGTGGAAGAATATCCCGTACAGCGGGTCGGGCTGGTCGGCGTGGGGTCGCGACGTGCGGGAGAAATACTATAGCTTGCTGCTGCGTGGCGATGGCCCGTTTCTGTTCGCCGGCGAGCACATGTCCTATATCAACGGCTGGCAGGAAGGCGCTGTACGTTCGGCACATGTCGCATTGGCCGACATTGCACGGCGCGTGCAGCGGGGTGGGTAACGCCCACCGGACCGACAATCGGCGCCATCGCGGGTGATCCGCTATGCCGCCGTCAAAAGCCTCTCGACTTCGGCGACCAGTTGCTCCTCGTCGATCGGCTTGCGCAGGATCGGACCAAGCGCTTCGTTCTCGGCGCCAGGAATATTGTACCCGGTGAGGTACAGCACCTTCAGCTCGCGTCGGCGCAGACGTGCCATGCGCGAGAGGGCAATGCCATTGACGCTGGACGGCATCACGATATCGGAGATCAGCAGGTCGACCTGGCCTTCTGCTTCCAGAACCTCGAGCGCCAGCCGGAAATCCGCGGCCAGGGTGACGTCGAAGCCAGCGCGGCGGAGCACCTGGCCCATCGCCTGACTGAAGGTCGGGTCATCATCGACCAGCAGGATGTGCCGCCTGCCCGGTGGCGTGGGCTGAGCTGCCGTCCGGCCGGTCACGACTATGTGCTTTCGCCAGCCATCATGGTGCCGATGTTTATGGCGATCCGGGCGCCAACGCAAGATAACGTGAGGTTCCGGTGATGACTGTGACACGCCAAAGTGGCGATTTGGCACCGGGGATACACTTCTGTAACGTGGCCCATCCATCGAAAATGCGTCCACCGGTTAGCGTGGGTGCCCACGTTGCCAATCTCGACCGAACAGCACGAGGGTTTGCATGCCCAGCAATGACAACGTGATCAGCACGCTGATCGTGAAGCACCAGGACGCGCTGACGAACGCGTGGCTCGCGACGTTGAGACGCGACGGCAGGTCACGTGACGTCAGCACGGACGCTGGGTCCAAGGATGTCGCGCGGCAATTCCTCGATCGGCTTCAGCGAGGCTTCGCGAGCGGGCGTCCCGACGACCTCATGGGTGCGGAATGGTCGTCCATGCGGGAACTGCTCGAGGATTTTTCCCGCGCCCGCGCGACCCAGGGCTTCAGTCCAAGCGAAACCGCAGTCTTTGTCTTTGCGCTGAAAGAGCCGCTGTTCGACATTCTGCGGCGAGAACTCGGTTCCGATGCGGAGCAGATTGCCGGCCAGACATGGGCCGTCACGCGCGTGCTGGATGCGCTGGGCCTTTACACCATCGAATGCTACGCGCGGACACGCGAAGAGGTGATCGGGCGGCAGCAGGAGGAACTGCTTGAATTGTCGACACCGGTGGTGGAACTCTGGGACGGTATCCTGGCACTCCCGCTGATCGGTACGCTCGACAGCGCGCGGACGCAGATCGTCATGGAGAATCTGCTGGAGCGCATAGTCGCCTCGGGGGCGGAGATTGCCATCATCGACATCACCGGGGTGCCGACCGTCGATACCCTGGTGGCGCAGCACCTGATCAAGACGATCTCGGCAGCCAGGCTGATGGGCGCGGACTGCATCCTGAGCGGCATCCGCCCGCAGATCGCCCAGACCATCGTGCATCTCGGACTGGAACTGAACGTGGTTTCAAAGGCAACGATGGCCAGCGCGCTCGGCCTTGCGCTGCGCCGCACAGGAAAAATGATCGTCGACCGGGCCACGCCGGTCGAGAGCAGGGCTTAACCCGCATGAGCGAAATCCCGATCCTCAAGATCGGCGATTGCCTGCTGGTTTCGATCCAGGTCGATATGCATGACCGGTTGGCGATGGCGCTTCAGGACGACCTGACGCAGCGCATCGTCGCCGATCGCGCACACGGTGTGATGATCGACATATCCGCACTGGAAATCGTTGATTCGTTCATTGGCCGCATGCTGAACAACATCGCCGCGATGTCGCGTGTGCTCGATGCCGTTACCGTCGTCGTCGGCATGCGTCCGGCGGTCGCTATCACGCTGGTGGAACTGGGCCTGACGCTCACCGGCGTGCGCACCGCATTGAATGTCGACAAGGGCCTGGCCATGATCCGGAGCATCATCGACAGCTCTGAGAACGCGAATGCTCATCGAGACCGGTGAGACATTGCCGCTGCGCAACTCGGACGACGTTGTGCGGGTTCGCCAGGCGGTCAGGTCACGCGCCGTTGCTGCCGGCTTCAGTCTGGTGGACCAGACCAAGATCGTCACCGCGGCGAGCGAGGTCGGGCGCAACACCGTCGATTACGGCGGCGGTGGCACGCTGCGGATCGAGGTGCTGCGGGACGGCCGGCGGACCGGCGTGCGCCTGACGTTCACCGACCAGGGGCCTGGCATCGCTGACATCGAACAGGCGATGAAGGATGGCTATACCACGGGCGGCGGACTAGGGCTTGGCCTCAGCGGCGCCAAGCGGCTGTCGAATGAATTTGCCATCACATCCACGCCGGGCCATGGCACCGTGGTCACCTTGGCGCGCTGGAAGTGACGTGATCACCGCGGTCAGCGATGCAAGCCAGGTCGCCGAAGCCCGCCGGCTTGTGAGCAGCTACGCGCGCAGCAACGGAGTAGCGGAGGCGCGTGTCGCCGAGTTGGCGATCGTCGTCACCGAACTGGCGACCAATCTGCTGAAGCACGCCGGTGGCGGGCATATCCTCGCAACCTACCGCGACGATGCCGAAGGCGCGGGACTGGAACTGCTGGCGCTGGATAGCGGCAGCGGCATGACCGATGTCGGTCGGTGCATGGATGACGGCTACTCCACCGCCGGCAGTCCGGGCAATGGCCTCGGTGCGATCGCGCGACTGGCAGACGACGTACGGATCTATTCGCGCCCCGGTTTGGGCAGCGTGATCATGGTGCGGTTTTTTCAGCAAGCCGCACGAGGGGCGCATCGCACGTCGCTGGGCGCCGCCGTCGCGCCATACCCGGGCGAACAGGTGTGCGGTGATCACTGGGCATTCAGCGAGAGCGAGCAAGGCCGCACGCTGCTGGTGGCTGATGGCGCAGGCCACGGCATCGAGGCGGCACGCGCGGCTGACATGGCGGTGCAGATCTTTCGCCAGCACGCGCACGCGCCCTGCGAGGAAATCGTCGATCGGCTGCATCGCGGGCTGAGGCCGACGCGCGGCGCTGCGGTTGCCGTCGCACGGATCGATGAGGCGGCGCGCACGGTGCGATACGTCGGCGTCGGAAACATCTGCGGTGCCCTCATCACCGATGAAGGCACCCGCCGCATGGTGTCGCACAATGGGACGGCCGGCCACCTGGCGCCGCGCATTCGCGAGTTCACCTATGATTACGCGAGCAATCCATTGGTGATCCTGCACTCCGACGGGCTGACAAGTCGGTGGGACCTCGCCAGCTACCCCGGGCTGTTCACCCAGCATCCGAGCCTGATCGCCGGCGTGCTGCTGCGCGACCACCGTCGCGCACGCGACGACGCGTCAGTGGTTGCGGTGCGGCCGGTGGTGTAGGAGTCCGCCATGAACCCGCGCCTGCTGTTGATCGCGATCGCCGCGGAAACCGACATCGTGCTGGTCCGCAAGCGGACGCGGCGACTGGCGGAACTGATCGGTTTCGATGCGCAGGATCAGACACGGATCACCACCGCGGTTTCCGAACTCGCGCGGAACGCCTTTGAATACGCTGGTGGCGGGCAGGTCGAATTCGGCATCGATCCGGCCGGATCGCGGCAGGCCTTCGTCATAATCGTGCGCGACCGGGGGCCGGGGATCGCCAAACTGCCTTCCATCCTCGCGGGTCTGCACAAGTCGGCCAGCGGCATGGGCCTTGGTCTGCTAGGTGCGCAGCGGCTAATGGACGAGTTCCATGTTGATACGCAGGCGGGCCGAGGCACCACCGTGCGAGTAGGCAAGTTTCTGCCGCCCCACGCGCCGCGCATCACGCCCGCGGCATTGCGGGCAATTGCCGCAACATTGGCGACCGACGGTCCGCCGGACGCCATGGCGGAAATTCGCCAGCAGAACCAGCAGATCCTGGTGCAGATGGAAGAACTGAAGTCACGTCAGGAGGATCTGGAAAGGCTCAATCAGGAACTGCAGGATACCAATCGCGGTGTGGTTGCGCTGTATGCCGAACTGGATGAGCGTGCCGACCATCTGCGGCGCGCGGATGAACTGAAATCGAAGTTCCTGTCGCACATGAGCCACGAGTTCCGCACCCCGCTGAATTCGATCCTGGCGTTGTCGCGCCTGCTGCTGGACCGCAGCGACGGCGATCTGACTGCCGAGCAGGAGACCCAGGTCCGCTTCATCCGTCGGGCGGCACAGAACCTGACCGAACTGGTGGACGACCTGCTCGATCTGGCCAAGGTCGAGGCTGGCAAGACGGTCGTGGTGGCATCCGAATTCACCGTGGCTGCCATGTTCGGCACGCTGCGTGGCATGCTGCGGCCGCTGCTGGTGGGCGATGCCGTGACGCTGGTATTCGAGGACTCGGCCGACCTGCCGCCACTCGACACGGACGAAGGCAAGGTCTCGCAGATCCTGCGCAACTTCATCTCCAATGCACTGAAATTCACCGAGCGCGGCGAGGTGCGGGTTTGGGCCACGACTGATCTGCAAGCCGACACAGTCTCGTTCCATGTTCGCGATACCGGCATTGGCATCGCGCGTGCCGACGTCGAGTTGATCTTTCAAGCATTCGGCCAGGTCGCCCACCGCCTGCAAACACGGGTGAAGGGCACCGGGTTAGGGCTGCCGCTCTCGAAGAAGCTGGCGGAACTGCTGGGCGGGAAGATCACCGTCGAGAGCGTGCCGGGCGAAGGCTCGACGTTCTCGGTCACGTTGCCGCGATCGTATCCGCAGGCGGTCGAGCAGACGGACGACGTTGAGGAGCCCTGGAGTCTGGCTCCCGGCAAGACGCCCGTGCTCCTGGTGGAGGACGATGCCGCCGATGCATTCGCGGTGAACCGCATCCTCGCAGACACCGGCTACCAGCCGATCTGGACGCGCTCGGTGCGGCAGGCGCAGCAGATACTGGAACGGGTGCATCCCGCGGTCATCCTGCTCGACATCGTGCTGGCGGGCGATGAGAGCTGGCGGTTGCTGTTGCAGCTTCGACATCAGGAGGCGTTCGCCGATATCCCGCTTGCGGTGATGTCGTCCGCGGGCGAGGAGCGCAAGGCGATCCATCTGGGCGCTGACGAATACCTCCCCAAGCCGTTGGACGGCGACAAGCTGATCGGTCTGCTCGACCGCCTGACCGGCCGGCGAACCATCACCCATGTTTTACTGATCGATGACGAGGAGGTCACGCGTTACCTGGTGCGACAGTTGCTGCCGCGCGGACGTTACCGCCTGAGCGTCACCGCTGACAGCCAGGAGGGCCTCAAGCGCCTGCGCGATGACCATCCGGACGTGGTCTTGCTGGATATCAACATGCCGCAGATGACCGGCTACCAGTTTCTTGAGCACATTCACGGTGATGCGAATGGTGCGGGTTCGCCGGCTGCCAATGTTCCGATTATTGTATTGACCTCTGCAATTCTTGATCAGGAAGAACGTTCATTGCTGCATCGCGCTTACCGGATCGTGTCCAAATCGGATCTGTCGGCCGACATGCTGATCGATGCAATCGAAGACGCCTTGCATCGGGCTCGCTCGGTACTGGCGGAATGAGTGACGCCAAACCAAACATCCTGGTGGTCGATGATGACGAGGGTGGCCGCTACCTGAAGGCGCACGTCCTTCGCAAGAGGGGCTATCACGTTGCCGGCGCAGCAACCGGGCGCGCCGCCATCGAGTATTGCGAAGCGTCCACGCCGGACCTGGTGCTGCTCGACATGCGTCTGCCTGACATCGGCGGCGTGGAAGTGTCCCGCCAAATCAAGGCGAACTTTCCTGGCGTTGCCGTGCTGCAGACGTCCGCGGCTATCACCAGTCCGCATGATCGGGCGCTGGCGCTGGAAGGCGGCGCCGACGCGTTCCTGATCGAACCGATCGAGCCCGAAGAACTGCTGGCGACGGTGAAGGCGCTGTTGCGAATGCGCGGCGCGGAACAGGCACTGCGCCGGCTGAACGAGACTCTCGAGGTCGCGGTCGCGGACCGCACGCATGCACTGTCCGAGACCAGCAGGCAACTGGAGGTGGAAAGTGCCGAACGCCGCAAGGCGGAGGAAGTCCTGTGGCACACGCAGAAGCTGGAGGTGGTCGGTCAGCTTACCGGCGGCATCGCGCACGACTTCAACAACCTGCTGGCGGTGATCGTCGGCAGCCTGGAGGTGATCCGCGCAGCGCTCGAAGCCGACGGCGAACTGCCGCGTGCCCGGATCCTGCGATTGCTGAAGGCTTCCGAGACGGCGACCGATCGGGCGACCAGGCTGACGCAGCAGCTTCTGGCGTTTGCGCGGCGTAGCACGCTGCAACTCGAGATCGTCACGCTCGATGAAGTCGTTGTCGGGTGCGAGCCGTTCCTGCGCCGCGCGCTTGGCGAGACGATCGCGCTGACGCTGTCATATGAACCGGCATTATGGGCCTGTCGGATCGACCCGGCGCAGTTCGAAGCGGCGCTGCTCAATCTTATAGTCAACGCCCGCGATGCGATGCCGTCGGGCGGCACACTGGCGATTGCCTTGAGCAACGCAATGATCGATGCGGCTGAGGCATCCCGGACAGCCGAATTGAATGAGGGCCCATACGTCGTGGTCCGCGTAACGGACACGGGTACAGGGATGGACCCCGATGTCGCGGAGCATGCCTTCGAACCATTCTTCACCACGAAAGATGTCGGCAAAGGTACCGGCCTCGGCCTCAGTCAGGTCTACGGGTTCATCAAGCAGTCGGGCGGGCATGTCGCAGTGGATAGCAAGCAGGGCGCCGGGACGACGTTCCTTCTGTATCTGCCGCGCTGCGATCAAGTGAAACCGGTGATCGATTGCTGCGACGCGACAGCGAAATCGCCGCCGACCGGTTGCGAGACGGTTCTGGTGGTCGAGGATAATCCAGAGGTGCTGCAACTTGCGGTGTCCACGATCGGTGATCTTGGCTACCACGTACTGGCCGCGACGGACGGACCGTCGGCTATGGATATCATCCGGCACGATCAACCGATCGATCTACTGTTCAGCGACGTTGTGATGCCAGGCGGCATGAACGGCTTCGATCTGATCAGCAAGGCACGGGACGTTCGGGGCGGACTGAAGGCGCTGGTGACCTCCGGCTACGCCAACGTGCACCGGCCGGGCACTGATCGCCCTGACGTGCCGCTGCTGCTGAAGCCGTATCGTCGCGCCGATCTGGCGAAATGCATTCGCCGAGCGCTCGATCAGGGATGATGGCAACCAGGAAGTTCTCCCCTCCCGCAATAGGAGGGACAAAATCGGACTACACCTCCGGCGGGGCGGCGGCGATGGGGATTTCGCGGGCCTCGGGCTGATCGCCAGTGCCGGGGGCTCGCCCGTCGGAGTCATCCGAACTCGGCGGGCGGCTGGGCACCGTCCTCGTTGCCGTAGGGCCGGCGCTGGCCGCCTTGCTGCTGGCCGCCATTCTGTTGGTTCTGCTGCGCCGCCTGGTTCATCGCGTTCAGGATGCGGAAGTAGTGCTCGGCGTGCTGGAAATAGCTCTCCGCCATCACCCGATCGCCACCACTGGTCGCGTCGCGCCCGAGCTGAAGGTACTTCTCGAACAACTGCTGCGACGTCCCGCGGATGCGGAGGTCGGGCCCGTTGCTGTCGAAGACGTGGTTGCGGTTCATTGGAATGCCGCCGCTACCACCGCCGCCGCCCTGATGGCGGAAACCGCCGCCGCCACCCCCGCCGCCACCGGGTCGATGGCCGCGTCCACGCATGCGTTTCATGTTCATTATGTTGCCGTCACGCCTTCTCGTTTGCAGGCCGGCTGGAGGATCCTGAGACGCGCGGGTCAACCCAACGGCGTCCCGGGGTAGCCCCCTCGGCCAGGCTTCTAACCATCGGCATTGGTACCGGCAAGCACCCCGACCAAACGGGCCAAGGTGCCAGAGGCAAGCCGCAATGCGGCTTGCCCTGCCGGGGCAGGAAGCTAGACCGGCCCACTCGCTCTGCCAAACGGTTTTTTCATGGCAGGCTCGGTTTAAGGACCAATACCCTCACGATTCCCGATAAATCGAGCCGGGGGGTGGTCGAAAAACCGGCCTCCCGCGCCAGCGTCGCGACTCGATCTGCCTGGCCCGACCCGAGTTCCAGCACGGCGACACCGTCCGGGCCCAGAAGGCTGCCAAGATTAGGCACCAATTGGCGATAGGCGGAAAACCCGTCGGAACCGCCGTCCAGCGCTGCTCGCGGCTCGTAGAGGGCTACCTCCGGCATCAATCCGGAAAGCTCTGAACTGGGGATATACGGCGGATTGCACAAGATCAGGTCGAACTGGCCATCCAGCGCGCCTGCCCAGTCGCCGCAGAGGAAGGCGGCCCGGTCTGCCATGCCCAGCCTCGCTGCATTGTGTGCGGCCACGGATGCGGCGGCGGCGGATCGGTCGACGCCGATACCGAATGCGGCGGGGAATTCCGTCAGCGCTGCCAGCAACAGGCAGCCAGTGCCGGTGCCGAAGTCCAACACGCGGCGGGGCGGAGTGCGATCGGCGAACGCTGCCAAAGCGGCCTCGATCACGGTTTCCGAATCGGGGCGGGGAATCAGTGTGGCGGTCGAAACGACAAAGTCGAGGCTCCAGAATTCGCGCCGTCCGATGATCAGGGCAAGCGGTTCGCGTGCCAGGCGCCGGACGATCAGGGGTTCCAGAACCGCCGGAGCGATCGGGGCCGCACGATCCCGCAGCAATGCGTCGAACGTGGTCCCCAGCGCATGGGCCATCAGCAGACGCGCGTTGAGGCGTGGGTTGTCGACGCCGGCCTGACGCAGCCGGTCGGTCGCGTGGTCGAGGACCTGTTGGATGCTCTGGGTCAGGCGGCCGGAGCGCCGGCTAGGCTGCCTGGCTGGCCGTCCGTTTCGCCTGCGCGCGCAGCAGGCGGCGTTTCAGAGCCAGGGCATCGGTTGACAGACGGCTATTGGGTGTACCCAGCAGATAGGCGTCGATGCCGCCATTATGCTCGATAGTACGGATGCCGCGAGTGGACAGCCGCATGTGCACCGCCATGCCGAGAATGTCGGACAGCAGCGACGTGCCCTGAAGGTTGGGCAGGAAGCGGCGGCGGGTCCGGTTGTTGGCGTGACTGACGTTGTTACCGGCCAGCACGCCCTTGCCGGTGATCTGGCAGCGGCGGGACATCGCGGGAGACCCCTATCGGGTTGGAAGGGGCGGGTTATGGCGAAGCAGGCGAGGGGCGTCAAGCGTGGGCGCCGGCTGCGCCCGGCGCAGGGCGCTCGGGTGAAGCATCAGGGGACGAAGCGTTGAGAGGGTCTTGCGGCAATACATGGTACGCCATATGTTGGCATGTCATCAGTCTGGTGATGCCATGCAGAAGCGTCGGCAACAGCTTCGCGACAACTTCGGGTCCCTGGTGGCCCGCTCGGCGCGGCAATGGCGGCGGGCCGTCGATCGGCGGCTGCAACCATTCGGCCTCACCGAAGCCACTTGGCTGCCTCTGATCTATCTCGCCCGCGCTCCGATGCCGATGCGCCAGAAGGATCTTGCTGCCGCTCTGACACTGGACGGCTCCTCGGTCGTGCGCTTGCTCGACGCGCTTGTGGCGTCGGAGTTGGTCGAGCGCCGCGAAGAGGATGGCGACCGCAGGGCCAGGATCATCGTGCCGACGAGGCACGGATTGTCGATCGTCGAGCAAGTGGAAGCCGTATCGCGCGAGGTACGCAACGCTACGCTCACCGGACTGTCCGACGACGAACTCGAAATCGCCACCAGGGTGCTGGAGCAGGTCTGCCTGAATCTGGCGAAGCAGCAGGACCAGGCCTTGTGAGTGCGGCCGGGGCGGAAACGCGCAGGTTTCCCCAGGCCGGCGCGGGCGCAATCACGCTGCCGTTTCCGGTCCCGGCACACCGCATGCTGGTGACGGTCTGCACCATTCTGGCGACGCTGATGCAGTCACTCGACAGCACCATCGCCAATGTCGCGCTGCCCTACATGCAGGGCACGATGTCGGCCAGCCAGGAAGAGATCAACTGGGTGCTGACGAGCTATATCGTTGCGGCGGCAATCATGACGGCGCCGACCGGATTCCTCGCCGCGCGCTTCGGCCGCACCCGGCTGTTCGTTACAGCCGTTGTCGGCTTCACCATTGCCTCCGCGCTATGCGGCCTGGCGCAGTCGTTGGCTCAGATCGTGATCTTCCGGGTACTGCAAGGCATGTTCGGCGCCGCGCTGGTGCCGCTGTCGCAATCGGTGATGTACGAACTCTACCCGCCGGAGCAACGGGCGCGCGCGATGGGCCTGTGGACCATGGGCGTGATGATGGGGCCGATCTGCGGTCCGATCCTCGGCGGCTGGCTCACCGAGAACTACAGTTGGCGTTGGGTCTTCTACATCAACGTCCCGTTCGGCGTGCTGACCGCGATCGGTCTGTTTGTCTTCCTGAAGGAAAGCTCGCGTAGCGGCGCGGCCAAGCTCGACTGGATCGGGTTCGGCGCCTTGAGCGTGGCAATCGGCGCATTCCAAATGATGCTGGACCGGGGCGAAACGCTCGACTGGTTCAGTTCCCGCGAGATCATCCTGGAAGCCGGCATCGCGGGCCTCGGCTTCTACATCTTCCTCGTCCAGTTCTTCCTGGCGCCACGGCCATTCCTCTCGCCAAAGCTGTTTGCTGACCGGAACTTTACCGTGGGCGCCATGCTCTACGCGATCATGGGATTGATCATGTACGCGTCGCTGGCGCTGCTGGCGCCCTATCTGCAGACGCTGATGGACTATCCCGTGCTGACTGCCGGCATTGTGCTGGCGCCGCGCGGCGCCGGTCTGATGGTGGCCGCGCTGATCTGCGGCCGGGTAATCGGCAAGGTGAACGCACGCCTGCTGGTCGGCGCCGGCTTCCTGATCGGCGCTTATGCGCTGCACCAGATGACATTGTGGACTCCCGACATCCCTGAATCGAGTGTGGTTGCCGCGGGCTTCGTCCAGGGCCTCAGCATCGGCTTCCTCGCCATTCCGATCAACATCATCGCGTTCGCGACACTGCCAGCGGCAATACGGACAGAGGCCACCAGCATTTATAGCCTGATGCGCAATCTCGGCAGCGCGATCGGCATTTCCATTACCGGCGCGCTGCTGCAGACCAACACGCAGGTCAATCACGCGATCCTGGCGGCCGACGTGAACCCATTCAATCGCGCCCTTCAGGAGGGGGCTCCCGCGCACTTCTGGAACCCCGGGTCGATGCACGGTGTGGTCATGCTGAACGAGGAAGTGACGCGGCAGGCCGCAATCATCGCCTACATCGACGATTTCAAACTGATGCTCGTCCTTGCCATCATCGTCACGCCGCTGCTGTTACTGACGCGCGGGTCGGCCGCGCGGTAGTCTGGTTTGGTGGCCGACCGGAGGCAGCATGACCGGAATTGGGAATCAAACTGACCCACAGCCCCAACCGAAACACGCTTGACAGCTCACCCGGTGCTCCGCACCGTGGTCCAGATCGAATTCCTGTGAGCACACGGCGAAGACTGCCATGCCCATCGATGTCGAGCAGGCGCGCCGGGACACACCGGCCGCGAGCCGAATCCTGCATTTCAACAATGCGGGCGCAGCGCTGATGCCGACGCCGGTGCTGCGGGCGCAACTGCGTCACCTGCAACTCGAGGCGGAAACCGGCGGCTACGAGGCCGCCGCGGCAGAAGAGGGCCGGGCTGAAGCGGTCTATGATTTCAATCGCGCGGCTTCTGAATGCCGATCGTGCGGAGATTGCGCTCGTCGAGAACGCCACGGTGGCCTGGGATATGGCGTTCTATTCCATCGGCTTCGCGCCGGGAGATCGCATCCTCACGGCCGAGGCCGAGTACGTCAGCAACTATATCGCCTTCCAGCAGATCGCGCGGCGCAGCGGCGCCGTGGTCGAGGTGGTGCCGAGCGATGGGGCGGGCGAGGTCGATGTCGAGGCGCTCGAACGCATGATCGATCGGCGCGTCAAGCTGATCGCCATCACGCATGTGCCGACCAATGGCGGGCTGGTCAATCCGGTGGCGGAGGTCGGGCGCATCGCCCGCGCGCACGGCGTGCTTTATCTGCTCGACGCCTGCCAATCCGTTGGCCAGATGCCGATCGACGTAGCCGCGATCGGCTGCGACATGCTGTCCGCGACCGGGCGGAAATATCTACGTGGGCCGCGCGGGACTGGGTTCCTCTATGTGCGGCACGCCATCCTGGACCGGCTGGAGCCGCCATTTCTCGATCTGCAGGCGGCGACCTGGGTCGAGCCCGACAGCTACGAGATGCGCCCGGACGCGCGACGCTTCGAGAACTGGGAACGCAACGTTGCAGCACAGCTCGGTCTCGGCGTTGCGGTTGATTACGCGCTTGGCTGGGGACTTGCAGACATCGGGGCGCGTATCGAGATGCTGGCCGACGAGTTGCGGCAGCGGCTCGCGGACATTCCCGGCGTCAGAGTGCGCGACCGTGGGCTTCGGCGCTGCGGCATCGTCTCCTTCACGCTCGAGGAGAAACCGTCGCGGGGCATCGTCGCGGCGCTGCGTCAGCAACGGATGAATTGCCACACGTCGGGGCCGAGTTCGACGCTGCTCGACGCGCGGGCGCGCCGATTGCCCGATCTCGTGCGCGCGTCCGTGCACTACTACAACACCGAAGAAGAGGTGGCGCGCTTCGCGGCAGCGGTCGCCGCGCTGGGCTAGCGCCGGCCGAGCAGGATCTCGTTCGGCGCCAGCTTCGCTCAGCGCGCCATGCCAGTCGCCCCGGCCGGCACGTCGTAAAACGCCAATGTCATCGAGACGCTGGAGTAGTGGCCCATCAAGGTGATCACGTCGGTGATGCCGACATGGTCGAGCGCCTTGACCGCGCGGTCGTAGAGGCCGCGTGGGACCCAGCGCGCGTTGGCAAGCGCCATCGCCATTTCGTAGACGACCTGCTCGCGCTCGTCGGTGAACGACGTCGGCAAGCCGGCGATGATGGCTTCGACCTTGTCGGCCGGCAGCCCGACTTCCTTGCCGCGCCGCTCATGCGCGCTGGTCGGATAAGCCGAGTGAAATTTGCTGGTGATGACGCAAACGGCGATCTCGCGCTCGCGCTCGGTAAGGGAGTAACGGCCGGCATGGAAATGCGCGCCGAACGGCCCCACGACTTTCGCCAGCTTCGGATTGTGGATCCAGATCTTGCCTGGTCCGGGGAGCCCGCCGCGAGTCTCCATCATGGAGCGATAGCCTTCCTGTTGCTCTGGCGTCATCTGGTCATAGGGGATCTCGGCGTAACGGCCAAAGGTTGGCATTTCGGGCATTTTTGGTTTCCTTCCCAGTTCGATGCAAGTCGCATGGTGCGACGGTCACGCGCGTCTGTCGACCATGACCTGGATTGGCGCGGCCGGTGCGCCGAAACCAAGGCCGCGAGTCGCGGGTCTTCGCTGGAGATGGCACAAGAGTCGCGGCATGGCGCACCCCCGATTGAACAGGAGAGAAGACGATGAATGTCCTGCTGACAGGAGGGGCCGGGGATCTCGGCCAGACTCTGGTGCCCCGGTTGCTCGACAGAGGCGATACACCGGTGATTCTGGACATTCGTGCTCCTGTGGGGCTGCAACAAGGTGCGGTGTTCATCCAGGGGTCCATTCTGGATCGACCGAGGCTGCGCGAGTACTTTCGTGGCTGCGATTGCATCGTTCACATCGCCGCCTGGCACGGCATCCATGAGGGTCGCGGCGAGAAGGGTGCCTACGATTTCTTCGACCTGAATGTGCGTGGTACCTTCGAGGTATTCGAGGCGGCAGTGCGGCTTGGCATCGACAAGATTGTATATATTTCCACAACCAGTGTTTATCGGCCGGACACTCTGTACGGGCGGAGCAAGATTCTGGCCGAACGTATTGCCGAGGATTATGCCAAGTGCTGCGAAATGAATGTGATTACGCTGCGACCGCGCGCATTCATTCCATTCTGGAACCGGGACGCGTATGCCAACTACAGCGAGTGGGCGCGGTGGTTCTGGAAGGGGGCTGTTCATATCGATGACGTGGCCACGGCGGTTGTGCTCAGCATCGATATGCTGTTGCGGCAGAAAGTCAGTCGTCACCCCGTACTGACGCTTGATGGTGCTTATGAATACACAGATGCCGATCTCGACCTTTGGGACGCCAATGGCCCGGGTTCCACGTTCAGGAAATACTATGCGGACTACTATGATCTGGCGCTGTCTTACGGACTTGACCCGGCCTTGAAGCCGAAGAGGCTGGACATTTCCGAGTCGATTGGCTGGCTGGGCTACAGGCCGTCGTACAGTCTCGCGAATCTGTTGGCGGAGCTGGCAGCCTACGGCGACAACGGGCCGCCGCGATTGTGACGGTGATAACCGATCACCCTGGACTTCACGCTGGGGGCGCGGGCTGTCGGTGCGCGAGCCCGGTCCATCCGAGCATCGTTGGCCTTGCTTGATCACGACGCCGCTTGCCGGCAGTCTGAGTTGTACAGCAATGGAAAGACGACGATGCAGTTTGGCTGGCTCACCCTTGCACTGTCACCATCGCCGGATGAGGACGCAATCCGTATCGACCAACAGATAGCGCAGGTGTGTGCCGCCGAAGCGTTGGGGTTCAACGATGTCTGGTTGACGGAGCACTATTTCACCGGGGAAAGCGTCTACAACGATGCGTTGCTGTTTGCATCGGCCCTGACGATGCGGACGAGCCGGATCCGTATTGGTTTCGCGGTGATCCAGATGCCGTTCCACCATCCGGTGCGGCTCGCGGTGCAACTCGCACTGCTGGACAATCTGAGCAAAGGGCGGATCGACGTCGGAATCGGCAAGGGAACGGTTTACAACGAATACGAATTCGTTGGTCACGGTCTGCGCAGCGATAACAGCCGCGCGCGGATGGCAGAAGCGATCGAGGTGCTGGAACGCGCCTGGCGCGAAACGCCTCTGGTGTACGAGGGACGGTATTTCAACCTGCGCGTTCCGGAATTGCGGCCGAGGCCCATGCAGCAGCCGGGACCGCCGATCTGGCGCAGTGTCATTTCGCCCGCGTCGTTCACGGAATGCGGGCGGCTTGGAGTGCCGATTCTGACGGCGCGCCTTCCAGTCGAGCAGATCAAGGATCGGTGGGCGCTTTATGCGGCGGGGATCTCGGAGGGTGGCCATGACGCGAGCACGCGCGAGCGGCTGCTGTCGCAGGCGGCGCTCTGGCGGAACGTTTATGTCGCGGAGTCCGATGCCCAGGCGGAAGACGAGCTGTCGACACTGCTGCTGCGGACGCGGTCGCATATGATGCATGTGCGTCACGCTTACAATCCGAGCGACTTCCACATTGACCCCGTCATGCTGAATCCGTGGACCGATCCCGCAGTTGGCGATGTCGAAGCCCTGGCGTTCGTGTTGGCTACTGGCTCGCTGTTCGGTTCGCCGGCGCGGGTGTGCGAGCAGGTGGCTGCGCTACGTGACGTGGGCGTGCGACATTTGCTGTGCCAAACGGGCTTCGGTGACATGAGCCACGAACAGAACCTGCTGTCGATGCGTCGGTTCGGTGAACAGGTCATGCCGGTGTTCCAGCCGTGATAGACGCGGCGCTCTCGGTCAGGGGGTACGGATCCTGACTGAGATTGCCGCGTCGCATCGCTCCTCGCAATGACAGGTAGAGCTATTTCGGCGGATCGATCTGTTCCATGAGCGCCAGTCCTTCCATCGCGAGGCCGTAACCAAGCAGATCCTGCATGCGCTTCTTGAGATATTCCGTGAACATCAGCCGGGTATAGCGCAGCAGCAGCGTGGGCTTCGCGGTCAGAGCTTCGGCGTGTTCCCAGGCGCGCGCGAGAACCTTGTCTGGCGGCAGAACCTCCGCCACCAGGCCAAGCTCCTTCGCCTCCTGCGCCGAGAGTGTCTGGCCGGTGAGCAAGAAGTAACGGCCGCGGTTCATGCCCAGCAGCAGAGGCATGACGATGTGCATGCCATCCCCGGGCACGAGGCCATTCGGGAAATGCGCGGAGTCCTGGAACGCCGCCGTGTCCGCGGCGAGCACTATATCCGACAGCAACGGAATTTCACCGTGCCGCCACGCGGGGCCGTTGATCGCTGAAATCACCGGCACTTCGATGTTCAGCAGGTTCATCAGCAAGGCACGGCCTTCCCAGTGCACACGATCGAACGTATTGGAAGTCAGGCCGGGACCGATCGCGCTCTGGCCCGGGGTCGCGCGGACGCCGGACCATTCGTTTCCGGTTCCGGTCAGGATCACCACGCGGTTGTCGCGGTCGCGCGCAACATCGGCGAAGGCGTCCGGCAGTTCGCCGTGCGGTCCGAGGCCCCAGCGCAGCGGGCCGTTGTCGGTGTGGAAACGCATTTCCAGGATGCCGTGCTCGCGCCGCATGTGGATACACGAATATTTCGTCGCGTAGTCGTCGAATCGGCTCATCGTGATGTCTCCCCGCAGCATTCAAGTCGTGGGTGCTCGTGCCAGGCGCGAGCATGGCGAATGATCAGGGCACAGTCAGGCGATAGACCTTCGCCGCAGTGCCGCTGTAGAGCGCCGTCTTCTCTGTGGCCGATGCATTCGCGGTGATGCGCTTGAATGCGTTCCATAGCTCGGTGTAGCCGCAGGACTGCTTGTCCGGCGGGAAGTTGCTTTCGAACATGCAGCGGTCGGCGCCGAATGCTTCGATGCAGGTCTCGATATACGGGCGCCACGCGGCGGCAAGATCTTCCGACGGTGGTGGGATGTCGCGCTCATGAAATTCGAAACCGACAGATACCATGCCGAGGCCACCGAGCTTGCAATAGACGTTGGGACATTTGGCGAGTTCGAAAATGTCCTTGCGCCAGCCGGCGAGAACTTCCTGACGGCGGCCGTTGTACGGACCGACGCCTAGGATGCCCCCAACGTGATTGAGGATGATGGTAGTGTCGGGGAAGCTGCGTGCGAGGTCGATCGCATCCGGTAGTTGCGGATGATACTGCCAGGACTCGAAACTGAGGCCGAGCGGCGCTAGCTGGGCCAGGCCTTCGCGGAATTTCGGATCCATCACCTGGTGCAGGGGCACGGTGCGGGACGCGTATTTGTAGACCGCTTCATTTGTGTCCCACGCCACACCGTGGCGGAGACCGCGCAGGCGGCCGCCGCCGGCGGTGATCTCGGCTTGCAGCAATTCGCGCGCGCGCGCGCCGACGGTGAGGTCGCCGCCGCCGACGATCCCCTCGGCGACGCGGCAGGGTCCGTAGCCGCCGGAGGCACTCATCGCGGCGATGCCGGTGACGAACTCGACTTCGCCGAGGGCGGCCATCTCGCGCGGGCCTGCCTTGCGGTACATCGCGCGGCACTCGAGGAAGACCGTTGAGACGATGTTGTGCCCGCCGCCGATGTCGGCGAGGAGTTCGGGCAACAGGAAACGACCGCGATTCGGCATATCCCAGAAATGATGGTGCGGATCGATGATCGGCAGGTCCGGCTCGAGCGCGGCCTCGGTGGGCCGCTTGGCGAGCCAGGCCTTCAGCGCGGCGTCATCACGATACACGCCGCCGCGATATTCGCCTTTGGAGTTTGCGATCTGGGGCATTCTGGTTTCCTCCGTTGGTGTCAGGGTCTGTTTGGTGGCCATTGTAGGCCTGCCTGGCGTCTTGTCAGTATGCCGCCTCAAGCAGCCGCATCGCGTCCGCTATCTGGGCCTGTGGCGATCGCTCGCCGGCGTTGGCGTTGAAGTTCTTTACCGTGCCGCTGGCGATGGCACGCAGGTCCTCGCGCGGGATTTGCAGTTGGCGCAATCGTGTCGGCACGCTGACGCGGGTGTACAGTGCCTCGAGCGTGTCGGCCACGGCGAGCGCGGCTTGGCGCGCGTCCATTCCATCGCGCCAGATGTCCAGGGCCTCCGCGACCTGCCGCGCCGCGTGCGGATCGACCGCTTCGGAGAGCCGGATCTTTGCGGCATGGACGACCGAGGTGGATTCACCCTGTCCGACGTGCGGATAGCGCACGTGCAGCGCTGTCGAGACTGCGTAATTGCCGGAGAACGTACCGCCGCGGGACCGGCGGGACCCGTCGTCCTCGGCGCGGTTTTGCAGGAAGGCCGCGATGCAGAGGTCGGTGCGCAGGGATGGGTTGTCGAGTTCGTCGACCAGCCGCGGATAGGCGCGGTGCGCCAGACGGAAAGCCTGGTTGCGGTCGCCCTCCGCCAACGGATTCATCTGTGTTTGCGCCATCGCGCCGACGAGGCCGGCGAACACCGTTGTCGCGGTGGAGCGGATCAGGTCGGGCGGCGCGGTGAGCAGGGCCTGTTCGTCGAGGAATATTGCCTGGGGACGCGTCTTGGGATCAAAGTATTCCATCCGGTGATCAAGGTCCGGGTTCTTCAATCCCGTGCCGGCGCGGTTCATGGCGCTGTTCGGCGTGGTGGGAATATTGATGATCGGTGGTTTAGGAGCGAGCAGTCGCGGGCTGTAGGCGGGCTTGCCTTCCGGATACTGGGTCATGATCTGGAACGGGTCGCCGGATTCCGCCATGAATATCGCCACGGCGCGAGTTGCGACGATGACGCTGCCGCCGCCGATTGCGATCAACAGATCGGCAGCGGCGTCGGTCGCGGCTTGTGTGGCGGCGCGCACCGAAGTGTAGGTGGAGTCTTTTTCGATGCCGTCGAAGACGCCGACATAGCGGTTGCCGAGTGCTGCTGCGATGCGGCGGACAGTGTCGGTGCGTCGATTGACCGATGGCGAACAGATCACGAAGGCGCGCTTCGCGGCGGCGCGATCCACGGATTCTTCCAGGCTTTGTTCGATGACGTGGCGGCCGCAGTGAAGTCGCCAGGAGTAGCCCGTGGCGCGGAATGTGGTTTCGGTCATTGTTTCTCCGTCCATAGTGGTTCGTGCGGTCGGTGGCCTGTCCAGTCCCGCGCAGGGGCGCAGGCTGCATCGCAGCCATTGATTTGATCCTTGCCAGGAGGATCGAGCAACCGCTACGGTTGCCGTTTCGTTGGCAAAATTGGCGCCATCCGGGACCGTCAGGCCAAATGTCCGCGAAAACAGGTACGTTGGCAGTGTCGCTGGGAAATGCCAGCCAATGTCGAGGGGCGGGAACCATGGATCAGGAGCTGTCGACCGAGTTTTCCGTCGGCGCTGACAGCAGTGGGATTCTCGAACGTCTCTCGCGCGTGCTGGATCCCGAGTTGGACGAGTCGATCCTGCAACTGGGATTCGTTCAGTCGCTGCGGCTTTGCGACGGTCACGCGACGATCACATTGCAACTGCCAACCAGTTGGTGCGCGATCAATTTCGCCTTCATCATGGCAGAAGATGTTCGTGCCGCGCTGCTGTCGGCAGAGGGCATTCAACGGGTGACTGTTCGCATCGGCGACCACGGCTCGGCTGAGCAGATCGAGGCAGCGGTGAACAACGGACTGCCGTTCGCAGTGGCATTTCCGGGCGAAGGCGCGGCGGGCCTTGCGGCGCTCCGGACGGTGTTTCTGCGCAAAGGGTTCTTGATACGACTGGAGCGGCTACTGCGCGAACTGCGCGCGGGCGGGTTTTCCGACGCGGCGATCAGCGCACTGCGAGTTGGAGATGAAGCGACGCTGAACTCTGCTGCATCTGTTGCAACCGATCCACTGCGGCGGTACCTGGAACGGAGAGCGCAACTCGGGCTTGATTGTTCGCCGGCTGCGCCGCTGATCATCGATCAGCAGGGCGCTTCGGTATCGGCAGAGCGTATGGAAGCCTATTACCAGCGCATCCGAACTGTGCGCGTCTCGATGGAGGCAAATGGCTCGTTCTGCCGAGCGGTGCTGGCCACTCGCCGTGCCGCGCCACCAGCATCGACCACGACAACAAATCTGGGGGACACCCATGTACAAACATGACGGGCAGGAAATTTTCGTCATCGATGGCCATACGCATTTCTGGGACGCAAGGCCACAGAACTGGCGCAACAAATATGGGGAAAGCTGGATCAGGTGCTTTTTTGCCTTCCATACTGCCATGAGTCCGACCGAAGAGGTCTGGCCCTTCGAAAAGTTCTGTCACTACGGCGAAGAGGCGATGGTTGATGATCTGTTTCATGACGGCGGCGTCGACATGGCCATCCTTAATTCGACATATCTGCATGAGTTCTATAATGACGGATTCAATACGCACGCACAGAACAACACCATAAAGGCGAAATACCCCGATCGATTTCTGCTGTGCGGTTCATTTGATCCGCGCGACGAAGAGAAGGGCCTCGAGCGGATGCGCCAAATGATGGCGGAGTATCCGATCAGCGGGCTGAAGCTCTATACCGCCGAGTGGCGCGGCGACTCCCGCGGCTGGCGGCTCAACGATCCCTGGGCTTACAAATACCTCGAACTGGCCCAGAAACTTGGCATCAAGAATGTTCATGTGCATAAGGGACCGACCGTGTACCCGCTCAGCATCGACGCGTTCGATGTGCGGGACGTCGATTATGCCGCCACTGATTTCCCCGATCTGAACTTCATCGTCGAGCACGTCGGATTGCCGAGACTGGACGATTTCTGCTGGATCGCGGCGCAGGAATTGAACGTTTACGCGGGGTTGTCGGTGGCGATGGCCTTCGTGCATTTGCGGCCGCGGTATTTCGGCGAAATCATGGGCAATCTGCTGTTCTGGCTCGGCCCGGACAAACTGTGCTTCGGCAGCGATTACGCCATCTGGACACCGAAATGGCTAATCGAGAAGTTCATGGCGTACCAGATGCCCGATGATCTCAAGCAGGAATACCACGCCGACCTGACGCTCGAGGTCAAGCGCAAGATCCTGGGTGAGAACGCAGCGCGCCTGTATGGCATCGACGTCAAGGCACAGGCGGCGAAGCTCAGTGGTGACGCACTCGGGATGGCACGCGCGGCAGGTTGAGGATGGTGCTCGCGAGAGACGCACTATCGTCATCGCTGCGTGCATCGTATCGCCCATCCATGTCGTTCTCTGACCGTGTCGAGGCAACCCTAGATGGTCGGGCCACGCCCGACCATTGACGGTCGGTGGCCGCATCGCTGCTTGAATGCGTAAGCGCAAGCGGTTCGTTCAGCGAGTACTTCACGCTTCGACAACAGCGCGGCCAAGTGCGACGCCGCATGCACCCGCGAGTGCGATCAGCACCAGGACTGCTGGAAAGCCGGCGAGGTGCCAGGCGATCGCGCCGCCTGCAACGCCTAGGCTGCCGGCGAGGAACGTGCAGGCGTTGATGATGCCCGAGCCCTGTCCTGCCTGCTCCGGAGACAGGGCCGAGAGTGCCAGTCGAGGTGCCGCCGCGTACGGCAACGCGAGGCCGGCACCCATGGCGACGAAGCCGATCTCCATGAGGAGTATTGCGGGTCCGGATACGGCCACGCCGATGATGGCACAGGCGACCACGATCAGCGTCATGCATCCCATCATCGCACGGCGCAGTCCGATGCGCGCGGTCACCATCGAAACGGAGAGGGCAAGTACGAGCAGCGCCGCACTCAGTGGCAGCAGCGCGGCACCAGCCTGCAGCGGCGTGAGGCCGAGCCCGTCCTTACCCTGTGCGTAGAGATTGAAGTAGAGCAGCAGGCTCATGACGCCGAACATCGAGATCGAGCCCAGGGACACGCCGAGTACAAAGTTGCGCCGGACGAAAAAGCTCAGATCGATGAGCGGGGCTGTGATCCGCTGCTCGACCAAAAGCACCAGGGCGAATGCCGCGACGGCCAAGACAAGCGGAACGATGACACTCAGCGGCGCCGCTGCGGCGCGCGGCAGGGCCTGGAGCGCCAGAATCGCCGATACCATCGCCGTGGCCAGCAGGACAAAGCCCAGCCAGTCGACGGTTCGGCTGGTCGCGTTGTCGCGATGCACCGGTGTCGGTCGCGCGGATGCGAGACCGGCGATCGCGACGCACATCAGCGGGATGTTGAGCCAGAATATCACGCGCCATCCCGCGGTATGAGTGAGCAGGCCACCGAACAACGGACCGATGCTGAAGCCCAGCATCAATGATCCGCCCCAGGCGCCGATCGATACGGCTCGGCGCTGCGTTGTCGTACTGGCGCCGACCGCCGCGAGCGTGCAGGGGACGGCGAAGGCGGCCGAGACCCCTTGCAGCGCGCGGCCTGCCAGCAATGCATCCTCGCTTCCCGCGAGGGCGATGATGCAGGACGCGATGGCAAACAGTGCCAGGCCGGCAATCGATACCAGCCGTGCTCCGAAAAGGTCCGCGGCCTTGCCGCCGAGTACGATGCAGGAAGCCGATACGACGAGGTAGGCGTTGATCGTCCATTGCGTGCCGATCTCGCCGAGGCCGAAATCGATTCGCATGGTGGGCAATGCGGCCATGATTGCCGTGCTGTTGACGCCTACGCCCAGCATGGCCAAGCACGATGCCAGCAGCACCATCATGGCACGTGTCGCTGGGGGACTGCGCAAAAGTCCGTCGTGATGGCGAGCCGCATTGGCTGATCAGACACGTGCCGCATCTTGTTCTGACGAGCTCCTCAGCGGCGACGCGCATCATCGGGTTGGCAAGGCGCGACGGCATAGTGGGGCTGTCGGTGACTGGCGACAACCGTGCATGTGCGCGCGATAGTGCGGGCCGCGCGTCGAAGGGAGGAAGTGCCATGAGCAAGGTCATCGTCGAACAGAGCGGTCCGGTCAGAACGATCTGGATGAACCGTCCGGAGAAGCGCAATGCCCTGGATCGTGAGATGCGCCGAGAGCTGACGGAGGCGCTGTGCGCGCCGGTCGCGGCGGACGACAGGGTCGTAGTGATACGCGGCAAGGGCGGTGTGTTCTGCTCAGGCCTCGACATGGCGGAGCGCCGGGCGACCGCCGAGACAGGGCAAGCCAGCGGCATCGAGGACATGCTGCGTGCCATCGAGTTGTGTCCGCTGCCGGTGGTCGGCGTGGTGCATGGCGACGCGATCGCCGGCGGCAACGAATTGGCGCTGCACTGCGACCTGGTGGTTGCGAGCGAGATGGCCCGGTTTGGCATGTCGCTCGCCCAGGTCGGGTTGGCGCCGAACTGGTTCCTGTCGAAGAAGCTGATGGAGGTGCTGGGGTCGGCGACGACGCGGGAGATGCTGCTGCTGGGCGATCCATTGCCTGCGGCCAGGCTTCATGCGCTGGGGCTGATCGCGCGTTGCGTGCCGGCGGATCGGCTCGAGGCCGAGGCCGCGAGGGTGATCGATCGGCTGGCCGCCAACGCGCCGCTGTCGCTCCGCGCGATGAAGGCGATGACGGTGCGGCAGCTTGAATTCCGCGACGGCATTCCGCACGACGACATCGATGCGCTGGTGCGGGCGGCGCTCAGCAGCGAGGATGCGCGGGAGGGCATGCTGGCGCGGCTCGAGAAGCGGGCGGCGCGGTTTCAGGGAAGGTAGGCGCTTTGCCGATCTCCGCCGCTACACTCTATCCTGGCGCTTCGATTCATGCGGATGGTGCATCCACTCATTCGTCATGCAACCTTTCGGGGAAATGATGGGTGAGCACCAACGCAACAGCGACCAGGGACCGCCAACAATGAGCGAACCGACCGGCCCACTCCAAGGCTTGCGCATTCTTGACCTGACCACGGTGCTGTTCGGCCCGTTCGGCACGCAGACCCTCGGCGACTGGGGTGCCGAAATCATCAAGGTGGAAAGCCTGACCGGGGATACCTGGCGCACGTCGGGCCAGTTCCGCAATCGCGGCATGAGTGGGCAGTTCATGGCAGCAAACCGCAACAAGCGGTCCATCGCGCTCGACCTGAAGCATCCCGATGGCAAGGCGGTGCTACGCAGGCTGATCCCGACGGTGGAGGCGCTGGTCAGCAACATCCGCCCCGCCGGGCTGGCGAGGCTGGGTTTCAGCTATGATGTCTGCCGGGAACTCAAACCGTCGATCGTGTACGCCGTTGCGACCGGGTTTGGTCAGGATGGGCCTTGGCGTGCACGGCCCGCGTTCGACGAGATCATTCAGGCGGCGTCGGGTTTCGCCTCCGCCATGGGCACCGATGAGGAGCCGGCGTTCGTCCCCAGCCTGATCGGCGACAAGATCTGCGGCATGGCGCTGACGTCGGCCGTGACGGCAGCGTTGCTGCACCGTGAGCGCACCGGCGAGGGGCAGATGGTAGAAGTGCCGATGCTGGAGACGCTGGCGGCGTTCAACAGCATCGAGATGTTCGGCGGCCAGGCATTCGTGCCGTCCATCGGGCCGTCGGGCTACAAGCGCATGAAGGCGCGGCGACCGGTGCGCACCAGGGATGGCTGGCTGACCATGTTGCCCTACTCGGGCAACAACTGGTGCGCGTTCTTCGAAGCCGTGGGGCATCCGGAGTGCATCGAGGAGTTCTCGGTGCGCGACCCGGTGGCGCGGGCGCGGAATATCGACCGTATCTACGATCGTATGCGGGAGATTGCGCCGAGCCGGACGACGGCGGAGTGGGAAGAGCTGCTGCTGTCGATCGACGTGCCGCACACGGGGTTTGCGAAGTTGAGCGAGGTGATGGAGCAACCGCATCTGAAGGCAGTGGGGCTGTTTCAGGAGTTGGACCACCCGAGCGAGGGAAAGATCCGGCAGGCGCGTCCACCGGCGCGGTTTTCCGGCAGCCCGGCGGGGGTGAGGAGGCTGGCGCCTCGATTGGGGGAGCATACGCGGGAGGTGCTGCGCGAGGTGGGATATGGGGAAGCGGAGATCGAGCGGCTGGTGGAGGCGAGGGCTGTTGGGGTGGGCGATTCACCGGAAGTTGTAGGCTCAGCGCCATCGCGCTCGAGCTAGTGCGGGGCGGCTCAGTCTCGCGCACATACCATCAGCTTGCCCGCAGGTAGCGCACAATTCAGCCGTATTGACTCTGCGCGGTTGGCGCGCCAGTCGCGGTGCCGCGCGAGTGGTGGTCTTTCGTTCATCACGAAGCAGGGCGGGCGACGACGATCAGTGCACGAAGGTCACTGTCATGCGCTGCGTCCTGCACACACGCATTCCGTTATTCCGGCACTGTGCCGCGACAGGCCCAGGCGGTCGCGGTGAAAGACCGCGGACCATCCGGTCGGTTCGAGACGTAGCCGCGCCGCACATGCTCGCGCAGCGTCTCGCGCATTGCATCGGACAGGCTCGACATGAATTCGCCGGTGCCGCCTTCCCCGGTGGTAAAGGGGTCCCAGTAATCCTCGAACGAGGCGAAATCCATGCGGATGGTCAGGCTGGTCTGCTCCACGTCACGCAGACCGAGGCGGCGCCACAGCGTTGCCATCTCATCGGGCGCGCTCAGATAGCGGAACAGCGATCGTGGTCGCGTGGCGGACGGATCGAGTGCAGCCGCGGTGTCCCACATCAATCGCAGATGCGGCGTTCCGCCGAACGAATCCCACACCGCCGCTGTGACGCTGCCGCCAGGACGCACGACGCGGCGCATCTCGGCGGCCGCTCGCTCCGCGTCCGGGATGAATTGCAGGACCAGCATCGAGAACGCCCGATCGAACGACGCATCGGGGAACGGCAGCGCGCGAGCGTCCGCCTGTTGGAAACTGAATCGCGGATCGGTGGTTCGCGAACGCGCAAACGAAACATAGACCGCGGCCTGATCGATGCCGGTTACCGAGGCAACGTTCGCCACCTCCGGCAGCGCCAGGCCAAGGCTGCCGGTACCGCAGCCTACATCGAGTACCCGGTCGCCTTCGGCGAGGCCGCCGAAGCGGATCAGCAGCGGCGCCAATCTCCGGCTCCAGCGTCCCATGATCCGCTCATAGGCATTCCCATCGTGCGCCGCGAACACCGATGCTGGTGCCGTCCTGGGATCGAAACTCGCTGACATCGCGTGATGCTCCCTTCAGGCGGCCATTCGCATCTCCTGGCGCACCAGATCGGCGGCCTTCTCAGCGATCATGATGGTCGCGGCGTTGGTGTTGCCGGACACCACGGCCGGCATGATCGACGCATCCACCACGCGCAGCCCGCCAATCCCGTGCACACACAGTTCGGCATCGACCACGGCCATCGGATCGCTGCCCATCTTGCACGTGCTGGTGGGATGGAACACCGTGCCGCCGTACTGCCTGGCATAGTCCAGCAGTTCGTCGTCGGTCTGCACCTGCGGCCCGGGAATGTACTCGGCGTCGATGTAGTGTTGCATGTCCGGCGTCGCCAGCAGACGCCGCCCCAGCTTCAGCCCATCGATGATGGTGCGCCGGTCCGTCTCGGTCGCCAGATAGTTCGGATGCATCGCCGGTGCGTCGGCCGGACTCGCCGTCTTCAGCTTCAATACGCCGCGGCTTTCCGGACGAAGCTGGTATCCCACCAGCGAGAAGCCCGAGAACTTGTGCAGTCCCTCTGCCGGCCGGTCGGCGCTGAACATCACCGTGGCATACTGCATATCCGGCGTTGCCAGCTCCGGCCGCGTGCGCGCGAACAGCCCGGCCTGCGCCGCGGCGATCGTCAGCGCGCCCCTGCGGAACAGCAAGTACTCCAGCCCGGTCTTCATCATGCGCGTTCGGCTCAGCATGATGTCGTTGACGGTGATCGGGAAGCGGCACTTGCAGACGATGCGCGCCTGGTAGTGGTCCTGCATGCTCTGCCCGACGCCAGGCAGGTCATGTGCGACCGCGATGCCGAGATCGGTCAGGTGCTGCTGCGGCCCGATGCCGGACAGCAGCAGAAGCTGCGGCGAGTTGATCGCGCCGCCGCACAGGATCACCTCGCGCGCGGCGCGCACGGTGCGAAGTTCGCCCGCCTGGCGGAACGTCACGCCGGTGGCGCGGCGGCCTTGCAGCGTGATGCGCTCGGTCAGCGCATTGGTGATGACGCGCAGGTTGGCGCGCTTCATCGCCGGCCGCAGATAGCCGACGGCGGTCGAACAGCGCCGGCCGTTGCGCGTGGTGAGCTGATAGTAGCCGACGCCTTCCTGCTCGGCGCCGTTGAAGTCGTCATTGCGCGGGAAGCCGAGGTCGAGCGCGCTCTTGATGAACGCCTTGCTGATCGGGTCGTGGTCGGGCATGTCCGACACGCAGAGCGGTCCGCCGGTGCCATGCAGCTCGCTTTCGCCGCGGGTCTGATGTTCCGGCGCGGCGGAAATACGGCAGCACGTCGTCGAACGACCAGCCGGCGTTGCCGAGCTGGCGCCAGTGGTCGAAGTCCTGCGCCTGGCCGCGGATGTAGACCAGGCCGTTGATCGACGACGAACCGCCCAGCACCTTGCCGCGCGGCCAGAACACGCGGCGGCCGTTGAGGTTGGGTTCCGGCTCCGTCTCGTAGCACCAGTTGACGCGCGGATCGGTGATGGTCTTGCCGTAGCCTAGCGGCACGTGGATCCAAAAATGCCTGTCGTGGCCTCCAGCTTCCAGCAGCACGACGCGCGTTGCCGGATCTTCCGAAAGGCGCGCTGCCATCACGCAACCGGCGGAACCCGCGCCGACCACCACGTAGTCGGTGTCGATCGTCTGCTGTCGCGCGGGCATTGTTGTTTCCCCCCATTACTGTGCTGGCGACGGATGCCACTGTCGTTGCGAGGAGCGCGGCGACAGGTGTGACGTCAGCCCGTCGCGCGCATCTCCGGTTCGGTGCGGAATGCCGGCATCACTTCCTGGGCGAACCGGCGAAGGTTGTCGCGCGATGTGCCGCCGCCATTCAGCAGGATGTATTCCACGCCCATGCTACGCAGCGTCTCGATCTTGCGCGCGATCTCGTCTGGGTTGCCGTACAGCGCGCTTTCCTCGCTCGCCTCGCGCGTATCGGAGAACGCCATGATGCTGGCCTTGTTGTCGCCATCCGGCCGTTGCGAGATCGCATGCAGACGGCGCTGCGCGGCCAGGCGGCGATCAAGCGCGGCCTCCTTCTCTGCATTGTTCCGTGCCACGTAGAACGCGCGCGCGACGCCGACCTGCGATGGATGGAAGGCAAAGCCGTTCGCCTGCATGGCATCGCGGTAGATGCCGAACCGCTCGCCGGTCACGTCCAGCGAGGCGAACTGGTCGAGCAGCAGGTTGTGGCCGCGCCGTGCGACCTTGCGGATCGATTCGGGATGGCCGGCACCCTGCCAGAATGGAGGATGCGGTTTCTGAATGGTCGGCGGCTCCACGACGATGTCGTCGTATTGCCAGTACTGGCCATGAAATGAGAACCGCTCGTTCGACGTCCAGCCCTTGGTTATGATGTCGATCGATTCCTCAAAGCGCGGTTCGGCTTCCTCCATCGGGATGCGGAAGCCGACGAACTCGTTGTGCCGGTAGCCCTTGCCGATGCCGAAATCCAGCCGTCCACCCGACAGCAGATCGACCGTCGCCGCCTGTTCGGCGAGCAGCACCGGATTATGCCACGGCAGCACGATCACCGCGGTGCCGAGGCGCAGCGTGCGCGTGCGTGCGCCAATCCAGGTCAGCAGGTTGAGCGTCGCGGAGACCTGACCGAATCCGGTGAAATGATGCTCAACAATGAATGCACTCTGGTAGCCGAGGGCTTCGGCTTCGATCACGTATTCAATGTAGTCCTTGAAGCCCGCGGCGCTGTCGACATCCGGGCCGCCGCGCTGCGCCTGGGCCGCACCAAATAGTCCGAACTGCATGAATGCTCTCCTGCACCCCTCAGGGGGTGATACGATCTGGACTCGCCAACAAGTCTGCGTAACCTCCGATAATACGACAAGAGGCGCAATTCCGCGTGACAGGGGAGGCAATCATGGCCGGAGATAACGCGGGAAGGCGCCGCGCCGCACTGGTGACGGGTGCATCGTATGGGATCGGCTATGCCACTGCGCTCGGTCTGGCGCGCGACGGGTTCGACGTGGCGGTCACCGATCTGACCACCGATACGCTCGCGCGCACGGTGGCGGACGTCACCGCGGCCGGGGGTAAAGCGGTCGCACTGGCGCTCGACCTCCGGGCGCAGGCCAGCGTCGAGCACGCGATCCACGACGCGGTTGCCGCATTCGGCGCGTTGGATGTGCTGGTCAACAACGCCGGCGTGCCGTCGCTGGGCAAGCCGGCCGTCGAGATCACGCGCCCGGAGTGGGAGGGGAATATCGGCATCAACCTGACCGGCACGTTCTTCATGAGCACCGCGATGGGCCGCTACCTGATCGGGGCGCAGCGTCCGGGATGTGTGGTCAGCCTGGCGTCGACGCATGGTGCCGTCGGGTTCGCGGGCGCATCGGCCTATGGCATTGCAAAGGCCGGCATCAGCCACATGACACGCATGCTGGCGATCGAATGGGCGCCGCACAACATTCGCGTCAATGCGGTTGCACCGGGCACCACGCAGACCGAATCGCGCGCGCCTGGACTGGCCAATGCCGCGCGGCGCGAGGTGATGCTGAACCGAATTCCGCTGCACCGGTTCGGCGCGCCGGAGGAAATGGCGGGCGCCATTCGTTATCTGGTCAGTCCGCTGGCGTCCTACATCACCGGCCAGACATTGCTGCTGGATGGCGGACTGACGGCGTATTGATACGTGCCTGTCAGTGAAAGATCCCGCGCAGCCACGTGCACGATTCCGCCATCGCTTCGTCTGCCTTGTCCACCAGCCCGACCCAGAACAAGAAACCGTGGTTCATGCCGAGCCAGCGTGACAGCACGCACGGTGTTCCGGCGGCGCGAAGTTTCTCCGCATAATTGTCGCCTTCATCGCGCAGCGGATCGTACTCGGCTGTGACGACAAGCGCCGGCGGCAGACTGCCAAAATCCTTCGCCCGCAGCGGTGATGCGTATGGTTGCGCCGCATCCGCCGGATCGCTGAGGTAGTGGTTCCAGAACCACCGCATGGTCTCGCGCGTCAGGCCGTAACCTTCCGCATTCTCCTCATAGGATGGTGTGCCGGGCGTGTAGTAGTCGGTGACAGGGTAAATCAGCAGTTGCCCGCACAACGCCGGGCCGCCTTCATCGCGGATGCGAAGTGCCGCTGCCGCGGCGAGATTGCCCCCGGCACTGTCGCCACCCACCGCCAACCGCCTGGAATCACCGTTCAGTTCCGCCGCGTGTTCGGCAACCCAGCGAGTCGCGAACACGCAGTCGTCCAGACCGGCGGAGAATTTGTGCTCTGGCGCCAATCGGTAATCGACCGAGACCACGACGCATCCGGCGCCGGCGCACAGGTTGCGGCACATGCCGTCGTGCGTGTCGAGACTGCACAGCACGAAACCGCTGCCGTGAAAGAATGCCAGAATTGGGAAGGGGCCCTGGCCCCCCGGGCGGTAAATGCGCAGCCGGAGGTCACCGGCCGCCCCGCCGATGGTGCGCTCGCTGACTGAACCGACCGCGGCAGGCGGCGCCATGATGGCGACGCGCGCCTCGGTACTGCGCCCGGGCCTCGGCCACCGACAGCGTGTGCGTCGCCGGCACGCCGGTTCCCTTGTCGAGCAACGCCTGGATCTGTGGATCGACCGGCATGTGTTATGGTTCCACCGTTAGCGTCGCCATCGGGAAATGCGTGATCGGTCCGGTGAATGGCGGAAACCGCGCGAACGATCCCCGCATCTCGTGCCGGGCCGGTGAATTCAGCGCGGCAGTCAACGCGGCCTGACTGTCGAACACCACCTTGTTGCGCTGCATATGCTCGACACGCGGCCAGGGCAGGCAGCCGCACCAGTCGATACGCGTGTATATCTCGATCTGCCGGATGCCGGGGAAGCGCGCCATGATCGGCGGATGGTCGGCGATGTAATGGGTGAGCCAGGCAACCAGATCCTCTGCCGCACCCTGATACGCGACAAGATAGGTGCAAGGCAACTCGCTCGGCGGCGTGCGGAATGTCGCATCCGGAACCGGATAACGCCGCACCAGCATCGCCTGCTGGGTCACGCCGGCACCGTCCAGAGACGGCAACGCGACCTGAGCGGCGAGGCCATGCAGATAGCCATCCGCTGCCATTGCGGACTCCAGCGCCTCGATGTCGTGGAAATACAGTTGCAGACCGAGCGGCGGCGGAGGGCCATCGTCCAGATAAGGATCGCTGGTGCTGGATGGCGTATAGATCATCGCCTGTTGCAGTCCCGGCGTGGCGGCAAGGAAACGCCGCAGCCATACGACATCGGCATCGCTCGCGCGCAGCCGGGGCTCGGCGCCATGGTGGAACAGCGCGAACCAGCAGACCGTCATCCGCGGAACAGGGCCGCCGTGGCAGCGGGCGAGTAACCGGGTGCCACGCGCACGTCCACTACCGCGACGGCGCCGCCTGCCACGGCCTCGATTGCGTCGCTGAACGCCGACGCCAGTTCGGCGCCATCGGTGATCGGGCCAAAGCCTTGTGCACCCTGTGCCTGGGCGAGACGGGCCAGGTCGATCTCCGGATCGGCGATGCGCTGGCCGATCCAGCGGTTCTCCACCGGCCGGTTGCGCATGCGCGCCACCCGCTCCTGGTGCAGTTCGTCGTTGAAGAACGAGCGGTTGTTGGCGACCACGACTAACAATGGGATGTTATAATGCACCGCCGTCCACAGCGCTGTATTGCCCATCAGGAAGTCGCCGTCGCCACACACGGCCACCGGAATCCGGCCGCTGCCGCGCAGCGCCAGCGCCGCGCCGACCGCAATGCCCGGCCCGCCGCCGATCCCGCCGCCGCCATCGGAACCGATGTAATCGAGCGGATGACGGAACGGCCACAGCGCAGCATTCCACGACAGGGAAACGTGCAACAGGGACGCCGCCCGTGTGCCGATCGCCTGTCGCAGCGCCTGTGTCATCTGCGGGACGCTGATCGGTCCCGGCTCGATTGCCGGTACGGACGGTGGCGGTCGCGGCTCCGCGGAACCCGCGGACTGCCGCGGCAGGTGCCCCAGCATGGCGGCAACCACCGTATCGGCACCGGCCGCGATGAACAGATCGGCCGGAGGCAACGCCTGGTGGTCCATGCTCCAGCCGTTGTGAAGCTGATGATCCAGCGTGACGTTGATCACCTTCGCGGCAGGCGCCACTGTTCCGCATGCGGCCTTCAGCGCTCCGGCCAAATCGACCCAATCAAGACTGAGGATCACATCGGCGGCAGCGATCGCCTGTGCGGCCTCCTGCACCGGGAACGACGCCGGCGCGCCGGTATGTAACGGATGTTCAGTCGGGAATACCGCGCCGATCTTCAGATCGGTCACCACGCGCGCACGCAACGCCTCGGCCAATGCGACGCGGTTGACCCATGCCTGCTCGTCACGTGAACCGCGGCCCATCAGGATTACCGGTTGCTTCGCCTCGCGCAGCATCGCCACGGCCTGCGCGATCTGCTCGGCCGATACACCCGCCGTAACCGCCGGCACAAAGCGGGCCGCATCGATCGGCGGCAGCGGGTCCGCCAGCGGCGCCTCCTGCATGCCGGCGTCGAGATTGACATAGACCGGTCCCATCGGCGCCGATTGCGCCAGCCAGCAGGCGCGCAGCAATGCTTCGCGCGCCGCCTCGGCAGATGCCGGCTGGTCATCCCACTTGGTGTAGGCGCGGATCAACGCGCCCTGGTCGCGCGCGGTGTGGATCCAGTCGATCCACGGCCGCCGCTTCGGCGCATCCACTGGTCCGGTCGCGCCAAGTACCAACACCGGCATACGATCACACCAGGCGTTGAAGATCGCCATCGTCGCGTGCATCAGCCCGACGTTGGAATGTACCGCCGCCGCCATCGGCCTGCCGGTCACCTTGGCGTAACCCTGCGCAATCGCAACGGCGTGTTCTTCATGCAGGCAGAGCAGCATCTGCGGCTGCACATTGCCCAGATGGTTCACCAGGCTGTCGTGGAAGCCGCGGTAGCTGGCGCCCGGGTTCAGCGCGATGAACGGAATCTCCAGCGCACGCAGCGTCTCGGCCACGACATCGCTGCCGAACAGCGCGTTGCCCGAGGGCAACGGCAATGGCCGCTCGATCGGCGCGCCCGAACGGTCGGCTAGAGGGGTCTGCTGGTCAGCCATGCCGGGCCTCCTTGTCGGGTGCTCAGCGCACCGGTCCGCACTCGCAGCAATGTTATGTGCGGCAGTTAATGTGGCCGTCACCGGATTGTCCATATAGCCCGTTGTCAGCAGCACATCGATGAAGGAACCGCCCATGCCGTTCGATGCCCTGGTCGCGGTCACACCGCGTAGAACGCTTTCCGACGCGATTGAGCGTCACAACCTGACGCCAGTGTCCTGGGAGGAACTGACGGCGCACAAGCAGGCACAACAGCGAAGATTCGGGCCGAGTTTCTGGTATCGACATCAGGCGCTGCTGTCTTTTGGGCTGATTTTGGCTAGCCCGGTGATCGGGGTGATCGTCGGTGCGATCGTCGGTTTCACCCCGCAATCCAGCACACTGACCATCGCCAGCAGCTTCGCGTGGATGTGCGTCGTTGCGCTGGTCACCGGCACTGGTCTGATCCGGCTGCGCGCAGGTGCCCAATGGGAGGAGCGGCTGGTTCCCTCGAACTTCCTCGGCGGCGGTGCAGTGCCCGAATCGATCGCCAGGGTCGCGCGTGCGCTGCAGCACGATGTGCCGGATGCCACAGTGATCCTCGGTGAACTGAAGCGGAAGGACGTCGTGCTCGATCCGTATCTGCTGGTCGAATATGGCGACGAATGTGTCTGTCTCGGCATCTGGGAGGATGGACGGGTGATCGCCTGCGCTGAATAGCGACGGCACGAGGTCCGATGGGGAACGCTGCGCTCAACCCATCCTGCGGTTCAGCGGTTTGCTCGCAGGATGGGCTGAACGGAGCGATACCCATCGACCATTGCACCATGCCGTTGCCGTGGGCCGGCGCTCAGTGCTGGCCCTCGGGCATGCGCACGAGCAGCCCATCCAGATCCTCCGTCATCTGGATCTGGCACGACAACCGGGAGTTCGGCTGCGCCACGGCAGCGAAGCTTAGCATGCTGGCCTCCTGCGAACCCGGCACCGGCGTGCCGATCCTCGCCTGCCACGCGGCCTCAATATAGACATGGCAGGTGGCACAGGCGCACTCGCCACCGCAATCCGCATCGATGCCAGGAACATTATTGTCGACCGCGCCGCGCATGACCGAGGTGCCGACCGGCACATCCACCGTGTGCGCGGTTCCGTTGAATTCGACGTAGGTTACCTTCGGCATGATCCTCCCCCGCGGTCCGAGCGCGCCTAGCCGGCGAGCTCCCGCATGGAGCATGACACGTCTCGCAGCTTGGCGGCTATGGTGGGCTTGCGTCGCCCGATCATCATACGGCCAGCCATGAATTCGGTGGGGGCGTTGACCGCCTCGACCGCCTGCACGACGCCATCGGCGGACAGATGGAAGATCGAGAAGGATCCGGTTGCCGGATCGCCGCGCACGACGGTCTCCACCACGTCGAACGGCAGACCGGCGATCTGCAACCGCACGTCGTACTGATCGGACCAGAACCACGGCACCTCGGGCGGCGGCGGCGGGCGGCTGCACAGATCGGCCGCGGCCTGCTTTGCCTGCTCCAGTGCATTTGGCACGCTTTCCAGCCGCCCTGTTCGTCGATACAGCGGCAAGGGGCGATGGGTGCAGTCGCCGATTGCATGGATTGCGGGGTCGGACGTGCATGCCGCCAGATCGACGACTATGCCGTTCGCACAATCCAGCCCGGCCGAGCGGCCCAGCGCGTCGTTGGGTGTCGCGCCGATGCCGATCAGGACCAACTCGCAGGGCATGCAGCGGCCATCCGACAAATGGACCGACGTGACGCGGCCATGGGCTCCTTCGAACGCTGCCACATCGGCATTCAGCACGATGTGGACACCAGCGGCTGCATGATGGTGCTGGAAGAAATCCGACAGCGGCGGGGAAGCGACGCGCGCCAGAACGCGTGGCTCCCGCTCGATCACCACCACGTCCGCGCCAAGTGTGCGCGCGGAGGCAGCGACTTCCAGCCCAATGTAGCCGGCACCGATTATGACGAGGCGCGAACCGCGGTGCAGCGCAGTCTTCAGGTGGTCGGCATCAGTCACCGTGCGTAGCGCGACGATGCCGGCAAGGTCGTGGCCGGGGACCGGCAAATTGCGGGCAAGCGCGCCAGGCGCGAGGATCAGATGGTCGTAGGGAACGGGATCGGTGGTTCCGAGTGCGACCAATTTGCTGGAGCGGTCGATGCTGATGACCCGCGACGCCAGCCGCAGTTCGATGCCGTTCGCGGGGTAGAAACTGCCAGGTCGCAGCAGGAGACCGGCGAGTTCGCTGTCACCCTTGAGCCAGGCCTTGGAGAGCGGCGGGCGTTGGTAGGGGGCGACGGGTTCGGCGCCGAGCAGAGTGATCGGGCCCTGCCAGCCGTACTGTCGCAACAGTGCCGCGACTGAACCGCCTGCGTGGCCGGCACCGACGATCACGACCCGGGCGGAGGCATCGCTCATGGCGCCAGACTAGGGCGTCAGCGGGCGGACCGGAACCAATCATCTAACGGAATTTGGCTTGGAAAATCTCTCCCTCGCCTTGCGGGAGGGGTTAAGGGGTCAAACCTCGCCGCTCAATCTGAACAATTGACGCGGCTTCGGCCGGCCGGCCACGATGGCACCGTCCCTGGTCGTCAGGCCCGGGGGCGCGCCGTCCTGAGCAACTTCAATCCCCGGAGACACGTGGAAGTCGTCCGCGAACTGCCACTGGATCAGGTCCTGCTGGGGGACTGCGTGCAACTGATGCGCATGCTGCCGCCGGCCTCGGTGCATTGCGTGTTCGCCGACCCGCCCTACAACCTCCAGCTTCGCGGCGAATTGCGCCGGCCGGACGACAGTCTGGTCGACGGCGTGGATGAGGACTGGGACCGTTTCACCGATTTTGCGACGTACGACGCGTTCACACGCGAATGGCTTGGGGAGTGCCGCAGATTGCTGCGCAAGGACGGCACGCTGTGGGTGATCGGCGCTTATCACAACATTTTCCGCATCGGGGCGATCCTGCAGGACCTGGGGTTCTGGGTGCTGAACGACGTGATCTGGCGCAAGTCCAACCCAATGCCGAATTTCCGCGGACGACGCTTCACCAATGCGCACGAGACGCTGATCTGGGCGGCACGCGGGCGCGACTCGCGACACCGGTTCAACTACGCCGCGATGAAGGCGCTGAACGACGATGTCCAGATGCGCAGCGACTGGTTCATCCCGCTGTGCACCGGGCCCGAGCGGTTGCGCAACCAGCATGGATTGAAGCTGCATCCGACACAGAAACCCGAGGCGCTGCTGCACCGCGTGCTGCTGGCGTCCACCTCTCCGGGCGATATCATTCTGGATCCGTTCCTCGGTACCGGCACCACGGCGGCGGTGGCGCGGCGGCTGCATCGGCATTTCATCGGGATCGAGCGGCATCCGGCCTATGCGGAGGCGGCGATCGGCCGGATCCGCGCGACGCGCCCGACGCCGGAGGAGGGGCTGGCCGGCGCGGTATCGAAGCGCGACACGCCGCGCGTGCCGTTTGGCAGCCTGGTCGAGCGCGGGGTGATTGCACCTGGCACCAAGCTGTTCGACCGGATGCGGCGGGCCAGTGCGGTGGTCACGGCCGATGGGACGATCGTGGCGGCGGGCTTCCGCGGCTCAATCCACAAGGTAGGCGCCACGGTGCAAAATTCTCCGTCGTGCAACGGCTGGACGTTCTGGCATTTCGAGCGCGACGGACGGCTGGTGCCGCTCGATGAGCTCCGGACGGTCGCGCCGGATTGATGCTGCGTGCCGACGCGGTAGTCATGGATCAGAGCGTAATGGAGGCCCATTCTAACGCGTGCCGCACAACCCGTCGTTGCTAGGTGCTCAGCGGCGCGGCAATCTCGTCCGGACACAACGGGTGGGAGATTGCTTCGTCGCTGCGCTCCTCGCAATGACAGATCGCCCGATGCAGGATGGCTCGATGCCCGCAGTTCCACGTACCAGCGGCGTGCTGGAAACCTCGCTGTACGTCGCCGATCTCGATCGTTCGTGCGAGTTCTACCAGCGCGTGTTCAGCTTCGAACGCTTCGTGCACGACGGTCGCATGTGCGCACTCGGCGTGCCAGGCGGCCAGGTGCTGCTGCTGTTCCGCCACGGCGGCACGAACGAGCCTGCGCCGGTGCCTGGCGGCTTCATCCCGCCACATCACGGCAGCGGCGAACTGCATCTCTGCTTCGCCATCCCCCTCGGCGAACTTGTCGCGTGGGATGCGCATCTACGCGACGTCGGCATCAAGGTGGAAAGCCGCGTGCACTGGGCGCGCGGTGGCACCAGCCTGTATTTCCGTGATCCTGACGGCCATTCGCTGGAAGTCGCGACGCCCGGACTGTGGCCCAATTACTGAATGAGCAATCGGTGGAGACCGGGAAGCGCCGGTAAACTGGCGAGCCTGACGGCGGTCGCTCTGCTGTTGGCATTGGCGCTTGCGGCGGCCGCGCTGCCATGGATCATGCCATCGAAAGACGACGCGGCACGTCACGTCGCCGCGGTTTGCATCTTCACCGCGAGCTATCTGGCACTCGCGGTCGGCAAGGTGCCGGGCCTGTCGATCGACCGCGCCGGCGTCGCCCTGGTCGGCGCCTGCCTGATGGTGGCGTCTGGAGTCGTTACGCTAGACGATGCCTACCGCGCTGTCGATATGGCAACCATCACGCTGCTGCTTGGCATGATGATCGTGGTCGCCAACCTCCGCATCTCCGGCTTCTTCGCACTGGTCAATGCCTGGGTGGCGCGCGGGGTGCACCGGCCAACGATGCTGCTGGCAGCTATCGTTCTGGTGTCCGGCGCGTTCTCTGCCTTCCTGGTGAACGATGCGATCTGCCTGGTGATGGCGCCGCTGGTGCTGGAGCTGACACTCAGCCTTCGACGCAATCCGGTACCCTATCTGTTGGCGGTAGCGATGGCGTCGAATGTCGGCTCGACGGCGACTATCACCGGCAATCCGCAGAACATGATGATCGGCAGCGTTTCGGGTATCCCGTACACGCAGTTCGCGGCGGCATTGGCGCCCGTGGCGCTGATCGGCCTGGTGCTGACACTCGTGCTGCTGGTCCTGTTGCATCGCGCGGAATTGGGGGGCGACGATTTGCAACCGCGATTGCCGCACCCGCGGGCCAATCGTGTGCTGGTGGTGCGTTCACTGGTGGCTACCGCGGTTGTGGTGGCGCTGTTCTTCGCCGGTCAACCGCCGGCGAAGGCCGCGATCGTGATCGGTGCGCTGCTGCTGCTGACGCGGCGAGTGAAGAGCGCGCGTGTCTATGCCGAGATCGATTGGTCGCTGCTGCTGATGTTTTCCGGACTATTCATCATCGTCGCCGGCGCCCAACGGGAATTGCTGACGCCGCAGATGATCGACATTGTCGGGCGGCTGCATCTTGCCACGATACCGATGCTTGCCTTTGTCACTGCGGCGCTGTCGAACATTGTCAGCAATGTTCCGGCCGTGTTGCTGTTGAAGCCGTTCGTTGCCGCGCTGCCGGACCACAATCGCGCGTGGCTGGTGATCGCCATGGCATCCACGCTGGCCGGCAATTTTACTGTGCTGGGCTCGATCGCCAACCTGATCGTAGTGGAGAAGGCGGCGCGGCGCGGCATCGTGATCGGGTTCTGGGATTACTTCCGCGTCGGTGCGCCGCTGACCGTGCTGACACTGGTGGTCGGAACGCTGTGGCTGATGTGGACGTGAGGAACCTTGCGCGTCGGTCTGGCGTTGATGGCAGACACGCAAAGGAGGCCGCAATGGATCGTCGCATCCGGATTCTCGAAGAGTCGCTGTGGCCAAAGGTTCCCGGCGAGGTCATCGAGGAGGCGAAGAAGGCCGCCATTGCCGAGCCGAGCTGGATCGCGATGCAAGGCAACGGGCATGTGGTTGCAATGGAGCCTCCCGGCAGCCCCGACGCGGCGACGGGCGATGTGATCTATATCGCCGAGGTCAGTCCGGCAGAGGCACGATAGCGGGTTGTCGGCGGCCTCCCTCGGTAGGGGCGACACTGCCCTGGCCTGGGAGCTTCCCGGAGGCGAGACGCACATCGATCTCCGCAATCGCCCGCGGCAGATCGGCGATGCTGTCGATCACCATGTCGGCATCACCCAGTTCGAACGCAGCCTGTTCACGAAATTGGGCGCGCTCCGCATCTGACAGCGCGGCGAGTTCTTCGGCGGACAGGCCGACCGCGTTGCCGGTGAGGGCGATGCCGATCGTCCAGGTTCCCGCCGCGCGCCCTTCGCCGATGCCGGGCGCGGTGTCATCGACTTTCACCACGCATGCGGCCGGCCATACGCCAAGTTTCGCCATGGCGTACCACATCATCAGCGGCGAGGGCCGTCCAGCGGGCAGATCGCCGGCGCACACCGTCAATTCCGGCCGGTAGCCCGCCCCCGCAGCGAGCGGTTCCAGAACGTCCATGATGGGACGCGTATAGCCGGTGGTGCCGGCAATCCTGATGCCGCGCTGGCACAGCGCGTCGATCGCCGCGATCGCTCCTGGGATGATGTCGGCGTGATCGCGCACGGCGGCGATATTTATCGGCTCGAACACCTGGAAGATCGCATCAACATCGGCTTCGGCGAAGGCGCGCCCATGCGTCGCGCGCCATGCCGCGGCGATCGCAGGTGCTTGGCCCACCGCGCGGATGTGGTCCCATTTCGCCATCCCCATTGGGCCGCGCGCGTCGGCGATGCTGACAGTGACGCCGAATTGCGCGAAGGCACGGACGAAGGCGCCCATTGGCGCGCGACTGCCGTGGTCCACGACAGTACCGGCCCAGTCGAGGATGGCGGCTTTCAGGTGCGGGTGATCCATGCATCGGATACCAGCACGCTTGTCCCTGCGCCGCCAATCGCCCAGCATGGGGCATGCACGAGCGCAGCGAAGGCGACCTCAATCTCGGCGACGCGCGCGCCGCCTGGCAGCGCGACTACATGGATGCGGAGACGCGTGTTCTGCTGGATGAGGATGCACGATGGTTTCTACATCAGGCGCTGTCTACGCCGTGCCTGAATGTGGTGGAGCGAGCCGAAGGGATTTATCTGATCGACACTGCCGGCCGGCGGATCATGGATTTCCACGGCAACACAGTGCACCAGGTCGGCTATGGCCATCCGCGAGTGATCGAGGCCGTGACACGACAATTGGCCACCCTACCGTTCTCACCACGGCGTTACACAAACCGCGCGGCGATCGAGCTGGCGAGGCGACTGGCGGGGTTGGCGCCGGGAACGCTGAACAAGGTGCTGTTCGCGCCGAGTGGCGCGGCGGCGATCGGGATGGCGTTGAAACTCGCGCGCCAAGCGACGGGGCGACACAAGACGCTGTCGATGTGGGATGCGTTCCATGGCGCGTCACTGGATGCGATTTCGGTCGGTGGAGAGGCGATCTTCCGGCGTGATGCGGGTCCGCTATTGCCGGGGACAGAACACGTGCCGCCGCCTGCATTGGCGTCACGCTTTTTTGGCGATGATGGGCGTGCGCATGAGCGGCTGGCGGATTACATCGATTATGTGCTGGAGGTGCAAGGCGACGTCGGTGCGGTGATCGCCGAACCGGTGCGCTGGACGACTCTGGAGGCACCGCCAGCAGATTTCTGGCCACGCGTGCGGGCAAGCTGCGACCGTCATGGTGCATTGCTGATCTTCGACGAGATCCCGAGTTGCCTCGGTCGCACGGGTACGATGTTCGCGTGCGAGCAGACGGGATGCACGCCGGACATGCTGGTGTTGGGCAAGGGCTTGGGCGGTGGTGTGTTCCCGATGGCAGCGCTGATCGCGCGCGAGGACCTGGATGTGGCGTCAGATCGCGCGCTTGGTCATTACACGCATGAGAAGAGCTCGGTCGGTTGCGCGGCGGCACTTGCGACGCTGAACGTGATTCGAGACGAAGGCTTGCTGGAGCGTTCGCGGGTGCTTGGCGCGCATGGGTTGCAGCGGCTGCGTGCAATGCGGGCGGAGCACGCCGCAATCCGAACGGTGCGCGGGTTGGGGGTTTCGTTCGGTGTGGAAGTGGCTGACGCGGCTCTGGCCGAGGCGGTGATGTATCGATGTCTGGCGGAAGGGCTGAACTTCAAGGTGGGCGGCGGCGATGTGCTGACGCTATGCCCACCGTTGACGATCACGCAGGGCGAGTTGGATGCAGCGATCGATATTCTGGATGCGGCGATGCAATCGCTCCCTGTCACTACGAGAAGCGCCGCAACGAAGCAATCCCCGTCGGCATAGGCTACACTGGCGCGGATATGGTCCGCCCGTGCATCACTGGCCGGGGATTGCTTCGTCGCTATGCGCCTCGCAATGACAGGGGAATCGCGGCGGTCCTCGCGGCGCACGTCGAATCAGAGTGGTTTCAGGGGCGGTGCCTCTCCCGCGGGCAGCGGCACGCGATCGACATTCAGCACCATTGACACGAGGCTGTAATAGCCGACCGCGCCGATCAGATCGATCACACCACGCTCGCCAAATCGGTCGGCGATGCGCTTGAAGTTGCTGTCCGACACCTGCCCGGTGCCGAGCAGTTCCGTGCAAAAATCGTAGACTGCGACTTCATCGTCCTGCATCGCTGAAGGGCGTGTCCCGGCGGCAATGGCATCGCAGATTTCGGTCTTAAGCCCTGCCTGGATGGCCAACCTGCGATGCGCATAGAACTCGTACTGCGCGGTCCACTTGCGCCCCGCCATGATGATCGCCATCTCGTTCAGCCGTGCCGGGATCGCGCTGGAGTAGCGCACATATGCGCCGACCCTCTGCACCAGGTCGCAGATTTCGGGACTGCGCAGCAGCGCATTGAACGGACCGCGCAAGCCCGCCCCGCGCGGTCCGGACTGAATCGCATCGGCCACCTTCTTCTGTTCCGGCGTCATGGTCTCCGGCGTCAGTTCCTTGAACCGTCGTTCGCTCATCTTGCTTCTCCCTCACGCATGATCTTGGATGTAAGCCCAATCACGGGTCCGGCCATCATGGCGATGCCAAAATCAGGCCGCCATCGACGATGATTTCCGTCCCGGTAATATAGTTGGCCTCGTCCGACACCAGGAACAACACGGCATGCGCGACATCCCATGCGGTGCCCATCCGCCCCATCGGCGTACGCGCATTGCGACTGGCGATCAGCGCCGCCGCATCGTTGCCGGCAACCGTGCGCGCCAGGCGATATTCCACCAGCGGTGTATGCATCAGTCCCGGCACGACGGTGTTGCAGCGGATGCCTTTCTTCACGAAGGCGCCGGCGGTGGAGCGGGTGAACTGGATGATCGCGGCCTTGCTCGCGCTGTAGCCGACATGCACGCGACCGCCATGCCCGTCGTTGCGCAGTCCTGCGACGGACGACAGGTTGACGATAGCGCCGTTGCCCTGCGCCTCCATGACCGGCAGCACATATTTGCAGCCAAGAAATGCGGTCTTCAAGTTCATGTCGATCTGGTGATCCCAGACTTCCTCGGTCATGGTCACCGGATCGCCGGGTGCGGAGCCGCCAACATTGTTCACCAGAATGTCGATCCGCTTGAACCGATCGATGCAGGCCTGCACCATCTCGGCCACCTCGACCGACTTCAGCATGTCGCAGCGATGCACAGCGCAGGTGTTGCCTTCGCCTTCGATGATCTGCCGCGTTTCGTTCGCCGCGACCTCGTTGATGTCGACCAGGAACACCGACGCTCCCTGGCGCGCGAGCAGTGTCGCGGTTGCCTTGCCGTTGCCCCAGCCTGGGCCTACCGAGCCCGCGCCGGTGACGATCGCCACCTTGTCATTCAAGTCCAGCATTCGGATGTCCTCCCGGCTTGCACGCCAAGCTTACGGCGGCGACGCAATGCGCGCTACACCGCATCATGCACTGTTGCCGGTTGCTTTCTCGGTCTGCGCCACTCCTCGAAGCGTTGCAGGATCACGAAGAACGACGGTACGAACAGCACGGCCAGGCAGGTCGATGCGAGCATGCCGCTGAACACCGCGAGTCCGAGCGAGATGCGGGCATTGGCCCCCGCGCCGGTCGCGGTCACCAATGGGACCACGCCGAGTATGAACGCGAACGATGTCATCAGGATCGGGCGGAAGCGCGCGCGCGCGCCATCGATCGCCGCCTGCAGGATCGGTTCGCCTTCGATGCGCCGCTCGCGCGCGACTTCGACAATCAGAATGGCATTCTTCGCCGAAAGCGCGATCAGCAGCACCAGGCCGATCTGCGTATAGAGATTGTTGGCGACACCCAGGGCGGTCAGCGCGATCACCGGGCCGAGCAGCGACAGCGGCACTGCCAGGATGACCGACAACGGTGCGATCCAGCTTTCGTATTGGCCGGCCAGGCAAAGATACACCAGGAGCAGGCCCAATCCGAAGGCGTAGATGATCTGGTCGCCGACGGCCTTTTCCTGATACGACATTGCGGTCCAGTCGTAGGCGGCGCCGCGCGGCAGTGTCTTGTCGGCGATCTGTTCCATCAGCGATAGCGCCTCACCGGAACTGAAGCCTCGCCCTGGGCCGCCGACGATGGTGGCGGTCGGATACAGGTTGTACAGGCTGATCAGGGCTGGTCCAACCGTCTGGCGCACCTGCACCAACGTGCCGAGCGGGATCATCTTGCCGTCCTGGCTGCGCACCGAAAGCTGCTCGATATCGCGTGGCTGCAAGCGGTATTTCGCATCAGCCTGCACATAGACCTGGAAGGTGCGGCCGAATTTGTTGAACTGGTTGACGTAGCTGGAGCCGATGTAAGCGGACAGCGCCGCGAACACGTCGCCTACCGATACTTGCAGCGTCTCCGCCTTCACACGGTCCACCAGGACCTGAAGTTGCGGCACTCCGGCGCGGAACGAGGTGACCAGGTGCGTGAGGCCGCTCTGCGTGTTGCCGTCGGCGACGATCGTACGGCTTAGCGTCTGAAGCTTGGTATAGTCGAAGCCGCCGTCGCGCAGTTCAACCTGCATGGTAAAGCCGCTGGCATTGCCGATGCCCTGGATTGGCGGCGGGATCAATACGAACGCTGCGGCATCCGGCAGCTTGTCCAGCTTTCCCTGGAGGTTCTGATACAGCGACAGCAGATCGGCGCCGGTGCCTTTGCCGCGCTGGCTCCAGTCCTTCAGCACCACGTAGGCGACACCGGCGTTCGGCAGCGTTGCACTGTTGTCGAGCACGGAAATCCCGCTGATCGCCACAACGCTGTCCACGCCAGGCGTTGCCAGTGCGAGCTTCGTCACGTCATCCAATGCTGCCTGCGTGCGGCCAAGTGCTGAGCCGTCCGGCAGTTGCACGCCGACCATGACGTAGCCCTGGTCCTCGATCGGGATGAACGCGGTCGGCAGGCGAGCGATGCCCCACACGCCAATCCCGGCCACGGCCAGTGCGACGATCGCCATCATCCCGCTGTGCGCAGCCATGCCAGCGATCAATCTGGCGTAGGCTCGTTCGATCGGATCGTAGACCCGGTTGAAGCCGCGAAACACGAAGTTGCGCTGTTCCGGCGGCACTGGATGGCGCAGCCACAGCGCGCATTGCGTCGGCTTCAGCGTCGCGGCATTGATTGCGCTGATGACGGCGGTGGCCGCGATCACCAGGGCGAACTGCGAGTACATCTGCCCCGTGAGGCCTGGCAGGAAAGCCGCCGGGATGAACACCGACATCAGCACCAGGGTGATGCCGATGATCGGACCCATACAGTTCGCTCATCGCCTTGACGGCGGCATCGTGCGGCGAAAGGCCGCGCTCGATGTGGTGGGCCGCGCCTTCGACGATCACGATGGCATCATCCACCACTATGCCGATCGCCAGGATGATGGCGAACAATGTCGACAGGTTCACGGTGAAGCCCATCGCCGCCATCGCCGCGAATGCACCGATGATGGTTACCGGCACGGTGGTCGCCGGCACCAGCATGGCTCGCCAATCCTGCAGAAACACCAGGATGACGATCAGCACCAGCACCGCCGCCTCGATCAGAGTCTTGTAGACCTCGTGGATCGATGCGGTGACGAACTTCGTCGTGTCGAACGGAACGGTGTAGCTCAGGCCTTGTGGAAACGATTTGGCCAGCTCTGCCATCTTGGCGTTCACTGCCGTCGCCACGTTCAGCGCGTTGGCGTCCGGCAATTGGTAGATTGCGATGCCGGCCGCCGGTTTGCCATTCAGCTCGAAAGGCGATGGAATAGGTCTGCGCGCCAAGCTCAACGCGCGCGACGTCCTTTACCCGGGTGATCTGGCCACCGTTGGCATTGTCCACCTTGACGATGATGTTACCGAACTCGGCAGGGTCCGTCAGCCTGCCCTCGACATTCACCGTGTACTGGAAATCCTGCCCTGCTGGTGCTGGGGGTGAGCCGATCTGGCCGGCGGTGACCTGCTGGCTCTGCTGCTGGATGACATTGATCACATCCGCCGGCGTCAGTCCGCGCGCGTACAGCTTCTGCGGATCGAGCCAGATCCGCATGGAATACTGCCCGACCCCGAACACACCGACATTGCCCACGCCAGGCACGCGCGACAACTCCGGCACCAGCGTAATCGTCGCGTAGTTGCTGAGGAACAGGCTATCGTAACGATGGTCCGGCGAGGTCAGCGTGACGATCTGGAGGATCGACGTGGACTTCTGCTGCACGGTCACGCCCTGCAACTGCACTGCCTGCGGCAAGCGAGGCCAGCGCAGCGGAAACGCGATTCTGCACCAGCACCTGGGCGAAATTCAGGTCGGTGCCGATCTGGAATGTCACCGATCAGCGTGTAGCTGCCATCCGATGCGCTGGTGGACTGCATGTACAGCATGCCCTGCACGCCATTCACCTGCTGTTCAATCGGCAGGGCGACGGTGTTCATCACCGTCTCGGCGCTTGCACCGGGGTAGCGCGTGGTGACCGAGACGGTCGGCGGCACGACGTTGGGGTACTGTGCGACCGGCAGGGCGAATAGTGCGACCGCGCCCAGCAGGACGATGACGATGGCCAGCACATTGGCCAGGACCGGGCGGTTGATGAAGAATGTCGAGATCATTGGACGATCACGACTTGCCCGGCTCGGCGTCGGTGGAAATCGTCGTGTCCTGTGGCGCGACCTTCTCGCCGGGGATCGCCTTCTGGATGCCGCTGACAACGACCCTGTCATCCGGCGCAAGTCCCGACGCGATCGCCCGCAGCCTGCCGACCAGTTGCGCGGTCTTTACCGTGCGCTGCTGCACCACGTTGTCGTTGTCCACCACCAGCAGATAGCGGCCGCTCTGATCGGCGCCCAGCGCCTGATCGGGGACCAGGAGTGCATTGACTTTTTGCAGCGCCAGCGGCACGCGAATGCGCAGGAACATGCCGGGCATCAAGGCATGGTCGCCATTTTCCAGCAGCCCGCGCACGGTCAGTGTGCCGGTCGTTGGGTCGATCTCGGGCGCCACGTAGTTCAGCTTGCCGACATGCGGATAGCCGTTCTCATTCATCAGTCCGACCTCGACCGGCACGTTGGTTAGGTCGGGAGCCTTGATGCCGCGCTGGGCAAGTGCGGCTTTGATGCGCAGAACGTCCTGTTCGCTGACGGTGAACGAGGCGTAGATCGGATCGAGCTGTATGATGGTAGCGAGTTTGGTCGGGCCATTGACCCCGACCAGCGCGCCCACCGACTGTAGATGTGCGGTGACAATGCCGTCGAACGGCGCGGTGACGCGCGTGTAGCCAAGATTGATCGCCGCCAGCGTCACGCCGGCCTGCTGATTGGTCAGATTTGCCTGATTGGTATCGCGCGTCGCGCGCGCCTGAGTCCACCACCGACTGCGAAGCGAAATCGTTGCGCCCGAGTGAGGACTGGCGAACGAATTCCGCCTGCGATTGAACAAGTTGGGCTTGGGTGGCCGCCACCGTCGCCTGCGCCTGCTGCAGCTTTGCCTGATACGGTGTCGGCTCTACAACGAACAGTGTGTCGCCTTGCTTGGCGTCTGCGCCATCCTTGTAGTCGATCGACTGCAGGAAGCCTTCCACGCGCGCGACGAGATCGACCTGATTATACGCGACTGCATTGCCTGTGACCTCCAGGTACGGCAGCACCGACTGCTGCAACGGCTTCGCCACGCCGACTTGAGGCGGTGGCGGTGGCGCATAGGCGTTCTCTTTCTTACACGCTGCGGTGGCCGCCAGCGTCAGTGCCAGCGCCGCCAGGCAATGCAGCCGTAGCTGAAATCTTGTCGGCACTCGTATTCCCCCTGATAACTGCCGCCACTTCAGCCGATCTTGTGCGGCGGCGGAAGCGCGCATAAAGCGAGCTGACGAAGCCGGCGGCCCCAGACGGCATCAGGAACATCACGGCGATCAGGATCACGCCATAGACGGCGCCGGGTGCGGCCTTCGACACCGACTCGGCGAGGTTCGGCACGAATTCGATGAACAGTCCGCCAAAGATTGCGCCGCCTATCGACGACACGCCGCCGACCACCAAGCCGACAAAGAAATAGATCGAGACGAAGATTCCGAAGCTGTCCGGCGCCACGAACTGCACAACGATGGCGCCGAGCGATCCGGCGATTCCGGTGAACATCGCACTGAGCGCGAAGGTACGCGTCTTCAACAACGCGATATCGATGCCCATGGCCTCGGCCGCAAGTGCGTGGTCGCGGATTGCCATCATCGCGCGGCCGATGCGTCCGCGCACCACATTCCAGGCGATCAGGAACAGCAGCCCGCCGATGAACAACGAGAACACATAAAGCCATGCGTCTGGCGAGATATCGAGGCCGAACGGCGGGTCGGGCTTGTCGATGACGAGCCCCTGGACGCCGCCGGTCCACGGCGTAAGGGCGTTGTGCTTCAGCAGTTGCGGCACAGCAACGGCGAGCGCGAATGTTGTCAGTGCGAGATACAGCCCACCTAACCGCAAGGCCGGCAAGCCGATGAGGAAGCCGACCGCCGCGCAGACAATCGCCGATACCGGCAATGTTGCCCAATAGGGCCAGTCGTATTGGTACATCAGCACGGCTGTGACATAGGCACCGATTGCATAGAAGGCGCCATGACCTAGCGAGATCTGACCGTTGTATCCGGTGAGTACGACGAGCCCAAGTATTGCGATGGCGTAGACCACCATCATGGTAAGCTGGAACAGATGGTAATTGCTGAACAGCAGGATCGGCAGCAGCGCCGCGGCAAGCCACAGCAGTATCGCCAACGTACCGGTGCGGAGCATGTTGGGTGCGTTCATCCGACTACACCCTGCTCAATACGGTCCGGCCCAGCAGGCCAGACGGTTTCACCACAAGCACCGACACAATGATGACCAGCGCCACCGTCAGCTTGAGTTCGGTGCCGACCAGGTAGGCGCCTGCCAGATTCTCGATGATGCCGACAGCGAAGCCGCCGAGTACCGCGCCCAACGGATTGTCGATGCCCCCCAGCAGAGCGCCGGCGAACGCGTACAGCAGGATGCCGGCCATCATGTTGGGATCCAGGTACACGATTGGTGCCACCATCATTCCGGCAATCGCGCCGATTGCCGCGGCGAGACCCCAGCCAAGTGCCAGCATCCAGCCGACGCGGATGCCAACCAGGCGCGCCGATACAGGATTGTACGCCGCGGCTCGCATCGCCAGCCCCAGCTTGGTGTGTCGGAAGAACAGATAGACCGCGAGCAGCACGAGCAATGTGACGCCGGTCGAGCCGAGCTCGTGACCGGAGACGTAGCCGCTGAACAGTACCGGACCGCCAGGGAACGGTGTGGGAAACGTCTTGATCATGTAGTCGAACGCCCACCCGGTACAGCTATTGATGATCAGCAGCAAACCGATGAACACGCCGACCGAGGCAAGCACCGGGGCGTTCATCATGGGTCGCATCAGGATGCGTTCGATCAGCATGCCAATGCAGAAGGACACCGCCACGGTGATGAAAAAGGCCACCCAGTAGGGCAGGCCTAAGTTGATCAAGGTGAGGGCGATGTAAGTGGAGAACGTCGCCATTTCGCCCTGGGCGAAATTCACATGGTGGGTGGCCTGATAGATCATCACCAATGCCAGCGCGACAGACGCGTAGATGCCGCCGCTGGCGATGCCGGACAGGACCTGATGCAGCACGCCTTCCACGTTGATGTCCCTTACTGGTATCGTCTCTGTGCCCCACTGTCATCGCTGAGGAGTGTGGCGACGTGGCAATCTCGGGCCAGTCGTGCGTGGCCGAGATTGCCGCGTCGCTACGCTCCTCGCAATGACAGTGGAGGGCGATGTCGCGGTGCCGCATGAGCGGTTGGTCATGCTGCAACCATCTTCAGTATCCCAGGTACGACCGGCGAATCAATTCGTCGCGGCGGATTTCCGCCGCAGGACCGGACACCACGATCCGTCCGGTCTCCAGCAGATATGCCTGCTCGGCAATATCCAGTGCCAGACTGGCATTCTGCTCGACCAACAGGATCGACACGCCCTCCTCTGACCGGATGCGATGCATGATCGCAAAGATCTCCTGCACGATCAGCGGTGCCAGGCCGAATGAGGGCTCGTCCAACAGCAGCAGCTTCGGACGCAGCAGCAGTGCCCGTGCGATTGCCAGCATCTGCTGCTCGCCGCCAGACAACGTGCCGGCCTGCTGGCGGAATCGCTCGCGCAGTCGCGGGAAGTAGCCGAACACGCGCTCGAAATCCGCAGCGATGCCCTGGCGGTCGTTGCGGATGAAGGCGCCGAGACGCAGATTCTCCTCCACCGTCAGTTCGACGAAGGTGCCGCGACCGTCCGGTACATGTGCCACGCCACGCTGCACGATGTCCTCGGTCGCCTTGCCGTCGATCCGTTCGTCGCGGAAGAAGATCTCCCCGTTCGTGCGCACCATCCCACAGATCGCACGCAGCGTGGTCGTCTTGCCGGCACCGTTGGCGCCCAGCAAGGCGGTCACACCACCCTGCTCGACCGCGAAGTCGATGCCGTGCAGCACGCGCGTTTCGCCGTACCCGGCGTGCAGGGAGCGAGCTTCAAGCAGCGCCGGCATGCTGCTCTTCCTGTGTTTCACCGAGATACGCGCGGATGACCTCGGGCTCCGCACGCACCTCATCCGGCGTGCCATCGGCGATCTTCCGGCCGAATTCCAGAGCCACGACCTTGTGCGACACCCGCATCACCAGGTTCATGTGATGCTCGACGAGCAGGATGCTGAGATCGAAATGCTCGCGGATGCGTCGCAGCAACTGCGCCAACTCATCCACCTCGCTGTGGTTCAAGCCGCCGGCGGGTTCATCGAGCATCAACAGTTTCGGCGTGCCGATCAGCGCGCGCGCCAGTTCCACCCGCTTCTGTGTGCCGAAAGGCAGACTGCCGGCCTCCACATTGGCGACGTCATTCAGGTCGAGCAGGTCCAGAAGATCGCGCAGCCGCCCAAACGACTGCCAATCCTCCCGCCGAACCACGGGCAGTCGCAGGGCATTGGTGATGAAACCGGAGCGGGCCAGATGATGAGCGCCGACCAGGACGTTGTCGCGCACGCTCATCCGGCGGAACAAGGCAACATTCTGGAAGGTGCGGCCGATGCCGAGACCGGACATGCGGTGGCGCGGCAGGTTCTTGAGAGAGCGGCCCTCGAAATCGATATCGCCGTCGGCGAAACGATAGAAGCCGCTGATGCAGTTGAACAGCGTGGTCTTGCCGGAACCGTTGGGTCCGATCAGGCCGCAGATTTGGCCATAGCCGACATCGAACGACACGCCGGCGAGAGCGACGACACCGCCGAAGCGCATTGCAACATCCAAGACGCGGAGCAGCGGGCCGGAGGACTGCTCGGCCGGCATCAGGCAGCGCGCACGGCGGATCGTCCGATCTGATCGGCGTGGCGAAGGCTACCCATGGGCACTCCCTGGTCGTTGGCCCGCGCTTCCGGGGGCTTCCCCGCGAGGTAGACGAAGCCAAGTGGCGAAGTCAACCACAAGGGACTTGCCAGGCGGCCGTGCATCGTGCTTATTCGTGGTATACCAACAGTGATACCAAGTTGGCGTACCAACAAAGCGCACGAAGGGAGTAACGGGTGCAGGAAACAGCCGGCGATTCCAGGCTGCGGATCGAGCCGCTCGCCGTCAGCATCGGCTTGCGCCGACAGGCGTGCGACGCGATCAAGCGCGCGATTACCGAAATGAACATTTACGGCCACCCGCTCGAGATCCGGTTGGACGAACGTCAACTCTCGCAGGATCTTGGCATGAGCCGCACGCCGATCCGCGAGGCGCTATCGGTGCTGGAGCAGGAAGGTTTCGTCCGCTCGGTACCGCGGCGTGGTCTGCTGGTGGTGCGCAAGTCGAAGCGCGAGGTGGTGGAGATGATCACCGTGTGGGCGGCGATTGAAAGCCTGGCTGCCAGGCTCGCCGCGCCGCGCGTGACGGAAGCAGAGCTGGCCGCGCTGCGCGCGTTAGTGGACGTGTTCCGCGAAGACCCGTCCGAGCAGATCAGTGAGTATTCCCAGGCCAACATGGAGTTCCACAGGGCGATCATTCGTCTGGGTGGCGTGGAGCTGATGACCGGCCTGACGGAGAACCTGTTCATCCACATGCGCGCTGTCCGCGCGGTAACGATGACTCAGGACAACCGCGCGCAACGCTCAATCATCGATCATCGCAACATCATCGCCGCGTTGGAGCAGCGCGACGCCGATCTCGCTGAACGGCTGGTGCGCGAGCACACGATGGGGCTGGCGGCACATGTCGAGGCGCACGGCGATTTCCTCGATCGGTTCACCGGAACGGATGACGAACGACGCCGGCTGTACGCATAGGGAGAACGCAGAATGTCCGCAGTACTTGAGCAGAATGTCGGCGAACCCGAAGCCGATCTGACGGACGGGTTCCACCTGGTCATCGACGCGCTGAAGCTGAATGGCATCAAGACCATCTATGGCGTGCCGGGCATCCCGATCACCGATCTTGGCCGTTTGGCCCAGGCCGCGGGGATGCGGGTGATCTCGTTCCGGCACGAGCAGAACGCCGGCAATGCGGCTGCGATCGCCGGATTCCTGACGAAGTCGCCGGGCGTGTGCCTGACGGTCTCAGCGCCGGGCTTCCTGAATGGCCTGGTCGCGCTCGCCAATGCGACGACGAACTGCTTTCCGATGATCCTGATCAGCGGCTCGTCCGAACGCGAAATCGTCGATCTGCAGCAGGGCGACTACGAGGAGATGGACCAGCTCGCCGTTGCCAGGACGCTGTGCAAGGCAGCTTTCCGAGTGCTGCATGCGGCCGATATCGGCATCGGCATCGCACGTGCTATCCGTGCCGCGGTGTCCGGCCGACCGGGCGGCGTGTATCTCGATCTACCCGCGAAACTGTTCGGCCAGGTGATGGAGGTCGAAGCCGGCCGCCGCTCCCTGGTCAAGGTAATCGAACTCGGCGCCGGCGCAGATACCGGCACCGCCCGCCGTTGAGCGTGCGCTCGACGTGCTGCGCGGCGCCAAGCGTCCGTTGATCATCCTTGGCAAGGGCGCCGCCTATGCGCAGGCCGACAATGACATCCGCTCTCTGGTTGAGAAAAGCGGCATCCCGTACATTCCGATGAGCATGGCCAAGGGCCTGCTCCCCGATACGCATCCGCAATGCGCCGCCGCCGCGCGCTCGACTGTGCTAGCCGACAGCGACGTCGTGATGATGATCGGTGCGCGGCTAAACTGGTTGCTCAGTCACGGCAAAGGCAAGCAGTGGGGGCCGCCGGGCTCGAAGAAATTCATCCATATCGACATCGAGCCGCGCGAGATGGACAGCAACGTCGAGATCGCCGCACCGCTGGTTGGCGATATCGGCTCCTGCGTCGCTGCTCTGCTGCGCGGCATGGGTGGAGACTGGAAGCAGCCGCCGGCGGAGTGGACGCAGACGATCAACGCAAAGAAGGAACAAAACATCGCTCGGATGGCGACCAGGCTGGGGAAAAACTCGATCCCGATGGACTACCACTCCGCGCTGCGCGTGCTGCGCGACGTGATCAAGGACCGGCCGGACGCGATCCTGGTGAACGAGGGCGCCAACACACTCGACCAGGCCCGCGGCGTGATCGACATGTATCAGCCGCGCAAGCGCCTCGATGTCGGCACCTGGGGCGTGATGGGTATCGGCATGGGTTTTGCCATCGGTGCGGCGATCGAAACCGGAAAGCCGGTACTCGCCATCGAGGGCGACAGCGCGTTCGGCTTCTCCGGCATGGAGGTGGAGACGATCTGCCGCTACAACCTGCCGGTCTGCGTCGTCGTGTTCAACAACGACGGCATCTATCGCGGCGATGGCGTCAATCTGAGCGGCGGTGCCGATGCAGCCACGACCGCGTTCGTCAAGGGCGCGCGCTACGACAAGATGATCGAGGGGTTCGGCGGGGTTGGCGTCAATGCGACAACACCGGATGAGTTGAAGCGCGCCGTCGACGCGGCCATGGACTCCGGCAAGCCCACACTGATCAACGCGGTGATCGACCCGGCGGCGGGCAGCGAGAGTGGCAACATCGGCAATCTCAACCCGAAAAGCGCGCTGACGAAAAAGGCAGGAGCATAAGATGTCCAAAGCACTCGACGGCGTTCGCATTCTTGACTTCACCCACGTGCAGTCAGGACCGACCTGCACGCAGCTTCTCGCCTGGCTGGGCGCCGATGTGATCAAGGTCGAACGGCCCGGCATCGGCGACATAACGCGCGGGCAGCTTCGTGACATCCCTGATGTGGACAGCCTGTATTTCACCATGCTGAACCACAACAAACGCTCGATCACCATCGACGGCCGCAATCAGCAGGGCAAGGCGGTGCTCGAGGAGTTGGTGAAGGCGTGCGACGTGATGGTGGAGAACTTCGCGCCCGGCGCGTTGGATCGCATGGGCTTCACCTGGGACCATATCCAGAAGCTCAACCCACGCATGATCCTGGCCTCGGTGAAGGGTTTCGGCCCCGGCCCCTACGAGGACTGCAAGGTCTACGAGAACGTTGCGCAGTGCGCCGGGGGATCTGCATCCACCACCGGTTTCGATGATGGTCCGCCGGTGGTTACCGGTGCGCAGATCGGCGATTCAGGCACCGGACTGCATCTCGCGCTCGGTATCGTTTCTGCGTTGTATCAGCGCCTCAGCACGGGCCGCGGGCAGAAAGTGCTGTGTGCCATGCAGGACGGCGTACTGAACCTATGCCGCGTGAAGCTGCGTGACCAGCAGCGGCTGGCACACGGACCGCTGACCGAATATCCGCAGTATCCGGCTGGGGAGTTCGGCGAAGCGGTGCCGCGCGCGGGCAATGCTTCCGGCGGCGGGCAGCCCGGCTGGATCCTGAAATGCAAGGGCTGGGAGACCGATCCCAACGCCTACATCTACTTCATCGCTCAAGCGCCGGTGTGGGAGGCGATCTGTGACGTGATCGGCAAACCTGAATGGAAGACCGATCCGGACTATGCGAAGCCGCCGGCGCGTCTGCCGCGGCTGAAATCGATCTTCGATACGATCGAACAGTGGACCATGACCAAGACAAAGTTCGAGGCCATGGATATCCTGAACAAATACGACATTCCGTGCGGACCGATCCTGTCGATGAAGGAAATCGCTGAGGAACAGTCGCTGCGCGCGACCGGCACGGTGGTCGAAGTGGATCACCCGACACGCGGGAAGTACCTGACTGTCGGTAATCCTATCAAGATGTCGGACCACGTGTCGGAAGTAACCCGTTCACCGTTGCTCGGCGAGCACACAGATGAAATCCTGCGCGACGTGCTGCGCTTCGATGAGGGCCGGATTGCCGAGATCAAGGCATCCGGCGCGCTTGGTGGCGTCACGCGGGCAGCGGCAGAATAGCGCCTATTGAATCGAACGTGTCATTGCCAGATGCGTCGCGACGCAATCCCGCCGCCTTCACCGCACGAGATTGCTTCGTCGCTACGCTTCTCGCAATGACAGGCCAACGCAATGACTGCTTGACGCAGCAACAGTGCTAGCCGACCGGGGCGGTGTATTCACTGTCGCTGACGTGCTCGCCCCATGACGTGCCGGCACCGGTGTCGCTGTTCTCGGACATCGCGAGGTGCGCGAACAGACGGTCCGGCGCGGCGCCGTGCCAGTGCAGCACACCGGGCGGAATCATCACTGTGTCTCCGGGGTTCAGCGCCTGTGGCTTCTCGCCCTTGAAGCAGATGCGCCCGACGCCTGAGAGACAATACAGTGTCTGTCCCACGGGATGCGTGTGCCATGCGGTGCGCGCGCCTGGGGTGAATGAAACCACCGAAGCCCTCATGCGCGACGGCGTCGTGCCAACGACAATCTCGTCCTGATAGACGGTACCTGTGAAGTTTGTTGCGGGCGCCTGTTTGGTTGGGCGCGCGGATGCACGGACTACCGGCATTGTTCGGTCTCCTTCCCGTTGAAATCCGGCCGATAATAGCAGGGTCGGCGCCAGCCTACATCATTCCCTCAGATAGGGTAGTTGCGCCGGCGCGGAAGGTGGCAAATATGCGCGACGGTGAGGGGTAGTACAATGATCGAGATCGAGCCGATCCAGCTAAAGGGCGGCGTGGCGATTGGCGTGATGGTGGAGTTGCCACAGACCCGACAGCTAACGATCAGCACGACGAGGGGCTATATCTCGGCGGGTTATATTGACCTGCCGTTCCTGCAACAACGCCGACCGGAACGGAAAATCGTCGCGGCGAGGGTGCTCGACGTACGCGAAATCCGCGACTTGCTGGTCGCCCGCGTGTTCGACTGCACGCCGGCGGCTGCGGCCCTTGGGGTCGCGCCGGGGATGACCGGGCAGGAGGCGCTGGAACGGATGTTCTAGCGCGGCGATCGGCTGACAGGGGCGATGCAATGACAGGTGGTGGAAGCGCCTGCGCGCCTTAATGCAACGACGAAAACGGTGTCGGCAACAGCAGAGTCGACTGCATCTCAAGCAGCATCGAGCTGCCTTGCGCCAGGAACGCCTGCCAGTCCGGATCACGTGCACACGCGGCACGAATTTTCATGCGCGCGTTCAGATCCGGATAGTTCCACATGTGTACGACCTCGTTGGGCTGCGGCGCTTCGCCGGTCCAAAGGCATACGTTGGGCGAGTATTTTTCCCGCACCGGGAACACAGACTTGAAGAACTGTGCCCACTGTCCGGCCTTGCCTGGCTGCGTGCGATAGATGCGCAGTTCATACACGCCGCCACCCACCGCCGGCGGCTTCAAGTCCACCACCGGATTGAGGAAGCGGATGTCCTGCCGTTGCAACATCGGCTGCACGACGGGCACATATTCCTTCGCCCAGCGCTCGTTCTTCGACAGTGCCTCGCGCAGCCGCGTCCGCTCGTCCAGGCTTGCGTAACTCCACAGATGCCAGGCCTGGTTGAGTTGGCCGAATTCTGCCGTCCAGTAGCCGTGACACTTGCCGTAGTCGTCGCCGCGGACGGGGCGGCCGACCTTCTCTACGTGCTGGATATACGCCGGCAGCTTGCCGCTGTTAAACGTATAGGTGCGAAGTTCATAGATCATTGCGTCAACCTCCCAAAATTGTGCCGACCGCGATGCCGGCTTCGGCGGCGGCGCCCTTCCTGCCGCCATCGGGACGCACGCGTCCGAGTTCAATGAAGCCGCCCTGGCCGTGCACGACCAGGGCGCTGCCGTTGACGGCCACAACCTCGCCCAGCTTTTTGCCCTTCACCTCGGAGAACGTCCGCGCGATCCGTTTCACCGCGTCGAACACGAACAGCTTCTTGCCATCTACAGTTGTCCACGCACCGGGTGCGGGATCGCAACCGCGGATCAGGTTGAACGTGATATCGACGTGGCTGGCCCAGTTGATGCGTGACTCGGCTTCGCGGATGATGCCTTCGTAGCCGGCATCCGGTTCATACTGTGCCAGTGCGGGCGCCTTGCCAGCCATCACAAGGTCCGCCACTTCCACCAGCGCCGCGACCCCCATCGGGAAAATCTTGCCGAAGTACAATGAGCCGAGGGTGTCCTGCGGCTCGATGCGCACCGAACGCATCAGGATCACCGGCCCTTCATCCAATCCATCGGTGGGACGAAAGATGGAAAAGCCGGTTTCCGTGCGGCCGCAGACGATCGCCCAGCTCATCGACGAAGCGCCGCGGTGCAACGGCAAAAGGCTAGGATGGAACTGGATTGTTCCGAATTTCGGGATGGTGCAGAAATCCTGCGGTACGAACTGCGTGACGTAGGCCATCACGCCGACGTCCACGTTCGCCTGCCGCATTGCCTCCTGCGCGGCGGGGTCGGTCAGTTTGGGGAACTGGTGGACAGGAACACCACGTTCCTCCGCCGCGACGCGCAACGGATCAGGGCGGCCTTTCTCCGGCGCGCAGAACACGGCGGCAACAGCGTCGCCGCGGTTGAGGAAGGCTTCCAACGTTGCCTTGCCGAAGTCTTGTTGACCAATGATGGCGATCCGCATTTGGCGATCTCCTCCCACGGTTATGGTTCAGGCCGTCACGTCGCATGCCGGATCGGCCTTGGCAACCGTTGCCCGCTGGCCGTAGCCTGCGTCAATCACGCCGGAGGGCCCCGCGATGGCAATCGACGAACAGGAAGCGATCGACGCGTTCTGGATGGCGCGTGCGCGCGGCGAGTACTTCCCCCCCGAATGGTTCGACCGCTTGACGCTGGACGAAGCGTATCGCATCCAGCTGGGATTGATCGCGCGCAGGTGCGCCGCGGACGAGCGGCAGATCGGCTGGAAGGTCGGTCTGACCGCTGCGCCGATCCAGCAACAATTTGGCTTTCACGAGCCGGTATTCGGTTGCATCCTGGACAGCCTGCCATCCGGGCATCAGTTCCGTCGCGACGAGCTGATTCGCCCCGGTTTCGAGCCGGAACTTTGCCTGCGGGTGAACCAGGAGTTGAGTGGCGAGATCACCATGGCGACGGCGCGCGATGCTATCGACATGGTCTATCCGTCGCTCGAGATTATCGAGACACGCGGCGATCTTTCCGCGCAGATTGCCGTTGCCATGGCGGACAACGTGCAGCAGAAGGCCATCATCCTCGGCAAGCCAGTACCGCTTGGTGGACTGGCATTGAGCGAGGTCGAGGCGGCGATCCAGATCAATGGTAATATCGTCGCCACGGGGCGCGGTGATGCGGTACTCGGCAATCCGTTGAACTCGGTGATCTGGCTGGCGCGCAAGCTGACGGAATTCGGCCGAGTTATTCGGGCCGGCGACCTGATCATGAGCGGCTCGTTCACGCGCCAGTTCCCGATCATGTCTGGCGATCACGTGCATGCCGAGTTCACGGGCGTTGGGGTGGTGCAGACGGAGATGCTGGCGTAGGCTTGGTCGCCACACAGTGATTGCGAGGGACGAAGCAGCCCGCGGGTCAAGCCCAAGGGCGTACGTGGCGTCTCTGTTGTTGTGCCTCACTGGACGGAGTTTGCCGCGTTGCTTCGCTCGTCGCAATGACAGGGAGCGTGTGAGGCTGTCAGAATCCGCCGGGCAGCACCACGATCGTCGGCCGCAGGGGCAGCGTTGCGCGCGATATCAGCAGCGTGGGAGAATCGGCGAACCGCATTGCATATTTGTCGCGCACCAGATCGACGAAGCGGTCCACCACCTCGCGCGTGAAGTAGTGCATCGGCAGAACGAGCCGCGGGCGGATCTGGTCAAGCACCATCGCCATGTCAGTTTGGCTCATTGTATAGACACCATCCACTGGCGCCATCACCACGTCGATGTGACCGAGCAGCACGAGGTCCTGTGCGGTCAGCAGATGGTGCAGATGCGACAGATGGGCGATGCATAGGCCTGCGCTTTCGAACACGAAGATTGAGTTGCCGTACAACTCCGTGCTGCCCCGTTCGTCACGAATATTGGTCGGCAGGTTCGTCACATGCAGATCGCCGTCCGTAAGGTCGATTTCCGCCGGCTTGCCATCGTCGCGCCAGCCGTGCAGCACGTGGCGGATACGCGGATCCGGATGATCTGTGTAATGCGTCGAGTGCGCGTGATTCATCGTGGCGATGTCCGGCGGGTCGGTCGGCACGTTGATTCCGTTGTAGTCGGTGACTGCCCGTACGCCGGTCGGCGTCTCGATCAGGAAGCTGGCGTGTCCGAGGAAGGTAATGGCGATCGTATCCGGCGTCGCGTCGGTCAACGTGACATGTGGCGCGCCGAAGGCGATCGGGGAGCAGCCGGCGCTCGCTAGCCGTGGCAGCAGCAGTGCCAGAATGCCGAGAAGGCAGGCTCGCATTATCCGCATGTCCCGGCTAACCTCCCGACCACTGACCATTGGAAACTGACCACTGAAAATGAGCTACGACAAGCCATTCGCCGGCCTGAAAGTGATCGACGTGAGCCAGGGCGTTGCCGGCCCCTATTGCGCCATGCTGCTTGCCCAGTACGGCGCGAACGTCATCAAGGTCGAACCGCCAGGCACCGGCGACTGGGCGCGCAATCTCGGGGTGGTCTACGGCGACCAGTGCGCGTATTCGATCCCGTCCAATCTGGGCAAGCGCGCGATCGCGTTGGACCTGAAGCAGGAGGACGGCCAGGCGATCCTCTGGCGGCTGATCCGCGGTGCGGACGTGTTCCTGCAAGGGTTTCGGCCCGGAGTGATCGAGCGGCTGGGATTCGGCTACGCCGACGTATCCGAGCGCGAACCCCGCATCATCTACCTGTCGGTATCCGGTTTCGGCCAATCGGGCCCACTCGCCGAACGCCCAGCGATGGATCCGATCCTCCAGGCCTATACCGGCCTGACGGTGGAAAACAAGGGTGAAGACGGCATCCCGCATCGTGCGCCGATCATCGCTATCGACATGAGCACCGCGCTGTACGCCTATTCGGCCGTATGTACGGCACTGTACGCGCGACGGGACGAAACTCGCGGCCGGCATATCGAGGCCAGTCTGCTGCAGGCCGCGGCCGGGCTGCAGGTGGTCCGCATGATGCAGTCGTATCTGGAGGGTGGCGCGATCCGTCCGCCCGGCGCGCCGAGTGGTGTATACCAGGTTGCCGATGGCTGGCTGACCATCACCGTGGTGCGGTTGCACGAATGGCTTGGCTTCTGCAAGGCGGTGGGCCTGACGGATTTTGCGGCAGATGAGCGCTTCCGCACGACACAGGGACGCTACGACCATAGCGACGAGATCAACGACGTGCTGCGGCCGTTGCTGGCGACGCAGTCATTCGCGCATTGGTCCGCGCGGCTGGCCGCGGAGCGGATCATGCACGAGCAGTTGAACAGTTACACGGGGTTTCTGGAGCAGCCGCATGTTGCGGAAAGCGGGGCGATCGCGTGGCTGAATCATCCGCATCTGCCGAAACCGTTGCCAATGCCGCAGGTGATCGGAGCCCCACCGTTTGTCGATGGCAGTGCGCTGGCAACGTCGCCAGGGCTTGGCGAGCATACCGAGGCGATCCTTCGCGAGCACGGCTATGGCGTGAATGAGATCGCGGAGTTTGCGGCGCGCCGGGTGGTTGCGATGGGAACGCGTTGACGGAGCGGTACTGGTCTGGGATCGCCGTGTCGCTGCGCTCCTCGCAATGACAGCTAAGCACCGATCCCGAACCAGTACCGCTCGTCTGTTCAGGCCTGCCGCACGTGGTCGAAGAAACCGGTGATCGCCTGCAGCCGATTATCCAGAGAGACGGTGCCGAAATCGGTGCCGCTTACCACGGGTGCGCCGTCCTGCGGCGCGAGATCCCAGGTGAAACGCACACGGTCGTGGTGGCTCTCGACGTCGCCTGTGCGGCGGAACCGGTGGCCGGGAAAACGTTCGTGCACGCTGGTGATCATGGCGTCGATGCCGTCGCGGCCTTCGCCCTGCAACACTGGATCGAGATAGCTCGCATTCTCGGTCCATGTCCGGGCGATGAGATCGCGGCGCCGGCCGCTATCAGTTTCGTTCCAGGTGGCGATATAGCGATCGATCAGATCGGTAAGAGTGTTCATGGCTTGCTCCTTTGCTACGGCACCGATGCGGTGCGGGCAGCACCATCCGGTATCGACAGCTCGTCAGTCGATTACATCGCAGGTAATTGGAGGCAGCCGCGTGCACGCGTTATTGTTGCGCCATGTCAGTCACGACCCGGCCGGTGGGCGATCTGTTGCGCGAATGGCGCCAGCGCCGCCGGCTGAGTCAGCTGGACCTGGCGTTGGAAGCGGATATTTCGACGCGCCATCTGAGTTTCGTGGAGACCGGCCGGTCGCAGCCGAGTCGCGAGATGGTGCTGCATCTGGCCGAGCGGCTGGATGTTCCGCTGCGCGAGCGCAACCTGCTGTTGCACGCCGCGGGCTATGCATCGGTATTTCCGGAACGTCCGCTTGACGACCCGGCGCTGCGTACCGCGCGTAAGGCGATCGACCAGATACTGGCTGGGCACGAGCCATATCCGGCGCTGGCGGTTGATCGTCATTGGACACTGATCGCGTCGAACGCTGCGACCGGACGTCTACTCACTGGCGTGGATGCCGCGTTGCTGCAGCCTCCGGTCAATGTGCTGCGCCTGAGCCTGCATCCGGCTGGGCTTGCGCCGCGTACTGCCAATCTCGCCGAATGGCGGGCGCATGTGTTGGCTCGGTTGCGTCACCAGATCGACGTGACGGCCGATCCGGTGCTCATCAGGCTGCTGCGCGAACTGCGCGAATATCCGGCACCCGGGGATGACGGAACCGCCAACGTGGAGTCCGGCGCGTTCGTCGTGCCATTCAGGCTGATGACCGAGACCGGCATCCTGACATTCTTCAGCACGACAACGGTGTTCGGCACGCCGGTCGACATCACGCTGTCGGAGCTTGCGCTGGAGGCATTTTATCCTGCGGATGCTGCCACGGCCGAAGCACTGCGACGTTTCGCGGGATAGGGGCGAGGCGCCCCTTGAACTGCGACACCGACTGGCCGCGAAGCGTGCCATCCAGCCCTGACCGGCGGAAAACGGATCCTTGGAACCAACCGGTTCGCCAACGGTGAACGAAAAGGCGATCGAGCTCAGCTCATCGTCTGCACGCCGCTGGCGATCACGACATCCTGGGTGCCGCTCATCACCACCTGCACGGCCAAATGCACCGCCTGCTGCGATGAACCGCATTGCCGGTCGACGGTGAGCCTGGGACGCTCAGCGGCAGGCCGGCGGCGAGCCAGCAGGCCCGCGCGATGTTGCCGGCGAGCGGGCCGACCGCATCGATCGTCCCGAATACGACGTCGTCGCAATCGGCTGCGGGAATCCCGTTGCGTTTCAACGATCTGTCCCAGGATGAAGCCGCCAAGATCGGCCGGATGCACGTGTACGAGGCCGCCGCGCCGCCCGCCACTATCGCTGTCAGGAGAGGCACGTTTCCTCCGCTGCCCGCGCCACGCAATAAACCAGGAGAACATGCTGCAGCGGGGAGAATGTCTTCCGCTGGCTGAAAACAATGGATTGAGCCGCGTTTGCAGGAACCCACCGCACACCGCAATGCGGCGCCCGTTCGGGCCGATTGTTCGACCGTTGGAACGGGGCGTTCGCAGCGGGCATTCGGTGTTGACCGTGTCCGACGATCTTGGTGGGCTTGACCCCGGAGCAGTCGGTGCATAGAAATCGCCCTATCGCCCGCTGGCCGTGATAAGGCTGCGGGTCAACCGCTATTGGCGAGTTCCAGGAGTCCATGGCCAACACAGCCTCGGCGCGCAAGCGCAATCGACAGACAAAACGTCGCACTGAGCGCAATCAGGCACGCAAGTCGCGCATGCGAACCTTCGTCAAGAAGGTTGAGACGGCGATTGCCGGCGGAGACAAGAAGGCCGCGGGTGAAGCGTTGCAAGCGGCACAACCGGAGATGCAGCGCGCCGCCAACAAGGGCGTGACGCATCGGAATACCGTTGCGCGCAAACTTTCGCGGCTGTCCGCGCGGATCAAGGCGCTGGCTAGCACCTGACGACGGCCCACTGCTTCGGGTGACCGCCGCAGTGGCGCCAACGATCATCGGTTTTCGTGCCGGTTGCCGAATGAATGCAACGGCAACCGTAGGCTGCAACAGAATTTTATACTTCGTGAATTTCCGAAATCGACTGCGACAGTAGGAAATCTTGTTTCGTTTTACTAGATGACTGCTCGGCAGATCAGATTTCGATTGCCACCATTCCGCAATATGACATAATCGGCACTGTGCTGGTCGCCAGCCGGTTGCCAGCCCATCTCTCGATCTTGTAGGCCTGCCGTCAGACAATGCGGTATGCGTCATAGCTATGCGGCGGCAATAAGACCGTCGCAGTGGGGCTGGGTTCGTGGCGTCGGGGAGCGGCTGCATGGAACGCTTGTTGTCCACGACACTGGAGCAGGAGATCGTGGACATGGATGTGCCTCAGTTGGCAACGCAATGGGCGCGTATCCGGGGCCGGCTGCAAAGCGAAGTCGGCGACGTGGAATATCGCAACTGGTTGCGACAGATGACGCTGGCCGGCGCCGATGGCGACGAAGTCACCGTGCTGTTGCCGACGCGCTTTTTGTGCGATTGGGTGCGCGGTCGTTATGGCAGCCGATTGAATTCCTTGTGGCACGCGGAGAACTCAGCCATTCGCCGGGTAGACATCCGGGTGGGGGGCGCGGCGACGCCCAGTATAGGGCTCGCAGAGAGCCTCGCGGCGGCTGCTGAGCCACCTCCTGTGGTCCCCACTCGGCTCGAGGAACGGATGGATCAGCGCGCCGAACTGCAGATTGATCCACGCTTCACCTTCGACGCCTTCGTGGTCGGGAAACCCAACGAATTCGCTTACGCCTGCGCGCGACGCGTTGCCGAGCAGCCGTCGAGCCAAGGCTTCAATCCGTTGTTTCTGTACGGCGGCGTCGGCCTCGGCAAGACGCATCTGATGCACGCGGTGGCCTGGGAATTGGTGGCGCGCAACAACGCCAACGGTAGCCGCCCGGTCTCGGTAGCATACATGTCGGCCGAGAAGTTCATGTACCGTTTCATCGCGGCAATCCGCAGCCAGTCCACCATGCAGTTCAAGGAGCAGCTTCGCAGTGTCGATGTGCTGATGATCGACGATCTGCAGTTCATCATCGGCAAGGACAACACGCAGGAGGAGTTCTTCCATACCTTCAACGCGTTGGTGGACGTCGGTAAGCAGATCGTGGTGTCGGCCGACAAGTCGCCCTCCGATCTGTCCGGGCTCGATGATCGGCTGCGCACCAGGCTGGGCTACGGCATGGTGGCCGATCTGCACTCCACCACGTTCGAGTTGCGCATTTCGATCCTGGAGGCGAAGGCGGCGCGTGCTGGCGTGGCGGTACCGGCGAAGGTGATGGACTTCATCGCGCACAAGATCACCACCAACGTGCGCGAACTGGAAGGTGCGCTGAACCGCCTAGTCGCACATGCCAATCTGTTCGGCCGTGCTATCACGCTCGAGACCACTCAGGAAGTGCTGCATGACATCCTGAAGGCGCAGGACCGGCGCGTGACGATCGAGGAAATCCAGAAGCGGGTCGCCGAACATTTTGCCATGCGCATGAGCGACATGACCTCAGCGCGACGAGCGCGGGCGGTGGCACGGCCGCGTCAGGTGGCGATGTACCTCGCGAAGCAGCTCACCCAGCGGAGTTTGCCGGAAATCGGTCGCAAGTTCGGCAATCGCGACCACACGACAGTTATGCACGCGGTGTCCCGAGTGGGCGAACTGATGAGCCGCGACGCCGGCTTTGCTGAGGATGTCGAACTGCTGCGGCGGTTGCTGGAGTCCTGACCCGGGGCCGGCCGGACGCCGCGGCGTGCCTCAAGGTGCACCAGCCGCCAGGAAACCGCTCGCGCCGGAATAACCGGCCTTTCCCCGCGCACCGCGCCATTGCTACAGTGCCCGCACGGATTCGCCTGGGCGCCCCCGCCACCCGGCCCTTTAAGGATTGGATGCCATGAAGCTGAAGGCCGACCGGGCCACCCTGCTGAAGGCACTGGCCCACGTCCAGAGCGTGGTGGAGCGCCGCAACACCATTCCAATCCTGGCCAACGTTATGCTCGCCGTGCGGGATGGCAAGCTGACGCTGACCGCCACCGACATGGAAATCGCTATCGTCGAGGACGTGCCGGCCAGCACTACGCGCAACGGCTCCTGCACCGCGCCGGCCGCCACACTGTATGAAATCGTCCGTAAACTGCCCGATGGGGCGGAGGTGGAACTCGACCATCCGGGCGGCGATGCCCAGCTTGCGCTGCGGTCCGGGCGCTACTCCACCAGCCTGGTGGTGCTGCCGACCGAGGACTTCCCGTCGATGACCGCCGGCGCGCTGCCGCACAAGTTCAACCTGCCGGCCCAGGTGTTGCGGGCCTTGATCGACCGCACCCGCTTCGCCATCAGCACCGAGGAGACACGCTACTACCTCAACGGCATCTACCTTCACGCCGCGGAGAGCGAGGGCACGCGCGTGTTGCGCGCCGTGGCCACGGACGGCCATCGCCTGGCCAGGGTGGAGGAGCCATTGCCAGAGGGCGCCGGCTCCATGCCGGGCGTGATCATCCCGCGCAAGACCGTCAACGAGCTGCGCAAGCTGCTGGACGAAGTCAGCGGCAACGTCGAGGTGGCACTGTCGGACACACGCATCCAGTTCCACGCCGATGCGGTGCTGCTGACCAGCAAGCTGATCGACGGCACATTCCCCGAATATGAGCGGGTGATCCCGCGTGGCAACGACAAGGTGCTCCGGGTGGGCAAGAAGGACTTCGCCGATGCGGTGGGCCGGGTATCGGCGATATCGGCGGAGCGCTCGCGGCCGGTGAAGCTATCGCTGGCGCGCGATCTGCTGGTGTTGTCGGCGGCCAGCCCCGAGCAGGGCACGGCGACCGAGGAACTGGATTCCGACCACGTGACTTACGAGGCGGGTCCGTTGGAGATCGGCTTCCAGGCGCGCTACCTGAACGACATCACCGACCAGATCGAAGGCGACGTCGAGTTCCGGTTCTCGGATGGGTCCGCACCGACGGTGGTGCGCGACGCCGCGGATGCAAGTGCGTTGTACGTGCTGATGCCGATGCGGGTGTAACAGGTAGCCTGACAATGCCTACCTGAACTTCGGGATCACGTCCTCGCACAGCAACTGAAGCGAGGTCATCACCTGCTCATGCGGGATCTGGCTGCCGCAGTTCATCTCGGCCAGGATGCCGCTCAGGCCCAGCGTCTCGCGCAACTCGCCGAGCCGATCGACCACCTGCGCCGGCGTGCCGACGATGATCTTGCTGCGCAGCACTTCGTCGTATTCGATCGATTGCAGCCGCTGACCGCGTTCAGCGCGGTTTTCGATTGCACGTGCACCCTCCAGGCGCGAGGATTCCTCGATCCGCTGGCCCAGATAGCGATAGAAGTGCATCACGCTCGCCTCCGGCTCGGACCGCGCGCGCTGTTCGGTCGGAGCGACATAGACGGGAACGCGCAGGAAAACCTTCCCCTTGCCGGCATGGCCGCCGGCGGCCCAGCCGTCGCGGTAGGCGGCAAGATTCGGCCCCAACTCAGACAGATCGCCTAGACGCGTGGCACAGAAGATCGGATTGCCCTGCTCGCCGTTCGCCGGATAGGTGTCGGGACTGGTTGCCGCGACGCGAATCTCGGGATAGGGCTGCTGGTATGGCTTCGGCACCAGATAAACGTTGTCGAAGTGATAGGACTGGCCGTCGAAGCTGAAGCGGTCCTGCGTCCACGCGCGCTTCAGGATTTCCAGTACTTCGACGAAGCGCTCGCGGCTCTCGGCATAGGAGACGCCATAGGCCTGGTAGACGCGCGGAAACCCGCTGCGACCGACGCCGAAGATCAGCCTGCCGTGGCTGATGTGATCGAGTGTGGCGGCCTCTTCCGCCAGTTGCAGCGGATGACACAGCGGCAACACCTGAACCGCGGTACCGATCTTCATCCGCTTGGTTCGCGCGGCGATCGCAGTGGCGATCATCAGCGGCGAGGCGAGCACCGAACGTTCAGGCGCCGTGTGCAATTCGGCCAGCCACATCACGTCGAGGCCCCAGCGCTCCGCCGCATCGACCTGCTCGAATGATCTGGTGAATGCGTCGGCCTCCGTCTGTCCGGGCATTCTTTGAAACTCGTGGAACATGCCGAATTCCATCGTCGCGTCTCTCCCATCGTCAGTCGCAAGCGTTGACCGGTTTCCCGCAGGCCGCAAGTCCCTGCGGCTATCTGCTGGAGTGTTTTGCACTCAATATCCGCGTGCCGGGTTGAACAGGTTGGGCATTGGCCTGCGCTCGCTCCACGCGCGCAGGTTGTCGAAGAACAGGTCCAGGCTGCGTGGATTGTAGGTGTTCGGATCGTCCGCCGCGGTATGTGGGCTGATGATCAGGTTGCGCGTGGCCCACAGCCGATGTCCCGGCGGGATTGGCTCCGGCGTGAACACGTCGAGCACCGCGCCGGACAGATGGTTGCTGTCCAGCAGGTCGCACAGTGCGTCCTGGTCAACCAGTGCACCGCGGCCAATGTTCACCAGCCCCGCGCCGCGCGGCAGCAGTTGCAGCCGGCGGCGATCCAGCAGACCACGCGTCGCGTCGGTCAGCGGGCAGGCAAGCACCAGGAATTCCGTCCGCGGCAGCACGCTGTCGAGGTCCGCGGTGGTAACCACTTCGGCGCAGTGCGGATGCGCGCGGCCAGTGGCGCGTACGCCGGTCACCTGCATGCCGAACTGCGCCGCCTGCATCGCCGCCGCGCCGCCGAGCGAACCCAGGCCGACCACGGTGATGCGCCGGCCGTCGCAGCACCGCGCCCCACAGCTTCTGCCAGCGTCCCGCGCGCTGGTGGGTGACCATTTCCGGCACACGGTTGGCCAGCATCAGGACCGACATGATGGCGAACTCGCCGGCCTTCACCGCGTGCGTGCCGGCGTTGTTCAGCAGCGCCACGCCCTGTGGCAGCCAGTCGAACGGTGCCAGCCGGTCCAAGCCGGCGTTGGTGATGAACAGCAGCTTCAGTCGTGGTGCAGGGCAGGGGAACTTTGCCGCAACGACGCCGATCTCGGTGATCAGCGCCTCCGCCTCGGCGATGCCCGCGGCAAAGTCGGCATCCGTGTCGCCAATGGTCACTTCGTGCCCGTCGCCGACATCAGGAGCGCGCGCCACCGCAGCGTCCCACATGGCGCGCGAAAACAGGAACAGCGGGTCGTCGACCGGGTTCTGGATGTGGATGCGCATCGCATTCAGAGTGCCATGGCTTTGCCATTGCGGACAAATTCCGGCAGTGAGCCGACATGCCGCCGATCCTGTTCCGCGACCAACGCTTCGTTGTGCTGGACAAGCCCGCGGGCCTGCCCGTGCATGCCGGGCCGCGCGGCGGTGCCAGTGTCGAGGACTGGTTCCCCGCGTTGTCGCGACGCAAGGACGGACCTTGGCTGGTACATCGGCTGGACGCCGACACCGCCGGCTGCCTGATTGTGGCGTTGCGGTACTCGGCCTTGCGGGCGGCACAGGCGGAGTTCGCCGCGGGGCGCGCGCACAAGATCTATTGGGCTGTTGGTACGTGGCATCCCGGCCGGTGAGGCTGGCGTGATCGATGCAGCGCTGACGCGGCACAACACGCGTGGCGGTTGGCACATGGTTGCCGACGCGGGTGGCAAGCCGGCGGTGACCGATTGGCGCGTCCTTGGCCGGACTGGCGACATCGCATGGCTGGAACTTTCCCCGCGCACCGGCCGGACGCATCAGGTGCGCGTGCATTGCGCGCTGCTCGGCTGCCCGGTGCTGGGCGATCCGGTCTACGGTGGTGGCCCGGGCCCGCTGCATCTGCTGGCGCGATCGGTGGCGCTGGACGTTGAGCCCCGGTTGGCTGCCACGGCCCCGGTGCCGGCACACATGCGCGACCGGTTGGCGCGCTGCGGCTGGGTTGAGGCGTGAGCCAACTCGCGCTGCGTAATGCCCCGTCCGACAGCGGATTTCTCGATCGCAGCGGTTTGGCTTAGGCTTTGTCGCCCAGCGTCGTCACGGAGTGCGAGCCATGTCCCTGTGCGAGGCCGGCGCCATCACCGGCGTCGGCGAAACCGACTACATGCGCGGCACCGACCGCACGCCGCTGTCGCTGCAACTGGAAGCTTCGCTGAACGCGATCGCCGATGCCGGACTGAAGCCGACCGACATCGACGGCGTTATCCCCTATGGCCACGGCGCGGTCGCCGAAGACTTCATCACCAATTTCGGCATTCCGGATCTGCGGTTTTCCGCCACCACGCCGATGGGCGGCGCCAGCGCGGTCGCCGCGATCCAATGCGCCGATCGCCGCGATCAGCGCCGGCATCTGCAACCACGTGCTGCTGTCGCTCGGCCGCACCGGCTATTCCGGCGGGCGCATCGGCACGCGCGTGCAGCAGATGCCGCAGTTCCGCGCTGATCGGCGAGTTCGAGATGCCGTCCGGCGCGATCGCGCCCGCGCAGCTCTACGCGGTGATGGCGCGGCGGCACATGGAACTGTACGGCACCACGTCGCGCCAGTTCGCCGAGATCGCCGTCACCACGCGGCGTCACGCCTCGCTCAATCCCGAACGCCACGATGCGCAATCCGATCACCATCGAGGATCATCAGGCGTCGCGCATGATTTCCGATCCGCTGCGCCTGCTGGATTGCTCGCTGGAAAGCGATGGCGGCACCGCGGTGGTGATCAGCGCGGCCGATCGCGCGCGCGACATGAAGCAGCGACCGGTCATCGTCATGGGCGTGGCGGAGGGCCATCCGGATTCGCCGAGCGCGATCACCCAACGGCCGGACATCACCACGCTCGGGCTTGCCAAGGCGGCGCCCAAGGCGTTCGCCATGGCCGGCGTGACGCATGACGATATCGACGTGGCGGAGATCTACGACTGCTTCACCTACATCGTGATGTGCCAGATCGAGGACCTCGGCTTCTGCAAGAAGGGCGAGGGCGGCGGCTTCGTGCAGGATGGCGCGATCGGTCTCGACGGCAGGCTGCCGGTCAACACGCATGGCGGGCTGCTGTCGCAGGCGCACATGGCAGGGATGAACCACATCATCGAACTGACCCGCCAGTTGCGCGGTGACGCCGCGGCGCAGGTGACGGATGCCGAGATCGGCCTGGTCACCGGTTACGGCGACATGGGCGATGGCTCGCTCGCCATCATGCGGCGAGGCGTGACGATGGCCGACTATGCCAAACTGACGCCGCAGCCAACGCCGGATACGCAGCCGTATTGGGACGGGCTGAACGCGCACAGACTGCGCCTGCAACGTTGCGCCGATTGCGGCAAGGTGCGGCATTATCCGCGGCCGGTCTGCGATGCCTGCTATTCGATGCGCGTGGAATGGATCGATGCGTCGGGTCGTGGACGTGTGCATAGCTGGACGACGACGCATCATGCGTTTCATCCCGGCTTCAAGCCGGATCTGCCGTATACGCTGGTGACGGTCGATCTCGACGAAGGGCGTGCGGATGAACGCGCAGCTTCGCAAGCTGGACGCGACGGAGCTGCGTGTTGGTCTGCCGGTTTGCGTCGCGTTCGAGCAGGCGACGGACGGCCTGACGTTGCCGGTATTCGTGCCGGACAGTTGAAGGCAGTGCGCGCGCCCGTGTCGGGTGTGCAAGCCGCGGCCATATCCATGGTGCAAAGACGCCAGCCGACAACTGCGATTTGGATCGCGCAGCCATGGGGCAGCAGCGGGCCACGACGAGGAAAACGGGCGACGGTTGACGGCCGCCGAGAGGTCAATAGGCTGCCGCGTCGATCTTGCCGGGCTGCTCCGGCCGCAACCGGACGCTGGAGTCTCGCGGCATGCCCCTGTGGATACCGATCACCGTTTCCGCAGCATTACTCCAGTGCTGGCGAACGGCCATGCAGCAGAAGCTGCGGCATCTGCTGTCGGTCAATGGTGCCAGTTTTGTGCGCTATCTGTACGGCGCACCAATCGCGCTGGTGCTGCTGATTGCCGCCCTGGTCTTCACCGGTCTGTCGTTACCGACACCGAACCTGCTGTTCGTGTTGTACTGCATCGCCGGCGGCCTGTTGCAGATCCTTGCCACCAACCTGCTGATCATGGCGTTCGGCTTTCGCAACTTTGCCGTCGGCACGGCGTATTCCAAGACCGAGACGGCGCAGACCGCCATCATCGCGACGATCGTGTTGCAAGAACTGCTCAGGCCGATCGCCTGGATCGGCATCATGCTGGGCCTGTCCGGTGTGATGACCCTGTCGTTGACGGGACGCGGTGTACGGTCCGGCGAGTTATTGCGGGCGACGGTGCAGCCGGCCGCGCTCGCCGGGCTGAGCGCGGGGTTCGCGTTCGCCTTCACCGCGGTGTTCATCAAGCTGGCCAATCGTTCTCTGAGCGGACCAAGTCTATTGGTGCGCGCCCTGTTCTCACTAGTCGTCATGAACACGCTACAGGTCCTTATGCAGGGCACCTTCCTCGCCTGGCGCGAGCGAGACGAATTGCGCAAGGCCGTCACCACGTGGCGCAGCTCCGCCTGGGTTGGAACGCTTTCGGCGTTGGGCTCGGCATGCTGGTTCACCGCCTTCGCCATGGCGGACGTCGCACTGGTCCGCTCGGTCGGTCAGGTGGAAATTGTCTTCACCCTGCTGTTCAGCCGATTTTATCTGAAAGAGACATTGCAGCCCGGCGACGTAGCAGGACTGTTCCTGGTGGTATGCGGTGTTCTGCTGATCGTGCTGGGAAGCTGATGCGATTCGTGATGGCGTCCCCACTCGGTTCAGATATGATTCGAATAAATTTGCGGGATGACGGCGTTAGACGTCGGCCGGCGCCGTCGGCTCCGACGAAGGCACACATGGCAACGTCGTCACACGAGGGTGAGTGCAGCACATGCCGCGGGTGGAACGGGACGCGCAGGCAACAGAGTTTGCCGACTGCAAGTGTGACCACGGCTGTCGGTACCAGTTCAACGCGCTGCCGACGCGCGGCAAATGCCGAGCGGTCATCGATTACCGAATCGAACAGGGGCATTCCGTAGACATCCGCCTGGACGGGCTGCGGGCGGCAGCGCTTTACAGTTGGCCGGGTCCCATCCACGAAGGCAACGGCGAGGTGAGACGAGTAGCGGGTTCAGATTGGCCTGCCGCATGGCTCCGAGTACCCCATGGCCGACGTCGGCAGCGGCACCAGCAGGAGCACGGCCGACATCGCACCCCAGCTGAATGGGACCCACGGCCATTTGGCCCGCATCCACGTCAGCAGCCACGGGACGGTGGCAAAGCGCTATCGAGGCCGTTGAAATGAACGCATTCGCCAACTTGCTGCGCCACGACAGGATCCTGGTGCTGGCTGCCCTGATCGCCATCGTGGGTCTCGCCTGGCTGTATCTGCTGCTGGGCGCAGGTATCCAGATGGATGAGATGGAGATGGGCGGCGGCCAGATCATGCTGATGACGCCGCCCTGGACGCCCGGCTATGCGCTGCTGGTATTCCTGATGTGGGCGATCATGATGGTGGCGATGATGCTGCCGGCGGCGGCGCCGACCATCCTGCTGGTGGCTGCGTTGGCACGCAAGCAGGGCGTTGGCGCCGGTGCACCGATTGCCGGCCTGTTCAGCCTTGGCTACGTGCTGGTCTGGACCGGCTTCAGCCTGGCGGTGACCGCGCTGCAATGGGGTCTGGACACCCAGGAGTTGCTGTCCGGGGAAATGGCGATGGCAAGTGCCGTGGTCGCCGGGTGCGTGCTGATCGCGGCCGGCATTTACCAGTGGACGCCGCTGAAGCAGGCCTGTCTCCTGCATTGCCGCTCACCGCTGGCTTTCCTGCTGCATCACTGGCGCCCCGGTGGCTGGGGCGCCCTGACCAGCGGCCTGCAACATGGCATATTCTGCCTCGGCTGCTGCTGGATGTTGATGGCATTGCTATTCGTCGGCGGGCTGATGAACCTGCTATGGGTTGCCGGGCTGTCGCTGCTCGTTCTGGTCGAGAAAGTGCTGCCCTGGGGCGACCATACGAGCCGCGCGATAGGCCTTGTTCTGCTTGTCTGGGGCGCAGCGACGGTGGCAACCACACTCTGGGCTGGGGTAGCGACGCCTGGCTGATCGGCTGTCGTGGCCGGCTGGATTTGTATCGTTCAATAATCCGAAGATTCTTTTTTAGATGCATCGACCGTTGCTTTATGGCTAACTTTTCGCCTATCCTTTCATTTCGGGGCAAGACAGCGCCGCTGATCGGGGACCAGGGCTGATGGCTTACCCAGGGCACAATGCCCAACGTGTTGCGCGCCCGGGCGGCCGGCAAATGCGGTTTATCGGTCTGGTGATTTGTGTCGCGGCAACTATGCTGCCATCTGCTGTGCGTGCCGACGCCGTCCTGACCTGGAACAACGAGTTCCTTAATGTGGCGCAGGCGACCTCGGGGCTGCTGGTCGACGGGCCGCCTGAAGTCGCTCGCGAAATGGCCATGGTGGATACCGCCATGTATGACGCGGTCGATGCCGCGAGCGGGCTGCCCTACAAGGCCTATGCCTATGGCGGCCCGCCGGTGTCCGGCGCATCGGTAGACGCGGCCGCGTTGTCGGCTGGGTATCAAACAATGTACAGCATCTTCTCCAACCCGATCTGGGCCAACGAACCCGGCGGCAGCGCGACAATTCAGTCCAGAGTGCTGACCAGCATCACCAGCACATACAATACGGCCCTGGCTGCCCTGGGCTCCGGGTCTGCGATAACGTCCGGCATCGCGCTCGGCCAGACTGCCGCCAACGCCATCATCGCCAATCGCACGAACGACGGGTCAACAGCCGCCATCCTCAACGGACTCATGCCCAACGCTCCGCCCGGATCCGGCACCGTGCCCGGCGTCTATGTGCCGCCCAGCGCGACGCCGGGCGGGCGGCCGGAAATGCTGCCGCAATGGAACACCGTCAAGCCGTTCGAGGTCCCGCTGTCGGTGATCCGCGGCTATGAGGCGCAGTTGCCGATTGTCCAACAGATCAACAGCGAGGGATTCACCGCGTTCATCCGATCTCCCGAATACGCCCATTTCGTACTGCAGACCGAGTGCCAAGGCTCGGCCACGGCGCTTCCCGCCAAGGTCGCCAGCGCCTGCGAAGCGGCCGGCTTCCCGCCCGAAACGAGGGCGCAGGCGACTGCGGCGCTGTTCTGGAACGATCCGGGCACGACACAGACGCCCCCCGGCCATTGGCTGGCGATCACCGACACCGTCATGACCAGCCAGCACCTCGACGAATTGCAGCAGGCCCGGCTGTCGGCGCTGGTTGGTATTGCCGAGAATGATGCGGGGATCGGCGCGTGGGACGTCAAGTACCAGGAAAATCTGTGGCGGCCGGTCACCGCGATCCACGACTGCAGCCTGTGGAATCCGTCGTTCACCACCTGCGACCCAAGCTGGACGTCGGTCATCGCCACGCCGCCGCATCCTGACTACGTCGCGGGCCATCCGGCGTTCAGCGGCGCCGCTGCAACCGTGTTGCAGGACTTCTTCGGTACCGACAACATCTCGTTCATCTCGATATCGAACACCTATTGCAACATCGGAAAGCCGGTGCGGAATTCGGCTGGCCACATCACGGGTTGCAATGTGGGCGGGGTCATCACCACCCAGTGCAACGACATTCCGACCGGCGGCACGTTGTACAACACCAGTCCGTTTATCTGTCCGATCACCGAGACCTTCGCCAGTTTTTCCGATGCGTCCTCGGGTCCCAACGGGGCAGAGTTCAGCCGCGTTGTTGGCGGTATCCATACGCCGTTCGCCGTGGAGGACGCATTGCTACTTGGCGAACTCATCGGGGCCAGCGCTTACGCGAGATTTACGCCGGAACCTGCTTCGGCGTTGGTCCTGGTGCCGGGGCTGGCAACCTTGGCGCTGGCCCGGCGTCGGAAAGCCATCTGACGCCTGGGACCTGTGGTTTGTTGCCGCCTATTCAGGTTGCGACCCCGCGCGGGCTGCGCCAGTGTTGCGCCCAATATGAAGGACAGTTCGCCATGCCGGAAGTCGTTCCACACCCGGACCGGACGTATGCCTTTTGCAGCGCAGAATTACATAATTGCACTGGACTTGGCGGATGGGTTCATTATTGATACATCCTGATTCGGCAATGGCCGCCGCCGGTCGCGTGCGTCTCAAAAAAGCTATCAGCCGATATGGCCAGCGTGACTTGAGCGCCCCCTGGGGAGAGGCGTGAACGATGATCGACGCCGCATTGCCAGTCAAGCGAGCCTCGGCTGCGTCCGCCGGTAACACACGGTCAGGCTTGTTCCAACGCGTCGGGCGGCGCTTGCATCGCGGCCTCCGCATGCACCACCTGTTGTTCCTGGCGTTCACCTTGGTTGCTGCTGTACCGGTCATCGTGCTCTCGCTGTGGGATGAGCGAACCTCGTATCAGCACGAACTGAACTCGGTCCGCGAGCGCCACCTGCTTGTGGCACGCAATCTGACCTCTACCATGTCGCGCTATGTGGCAGACGTGAAGGCGGCGTTCACCGTTGTGTTCGAGAGCAACGCCACCGATAAGCCAATTCCCGGTCTCGCCGCTCTGCTGAAGTCGCTGAATGTCATCCATGTCTGCATCGTCGCACCGGACGGGACGGTGGAGAGCAGTTTGGAGGGTCTCGGTCCACCGCAGTTGGGTAAGCTCCCCGCCAAGCTGATGGCCTTGCTGATGGCGGCCGCGGGAACTGCGACCGACGAGCCGGCGCTGACCAACCTGGAGCACGATGCGACCGGGCGGCCTGTGTTCTATCTGGTCAAGGCGTTGCCCAATGGGCGCTTCGGCGTCGGCGTCCTGTCCACCGACTATCTGATCTACACTGCAGCAGGGGATTGCGTTCGGCGATCACGGGCACGCCGTCATCGTTGACCACCTGGGTCAGGTCATCGCCCATCCGTTCAAGGACTGGGTCGCGGCGTCGCGCGATATCTCGGGTGTTCCCGTGGTGGCTGCGATGATGCACGGCGAGACCGGCGTGGGGCAGTTCTATTCGCCGGCTTTCAACGGCATGATGATAGCCGGCTATGCGGTCGTTCCGGAGACCGGTTGGGGCGTCATGGTGCCGCAGCCGATTGGCGGAACTGCGCCGGCGCGCCGGCCAAGGTCGCTACGCTCGCAACCATCATCGCCAGCGCCTCGTTCGCCGCCGCGGCGTTCATGAGCTGGCTGATCGCGTTCTATCTGGCCCGTCCGGTGCGTCAGGTCGCGCAAACCGCCGAAGCTGTGCTGGCCGGCAGCGAGGATGTGTCGGTGCCCGATTTTTCGCGAGTCCGGGTCCCCCGCGAGATCCGCCAGCTTGGCCTGGCGTTCAACACCATGCTGGAGGATCTGCGGCGGAGAAACGCGGAGACAAGGCTGGCCTTGCGCCAGGCGGAGACGTCGAACCTGGCCAAGACCCAGTTCCTCGCCAACATGAGCCACGAAATCCGCACGCCGCTGAACGGCGTGGTCGGCATGATCGAGTTGCTGCGGCTGTCCGATCCGTCGCCGCTGCAGCAGCGTTATATCGAGGCGGCGACGCAATCCATCGCAGACCCTGCTGCGGCTGATCGACGACATGCTCGATCTGTCGAAGATCGAAGCCGGCAAACTGGAACTGGAGCATGCGCCGTTCCACTTGCCGTCTCTGGTCCACGACGCACGGTCGATGTTCTCCGATCAGGCGCGCGCAAAGGGTCTTGCATTGTCGGCCTCGATAGCCAGCGATCTCAACGTGGTGCTGCTGGGCGATGCGCATCGCCTGCTGCAGATCCTGACCAATCTGGTCAGCAACGCACTGAAGTTTACCAACGAAGGCGGCGTGACGATTGGGGTCAACTGCCTGGAGGACCGCGGCGATGCGCTCCACCTGCGTTTCACCGTCACCAATTCGGGGATCGGCGTTCCAGCCGGCAAACAGGAGGAGATCTTTAGGGCGTTTTCGCAGGCCGACAGTTCGACGACGCGTCGCTATGGCGGCACCGGTCTCGGCTTGTCGATCGCGCGGCAATTGTGCCAACGTGATGGATGGCGAAATTGGCGTCGACAGTGCCGTCGGCACGGGCTCCGTCGTTCTGGTTTACCGCCGTCTTGGGCAAGCAGGCCCCACGATTGGCTGCCAGCCGCCCTGATGTCACGCGCATGATCCTCCGGCGCGAGCAGTCCCCGCCATCGACGCCGGCGCGAGGACCGATTCGCCGGCGCAGCGCGAATTCAGGGCGGCGCTGCGCCGCACCGGCCGCTCGACCGTGCGCATCCTGCTGGTGGAGGACAACCGGCCAATCTGAGGGTCACCCAGGCATTGCTCGAGGCCATCGGCTGCGGGTCATCACGGCGCGCAACGGTCTGGACGCGGTGGCGGCGTATCGCGAGGCCAGTTTCGATCTCATCCTGATGGACTGCCAGATGCCGGAAATGGATGGCTATGAGGCAGCCGCGCGATCCGCCAGCTCGAGGCGTTCCAAGGACGCACCACGCCGATCGTGGCACTGACCGCGCATGCGCTGGATGGCAGCCGGGAGACGAGCCTGGCCGCCGGAATGAACGACCATTTGACCAAGCCCCTCACGATGGTCGTGCTGAAGGCGAAGCTGGTCGAGTGGCTCGGCAGCGAGGCCGCGCGCGCGCCATCGAGGACGCCTGATCAGCCTATCGCGTGCTCCAGACGCATCGGCGCGATTCCGCGCCACCAGTGCGCCGATCACCATCAGGTTGATCAGGTTGAACAGCACGCCGACCGCGAAGGCCGGGGCATAGAAGGCGAAGTGGTCGTACATCACGCCGGCCAGCCAGCCGCCCGCCGCCATGCCGAGCGAACCCGGGAACAACATGGTGGGGATGCGCCAGCTTGCCTCGGACGCCGGGAACAGCTCACGCACCGCCAGCACATAGCCTGGGATCAGCCCGCCGAAGCCAAAGCCGAACACCGCGGAAATGGTGAACAGGCCGATCTCGTTCTGGGTCAGCAGGAACCCGGTCATCGCAGCGGCCTGCGCCGCGGAGGCCCACAGGATGGTGCGCAGTCCGCCGATCGCGGTCCGCCAGCCAGCCCCAGAACTGGCGCGCGAAGAACGCGGAGCCGAGCAGGACCGACAGCATCGCCGCACCTTGCGTTGGCGCCGATGCCGATATCGCTGCAGAACGCGACCATGTGCGCCATCGGCATCGACATCGTCACGCAGCAGCAGAAGGTGGCGAACGCCAGCGCCGCCAGGACGAGATTGGGCGGCAGGCCAAGCACCGGGGCGCCGACGCGCGGGCCGGTGGGCGATGCCGCCGTGAACGTCGCCAATTCGGGCGGGCGGCGCAGGAAGATCGCCGCCAGCGGCAGGATCACCACCACGACAAACACCGCGTAGGCCAGCATGGTGTGGCGCCAGCCGATCCGGTCGATGCCGAACTGGAACACCGCCGGCCATAGCGCTCCGGCGATGTACTGGCCGGCGGAGATCAGCGCGATCGCGGTGCCGCGGCGGACGTCGAACCAGCGGCTGACATAGGTCATCAGCGGCGCGAACATGCCCGCCGCGCCAAGCAGGCCGACCAGCAGGAAGCTGCTGATGTAGAGCTGCGTCAGGCCGCCCAGCGACGAAATCGTCAGGCCGGCGCCGATCATCGTGCCGCCGAACATCACCACGGCAGCGGACGCCGATCCGCTCGGCCAGCCAGCCCATGGCGATGCCGCCGCTGCCGGCGCCGATGAAGGTCAGCGCCACCGCCAGCGCGGGCGCCGAACGCGGCGCGCCGAACTCCGCGGCGATCGGCTTCAGTGCGACGACGGTCGCCAGCGGCGCGCCATACGAGACGCTGAGCATCGATCAGCGCAGCGATGGCAACGACCCAGGAAGTCCGTGTCTCCACGCTGCGCGCGTAGTGCGCTGCTGTCGTCCATTGGGTGCGCTTCCTCGGTTCTTGTCGCGGCAGCTTACAGCGGGAGCGCGCAATCGGAAAAGTCGTGGGGGTCGGGTGTCGACGGAGTGTATTGCGCTCTATCCTACCTGCGTTACTCCGCCGCAATCGTCGCAGCCGGGGGATGGGCGGGACGCAGCGGCCCTCATCTGCGTACGCTAACCAAACATCTTTGCAATGATGGCCGGGTTGACATCCTCGATCTGCGCCGGTTGCCAGCGTGGCTTGCGGTCCTTGTCCACCACCATCGCGCGCACTCCCTCGGCGAAGTCGGGATGCCGCATGGTGGTGCGCGTCAGGGAAAGTTCGGCAGCCTGGCACTGCGGCAGGGTCAGCACCGCGCCACGCCGCAGCGCGGCAAGCGTCCAGCACAGCGCCGAGGGTGACACTGTCCGCAGCGTCGCCAACGCCGCCGCTGCCCACTCGCCGCCAGCCGCATCAAGCCGCTGCACGATGCCGACAACGCTGGGGGCGCCGAAGCAGTGATCAATCGCTGCACGATGCGGCGCCAGTGAGAACGCCGGCAATGGTGCAAGTGCGCTGCCCAGTGCCGCCGGCCCGTCCTCGGCCAGCGCGCGCGACAACGCCGGCAGGTCGTCATGCCGGACGAAATGCGTGGCCAAGCCGGCATGCACCCCATCCGCGCCCTGCATGCGTGCCCCGGTGAGACCGAGATACGTGCCAAGTTCGCCGGGCAGGCGCGGCAGGAAGAACGTCGCACCGATGTCGGGGAAGAAGCCGATCGCGGTTTCCGGCATTGCAAACGCCGCGCGCTCGGTCGCAACGCGATACGGTGCGTGCACCGATACGCCGATGCCGCCGCCCATGCAGATGCCGTCGATCAGCGCGACATAGGGCTTCGGATAGGTCGCAATCATCAGGTTCAGCTCGTACTCCTCGCGGAAAAACGCTTCGGCCCGGTAGTGCTCGTCATCCAGTTCGTACTGGCGCAGCGCGCGGATATCGCCGCCGGCACAGAACGCGCGGTCGCCGGCACCCTCGATCACGACAGCGTGCACGTGCGGCTGATCGCGCCAGTCCTCGAGTGCGCGCGCGCAGGCGCGGATCATTGGCAAATCGATCGCATTGAGCGCCTGCGGGCGGTTCAACACGAGCCGACCCACGCGCCCGTCGCGGCGGGCTATCACAGTCTCTTCAGATCGCATGTACCCCTCTCAGGCTGATGACGGCCCATATGGCTGTGGTTGTGCGCCGGTAGGCAAGCCGGGATTCACACCGGAGCCACCGAGCAGCGTATAACTGGTGCTTCACGCAATGCCTGCTTTTTGGCGTCCGGCAGGGCGTGCCGACGCGGGCAATTCTGTCTGTCTCAATGGCTCTACGCTGGGGACCGACGCGGGCAACGGTGACCGCTGTGCAGCCGCGCACTTGCTTGGCGATGCCTGGGAAAACCGTTCCTCCCCGCTTTCGTTTCCGGCCGAATTCGCGGATTGTAGCGTGTTGCTGCACGGCACCAACCTGGAGCCCGACATAGATGCATGCCCGCTCGCTTGTGGCCGCCGTGGCGATCCTCGCCCTGTCGTTCGGCTCCGCCGCGGCGCGTGACCTGACGATCGTCGCCCGCGGCAGCCTCGCTGCGGACGCCACGAGGGAGGTGTTCGCCAAGCCCTTTACCGTCGCCACCGCCATCGCAACGCAGGTGAAAGGCTGGGATGGCGGCATCGACAGCCTGCGCACCCAGGCGAAGACGCCGGACTCTCCCTGGGATCTGGTGATGGTCGACAGCGACGAACTGTCGGCCGGCTGCGCGGAGGGCCTGTTCGAGAAGCTCGATTGGTCGGCGATTGGCGGCAAAGATCATTACCTGCCGCAGGCCGTGAGCGATTGCGGCGCCGGTGTCGATATTACCAGCCTCGTGCTGGCCTGGGATCGCGATAAGTTTCCCGGCACGCCTAGCTGGTCGGAGTTCTGGGATGTCGCGAAATATCCCGGCAAACGCGGACTGTTTCGGGGCGTACAAGGCAATCTGGAGTTCGCCCTGATCGCGGATGGCGTGGCTCCTGGCGACGTCTACAAAGTGCTGGCCACCGGCGATGGTGTCGACCGGGCATTCCGCAAGCTCGACCAGCTCAAACCTTACATCGTATGGTGGCAGGACGGCGCGGAGGCAGCGCATATTCTGGCGTCCGGCGACGTGCTGATGACCAGCGCCTTTGCGGGGCCGATTGCTGTGGTCAATCGAACCGCGCATCGCAATTTCGGCGTGCAGTGGTCCGCCAGCCTGTACGAAGTGCAAAGTTGGGCGATCATGAAGGCCAGCCCCAACCTGCGTGAGGCCACCCAGTTCCTGTATTTTGCCGGTACGCCGGCGATCGAGGCGCGGCTGGTTGGCCTGTTCGGCGAGGGGGGGCTGGCCAAAGGGGCGAATGACGGACTGCCGCCGGAACTGGCTCAAATATCACCTACCACGCCGGCCAATCTCGCTGCAGCGCTCCGCATGGATACCGGCTTTTGGCACGACAATCTTGGCAAATTGCGCCACCGCTTCGACGACTGGCTGTCGCATTGACGCAGGTGGCCCGACTGTCGATTGAACAGCGCGACGGAAGCGAGGTTCTGGCATTCGCCGGGCGGCTTGAGGCCGATACAATTGGCGCGCTTTGGCGGCAGGGCATACGTGCGGCACAACGCGCGCGTGGCCGATCCCTGGTGTTCGATCTCAGTGGGGTGTCGTTCTGCGACGTGGGCGGCGCAGCGTTTCTCACCGCCGTCGAGGCCGCGCATGGTGAGGCAGCCCGGCTGACCGGTGCGGACGAGCGGGTGGCCGAACTCCTGGCCCGCACGCGCGCCGCAATCCCTGCCGTCAGGCACACCACGGACACCGCGCCATGGACAGCGCGGGAAATTCTGGCCGCGGCACTCGGCTTGGTCGCCGCCAGCATTGCCTTCCTGGGCGAGGCGGCCGTCGCCGTCGTCCGTCTGCCGGCGCGGCGGCGCATGTTGCGCATGCCCGATCTGCTGCGCTACGTCGATCAGACGGGCGTGCGCTCGGTGCCGCTGGTCCTGCTGCTTGGCTATCTGATCGGGCTGATCCTGGCGTTCCAGTCGGCCGTGCCGATGCGGCAATTCGGTGCCGACATCTTCGTCGCCAGCCTGGTGTCGATCAGCCTGGTGCGGGAGCTTGGCCCGTTGCTGGCGGCGGTGATCCTGGCCGGTCGCACCGGCTCTGCCTTTGCCGCCGAAATCGGCACCATGAAGGTGAACGAGGAGATCGACGCTCTGGTGACGATGGGGCTCGATCCGATGACCATGCTGGTGCTGCCAAGAATTTTCGCGGCGATGCTGGTGATGCCGGTCATGACGATTCTGCTCGATCTCGCAGGTATCTTGGGCATGGCGACCGTGATGCGCGGTTTTGGCTTTCCGCTGCAGGCGATTGCGTTGCAGGTGCAGAGCTGGGTAGGCGCTGGCGATTTGTACGGTGGGCTGTTCAAGTCGGTCTGCTTCGGCCTCGTGGTGGCGGCGATCGGCTGTCGCGCCGGATTAGGGACCGGGGTCGGTCCGCGCGCGGTGGGCCTGTCGACAACCGCGGCTGTGGTCGGCGGCATCGTCGCCACGATCGCGCTGGACGGCGTGTTTGCCCTGATCTTCTATCGGCTGCATCTGTGACCGAGGGGCCGATCATCCGCGTGGACGCTGTCGCGCAGCGTTTCGGCAGCCGTACGATCTTCCGCGATGTGTCGTTCAACGTGAACACCGGCGAGGTGTTCGTCATCCTCGGTGGTTCGGGCTGCGGCAAGTCCACGCTGATGAAGCAGTTGATCGGGCTGCTTGCCCCTAGCGCGGGACGTATCGCGATATTCGGCCATGAAATCACCGGATCGAATCGCGCGACAGCACTACTCGACGTGCAGCGAAGGATCGGCGTGATGTTCCAGTCCGGCGCCTTGTTCGGTTCGATGACCTTGCTCGAGAATGTCATGTTGCCGCTTGAAATATTCACTGACTTGCCGGCCGAGGGGCGAGAGTCTGTCGCGCGGGTGAAACTCGGCCTGGTTGGCCTGAGCGATGCCGCCTCGTTGATGCCAGCAGAGATTTCCGGCGGTATGGCGCGGCGGGCGGGCATCGCGCGTGCCATGGCGCTCGACCCGCCGCTGCTGTTTCTCGATGAGCCATCGGCTGGGCTCGACCCGATCACGTCGGCCGGTCTCGACAAGCTGATACTCGACCTGCGACATGACCTCGGCGCCACGTTCGTCGTGGTGACTCACGAGCTCGCGTCGATTTTGGCGATCGCGGATCGCTGCATCATGCTGGATCGAGCGGCGTATCCGGATGCGGGGGGCATCATCGCCGAAGGTGATCCGCGCGTGCTGCGCGACACCAGCACGCAACCCATCGTGCGCGCTTTCTTCCGCCGCGAATTGCCGGCCGCGATCGCCGCCTGATGCCGGGAAGTGCGATCTACCTGCGCGTCGGACTGCTGATCCTTGGCGGGATTGCTTTGCTGTTCGCGCTGCTCTGGTTCCTGGGCGGTGGCGAGATCCGCCACGGCAGTTTGTTCGAATCGTATTTCAGCGAATCGGTGGTTGGACTTGAGGTCGGCGCGGCTGTGAAATACCGCGGCGTCACGATCGGCCGGGTGACCGGTCTCGGTCTGGTCAGCGCCGAGTACGGCCAGGATGTGTCTATGGACGAGAAGCGGCAGACCTACCGCTTGGTGTTCGTGCGCTTTGTAGTGGACACGGCGAAAATCGGCCGCATGCCGGACACCAAGACGGCGGTGGAACTAGGCCTGCGGGCTCGGCTGGCGTCGCAGGGGATCACCGGCCTCAGTTATCTAGAGCTGGATTTCGTTAATCCAGCGCGCTACCCGCCGCTGAATGTACCGTGGACTCCAAAAGGCGTGTACATCCCGTCGATGCCAAGTACGCTCACTCAAGTGCAGGACGCGGCACAGGAGGTGCTGGCCAAGCTCAACCGGGTGGACATCGACGCCCTGTCCAAGCAGTTGTCGGATACGCTGACCGACCTTCGTGCCGAGATGGAGAGCGGTGATCTGCACAATACGCTGGTCGAAGCAACGGCGGTGTTGCGCACAACAAACGCGGCGATACAGGCGGCGGATCTCCCAGGTCTGACAGCCGATCTGAGGCGCACGTCCGACGCCCTGCGCGACACGGTGCAGGGGGAGCAGATGCGCAAATTGCTGGCCAGCGCCACGCTGGCGGCTGAACGGCTGCCACCACTGATCGCTACGCTTCAGGCAACGGTGCGGCGTGCCGACAATGGAACGTCCGATGTGCAGCAGTCGCTCGTTCCGCTGCTGCGCAACCTGGAGGCGACAACGGAAAATATGCGGGAGCTGACCGATTCGCTGCGGCGTTATCCCGCACAGGTGTTGAGCGCACCGCCGCCGCGGGCCACAGAGCCGGCTCGATGAAGCGCCGCGGCGTGCTTGCCGGCATCGCGGCGTTGGGTGGCTGCTCGGTGCTACCGCAAGCGCCGTATGTGCAGCGGCGCGACTGGCCGTTGGTCGTGCGACGGCAGACGATGCTGCCGCCACGGGCGCGCGGCCGCGTCGTGCTGGTGCGTCGCGTGCAGGCGGCCCCGGGACTGGGGGGGCGCGGCCTGCAATGGTTGCAACCTGACGGCAGCGTGCATGTTGATTTTTACGAGCAGTGGGCGGTACCGCCGGCACAGGCGGTGGAGGACGATCTGCGGCAATGGCTTGCGGATTCGGGGCTGTTCAGTGCGGTCGTGGCGCCTGGCAGCCTGCTGAATGCGGATTTCGTGCTGGAAGGTGAACTCAACACCTTCATGGCCGAGGTCGACACGCGCATGGCCCGGGTCGCTTTGGCGCTGGTGCTGCTGGATCAGCGACCGAACCCGATCAAGGTACTGTTGCAGAAGACCGTACGCGCGGAAGTCAAGCTTGCGGGGACGGAACCATCGGCAATGGTCGATGGTTTGAAAGCAGCGCTGGCCGAGGTGTTACGCGAGAGTGAGGCGGATGTTGCGGCTGCTACACGCTGATGAGTGTGGAAGACGATTACAGGTACCAGTGAATTCGCGTTCATCCGTCGGCATTTCCTTGACATGCGCAGGCTTCGCGCGCAGCATGACAACGTTCACGGCGAGAGGAGGATGCGTAACCAGCATGACTCCACCGGGCACGTTCCGAGTTGCCGATCGACGTGGCATCGGCGACTGATCACCAAGTCCACGCATAGCTCGACGGTCAGAGTCGGGCGCGAAGTATGAACTTCGCAAGTTGACCCCCGTTCAACGCACAGGCGTACGGGGGTCTTTGCGTTTTATGCCAACGGCCCGCGCAAGTAACATTTCCCAATTTGGGGCGCCATGCCGGTGATTATGGCCGATACAAAGCCCTGTCGTGACGGTGGAAGACTACTGTGATCGGGCACACCGCAGCATGTGCGGAGGACCGTTTGGTCGTCGTGATACTCGGACGGTCGAGCCCTCATTCAAACAGATTGAGCGCGAACTGCGCCACTGAACCGAAGCTCGGCCGATGATGCGGTGTCGGGCCTAGGCGACGCAGCGCCGCAACATGGAATTCGGTTGCATACCCGGCATTGGTGCCCCAGCCATAATCCGGAAAACGTACCGCCAGCCGCGTCATCGCCCGGTCGCGCAATACCTTGGCCACGATGGAAGCGGCGGCAATCGACAGCGACCGTCCGTCGCCGCCGACCACGCAGCGCACCGCGCAATCGAGCGCAGGCGGCTGATTGCCGTCGACCAGGGCGAGATCGGGTGGCGCGGGCAGGCGAGCGACGGCGCGACACATCGCCAGCAACGCTGCGCGCAAAATGTTCAGCCGCTCGATCTCGGCCACCGAGGCGGCACCAACGCCGATCTCGGCCCGGCCAGACATCCGCAATGCCTGGAACGCTGCCAACCTCTGCTCAACCGACAGTTTTTTCGAATCGTCGAGCAGTCCCGCAACCCGGCGTGGCACGCCGGTAGGAAACACCACGGCAGCGGCGATCACGGGGCCAGCCAGCGGCCCGCGCCCCACTTCGTCCACACCGGCCACGCGGCCGCCAGCACGCTTTTCCAGCAGAAAGTTCGGCACGGCCCGATATCTAACAGGCCGTCGGCGAGTCGTGCCAGGATTCCCTCGCGGTCAGCGATGCAGTGACGTCAGTAATCGTCGCCGAGGTGCGTGGTCAGATGACTGACCAGGCTGCGAACCTTCAGCGATCCGGCACGATAGGTTGGGCTGACCGCGTGCAGGGCGCCGGCCGCCGGAGCATAGTCCGGCAGCAGCTTAGTCAGGCGACCGTTGGCGATGTCGTCATGGACGAGGTAATCGGCGCACAGCATGATTCCGGCGCCGGCGCGGGCAGCATCGCAACGCAGCATGGCGTTGTTCACCTGCAGCCGGCCGTAGATCGGCACCTCGGTGTCTCCATCCGGGCCGCTGAACTGCCAGGTTGCGCCAAGCGAGTCCGTGCTGGTGATGCAGAAATGCCGGCTGAGATCCGCAGGAACACTGGGCACACCGTGGCCCGCCAGATAGGCCGGCGCGGCGCACAGCACATACTCGTACGGCATCAGTCGCCAAGCGACGAGACCCGGTCCTTCGGTCGGACCGGTACGGATCGCGAGGTCGTAGCCCTCCTCGATCAGATCGACTGCTCGATCGGATAATTCGACCTGCAACGACAGTTCAGGGTGCTGTTGGAGGAAGTTCACCACCAGTGGTCCCAATCGCGTGCTGCCGAACACCACCGGTGCGGTGATGCGCAGGCTGCCGCGTACTGGCGCCTCCGGCTTCGCAGCACTGCGCGCCAACTCCATGTCCTCCAGGATGCGGGAGCATTGAACGTAGAAGCTTTCACCCGAATCGGTCAGTGCCACGCGCCGCGTCGTGCGATGCAGCAGGCGTGTGCCGAGCCAATCCTCCAGTGTCTGTACGTGTTTGCTGGCTGTCGCCTGGGAGATGCCAAGCTCGCGAGCTGCTCCGGAGAAGCTCCGTCTGGCCGCCACCCTGGCAAATACTGTCATGCTCGTCAGCCGGTCCACATTGTCACCTATCGGGACCCAAAGATCCCGCCCTATTATCGGCGAGTAGTTTGATCATTTATACTCCTAACAAATAGTTCAAGAGTTTGCATACAAGTTAAGGCCTAAATGGGCTCGGAAACTTGTGGTGGTATGGCAATACCGTCCAATACCACGCAGGCATCTGATCCGCTTGGCCGCCTGCGAGGGAAATACCGTGTGGTTGGTTGTGCAGCACGGCGCGCGCGCAAGCTGATCCTGCACCTGCGATTGGCCAACCAGCTTGCATTGGTTTTGCCCGGGTGGCGTTTGCCGACCGGCCCTTGCTGCTCGGTGTCGCAATTTTGGCCTAAGTCAGCGGTCTGCGCCAAGTGGTCGATGCGGACGATGTTGTTGCAATCGACGCTGCAGTGCGAAAGCAGTTAACCGCAGGCAATCGGCCGCTGGCATGGGGGCTGCATTTTTTCCTCGGCCATTCAACTGTGGTCGCGTTTGCGTGCGTTGCCATTGCGTCAACCACGACGGTGTTGGAGATGTCCATGCTGTCGGTGCGGGAATTCAGGGAACAGATCGCAATCCGTTGCGCAAACTCAGGTTCAACCTGACTGTTAGCCGTGCTGAGTGGCGGCATCGAGATTTTGGCGTTGATGGTCGATCGGTTCGGGCTCGACGATCAGGCGTGGCGGGCGATTGCCGCGCTGAACGATGTCCGCGCGAGGCTCGGCTTCGTCGTGGTTGGAGTGTTCACGCTGTGTTGTGTGATGTCGGCGGTGCAGTATCGCAGGAGGCGATATGGCGGTTCTGCCAGGAGTGCATCGGAGTGATGGGTATCGCCGCGCTCCACCCCAGTGGTCAGCGGTCAGTCGCCAGTAGGTGCCCGCTGATCACTGACCGCCAGGGTAGACCGCAGCGGTACCCATTACTCCAATGCGCCACCAGCCAGCGGCAACGGCTGTTCGCCCAGCATGTCCGCGAGAATGACGGTCCGCACTTCATCAAGGTCGAGGTGATGCGTCGCGACCATCGGCGCCGCCTCGGCCAGGATCGCATCGACGTCCTGCATCAGCTTGAGCCGCTTGAATAGATCGAGGCGGACAAGTCCCATGCTTTCGCCGACAAGTTCGAGAAAATTCACTACCTCGAACGGCCAGTCGCGCTCGTGAGAACATAGCTCGCGATGACATGCGTGATAGATGCCGGCCAAGGTAGTAACGCCGGCGTCCGCTGCGGCCTGAAGCTGGTCGTGATGCAGCAGGCGCTTGTATTCGGGCACCGGATTGAGCGTGTTGCACATCCAGCCGATGCGCGGCTGCTCCAGATCGACGAAGTCGATACCGGGGATCGCCAGCAGGATCCTGCGCGCGGCGTCGGTGATACCTGGCACGCCAGGATGCTCGTGCAATCCGACACGCTTGTTCACCGGACGCGTCAGCAGCGGACGCAGCGCATCGAGACGCGCGGCGAGGAACAGCAGGAACGGCTCCAGTTCGAGCCTCGTGTCGTTCCTGCCGGGAACGACGATCTCGCCAAGCTGCACCTGGCAGGATGGGCACCAGGACAGCACGCGGTTGCCGGCGCTCCCGAGGCGATCGATGGTGCGATAGGCGATACGGCCCGAGGTCGCGAGATCGCCGGCGCGGAACTGCAGCACGCCGCAACAATGCGACGGACCGCCCATGACGCGATAGCGGATGCCGAGTGCGTCCATGATGTCGAAGCAGAGCAGCGCGATGTGCGGCGTCTTCAGCAGATTGCAACCGGTGTAGAATACCACGTCGGGCACTTCGTCACTGTCCTCCTCGGGACGGAATCGCGCCAGCAGATCGGGCGACAGTTGCAGGCGCGACAGCACGCGCACACCGGTCGTCATGCCGGTAAAGCGGGTCGAACCCGGTGCGCCGGCGGTCAACTGCCGCGTTGCGCTTCTCCTTGGCGAGACGCGCCATCGCAAGCATGAAGCGCGGGTTCACGCCGTACTGGCATGCCGGAATGCAGTGGCCGCTGCCGGTGCAAACCGCTGCCCAGCGGGCAGACGCCTCCGGGTGGTCTTCGCCGCGCAGGATCGCGAGCACGCCGGCGGCCAACGTCGGCGAATCGCTGGCGTCGATGCCGGCGGGGCCTGGCATTGGGCAGACATCGACGCAGGCGCCGCAGGAGGTGCAGCGATCCAGGATCTCCGCCACACGGGTATCGAGTGCCTGTTCAAACAGCGCGTCCATCCGTGTCTCCCGTGGTCAGCGAGACTGCAGTACGGCGGGTTGTTCCACCCGGCCGGGCGAATGGGCCACCGGTGCCGGCAGGACGTCTGGCCAGTCCCACCGCGCGTCGTCAAACAGCAGCCGCATGTCGTCCATGTCGCAATGGAACGGCGGCCCGCCCGCCACGTTGGTCTGCATGAACAGTATGAACAATCGGCCCTCCGGCCGCAGCCAGCGATGCAGCCGCGCCGCATAGTCGGGCAAAATGCCGGGCGGCAATGCGCACAGGCATGTCTGGTCGTAGATCGCGTCGAACGGCGCAACCGGGTTCCAGTCGAACAGGTCCGACTGCACAACCTGCGCCTTGACATGCAGTCGCTCGAGACGAGCCTGCTGTGCGGCGACCGCACTGGCGGCGGCATCCACCACGGTGACGTCGAAGCCGGCTTCTGCCAAGGCCACCGGTTCGACACTGCGCCCGCCACCTGGGACCAGGATGTGACACGGCGCCAGCGTGCCGGCCTCGCGCCACGCCAGGAATGCAGGGTTCAGGCCGGGACGCTCCCAGCCGGTGTTGCCACCACGGTAACGGCTTTCCCAATCGATCGCCTGTGTCCAGCTCATGGTTCGTCGCTCAGCAGCTCGTCGAGAGTCCAGGGGCAAGTATCGGGCACTGGCTGGTGCCGCAGCAGGGGTTGGACGGCGTGAAGCTGCTCGCGTCCCACGCTCTCGATCTCCTCGGCGATCTTCGACCAATCGAGCGCGGCGTCGATCACCATTTCGCCAGCGGCGCGGCGGCGCAGCAGTTCGGCCTGGCGCTCGCTCCGCAGCAGGATGACGGTGTCGCAGTCGCTCATGCGACTGCCTCGGGCAGCGTCATCCACTGCGGCGGTCGAGCGGCGAGCGTCGCGTCGCCGCAGGTCAGCTTGTCATGCAACGCGTCGATGCGCAGCACGGCCAGTCCCAACTGGTCACGGCCAGAGCGCATCGTCCCGACCTCCGTGTCATCGCGCCGTACCGGCGTTCCGGACGGGGGCAGGCTGCCGATGACGTTCACGGGGATCAGGCGACGCTTGACCAGGCCGCGGTATTTGGTGCGCGCGGTCAGTTCCTGGCCCATGTAGCAGCCCTTGGTCCAGGACACGCCGTGCAGTTCATCGAACCCGGCCTCCAGCAACACGGTCTTTTCGGACTCCATGTCGCGAGAGCCGTCGGGCAGGCCGAGAGCCAACCGGTGGCGATCCCAATCCACCTGCAACGCGGTGGTGGGCAGCGGGGTGGTGGACAGCAGACGCCAGCCCGCCTCGGGCAGCCGAGGGTCGGGGGCAGCGATCGCCGGCACTGTGGGGGCGCCATCCCAGGCGGCGTAGACGGACAATTCCTCGGCCGCGCGCAGTGTCACCCTGGAGCGCAGACGGAAACGCGACAGGCGTTGCAGGAGCGTCGGCACCTGGTCGCGCTCGCAATCCAGCAGCAGGCGGTCGGCATCGCCCAGAACGAAGAAGTCAGCGAGCCACTTGCCCTGCGGCGTCAGCAATGCGGCCCAGACCGCGTGGCCGGGAACGGCCTCGGCAACGTCATTGGATACCAGGCCCTGGAGGAAGGTTTCCCGATCCTCCCCAGCGACCTCGATGACGCCTCGTTCGGGCAGCGCTGCCAGCCGTGTCATACGGGGGAGAGTGGGCTTTGGCGCGGCGGCCCGCAAGAAGTGGTAGAGCATTGCCGCCATGGCCAGAATGACCGGAATGACCGCCTTGCTCTGCCGCCATTGTGCCTCGCCCGCTTGCGGCGGCGATTTGCCTGGAACATGAAGATCGCACAGGTGATGGCCGGGGCTCCCGCCGGGGGAGCGGAACTGTTCTTTGAACGGTTGACCATCGCACTGGCAGACGCGGGCGAGGCGGTGATGCCGGTGATCCGCCGCAATCCTGCGCGGGCCGCACGGCTGACAGCCGAAGGTCTGGCGTCGGTTGAACTAGGGTTCGGCGGGCCGTTCGACTTGCTGACCGGGCCGCGCCTTCGATCCGCATTGAACCAATTTGCGCCACGCGTCGTGGTGGCGTGGATGAACCGCGCGGCACACTTCACGCCCCGTGGTGACTGGGTGCTCGCCGGGCGGCTCGGCGGCTATTATGACCTCCGCTATTACCGCCATTGCGACCACCTGATCGGCAACACGCGGGGCATCGTTGACTGGATCGCACGTCAGGGCTGGCCGACGGCACGGGTGCACCACCTGCCGAACTTCTCGCCAGACATGGCTGGCGCCGCACCGGCGCCGCTTGAGGTGCCTGAAGGCGCCCGGATCGTGCTCGCGCTGGGACGGTTGCATCCCAACAAGGCGTTCGACGTGCTGATCCGGGCCCTGCCGGCACTGCCGGGGGTGCACGCAGTGATCGCCGGCGAAGGACCGGAATGCGTCCCGCTGCTGGGGCTTGCCCACCGCGAAGGGGTCGCCGATCGCCTGCATCTGATTGGTTGGCGCAGCGATACCGCGGCGCTGCTGGCCGCCGCGGACGTGCTGGTCTGCCCGTCCCGCCACGAGCCACTGGGCAACGTCGTGATCGAGGCCTGGTCCGCGCGCCGCCCGGTCGTGGCCGCGGCCGCGGATGGTCCGCGCGAACTGATCACCGCCGGGGACGACGGCCTGCTGGTGCCGCCGGAGGACGCGGCCGCGTTGGGCCGTGCCATCGCCAGCCTGCTGAATGACCCCGGCCGTGCGAAGGCGCTGGCAGAAGCAGGCCGCGTCCGCTACGAAGCGGGCCATGCCGAGGCGCCCGTCGTCGCGCGCTGGCGGCAGTTCCTTGCCACTGTGGAGAAGCCCTGAATGTGCGGCATCGCCGGCCTGATCCTGTCCTCCGGGGCGCCGCCGCCCGACCCGGCCACCTTGTCGCGCCTGATCGATTCGCTGGCGCATCGCGGCCCTGATGGCACCGGTCATGCCGTCGTCGGTCGCGTGGCACTGGTGCACAACAGACTGTCAATCATCGACCTCGTGACCGGCGACCAGCCGCTGTTCGCCGGTCCCGCGACGCTGGTCTGCAACGGCGAGATCTACAACTACCGAGAATTGCGCGTCGCGATGCCGGAGGTGAATTTCGCCACCAACAGCGACTGCGAGCCGCCGCTGCATCTATGGCTGAAGGAGGGTGCGGATTACGCGCAGCATCTGCGCGGCATGTATGCCATCGCCATCCATGAGCGCATGCAGCGCACAGTGACGCTGACCCGCGACCCGTTCGGCATCAAGCCGCTGTATATCGCACAGATTGCCGGCGGTCTTGCGTTCGCCTCGGAACCGCAGGCGCTGCTGGAGGCAGGTCTGGTCGCGCGCACGGTGCGACCGGCGGCACGCGAGGAGCTACTCCAACTGCAGTTCACGACCGGCACCGAGACAATCTTCCAGGGCATCCAGCGTCTGCTGCCCGGCGAGACGGTGACTTGCGCTGACGGACACGTGCTGGATCGCCGACGCGTATCGCACATCCCCGAGGGCGGTCCGGAGAACATCGATGAGGATGCGGCGCTGGAGCGGTTGGATCGGGCGCTGGAGGAAAGTGTCGATCTGCATCAGCGCAGCGATGTGCCGTACGGTATGTTCCTGTCTGGCGGCATCGACAGCTCTACCCTGCTGGCGTTGATGGCACGGTTGAACAGCCAGCCGGTGCTGGCGTTCACCGCGGGTTTCGATGCGCCGGGTGCAGCCGATGAACGTGAGCATGCCGCGACGGTCGCAAAGGCTTTGGGCGCGAAGCATGAGACGATCGAGATCAATGAAGAGATGGTGTGGCAGCATCTGCCGGAGATCGTCGCCTGCATGGACGATCCGGCAGCCGACTATGCGATCATCCCGACATGGTTCCTGGCGCAGCGTGCGCGGCAGGACGTGAAGGTGGTGCTGAGCGGCGAAGGCGGCGATGAAATCTTCGCCGGATATGGCCGCTATCGCAGCGCGATGAAGCCGTGGTGGCTTGGCGGGCGAACGATGTGGGCGCGCGGCAGCTTCGATCGGGTGGATGTGCTACGGTCGCGCTCTGCCACCTGGCGCGACGGCATCGCCGCGGCAGAGGCACAGGCGGCGGAAGGCGGGCGCTCGCGTCTCGCTGCGGCACAGGCAACAGACATGGCCGACTGGCTGCCGCACGATCTGCTATTGAAGCTTGATCGCTGTCTGATGGCACACGCGGTGGAGGGGCGGACTCCGTTCCTCGATCCCGGCGTGGCGAATGCGGCGTTTCGTTTGCCGGACGGATTGAAACTGCGCGACGGCATGGGTAAATGGATCTTGCGCAAATGGCTGGAGAAGCATCTGCCGATCGCACGGCCGTTCGCGCCGAAACAGGGGTTTACCGTGCCGGTGGGCGAATGGATCAAGGGGCAGGGGTCACGGCTAGGTCCGCTGGTCGCCGCGCAGCCTGGCATCGCGGAAATCGCCGATCCGGCAAAGGTACGGACCTTGTTCAGCCACATCCGTCGCTGGCGCCACGGCTTCGCCGCGTGGAAGCTGCTGTTCTACGCGCTGTGGCACCGCCGGCACATTCTGGACCTGCCGCCGGCGGGGGGCGTGTTCGAAACGCTGGCCGCGCAATGAGTGATCGCATGATACTGGCGCGGGACATCGGCGTGAATGCCGGCCTGCCCTACGCGACCTATCTGCTGCTGACTTATCTCGGTGTGCCGACCGTCCAGGCGCTCGCCGCCGGGGCGGTGTTTCCGGTGGGCATGATCCTCTACGGCTTCATTCGTGAGCGGCGGGTGCAGGCTCTCGGCATGATCGTGCTGGTGGCGACGGCCGCATCGATCCTCGCTGCGCTGTATTTCACCAGCCCGTTCTTCGTGCTTGCCAAGGGTTCGCTGTTCACCGGCTCGCTTGGTCTGCTGATGCTGGGATCGCTGTTCGCGCGCCGTCCATTGGTATTCCACCTCGCGAACCTCGGCGGGGACGCGGAAGACCGGGCAGAAGCCGAGAAGATGTGGCAAACGGAGCCGCGCTACCGGCGCCTGATGCGGCGCATCACCGTAGTGTGGGCGTTCGCACTGCTGTGCGAAGCGTCGCTGCGACTGATCCTGATCCCGCTGCTGCCGATCGCACTGTTCCTCCCGCTCAGCGAGGCGATGTGGATCTGCTGCATGGCGCTTATGATCGGCTGGAGTTGGCGGTATGGGGCGCGCGAGATGGATCGGATCGAGGCTGGGTGAGGCCAGGCTCACATTGTCTGTGCACGACAAGCAATCATTACAGGACGAGAGCTGTCATTGCGAGCGAAGCGAAGCAATCCCGTGGAGCACCGCCCCCGCAACTGCTTCACTTCACTCGCGATGATAGGTTGCCGACGTCCGGCGGACACGCAAACTGGCCTGGGAGAGAGATAGATGCCCGCACATTTCGACCTGCTGATCCGCAACGGGACCTGCGTGCTGCCCTGGGGCACCGAGGCCACGGATGTTGGCGTGCGCAATGGCCGCATCGCCGCACTCGGCGTCGCTGCGGATGCCACCGCGGAGCAGACGATCGACGCCAAGGGGTTGCATGTGCTGCCCGGCCTGATCGATCCGCACGTGCATCTGCGCGATCCCGGCGACAAAGCGGTGGAAACCATACCGACCGGCACCAGGGCCGCCGTGCTTGGCGGATTGGCGGCGGTCTTCGACATGCCGAACACGTCACCCTCGATCACCGATGCGGAACGGCTGGCATGGAAGCAGGCCTACGTCGAGCGCGAATCGTGGTGTGACGTTGGCCTCTACGTTGGCGGCACCAAGCAGAACATTCCGGAGCTTGGCAAGCTGGAACTTTGCCGCGGCGTATGCGGCATCAAGATCTTCGCCGGCAGTTCCACCGGTGATCTGATGGTGGAAGACGACGAACATCTGGAGCGCGTGATGCGGTCGGGACGACGGCGCATCGCGTACCACTCCGAGGATGAATACCGGTTGCAGGATCGCCGCCACCTGTTCAAGTCCGGCGATCCCTATTCGAAGCATATGGAATGGCGTGACGAGGAGACTGCATTTCTCGGTACGCGTCGCCTGATGGCACTGGCCTGTGCCACGCAGCGGCCAGCGCATATACTCCACGTATCTACAGCCGAGGAGCTCGACTACCTGAAGGATTTTCGCGACATCGCGACCTGCGAGGTGCTGGTGAACCACCTGACGCAGGTGGCGCCTGATTGCTACGACAACCTGAAGGGTTTCGGCGTGATGAACCCGCCGATCCGCGGGCCGCGTCATCTCGAGGCGGGCTGGCGCGCGATCAACGACGGCACGGTGGATACGATCGGCTCGGACCACGCGCCGCACGCGCGCGACAAGAAGCTGTTGCCGTGGCCGGATTGCCCCGCCGGCCTGACCGGTGTGCAGACTCTGGTACCGGTGATGCTTGACCATGTGAACGCGGGCCGGCTTTCGCTTACGCGCATGGTCGATCTGATGTGCGCCGGGCCGGCGCGGGTCTATGGCGTGGTGGGCAAGGGACGTCTGGCGGCGGGCTACGACGCGGACTTTACCCTGGTGGACCTGAAGCGCCGGCGGCGCATCGAGGAGTCGTGGATCGTTTCGCCCTGCGGCTGGACGCCGTTCGCCGGCATGGACATCACCGGCTGGCCGATCGCCACGATCGTGCGTGGCCGGACGGTGATGCGGGATGACGAGGTTTTGGGGTCGCCGATTGGACGGCTGGTGAGATACGTGGGCTGACCTCCGTCTGTCATTGCCTCGCTGCCCGCGATGAACGTGGCATTCGCGGGGCACTACGCCGCCGCGCGCACCGACTGTGCAGCCGCCGCCTTGATCATGTCGGCGCCCTTCTCGGCGATCATGATGACCGCGGCGTTGGTATTGCCGGACACCAGCGTCGGCATGATCGACGCATCGATCACTCGCAGTCCCGCAATTCCGTGCACGCGCAGTTCGTCGTCCACCACCGCCATCGGATCGTGGCCCATCTTGCACGTGCCGGTGACATGATACGTGGTCTGGCCGTTCATGCGCGCGAAATCCAGCCATTCCTCATCCGTCTGCACGCGCTCGCCAGGGTTCATCTCAAACGCGCGATACCTGTCCAGCGCTGCGTTGTTGATGATGCGCCGGCCGATCTTCATTCCAGCGACCACCGTCCGACGATCCAGTTCCTCGGCCAGGAAATTCGGCCGGATCGCCGGGGGCGCCAGTGGATCAGCGGACTTCGCATGGATCGTGCCGCGCGACTCGGGCCGGCACTGATAGACCGTCAGCGTCATGCCCGGCTGGCGATCCAGAATGCGCGTCTGCGCGGTCGCATAGCTGGCGTGCGCGAAATGGTACTGCACATCGGGTTCCACCAGTTCCAGTCGCGTCCTGACAAAGCCATAGACGATGCCGGCGGTGTAGGTCAGCACGCCGCGATGCTGCGTATAGTACTTGATGATCTCCTTGACGAACGCCAGGCCGCGAGTCTGTTCGTTCAGCGTGACCGGCAGCTTCACCCGCCAGTTCATGCGGGGTGCGAAGTGGTCGCGGTAATTCTCGCCGACACCGCGCAGTTCGTGTTTCACCTCGATGCCCAGAGATTGCAGCAGCTCAGGCTGGCCGATGCCGGAAATTTCCAGTACCTGCGGCGACTTTACCGCGCCGGCTGACAGAATGACCTCACCGCCGCAACGTGCCTGATGCGTCTGGCCATACTGGCGGTATTCCACGCCGACTGCGCGCTTGCCGTCGAGCAGGACGCGCGTGGTGTGGGCTTCGGTTTCGACGCGCAGGTTCGGGCGCCCGCGTGCGGGATCGAGGAAGCCGCGCGCGGTGGACCAGCGACGGCCGTTCTTCTGCGTCACCTGATAGTAGCCGAAGCCTTCCTGCCTGCCGTTGTTGTAGTCCGGATTGCGCGGATAGCCCTCGGTCGCGGCCGCGTCGATGAACGCATCCAGCAGCTCTGCGCGTTCGATCATGTTTGCGACGTTCAGCAGGCCGCCGCGGCCGCGCGTTTCGTCGCCGCCGGGTTCAAAGTGTTCCGATTTGCGGAAATACGGCAGCACCAATTCGTAGGACCAGCCGCGATTGCCGAACTGTGCCCAGGTGTCGTAGTCGAGCGGATTGCCGCGCACATACAGCATGCCGTTTATCGAACTCGACCCGCCGAGTGTCTTGCCGCGCGGGATAGGGATAGAGCGACCCTTGACATTGTCCTCCGGCTCGGTCGCAAAATTCCAGTTGTAGCGGTCGCTGTTGAGCAGTTTGGTAAAGCCTGCCGGGATAGCAATCCACATTGAAGCGTCCTTGGGCCCGGCTTCGAGCAGCAGCACCCGGGTGCGTGGATCGTCGCTGAGCCGGTGTGCCAGGACGCAGCCTGCCGAACCGGCGCCGATGATGATGTGGTCGTAGTCCGCCATGGCCGTTACCCCTCGAGGCTGTCATTGCGGGGAACGTAGCGACGAAGCAGTCCCGTGGTAAGTGCGCACTCCCACCAAGATTGCTTTGTCGCTATGCTTCTGCAATGACGGTCTTGTGGGGAACCGGAAACGTTGCACTTTTCGATCTACAGTCTGATGCGGCATGCCCTGGGCGGGCCGGCCTGGCCGGTGCAATGGCACTCGCCCGAACCGCGCCCAAGCTATGAGGTGGTGATCATTGGGGCGGGCGGTCATGGTCTGGCCACCGCGTACTACCTCGCCAAACTGCACGACGTGCGAAATGTGGCGGTGCTGGAGCGTGGCTGGCTCGGCGGCGGCAACACCGGACGCAACACCACGATCATCCGTTCCAACTATCTGTGGGACGAAAGTGCCGCGCTGTATGAACACGCGCTGAAACTGTGGGAAGGACTGTCGCAGGAAATGAACTACAACGTCATGTATTCGCCGCGTGGCGTGATGATGCTGGCGCATTCGGTCCACGACGTGCAGGTGTTCAAGCGCCACGTGCATGCCAACCGGCTGAACGGCATCGACAACGAGTGGCTGACACCGGAGCAGGCGAAGCGCTTCTGCCCGCCGCTGAACATCGCCGCCGATCTGCGGCATCCGATCATGGGTGCGGCACTGCAACGCCGAGGGGGCGTGGCGCGGCATGATGCTGTGGCGTGGGGTTATGCGCGCGGCGCCAGTGCACTAGGCGTGGATATCATCCAGAACTGCGAGGTGACCGCGATCAGCCGCGCACCATCCGGCGCGGTGAATGCGGTTGAAACGACACGCGGTCGGATCGCGGCGAAAAAGATCGCGGTGGTGGCGGCAGGTCACACCAGCGTGGTGATGGCGATGGCCGGCATGCGCATGCCGCTGGAGAGCTTTCCGTTGCAGGCGTTGGTGTCCGAGCCGGTGAAACCGGTATTGTCGTGCGTGGTGATGTCCAACAGCATCCACGCCTATATTTCCCAGTCGGACAAAGGGGAGTTGGTGATCGGCGCGGGTACCGACGCTTACGTGTCGTACAGCCAGGCGGGAGGGCTGCACATTGCCGAGCACACGCTGGAGGCGATCTGCGAGCTGTTTCCGACATTCCGCCGACTGCGCATGCTGCGCAACTGGGGCGGCATCGTTGATGTCACGCCGGACCGCTCGCCGATAATCGGACTGACACCGGTGCCCGGCTTGTTCGTGAACTGCGGCTGGGGCACCGGCGGTTTCAAGGCGACGCCCGGGTCGGGGCACGTATTCGCCGCGACGATCGCGCGCGACGAGCCGCATCCGATTGCCGCGCCGTTCGCGCTGGATCGGTTCTCCACTGGCCGCCTGATCGACGAGGCTGCGGCGGCGGCGGTGGCGCACTGATGCTGCTGATTGCTTGTCCCTGGTGCGGCGATCGGCCGGAGAACGAGTTCCGCTACGGTGGCGAGGCGCACATCGTCCGCCCGAACAATCCGGCGTCACTGGACGATGCGGCGTGGGCCGACTTCCTCTACATGCGCAGCAACTCGAAAGGCGTGCATTTCGAACGCTGGCGGCATATCCATGGTTGCGGGCAATTCTTCAATTGCGTGCGCGACACCGTCAGCGATCGCATCATCGCCACCTACAAGCCCGGCGAATCTCGGCCGGACGTTCCCGCCCGATGACAGGCAGGTTTCGTACATCTGACGGCGGCCGTGTTGACAGAGCGCAGCCGCTTTCATTCAGTTTCGATGGCCACGACTTCACCGGCTGTCATGGCGACACGCTCGCCTCGGCATTGCTGGCCAATGGCGTGCACCTGGTCGGCCGCTCGTTCAAGTACCACCGGCCACGTGGCATTCTGTCCGCTGGGTCGGAAGAACCCAACGCGCTGGTGGGGCTAGATCGTGGACCAGGCCGCATCACGCCAAACCTGCGCGCGACACAGCTCGAATTATTTGCCGGGATGCGGGCGCATAGTCAGAACCGCTTTCCGTCGCTCGCCTTCGATTTAGGTGCAATCGCCAACGCGATGTCGCCGCTAATGGGCGCGGGCTTCTACTACAAGACGTTCATGTGGCCGCGTGCCTTCTGGCGGCATCTGTACGAGCCTGCCATCCGTGCCGCAGCAGGGCTGGGACGAGCGCCTGTCTCGTCCGATCCCGATCGATATTTGCAGCAATATGCGCATTGCGACGTGCTGGTGATTGGTGCCGGACCGGCCGGTCTCGCGGCGGCGGTGGCGGCATCCGCGCATGGTGCGCGCGTTGTGTTGTGCGACGAGCAGGCCGAGCCGGGGGGATCATTGCTGGCTGAGACGCAAGTCTCAATCGACGGGAAAGCAACGTCCGTATGGTTGCTGGACGCTTTGAAAGTGCTCAACCAACATGCTGAAGTAACGTTGCTCCCGCGCACTACGGCATTCGGTTGGTTTCCCGATAATCTAATCGGCCTGGCGGAACGCGTTACTGACCATCTGGCCGACCCTGGCACGCAATTGCCACGCGAGAGGCTGTGGCATGTGCGAGCCAAGAAGGTGATCATCGCCGCCGGTGCGCTTGAACGACCGCTGGTTTTTCCCGGCAACGACCGGCCCGGCATCATGCTGGCGGACTCGGCTCGGCAGTATCTCCTGCGGTATGGCGTGACTGTCGGCGAGCGCGTCGTGGCTGTTACAACCGATGACACCGCTTACGCTGCGGCAACCGCGCTACGACAGGTTGGCATGGCCATTGCAGCGGTTGCTGATCTACGTCCGACGGCGAGCGATGCTGCGCGCGCCTCTGGCTTGGAAGTTCGAACCGGAACCGGCGTGCTGACCACAAGAGGTCATCGGCGTGTGAATCGCGTGAGGCTGTCGAGTGGCGAAACCATCGCGTGCGACACACTGCTGATGTGCGGGGGCTGGACACCGTCGGTGCACCTGTTCTCGCAATCCCGCGGCAAGTTACGGTTCGACGAAAGCTTGCGCGCCTTCATGCCAGACACATCGGCCACTTCGGTACGGTCGGCCGGTGCGTGCAATGGCAGCTTCAGTCTGGCATCATGCCTGGAGGAAGGCTACGCCGCCGGCGACAGTGCCGCGCCAATGCACCGTCGATTCGCCGTCGCGGGTGTGCCTGCCTTCAGGCAGTCGCGGGCTGTCGAGCCGCCACTCGCGGCGCGCGGCAAGGCCTTCGTGGATTTTCAAAATGATGTGACCGTCAAGGATATTCATACCGCAATGCGGGAGGGATTTCGCTCAGTCGAACACCTCAAGCGATACACAACGACTGGCATGGCGACTGATCAGGGCAAGACCTCCAACATGAATGCACTGGCGATCGCATCAAGGTTCATGCGCCAGCCAAATCCCGCTGTCGGGCACACAACATTCCGCATGCCGTACACACCGGTCACGTTCGGCGCACTGGCAGGTACTGCGCGCGGCGCACTGTTCGAACCGGTACGTCATACGCCGATCCATGATTGGGCAACGGCACAGGGGGCGCTGTTCGAGAATGTCGGAGCCTGGCAGCGCGCGCGTTGCTTCCCGCGCGCCGGTGAACACATGCCTGCCGCGGTGGCTCGCGAGTGCCGTGCCGTACGCAACGCCGTCGGCATTTTCGACGCCACCACACTCGGCAAGATCGAAGTGGTCGGCCCTGACGCGGTGAAATTCCTCAACCGGCTCTATACCAACAGCCTCACCAGCCTGGCCGTTGGCCGTTGCCGCTACGGCTTGTTGCTGAACGAAGCAGGGTTCGTGATGGATGACGGAGTCGTGGCGCGCTTGGCACCCGATCGCTTCCATATCACCACGACGACCGGTGGCGCCGCCAATGTACTGCATCACATGGAGGACTATCTGCAGACGGAATTTCCCGAACTTCGCGTATGGCTCACGTCCATTACCGAACAATGGGCGGTGATAGCGGTGCAGGGTCCGCTGGCGCGGCAGGTGATCGCACCCCTGGTGCGCGACGTCGATATATCACACAAGGCGATGCCACACATGAGTGCGCGCGAAGGCCGCATCTGTGACGTTGCGATGCGGCTGTTCCGTGTCAGTTTCACAGGCGAACTGGGTTATGAGATCAACGTGCCAGCCGATTACGGGCAGGCCATCTGGGAAGCGGTACTCGCCGCGGGTACGCAGCATGGCATCACGCCATACGGGACCGAGGCGATGCACGTACTGCGTGCCGAGAAAGGCTACATCATCGTTGGTCAGGAGACTGATGGTACCGTGATCCCCGCTGACCTCGGTCTCGATTGGGTGATTGGCAGGTCGAAGCCAGACTTCGTCGGCAAGCGATCTCTCACGCGACCTTACATGATGCGCGCTGATCGCAAGCAACTTGTCGGGTTGTTCTCTGCTGACTTGCTGGAGGAAGGTGCGCAGATCGTCGCGGACGCCAACGCTTCAGTTCCGATGACGATGCTTGGCCACGTCACTTCGGCTTATTGGAGCGAAACGCTGGGGCGTCCGATCGCGCTTGCGCTGGTGGCTGGTGGCCGCGCGCTGTCGGGCAGGACGCTCTATGTGCCGATGCCTGACCGCACCATTGCCGTGCGGGTGTCGGAACCGATTTTCTATGACAGGTCAGGCAGGCGACTGCATGGTTGAGCGCGCGCATCTTTTGGCGGCGCTGGCCGCTGCGTCGCCCGCCTGTGCTGCCGTGCAACTGGCAGCGCTACCGCCGGCGACACGGCTGATCATCCGCGGTGATGCGGCGGCGCTTGCTGCGACCGGCCTGGCACTGCCGGGCCATTGCCGAGCCATGACCAAGGGTGACCGGGCGCTGTTATGGCTCGCACCTGAGGAATTTCTCCTGCTGGCACTTGGCGAAATCGCACCGATGATACGCGCCCCCAGCGTCGTCGATGTGTCGCATCGCAACACCGCTCTCGTTGTTTCCGGCTCCCGTGCGGCCTGGGCGATCAATGCATTCTGCGCACTCGATTTGCATCCCACCGCCTTTCCCATCGGCATGTGCACACGCACGGTGCTTAGCAAAGCGGAGATCGTGCTCTGGCGCACCGCTGCGGAAACCTTCCACATTGAGGTGGCACGGTCGTTCGCGCCCTATGTCTGGAATTGCCTGGAGGAAGCGCGGCGCGAGTTCATCGTCTGACGCTGCCGCACCTGTTATTGCGAGCAGCGCAGCGACTACCGGGTCAAGGCCGGGGGCAGGCTGCGGCAATCTCCGACCCAGTATGCGTCGGCTCGGAGATTGCATCGCTCCGCGCGCAATGACAGTGTTCGCCCAACGCAGGCACCGGAGGAAACCATGGACTTCAAAGGCAAGGTCGCGCTGATCACCGGAGCAGGAAATGGGATCGGACGAGCGACCGCTGTCGGATTTGCGCGAGACGGCGCCAAGGTCGTGGTGGTGGATCGCGACACTGCCGGCGGCGAAGGCACTGCCGGGATCATTCGCCAGCAGGGTGGCGAGGCACTGTTTGTTGCAGCCGATGTGACCAGATCTGCTGATGTACAGGCCTATGTGAGGGCTGCGCTCGACGCGTACGGGACGATCGACTGCTTTCACAACAACGCCGGCATTGAGGGCAGTGTTGCCCCCACGGCGGAATATGACGAGGCAATGTTCGATACCGTGATGAGCGTCAACGTGAAAGGCGTGTTCCTTGGCTTGCGCCATGTGCTGCCGGTAATGCTGAAGCAGCAACGCGGGGCGATCGTGAATACCGCGTCTGTCGCCGGTCTGGTCGCTTCACCGGGGATGCCGGCCTATGTCGCATCCAAGCACGCGGTGATTGGGTTGACCAAGACCGCGGCCGGTGAGGTGGCGCGGGCCGGTGTTCGAGTTAACGCCGTGTGCCCTGGGCCGATCGACACGCGCATGATCCATTCACTGGAATCGATGCTGAATCCGAGCGATCCGGGCAGCGTCGGCGATCGATATCAGTCCAATATTCCGATCGGTCGCTACGGCACGGCGGAGGAGATCGCCAATTTGGTGCTGTTCCTGTGTTCCGACCTTGCCAGCAACATCACCGGCGCGCAGTACGTCGCCGATGGCGGCCGCACCGCTACAGGAGGTGCCGTCACCAATAACCTGATTCGCTAGAGTCGTTGCAAGGAGACGCGCAATGATCACTGCCATCGTCCTCTACGATCTGCCGCCCGAGATCGATCGTGAAGCATGCCGGCAACATTTCCTGAAGATCGCACCGGATTTCCTGGGAGTTCCGGGGTTCATCCGCAAGCAGTTTATCCACGATGTGAACGGCGGCGTAGCCGGCGGCTCGTATATCTGGAAGGACCTGAGCTCAGCCAAGGCGTTCTACGACGGCCCTTGGCTCGAGGGCATCCGACGCCGCTACGGTTGTGAGCCTCGCATCAGTTATTTCGACACGTTCGCGATCGCCGATCAAGGGACGGAATTCGCCGGTGCACCACAGGATTGACGCAAATGGTTAAGTACATTCGCACGCCGACGCTGGAGATCGGCTACCAGGAAAGCGGACCGGCGGACGGATCCACGGTTATCCTGCTGCATGGCTTTCCCGACGATGTGCACGCCTATGACGGTGTGGCGCCGCCATTGGCTGCGGACGGATGTCGAGTGCTGGTGCCGTGGTTGCGCGGCTATGGGCCGACGCGCTTCCTCGATCCCGCCACCCCGCGCTCCGGCCAGCAGGCTGCTCTCGGCGCTGATTTGCGTGATTTCATGGATGCACTCGGCATTCAGCAGGCGACGCTGGCCGGTTACGACTGGGGCGGACGTGCCGCGTGCGTCGTTGCAGCCCTCTGGCCGGAGCGCGTGCACGGACTGGTCTCGATCACCGGCTACAACATCCAGAATATCGCGGCGTCGTGCAACCCGGCGCCGGCCGCTGCGGAATATCGCCATTGGTACCAATGGTATTTTCACACCGAGCGAGGTCGCGCCGGCCTGACCCAAAATCGGCACGACATCTGCCGCCTGCTGTGGAAATTATGGTCGCCCAACTGGAACTTTGACGAAGCGACCTACCAGCGCACCGGTGAGAGCTTCGAAAACTCCGACTTCGTCGATGTGGTGATCCAGTCCTATCGCCATCGCTACGGCACCGTGCCGGGTGATCCCGCACTGGATTCGATCGAGCAGCGACTTGCCGGACAGCCGAAGATAACGGTACCCACCGTTGTGCTGCATGGGGCGTGCGATGGAGTCGGACCGTCAGAGAACTCGGAACACCATGCTCGCCATTTCACATCGCGCTATGAACGCCGGGTGATTCCGGTTGCGGGACACTTCCTGCCAAACGAAGCGCCGGAAGCGGTGGTGCAGGGGATCCGCGATCTGTTTACCTGATCTCCGCCTACAGCGGCGACAATTCGGGACTTGAGCATCGAGTCTAAGCCGCACACACTCTTCCTCCCGAGGAAACGCCGCGACAATCGCGGGAGGAACCGCATGGCTGGGAACAGCGCCTATCTGGTGGGGCTCGACAGGAACCAGGCCAACTACACGCCACTGACGCCGCTCACGTTCATCGAGCGTGCGGCCTATGTGCATCCAGACCACCCGTCTGTCGTACACGGCGAACAGCGCTTCACGTGGCGCGAGACTTACGCGCGCTGCCGTCGTCTGGCGTCCGCCCTGGCACGACGCGGCATCGGACGGAATGACACCGTTGCCGTGATGGCGCCGAACATACCGGCAGTCTATGAGGCGCATTTCGGCGTGCCGATGTGTGGCGCGGTGCTGAATACGTTGAACACGCGGTTGGACGCCGAAACGATCGCGTTCATGCTGCGCCATGGCGGCGCACGCGCGCTGATCACCGACCGCGAGTTCTCCACCACGATCGAGCAGGCACTGACGCTGCTGGATGATCGGCCGCTGGTCATCGATATCGACGATCCGAGCTATCAAGGCGGCAAGACACTGGGCGACATCGGCTATGAAGCGTTGCTGGCCGAGGGCGATCCGGAGTACGCATGGCAGGGACCGCCTGACGAATGGGACGCGATCGCGCTGAACTACACCTCAGGCACGACGGGTGATCCGAAGGGTGTGGTGTATCACCATCGCGGTGCCTATCTGAATGCGGTCAGCAATGTGCTGGATTGGGACATGCCGCAGCACGCAGTGTATCTCTGGACGTTGCCGATGTTCCACTGCAACGGCTGGTGTTTCCCATGGTCGGTTGCCGAACGTGCCGGCACCAGCGTCTGTTTGCGCCGCGTCGAGGCGAGGGCGGCCCTGGAGGCGCTTCACGATCACAAGGTGACGCATATGTGCGGCGCGCCCATCGTCTATTCCATGCTGATCAACGCACCGGATGAATTGCGCCGAGGCATCGACCACCGGATTGCCGGACAGATCGCCGGTGCGGCGCCGCCGGCCGCGATCATCGAAGGCGCCGAGAAGATCGGCATCGAGCTTACGCATGTCTATGGACTGACCGAGACGTATGGTCCCGCATCGGTCTGCGCCAAGCACGCATCGTGGAGCGCGATGCCGATCGACAGGCGCGCAGAACGCAACGGGCGCCAGGGCGTGCGAGTGCCCATGCAGGAGGCTATGACTGTGCTCGATCCCGATACGATGTCGCCGGTGCCGTGGGACGGCGAGACGATGGGCGAGATCATGTTCCGCGGCAACATCACCATGAAGGGATATCTGAAAAATCCCAAGGCCAACGCTGCGGCGTTTGCCGGCGGTTGGTTCCACACCGGTGACCTGGCGGTGATGCAGCCGGATGGCTACGTGAAGATCCGTGATCGCTCGAAGGATATCATCATTTCGGGTGGTGAGAATATATCGTCGATCGAGGTGGAGGACGCGCTATATCGCCATCCTGCTGTGCTGAGTGCCGCAGTCGTGGCTCAGCCGGACGAAAAATGGGGCGAGACGCCGTGCGCTTTCATCGAATTGAAGCCGGGCGCAAGCGTGAGTGCGGACGAACTGCGCGAGTTCTGCCGCGATCATATGGCCCGCTTCAAGGTCCCGAAGAGCTTCGTCTTCCGTGAGCTGCCGAAGACGTCGACCGGCAAGATCCAGAAGTTCGTGCTGCGCGATATAGCGAAGTCGACGAGTGCGATTGAATAAAACGGGTAACCTGCCACTGCGAGACGCGCAGCGACGAAGCAAAGCTCCTGCCCGTGAGGACCTCATCGCAGCAGTCGGCCCACCTGCGCCGCCAGAGCCGTTGCATCGAACGGTGCCCGCACCTTCATGTCGTTGTCGAAATATACGAACACGTCGCGCGTACGCCTGGGAGCCTTGCCGGCGACCCGTTCGGCATCCGCCGGCTCACCGCCCATCGCCCAACTCAGCACGCGCGCCGCCCACTCGTCCAGCGACTTGTCGTCGTAGCCGCTGGCATATAGCTCCTGCGAGCCGTGCAGCCGGCAGTAGACGAAGTCCGATGTCAGATCCATCAGCCGCGGCCACTCCACCGTATCAGCGCACACCAATGCCACGTCGTGTTCGCGCAACAGGTCGATGAACGCGCGGGTGCAGAACGTTTCGTTACGAATTTCGAATGCGTGTCGCATCGGCCGGTTGGCATCCACCTTCAGCCACGCCTTTGCCTTCAGCCGATCATCGTGCTGCCTACCGTAACGCGCAGCCGCGCGCGTATCATGTGGCAGCAGTCTCAGGAAAGCCTCTATACGCTCGGCATCGAAGCGAAAGTTCGGCGGGAACTGCCAGAGGATCGGTCCCAACTTCGGACCCAGTCGCAGCAGGCCTGATGCAATGAAATTCGCCAATGGCGTCTGCACCTCGCGCAGCCGCCGTATATGCGTGATGAATCGCGGTGCTTTCACCGCGAACACAAATCCATCCGGCGCGCGTTCCGCCCAGTTCCCGAAGGCGTCAGGGCGCTGCATACCGTAGAACGTGCCGTTGATCTCCAGTGAATTGAACTGCCGCGTGGCATATTCAAGTTCGCATTTCTGCGGCATGCCCTTCGGATAGAACTCGCCGCGCCACGGCGCGTAGGTCCAGCCGGAGATGCCGATCCGCACCTTGCCCGCACGCACCATGCTGCCTCCTGACCCGGAGGCAATCAGCCTCCTGGCAGAACTACGCTTTCCCAGCCAGAGAGTTTCTCGACTGCACGACCAATGCGGAACACCATCGGTTCATCGAACGCGCGTCCGACGATCTGCACGCCGATCGGCAGGCCGCTCGCACCGAGTCCGGTCGGCACACTCATGGCGGGATGTCCGGTGACGTTGAACGGGATGGTTTGGATCGGCGAGGCCGATGACAGCGAGTCGGTTGCCTGGTCAAATCGCGGCGCCGTGGTGAGCGCCGACAGCGTGAGCAGCGCGTCGTAGTACGACAGCACCGCATTCACTGCGTCTGTCAGTTCGCGGCGGCCGCGCAGGGCATGGATGAAGTCCGCGGCCGTCACCGCGGCGCCAAGAATAAAGCGGCCGGCGGTAATCTCGCCGTAGTCGAGCAGCCTGGTCTGCATGTCCGCTTCATGAATCGCGAACGCCTCCGCCATCATGATCACGCGGCCCACCGCCGAGAACAGTGCGTAGTCTGGGAGCGCAACATCCTCCACAATCGCACCCGCGGAGCGCAACTGCGATGCCGTTCGATCGATGCCTGCGACCACCTCATGTGTGATGGCCGGCGCAGTCGCAAAGAACGCGCGCGGGATGCCGATGCGCAGGCCTGCGACGCCCTTGTCAAGGTCCGCGCGATAGTCCGGTACCGGAACGTCGGCGCTGGCCGGGTCCTGTGGGTCGTGCCCGGCAAGCACCCGCAAAGTGATGGCCGAATCTTCCACGCTGCGGCTCAGCGGGCCGATGTGATCCAGCGTCCACGACAACGGAAACACCCCGCGGCGCGATACGCGGCCGTAGGTCGGCTTGATCCCCACCGTGCCACACCATGCTGCGGGACCGCGGATCGAACCGCCGGTGTCGGATCCCATTGCCATGCGTACCATTCGCGCCCCGATCGCGGTGGCGGAACCGGATGACGAACCGCCCGTGATGCAGTCAGGGTTCCACGGATTTCGAGCTGGCGGGAAGGGCAGGTCGAAGCTCGGGCCGCCGATGGCGAATTCGTGCGTGGCAAGCTTGCCCAGCAGCACGCCGCCGGCTTCGCGCAATCGCGCCGCGGTGACACTGTCCTTCTCAGGTACGTTGTTGAGGCGCAGCTTGGAATGACATGTCGTGCGGATGCCTGCCGTATCATATATGTCCTTCAGTGCGTAGGGGATGCCGTGGAATGGCCCTCGGTCGTGGCCGGATTTCAGTTCATCGTCGGCACGCCGCGCGTCGGTCAGTGCGCGGTCCTCGGTTATCAGCACGAAGGCGTGCAGAGCGCCATCCCGTGCAGCGATTCGGGTAAGAGCATCGCGTGCCAGTGCTTCAGCGGTGACCGTGCCGGCACGCAGTATGCGGCCCATCTCGGCGATGGAAAGATCCTGCGTATCCATCACCTGCCTCCTGCGGGAGCGAGGCGAAACACATTGGACGGTTCGGATTCTGGACCGTAACGGCCGTGCAGCAAGGCAATCTGGCCGCGCAGATCGGCATAGGCAGCAAGTGCCGCGGCCCGGCGTTGTGGTGGGACCGTGACGCCGGCGCGCGTCATCAGGCAGTCGAACTCGGCTGCGAGCGCGTCCTGGGATGGGATGTCAGCCATGTCGGTTCCTCTCGGGCTGGATCAGGGTCGATTATGCACGCGGCGCGCGGGCCGGCTACACTGGGTGGCGATGGAGGCAACGGATGCGAACGCAGGTAGGTATCGTCGGAGCCGGGCCGGCGGGATTGCTGCTGTCGCATCTGCTGCATTTGCAGGGCGTCGAGTCGGTCGTACTGGAAGCGCGGTCGCGTGAATACGTCGAGAATCGCATCCGTGCCGGCGTGCTGGAATACGGCACCGAACAGTTGCTGAACGATTCCGGCGTTGGCGAGCGTATGCGACGCGAGGGCATGCTGCATCCGGGCGTGGTCATGCGCTTCAATCGTGCAGATCACCGCATCGATTTCTCCGATCTCATCGGCAAGCATGTGATGGTCTACAGCCAGCACAAGGTGGTGCAGGATCTGATCGCTGCACGGTTGGCGGCAGGCGGGCAGATCGTGTTCGAGGCTGCGGACGTCAGCGTGTACGGATTCGACACTGAACGGCCGTGCATTCGCTATCGGCATGGCGGTTCAGACCATGAGATCATCTGCGACATCATCGGCGGATGCGACGGTTTCCATGGTGTTTGCCGACCGTCAATTCCCGCCGGCGTATTGCAGTTGTTTGAGCGCGAGTATCCGTTCGGCTGGCTCGGCATTCTCGCAGAGGCGCCGCCGTCAACGGAGGAAAACGTCTATGTCAGCCACGAGCGTGGCTTTGCGCTACTGGCGATGCGATCGCCGACGTTGAGCCGGCTGTATATCCAGTGCGCGCCGGACGAAGATCTTGCGGTGTGGTCGGACGATCGGATCTGGGCCGAATTGCAGACGCGGGCTGCGCGCGATGGATTTGCATTGGCCGAGGGGCCGATTTTGCAACGTGGCATCACGCCGATGCGGAGTTTTGTCACCGAACCGATGCAATACGGACGACTGTTCCTGGCCGGCGATGCCGCGCACATCGTGCCGCCAACGGGGGCGAAGGGGCTCAATCTCGCGGCCGCGGATGTTGCCGTGCTGACACGTGCCATAGTGGCCTTCTATCGTCGCGGGTCAACCGACGGGCTCGATGCGTATTCCGCAACCTGCCTGCGGCGCATCTGGAAGGTACAGCGCTTTTCCTGGTGGATGACGACGCTGCTGCACCGGTTTTTCGATCACACATCGTTCGAGCAGCAGATGCAGGCGGCGGAGCTGGACTATGTGTTCAGCTCACGCGCCGCATCGCAGGCGTTGGCGGAGAACTACGTGGGACTGCCGCTGCCCGACTGAACGTCGTTACGCCTCGACCACCCGCTGCGTTTGCACGCCGAGACCTTCCACCGACAGTTTCATCACGTCACCAGGCCGCAGGAACACCGGCTCCGGCTTCACGCCCTGACCTACGCCGGGTGGCGTGCCGGTGGCGATCACGTCACCGGGATGCAGCGTGATGAAGTGGCTGACATAGCTGACCAGTTTCACTGCGCCGAAGATCATGGTCCTTGTCGTGCCGTTCTGAAAGCGCTTGCCGTTTACTTCAGTCCACAGCGCAAGATTCTGCGGGTCGCGGATTTCGTCCTTGGTTACCATCCAGGGTCCGGTCGGGCCGAATGTGTCACAGCCCTTGCCCTTGTCCCAGGTGCCGGCGCGCTCGAGCTGGAACTCGCGTTCGCTCACGTCGTTGCACACGCAATAACCAGCAACGTGGTCCATCGCATGGTTTTCGGGCACGTAACTTGCCTTTTTGCCGATGACGATGCCGAACTCGACTTCCCAGTCGAGCTTCTTCGACCCTCGTGGCATCTTCACATCGTCGTTCGGTCCGCACATGGCGCCGAGGGACTTCAAAAAGATGATCGGCTCCTTGGGAACCGGCATGCCGGCCTCTGCCGCGTGGTCGGCGTAATTGAGCCCGATGCAGACATAATTCACCGGCCGCGCCACGCATGCGCCAAGGCGCGTGGAGGCATCGACCTTCGGCAGGGTGTTGGGGTCGATGCCAGCGATCATCTTCAAGGCAGCGTCCGACAGCGCGAAGCCATCGATATCGCGCACCACCGAGGCGAGGCAGCGTATCGTGCCATCCCGATCGAGTATGCCAGGCTTCTCGGCGCCCGGCGGACCATAGCGCAGCAGCTTCATGTGTCGATCTCCTTTTATAGCGTGAGCCCACCGTCTATCACGATCGCCTGTCCCGTGACGAATTGAGCGGCGTCCGAGGCAAGATAGACGGCAAGTGCAGCGATTTCCTCGGGCGTGCCGAGCCGTCCCATGGGCTGCCGTTCGACAAACGCGGCGCGTGCAGCGTCCACCGAACCGGCCTGCACGGAATTGGCGGCGATGCGCTCATCCAGGCTCGGCGTATGCACCGTTCCAGGGCAGATGCAATTGCAGCGGATGTTCTGTTTCACGTAGTCCGTTGCGACCGACCTGGTCATGCCGATCACCGCGGCCTTCGTAGCGCTATAGATGAAACGGTTCGGCACGCCCTTCAGGCTGCTGGATACCGATGCCATGTTGATGATCACGCCGCGGCCGCGCGCGAGCATTCCCGGCAGGAACGCCTTCATCGTGCGGAACATCGAGCGGACGTTCAGATCGAATGCCAGCGCCCATTCGTCTTCGGTGGCATCGAGCAGTGTGCCCTGGTGCACGAGGCCGGCGCAGTTGAACAGGATGTCAACGGAACCTGCATCGACTGCTGCCCGCGCGATATCGACAGAATGCAGAATATCCAGTTTGGCACTGTGGATTCTGTCCGAGGCAATCCGGTGCACCTTTGCCTCGTCCACATCGGTGGCGATGACGCGCGCGCCTTCGGCGGCGAGCGCCAGCGCTGTTTCGCGGCCGATACCCTGGCCGGAGGCGGTGACGAATGCAGTCTTGTCGGCAAGGCGTCCTGACATGGCGAACCCTCCTGCTCGGTCGGACGCGTCAACCAAAAGTTCGGCGAATGCGTCCCCAGTCTTCGATCGCGTGCTCCTGCCCCGGCGGAATGGAGAAGACGACCTGCTCGAAGCCTGCGTCTGCCAATGCTGCAATGCGCTGCGTCAGGTCGGCTACAGTGCCAATGAACGAGGTCCGACGGATCATCTCCGCGGTGATGAACCGCCGCTCGTCCGGGCGCACGAACATCAGGTGTCCGCGATGGTTGGAGAGGTAGTATGCAACCTTTGGTTCGAATTGCCGCGCATGTTCGACGTAGTCGGCAACAGCGTCGGTGAACTCCGGCAACATGGCGAGTGGCGCGGGATAGCCGGCCAGTGCGGTATCGGCTGCGCGATGCAGCAGCATGGCGGCGCGCGGTGCGGCGAGCGCCATGCCGCGCGGACCATCGGCCGGCTCGCCTTCCTCCAGCACTGCGCCGCCGATCCAGGCAATCGCAGTCAGGTCATCGCGCGCGCGACCGGCTTCCTGCCAAGCCACTCGCATCTGTTCCAGCGTGGCAATTCCGCGTTCTACATCTGCAACGTTGTCGATCCATCTGGCGCCGAGCTTGGCAGTGAGCCGTCGTGCGCGCGGACCGGACGCGGCGATGCACAGCGGGATCGGATCATGTGTGTTGATCAGGCCGAGCTCGGGGTTGAGCAGACGGATCGGCCGGCGCTTGCCTTCGAGTTCCATATCCACCGTTTCGCCGCGCCAAAGCGCCTGCACGATCCGGACGTACTCGGCCATATCGGCAAGCTTCACCGCGCCGAGGCCCATCGTGCGGCGGCCGGTGAAGCCGGTGCTGATGCCGAACACAATGCGCCCAGGCGCCAGCTTGTTCAGCGAGGCGAAGGCGGTGGCCGCGACGGGGGCAATCCGGTTGGAGGGGATCAGCACGCCGGTGCCCAACTTGATCCGCGTGGTTTTCATTGCCGCAGCGGCCATGGCAACGAAGGGGTCGGCGCTGAGCATCTGGGTGTCGAAGAACCAGGCGTTGCTGAAGCCAAGCTCTTCCGCGCGCTGGACGAGGCGCCAGGAGTCAGCGGCGGTCGGTATGGCGATGCCGAACTGCATGTGAGGCTCAGTGGTTGTTGCGTGATTCGCCGCGCGTCTCGATGACATTCAGATACAGCGTCGCCGGTTCCAGGCACGCGCCGTTGCCAAGCTGGCCGACCATGCTGCGGTAGATCTCCTCCCACGGCGTCATGTTCACCAGTTTCGCCGGCTGCCAGGCCGCGCGCCGTGTTTCCAGCTCGCCCGTCGGTAGCAGCACATCCACCTTGCGCGTGTTGAGATCGATGCGTATGCGGTCACCGGTCTTCAGCAATGCCAGCCCACCACCGACCGCGGCTTCCGGCGACACATTCAGGATTGATGGACTGCCGGATGTGCCGGACTGCCGGCCGTCACCCATGGTCGGCAGCGTGGCAATCCCGCGCTTCAAAAGCGCAGCCGGGGGCTGCATGTTCACCACCTCGGCGCTCCCCGGATAACCGACGGGACCGCAATTGCGGATGATCAGCACCGACTGTTCTTCCACGCCCAGGTCGGGATCCTCGATGCGATGGTGATAGTCCTCCGGGCCTTCGAACACGATCGCCTTGCCCTCGAATACATTCGGACGATCGGGGTTGGACAAAAAGCGTTGGCGAAAATCCTGGTCGATGACGCTGATCTTCATCACGGCGCTGTCGAACAGGTTGCCCGACATCACGACATAACCCGCGGCCGCCAGCAGCGGCTTTCCGTACGAACGAATGACCTCACGATCGCCGTCTGGCACGTCGCGCAAATTCTCTGCCAGCGTGAGTCCGGTCACGGTCATGGCATCGCCGTGCACCTTGCCGGCCCGCAACAGTTCCTTCAGCACGGCAGGCACTCCGCCCGCGCGATGGAATTTCTCGCCGAGGAAACGTCCGGCGGGCTGCACGTCGCATAGCAGCGGAATCGCCGGTCCAAGACGCTGCCAGTCGTCGAGCGAATGCTCCACGCCCATGTGGCGCGCGATCGCCACCATGTGGATCGGACAGTTTGACGAAGCCCCCAATGCGGCAGCCGCGACGACCGCATTCTCGAATGCCTTCTGAGTCATTATGTCGGATGGGCGCAGATCCTCGTGCACCATGTCGACGATCCGCTTGCCGGTCTCGTACGCCATCCAGCCCCGCTCGCGATATGGCGCCGGGATCGCCGCGCAGCCTGGCAGCGACATGCCCAGCAACTCCGCAAGCGCGTTCATCGACGTGGCTGTGCCCATGGTATTGCAATGGCCGACGGACGGCGCCGATGACGATACCATCTGCATGAATTCGTCGTAGCCGATCTTGCCCTCGGCGAAGAGCTTGCGACCCTCCCACACGATAGTGCCTGATCCTGACAGGCGGCCTTGCCACCAGCCATCCAGCATCGGTCCGCCCGACAGCACAATCGCCGGAATGTTCACTGTCGCAGCACCCATCAGGCACGCCGGCGTCGTCTTGTCGCAGCCGGTCGTCAGCACAACACCATCGAGCGGATAGCCGTGCAGCACTTCCACCAGGCCGAGATAGGCTAGGTTGCGGTCCAGAGCCGCGGTCGGTCGCTTGCCGGTCTCCTGGATGGGATGGACGGGGAACTCCAGCGGCACGCCGCCCGCCGCACGAATGCCGTCACGTACCCGGCTCGCCAATTCGATATGATGTCGATTGCAGGGTGACAGATCAGAGCCGGTCTGCGCGATGCCGATGATCGGTTTGCCGCTGCGCAGTTCATCCGGCGTGATGCCGTAATTCATGTAGCGCTCGAGATACAGCGCGGTCATCGCCGGATCGGCAGGCTCATCGAACCAGCGCCGGCTGCGCAGGCGCCTCCCGTTGCCCTCATCCGCGGCCATGATCAAGCCTCCTGCTTCGGGTTCGGCGCAGACTGTGCGCCGGCGATTGGACTGTCAAACACGACAGGAATTACCCTGCGATCACGCCATGCCAAGGAACGCCTTGATGTGCGCCGCGACCGCGCCGGCGGCGAGTTGCACCGTTTCGTGCAGCGGTAATTCCGGTGGCGCGGCGACCATCCGCTGGATGTGCGCCGCAACATTGGCGCCGAGCGTTGGCAGGTTCGTAGCTGCGGATGCGAGGCTGGCCTGTAGATCATTCGGCGGTTTGTTGGCCACGCGGGCAACCTCTGCGGCGGCCGGCGGCGGCGTGGGCGCGACAATCCGATCCGGACCGTCATTGGCCGGCTGCGTATCGAGTACAGCAAGCAGGTCGGGCGCCGCAGCATCGCGTGCAGTCAGCGGGCGGATACCGTACAGTCCGCGCAACGTCGCGGCGATCGACGTGTGATCGAATGGTGTACTGCCGAGCGGGCGGATGATGCTGCCCTTGCGCACATACGGTGACACGATCACCGCGGGAACGCGCACGCCGTAACGGCTGAACGGTGCATTGGCCGCGGTCGCGTCTGGCGGCACTGCAGCGGGAGGCAGGACGTGGTCATAGCACCCGCCGTGTTCATCGTAGGTGATGATCAGCAATGTCTGCTTCCATCGCGGTCCAGTTCGCACCGCGTTGTAAACCTGCGCGACCAACTGCTCGCCGTAGGCAATGTTGTGCGGCGGGTGCATGTCGTTGGGGATCAGGTTCAGCGTGGTGTCCGTGAAATACCGTGGCTCGATGAAGCTGTAGGTCGGCAGCGCGCCGGCCGCAGCGTCCGCGGCGAACGCGTTGAAGAAGCGGAAATGGGTCGGCACGTCATCCCACAATGTGGCCAGTGTTGCCGCCTGCGGGAAATCGTGAAAATAAATGCGCCAGTCACAGTGTTTCTCGGCCAGTCGGCCGAACACCGTCGGCATCGTATAGGGGAAATGCGGCGGATCGTTGTTGACATAGCCGGCGGCCGTGGCGGTATGGGCGAAGAACCTGTTGGGCCAGGTTTGGCACGGCGCCGAGGCGAACCAGCGATCGGATACGCCGAACTCGTAAGCAAGCTGACTAAGCACCGGCACCTGATCCGGTGTGAAGTAGTGCATGACCGCCTTGGGATCGTACGGTCGATCCGCCGGCTTCTGGTTCATGTAATTGTCGACGAAGCCACCCATCGGGTCGTCGCCGTTTATTCCATGAATCTGCAAGGCAATATCGGTGTACAGCTCGCCCGGATCAGGATCCGGAATGGTCGCCGACACCGACGTCAGAGCCGGGTCGTTCCACACGCGAACTTCGGTCTCGCCGTTCGGGGTGTGCCAGATATTGCTCTCGTCGCCGTTCAGGCCGTCGATCCCGGTGATCTGTGCCTGCAATTTGCCGAACATGCAGTCGAACGAGCGGTTCTCCAACATGAGAACGACAACGTGAAGGATGTCCATCCGTGCGGCCTCCCGAGGTTATCGGTCAGCGACGGGCGTGGCAGCAGAGCGCCACCACGCCCGCAGGTATCAGGACTGCGTGCCCTCGATGACGTCGCCGAAGCGCACCCAGGTCTTGCCGTCCCACTTTTGGAGCTGCATCGCCCGGATCGGGTGGAAGTTGGTCGGACTGGTATTGATCTTGATGCCAGGCAGCAACACCGGATTCTCGACATTATGCAGGCTGGCCACCTGCTTCATGATGTTGTCGCGCGAGAAGTCGCCATTGGCCTGATTGAGCACCTGCAGCATCGTCTTGCACAGGCCGTATGCCGCGATGTAGCCACTGTCCGTCTGGTCGGCGCCCGGCATGTACTTGGTCATGAAGGCACGCCACTCGTTCATCCCGGCATCGTTCTTCCATTCGGGGTCGGTGGAATCTTTCAGATAGCCCGCGCTGATGATGCCAATGCCGTTTTCCGGCCCCGCTGGGGTCATCACCGCGCCCACGGAGATCGCCACGTTGGACATGAAGAACATCGGCTTCCAGTTCAGGTCGTGCACCTTGCGGATCGACTGCGCGGCAAACTTCGGAATCGCCGCGACCAGTAGAACGTCCGCGCCGGAGGCTTGCAGCGTGGTGATCTGGCTGTCGATCGTCGGATCGCTCGTCTCATAGGTGGCGGTTACCACCATCTTGTCGTACTTGGGACCGAGTACATCCTTCACGCCCGCCGGGTAGTCCTTACCGAAGTCATCGTTCTGATAAAGAATGGCAATCTTCGCATTCGGTTTCTGTTGCAGAATGTACTTGGTGTAGATCTGCGCCTCGGTGCGGTAGCTTGGCTGCCAACCGATCGTCCACGGCGTCTTCTTATAGTCGCCCCATTTGTCGGCGCCGGTCGCGACGAAGAGCTGCGGCACCTTCTGCTGGTTCATGTAGTGGACGATGGCGCTGTTGGTCGGAGTGCCCAGTGTGGCGAAGGTGAACGCGACCTTGTCCTCCTCGACCAGTCGACGAATTTGCTCCACGGTCTTGGGCGGGCTGTAATTGTCGTCGAGCGAGATGAAGTCGATCTTGTGACCGGCAACGCCGCCCTGTTCGTTCACCATGCCGAAGAACGCGCTTTCCAGCTTGCCCAAAACGCCATAGGACGACGCCGGCCCGCTGTAGGGCACGGTGTTGCCGATCTTGATCTCGGTCGCGGTGACGCCCGGCGTGTCCGCCGCCATCGCACCTGCCGTGAATGCAACGGCCAGTGCCGCCGCAACCGTATATGCAAGCCGTCTCATCGGTATGCGTTCCTCCATGATCGAACCGTGATGTGCCTGGGTCGCCTGACTGGCGCCGAGCGTCCAACACGGGACCACTCTGGCCATGGCAGCTCGCTTGACGCAATAGGCCTGCCGTGTGCTGTCACCTGGCAGCCGGTCGCAAACGTCGATTAACCGGCCGCTAACGCCTTCTGGATTTTCTGACGTATATCGACAGGAGGATGCGATGGTACGGTGGCCACCGTTCGCCGCGCAGGTGCAACTCGACCCGACCGACCCAGAAACGACCTGACGGGTCGCCTGGCGCCTGCTGCAACTGGAAAGCTGGTTATTTCTGCGCCTGCCTGTTCAGCTTCGGCAGCGGCGTATCCTTCGTAGGCTACCTGGGGGAGCCATATACGACGAGGAGGAAACGAACATGGACGCAAATGGAAGTGCGCTAACTCTGCACGAAATCGAGCCGATCGAGCGGGAAACCATCAAGCGGGTGACCTGGCGGCTGATGCCGGTGCTCATGCTCGGCTATTTCTGCGCCTACCTGGACCGGTCGAACGTGGGCATGGCCGCGACGACCATGGTCAAGTATCTCGGGTTCACCAACGCGGTGTTCGGCTTCGGCGCCGGACTGTTCTTCCTGGGCTACTTCCTGGCCGAGATCCCCAGCAACCTGATCCTCAACAAGGTGGGCGCGCGGCGCTGGATCGCCCGCATCCTGATCACCTGGGGCATCATCGCCGCACTGACCGGCTTCGTGTGGAACGAGTGGAGCTTCTACGGCAACCGCGTCCTGCTCGGGCTGGCCGAGGCCGGGTTCTACCCGGGCGTGCTGCTGTACCTGACCTGGTGGTTCCCCTCCTACTATCGCACCCGGATGATGGGCATCTTCCAGTCGGCCAGCGTGATCTCGCTGTTCGTCGGCCCGCCGATCGGCGGGCTGCTGCTGCAAATGCAGGGGGTGCTGGGCCTGCAAGGCTGGCAGTGGCTGTTCATCATCGAGGGGCTGCCGCCGATCATCATGTGCTTCGTGACCTGGAAGTTGCTGACCGACCGGCCGAAGGACGCGGCGTGGCTGAGGCCGGAACAGCGGACCTGGCTGCAGGACCGGCTGGACTCCGAGCGAGACGCAGCGCGAGGCGGTCCGGACATACTCGCTCGGCCAGGCGTTCAGCAACCCGAAGATGTGGCTGCTGACGATCGCCTATGTCGGCCAGAACGGGTCAGCCTACGGGCTGGTGTTCTTCCTGCCGCTGATCGTCAAGGGGCTCGGGGTCTCCACCGACTGGATCGGGCTGGTCAGCGCGCTGCCCTACCTGTGCGCCTTCGTGGCGATGATCTACTGGGGCTACCATTCCGACCTTCACGGCGAGCGGACCTGGCACGTGGCTGGCGCGGCTTTGGTCGCCGCGGGAGGGTTGGCGGCTTGCGTCCTCATCGGCGCCGGCCATCCGGTCGTGACGATGATCGCGCTCTGCGTCGCGATGATGGGTCAGCAGTCGCTGGTGCCGACCTTCTGGTCGCTCCCCAGCGCCATGCTGACCGGCGTTGCCGCGGCGGGCGGCCTGGCCATGATCAACGCGGTCGGCAATCTGGGCGGCTGGCTCGGGCCGTCCGTCTATGGGTTGGTGAAGGATGCGACCGGCAGCGCCGACATCGGACTGCTGTGCCTGGCGGTGGGGCCGCTCATTACCGCCATCGCGGTGGTGCTGGCTGGCCACGATCGCCGGCTGGAACGCATGATGGCGCATGCGTAACGGAAAACAGGGGGCTCTCGGCCCCCTGTACTCCTGTCGAGTGACGGATTGCAGATGCACTGATTCTGCATCATCTTACTGCTGTCGCTCACGATCGACAGACGGCTGGAGCGGTTTCCGACTACGAATGCGCTTGCGCAGTCTCCGGTTCATCAAAGCTGACCAGCAGTTGACCCTCGATCACGGCGTCCCCCGCCTGACAGGACACCGTGGCGATTGTGCCGTCCGCCGGAGCGGCAAGGCGGAACACCGTCTTCATAGCCTCAAGCACGACCAGCACCTGGCCGCGCGTGACTGCCATGCCAGCCATGGCCATGACTTCAGTGACCTGACCGGGAATTGGCGCAATCAGCCTGCCGCCGGCATCGTCTTCCTCGGCCGCAGCGGCAATCGGGTCAGGCAGGCGCAGCCGCCAGGTTTCACCGCCACGACGCACCGTGACGGTCTCGCCCTGACGCGTTGCCGAGATGCGTTCGCGTGCGCCGTCAACGATCATTTCGAGCCGACCATCGGGTGTGCGCGCGGCCGACACGGTGTAACTGCGATCGCCGAATGTCAGGTGCCAAGTTGCATCGGTGCGCCGCACTCGGACAGGAAATTCTGCTCCATCGGCGGTGAACTGCAACGCGCGGTCGGACTCGATGTTCAGCCACCAGTGGTCGCGCGCGTACCACGGCGAATAGGGATCGGTGCTGGACGCAGCCTCTGCCGCGGCAGCCTCGGCCTCGTCGCTCAACACACACAGCGCCGCAGCGGCCAGCACCTCGGCGGCAGGCTCCTGCGGCAGCGCAAGCAGAGTGTCGGCATGACGAGCGATAAATCCTGTGTCGATGCCGCCGGCGGCGAATTCGGGATGCGCGGCGATGCGACCAAGCAGATCCAGGTTGCTGGCCACGCCGACCACGTCTGTCTCTGCCAGCGCGCGGCGCAGAACTCGCAAGGCTTCGTCTCGCGTGCCGCCGCGGCAGATCAGCTTGGCGAGCATGGCGTCATAGTGAATCGAAACGCTATCGCCGGTCACGAAACCGGCATCGATCCGAATATTCGGCGTGGCGTCCGGCGTGCGGAACAGCGCCAGCCGTCCAGTTGCAGGCGCGAAGTCACGCGCCGGGTCCTCGGCGTATATACGCGCTTCGATCGCGTGGCCGGCAATGCTGATCAAGTCCTGGGTGGCAGGCAGCCGCTCGCCGGCGGCAACGCGCAACTGCCACTCGACCAGGTCGAGATCGGTGATCATCTCGGTGACAGGATGCTCGACCTGGAGCCGAGTGTTCATTTCCAGGAAGAAGAACCCGTCAGAATTCGCCACGAACTCCACCGTGCCGGCGCCCTGATAACCGACGGCCTTCGCCGCCGCCACGGCAGCCTTGCCCATGGCGGTCCGGCGATCGCTGTCCAAGCCAGGTGCGGGCGCTTCTTCGATCACCTTCTGGTGGCGACGCTGTGCCGAACAGTCGCGTTCGAACAGATGCACCACGTTGCCGTGTGCGTCGGCGAACACCTGCACTTCGATGTGGCGCGGCCGCTCCAGATAGCGTTCGATCAGCACGTGGTCGTCGCCAAAGGCCGAGGCGGATTCCTGGCGCGCGGCGGCGAGTGCGGTGGTGAAGTCATCGGCAGACGCGACGACGCGCATGCCGCGACCGCCGCCGCCGGAGACTGCCTTGATCATCACCGGGAATCCGATGCGGTTCGCTTGCTCGGCGAGAAATGCGGCATCCTGATTGTCGCCATGGTAGCCAGGCAGCAGCGGGACGCCGGATTTCTCCATCAATGCCTTGGCCGCGGATTTGGATCCCATGGCCCGCATTGCTGATGGCGGCGGTCCGACAAAGACAATGCCAGCCTCGGCACAGGCCTCAGCGAACGCTGGATTTTCCGACAGGAAGCCGTATCCGGGATGGATCGCATCGGCGTTTGTCTGACGGGCCGCGGCGATGATGCGAGGAATGTTCAGGTAGCTGGCGCGCGCGGGCGCCGGGCCAAGCAGGATGGCGCGATCCGCCACCTTCACGTGCAGCGCGGCGGCGTCGGCTTCCGAGTAGACCGCGACCGTGGTGATGCCCATGCGCTGCGCGGTGCGGGCAATGCGGCAGGCGATCTCGCCGCGGTTGGCGATCAACAGGGTGCGAAACATGCCGCTCCCCCTGTCATTGCGAGGAGCGCAGCGACGAAGCAATCTCCGACCAATTTTGGGCGTGAACTACGACGCTGGTTGCTTCGTCGCCACGCTCCTCGCATTGACATGGGCATCACATCCGGAACACGCCGAACTGCGTGCGTGGGATCGGTGCGTTCAGCGCTGCCGACAGCGCAAGTCCCAGCACGCGGCGCGTATCCGTGGGATCGATGATGCCGTCATCCCACAACCGCGCGGTGGCATAGTACGGATGACCCTGCCGCTCGTACTGTGCGCGAATTGGCGCCTTGAATGCCTCCTCCTCGTCCATGTTTTGGGCCTGACCGCGCCGCACCTGCGACAGCACCATCGCGGCCTGCTCGCCGCCCATCACGGAGATGCGCGCATTCGGCCACATGAACAGAAATCGCGGTTCGTATGCCCGTCCGCACATGCCGTAATTGCCCGCGCCATAACTGCCGCCGATGATCACGGTAAGCTTGGGCACGGACGTGGTGGAAACCGCCGTCACCAGCTTGGCGCCGTCCTTCGCGATGCCACCCGCCTCGTATTTTCGCCCCACCATGAAGCCGGTGATGTTCTGCAAGAACACCAGCGGGATGCCGCGTTGGCTGCACAGCTCAACGAAGTGCGCGCCCTTCAGGGCCGATTCCGAAAACAGGATGCCGTTGTTGGCGATAATGCCGACCGGATAGCCGAAGATGTGCGCGAAACCGCAGATCAGTGTTGCGCCATACAGGTGCTTGAATTCGTCGAACTCGCTGGCATCGACAATGCGCGCGATCACCTCGCACGCATCGTACGGTGCCCGCAGATCGGTTGGCACAACACCATACAGCTCAGCAGGGTCGTAGCGTGGCGGCTGCGGCTCGCGCAACGCGACCTGCGGCTGCTTGGTGGTGTTAAGGCCCGCGACGATGCGCCGGCACAGCGCAAGCGCGTGCCTGTCGTCGTGAGCATAATGATCCACGACACCAGAAGTCCGCGCATGTACATCGGCGCCGCCCAGGTCCTCCGCGCTGACGATTTCCCCTGTCGCTGCCTGCACCAATGGCGGACCGCCGAGGAAGATGGTGCCTTGCTTGCGCACGATGATCGTCTCGTCGCTCATCGCGGGAACGTATGCCCCGCCCGCGGTGCAGGAACCCATGACGGCGGCAATTTGCGGAATGCCCTGGGCAGAGAGATTGGCCTGATTGAAGAAGATGCGGCCGAAGTGGTCCCGATCGGGGAAGATTTCGTCCTGCATCGGCAGGAAAGCGCCGCCGGAATCCACCAGGTAGATGCATGGCAGCCGGTTCTGCCGCGCAATCTCCTGCGCGCGCAGGTGCTTCTTCACCGTGATCGGGAAGTAGGTGCCGCCCTTCACGGTGGCGTCGTTGGCGATGATGACGCACTCGCGGCCAGAGACCCGGCCGATTCCGGTGACGATGCCAGCCGATGGCACTTCGTTGTCGTACAAGCCATAGGCGGCAAGCTGCGACAATTCGAGGAACGGCGATCCGGGGTCGATCAGGCCTCCGACGCGATCGCGCGGCAGCAGCTTGTTGCGGGAAAGGTGGCGCTGGCGAGCGCTTTCGCCGCCGCCAAGCTGCGCTTCGGCTATTCGCGCGCGCAGGTCCTTCACCAGGCCTCGCATCGCCGCGCCGTTGGCGGCGAATTCAGCGGAGCGTGGGTCGATGTCGGAACGCAGAGCGGCCATTTGTGTCCAGGTGTCATTGCGATGAGCGCAGCGACGAAGCGATCTCGGCCAAGTCGTGCTCGCGCAGGCCTGATCGAGATTGCGTCGTGGTTGCGCCCCTCGCTATGACACGGTTCTGGCTCCTCCTCATGCGGTCTCGCGGAAAAGTTCGCGGCCGATCAGCATGCGGCGGATTTCGCTGGTGCCGGCGCCGATCTCGTACAGCTTGGCGTCGCGAAGCAGGCGACCGGTGGGGTAATCGTTGATATAGCCGTTGCCGCCAAGGCATTGGATTGCTTCCAGCGCCATCCATGTCGCCTTCTCTGCCGCGTAAAGTATCGCTCCGGCAGCGTCCTTGCGGGTGGTTTCGCCACGGTCGCACGACTTCGCCACGGCATATACATACGCCTTGGCGGCATTCATTGTGGTGTACATGTCGGCGAGTTTGCCCTGCATGAGCTGAAATTCGCCGATCGGCTGACCGAACTGCTTTCGCTCATGCACGTACGGCACCACCGCGTCCATGCAGGCCTGCATGATGCCGAGCGGGCCCGCCGCCAGCACCGCACGTTCGTAATCCAGCCCGCTCATCAGCACACGCACACCGTCGTTGACGCGACCCAGCACGTGGTCTTCCGGTACTTCGCAGTCGGTGAACACCAGCTCGCAGGTGTTGGAACCGCGCATGCCGAGCTTGTCCAGCTTCTGCGCGGTCGAGAAACCCTTTAATCCCTTCTCGATCAGGAAAGCAGTGATGCCCTGTGGCCCCGCGGCTGGATCGGTTTTGGCATAGACCACCAGCACATCCGCATCCGGCCCGTTGGTGATCCACATCTTCGAGCCGTTCAGCACGTAGCGGTCACCGCGCTTCTCCGCCCGTGTACGCATCCCGACGACATCGGACCCCGCGCCAGGCTCGCTCATCGCCAGCGCGCCGACATGCTCGCCACTGATCAGCCGCGGCAGGAAATTCCGCTTCTGCAACTCACTGCCATTGCGGCGGATCTGGTTGACGCAGAGATTGGAATGCGCGCCGTAGGACAGCCCAACCGACGCCGACGCCCGGGAAATTTCCTCCATCGCGACGACGTGCTCCAGATAGCCCATGCCGGCGCCGCCATATTCCTCCTCCACGGTGATGCCCAGCACGCCAAGTGCGCCGAACTTGCGCCACAGGTCCATCGGGAATTCGTTCTCGCGATCGATCGCTGCGGCACGTGTCGCGATCTCGTCGAAGGCGAACGCCTCGACCGTGGTGCGCAGCATGTCGGCCGTCTCGCCAAGGTCGAAGTTCAGACCCGGCAGTCGGTTCGGCAATGACGCCATCTCGTCAGCCTTCGTTGTCGGTGAAACGTGTCGGGATTCCGGTTTTTGCGGTCAGTCCACCATCGGCCACGAACGCTGCACCCGTGACATAGGACGCGAGATCGGACGCCAGGAACAGCACCACGTTGGCCATTTCTTCCGGTCGGCCAAGGCGGCGCATCGGAATGGCGGCCCGCGTCGCATCGGCGAAGCCTGGGATGCTGAAGGAGCGTTGCAACAGCGGCGTGTCGATCGCACCCGGGCAGACGCAGTTGCAACGGATGCCGTGCGGTGCGTACTCGATAGCGACAACGCGTGTCAGATTGACCACGCCGGCCTTCATCACGTTGTACGCGGCGATGCCATAATCGGCGAACAATCCAGAGATCGAGGCGGTATTGACGATGGCGCCGCCGCCTTGCTTCCGCATGATCGGCAACACTGCCCTGATTGCCTGCATCACCGCGGTGAGGCCGACCTGGATCGTGTAGTCCCACACAGCCTGGTCGATGTCGGCCGACCGCGCCATGCGGTTCTGCCGCAGCGCTGGCGGAACGCCGAACGCATTGTTGTGCAGCACGTCCAGCCGGCCGAATCTCTCCATTGCATGCATCACCATTGCGTCGATATCGGCGGGGTTGGTCATGTCCGCTACGATCGCGCTTGCCGTGCCGCCGATCGCGGCGATCTCGCCCGCGACCTGCTCGATGCCCTCACCATTCACATCGGCGAGCACCACCGTGCCGCCGCGCTCTGCGAATCTGATCGCCGTCGCGCGACCAATCCCCGAGCCGGCGCCCGTGATCAGGCCAATCTTTCCATCGAAGCGCATCGCAAATCCCCCGTCAGCTCTTGCCCGGCTCGATCGCCTGGATCACCTCGAAGCCTTCGAATTCGGGATGGCCCAGGTAGAGGCCACGGTTGCTGCCTGCGTCACTGTGTGCGCGACGGAACGCTTCCGACCGCGTCCATGCCTCGAAGTCGGCGCGGCTGTGCCAGATGGTGTGCGAGGAATACAGCACGTGGTCTTCGTGCTCCGGTCCGCGCAGCAGATGAAACGCAGTGAAGCCCGCCACATCGGACAGATGGCTGTCGCGCGTGGTCCAGACCTTTTCGAAGTCGGCTTCCGAACCGAGCGCGACCTTGAAGCGGTTCATCGCGATGAACATGGCTGCACCTCCGGGCGGGATGTTTCTCCAGATAGCCTGAACCGCCATATCCGGGAAGGCAAACCGCCGATAGCGGTGAGCGTGATAGCGCCGGCGCCGGCGCAGCGCAGCCAGTGCGACAGGGCCAAGCCACCCTCACGCTCGTTCAGATGCACGTCGAGGTGCGGCGATGCCGGGCATCGGCTGTTCGACCAGGCCCTTCGGGCCGCCGCCGGTACGTCTGCATTGCTGCACCGCACCACCTTGCCGGCCGCCGCCCGATAGGCTAGCAACCTGTCCGCCTTCCGGGCCGCCGGGCACCCGGCTGGCAGCGATGCGTTATCCTGTAACGGCTGTTCTCCCGCCCGCGTCAAGGACACACAAATGGCCCGTAACAAGATCGCCCTGATCGGCGCAGGCAACATCGGCGGCACGCTTGCCCATCTCATCGGCCTGAAGGAACTCGGCGACGTCGTGCTGTTCGACGTGTTTGGCGGCGTCGCGGCCGGCAAGGCGCTCGACATCATGCAGTCCGGTCCGGTCGATGGGTTCGACGCGCTGATGACCGGCGGTTCCGACTACAGTGCGATCAAGGGCGCGGATGTGGTGATCGTCACCGCCGGCTTCCCGCGCATGCCGGGGATGTCGCGCGACGACCTGATCGGCAAGAACGCCGGGGTGATCGCCGAGGTGGCCGCGGGGATCAAGGCGAACTGTCCCGAGGCGTTCGTGATCTGCATCACCAATCCGCTCGACGCGATGGTCTGGGTGATGTGGCTGAAATCCGGCCTGCCAACCAGCCGGGTCGTAGGCATGGCCGGCATCCTGGACAGCTCGCGCTTCCGGCTGTTCCTGGCGCAGGAATTCGGCGTATCGGTGGAGGACGTCACCGCGTTCGTGCTGGGTGGCCACGGCGACACGATGGTGCCGCTCACGCGCTATTCCACGGTGGCGGGTATCCCGGTGCCGGACCTGGTCAAGATGGGCTGGACCACGCAGGCGAAAATCGACGCGATCGTAAAGCGCACCGCGGATGGCGGCGGCGAGATCGTCAAGCTGCTGGAGCGTGGCAGCGCCTTCTACGCGCCGGCGGCGTCCGCGGTCGCGATGGCGGAGAGTTACCTGAAGGACAAAAAGCGCGTTCTGCCCTGCGCGGCGTATCTGAACGGCGAATACGGCGTGAAGGACCTTTACGTCGGCGTGCCGGTGGTGATTGGCGCGGGCGGCGTCGAGCGGATCGTCGAGATCCAGATGAACGAAACAGAGAAGGCGGCGTTCGACAAGTCCTGCGCCGCGGTCAGGGAGTTGGTTGAGGCGGCCAAGAAGCTTATCAGCTGACACGCCGATGTTTCCGCATCCGCCATCGCGCGATTCACGGGATAATACCTTCATGGCCGAACGCGTTCCGGCCACCAGCAATGGCTCCGTGTCACGACGGATGGTCGGGGAAGGCCCGGCCGTGACAATAACGGGCGTGTCAACGCGAGCTGACACACAATGAACATCCACGAATACCAGGCGAAGGAACTGCTGAAACGCCACGGCGTGGCAGTGCCCGAGGGCTATGTGGCGTGGACCCCGGACGAAGCGGTGGCCGCGGCGGGCAGACTTCCAGGCCCCGTCTACGCGGTGAAAGCACAGATTCATGCGGGCGGGCGCGGCGCCGGTCGCTTCGCCGACGATCCCAACGGCAAGGGCGGCGTGCGTGTCGTACGCTCGCTCGACGAGGTGCGCGCCGCGGCCGAGGCGATGCTCGGCCATACGCTGGTGACGAAACAGACCGGTCCCACCGGCCGGTCAGTTCATCGTGTCTATGTAGAAGCCGGCAGCGACATCGAGCGCGAACTCTACCTGTCGCTGCTGATCGATCGCGACAGCGGGCGCGTTACGCTGATAGCGTCCAACGAAGGTGGCATGGAGATCGAGGAAGTCGCCGAGCATCAACCCGAGAAGATCCAGCGCATCACGATCGATCCGGTCATCGGCATTTCCGGTTTCCACGCCCGCCGTCTCGGCCATGGCCTCGGCCTCGTGGGGAGGCAGGTCAGCGCGTTCAACAGGTTTCTGCCCGCATTGTATGGGGCCTTCACCGGGCTCGACTGCTCGATCATTGAGATCAATCCTCTGGTCGTTACCAAAAACGGCGACGTGATCGCGCTGGATGCCAAAGTCAGCTTCGACGACAACGCGCTGTTCCGCCATACGGAACTGGAGAAGTTGCAAGACGAAAGCGAGGAAGATCCGAAGGAACTGGAAGCGGCGAAGTACAACCTGAATTACGTGGCGCTCGACGGGAACATCGGCTGCCTGGTAAACGGCGCTGGCCTGGCAATGGCAACGATGGACATCATCAAGCTGTATGGCATGGCGCCGGCGAATTTCCTCGACGTGGGTGGCGGCGCCACCAAGGAGCGCGTCACGGCCGCGTTCAAGATCATCCTGTCGGACGCGAATGTCGAAGGCATCCTGGTCAACATCTTCGGCGGCATCATGCGCTGCGACGTGATCGCCGAAGGCGTGATCGCCGCTGCACGCGAGGTGCAATTGTCCGTGCCGCTGGTGGTACGCCTGGAAGGTACCAACGTGCAACTCGGCAAGGACATCCTGGCGAAGTCCAACCTGCCGATCATAGCCGCCGACAATCTGGCGGATGCAGCGCAGAAGATCGTGACTGCCGTGCGGGAGGCGGCCTGACATGGCCATCCTGGTCGATGCCAACACACGCGTCATCACCCAGGGATTCACCGGCGCGCAGGGCACGTTTCATTCCGAGCAGGCGATCGCCTATGGCACCAAGGTGGTTGGTGGGGTGACGCCCGGCAAAGGTGGCACCACGCATCTCGACCTGCCGGTGTTCGATACGGTGTGGGAGGCACGCGAGAAGACCGGCGCTGACGCCACCGCGATCTATGTGCCGCCGCCATACGCGGCCGATGCGATCCTGGAAGCAATCGATGCGGAAATCCCGCTGATCGTCTGCATCACCGAGGGCATTCCGGTGCTCGACATGGTGAAGGTCAAGCGGGCGCTGACCGGATCGAAGTCGCGCCTGATCGGCCCGAACTGTCCAGGCGTGATCACGCCAGATGCGTGCAAGATCGGCATCATGCCGGGGCATATCCATCGCCGAGGTTCGGTAGGGATCGTGTCGCGCTCCGGCACGCTGACCTACGAGGCGGTGGCGCAGACCACCGCGGTTGGTCTGGGACAAAGCACCTGTGTCGGTATTGGCGGCGATCCGGTGAAGGGCACCGACTTCATTGAAATCCTGGAGATGTTCCTGGCCGACGATGAGACGAAACAGATCGTGCTGATTGGCGAGATCGGCGGCCAGAGCGAAATCGAGGCGGCAGAGTACCTGGCGCGCCATCCAGTGAAGAAGCCCACCGTGGGGTTCATCGCCGGAGCCGCTGCTCCGCCCGGGCGGCGCATGGGCCATGCGGGCGCCGTAATCTACGGCGGGCGCGACACCGCGGCAACCAAGATGGAGATCATGCGTTCCGCAGGCCTTCACGTGGCGGAGAGCCCGGCCGCGCTGGGATCGACGATGTTCGAGGTCGTCAAGGGCTGATACCCTCAGTCCGGCAGGTACGCATTGCGTTGCGCCTCAGCCGCGACCAATCCGGTGCGACATTGCGGATACGATCACGTCCGTTCCAGCTGCGTGGGTGTCTGCCGATTTCCCGCTCTTACCGAGGAAGCCTGGCGACACATTCCATTGCCCGCCGTCATCGGTGATGACTGTGACGGTCTTGCGGTTGTAGCGGGTCAGCACGCCTTCGAGTGGACGGTTCCCCGGTGGCTGAAAGGTAACGCGATCACCAATACGGAACTCCAACATTCCCACGTGGGCGCGCATGTCACGAAGCACACGTAGACGTGCGACGATGCGATGATTGAGGTCGATCAGCTCGGGTTCAGTCAGTGCGTCGATGTCGATCGTCATCGTAGGAAGCCTCGCGCAGGGTTGGACCGGGATGCATTCGACAACCGGCAGCATGCCCAGCAAGCCCAATTCGCGTCACCATGCGGCGCTACGTATCCCGGAAATTCTCATTTCGCCGGAACGTCGGGTGTCGCTATGACCGCGGACGGCGCGGCAGATCGCAAGGCTTTATCGTCATCCTGACCACCGTCCGCATCAGGCTCTCCGGTTCCACGCGTCGCTAGATTGGTTCGTACCGTCATAAGCAGATCCAGCAGATTCTCTCGCGCGGCTTCGGGGATCCCCGCCATTGCCTGCTCGCGGACTTCCGCCGCCACCGACTGTACCTGCGCGAGGATCGGCTGAGCCGCGTCGGTAAGCCACAACGTCCGGATACGGCGATCGCGGGGATCCAGGCGGCGCTCGATCAGATCCGCCTGCTGCAAGCTGTCGATCAACCGCACCAGCGAGATCGCCTCCATGTCGAGGCGCGCAGCAAGCTGTGCCTGGCTCAGCCCCGGTTCGCGATCGACCGCCACCAGCACGGATGCTTCCGATCGATTGAGCGGCAATCCGGCTTCGCGGGCTCGTTGTACGAAGCGGCGCCGCATCAGCCGCGCCGCATCGCGCATCAGGAAACCGAGCGTGCGGCGGACTGGCATGGTTTCGTGCATCAGTCGGCGCTCCCCGGCGCATGTTCCGGCGCGCCGAGAGCTGCGTGGCGCCGCTTGGGCGTCAGCCAGTGCGACAGCCGGTCGAGGTACAGGTAGATCACCGGCGTGGTGTACAACGTCAGCCACTGCGATACGAGCAGGCCGCCGACAATGGCGATGCCGAGTGGCCTGCGCAGTTCGGACCCTGCGCCATGCCCCAACGCCAGCGGCAAGCCGCCGAATAAGGCGCACATCGTCGTCATCATGATCGGGCGGAAGCGCAGCAGGCAGGCTTCGTGGATCGCCTCCAGCGAGCTCTTGCCATGCTCGCGCTCCGCCACCAGCGCGAAATCGATCATCATGATGGCGTTCTTCTTGACGATGCCAATCAGCAGGATGATGCCGATCAGCGCCACCAGGCTGAGGTCGTAGCCGAACAGCATCAGCATCAGCAGCGCGCCGACACCGGCTGACGGCAGCGCGGACAGGATGGTGATCGGATGGATGAAGCTCTCGTACAGCATACCCAGTACGATGTAGACGACCAGGATGGCGGCGGCGACCAGCAGTGGCGTGGACGACAGCGAAGACTGGAATGCCTGAGCGGTGCCTTCGAATTGGCCTTGCAGCGTGGTCGGCACATGCTGCGCCGCCTGCATGGCGTTGATGGCATCGACCGCCTGACCGAGTGCGACCCCGGGCGCCAGGTTGAACGACAGCGTCACTGCCGGGAAAACGCCCTGATGGTTCACAGTCTGCGGCTGGACGATGGAGGTGTAGTGTGCCACTGCCGACAGCGGCACCTGCGCTCCCGAGGGGGACGCCACAAAGATGTGCGACAGTGCCGAAGGAGAGTCCTGGAACCGAGGTTCAACCTCCAGGATCACCTTGTGCTGCGACGTATCCGTATAGACCGTCGTCACCTGCTCCTCGCCAAACGCGTCATACAGCGTCTGGTCGATCAGCCCCATGGAAAGCCCCAACCGATATGCCGCATCGCGGTCCACCGTGATCGAAATGTTGGGAGACGCGATCTGCTGGTCGGACGCAACATCGGTCAACTCATGCATCTGCGTCATTTGCTGCAGCAGGATCGGCGCCCAGTGGTTGAGTTCGGCCGCGTTGTTGTCGGTCAGCGTGTATTGGTACTGTGCCTGCGCCAACCGGCCGCCGACGGTGACGTCCTGACCGGCCTGCATGAAAAACTTCACGCCCTGGATTTTGGCGATCTGCGGCTTCAGGCGATCGATCACCTCCTGGACGCCGGCGCGTTGATCGAATGGCTTTAGCTGGATGAACATCCGCGCGGTGCTCTCACTCGGATTGGCCCCGCCGGCGCCGGCGAAGCCCACCACCCCAGACACCGCAGGATCCTTCAGAATCACCGCCGAGACCTGGTTCTCCAGATCGCCGACCGAGGCGAAGGACGCGTCCAGTCGCGCCTGCAGGGCGCCAAAAATGAAACCGGTATCCTGTTGCGGAATGAAGCCCTTGGGGATCGCCACGTAGAGAAAGCCGGTCAGCACGATAAGCCCCAGTGTGGCAACCAGCATCAGCGGCTGATGGCGAAACACCCAGACCAGGCCGCGATCATAGCCACGCAGTGCGGCGTTGAAGAAACCTTCGGCCATACGGTTCAGCCGGCTCGGCGGCCTTGATTTGTCCTCATGCGCCAGGAAACGCGAGCACATCATCGGCGTGAGAGTCAGTGAAACGAACGCCGAGGCCACCACCGCCACGCTGACAGTGACGGCGAATTCACGGAACAGCCGGCCGATGATGCCGCCCATGAACAGCAGTGGAATGAATACGGCGATCAGCGAAAACGTTATCGATACGATGGTGAAGCCGATCTGCCCGGCCCCCTTGATGGCTGCCTCGAACGGGGATGCACCCTGCTCGATGTAGCGGACGATGTTCTCGATCATCACGATGGCATCGTCCACCACGAAACCCACCGCGATCGTCAGCGCCATCAGCGATATGTTGTCGAGGTTGAACCCGACCATGTACATCACGCCGGCGGTGGCCACCAACGCCAACGGCACCGTCACGCTGGGGATGATCGTCGCCCAGAGCTTGCGCAGGAACAGGAAGATCGTCAGTACCACCAGGCCAATGGTGATCATCAGAGTCATCTCGACGTCGGACACGGAGTTGCGGATGTTCGTCGAGCGGTCGGACACCAGGTCAACATGCACCGAGCGCGGAATGGAGGCTTCCAGCCCGGGCATCATCGCCTTGATCTGATCCACCACCTTTATCGTGTTGGCGCCCGGCTCACGCTCGATCAGCAGTAGCTCGATCTGCTTGCCGTCAAACCATGCGCCGGTGCGTGCCGACTGCGAGGAATTGATGACCTGGCCGATATCCTTGATCTGCACCGGCGCACCGTTGCGATATGCCGCTATGATGTTGCGGTAGGCGCTCGCATCGAACAACTGGTCGTTGGTATCGAGCGTGAATTCCTGGAGCTTGCCCTCAAGATTGCCTTTCGGCAGGTCCGTCGTGGCATTGACCAGGGCGGTGCGCACATCCTCCAGGCTTATGCCACGCGAGGCCAGCGCGTCCGGGTTGACCTGCACATGGACGGCTGGGATCTGCTGTCCGGCGATGTTGACCTGCGAGACGCCGTCCACACGCGACAGCGCCTCGGCGATCACGTTGTAGGAATACCGATCGAGGTCCTGCACCGGCATCGCGTCAGAACTGACGGCATAAATCAGGATCGCGCGATCCGCGGGATTGGTTTTCTTGAAGGTCGGCGGCGAGGGCAGGTTCTTCGGCAGCAGCCCGCTCGCCGCGTTGATTGCGGTCTGCACGTCTTCCGCCGCGCCGTCGATGTTGCGTGACAGGTCGAACTGCAGGGTGATCGATGTCGTGCCCAGCCCGCTGGTGGACGACATCTGGTCGAGGCCCGGGATTGCAGCGAACTGTTGCTCGAGCGGCGTCGCCACCGAGGCGGCCATGGTCTGCGGATTGGCACCCGGCAGGTTCGCGGACACCACGATGGTGGGAAAATCGACGTTCGGCAGTGCGGCGATCGGCAGCAGCGTGAAGGTCGTCAGACCGAACACCAGGATGCCGACCATCAGCAGCGCGGTGGCGATCGGCCGGCGGATGAAGATCTCGGATATACTCATCGCCGGATCAACCGGGTTGCTGAGTGGTGTCGACGGGTACCGCGTTGGCTTCGACCTTCACCTTGACGTTGTTGGCCAGGCGGTATTGCCCGGCGACGACCACCTTTTCGCCGGCAGCAAGACCCTTGCTGATCACCGCGATCCCGTCCTGCCGGCTGGCAAGCGCCACGTCACGCCGCTGAACCGTGTCGTTGGGCAGGATGACGTAGACATAGCTGCCGCTCGGTCCCGCCATGACCGTCTCATCAGGCACGGTGATTGCGTTGTGGCGCACCGAAAGGATCAGCCGCGCGTTGATGAATTCGCCCGGCCATAGAAGTTCGTCGGCGTTCGCGAACGTAGCCTTCAGCGCAATGGTGCCGGTCGTGGTGTCCACGTGGTTGTCGATGAAGCTCAGCGTGCCTTTGCCAAGCAGCGTCTTTCCGTCGCTACCGAAGGCGTCCACCTCCAGCGTGTGCGCAGCCTGGTTCTGGCGAATCGCATCCAGATTGGTCGCCGGCAGCGTGAAGCTGGCGTAGATCGGCTTGAGCTGAGTGATGGACACCAGCGGTGTGCCGGCGCTGGCCTGCACATTATTCCCGGGATCGACCAGCAGCGCGCCGGTACGTCCGCCGATCGGCGAGCGGATCATAGTGAAACCCAGATTGAGCTGCGCCGTTTCGATTGCCGCCTGATCGGCCTGCACCGCTGCCTGCAACTGCGCCACAGTCGCCTGCTGGTCTTCGAAGCTCTGCCGTGTCTGGAAGCCGCTGCCGACCAGTTTGCCGTAGCGAGCCAGGTCGCGCTGCGCGCCCTCCAGTTGCGCCTGGTCCTTGGCTGCGTTGGCGGTGGCCTGGTCAAGCGCCGCCTGATACGGCCGCGGGTCGATCAGGAATAATCGGTCGTTCTGCTGGACCTCCCGCCCCTCTGTGAAGAAGGCCTGCATGATCGCGCCGTCGACGCGGCTTTTCACGTTGACCGTGTTGATCGCCTGCACCGTGCCGATTCCCTGCACGTAGATCGGCACGTCCTGTGCCTGGGCGGTGCCTGCGGTAACGGGGATGTCCGGGGCGGGTGGCGGAGGGGCAGCCGAGCGCGCCGGCTCGTGGCTCAGGATCAGCCAGGTCCCCACACCGACGCCGATCAAGACAGCCGCAAATCCGGCGAAACGCTTCGTTCGCATCCGTGCAACCTTTCGACTGGCACAATCGCCCGTACCCGCACCATCCAGGACGGCTGCGTATCGAACGTAAGCATTGCATATGACATGAGGTGCCAGTCTTTCCAGGCCGGCGGGCGGAACGTGAACATTATGGCGATGCGGTAATGGCTGCACCATTCTGCTGTCATGGGGACCGATACCATCGAGGCTGGCACAGCTCGCGCCGGCTGATGTAAAGCTCATTCACATGAGCTGGTCCGGACAGCGGCGTGGCTATCATCATGGCAATCTGCGGGAAGCGCTGCTCGAAGCCGCGATGGCATTGATCGGCGAGAAGGGACCGGCCGGCTTCACCATCGCCGAGGCGGCGCGCCTCGCCGGCGTCAGTTCAGCCGCGCCGTATCGGCATTTTCGTGACGCGGACGCGTTGCTGGCGGAAGTCGCGCTGCGTGGCTTCGAGCGGTTCGCCGCGGCGCTGGCAGCCGCCTGGAACGAAGGCCGTCCGGACCCGTTGCGCGCTTTCGAAGCCCTCGGCCGCGCCTATCTCAGATTTGCACGCGAAGAGCCGGCGTACTATGCGGCGATGTTCGAAACGCGGATTGCGTTCGATGCCCATCCCGGCCTGCTCGCTGCGGGGGATCGCGCCTTCGGCATTCTGCGCGAGGCAGCGGAACGGCTGACCGCTACGTTGCGGCGGGACAGGCGGCCACCGTCGCTGATGATAGCGCTGCATGTCTGGTCTATCGCGCACGGCGTAGCCTCACTGTTCGTGCGTGCCGATCCATCGAGGCGTAAATTGCCGATGTCGCCGGAGGACCTGCTCGAGGCCGGCGTGCTGGTCTATCTGCGGGGGCTCGGCTTGGCGGGCGGCTCTGTCGCGGCGAAGGACGCCTGAGACCCGCATACTCCCAAATCTGCAGCCCGATCGTCATCTGCAGCGATGCGAAAACCACTTGACGGAGGGCAGGCGGCGCCCTTATGTAAATGTGTCTTACATTCACATGAGGTCCACCATGTCTGGCGCTGCAAACAACGGTGCGTATGGCAATCCGGGTATGGGGAATTCTCCGTGGGGACCCGGGCCAGCCTGGAACCAGCCTGGCTGGAGCTATTGGCATTGGCGAATGCTGCCAAAGCCGCTGTGCATCGCCGCCGTCGGTACTCGGCTTCGTGTTCTGGTGGCCGGTCGGCCTTGCCTTACTGCTCTACTCGGTTTGGGGCGGACGCGCGGGTTGCTGGGGGCAGTACCGTCAGGGCGGCTATCAAGGCGGCCCCTGGCAAGGTGGCTCCCCACCCTGGTCCGGCTGGAAGAACTGGTGCGGCGGTGGCGGCGACCGGCCGGGACCGAGCAGCGGCAACCGCGCCTTCGACGAATACCGCGCGGAGACACTGCGCCGCCTGGAGGACGAGCAGAAGGAGTTTGCCGCGTTCCTCGACCGGTTGCGCTTCGCGAAGGACAAAGCCGAGTTCGACCAGTTCATGGCTGAACTGCGCCAGCGTCCACCGGCCCCGCCGGAAGCACCGCAGGGTCCCATCGGGCAGGCCTGATCACGGTCAAAGACCTCCCTCCCCTGCGGAAAACGGCGGGGGAGGGCTGTCCCATCTGCTTGGCTACGTTGCTTGACTTGCCGATCAGCGGCCGCATCTGAAACATTGACGCGTCACGGGCGGATGCTCGTGGCGCGTTCCGTGTGGGCAGACCTAGTTGCGCCACGGGGGGTTCCGTAAGCCGGTGCATGTCTCTATGCACCCCGGCCCAGGCAGATGAGGGAACGTAACCAATGGCTGGCGTGGACATTCTGGCCTCCGCCTTCAGCGGCGCTAACGCCGCGTTCCTTGGCGAGCAATACGCGCGCTGGGCGGCCAACCCGAATTCCGTCGATCCGACCTTCGCCGAATTGTTCAGCGCGCTGAACGACGATGCGCGCGCTGTCCTGGAGGAATCCACCGGCGCTTCCTGGGCGCCCCATCATTTGGATCTGGATACCGCCGCCGCCCCGCGTCCGCCCGCCACAGTGCTGCAGTCCGGCGCGCAGATTCGCGCGGCCACCATCGCCTCGCTGCGCGCGCTTATGCTGATCCGATCCTACCGTGTGCGCGGCCATCTGGAGGCGCGGCTGGATCCCCTCGGCCTGCAGATCCCCCGGCCGCATGCCGAACTCGATCCGCATTCCTACGGCTTCACCGACAACGACCTCGACAAGCCGATCTTCATCGACAACGTGCTGGGCCGCGAGACCGCAACTCTGCGCGAGATTGTCACCATCCTGCGCGAGACCTATTGCGGTTCGATCGGCGTCGAGTTCATGCACATCCAGGATCCCGACCAGAAGTCGTGGATCCAGCGCAAGGTTGAAGGCGCGCCCTGGCGCAACGCGTTCGACGCGAAGGCCAAGCGCAATATCCTGACGCAGCTCACCGAAGCCGAGGGCTTCGAGGCGTTCTGCCAGAAGCGCTATGTCACCACCAAGCGGTTCGGCCTCGAAGGCGGCGAGGCCACCATTCCCGCGCTGCATGCCATCATCGAGACCGCGGCATCGGCGGGTGTTTCCGAAATCGCCATCGGCATGCCGCATCGCGGCCGGTTGAACACGCTGGTCAACATCGTAAAGAAGCCGCTGACCGCCGTGTTCTCCGAGTTCGGCGGCGAGAGCTTCAAGCCCGACGATGTGCAGGGTTCCGGCGACGTGAAGTACCATCTCGGCACATCCACCGACATCGATGTCGCTGGCCACAGCGTGCATCTGTCGCTGCAGCCCAACCCATCGCATCTCGAAGCGGTCGATCCGGTGGTGATCGGCAAGGTGCGCGCGCGCCAAGATGAAGCCGGCGACACACAGCGGCGCGCATCGGTGATGGCAATCCTGATGCATGGCGACGCGGCATTCGCCGGCCAGGGCCTGGTGTACGAGACGCTCGCAATGAGCCAACTCATCGGCTATCGCACCGGCGGCACGGTGCATGTGATCGTGAACAACCAGATCGGCTTCACCACCGTGCCGGCGCACGCCTATTCCGGCCTGTATTGCACCGACGTGGCGAAGTCGATCCAGGCGCCGATCCTCCACGTCAACGGCGACGATGCCGAGGCAGTTGTGTTCTGCGCGCGCATGGCGGCCGAGTACCGCATGCGCTTCAATGCCGACATCGTGCTGGACATCGTCTGCTATCGCCGCCACGGCCACAACGAGACGGACGAACCGGCATTCACCCAGCCCTTGATGTATCGCGCGATCAACCAGACGCGAACCACGCGCACGCTGTATGCCGAACGCCTGGCGGTGGAAGGTGTGATCAGCGCGGAAGAGGCGCAGGCGATGTGGGACGAATTCGCGCGTACGCTCGAGGACGCCAACGCCGCGGGTAAATCCTACAAGCCGAACAAGGCGGATTGGCTGGAAGGCCACTGGAGCGGTTTCTCGCAGGCCGACCCGGAAGCGGAACGCATCGAGCAGGCAACCGCGGTCAGTCGTGCAACGTTGCAGCGCGTCGGCTCCGCGCTGACGCGCATTCCGGCAGGGTTCGAGGTGCATCCACGCATTGCGCGCCAGCTTGAGGCAAAGCAGGCGATGCTGGAGTCGGGCGACGGCATCGACTGGACCACCGGAGAAGCGCTGGCGTTCGGTTCGTTGCTGCTCGAGGGCCACCGCGTGCGGTTCTCCGGCGAGGACAGTCAGCGTGGCACGTTCAGCCAGCGCCACGCGGTGTTGATCGACCAGGTGAACCAGAACGAATATGTGCCGCTGAACAATATCGCGCGCGACCAGGCGAAGATCGAGATCTACAATTCGCTGCTGTCCGAGGCCGGCGTGCTTGGCTTCGAGTACGGCTACACGCTGGCAGATCCGCGCACGCTGGTGCTTTGGGAGGCGCAGTTCGGCGACTTCGCCAACGGCGCGCAGGTGATCATCGATCAGTTTCTGGCGAGCGGCGAATCGAAGTGGCTGCGCATGTCGGGACTGACCTTGCTGCTGCCACACGGCTACGAGGGTCAGGGGCCGGAGCATTCGTCGGCGCGCATCGAGCGCTATCTGCAACTCTGCGCCGAACGCAACATGTGCGTGGCCAACCTGACCACGCCGGCAAATTACTTCCATGCGCTGCGCCGACAGTTGAAGCGCAACTTCCGCAAGCCGCTGGTGATCTTCACGCCGAAGTCGCTGCTGCGGCACAAGCTGGCGGTGTCGTCGCTGGATGACATGGCAGAGGGCAGCGCGTTCCGATTCGTCATACCGGAGATCGACGCGATTGCGCCGGCCGAGACTGTGAAGCGCGTCGTGCTGTGTTCCGGCAAGGTATATTATGATCTGCTGAGCGAACGGCGGCAAAAGGCGATCGACGACGTTGCCATTCTGCGGCTGGAGCAGATCTATCCGTTCCCGGAAAAGACGCTGACGCGGGAACTGACCTCGTACCGCGATGCTGAACTGGTGTGGTGCCAGGAGGAGCCGGAGAACATGGGGGCCTGGAACTTCGTCGATCGGCGGCTGGAGACGGTGTTGTTGGGCATTGGCGGCAAGGCAACGCGTCCGATCTATGTCGGGCGAGATGCCGCGGCGAGTCCGGCTACCGGGTCCGCGCGCAAGCATCAGGCGGAACAGGCGGCGCTGGTCGCCGCCGCGCTGGGAACCGCTTGAGATGGCGACCGAGATCAAGGTTCCGACTCTGGGCGAGAGCGTCACGTCGGCCACCGTCGCGCGCTGGATGAAGCACGAAGGCGAGGCGGTTGCCGCCGACGAGCCGCTGGTGGAACTGGAAACCGACAAGGTGACAGTCGAGGTCAGCGCGCCGTCGGCCGGCGTATTGACCAGTATCTGTGCGCCGGAAGGCAGCGAAGTGCCGGTGGGCGCATTGCTTGGCGTGGTCGATGCCGATGCCAAAGCGTCTGCTGCCGCTCCGAAGCCTGCGGCCAAACCTGTGCCGGCCCCCGCGCGAAGCGCGAGCGAGCAGGCTCCAGCGCCGCGGCCTGCCGCGAACCCACAGGCCGGTGTGAACCCGCCGCCGCGAACGCTTGGTCCCGTTGCGCGCCCCGCGACGCCGCCGGCCGATGTCGCGGCGCACGCGCCATTGCCCGCCGCGGCGAAGCTGATCGAGGAACAGCATCTTTCGGCAGTCGACATTGGCGAAGGCAGCGGAAAGGACGGACGCATCACCAAAGGCGACGTGCTGCAGTTTTTGAATCGTCCCGCACCGGCTGCACCACCGGCGCCGGCAGCACGCGCGCCACGCAGCGAGGAACCACGCGAACAGCGTGTGCGCATGACGCGACTGCGCCGCACCATCGCGGCGCGCCTCAAGGAGGCGCAGAACACCGCGGCCATGCTTACCACCTTCAACGAAGTGGACATGTCAGCGGTGATGGCACTCCGCGGCGAATACCGCGAAGCGTTCGAGAAGAAGCACAACGGTGCGCGCCTTGGGTTCATGTCGTTCTTCGTCAAGGCTTGCGTCGCGGCGTTGAAGGAATTCCCGGCGGTGAATGCCGAGATCGACGGCGACGACATCGTCTACAAGAACTTCGTCCACATGGGGATCGCGGTTGGTGGCGCAGCGGGGCTGGTGGTGCCGGTGATCCGCGATGTCGATGCGATGGATTTCGCCGAGATCGAACGTGCCATTGCCGATTTCGGCCGGCGAGCACGGGATGGCGCGCTGAAGCTGGACGAACTGACCGGTGGCACGTTCAGCATAACCAACGGCGGCGTTTATGGTTCGCTGATGTCGACGCCGATTCTGAATCCGCCGCAATCGGGCATCCTGGGCATGCACAAGATCCAGGACCGTCCGATGGCGATCGGTGGCAAGGTCGAGATCAGGCCGATGATGTACCTGGCACTGAGCTACGACCATCGCATCGTCGATGGCAGCGAGGCGGTTTCGTTCCTGGTGCGCGTGAAGCAGGGCGTGGAAGATCCGCGCCGGTTGCTGCTGGGGCTGTGAAGGCGCGCACGCGTCCGAACCTCATCGTCATGTGTGGATGGCCCCCGGCAAGCAAGGGTTTTTTCGCGTTCCGGGTCCTGGCGGTCACTTGCGGTCATGTGTCCGGCCTGTTTGCGCGGCGCAAGACCGCTGGCCCTGATGGGAACCGTGGATCGAGATCTGATCATGGCCACGGGGTCGTATCGCCCCAAGACGTTGGACAGGTCTGCCTCGATCGGTCGGTTGACCGACACTGCCATCACGCGTGTTCACCCTCGCAAGCCTTCCGTCCCTGCCGGCCTTGGCCGATCAGGCCGCCGCCGGCATGGCGCGGAAGTCCTCCTGACGCATCATCAAGGCCCAGCCGATGCGCGCCATCTTGTTAGCCAATGCGACTGCCACCAACTTGCGTGGCTTGCGGGCCAGCAGCTTGACCAGCCACGGGTCCTGTCGGCCTCGCTTGCTGTTCAGCACCGACATCGCACCGTTCACCAGCAGCCTACGCAAATAGCCGTTGCCGCGCTTGCTGATCGGCCCGAGCTTCACCTTGCCTCCGGTGCCGTCCTGGCGTGGCACCAGGCCGAGCGAGGCGGCGAAGTCGCCACCGCTGCGGAACGCCGCCGGGTTGGTCACGAACGCCGCCATGGCGGTCGACAGGATCGGCCCATAGCCGGGCACCGTGATCAGATGCCGGACGGTTGCGTTGTCGCGGCCCGATGCCACGAGCTGTTGGTCAATGGCTTCGAGCTTTTGCTCAACGTTGCGCAACAACTCAGCCACGATCACCAGCCCGTCGAGCAACGGCGCGGGGATACGGTGATCGTCGGGATCGGCCAGGATCGCCACCAGTTCGGCGACGTGTGCCGCTCCCTCGGCGACCACGATGCCGTACTCCGCCATCAGACCGCGCATCTGGTTCATCTGCATGGTACGTTGCTTTATCAGCATCTCCCGCACCTTGTGGATGCCGGTGGCCGCCTGCTGCTGCTCGGTCTTGATCTCGACAAACCGCATCGACGGCCGGCTCACCGCTTCGCAGATCGCTGCCGCGTCCGCCGGATCGTTCTTGTTCCGCCGCACGTAGGCCTTCGCATACGCCGGCGGAATGAGCCGCACGTCATGGCCCAATTTGCGCAGTTCGCGCGCCCAATAATGCGCCGTGGCACAGGCTTCCATGCCAACCAGGCAGCGCGGCAATTTGGCGAAGAACCCCAGGACACGGTCCCTGCGCAGTGCGCAGCGGATCACCACTGTGCCGGATGCATCAACCCCATGCACCTCGAACACCCTCTTCGCCAGGTCCAGGCCGATCGTGCTAACATTCATCATGGATGGCTCCCGTTGGTTGGTTGTTGTGACGACCCAACTTTGGCACATAGATGCCGTGAGGGGGCCATCCACCCCATCATGGCCGGGCTTGTCCCGGCCATCCGTCGCGACATGGTGCGGGTAGGGATGGCCGCGATACGCCCGGCGGTGACGATTGGCAAGAAGGTTTGGAACCATGCCTGACCCCTTCGACGTCATTATCATCGGCTCTGGCCCTGGCGGCTACGTGTGCGCCATCCGCGCCGCGCAACTCGGCATGAAGGTCGCCTGCGTGGAGAAGCGTGCCACACTCGGCGGCACATGCCTGAACATCGGCTGCATCCCATCGAAGGCGCTGCTGCAATCGTCCGAGGAATTCCACCATGCAGCGCATGCCCTGAAGGATCACGGCGTGCTGGTGGACAACGTGAAGCTGGACCTCGCGCGCATGCAGGCACGCAAGGGCGAGGTGGTCACCGCCAACGTGAGAGGCGTGGAGTTCCTGTTCCGCAAGAACAAGGTGACGTGGCTGAAGGGCACCGGCCGTATCGCCGGCCCCGGCAAGGTCGATGTCGACGGCACCAGCTACGACACGAAGCACATCGTCATCGCCACCGGCAGCGAAAGTGTACCGCTTGCCGGCGTGGATGTGGACGAGAAGCAGATCGTCACATCAACAGGCGGGCTGGAACTGGACACAGTGCCCGGACATCTCGTGGTGATCGGCGGCGGCTATATCGGCCTGGAGCTTGGCAGCGTCTGGCGCCGGCTTGGCGCGGAGGTGACCGTGGTGGAATTCCTCGACCGCATCGTGCCGACGATGGATGGCGAAATTGCCAAGGCGTTCGAACGCATCCTGACACGCCAAGGCATCAAGTTCCGCCTCGGCACGAAGGTCGCCGGCGCGCGCAAGAGCAATGACGGTGTGACACTGACCGTCGAGTCGGCAAACGGCGGCGACAGCGAGGAGCTAAAGGCCGACATTGTGCTGCTGTCGATCGGTCGGCGCCCCTATACCGATGGCGTCGGCCTTGCCGAGGCCGGTGTCGCGCTGGATGAACGCGGACGGGTGAAGACCGACCCGCATTATGCCACCAATGTTCCCGGCATTTATGCGATCGGCGACGCCATCGTCGGTCCGATGTTGGCACATAAGGCAGAGGAGGAAGGTGTCGCACTCGCCGAACGTATTGCCGGCCAGGCCGGGCATGTGAACTACGGCGCGATTCCCGGCGTGGTGTATACGTGGCCCGAAATCGCATCTGTCGGCCAGACCGAGGAGGAGCTGAAAGCCGTAGGTGTGGCCTACAACGTTGGAAAGTTCCCGTTCACTGCGAATGCCCGCGCACGTGCCATGGGTGACACGGATGGGTTCGTGAAAATCCTTGCCGACAAGACGACCGACCGCGTACTGGGCGCTCACATCATCGGGCCGGACGCCGGGACGCTGATCGCCGAACTCACCACTGCAATTGAGTTCGGCGCGTCAGCCGAGGATGTTGCCCGGACATGCCACGCACATCCCACGCTGAGCGAGGCGGTGAAGGAAGCGGCACTAGCGGCCGATGGCCGCGCGCTGCATATCTAAGTCCGATCCGGATGTTTGCTGCACCTTTCCTGTCATTGCGAGTTCCGTACCGGCCCAGGACGAAACCGTCATGCCCGCTTCCCCGGCGTCATGGCCGGGCTTGTCCCGGCCATCAGTGGCGGCACCCTGTCTCAACGGATGGCCGGGACAAGCCCGGCCATGACGACAAAATGTGCGTCGCTTTCTTGTTAGGAACCGACGGACGAAGCGATCTGGTGCCAGCAAGGCACGGATTACTGCCTCCCTTTGCTCTTACCAACGACAGCAACTGGATGTCGGCATGAATCCGCTCGCACTGACCATGGGTGACCCCGCCGGCATCGGAGGGGAACTGACCGTGCGTGCATGGCAGAAGCTGCATCGCACTGGCCCGCGCTTCATCGCACTGGACGATCCGCATCGACTGAAGGGCGTGCCGATTATCGAAGTCGCATCACCCGACGAGGCGATTGCGATCTTCACGACCGCACTCCCAGTTCTGCCGATCAAGCTCGCCGCCACGCCGCAGCCGGGCATTCCAGACAAAGCGAACGCAAAAGCCGTGATCGGCTCCATCGAACGTGCGGCCGCATTGTGCCTGAGTGGCGCGGCCGCCGGCATGGTGACCAATCCGATCAACAAGGCTGCTCTGTATGATGCCGGCTTCCCCTACCCCGGCCACACCGAATTCCTCGCCGCACTGACTGGCGCGCATGGCAAGCAGATTATGATGCTGGCAAGCCCACAGTTGCGCGTTGTGCCGGTCACTGTGCACGCCTCGCTGCGCAATTCCATCGGTATGCTGACCACCAATGCCATCGTTGCCGCCGCGCGCACCACCGCCGCGGCACTCCAACATGAATTCGGCATCGCACGGCCCCGCCTCGCCATTGCCGGGCTAAATCCCCACGCCGGCGAGCAAGGCGCACTCGGCGATGAGGAAACCACCATCATTGCTCCGGCCATCGCGCAATTGCGCGCGGAGGGCATCGATGTTTCCGGTGCTTGGCCGCCCGACACCATGTTCACCGTCGCCGCGCGTGCCCGCTACGACGCGGCAATCTGCATGTACCACGACCAGGCGCTGATCCCGCTGAAGACGCTCGACATGGACCACGGTGTGAACGTGACTCTTGGCTTGCCGATCGTGCGGACCTCGCCCGACCACGGGACGGCGTACGACATCGCCGGCAAGGGCATCGCCGACCCGTCCAGCCTGATCGCCGCCATCGAGCTTGCGGCGTCGCTCGCCGAACGCCGCGCAACACTTGGGCGAACGGCATGACCACCAGGCTCGTGGACACCGAAGCAATCCGCAGCTTGCTGCACCGCTATTGCTTCTGCATGGACGAGGGCCGCTTCACTGAATTGGCCGCACTGTTCACCGAGGATGGCGAATGGATCGCGCCGTATCGCACCGCGCGCGGACCGGCGGACATCGCAGCGTGGTTACAGCAATCAGTGCCACCGCAGCCGCGTCGCATGCACTACGTGATGAACAGCATCGTCGAGTGCGACGGCGCGCGCGCCACCGCGCGGTCGAACTATCTGGTGATGGTCGAGGGTCCGAACGGCCCGATACCTTCGGTCTGCGGCACCTACGACGATGAGTTGGTGAAGCAGCCGGACGGCTGGCGATTTCAGCGACGACGGCTGATCCACGCCTTCAGGGGCGAGATGGCGCTGGTGTTGCCGACCGGGCCTGCTTGATTTGCTCGACCTGAGCGAGCTGGTCCTCCAGCGCCGTGATGACACCCAGTTCTGCCGTGTTCAGTTTCGTCCGGTCGAGATGTCGCAGCAGCACCGCCATGGCATCGCCGATGCGCCCAAGCTGACGTCCGTAGCTGCCGACCTCCTCGATGATGGTCTGCTCGAGAGCCGGATCGGGCGAAGTGCCCAGGTTGACGTTGATCAGTCCGAACTGCCCGCCGATCATGCGCAGCGTCCAGGACCATGGGTTGATCGCCTGCGTCACGTCGCCCGACAAGGGCATCCGGAATTCCTGCGACGGCTGGAACGCGGGCATGGGAACCTCCTGTGCTATATCCCTCGATCGGCTTGCGACATCTTTGGTTCCATCAACTCGATCCGGTTACCAAACGGGTCGTCGGCGTAGATACGATCGTAACCCTCCAGCGGCTGATCATCGACGACATGATATCCGGCGTGCGCCAGCCGCGCTATCAATCCTGGCAGGTCATCCACGATGAAGGCAGGATGCGCCTTGCGGGCGGGCACGAAGTCCTGTTCCGCGCCGAGATGGACCTTCAACTCGCCGCTCTCGAACCAGCATCCACCGCGTGAGGCGAGATGGGCGGGTTTCTGCGTTTCGGGAATGCCGAGAGCACCCTGGTAAAACGCCCTCGCCTCATTCTCGCCACCCACCGGCATCGCGAGTTGGACGTGATCCAAACGGCGAATCTGCATTGCGATTTCCACCTCGTTCCAGGAGTGGAGACTAGCGGTGCCGGGCCCCGGCGTAGGTCGCCGCGTCCGACACCGCAAATTTGGTCACATCACGCGATCGACGAATTGAAGTTGCCACCGTCGAGCAGCAGGTTATGGCCGACGATGAACCCGATATTGGCGGAGCATAGGAATGCGCAGGCGTCGCCGAATTCCGCCGGATTGCCAACGCGGCCGGTATAGGAGTTCTTCGCGCGTTCCTGCACCAGTTCGTCCACCGGCCGGTTGCTGGCGCGCGCAGCTTCCTGGAAGCCGCTGCGCAACCGGTCGGTGAGGAACGGGCCCGGCAGGATGTTGTTGATGATCACGTTGTGGCGGGCGATCTGACGCGCCAGGCCGGCGACGAAACCGGTGAGGCCGGCGCGCGCGCCGTTGCTCATGCCGAGCTCCGGGATCGGTGACTTTACCGATGCCGATGTAATGTTGACGATGCGGCCGAACTTGCGCTCGATCATGCCGTCGACCACGGCCTTGATCAGGAAGATCGGCGCCAGCATGTTGGCGTCCAGCGCCTTGATCCATTCGTCGCGGCCCCATTCGCGGAAGTCGCCGCGCGGAGGACCACCGGCATTGTTCACCAGGATGTCGGGGTTGGGACACGCCGCCAGCGCCGCTGCACGACCGGCTTCGGTGGTGATGTCGCCAGGAACCGGCGTCACCTTTACGCCGGTCTCCTTGCGGATTTCATCGGCGGTCCTTTCAAGATCCGCCGCGGTGCGCGCAGTAATCACCACGTCGACGCCCTCGCGCGCGAGTGACAAGGCGCAGGCCCGGCCGAGGCCTTTGCTCGCCGCGCAGACGATGGCTTTCTTGCCCTTGAGTCCGAGATCCATGGTCCAGTTCCTTCTTTGCTTTGTAATCGTTCCGCCCGTCGCCCGCGCCGATCAGCCAGCAACCGCAATCGTCTCCAGCACCGCCCTCGATGCCTCCGGTACCCGCGCCGGGCGCTGTGTCGCGCGATCGACGAACACATGCACGAAGTATCCCTCCGCCGCAGCCGCGTCATCGTCATTGCGAAACACGCCGATCTCGTAGCGCACCGAACTACCGCCGATCCGCGCCACCCGTACCCCCACCGTGATGCGGTCCGGAAATGCCACGGAGGTATGGTAGCGGCACATCACCTCCGCCACCACGCAATGCACCGGCCCTTCCAGCAAATCCACCACACCGGAGGTCATTTCGAAATACGTCACCGCCGTGTCGAAAAATGAGAAGTAGTTGACGTTGTTCACATGGCGGAACACGTCGTTGTCCATCCATCGCGTCGTGATGGCATGGAAGTAGCGATAGTCGGCGCGACGGCCCGGGGGTTGGCGGCTCATGCGTGTGGAGGTGCTTCCGCGGATCGGATTCAATTGACGTCCGACAAGAGGACCATGCCGTTGGAATGCGGGTCAAGGTGCGTGGGCCTGATTGCCGCCCGACGGTTGGACAGCCACCCGCCAGCGCGCTAAATGCGCGCGCCGATTCGCGGCTCGCAGGAGGACCTATTGTTGATGACGAGCGTTCTCAGGCTGCGCTGCATCGCCGGCGCAGCACTGGCGGGGTTGCTACTGACGCCCGCGGTCGCCATGGCCCACGCCATCCTGGAGCAAAGCCAGCCCCCGTCTGGCGGCAGCGTGCCGGCCGGTCAGGTGGACATGTCGTTTGTTTACAACAGCAGAATCGATCGTGGCCGTTCGCGCCTGACCCTTACCAGTCCCGATCACAAACAGACAGTGCTGACCCCCGACCCCGACGGTCCGCCGAATGTGATCGACACCGGCGCGAAACTGACGACGCCAGGACACTACGTCGTGCGCTGGCAGGTCCTGGCGGTCGATGGCCATATCACGCGTGGCGACGTGCCCTTCACCGTCACAGGCCCATAGCGCGTGGCGTTGCTGATCGATCTGTTCGGCTATCTGTCGATCATCCTCCACGGGTTTACCATCGCTGCTCAGTCGATGGCTCTCGGCGGCGTGCTGTTCCTTGCCCTGTTACTGCGTCCGCTCGCGCCAAGACTGGGTTCGGTCGGGCAAGGGATCGAGCACACATGTGTCCGTATGACCGCTTGGAGCGCCGTCGCGCTGGTGGTCTGCGAAACTGCGACAATAGTGCTGCAAACCACGGTGCTGGTCGGCACAGTCGATCTGTCAATCCTCGATGTGCTGCAAGCGAATTTCGCTGTTGCCGGCATGGTGAAGATCACCGCAATGGCGTTGATCGCATTGACCCTGCTCACGTTTCGCCACCGGACACCGACCATCGCGCTGCTGGCGCTGGCGGCGATCGAACTGGCCGCGGCGACGCTCACGACGCATGCCGCCGCTCGGCTGGATGACCGCACGCCGCTGCTGTTCGTCGAGTTCCTGCATCAGCTTGGTGCGGCGATCTGGATTGGCGGTATCCCCTGCTTCCTGATCGCGCTGAGCCGCATTCAGAACGCACAGGCCTGGCGCCTGGTTGGCTCCCGCTTTTCCCGCATGTCGATGGCAGGTGTCGCCTGCATACTGCTGAGCGGCATTACCATGAGCTTGCTGTACATCGGCGATTGGCAGGGGTTTTATGGCACCGCGTACGGCGTGATGGTCGGCGCCAAGATCGCGATGTTTCTCATGCTGCTGGTACTCGGCGCCGCCAACTTCCTGCTGATCGAGCGTTTGCGTGCGCATCCCGCGACGCCAATCGTTCGGTTGAAGCGGTTCGCAGAGGTGGAGGTTGGCATCGGGATCGCGATATTCTTTGCCGCCGCTTCACTGACGTCGGTTCCGCCGGCGGTCGATCTCATGAAGGATCGGGTGAGTTGGCCGGAAATCGTCGAGCGCAACACGCCGGAGTGGCCGCGCCTCGGTTCGCCGGATCATGACAAGCTGGCGCTGCCCGCGTTGCAGGCCAAACTCGACGCCGAGGCCGCGCACCATGGTGCGACGCCACAGGTGGCCTTCGTTCCAGGATCTGGTGATCTGCCACCGCGCAACGCGGCCGACATCGCGTGGTCTGAATATAATCATCACTGGTCCGGATTGTTCGTGCTTGCGATCGGCGTGTTATCGTTGCTGAACCAGGCGGGTTTGCGCTGGGCGCGCCATTGGCCGTTGCTGTTCCTCGGGCTGGCCGCATTCCTGTTCGTGCGATCCGATCCGGAGGTCTGGCCCCTTGGCGAGATCGGATTCTTCGCCAGCTTCCGCGACATCGAGGTGTTGCAGCACCGGATCTTCGTGTTGCTGATTGCGGCTTTCGGCATCTTCGAATGGCGCGTGCGCACCGGTCGCGACGTGAAACCATGGGCACGCCTGGTGTTTCCCTTGCTGTGTGCCGGCGGCGGTGTGCTGCTACTGACTCACAGCCATGCGATCGCCAACCTGAAGGACCAGTTGCTGATCGAACTCACCCACACGCCTTTGGCGTTGACCGGCATCGTTGCGGGCTGGGCACGGTGGCTGGAACTTCGTCTTGATCCAACTGCAAACCCGGTCGCTCAGCGTATTGCCGGCTGGGTCTGGCCGGTCTGCTTCATATTGGTCGGCTGCATGCTGCTGAACTATCGCGAGGCATGACTCCGTCGGGTCATTCGCTACGCGGGCAATGATCGTCGGGCACCGGGTAGCCAAGCCTGCTGGCGCTATCCGGATGCGCGAGAAAATTGTTGCAAAAGATACCACGTCAGCACCGACACCCCCGCCATGAAATCGTCGATCGTCATCGCCTCGCGGGGATTATGGCTGCCGTTCTCGTTGCGGATAAAAATCATGCCCATCGGCACGCCGGCCGCGGCGAAGGCGGCCGCGTCGTGCGAGGCCGGGCTGCCAAGCTGCAACGCCGGAATGCCAAGTTCGGCGGCGCCGGCTTCCAACGCGCGTCGAATCGCCGGATCGACCTGCCCGACGGCCGCGCGGGCCTTTGGCCCACGATGGAAGCGCACACCGCGCCGCTGCTCGATGCCGGCGATGATCGCATCCACCTGCCGGTCGAGTTCCGCCAGCACAGCTTCGTCATAGGCGCGGACATCGAGGCTGACATGGAATTCGCCCGGCACGATGGTGAGTCCATGCGAGGCAGCGTCGGTATGAAACCGGCCGATCGTGCAGGCCATCGGGACGCCTTTTGCCTCGTGCGCTTCCCAAAGTGCGTCCAGTGCCATGGCGAATTCCGCGCCGGCCATCGCCGCGTCGTGGCGGAAGCGGCGTGGCAGGCCGACATGGTCGTGGCTGCCTTCGATGCGCGCATCCGGGTAGCGGAAATTGCCGGGAATGCCGGTGCAGATTCCTACCGGCCGCCCCGCCGCGACCAGACTCGGCGCCTGTTCGATATGCAATTCGATATATGCCTGTAGTTGCGCCGGATCGAGGAAGCGTGTGTCATGGCGCAGTGCCGAAGGATCGCCGCCACACTCTGCGATGTGGTCCGCCAGCGTACGCCCGGTGTCGATGCGACACACGTCTAGTGCGCCGTCCGGCAGCATGCCAAGCGCGCCACGGCTGCCGATATAGGACACCTGGAACCAGATGCTTTCCTCGGCTCGGATGCCCATCACCGTGAGGTCGCAAGCCAGGGTGACGCCAAGACGCTGCAATGCCGCGACGGCGGCCAGCCCAGCCACCACGCCCGCGGCACCGTCGAAATTGCCGCCATGCGGCACCGAATCAAGATGCGAGCCGACCACCGCACGCTTCGCCGCCGGGTCGCGGCCCGGCAGCGTCATATAGAGGTTGGCCGCCGCATCGTGCTCGATGCGCAATGCTAGCCGCTGCGCCACCGCGGTCACCGTGGCATGTGCGCGCTGTTCGCCTGCGCCGTAAGGATCGCGTGTGACGCCCGGCTCGTCCAGCCCGTCGCGACGCAACTGATCGAACAGCGTTGTCGCCAATTCGCGTTGTTCCGCAACCGCCGTGCCGAGATCCATTGTCCGCCGATCCAACTGCCACTTCGCTCCCCGCCATGGCAGGCGACGTTATGTCAGTCAACCCGAGGTACCAGCTCCCGATACAACGCGGCATAACGCGCGGCGGGGTGCCGCCAGCCAACCTCGGTCTGCATGGCATTGTGCTGCAAGCGCCGCCAGAGCGCCGGCTGCCGCCACACCGACAATGCCCTCATGATCGCAGCAACCAGCATCTCGGCCGTCACCGGTGCGAAGTGGAAACCAGTGCCGACACCGGCGGCCAGCGCCATTTCGTTGGCGTCGATCACCGTATCGCACAGTCCGCCGACGTGCGCGACGATCGGCAACGCGCCGTAGCGCAACGCGCAGAGTTGCGTCAGTCCGCATGGTTCGAAGCGCGAGGGCACCAGCAGTGCGTCACAGCCGCCCTGCACCAGATGCGCCAACGCCTCGTCGAAGCCGAAATGCACGCCGACGCTGTTCGGGTTGGCCACGGCAGCCGCGCGCAGCCCCGCCTCCAGCGAGCCGTCACCCGCGCCGAGCACGACAAGCTGTGCGCCGCAGTCGAGCAGTGCAGGCAGCGCCTCGAGCAGCAGATCGATACCCTTCTGCGCGGCGAGACGGCTGATGACACCGAACAACGGCCTCGCGGGATCGACGTTCAGTCTAAGCCGGCTCTGCAGTGCGGTCTTGTTCGCGGAACGATCCGCCAGCCGGTCGACATCGAACCGCGATGCGAGATGCGGGTCATGCGCAGGATCCCACACCGCGGTGTCGATGCCGTTGAGAATGCCTGACAGCACGTCAGCACGCGTACGCAGCAGGCCATCGAGGCCAACACCGCCGGCTGGCGTACGGATCTCCGCCGAATAGGTCGGCGAAACCGTGGTAATCCGGTCGGCAAACAGCAGGCCGACCTTCAGGTAACCGATTCCGCCGTAATACTCGACGCCATTGATGGTGAAGGCGTCTGCCGGCAGGCCCAGAGGACTCAACAGATAGGCCGGGAAGAGTCCCTGGAAAGCGATATTGTGCACCGTCATCACGCTCGCAGGCTCGATCACGCCGGCATAGTGCAAATAGGCCGGGGCGAGACCCGCCTGCCAGTCGTGCGCATGCACCACATCCGGCCGGTAGCCTTCGACCAGCCCTTGCGCCAGCAGCTGGGCCGTGCGCGACAACGCCGCGAAGCGGAATGCATTGTCGGGCCAGTCATGTCCATCCGGACCGCGATACGGATCGCCGTTGCGGGCGAACAGATGTGGCGCATCGATGACGAACAGGTCGAGCCCGGCAGACTTCGCCGCGATGATGCGCGCGGCACCGCCGAACAGATCGTTGAGCCGCGCGACCACCACGCCGCCCTCCAGCGCCCCCAGCACCGGCGGATAGCCCGGCATCAGCGAACGCACCGCCACATCTTCGGCGACAAGCGCACCCGGCAGCGCACCCGCGACATCCGCGAGGCCGCCTGTCTTGATCAGCGGAAATATCTCCGAGACAACCGCCAGTACGTTGAGCGGCGTCATCGCCCCAGTTTGTCGAGCATCGACTGGGTGATCAGGCAGATGCCCTCGTCGGTGCGGCGGAAGCGTTCAGCATCCAGCAGCGGATCCTCGCCCACCACCAGATTGTCCGGGATGCGCACGCCGCGATCGACAATGACGTTCCGCAGCCGGGCGGATCGGCCAATGTCGGCATAGGGCAGCACCACGGTGTTCTCGACGGTGGCAAATGAATGCGCGCGAACGCCGGTGAACAGCAGCGAATGTCGCAGCGACGCACCGGAAATGATGCAGCCACCGGACACCAGCGAACTGACAGCCTGGCCGCGCCGGCCATCCAGATCGTGCACGAACTTGGCGGGCGGGGTGATCTCGCCATAGGTCCAGATCGGCCACTCCATGTCGTACAGGTCGAGCGCCGGAATCACATCGGTAAGGTCGATGTTCGCCTTCCAGTACGCGTCCAGTGTGCCGACATCGCGCCAATAGGCCTCCGCCTCGAACCCGGAACGCACGCAGGACTGGGTGAAGCGATGTGCCAGCGCGTTGCCGTGCTTCACCAGGTGCGGGATGATGTCCCTGCCGAAGTCGCGGCTGGAGTTCTTGTCCTCGGCGTCGCGCTGCAGTTCGTCGAACAGGAATTTGGTGGCGAACACGTAGATGCCCATGCTGGCCAGCGCCATGTCAGGCTTGTCCGGCATGCCTGGAGGGTCTTTCGGTTTTTCCAGGAATTCGACGATCCGGTCGGCTGAATCGACATGCATGACGCCAAAGCCCGATGCCTCGATGCGCGGCACCTCGATACAACCGACCGTCACATCGGCCTGACGTTCGTAGTGCATCTGCAACATAGGCTCGTAGTCCATCTTGTAGATGTGGTCGCCGGCCAGGATGATGATGTGGTCCGGCCCGTAGCTCTCGATGATGTCGATGTTCTGGTAGACCGCATCGGCGGTGCCGGCATACCACTCGTTCTCCGAGAGGCGCTGACTGGCCGGCAGGATGTCGAAGCTTTCGTTGCGTTCGACACGGAAGAAGTTCCAGCCGCGCTGCAGGTGGCGGATCAGGCTGTGCGCCTTGTACTGCGTTGCCACGCCGATGCGGCGGATGCCGGAATTCAGTGCGTTGGACAGGGCAAAGTCGATGATGCGTGATTTGCAGCCGAAGAACACCGCCGGCTTGGCACGCCGGTCGGTGAGTTCCATGAGCCGGCTACCTCGGCCGCCCGCCAGCACATAGGCCATCGTGGTCCTGGCGAGTGGTCCGCTCTTCGGGATAGCCAGCATGGCGCGCTCCGTTCAGGTGTCAGCCAGCTCCGTCAGAATCCGATCACGCTCGGCGGTATCACCGTCCGGGTGCACCGGCTGGATGCAGACATGTGTCGCACCCGCATCGAAGTGCGCACGCAGGCCGCGCCGTACCGTGTCGGCGTTGCCCCATAGCACCATCGCATCGATGAAGCGGTCCGATCCGCCATTCGCCAACTCGGCTTCCGGGAAGCCGATGCGCAGCCAGTTGTTGCGGTAGTTGTCAAGCACCATGTAGCGCGACAACTCCTTGCGGCCGAGTGCGCGTGCCTTCGCGGGATCGGTTTCCAGGCAAACCTTCTGTTCGGCCACCAGCCACTTGTCCGGTCCGAGAATCTGCTTTGCCTCGCCGGTGTGGCGCGGCGTCGTGTTGTACGGCAGCGCGCCGCGGGTCTTCGCCGCCGACAGCTTAAGCATCAGCGGACCCAGCGCGGCGATGGCGATCGGCCAGTTTTCCGACCCGGCTTCGCCCTTGGTGATGCCATCGAGATAGGCGCGCATCGCCGGCACCGGCTTTTCGTATTTGTGGCCGCGGATGCCTTCGACCATCGGCACGTGACTGACGCCGAGCCCGAGGATGAAGCGCTCGCCGTAAAGCTGGTGGAGCGACAGCATGCCGCGTCGCGCGGTGAAGGCGTCTCGCGCGTAGATGCTCGCGATCGAACTGCCGAACTTCAACTTTGTTGTGTTGGCCAGCATGAACCCGGCGACCGACAGCGATTCGTAGCCGCGCGATTCCGGATACCACAGAGTGTCGTAGCCGAGGCGTTCCACCGTGGCGACGAATTGTTTGATCTGCTCGGGGCCGCCCAGCTTGTCAGTGGAGTACCAGACGCCAAGTCGACCGAGTTGCATCGCTGTCTCCTCACGTCATGCCAGCCACGAACTGTTAAACCACTCCAGCCGCACGGAACCGCTCGATGTCGGCCGCGCCATACCCGAGTTCCCGCAGCACCTCGTCCGTGTGCTGGCCGAACATCGGCGGCGGGCTATCAACCCGCGGCCCGTCATGCGCGAACTTGAACGCGGCAACCGGAACGGTGAATGAACCATCGATCCCCGGTGCCGATTCATGACGGTGCAGCACGCCGCGCGACGCAATCTGCGGATCAGCCAGCGCCTCGCCCATCGTGCGCACGCGGCATGCGGGCACGTGGCGAGACTGAAGATACTCCTCCCACTCCGCGGCACTGCGTGTCAGCATGATCTCGGCGAGCAGCTTCTCCTCGCGATCGTGATCCGCATGGCGTTCGTCGTTGGTGCGTTTGATCATCTCAGGGTGTTCCAGCACGGTCCACAGTCGCTTCTGCTGGCGCAGGTTGGACGCGCCCACCATCACGATGCCGTCCCTGGTCTGATAAGCCATGCTGGTGGCGTGGCCGGTGCGGTTGCCGGACGGCTTCGGGTGCGCGCCATTGCGCATGTACCCGGTCACGTGCGAGGCCATCAGGACGATCGCCACGTCCAGCATCGCCATGTCGACGCGCTGGCCCTGTCCGGTGCGTTCGCGCTGGAACAGGGCGGCCGACAATGCATAGGCACCCATCGTCCCCGTGGCATAGTCGATCGCCGGCGCACCGATCTTGATCGGATTGGCGGCGGGTGTGCCGGTCATCGCCATGATGCCCGACGTGGACTGGATAACGTGGTCGTACGCGGTCTGCTGCCGCCGCGGGCCGCCCTGGCCGAATGCGGAGAACGACGCGTAGATCAGCTTGGGGTTGATCTTGCGCAGCTCCTCGTAGCCCAGACCGAGCGCCTCGAACGCGCCGGGCCGATAGTTCTCCACCAGCACATCGGCGGTGGCGACCAGCTTCTTGAGGATGTTCCGACCTTGCTCGGTCTTCAGGTTCAGCGTGATGGCGCGCTTGTTAGATCCCTGCGTAAGGAATCCGGTGCCCATATTGGCGTGATTCAGATCGTTGTCGCTGCCGGAATCGCGGCTTTGATCCGGGTCGTCCGGATGTTCCACCTTGATCACATCGGCGCCCATCAGCCCGAGCTGATAGGCGGCGAAGGGTCCGGCCAGCACATGCGTGATGTCGATGATGCGGATGCCTTCGAACGGACGCGCCATGCTGGGCTCCCTCTGGGTCGTATGGTTGGCGTCACGGTGCCGCCTTGCCCGCGTGGCGTCAACACGCTTGGATGTCCGCAAATCACGTGGAGGGACGCGGCGATGTCGGTCGATCTGATTATCGAGGGGCCGGTGGCGAAGATTGTGCTCAACCGACCGGAGAAGCTGAACGCACTGACCTATGAGATGCGCGCGCAATTGCGCGAGTACGCGCAGCAGTTGCGGTTCGACGACAATGTGCGCGCGATCATCATCACCGGTGAGGGCCGCGCGTTCTGCACCGGCGCCGATGTCGGGCGGATGCAGCGTGGCGGGTTGCGCGCCGAGCGCGAGAAGATGCAGGGCGGCAGCCACCAATTCCTGCGCACGCTGCATGCGACGGAAAAGCCGACCATCGCCGCGGTGCGTGGTCCGACGGTAGGGATCGGCTGGAGCATCGCGCTGGTGGCCGACATGATCGTTGCATCGGAAACCGCGCGATTCTCGCAGGTGTTCCGGCGGATCGGCCTGGCGCCGGACGGTGGGGCGATCTGGTTCCTGACACGCCGCATCGGCCTGGCGCGCGCCAAGGAGCTGGTGTTCACCGCGCGCTTCGTCGAGGCGCAGGAGGCGCTGTCATTGGGGCTGGTGAACTACGTCGTGCCTGACGGTGAACTGATGGCGAAGACCGAGGAGCTTGCGGCGGACCTGGCATCCGGGCCCACCTTTGCGTTCGGCATGGCGAAGAAGCTGTTCCACATGGCGAGCGGGCCAAGCTACGAGGACTTCCTCGACTACGAGGCGTTCGTGCAGCCGCAACTGGATCAGACTGAGGACCACAGGGAAGGTGTCGCGGCCTTCAGGGAGAAGCGGAAGCCGAATTTCGTCGGGCGGTAGTCGCCCTGTACGTTTGGCTCACGTCTGCCACGGATTGATGACGACAAGGCCTGCCATGCGGAACGGCGCCTCGTCGCGGCTCGCGACGCTGAGGCTGCGCGATGCCGCGATTGCCGTGATCTGTCTATGGGCGACCGAAATCGCGTGCCCCTGTCTGCGGACGCGCACGCCAATCACGGCATTAGCTGCCGGAGCGCGATATCGAACGGCACGATGCGGCTTTCGAACAGGTTCAAAATCTGATCGCCGAGTGTCGCCGCGAGTACCCTGCGGCGCTTACCTACAGGGAGACTTGCGATCCCGAGCAGCAGCTCGGCCAGACTGATCGTTGAGAGGTAGAGGGTACTGACAGTCTGGACTTCAGGCCACGCTACGACGCGCGGACCGCGGTGCGAACGCATGGATTCCGAAACCACATTGGCATCCAGCAGGATCATTCGAACGCGATGGCATATCGCTATTCAAGCGGTGATATAAAACGGCTTTCCTCGCCCAGGCCACATACATGCCCACTGTGTCAGAGACCGAGGCGTCCCCCAAAATATGTGCGCTCTACCGCTCCAATCCCACATGCACCGCGCACCCGGCTAAAAACCCCGCCAGCGTGCGATGAAAATCCGGCTCATCCAGCAGAAATGCATCGTGTCCCTTGTCGGTCGGGATTTCCACGAACGACACGTTCGCCCCCGCCCGGTTCAATGCGCGCGCGATCGACCGGCTCTCCGGCGTGGGAAACAGCCAGTCCGAGGTGAACGATACCAGCAGGAACCGCGTCCGCGTGCCGCGGAACGCGTTGGCCACGTCGCCGCCGTAGTCCGCCGCCAAATCGAAATAGTCCATCGCCCGCGTGATCGTCAGGTACGAGTTGGCGTCGAAGCGTTGCACGAAGGTGGAGCCCTGGTGGCGCAGATAGCTCTGCACCTCGAACATCTCGCCGAACAGGCCGATCGCCTCGCTGGGATCCTTCGGCGCGTTCTGCAGCCGCCGGCCGAATTTCCGCGTCAGTGCCTCCTCCGACAGGTAGGTGATGTGCGCACACATCCGCGCCACCGCCAAGCCGCGCGCCGGTGTCCGTCCGTCCATCCAGTAGCGCCCGCCCTGCCAGTCCGGATCGGCGAAGATCGCCTGGCGGCCGACCTCGTGGAACGCGATGTTCTGCGCCGAGTGATACGCGGCGCAGGCGATCGGCAGCGCGGCGAATACCGCGTCCGGATAGCTGGCCGCCCATTGCAGCACCTGCATGCCGCCCATCGAGCCGCCCATCACGGCGAACAGCCGGGCAATGCCCAGATGGTCGATCAGCATTTTCTGGGCGCGGACCATGTCGTGGATGGTCACCGGCGGAAAATCGGTACCCCACAGGCCATCGCCGTTGTCCCGCAGGCTGCGCGGTCCGGTAGAGCCCATGCAGCCACCCAGCACATTGGCGCAGATGACAAAATAACGCCCGGTGTCGATCGGCCGGCCGGGGCCGACTACCTGCTCCCACCAGCCTTCCTTGCCGGTCAGCGGATGGGGGTCCGCGACATACTGGTCGCCGGTCAGTGCATGGCAGACCAGGACGGCGTTGGAGCGCGCGGCGTTCAGCGTGCCGTAGGTGCGATAGGCCACCGTCAGCCGCCGCAGGTGCGCGCCGCAGTCCAGCGTCATCCCCTGCTCGAAGGTGACGCTCGGGCGGTGTTCGGTGCCGGCGACTGTCGCAGACGTATCCATCCCGCGTTTGCATAAGCCGGCTATCGTCGCCTCGCAACAAGGCATGCCGATCTCTGTTTGCATGGCTGTCTGCATCGGCTATCTGTTCGGCCCCCTACCGGCCAGGATGATGTCAAGTTCAGCCCGTATCGATGCGCCTCCTGCCCCCGCCGCCCAGTCGGAGGAACCCCCGCCGCCGAGGGATGGCTGGCCGGGCGACCTTCCGGCCCTGCGCGCCGAACTGGATCGGATCGACGACGATCTGCACGACCTGTTGATGCGGCGTGCCAAGGTGGTGGAGCAGGTGGCGCGCGCCGGGAAGCGCGGCGCTTACCGTCCAGGCCGTGAAGCTTCGATCATCCGCCGCCTGCTGCGCCAGCATAGCGGCGCACTGCCGGCGCAGGCTTTGGTACGGATCTGGCGGGAACTGTTGGCCGGGACCACTGCGATGCAGGGCCAGTTCTCAGTGGCGGTGTGCGAACCCGACGGCAACGCCAGCCTGACCCAGGCTGCGCGCGAGCATTTCGGCGCCCTGACGCCGTTGCGCGTGCATGGCAGTCCGGCACAGGCGATGGCCGAGGTCAGCCGTGGCGCCGCGGCCGTCGCAGTGCTGCCGGCGCCGTCAGAGACCGAGGTAGTGCGGGATGCGTGGTGGACTGCCTTGTTGCAGAAGGATGAACCGCGCATTCATGTGGTGGCACGACTGCCGTTCTGGGCTCCGCGCCCGGATGGCGCACCCTCAGTCCAGGCGCTGGTGGTCGCTGCCAGCGAACCCGACGCCAGCGAACGCGACCGCTCGCTGCTCGGCCTGGAGCTCGATCTGGACATCAGCCGGGCCCGCCTCGGCGCGGCGCTGACATCGGCGGGATTGTCGCCAGGCATGGTAATCCTGCGCCGCGATCAGGGCGCGCAGGTTGCCCACGCGCTGGCCGAGGTCGACGGTTTCCTGGCCGACGATGACCCTCGGCTGGCCGGGTTGGGCGCCATGCTGCGCCGGCCCGTGGTCCTGGGCGCCTATGCGATCCCCGAAACCGGAGGCACCGCATGAGCAGTCCGCGTCCTCGGCCGGAAATTCTCGACATCTCGCCGTATATCGGCGGCGAGTCGACGATATCCGGCGTCAACCGGGTGCTCAAGCTGTCGTCCAACGAGGGCGCATTCGGCGTGCCGCCCGGCGCGCAGGAAGCCTACCGCAGGATGGCCGGCGAGCTGCACCGCTATCCGGACGGTGACGCGACCGAACTGCGGCGGGCGATCGGCGCCCGGTTCAGGCTGGATCCGGCGCGGATCGTGTGCGGCGCTGGTTCGGACGATCTGATCTATCAGTTGTGCCTGGCGTATGGCGGTCCCGGGCGCGACATCGTCATGAGCGAGCATGGGTTCGCCATTTACCTCATCGCCGGGACCTATGCCGGCAGCCGGGTGATCAAGACGCCGCGAGCGCAACCTGACCGCCGATGTGGACGCCATGCTGGCGGCGGTGTCGCCGGCGACGCGGCTGATGTTCCTGGCCAATCCGAACAACCCCACCGGCAGCATGCTGCCGTATGACGAGGTGGCCCGCCTGCGCGCCGGGCTGCCGCCCGAGGTGCTGCTGGTGCTGGACTCCGCGTACGCCGAATACGTCGAGCGACCGGATTACGATCCGGGGATCAAGCTGGTCGATGCCGCCGACAACACGGTGATGCTGCGGACGTTCTCGAAGATCTTCGGCCTGGGCGGCATGCGGATCGGCTGGGGCTACGCGCCGCCGGCGGTGATCGATGTGTTCAACCGCGTGCGCTCGCCGTTCAACGTGTCGATCGCCGCGCAGGCCGCCGCGATCGCCGCGCTGGCCGAGCCGGGCTGGGTGGAGAAGGGCCGCGCGCACAACGCCGAATACCGGCCGAAGCTGGCGGCCGGGCTGCAGGCCGCGGGCATCAAGGTCTGGCCGAGCGAGGGCAATTTTGTGCTCGCCGACTTCGCCACACCGGAGCGCGCCGAAGGCGGCGGATGCCTTCCTGCGCACGCGCGGCGTGATCGTGCGGCCGGTGGGTGGTTACGGGCTGCCGCACTGCCTGCGCATCACCGTCGGCACGGCGGAGGAGGTCGGCATCGTCATCGACTCGGTGGCGGAGTTCACCCGCGGCGCCCGTGGCTGAACCGCTGTTCCGCCGCCTGGCGCTGATCGGCATCGGCCTGATCGGCAGCTCGGTCGCCCGCATCGCCCGCGAGCGCGGCGACATCGCCGCCGAGGTCGTGGTGAACGCGCGGACCACGAAGACGCTGGACCGGGTGCGTGCGCTGGGTTTCGCCGACCGGGTCGAGGCCGATGCCGGCGCGCGCCGTGCAGGGCGCCGACTGCGTCATGCTGTGCGCTCCGGTGGGGGCGTTCGCCGACATCGCCGCGGCCATCGCGCCGCATCTGGCCGAGGGCGCCATCCTGACCGATGTGGGCTCCACCAAGCAGTCGGTGATCCGCGACGTGGGGCCGCTGGTGCCGGCCGGGCGTGCATTTCGTGCCGGCGCACCCGGTGGCGGGCACGGAGTATTCCGGTCCGGATGCCGGCTTCACCACGCTGTTCGAGGGCCGCTGGGCGCTGCTCACGCCGCCGCCCGGCACCGACGAGGCGGCGGTGGCAAAGGTCGAAGAACTGTGGCGGCGCTGCGGCTCGATGGTGCAGCGGATGGAGCCGGCGCATCACGACCGCGTGCTGGCGATCGTGTCGCATCTGCCGCACCTGATCGCGTTCACCATCTGCGGCACCGCGGACGACCTGGCGGACGAGACCCGGCAGGAGGTGCTGCAGTTCGCCGCCTCGGGGTTCCGCGACTTCACCCGCATCGCGGCGTCGCGATCCGGTGATGTGGCGCGACATCTTCCTCAACAACCGCGAGGCGCTGCTGGAGATGCTGGCGCGCTTCATGGAGGACGCGCAGGCGATGTCGCGCGCGGTGCGCTGGGGCGACGCGGCGTATATCGAGGACATGGTGGAGCGCGGGCGGAAGATCAGGCGTAGCCTGATCGAGCTGAAGCAGGCGTAGGTGGAGCATCGAGGGCCTTTGGCCTGCTACGCCACAGCCCGCACAGAAACCTCCAGCCGCTTGCCCAACGCACGTAGCGCCGCCTCAATGGTCTCGATCCTGCTGCCGTGCAGCGGGTCGCGCAGGCGACGCACTGCCTTCTCATCCGTCCCCAGACGCCGCGCCAGTTCGACATTGGACACGCCGCCCCGTAGCATCGCCTCATGCAGTGCCAGCTTGGCCGCGATCCGCGCGGGAACTGCCACGACCGGACGCCCCCGGCTTGGCGACGGTGTCGGTAGTTTCCGTCCGTCGTCGGTGTAGAACGATAGCGCTGTCACCAGCGCATCCACCGCTTCCTCCAGCGCCTCCTCGACAGTTCCGCCGCACGTCACCATTTCGGGCACATTGGGACAGGTGACGGTGACGCCTTCCGGCTCTTCGAGCAGTTCGACGGGCCACGCGTAGTGCATCAATCAAACCTCCAGGTCAGTCGCCGAAACGCCGAGTTGCCGCATGATGGCCCGCAATGTGCCCGGTGGAAGATCGACCGGATGTCGAGGCACGACGGTCTGCCTGCCATTCAGTGTCACCTTGGTGTGTCGGCCTCCCTCCGCGATGCGCAGTTCCCAACCGCGTTGCGTGGCGAGCCGTCGCAGGCGCCGCAACAGATCGACCGGCTTCATGGTCGGACACTCGGACATATTTGCCCGAGCGGCAAGGTCGCGTGGCAATGGTCGCCGTTATCTTGGGTCGCCGTTTACTTGAGCCCGCACGCGAGGCGGCGTCGCGCTGCGGGACTACTCCGCCGCCTGCCGCTCCGGCACCGCGGCGGGAGCAAGCGCCTCGGCGAGCAGTGCGTTGAGCAGCCGGCTGCGGGCGGTGTCGCGGGCCGCGAGGCTTGCCTCCAGCCGGTCGCACGGTGTCATCAGTTCGTCGACCTTGGCGACGCTGCGGCGCTGCTCGGGACGAGGCGATAGGGGAAGCAGCGTATTGTGCAGCGCCATACCATTCAAATCGGCCTGTCCGGTCTGCTTTCCTAAAAGTGGCATAATTGGCGTCTGCCGGAAACCAAACGCTGTTCAAACCAGCCCGGCCACCTCTGTCCCACAAATAGTTTCGAGCGTCAGGCTCCATAAACGACCTCGCGCGCCCGATCGATGCTGGCGCGGATATATGGGTTCCGCACCGCGCTGGGTTCCACCAGATCGATGGGGCGTCCGAGCAGTTGCGACGGCGCCGTTTCCAGGCTGAAGTACCGGCGGAGGAATGGCCTACCGTTACCGGTCACGAACTCTACCAGGAAATCGGCGTCGCTTGAGTTGGGATGGAAGTCGGCCGCGCGGGCGGCGGAGCCGAACACTTCCAACCGCCGCACGCCGAAACGGCGGCAGATATCCGCGACCGCGTCTCGGTGCTGTTCGAACAACGGGTGCATGGTCGAGTTCCTGGCAAGGATCGGTCCGGCTTTACCTACGTCGGCTGGCGGGGGCACGGCACGATGCGGCAGGTGTCGCCGGCGCGGCCTGCTGCCCGCCAAACTCCCGTTTGCATTTTACTTTGCCCGCCGACGCGACCGGGCGGAACCCAATGAATGCGCGACACTTGCGGCACGCCGCGCTCGGATATACATGCTGCATCGGTATATCCATAGAGGTCCGTCATGCAGGTCGCCAAGTGGGGCAATAGCCTTGCCGTTCGCCTCCCCGCCGCTGTTGTCGAGGCACTCGAACTCAAGGTAGGCGACGACATCGAAATCCATGTCGCCGACCGGCGCGCGTTCGGCGTTTCACGCAAGCTGGGGCGCGGGGAACTGCTGAAGCGATTGCGGGCTTTCCGCAGCCGGTTGCCTGCCGATTTCCGCTTCGACCGGGACGAGGCGAATGCCCGGTAGCTTCTTCGACACCAACGTCTTGCTGTATGTCGCGTCCGGCGACACGGCCAAGGCGGATCGAGCGGAGAGTACTGATCGGCGAGGGCGGCATCATCAGCGTCCAGGTGCTGAACGAGATCGCCAATGTGGCGCGGCGCAAAATGGGGCTGTCGTGGACCGAGACGAATGCGTTTCTCAGCATGCTTCGTGGTCTGCTGCCGGTTTGCCCCTTGACGATCGACATCCATGACGCGGGCCTGCGGCTTGCCGAACGCTACGGCTTGTCGATCTGCGACGCGATGATTGCGGCATCGGCGCTGGATGCGGGGTGCGATACGCTGTGGTCGGAGGATATGCAGCACGGGATGTTGCTCGATGGCGGGCTGCGGGTGCTGGACCCGTTTCACGCGGCGGCCTGATCCGCGGCCAGCGGTGGGTTTGCAAACCGGGTGGTGCGGCGCCACATCCGCAGCATGAACCGACGTGATCTGCTTCGCCTGTCCCTCGTCCCGCTGCTGCTGGCCGCGCCCGCCGCTCACGCACAGCCAGCGTTTCAGCCGACATCGCGGGACCAGGCCGACCTGGCGCGGATCGAGACCTATCTCGACGGCCTGCGCACGCTGAAGGCGAATTTCCTCCAGGTGGCGCCGAACGGCGCGACAAGCCAGGGCACCGTCTGGCTGGAGCGGCCCGGCCGCATGCGTTTCCAGTACGACCCGCCTAGCCCGATCCTGCTGGTGGCCGGCCACGGACTGCTGGTGTTCCACGACAGGCAACTGAACCAGACCACCAACATCTTCCTGTCGCAGACCCCGCTCGGGATCCTGCTGGCGGATCATGTCCACCTCGGCGGCGACGTGACCGTGACCGGCATGCAGCGGCTGCCAGGGCAGATCCAGGTGAGCCTGATCCGCACCGCCTCGCCCGGCGATGGCACCCTGACCCTGGTGTTCGCCGACAACCCTCTGGCGCTGCGGCAGTGGACGGTGGTGGATGCGCAGCGCCAGGCGACGCGGGTCACGCTGTACAACGTCGAACTGGGCGGCAGCTTCGCCCCCGAACTGTTCCGCTACGTCGATACGACCTCGCTGCATCCGCAGGGCAACTGACGATGGCGGCATATCTGCGGGCGAAGCAATCCGGGCATCGCAGAAAATGTCTTCAATTTGCCGCGGACTTGGTAGATTATCCTACTCAATGAGGTCGCACCGGGTCGTCAAGCCGCTCGTCGGCATAAGTTGCTGCACCAAGCAATTCGGAATTTTTGGCATGCCGAACCATGCCGCCTCCAACACCTATGTTGAGGCAACTGACCGCATTCTGGGCGCTGTGCCGGTGCTGATCCCGGCCAATGGACCCACGGCCGATATCGAGACGCTGCTCGAGCGGCTGGACGGGATCATGCTGACCGGCAGCCGTTCCAACGTGCATCCCAGTTACTACGACGGGCCGCCGCATGCGGAAGGCACCTGGGAGGATATGGCGCGCGACGGCACCACGCTGCCACTGATTCGCGCGGCAGTGGCACGTGGCGTGCCTCTGCTGGCGATCTGCCGGGGGTTCCAGGAACTGAACGTGGCGCTGGGCGGCTCGCTGCACCAGCGGCTGCAGGATCTACCCGACCGGATCGATCACTCCTCGCCGATGGTGGCGTCGCGGGACGTCAGGATCGCCAAGGCGCACAGCATTCGCGTGACGCCGGGCGGCTGGCTGCACCGCCTGGCCGGCGCCGGCGAGATCGCGGTCAATTCGCTGCACAACCAGGGCGTCAACCAGCTTGCGCCAGGCGTCGTGGTGGAGGGCACGGCACCCGACGGCACGATCGAGGCGGTCAACGTCGTTGCCACGCCTGCGGGGCCGATTCCCGGGTTTGCCATAGGAGTACAGTGGCATCCAGAGAACGACTGGGCCACCGATATCGTGTCCCGGCGGATCTTCGAGCTGTTTGCGGCAGCCGTGCATGCCTATGCCGAGGATGGCCGGATGGGCGGGGTCTCAGCCGCCGCGGACTAGCGCCGATCCGGTCAGCCCGATCTGCGAGCGCGTGCGACGCTATCCCCGTGAGGGTGCCAGAGTGCGGGCATTAGCGGAGCGCCTCCGCAAACGCCAGGGCGCCGAGCAGGCCAGAACCCAGCAACCAGAAAGAGGCCGGCTCAGGAACTTGCAGGCTGAGGCCGCCGTTCTCGTAATCGACGACGGTGCCGGTCGGGTCAACCACGGCGACGCCGTACATGTCAGAGGGGTTCGGGCCGCCGCCGTTGCTCCACAGGTCAACAGTATGCCCGTCGTTGAGCGTGAACATCACCCCGAACACGTCGACATAACCTCCGGTGATCCCGTCGAAGCAGGTGTCCGGGGCGCCGGAAGGATAGAGCAGGTTGCTGTAGGACAGGGCGCCTGCGTCGATCGGCGGGAGCAGAGCGCCCGAGGCGGGAAAGTGGCTCAGGCTCGTAGCAAAGGGGGCGTTGCCGGGATTGGGAGACGTGGGCACCAAGCCGGGGATCGTCGCGTTGGAAATCGATAAGCCGTTGTTCGAATCCGAAAAGGTCCCGGTGAGGCTGGTGATGAGGTTCGCCCCGGCAGGGTCACCCGGGATCGTATCCGGCGTGAACGTGACCCATCCGGAGCCGCTGATGCCGGGACCGTTGAGGTCGAACCGCGACATCGCATTTGCCTGGGCCTGCTGCCCGGTCGCGAGAACAGCGATCACGGAACCCGCAGCGAAAAACTTGTTTCTCACCTGATTCCCCTTCAGTCGTCATTGTTTGACGCGATGCGACCCTGGCATTTGTCCGTTACGACCCCGGAATTCCGCGCAAAATCCACAGGGCTCAGGTTGGGCGGGGCAGACATCGAATTGATCGTTCTGTGGCAGCGATCTCTCCGGTCTGGCAACGGGCGCCTCGTCAACTGTCTGACGCCCGGCGCACCGATCGCGGTTGAAGGGCATCGTTGGCAAGTGCCTGACTCATCGTGGCACTGATCGTCGTCGATCATGCGCAAACTTAAGGGAAATCAATGACGTAACCGCGGCAAAACCCGCGGCAGCGACTGATGTGGGTCAGCAATGGAACGACCGTGGTGTATACAGGGATCTCAGCGTACAGCGGTCGCGCCCGGCTCTCGCCTTAACAGCACGATCATCAGCCCCATCGACGGCAGTGCGGCAAACATGCACAGCGCATAGAACGTGACCCACCCCACCTGTGCTGCCACCACGCCGGATGCCCCACCGATTGTATGCACCGAGATCGCCGCCAGCGATGACAGCAGCGCGTAGTGCGTCGCGGTGAACTCGCGGGAACACAAGCCGGACAAGTAGGTGATGAATGCCGCGTCGGCCATGCCCTGCGCGAACGCCTCCGTCGTTACTGTGGCGAACAGGACGTGCTGCTCGCCGGCCGACATCGCGAGCAGCACATACATCGCCATGGCGATGGTCTGCGCCCAACCGGTGCGCAGCAGCGCCCGCCCGGTGCCCAGGTGCGCCACCATCCAGCCGCCTAGCGCAATGCCGGCCAGCGTCCCGCCCAGCGAGAACCAGCCGGTCGCCGCGATCACGTCTCGGGAAAAGCCAAGCGCGCGATAGAACGGCGCGGTCATGATGCCGGCCATCGCCTCGCCCAGCTTGAACAGCGCGACGAAGGCGAGGATCAGCAGCGCGCCGCGCCGCGTCAGGAAATCGCGCAGCGGTTCGATCACTGCGTGGCTGAGGCGGGCACCGAGGCCGGCTGGCGCGAGACGGCGAATGCCGGGCAGCGGCTCCGGTGCCAGCAGCGTAACGACCAGGCCGAGAGCGATCAGTGCAGCCACGCCAAGCAGCGCGACGTGCCAGCCGACCACGCCGACCGCTGAGATCACGCCTGTGGTCGCGATCAGCAGAGCGACGCGGTAGCCCCAGATATAGGCCGCCATCGCGGCGCCCTGGCGGTTCGGCGCAAAGGCCTCGATGCGCCAGGCGTCCACCACGATGTCCTGGCTCGCGGAGCAGAATGCGACGAGGGCGGCCAGCGCCAGTGACGCCGATGGCAGGCGTGCCGGGTTCGACATTGCCAGCAGCGCCGCGGCGGCGGCGAGCGCAGGCTGGATGACGGCGAGCCAGCCACGGCGGCGGCCGAGTCGGCGCAGCGGACCTGGCGGCAACATGTTGTCGAGCAGCGGCGCCCAGAGGAATTTCAGCGAATAGGCCAGGCCGATGTTCGCGGTCAGGCCGATGACGGCAAGGGAGACACCGCCCTCGGACAGCCAGAGGCGGAAGGTGAACCCGGACAGCGGCAACGGCAGGCCGGCGACGAAGCCATAGGCGGCCATCAGCCAGAGATGCGGCCCGGGCGCGTGATGCATTCCCCCCACCCCCTGCCGCAATGGGAGGGGGTGCACGGCGACTTCTTCCCCTTCTGTTGCAGGAGGGGATGGGGGGGAGTGGTCGCTACGGAACGTCCGCGTCGCCCCGTCCCAGCGCCCGTTGCATCGACACGACATCGACCCAGCGGCCGAACTTCACGCCGGCGGCCCGCAACGTGCCAATCATCTGGAAGCCCAGGCTGGCATGCACGCCGATTGAGCCGACATTCTCCGAGTCACCGATCACCGCGACCATCTGGCGCATGCCCCGCGCGGTGGCATCCTCAATCAACCGCGCCACGAGCGCCTTGCCGACGCCCTGGCCACGCACGTCCTCCCGCACATACACACTGTCCTCAGCACAGAACCTGTACGCCGATCGGTCGCGGAACTGGGTGTAGTAGGCGTAGCCCAGTACACCGGTCGCGTCCGTTGCCACCAGCCATGACCAGCCATGGCCGATCACCTCGGCGAACCGTTCGGCGATTTCCTCGACCGAGGGCGGCGCCTCCTCGAACGTGCCTGTGCCGGTCAGCACGTGGTGGGCGTAGATCGACTGGATTGCGGGGATGTCCGCCTCGGTTGCCGTCCGAATCTCCATCGCGTCCTGCCTCTGTCTTCAGACTGCGAGTCCAAGCACGGACGCCGCGTCGCAGGCAAACGCCAACAATCCACGGTCCGAGCCTTGGGCGGCAACCAGCGAAATTCCGACCGGCGCGCCGTCGACCATGGCAGCCGGCAGCGTCACTTCCGGCAGCCCACAGAAACCGGCGATGGACGTAACGCCAATAGTGGCCTGACGGATGGCGTCCTGCTCCGCCATGCTGGCGTTCAGCAGCGGCGCCGGGCATGGACTGGTCGGAAAGATCAGCACCCCGCCACCGGCCAGCAACGGGCGGATGCGGGCTTGCACCAGGCGGCGAAACGCCCGACCAGGCGCCGCGACGGCCGGGTCGGTCGCCTTGGCCGCGATGAAGCGCTCGCGGACGCCTGGGCCGAAACGTGGCCGTACCGACTGCACCCACTGGCCGAGAGCCGCCCAGGCTTCTTCCGCCTGCACCGTGCGGAAATGGTCGAAGAAACTGTCGATCCCTTCGGGGGCGAGGCCGACGCCGACTGCCCTGCCTCGCAATTGCTCCACTTTCTCCAGCGCCGGCCGCAGTGCCTCGGCGACCTGCGGCTGTGCATTGACCCAGGCCTCCTCAAAGCGCAGCAGCGGGCCTTCCACCGCCGATCGTCCGCCGGGCAACAAAACTTCGCCGACGCCCGCCAATATGGCGGCACTGCGGGCGAACCAGCCGCAGGTGTCGAAGCTCGGTGCCAGCGGACATGCCCCGGCCAGGCTGATCGCACCAAAAGTCGGACGGATACCGAAAAGGCCGCAGTAGCTGGCGGGAATCCGCACCGAACCGCCAGTGTCCGAGCCAAGCGCAAAATCCGCCAGGCCGGCGGCGACAGCGGCGGCGGAGCCGCAACTGGAGCCTCCCGGAAAGCGGTCCGGCGCGCGGGGATTAGTCGGTGTGTCATGCCAGATGTTCTCGCCGGTCAGTCCGTAGGCGAGCTCCACGGTCTTGGTCTTGCCGACCAATCGGGCGCCCGCCTGCAGCAGCGCCGTGACTACCGGCGCGGTCGCGATCGCGGCGGCGTGCGTACCGGCCCAGTCGGGATTGCCGTAGGTCGTTACCGCTCCGGCTATGTCGAACAGGTCCTTCACCGCGAAATTCAGGCCGGACAGGCGTCCGCTGCCCAGCGGCGGGCATTCCAGACGCGGACCGGGGACGAATGCCCCCACGGAATCGTCAAGCGCCACCATTTGCTCTGTTCCTGCCAGCCGACTGTGTCACAATCCGCCGCCCTGTCGTGCCCCGCCGGGCCGGCGGCGCCCGGATCGAGGATTTGTTGGCAACTTGTAAACCGAAAGGGCATACTCCCCAACGGCATTCCTGCCATTGACTGCCCGGTCGGAATTGTCCCGGTGGTCGGTCGCTGGTGGAAGCTGCCCGAGCCGAACAGAACATTCAGTTCGGTCTGTAGAACCGGGGCTACGGCCCGTGATCGGACACGGCCTCTGAGGGGGACTGCTCGTGGATATGAACGACGGACACATCTCCGGCCCACCGGGGCAGGGTCCTCAGTCTGTCACCGATACCGGTGGGGGGGCAGATGCGGGGGGCCCGCTCGAACTCGGCGCAGCCGCCGATCCGCCGATCCACCCCAGACTGCTGGCGATGATCGTCGCCGGGCGATATCACGGCATTGAACTCGACCCGAACGAATTTCGCGCCATCGCCGCGGAACAGCTGCCCTCCCCGCAGTCCTTGTCCGCCTGGGCCCAGAGCGCCGGCATGTGGGCACGCGCGGTGCGGCTGCGCTGGCGGCACCTCATGCGGTTCCACAACACCGGGCCGGTGGTTCTGCTGTTCAACGACGGCACGGCCGGATTGCTGACCGCCGTCAACACCGAACACAAGGTTGCATTCATCAAGGACCCGCGCGCATCGGGGGCAGAAGCGTCCGTGCCGGTCGACGAGCTGCGCCTGAGCGAGGTATGGGCGGGCGAGGCGGTTCTGCTGCGTGCCGCGCGCGGCTTCGCGGAAACCGACGCGCCATTTTCGCTGCGCTGGCTGGCCGGCCTGGTCATGCAGGAAAAGCGTTCGCTGCGCGATATCGGAATAGCATCGCTGGCGCTCAGCATGCTGACCATCTTCCCACCGTTCCTGATCATGACGGTGGTCGACAAGGTGTTGACCCATCGCAGCTATTCGACGCTGGCGCTGATCGCCGTCATCGTCGCGATCGCGATCCTGTTCGAGACGTTGCTGGGCTATGCGCGGCGGCTGATCGTGCTGGTGGTCGGCACCCGGATCGATGCCCGGCTCAACCTGCACGTGTTCAACCGGCTCCTGCGCCTGCCGCTTGACTATTTCGAGCGTCATCCGGCCGGCGAGACGATGTACCGGATCAGCCAGATCCACCGGATTTGCGAATTCATCACCGGCAAGCTGCTGACGGCGTTCCTCGACCTGATGACGCTGTGCGTGCTGCTGCCCTTCCTGTTCTGGCTGAACGCGCCGTTGGCCTGGATCGTGCTTTGCTGCGCCTGCCTGATCACGCTGGTGATACTGGCCTTCCTGAAGCCGATGGCAGTCATCTTCAATCGCGTGGTTACCGCGGAAACCAACAAGCAGGCGGCACTGGGCGAAACCGTATTTGGCATCAGGACGGTGAAGTCGCTGGCGCTGGAACCGCAGCGCAAGGCGCTGTGGGACGAGAGGATCGCCGAGGCCGGCAAATGGCGTCTCGCATTCGGCAAGCTGGCCAACTGGCCGCAGACCATCGTGACGCCGATCGAGCGTTTCATGTGGATGGGCGTGATCCTGCTCGGCGCCTATTGGGCGCTGAATGATTCAACCGGTTATGCCGCCGGTGCGCTATTCGCGTTCATGATGCTGTCACAGCGCGTCGCGCAGCCGCTGGTGCAATTGGCACGGCTGACCGAGGAATATCAGGATGTCGCGGCGGCGATCGGCCAGGCTGCCTCGGTATTGAACCGGCCGCTCGAGGTCGATGCGGTGTCCGGCGGCCTGCGACCGCGGTTTGCCGGTGCGATCACCTTCGATGACGTCTCCTTCACCTATGGTGGCACGAAGATACCGGCGCTCGATCGCATCAACTTCTCGATCCCTGCCGGCACGATGCTCGGCATCGTCGGGCGATCCGGCTCGGGCAAATCCACCATGACGCGGCTGCTGCAAGGCATCAACCGCGACTATTCGGGCTTCCTGAAGATCGATGGCTCCGACCTGCGGGAAATCAATCTGCGTCATCTCCGACAGAGCTTTGGCGTCGTGCTGCAGGACAACTTCCTGTTCCGCGGCTCGATCCGGGACAACATCCTGGCCGGCCGGCCCGGTCTGACGTTGGAAGACGCCGTGCGCGCGGCGCGACTGGCCGGCGCGGAGGAATTCATCGAGCGCATGCCGAACGGTTACGAGACCTACATCGAAGAGGGATCGCCGAACCTGTCCGGCGGGCAGAAGCAGCGGCTCGCCATCGCGCGCGCACTGATCAACGATCCACGTATCCTGATCCTGGACGAAGCGACCAGCGCGCTTGATCCGGAAAGCGAGGCGCTGGTCAACGCCAACCTGCTGCGCATTGCGCGCGGCCGGACGATGATCATCGTATCGCACCGCCTGTCTTCGCTGACCGAATGCGACCAGACGCTGGTGCTGGAAAAGGGCAAGGTCGCGGATATCGCACCGCACCGGGTCCTGCTCGAGCGCTGCACGGTCTACCGTCAGCTCTGGGCACAGCAAAATCGTCATCTCGACAGTCAAGGTCCACGCCATGCAGCTCTCGCCCCAACCCTCGTCCAAGGCGATTAGTACCTGTCGTCTCGGATCGGGACGATCCGACGTTGCCGGTGATCCTGGAATTTCAGATGCCGTCGACGACGGTGACCGCGGCGCCGATTCCGCGTTCGGCGCGCGGCATCGTCTGGATGATCGCCGCGTTGTTCGCATCCATCGTCGTGGCGATGGGCGTGATTCCGATCGATCGTGTGGTCACCGCGCAGGGCCGCGTCGTATCCCGGACCCCGACGCTGGTGCTGCAGCCGCTCGAGGCCTCGATCGTGCGTTCAATCGATGTGCATGAGGGTGAGTCCGTGCATGCCGGCCAGGTGCTGGCACGGCTCGACCCGACTTTCGCCGCAGCAGATGTCGGCGCGCTGGCCGCGCAGGTGGCCACGCTGCAGGCACAAGTGTCCCGCATGCAGGCCGAGGTGGACGGACGGCCGTTCGTCTATAGCGGGATCGATCCGAACCTGTCGTTGCAGGCAGCGATCTTTGCCCAGCGCCAGGCCGAGTACAACTTCAAGCTGGAAAACTACAGCCAGAAGATCAACGGGATCATCGCCGGCATCGCCAAGTCGAACTCCGATGCGGCCGGTTACCGCAGCCGCCTTGCGGTGGCGACCTCGGTGGAGCAGATGCGACGGGACCTGGAGAGGCTACAGGTCGGCAGCAAGCTCAACACGCTGGCTGCGATGGACAACCGTGCCGAGATGGATCGCGAACTGCACAACGCGGAGGAGACCTCGGCCAGCATGGCGCGTGACCTCGCCGCGGAGGTAGCCGAGCGCGACGGCTACGTGCAGTCCTGGCACGCCGACATTGCCGACAAGCTGGCCGACGCCGCCAGCAAGCTGTCCGATGCGCGCCAGTCTCTGGACAAGGCTCAGCTTCGCCAGCAACTGGTCGAGTTGCGCGCGGAGCGTGACGCGACGGTGCTGACCGTGGCGCGGGTGTCGGTGGGTTCGGTGCTGCAGTCAGGCCAGCAGTTCATCACGCTCGTTCCGGCGGACGCGCCGCTGGAGGTCGAGGCGAACATTTCCGGACGCGACGACGGCTTCGTTCACGTCGGAGATCCGGTAGCGCTCAAGTTCGACACGTTCAACTTCATGCAGTACGGCATGGCGTACGGCACGGTGCGCAGCATCAGCGCCGACAGCTTCACCGCGCAGGATGACCAGCGCAACCCGTCCGGCGCCGTGCCGGTGCCGACCAACACCAGCGAACCGTATTATCGTGCGCGGGTCGCGATCGACCGGGTTGACCTGCACGGCACGCCGGAGGGTTTCCGCATCATGCCGGGCATGCCGGTGACGGCCGACATCAAGGTCGGCAGGCGCACGCCCCTGTCATTCCTGCTGGGCCGCATTCTTCCTGTGGCCTCCGAGGGGATGCGCGAACCGTGACAACTGGCCGCGTGAGCAGGCTGCGGGCCCATGCGCTGACCGAGACCTGACGAATGGTACTCCTCGACCGGCTGATTGCGAGCGTATCGCCAACCGCCGCATTGCGCCGGGCGGTACGGCTCACCGACCAGGGTGACGTCAAGCGGGCATTCGCTCTGCTGACCCGCGCCGCGCGGGCCGGCAACGCTGAGGCCGAATACCGGGTAGGCCGCTGCTATCTTGAAGCATCGGGAGTGCCGCCAAGCGTGGTGGAAGGCGTTCGGTGGCTGGAACGTGCGGCACACCAGGGCTACGTCGATGCCCAGGCACGGCTGGCCACACTGTCGATACATGGCCTTGCCGTCTCGTCGGATGCCTCATCGGGACACTCCGGCGGGCCAGCCGTCACTCTGTTCACCGCGAATGAGGCCGCCCAACCCGACTTCGACGCCGGCATCCGATGGGCACGCAAGGCGGCCGAGGCGGGTTCGGCGGACGGTCAGGCGGTACTTGGCTATATCCTGACCTCGGGACCGGAGCATCTACGGAACCTGGACGAAGCGCATCAGTGGTACGAGCGGTCGGCCGCAGCGGGTTCCCCACAGGGTGCGCTGGGTTACGCGCTGTCGCTGGCGCGCACGGCGACGGACCAGGAAGGTCAGGCGCGGGTCGCGGAGCATTTACGCCAGGCCGCCGACTCCGGGTTGCCGACGGGTCTCTATCTGCTCGGCATCATGACCGAGCGCGGACTGGGTATGCAGGCCGACCGCGCGGCTGCCATCCAACTGTTCCGACAGGCGGCGGAAAAGGGCAATCGTCCAAGCCAGGCACGCTGGGGACTGGCTTTGATGGAAGGCCACGATGTTCCGGCCAATCCGACCGAAGGCGAATCATGGCTGCGCCGCGCCGCACTGGCGGGTGACCCAGAGGCCGCGGCGGTGGTCGGCGACCTGTATGCCAAGGGAGGCCGGTTGCCGCCCAACTTTGCCGAGGCGGCGATCTGGTTCCGCCGCGCGGCGGAAACCGGTCATCGCGGGGCGTCGCGTGCGTTGGGTCTGCTCCACCTGACCGGTGCCGGGGTGCCACGCGACCCCGAGGAAGCTGCGCGCTGGTTCAGGGTTTCCGCCGAGGCGGGCAACCCGAGCGCGCGGGTGGACCTTGCCAACCTGCTGCTGCGTGGCGAAGCCAGTGCCGAGGACGCAGTCCGTACCCGCGAGTGGTTCGAGCAAGCAGCAGCGTCCGGCGATCTGGTGGCCGCATTCAATTTTGGCGTCTGCCTTGCGGAAGGCGTCGGCGTCGAACGCGACGACCGCAAGGCAGCCGAGTGGCTGCGCCGCGCCGCGGACGGGGTGGTAAACGCGCAATATTGGTATGGTCGAATGCTGAGCGAGGGCCGCGGCCTGGATGCCAACCCCGAAGAGGGACGTGCCTGGATCCAGCGCGCCGCCGATGTCGGCATGGTGGAGGCAGAGGTCCTGCTGGCCGAGATGATGCTGACTGGCAGGGGCGGTTCGAAGGACCACCCTGCCGCGTTGGTCCTGTTCGAAAAGGCCGCGGGCCGTGGCCATGTCGGTGCCATGTTTGCCATGGGTGCGATGCATGGCGGCGGCCACGAAGTGCCGATGGACCGGCCCACCGCGCAGAGGTGGTTCGCCGCGGCGGCGGAACGCGGGCATGCCTATGCCCAGATGATGCTGGGCCGCTACCTGGTGCGTGGCCTTGCCGGCGAGCGGGACTTCGATCGCGCCCGCACCTGGCTGGAGAAGGCGGTCGCCCAGGGCCTGCAAGAGGCGCGCGGCGACCTCGCCGCCCTGCCGCCGCAAGCCGATCCCCAGCAGGCCACACAGCAGGCGGTCGGTCACTGACTGGAGTGACGGAGCAGCACGGTCGCGGTCCGCTGCCGGAAAATGTCGGGCTGGCACTGGAGGCTTTCGAACGAGCGCAGGCAGAGACAGCAGCCGGTAACCACGAAGCTGCGCGGCGTTGGCTCGATCGGGCGTGTCGCCTCGCTCCGCACGATCAGACCTTGTCCCTGGCGCTGGCGACCGCCTGTCTCGGCTCCGATGACACACGGGCGGCTGCGCTGTTCGCCACAATCAGCGCTGCCAACGACGTGCGCGAAGCGTGGTTTGGACTGGCGACGGCCCGACGACGGCTTGGCGACGTGCCGGGCGCCGCGAGCGCGCTCGCCAGCGCATTGGCGCGCCATGCCCCGGACGGGACGCTCGCCGCGCTGTCCGACGCCATCGCTCGGGAGGCTGGCGCGCCGGGTTGGTGCGGGCTGTCCGGCGACGGCGAGCCGACCATCCGACCGCTGAACGACGGTGAAGGTTGCGAACTTCGCCTGGATGGAGGCCGGATCAGCACGACAGCCGGTCGGTTGCCGGCACGATGGCGGGACGCCCGAACCCTGACGGTGACCACGTCGCACGGGGCGCACCTGCTCGGCAGTCCGATCGACACTGCCGCCATCACGGCGAGCATCGGCTGTGTGTCTTGCCGCGATGGCGGGCTGGCCGGTTGGGCGTGGCACCCTGGCGACCCCGATACCGATCCGATCATATCGATCCGGCCGGCCAGCGGATGTCGATCGATCAGTATCACCGCGAGCGACATCGCCGTTCGAATCGACGACAGCGGCCTGCTGGCACGGCCGCGCGGCTTCACCGTGGCGGCCGAGGCGCTGAGAGGCCTGACCGGTCTGCTGCACGTGCGGGGGCGCGACGGGCGCGATCTGCTGGGCAGCCCGTTGGATCCGCGGGCCGATCAACGAACCGGCGCTGCGGCGGCCACCGCGCTCGCCCGGCTGTATCCCACGGATCCCGCCCGCCGTCGTGCGCAGCCGCTTGCCGCTCCGCCGGCGATGCCGGTCGTCATGGCGGTGCCACAGGTGGCTGGAAGCGGATCGCGGCGACATCTGCCGGTGGATGTCGTCGTGCCGGTGCATGACGGAACCGAACGGACCTTGGCATGCCTCGACAGCGTGCTGGCCACCGTGCGCCGGCCGAGCCGGGTCATCGTGGTGGATGATGCATCGCGCCAAGAGACGCTTGTGCGCGCGCTGGAACTCGTTGGCGGCGCGGCGGCGGATTCTGCTGAGCCGCCACAAACCCAATCGGGGTTTTGCGGCGAGCGCCAACGCCGGCATGCTGGCCGCTGCCGGTCATGACGTGCTGCTGCTGAACAGCGATACGCTGGTGGCACCCGGTTGGATCGATGACCTGCGGGCCATCGTCTATAGCGCAGCGGATATCGGCACCGCAACGCCGCTGTCCAATGATGCCACTATCCTCAGCTACCCCGCCAGCACCGGCGGCAACGCGGTGCCAGACCTCGCGTCAACCAGGACACTGGCGGGTCTGGCGCGTCGGGCGAATGGCGGCGTCGCGGTCGAGATTCCGGTGGCTGTCGGCTTCTGCATGTATATCAGGCGAGCCTGCCTCGACGCGGTAGGGCTGTTGCGCGCCGACGTGTTCGCCCAGGGATATGGCGAGGAAAACGACTTCTGTCTGCGGGCCCGCCATCTCGGCTGGCGGCACGTCGCCGCGCCGGGTGTGTTCGTGGCTCACGTGGGCGGCAATTCCTTCGGCACAGCGGCGAGGCAGCTTCAGGCGCGCAACGCAGCGCTGTTGGAGCGAATGCATCCCGGTTACGCCGGACTGATCGACCAGTACGGCGAGGCCGATCCGCTGGCGCCGGCGAGGCGGCGTCTCGATCTGGCGCGGTGGCGCGCCGCCAGGGCGCGCGGCAGCAAAGCAGTCATCATGATCACCCATGCAGAGGGTGGTGGCGTCGAACGCCAGGTTGCGGCTTCGATTCGGCAACATCAGGACAGTGGACATCGTGCCGTCGTGCTGCGTCCCACGCATGCACCCGACGGCGGTAAATGCGTAGCGGTCGGCGACGGCACCGATGCCCAGTTTCCCAACCTGCGCTACAGGATGCCGGACGAACTGCCCGCATTGCAGCAGTTGCTCGCGCGCGAACATCCGCGGGCCGTCGAATTGCACCACATGGTCGGTCACCATCCGGCGGTGCTGAGCCTGATCGCAGCCTTGGGTGTGCCGTACGACGTGCACGTGCATGACTACGCATGGCTTTGCGGCCGCGTCGCTCTGGTCGGCGCGACACAGCGGTATTGCGGCGAACCCGATGCCGTGCAATGCGAGGCATGTGTCGCCGATGCCGGCAGCCTGATCGATGAGGACATCACGGTCGCTGCACTGCGCAACCGATCCGCCCGGCTGCTCGCTGGTGCGCAGCGCGTGTTCACGCCATCCGACGACACTGCGGCACGCATCCGGCGTCACTTCCCCGGCGCGCGGCCACTGGTCACTGCCGCATGAAGACGACAAGGCAATTGCCGATCCGCCGCGATTGGTGACCGGGGTACGTTCGTGCCGCGTCTGCATCATCGGCGCGATCGGTATCCACAAGGGTTATCAGGTGATACTGGACTGCGCGCGGGATGCCGCGCAACGTTGCCTGCCGCTCGAGTTTGTCGTGGTCGGACATACGATAGACGATCGCCGGCTGCTGGCGACTGGCAAGGTCTTCATCACTGGCCGGTTTGGCGCCGATGAAGTCGTGCAACTGATCAAGGCACAACAGGTGACCATTGCATTGCTGCCGTCGATCACACCGGAAACCTGGTGCTTTACGCTCGCGGAGGCCTGGCGAGCAGGTCTGACCGTGGCGGCGTTCGACATCGGCGCTCCGGCGGAACGCATCCGGCGTACCGGGCGTGGCTTCCTGCTGCCGCTTGGCTTGCCGCCTCACGCCATCAACAATGCGCTGGTTGCGGCGGTCGGCCTGCCGCGCCAAGAATGACTCGGCCAGCAATGTCGCGTACATTCCATTGTCCCATCCGTTTCGTCGTATGAGCGACCTGGTCGCACCCAACGGATGCAACCGAAGAGTGAGACTCCTGAATGTCTGAAGCCCGCACTGCCGCACAGAAGCCGCCCGCACCGCAGGCTGGTGCGCAACAAGGCAACCAGGGCCGCGTCACCGAACTCAAGGTCTCAGGTCATCTGATGACGCTGGATGCCGGTCTGTTCTGCGTGTTCCAGGCACCGGACTCAGCGGCGCCGAATGAACGGTCGGGCTTGCCCGGGGTACGGATCTCGCTGCCGCCAGGCTCTGCCGGCCGGCCGGAAGCGGTCAGCATCAGCACGTTCCGCGATGATGGCTGGCTGAACGGTCAGGATGCCGCCGCGCTGATCCGCGTGGCCAGCGGGCCGGCGCAGGTTCTGGTGACCGTGTACCAGGCGCCATCGGCGCCGCCGGACAGCGCGCCGCGATTACAGGTCATGCGGCTGGGCCGGGAAGCCGGCGGTGACGCACAGGCGACAGCCGCGATGGCCCAGATCGCGGCACGCTCGGTCCCACCGGCCGACGCCGATGTCGTGGCACACGTGCAGCGCACCGGCGATGTGCCAGGCCGGATCGGCGAGTGGGCCGGCACACGCGGCAGCCGCCTGTGGATCGAGGGTTTCAGCCTCACGCCGCACGAGGACATCAAACCGACCGAGCTGGAGTACCAGGCGGTGCTTGGCCGCGGCTGGCTGTCGCCGTGGATCGAGGGCGGCAAGTTCTGCGGCAGCCGCGGCATGGCGCTGCCGCTTCTGGGCCTCAAGGTACGGCTCAAGGGCGGTGCGGCGAAGACGCATGAATGCAACTATTCCGCCAGCTTCGTTGACGGCAGTGCGGTAGGTCCGGTGCCGGCCGGTGAGGCGTGCGAAGCGGAGAGTCTGGCCGCGCTGGAGGCGTTCCAGGTGGTAATCCAGCGACGCGGCGCAGCCTCTGCGGCGCCGGCCACTGCCGCTCCGCGGAGTGCGCGCGGGCGAACCGCCAAGCCGGCACCCGTGGCCGCGAAGCCGGCGGACAAAGCAGCAGCCGCCAAGCCCGCGCCAGTCAGGCCGGTCGGCGGCGGCCGGCGGACCCGCTGACATCCGGCGATCCGCTACGACTGCTTCGTCCTGCAAGGTCGCGGTGTGAAATACCTGTTCGTTCACCAGAATTTCCCTGGACAATACCTGCATTTTGTCCGGCATCTGGTGGCATCGCGGCAACACGACGTGGTGTTCCTCAGCGAGCCGAACGCGAACCAGATACCGGGCGTGCGAACGGTACCCTATCCAAAGCCTGACGGAGCGGCGCCGGATGCGCATATCGCAACGCGCGAACTCGATGCCGCGGTGCGGCGTGCCGACGTGGTCGCCCGCACCGCTGCGAACCTCAAGCAACTCGGTTTCGATCCGGACATCATCATCGGTCATCATGGCTGGGGCGAACTGCTCAACATCCGTGATGTGTGGCCCAATGTGCCGTTGCTCGGTTATCTCGAGTTCTACTATTGCACCAGCGGCATCGATGTCGATTTCGATCCCGAATTCCCGGTGCATCCGGCGGATTTTCCGCGCATTCGGGCAAAGAACGCTGTCAACCTGCTGGCACTCAATCTCGGCGCGCATGCCCAGACCCCGACCAGATGGCAGCTTTCGACCTACCCCGAGTGGGCACGCGGGCAGATCACGCTGCTGCCGGAAGGCGTCAATCTCGATGTCACCAAACCTGACCCGCGGGCGCGACGGCGCAATCTGGTGATTGGCGGCACCACGATCAGGCCAGCCGACAAACTCATCACCTATGTGTCACGCGACCTGGAGCCGTATCGCGGCTTCCATCTGATGATGCGTGCGATTCCGCAACTGCTGCGCGCCCGCAAGGATATCCGCGTCGTGCTGGTGGGCGCTGACGGCGTGAGTTACGGCTTGCCGCCGCCGGAGGGCTGCTGGCGCGAAATCATGCTCGCCGAACTCGGCAGCGAGATCGATCCGCAGCGCGTACTTTTCCCCGGCCGCATCGATTACCAGGTCTATATAGCCATGCTGCAACGCTCGGATGCGCACGTGTATCTGAGCTATCCGTTCGTGGCGTCGTGGTCCCTGCGCGAGGCGCTGGCATCGGGCTGTGTGGTGATCGGCAGCGACACGCCGACCGTGCGGGAATTCGTCACGCACGAGCAGAACGGTCTGCTCGTGTCGTTCTTCGATCCAAAGGGGCTCGCGGATACTGTGTTGCGCGTGCTGGATGATGCGCCGCTGGCGCGGCGGCTGCGCGAGAACGCCCGGAAGTACGCCGAACAGAACCTGGCCATGGCGGACTACCTGGCTGCCTATCAGGCTTTGATCCGGCGGCTGACCGGCGGGTGAGGCACGGCCGACGTGTTGGTCGCAAGGTTGCGCTCTGCATTGCCCGTCGAAGCGGTAGAGAAATCAAATTTTCAACCGCAGATGCACGCAGATGGACGCAGATATCAGCAGTGCCACTGGTGCGAAATTCGCCGACGACGGCACATCGTCTCTGATCTTATCTGCGTCCATCTGCGGTTGAGATTCCTTTCTGCCTGTCAGTTCGAAGCGCTTGTAGGTCGGCGCCAATAAGGGCTTGTCCCGGCCATCGGTCGCGGCATGGTGCCGGTGGTGATAGCCGCGACAAGCCCAGCCATGACGGGCAAGTCCGGGATGACCATGACGGTCAGACGGCCGGCATCACTCCTCCGCCGCCAGCAGGGCGGCCTGATCTTCCGCGGTCAGCGCATCGATGAATTCGTCGAGCTCGCCGGCGAGCACGCGATCGATCCTGTACAGCGTCAGGTTGATGCGATGGTCGGACACACGCCCCTGCGGAAAGTTGTAGGTGCGGATGCGTTCCGAACGATCGCCGGTTCCCACCTGCGCCTTGCGGTCAGCCGCGCGCGTCGCGTGCAGTGAGGCGCGTTGCTGTTCGTAAAGCCGTGCGCGCAGGATCTTCATCGCCTTGGCGCGATTCTTGTGCTGGCTCTTTTCCTCCTGCATCGCGACCACGACACCGGAAGGAATATGCGTGATGCGCACCGCGCTGTCGGTTTTGTTGACATGCTGGCCGCCGGCGCCCGATGCGCGATAGGTGTCGATGCGAAGATCCGCTTCGTCGATCTGCACGTCGACTTCTTCCGCCTCCGGCAGCACGGCGACGGTGACAGTCGATGTATGAATTCGCCCCTGGCTCTCGGTTGTCGGTACGCGCTGCACGCGATGTACGCCGGATTCGTATTTCAGCCGGGCGAACACGCCGCGCCCGGTAATCTCTGCGATGCCTTCCTTCAACCCGCCCAGCTCGGTGTCGTTATATTCGAGAATTTCCCAGCGCCAGCCGCGGTTTTCCGCATAGCGCTGGTACATGGCGAACAGTTCCGTGGCGAACAGCGCCGCCTCGTCGCCGCCGGCGGCGGGACGCACCTCCAGGATCGCGGCACGTTCGTCCGCGGCGTCCCTTGGCAGCAGCGCTACACGGATTTCATGCTGCAAGCTGGGGATCTGTTCCTTCAGCGTGCGTAGTTCGGCTTCCGCCAGTTCGTGCATTTCCGGGTCGGCCAATAGCGTCTCGGCTTCGGCCTGCGCGCGTTCGGCTGCGCGCAGATCGCCGATGCGTGCCACGACCGGCTCGATGTCCGACAATTCCTTCGACGCCTTGACGTAGGCTTCGCCGGACAAGCCCTGCGTCAGCATGTCGCGCAGTTCCTCGGCGCGCGCGGAGATGCGGTCCAACTTCGAAGCGAGGTTCATCGCAGGCGTTCGGCGATCTCCGCCATGGGCACCGCCTCCTGTTCGCCGGTTGCCAGATCCTTCACCTGCGCCACGCCGCGCGCGATGTCGTCATCGCCCAGGATCACTGCGGCGCGCGCGCCGATGCGGTTGGCGCGTTCCATGCGGCGTCGCAGATTGCCGCGATATGCCATCTCGGCGCGAAGGCCGGCATTGCGCAGGTCCTGCAACACTGTCAGCGCGGCGGCTTCCGCGTGCTCCCCGATCGGCACCACCGCGACGGTCACCGGCGCCGGAGGCGGCGCGTCCAGCAGCATGGCGAGGCGTTCGATGCCGGCCGCCCAGCCTACCGCTGGCGTGGCCGGACCGCCCATCTCCTCGACCAGGCCGTCGTAGCGGCCCCCTGCCATCACCGTGCCTTGCGCGCCGAGTTTGTTGGTGACGAATTCAAATGCGGTATGTCCGTAGTAGTCGAGGCCGCGCACGATGCGCGGGTTTTCCCGAAACGGCACGCCGAAGCGATCCAGGTGCGCCTTCAGGCGGGCATAGAATGTGGCGGCGGGCTCCGTCAGATAGGCGGCGATCGTGGGCGCGTCGTCGACGATGCGGCGATCCGCCGCATCCTTTAAATCGAGGATGCGCAGCGGGTTGCGGTCGAGCCGCGCCAGGCTGTCCTGCGACAATGCCGCCTGGTGCTGGGTGAAATATGCCACCAGCGCATCGCGGTAGGCCGCGCGGCTTTCCTTGTCGCCGAGTGTGTTGATCTCCAGCATCGTGTCGTCAGCGACGCCAAGCGCTTGCAGGATATCCCAGCCGCAGGCGATCACCTCGGCGTCGGCAAGCGGTTCGGCGGATCCGATGAGTTCGATATCGATCTGGTGAAACTGGCGGTAGCGACCCTTCTGCGGGCGCTCGTAGCGGAACATCGGGCCGGCGCAGAATACCTTCTGCGGCAGCGACTGTGTCAGCCCATTGGTCACCAGGGCCCGGCACACGCCGGCGGTGGCTTCCGGACGCAGCGTGATGCCGTCGCCGCCGCGGTCCTCGAAGCTGTACATCTCCTTCATCACCACGTCGGAGGTCTCCCCGAGGGTGCGGGAGAACACGCGGGTGTCCTCGAAGATTGGCGTGGTCCATTCGTCGAAGCCGTAGGTGGCAGCGATACGGCGGGCGGTGTCCACCACATGGCTGTGGCGACGCTGGTCCTCGCCGATCAAATCGTGAGTGCCGCGGGCGGGTTGGAGTTCAGTCACGGGTTCTTCGCTCTTCCGGGAGCAAGGAAAGTAGCGACCCGGTCTACAGAAGCAAGCGGGACCAGGTCGCCAATACCCTGGGCAGGCTGAGCAATGCCAAGCCGGGCAGTGCGGGGGCGGGGTATTACGCAGTCAAAACGGAACCCCGGCAACTACCACGGCAACAGGATGTCCATCAGTTGCTGGCCCCAGCGGGTATGCTGCACCTCGGTCATCTCGCCGCGCCCACCATAAGTGATCCGCGCCTCGGCCATACGGTCGTGCAGCACTGTGTTGTCGCTGGCGATGTCCTGCGGAAGGATCACGCCAGTCACCTGCAACTCGCGCAGTTCGTTGTTCACCCGGAACTCCTGCCGTGCCGAGATCACCAGATTGCCGTTCGGCAATACCTGGGTCACGACACCGGCGACCCGCACCGTCACCGCCTCGCTGCGTTGGACCTGGGCAGTGCCCGCATGGGTGCTGCCGCTGTTCACTGCCAGCAGCTTCGACGGGTCGGCGATCGTCTTCGGCAGTAGCGTCTGCATGCCGAAGAATTGCGCCATGCCGCCGTTCTCTGTGCCGGTGCGTGCGGTGGTGGTGGCGTCCTGCAGGTTGGCGGCATCCTTCATGCTCACCAGGACGGTGACGATGTCGCCGACCTGAGCGGCACGCTGGTCCTTGAAGAAGGCGCGCGAACCACTGCGCCACAGCGCATTGGCCTGGTTCGGTGTCGGCTCATTGGCCGGCATCGGCATGCTGACCGGCCGCCAGGTCGGGTCCTTGGTCGGATCGGAGGTCGGCGTCATCGCGGGCGCCCGCCCAACTTCCGAAATGCGGGTCAACGAGCCGCACGAACCCAACAGCAGACAGGCCAGCGCGGGCGCCAGCAGTCGCAGCTTCGCGTTCATCGCACACTCACCTCCCGGTTCAGCGGCAGCGCATTTGGCGCGACGCGCACGCGGCCGGGGCCGATCACCTCTGCATCGATCACCGCGCGCGACACTGGATTGAGCACGTGGATGCGCTCGCCGATCGCGCCGGCTTCCAGTGCCCGGCCCTCGGCAATCAATGCGATGCCGGGACTGTTCAGCTCGATCATCACGTCCGCACCCTTCTGTACCATCGCGGGTTGCATCATCTCGCTGATCGTGAACGGCTGGCCGGCGGCGAGCGGACGCTTCAACTGCATGCCGATGGCGTCGTTCGGCCGGTGCGCCACCTCGCCGTGGATCAGCGTGGTGTGCACGCGGGCGATGTGCACATCCTCGGCACGCAGGACGCTGCCGGCAGGCAGGCGCGCGGTGGCGACCGGCAGTTCCATCGTATCATCCGCCCGGCCGACCAGGCGCAGGTTGATCGGGTCCATGGAGTCGCCGGTAATCGACAGGATGGCGGCGAAGCGGCCGGCACCGGCGTCGTAGCCCATATCGGACACCACCGCTCGCGGCTGGCTTTCGATCGGCACGATCGGCGGGGTGAAGTCGGCCAACTCGACGTCGCAGTCGGTCGATGCGCCCGCCGCGATCAGCGCGGTCTTCACCGCGTCCAGCACTGACTCGCGCCCAAGTGGGCGTCCGGGCCGATCCAGCACCGCCCGATCCGCTGACGAGGCGGGGCTCCAGTCGACGCCGAACTGACGCGCGATCGCCTTGAGCTGCGGCGCCTCGACCACGATGCGGCCGCCGGCGCCAGGCCCAGGGCCCAGCACGCGATCAGCATTCCTGCCGGCATCGTCGAACAGATCGGACAACCGCACGGTCGATGCGTGCAGCGTCGTCATGCTGCGCAGCGCGGCAGCCTGACCGTTTGAGTTGCCGAGGCAGAGCGCCAGGGCGAGCAACGGCAGCTTGTATCGGAACGTCAACATGGCATCACCGGAGGTTGGTCAGGGTTGAAAGCATGTCGTCGCTGGTGGTGATCACCTTGCTGTTCATCTCGTAGGCGCGCTGGGCGGTGATCAGGTTGGTGATCTCGGTGACGACATTCACGTTGGAGGTCTCGACGAAGCCCTCCATCACCTGACCGAACCCCGGTGTGCCGGGGTTGCCGGTGACCGGCTGGCCGGAAGCCGCGGTCTGCATCAACAGGTTCTGGCCCTGTGTCGCGAGCCCCGCTTCGTTGGGAAATGTCGCGAGTGACAGCTGGCCGACGGTCTGCGGGGCGGCCTGTCCGCTCACCGTGATCTGCACCTGACCCGACGCATTCACCGTCACGCTGGTGGCATTGCTCGGAATCACGATGCCAGGCTGCACGGTATAGCCGTCGGCGGTGACGATCGTACCGTCAGCTGCCAACCCGAACGTGCCGTCACGGGTATAGGCGGTATCACCCGAGGGCAGCGTGACCTGGAAATAGCCATTGCCCTGGATCGCCATGTCGAGCTGGTTGGAGGTCTGCTGCAGGTTGCCCTGCTCGTTGATCCGGTAGATGGCGGCGGTCCGCACGCCGAGCCCGACCTGTGCACCTGACGGCACGATCGTGCCGTTGTCCGAGCTGTCCGATCCGACGCGACGGAGGTTCTGATAGATCAGGTCCTGAAACTCCGGGCGCTGCCGCTTGAATCCCGTGGTGGACATGTTGGCGATGTTGTTGGAGATCACCTCGACGTTGGTCTGCTGGGCCTGCATGCCCGTGCCGGCGATATCGAGCGAACGCATCTGTCTGGTTTCCTTCTGTCAGGCGCCGGCTAGCTGCTGCTCTGCGGCAGCAGCTTGTCGATGGCCGACTGTTGCCGGTCGGACTCGGCCTGGATGAACTGGCTCATGAATTGGAATTGCCGCAGGTTTTCCATCATCCGTGTGGTCTCGAGGACGGGCTGCACGTTGGAGTCCTCGATCGCGCCCTGCACGATGGCAGGCGAGGCAATCGGAGCGGTGGGTGCATCGGCGCGGAACTGCGTGCTGCCTTCCCCGACCATCTGCATCGGGGCGGTCACGCTGACCACGCCGACCTTCGCCAGTTGCCCGTTCTCACTGGACACGGTGCCGTCGCCGGCAATGCTGATCTGCGTATCGGTGGGCGACAGCACGATCGGCTTGCCGGCCGAGTCGAGCAGCGCATTGCCGCTGCTGTCGGCAATGGTGCCGCTGGGCATCAGGCCGAACCGGCCATCGCGCGTCAGGCGGGGGCCGCGCGGCGTGCTGATGGTGAAGTAGCCGTCGCCGGTGATGGCGAGGTCGAACGTGTTGCCGGTGTGGGTCAGCGTGCCGGCGCGCAGGTCGCGCCACGTCGCGCGGTCCTGCGTGTAGGCGATCCTGTTGCCGCCTTGCGCCGCCGCCGTGCCTGTCTGCCGGCTGAGCCAGTCGTTGAACAGCACGCGCTCCGCCTTGAAGCCGGGCGTGTTGGCGTTGGCGATGTTGTCAGCGGTCACGTCCAGGGCGCGTTGCTGCGCGACGAGGCGGGAATTGGCGATACTGCCGACGATGTCCATCGATGCGATCCGTGCTGCCTGCGCCGATACGGTCGCAAGCGGCGTGCCACGGCGCGCGCGCACTCCAGCGCGGCTGGCGCATCGGAGCACAGCTTTGGCGAGGACGACAACCCATTGAGTTCGCCGTCTTTTTCGTCATCCCCGCGATATCGCTGGCCCAACGGTGTGCACCAGATCGCAGTGGCAGCATTGCCGCGCGCGGCTAAATTTGCCGGGCAGGTTGGAGTGCAAGGCTTCCTTAATGCCTCCCTGTCACTCTGCGCACGTTCAGACACGAGCGTGCACGGGAGTTGTGAGTGGCCAAGGCCGCGCCAGCAGCAGAACCGGACAAAGTGGGAGAGACGCCCGCGTCGCCGGAGCCTGCGTCGGCGGAGCCTGCGAAGCCGGGCAGCCGACTCAAGTTGATGATTGTCGTCGCCGTGCCGGTTGCGTTGCTCGGGATCGGCGCAGGCCTCTGGTTCACCGGCATTGCTCCTCGAATGCTCGGCATGAAGCATGACAGCCCGACCGCCGACGCCGACAAGCCGCAGGCGGCAATTTACGTCGATCTGCCCGAGATGATCGCCAACCTGAACAGCAATCCGCGACGGCCGAGCTATGTGAAGCTGCAGGCGCGTATCGAAGTGACCAAACAAGCCGATGTGGCGTTGGTAACGGCCGCAATGCCGCGATTGCAGGACCTGTTCCAGACCTATCTGCGTGAGATGCACCCCGAGGAACTGCGCGGTTCCGCCGGTACCTATCGGCTGCGCGAGGAACTCATCGCTCGCGCCAACCTCGCGGTGGCGCCGGCGCGCATCTCCGATCTGCTGTTCACCCAGATGCTGATCCAATGAGCGATACGCCAGAACCGAAGCCACAGTCCGAAGAAGAACTCGCCGCGGCGTGGGGCGCGGAGACCGAAGGTGGCGAAGCACCGGAAGGTCAGCCCGCGCGCGTGCTCAATCAGGCGGAGATCGACAGCCTCCTTGGCTTCGATGAAGGCCCCGCGGGCGGCGAGAACCGCACCGGGATGCAGAAGATCATCAGTTCCGGCCTCGTGTCATACGAACGTCTGCCGATGCTGGAGATCGTGTTCGATCGGCTGGTCCGCATCATGTCGACGTCGCTGCGCAATTTCACCTCCGACAACGTCGAGGTCGGCATCGACAATATTCTTTCTCTGCGCTTCGGCGACTACCTGAATTCCATCCCGCTGCCGGCGATGCTTGCCGTGTTCAAGGCGGACGAGTGGGACAATTACGGCCTGATGGTGGTCGACTCGGCCATGATCTATTCGATCGTGGACGTCCTGCTGGGCGGTAGGCGCGGCACCGCGGCGATGCGCATCGAGGGGCGCCCATACACCACGATCGAGCGCACCCTGGTGGAGCGCCTGATCCAGGTAGTGCTGGCCGATCTGTCCGCCAGTTTCGACCCGCTGTGCCCGGTCACCTTCCGCTTCGAACGGCTGGAGGTGAACCCGCGCTTCGCCACCATCAGCCGCCTGTCGAACGCCGCGGTGCTGGCTCGGCTGCGAATCGATATGGAAGACCGCGGCGGACGCATGGAACTCCCGCTACCGTATGCGACGCTGGAGCCAGTGCGCGAATTGCTGTTGCAGCAGTTCATGGGCGAGAAATTCGGCCGCGATTCGATCTGGGAAACCCATCTCGCCGAAGAGTTATGGAACACCGAGGTCGAACTGGACGTGGTGCTGGACGAACAGATGATGCGGCTGTCGGACGTCATGGCGCTGCAACCCGGCAGCCGGATCGTGCTGAACACCGCACTTGGCGCTCCGGTGATGGTGCGATGCGGTACGGTCTCCCTGTTTGAAGGCCGCGTAGGCCGCCGCAAGAGCCGCATCGCCGTCCGCATCGAACGCGAAGTGCCGCGGCTGCAGCAGACCGAGCGATAAAGTCGGTGCCAGGGCTCGGCGTTGGCAGATTGCTAACCCTCGCGCGCGACAATGCCCGCATGGAGTGGATTCTCGAAGTTGGCCTGGTCATTCTGCTCGCCGCCACTCTGTTCCACGCCGTGCGGCTGGAACGCGCGCTTGGCGTCCTGAAACACGATCGCGTGGAATTGCAGGAACTGGTCGCCAGCTTCAACGCCAGCACGCGCCAGGTGGAGATCGGCATCGAGCGATTGCATGACGCCGCCGACGGCGCGGGGCAGCAGATCGCCAGCCAGGTCGACGCCGCATTGGCGCTGAAGGACGACCTGGCGCTGTTGGTCGAACGCGGCGATCGACTGGCTGATCGCATCGATGTCCTCGTCCGCTCCGGCAGACCGCTCGCCGTCGAAGCCCCGCGTCTTGCCATCGTCAATGATACGACTGCGAGCGAACCGCGCGTGCGCAGCCAGGCCGAACGTGACCTGCTGAAGGCACTGAGGATGGCACGATGATCCCGCGCCTGCGGCCGCCACGATTGCTGCCGATCACGATATTTGCCCTTGCCGGTCTGCTCGCGGTCAAGTCGACGGAGCTTGTGCGCGCCGCCACGGCCGCGTCGGACGCGACTGCGCAAGCGAGCACGACCACCCAGAGCATCGCACCAGTGGTTCACCCGCCGCTCTCACCGACCGTGCCCCCACAGCCTGCCGCGGTGAAACCGTCGGAGGACAGCGCCGCCGCGCCCGTCACCGACGGTGAACGCGCGGTACTGCTGGAACTGCGTCAGCGCAGGGTGGAACTGGACAAGCGCGAAGCGGCGGTGGCGGCGCGCGAATCGATGCTGGTGGCGGCCGAACAGAAGCTCTCGGCGCGCGTGACGGAACTCCAGACGCTACAGAACAAGCTGGAAGCGTTGGAGGCGACACGCCAGCAACGCGAGGACGCGAGCTGGCAGGGTCTCGTCAAGCTCTACGAGACAATGAAGCCCCGCGACGCGGCGACGATCTTCAACGATCTCGAGATGCCCGTGCTGCTGCAGGTGGTCGATCGCATGAAGGACATGAAAGCCGCGCCGGTGCTCGCCGCCATGCAGCCCGACAAGGCACGCGACCTTACGGCGAAGCTCGCCAAGCTGCGGACGCAGCGCGACAACCCAGGCGGTACGGGCGGAAGTTGACCGGTCGGCGCCCCCCAGAGCCAGAAAGGACTGAGCGACGATGCCGATCGATAAATCCATGAACGTGCTGATCGTCGACGACTACAAGACGATGCTGCGCATCATCCGCAATCTGTTGAAGCAGATCGAGTTCAACAATGTCGAGGAAGCCTCGGACGGTGCCGAGGCGTTGGCCAAGCTGCGTGCCGGCAGTTTCGGTCTGGTAATCAGCGATTGGAATATGGTGCCGATGACCGGCCTGCAATTGCTCCAGGAGGTACGCGCGGACGCCAAACTGAAAGCGACGCCGTTCATCATGATCACGGCGGAAAGCAAGGTGGAAAACGTCGTGGCGGCCAAGCAGGCCGGCGTCTCCAACTACATCGTCAAGCCGTTCAACGCCGAGACGTTGCGCGACAAGATCGAAAAGGTGCTGGGCCATGGCTGAGCGCCCCGGAGACAGCCTGGCCGATCGGCTGGCGGCAATCCGCGCCGTCCACCCGCGATCCGACCCTGACATGGTCGCCGACGTGGTACACGCTGTGTTGGCGACCATGAGTGGCGATCTCTCGGCGCAGGAAACTTCGCTGTTGGCCGAGGTGGAAGCGCTCGGCAACACCATCGCCAACGCGAAAGCCGAGATTGCGGCGCTGCGGGTCGACGACATCACCGACAACCACATTCCCTTTGCGACCGACGAATTGGACGCCATCGTCGAACACACCGCGACGGCCACCAACGCTATTCTGACCAGTTGCGAAACGCTGGATGCCGTGGCAGCCGACCTCAGCGGCGAGCAGGCGGCCAAGCTGCAGGATGCCACCACGCAGATTTACGAAGCGTGCAGCTTCCAGGACATCACCTGCACGCCTGTTTTGTCTGTGGTCGTCTGAGGACGTTTAAGGGGGTCTGAGACTAAAAGTCGCAGGCTATGCTTGAAGGAAATCCCTCAGATCACGTTAAACGCTGCTTGTGTGTCCTCAAACATACTATTATCTCCCGTATGCCCGGCGTATGCCCGGAGATCGGGGAGAAGGACCAAGGCTGTGCCAGATGGAACCGCTGTCACTCAGGCGACGATCACCAGTTGGCTGAAGGATCGTCCTGAACCCGGCCAACGCCATATTCACCGCGTCGCTGGTGGTCTCGATTTGCGCGTCTATGCCTCTGGTCCCGGCGCATGGTTCTGGCGCGGCAAACCGCGCGGCGTGCGTCCGAACGGCACACGCTGGCCGATGCAACGTGTTCGGGTTGGCACCACGGCAGAGATGACGTTGGCCGGCGCTATCGCCGCGGCTGCTGCGCTGAAAGCCGAGATCGCTCGCGGTGGTGATCCCGCAGGCGAACGACGCCAGGCCGTAGCAGCCCGTATAGCGGCCCGCGCGGCCGAAGCGGCCCGGGCTACCTGCCGTGATCTGATCGGTCTGTATGGGGCTGCCATGACCGCCAGAGGCGCTTCACGCGATCACATGCAAAGCGAAATCGGGCAACTGACGCGCGGCCTGGACGCGATCGCTGTGCTGGACCTTCCGCTTGAAGCCATCACGGTCGAAGCGATCCAGACACTGCTGTCGCGTTGCCCGGTAAAGTCCCGCGCCACCAGGTTCGCGGCGCTGCACCGGTTCTTGCTATGGGCTTTGCGCCACGTCAGGAGTGACGCGGTTGCGCCTACAACGGTTTTCGCCCGCCATGAGAAGCCAAAGCGAAGCGAAGCGCGCCAGCGTGTGCTGACTTTGGACGAGTTGAAGGCGATCTGGTTCGCCGCGGGCGGGTTGGGTGGCGTTGAAGGCGACCTGACGCGGTTTCTGCTTTGCGTGCCATGCCGCCGCGGCGAAGCGGGGCTGATGACGTGGCGCGATGTCGATTTTGCCGGCGGTGTGTGGACGATGCCCGTCAGCAAGAACGGCTTGTCGCATCGGTTCTATTTGCCCGGCTTGGCGTTGGACGTGTTGCAGACCCGCAAGCGTGACGCGGGTCTTGTCCCTGATGCCGATGGGCGGCTGTTCCCGGGCATCACTACAGGCGGTGTCTTCACGACATGGAGCCATTTGAAGCGCCGACTGGACGCCCGGCTGGTGCAGATGGGCGAGAAGCTTGACGCCTGGACGCTGCACGACTTGCGGCGAACCTTCGTCACGATCTGTGCGGAGCAGCTGGGCGCCGATGACACTCTGTTGGATTTGTTGGTCAACCACACTCCGGCACGGACACGAAACAAAGTTACCCGGGTCTACAACCTGTCCGAGAGGCGCGAGGAACGCGTGCGGTTGATGCGGTCCTGGGACCGGTTATTGGTCTCACTGATCGAAGGCAGACCGTCCAACCAGGCGGGGATCAGCGAAGCCGAGATCGTCACGCTTCACGCCCACACGGCGTGAAGCCCTGTGGGGCGGGTGTTGGGCTGCGGCCTTCCGGACGAGGAAATCCTGCGGGCTCCCTACGACACTGCACGCAGCCAGGCCGCGATCCTGCGAGCCTACAACACTGCAAGCAGACCGGCCGCGATTGTCAGGCGGTTCCTTGCTGACAGCGATTACCGCCTCGACTGCCGCACCGTCAGGCTGTCGCGCTACAGGATGCAGATTACACCCCCTGATGGCGGTGAGCCGGTCATATTGAACCGGCGACCGAAGGCTGCGGTTAGCCGTCCAGTAGGGCGGCCGCGCAAGCGGCGCGAGGTCGCGGGCGTGGCGCCGCAAGGTTTGATCGTCGGTATGGCAGGACTGGCGAAAGGTATGATGGACTGCGGCGAGATGCCGCCATGCGCCGTAGAGTTCGTGGTCAATCATCGGATTTCATGGGAGCGAAAGCTCGATCCCGCGCAACGGGAAGAGGTAATTGCGCAAGTGTTGCACGCGGTGCGGACGCTGGACTACCGCCGACAACGCAAAGCCGTAACGAACTGCCCATAATTTCGGAGAAACCCTTTCTGGCTCCCGCCAAGGGTGGTTTGGTAAGTGAGCCTCATACACAAACGTTTGAGGGTCGTAAGCCATGTCAAAACCGACCATCCCCGCGGGCGCTTCTGCAATCGCCGCTGCTGCCATTGTCGAAGACGAATGGCTCAGCCGGGCCGCCGCGCTGGCATATCTGACCGAGAAGCTGGGCCGACCGGTTGGCGTCACGACCCTGGTCTATTCCTGGGCCATTCCCTATCACCGCGATGGGCGAAGTGCGGTCTACAGGCGGAGCACGCTGGACGCGTTCATTGCGGATCGCCGTGAACGGGTCGCGCAGCAGGTCTTCGGCAGCAGCAACCCCCGCAAGGCGGCTTAAGTCATGGACGGCTTCATCGCAACCGTGCCGATCGGTCGCTGCTACCAGGCCATGCAGCGATCGGTCCGCGAGAACGCAGCCGGCGCGAGCGAGGCCAGGTTCGCGCTGGTCGCGGTATCGATGCTGACGCTGACGTTTGCTCTCAAGAGAGACCCTGCGGTCGTGAACCAGATCAACAGCAGCCTCGACGGCACTGGATGGAAACTGGTCGGGGACCTGTAGGCCGTTTCAGATGAAACCGATTAGGCCCCGCGGTGGCAGCAAGCCAGGCCGCTCCATCACCACGAAGATGCGGAGCCGGAGATCCAAGCTCCGTGACAACCCGGACGCCGCGATGCCGCATGTGTGGTGGCGGTCCGAACTGAAGTGCGGCTGCAGAGCGTTGCTGCACATCGTGGTTCCTTTTTGTTGGTCAGCACCGAACTGGATTGCGAATACGTGCTGCAGGTGTCCGAGGTTCAGGCGGCGTGCTGGCAGCACGTCATGCTGATCGGCGAATTGCCCATGGATCATCCGGCGCGGGCGCATCGGTTGTTCACGGCGCTCTGTTGTGCGGAACAGACGATCACCGTTATCCCCAAACAACGATGTCGTTTCATCTGAGACGACGCGGCCGGCAGCGGTGACCACCGTTGCCGGCCAAAGGGTATTGCATCCCAACAACACAAAGGAGGCTCCCGTTGCCAGACCAGAACCTCGATTTGGTAGATAGGACCGCATCAGTCGCAGGCAAAGCGGTCTCCGGTGACGTTGCCGAGAAATCTGGCCCCGCGTCGATGACCGACAACGACGATCAGGCAATTATCGATGCGCCCCCTGCGGGGCGCCACGCGGTGCGCGTGCTCAGGGTGACGCTGGTAGCCAAGCAGTCAGGCAATCTCGGCTACGAGCTGTTGCTGCAATCGGGCGCGCATTTGTGGCGTCCGCGGCCGTTGTGGCTGCGGTCGGACCGGGTGCCGCCCGCCATTGTCAAGCGTGATCTGGACAACGTGTTGGTGCCACTGCTCCGTCCGGTCGCGGCACCCGGTGCATTGACCGAAGCCGAGGCCGCCGACGCGATGATCGGTCTGACATTCGTCGCCACGGTTAGTGCGTCTGGCGCAGTAACGAAGGCGGAAGACGCGACACCGGCGCGGGCAGGAGTGCCGTCATGAGCGGCCCGATGTTGGCAGCCACGATCTGCCGGACGTTGAGCGCCGAGCATGAACCGCTGGCCAAACGCATCACGCTGGATGGCCAAGGCGGATATGTGGTGCAGGGCTATAGCAACGCCGCCTGGTTCACGTTCGAGACGTTCGAGTGTGCCGATATCGTGGCGTTCGGCCGCAAGCTCGTCGTTCTGTCGAAGGACCCGGCCGCCGGTGTGTTGCGCGGTGCGCCGCTGCCGCATTTGCGAGCCGGCGGCTATTACCATCGGCGGTTCAAACATGCCGACGCGGGGACCAACGCGATCGAGGATGTGCTGCGATCCTGGATCGCGGTTGATTGTGACGACATCCCGTCGCCGGCGGCGTTATCGAACTGGCTGGACGATGTCCCGGGTGCGGCGCGTCATCTGATACAGCTGCTGCCGGATGAATTGCACGACGTCACCGCGGTCGCGCAGGTCACCGGCTCGGGCGGCTTCACCGGTGACGGCCTGTTGCGGCTGCGGTTGTGGTTTGCCCTCGACCGCGAGATCGACTGCGCGGCTGCCAAGCGGTGGGCGCAGGCATGGAACCACGCCCAGGGCACCCGGTTGATTGACTGGGCGGTCTTCACGCCGGTTGCGTTGCACTACACCGCTGACCCGATACTCGGACCAGGCGTGCGATCACCGCTGGCCGGGCGCTGGCGCCTGGTGCAAGGGCGTCAGGACCGGGCAACGCTGATACTGCCGCCCGAACCGGTCGAGCCGACACACGAGCCATCGATCATGACCGTCGTGTCGGCGAGCGCTGTCAATAATTCTGTATCTATGCGACGGCGCAGCTTCAGCGAACTGGTCGGGTTGATCGGCTCGCCGGAGTTCGGATTTTACGCGCCAATCAAAATCGCATTGGGTCGTGCCGCCGCGGATGGGCAGGACCTGGCCGCGACGGTCGCCGCGGTGTCGGCCGCCGTGCTGCAGGCTGACCCGGGACACCGGGACCGGGCTACCATCCTGCGCTATGCGGATCGGCGTTTCCTCGCCACGGCATTCAACTCGTTCAGCAAGCACGATGCGCAGCAGCGCGCCGCCAATGAGCAGGTTTACCGGCACTGGTTCCGCCGCAGTCCTGCGATGCCCACGACCGAGCGAACCGGTGACCAGGCGGGAGCGTCACGATGAGAGCGCCATCGGCCACATCGCCAGCCGCAACAGCAACGGCACCGGCAAGACCGTCACGAAAGGCAAAGTCTAAGGCGAACAGCCACGATATCACCGTCGTGGCGGCCCCTGGGACCTCGCTGGACGGCGCTGCGCCGCATGATGGCCCGCCAGCAGCCCCTGAGGCGCCGGTCGGTCGTGCGGGCGCCAACAGCACCGGAGCGGTGTCACCCAGCGCCGGGGACCTGGCCAAGGCGGCCGAAGCCACCGGCAGGGGCGGTATCGAGATCAGGGCTGACGGCTACGGCACCCGCAACGGGCATCTGGTCGGGTTCAAGCGTGTCAAGGATGCTGAGGTCCCGTTCAACCTTTGCAATTTCACCGCCCGGATCACCCACGAGCTGCACACCGACGCGGGCACCTGCTATCGCATCGAAGCGCGCCTGCACGACCAGACCGTGCGGAACTTCATCCTGACAACCGGGGAGTTCGCCAATCCACGGCGCTGGGTGGCAGAGCGTCTCGGGGCACGCGGGAGCATCGTGGTCGGGCAGCACGAGCGGGTGACGGCCGCGATCGAGGCGGTCAGCCGGGCGGTGGGGTTCATCGAGGAGCGAGCCGCGATTGCGACCGGCTACACCACGCACAACGGTTCGCCGGTGTTCGTGGCGCCCAACCGGGTGATCGCACTGCCAGGTGTGGATACCTCGGGTCTGATCCTGCACCTGCCCGACGAAGTGAGCCGCTACAGCCTGCCAGAACCACCGACCGGCAAGGACCGCGTCGCCGCGCTGGAGGCGGCAGCTCGCATGTTGGAGGTTGGCGATCTGTCGGTGACGTTGCCGCCCTGGCTGCACATGTTCCGTGGCGCACTGCCGTTCTTGCCGCCAGCCGCCTTCGTGGTCTGGCTGCACGGCCTCACCGGGACGTTGAAAAGCAGCGTCAGCGCCGTGTGCCTGAACCTGTTCGGCCGGGGGTGGCATTACCGGGAACTCACCGGCACGTTCCTCGACACCAAGACGGCGGTCGAGGCGGCGATCCATTATCCGCGCGGGATGGGCGCGGTCCTGGATGATGCGGTCGCCGACAGCCGACGCGGTGTTGAAGCGGTCGCCGGGGTGGTGAGTTTTGTCCTTCGCGCAGTGGGCAATGGTGCCGGGCGCGGGCGGTTTCGGTCCGACCTAACCCGGCACCCCGACCGCGAACCACGGGCTGCAGTCATCATCAACGCAGAGGGGTTGCCGCCGGGGGGATCGGGATCGGCTGCTGCGCGGGCGCTGACGGTGCATGTGAAGGCCGGGGACATCGACAAGGGAAAGCTGAGCCTGGCGCAACAGGAGGGGCGCAATGGGGTCCTGGAGGCCGCCATGTCGGCCTTCGTCCAGGCGATGCTGGGACAGGACCGGGACCAGTTCGTGGCGGCGTTCGAGGCCAACCAGCGCCGGTATCGCGACCAGGTGGAAGCCGCGTTGCGCTCGACCGGTGTGCACGGCCGCACGTCGGACGCGGTGGGCGATCTGATGGCGACCGCCGAGGTGGTGATCGAGGCGTTCGGGCAGCATGGTGTCGCGCTGCCGTTCGACGCCGCGGAGGCGCTGTCGGTACTGACCCGCGGTGGTGATGCACACCGCGCCACGGTCGCCAACAGCGAGCCGGTCGAGATGTTCCGAAGGACCTTGCGCGAGCTGATCGAGAGTGGCCGGGTGCAGATTGCAGAGGTCTCAACCGGTGTCCGACCGACCGTGAACGCAGGCGCCTGGGGGTGGCCGCGCAAGGTGCTGGACACCCTGCGCACCAAGGAAGGCGTGGTGATCGGCTGCGCTGACATTCAGGGCACGCACGATGCTGGGCTGGACGTGTGGGAAGTCTATCTGCGCCGGGACGAGACCTATGCCATCGTGCTGGATGCTTTGCGCAAGGCGGGGGAGACGCTCGGTCTCGATCTCAACTCAACGTGGTCCGCCCTCGTCGATCGGGGGTTGGCCACGGTGGACGGCAAATCCGGAAAGTCGACCGTCCGGGTGCGCGTGCGCGGCGTGCAACAGCGGTTCATGAAGTGCAAAGTTGCTATTTTGTCGGAGGAAGACAGTGACGCGGCCGACCGATCCCAGGAAGCGGAACCCGAGGATCCCGATGACCTGACTGTGTAGCACGCGAGCGAGCTTCCCCTTTTTCAAGTGGACCTAACATGTTGTGGTGAGCCTTTAGCTCTGAAATCCCAACATGGTGGTTAACCGGACACCCAAAGACCGCAGAGACACCACCGGTGTCCCGGCGTGTGTCTCAAGAATATGCCGGTTTCTTTAGGTGTTTATGGGGTGTGACACCCGAGACACCATTTTCAATGGAAGGTCTATCTCTACCACTCTGCGCGCGCTCACGACCGCTTGGTCGCGCGCGTTTCTCTCGTAACGTAATAGATTAAAATTAAAAAAGTGTCTCAGGTGTCACAGCCCGGAAACGGCTAGAGCAACCGCCAATTTTTGGAGACACGGACCGAGACACCAGGTGTCCCAGGTGTCCCGCATGTGTCGGCGGTGCGCGCTCGATCCCGCCCCTTGCGGCGACCCCGGCGGTCGGGATGGTGCCCTCTCCGAGCTGGAGGCACGTGGGCGGCGGTGACCAACTCGGGGTAGTAAATCCTACTGGTCGGAATATACCAACCCACGCTGGTGGTTATGCAGCGAACCCGGAGGCGACCGTGCCGTCGATCGATCCTTCATTACTCCCCCAACGCGATGCTCGCGGCCGCTTTCTGACGGCTCCGGGCTGGCTGCGACCAGGTTGGGGACGCGTCAACGCGGCCGGACTTGGTCTGGGCGGCGTGAACCGAACACACTGTGCATACGGTGACTGCCGGGCGGTGCCTGTGCGTGGTTCTGATCGCTGCCGGATGCACGATTGGCATGGACAGCGACGGCGATCGAAGGAATTACGCACCGGCAAGGGCAAGCCGATGTCCGTCGCCGAGAGCGTCAAATTGTTCCGAGCAAACGTTCAGCGTTTGTGGCGGAAAGCGCCCTGGTTGCCGCTGACAACAATCTGGCTCAGCTCACCCCTCGAACAGCGGTTCGCCGAGGACTGCCGGCGCGCCGGCTTTGATCTGGCGGAGATCTCGCCATTCGTCGCGAACACCTTGCGCTGGGTGTGGAAACGGTCCGTTCTCGACCGCCGCGATGATGCCGCCTGGCAGCGTGCGCTGGCCGCGGCGCGCAAGCGCCAGGCGAAGATCGGTCCGCCGCCGCCCGAGGACTACAGCGACACACCACCAGCGGACACGCCGCCAACCGACCCGCGCATCCGGGTCGTGCTCCGGCGCCTGAACGCGACGGAGCTTGCACGGACCAGGCCGCCGGTCGATCGGCAGACCAAATGCAAAGCGCGCAAGGCGCATAGTCATCGGTTTAGGGCACCTGTAAGCTTCGACTGGCAAGCGTTCCTGGCCGAGCACTGGTCTTCGACGTTTGGTCCCTTGGTCGCAGCGCATCACCTCGATCCCGCCGCAGTCGAGGGCGAACTTGGCAGGAGGCTGGCTGTGACCTGGCACGCGGTCCTCGACGAACAGGCGCAGCTTGGTGAAGGCGCTTGCGGTGCCGCACATGGTCGCTGGATGGCCCTACTGCGGCAGATCAAGGACGACCGGGATCAAGACACCGGGCACTATCTGCGCCGCCCCTGACGGCTGACAAATTTGTCCGCTCAGGATGGCGTGGCATGGTCGCGGGCAAAAAGCTCAGTCTATAACTGCCAAGTTTCGACCAACTCCGAGTGGTTCGTGTTACTCTGCTTTAGGAGCGTGACAAGCGCCCTCGTTCCTGTTAAGCTGCCTTCTGCCATAACACCTGTCCGGACCTCCAAAAAATGCCCAGAAGATCCGCTCCGGCCGCCGCGGCCACAAAGCCGCGCACGTTTGCTTACTGCCGCGTCTCGACCGACAGCCAGGCCGAGGACGGCCAGAGCCTCGACGTTCAGCGGCGTCAGCTTGAAGGCTGGGCGCTGCAACGCGGCGTCAGTCTTGACGCTGTCCACGTGGAAGCTGGTGTGTCCGGCGCGGTGCCGTTCCATGACCGTCCCGAAGGCGCCAAGCTTTGGGGCGGCCTGCGCGCCGGCGACACGTTGGTCGCGGCCAAGCTCGACCGGATGTTCCGTTCCGCCTCCGACTGCCTCGCCGTCGTCGAGGCGTTCAAGTCGCGCGGGACCAGCCTCTACCTTCTCGACTTGAACGGCGGCGCAGACGACGTGTCCGGCAATGGCATCGCGCGGTTGTTCTTGACCGTCGTCAGTGCGTTCGCCGAATTCGAGCGCAACCGGATCGGCGAGCGCATCCGTGCCACCAAGCATCGGCAGAAGACCAACAACGAGTTCAGTGGTGGTTCTGTGCCGTTCGGTTTCGCTGTCGGCGCAAATCGCCAGCTCGTGCCGGTGAAGGAGCAACAGGCCGCGATCAAGCGGATCCACGCCCTTCATGCCAAAGGTCACTCGCTGCGCGCGATCTCCGCTGATTTGGGGAAACGAGGGATCAGGTTGTCGCATGTTGCCGTTGGGCGCGTTCTGAGCGGGACGCGATGATGCCGGGCATGCGCAGCACAGTGTGCGCCGACGAGCATCATGCAGAAGCTGGGGCCGGTTCGTGACGCGCGGGGACAAGCCGGGAGCTTGTCACCAGGGACCAGGTGGACCGCGGGCGTGCCTGGTCACCAGGACTTTGTCCCGTGGCGCTCAGAGCGCAGCTGGCTGGACGCCAGGACCAGGTTTTGCCCTCCGGGCTGTCCGCCCCCTCCAGGAGAGGATCCCCGCGCGCTGTGGACGTATGATCAGTTGAGCAACCAGATCGACATCTCCTCAACTATCATTCCGCTATAGGATCATGAGCCGCCCTGGTTCGATGACGCGCCTCGTCTTGGCTTCGCTGTTGTGCGCAGAGTGCTAACTGAGACAAAATCTCTGTGAATATTCGATATCGATGCAATGCATTATGCGCCAAAAAACCCGGAGCGTGCAGCGCTGATGGGCTCAGTCCCTCTGTGGCGACCGCTGACTTACCAAAGTATCAATGAAGTGCAGCGGAATGCTTCGGGGGGAGGGCCCGTCCGGTGTTCAAGTCGTGCAAACCGACCGAAGGTGATAGGGTCAGCGGCGGTTGGCTCCCATCCGTCCGCTTTGGGCTGGCGTTGACTGAACAGGCGGATCGCTCCAAAAGTAGTGATACTAATAGCCGAACGTAAAGGTGAAAGTCTTGTCGTCGATTTTGCCGGTGCCAGTTCCCCGAGATCCTGTCGAGGCGAAGCGGAACGGGCCTGACCGACCGTCGGCGCAATCGAAGACACCCTCGCCGTCACGGCTCGATATATAGACAAATTTGCCGGTGCAGACTGCGGTGTCGCTCGACATGACAATCGAGAGAACTCCCGTTTTATCGAGGTATCCTGTAGCCTGACCCTTAAATGTTTCGGCGGATTGTTGGACCCGGCCATCTACCGGCAGCGTAATTGTGCAGGCAGACAGAAGCAGCGCAGCCGCGCTGCAGACAAGAATTTTCATCTGTAGACCTTATCTTTGGATTGGCTTAGCAACCGAAGCTCCAACGGGGGCAAACGACGATTACCTCGGTTGCGGGGTAGTAGTGAGGCGTTGATGCAGCATATCCGGTTGCGGCGCCTGCCGCGGCAGCGGCTACGCCAAGCAGTATGCCACCGGCGATGGCGTTGCTTTGCTCTTGTTTCTCCCGCGCTACCTGCGCTTGCATCATAGGGACATTGTTGCAAGCAACAGCAGAGCCGTTGGCGCACTGCATGGTCATGTGGTCGAGCAGCGGCTGCGAGGGTGCTGTGCATGAAACGACCAAAGCAGCGGCGCATAAAATCGCTACCCAGCGATTGGTTACTCCATCAGCGTTGGGCTTCATATTTGTGTTCCAAGTCGGGGATCGACGTTGAACGCGACGGTCGGCGCGCACGTGAGCCGATCTCTGGATAATGCACCTTGAGGTCGAGCGCAGTGATACCGTGCGAAAGGCAGAACGCGACGATGGCAGTGAGCTTATCAATGTGTTCGGTCAGCCCGCAGTCGGATGCAATCCGATCGAGTATCCCCGGCGCAAGTCGTGCGAGGGACCTTTGCAAGGCTATTGTCGTCTCATGCTGTTGTAGTTGCATGGTGCCGGTCCTGACGCTCGGAGGGCTCGGTTGACACAACGAGCCCGAGATTGCTGACAATATCGAGCTGCTAATTTTTCAAAACGTTGACGTAGGGTCTCTAAGTGCGAGGCACAAAACCTTCCGGTGCGGACAAGAAGATGACCTCGGGCCACTATATAGTTACCCGATTTTCGTAGCGGTTAATCACCATTGTGCATTATCGATATCGACGCGGTGCATGGTTGACTGCAACCGTTCACCGGGCATCGCCTTCATTGGATGCGCCAGCGTCTCTTTCCGGGGCACGTGCCCGTATTTGATGAGTGCCGTATCAACCTGTTTGAGTGGCAGATGGATCGTCTGCTCGCGGCGACAAAAGATCCAAATCGGGTCTTGGCGGCTGGTTGTAATTCCCGCTTTGCAAATTGCAGCTGTGATCATCTTGCAGACAGCGATCACCATCACTACATGCGTGTATCGTTTGACCTCGAATGGAGACTTCACCCTTGCCTCGAAAGCCTTCGTTCCCCCGCTATCTTCGTGAAGCTCGTATCAGACGTGGATTGTCGGCTTCTGACGTGGCCGAGCAGATCGGCGTCAGCACAGCCAGCATCTATTTCTGGGAGACAGATCACTGCCGCCCGCGTGACGCCAATCTGACCGCTTTGTGCAAAGCGCTGAAGCTGCCGATTAGAGCAACCAGAGACATGGCAGAAGCATAGATTTACACCACACACCGACTGCCCGACATGTCATCCCCATTACCTGCTGGCTGAAGGGCTCGGGTCCTCGGTCTATGGTGAGCGTATTCTGCCCTCGGCCGGGACGAGACAACTCCCTCAGCACCGCGTATCGGGCAGTGCGCGCGGGCGATTTGGACCGCGCGTTTCTTCGGCTATCCCTCGAGGAAAGGCGACCAGCTCCGCCACCACAAGTTCACGCAGCCAGCGATGTGCGGCGTCGTTGCGGCGCGTCTCGTGCCAGATCATGTAAATCGGCACCGGCGGTAGTTCGTGTGGGATTGGAAATACCCGTAGCCCAAGCCGCTTCTCCATTAGCGGCCCCATGCTTGCCAGGAATATGCCCCATAGATTAGTGCTCGCCACGACGGTGGGTATTTCGAGAAGCTCGCTCACGTGCACCGCCTCGTGGATCCCCAGTTTAGAGAGTTCTCGAAGGGCCTGCGGCGAGTGTTCGGTTTCACGCCGATGGTGCAGGGTAACGAATTCCGCATTCCGCAAATCCTCGATTGTGATGCCTACATGGACTGAGGGATGATCGCTCCTCGCCAGGAGCACTACCTGATCATCAAAAAGTTTCCTGTTCACGAATGGGTCCAGTGCAACCGGTAGCCAGTCGATGGCGATGTCCGCGATGCCATCGCGGAGGTTATCTTCGAGGCCAACCGGCCGAGAGACAGTGTCGAAGGTTAGCACAATACCGGGAGCGACCGCCGCTGCCGCCGCCCGTAGGTCAAGCGCGTAAAACGGCCCCATCGGATGCGGGATGCTGAGACGAAAGTGGCGCTGTGATAGTGCGGGATCGAAACCGCTGGCCTCCGCCAAGGTCGCACGCAATGCATCCAGCGCCTGCTTGATCGCAGGATACATCGTCTTTGGCCACGGGCGTCGGTGACAGACCCTGGCGTGCTCGGACGAAGAGATCGTCTTTGCATGCCTCTCTCAGACGGGACAGGGCATGGCTCGTGGCCGATTGGCTGAGCGCGAGCCGATCGGCAGCAGTGCCGACGGTGCCTAGCTCATAGATGGCCTCGAAGACCGTCAGCAGGTTGAGGTCAAGGCTGCGCAGGTTGAACATGGCGCGGCAACCCGATTTTCACATTGGCCGAGCGTAGCGGGTTAAGCGAGAGTTGAGAAGCCAGTGGATGCGGTCTCCAGACCGTGAGAACGCTAGCTAGCGCAAAAGCATTCGACGGAGGATGGCGGAGGCCACCATGCACCGCATCGATACTGACAATGCACAATGGTGCGTAACCCCTACGGGGCGCCGTTCGATATAGAAGTGGGCGGCGTCAGCAACCTAAGACCTCGCACCGAGGGACCCGACGCGCGGCGTCAACGTTAGGGGTTATGGCCGATGCAGTGCAACTATCGTCAGAACTGGAGCGGCACAGCGGAAAGATCCATGAAAGTCTTCCTCGCCCGCCTTGAGCCAGCGATGCTCGACCAGATTGCAAATGACTGCGGATTAACGGAGCACGCTGACAAGCTGACTGCAATCGTCGCGCTCTGTCTTTCTCATGATCTTACTGAGACCGATCTGCGGGTGCGTTACCCGGAGACTGCCTCATTTGCACGCTGACGATCGCGTCCATGCGATCCGACCCCGGCCGGGATACGCCCGCCCCCGCGCTGACGAATTGGGGCAACACACGGTTGCGAAACCATCCGCACCACAAGGGAAAGACCTGTTGACGATGAACATCAAGACATTCGCGCTTGCTTCCTCGATCCTGATTGCTGGCTCTGGCCTGGCACTGGCCGAGGAAGCCCCGGCCCCGCTTTGGTCGCAAAGCACCTTCTGGCAAGTCCGCATTGACCCGTCGATGGGCGGTTGCTTCATGCAGGCGGAATATCATAGCCCCACCGCTACGCTGGTCCGCTTCGGTATCAAGCACGCCGCAAGCAAGGCCGACGTTGGTTATCTTGTCCTGATCAATCCGGAATGGTCCTCACTGGTTCCAGGCCAGGGTTATGCAGTCCAAATCAAGTTTGACAATGTCCGGAACAACGGCTGGGCAACGTGGACCGGCTTCGCACATAGGATGGGCGACAACCAGAGCATGGCGCTGGAGTTCGACTTCAACAACCTCGACTTGTGGGATGGCGTCATATTCGGATCGACGTTCCATCTCGTCTATCAGGGACACTCGGTCATTGATGGCAACCTCCCCGGCTCCGCCGAGGCAGCGGCAGCGATGGCCAATTGTCAGAAGGCTTACAATGTCCGTGCCATCGGCCCCGCCGATCCGTTCCAGGGACCCGCGGTGCGACGCGATCCGTTCGTGGGAACCTGACGATGGCGCGCGATCAGTTCGCCAAACTTGGTCCCCCAAGTCCCGAGCTGGCAGCACAAATCTGAAGGTTACCAATCTCAAAGCCGTCAACCGCCGAGTAGCGAACCTCTGCTCCGCTTCCTTGGTCGTTGCATGCACGGCGCCGTCACAGCCGTTGCTCGACCAAATGACCATGCAATGCGCCGACGGCTCTGCAGTCGCTTGCAACAATGTCCCTATGATGCGGATGCAAGTAGCGCGCGAGAAACAAGACCACGGCCGTTCCTTGTGCACCAGCCTGTCAAGCGCGATCACGATTGCATCGTCGCCGTCGCGTTTGACGATGGCTGCATCTTATCCGCATCCTCCCGGATCGCTTTGCGGACAACGACAAGGCCGCCAAAATGTCGGGAGGAACTGTCCACCACGATACGCCCCATCGGGCGATGATCACGGCGTGCGCGATCGGCGCCACGGTGCTGCAGTTGCTCGACCAGACGATCGCCAATGTGGCGCTGCCCTACATGCAAGGCAGTTTCTCCGCGAGTTTCGACGAAATCACCTGGGTCCTGACCTCCTACATCACGGCGTCGGCGATCATGACAGCGCCGGTTGGCTGGCTGGCGGCGCGCTATGGGCGCAAGCCCCTCTATGTCGGCTGCATCCTCGGCTTCACCATCACCTCGATGCTTTGCGGCGCGGCCCAGTCACTCGGCCAGATCGTCGTGTTTCGCGTGCTTCAGGGCATGTTCGGCGCTGCGCTGGTGCCATTGTCGCAGGCCACCCTGCTGGACATCTATCCCCCGGAGCGACGCGGCTTCGCCATGGCGATCTGGGGTGTCGGCGTGATGCTCGGACCGATCATGGGGCCGACTGTCGGCGGGTGGCTGACCGAAACCTATAGCTGGCGCTGGGTGTTCTACATCAACCTGCCGTTCGGTCTGCTCGCCGCCACCGGCCTGATGATCTTTCTGCCGGGCGGTGGTGAGCAGGGACGTCTCCGCTTCGACTGGCTCGGCTTCAGCGTGCTGGCAATCGGCATCGGCGGCCTGCAGTTGGTGCTGGACCGCGGCCAGGATCAGGACTGGTTCGCCTCCCGCGAGATCATCGCCGAGGCTGTTCTCGCGAGCCTGGGCTTCTACCTTTTCCTGGTCCACGTATCGACCGCGCACTATCCGCTGATCAGGCCGGCGCTGTTCAAGGACGTCAACTTCGCGTCCGGCGTGCTGCTCATGTTCATGGTCGGCATCTTCATGGTGTCCAGCCTCGCACTGATGACGCCATGGCTTCAGGTGCTGAGCCATTATCCGGTGGAGACCGCTGGGCTGATCATGGCGCCACGGGGGTTTGGCAGCCTCGTGACGACCGTGCTGACCGGGCGCCTGGCGGGCCGGATCGACGCGCGGGTGCTGGTGGGGATCGGACTGCTCATGCTCAGCTACTCCTACTGGCTGATGACGCGCTGGACGCCCGACGTGTCGGAGCGGGCGATCATCATCGCGATCATCATCCAAGGCGGTGCGATGGGCCTGTTGTTCACCCCGATCCAGGTGCTGGCGTTCGTCACGCTGGCGCCGTCGATGCGGACCGAGGGTGCTGCGCTGTTCAGTCTGCTGCGCAACCTCGGCGCGGCGATCGGCGTCTCGGTGGCGACGACAATGCTGGCGCGCAATGCCCAGGCGATGCATGAGATGATCGGCGCCGCGGTGACCCCCTTCAATCGGGCCTTGCAAACCGGCGGATCAATGCATCGGTGGCTCGATCCGGCGACCGCGCACGGCAAGGCATTACTGGATCACATCATCAACGAGCAGGCACAGATCGTCGCATATGCCGATGTCTACCTGTTGCTGATTATGGCAACGGTGCCAGCATGGCTACTGCTCTTCATGATGCGTATGCCGCGGAGAGTGATCGACATAGCAGCGGAATAGTCAACCTGACCCAATGTGAGCCCTGTCGGGGTGTAATCGTGCGCGGCAGCAGTGACTGCTTTGGATCGCAAGCAGGGACAACCGCGCTGCGGATTGCTTCGAGGTCGTTCGCCTTGGCCGCCAAAACGCGTGAATTAGACGCCTCTGGTGGTCGCAGCTCGGTATGACCAGGCGCTGCTGTTGCCCCGCCGGCTGCGTCGCTGTCGTTCGGCGCTTCCGCCACTGCCCAACTCCGCCGATGGTTTCGACCTCGTATTCTGGACACGCCAGGGGCTTGGTGTCACTAACCCGAGGGCGAACTCCGCGCTACGCGGCACCAGGGCCGGCCGGCGCGACGCTCCATCGCGGGAGCCGATGCCGACGTGCTCACCGGTCTGGCGAGCGCGAAGCAGCACCGCGCTGCCCCAACTGCAGGATGCCACCGCGCCTTGGAAGGCCAATGTGTCAGCTAATGTCGGTTTGTGGTGTCTATCGAGCGTCTCGGTCCCTCGTCACTGGCGAAAGTCATCATCACTGCTTTTTAAGCGTTAGCTCATAATAGCAGGTGCGGGAGCTCGTCGTAACGGTTGCATGCAAGACGTTCCCTGTGATCTGGCCCACAAGATGCTGTTCCTCGGCTCCCAAAGCTCCGTGGAACGCTCCATCACCTTCGAATGATCCATCGATTGCTACATCGACGGACATCTGCGCACCGTGGATATTGTTGCCAAAGAAGTGATTGTTGGTAATGGTTATTCCGGTTGTGGTGGTTGGCACTGGGCTTCCGACAGGTCCCCAGCGACACCCTGGATGGCTATTTATCGCTGTGACCGTGCCGATATATGTCCCGTCGAACGTGCCCGCTGCCAAACTCAGGACCGCAGGAAGAGCACTAACCAACCCCGCATAGCCCATGATCCACAGCAGAGACGTTATCTGACCGAGCAAACGACATCGAAGCATCTCCGTCGTTCCCTCTCTCTCCGCGCTATCGCGTGTGTTTTCGACACCTACGGCTTCGCCGCCAACGCTCGTCCCATGAGCAGGACATCGAACTTTGTCCAGACTACCGGTTAGAAGCAGGCACACCGTTCGCCCATAACACCTAGACTGCGCGACTGCCGCTCAGTCGTCGAGCAGCACGATCCGCCGCACCGGCTGGCTGCTGGCCCCCTCGATGCCGGACAGAAGCACCGCCTTCCCCGCGCCCCGCCGCCGCCGTGGCGCGCGCCCGGTCGAGGATGTCGCGCAGCTGGCCGCCCTCAAAATCAGCCCGCGAAAAGATGAACCTTCGCCCACTCGCCAGGGATCGCCCGAAACAGTTCGGGACTGCCGTTCCGGCACAACATCGACGTGTGTGCGGACGTAATCACCGCGAAGCCGAGCGCCTCGACAGCGGCCTTCGCCTTGGCGGCCTGGGTGCCGACGAGCACGACGACCCGCAGTTTCGGCAGGAGCTTGAATAGGGTCGGCAACTCGCCCAGCCCCGCTTGGCGGTCCGCTGCCGTGTATTTGCGCTGACCGTCCCACCACGGCATCAGGTTCCAGACGACCGTCCACTCGCGTGGGATGTGGGCCTCGGTCCGGAACTGGCGCGCATGCACGGCGGCGCCGTTGTCACCGTCGAAGGAGACGATGGGGATCGTCTGCGCTGTCGGGCCGGCCTTTTCGAACAGGAACAGCACGGAGGCGTTCACGCCGCCATCCAGTGGGTCGAAGAATGGCACGAACCCGCGCCCGGTCAGGTTCAGCCGGCGAACGTAGTCCGTCAGTGGTGCGATGTGCGGCTCATGAAGGTGCGTAAGACGCTCCCTGAAATCAAATGGCTTGCCAGTGTGGTGGTGCCGCTGCGGGACCGGGCGGGCGGTCATGCGCGCCGCACGGTCGCTACGGCCACCAGATCGCGCCACAGCGCCTCGGCAGCATCGCCGCGCCGCTGGTGCTCCGCCGGCCTCATGCCGGGCCTGCTGAGGTTCAGCCGGATACCACGGGCGATGCGGATGCTGCGGCGGAAGAGGAAGTGCATCATCAGCCCTGCCCGCTGTTCACCAGTTTGATGCCAGCCTCCGCGATCCGGTCCTTGGTGATCCGCGTGCGGTTGAGCCGGTCCAGCGTGCGCCGCTCCTCCGGTGTTAAGGTCACCAGCCTGTAATTGGCGCGGATGTGGGCGATGATCTCCTGATCGCTGGCACCGCACTCAATCACGTCACAAACCGCCTTGGCGAATGCTCGTTGCGGCAGGACGTGCTCGGTATGCACCGGCTCTCCACGCTCCCGGGCAGCGTGGGCTGCAACGCTGATCTCTGCCCGCGCGAGGCGCTTGTGCTGCTGCGTGTGGGTCAACTCCGGAAAGCACGCACGATCGCACAGTATTCCGAGTATCCGCGTGACCGTGTAGATCGCACCGCCGTTGTCCGAGATGAGGTCCAATATCTGCCTGCGATGCGCCACCGCCAGCCGGAGCGCGGGCAGCAGCTTTTCCACGGTGTAGGTGCCACTGTGAGCCGACAGCGTGGCCGTCGCCGCGTCAGACATGCGCTTCCCCCTCGCCGTCTAGATCCATCCCCGCCTGCCGGAACAGCGGATCGGTCGTGCGCCGCAGGTTGCGGATCAGCGGGTTGATCCGCCGCCATTCGATCAGCCGGCGCCGGGTTCCCGGCTCCCACAGGCCGCCGGCCTGTCGCATCAACGGCGCGAACTCACGCGGGCAGCGCACCGCGATAATGCCGCCGAGGCGACCGAACCGCCGGGCCGATGCGGGCGGGCAGGTCGTCCATCACTCCCCCCGCCACACCGTTGCCCGCAAAAGACCACGCAAACCCACCAGTCCCCAGGCGATTGCAAATATCAACGCCGGAATGCGGAGCCAGGTCGTCCAGCCGGATGCGAAATAACACCAGAGCCCCGCGACAGATAATGCGGCGAAGATAATCCCTGCGAGGAATACCGCCCATCGATCTCCCACGACATCACTCCCCCGCCATGCCGTCCTGAGCCGCGCCGGCAGCACCCTCCGCCCGCCGCGGGCCGCCGTCGAATGATGCCGAAGCGCGGGAATTATCCAACGGGAGGCAATGTCCTTGTCGTCATGACGACACTGATCTGCGCCCTGACTACACTGCTGATTGCCGTGGCGGCATTGCTTTTGGCGGTTGCTGCCCGCGCAGTCCTTGACCCCGAGGTCGGCCGCCTCACTCCCCCCGGCCACGCCGCCCTGAGCCGCGCCCTTACCCGTCGTCCAGGTCCAGCCCCGCGCGCCGGAACAGCGGATCGGTCGTGCGCCGCAGGTTTCGGATCAGTGGACCCATCCGCCGCCGCTCGATCAGCCAGCGCCGGCTGCCTGGCTCCAACAGCCCGCTGGCATGCTGCATCAGCGGGTCCAGGTCATGCGGGCAGCGCGCCGCCACCAGGGCACTCAGGGCGCTGAACTCCGCCGGGCCGATGCTGGCGGGCGGGACCTGGTGCGTGGTGACGATGCGAACCATGGCTTTGTGCTCACAAATCATGATTGGCGAGTGTGCAAACCGCGCTCAGCGACCACCAGGACATGATTGGCGAGTTATTGCCACCTGCACCAGCTTGATAAGACGGCTATGCCGCGGCAGCCATGGAGGCGGATGCCGCGGCATCGTGCTAGCAGATGGGCTGGGCCCGCCGACGCTGAGATCCAGCAAGGCCCAGGATACCCAGACCGAGCAACACGATCGACGCAGGCTCGGGCACAGGTGACCCCTTACTAACGCCGCTATTGATGGAGAAGTTATCCAGCGAGAGATTGTAGGCTGAGTTGTTGACACCGCCGTCATCTTCGAAGGTCAGAGTGCTGGACGGGCCTGTCGCCGTGAACGAGAAGCTCTGTTGAACCCACAATGTTCCGAGCACGGAGCCCGAGACCGCGGCCAGGCTGGCACTGTCGGCCGCGTTAACAACGGAGACATCGAACAGCGCGGCGTCAGCAGGCGAACCATCCTGCTGCTTGGCCGTGTAATACGTCACTTGGTAGCTCTGACCGGCAGTGGTATCGAATGTCTGACTCAACGTGCCGCCGACAGTTCCAAGGCCGCCGAATCCAACGAAATAGGATCCATTTTGAGCTACTTGTCCGTAGTCTCCCGTGAATGAGTAGAAGTCGAGCGCCGTCGGATTGCCTCCGTGCACCCAAGGGCCGATATTTGTGTAGTTGAACGTGGTAATCCCACCGTTGCCGGGAGTTTCGAAGCTTCCGTCCGAGAAGGGTGCGGCGTTGCAAATGCCGATCGTCAACCCATTAGCGACTCCCGCAACAAGAGCCCACTTCGCGATATTCATTGATCGTTCCTAGCTGTTAATATTGCAATTATGAGGGCGCGTCAGACCGATCAGTCCCAATTATGGGATTTCGGTTATTTTGCCCACCTGAGACGGATTGTTGTTTTCCTCCGAAAAAAGGCGGACACAGACCTCCGTGCCAACAGATTATTTCTGCATATTTTCGGTAACGTGACAAGAAACTCACGGTTGCGTAATAATCGTCCCAGGTTGTGGAATGCTACAGCTTTCAACCACACGACAGCGGGGCGATGTGATGGTTCACAAGAAGCTTGCCCCCGCGTGGTCCTCAAACAGATCGGCACGCTTCACATAGGCACGTAGCGTCTCGATAGACTTGCGCTGCAGCACCTCCAGCAGTTTGAAGATCGAGCTGCCGGACATGGCAACCGAGGTGAGGAAGCTACTGTGCAGACTGTGGCTGCCGAAGATGGCCGGGTCCAGCTCAGCCACGGCAACGCCGCCAACCCGTGGCCGCTGCTCGGCCACCGCCAAAGCGCCGATGGGAGTGACGATATTTCAAGACGGGCGATGATTTCTAGGCAGTGGTCATGCACGTGATATCACCGCGCCTCGGGGCTGGAGGGGCTTCAGCCGCAGCCTACCGCGCCAGGGGTGGCGATCGCAGCCCTTGCGGGCAGTTCAGTCGGGTTCCGGACCGCATCGGGCAGCGGGCAAAGGCTACCAGTGTGGGCCGAGGCGCCAGCGGCCGATGATGATCCAGCGGATCACGGTCACGATGGAGAAAGGCAGCAGCGAGACCAGCAGGACGACAGCGGCCTCTGCAACGTAATTGGTCGGGTCGGGCGGCACTGGATCGGGTTTGAAGACGAATGGTGCTGGCACAGCCGGGGCAGCAACCGGCTTTGCCGACCCCCACTCGCGCTTGACCTCGTCATACGCCGCTTGCACCAGTGCCACCGCCTGTTCAGCGGTCCGCGGGGTGCCACGCTCCAGTATCAGGGCCTGCACATAACGACGCACGGCACCCGAAAGTAAACCGTAGTCCGGATCCCGCGTCCGGATACTCGCTTCCCAGCTATCGACCGCACTGCGGATTTCCGTGACGTTCTGGCCCTGCTGCTGCGGTTCCGGAGGCGGCTTGGTGCTGGCTGCCTGGGCTTCTTCCGGGGTCGCGAAGTAGTCCTGATTTGGATCAGGCGCTGGCGGTGTTTGCAGGACGGGTTGCAAACGCTGCGCAGGCTCCAACGTCCCCATTGGCAGTTTGAGGTCCTCAAGATCCGCCCGGTAGGCGGTGTATTCCCGGGTCGAGTGATAAGCTTCCAATGCGATCAACGGACCGCAGATGGCGACGCCGACGCTGCCGGCCGCCAGCAGGCACCAGAACACAGCGAACAGACGCAGGAGCGGCGAGGTCACCGGCATCCCTGAATGTCGTCAGGCTCGGTCAAAACTGAGCCGACATTTTGGATTGTCGGCTCACTGCGTCGCGCTTGCATCGGAGATGTTTGTGCTTCGATCACTGACGGTCCTCAAAGGGGTAGGTGACCTCGCCGTATTGCAGGAGGGCGCCATCGGCATACAGCACGTGCTCGATCGGCGTGCTGTGGCAGTAATCCTCGGCCGTCGCATAGCCCGGCGCACGCAGGTTGCGCTGCTGCATAAACCGAACGCAGCCCTCTGCGTGGCAGAAAGGGCTGAGGCGAAAGCATCCAAGCGGCAGCGGCAGATCGGACCGCGCCAAGATCCGCGGCACTGGCTTATGCTCGGGCGGCGCTCCCATCGCGCATTGGCTGATTGCCAGTGCCAGCACGTAGTAGCTCGCCTTCAGCACGTTCATCACCATGTCGATCATCCTGGATTGCTAATGAGAGCGACGCTCAGACCGGTGATGTCGATAAACTGCTGAGGTCAGCGACCGTTAGGCACTTCGGTGCAGGATCTACATGCACCGGGTGCATCTGGAGTAGACAGCAGCTCCACAGGAAAATAGATCGGACCGGCGAACATAGCCGCGCAGCGCGTCCATCAACTTGTGACGGCTGAGATCCCATCATCTTGAACGCTTCCGCGAACAGGATCTGCACTAACCGCCAAACTGATCGATCGTTCGCCGCGTGGCGTCGCCAGATGCACGCGATGTCGTGGCGTGGCGCGTGCGGCCGGCGACGCGGCAACGAGCAAGCCGCACGCCGTCAGCCCAAGGGCTGACGGCGTGATAATGAGATGGACGCGGCGGTCGGTCGCGGTCACGGCTTCATGTGGCGCGCGGCAAACGCACCGCCGCCGGTAAAGATGGCCACGATCAGGCAAAGCGTGGTGAAGCCCAATGCGGGCGGCCAGTCGATCAGGCGTAGCACGATGAAGGCTGTGACAAACGCCAAGGTGAGCACGGTCAAAACTTTACAGATACTGGGCATGGTGGTGTTTCCTTCGGTGGGTGCCGTCAGTTATCTGGCCCAGGCGGTTGACGTGTGAACGAGCCGCGCGCCAACCACGGTCAGAGGCTTAGTTGCAATGGTCTTTGACGTTGACGTAGTAGCGCGATGGAGACGCGTCGATGACGGAGGCACATGCCATGCCGATCTCCACCGTCTCAATGCCCCGATCCTCAGCACGCTGACTTTGCCCGCAAAACCGCTGCAGCGGTTAATCACGGCTGTGCATTATCGATATCGATGCGGTGCATACTCCCCTGTATCTACAGGTGCCTGGTTGTTCCGACAGCCTCGGCGTGGTTCTCGAAGGGTGCAGGGAAGATCGTATCGATGCATTAACCAATGTTCAGGAACCGCGAATTTTTTGGCGAGGTCGGTCATGGGTGAAACGCGGGTTAGCGGGGGGTCCTGGAGGGGGCGGAAGCCCCGGAGGCACGCGCTGGGCCGGCCGCGCCGACACGCACGGCCCGGTCCCACCACGGTCTCTGACACCAATCTTGTCTCTGCTGCCTGGTCCCCGGTCCGTCAGGGGCGGGATGCAGGGTGGCGGAAGCCTCCCCGCTTGAGCTGGCATCTGAACGCCCATGTGTGCGGCATCTCGCCGCTGGGGCGGAGCAAGAAACCAAACCGCGGCGGATGCCCGGTGTATGCCCAGCGCCGCTCGTCGCTTCGGTCCTGGGCCGGCGAGGTGACAATAATTAGGGCGATATCAACAGCTTGATGCAGGTCTGGAGACCGCCTGACCGAGACCGTGCCGGTGACAGGACATCACTGGTCAGCGCATTACCAAGGTAGTCGGAACGCTGAAGGCGATCGAGGTCAAGATCGCACAGATCGTCAATACGTTCGGTTGCGGCAGCGGACACGAGGCAGTCAAGGCGCCAGAGATCCCGGAGGAGACTGCATTGTTGAATGGTCCGCAACATCACACCGTGGCGATGGATCAGTCCGATATCGACCGGCTGCTGGCCAGTTTCGAATGATCCCGTCACGCGGCGGCCGCCGGCCGGTCCGCAGTCCGCAAAGCGTCGATAACGCCTGCCGCCGACCGCCATCCTGTTATCCGCGCGTGCGGCTCTGGCTGGTTGCCGCACTGCTGTCATGCGTTCCGCTTGCGATGGTGCTTGCCGATGCCGGGCCGCTGGTGCCGGTCAGGATAGGCAGCCATCCCGGTTACGGCCGTGTCGTGTTCGACCTGCCGACGCAAACCGACTATCGGCTGACGCAACAGGGCCAGCATGTCGTGATCCAGTTCACCGGCGACATGACGATCGGGTCGGCGTCGGGCGTGCCGCACAACGTAGTCGACATCACTGGCGGCGCAAGCAAGGCCGAACTCGACGTGGCACCGGGTACGGTGCTGCGTGACTGGCGGCTCGACGATCACGTCGTGATCGACATCTGGGACCAGAACGCAGCCCCCAGCGCTTCACCGGCAGCAGCGCAGCCTGCGCGGTCAGGCACCGCCAGCCGACCACCGCAAGCCGCGCCCTCACCGAAGCCTGACGCGAGCACATCTTCGCCGCCGGGAAAGCAAACATCGGCCGCCGCACCGGCCCCGTCCGGTAAAGCAGCACCGGTCCCTGCGGCCGTATCGCCATCGCCAGGCCCGTCGGTCGCGCAGCCTCAGGTGCCGCCAACTCGGCCGGCATCGCCGCCGGCGCCGCCTGCGGTGGCGGCCGCAGCACCGACCCCCACGGCGGCCGCAGCACCGACCCCCACGGCGGCCGCAGCGCCGCCCGCCACGGCTGCCGCAGCGCCGCCCGCCATTGCCGCCGCAGCGTCGCCCGCCATTGCCGCCGCAGCGTCGCCCGCCATGGCCGCCGCAGCGTCGCCCGCGGCCACCGCCGCAGCGCCGACCCTGCCAGTCGCCGATGCGCCGAAGCCTGCCGTACGGGGGTCGCCACCTGCGCCGACCGACGCCTCTTCAGACGTGAACCAGGCACCGGCGCCGAGCCCGGCCTCCGTGCTTGCGGTTGCATTCGACACGCCGGCCGGCGCCGCCGCATTCCGCCGGGGAAACATGGCACTTGTCGTGTTCGACCAGAAGAATTCGATCGATCTGACGACAGAGCACGATGACCCGGTGTTTGGCACGGCCAATGTCAAAACCTCGCCGGCGGCGACGGTGATCCAGGTCCGCTTGGACGCCGGCATGGCACTGGTTCTGTCGAAGACGGAGAACACCTGGCGTGTCGCCGCCGAACCTACCGCGGCAAAGCTGCGACCGATCCCGGCCACCGTGACGGACAACCACCTGGACTTGTCAGCCTCAGCGCCAGGCACCGTGGTCACCGTGGCTGATCCCGAGACAGGCGGCGCGCTGCTGGTGGGCACCCAGCTTCAGGAAGGGCAAGGCGTCGTGGCGCGCCGCGGTTCGACGGAGTTCACTTTGCTGCCAACCTGGCAAGGTGTCGCGGTGGAAGCGATCGCTGACACGCTGACGCTGCGGACGACGCAGCAGGGGTTCGTGCTGAGCGGCGGCCCCGGCGGTCTCGCGCTGTCGCCGCAATCGGATGTCGCCGATCTGCTGGCACAGTCCGTCGGTCTGGCCAGGCAATTCGACATTCCCAATCTGCCGACCGTGGCGTTGCTCGACCGCCTGCGCCGGCAGGTGATCGAGGACGCTGCGGCGGCACCGCTCGCGCGCGGACCGAAGCGCCTGGCAGTGGCGCGCACGATGATCTCACTCGGCCTTGGCGTTGAGGCGCAGGGCGTGTTGCAGTTGGCTGTCGACGACGATCCGCATGAGGCCAATTCGGCGAGCCCCGCGGCGTTGGCATCGATCGCCGCACTGCTGGCGCATCGGCCAGACGAGGCGAACGGATTGACCGATCCGCAGCTTTCCGGCTCGGACGACCTGGCATTTTGGCGCGCCATGCGCCAGGCCGAGATCCAGGAAGGCTCCGCGCCGGCGGCCGCGGTGTTCGCCGCGACCTTGCCGCTGCTGGCCACCTATCCAGTCGAGATCCGCAACCGCGTGCTGCCGCTGGTTGCCGAGACGCTGGTGGCGGGCGACGAATTCGCCACGGCGACCGCGTTGCTCGATGCGCACAAGGATGACGCCACGCTCGACCTGGCGCGCGGCATGTTGCAGCAGGCGCGCGGCGACAGTGCCGGGGCGCTGGGCATCTACGACCGGCTGGCGCAATCCAGCGACCAGTTGGTGCATTCGCGCGCCGCCGTTCGCGCGGTGGAACTGCGGCTTGCCGGTGGCGCCATCGATGCGAAGACGGCGGCGGATCGGCTGGATAAGCTGCTGTATGCCTGGCGCGGGGATCGGCAGGAACGACTGCTGCGCGAGCGCGTGGCGGAACTGAGGGCTCGCACCGGTGACTGGCGAACCGCCCTGTCGCTGTTGCGCGAGACCGAGGCAATCTTTCCCGACGACAAGGCAGCGATCCATGGTGAATTGACCGACATGTTCACCGCGCTGTTGCGCGGTGATGCGGAGGACGCGATGGCTCCCCTGGAACTCGTCGCACTGGTCGAAGAAAATACCGACCTGCTGCCCAGCGGGGCAGATGGCGAGGCATTGCAGGCAAAGCTGGCCGACCGCCTGGTGGCCCTCGAACTGCCAAAACGGGCCGGGCCGGTGCTCGAGAAGCTGATGCAGGCAGCGCCGACCCCGGTCGGTCGCGCCGGTTTCGGTGCGCGGCTGGCGGCGCTGCGGTTGCGCGACGACGATGCCGCCGGCGCCATCGCGGCGCTGTCGGCATCCGCCGGGGCTGACCTGCCGGCGGACCTGACGGAGCGCCGGATGCTGCTGCAGGCCGACGCGAGCGCCCGCCGCGGCGATAACCAGGCGGCGTTGGCTGCTCTCGGGTCGCTGGATACCGCCGCCGCCGATGAAGCGCAGGCGACCATCCTGGAGCGCGCCAATGACTGGCCGGCGGCAGAAAAGGCGCTGACCGATTATGCCGCGAAAGCCGTCCCGGCTGACGGCAAGCTGGACGATGGGCAGCGGCGGACCTTGCTGCGCCTGGCGACGGCCGCAGCGCGAGCAGGCGACGATGCCAAACTGACCGATCTTCGACAGCGGGAGACCGAACGGATGGGATCCGGGCCACTGGCCGACATGTTCCGCCTGCTCACCGCGGATCAGGTGCGCAGCTCCGCCGACCTGAAGCGGTCCGGCCAGGAGGCGACCCTGGCCCGTGGGCTCTCCGGGCAACTGAAGGCGCTGCTGCCACCGTCCCGGCCAACGCCGTAGAGCTGACATGACGGTGGCGCGGGTTGATGACAAAAAACCCGCTTGCATGCCGGCACCCCTTTCACCATGTTGCGCAGCCTTGGCCCCAGGGAACGGACGCGGCCTGCGCCCGTTCAACAGGCCGTCTGCTGGTTGGAACAGGGTACGCAATGGACGCACTCAGCCCACTGGGGATGGTCTCGGAAATCCGAGCGCAATCCACACGGAGTCCGGCGCCGAGGCGCAGAAGGACTATTTCGTCAGAAGGACGGCGTGAAGTTCGCCGGCACGCATCTGCTGCTGGATTTGTGGGGCGCTTGCAACCTCACGGATCCGGCGAGCTGATCGACCGTGCGCTGCGTGACGCCGCGGAGGCCGCCGACGCCACGATCCTGCACAGCCATTTCCACCATTTCGGTCCGGATGGCGGCGTCAGCGGCGTGCTGGTGCTGGCGGAGAGCCACATCTCCATCCACACTTGGCCGGAGCGCGACTTCGCCGCGATGGACATCTTCATGTGCGGCGCCTGCGATCCGTATCGCTCGCTGCCGGTGCTGAAGGAGGCGTTCCGCCCGACGTCGATGCTGCTTGGCGAGCAGCGGCGCGGCCTGATCGCGTAATTCCAACGTTCGTTGCCTATGGCGCGGCCCGGGCCGGTTCGTCCGGGCCGTTCCTGTTTGGAGAACCCGGCGATGGCGACCGATAGCTGGATCAACGAGACGCTGTATCCCGACTGGGGCCAGCGCTTCCTGGTGAAGCGCGAGCTGGCGCGGGTGCAGAGCGCGTTCCAGGACATCGTGATCTTCGAAAGTTCATCGCACGGCCGCGTGATGGTGCTGGACGGCGTGATCCAGATCACCGAGGCGGACGAGTTCGTCTACCAGGAGATGCTGACGCATGTGCCGCTGCTGGCGCACGGTGCGGCGGCGAATGTGCTGATCATCGGCGCCGGCGACGGCGGCGTGCTGCGCCGCGTGCTGCAGCATCGGGCCGTGCAGGCGCGCGGTGATGGTGGAGATCGACGGCGAGGTGATCCGGCTGTCGAAGGAGTTCCTGCCGGCGATCGCCGGCGACGCATGGACGATCCGCGCGCCGAGGTGATCGTCGGCGACGGCATCGACTACGTGAAGCGCGCGCCGGACGCGGCGTTCGATGCGATCATCGTCGATTCCACCGATCCGATCGGCGTCGGCGAGGTGCTGTTCACCGACGAATTCTATGCCAACTGCGCGCGCATCCTGACCGCGCGCGGGCTGGTGGTGAACCAGTGCGGCGTGCCGTTCATGCAGGCCGACGAACTGCGCGAGACCAGCGCGCGGCGGGCGAAGTTCTTCCCGCATGTCACGGCGTATGTCGCCGCGGTGCCGACCTATGTCGGTGGCTTCATGACACTGGGCTGGGCGGCGAAGGATGCGACGCTGACGCGCGTTGGCGTTGACGAAATCCGCGCGCGTGCCGCGGCCGCCGGGATTCTTGGCGGCACGCGCTACTGGACGCCGGAGATCCACGTCGGGGCGTTCAACCTGCCGCCCTATATCGCGCAGCATCTGCCGATGATAGCGTCGCCTGCATGAGCGCGTCGCTGAAGCCGCTGACGCTGGATGAATTCCTCGACTGGGAGCGTTCCCAGCCGGAGCGCTACGAGTTCGACGGCATCCAGCCGGTTGCCATGACCGGCGGGAGCCGGGCTCACTCACGCGTTGGAACCCGGTTGGTTGTCGCGCTGGGAAACCGTGTGAAGCCGCCGTGCGAGGCTCACGGCCACGACCTTAAGGTTCTGACCGGGGCGCGGGTTCGGTATCCGGACGCGAGCGTCGTTTGCAGCGACTCTGACGACCAAAGCGATATCATCGAGCCATCAATCGTCTTCGAAGTCTTGTCGCCGTCCACGGCCTTGACCGATCGGCGCGTGAAGGCAATCGAATACCCAGCCGTGCCACGCGTCATGGTCTACGTGCTGCTGGAGCAGGACCGCGCGGAGGCCACGATTAGACGGCGATCGGGCTTGTGGGAGGCCGAAACGGTCATAGGGATTGATGGCGCAATCGAGCTTCCCGAAATAGCAGTCAGCATCCCGATGGCGGCCATCTACGGATCATGATCATTCGATGAGCGAACACGTCGTTATCTGCCACGCCGACGGTGTGCTGGAAATTCGCCTGGACCGCCCGGAGAAGAAGAACGCGCTGACCCGCGCCATGTACGACGCAATGGCCGACGCGTTCGAACAGGTGGACGCCGATCCGACATTGCGGGTGGGGCTGCTGACCGGCACCGGCAACACATTCACCTCGGGCAACGACATCACCGACTTCCAGGCGCGCGGGACCAGCGGCCGCAGTTCGGCATCGCGTTTCCTGCCGACTATCGCAACGATGCAGAAGCCGCTCATCGCCGCCGTGAATGGCGCCGCGGTCGGCGTGGGCACCACGATGCTGATGCATTGCGACCTGATCGTCGCGGCGCGGTCGGCGCGTTTCGTGATGCCCTTCACCAGCCTCGGCCTCGTCCCGGAAGCGGCCAGTTCGCTGTTGTTCCCGCGCCTGCTCGGCACCCAGCGCGCGAGTGCCCTGTTGCTGCTCGGCGAATCGCTGGATGCCGACGCCGCGCACGAATGCGGCTTCGTGAACCGCGTGGTGGACGATGCTCGGCTGATGGACACGGCGCGCGACATGGCGCGACGACTGGCTGCGTTGCCGCCGGAGGCGGTGCGCCTCACCAAACGGCTGATCAGGCACGGCACGCCCGACGTCTCCGTGCGGATGGCCGAGGAACTTGCGCTGTTCAGCGAGCGCCTGGGCTCGCCGGAAGCCAGGGAGGCGTTCGCCGCATTCATGGAAAAGCGCAAACCGGATTTTTCGCGCTTTTCCTGAAGCGATACTGGACTGACTACCGAGGACGGTTATTCCAGCGTCAGTCCCTGCGGACGGATCAACCCATCGGGTACCGGCGTGAAGCCCTTGAGCGTGTCGCTGTGCGCATACAGCCATGTCATGTGGAACAGGAAGATGAGCGGGCGATCCGCCAGATAGATCGACGCCGCCTCGTGGTAGGCCGCCGCGCGCTGTGCCAGTTCGGTGGCCTCGCGGCCGCGGTTCAGCGCATCGTCGAACTTCGGATTGCAGTACTTGGCCCAGTTCTGGAACCCGTCGCACGCCAGGAACTGCACGATGTTGAAGTCCGGATCGGAGCGGCCGCTCCAGATCACCAGACTGGCCTGATAGTCGCCGGTGTTCATAGCCTGGATGTTGGCATTGGTTTCACCGGCAACCAGTTTGATGTCGATCCCCGCCTCGGCCGTCATCGCCTGGAGCACCTCGCCGATCTGCGTGTCGCTCGGCGTGTTCAGCGTGCGCAGGCTGAACGTCACCCGATCGAAACCGGCTTCCTTGAGCAGCGCCTTCGCCTTCGCGAGATCGCGCGGCGGCACCGGAAGATCCTTGTTGAAATACGGGCTGGTCGGCAATTCCGCCTGATTGTCGGGCACGAACCGCCCGTCCATCACCACCTTGTTCAATGCATCGCGATCGATCGCCGCCTCCAACGCGGCTCGTACACGTACATCCTTGGCCAGCGGATTGTCGGCGGCGGGGCCGTGCGCCAGGTTGATATCGATCGCCTCGTAGCCGAGTGACGTGACACCGCGCAGCTTCAGCTTCGGGTCCTTCTCCACCTTCGTCGCATCACTCGGCGCCAGCTCTTCCAGCATGTCGAGCTGGCCGGTCTGCAAATTCACCAGCCGCACAGTCGAGTCTGCAATCGGCCGGAACACGATGCGATCGAGATGGATGGCGCCCGCATTCCAGTAACCGGGGAAGCGATCGAGCACCATGCGGTCCTGCGGCACGCGCTCGACGAAACTGAATGGGCCGGCGCACACCGGATGCGTGGCAAAATCCTTGCCCAGCCGCTCCAGCGCCTTGGGCGATGCCATCATGCCGGCGCGGTCGGACAGCACCGCGATCAACGGCGCGTACGGCTTCGACAGCACGATGCGTACGGTCTTCGGATCGATCACCTCTACACCGGTCACCGGGCGCAATTCGCCCTTGCGGTTGCTTTCCGGTGCACTGCGGTAGCGCTCGATGTTCACGCGCACCGCATCGGCGTTGAACGGTTCGCCGTCCTGGAATTTCACCCCTTCGCGCAGCGTCAGCGTCAGTGACTTGCCATCGGGCGACCAGGCCCAGTCGGTGGCGAGTTGCGGCACGAACTTCAGGTCCGGACCGAGGTCGACAAGCTTGTCGCACAGGCTGGCAAACACGATCCGGCCCGCGAAGGTGCCACCGCGTGCCGGGTCCAGCGCATCCGGATCGTCCTGCATGCCGACACGCAGTGTGCCGGATGCCTGCGCCGATGCGACGAATGTCAGCAGCCCTATGCCGATCGCCGCCGCCGTGAGCCTGCGCATCTCCGCTCCCCTACTGGATCGATCAGTCGGACCGTATCGCGGTTTGTGCCAGCAGGAAATTCTGCAGTTGGGCGACATGGCCGTCACGCGCCGCGCCGGGTCGCCGGCGGATGATGAAGTCCCACGAGCCGGGCATCGACGCATCCCCGAACGGCCGCGTCAGGCGCCCGCTTGCCAGGTCGGGATCGATCAGCGGCACGCGTCCGAGGGCGATGCCGGCGCCCGCGACCGCCGCGGCGAGCGCGGCACTGAAGGTATGGAACCGCACGATGGTGGCCTTCGCATTCGGATCGCAGCTCAGCAGCTTGAGCCATGTGGTCCAGTCCTTTTCCGGGCTCGATACGTGATCCTCCTGCAGCAGCGTGTGACGTGGCAGGTCCTCGGGCCTGCCGGTGAATGGCAGCGATGGGCTGCACACCGGGAACACTGTCTCGCTGAACAGCAGTCGGTCGCCGTCCGCCAGCGCGCCGCGGCGGACCCGTAGCAGCGCCAGGTCGAGCCCCTCGTGCACCATGTCGGGTTCGTTCTCCTCGATTGAGCGGACGTGCCACTGCACCGAGGGATGCAGTGCGGCGAATGCGGCCAAGCGCGGCGCCAGCCAGAGCGACGCCACCGAGCCGTTTGCCGAGATCGCCAGCATCGGCCGCCCACCGCGTGCGTGCGTGCGCACCGTCTCACAGGCGGCTCCGAGTTGGGCGAATGCCAACTCCACCTCGCGTTGCAGGATCGCGCCGCTGGACGTCACCGTCGTGCGGCCGGCGCCATTGCGCGCTCGGGTCAGCAGTGCGGCGCCGAGCGTGTCCTCGAGCCCGCGGATCTGATGGCTCACAGCACTTGTGCTGACGTTCAGCGTGGCGGCCGCGCTGGCGAAGCTGCCATGCCGCGCGACCGCGGCGAAGGCGCGCAGGGCGGCCAGGGGTGGGATACGGTCGGGCATCGCCGTGCAATCTAGCTCAACAGCGATTGAAAAACACGCGTTTGCACCTGATCGCGCGCACGAACAGGATGAGCATCGAAAAGGAGCCGCTGATGCACTTCGATATCAGGCTGTGGCGCATGACGGTTGGTCTGCGCGGACGGATCGCCCTGGCCGTTCTGATTGGGCTGCTCGCGCTGGCAATCGGCATCGCGCGCTTCGTTTTCCTCGGTCAATTCCTTGCCCGGCTGTTCCGCGGCGCGCCGGCGACCGAATTGGTGCTGCCGCTGGTGGGTGCCCTTGTCGCCATCGTGCTGCGGCCGTGGCTCGATCATCTGCGCACGATGGTCGCGCATCGCACCGCGGCGCGCGTGCAGGAGACGTTGCGCAGCCGCCTGTATGACAAGATCGTCGCCCTCGGCCCGGCCTGGTTCGGCGCCGAACGTACTGGCGGCGTCATGCTGTCGATCGTCGACGGCGTCGAGCAGCTTCAGACGTTCTTCGGCCAGTACCTGCCGCAGGTGTCGATCGCCATTTGCGCTCCCGTCGCGATTTTCGCCTTCATCGCGTTCTGGGACGTCCCGGTCGCCATGGTGATGCTGGCCGGCGCACTGTTCACCCTGATGGCGCCGGCGGTGGTGCACGAGCGCACCGGCCGTGCATCGCGTGCCCGGCAGAGTGCGTTCAAGGCGTTCGGCGAGGAATTCCTCGATGCGATGCAGGGCCTGCCGACGCTGAAGGCATTCGGCCAGAGCGGTGCCTACGGCCGGATGCTGGCCGACAAGGCGCGGGCGTTGTCGGACAGCACCTTCCTGGTACTCGGCACCAGCATCCTGACCCGTGGCATCACCGACCTCGGCTGTGCGTTGGGCGCGGCGGCGGCGTTGGCGCTGGGCGCGTATCGCGTGCGCCACGGCGAAATGAGCCTGGAGGCACTGCTGATCGTGCTGATGGCTGGCACGGAAATCTTCCGTCCGCTGCGCGACCTGCGCACCGTGCTGCACCAGGGCCTGACCGGCCAGGCTGCGGCTGCCGGAATCAATGCGCTGCTCGACACCCCGATCACCGCGCCAGGCGCGCCCGGCACGCCCTCCCCAACCCTCCCCCGCTTTGCGGGAGAGGGAGACGACTTCCCTCTCTCCCGCAAAGCGGGGGAGGGTCGGGGAGGGGGTATCGGAATCTCCCCTGGCATCGCATTCGATGCGGTCAGTTTCGCCTATCCCGGCGGCCGGCGCGCCGCGCATCAGGGCCTGTCCTTCAGCATCACCGCGGGCGGGCGCGTCGGCATCGTCGGGCCGAGCGGATCGGGCAAGTCCACCATCGTCCGGCTGCTGCTGCGCCTGCACGATCCGCAGTCCGGCGCGATCCGCATCGGCGGGCAGGATTTGCGCGCGCTCGATCCGGCAGCGGTGCGCCGGCTGATCGCCGTGGTGGCGCAGGACACCTACCTGTTCCACGGTACGATCGAGGACAACCTGCGCCTCGGTTGCCCCGATGCCGGCGAGGCGGAGATCGTCGCCGCCGCGCGTGCCGCCAACGCGCACGATTTCATCGAGGCGCTTCCCGACGGCTACCAGACGGTGATCGGCGAGCGTGGCGCGCGCCTCTCGGGCGGCCAACGCCAGCGTATTGCCATCGCCCGCGCACTGTTGCGCGATGCGCCGATCCTGGTGCTGGACGAGGCGCTGTCGTCCGTCGATGCGGAGAACGAGTCGGTGATCCAGCAGGCGCTGGACCGGCTGATGGCTGGCCGCACCACGCTGATCCTGGCGCACCGGCTGTCCAGCGTGATCAACGCCGACCGCATCCTGGTGCTGCAGGATGGCGCGGTGGCGCAGAGCGGGCGTCATGCCGAGTTGATTGTCCTGGATGGTCCGTATCGCCAGCTCATGGGGCCGCAGCTTGGCGAACGCGGCGCCGACGACGAGACGCTGCCGCTGCTGGATATGCCCGCCGCCGATTCGGCGCCCGTCGAAGACACCGGTGCTGTGGTGCGCGACCTCGCGCAGGATGCCGCGGAAGTCGGCTGGCCCGATACCATCCGTACGCTGCTTGGCTTCATTCGTCCGTGGCGGCGTCAGCTCGCCGAGACGGTGACCTGCGGCATCGGCCGTGTCGCGTCCTTCATTGGCGTCAGCGTACTTGGCGCGCTGATCATCGCCGCGGTGCGCGCCCATTCGCCGACACTGCTGCTGGTCGTGCTGCTGCTTGCGGCGGCGCCGGTGACCGGCCTGCTGCACTGGCTCGAAGTCGTTCCTGGCACACGACATGGCGTACCGCCTGCTGGCAGTGATGCGCGTCGATCTGTACCGCAAGCTGGATGCGCTGGCGCCGGCCTATCTGCTGAAGCGCCGCTCGGGCGACCTGGTCGCGCTGGCCACGCAGGACATCGAGACGGTCGAATACTTCTATGCCCATACTGTCGCGCCGGCCTTCGTCGCGGTGCTGATCCCGGGCACGGTGCTGGTCGCGCTGGCGTTGATCGCCTGGCCGCTGGCGCTCGCGCTGTTGCCGTTCCTGGCCTATGCGGCGGGCTCGCCTGTGCTTGGCAGGCGGCGCATCGACCGGCTTGCATCGTCCGCGCGCGGCGCGTTGGGCGAGCTCGGCGCGCACGCCACCGAAACGATCCAGGGCCTGTCGGAATTGATTGCCTTCGAGGCCACGACCCGGCGGCGCGATGAGTTCATGGCCTATGCTCGGCGCTATCAGGCGATGCGGCTGACACTGCTGCACGACCTGACGCGGCAGACCGCCGGCCTGGAGATCGCCACCGGGCTGGGTGGCTTGGCGGTGGCCGCCGTCGGTGCACCGTTGGTGATGCATGGCTGGATCGCACCGACGCTGCTGCCGCTGCTGGTACTCATCTCGATCGCCGCTTTCCTGCCGGTGTCCGAGATCGCCCAGGTCGGCCGGCAGCTTGCCGATACGATTGCATCCACACGCCGGTTGCACGTGGTGCATTCGGAGCCGGTGCTGATCAATGACGGGCCGCTTGTGCCGACCGCGCCGCGCGGCGGTTCCACGGTGCAGTTCGATCATGTGCGGTTCACCTATCCGGGGCGGCAGCGCCCCGCTCTCGCGGATGTCGACTTCGACGTGCCGGCCGGCGCGACGGTCGCACTGGTCGGGCCATCGGGCGCCGGCAAGACCACCATCGCCAACCTGCTGCTGCGCTTCTGGGATCCGGATCAGGGCGACATCCGGCTCGACGGCGTCGATCTGCGCGAACTGACGTTGGACGGGTTGCGCGGCCGCATCGCCCTGGTGGCGCAGGACACCTACCTGTTCAACGACACACTGGAAGCCAACGTGCGGCTCGCCAAGCCGGATGCAACGCGCGAGGAGATCGCGACCGCGCTGCGCCAGGCCGCGCTGGCGGAATTCGTCGCCGGTCTGCCGGAGGGACTACAGACCCGCGTGGGCGAGCGGGGTGTGCAGCTGTCCGGCGGCCAGCGCCAGCGCATCGCCATCGCGCGCGCGTTCCTGAAGGATGCGCCGATCCTGGTGCTCGATGAAGCAACCTCGCATCTCGACACGATCAGCGAGCAGCTTGTGCGCTCGGCGCTCGATGCGCTGATGGTCAATCGCACCACGATCGTGGTGGCGCATCGGCTGTCCACCATCCAGGCGGCCGATGTGATCCTGGTGTTGAACGCGGGCCGAGTGATCGAGGCGGGCACGCATGCCGAACTGTCGGCGCGCCGCGGCTTCTATGCGCGGCTGGTCGAACACCAGATGGCGGGTGTGGCGGAACGGCAGGCGGTCTGAGCGTTTCGGTGCGGTACACGTTTGTCGCCTTCGGGCACCGAGAGAGGAGACTCGGCGGGCAGACGATTTCGTTGCTGAACAGTGGTGCCTGACTGTCACGCTTGCGCGCGCCGTGCTCCCACCCGTCAGACCGGAATCACCGTTTGCCCGCTCACAGGATTCATATTGCTCGACATGCGCACATGCATTTCGGGCTGGAACCCGCTTGGATCATCCAACGCGCCCACATAGATCGCTCGCATGTCCAGTCGTGCATCTCGCGTAAGAAACACCGGCGAGGCACAGGTATAGCAGATATGGCGCAAAGTCTGGGCTGAGAAGGGCACTGCCCGCGTGCGTCCCTCAGCTACAATGACATGATCCGCGTCCATGAATAGCAAGGCAGGGACGGGATACCCGATGCACGTTGGCACGTGCGGCGGTGACACAACACACTGACCAGTGGCTCGCCCTGGGCGTCGAACCGTACATCTCTGCACAGGCATCCCTAGCGAACAATTCGGCTCACGTCGTGCTCGCCTCTCTTTCTGAATGATCCAGTGCCAAACGGGTCATTACGCGATTGCCTGACGTCACAACTTCCCGCGATGGGCGCCAAATCGGATGACGTATCAGTTGCGCAACTTAAGAAAGGCGCAACACGCGGAGCCTCATTCGTCATTGTCTTTGGAGCGGGCAGGATAATCGTGTGTGTGAAGAACAGCGGCATGCAAGACAGGCAGCGCACATTGGCGAACCACATCGGCACGCACATGCTTCAGCGCTACGACTGCGATAACTTCAGCCTCGACGAGAAGGAGATCAATAGCGTATGAAGTGACAGTGCGTGCGATGAAAACCGCTCGCGCCGGCAAGTCAGCAAACGATGGCTCGTCCCGTGAACGCGCATCTTCAATTTCTAAAAAATGAGACAGGAGAACGCTTCATGTCAGCAGTATCCGCTAATACAGTTGCCGATTCCATGGTGGAAGGAACCAACCAAGGATCAATGGCTCGCCTGGGTCGCCGCCTGGCTCGGGTGGACCCTCGATGCTTTCGACTTCACCATTTTCCTGCTGCTGATGGTGCCGATTTCCAAGGACTTCGGCGTGCCGCTGACCGCGGTCGCCATCGTCTTCACCCTGACTTTGTGGATGCGGCTGATCGGCGCCACCGCCTCCGGCTGGCTCTCCGACCGGATCGGCCGCAAGAAGCCGTTGATGATCTCGATCGCCTGGTTCTCGGTCTGCAACCTGTTCGCCGGTCTCTCGCCGAGCTTTCTGTTGCTGTTGCTGTTCCGCACCGATCCTGGGCATCGGCATGGGCGCGGAATGGCCCGCCGGCGCGGCGCTGGCGATGGAGACATGGCCGCAACGCTCGCGCGGCTTCATGGGCTCGGTGTTGCAGGGCTCCTGGGGCCTCGGCGCGCTGCTGTCCAGCGCGGCTTATGCCCTGCTGTATGATTCGATCGGCTGGCGCGGCCTGTTGCTGATCGGCGTGCTGCCCGCCCTGGTGATCGTCTACATCCGCAAATACGTCAAAGAGCCGGAGATCTGGATCGAGAACCGGCGCAAGCAGCGCCTCGAGAACCGCGAGTTCCGCGCGCCGCTGTTCAGCATTTTCAAGCGTGGCGTGCTCGCCAATACCCTCACCGCGTGCTGGATGATGGCCAGCGCGTTCGTCGTCGGCTACTCGGTCGGCGGCATGTTCCCGACATACCTGCAGAAGGACCTCGGCCTTCCCACCGGCTACGTCGCACTGCCAATCATGCTGCAGAGCCTGATGTTCTTCCTCTCGGCGGTCCTTTGGGGCTGGGTCGCCGACCGCTTTGGCCGGCGGCAGACGCTCATCATCACCGCCCTGATGACGATCCCGATCGCGCCACTGTATCTGCTGACCACCAACTACACGATGATCGTGGTGTTCTTCACCTTGCAGGGCTTGTTCGGTGGCGGTGGCATGCACACGCAATGGCCGCATTATCTGTCCGAGCGCTTCCCGACCGAGGTGCGGGCGACGGCCACTGGCTTCTGCTATCATCAGGGAGCGATCTTCGGCGGCCTGGTCGGGCCGGTCGTGACCTACTTCGCCACCACCTGGCACATGGGCTTCGCGATTCCGATGTTGATCGGCACCACCGTCGCCGCCGGCTCGGTCTTCGCTGCGATGCTGTTCAGCCCTGAAACGAAGGGCACGGAGATGGTTTCGGATATTCAACTGGCGTGATGCGCTACCGGGCCGAGGGCGCACGACAGTCCTGACATGGACGCGCCCCGGCCTGGTGCGCACCTCGGCCCAGCAGTCGCGCGCCTCAGTCACGCATCGGCATCGCCCGCCAATTCGACCTGCGGCATGTGATGGTCCAGGGGCGGCAACGTCAACGACAAACTGACATTGGCGCCCAGAGCGGGCGGGACGTTGGGCGCGCAACCTTCGCTCCAATGCATCGGCCGCTGTTCGCCGCAGTCAGCCGGTCTCGGTACCCTTGGTGCAGCACGGGCAATTCCACGGCGCTTTGCGTGCCCTGTCATTGCGAGGAGCGCAGCGACGCGGCAATCTCATCCGAGCGAAGTCGGGCAGGAGATTCCGCGTCGCTGCGCTCCTCGCAATGACAATGTGCGCGCAGAGGGGGACCATATGCCGCAGGATGAAACGATCCGTTCCAGCGAGTATCAGGCGACCAAGACACGCAACGGCCAGACCATCAAGCTCGCCATGTACCGCAAGCGCCTCGGCGCGCCGCAGTCCGACGCGACGACACGGCCTGTGCTGTTCCTGGTGCACGGCTCATCCAACTCCGCGCGATCGAGTTTCGACCTGACGGTTCCAGGCCGTGGTGAATATTCGTCGATGGACGTGTTCGCTCGCTACGGTTTCGATGTCTGGACGATGGACCACGAAGGCTATGGCAAATCGTCGCGCACCGACGGCAATTCAGATATCGCCAGCGGCGTCGAGGATTTGCAGGCAGCGGTCGCAGTCATCGCGCAGGAGACCGGGCAGACGCGATACCATTTCGTGGGTGAATCGTCCGGTGCATTGCGCGCAGCGGCCTTCGCCGCGGCGGAACCGGATCGCGCCGACCGTCTGGTGCTGACCGCCTACACCTACACCGGCAAGGGTTCGCCGACGCTCGCCAAGCGCGCTGAACAGGTCGAGTATTTCCGCACCCACAACACCCGGCTGCGCGATCGTGCGATGATCGAGAGCATCTTCACCCGCGACAAGCCCGGCACCACCGATCCCGCGGTGGCGAAGGCGTTGGCGGACGCGGAACTCGTGTATGGCGATCAGGTTCCTACCGGCACCTATCTCGACATGACCGCGCATCTGCCGGTGGTCGATCCGACAAAGCTCCTTTCACCTGTCGCGTTGCTGCGCGGCGAGTTCGATGGCATCGCAACGATGGAGGATCTGTGGGACTTTTTTCGACTGCTGCCAAACGGCGACAAGCAGTTCTCGATCATCGCCGGCGCCGCCCATTCACTGGGCACGTGCAATAGCCGCCAAGCCTACTGGCACGTGGCGCAGGCATTTTTGAACATGCCGACAGCGCCGGTGACATAAGTCCCCTATTCGGCGGTAACCGTCACTGAACGCCAATCGGCATGGCCTCCCCCGCGCTCAGCAAATCGACCGTGTCGGGGCCTGCCACATAGCGCAGGAACAACACCTCCGCCGCGCACATCGCAATCAACAGGGCTGCCGCCAGCAGAACGCCGAACCGGTGCCGCATCGCCGCGCTGCTCCGCCTGGCATCGAGGTCGTGCCATATCGTGCTTGTTTCGCTCATCGCCTGGTCCTCCTTGCATCAGCCCGAACCAGGCCATGATGCAGCACCGGACTGCGGGCAGACTATGAGCTGGCTCACACCGGTCCCGTCTGAATCGCACGTTCGCTGTTTGTCGTATCGGGCGCAGGCGCGCGATGCACGCCGTCCTATCCGAGACCGGCGAGCTCCCGCCATTCCGCCTCGGTGACGGTGCGCACGCCCAGTTCTGTCGCCTTGCGCGCCTTCGAGCCCGCGTCCGCCCCGACAACGACGAGATCGGTCTTCTTCGACACGATCTCGGTGACCTTCGCACCCAATGCCTCGGCGCGCGCCTTGGCCTCGGGACGCGTCATGGTTTCCAGCGTGCCGGTGAACACCATGATCTTGCCGGCAAGTTCGCTGCCTTCCGCCTGAACCTCCGCCGCATCCTCGATCGTCAGCTCCGCGGCGAGTTCATCCAGCAGCGCGATATTGTGCTGCTCGCCAAAGAAGTCGGCCAGCTCCTCTGCGATCGCCTGCCCGATGCCGACGATGTTGTCGAGTTCAGACCGCGCCTCAGACCCCACTTCGGCGGCCGCCAGCATTTCGCCGCGCCAGTTGGCGTAACTGCCGTAATGCCGCGCCAGCAATCGCGCATTCGTCTGGCCGATACGGCGAATGCCGAGCGCATAGATGAAGCGCGCCAGGGGGATGTGCCGGCGCGCCGCGATCGCTCGTGATAGGTTGTGCGCCGATGTCTTGCCCCAGCCCTCGCGCCCGGCAATCTCGGCCTCGCGCTGCGGCAGCCGGAACAGATCGGCAGGACTGTGCAGCCAGCCTTCCTCGTAGAATTCGCGTATGGTCTTCTCGCCGAGCCCGTCGATGTCGAAGGCCGGGCGCGAGACGAAATGGATCAGCCGCTCCACCCGCTGTGCCTCGCAGATCAATCCGCCGGTGCAGCGGCGCACTGCCTCGCCGGGCGGACGCACCGCGTGGCTGCCGCATACCGGGCATATCTCGGGAAACACGTAGGTTTTAGCGTTTTTCGGCCGCCGTTCGGTCACCACTGAAACGATCTGCGGGATCACGTCGCCAGCGCGCTGCAGCACGACGGTATCGCCGATGCGGATGTCCTTGCGCGCGATCTCATCCTCATTGTGCAGCGTGGCATTCTGCACCAGCACGCCGCCGACATTCACCGGCTCAAGCCGAGCGACCGGCGTCAACGCGCCGGTGCGTCCCACCTGGATGTGGATGTCGCGCAGCGCCGTCATCGCCTGCTCGGCGGGGAACTTCCAGGCGATCGCCCAACGCGGCGCACGGCCAACGAAGCCAAGACGTCGTTGCAGCGCCAGGTCGTCGATCTTGTAGACGACGCCATCGATGTCGTAGCCGAGTCCGGAACGTTCGGCGGCAATCTCGGCCTGGAACGCCGCGGCATCCTGCTCGTTTGCCAATTGGCGCGACAGCGGGTTCACCCGGAAGCCCCACTCGCGCAGCCGTTGCAGATAGTGCCAGTGCGTATCGGCCACCGGTTCGCTTGACTCGCCCTGGGCGTAGGCGAACAGCGACAATGGCCGCCCCGCCGTGATGCGCGCGTCGAGCTGGCGCAGGCTGCCGGCGGCGGCGTTGCGCGGATTGGCGAACACCTTCTGCCCAGCCTTCGCCTGCGCCTCGTTCAGCGCCAGGAAGTCGGACTTGTTCATGAACACTTCGCCGCGGACCTCGATCAACGCCGGCGCATTGCCCCTCAGCCGGTCCGGTATCGACTTCATGGTGCGGAGATTGGCTGTGACGTCCTCGCCTTCCGCACCGTCGCCGCGCGTCGCCCCGCGCACGAAGCGGCCGTTCTCATAGGTCAGGTTGATCGATAGCCCATCGATCTTCGGCTCGCCGACAAAGGCCAGCGGCGCATCCGCCGCCAGCCCCAGAAAGCGCCGCGCGCGGGCACAGAATTCAGTGAATTCCTCGGCATCCATCGCGTTGTCGAGCGACAGCATCGGCACGCGATGCGGAACTTTCGCAAACCCGGTCTCCGGCGCGCCACCGACGCGGTTGGAGGGCGAGTCCGCGCGGATCAGATGCGGGAAGCGCGCCTCGATTGCGGCATTGCGGCGGCGGAGCGCATCGTAGTCGGCGTCGCTGATCTCCGGCGCGTCCTGCTGATAGTAGAGACGATCATGGTGCGCGATCTCCCGCGCCAGTTCCGCCAGTTCCGCCGCCGCTTCCTGTCCGCTCAGCGCATCAGGTTGGTCGACGATCGCCGGTGCGGATTTGGGGGGAGCGCGGGTCATGCCGTGGCACCCAAGAGATCGTCGGCCGCGGCGCGGGCAGCTTCGGTGACCGTCTCGCCTGCCAGCATGCGGGCGATCTCCTCACGCCGCTCGCGCGCATCCAGCAGATCGACCCGCGTGGCGGCACGCCCGCGCGCGGCCTGCTTGGCAACCCGCAGATGTGCTCCGCCGCGCGCTGCCACCTGTGGACTGTGCGTCACTACCAGCACCTGCACCCGCTCCGCCACCCGCGTCAGCCGCTCGCCCACCGCCGCCGCGGTGGCACCACCGACGTCCGCATCGACCTCGTCGAACACCAAGGTCGGCACATGCGAGCCGGATGACAACACCACCTTCAGCGCCAGCATCAGCCGGGACAGTTCGCCACCGGATGCGATCCGTCCCAGCGACGCCAGTTCCTGTCCGGGATTGGTGGCGATCAGAAAGCGCACCGCATCCGCGCCGCCCGGCCCCCACTCGCCCTCCTCCAATGCGGCCACCTCAGCGTGAAAGCGCGCCTTGTCGAGCCGCAGCGGCGGCAGTTCCTTCATCACCGCGCGGTCGAGCCGCGTCGCAGCGGCGCGTCGCGCCGCACAGAGAGCCGCTGCACTTTCCCGGAAGACCCCGCGCGCCTGATCCACCGCCTGCTCCAACGCGACCAATTCCGCCGCACCGGTTTCCAGCGCCGCCAGCCGAGCGCACAGCGTATCGAACAGCGCCGGCAGCTCCGCCACTGTCACGGCATGCTTGCGCGCTGCCGCACGCAGCGCGAACAGCCGCTCCTCGGCCTGTTCCAGCAGGCGCGGATCGGCATCGGCCTCGGCGGCCAGCTTGCTGAGAAAGGTTTCCGCCTCGGCCAGCGCCTCCTCCGCGTGTTCCAAGGCGACCAGTGCCGGCGCCGCCGGATTGGCTGCATCGGGCTGAGCGGGCGTGACCAGGCGCTGCAACGCGCGCGAAGCAGCGCGCAACGACGCCGCCGGGCCATGGGTCCGTCGATCGTGCGGCATCAGTTCGGCAAGTGCCGCGGCAATCGCTTCCGCGCTCCGTTCGCCCTGCTGCAGCCGGTGCCGCTCCTGTGCCAGCCGCTCCTCCTCGCCCTCCCTCGGCGCCAGGCCGGCCAGTTCGTCCACCGCGTGCCGCAGCCATTCCTCGTCGCGTTCCGCAGCGGCGATCGCCTCCCGCGCAATATCCAGCGCGGCGAGCGCATCGCGCCACCGCCGCCACGCCGCCGCCGTGCCGTCACGCAGCGGACGCGGCACGCCGAACGCGTCGAGCAACGCGGCATGGCTCGCCGGGTCGGCCAGACCGATCTGCTCGTGCTGGCCCTGCACTTCCACCAACAGCGCGCCGGCCCGCCGCAACAATGCGACGCCAACCGGCTGGTCGTTGATGAATGCGCGCGACCTCCCGTCCTTCGTCAGCACGCGGCGAAGCACCACTTCGTCGTCCGTCTCCAGCCCCTGCTCGATCAGCAGCGCGGCCACCGGGTGACCCGGCGGTGGCGCAAAGCATGCGGTGACACTCGCCTGTTCCGCACCGGCCCGCACAAATGCTGCGTCAGCGCGGGCGCCCAGCGCCAAGCCGAGGCTATCCAACAGGATCGACTTGCCGGCGCCAGTCTCCCCGGTCAGCACCGTCAGGCCTTCGCCGAACGACAGGTCAAGTCGCTCGATCAGCACCACGTCGCGAATGGCCAGGGCGCTAAGCATGCGGCGGCACCTGCAGCCGCATTCGGTCAGAAGATCGAGTGCCAGGCGCGGGAAAAGAACCCGCGCTCGTCTGGCGTGGCCGGTCCCGGATGCGGCACAACCCCGGCGTCGAACAGGTCGTTGTAGCTGTCCTCGTACCAGCCGCTGCCGGGATAGTTGTAACCCAGCACCGCGGCCGTCTTCCTCGCCTCGTCGCGCAGCCCGAGGATCAGGTAGATCTCGGTCAGCCGGTGCAGCGCCTCGGGCACGTGGTTGGTGGTCTGGTAATCATCCACGACTCGCTGGAACCGGCCGATCGCCGCCTCATAGAGATGCTGGCTCTCATACCAGCGGCCGATCTCCATCTCCTTGCCGGCCAGGTGATCGCGGCAGAGGTCGATCTTCAGACGGGCATCGCGGGCATAGGCACTGTCGGGGAAGCGGTTCACCACCTCCTGCAGCGCGTTCATCGCATCCTGGGTGCCCCGTTGGTCGCGCTGGATGTCGGCGATCTGCTCGTAATAGCACAGCGCACGCAGGTAATAGGCATAGGCGATGTCGCGGTGTGCCGGATGAAGCTGGATGAAGCGGTCAAGCGTGCCGATGGCATCGGTGTAATGGTTCTGCAGATACTGCGTGTAGCCCTGCATCAACTGTGCGTTCACCGCCCAGGTCGAATACGGATAGTTCTCTTCGACCAGGTTGAACTGGGTGGTGGCCGATGCAAAGCGACGTGCATTCATCGCATCGACGCCGTTGTTGTACAGGTCCTCGACTGGCGCCACGGGTGCATTCACATTGGCGTCCCCGTCCTTCGAGCTGCCGCCGCAGCCGGCCAGCACCGGCAGCACGGCAAGCAGGCACAGCGCAAGGCGGGGCAGCAGTCGGCGGGGCAGGGGGCTGTTCGGCTTCATCGCGGCCTTATACCACGCGATTCCGCGACGAAAAGCCGTCGGACGTGGTCAGGCCGCGGCGACGGCCAGCGGCGCCATCGAGACCTCGCGCCACGCGGAGGCATCGGCGAACAGCGTCCGCAGCAGCCGGTTGTTCAGTGCATGGCCGGAGCGATGCGCGATGAATCGGCCGTGCAGCAGCGCGCCGGCAAGCGCCAGATCGCCGACCGCGTCAAGCAGCTTGTGGCGGGCGAATTCGTCCGGCATGCGCAGACCGGCGGGGTTCAGCACGCGCGCCTGATCCACCACCACGGCGTTGTCCAGGCTGCCGCCCTGCGCCAAGCCCGCCGCGCGCATCTGCTCGACTTCCTCAGCGAGGGTGAAGGTGCGCGCGCGCGCCAGTTCCTGGCGGAAACTGTCGAGGGTCAGGCGAAGCGAAAGTGCCTGCCGACCGATCGCCACGGCAGCAAAATCGATGGAGAGCGCCATGTCCAGGCCGGCCATTCCGGGGGCAGCAGGGCGGAGCTCGACAAATGCATCGCCGTCGCTGACGCGCACCGTTCGCCGCACCTCGATCGCCGACCGTGGCGCGTCCTGTTCGACGCTGCCGGCGCAATCCAGCAGGAAGACGTACGGCGCAGCCGAACCGTCGAGAATCGGCGGTTCCGGCCCATCGACCTCGACCAGGACATTGTCGATGCCGCAGCCGGCCAACGCTGCCATCACATGCTCGATCGTGCCGATCCTTGCGCTGCCATGCGGCTGGCCCAGTACGGTGGACAGTGTGGTATCGACGACGCGATCGAAGCGCGCCGGAAAATCCACGCCCAGGTCAGTGCGGTGGAATACCACGCCATGATCGACCGCCGCAGGGCGAAAGTTCAGGCGGACCCGGCGCCCGGTATGCAGGCCGACGCCGACGCACCCGATCGGTGCCTTCAGCGTTCGCTGGGACCAGATGGTCGTCCCGGAGGCCAGACGTTGCGGCAGACCGTCCATATGCTTGTTCTCTGATCACGAACGCCACACGGTGGTGGCATCCCCCGCGACAGACCGCAAGCTAGAGGCCGTCGACGAAGCTTGGCCAGTCAATCATTGTTTCTGAGTGTTTCGGTATAAACCAATGATTCTACGGTCATTTTTGCAACGCAGTGTAACCGGCTGTCACGAGGACTGGCGGCGCAGAAATGCCGGAATATCGAGTCCCACCACCTCATCGCCGGCGGTCTGACGCACCGAAGCGCGGGGTTGCTCCGGGCGCGCCTCCTGCAGCATCGGTTCGGCCCGCACCGGCCCCGGCTGCTCGGCCGTCATGGCAGGAGCGTGTTGCCGGCGGCGGAACGCTCCCGTCACCGTACTGAACAGGCTGGGCCTGGCCGATTCTCCCACAGGTTGAGCAGCGATGGTCGCGGCGGCCCGCGGCGGTTCGGCAAACAGGTTGGCGCGCGAAGCGGCAGGCGCCGGCCGCGTTGCGACCGGCTGTGCCGCGACGCCAGCATCCGGCGCACCCGCTGCCGCTCCATAGCCTGGGGGCGCCAGCGGCGATGCGGCAGGCGGCGTCACCGCCTCCATCATCGGCGCGGTCTCCGCCACCGCTTCCGCTACCGCAACCAACTGCGGCGCGGCATGGCGCAGCGGATGGACACTCATGACCGGCGCAGGTGCGGGAGCAGCGCCGGCCGGCATGGCTACTGCCACGCCCGCCATTGCCAAGGCGTGTGCCGGATGCGGAATTGGCGCCGGTGCAGGCATCGCGCCACCACCAACGGCCACAAGGCGCGGACGCTCATGTCCAGTCTGCGCCGGCGAGTCGATCCCGGTCGCAACGACGGAAACCCGGATGCGGCCTTGCAGCGCCTCGTCGATCGCCGAACCGAAGATGATGTTGGCTTCCTCGTCCACTTCCTCGCGGATGCGATTCGCCGCCTGATCAACCTCGAACAGTGTCAGGTCGTCGCCGCCGGTGATGTTGATCAGCAGGCCGCGCGCGCCGGCCATCGAGGTGTCCTCCAGCAGCGGATTGCTGATCGCCGCCTCTGCCGCGCGGATGGCGCGGTTGTCGCCCTCGGCTTCGCCGGTGCCCATCATTGCCTTGCCCATCTCGGCCATCACGGTGCGGATGTCCGCGAAGTCCAGGTTCACCAGGCCAGGCGCCATCATCAGATCGGTGACGCCGCGGACGCCCATGTACAGCACCTGATCCGCCATCTTGAACGCATCGCGCCAGGTCGTGCGCTCATTGGCCATGCGGAAGAGATTCTGGTTGGGAATCACGATCAGCGTATCGACGAACTGCTGCAGTTCCTCGATGCCGTTATCGGCGCAGCGCGCCCGCCGCACGCCTTCGAAGCCGAACGGCTTGGTCACCACGCCGACGGTGAGGATGTTCCGCTCGCGTGCCATGCGCGCGATGACCGGTGCGGCACCCGTGCCGGTGCCGCCGCCCATGCCGGCGGTGATGAACACCATGTGTGCACCATCGAGATGGCGGTACAGCTCATCCGCCGCCTCTTCCGCCGCGGCCTTGCCGATCTCCGGCTTGGCGCCCGCGCCAAGACCTTGCGTGATGTGCGGGCCAAGCTGGATGCGCCGGTCCGCGCGGCTGTGCATGAGTTGCTGTGCGTCGGTGTTGGCGACGACGAACTCCACGCCCTGCAGGTTCGCCGCGATCATGTTGTCGACCGCGTTGGTACCGCCGCCGCCGACACCGATCACGGTGATGCGTGGGCTGAAGTCGGTGGTCGGGGTCGGCGGAATGGTCAGATTCAGGGTCATAGCGACTTCTCCCCCAGTCGTGTCGACTCATTGAAGTGGTTGTTACGCCAGATGTTTCGATTCGCGCCCTGCATCAGACGCGCTCTTTCAGAAAATTGACGATGCGGCGGATCCAGCCAGCCGGACGATCGGCATCGAAATCGACGTCCTGCATGGTGCGCCCTTCACCCGACGCCCAGGACAACAGTCCAGCTGCGGTGGCGAAGGCTGGACCCGATGCCGAGTCGGGCAGGCCACGCAGCGCGATCGGACGGCCAAGCCGCACCTGCTTGTTCAGGATGCGTCCGGCCATCTCGCGCACGCCGGCGAGCTGGCATGCGCCACCGGTCAGCACGACGCGCGTGCCGGCGGCGCGCGTCAGGCCGGAACTGTCCAGCCGCTCCTTCACCAGTTCGAACGTCTCTTCGATGCGCGGGCGGATGATGTTCACCACCATGCTGCGCGGCACCTTGGCGATCTGATGCTCCTCCTCGCCGACCAGCGGCACCGGCAGCATCTCGCGTTCATCATCCGGGCAGGACTGCACGTTGCCGTACAGCGTCTTCAGCCGTTCGGCGTGCGCCACCGGTGTGGACAGCAGGCGGGCGAGATCGTTGGTGACGTGCACACCGCCGACCGGAAGCTGCGCGGTGTGCAGCAACTGGCCCTCCGCGAACACCGCCATGCCCGTGGTGCCGCCGCCCATGTCGATGATCGTCGCGCCGAGCTCGCGTTCATCGGCCACCAGCGTCGAAAGACCGGCGGCCATCGGTGCCGACACCAGTTCGCCAATGTCGAGATCGCAGCGCGCGATGCAGGCGCCCAGCGAGCGCAGCGCGGTCGATGCGGCATCGATAATATGCAGCCTGGCCGTCAGTTCCTCGCAGAACAGGCCGCGCGGATCGGGCACGTGGTCGGTCTCGTCCGCCGCAAAGGTAAGCGGCAGGACATGGATCGGCTCGCGCCCTTCTGCCGCAGCACGTGCCCTGCCCTCGTTGACCACGCGGCGGATGTCATGGTCCTCGACCGCGCGCCCGCCGACCTCCCACTGCACATTGAACAGCCGCGATTCCGGCTGCCCGCACGTCAGGTTCACCGTGACCGCGCGCAGGCGTGTATCGGCCATGTCCTCTGCCTGCCCGACGCAGGCGCGGATCGACTTCTCCGCCTCATCCAGGTCGACGATGCTGCCGCCGCGCACGCCGCGCCCCTTCTGCCAGCCGAACCCAAGCACGCGCAGCGTTCCATCGCTTTCGGTGCGGCCGATCAGGCACGCGATCTTGGTGGTGCCGATGTCGAGCACGCCGAACGGACCGGCTCGGCCGTGCCGTGGTCGAACCGGTTCATCCGGCCCGATCGGCGGAGGTGGCAGCACGCGATGCGACATGTCGTTCATCGTGTTGCTCCGGTTACGTGGGCTTCTTCGGCGGCGGCGGTATCGCTGCCGCATCGGCATCCGCGCGCGGACGCAGCACAAGACGGTCAGGCAGCCGCAGGTCGATCGCCGCAAGCGGACGATCCAGCACCGCATGCTGCTGCTCGAGCTGCATCAGGCGATCCAGCGCCTCGATCTCATGTCCTTCGGGCAGCATCACGTCGATGCCGTTCTTGAGGTCCAGGTCCCACCGCCGCTCCCCGATGCGCACCGCGGCGATCACGCGCTTCTGCAACTCGGGCCGGTCGGTCAGCGCGTCGATCAGCGTGGCCGCCGCGTCCGGCGCACCGGGGCCGACCACCAGCGGAAGCTGACGGAATTCGGCGACGTTCTGATTGGCGACCAACTGACCGGTGCGATCGATCAGCACGAACTTCCCTTGGTTCTGCCAGATGGCGAACGGGCGACGCTCCTGAAGATTGACGACGACGGTGCCTGGCAGCCGCCGCTCGATCGTGGCGTGCTCGACCCAGGACAGCGATTCCACGCGCTGGCGCGCCTGTTCGAGCGAGAAGCCAAGGATCGGGTCGCCCTTGCTGACACCGAGCGCCGCGCGCAGCAGTGGTTCGGGCGTGTTGGCGCGGCCTTCAATCACCACGTTGGTGACGCGCAGGCCGGCGAACGCGGTGGCGCCGCCGAGGCGTTCGCGCAACGTCGCGAGCGTGCCGCCGGGCGCCGCGGAATGCACCGCGATGACGCCGGTCATGATCACGACCGCGCCGAACGCAATCCATCCGGCGGGGCGCAACAGATGCTTCTGTCGTCGCAGCAGCAGCTTCAGCCTGGCAGGCCGGTCCGTGATCGAATTGCGCGGACTGCGGGCTACGCGCGGCATGTCGCGTTCTCCACCATCCACGCGCAAAGCTGCGGAAAGCTCATGCCGAGATGCGCCGCCTGTTCGGGCAGCAGCGAGGTCGGCGTCAGCCCGGGCTGCGTGTTGATCTCGAGCAGCACGAGCCGGCCGGGTTCGCCCGATGTGTCGTCGTAGCGGAAGTCCGCGCGTGTCGCGCCGCGGCAGCCGAGAGCACGATGTGCGGCGAGCGCTACATCCAGTGCGCGGTGATACATGTCCGGATGCACACGCGCGGGAATGATGTGTCGCGATCCGCCATCGGCGTATTTCGATTCGTAGTCGTAGAACACGCCGGCTTCGGCGATGATCTCGGTCACCGCGAGCGCACGGTCGCCCATCACGCCGACGGTAAGCTCGCGGCCGGGGATGTATTCCTCGACCAGTGCGGCGTTGCCGAACCGCCAGTTGCGGGCGACATCCGAGCGGCGGTTGTCGCCGCGCTTGATGATTTCCACGCCGACCGACGACCCCTCGTTCATCGGCTTCACGACGTAGGGCAGCGGCATCGGATCGGCGGCTTCCAGTTCGTCGGTCTGTACCACGCGACCGCGCGCGATCGGCAGGCCTGCCGCGGCGAACATCGCCTTGGCCGCCACCTTGTCCATGGCCAGCGAAGAGGCGCGCACGCCGGAATGCGTGTACGGGATCGCCAGCCAGTCGAGCACGCCCTGGATCGCGCCATCCTCGCCGAAGCGGCCATGCAGCGCGTTGAATACCGCATCCGGACGCGGGCTGAGGGCGGCGATGACCGCGCCCAGGTCCTCGCCGACTTCGATCTCGGTGACGTCGAATCCGGCCTCACGCAGCGCACTGACCACCTGCGTGCCGGTCGACAGGCTGACTTCGCGTTCGGCGGAGAAGCCGCCATAGAGGACAGCGACGCGGGTCATGGCGAGCGCGCCGCTGGCGGCCGCGACGGGGAGCGTGTCATCCGACCACCTCCGGCTTGCCACCGGGGATTCCGATGCGGTGGATTTCCCATTCGAGCGAGACACCCGTTGCGGCGCGCACGCGGCGACGCACTTCCTCGCCCAGCCCCTCAAGATCTGCGGCCGTGGCGGTTCCCGTGTTGATCAGGAAGTTGCAGTGCTTTTCCGACACCTGCGCGCCGCCACGGGTCATGCCACGGCATCCCGCGGCATCGATCAGCTCCCATGCTTTCATGTCGGGCGGGTTGCGGAACGTGGAACCACCGGTGCGTGCCCGCACCGGCTGCGACGCTTCGCGTGCCGCGCGGATTTCCGCCATGCGTGCGGCGATCGCCGCCCGCTGACCACGCCGCGCGCGCAATCTCGCGCGAACGATCACGGCGCCATGCGGCAGGCGCGAGTGGCGATAGGCAAACGCAAGATCGGCCGCGGACAGGCGGCGTTGTTCTCCGCTCCGCGTGACGACCTCCGCCCAGTCGAGGCACGAAGCGATGTCGCCGCCATAGGCGCCGCCGTTCATCACCACCGCCCCGCCGATACTGCCCGGAATGCCCGCAAGAAATTCCAGGCCGGTGAGCCCGGCGGCGGCGGCATGTTCGGCCACGGTGACATCGAGCGAGGCGGCACCGGCGACAACGCCATCGGCTTCCACAGCGGTCGCGCCGAAACCGCGGGCGAGACGGAGCACCACGCCATGCAGTCCACCGTCGCGGATGATCAGGTTCGAGCACGCGCCGAGTACATGAACCGGAATGTCGAGCGGCAACGCGTGCAGGAACTGTGCAAGGTCCGCGGCGTCGGCGGGCCGCACCAGGGCATCGGCCGGGCCACCGACGCGAAACCAGGTGACCGGCGCCAACGGCGTATTTGCCTGCACCCGCCCGCGCAGCGCCGGCAGCGTCTCGACAAAGCTCGGCATGCGGGCCGCGGCCATCATGCCGCGTTACCCGCACGACGCCCGGCACCGGACTGCAACTCGGCCAGTTCGCCCGGCAGCGACGCAGCCCATTGGGTGATGTTGCCGGCACCCAGGCACACCACGAAATCGCCCGGCCTCGCGATGGCATTCACCATCTCGGCCAACCGCGCGGGCGACGGCAGCGGCACCACGCTGCGATGCCCGCGCGCGCGCAACCCATCCACCAGCGCATCGCGCGTCACGCCGGCGATCGGTGCTTCGCCGGCCGCATAGACATCGGCGACGATGACGGTACCCGCATCGTTCATGCAGGTGCAGAATTCGTTGAACAGCGATTGCAGGCGCGAATAGCGATGCGGCTGCACCACCGCGACCACGTCTCGCGCGCCGGCCTGTCGCGCCGCCTTCAGCACCGCGGCAATCTCCACCGGATGGTGGCCGTAGTCGTCGATGATGGTGATGCCGCCCGCCTCGCCGGTCTTGGTGAACCGCCGCTTCACACCACGGAACGCGGCGAACGCGCTGCGCAGCGTGTCGTCGTCGATCTCCATCTCGACGCCGACCGCCACCGCCGCCAGTGCGTTCTGCACATTGTGGCTGCCGAGCATCGGCAGGCGGTACGGCCCCATCTTGCGCGACCGGTTGCGCGCACGGTCGGTGACGGCGACCTCGAACGTGGAGCCAAGCTTGTCCGGCACCACCCGGTCGGCGCGCACATCGGCCTGCGGCGAGAACCCATAGGTGATGATGCGCCGGTCCGACAGCCGCGGGATCATCTGCTGCACTGCCGGATGGTCGATGCACAGCACGGCGAACCCGTAGAACGGCACGTTGGCAACGAACTGGTCGTAGCCGGCGACCATCGCCTCCGGCGTGCCCCAATGATCCAGGTGCTCCGGATCCATGTTGGTGACGACGGCAATGATCGCCGGCAGTCGCAGGAAGCTGCCATCGCTCTCATCGGCTTCCACCACCATCCAGTCGCCGGCACCCAGTCTGGTGTTGGTGCCGTACGCGTTGATGATGCCGCCGTTGATCACCGTCGGATCGAGATGCGCTGACTCCAGCACCGCGGCGATCAGGCTGGTGGTGGTGGTTTTGCCATGCGTGCCGCCGATCGCGATGGACCACTTCAGCCGCATCAGCTCCGCCAGCATTTCGGCACGGCGCACCACCGGCACCAGGCGCGCGCGCGCCGCCGCGACCTCGGGGTTGTCGTGCTTCACCGCGGACGACACCACCACCACCTGGGCGCCCCCGAGATTGGCCGCGTCGTGACCGATGGCGACCGGAATGCCGGCCTCGCGCAGGCGGCGGACATTCGCCGAATCGGAAATGTCGCTGCCCTGCACGGCATATCCGAGATTGTGCAGCACCTCGGCAATGCCGGACATGCCGATGCCGCCGATGCCGACGAAATGGATGGTGCCGATGGAAAGCGGCAGGGCTCTCATGGCCGTGCCTCCTGGCGCATCAGGTCCTCGACCAGATCGGCCAGCCGATCGGTGGCATCCGCGCGCGCGATGCTGCGCGCCGCCAACGCAGCATGGGCAAGCATGTCCGGCGCGGCAAACAGCGCGGCAAGACGTTCACGCAATGCATCGGGCGAGAAGTCAGGCTGCGCGATCACCGAAGCTCCGCGGGCATCCGCCAAAGCGCGTGCGTTGGCCGACTGGTGATCGTCGATCGCGCCAGGCAGTGGCACCAGGATCGCGGGACGTCCCACAACCGCCAGCTCCGCGACCGTGGAAGCGCCAGCGCGCGCAACCACCAGATGCGCGGCGGCAAGCTTCGCTGCCACGTCGGGAAAGAATGCCGACAGTTCTGCCGCGATGCCGGCCGACTCGTACGCAGCGCGGACCCGCGTCAGGTCCTCGGTGCGGCATTGCTGCACGACGGAAAGGCGCGAGCGAAGATCACCGGGCAGTGCGGCCAGTGCCGGCGGCACGACATCGCTGAACACCCGCGCGCCGAGTGACCCACCAAGGACCAGCAGGCGCAGCGTATCTGTCGGCGGCACATAAGCCTGCGCGGCAAGCCCGGCGATCGCCGGACGGATCGGATTGCCGGTGACGACGGTCGCCGCGTGTTCCGGCACACGCTCGGTCGCGGCGAAGCTCAGCGCCAGCAGGTCGGCATGACGCGACAGGGAGCGGTTGGCCCTCCCGAGTACGGCGTTCTGCTCGTGCAGGATCACCGTCGGGCGCCGTCGCATCAGGCGCGTGGCGAGCACCGGCGCGACGCAGGGATAGCCGCCGAATCCGACCACCGCCGCGGCGTGGCTGCGTCCCAGGATCTGTCGCGCCTGCACCACACCGCCGGCCAGCGCCACCATCGCCTTGCCGGCGCGCATCACACCGCGGCCCGCGATCCCCGCACCGCTGATGACGAACTGCTCGAGGCCTGCGAACACCGGGCTTTGCAGTCCAGCCGACCGCGCATCGGTCATCAGCGCCACGCGACGCCCGCGCGCGATGAGTGCGCTTGCCAGTGCCTCGGCCGGGAAGAAATGCCCGCCGGTTCCGCCGGCCGCGATCACGATCGGATGCGCTGCCGGGCCTCTCATGGCACGTCGCCATGATGCCGTCGCCGCGTCAGCGCCAACAGCATGCCCATGCCAAGCGCCACAGCCAGCGCCGACGATCCCCCATAGGAAATCAGCGGCAGCGTCATGCCCTTTGTCGGAATGAGCTGCAACGACGAGGCCATGTTGACGAACGCCTGCAAGCCGAATCCGGTCACCAGGCCGGTGCAGGCCAGCACGATGAACATGTCCTGCTCCTTCAGCAGCCGCAGTAATCCGCGCAGCACGATGAAGGCGAACACGGCGATGATGATCAGGCAGACAATCATGCCGAACTCCTCGCCGGCGACGGCGAACACGAAGTCGGCATGCGCGTCGGGCAGCACGTCCTTCACATGCCCCTCGCCGGGGCCGCGGCCGAGCAATCCGCCATTGCCGAACGCTTCCAGCGCGGTGCGCGGCTGGTAGTCGGCGCCGATGCCGTTGCCAGGATGCAGGAAGTCCTGCACGCGCTTCTGCACGTGTGGGAAGACGTAATAGGCGCCGATGCCCGCGGCACCGAACCCGAGCATGCCGATGCCGACCAGGAACAGATTGAGTCCAGCGACATAAAGCTGGGCGAAGAACACCGCGGTGATCACCGCCAGCATGCCGACATCGGGCTGCGCCTTCAGCAGCAGTGCGATCATCACGAAGATCCCGATCGCCAGCACCCTGCCGGGGAATTTCGGCGTGCGGCGACCCTCGTTGAGCAGCCAGGCGACGACGATGGCGAAGCAGGGCTTCAGGAACTCCGATGGCTGCATGGAAAATCCCGGCAACGCGATCCAGCGCCGCGCGCCCTTGATCTCCACGCCGACCACCAGCGTCGCCGCGGTCAGCGCCAGCGCGATGACGCAGCCGATGACCGCCAGCCGGCGGATGCTGCGCGGCGACAGCAGCGAGATGGCCACCACGATCACGCCGGCGACGGCGAGGAAGAACACCTGCTTGAGGATGAACATGTCGCGGGACGAACCGATGCGTTCCGCCACCGCCGGACTTGCCGCGAGCATCATGATGTAGCCGAAGCCGATCAGCGTGCCGACCGCGCCCAGCGTCCAGCGATCGACCGTCCACCACCAGCGGCCCAGCACGGAATTATCAGCGCGCGAGAGGGTGGGCATCAGGCTTGCTCCGCCGACGATCTGGGCACATCGAAACCGGGCGTCGCGAGTCGCGACAATGCGCCGCCTTTGGTCAGCCGCATCCCCGCGCACTCTGTCGTTCGCTGGGATGACGGAAAGCGCGCAAGCGACGAAACCCGCGCCGATCTTGCCAAGCGCGCGTTCATCGGATCTTCAACGTCGCAAGGCCGATCAGCGCCAGGATCATCGATATGATCCAGAACCGGATCACGATGGTCGGCTCCGCCCACCCCTTTTTCTCGAAATGATGATGCAACGGCGCCATCAGGAACACGCGGTTGCCGGTCTGCTTGTACCAGAGCACCTGGACGATGACCGAAACGGTCTCCACGACGAACAGTCCACCAACGATCAGCAGCACAATCTCGTGCTTGGTCGCCACGGCGACGGCACCGAGCGCGCCGCCGAGTGCCAGCGAGCCGGTATCGCCCATGAACACCGCAGCCGGCGGGGCGTTGAACCACAGGAACCCAAGGCCCGAGCCGATCAGCGCGGAGCAGAACACCGCCAGTTCGCCGGAGCCGGGAATCGGGTTGAGCTGCAGGTAGTCGGCGAAGATGCGATTGCCGACCAGATAGGCGATCAGCGCGAACACGCCGGCGCAGATGATCGTCGGCACAATCGCCAGCCCGTCGAGGCCGTCGGTCAGGTTCACCGCATTCGACGCGCCGAGCATGACCAGCATGCCGAACACCGGGAACAGGTAGCCGAGCGGGATCAGCACTTCCTTGAACACCGGAATGGTGAGGGTCGTGCCGAGCGGGCCGCGCGTCAGCAGCATGAACCAGATGGCCGCCACGAGCCCGATCAGGGTCTGTGCCATCAGCTTCACGCGCGCTGAAACGCCCTTGTGGCTGTCCCGCGACAGCTTCAGATAGTCGTCGGCGAAGCCCAGCGCGCCGTAGCCAAGAGTGACGAACAGCACCGTCCAGACATAGGCATTGCGCAGATCGACCCAGAGCAGGGTCGAGATGGTCAGAGCGGACAGGATCAGCACGCCGCCCATGGTCGGTGTGCCTTTCTTCTCGATCAGATGGCGTTCGGGCCCGTCGCTGCGGATCGGCTGGCCGTTGTGCTGGAACGATTTCAGCCAGCGGATCAGCGGCGGCCCGAGGATGAAGCTGACCACCAGCGCGGTCAGGCAGGCGGCACCCGAGCGGAATGTGATATAGCGGAACAGATTGAATAGGATGAACTGGTTGGCGAGCGGCCGGGCGAGATCGTACAGCATCAGGCGGCCTCCGCACGCGCTTCAAGTGCGTTGACCACCAGCTTCATGCGGATGCCGAGGCTGCCCTTGATCAGGATCGCATCGCCTGGTGCAACCGATTGCGCAAGGATCGGCGCCAGCGCAGCCGAATCCTGGGCATGCGCGCCGCGCTTCGACATGGGCATTGCGCCGTACAGCACATGCATCAGCGGACCGCACGCGAACAGACGATCGGCCGATGCCATGACTTCAGCGGCAAGCGCGCGATGTTCCGCGGGACCCGCCTCGCCCAGTTCGAGCATATCGCCCAGCACGGCGAGCCTGCGCTTTGCCGGTTGCAGACGCAGCACCTCCAGCGCCGCACGCATCGAGGCGGGATTCCCGTTGTAGCTCTCGTCGAGCAGCAGGACCGTGCCGCCCGGCACCGCAATCCCCCTACGCGTGCCACGGCCGGCGATCGGCGCGAAACCTTCCAGCGCGCGTGCCATGCGGCCATACATCTCCGCCGGGAACCCTGCGAGATGCACCGCAGCCGCCAGCGCGGCCAGCGCGTTCATTGCCATGTGCCGACCCGGCGCGCCCAGCCGGAACTGCACCGCGTGGCCGTGGATCTCCGCGGCGACCTCGCTGCCGTCCGCGTCCATCGACAGGTTCGTCAGGCGCACATCAGCCGATGGCGCCGCGCCGAAGCTGACGATGGCAGCCTGGCCGGCGGCAGCGTGCAGCCGGGAGAACTGCGGCGAGTTTGCCGGCAGCACCGCGATCCCAGCCGGCTCGAGGCCGCGCAGAATCGCAGCCTTCTCATCGGCGATCGCCTCGATCGAGCCGAGAAAACCGATATGCGCCTTCTCCACCGAGGTGATGACGGCAACGTGCGGCCGCGCGAGTCCGACCAGCGGCGCGATCTCACCTGGGTGGTTCATGCCGATCTCGACCACACAGAATTCAGCATTGAACGGTAAGCGGGCGAGTGTCAGCGGCAAGCCCCAGTGGTTGTTGTACGAGGCAACGGCAGCGTGCGTGCGACCAACCTGCGTCAGGATTGTGCGCAGCATCTCCTTCGTGGTGGTCTTGCCGACGCTGCCGGTGACCGCGACAAGACGGCCGGCAAAGCGTTGGCGCGCGTAGCCGCCAAGCCGGTGCAATCCCGCCAACGTGTCATCCACATGGAGCAGCCGGACAGCATCCGGCATATCGCGTTGCACCATCGCGCCTGCCGCGCCCTTGGCGAGTGCGTCGGCAATGAAATCATGGCCGTCCCCGGACTCCCCCAGCAACGCCACGAACAGGTCGCCCGTCTGCAAGGTGCGCGTGTCGATCGACACGCCGGTGGCGGCAAACGCCGTCACCATGGTTCCTCCGGTCGCCTCCAGCAGATCATGCGCGGTCCACAGCGCGGTCATCGGCCAGGTGCCCAGCCAGGCGTGAGCGCGCGACCGTCATGGCCGGGTTTGTCCCGGCCATCACCACTGGCACCGTGCCGCGATAGATGGCCGGGACCAGCCCGGCCATGACGGTGGAATGACGGCTGCAGGAAGGCCGCAGATGGCGCGGCTTCGCCCGCCATGACAGTACGGTGCCGCCTCATGACGGCCCCACCAGCCGGCGCACCACGCTCACATCGTCGAACGGGATCACCGTATTGCCGATCGTCTGTCCCTGCTCGTGGCCCTTGCCCGCCACCGCCAGCACATCCCCCGGCTCCAGTCCGTTCACTGCATCGGCAATGGCGCGCGCCCGATCGCCGATCTCGCGTCCGCCCGGACAGGCGGCCAGCACGGCGGCGCGAATCGCCGCTGGATCCTCGCTGCGCGGATTGTCGTCGGTGACGATGGCGACATCGGCATAGCGCGCGGCGGCAGCGCCCATCAGCGGCCGCTTGCCGCGGTCGCGATCACCGCCGGCGCCGAACACCACGTGCAGCCGGCCCGTGGCATGCGGGCGCAGCGCAGTCAGCAGCCGTTCCAGTGCGTCCGGCGTATGGGCGTAATCGACATAGACGCTGGCACCGTTCGGCAGGCGTGCCGCCAATTCCAGCCGCCCGCGCACGCCGCGCAGTCCGCCGAGAAGATCCAGCGCATCGTCTTGGCCGAGCTCCATGGCCAGTGCGGCAGCCACCAAGGCATTGTCCGCTTGGAAGCGGCCAGGTAGTGGCAATGCGATGTCCCGCCGGCCGCCCGCCATTTCAATGCGCAACATCTGGCCATCTGGGCGAGGTTCCGCCGCCAGCAGACGGACTGCGCCGCCTGCTTCGCCGACCGTGCGAAGCGCCAGCCGACGCCGCCCTGCGATATCCGCAAGCGTGGCGAGCGTGGCGCCATCCATGTCGCTGCTCGCCACAGCCGGCGCACCCTCCGGCAGGAGTTCGGAAAACAGCCGCAGCTTCGCGGCGCGATAGGCCGCTTCCGATCCGTGATAGTCCAGATGGTCGCGGGTCAGATTGGTGAACGCCGCGGCAGCGAGGCGCACGCCGTCCAGCCGGAACTGATCGAGGCCGTGCGACGACGCCTCCATCGCAGCATGCTGCACGCCGCCTCGGGCCAGCCGCGCCAGCGTATCGGCCAGAACGACCGGGTCCGGCGTGGTAAGGCCAGGCCCTGGTTCGAACCCCGATGCCATCAGGCCAAGGGTGCCCAGGCTGGCCGCGGACTTGCCGCCGGCCGTCCAGATCTGGCGTAGGAATTCCACTGTGCTGGTCTTGCCGTTGGTGCCGGTGACGGCGACCACGATGCGCGGCTGCGTCCCGGCCAAACCGCTGGCAAGCTGGGCCAGCCGACGGCGCGGCTCGCGATCCTCCAGCAGCGGGCGTGGCGGGACACCCGGCGGCCAGACTGTGCCTTCCGGCGCAAGCACTGCCGCCGCGCCACGGGACACCGCCTCGGCAATGAAGTCGCGGCCGTCCACCCGGCTGCCGGGAAGTGCGGCAAACAGGAAACCGGGAGCCACATGCCGGCTGTCGGCGGTGATGCCGGAGATATCCAGCGCCGCCGCCTTGCGCCACGCGGCAGCAACGGCGTCATCAGCCGGGGCAGGGACTTGGCGCATGATATCAGCGAGCCGCAAGCGAATGGGACGCTGCGGACGCAGGCAACACGGCAGCCCCGATCACCTGCGGCGCAGGCAGGGTGGCTTCATGGCGCAGGTTGCGGGGCGTCGGCCGCGCCGGCCCCAGCGTCGTGGCGGGCACCGTCAGGCCCGGCTTCGCCAGCAGTTTGCCAGTCTTGCCCGCGCCGTCGCGCCCGGCTTCCGGAAAAGCCACCGTTAACGCATCGACCGGTGCGCCCGGCGGCCGCGTCGGCTGCAGCGGGATATACAGCGCCTGGTTGATCGCCGGAGCGTCCTGGATGTCGGGCAGCATCCCAAGCATCGGCGCGATCCGCGCGATCACGCGGCCCGCTGCCGGGGCAGCCACCCAGCCGGCGGTCGAATAGCCATAGGTGCTTTTGTTGCCGTGCGGTTCGTCCAGCATCATGTAGACCGCGTAGCGCGGCGCGTTCATCGGGAATACGCTGGTAAACGCCGAGACGTTGAAGTCCTCCTTGAAGCCGCGTTTGTAGCCGTGCTTGCCGACCTTTTCCGAGGTCCCGGTCTTGCCGCCCGGGTAGTAGCCGGCGACCTCCGCCTGCTTGCCGAAGCCGTCGGTGACGACAAGTCGCATCAGTTTGCGCATGATGTCCGAGGTCGCCGGCTGCATCATCCGCACGCCTTCCGGCTGGTCGCCCGGGGGCAAGGCGAGGATGGTCGGTTGCTGGAGTATGCCGGTGGCGACCGCGGCCGTGCCGCGCACCACGTGCAGTGGCGACACCGAGATGCCATGACCGAACGCCACCGTCATCGTCACGATCTCCTTCCAGGCGGAGGGAGGCTGCACGATCGGCAGGCCGGCCTCGGGCAACTGGATGCCGACCCGGCCGAACATCCCCATCATCCTCAGCCAGGCCTGCTGGCGTTCGGCGCCCGCGACCAGCGCAATATGCGCGGCCCCGAGATTCGAGGAATAGGCGAGCACCTCCGGCAAATACAGCCATCGGTGCTTGCCCTCGAAGTCGGTGATGGTGAAACGGCCGATGTGGATGTCGTGCGAGGCATCGAACTCGTCCCAGATGTGCACCAGGCCGGAGTTGAGCGCCATAGAAGCGGTCTGCAGCTTGAACGTGCTGCCCGGCTCGTACATGCCGGTCACCGCGCGGTTGAACCTGTCGTCGGCTGGCGTATTGCCGAAGTCGTTGGCGTCGTAGTCGGGCAGGCTGACCATTCCCAGCACTTCGCCTGTGTGCACGTCCATCACGATGCCGCAGCCGCCGATCGCCTGGAATTCGTCCATCGCCTTGGACAACTCGTCGCGCACCACCGCCTGCACGCGCACGTCGATCGACAGGCGCAACGGCGTGCTGTCGCTGAACAGGCGCTTGTCGAAATACTTCTCGACGCCGGCGACGCCGTGTTCGTCCACATCCGTACCGCCGAGTACCTGCGCCGCCGTGCGGCCCATCGGATAGTGCCGCTCCTCGGTCGGTCGGAAGTCGATCCCCGGTATGCCGAGCGCGTTGATCGCCAACTCCTCACGCGGCGTGATCTGGCGCTCGAGATAGACGAACTGTTTGTTTGCTTCGGCCAGCCGCGTACGCGCCGCAGCTTCATCCAGACGCGGCAGAACCTGCTTCAGACGATGCGCCGCATCGGCGGGATCGATGATCTGCCGCGGATCGGCGAACAATGCGACGGTGGGCAGCGAGATGGCGAGGATCTGGCCATTGCGGTCGGTGATCATGGCGCGCTGGGAGAGGGTCGTCGTCTCCGCCGACTTCTGCGGCGTGAACAAGGCCGCGATCGGCGTTTCCGGCCGATGCGGCGCTATCGGTTGCAGGATGGTTGCATCCGCCAGCTTGGCGATCACGGCGACGAACAGCAGGCCGAACCCGAAGGCGGTGTAGACCAGACGGTTACGCGTCTTGTCCAGGGCGCGGCGACGCTCCAGGTCCGGCTGGGTGACACGCACCGTCTCCATGCGCGGGATGGCGTCGGCGCGCGCGGCGCCGGCGCGATGGGCTGGCGCGCCGCGCGGGACGGAATCCGGAGGTGGTGCGTCGCTCATGGCTCAGCCGCCGCCCCCGCCGCCGCTCGCCCACTGCTGCGTACTCACTGGCATCGGCCGCGGCAGCGGTGGCGCCGCGATGTGTGCCATGCCGAGCGCCGAGCCGGTGAACGGCGCCGATGGCGGCGCCGCCGGCATTGCCGCAGCGAAGATCCGCGTGGGTGCCGCTCGCGGCAGTTCCATGGCGACCATCGGACGCCGCACAGGGGGCGCGGGCCGTAGCGGCGCAGCCTCAGCCAGTTGTTGGCGGGCCGGCGGTCGGGGCTCGGCGACACGAGGCGTCGGCGCGGCTGCCGACACGCTGGCCGGCTTCGGTGTGATCGCAGCGATCGCCGTCACGCTGACCGGCTTCGACGAGGTCGGCGCGGCGTTCGCCACCGGCGCCGGCTGCGGTGCGTCCAGTTGCGTCGTCTCCGGTGCCTGCGCAACCGGTACCCCAGTGGGCTCGGCCGGCACGAGTTCCGGTGCTTTCACCGCTGGGAGCCGGTTATCCAGTTCGGCCACCGAGGTGAACTGACCCGGCGCAACCGGCTTCAGGTTGAGGAACTGGTCGGCCAGCGCCTGCAAACGCTGCGGATCGTTCAGCAGTGTCCATTCGGCATGCAGCACGCGGGTCTGCTCGCGCAACTGGTCCGTCGCATGCACGGTCTGTTCGATCTGATGGTCCAGCATCTCAACGCGATGCTTCGACTGGTAGAGATACAGCCCTGACCCGCAGGCCAGCAGGAAGCAGAGAAAGGTGAAGGGCCGGATCATGGCACGCTCTCGGTCTCGGCGGTACGTTCGAGCGCACGCAGCCGGGCGCTGCGGGCGCGTCGATTGGCCGCGGTCTCTGCCGCCCCGGGGCGCAGCGGCCGCGCGGTCAGCAGGCGGAAGCGCGGTACCGGGCGCGCCGCGAGACCGCGTGGATCATGGCGCGACAGGCCAGGCGAACGGCCCGCCGCATCGCCCATGAAACGTTTGACGATGCGGTCGTCCAGCGAGTGGAAGCAGACCACGACCAGCCGCCCCCCAGGCGCCAGCAGACCGCTCGCCTGATCCAGCGCGCGTTCGATCTCATCCAGTTCGTCGTTGATCCGGATGCGCAGCGCCTGGAAGCTGCGCGTCGCAGGATCGATGCCGGAACGGTCCGGCGGCAGCACACCGCGAATGATCCCGGCGAGTTGTGTCGTCGTGGTGATCGGCGCCGCGGCCCGCGCCGCCACGATCGCGCGCGCGATGCGGCGGGACGCACGCTCCTCGCCGAGCTCGAACAGCAGGTCGGCGAGCTCGCGCTCCGGCAGCGAGTTGACCAGATCGGCTGCGGTCGGGCCGGTGCGACCCATGCGCATGTCGAGTGGACCATTGCCACGGAACGAGAAGCCACGCCCCGGATCGTCGAGCTGAAAGGAAGACACACCAACGTCCAGCACCACGCCGTCGAGTCTGGCAATGCCGCGTTCGGTCAGCAGGTCCAGCATGTTGCCGAACTGGCCGTGAATCAGGTGCAGCCGGCCAGGGTAGCGGGCGGCGAGGCTGGCACCACGGGCGATGGCGTCAGGATCGCGATCGATCGCCCAAAGCGTGCAGGACGCCGCCTGCAGGATCGCTGCCGCGTAGCCGCCCCCGCCGAACGTGCCGTCCAGATAAACGCCGCCGTCGCGCGGCGCGATCAGGCCAAGTACTTCCGGCAGCATTACCGGAACATGGGATGCCATGGGTTCGCTCATTGCGGCCCACCCGCCGGCAGCGAGAAGCCACTCTCGCGCGCCCGCTGCCGTGCGTCGTTGCGCCGGCGTTCTGCGGCAGCCGGTTCCCAGATCTGGAAAATGCGTCCAAGACCCATGAACACCACGGCATCGGTCAGGCCGGCGTGCTCGACAAGGCTGCCCGGCAGGACCACGCGGCCCTCCTTGTCGGCTTCCACCGGAAAGGCGTCCGCGTACAGCGACGCGGCAAGGTCCTCGTGCTGCGGGCTGAACAGGTCGAGCCGATCCAACTGCCCCGACAGCGCATCGAACACTTCGCTGGGCCACGCCTCGATGCAGGGATGCTGGTGCGACGGGCGCAACACCAGGTGCGTGCCGTTGCCATTCCCATTGGTCTCGCCACGGGCCTTCAGTGCGGCGCGGAACTGTGCGGGGACGGAGACGCGGCCCTTGGCGTCCAACCTGTTCTGGTGGGTGCCGAGGAAATGGGTCATCCTGCCTGGACCGCCTTTCCTGCTGGGTGTCTTCCAGTCGTTCGGCAGGAGCAACCACTGGAGAGCGATGGAAGCGAGCTGCCTGCCCGTTACCCGATTCCGATCGACCCCGTGGGATGACCCGTGCCAACGCCCTTGGGACGTTGTGGGTTAGCATGGGAAAGTACGGGACGTCAAAGGTAATTGCCCGATTTACTGCCGTTGCACGCAGAATTTTGCTGGTTTCCTCAACAGCTTAGGAATGCCCGCCGAGTCCGGTCCCGACAATTCTGAAACGCCCAAATAGAATCTCAACTTCAATTCTGCTTTCGTTCCCATTGTGGACGGAGCTGGAGATGACTGCCAGACGGCCTGTAAGCCGGGTTCTGTACGCACCCGGGTTGCCCGGAGTGCGTGACGACCATTCCTCTTGGACGCGCCTTGCGGCGCGCCTCGCGCGACCAACCCGGACGGCGGAGCGGGAATGCTCCTGCATCTTGCGATGCCGCCGTCCCTATTCGGTCTTGCTCCCGGTGGGGTTTGCCCTGCCGCCCCTGTTGCCAGGGGCGCGGTGCGCTCTTGCCGCACCGTTTCGCCCTTGCCCGCGGGCTACCTTGCGGTGCTTGCGCGGGCGGTTTGTTTTCTGTGGCACTTTCCCTGGGGTCGTCCCCGCCGGCCGTTAGCCGGCACCGTGTTCCCGTGGAGCCCGGACTTTCCTCTGCCCGAAAGCAGCGGCCGTCCGGCCGTCTGGCAAGCCGAGACATGCCGGGCAACGTGCAGGAAAGCAAATCAGCACCAGTGCAATCGGTCGAACAGCTGTTGACACCGCCATTTGGCCAATCAGCCTCCACGCATAGGCGGCCAGCGCCAACCGCAGATCGTCCACCGCACGCCGCCGGCGCTCAGCCTCCGCCACCGCCACCTTCCGCTCGGTCAGAATGATGATCCGATCCATTCGGGAAGCGTAAGAAAACTCGACGGCTTGGCGCCCCACAGCGACACTGGGTCGGCCGGCCGACAGGATGGAGCGATCGGTCGAGAGACGTACGCGACGCGCTGATGGTGGCGCGCAACACCGGCAACCTGCGCAAGGGCGCGGCACTGAACGCCGTGCAGATCGCCGAGACGCTGATCGCGCAGCGGATGCTTGCCAGACAGGCGGCCTGATCAGGGGTCGGGGTCGATCGCTTTACGATATTCCGCGATAGCGTCGGCAAACCCCGCCGCGACTTTTTCCGCGGCGCGCACTGCCGGTTCCGCGTCATCCGGATCGAACGTGTCGTAGGCGCGGACCGCGACATGACGGAACTTTCGGGTCCGGTCGGCGGCACGGAGAAGTGTGGCCGACAGTATCGCAGGTCGGTCGCCAGTGGTCCGACCCGCACGCTGGATCAGATCGGCATGCCATTGACCGCCGCTCGGCGCCTCTTCGCCCTGGATCTGAAGCACGCGCAGCAGAGCCTTTTCCAGCGAAGTGTGACCGGCGAGCATCGCATGCATGAACGCCATCCGCCGGACATATCCATCCATGCTGTCGTCGTGCAGACCTGACTGCCGATAGATCTGGATCGCGCGCGAGAAATGCTCCGCCGCGGCAGTGGTATCCGTCTCGACATCCGTCCAGCGCCCGTCGCTCACACGATTTCCTCGAGGTCTGGCGTGACGCGCTCCCGGAAGTGCCCCTTGCACCAGGAGAAGGACGTGATGTCCGGTTCCAGGCGGCGATCCCAGCAGGCGCGCTCGGCGAAATTCCAGGCGTCGTCCAATGCGTCCGGGGGGAAATCGACAAGAATGTCGACGTCGCTGTCATACCGCATGGCGCCGCGCGCCGCGGAGCCGAACAGCAGGAACCGCCCGCCATGCTCCCGCGCATAGGCGGCCAGCGCCGGCCTAAGATCGTCCACCGCGCGCCGCCGCCTCTCGGCTTCCGCAGCCTTCCGCTCGGGCAGAGTGATGATCCGATCCATCTGGCTAGATAGGGCGCTCACCACGCCCCGGGCAAGCGTCGGGCGCAGTGCTGCCCGCGTTGACCCTCCCGATCGGGAAGCGTAAGCAAACGCAACGGCTTGGCGCTCCCCATCGACACTGGGTCTGCCGGCCGACAGGATGGAGCGATCGGTTGAGAGACGTACGCGACGCGCTGATGGTGGCGCGCAACACCGACGGCAAGCTGATCCGCCGCCCACTCTCGCCTCACCTTCAGGTCTACCGGTGGCCGATCAGCATGGCCCTGTCGATCCTCCACCGGGTAACCGGTGTGGGCCTGGGCATCGGCACCCTGCTGCTGACCTGGTGGCTGGTCGCCGCGGCGCTGTCCGATGACGCGTTCGCAACGGTGCAGTGGTTCCTCGCCACGCCGATCGGCATGCTCCTGCTGTTCGGCTGGACCCTGGCGCTGTTCTTCCATTTTTTCTCCGGCATCCGTCATCTGGTCTGGGACGCCGGCTATGGCTTCGAGCAACCCTGGTATGAACGCTCCGCCTGGGCCGTGGTGATCGCGACCGCGGCGGCGACTTTGTTGCTCTGGGTCATTGGTTTCGCGGTGTACTGAGGCGCAGCATGGCCGACCCAACCAGGACACCCCAGGTCGACATCATGCGCTCGCCGCTGGGCCGCGCGCGAGGGCTCGGCTCCGCCAGGGCAGGCGCTGCGCACTGGTGGACGCAGCGTCTCACCGCGATCGCGCTGGTGCCGCTGACGCTTTGGTTCCTCTGCGCCATGGTCCGCACGATCGGTGCCTCGCGCGACGATGTCGTTTCCTGGATGGCTGGTCCGCTGCCGATCGTGTTGATGATCGCCCTGGTAGTCGCCACGTTCCATCACCTGCAGGCCGGACTTCAGGTCGTCATCGAGGACTACGTGGAGAACGACGGCCTGCGGATCGGTGCGGTTCTGCTGGTGAAGGCTGCCGCCGTGCTGCTGGCGCTGGCCTGCATCGTCGCGGTGCTGCGTCTCGGCTTGTAGCGGATTCGGACGGGAAAAGGCTCCATGAACGCGATTACGCTGCCGTCATCACGTGCCTACAACATTGTCGACCACACCTACGACGTGGTGGTGGTGGGCGCCGGCGGGTCCGGCCTGCGAGCCACGCTGGGCATGGGCGAGGCGAACCTGAAGACCGCCTGCATCACCAAGGTGTTCCCGACGCGCAGCCACACCATTGCCGCGCAGGGCGGCGTTGCTGCCTCGCTCGGCAACATGAGCGACGACGACTGGCGCTGGCACATGTACGACACGGTGAAGGGGTCGGACTGGCTGGGTGACCAGGACGCCATCGAATACATGTGCCGCGAAGCGGTGCAGGCGGTCTACGAACTCGAGCACTTCGGCGTGCCGTTCAGCCGCACCGAGGCAGGCACGGTGTACCAGCGTCCGTTCGGCGGCCACATGACCCAATTCGGCAATGGGCCGCCCGCGATGCGTGCCTGCGCCGCCGCCGACCGCACCGGCCATGCGATCCTGCACACGCTGTATCAGCAGAGCCTGAAGCACGACGTGGAGTTCTTCGTCGAATACTTCGCACTCGACCTGATCATGGACGAAGAAGGCGTATGCCGCGGGGTCACCGCGTGGTGCCTGGAGGATGGCAGCATCCACCGGTTCCGCGCGCAGATCGTCGTGCTGGCGACCGGCGGCTATGGCCGCACCTACCTGTCCTGCACATCGGCGCACATCTGCACCGGCGACGGCAACGGCATGGTGCTGCGTGCTGGCCTGCCCTGCCAGGACATGGAATTTGTGCAGTTCCACCCGACAGGGATCTTCCCCGCCGGCTGCCTGATCACCGAGGGCGCGCGCGGCGAAGGCGGCTACCTGACCAACTCGGAAGGCGAGCGCTTCATGGAGCGCTACGCGCCAAGTGCCAAGGATCTGGCCAGCCGCGACGTGGTGTCCCGCTCGATGACGATCGAGATCAACGAGGGCCGCGGCTGTGGGGCGAACAAGGACCACATCATGCTGCATCTGGAGCATCTCGGCGCCGATCTGCTGCATGAACGCCTGCCGGGGATTTCCGAAACGGCGCGCATCTTCGCCGGCGTCGAGGTCACCAAGGAGCCGATCCCGGTGCTGCCGACGGTGCACTACAACATGGGCGGCGTGCCGACGAACCATCATGGGGAGGTGCTGCGGCCAACCCGGGACAATCCCGACGCGGTGGCGCCTGGGCTGATGGCGGTCGGTGAGGGCGCCTGCGTTTCGGTACACGGCGCCAACCGGCTCGGCTGTAATTCGCTGCTGGACATCGTGGTGTTCGGCCGCGCCGCGGCGTTGCGCGCCGCTGAACTGATCAAGCCGGACGCCAGCCAGCCGGCGCTGCCGGCGAAGGCGGGCCAATATTCGCTGGACCGCTTCGATCGCGCGCGCCATGCCAAGGGCAGCACGCGCGTCGCCGATCTGCGCGTCGATATGCAGCGCACCATGCAGAGCCATGCCGCGGTGTTCCGCAACAGCACGACGCTGGCCGAAGGCGTGGCGGAGATGCAACGCGTCTGGCGCGGGCTGTCGGACATGTCGGTGTCCGATCGCAGCCTGATCTGGAATTCAGATCTGGTGGAGGCGCTGGAACTTCAGAACCTGATGGGCAACGCGATGACCACGATGGTCGGCGCCGATGCCCGTCACGAGAGCCGAGGCGCGCATGCGCACGACGATTATCCGGAACGCGACGACGTCAACTGGATGAAGCACACGCTGGCCTGGTGCGACGACGATGGTCGCGTGCGGCTGGACTATCGCCCGGTGAAGCTGCAAACGCTGACCAACGAGGTGTCGTCGTTCCCGCCCAAGGCGCGGGTGTATTAGTGCTCCGCCAAAAGGCTTTCAACACGGAGGACGCGCGAGGGCCACGGTGTGCCACGGAGACTTTCTCAAACTACGAAGCGACGGAGACCGTCTATCAGACGGGACACATTGAAGTTGAGAATCAGACCTACGGGGATGCGGCTCATTCGCAGATAGGTCTGCAACTGGGCTTCATGCGCCGGCAAGATGGTCGCGACTGCCTTGATCTCCAGAATGACCTTGCGATCGACGATGATGTCCGCGCGAAAGCCTTCGCCGACGGCAACTCCTTTGTAGATTACCGGGATACCCACCTGCCGTTCGAATGGTATACCGGCTTGACCGAACTCATAACACAGGCATTGCTCATAGACCGACTCCAGCAGGCCCTGCCCAGTGTTCCGGTGGACTTCGATCGCGACGCCGATAATCCGCTCGGTCAGACTTTCCGCAAGAAGCATGAACCTGTCCCCGTGGCCCTCCGTGGCTCTCGCTCTTCCTCCGTGTTAAAGCCTTATGAAACGTAAACGCACCGACCTGGGGTAGCTGGCACATGGTCGCATTCAACCTTCCCTCCAACAGCCGCGTCGGCCGTGGCAGGACCTACAAGGCTCCTGCCGGTGCCAAGCGCGTGCGGGAATTCCGCATCTACCGCTGGAATCCGGATGACGGCCAGAACCCCAGCACCGATACCTACGAGGTAGACCTGGACGCCTGCGGTCCGATGGTTCTGGATGCGCTGATCAAGATCAAGAACGAGATTGATCCGACGCTTACCTTCCGCCGCTCCTGCCGCGAGGGCATCTGCGGCTCCTGTGCGATGAACATCGACGGCGGCAACACGCTCGCCTGCCTCAAGCCGATCGAGGACGTGAAGGGTGCGGTGCGTATAAGCCCGCTGCCGCACATGCCGGTGGTGAAGGACCTGGTGCCCGACCTGTCGCAGGTCTACGCGCAATACCAGAGCATCGAGCCATGGTTGCAGGCCGACAGCCCCTCGCCGCCCGACGCCGAGCGTCTGCAAAGCCGCGAGGAGCGCGCGAAGCTCGACGGCCTGTGGGAATGCATCCTGTGCTTCTGCTGCTCCACCGCATGCCCCAGCTACTGGTGGAACGGCGACCGCTACCTCGGTCCCGCGGTGCTGCTGCAGGCGTATCGCTGGATCGCCGACTTACGCGACGAGCATACCGGCGCGCGGCTGGATGCGCTCGAGGATCCGTTCAAGCTGTATCGCTGCCACACGATCATGAACTGCACCGACACCTGCCCCAAGGGACTGAACCCTGCCAAGGCAATCGGCGCGATCAAGCAATTGATCGTTGAGCGACAAGTCTGAGGCGAGGCTTGACCGCAGCCGGGCGGCCATTCGGTAAGCCACTACAGAACTGGATTGCCAACCGAGACTGACCCTGCAAGAGGCTCGAACGCACTTCCGGGACCTGGTTGACAGCGCTCTGGCGAGGGGTGGCAATGCATCACGCCGGCGCGGCGCCGTGCCGCCGCGCCCGAAACGTGATGTGCCGCTCAGGTCCGCGGCGGTGTGCCTGTCGCGATCGGTCGCGGCGGATCGCCGATTGTCCACAGCCGTTGATGGTTCGGCGCGGCCGGCGACGGCATCACTGGCTGCGGCGCTGGCATGGCCTGCATCATGCCGACCGGCGCCGATGGCGTGACCGCGCCGCAGCCGTTGCCGCTCCGCGTCACCTTCACCTGCGGCTTACCGCCGTTCGCCGGGTAGCCATAGGTGATCGTCTCGCTGCACACGCCATTGCCTGACGACATCGAGGTCATGACTATCCCCGACCCGGGCGCCGCCTGTGGCATGCCCTGCATCACCGAACGGATCATCTGCTGCGGGTCAGGCATCGGCGTCGCCATCAGCGAGTCCATGTCCGCCATCATCCGCCGCATCATCAGGTCCTGCCGCGCGATCATGTCCAGCACCGGAAAGTCCGTCGGCACTGCCACGGCCTGGTTTGGCAGCGCCGCCAATTCGGGAGCCGGCAGCACGACAACCGTGGCGCCGGCAGGGACATAGACATAGTGCCCGCCTTCGGGCTGCGCCGCGCCGGCAGCGCCGGCCTGAAACACGAACGGCAGCGCCAGGCAGGCACCGAGCAAAGCACCACGACCCTTCATCATCGCGTTCCTCCAAATCCCGTCAGAACAACGTGCGGGATTTTGATCATGCCACTTTGCGCGAGCCGCTGCCGGCTTATGAAATGTTGGTAATGCCGCTCACTACGCCGCTCGCGTCAGCCGCTTCATGAACGCCGACAGCCGGTGACGCCGCAGCTCGCTGCGCGCCTTGGCGTCGGTGGTCATGTAGTTCAACTGCACGGAATAGCGCTGGCCGGTGAACCGCTTGTGGCCGTGCCAGGCGGCGGGTCCATTGGGAAACACCAGCAGCGTGCCATTCACCGGCGGCACCTCGACGGCGAAATCCTCCAGATCGCCGGGACCGCGCAGCAGGCGCAGGCAGCCCTCGCGCTGCGCCCAGGCGTCCGTTATCGGGTTCAGATACAGCAGCACCGTGACGCGCTTCGCCGTCGAATCGCAATGGATGTAGCCGTCGCGCTCGTTGGTCCAGCCACGCAGCGTCACCATGGTCGGCGCATCAGCGAGCTCCAGGTCGAAGCGGTCGGCGATCGCCTGACGCAGCCGGGGGCCCTGCAGCTCGACCATCAGCGCCTGGGCGTTGCGGCCAAGCGCCAGCGCGTCCAGCGGAAACGAGCCTCGCCTGCCCAGCGGCGGCAGGTCGGCAACCACTGCGCGGAGGTGATCGGGTGGCACGAAATTCGGCACGACCAGGTGCGGGAACGGATCGGTGGCCACCGGCGTGGCGTGCAGCGTGGCGTAGTCGAGGTCGAGCATCCGGCACTCCTTCGCGCGCTCCCATACCACGGAACCGGCCGCGTTGAACCCTGGCGGCGGACGCGCTATCAGCCGCCGCGACATGGACAACCCGGGCGCCGAAATCCCTGCGCAGCGCGGGCCGCTGCCAGCCTTCCGGGCGATGGTGGCGGCCGGCGAACTGGCGCCCGACTCCTCCCAGGAACTCGTCGCCACGCGGCTACAGGCGCTATGGTCGCGGTTGCGCGGCTACGACCCGCCGCCGCGGCCGGCCATCGCTCCCACCCTGTTCTCCCGCCTGCTCCGTCGCAACGATCCGGCCGACGACCGGCCGAACGGCCTCTATATCGTGGGCGAGGTCGGCCGCGGGAAGTCGATGCTGATGGACCTGTTCTTCGCCGCGGCCGATGTGCCGCGGAAGCAGCGCATACACTTCCATCGCTTCATGCAGAACGTCCATAAGCGCTTCCACGCCTTCAAGCGCGCCTATCCGGAGATCGACGATCCGATCCCGCCGCTGGCCGACTCGATCGCAACCGAGGCCGCACTGCTGTGCTTCGATGAGTTCCAGGTGAACGACATCGCCGACGCCCTGATCCTGGGCCGACTGTTCCAGGCGCTGTTCGACCGTAGCGTGGTGGTGGTGACGACGTCGAACGTCCCGCCCGACGACCTGTTCAAGGACCGGCCGGGCCGCGACGCCTTCCTGCCCTTCATCGCGCTGATCAAGCGCCGGCTCGACGTGGTGATGATGGATGCCGGCCGTGATTTTCGCCGCCAGCGGCTACGCGGCATGCGCACCTGGCTGGTCCCGGCCGATGCGCGCGCCGAGCGGGAACTCGATCGCGCCTTTGCCGAACTGACTGGCGGCGCCGAAGGGAAGGCTGAGACCCTGTGGGTGATGGGCCGCGCGTTCATCGTGCCGCTGGCGGCCGAGGGCGTGGCACGCTGCGACTTCGACCTGCTGTGCGGCACTGCGCTCGGGGCCGGCGATTACCTGGCATTGGCGATGCGCTACCACACGCTGATCCTCGACGGCATCCCGCGCCTGTCGCCCGACAATTACGACAAGGCGCGCCGCTTCATCGTCCTGATCGACACGCTGTACGACCAGCGCGTGAAGCTGCTGGCATCCGCCGACGCGATGCCGGACCAGCTCTATCAGCGCGGTGAAAACGCCAGGATGTTCGAGCGCACCGCGTCGCGTCTGGACGAGATGCAGAGTCAGGAATGGCTGGAATTGCCGCATCTGGGAGGTCCGGCGCAGCCGCCATCGTGAATGATGCGAGCCGGGGCTTTGCCCCCCGGACCCCACCCCGCCGGTCGAAAAGGATTGGATTGCAAAGGCGACTGCCTTTGCTGGAGGTCCAGGAGGCAAAGCCTCCTGGCGGGTTTCAGGGCGGAGCCCTGATCCTGCCTCTGCCAGCATACCGCATTGCATGGCATGCTGTGTCGCGGCCCATCCACCAAAAGGGAACCACCGAGATGCCCGTGTCGTTCCGCCAACTGCATCCGGCATTCGCGGGCGAGGTCTCCGGCGTCGACTGCCGCCAGCCGCTCAGCCGGGACGATGTCGCCGCGATCGAGGCCGGCATGGACAAATATGCCGTGCTGGTATTTCGCGACCAGCCCGTCACCGACGACGAGCAGCTCGCCTTCACCCAGCAGTTCGGCGAACTGGAGAACTACCGCACGCCCGGGCACATCCAGAAGCGTGAGGCGAGCCGGTTGCGACCGGGCATGGCGGACTTCTCCAATCTGGACCGCAACGGTAACATTATGTCAGCTGACGATCGCATCTGGTTCTTCAAGCTCGGCGACCGGCTGTGGCACTCCGACAGTTCGTTTCGGCCGATACCGGCCCGGTACTCGCTGCTGTCCGGGCGTGTCCTGCCATCCTGGGGCGCCAATACCGACTTCGCCGATATGCGCGCCGCCTATGACGCGCTCGATCCACGCACCAAGGCGGAAGTCGAGGAACTGGTCTGCGAGCATTCGCTGATCTACTCGCGCGAGGCGATCGGCTTCACCGACCTGACGGACGAGGACCGCGCGGCGTTCAAACCCGTGCGCCAGCGTCTGGTGCGCACGCACCCGGTGACCGGACGCAGATCGCTGTTCCTGTCATCGCACGCCGGCGCCATCGTCGGCTGGACCATCCCCGAGGCGCGCATGTTCCTGCGCGACCTGACCGAATTCGCCACCCAGCGCGAATTCGTCTACTCGCACGCCTGGCGGCCGTACGACCTCGTGGTGTGGGACAACCGCCAGACCATGCACCGGGCACGCCGTTACGATCGCACCGAAGTGCGCGACGTGCGCCGCACCACGCTGGCCGGCGACGTGGCGACAATCGAGCAGGCCATCGCGGATTAGCGGGCCACGTCCAGCCGGCGCATGCGATCCTGCAACTGACGCCGCGCCGCGTCGAACGCGTCCCTGATGGCAACGTGCAGATCCTCGTGCGCGTGGTTCATCGCCGGCTCCTGACTGACCACGAGTTCACCGCCTGGCACCACCAGTTCGACACGGACCCGATAGATCTTGCCGTGACGCTGGCGTCGTTGCGTGGCTTCCAGTGCGACCTTGCAGGCAACGATCCGATCCGAGAAATGCGCCAGCTCATCGATCCGACGACGAACCTGTGCCTCCATGGCAGGCGAAGTGTCCATGCCATGAAACGCGATCTGCACTGTTGCCGGCATCAATGACTCCCACCTTGGTTGCCACAAAGCATAGGGCCAGCGCGCATTGATGGCTTTGATCTCGATCAAAGCCGGCGTCGGCAGACGGGCAGGCTATCGCCATCACAGCGGCGGCCAGCGCCGGGTGCGGTTGGCGTCCTGTGCTGGGGTCAGCGTGTTGGGGCCGTCGCCGAGACTGGGCGGATGATCGGGCAGGCTCGCGGGATCGGCCCAGCAATCGGCCAGGGCGAGGCTGCGCGAGCAGAAGGGTTGTGGCGGCGGCGGCGGTTCCACCGGCCGGCAATAGTCCTTGCCCTGCTCGAGCCGAACGATCGAGCAGTCCCTGCCGCTCGCCGTCGAATACAGTGCATCGAGCGGACTGCGGCCGATGATCGCGATACTCCCGATGCCGAGCGCGGCTGCCCCGGTCAGGGCCTGTTCCGGCGTTGCGCCGCAGCCGGCCAGCAACAGCAGGATCATCAGGAGGCGCATGGCAACAGCCTACGCCGTTCGGGTAAACCAATGGTTTGCACCACGTTTGCCGGGCCGCACCTGCGCCGCTATGGTCCGCCGCGCCGTCAGCAGGCCGGAGTCCACGGCGCCAGCAGAGAGCGAGTACTCAAGTGGTCGACATATTCGACGAAGTCGAAGAGGAACTTCGCGCCGAACGCGCCCAACAGCTTCTCAAGCGCTATGCCGGCGTCATCATCGCCGCTGCGCTGCTCATCGTGGGCGCCGCCGCCGGCTGGCAGGGCTGGCGCTGGTATCAGGCAAGACAGGACCAGGCGGCCGCCGTGCAATACCTGGTGGCGATGAACCTGGCGGATCCCACCGCAGCAGGGACCAGCCCAGCCAGCCGAACCGCCGCCATCGCCGCATTCACCAGGCTGTCGGCCACCTCCCCGGAAGGCTATCGCACGCTGGCACGGCTGCGGGAGGCGGCGTTGCAGGCGGATGCCGGCAATCTGCAGGGTGCCACGGCATTGTGGGACCAGGTGGCGGGCGATCAGTCGGCCGACCCTCTGCTGCGCGACCTCGCGAGCCTGCTATGGGTATCGCACGTGATCGATCGCGGCGATCCCGCGCTGATCCAGGATCGGCTGAAGGCGCTGACCACGCCGGACAACCCCTGGCGCGCCATGGCCGAGGAACAGCTTGCTTTGCTGGATCTGCGGCTGGGCAGGACGGACCAGGCGAAGGCAACGCTGCGCAGCCTGGCGCAGGATGCGACGGCGCCGAGCGGAGTCCGCGGACGGGCAACCGGGCTGCTGAACCGATTGGGCGGATGACCGGCATGACGCAGGATGGCAGGGTCGGCCGCAGGCCGGCTGGCAGCGGCACGCTTGGCCGCCGGATGGCTTTGCTGGCACCGCTCGCCCTGGGTGGGTGTTCGCTGTGGGACGATTGGTTCGGCACCCACAAGACGCCGCTGGCAGGCAAGCGCGAGCCGGTGTTGGCCGCGCGGTCGGGCCTGATCGTGGACGACGATGCACCGAAGGTGGTGCTGCCGCCGGCGGTGCAGAATGCGGCGTGGCCGCAGGCCGGCGGCAATCCGGCGCACTTCATGGGTCATCTGGCGGCCGGCGAGCGCCTGGCGGAGGCTTGGAGCGCCGATATCGGCAGCGGCGGCGGCTATCGACGCAAGATCATGGCCGAGCCCGTCGCGGCGAACGGCATCGTCTATGTGATGGATTCCGATGCGGTTGCCTCCGCGTTCGACATGGCCAGCGGCAGTCGCATCTGGCGATTCGATACCAGGCAGAAGGATGACGACAGCACCAACGTGGGCGGCGGCCTGGCGGTCGATCAGGGGACGCTGTACGCGGTGAACGGGCTGGCGGAAATCGTCGCGCTGGATGCCGCCAAGGGTACAGTGCGCTGGCGCAACACGATCGGCAGCCCCGCCCGCTCGGAGCCGACCGTGGTGGAGGGGCGCGTGTTCGTCACCACGATCCAGGACAAGCTGCTGGCGCTGGCCGCCGATGATGGCCGGCACCTTTGGGACCACCAGTCGGCCACATCCACGACCAGCATGCTGGGCCGGCCGGCCCCCGCATACGCCGGCGGTCTGGTGGTCGGGGGGTTCGGCGGTGGCGAACTGGCAACACTGCGTGCCGACGCCGGCACCGTCGTGTGGACCGCCAATCTGGCGGCCTCGGTGCGCAGCGGCAGCCTGGCGGATTTCTCTGCCATCCGTGGCCGGCCCGTGATCGGCGACGGCAGGGTCTATGCCATCGGCCTGGGTGGCCTCATGGTCGCGGTGGATCTGCCAACAGGACGTCAATTGTGGGAGCGTCAGGTCGCCGGTGAGGACAGCCTCTGGGCGGCTGGTTCCTGGCTGTTCGTCGTGTCTATTGATCAGCGGTTGGCGGCGATCAACAGCAGCGATGGCCGGGTCGCCTGGGTGACCGAGCTGCCGCAATGGGAAAATCCGGACAAGCAGAAGGACGCCATCACGTGGTTCGGCCCGCTGCTGGTCAGCGATCGGCTGGTGGTGGCCGGCACCGGCAAGGAGGCGCTCGCGATCAGTCCCTATACCGGCGAGGTCCTCGGCCGGCAGCCGCTGTCCGGCAAGGCGTCGCTCGGCCCGATGGTCGCGGGTGGCACCGTGTTCGTGGTGTCCGACGACGGCAGGCTCCTGGCGCTCCGCTGAGCGCGCGCATGCAGATGTTGCCCTTGGTGGTCATCGCGGGGCGGCCGAACGTCGGCAAGAGCACGCTGTTCAACCGGCTGGCGGGGCGCCGACTTGCGTTGGTGGCCGATACGCCCGGCGTCACGCGCGACCGCAAGGAAGCCGAAGCGATGCTGCGCGGTCGGCTGGTGCGCCTGGTGGATACCGCCGGGCTGGAGGAGGCGGCGCCCGACACCTTGGCCGGGCGGCTCCGTGCCGGTGCGAGCGCGGCGACCGAGACGGCCGACGTCGTGCTGTTCGTGGTGGATGCGCGCGCCGGGGTGACGCCGGCCGACCGCCATTTCGCCCAGTGGTTGCGGCGGCAGGGGCGGGAGGTGCTGCTGGTAGCCAACAAGGCGGAGGGGCGATCGGCGCAATCCTCGGTGCTCGATGCGTACGAATTGGGGCTGGGCGAGCCGATCGCGGTTTCCGCCGAGCATGGCGAGGGGATTGCCGACCTCATGGCGGAGATCGCCGACCGGCTGCCGGCGGCCGAGGCCGATGAGCCCGGGATGGAGGATGCGGCACGGCCGCTCAAACTCGCCATTGTCGGGCGGCCGAACGTCGGAAAATCCACCCTGCTGAACCGGCTGATCGGTGCGGAACGCATGCTGACCGGGCCGGAACCGGGGCTGACGCGTGATGCGGTGGCGACGGTGCTGGCCGACAAGGATGGGCCGATCGAGCTGGTCGATACCGCCGGGATGCGCCGCCGCGCGCGCATCGAGGCGCCGCTGGAACGGCTGGCGGTCGGCGCGTCGATCGGTGCGCTGAAGCTGGCCGAGATTGTTGTGCTTGTGGTGGACGCGGTCGATGGGCTGCATGACCAGGACCTGCAGATCGCCCAGTTGATCGAGCGCGAAGGCCGCGCCTGCGTGCTGGCGCTCAACAAGTGGGACGCGGTCGCGGACCGCTCGGCGACACGCCGGCTGATCACCGAGCGGCTGGAGGAAAGCCTGGCGCAGATGAAAGGCATCCCCGTGGTCACGCTGTCCGCGCTTACCGGGGCAGGGCTGGAGCGGCTGCTGCCGGCGGTGCGGCGCGCGCATGCGGTGTGGAACACGCGCCTACCCACCGCGGCGCTGAACCGCTGGTTCGAGCAGGCACTGGCGCGCCATCAGCCGCCGCTGGTCAGCGGGCGGCGGTTGAAGCTGCGCTATGTCACGCAGGTGAAGGCGCGTCCCCCCACGTTCGTTGCGTTCGGCACCCGGGCGGAGAAGCTGCCGGAAGACTACCAGCGCTACCTGGTGAACAGCCTGCGCGAGGCATTCGACCTGCCGGGCACACCGATCCGTTTGCAATTGCGCGGCACCAAGAACCCCTACGCCGAGGGGTGACCGAGGATGTTTCGCATGTAACGTTTTATGCAGAACGGATGAAGGGTCGCTGTCCGGGTAATTCGTGGTTGATGGATCGATGTTTTCGGCTTTCTGGCTCGCCCTGCTGGCCCGCGCCACCGCCTCCGCCCTGGTCGTGGTGGCGGCCACCGTCGCAGCCGAAGCGGCCGGCCCGTTCTGGGGCGGACTGATCGTTTCGCTGCCGATCGGCGCGGGGCCGGCGTATGTGATGCTGGCGATGCAGCACGACGCGGCCTTCATTGCCACCAGCGCGCTGGGCAGCTTCGCGGCGAACGCGGCGACCTTCGTGTTCCTGTCGGCGTTGGGGTCGCTGGCGACACGCGTGCGCTGGGGATGGGCGCTGGCAGGCGGACTGTGCGCCTGGACCGCCGCGGTGTCGCTGATCCGCCAGGTCGAGTGGGACGCAGTCGGCGCCAGCCTGCTCAATCTCGGCGTGATTGCGATGTGCCTGTTGCTGACACGATCGATGGGGCGCGGCTCCGCAGCGCCACGCGAGGCGATGCGACGGCGCTGGTACGAGTTGCCGGCCCGGGCGATGGCGGTCGGGCTGGCGGTAGGCGGCGTGGTCACCGCCAGCTACGCGCTCGGACCGGCGCTGACCGGCATGGCGGCCGTCTTCCCGGTGGCATTCACCAGCTTTTCGTTCCTCGTGCTGCGGCGCCTGGGTGGCGCGACGGCCGCGGCCATCATGGCGAGCGCGCTGCGGGCGATGCCGGGGTTCGGCCTGGCACTGCTGGTGCTGCATCTGGCGGCCGTGCCGCTCGGGGTGCCGACCGCACTGGCGGCAGCGTTGGCGACCTCATTGGGGTGGTCGATGCTGCTCATGGCGGGGCGGAGCCGGCGGCTGAAGGTCGCGTGAGGCTGCGCAATCAGCGTTCTGCCCTGGTTGGTGGCAGACGGTCCGGCGCGCGCCTATTGCCCCGGCAGCGTCGGCAACCACGCCAGCACTGCCGCCGCACCCGCCACGGGCGTGTCGAGATGCGCCGAGCTCACCTGCACGAAGCGGTTCAGCGCATTGGCCGGCAGCCGCGAGAACAGCGCCGCCGCTTGACGCTGCGTGCGATCCTCGCTGCCGGCGACCCAGATGATCGGTTCGCGCAGTTGCGGCAGGACCGTGGGAAAGTCCGCCGGACCACCCGGTTCGGTGAAGCTGAGAAAGATCGTCGGCGTCGTGACGACGGTGAAGTTTTCGCCGTCGTTGGTGTCGTTGAAGCTGGCTCGCTGCCCGCCTTGGCCGGCGGCGACCATCTGCCGCGCCGCCGTCACGCTTTGCGCAACGCCGGGCACCCTGACCAAACCCTCGGGCTGGCCGGCCGGGGCCAGTGCGATCACACCAGCCAACTCCGGATGGCTCGCGCCGTAAACAATGGCGGCCTCGCCACCCAGGGACATGCCGGCGACGACGATGCGCCTGGCTCCGGCGGCACGCAGCGCGGCGATGGCGGGGTCGATCTCGCGCAGGCAGTCGGGGAAAGTTTCGTCGTAAATTCGTGTGCGTGACCAGCACATCGTCGGCGCCTGGGTCGCGTAGCCGGCGTTGCGAAGTGCCTGCAGGAATGGTGCGGTGGGACGGTCGCCCGCCGCGCCCTGCTTGCCATGCAGCACCACAATGCCGATGTCCGACGCGGCGCGGGTCGCGGGCGCGGTCAGCGTCGCGACAGACAACACGGCAAGCACGATAGCGAGGCGGCGCGAGCAGGACGGCATGGGGTTGATCCTTCGCGGTGTGAGCGCTCGCCGCGCCGGCGTCAGACTTCCGGCCGGGCATTGGCGCGTCGCAGGGTTCGTCGCAACGACAGTCTGCCGCCTCGGCTGCAAACAGGAAATCCGCCCGGCGCATCGCCGAGTTCAGCGAGTCCTGTCCGTGTCAGCTCACCCAATGTCGCATCACCCTGACCATGCCAGCCAATCGCTCGCGGCACCGGCGAAATCGAACCGCGGCGCGTAGCCGGTGTCACGCGCGATCCTGGCGATGTCCATAGGGCCGCGATGAAAGCCCGTGTGACTATCGACATTCCCCGCCTCGCCCGCCGCCGCATGCCGCCAGCGAAATCGCGGCACATGCCGCGCCACTTCGTCGCACCATGTTGCGGCAGAACCCAACCGCCCGCTGCCCAGATTGTATACGGTGCGCGACAGGGACGGCGCGTCCGTCAGCCGCACCAGCCCATCCGCCACGTCGCGCGAATAGATGTAATCGCCGCGCCAGGCGGGGCCCAGCACCGCCTCCTCGCCCCGGCGCGCGAATTGCAGTACCTGCAACATCGGCGACAGAGTGTCGCGCACGCCGGTGGCATATTCCCACGGCCCATACACGCTGCCGAGACGCGCGGCGGCGAACCGCACGCCCTGCGTCTCCGCCACGCGCGGCAGGATGGTTTCTGCGGCACGTTTGGTCAGGCCGTACAGCGTCACCGGCGCCGGGTGCAGCGCATCCTCGTCGATCAGCGCCACGTCACGTGCCGCGGTGCCATAGATCGCGCCCGAACTCGGGTAGATGAACGTCTTCGCACCGAGCCTGGCAGCGGCCATCAGCGCACCCACCGCACCCTGCACGTTGACCGCGACAATGGTTTCCGGATCGGCCGTCTCGCGCGCGGTACCGGCGGTGATCACCGCACAGTGGATCACCGCATCCACTGGAGCGATGGTCATCGCCCGTCGCAGGTCCGCCGACGACCGCACTGAGCCGCCGATCAAAGTGAAGCGCCCAGGCAAGCGGGAGAAATCGCGGCGTGCACGTTCGGGCAATGCGATGCGGTCGAGCCCTACTATCTCGCGCCCCGCGGACAGCAGATGCTCCGCACTGTTCAGCGCGACGAAGCCGGCAGCGCCGGTGATCAGGATGGCCATGCCGGGATTACAAACCTGCCGGATCGGCTGCGCAATCGGCGTCGTGCCGATCAATCCTCGATCGCGCCAACCGCACTGACCAACGCCGCATGTCGCTGCTCGGTGGGCAGGCATAACGCCGCGAGCAAAGCGGCAGCGTCACTCGGCTTCGGCAGCCTCGCCGGGTTCTCGCCGGGCATTGCCTGACTGCGCAGGCGCGTCGCGGTCGGTCCGGGATTGCACAGGTTCACCCGCAGCCTCGTCGTCTTCACCTCATCCGCCCAGGTCAGCACGAGGTGTTCCATTCCCGCATTGGTCGCGCCGTAGGCGCCCCAATACGCCTTCGGCGCGCGCGCCCGTCCGGGCGTGACGAACACAGCGCGGCCAGCTTCGGCATTGCGCAGCAGCGGATCGCAGGTGCGGATCAGGCGCCACGCCGCAGTCAGGTTGACCGCGATCACCTCCGCCCAATCGTTCGGCATGATGTGCGCAACCGGCGTCAGACGTCCCAGCGCGCCGGCACAATGCACCAGCACATCGAGACGGCCGAAGCGCTGGAACAGACTGGGGCCGATCGCGTCGATCTGCTCGACCTCCGCGAGGTCCAGCGGCAGCAGTGTAGCGGTGCCGCCGGCGGCACGGATCGCATCGTCGGTCTCTTCCAGACCGCCCTGCGTGCGCGCGGTGATCACCACATGCGCGCCAAGCCGAGCCAGTTCCGTCGCGGTTGCGGCACCGATGCCGCGGCTCGCACCGGTGACCAGCGCTATAGTGTTGGGGGGGAACAAACGCGCGTCACCACCAACCCACCGCGCCGACCGCGCCGAGTCACCATCAGTGACTCTCCTCCAGCAAACTCAACTGCCGCTCGGAATTGTCCGCCTGATCCGGCAACGCAATCGGATAATCCCCGGTGAAGCAGGCGTCACAGTAGTACGGCCGTGCAGGATCGCGATTCGGTTTGCCGAGCGCGCGATACAGCCCATCGATCGTGATGAACGCCAGGCTATCGACGCCGATCTGCTCGGCCATCTCGTCCACCGTGTTGCGCGCGGCCAGCAATTCGCCGCGCTCCGGCGTGTCGATGCCGTAGAAGCAGGAATGCGTGGTGGGCGGCGAGGAGATCCGCATGTGCACCTCCTTGGCTCCCGCGGCGCGCACCATCTCGACGATCTTCCGACTCGTCGTGCCGCGCACGATCGAATCGTCCACCAGGATGACCCGCTTGCCTTGCAGCACCGGCTTGTTGGCGGAGTGCTTCAGCTTCACCCCGAGATGGCGGATGTGATCCGTCGGCTCGATGAAGGTGCGGCCGACATAATGGTTGCGTATGATACCAAGCTCGAACGGAATGCCGCTCTCCGTTGCGTAGCCCATTGCCGCGGGCACGCCCGAATCCGGCACCGGCACCACCACATCGGCCGCCACGCCGGATTCGCGCGCCAGTTCCGCGCCGATCGCCTTGCGCGCGTCATAGACCGGCGTGCCCTCCATCACCGAATCGGGCCGCGCGAAGTAGATGTATTCGAACACGCAGAACCGCTCGCGCTGCCGGCCGAACGGCTTGATGCTGTGCACGCCCTGATCGTTGATCACCACGATCTCGCCCGGCTCCACGTCGCGGACGAATTCGGCCCCGACGATCTCCAGTGCACAGGTCTCCGAGGCGAGCACCCAGCCGCCGGTGCCCTCGGAGCCGATGCGGCCCAGGATCAGCGGGCGCACGCCGAGCGGATCGCGCACGCCCATCAGCGCTTCGCGGGACAGCGCGACCAGGGAATACGCGCCGATCACCTGCTTCAACGCGTCGATCAGCCGATCGACCACGGTGGAATACAGGCTGATTGCGATCAGGTGGACGAACACCTCGGAATCGGTGGTGGACTGGAACAGGCAGCCCCGCCGCACCAGCGTACGGCGCAGCACGTGCGCGTTGGTCAGGTTGCCGTTATGCGCCACGGCAAATCCCCCGAACTCGAAATCGGCATACAGCGGCTGCACGTTGCGCAGGATCGTATCGCCGGTGGTGGCGTAGCGGTTGTGACCGATGGCGACAGTGCCGCGCAGCGAGGCCATCACCCGCGGGTCGCTGAAATTGTCGCCGACCAGGCCGAGGCCGCGGTGCGAATGGAAGTGCTTGCCGTCGTAGGACACGATGCCGGTGGCTTCCTGCCCGCGGTGCTGCAGCGCATGCAGGCCGAGTGCGGTGACCGCCGCGGCGTCCGGCACGCTCCAGACGCCGAACACGCCGCATTCTTCATGGAACTTGTCGTCCGGCAGGACGCGGGAGGTGTCGTCCGGCAGGACGCGGGAGGTGTCGTCCGGCAGGACGCGGGAGGTATCATCGTGCGGCGAAGCGAGGGCCATGCCAAAAGTCTCCCGATACGAACGTTCTACTTGCCGACAGCGCGGCCTTGCGGCATCGCGTGCAGCAGGTCAATCGCCGTGGTCTCACGGCCTGACGGTGGTGCGTACAACCGCGGTCGATGATCGACCGGCAATCTCTCCACGGCCCAACTGGCGCCCTGGTAGACCAGCGGCAGCGAACGGGCCTGCAACACGGCATCCGGCCAGCGGTCCACCTGGACCACCATCCCGGCGATGATATAGGCAAGCACCAGCAGCGCCGCACCCCGTGCAAGGCCGAATACCAGCCCCAGCGTGCGGTCAAGCCCACCGATCGGTGAGGCGCGCACCAGGGCGCTGATCCAGCGGGAGATCAGCATCAGCACAATCAGCGCAATCACGAAAACCACACCGAAGGCAATCGGGTCGACCCACGGCGAAGTCCCGAACCAGCTTTGGAACTGTGGCCGCACCCGCGGCAATGCCCACACACCGGCGAAGATCGCCCCGACCCAGGCGCCCAGCCCGAGCACCTCGCGCACCAGCCCACGCATGAAAGCGAGCAGCGCGGATATCGCCAGCACACCCAGTACCACGAGGTCGACCCAGGTCATTCGCCTGATCCCGGAGGGTGCAATCGGCACTGCACACCGCCGGCACGTCGCGATTGCATCATCAAACCGCCATGGAGCACGGAACCGGCGGGTTTATCGGCCGCAAAAGCGGCGGCGCCAAGCCAAGATCATACGCCGGCCGAGGAATCCGGCGCGAATCGTGACACCAGATCAGAGATGTGGCCGATTTCCGCCAGTTCGATCCCCTCCGGCGGGGCCATCGTGCGGTTGCCGCGCGCGACCCGGCGCGGCAGCGTGGCCCGCTGGAAGCCGAGCTTGGCGGCTTCCTTCAGCCGCGACTCGGCCTGGGCAACCTGGCGGATTTCGCCCGACAGGCCGATCTCGCCGAAATACACCATGCCGGCGTCGGTCGGCTGGTCGAACGCCGCCGAAACGATCGCCGCCGCCACCGCCAGATCGGCCGCCGGTTCCGTCACGCGCAGACCGCCGGCGATGTTCAGGTAGACATCGGTGGCATTCATCCGCACCCCGCCGCGCGCTTCCAGCACTGCCAGCAGCATCGCCAGCCGCCCGCCGTCCCAGCCGATCACCGAGCGGCGCGGACTGCCGCCGGGATTGGGCGACAACAGCGCCTGCACCTCGACCAGCACGGGGCGTGTCCCTTCCAGTCCGGCGAACACCGCGCTGCCTGCGACATTCCCCCGCCGTTCGGCAAGGAACAGCGCCGATGGATTGGCTACCTCGGCCAAGCCGCGGTCGGTCATCTCGAACACGCCGATTTCGTCGGTGGCGCCGAAGCGGTTCTTCACCGCGCGCAGGATGCGGAACTGATGGCCGCGGTCGCCCTCGAAATACAGCACCGCGTCCACCATGTGCTCCAGCACGCGCGGTCCCGCGATGGCGCCGTCCTTGGTCACATGGCCGACCAGCACCAGCGCAAACTTTCCACCCTTTGCGAGCTGGATCAGTTCGAAGCTCGATGCGCGCACCTGCGCCACCGTGCCGGGCGCGCTGTCGATCGAGTTCGAGCCACATGGTCTGGATCGAGTTCGATCACAACCAGCGCAGCGTCGCCGGCCGATTGCAGGCTGGCGGCGATGTCGCGCAGGTTGATCGTGGCGGCGAGTTCCAGCGGCGCGTCATGGATGCCCAGGCGGCGCGCGCGCATCCGCATCTGCTCGATGGATTCCTCGCCCGAGATGTAGCATACCCGCCGCCCTGCGCGCGCCAGCCTGGCAGCCGCCTGCATCAGCAGCGTGGACTTGCCGATTCCCGGATCGCCGCCAACCAGTACCGCCGATGCCGGCACGAAGCCACCGCCAAGCACGCGGTCGAGCTCGGCAATGCCCGTGGGGCAGCGTGGCGGCGGCTCGGTGCTGCCGGCGAGGCCGACGAATTCCACGCGCTTCCCGGCGGCCGTCTTTCCCGCCGGTCCAGGGCGCACGGCGATAGCCTCCTCGACGATGCTGTTCCACTCGCCGCAGCTTTCGCAGCGTCCGGCCCATTTCGGGCTGACGGCACCGCAGCTTTGGCAGACGAAACGGGAGGTCGGCTTGGGCATGTTTCCCCGGGTGAAATGAGCAGGCCGGCGCCGGCCTATATGTCGTTTGTTGGCTTCGAGGCACAAAGTGACGCGTGGCGCTTCGCCGCGATGACACCGCGACCCGGCCGACGCCGGCGCCCGACAACGTCCTGGTCCTGGTTGGCGGTCAGCATCGCCTCGCCACCCGCGGGATCTTTCACGACGCTGATCAGCAGCAGCCACTCCCGCTTTCCCTGCGAGGCCTGGTACTCCCGGTGATTGAGAACCTTCTCTTCCGCGTCAGGCCTGTCTCCGGTGACCTTGAAGACGATCTGCGCATCCTTCAGGTCCTGTTCGAGATCCGAAATCACCGCCGGCCCATTGGCCAGCTCAGCGAGAACCGAGCACGAGCCGCCATCCTCGGACACCAGGACAAATTTTCCGTCCTGGTTGGAGGCGTCGAACACGACGCCTGGCAGGCCGTAGAGAAACTGGTCCTGCGCTTCGGTGGGCAGCGTCTTCAGGCCGGTCTTAGCGGCCCAGTCGCGCAGCCCATCCCTGTTCCCCGCATACTGCAGGCAACTCTGCATGAACAGTCCGGCCACCTGCTTGGCGTTCGTCACGGGGACCGGATCGGCGTGGGCCGGGCTGAGCAAAGCAGCCAGTCCGGCGATCAACATGACGTGCAGGCCGTGTCGAATCATGCCCAGGTCCCCGGTCGCCCCACGTTTCCCCAGCGTCTTGTCCGCAGGTTACGCTGTCGGCAATCGATTGTCAGTCCCAATGAACGCCACGCCTAGCAGCCTGTCGGAGTTGATTTGCCGGAAATTAGGAAATCATCGTCGGCGCGTTGCATTTCCAGCCACTACGCCGCTTGACGCGGAGCAGGGATTCGACTTTCACGCTTGACTTCACGCGGGCCATTCCAACGCAAGGTTGGCCGCGCGCGAACACGCCGAAATGGATCACGATTGGCGCGATGCGGCTCAGTTCGCCCCTGCCAGGGCGAACATCCGTTTCACGTTCCACGCCATGGTCACGAGGTTCCATTCGCCGTGCACCTTGTCCAGTCCGCGCAGCAGGAACTGGCGGAACCCGAGCACCGACTTGATGATCCCGAACACAGGTTCGGGAGTTTGTTTACGCAGCGCGTAGAGCTTCTTGCCCTCTTTCGTCTGGAGCCGATGGCCCATTGCCTCAACCGGCGTGGGGTCTACCGGCGCCGCAGGATCGTCTGCGAAACGTTCAGCCAGCGCAGGATGATGCGCTTCACGCCCCATCGCGATCACCGGCTCGATCCCGGCGTCGGCACAGGCGTTCACGTTGCCCTCGCTGAAATACCCGTTGTCGGTAAGCAACGCGCCAACCTTGCCCAGTTCGCCGGGCAGTGCGGCCAGCTTGCCCAGCATCGGCTCAAGCTGCTGTTTGTCGTTCGGCGCCCGCACCACATCGGCGGCCACCACCAGTAGGCTGTCCGCTGCCACCGCTGCCTGGGCGTTGTAGCACTGCTCGAACCCTCCGCCGGCCACCGGCATGATCCGCGATTCCTCGTCCGTCAGATTGACCTGATCGGTCGGCAGCGGGCCCTCGATCGGCGGCTGCGGTACGCGACCGCGGGGCTTCTTGCCTGTCTGCGTCACCTTCGCCTCACGCTCCGCCATCCTGGCCTCAAATTCGGCTCGCTCGCGCGCATGGCGTTCCTTCGCCCGCGCCTCGATCACCGCCTTGGCGCGAGCGATCCCGGCCAGCCGCTTCTCGCGCCGCGCCAGTTCCTCGGGAACCTGCATCCCGTCCGGCACATCCGCCTGATCAGCCGCCTCCGCCTTACCCAGCAGATCAGCCACTTCGGCCTTCAACTGTGCCTCGATCTTGCTGGCGTGCTCGTACGACAGCGCGCTGTGGCGGCTGGCGTTGGCGTGGATCTTGGTGCCATCCAGCGCCACCGTGCCGAGCTTCAACACCCCCATCTCGCGGGCCACACCGAGCACCTGCACGAACAGCGCCTCGATCTGCGGCAGGAAGCGGCGGCGGAACGTGGCGATGGTGTCGTGGTCGGGATGCTCGTTGGCGGCGATGAAGCGGAACGCCACCGAATCATGCGTCGCCCGTTCCAGGTTGCGGCTGGAAAACACCCCGGTCGCGTAGCCGTAGATGATAAGGCCCAACAGCAGCCGAGGGTGGTAGGATGCCTCGCCCGAGCCCCGGTAGCTGCCGGTCATTGCCCGCAGGTCCAGTCCCTCGATCACTTCCACAACGAACCGCGCGAGGTGGCGTTGCGGCAGCCACTCATCGACCGATGGCGGCATCAGGACGTCCATGTCGCGGTTGGTCGGGCGGAAGTTGCTCATGAGACGGGGGGCCGGCAGTGCCAATCGTGTGCGCCAATTCTACCGCCCGCTTCCGCGTCGCGTTAAGTCCGACAGGCTGCTAGCGGCGGAGTTCCATCTGGATTGGTCCTTCCCGGCGGCCATGGGTGAACTGGTCCACGATCAGGTTGCCGCTGTTCATCAGATCGGACGCCGGGCCGCTCCAGATGATCCGGCCGCGATGGATCATGGCCGCCGCGTCGCCGATGCGGCGCGCGCTCGCCATATCATGGGTAATCGCCACGGCGGTGCTGCCGAGCTGCTTGACGCAATCCACCACCAGCCCGTCGATCACGGCGCCCATGATAGGGTCGAGACCGGTGGTCGGTTCGTCGAAGAACATGATGTCGGGCTGTGCGGCGATGGCGCGGGCGAGTGCCACGCGTTTCTGCATACCGCCGGACAGTTCCGCCGGATAGAGCTCGCCCACGCTGGCCGCCAGCCCGACCTGGGACAGGAAGACGGCGGCCCGCGCAGCACCGTCTGATCGGCTCAGCCGGCGCTGGGCGAGCAGGCTGAACACGACATTCTCCCACACCGGCAGGCTGTCGAACAATGCGCCGTTCTGGAACAGCATGCCGATGCGTGAGCGGGTGGCTTCCTGCTCACGACGGTGGAGCGAAAGGATGTCGGTGCCATCGATCTCGATGCTGCCGGCGTCCGGTTCGAGCAGGCCGAGGATGCATTTCAGCAGGACGGATTTGCCGGAGCCTGAGCCGCCGATCACCACCATGGACGTGCCGGGCATGATGTCGAGATCGATTCCATCCAGCACGAGCTTCTCGCCGAAACTCTTGTGCAGGTTGCGGATACGGATTTTTGGGGTGGTCACGGGGTTTTAAGGTTTCTCACGGAGAACAGCGAGGCAGACGGAGGGCCACTGAGTCAGACCATGCTGCTGCGCGCTGAATTGACCGAGGCAGTCATCGGGCTGGCGATCAAGCTTCACCGGCGTGTGGGGCCGGGACTGCTGGAATCCGTTTATGAGAAATGTCTCTGTTACGAACTCCAGCGGGCGGGCATAGCATTTCAGCGGCAGGTCGATGTACCCATCGTCTATGAAGAAGTTGCAATGGATGCTGGCTTCCGCGCCGATATCATCGTTCAACGGGAACTTATCCTCGAGATCAAGGCCGTCGATAAATTGTTGCCGGTCCATGAAGCACAGCTTTTGACCTATCTCCGCATGAGCGGCTATCACATCGGCCTGCTGCTCAATTTCAATGCCACGCTGCTCAAGGACGGCATACGACGCTTCGTGATGTAAAATGCCCCTCAGTGGCCCTCCGCCTACCGCCGTGATCTCCGTGTGAACCCTTCCAGCAGTCATCGCGCAAAGAACATCTCTGTCAGCACGTAGTCGAATGCCAGGATCAGGATCGAGGCACTGACCACCGCCGCGGTTGTCGCCGCGCCCACGCCTTCCGCGCCGCCACGGCTGTTGTAGCCCTGGTAGCAGCCCATCAGCGTGATCAGAAAGCCGAACACCGCCGCCTTCACCAGGCCCGACGTCACATCCATCGTCTGCATGAAGTCCATCGTGTTGCGGAGATAGGTCGACGGGTTGAACCCCAGCTTCAGCGTCGAAACGATGAACCCGCCGAGCACCCCGAGAATGTCGGCCACCAACACCAGCATCGGCAACGCGAGAATGCCGGCGAGCAGCCGGGGCGTCACCAGATACTTCATCGGATTGGTCGACAGCGTGGACAGCGCGTCGATCTGGTCGGTGACACGCATGGTGCCTATCTCGGCCGCCATCGCGGCACCGATGCGTCCCGCCACCATCAGGCCCGCCAGTACCGGGCCGAGTTCGCGGGTGATCGACAGCACCACCACATTGGCGACGGCGCCCTCGGCGGAAAACCGTGCAAAGCCGGTATAGGACTGCAACGCCAGCACCATACCGGTGAAGATCGCCGTCAACGCCACCACCGGCAGGCTGAAATAGCCGATTTCCAGCAACGCGCGTGCGAACAGCCGGCCGTAGAACGGCGGGCGAAACAGGTGCGACAGGCCGACTACCGCGAACATGGCCAGCGAACCGGTCACGCGACAGGCGCCGATGACACCGCGGCCAGCGGCGGCAAGGCTGTCCAGCAGCGGGTTCACGCCGGTAGATAGATCCGCTGGAAGCGGCGTCCGAGCGAGGTCAGCACCTCGTAGCCGTTGGTACCGGCCGCGGCGGCGAGATCGTCGGGCGTCTGCCGCGGGCCGATCAGCTCGAGCCAGGCGCCGGGAACGACACCGGGCATTCCAGTCACGTCGAATGTGGTCAGGTCCATGGAGACACGCCCTACCAGCGGTACCGGGGTCCCGTCAAAGAACGCCCGGCCGCGGCCCGATACGCTGCGATGCAGCCCGTCGGCGTAGCCGATGGCGGCGGTGGCGATCCGGCTCGGCCGGGGCGCCCGCCAGGTTGCGTTGTAGCCCACGCTGTCGCCTGGCCGCACGTCGCGCACTGCGAGCACCCGCGCGCACAGGCGCACCGTCTGGCGCATCGGATTGGGCCGGTCCGGTGTGGGATTGATGCCGTAGAGCGCCGCGCCCGCGCGCGCCAGGTCGGAGCCCCAACAGCCGCCGAGAAATATGCCGGAGGAATTGGCGAAGCTGCGTGGCGCCGGCGGCAGGCCGGCACAGGCGGCGGTGAATCGCTCGCGCTGGCGTTCGTTCTGTTCGTCGCCGGCGATTTCAGATGACACCAGGTGCGTCATCACGTAGCGCAGTTCGATGCCGGCAAGGCGCGCATGGTCCTCTTGCAGTACTGCGAGCTCGCGCGCGTCGAGGCCCAGACGCGACATGCCGGTATCGACATGCAGGATTGCCGGCAGGCTGCGCCCTGCCGCACGCGCCTCGGCGGTCCAGGCGGCGACTTCCGCCAGCGAGCCAAGCACCGGCACAATGTTGTGTGTGAGGTAGTCGCGTTCGCTGCCGGGAATCAGTCCGCCGAGCACGGTGAGCAACGCGTCCGGCACGCATTCGCGGATCGCCAGAGCTTCATCCAGCAGTGCAACGAAAAAATGCCGGCATCCGGCAGCGTAGAGCGCCTGCGCGACAGGGCGTGCGCCGAGCCCGTAGCCGTCCGCCTTCACCACACCGGCGACGGGGCCTGATGGATGCAGGTCGCGCAACAGGCGCCAGTTGGCGACGATGGCCCCTAGATTGACTTCAAGGGTAGCCGCTGCGGGTGACGCTTGCTGCATGAACCGGAGCGGTCACGCTTCACCGTCGTGGCGAGGCTGGTCCCGGCCATCACCACCGGCAGCGTGCCGCGACGGATGGCCGGAACAAGTCCGGCCATGACAGCCACACGACTGGTGCGATGAATCAATCGTCTCACCGCCTGCCATTACTGTTCGCACTTGATGTGTCCCTGTGTCCGACCTGCCGTCGCGCCAACCCTCAGCCAGCATGGTCGCTGTGCACCGCGTCCAGATCGGCGAAGCGCGTGAAGTCCGCCTCGAAGAACAGCTTGATCGTGCCGGTTGGGCCGTGTCGTTGCTTGGCGATGATCAGATCGGCCTGGTTGTGCGCCTGGCTCATGTCCTCGGTCCACTTGGCCACCGCCGAATTGTATTTCTCGGTGGTATCGAAGCGTGCCTCCTGCGGCTTGCCCTGTTCGAGGTAGTACTCCTCACGGTAGAGGAACATCACCGCATCGGCGTCCTGCTCGATGGTGCCCGATTCGCGCAGGTCGGCGAGCTGCGGACGCTTGTCCTCACGGCTTTCCACGGCGCGCGAGAGCTGTGACAGCGCCAGCACCGGCACTTCCAGTTCCTTGGCGATCGCCTTCAGGCCCTGCGTGATCTGGGCAATTTCCAGCACGCGATTCTCCGGCCTGGTTCCCGCCGCCGGTCGCATGAGTTGCAGATAGTCCACCACGATCAGCGACAGCCCTTTGGTGCGCTTCAAGCGCCGTGCGCGGGTTCGCATGGCGGACAGCGTGATCGCTGGCGTATCGTCGATCTCGAGCGGAACGCTTGCCATCTCGCGACTGGCGCCGACGAATTTGTCGAAGTCGCGCTGGCTGATATCGCCCAGGCGAATGCGATCGCTGCGGATTCTGGTCTCTTCCGACAGCAGCCGCGTCGCCAGCTGTTCCGCGCTCATTTCCAGCGAGAAAATGGCGACGCATTTCTTCGGTATCGCATTCGGATCGTTCTGCCGCGCCTCGGCCAGCAGCGCCTTGCCCGCGCTGTAGGCGATCGTGGTGGCAAGCGACGTCTTGCCCATGCCTGGTCTGCCGGCGAGGATCACCAGATCGGAAGCGTGCAATCCGCCGGTCTTCTGGTTGAGATCGCGCAGCCCGGTGGTCAGGCCCATGACGTGGCCGGCGCCGCTGACCGCCCGCTCCGCCCCTTGAATCGCATCGGCCAACGCGCGTTGCAGGCTGATGAAGCCGCCGGCAACGGCGCCATCGGTCGCCAGCTGGAACAGCGTATGTTCCGCCGCCTCGATCTGCTGCGCGCCGTCGAGTTCGGGATCGGCGCCGAACGCGTTGTTGACCACCGTCTCGCCGATGTCGATCAACTGCCGCCGCAGCCATGCGTCGTGAATCGCGCGGCCGTACTCGCTGGCATTGATGATGCCCACCATCGCAGCAAGAAGCTGCGAGAGATAGGCGGTGCCGCCGACTTCCTCCAGCACGCCGGAATGTTCGAATTCGGCCTTCAGCGTGACGGCATCGGCAAGCTGGCCGGCTTCGACGCGGCGGGTGATCGCCTGGAAGATGCGGCCGTGGATCGGATCGACAAAATGCTCGGGGGCGAGGAACTCGGACACCCGCTCATAGGCGCGGTTGTTGGCGAGTAGGGCGCCGAGCAGCGCCTGCTCCGCCTGCACATTGGATGGCGGCAGGCGTTGCGACAGACCGAGCAGGGGCGAATCGATGGTGTTCACTGGATGCGCAGCATACGCCGGCAGGAGTCGTGTGGGGAGCCATACGTCCTGTGGATGCGTGTGGTACCTGGGGACTGATTCGAAGCGGCCACATTGCCGCCGACAAAGCCGCGGCCACCGTAATGACCCGACTTTACAATTCGAGACAGCGCCCTTGGACGCGCGATAGCTACGTGCGGACCAACCTGCGTGCAGACCGGAGACGCTGGCAATGTTCACCATGCTGCCGCTTGTGCCCGCCGGTGACAATCGCCACATTCCCGTCAAGCGCACCCAGCCCAGCGTTCATCCATATTTTGCTTGATACGGTCAATGTCGTTCAGATCGCTGTCCACCCGCCATCGACAGCGTAGGCGGCGCCCGTCACGTAGCTGGCGCGATCCGAGCAGAGCCACACCACCATCTCGGCGATCTCCGCGGGATCGCCGACGCGCCTCAGCGGCGTGCGACCGGCGATCAGCTCGCCAAGCTGTTCCAGCGCCCCCGCCGTCATGGCCGTTCTGATGAAGCCCGGGCAGACGGCGTTCACCCGGATGCGGTCGTCGGCATACTCAAGCGCCGCGGTCTTCGTCAGGCCGATGACGCCGTGCTTGGCGGCGGTATAGGCCGTGCTGTTCGCCAGCCCGACCAGCCCGAGGATCGAACTGGTGTTGACGATCGCTCCACCGCCTTGGGCCTGCATGCGCGGAAGTTCGTGCTTCATGCAGAGCCAGACGCTCTTGAGGTTCACCGCGATCATGCGGTCGAAAGACTCTTCCGGCCAATCGGCGGTTTTCATTCCGCCGGCGTCCACCTGCCACGGCGCGATGCCGGCGTTGTTGAAGGCGCAATCGAGGCGGCCATGGCTGGCGATCGCACTGTCGATCATCGCCCGCACCTGATCGCTGCTGGTGACATCGCCGGTCAGGGATATCGCCTGGCCACCGGCACGGTTGACCAAAGCCACGGTTTCCTGTGCGGCGTCCGCCAACAGATCAGCAACTGCGACGCGCGCGCCTTCACGTGCGAACGCCAGCGCGGCGGCCCTGCCGATGCCTCCGCCGCCGCCGGTGATCAGCGCCGACTTTCCTGCGAGCATACCGGGCATTGCTTTCCCCCCTCGGTATCGTTCGGCCACCCGATCCATTCGATGCAACGGCCGTGCGGATCGGTCCACGCGACCGGGCGTTCATTCACCGACAGCAGGAAGCCATCCGCGATAGACGGCTTGCTCTCCGTCCGAATCATGTCCGAGATGACATCGGGCAACTCATTGCATATCCAGGTGACGCCGAGCGCGCGGACGGTATCGCGGAAATGGGTGCGATCGGCACGTGGAATGTAGGCCAGCACCGCGGTGTGAAATATCACCAGCGTGGCACCCGAGGGAGCGTTTGCGGCCAGACCAGACAGATCGGTCCGCAGATCGCCGCGAACCACGACAGGCGGATCCTCCCGCGCAACGCGCAGCGCCGCGCGAAGGTTGGCAAGGCGATCCTCTTCACCGGGCCACACCAACGTTTCCAGCCAGCCAATCTGGTTGGCGTCGTTCACGTCGATCGGGTTCAGGTCGAGGCCGCCACGCCAGACAATGCGCGGAACTTCCGGTGGAAGCGGCGTGTCGGCACTTGCCGCGCACCGGAACGCGGGAGGTTCGGGGGCGGCGCCACGTTGCGCGTGCAGTCGATGCTCGCCATAGGCATAGTCATATCGGTCCGGGATCAGACAAAGCCCCGCCGATGCGCCAACCTCGAGCAGCGCGAGCGGTTGCGGCAGGCTGGCAAGAACGGGAAGCAAGGTGGCGCAACGCGCCGGCTCATTGGTCTGGGTGCTGCGTGCCAGCATCACCGCAGCGATCTGTTCCTTGTGCGCATCCAGCAGTTCGCGGAATTCCTGCCACCTGCCGGGTGTGCCGCAGACATGCCGCAGGGCTGCGAACAGCAGGTTGGGCTGCTGCTTGGCCACCGGAAGCTGCGCCAGGAATGTCAGCGTCGATTGGTCACGGGCAATGGCCGAGGCAAGCTCCTCGTAGAGTGGCGATCGTCCCCGCGCCTCGTTCTTCGCGAACAGCGCATATCGTCTGGCCAGCCTGTCTGATGCAGCCTCATCCACCGTCACGGTGTGCCGGTCAATTCCCCTGGCTCAGCACGCTCGACCTCTGCCCGCCGACCGCCGCCGCTTCGAACGCCGTGATATAGTCGCGCGTCAGCGGCACCGCGGTCTGGCGATGCGCGAGCTGGACCTGGAACACCATGTGCCCCTCGCGCCGGAACGCGATCTCCGAGCCGCATAGATAGAATTCGAACATGCGGCAGAAGGCTTCGTCGTACAGCGATGCGATCGTGTCGCGGTTTGCGACAAAGCGGCGGCGCCAGTTGCGCAGCGTTTCGGCGTAGTGCAGGCGCAGTATCTCGATATCGGTGGCGATCAGCCCGCTCTTTTCCACATGCGGGATCACCTCGGACAGCGCAGGGCAATAGCCACCCGGGAAGATGTATTTGGCGATCCAGGGATTGGTAAATCCCGGCCCATCGCTGCGGCCGATCGCGTGCAGCAGTGCAACGCCATCGGGGTTCAGGCTGCGCGCCACAGTGTCGCAGAATTCCCGATAATGCACCACGCCGACATGCTCGAACATGCCAACCGAGACGATGCGATCGAACGTGCGATCCAACGCGCGATAATCCAGCAGCTCGAACGACACGCGATCCTGCAGCCCCTCGGCCGCGGCGCGCGCGCGCGCCTCGTTCAACTGCTCGACCGACAGCGTGATGCCGGTGACGTGGGCGCCATGGTCCCGCGCCAGGGTCAGCGCCAGCCCGCCCCAGCCGCAACCGATATCGAGCACCGAAAGGCCGGGACGATCCAGACAGAGCTTTGCCGCGATGTGCCGCTTCTTGGCCACCTGCGCTTCTTCCAGCGTTTCGTCGCCGCGCGGAAAATAGGCGCAGGAGTACTGCCGGTCACGATCCAGGAACAGGCTGTAAAGCCGTCCGTTCAGGTCATAATGGTGCGCCACGTTGCGCTGCGCGCGGTGGGCCGGGTTGTACTGGTCGAAGCGGCGCTTGAGCACGCCGAGGACGGAGCGCACCTGGGCGATAGGATGCCCCTTGGCGTTCGCCATCACGTTCAGTGCCAGAACGTCGATCACGTCGTAGATGCCGCAGCCGTCCGGCAGCAGGCCGCCGTCCATGTAGGCTTCGCCTACCGCCAGCGTCGGGTTGAGCACCAGGCGGCGGATCGTCCGGTTATCGCACAGCGCGATAGCTGCCTCCGGCCCGGAACCGGGCGGGCCGGCGTAGCTGGTGCGCTCTCCGCCGGGCCAACGCACCGTCAGTCGGCCAATGACGACAAACCGCCGCAGGATGGCGTCAAGGGTTCCCCGCATCGCTCCGACCCCTCACCGTCGCAACAGATCAGGGATTACAATGCCGTAATCCTGCCCGCTTAGTCAAAACCAATTGCGGATGGGTTCAGTTCGGGGCGCGGAAGATCACCGATGCGTTGGTCCCGCCGAAGCCGAAGCTGTTCGACAGCGCCAGCTTCACCTTGCGTTCCTGCGCCGTCCTGGCGACCCGATCTATCACACTTTCGCGGCTCGGTTCGTCGAGGTTCAGCGTCGGCGGCACCACCCCGTCGCGGATCGCCAGGATGGAGAATATCGCCTCGACCGCTCCGGCTGCGCCGAGCAGATGACCGGTCGCCGACTTGGTGGACGACATCGCCAGGCCCTTCGCCGCGTCGCCGAACACCAATTCGACCGCCTCCAGCTCCAGGTCATCGCCAATCGGCGTCGAGGTGCCGTGCGCGTTCACGTACTGGATCTGCTCCGGCGCCACGTGCCCATTGTGCATCGCCGCCCGCATCGAACGGACCGCGCCGTCATGGCCTTCCGCCGGCGCGGTGATGTGGTAGGCGTCGCCCGACATGCCGTAGCCGGCGATCTCGGCGTAGATCTTCGCGCCGCGCTGCCGGGCATGCTCGTATTCCTCCAGCACCACAACGCCGGCGCCCTCACCCATCACGAAGCCGTCGCGGTCCTTGTCCCACGGGCGCGACGCCGCCGGCGGATTGTCATTGAAGCCGGTGGACAACGCGCGCGAGGCACAGAACCCGGCAATGCCAAGCTCGCAGACCGCGGCCTCGGTGCCGCCGGCCACCATCACATCGGCATCGCCCCACATGATCAGCCGCGCTGCGTCGCCGATCGAGTGCACGCCAGTGGCGCAGGCAGTGACAACCGAATGGTTCGGCCCCTTGAACCCGTACTTGATCGACACCTGGCCGGAGGCGAGGTTGATCAAGGCGGACGGGATGAAGAACGGCGACAACCGGCGCGCGCGCCCCTCGTGCACCTGGATCGAGGCCTCGAAGATCGTCTGCAACCCACCGATACCGGAGCCGATCATCACCCCGGTCGCGCACCGGTCGTCCTCGGCTTCAGGGAGCCAGCCGGAATCCTCCACCGCCTCGCTGGCGGCGACCATGGCAAGGTGGATGAACCGATCCATCTTCTTCTGGTCTTTCACGGGAATCCACTCGCCGATATCCAACCCGCCCTCGGCCCGCACGCCGGGAGGCACCTGCCCCCCCACCTTGCACGGCAGATCCTTGGTGTCGAAAGCCTGGATGGCGCCGATGCCTGAACTCGCTGTTGATCAGACGCCGCCACACGTGCTCGACTCCTACGCCGAGGGGACAGGCAATGCCCATGCCCGTCACCACAACACGCCGCATCGCTTGGATTCTCCCCGCCGGGCCGATCAGACGGCCTTCTGCTTCTCGATGTATTCGATTGCGTCCTTCACGGTGCTGATCTTCTCGGCGGCGTCCTCGGGGATTTCCACGCTGAAGGCCTCCTCGAACGCCATGACCAGTTCGACGGTATCCAGGCTGTCGGCGCCGAGATCGTCGATGAACGAGGCCTCGGGCGTCACTTTCGCTTCCTCGACCCCCAGGTGCTCAACCACGATCTTTTTCACCTTGTCCGCGATCTCGCTCATCGGCTGTGCAACTCCTCCTGTAGGGTCCCGCTCAGGGTATCGTCCGGTTCTGTAGCGGCCGCCGTGCAGGGGCCGGACGAATCTTTTCGGCGCTTAGCATGGTTTCCGCGAGCGCGCCAACCAGCCTTCCGACAGATGCCAGGACGATGGCCGTAACGCCTGGGCTGCCGGCTTTCGCGGGGCCTATAACCCGCCCTGACAGATCGGCGATCTCTTCGGCGAACTCGCCAGCCGAACGAATTGGCGCTTTTGTCGCGCCCCGGAATGAGCCTACCCTTCCGCGAATCGTCGGGGGAAGCATGCAGACAATCCGCTGGGTGCGGATCTTCACCAGCTTGGCAATCGTGTTCCTGGCCGCCACCCTCGCCCGCTCGTTCTATCTGGATCAGCAGGTCAACCGGCTGCCTTGCGGCGAACTGGCCACTGTCGGCGATTCGGTAAAGCCCGACGCCACGCCGCCATCCGTGGTCAATTTCGCTCCGAAGGAAATCGGTCTGGGATCGCCCGTCTGCATCGCAATCGCCGGCGCCAAAGGCATTGCGGCCGACAAGTCCGGCAAGCCGGCGCTGCACCTGTTCCTCGATGGCCTCGAACTCAAGGACGTCGTCGGCCGGTATGCCGATCCCAGACAGACCCTTGTGCAATTCGACGTTGCGCGATCCGTGGATGACCTGGAGGCGTGGCGCGCAATCATCGGTCATCTGGGGTTGCGCAGTGACGGTGCCGCCGCCGGCAGCGTGACCGCCCGCATCGGCGCCGGCAGCGATGATGGTGAAATCAACACCGCGGCCCTGCCACCGATAGAACTGAAGATCATCGATCCAATCGCGCTGCTCCTCGGCATGGTCGCGCTGGTCGCCGCCGTGGTCGCCTTGGGCTTTGCCGCCAGCACAAGTGCCGTGCTGCGCGATGGCGACGCCACCTCAAGCTTCAGCCTGGCGCGCGTGCAGATGGCATTCTGGCTCTATCTCATCACCGCCGCGTTTCTCTACATCTGGCTGGTCACCGGCAACTACAATGACGTCCTGACACCGCAGGCCCTGACGCTGCTGGGAATTTCCGGCACCACCGGGCTGATGGCGATCGCCGCCAGTCCGCCGGGCACACCGTCCGCATCGCGAGGATTCTGGACGGACATTCTCAGCGACGGCGGCGGCATCGCCTTGCATCGGCTGCAAATGGCCGTCTGGACCGCAATTCTCGGCGTGGTGTTCCTGGCCGAGATCTACGGCTCGTTCCGGTTGCCGACATTCGATTCGAATCTGCTGATCCTGATGGGGATTTCCGGAGTGACCTATGTCGGCTTCAAGTTCAACGAGAAATGAACTTCCTCGCGCTGGACGGTTTCAGTCCGGCAAAATGAACAAGCCATGAGTGAAGATCTGCCGCTGCCAAAGTCCATCTTCGCCGAAGGCGAGGCGTCCTACCTGCATGGACTGCCGCGTGAGGACTGCCCCTACCCGCCCGGCTCGGATGAACGCGAGCCATGGCTTGGGGGTTGGGACCGAGCGGCACAACGGGACAGTGCTGGCCGCGATGCCTGACAATGGCGCGACCTGCATCGAGGGTCATGTGACGAGCCAGCCTTACCGATGATCCCGCCGCTCCTGGCGCGGCGCAGCGCCGCCGGCTTCTGGATTGCCGTGCTGCTGACCGGTGCCGCTACCGGCCTGGCGGCCGCGGCACTGACGCTTCTGCTGGAACTTGTGCAGCACCTCGTGTGGGGCGGTGGCGGGCTCGACCTGCTGGACGCTGCATCCCACGCGGCGCCGTGGTGGCATCTTGTGGTGCTGCTCGGCGCGGGACTGCTGACCGCGGCCGCACAGCTTCTGCTCACGCGTCTTACCAGCGCCAACAGCATCGATATCACTGCCGCGATCTGGTTCCAGGCCGGACGGCTGCCGGCGATGCGCACGCTGGTCAGTGCCGTGCTGTCCGTCGTGATCGTCGGCATGGGCGCCGCATTGGGGCGCGAGGGCGCGCCGAAACAGGCCGGTGCGGTGATCGCCAACGCAATGTCCGACCGGGCCCGGCTGCCGGATGAGGAACGTCGGCTGCTGGTGGCATGCGGCGCCGGGGCAGGGATGGCGGCCGCCTATGGCGTGCCGCTGGGAGGGGCGCTGTTCGCGCTCGAGGTGCTGCGCGGCGCGCTGGCCCTGCGCTTCGTGCTGCCCGCCATGATCACCACGCTGGTGGCGACCGGCGTGTCGTGGGCGTTCCTGCCCAACGCGCCGACCTACGTGATTCCCGCCTATACGGCTTCGCTCTCCGGCACCGCCTGGGCGCTGCTGGCCGGGCCGATGGTGGGCCTGGTCTCGGTGATCTATGTTCGGTCGGTCGCATGGGCCGATGGCCACAGGCCGCAAGGCTGGCCGCGACTGTGGGCACCGGTCGTCGCGCTTGGCCTGCTCGGCGCGCTGTCGATCCCCCTGCCGCAATTACTCGGCAACGGCCGCGACGTGGCGCAGCAGGCTTTCACCGGACAGGTCACCCCGCTGCTGCTCGCAGCGCTCGTCCTGCTGCGCCCTGCCGTGACTTTGCTGTGTCTGGGCTCCGGCGCGCCCGGCGGGCTGTTCACGCCGTCGCTCGCCATGGGAGCTCTTCTGGGCGGCGCACTTGGCGTCCCTTGGGCATGGCTCTGGCCCGGCGTGCCGCCAGGATTGTTCGCGCTGGTCGGCGCCGGCGCGATGCTCGCGGCCACCACGCAGGGCCCGATCTCGGCTGTCGTGCTGATCATGGAGCTGACAGGTTACGCCCGCGCAGCGATCCTGCCGCTGCTGCTCGCGGTGGCGACCGCAACGCTGATCGCCCGCACCATCGAGCCGCGCTCGATCTACGACGCGCGCCTGAGCGACGAGCAGGTCAACGAGAGGCAGCGTGCACGCGACCACGCCCCCCAGGACCTGCCGCCAGCTTGACCCCCGGTCATTGCGAGTTCCGTACCGTCATTCGGCCGGCCCCCCGTGGATGAAACCCGTTCTGGGGATCTGTTGTAAAATGCCGAGACCGTCGGCAAGAGGTCGGCGCTCCATGGTGCTGGAGAGCCCGATTGCGAGTTGGACCGGAGGAGCCTCGAGGACCGCCGCTGGCGGCGTGCGGCCTGATCAGGGCGAGTTTCGTGCCGGAGGAAGACATCCAGGAACTGTGCTCGCTGATGCGCACACGCAAGCAACTGGTGCGCGAGCAGACGCAGCACCTTCAGCGCATCCAGAAGACGCTGGAAGAGGCCAACATCAAGCTGGACTCCGTCATCAGCGACATCGTCGGCTTGAGCGGCCGGCGGATGATCGAAGCGATGATCGCGGGCGTGGACAACCCGCATGAGCTGGCAGCCTTGGCCGAGCGGAGCATCAAGGCTTCGCCGCAGCAATTGCACGATGCACTGCACGGGCGGCTGAGGCAGCATCACCGCTTCCTGTTGAAGCTGCATCTCGAACAGTGGAATGCGCTGGACATTGCGGACGCGGCGGCCAAGGAGGGAGAGGCGCCCTTTCGCACCTTGATCCGTGCCCTGCTAAATCCAGACGTCTGGCTGCGCAGCTTTCAAGGCTCGGTTTCGCCGTGAAACTCGAACCTCTCGCCGAAGCCGCCTGATCGCCGTGTCACGCCACCATCAGAGGGATGGCCCATTCGCTGGGAACAGAGGTTTCTTGTTAGTCCTACTGAGTTGCAAACCCCAGAGCGTGGAGAATTGTGTTTCCCCGACACGGCGGCGGTTTGGTAGCGATGAAGATTCCAACCTTTCGTGGAGGGCGGAAGTGGATCTTCAGGATGACAGCGGCACGGAAGCCCGCTTCCGCGCCTACGCGGCGACCCTGGCATCGGTTCTGGGACACGCCGACCGGGTCAGGCCGTTCGAGGACTACTGCGTTGGGCTGCTCTCGGCCGAAGGCCGCAAAAGCGTTGAACTGCTGGCGGCGGCAACCGCGCCGGAGCGCACTGCTGCACAGCATCAATCGCTGCTGCATCTGGTGGCGCAGGCGCCATGGTCCGATCAGGCGATGCTGACGCGGGTGCGCGAACTTGTGCTGCCAAGCATAACCCGCGAGGAACCGATCCAGGCCTTGATCGTGGATGACACCAGCTACCCGAAGAAGGGGACGCACTCGGTGGGAGTGGCACGGCAGTATTGCGGCGAGCGGGGCAAGCAGGACAATTGCCAGGTTGCGGTGAGCTTATCGGTGGCGACCCACCGGGCCAGTCTGCCGATCGCCTATCAGCTCTACCTGCCGCAGGAGTGGGCGGAGGATCCGGTTCGGCGCGCCAAGGCCGGCGTGCCCGCGGACGTGGTGTTCCAGACCAAGCCGGCGATCGCTTTGCGGCAGATGCGCGAGATGCTGGCTGCCGGCGTGTCGCCGGCCGTGGTGCTGGCCGATCCGGCGTATGGCAACGACGGCAAGTTCCGCGCCGAGATTACCGAGCTTGGCCTGCCCTACGCGGTTGGCGTGTTCTCCAGCATGCTGGTCTGGCGCCCCGGTGAAGCACCGGTCCCGCCGGCATCGGGTCCCGGCCGCGCCCGGCGAGACAAACCGGCCGGTCAGGCCAAGCGCCCTCGTCCGGTCCAGGTCAAGGCGCTGGCCAAGCAACTTGCCCCGGGTGCCTGGCAGACGATCACTTGGCGGGAGGGCAGCAACACAGTGCTCACCTCGCGGTTTGCCCGGCTGCGGCTGCGCCCGGCGCATGATCGTCGCAAAGGCAGCGATCCTGCCGCCGAAGAGTGGCTGATGATCGAATGGCCGGAGGGCGAGGCTGAACCGGACCACTACTGGCTGTCCACCCTGCCGGTCGATATCCCGTTTGCACGCCTGGTCGATCTGGCCAAGCCACCCCTCGCCTTCGCAAGGGCATGGCTGGCGGATTGAGCGCGATTATCTCGAACTCAAACAGGAGGTCGGGCTCGGACACTACGAAGGACGCGGCTGGCGAGGCTTCCACCATCACGCCACGCTCTGCATCGCCGCCTACGGATACCTGATCTCCGAAAAGGAGACGCTTCCCCCCTCAGGACCTGCCCGGGCCTGGCGCCGCGCGCAACCTGCCGTTCCCACTGGTTACCGACCCAGACGTGCTGCCGCTACGCTCGCAACGCCACATGCCACACTCCATCGCGACGCTGCGCATTCGCCTGGCACGGATCCTGCTCCGTTCGCTGCCGCGATGTCCCTGCTGCGGACGCAGCCGCGCGAGATCACGGGTGCGGAATGAGTGACACAGTAGGACTAACAAGAAAGCGACGCACATCTGTCGTCATGGGCGGGGTTGTCCCGGCCATCGTGCGTCCACAAGCGTGCAACATCGGAGAGGTGCAAGTCCCCTTCAGGAATACCTGTTTCCGTCCTGTAGCCGACCGTAACTGCATCGTCGCGAGCCCCCTCCGTGCCAATGAAGATGAGACATCGCCTCGCCGGGAAATTAGACTTGAGGGCGCGGAAGGATCATCTCGCACATGCCCATGCAGCAGACACTGATCGATGCCGAGGCCGGCGCTGCCACGAGCGGAGGCCGTAGGCCGAGGATCGTGGCAGCGCCGGCCTCGGCATCGCCCGAATTATCGGACCGCCCGCGCCGCCGGACATTCACTGCGCAGGATAAGCTACGCATCCTGGCCGAGACCGATCGCGCCGAGACCGGTGGCATCGGCGCGATCCTGCGTCGCGAGGGGCTTTACTCATCGGCCCTCACGGACTGGCGAAGGCAGCGCGACGCCGGGGCCTTCAACGCACTGGTTCCCGGCAAACGTGGTCGAAAGACCGCCGAAGCCAACCCGCTGTCAGCCGAAGTGGCGCGCCTGCAACGGGACAATGCGCGTCTTGCGCTGCGCCTGACGCGCGCCGAAGCCATTATCGACATCCAAAAAAAAGTTGCGGCGTTGCTGGGCATCCCGTTGGCGTCCAGCGACGACGAGCCTTGACGGATGCCGTGATCGCATTCGCGCCGGACAGCGGCATGACCGCCGCGGCCTGTGCCGCGCTCGGGGTCTCACGCGCCAGCGTACAGCGCAGGCGCGCCCGCCTGGCCGCGCCGCCGGCGATCGTCCGTCCGCGACCGAGGCCGCCCCGAGCGCTGAGCATCCCGCAACAACAGCTGGTGCTGGATCTGCTGCACGCGCCGCGCTTTGCCGACCAGGCGCCCGCCGAGATCTACGCCAGTCTGCTCGATGAAGGCGTCTATCATTGCTCGATCCGCACCATGTACCGCATCCTCGGCCAGCACGGCGAAGTCCGCGAACGCCGCGAGCAGTTGCGGCATCCAGCCTATCAAAAACCCGAACTGCTGGCGGAACGTCCGAATGAGGTGTGGTCCTGGGACATCACCAAGCTGATGGGACCCGCCAAGTGGACCTACTTCTATCTCTACGTCATCCTCGACATCTTCAGCCGCCGGGTGGTTGGTTGGTGTGTCGCCGATGCGGAAAGTGCCGCGCAATTCAAGCCACTGTTCGATGACGCGATCACGAAACATGATGTGCCGCCCGGCCAGCTCGCCCTGCATGCCGACCGTGGCGGACCGATGAAGGCCAAGGCCACCGCGCTGCTGCTCGCTGATCTCGGCGTGACCCGCTCGCACAATCGGCCACACACATCGAACGACAACCCATTCTCCGAAAGCCACTTCAAGACCTTGAAGTATCAGCCACGGTTCCCCCAACGCTTCGGCTGCATCGAGGACGCCAGAAGCTTCTGCCGACGCTTCTTCGACTGGTACAACCAGGATCATCATCACGTCGGGATCGGCCTGATGACCCCAGATCAGGTGCATTATGGCCAGACCGACGCCGTCTATACCGCCCGTCAGCTCACACTCGATCGTGCGTTCCACGAAAACCCCGCGCGCTTCGTCAACAGGCCACCAACACCACCTGCCAAACCAACCGCAGCTTGGATCAATCAACCACAGGCAACGTCAATCATCCGAGCCTAAATGCCGATCCCGGCTGTATCAAAGTCGTTGACACGTTCCGGCAGTGGACGGTGCAAGCCGGCCTGACGCTGCATACGGAGAAGACACGGCTGGTGCACGCCTGGACCGATGGCTTCGACTTCCTCGGCTATCACCTCGAACGCGGCCGCCGCTGGCCCCGCCAGAAGAGCATGGGGAGGCTCAAGGACACGATCCGGGCGAAGACCAGGCGGCCGGTGGGGCAGGCTCTGCCCAGAGTGATCGCAGACATCAACCTGACGTTGCGTGGCTGGTATGGCTACTACCAGCACAGCTATCGCCCGACGTTCCGCATGGTTGACGGATGGGTCCGTCGCCGGTTGCGGAGCATCCTTCGGCGACGAAGCGGAGCAAGGGGGATCGCATCGACGCACGGAGCCGATCAGACGCGGTGGCCAAATGCCTTCTTTGCCAAACATGGGCTGTTCAGCTTGCAGGACACTTATGATGCGGTTCGCCAGTCCTCTCGCAGGTGACACCACCGACTGGAGAGCCGGATGCGGGAAAACCGCCAGTCCGGTTCGGAGGGAGGGGGAGGCGGTGTCTCTCCCTACCCCTATCGTCGTGACACTGTGCCGCTACTGATGGCCGGGACAAGCCCGGCCATGACGGCGGGGAAGCGAGCCTCACGGTTTCATCCAGGGCAGGTTGGCCCGCGGCCGGTACGGAACTCGCAATGACAGGAGACGGGTGGGGCGCGGCTATGCTGCCTTGGCTCTCGCATTCTCGCGCAACATGGCGGCACCCTTCTCGGCGATCATGATGGTGGGCGCGTTGGTGTTGGTCGAGGTCACCGCCGGCATCACCGACGCGTCGATCACCCGCAAGCGCTCCAGGCCGTGCACCCGCAGCTGGTCGTCCACCACCGCCATCGTGTCGGGACCCATCTTGCAGGTGCAGGTGGCATGGAACACCGTGCCGCCGGTCTGCTGCACATAATGCAGCAGTTCATCATCGGTCTGCACGTCCTTGCCGGGGACCGTTTCGGCCACGACATATTGCGCCAGCGCCGGCGCGGCGAACAGCTTCCTGATCCAGCGCAGGCCGCCGATGGCCGCGCGCTTGTCGGCCTCCTCACTGAAATAGCGTGGGTTGATCGCCGGCTGCTCCTCGGGCCGCGGCGAACGTGCCTCGACGTAACCACGGCTTTGCGGGCGCATCTGCCACATGCCGCAGGTCATGCCCGGCACGGTATCCAACTGGCGCGTGGCGCCCGGTGCGTAGCTGCCGTGGGCAAACAGGCATTGCACGTCGGGCGTGGCGGATTCCTCCAGCACCTTCACCGATGCCGCGACCAGCGAGGCCGCGTAGGTCAATATGCCGGTGCCCGTTGCGACATAGCGCAGCACCTGTGCGGCAAGCCCAAGCCCGCGCGACTGGCCGTTCAAACTCGGCGCACCCTGCACCGTGCAGGAGACGCGCGCGAGGTAATGATCCTGCATGTTGCGTCCGACGCCGCGCAATGCGTGATGCACATCGATGCCGACACGCCCGAGGTGTTCGGGATCGCCGACACCGGATAGTTGCAGGACATGCGGCGAACCGATCGCACCGGCCGCCAGGATCACCTCGCCCGCGACATCGACGCGCTCGACTGTGCCGTTGCGCGAATACTCGACACCGATTGCGCGGGTGCCGTCGAACAGCACGCGATGCACCAATGCGCCGGTGACGACCCGCAGGTTGGGACGCTTCGACGCCGGGCGCAGGTAGCTGCGCGCCGCACTGGCGCGACGCCGGCCACCGCGCGTCTGCTGCACCCAGCCAATGCCGTCACCCGCGCCGGGCGGCAGATTGTTGACATCCTCGCGGTACTCGCAACCGAGTTGGCGACCCGCCTCGACAGCCGCCTGACACAGCAGCGGCCGGTCACGGCCATGCGAGGTGAACAACGGTCCGCCCTTGCCGTGCACTGCGTCTTCGTTGCCTTCCCAGTTCTCGGCCTTGCGGAAGAACGGCAACACATCGTCCCACGACCAGCCGCGATTGCCGAGCTGGCCCCAGTGATCGAAATCCTCGGGCTGACCGCGGACATAGATCATGCCGTTGATCGAGCTCGATCCGCCCAACACGCGCCCGCGCGGATAGGCGATGACGCGGCCGTTGGTGCCCGGATCCGCTTCCGCCTTGAATCCCCAGGTGAGCGTCGGATGATCGAGCAATTTCATATAGCCGGCGGGAATGTGGATCAGCGGGTTCCAGTCGCGGCCGCCGGCTTCGATCAGCAACACGCGCGTGCCCACATCCTCCGTCAGCCGGTTGGCCAGGACGCAGCCGGCCGAACCCGCGCCGACGATGACGTAATCCGCCTGCATTATCGTATTTCCTCCGATGGTGTCAGGCCCACTCTCCTACAGTGGGACGCACCTAACGCGCTGCGGTCCAGCTTTCCGAAAATGCCAGTGCGCATGTGCTGAACGGGCGCCCCTCACGTTCGCGCGCCCACGGCTGACCGACCGCCTGGATTCCATTTCGCGACAGGCGCGCACCGAGTGCCGGAAGCAACACCGTGCAAACACCGTAGGGTCGCCCCGGGTCGGTATTCGGCTGCGTATGAATCAGCAGCGGCTCGCCGATGCTGTACCAGGTGAGGGTGATTTCCTCGTCCAGCGTCTCCAAACGCTCCGTCCAGAAATCGCGCGCATCGCCAGACTTGCTGAATTCGGCGTCGATCACAGGAATTGTCGGATCCGCCGTCTCCGCATTCAGCATGCCCTGCACGGTCGATTGCAGCCAGCGCGCCATCGCGATGTTGTCCGAGTAGATGCGCCAACGATCGTTGGTCAACTCGCTCTTGAGATAGAGCACATGACCCGGGCCGGCCGGACACAGAATGATTCGCCAGAAGCTGGCGTTCGTGGTGAGCGGGCCGCTGTCCGTCTCGCTCAGTCGGATGAACGGGTTCTCACCTGTCAGTATCAGTTCATTGGGATCCGCGACGCTCATTGGGATGCCTCCTGATTGGTTCGGGCAATTCCAGCCTAGTCCGGGATGAGACCGCCATCCACATTGAACGACTGGCCGGTGATGTTGCGCGCGCCGGCCGATGCCAGGAACACCACCATGGCGGCGATATCCTCCGGATCGTTGGCACGATTCAGCGGGATGACCGCGGCGCGGCGGCGTTCCATCTCCTGCACTGTCACGCCTTCCTGTTGTGCGCGTGTTTGCAGGTTGGCATCCGACAGCGCGGTGCGCGTGACACCGGGACAGATCGAATTGACGTTGATGTTGTGCCTGGCGAGTTGCAGTGCCGCCATCTTCGTCAGGCTGATCACCGCACCCTTGCTCGCCGCGTAGGCCGCGTTGGACGCGCCCGCGTAGCCTTTGCCGGCGATCGACGCGATGTTGATGATGCGGCCGTTCCGTCGAGGGATCATTTCCTGGGCGACACGCTGGAGGCAGAAGAACACGCCTTTGGCGTTGACGCGGTGGATGCGGTCCCAGTCTGCCTCGGTGATGTCCATGATGTCAGCGCGACGTGTCACGCCGGCGTTGTTCAGCAGGATGTCGATCTGGCCGAACGTTTCCACCGCCTGGCGCACCATGCGGTCGATGTGCTGCAGATCGCCGACGTCGGCCTGCACGGCGAGGGCGCGGTGCTGCGACGACATGATGGCGTCCGCGGTTGCTTCGGCCTTCTGCCGGTCGATGTCGGCGGCCACGACATGCGCGCCCGCCTCGGCAAGGGCGAGCGCCGATGCCTTGCCGATGCCTTGGCCGGCGCCGGTCACCAGTGCGACCTGATTGGTCAGGTTCATGCGGTGTTTCCTCCTTCGCTGTCATTGCGAGAAGGCAATGCCGACTAAGCAATCCCGGTCGGGGCTGTGCGCGCACGACTGGTTGGGGATTGCTTCGTCGGCTGCGCCTCCTCGCAATGACAGGGGGGACGCTAACCCGCCATGCCTTTGGGCACCAGCGGCATGGACAGGCGCCGCAGTTGCACGCTGTCGCCATCGGCGCATCGCAGGACGCGACGAGCGAAGTCATCGAGCATCACTTCGCCCGAAGCCACGTCACGGATCTGCACCCAGGCCCGCAGCGGCGCCGGATTGGCGCCGAGAAGTTCCACCAGATCGCCCTCGTGCGCACCCAACGTTGCCGCGTCTGACGCTGCAAGCCGCACGATGCGGCGCCGCCCCTTGGCGCCGATGTAGGCATCGATCGTATCGTCGGCGACCACGCGCAGGTGGAACCGCTGCTGCCGCAACGACGCGCGTTGCAGCTTCGTCGCCGCTGAGTCCACCGCATTTTGCGCGTCGATCGCCACGCCGTAACCGGACGCGGCACGTTGCGCGGAAATGTAGCCGTCCGCGACATCCTGCCGCACCAGTTCGGGATCGCGCTGCAACGCGTCACCGTAGCCGCCACCGCCCGAGGACCGCATCACCACCACGTCGTCGCGATACATCGGATAGCCCGTCACCTTGCCGGGGGTGTCGAACTCGATCACTTCGTTGCCGCGCGCGATCGACAGGTGGTACTGCTCGCCGCTGGAACCGCCGTGCACGCCCCACGGCGGAATCACCGCGCGATCGCTGAGTACGGAATAGCTCGCTTCATCGTCCAGCAGGCGTATCCGGCGCACCATGCCGACACCGCCGCGCTGCCGACCCTCGCCGCCACCATCGATCCGCAGCGCGCAGCCTTCCACCAGCAGCGGCATCTCGTTCTCGATCAATTCGACATTGTGGATCGACGGCAGGTTGCCGAAATCGATGTTGACGAATGCGCTCGGGCCATCACCACCGGCAAAGCCGCCGTTCCCGCCGGCGGGCGATTCGTAATACACGTATTGCCGGTTGCGCCGGCGGTTCCAGCCGCCGATCGCATTGGGAAACGAACTGCCGCACAGGTCACCGCACACCAGGTCGGGAATCACCTGCGCCAGCGCGCCCATGGTCAGCGAAACGGCGCGCTTGCGCACCTCGCCGTGCGCACCGGCCGGCGCATCGCTGCGCACATCGAAGATCGATGCCTCGGGCGCCTTCAGGGTGATCGGCCGGAATGCGCCCTCGTTCACCGCACCTCCCGGATCGAGCGTCGCCTTCACCGCGACGAACACGCCGGCGCCGGCCACCGCAAGCGAGCAGTTCACCACGCCAGGCACCTGCGGATTGGTTCCCGCGAAGTCGGCGATGAGCTGATCGGCTGCCACGGTCAGCCTGATCCGCGCCAGCACCGGATCCAGGCGGCCCTGATTGAAGAATTCCAGGTAGTCCTCGTAGAGATAGTCGCCGTCCGGCAATTCCCGAATGCGGTCGCGCAGCCGCCGCTCCGTGCGATCGAGGTTGATGCGCACGGCTTCGCCCACCTTTTCCCAGCCATACTTCGCGATCAGCTTGCGGATGCGCTGCTCGGCCACCTTGCAGGCGCCGAGTGAGGCGTTGAAATCCCCCTGGCGTTCCTCCGGCACGCGCATGTTCGCCAGCAGCAACGTCATCGCCGCGCGGTCGACCTCGCCGCGCGCGATGATCTTGATCGGCGGAATCCGCACGCCTTCCTGGTACACATTGCTCGACAGGCCCGAGTAGCTGCCCGGCACCATGCCGCCGACATCGACCCAATGCGCCCGCACCGCGGGAAAGATCAGCATGTTGCCGGCATCGTCGAACACCGGGCACAGCAGGGTCACGTCGTTCAGATGCGTGCCGCCGCGATACGGGTCATTCAACAGGATCGCATCGCCGGGACGCAGATCGCCGGCGAAATCCTCCAGCGCGCAGCGCACGCCCCAGGGCAACGGCAGCACGTGGCCGGGATGATCCCACGACTGCGCCACCATTTCCCCCGACGGGCCGAACAATGCGCACGAGAAGTCGTCGAACTCGTAGATCACCGACGAATAGGATGCGCGGATGATCGTCGCACGCATTTCGCGCACGATGGCGATCAGGCCTTCGCAGATGACCTCCAGCGTGATCGGGTCGATGCCGTCGGTCATGGTTCAGGCCCTTTCCAGCAGCAGTTCGCCATGGTCGAGAACAGTTGCCGACCAGCCAGGCGGGATGATCGTCGTCGCACCACCTTCCTCGACCACCGCCGGTCCGGCGAAGCGTGCACCGGCAGGGAGACGCGTGCGATCGTGCACTGGCGTATCGTGCCAGGCGCCGTCGAACCATACCGAGCGCGAACCGAGTACCGCGTGCGCCACACTGCCGCCCTTCGGCCATGGCGGGAGGCTCGGCTTGTCCACCACACCGAGCGCGGTGACGCGGAAATTGACGATCTCGACGCTGCCGCCGCTGCGGTGCCCGAAGCGGCGATCGTGCGTATCGGCGAACGCCGCCTGCATCGCGGCGACCGAGTCGATCGATGCGGGCAGTTCGACATGGAGTTCCCAGGATTGTCCGAGGTATCGCATGCCGGCGGCACGCGACAGCACAATTCGCTCCGGTGCGACACCTTCCGCGATCAGGTCGCGACGCGCCTGGGTTTCGATCGCGGCGAACATCGCATCGAGTTCGGACCAGTCGGCGGCGGCAAGGTTGACCGTGCGCGTGCGCGCATAATCGCGGCGCAGGTCGGAGATCAGCGAGCCGAACGCGGCGAAATTGCCGGGCCCAACCGGAACCAGCACGCGCGTCATCTCCAGTTCATCGGCAATGGCGGTCGCATGCATCGGACCGGCACCACCGTACGCAAGCAGCGTGAAGTCGCGGGGATCGTAGCCGTTGGCGATGGAGATCTCCTTGATCGCGGATACCATGCGCGCCACGGCAATGCGGATGATGCCGCCGGCCAGCGTCGGGGCATCGAGGCCGATCCGTTTGCCAAGCCGTGCCACCGCCTCGGTCGCCAGTGCCAGATCGAGCGCGATGCGTCCGCCTGCCAGCGGCGATTCCGGCGACAGGCGGTTGAGCACGAGATTGGCATCGGTGACCGTGGGTTCGGTGCCGCCCTTGCGATAGCAGGCGGGCCCCGGATCGGCGCCGGCGCTCTGCGGTCCGACCATCAGGATGTCGCCGGGCGCCAGCCATGCGATCGAACCGCCGCCGGCGCCGACCGCGTTGATGGCGATCTGCGGCATCCGGTTGGCGTAGTCGCCGATGCGCTGCTGGTCGGTGACCGGAATGCGCAACTGCTCGATCAGGCAGACGTCGGTGCTGGTGCCGCCCATGTCGCAGGTGATGAGGTTGTCGAAGCCACGCTGGCTACCCAACCGCACCGCGGCGGCGACACCGCCGGCGGGGCCGGACAGCACCGTGGCAATCGGCAGCCGCTTCGCTCGATCGGCTGTAGAGACGCCGCCGTTCGACGTCATGATAAGGACGTCGTGCCGGTACGATCGCGCGTGCAATGCCGCGGTCAGCCTATCGAGATAGTGACTCATCAGGGGGCCGATATACGCGTTCAGCACGGTGGTGCCGAAACGCTCGACCTCGCGAAACTGCGGCAGCACGTCGGAGGATGTGCAGGCGAGGCAGTCGGGACGCATTGCCCGGGTTTGCTCCAGGGCGATCTGCTCGTGCACGGCATTTGCGTAGCTGTGCAGGAAGCAGATTGCGATTGCGATGTCGCGCCGGTGCGGTATCGCGGCGAGGCATGCGGTGACGTTCTCGGGGTCGATCGGCTGGCGAATGCTGCCGTCGAACATCATGCGTTCGGTCACTTCCAGCGTGCGGGTGCGCGGCGCCAGCGGCGGCGTCTTCAGCGTGCGCAGGTCGTAGAGCACTGGGCGGTTGGTGCGGCCGATTTCCAGCACATCGCGGAAGCCGCGCGTCACCAGCATCCAGACTTCGGCACCTTTCTTTTCGAGGATCGCGTTGGTGCCGATGGTGACGCCGTGGCAGACACGCGCTACCGAACGGAGATCGTCGCAGCCGAGAAGATCGAGAACCGTCAGTACGCCGTCGGTCGGCGAGACCGGAGTTGATGGCGCCTTGGCATAGGTGAAGCTCTGCGCCGCATCGTCATAGAGCACGCCGTCGGTGAATGTTCCGCCAACGTCAATACCGACCCACAGCATGAATGCGCCTCGTGTCTGACGAAGGCCCCTCTGTCATTGCGAGGAGCGCAGCGACGCGGCAATCTCGGTCCAGTTAGGCCCTTCTGGCTGGAGATTGCCGCGTCGCTGCGCTCCTCGCAATGACAGGGAATTACAGCGCCAGCAACCTGTCGAGCAGCGCCGGATTGTCGCGCAATTCAGCAGCCGGACCGGCGTGGCGCACTGTGCCTTTCTCCAGCACATAGACCCGGTCGGCGAGGGCCAGCGAGAATGCCACGCCTTGTTCCGCCAAAAGAATGGTCAGCCCCTTGGCCTTCAGTTCGGCGATCTTCTGCCGCAGCAGATCGACCACCAACGGCGCAAGACCTTCCGAGGGTTCGTCCAGCAGCAGCAGTTCCGGGTTGCCCACCAACGCGCGGGCGATGGTCAGCATCTGCTGTTCGCCGCCCGACAGGAATCCGCCGCGCTGGTTGCGCCGTTCGGCCAGCACGGGGAACAGTTCGCAGACGCGCGGGATGGACCAGTGCCCTGGACGGCGTGCGGCGCGGGCGGCGACGTCGAGATTCTCCCACACGCTGAGCTCGGCGAAGATGCGCCGATCCTCCGGCACGAAGCCGATGCCGGCACGAGCGATGCGGAACGGCGGCCAGCCGGCGACGTCCTGGCCGTGCCAGACCACCCGGCCCGCGCGCGGCGGCGTCAGGCCCATGATCGAACGCATGGTGGTCGATTTGCCGACGCCGTTGCGGCCGAGCAGGCAGACACACTCGCCTGCCTCGATGTCGAGCGAGATGCCGAACAGCACCTGGCTCAGGCCATAGGCGGTGCGGATATCCTCGACCGACAGCAGCGCCATCAGGCGTGCTCGCCGAGATAAACGCGACGCACCTCGGCGTTGGCGCGCACTTCCTCGGGCGCTCCCTCCGCCAACTTGCGGCCCTGGTAAAGCACCGCAATCTTCTGCGCGACCCGGAACACCACCGCCATGTCATGCTCGGTGAACAGCAGCGTCAGCCCGCGTTGCTCGGCGATACGCTGAAGTAACGAGATCGTTTCGTGGGTCTCACCGGCCGACATTCCGGCGGTCGGTTCATCGAGCAGCAGCACGCTCGGATCGGACGCCAGCGCGATGCCGAGCTCGAGCTGCTTCTGGTTGCCGTAGGCCAACGTGCCGGCGGTTTCATCCGTCAGCGCCGCAAGCCCGATGGAAGCCAGCAACGTCTCCGCATCGTCGCGGAACAACATTTCCGAGCGCGACCAGAAGTCGCGGCCGCGCTTGCGATGGGCGAGCAGCGCGGCCTGCACGTTCTGCAACACGGTGAGCCGCGGAAAGATGTTGGTGAGCTGGAAGGAACGCCCCATGCCGAGGCCGCAGATGCGGTGCGGTGGCAGGCCGGTGATGTCGCGTCCACCAAGCACGACGCGCCCGGCGTCGGGACGCAGATGGCCGGTGATCAGGTTGAAGAAGGTCGATTTGCCGGCGCCGTTGGGACCGATCACCGCGACGATCTGACGCGGCTCGATCGTCAGGCTGACATCGTTCACCGCGCGAAAGCCGGCGAACGACTTGTGCAGACCATGGATCTCAAGCATCGCGGCTGGCCACACGTCGCCGCAGCACGCCATACAGGCGCTCGATGCCGCCCAGCACGCCACCAGGCAGCGCGAACAGCAGGATCAGCAGGATACTGCCGAGTACGAACGGCCAGTATTCGGTGTAGTTGGTGATCTCCTGGTTCAACCAGACCAGCACAAGTGCCCCGACCGACGGTCCCCAGAAGTAATTCATGCCGCCGAGGATGGTCATGATCATGACCTCGGCCGATTTCGGCCAGTACACGTAGTCGGCGAACACACCGCGGGTGAAAATGCCGTACAGCGCACCGGACAGGCCGGCGAAGCCGCCCGCCACGACGAACGCCGCAAGCTCGTAGGCGCGCACATTCAGGCCGATGAATGCCGCGCGCTCGCGATTGTCGCGGATCGCGGTCAGCATGCGACCGAACGGCGAGCGGGTGATCTGCCCGATCGCCGCGATCGACGACCGCAACCAGCACCAGGGTCAGCAGGTAGAAACGGCCATTCTCGGACAGGTCAGCCAAGCCGGGGATCGCCGACATCCAGTGCATGTCGGGTAGCGGCACGTCGGCGATGCCCTGGTCGCCACCGGTGACCGCGTTCCACTTGAAGCAGACCGCCCAGACGATCTGCGAGAATGCCAACGTCAGCATGGCGAAATAGATCTTGGTCAGCCGCACGCAGAAATAGCCGAACACCAGCGAGAATGCCGCTGCGCCCAGTCCGGCGGCGGGGAAGGCGACCAGGAACGGCAACCCGTAGGTCTTCATCAGGATGCCGCAGACATAGGCACCGATGCCGAAATAGGCGACGTGCCCGAACGACACCAGCCCGGTGGTGCCGAGCAGCAGGTTGAGGCTGACGGCGAACAGCGCGTCGATCGCGATCTCGGTGGCCAGGAACACGTTGTACCGCGAACCGATCCACGGCAGCGGCAGCAGCAGCAGGAAGATCAACAAAGTCCAGGGCACCCGGCGCATGGCGGGAACGGCGGGACGGACCAGCGGGCGGCTGAGCTGGATGCTCATCGGATCGGCCGTCCGAACAGGCCCCAGGGACGCACCATCAGCACCACCGCCATCAGGGCGAATACCGAGAACAGCGAGAACTCGGGAAACGCCAGGATGCCGAACGACAACGTCAGGCCGTAGATCACCGCGCCCCAGAACGTTCCCCAGAACGATCCAAGTCCGCCGATCACCACGACGATGAAGGCCTGCACGATGATCTGCACGTCCATGCCCGGCACCACGCTGACGATCGGCGTGATCAGTGCGCCGGCGAGGCCGGCCAGGAAGGAGCTGACGACGAACATCCCGGTGTAGAGCAGACCGACATTGGCCCCGAGTGCTCCGAGCATCTCGCGGTCATAGGCGGCGGCGCGCAGCATGCGCCCCGCCGAACTGCGGCTCAGTATCAGGCCGCCGCCGATGGCGATCGCCGGGCCCACCAGCATGATGAACAGGTTGTAGGCGGGCAGCGTCGTGCCGAGTACCTGAACGCCGCCATCCAGTTGCGGCGGGCGATGCACCGAGAGCTGTTCGGTGCCCCAGGCGTATTTCGCCGCATCGCCCAGCATCAGCACCAACGCGTAGGTGAACAGGAGCTGGTAGAGTTCCTCCACGCCGTAGAGATGGCGGAACAGCAGACGCTCCACGATGCCGCCGAGCAGCGCCACGCTCGCACCGGCGGCGAGTGCGGCAATCCAGAACGACCAGCCGGTCGGCTGAAGCCATTGCACGACCTGCCAGGCCATGTAGGCGCCGATCATGTAGAACGAGCCATGCGCGAAGTTGAGCACGCGCATGACGCCGAACACGAGCGACAGGCCTGAGGCGATCAGGAACAGGAACATCGCCGTGGTCAGCCCGCTGAGGAACTGCGCGGCGATCAGGGAGACCGTCATGGCGTCGGCGCGCTCTCCCTGTTGCGTGGTGCCGCCGGGTTCACTCTCCCGCCGGCTCGGGGTTGTAGTAGATCGGGTCCTTGATGACTGCCATCGGGTAGTCGGGCACCTTCACGGTCTGACCCCAATATTCGCCGGCATCGGCATCGTGCGTCGTTGCATTGAAGGTGCGCGGCCCAAGCGGCGTCTGGTAGGTCAGACCCGCCATCGCCGCCGCCACCTTCGCGTTGTCGGTGGTGCCGGCCTTCTTGATGCCATCGGCGATGGCCGCGATTGTCACGTAGCCCTGGATCGCCCAGCTCGTGCCGTACTCGCTGCCAGTCGCCTTCCGGACCTTCTTCTCGAAGTCAGCCGCTGCCGGCGGCTCCTTGGAGCCGACCCAGATCACCGGATCATAGGTGTTGACCCAGATGCCGACCGGGTAGGAACTGCCGAGCGCGGTCGTTACATCGACCGAGCCGACCTCGCCGCCGTCCGCGAGGCGGTTGTGGATCGCGGTGAAGTAGCCGAGCGGCGTGGCCTGCTTGACGAAGCTGACGAAGTCGCCGGCGAACTCATCGCAATACACGGCGTCGGGATGCTTGCTCATCTGCGCAGTGATGAACGGCGCGAAGTTCGCCTCGCCGAGCGCCGGCCATTGCTGATCGACGATCGTGATGTCGGGACGCAACTGCTTCAGCTTGGCGACGAACGCGGCCATGACATCGTGGCCATAGGCATAGTCGGGGGCGATGGTCGCGAGCGTCTTCACGTCCTTCCACTTGGCGACGACGATCGCGCCGGCCTGGCCCTCGATGGTGGTGTTGGAAGCGGCGCGGAAGATGAACGGATGGATATGCTGCGGATCGGTCAGCGATATGGTCTTCGCCGAGGGCGCGACGAAGACGATGTGGTTCTCTTTGGCGATGGTGGAGACCGCCGGCGCCTCAGCCGAGGTCAGCGTGCCACCGAGGAAGTCCACCCCATCACGCACGATCAGTTCGCGCGCGAGGCGCACCGCTTCGGCCGGATTGGCCTTGCTGTCGCGCGACACGAGTTCGAGCTTGCGTCCGAGCACGCCGCCCGCGGCATTGATGTCGGCGACCGCGAGTTCCGCGCCTTTCAGGATGGGTGTGCCGTAGACGGCAGTGGGTCCGGACAGCGGAATGGGGAAGCCGATCTTGATCGGTTCGTCGGCGATGGCAGCGGCCGGCAAGACGAGTGCAAGTACCGTCGCCGCCGTCAGCATGTGACGGAATTTCATCAGTGTGCAGCCTCCCTGTTCGCCGTACGGCACATGGCCGGCCGGTCGTTTCCGAAAGCGAACCTGAACTGCCGGCCATCACATTGTCAAGGCGTCGCGGCGTCGCCTTTCGGTTGTTTCATGATGGTTTCCTACGCAACGTTCCTGGGCGAACCCGCGGCGTTGCGATCAGTGAAGCCAGGTTCGACGTTGCCGAAGCTCCAGTAATAGAACGCCAGATAGGCGGCCTGGAACGCGGCGCCGATCAGGAACGGCAACGCGAGTTCGCCGGCGGCGAACAGGACGCCGGCCAGCATCGGACTGACGGCGCGCGGCACCTGCATCGAGACGTTCGCCATGCTGGCGGCGAAGCCACGTCGCTGCGCGCGGACGATACTGATGCTCAGCGCACTGCGCGCACCGGTGGTTCCGCGGTTGAACATCGCGCGCAGGACGTAGAGTAGTCCCGCCACGCCGAAGCTTGGCGCGAACGGCAGTGCGATCAGCATGACAAGGCCGACCAAACGCATCGCGATCACCGCACGCACCATGCCGACGCCCTTGGTCAGCCACCCGGTGGCAATGGACGCCACGGCGGCCATCAGGAAGCCGGCTGCGAGCATGGGCCCGATCTCGGCCGGACCTTCGCCGAAGCGGAGCGCGAACCAGTAGGCAATCAACGGACCGGTCGCGCCGACGCCCGCGCCGTTCATCACGTTGGCGATCATCAGGCGCAGCACCAGGCGGTTCTCGCGACGTTGCACGTCTTGCGCCGCGGGCTCGGCCGACTGCTGCGCGCGACGGGTTGCCGGCGTTTCGCTGTCCGGCGTGCGCAGGATCAGCGCGCAGCACGCGAACGAGCCGACGGCCGAGAGCAGGAACAGCGGCCGGTAGGCCAGCGCGCCGGGCAGCACGACATGCAGGCTGGCAGGTGCGGCGGCGAGCACCGCGCCGAGCGCGTTGCCGAGAAAGCCGAGCGCGGCGTTCAGGCTGTAGATTGGGCCGCGGCGCACCGGGCTGACCGATTGCGCCAGCCAGGCCTGCTCGACCGGTGCGAACGGGCCGGCGCCGCCATTACCGCCGCGGCCGAAGCCACCCACCAACGCCGCCACGCTGATGATCCCCGGGTGTGCTGAGACGACCGCGCCGAGGCCGGCGAGACACTGCGCGGCCTCGTAGACGAACAGGAAGCGCCGGCGCCCGCCGCGGTCGCTGAGCGGTCCTGCGAACAACGTCAGGACCACGCCTACCAGCAGCGCGGCGCTGAGCACCACGCTGATCGACACGGCAGACCAGGCCAACGCGTGCAGGTAGAGGGTGAAGTCGACCACCAGCGCACCCTGACCGATGCTGCGGATGAACCGTGTCGTGAGCAGCAGCCGGGTGGTGCGGTCTCGGTCGTCAGCCATGACGCAGTTCTGGCGGATGCGGCCGGACGGCACAACCGACAGGGCTCCGCCCTGAAACCCGCCTGGGGGCGTTGCCCCCAGGACCCCCACCAAAGGCATTGCCTTTGGGATCCGATCCTTTTCGACCGGTGGGGGTGGGGGATGGCTGAGCCCGGCCAATGCCAGGCTCAGCCATCCCCCACCCTCACCGGTCGACAGTGAAAGGTTCCAAGGGCGTCGCCCTTGGCGGGAGTCCAGAGGGCAGCGCCCTCTGGTGGGGTCCAGGGGCGAAGCCCCGGCGGACATGCACATAGCAACAGTCAGCTTCGCCGCCCGCGTGGGATAGAAAATCCATCCCCGCACGGGCATAGTGGGGCAACGGTCCCGTCCGGGGCCGCCAGGCGGCGCGGCATCGCACGCATGGAACAGGGAGGAACGCTTGGCGGACGCAGCAGCCTCACGGACCAGCGGTTACGCGCGTCCGGTGGAGAACATCGACACGTCTCCGACGATCTCCGACAGCATGAAGACCACCACCTGCTACATGTGCGCCTGCCGCTGCGGCATCCGGGTCCACCTGAAGGACGGCCGCATCCGCTACATCGAGGGCAACCCCGACCATCCGGTGAACCACGGCGTGCTGTGCGGCAAGGGCTCCGCCGGCATCATGAACCACTACTCCCCTGCCCGCCTGACCAAGCCCCTGCTGCGCACCGGCGAACGCGGCGCCGGCGACTTTCGCGAGATCGAGTGGGAGGAGGCGCTGAGCCTGGCCACCCAGTGGCTCGGCGACATCCGCGCCTCGGAGCCGCGCAAGCTGGCGCTGTTCACCGGGCGCGACCAGAGCCAGTCGCTTCACCGGCTGGTGGGCCAAGCAGTTCGGCACTCCCAATTTCGCCGCGCATGGCGGCTTCTGTTCGGTCAACATGGCGGCGGGCGGCCTCTATTCGGTCGGCGGCAGTTTCTGGGAGTTCGGCGAGCCCGACTGGGAGCGCACGAAGTACCTGCTGATGTTCGGCGTCGCCGAGGACCACGACTCCAACCCGATCAAGCTGGGCATCGCAAAGCTGAAGGAGCGCGGCGCGAAGTTCGTGTCGGTCAACCCGGTGAAGACCGGCTATTCCGCGGTGGCCGACGAATGGATCGGCGTTGCGGCCCGGCACCGACGGGCTGTTCGTGCTGTCGCTGGTGCACGAACTGCTGCAAGCCGACCGCATCGACCTGGATTTCCTGGCCCGCTACACCAACGCCGCCTGGCTGGTGATACGCAATCCGGGCGGCGCCGATGACGGCCTGTTCGCGCGCGACGCGGATGGCAGGCCGCTGGCCTGGGATCGCACCACGTCCGCCGCGATCGATGCCGCCACGCCGGAGCATGCAGCCGCAGATCGCCGGCGAGATCACGCTGCCCGATGGGCGCCGCGCGCGGCCGGTGTTCCATCTGCTCGCTGAGCGCTACCTCGACGGCCGCTATGCGCCGATGTGGTGGCGGAAACCTGCGGCATCCCGGCGGCGACGATCCGCCGCATCGCCCGCGAACTGGCCGACGTCGCCTTCGACCAGGCGATCGAGCTGGACCAGCCGTGGACCGATACGTCCGGGCGGCGGCACGAAACGATGCTCGGGCGGCCGGTGGCGATGCACGCGATGCGCGGCATCTCGGCCCATTCCAATGGCTTTCACACCTGCCGCGCCATCCACCTGCTGCAGATGCTGCTGGGTGCCGTCGATACGCCGGGCTCGTGGCGCTACAAGTCGCCGTACCCGCGGCCGATGCCGCCGGGGCCGCAGCCGGTCGGCAAGGGGTCGAAGGCCGAACACGATGCTGCCGGGCATGGCGCTGGGCTATCCGCGCGGGCCCGAGGATCTGCTGCTGGAAGCCGACGGCTCCGCGGTGCGCATCGACAAGGCGTTCACCTGGGATGCGCCGATGTCCGCGCACGGGCTGATGCACACGCTGATCGCCAACGCCCATGCCGGCGATCCATACCCGATCGACACGCTGTTCATGTACATGGCCAACATGGCGTGGAACTCCTCGATGAACCCCGGGGAGGCGGCGCGCAGATGGCGGACAAGGATCCGGCGACCGGCGGCCTACCGCATCCCGCACATCATCTACTCCGACGCGTTCTATTCCGAGACCGTTGCCTACGCCGACCTGATCCTGCCCGACACGACCTATCTGGAGCGCTGGGACTGCATTTCGCTGCTGGACCGGCCGATCGGCAGTCCCGAGGGTCCGGCGGATTCGATCCGCCAGCCGGTGCTGCCGCCCGACCGCGACGTGCGGCCGTTCCAGGACGTGCTGGTCGACGCTGGGCGCACGGCTGAAGCTGCCTGGCTTCGTCGAAGGACGATGGCAGTCGCGATGTATCGCGACTACGCCGACTACATCGCGCGGCACGAACGGCGTCCCGGTGTCGGGCCGCTCGCCGGCTTGCGCGGCGCGGACGGCATCGGGGGAAGGCGTCGGCGCGCCCAACCCCGACCAGTTGCAGCGCTACATCGCCAATGGCTGCTTCTGGTCGTACCACCACGCACCCGAGGCGCTGTACTACAAGCACGCCAACGCGGCGTATCTGGCGGATGCCAAGCGGCTGGGCCTGATCGACAGCACCGCGCAGATCGTGCTGCAGCTCTACTGCCGAGCCGTTGCAGAAGTTCCGGCTCGCCGCCGAGGGGCACGGACCGAACCAGCCGCCCGAGGCGCAGCGCGAGCGGATCGCGCCGATACTTCGATCCGCTGCCGATCTGGTATCCGCCGTTCGAGCAGGCACTGCCCGAACAGGCGGCGTATCCGCTGCACGCGGTGACACAGCGGCCGATGGCGATGTACCACGCGTGGCACTCGCAGAACGCCTGGCTGCGGCAGATCTACAGCTACAACCGGCTCTACATGCATCGCGGCACGGCGGCCGCGCTTGGCATCGAGGACGACGGCTGGGTCTGGGTGATCAGCCGCAACGGGCGGCTGAAATGCCAGGTGCGGCTGATGGAGGGCGTCAATTCCGACACGGTGTGGACCTGGAACGCGATCGGCAAGCGACGCGGCGCGTGGAACCTCGCCGACGATGTGCCGGAGGCGGAGCGCGGCTTCCTGCTGAACCACGTGATCTCGGAATTCCTGGCCGGCGGACGGCAGCTCAACGCCGATCCGGTGACCGGACAGGCCGCGTGGTACGACCTGCGCGTGCGGGTGGAAAAGGCCGTCGGCCCGGCCGAGACGGTACCGCGCCCGGTCGCGCTGCATCATCCTCCCGGCATGCCACGCGCGCCACGCAAGCTGCATTACGCCGTTCCCACCCCGGCCGGAGACTGACCACGCCATGACCAGCATCCCGGCGCCCGGGGCGAAGAAGCTCGGCCTCGTCATCGACCTGGACACCTGCGTCGGCTGTCACGCCTGCGCGGTGAACTGCAAGGAGTGGAACACCTCTGGCCACTCCGCGCCGCTGACCGATTTCAACGCCTACCAGGACCATCCCGAGGGCGTCTGGCTGAACCGCGTGCACACTTATGAGGCCGGCACCGGGCCGGATAGCCGCACCGTGCATTTCCCGCGTTCCTGCCTGCATTGCGAGGACCCGCCGTGCGTCACCGTCTGTCCCACCGGCGCCAGCTACAAGCGCGCCGAGGACGGCATCGTGCTGGTCAACGCCGACATCTGTATCGGCTGCAAGCTGTGCTCCTGGGCCTGTCCATACGGCGCGCGGGAGTTCGACGACGACCAGGGCGTGATGCGCAAATGCACGCTGTGCATCGATCGCATCTACAACCAGCACCTGCCGGAGCAGGAACGCGTGCCGGCCTGCGTCGCCACCTGTCCTGCGCGGGCGCGGCATTTCGGCGACCTCGGCGATCCGACCAGCGCGGTGTCGCAACTGGTGGCCGAGCGCGGCGGCTACGACCTGATGCCGGAGATGGGCTGCAAGCCGGTCAACAAGTACCTGCCGCCGCGCCGCCACCCGACGCCGGCGCCGCCGGTTGAGGCGCCGCGGCCCACGAACGGTACCGGCGCCTCGGTGCTGCGCTGGATCGATCGGGTGCTGAGCCGATGAATCCGGCTTTCTCGGTCATCCTGCTGACCACCGCTTCGGGCGCGGGCTACGGGATGCTGGCTTGGCTCGGGGTACTGAACGCGCTGCGGTTGCTGCCGTCCTCGGCATGGTTCGGCGTTGCGGCGATCGTGGTCGCGCTGGCGCTGAGCACCATCGGACTGCTGGCCTCGACCCTGCATCTGGGGCGGCCGGAGCGGGCGTGGCGGGCGATGTCGCAGTGGCGCACGTCCTGGCTGTCGCGCGAGGGCGTGATGTCACTGCTGACCTATCCGCCGGCGCTGGGCTTCGCGGCGGCCTGGATGTTGTCGGGGCCGGGGACCGGCGTCACGGCAGTGCTGGGGCTGCTGGCCGCGGCTTGCGGGCTGGCAACTGTAGCCTGCCAGGCGATGATCTACGCCTCGCTGAAACCGGTGCGACAGTGGTGCAATGGGCTGGTGATGCCGGTTTTGCTGCTGCTGGCATTGTTCACCGGTGCCGTGTGGCTCGCGGCCGCAGTGGCATTGGACGATGTCGGTGCAGTACGACTGGTCGCGGCGATTGCCGTGGTGTTCGCAGTGGCCGCGGGACTGGTGAAGCTGATGTACTGGCGCCGGATCGATACGGGTGCGTCAGTTGCAACGATCGAAAGTGCGACGGGTCTGGGTGCATTCGGCCAGGTGCGCATGCTGGAAGCGCCGCATACCGAGGAGAACTACCTGCTGCGCGAGATGGGCTACGCCGTTGCCCGCAGGCACGCCGCACGGTTGCGGGTGTTCGCGCTGGCGGTTGGCTTCGTTGTGCCGGTGGTGCTGCTGATTGCGGGGATCGCGCTTAGCAGCGCGGCGAACCGGATTCTGCTGCCGCTGGCCGCGGTTGTCGTGGTGCTTGGCGTCTATGTCGAACGCTGGCTGTTCTTTGCTGAGGCGACGCATACGGTGACGCTGTACTACGGCCGGCGGGACCGCGGCTTGTAGCGCATCACGCTGACGGATCAGGCGGTCAGCGCCGCCTGTTGGCTGAGAGCACCCTGCTTCTTGCACGCTTCCCAATCAGCAAGGATCGCCGGTGCGGCGTCGGCAAACCGATGCAGGTCACCCGGCTTCTCGGTGCGGGCGGTCATCTCCATCCGGTGGCCACTCGGGTCGAAGAAGTATATCGATTTGCAGAATCCGTGGTCGGTCGGCCCTACGACATCGATGCCTCGCTCGGTCAGCCGCCGCTTGCCTTCGAGCAGGGCAGCCGTGTCGGCAACCTCCAGGGCGAGGTGCTGAACCCAATCCGGCGTGTTCGGATCTCTTTGCGGCAGTGCTGCATTGGCAAGCTCGAAGAACGCCAGATAGCTGCCGTCACCGAGTTCAAAGAAGATGTGCAGGTGTGGGCTGAATTGCTGGGTCGATGGGACCCGGTCCTGCGAAATCGCGTGTGCGAACTTCAGGCCGATGACGTTGGTGTAGAAGTCCACCGTCTCGGCAGCATCCAGACAGCGATATGCGACGTGGTGCAGACGCTGCAGCATGGTTTCCTCCCTGGTCGATCGAGCCGACTATGGCGCAAGGGAGGGGGAACTGCCAGACGATGAAGCCATGCAGTTCGAATTGTGCAACGGGCGGAACGAATTCGACGATCCGGTGCGGTTGGTGCGGCAGGTGGCAGTTGACATCGCCGCCGATCGAGGAAGTGACGGAGTGCATCGGGGCGTTGCGGCAGGAGGGACTGGTTAGGCGAGGCTGGGCTCACTGTAGATACGATCGTTGAGCCGATCGATCACCTGAGGTGCGATTGGGATGGCTGACTGGCGAGCTATTGGCATTGGGGCGCGGGACGCGCGTCTCGGGGTCGTCCCATTGCGTGTTGGGCGACACGATGGGGAGGTGGGTTGACGGCGAATTTGCAATCGCGGATGCAACCTGGGTCGAGTGTGGGGGATGGCCCGTGGTCATTACGAGCTGGATTGCTGGCAGTGTGGCAGGCTTCAGCGATGTTGGGCGTTGGCGCGCCGCCGGCAAGGCTCTAAGAGTTAGAACTCGAATCTCAAATCGAACGAGCGAACCGTCGTGTGAGTAGCAAGATGGTAGCGGCATAGAGGAAGGCTGTTGCCGAGGCGACGGTTGCCTCGAAGTCTTTCGCCAGCCGGCGGTTTCGCCCGAGCCAGGCGAAGGAGCGCTCGACCACCCAGCGTCTGGGATGGACGGCAAAGCCGATCTGCCCGGCCTGCTTGCGCACGATCTCGACGATGATCCTGGTGGCATTCGCCACGCGTTCGGCGGCATAGGCGCCGGCAGCATGAGCCAGGTGCCAGTGTCTCTCTGTGGATTCTCGGTGGCTCTCCGTGTGAACCCTGCGTTGTGACCGAACGGGAAGTGCTGCGTTGCTTGTGGCTGTCTCAGCGGCGTCTCGTTGGGCGCTGCATGGGACGGTGTTGCTGCGTGAGATACGATCCCATCAGGCCGCTTGCACGATGTCGCGTGCTATCTGGTCGAGCGCGCACAGGACGGGACTCGTGCCGTTGATTAAAATCTTGACGATGGCGGGGTTTGGGGGAGTGAAGTCGAGCCGCGCCGGGAGGCCGCCGGCGGCACGGATGCGGGCGGCGAACAGCGGGCATTGCACGGCATAGTCTTCCGCCTCGGTCAGCGTGTCGGGTTGCGGGGCCTGGTCCGGTGGGGCGGCATCATTCATCGCAGGGGTGGTGGCTGGAGCGGGGGACGGCGTGCGCGGCTCTTCGGTGGCGGCCTGGGTCGCATCGGCGTTCTGTCGCGCCGCCTGCATGCGTTGCAGGGTGCGCAGCGCGCTGTGCATCTGGCGCATCATGAGGGCGAACTGGGCCCGGCACTTCACCATGGCGGACAAGTCGGCGTGGTACTTGGCGGCGAGGCGGAGGCTGTCCTTGGCGTGTGCGTCGGCGGCGATGACATCGACGGCGAGGCGGGCCTCGAAGGCATTGGCGGGGCGCAGGACGGCGACCGCCTGCATGGCTGCGTCGTCGCGGGCGGCGCGGGACTCGGGAGTGTCGATCACCGGCGGCGGGAGGCTCGCACAGAGGCTGGCGTAGGTCTCGAGGGCGATGGCGGAGGGAAGGTTGGGGAGGGATTGCATGGGTGGCCCTGTCCGTTGGATGGGGGGGAAAGGGCTGGAGGTGGTGGTTAGATAGTATGATGTCAATTAGTTAATTGTAATAACAGGCGGATTGCGGCGGCGGTTTATCGTTTTTCCTGGGCGGCGGCGGGCCAGCCAGGCTGTTCGTGTGATATTAACCGCTGGTCGGCGGGATGGTCTTTGTTGGCGATGTCACGCTCGCACCTGACGGTGCCTTGCGGCCTAAGGCCGCCTGATTACCGGGAGCGATCGCAGCTTGGTGCCAAAAAGCCGAGATAGGGTTGACGTCACGCCAGCGTGACGGGCACTGCATCGCGGCACCCCATGTCAAGGCCTTTGCTGCGCCGCAGCAATTCCTTTATTCCTGGGTCTGAACGACAGGAGTGTTGACCTATCATGAAGTGGTCGCGCGAACTGAGAATTGCCCGCCGGAGCGTGCGGACGGCCATGAGGGCCGCCACCGCCATGGCCCGGGCCCAAAGCAGGCTGTCTGGGCCCGTCGGTTCAGCCCCCTGGCCGTCGGCGTCCGCCACCACGGCGGCCACCACGCTCGAGGTGGCTATGTTCGGCAGCAACCCCGGCCGCCTCTCGATGGTCGTCCATCTGCCGGCCAACCCACCGAGCGCCGCGGCGCCGCTGATCGTGCTGCTGCACGGCTGCGGCCAGACCGCTAACGCGTTCGCCAATGACACTGACTGGGCCGCCCTGGCCGATCGTGTCGGTTGCCCGCTCGTGCTGCCCGAGCAATCCGGCGACAACAACCACGGACGCTGCTTCAACTGGTTCCGCCCTGCCCATGTCAGCCGCGGGTCCGGCGAGGCATTGTCGATCCGGCAGATGGTCGCGGCAGCGGTCGAGCGCTTCGCCGCGGATCCCGCCCGCGTCTATATCGCCGGTCTGTCCGCGGGCGGTGCAATGGCGGCCGCCATGCTTGCAGCCTACCCGGATGTGTTCGCCGCCGGCGCTGTAGTCGCCGGTCTGCCGGTCGGCGCAGCCACCAGTACCACCGAGGCACTGGCGCGCATGGCGGAGGCTGGTCCGCAACGCTCGCGCGCCGGCTGGGCCGAGCAGGTCCGCAACGCTGCGCCGGCCGGCTACATCGGTCCCTGGCCGCGCCTGTCGATCTGGCATGGCGGCGCTGACCGCGTCGTCGATCCTGCCAACGCGCAGCTTCTGGCAGAACAATGGTCGGCGGTTCATGGCCTCGACAGCAGCACCAAGCTGGGTGGCGGCAGCGAAATCTGGGGCCGGCCAGCATGCCCGGCCGTCGAGCTTCGGATATTGCCGGCACTGCCGCATGTCTGGCCGACCGGCGCGGCGGGCCACATCGCCCGCTTCTGGGGTCTCCAGGCGGACTGACAGGCGCACCATGCAATGACCCGGCGCGGCCGGGATGGAAGGAAGCTTGATGATGGCAGATCGGGCGACGGACGGTGGCGATGGCATCGCTGGAAGTCCAGTGTAATTCCGGGTGTCAAGCGCCAGTGGCAGGAGCGAGCGGGTTCGGCGCGGACGCCCACCACGGTCGAGCCGATGATGCTCGATGCGGACTCGTTGCAAGAGCCGGCACCGATGCAGATCAGCCGCCGAGGTGGCCGCCATCCGCCTGATCTCGGAAGCATTGGCGGGCCGTGGTCAGGGTGGTCAGCCAGGACAGGATGGCCCCCGACATCCGATCCCCGTCGACCGTTCAATCCAAATGATGATGCGTCACCTCTTGGCGGGTTCGACACCTAATTCCGTCGCCACATGCCTACGTTGGTTCGAAGTCACCCTGCCAGCCCGCCGAAATATGATACTTGTTAGGCTTGGCTTGAACATCGCTGGTATCCGCGACGGCGAAAACCGTCCCCATTGTGCCGGTCTCGGTGCCGAAGTCGGCCATAGCCCGCTGCAGGTGGCTGGTGACCACCGTCACCGCCCGATACGGCTCGGCCATCTACACCTGGGACGAACACGGAGTGACGCTGCACGCTAAGGCCGCATGACGGATCGTACTGATCGCATGCCCCCCAGGGTGGCGAGATGGTCGTCTTCGATAGCGCCGCATGGGCTAACCCGTCTTCGCGGATTCGAGGGTTTTCCGGCCTGCGCTCGTTGTCGATCAACGAGTTAGCCGAAAAGGTCTTCACTACAGAGGGTGCTCGGATATCGCGCCGATGACATTTTCCGCTGATTCTTGTGGCGCTGCGCGAGTTCGAGCTCTCGCAGCACGACCGTAGGCACTCGAATCGAGCAGTGGAAATAGGGTAAGTCTTCACTACAGCGGTTTTCAGCAGTCGCAGCAATATATCTGTGTAGAATATCAAACAGATGACGGACGCCGATCGCCGAAAAATACCGCTTTCGGACCGCGAATCCGCGAAGACGGGCTAAACGGACGCGGGGCTGGTCGGGGTTTGACTGCGCTCTTGGATTGGCAGGCGACGACTGGCCGTGCCGACTTGCTGCCCAAGTGACATAAGTCCGATGCCGACCGGGCTGAGCAAAATGTAGCAGGCGGCGCCGAACCAAAGACTGACATTGATCGAAAAGACAATGCTGGTTGCGACGGCCACGCTTGCCGCCAATACACTCGCCGCTCCGTTGACTGCCCAGAACCAAGGCGTCGGGCGCGTATCTACAGCGTTGACAAGTTGCATACCCGTCGGAAACCCCCAACCCATGAGTAAGCCGGCTGGAGTCATTGCGGCGAACGAAGCAAACGCCCGAATAAAGAGAGAGCTACCATCGTATGACAGTACGACGCTTGGCAGCCACACTGGCAGAAGCGCCACATAAGCGCCCAGGGTACATGCCCATGCGATGATCCTGGATGCAGTGTGCAACTGCCACCATCCGGAAACAAGACTGCCGATACCGGTCGAGAGGATGATCCCAAATAGTCCAATGGCGAGACCGTAAACCGGATGACCAAGAAAGATCGAAATGCGTTGTATCAGCCCGATCTCGACGAACATGAAACCGAGACCGATTAACAAAAAGTATGACGTTCCCAATAGAGCCAGACGGGCCGGAGCCTGCCGTAGCGCTGGTGACGCCGGGACAATCATTGCGAACAGCACCAACAGCCCCGAGAGAGCCATGATGATACCAACTGTCAGCGAGGCCATCAGGTTGCCTCGCACGACACCTGCGTCAGAATGGAGGGCAATTTTTATTGATTGTGGATCGAGAAGGTTCAACTGGTTGAAGAAGAACGGCCGCTCGTCTGTCGTGACAGAGAAATCAATATGGTAATCTCGTGCAAGAGCCGCGAAATCACTCTGCTGGCGTGCGTCGAGGACACGTTGCAGAACCGGAGACGCCGCTGGCTGATCTGGGCTGATGAGTACCGTGAATTTCAACGCGGTGGCCCGGGCGCGTAGAATTGCGACGTCATCGGCAGAAAAAGGTGATTTGGACACTATCAACGTTGCCAAATGCGATGTAGCGGCGAGAAAGAGATGGGCTTCTGGCCGCTCAACCCCTTCGTTGCGCAGCGCGGCCATAGCGAGGCTGATGAGGCGTCCGGTCTCCATCACGGCCTGCGGATTGTACCAGCGGGATACTGTGAAAACGCCGGTCGGTGTCAATGCGTTCAGAAAAAGCCTCCACCCCTGGACTGTGTAGAGACCGTTCTCAGACAGCGAGAACGCTCCGACGCCGGTCGCGGCCCAGGTGTCAACCAAACTCATCTCGATCAGATCAAATCGGTCAGTGGTGCGGGCGAACCAGCTACGCGCCTCGTCGACGAACAATCGCGTACCCGGCAGATCGACAAGATTATTGTAGCGACGGAACGAGTGGTTCAGCAGGTTCACGAAAATCGGGTTGAGTTCGACCCCCGTGATGTTTCGGAAGCCGAAAACGTATGCAGATAGTAGATCGCGACCTCCGCCGACACCGATCACCGCTGCATTCCCCTCGTGGCGGATCGAATAGGCCAGATTGGTGATGTCGTAACGTAAAAACGCCATTTGGGGCACATCGCCGTGGAATCGATACATCGCAGTTGCGGCTGAGCCATCGATATCCAGATGTCGCTCTGAAACCTCGAAGTCCGGCATAATCGACGATGGACCCCACATTGCAGGTTGACCCAAGGTGTCCTCGCCAACCCAAATCCGGGAGAAAGAGTTCCAGAGAAGGGCTGACGGCTTGGTGAATTCCAGCTTGTCCTTCGAAAGCATCAGTACAAGCCCATTGGGCTGCATCGCGGAGTTCACTATTGCAACCGCTCCGAACACGATTGCAAGTATCGCCGGACGCCGGAACGGTCCAAGTCGGCCAATCGCAAGAACGGGTGTCGCAGTTTCGCCGGCCAGCCGCCGCGCGATGCCAAAACAGACTGCCGCAATGGCCCCGAAGGTACCAATCGCAATGAGTACGGAAATCGCGTCTGCCCAATTAAGCAGCAGCAAGACAAGCAGGCATCCGGTCGACGCTCCCAAAAGGTCAACACCATACACCAACCCAACCGGCCATCGGCTGCGAGTTAAGGCAAGGGAGATAGCCATCCCACCAAAAATGTATGGCGGCAGAAGAATTAAAATGAGCTTCAACCAAGCCAGCGCAGTCATGACCAGGGTACTCGCCATACCTGCTGGAATCACTGTCGTGATCAAGGAAAAAGTGGACAACACTACGGCGATAGAAAAAGCCGCACTAATCCAAACAAGGTTCTCCAGCAAGCGGCTACCTGGAAATAATGCTGCCTTAAAATGGACCAACAACGCGCCTATGGTCATTCCAAGCATGGCCAAGCTGATCGCGAAGAACGCCAAATGGTACCACAATATGACGGAGAGCACACGCGTTTGCACGATCTGCAACATTAGACCGCACATGCAAATCAAGAAGACACCGATGAGGAAAAGTGACTTACCGAGTAGTTCGCGAACAGCCGGCATTGTAACCTCGGTTAACCGTTAAAACGTCGATATCGATGTCGGGCAATCGGCACCGCCGATCTCATCTCCTTTGGTCCTAGTCCTGCGTCGCCTCAGCACCCCTTGGGGCACCAAGTTGAACCGCAATACCAGCGCCAACGAAAAAAGCGCGGTTTTCGTCAGTGCAGTCGCCTGAACAAGGACGTCAACTGTGATTGGCAACGTGTGACACTGTCAAGCCGCAAGGGTAGGAAGCATGCGATCAGTTTAGCTAATTGCCACCAGATTGATGCGCTAATGCCTATTCCGGCCACCGACGTTTGGCAACCGATGCTGTAACGAATGCCCTCAGACGACGACGGGCATCGGCCCGATGACGGACGAGGTGATTTCTGAACGGCTTGGATCGACTCGACTTCCCGGCTAACATAACGTCGCCTGGCCGGCTGTCGTTGCCACAGCCGGGCCTCGTGTCAAACTGGCGTGGCAAGAGTTGCTATGCCAGCCGAGGCTGCGGAAGCCGCTGCGAACACTGCGGCTAAGTCGGTTCGAACCGGCGGGATGGAAGGGTCCAGGGCGTACATTTGATCTTCACCACGAGCATAATTCATGATAATCTGCATCAACCATGTTCCTCCTGGCATGGCATATCGGCATGGAATTCAATTCCCATGGCATGGGTTTTCCTCTCGGACAACCGAGGCGGCCGGCTGGTTGTCATTTCGACCATCGCGACCATTGTTGCGGCCGCACCGTTGGTTGTTGCGTCGCCCACTCCTTTGTTGGATTGGCCGAATCATATCGCAGGCGTTGCAATACTGACGAGCCTTCTTCGTGGCGATGCGTTCTGGAGCCAATATTATGAGGTCAATCACGCGCTGGTACCGAACAGCGCACTCGATTTCGGGATGTCGTTATTAAATTATTGCGGTGTTCCGCTCGGGTTGGCGGCCCAGTTGTTTCTTGTTCTGTTGTTCTGCCCCTCATTATTTTCGTCAGCGGAGGCGTTGCGCTGGCCCGGTCCTTGGCGACCCCCGATCCGCTGAAACCCCTGATCTTCGCGACGGTATTCTACAATGGCGCGCTAATGAGTGGTTTCGTAAACTACATTGCCGGATTGGGCTGCGCATTTTGGGTGCTGGCGCTGTGGCAACGTGCCACACCGTTCTCGGTCGACCGCTTCATTCTCGCTATCGGCGGCAGCGTCCTTGTGTTCTGCGTCCATGTGATCGCCGCGTTCTTTCTTGTCGCGGCGATCGGGCTGCTGGAACTCGAACTTATTTGTCGATCTCGGGACTACCGGGTAAGGAGCCTTGTTCATCAGACCTCCGGTTTGACAGCAGGATTCGTGATCCTCCTGCTGCTCACACTTTCGCCCACCGGCCACGCCATCGTGTCTACTGATGGTACCCACCACATTGTGTATATAGGCGCGCCAGGTTTTTTTGGCATTATCAACAGCAAGTTGACACTATTAGTGCATCCTCTGATCGATGGCAGTGGGTTCCGTGGCGCCGTAATCATGATGGCCGGCTTGCTGGGGTTATCCTACCTAACAGCGCGCGCGATGCACCTTGGTCTGTTGCGGCCAGGACTGTACCTGGCGTTGGGTTTGAATGCGCTTTGGCTAGCCGCACCATTCCGCATAGGGGACGGTTTTTTTTTGGATTACCGCCTTGTGCCACCTGCTGTGATCGTGACCATAGCGGCGACACAAATTCAATGGCAATCGCTCAAGGTACAACAATGGGTAATGACAGCCGCCTTGCTTTTCTCCGTCTGCCGATCGCTGTCATTGATTGATGATATTCGGCGGTACGCCCGGACATATAGCTCATTCGAACAGGCGATTGGCGTCATCGCCCCGGACAGCGTGCTATTGACAGCTATCGGAACCGGGAGAGAGGCAATTTCTTGGACGACGTTGTGGTCGCCGCAAACAGAACACCTTGCGACGCTTGCCGTGCAACGCGGCGTCTTCGTGCCCACGACGTTCGCCCTTCCAAGCCAGCAGGCTATCGTGTTGCAACCGCAATATCGTGAATGGAGGAGCCGTTCCTATCTGGCGGATGATGCGCACGTGGCGCGCACATGGCCTCTGTTCGACAAGGTGTGCGCCGTGTGGCAGACAAGTTGTCATACTGGGGGCGTGTACTTGGCAGTGGTTTATCCGTCGGACTATTCAGATGGTTTATTCAGAAGGGCAGCGGTCAAGTGGAGGGACACCAAGTTCCAGCTGATAGAGCTTTGCGGCGAGTAGTTGCACCGACATGCGGGTCGTATCGCACTGACGGAATTCGTTCGCGAACCGATGAAGATTCCCAGCATGAACACCTAGAGCCGTATCGGGCGGTGTCGGTGGAACCAGTGGAAGCCGATCAATCCGTCGTTGGGGACCACCTAACCATTCTAGACCAAGGTCGCGCTGGAGCTTGGGCGCGGTAAGACAGGCGACTGGGGCTGGATCAGCGTGATCAGGCGGATGCCGGTGTGACCAGGGCTGATTGAGCGGGCGCTGATCCCAAAACGGCCTCGCAAGGAGTTCCGCGTTACGGACTCGCTGGCGATCCGCAACGTCCTGGCATCGTCATATCGTGGGCACGCCGGCTCAGAACTCCCTGCAATACCTTGATGGGTTCAGGCCCACGCAGCATCACCATTGGCACCTTCGTCAAATCGCATTCCTCCGATAATCCCCGCTCAGAGGTTCGTGCCACATAAATAGCGCATGACCACGGATCGGCAGATGGCGATGGCATGTACGGCACAGCAGCAGGTCATCACAGCCCTCCACGGGATCGGTGATCATAATCTGGCAGACCGTCTGGCACGCTGCATGATTGCCCGGCGCGAACGGCGCGGCGGCGATGGCTGGCCGTACTCCTGCCGATCACCAGCATGCGCGTGGTGCCGACGACCAGTGATCAGTGGATGGTGGAATGGCATGCGCCAATGGACGGCAGAAGCAACTACGTGGAGCCTTGCCATCATCCCACTGCACTCGTCGGCTGGCCTGCCCGACGCTGTACGACGGCTGCGGCGTGCGCTGCGCGATGTTCGGGACCGAATGGCGCGACACAGGCGATCCTGGAGCGATGTCAGCTTCGCTGGCATGGCCAGTGGCGACGGCATCGCGTTGGTGCTGATCTCACACGCTAGAATCGATCAACGGGAGGTGCAGGACGTTCTGCATCGCCGATGGCCGAAGATGCTGCCGATCTCGGACAGCGACGTCGAGGTGTCGAGCCGCGGCGGATCGTGATCATGCCGCAGCACGAGCGGCAGGCGACCACCTTGCCCGTCCTCGACCCGATGGCCGTGGTCGTCTGATGGGTGTTGTCGGCAGAGCAGCGACGCGCACATCGACCGAGGGCAATCCATCACCGCAACGAACGCTCATCGGGTGAGCGTTCATTCCGGGCTGAGTGCGGGTCGCCAGACGACGATGGCCATTTCCGCGACGGCGCCGGGGGACAGACGACCACCCCAACTGGGCTGACCACCCTGACCGGCTATCCTGTCCAGGGTTGGCGGATGGCGGCCACCTGGGCGGCTGATCTGCATTGGTGCCGGGTCTCGCAACGAGTCCGCATTGAGCATCATCGGCTCGACCGTGGTGGGCGTCCGCGCCGAACCCGCTCGCTCCTGCCACTGGCGCTTGACACCCGGAATTGCACTGGACTTTAAGCGACGCCATCGCCGCCGTCCGTCGCCAGATCTGGCATCATCAAGCTTCCTTCACGTCCCGGTACCACCAGGACGTCATCAAATGCCCATCGCCAGCTGTGGGACCGCGCCGTAAAGGCACTTGCCTATGCCGCGCAACTCCATAAAGGCGAGTTTAGCTTGCGCGGCTCCTTCCATCACTCGCCTATCTGTCTACAGGAGCCAGGAGCAGTCTTGTTGCGGAACCTTCGGGCTTCACCTGGAAAAGACGGAAGTCCGTGCCATGGGCGACGCAGTGGAGCGGCAGGTGGGGCGAAGCGCGCGCAAACTGCGGGCGCAGAACCAGCCCATATTGGTGCATGGGGTTCAGTTGCTGCAGTTCGCGATGGTTCAAGGCGGGCAATGCCGCGGGGAGAATTTCAACCGACACCGGAACGTCCCGGGCTTTATGTCGCGGCGAATTAACCGCATGGCAACCCGCCATCGCCACCATCGTGGCGAACCGCGCAACCGAAAGTGCCCGCCATGCCGAGTGACGCGACCGCCAGAGACGTGATCATCGCCGATAACGATCACATCATCCGCAGCATCCTGCGTTCCATGCTGGAGGGCCGGAATTTCAGCGTCCTGCAGGCAGTCGATGGCCTCGAGGCGCTCGACTTCGCCACGCGCACCAATGCCTGTCTGGCAATACTGGACTACAAGATGCCGAGACTGGACGGTTTCGCGGCCTGCACGCAGATCCGCCGCCTGCCCGGTTATGCCGATGTTCCGATCATCATTCTTTCCGCGTTCAATGATGAAGCTGCCCGGACCGCGGCGCAGGGCGCCGGTGCGACGATGTTCATGGCCAAGCCGTTCAGGCCGGTCGATCTGTTGCAGGCCATCGCCAATTTGGTGCCCTCTCCCCACGCCGATGGCAGTTTGACAGCCACCGGCGACAGACGAGTCGAATACGTCTGGAAACGCCAGCTGGATCCGACACCGCTCTTCGGCGAACAGTCTGAATTTTCCGAGGGTCGCCAAATCCTGAATATCTGCCGTCGCTGACCGTCTCGCTTCAGGCGGGCATCAAACCCTCGATCGTTCGCCTACGCTGCAACTCCGCAAGCGCGGCTTCTGCTTCGTGTTTCATCTCTCCGACCAGCAGGCTTGCTTCGGTGGGATCGGCGGTGATCGCCATTTGAACGCGGGAAGCTATCGCTGACAGGCGCAGGAAGCCGAGCGTACCCGCTCCGCCCACCACTTCATGTGCGAGATCGACAAGTGTCTCCGAGTCTGCGAACGGCGTCGGCCCATCGAGCGTTCCTAACAGCGCCTCGATCCGCAACGCCAAACAATCAAGCAGTCCATGGAGGGCATCCGACCCCATGCATGCTTCCAGTGCAAAGATGCAGTCGCGATCGACCACGGGTCGTAGTTCGTTGGAAGGCTGCGGCCGGCGTGCGGCTGCTCGCATAACGACCGCAAGCAGCTCCGCCTGGGTGAAGGGCTTTGCCAGGTGCTCCGACATGCCGGCGCGACGACACTCCTCCACGTGCTGATCGAGCGCATTTGCCGTCACTGCCACGATCGGCACCTGCGCGCGCGATCCATTCAATGACCGGATGCGCCGCGTCGCCTCCAGGCCATCCATGTGCGCCATACGCATGTCCATCAGCACTACGTCGAAATCCTGGGCCGCGACGAGTTCGACAGCCGCGGCGCCATCGTGCACCTCGGTTGTCGTGTGCCCTGCCTTGCGCAGAAATGCGGCTGCGACATCGCGATTAACTTCGGAGTCGTCTACGACCAGTACATTCAGCCGGCGCTGCGCCGCGACCCCTCTGGGCTCGACGATAAGGTCGGGCTCATCGGCGACGCCGACGGGCAACTCCAGCCAGAACACACTTCCGCCGCCCGCGTTGTCGCGGTGACCCATTTGTCCGCCCATGCGCCGGACAAGCCGGTGTGCAATGGCCAAGCCGAGGCCGGTGCCTTCAATGCTCGTTCGTTCCGTACCGAAACGTTCGAATTCCATGAACAGCCGGTGACGCTGCCCCTCGGGAATGCCGATGCCTGTGTCTGCCACTTCGATCGTGAGGTGCGTCTCGTCACCCATCGTCCGCAGTTCGACCATCCCCGTCGGTGTGTATTTTACCGCATTGCTCAGCAGGTTCATCAGAATCTGCCTGAGCTGAACCTCATCGGTCACGAAGTGCTCGGGAGTGCCGGCTTGCTCGGTGATCCGCGTCTCCAGTCCCCGCGCGCGTGCGCCGGGTTCGACGACCGCAACGCATTCCCTGACCACGGTCCGCACATCGATTCGACGCATGTGGAGCGCGGGTCCCAGTGCCTCGACCCGCGCATAGTCCAGAACGATATTGACCACGTCGCGCATGTGCCTGCTGGCGCTGACGATCTCCGCCACCTGGCGTGATTGGGCAGGCGTGAGCGCGGCCTCCTGAGATAACTGATCCGCATAGCCGAGTACGCCATGCAGCGGCGTGCGGAGCTGATGGCTCAGTGTGGTGAGAAACCGCGACTTCTCCCGGCTTTGGCGTTCGGCGACCTCGCGCCGCCCTTGCTCACGCCGCCGCAACTGCGTCAGGAGCATGATCGCCGCGACCATCACTGCGCCGGCTGCCGCAAGCCACCACAGCGTCGGATCGGCATAGGCCGCTGCGACCGGCACGCCGACGCTCACCACGAGCGGAAGAGTCCCAACCCTATGGAGCACGAACCGTCGCTCGACCTGATCGATCGAATCTCGTTCGGTGATCCGCGACGCCCCGGTCTGCATGAATTCGTGGAACGGAATGGCCGCGGTGACGGCTTCGCCAATATCGTTCGGGTTGAACGGGTACTGCATCAAAATCGTGCCGTCATTGTTCAGCAGCGTCACAGAAATACGTGACCCCGGATCCAATTTGGCGAACAGGTCGCGAAAATACGCAAGCCGGACGCCGACAACCACGACGCCTGCGAATTTACCGTCGCTGTCTGGCAAGCGACGGCTGATCGGGATGTAGGCCAGGCCATCACGTGTTGGTCCGAAAGGCCGGCCGATGAAAACAGCGTCCGAGACACTGTCGCGTTGCGCCGTGAAATAATCGCGATTTGACCAATCGGTGGCTTGCGGCCGTTGAGGTGTCTTGGCAAGGACGATGCCGCTTGCATTGAGAATGTTAACGAAATCGATATCCGGGTCACGCGGTGTGCGTTCGGACAATAGCGTGTCCCGCTCCTGTGCGCTCAGGCTTGGGTTGGCCGGAGACTGACGTCCACCGATCACTGTCTGCAGTGTAAGATCGAGCTGATCCACTTTGCGCTCCACGTCCTGCGTCACAGCCGCGGCAAGGTGGAACGCAGTCGTGTCGGCTTCCTGCTCGACGGACCGGTTGATCTGTTGCCAGCCGAAACCGAGCATTGCGATGACGACAAGAAGGATCAGGCATGCCGCCGCAGTTTCCGTCATCAGCCATCCTGGCAACCGGCGAACATGGCGCGGCAAGAACATATCGGACTGCCTCTTCGGTTGCGCGATTGTAGGCTGCCAATTCCTAGCCAAACGTTGATGGCGACAGACGCCCGACGGCATGTCTCGGCTTGCGATAATCTGGCTTGAACCGGCAAAATTGATGCGGCATATTGGATTTTGATGTTCAAAACGTCATTAGGCATGTTCTGTAAATGATCACCGCGGCGCAGATGCGGGCGGCCCGCGCCATGCTGCGGGATCGATCAGCGGGAGCTGGCCGAGCTGTCCGGCCTGTCCCTGCCGACCATCCAGCGCATGGAGGCGAGCGATGGCGTGGTGCGCGGCAACGTCGATTCGCTGATGAAGCTGGTCGGCGCGCTGCATGCGGCCGGCATCGAACTGATCGCGGAAGGCGCGGTCAGCGCGCGGGGCGGCCGCGGCGTGCGCCTGGCGGCCGTTCGCTCCGCCGGACCACGGCCGCCCGTCGCGAGGTGCCCGCCGCACATGATCGCGCTCGTCGCTCGCCTGCATCGCGTTGCTGCTCTGGCCTCGGCGTCGCCGGCGCGTTCGTCGCGCGGTCGCCGTCGGGCAGTCGCATCGTCTATGGCGGCTGCCTCGCCGTCTCGTCGCTGTCGCTGCTGATCGCGCTGGCTTCGCCTCGGCGCGCGACGCCGTCGGCCGTGACGCTGCCGCTCGGCCTGCCCTGGATCGGCGCGCATTTCCGGCTCGATCCGCTCGCCGCGTTCTTCCTGTTCGTGGTCGGCCTCGGCGGCGCCGGCGCCAGCTGTTACGCGCTCGGCTACGGCGGGCACGAGCCGGAGCCGCAGCGCGTGCTGCCGTTCTACCCGGCGTTCCTCGCCGGCCTGAACCTGGTGGTGGTGGCCGACGACGCGTTCAGCTTCCTGTTCGCCTGGGAGCTGATGTCGCTCGCCTCCTGGGCGCTGGTGATGGCGCACCATCGCGAGCCCGGCAACGCCCGCGCCGGCTACGTCTACATCATCATGGCGAGCTTCTCCGGCCTCGCCCTGCTGCTGTGCTTCGGCCTGCTGGCCGGCCCGACCGGCAGCTACACCTTCGCCGCGATGCGCGCCGCGCATCCCGACGCCCGGTGTCGCGGCGCTCGCGCTGGTGCTGGCGCTGATCGGTGCCGGATCGAAGGCCGGCCTGGTGCCGCTGCACGCCTGGCTGCCGCTCGCGCATCCCGCCGCGCCCAGCCACGTCTCCGCGCTGATGAGCGGCGTGATGACCAAGGTCGCGGTCTACGGCTTCATCCGCATCGCCTTCGACCTGCTCGGCGCGCCGACCTGGTGGTCGGCGCGTCGTCGTGCTGGCGCTGGGCGGCATCACCGCGGTGATGGGCGTGCTCTACGCGCTGATGGAGCACGACCTGAAGCGCCTGCTCGCCTACCACACGGTGGAGAACATCGGCATCATCTTCATCGGCCTCGGCCTGGCGCTGGCGTTCGGCGCCAATGGACTGGCGACGGTCGGCGGCGCTCGGCGCTGACCGCGGCGCTGTTCCACGTGTTCAACCACTCGGTGTTCAAGAGCCTGCTGTTCTTCGGCACCGGCGCCGTGCTGACCGCGACCGGCGAGCGCGACATGGATCATCTCGGCGGGCTGATCCATCGCATGCCGAAGACCGCGTTCGCCTTCCTGGTCGGCTGCGTGGCGATCTCCGCGCTGCCGCCGCTGAACGGCTTCGTGTCCGAGTGGCTGACCTTCCAGGCGATCCTGCTGCATCCCGATCTGCCGCAATGGGGCCTGAAGATCATGATCCCGGCGGACGGCGCGTTGCTGGCGCTGTCCGCCGCGCTGGCCGCCGCGTGCTTCGTCAAGGCGTTCGGCGTCACCTTCCTCGGCCGGCCGCGCACGCCGGCGGCGGCCGAGGCGCGCGAGGTCGATCGCTGTTCGCTCGCCGCGATGTTCGGGTTCGCCGCGCTGTGCCTGCTGGCCGGCATATTGCCCGGCGTGGTGATCGACGGGCTGGCGCCGGTGGCGCAGGCGCTGACCGGCGCGCGGATGCCGACGCAGCTTGGTGTGGCGTGGCTGTCCATCGTGCCGGTCGCGCACGGCGCGCAGTTCGTACAACGGGCTGCTGGTGTTCGCTGTTCATCGCCGGCGTCGGCGTGGCTGGCCGTGCTGGCGGTCCATCGCTTCGCGCTCGCACGCGCTGCGCCGGGCGCCGGCCTGGGATTGCGGCTTCCCGGACCCGCGGCCGGCAACGCAATACACCGGCGGCAGCTTCGCCCAGCCGATCCGCCGCGTGTTCGGCGCGCGTGGTGTTCCGCACGCACGAGACGGTGACGATGCCGCCGCCCGGCGACATCGCCGCCGGCGCGGATCGAGAAGCACTATCAGCGATCCGGTGTGGGACGTGTTCTATGCGCCGATCGCCGGTGCGGTGTGGCGGGCATCGCGAGATGCTGAACCATCTGCAGTTCCTGACCATCCGGCGCTATCTGGGCTTCGTCTTCGCCGCCCTGGTGGTGCTGCTGCTGGCGCTGGCGCTATGGCAGTGATCCAGGGGCTGCTGGTGCAGGGCGTGCAGATGGCGCTGGTGCTGCTGCTGGCGCCGCTGCTGACCGGCCTGGTGCGCAAGGTGAAGGCGCGGCTGCAGCGCCGGCGCGGGCCGTCGGTGATCCAGCCGTATCGCGACCTGCGGCGGCTGCTCGGCAAGGAAGTGGTGCTGGCGGAGAATGCCTCCTGGCTGTTCCGCGTCGCGCCCTACGTGATCTTCGCCGTCACCTGGGTGGCCGCCGCCGCTGGTGCCGACCTTCGCCACCGGCCTGCTGTTCAGTTGGTCCGGCGACCTGATCGCCATCACCGCGCTGCTCGGCAGCGCGCGCTTCGTGCAGGCGCTGGCCGCGATGGATATCGGCACCAGCTTCGGCGGCATCGGCGCCTCGCGCGAGGTGATGATCGCCTCGCTGGCCGAACCGGCGATGCTGATGATCGTGCTGTCGGTGGCGCTGATCGCCGGCTCGACGCAGCTCTCCACCATCGCCGGCTCATGGCGTCGTCCGCGGTCGGCCTGCGCGTGTCGCTGGCATTGGCGCTGGTCGCGTTCGTCATCGTCGCGCTGGCGGAGAATGCGCGCATCCCGGTGGACAATCCCGCGACGCACCTGGAACTGACCATGGTGCACGAGGCGATGGTGCTGGAATATTCCGGCCGCCATCTGGCGATGATCGAACTCGCGGCGTCGCTGAAGCTGCTGCTGTACGTCTCGCTGATCGCCTGCATCTTCTTTCCGTTCGGCCTCACCGCATGGCTACGCGATCGGGCTCGTCACCTGTATCTGGTGAAGCTGGCGGTCGCCGGCGTGCTGCTGGGCGTGTTCGAGATGTCGATCGCCAAGATGCGCGTGTTCCGCGTGCCGAACTTCCTCGGCGCCGCGCTTGATGCTGGGCCTGCTCGGCGTGCTGCTGCTGTTCGTATCGGAGGGCATGTGATGCAGCACGGCTTCGCCTTCGACATCGCGCATATGCTGGCCGGCGGCCTGGTGCTGGTCAGCTTCATGATGCTGTACCAGGACCGGCTGTACGCGCTGATCAACGTGCTGGCGCTGCACGCGTTGGTCCTGGCGCTGTCGGTGGCCTGGCAGGCGCATATCCAGGACGCGCCGCATCTCTACATCACCGCGGCCATCGCGCTGGTGCTTCAAGGCCATCGTCGTTCCCTGGGCGCTGCGCCGCATGGTGTTCCGCCTGGGCATCCACCGCGAGATCGAGACGGTGGTGAGCATCGGCCTGACCATGCTCGCCGGCATCGGGCTGGTCGCGCTGTCGCTGATGGTGATGCTGCCGGTCACCGCGCACGCCGATCCGGTGGCGCGCGAGGACATCGCGCTGGCGCTGTCGGTCGTGCTGATCGGCCTGCTGATGATGGTGACGCGGCGCAATGCGGTCAGCCAGGTGGTCGGCTTCCTGTCGCTGGAGAACGGCGTGAACCTCGCCGCCACCGGCGCGCAGGGCATGCCGCTGGTGGTGGAGATCAGCGTCGCGTTCTCCATCCTGATCGCGTTCATCGTCATCGGCATCTTCCTGTTCCGCATCCGCGAGCGCTTCGACACGGTGGATCTGGAGGCGCTGGACGCATTCCGGGGAGAACGAAGATGAACGGCGTGCCGGTTGATCCAAATGCGTTCCCTTGCCCCTTGCGGGGGAGGGTTGAGGGAGAGGCGCCATTGCTCCCCTCCCCCCCAACCCCCTCCCGCAAGGGGAGGGGGAATCTTGACCGAGTACGCAATCCTGCTCGTGCCGCTGCTCGCCGCCGCGATGCTGGCGCGATCCCCGACTACCGCCTGTCGGCGCGTATCAACGTCGCTCGCCAGCGTGCTGTCGTTGCTGTGTCGCGCTGCTGCTTGCTGTGTCGACCGCCCGGCCACCGGCCAGTACCTGCTGGTCGACGACCTGAACATCGTCTTCATCCTGCTCAACACCTTCGTCGGCTTCACCACCAGCGCGTTCAGCGCCAGCTATATCGCGCACGAACTGGAAACCGGCCGCCTCACCGCCGGGCTATCTGCGATTCTACCACGCCATGTTCCAGCTCATGCTGTTCGGCATGAACCTGGCGCTGGTCGCCAACAACATCGGCCTGATGTGGGTCGCGGTGGAACTCGCGACTCTGACCACCGTTGTCATGGTCGGCATCTACCGCACGCACGAAGCGATCGAGGCCGCGTGGAAATACTTCATCCTCGGCAGCGTCGGCATCGCACTCGCGCTGTTCGGCACCATCCTGGTCTATCTCGCCGCGCGCCCGGTGATCGGCGAGGGCATGGATGCGATGGTCTGGACCATCCTGATCACCCGCGCGCACGACTTCGATCCGGCGCTGCTGAACATCGCCTTCATCTTCCTGCTGCTGGGCTACGGCACCAAGGTCGGCCTCGCGCCGATGCACGCCTGGCTGCCCGACGCGCACGCCGAGGGCCCGACGCCGATCTCCGCCGTGCTGTCCGGCCTGCTGCTGAACGTCGCGCTCTACGCGCTGCTGCGCTTCAAGATGCTGCTGGCGGCCAATCCCGGCGCCATCGCCCCCGGTCCGTTGATGATCGCGCTCGGCCTGCTCTCGCTGATCTTCGCCGCGTTCATGCTGTATCGCCGGCGCGACATCAAGCGCATGTTCGCCTACTCCTCGATCGAGCACATGGGCATCATCGTGTTCGCCTTCGGCATGGCCGGCCCGCTCGGCAACTTCGCCGGGCTGTTGCAGATGACCATGCACAGCCTGACCAAGTCGGCGATCTTCTTCTCGGTCGGCCACGTCGCGCAGGTGAAGGGCACGCAGCGCATCGCCGACATGGGCGGACTGACCGACGACGCATCCGGTGCTCGGCTGGGGCCTGATCGCCGGCGTCGCCGCCATCGCCGGCCTGCCGCCATTCGGCGTATTCACCAGCGAGTTCCTGGTGATCAGCTCGACCTTCGCGCGCGAACCGTTGCTGGCGGTGCTGTTCGTGTTCGGATTGCTGGTGTCGTTCGGCGCCCTGTTGCTGCGGCTCGACATCGGTGGCGTTCGGCGAGCCGCGCGGCCCGACCGGGCCGGTGCACGGCATCCTATGTGCCGATGTTCGCGCATCTGGCGCTGGTGCTGATCGCCGGCATCTGTCTGCCGGGCCCGCTGGTGGCCTGGTTCCAGCACGTCGCGGCGTTGCTGGGATGAGCGCTGTCGATGCCGCGCAGTGGCAGGCGCATCGGCCAGCGTCTTGCCGCCGGCGAGTGCACGTTGCTCAGCCTGTGGGGCGAGCCGGCCGCGTGCACATGGCCAGCACTGGATAGCGATGCGACGAGCATTGCCGTGCTCAGCCTCGATTGTCCCGACAACAGCTATCCCTCGGTCGGTGCCGCGCACGCGCCGGCGATCCGCCTGGAACGCGCGGCACACGATCTGTTCGGGCTGCGAGCCGGTGGGCTTGCCGGACACGCGGCCCTGGCTGGATCACGGTGCCTGACCCCACCGCCTATCCGTTCCTGCCGGTGGAAGGCGAAAGCCTGCACCAGATTCCCGGTCGGCCCGGTGCATGCCGGCATCATCGAGCCGGGACATTTCCGCTTCACCTCCGACGGCGAGACCGTCGTGCGGCTGGAGCAGCGTCTGGGCTACGTGCACAAGGGCATCGATGCGCCTGATGCATGGCGCGACGATCGAGCAGGCGGCGCGGCTGGCCGGCCGCACCTCGGGCGACAGCACCGTGGCCTACGCGTTCGCCTTCGCCCGCGCGGTGGAGGCGGCGCTGGGCATCGCCGTGCCGCCACGCGCGACGTGGCTGCGCGGCGTGATGGCGGAGCTGGAGCGCATCGCCAACCACCTCGGCGATTTCGGCGCGATCTGCAACGATGCATCGTTCAGCATCATGCTGGCGCATTGCGGCATGCTGCGCGAGCGGGTGCTGCGCTGCGCCGCCGCGTGCTTCGGCCATCGCCTGATGATGGACCGCATCGTGCCCGGCGGCGTCGCGGCCGACCTGTCGCGCCGACGGCGTGTCGCTGATCCGCTCGCTGGTCGCGCGAGGTGCGCGCCCGCTTCGCGCCGCTGGTGACACTGTACGACGCGACCGCGTCGTTGCAGGACCGCACCGTCGGCACCGGCATCCTGCGCGCCGAACTGGCGCGGCGCTTCGGTGCCGGCGGCTATGTCGGCCGCGCCTCGGGCCGCGACTTCGATGCGCGCCGCTCGATCGGTTATCCGCCGTACGATCAGCTGCATTTCGACGTGCCGGTGCTGACACGAGGGCGACGTCAACGCCCGCGCCTGGATCCGCATCAAGGAGATCGAGCAGAGCCTGTCGATGCTCGAGCAGCTGCTGGACCGCTTGCCGGCTGGCGACGTGCGCGTCGCCGTTCGAAGCGGCCGGTCCCTGCGAGGGCATGGCGCTGGCCGAGGCGTTCCGCGGCGATGTGCTGGTGTGGCTGCGGCTCGACGACGCGGGCCGCGTCGATCGCTGCCATCTGCGCGATGCGTCGTGGTTCCAGTGGCCGCTGCTGGAGGCGGCGATCGAGGGCAACATCGTCGCCGACTTCCCGCTCTGCAACAAAACGTTCAACTGTTCCTATTCGGGGCACGATCTGTGATGGCGGGGACAACCCGGCCACGACGATACGCGACGCTGCGAGCATTGGTGACGCATCATGCTGCGAACGATCCTGCAAGGCCTGCGCTCGCCGGTCACCGAACCGGCACCGGCGCTCGACGATCCGGAACTCGCCGCGCTGGCCGCGAAACTCGATCGCGCGGCGCAGCGCCGCCTGGGCCGCAGCCTGTCGATCCGCGAGGTGGATGCCGGCTCCTGCAACGGCTGCGAACTGGAAATCCACGCACTGAACAACGCGTTCTACGATCTGGAACGCTTCGGCCTGCGCTTCGTCGCCTCGCCGCGCCATGCCGACGTGCTGCTGGTCACCGGGCCGGTGACGAAGCACATGCGCCAGGCACTGGAACGCACCTGGCGCGCCACGCCGGATCCGAAATGGGTGGTGGCGGTGGGTGACTGCGCTGCCGGCACCGGCGTGTTCGCCGGCAGCCCGGCGTGCGTCGGCGCGGTGTCGGAAGTCGTGCCGGTGGATATCGTCATCCGCGGCTGTCCGCCGACACCGACGCAATTGCTGCAGGGATTGCTGTCGCTGATCGGCAGATCGTGATGCGCGAGTACGTGTAACGATATCTGGTCGGAATCACGAATCGTGGCAGAGCAGCCCTGCCTGTGATAGCGTTGCGCCATGGATACAGCGGCACACAACAGCCCATTCCTCGACGCAGACGCGTTCCTGCGGACCGACCAATCCGAGTTCGGTACCGCATGGCGCTATGAGCTCGTGCGCGGCGCGATCGTCGCGCACGCAGCGCCGAGCCCCGAACACGGTGTCATACTCAACAATCTGGCGGGCCAGCTTTACATCCACCTGCGCGATCATCCCGAGTGCAGGTCGGAAGTCGGCAGTGGCGCCGCGCCGCAGTACGAGCAGCACGACACGGCACGCATTCCCGATGCGATGATCCGCTGCGGCAAACATCCTCGCGTGTTGTTCGAAGTAGTCTCCCCGTCGGAGTTGCAGCACAAGCGCCTGTGGGACCAGAAGCGGGCGGACCTGCAGGCCGTCGAGGGCGTGCAGGAGATTGTCGAGATCTATCAGGATGAGATGCTGGCACACGCCTACCGGCGACACGGCGCGGTCTGGGTATTCGAGTCGATCGCCGGACCGGAGGCGCAGATGGCGCTGCCCAGCGTCGGCATCACAGTCCCGCTGGCGGAACTGTACGAGCGCGCCTTGCCTGACGGGGCGTGAAGCGCTGCGCGGTTAATTGCTGCCGACAAACAGAACAGCCGTCCGAATAGCATGCACGATTTCGTGCGAACCGATCCAGCGCTGATGCAACACGGGTGCTCGGTCGCGAACATTCAAACGAGCCGCGTCTGGCTTCCCTCCGCCCGGCCATCGTGCCTATCCTTCGGCCAACGACAGGATCAAGGAGGCAACGCCGATGGCCGAAATACTCGGGCTGGGGGTGACGCACTCTCCGCCATTGCTGGGTACCGACGAACGCATGGCCGGCATCCTGGAACGCGTGATGCGCAGCCCGCACGTGCCGGCGGCCGTGCGCGATCCGTCCGGCTGGCCCGCACCGATGCAGCACGAGTGGGCCGAGCATCAGGCTGGCCGCCTGGCCGGCCCACATCGGCAGCGCCTGGTCGAGGCGTTCCGCGCGGTGCGTGGCGCGCTGGATGCGTTCAATCCCGATATCGTGCTGATCTGGGGCGACGATCAGTACGAGAATTTTCGCGAAGATGGTGTCGCACCGTTCTGCGTCTTCGCGTTGGATACCATCGAGTCACGCCCCTTCGCGCGTCTCGGCAAGGCAGCGAACGCCTGGGGGGAGCCGAACGATACCGTCATAACGTTGACCGGCCATCGCGCCGCCGGCCGCTATCTGGCGACGGCGCTGATCGAGCAGGGCTTCGACATGCCCTATGCCTACACGATGCGCCATGAGGCGGGACTGCCGCATGCGTTCATCAACGCGCTGCTGCTGCTGGACTACGACCGGAAGGGGCTGCCGTGGCCGGTGCTGCCGTTCCACGTCAACTGCTATGGCACCTCAACGATCTCCAAACGTGGTGCGTTCGCGCATATCGACGGCACAGGCTCCGATGAGCCGGATCCACCCGGTCCGAGCGCGGCGCGGTGCTTCGCGGTCGGTGCGGCGACGGCACGGGCGTTGCGGGAATCGCCGTGGCGCGTCGCGGTCATTGCGTCATCGAGCTGGTCGCATTCGTTTCTTGCCGCGAGCAATCATTACGTGTGGCCCGACATGGCGGCTGACCGCGCGCGGTTCGAGGAACTGCGCGACGGCACGCTGTCCCTGTGGCGTGGCCTGCGCACTGCGGACCTCGAACTGGCGGGTCAGCAGGAGATGCTGAACTGGGTCTGTCTGGCTGGCGCGATGGACGCGCTGGGACGCCGTCCGGTGTGGACTGAGCTGGTGGAAACCTATGTGCTGGCCGCCAACAAGGCGTTTGCGATCTTCGAGCCAGCCTGACCGGTGGCGCTGGTCAGCGCTCGCTGAACAGCACGCCGCCCTTCGCCTTGTTGTCGCGCGAGGTCTCGATGATCTCCACCAGGACCGCGTCCGCCGTCACGCCGAAATTCTTCACCACGGCAGCGGTGATGTCGGTGATCAGCGCGCGCTTCTGATCCTTGGAGCGGCCCTCGATGGCATGGACATAGACTTCCGGCATCGCCTTCCTCCTGTTTCAGGGTGATTGGGTGATTGCTGCAGGGCGGGGCGTTGCCCCGGACCCCACCAGAGGGCGCTGCCCTCTGGACTCCCGCCAAGGGCGGCGCCCTTGGAACCTTTCCTTTTCAACCGGTGGGGGTGGGGGATGGCTGCGCCCGAGCATGGCCAACGCCATGCTCGGGCGCAGCCATCCCCCACCCCCACCGGTTGAAAAGGATTGGATGGCAAAGGCGACTGCCTTTGCTGGAGGTCCAGGAGGCAAAGCCTCCTGGCGGGTTTCAGGGCGGAGCCCTGACCTTCCGCTATTCACCCGCTTGCCCTGCCGCCTGTTTCTGTCATCGACACTGATACCACGCGCAAGCCGAGCAGGGCCAACCCCTTGTCATTGCGACGAGCGCAGCGACGCGGCAATCTGCTGCCGGCAGTGCTGCGATCGACCGGCCGCTGCGTTCCTCGCGATGACCGTAAAAGGCGAAAGATCATGCTGGCAGGCGAGGCGGTGGTGGCGATCTGGAACGGCATCGCGCCCGAAGCGCGTGAGCAGTTCTACGACTGGCACACCAACGAACACATGCCGGAACGTGTCGGCATCCCGGGCTTCCGTCGCGGTCGTCGCTACATCGCCGTCGACGCGGACACCTCCCCGGAATTCTTCACGCTCTATGAAGCCGATACCATGCAGGTGCTGCAAGGCAGCGACTATGCCAACCGGTTGAACGACCCGACGCCCGGCACGCGCGCCACCACCGCGCAATTCCGCGACACCGCGCGTGCATTGTCGCGTGTTCTGGTCAGTCACGGCCCGGGAATGGGCGGCGTACTGCTGACCATCCGTTTCGACTGCGACGCGCAGCATCTTCCCGGCCTGCGTGCCCTGGTGCGCGCCGCGGCGCAGGCGCAGCGCGTGACGGGCGCGCATCTCTGCGCTGGCGATGCCGATGCGTCCGCCGTGCGCACCACCGAAACCCGCGACCGGACCGACATCCGGACTCCGCCCAATCTGTTCATCATGGTGGAAGCGACAGATGCCGCGGCGCTGACCGAAATCCTGCTGGAACGTGCCCTGGCCGGCGCGGGCGCGCAGGGGCCGTTCGTGCGCGGTGTCTATCGGCTTGAGTACGCACGAACCAAAACCGGTTTCGCGCCGTAAGGATTCGCCGAGAAACAAACGAATCAAGATAGCCCGAAGAACGCAGCGATAAAATCGCAGATTTGCGACCCGCGACGCGGATGCGGGCAGCTACCGTGGCGGGGTGATCGACGTTGACGACATTCGTTTGCGCTGGCGGCAGGCCGAGACATTTCTCGACGAGCGCGGCCGACGGCTGTTGGCGGCGAATGAGGCCCTGGCGCACGGCTATGGCGGCGTCTCGGCAGTTGCGAAGGCGACTGGCCTGGCGCGGAGCACCATCAATCGCGGCATTCGCGAACTGCGATTGGGCCGCAACGAGATCGGCAGCCGGGTCCGCCGTGCTGGCGGCGGACGCAAGAGCGCCGTGGTGCGCCAGCCGGATTTGCCGGCGGCACTTGAAACGCTGATCGAGGACGCCATCCGCGGCGATCCGTGCTCACCGCTGCGCTGGGTGAGCCGCAGTCTGCGTCACCTCGTCAAGGCATTGGCCGCGCACGGCTTCAAAGCGAGCCAACGCGTGGTGGCAAACCTGCTGCGGGAGCAGAACTACAGTTGTCAGGCCAACCGCAAGACGCGAGAGGGGGGCAATCACCCCGATCGTGATGCCCAGTTCGCTCACATCAATGCGACGGTGAAGGCCGCGATCGCGGCCGGCGAGCCGGCGATCTCGGTCGATACGAAGAAGAAGGAGCTTGTTGGCGATTTCAAGAACCATGGTCGCGAGCTACGCCGCAAGGGCGATCCGGAGCCGGTCCGGGTGCACGACTTCAAGATACCGGAACTCGGCAAGGTCGCGCCATACGGGGTCTATGACATTGCCGCCAATCATGGCTGGGTCAGTGTCGGCATCGATGCCGATACCGGAGCATTCGCCGTTGAGAGTATCCGGCGCTGGTGGTGGAAACTCGGCCAACCGCGTGACCCGAACGCCAAGTGTCTCACCATCACCGCGGACTGCGGCGGCAGCAACGGGCCACAGGTAAGGCTATGGAAGCGCGAATTGCAGCGCTTCGCCAATGAGGCTGGCCTGAGGATAACCGTGACGCACCTGCCCCCTGGCACCAGCAAATGGAACAAGATCGAACATCGCCTGTTCGCCTTCATCACCATGAACTGGCGTGGCAAACCGCTGGTCAGTCATCAGGTCATCGTCCAACTCATCGGCGCCACGACGACCGACACCGGCCTCAAGGTCTGCTGCGAGATCGACGCCAACCTCTACCCGAAAGGCCTCAAGGTGACCGACCGCGAGATGCACGCGATCAACATCTCACACGATGAATTCCACGGTGAATGGAATTACACCATCTCACCTAACCAACAACCGCCTTGAAGCAGTTATTCCTCGGCGGGCCCTAAGCAGTCCGATTTATCACAATCCCCTGTCGTTGCGAGATCCATACCGGCCGCGGACCGACCGGCCCTGGACGAAATCGTCATGCCCGCTTCCTCAGGCGTCATGGCCGGACTTGTCCCGGCGATCCGGCGTGACATTGTGCCGCTACTGATGGCCGGGACGAGCCCGGCCATGACGACAGTACGTGCGTCGCTTTCGTCCGCGCTACGCCGGCGTCGGCGCATCCGGATGCAGCAATTCCTGGTCGCGCAGATCGCCCCACAGTGCCGCCGGTATCTTCTGCTGCATCAGCGCCAGATTGGCCTCGAACTCCGCTGCCGACCGCGGTCCGGGAATGATCGCCGCCACCACCGGGTGCGCCAGCGGGAACTGCAAAGCCGCCGCCGCGAGCGGCACGCCATGCGCGTCGCACACCGCCTCGATCGCCTTCACTCGCGCCACGATCGCGGGCGGCGCCGTGGTGTAGTTCCACGTCTCGCGCCCCGCCAGGATGCCTGAGTTCAACGGACCGCCGACCACGATCGACGTGCCGCGCGCAGCACAGATCGGCAGCAGGTCATCCAGCGGCCCCTGTTCCAGCAGCGTGTAACGGCCGGCGAGCAGGAACACATCCCAATCGCCGAACTTCTGCACCTCGATCAGCACTTCCTTCTCGTTCACGCCAAGGCCGATGGCGCTGACCACGCCGGTGCGACGCAGTTCGTCCAGTGCGCGATAGCCGCTCTCGCGCAGCACCTTCATATGCGCGGCGTTGGTTTCCGCGCCGTGTTGATAGACGCCGATGTCGTGCACCAGCAGGATGTCGATCTTCGCCAGGCCGAGACGCTGATGGCTGTCCTCCATCGAGCGCATGATGCCGTCGTACGAGTAGTCGTACTGCACCTCGAACGGCAGCGGCGCCAACCTGCCATCGGCCGCCGCTCCGCCATCGCCGCGCGGCCGCAGCAACCGGCCGACCTTGGTCGACAGCACCCACTCGTCGCGCGGCTTGTCGCGCAACGCATCGCCCGCTGCGCGCTCTGCCGCGCCAACGCCATAGAACGGTGCGGTATCGACATAGCGCACGCCGGCGTTCCACGCGGCGTCCACCAGGCTCAGCCGTTCCTCGTGGGTCATTGGAATGCGGCTGCCGCCCATCGTCGCGGTGCCCAGCCCAAGGGCCGTCACCCGCAGGTCGGTCCGTCCGACCTGCCGCTTGTCCCATTCTGCCATCGCCTCCCCCTCCGCTGCCTGCCGCCAAGTGGGCGAACGATCGGCCGGCAAGTCAACTCACATGCTTGCCTGCATCGGGGGCGCCGTGTAGCCGGCGCGCATGATCTCCCGCTTTCTGTTGCGGCTTGCCGCCCTCCGCGGCCTGCGCGCCGATTTCGCCGCGCTGGCGCTTGGCGCGCTGTCGGCCGCGGCGCTGCCGCCGGTCCATGCGATCCCGGTGCTGCTGGTCTCGGTTCCCGGTCTGCTCGCCCTGCTCAACGGCGCGCGCAATCCCGCCGTAGCGGCGAGGCGCGGTTGGTGGTTCGGTTTCGGCCATCACCTGCTCGGCTTGTACTGGATCACGGAGGCGATCCTGTTCGAGGCCGACCGGTTCTGGTGGCTGGTGCCGCTGGCTGTGCCGGCAACCGCGGCGGGCCTTGCGGCCTTCATCGCCGCGGCATGCGCCATGGCACGTCTGGCACGCCCGGGCTGGCCGCGCGTCCTGGCATTCGCCGGCGCCTGGGTGCTGGCAGATCTGGCGCGCCAGTTCGTGCTGACCGGCTTCCCGTGGAACCTCTGGGGCAGTGTCTGGGAGATCCCCGGACCGATCGGTGACGTGTTCATCCAACCTGCCGCCTGGGTCGGCGTGCACGGGCTCACCCTTGCCACGGTCCTGCTCGCTGCCACGCCGGCATTGGCCTGGCGCTGGCGCATCGCCGGCGGTGCGGCACTCGTTGCCTGGACGGTGCTCGGGTTCGTCCGCCTGGAGAAGCCGCTGCCGTCAACCGTGCCGCTGACCGTCGTGCTGGTGCAGGGCAACGTGGCGCAGGGCCAGAAATGGGACCAGGGCGTCGCCGTGCGGATCTTCCGCCACTACCTCGCGTTGACTGAGCAGGGGCGGACCGATGCGGGCGCTGGCCCGATGGTGGTGATCTGGCCGGAGACGGCATTCCCCGGCCTGCTGCCGATCGACCAGGCGGCGCGGCAGGTGATCGAGCAGGCGACCGGCGGCGCGCCGTCGCTGATCGGCAGCGTCCGCTTCGATGAGCAGCGCCGCCCGCGCAACAGCCTGGTTGCGCTGACCGACGGCGGCGCCATCGCCGCCATCTACGACAAATGGCACCTTGTGCCGTTTGGTGAATACATTCCGGACTGGCTGCCACTGCCGCTGATGGTGATGCCGGGCGGCGGCTTCGCGTCCGGTCCCGGGCCGCGCACCCTGCACGTGCCCGGATTGCCGCCGTTCGGGGCGCTGATCTGCTATGAGGCGATCTTCTCGGGTCAAATCGTCGATCGCGACGATCGTCCGGCCTGGCTGGTCAACGTCACCAACGACGCCTGGTTCGGCAATTCCAGCGGTCCCCGGCAGCATCTTGCCGCGGCGCGCATGCGCGCTGTGGAGGAGGGATTGCCCCTGGTGCGCGCCGCCAACACCGGCATCTCGGCTGCGTTCGATGCCCGCGGTCACGAACTCGCGCGACTCGGGATGCAACAGACCGGCACCCAGGCGGTGACGCTCCCCGGCGCCCTGCCGGCGACACTGTTCGCCCGATTCGGCCTCTGGGTGCCGGGCCTCCTGGCTGCGGCCGCACTCGGAGCGGGGCTTATGGCGGGACGCATTGCACTGTATGGTTGACACCCAGATCACCACGCCAGATCAATCGAGGCCGCCTGGATCGAATTTAGACACATTGGATCGATTTTAATTCAGTTGTTGACAATTGTCGGTTGTGTGGTTAAGGTTCGATTAACGACAGGCCGGCAGCCGGTTGTGCCAGTACGCAAGAGGAGCCGCCGATGTTGAACGAATTGAAGGGAAACACCGATATGGCGCGCGGCGAGCACGTCGTGGGAGCCGAAAAGGAAAGCCGACCCAGCCCAATCGACGTCCATGTCGGCTCGCGCATCCGTCTGCGCCGCACGCTGCTGGGCATGTCGCAGGAGCGTCTCGGCGAGGCGCTCGGTCTGACCTTCCAGCAGGTGCAGAAGTACGAACGCGGGGTGAACCGCGTTGGCGCTTCTCGCCTGTTCGATCTGTCGCGTGTCCTCGATGTGCCGATCAGCTTCTTCTTCGACGACATGCCGGAGAGCCTGGCGAACACCTACGGTGCGCACACCAGCCGCCGCGCCGCCGGCTTTACCGAGCCGCAGGACGGTTTCAGCGACGATGCGCTGAACCGCCGCGAAACCCTCGAACTGGTCCGCGCATATTACCGCATCACCGACCCCGCGGTGCGCAAACGCGTATTCGACCTGATCAAGTCGATGGGCCCGTCCGACAGCTAAAACGCTGTCACCGGACGCCACGTCGTCGCAATGATGGGTTTAGCGCCAGCGAAGCCCATCATGCCTGGCCACCCGGTAGTGCCAAATATAACGAAACCCACTACGTTGGGTTGGGCTTATCTCCAGTGTGCAACTGTGGGTTGTCGAATTGCGGATTCCGCAATTGATGCAGGGCAGCACGCAGCGCCGCCCATAGATCACGCTTTTCTTCCTCGCCAAGAGTGACGGCGATCTCCTCGCGTACGCCGTGGGCGACCAAAAGCAGCTTCGGCACCCGGCCAGGTAATTCCTCCATCACCACGTTGAGCCACCCGACCGGAAGCTGCAGGTCCTGTCGCTTGCCGGTTCGGTCGGTGCGCACGATACGTAGCGTGTCCGCGGACAGCAGAACCAGTTCGCTCGCGCGCGCCCGACTGGCGTTGAGCCGCAGCAGGAAGATCGCCAGGCTGATCTCCGCCACGCTGAACGCCGCCACCGGCCAGGCGCCGATGAACCAAAAGCGCAGCACCGTCAGGGCGCACAGCAGGCAGATCACCGCGATCAGGATACGCAGCCCGCGTGGCGACAGGCTGCGGTACGGCACGATCACCGCCTCGAAGACCGTAACCGATGTGTCTGTCTGCGGGTCCATCATGCCAATGTAGCGCGGCGCCGGTGAAGCAGAAGAGCCGGGGCTTTGGACTGAAGCCCATCAGGGGGCTTTGCCCCCTGGACCCCCACCAAAGGCATCGCCTTTGGAATCCATCCCGCTTGGCAGCGGTGCGAAATCGGCACCAGCCCTACAACGACTCTCTCTTACCGGTTGTCAGGGATTCTCACCTTGATGGTAAACGAGGAATAGGCTGACGGTAGCAGACGCCGGGGGGGGGCGATTACAAATGAGGCGGCATCAATTCTCAGCTTCGCCGACAGGTGCCAGCATCGCCAACGCCGCATCAACCTTGAAGGTGGGTGCTGCTCTGCCGGATCCACCGTTCGAGTTCATGAGCGCTGACGGTCCGGCGGGGTTCGACGTCACGCTTATGCAGCATATCGCCCGGCATCTCGGCCGAGAGTGGCGACTGGTTGCTTACACGGGGGCGAACTTCAATGACATTTTTGCCGGGCTCGATGCTGGAACCTATGACTGCGTCGCATCCGGTACCACGATAACGCCGGATCGCGAGCAGATCGCGGACTTCTGCCAACCCTATGCAGTATCCGGGCAGTCGCTTGTGGTCGATGCGATCCGTCATCCAAATGTGCATGGCATCGGCGATTTAACCGGCTTGGTAATCGGCGTTCAGCGCGGCAACACGAGCCAGCCTGTGGCCGAGAAATTGGTGGCCGAGCGCCGCGCTGCACAAGTCCGAGTGTATGCGTACAACGCGATCGAGGAAGCGCTCAGTGACCTGACCACTGGCGGGTGCGACGCATTCATGAAGCTCGCACCTGTCACTGAATGGTTCATTCGAAATCGGCCGAGGCTCAAGGTCGTCGAGACGGGGATCACACGCGAGCGTCTCGCCGTCTGCGTGCGTAAGGGCAATACCATGCTCAGGGACGCGATCAACACCGCCCAGACAATGCTGGTCGAGGATGGTACTGTATCGGCACTGATAAAACGATGGCTGGGCACGGCAGCGACGGCGTCTTAGTTGGTTGCGGCTATGGTGACGGTGTTGCGCGGACCTGACTGAGTCCGCGGCCGGGCTGGTGTGGCGCCTTCGCGGATCTTCTGCCTTGCCGGGCCCGCGGCACTGCGCGACAAACGTTGCCATGCCGGCAAAACCCCGTCCCAAGGCCAAACCCCGCAAGCCGCGCGCCATGACGCTGGCCAAGGTGCGCGGCTTTCTCGAAGCGCTCGCCAAGGTCAATCCCGATCCGCGCAGCGAGTTGTCGTTCATCGACCCCTATACGCTGCTGGTCGCTGTCGTGCTCTCGGCGCAGGCGACCGACGTCTCGGTCAACCGGGCCACCGAATCCCTGTACGCCGAAGCCCGCACGCCCGACGCGATGGTGCAACTCGGCGTGGATGGCGTGGCCAGGCATATCCGCTCGATCGGCCTCTGGCAGGGCAAGGCGCGCAATGTGATCGAATTGTCGCGCCAACTGATCGAGCAGCATGGCGGCCAGGTACCGCGCGACCGCGAGGCGCTGGAGAAGCTGCCGGGCGTCGGCCGCAAGACCGCCAATGTCGTGCTGAACGTGGCGTTCGGCGAAAGCACCATGGCGGTGGATACGCACATCTTCCGGCTTGGCAATCGAACCGGCATCGCCCCGGGTCGGACGCCGCGCGCGGTGGAGGATGCGCTGGTGCGCCGCGTGCCGGCCGAACTGCTGCGCGATGCGCATCACTGGCTGATCCTGCATGGCCGCTACGTCTGCAAGGCGCGCATGCCGGAATGCTGGCGCTGTGTGGCTGCGCAGTGGTGCAGATATCCCGACAAGACGCCGCCGCCGGTGGCAAAGCCGCCGAAGCGGGCGACCGCTGCGTGATCCGGCGCTGCTGTATCGTCAGCGCAGAATGCCGCCGCTATGCCCACCATTGACACGTATGCACGTGCTGCCGGCCTGCACGACCGACGAGAAGGCGCGATCGCAGGTAATTGCCTGTTTCATATCGTGTGAAACGACTTGCCTGCCGAGGTCCAACCACCGTCACGAAGGCGCTGCGGTGATGACCCAGGGACGCTGGCTTCGGCCGCCGGTGAGTTTGACCAATCGTTACGGCCCCGCTGCCAACAAGTGATCACGAAAAGTTTCCTCAACGTTGCGGAATGGCGTAAAGACAGCTGGCTAATCGTTGACGCAACTGTAACAGTTCACGAAGCTGTGTGCCGCGGCGATCCTCCTGACCACGGTGGACAGAAGGCAAGATCGTGGATTTTGGGGAAATCGGCCGACGAACAGGCCGGGAATGGGAGCTCACCCTGCGCTTCATGCGCCTCACGGCGGCAGTGCTGATGCTGGGGGCTGTCGCCGGTGCCGGTTCGGTTGCGATGGCGCAGGCGCCGGCGTTGCCGCCAAACCCGGTGCCGCAGGGTTCGCCGATACCGCGCGTGCTGCCGCCGGCGCCGCCATCGGTCGGTCCGGGCACCGTCATTCCGCCGCCGCCGGCGCCCGGCGGCGAGGTGCCGAACCGGCCGGTGCGTGTCACCGAGTGTCGCGGTCGAGGGCGTCACCGCCTATCCGCAGCCAGACATCGCGCAACTCACGGCGGGTCTGGTCGGTCCGGCGGTGCCGCTGCCGCAGATCGACGCGGCGCGCCAGGCGATCCTGCAGCGCTACCGCGCGGACGGCTACGTGCTCACCACGGTTTCGGCCAACCTCGACGCCAACGGCCGGCTGCGCTTCGTCGTCACCGAGGGCCGCATCGCCAGCGTCAAGCTGGACGGCGATATCGGCCCGGCCGGCACGCAGGTGCTGCGCTTCCTCAACCGGCTCACCGAGAAGCAGCCGATCGATTCCGTCACGCTGGAGCGTTACCTGCTGCTGGCGCAGGACGTGCCGGGCGTGACCCTGCGTGCCGTGCTGGAACCCTCGACCGACCAGCCGGGCGCGCTCAACCTGATCGCGCAGGTCAGCCGCCAGAGCGGTGTCCGGCCTCGCCAGCGATCGACAACCGGGCGTTCAACGCAAACCGGGCCGATCGAGGTGCTCGGCCTGCTCGACTTCAACAGCTTCACCGAATTCGGCGAGAAGACCGAAGTCTCCTACTACCACACCTTCCCCAACAGCCAGAACTTCGGCCAGGTTTCCGCCGAGGCGTTCATCGGCGCGTCCGGCCTGAAGGTGCGCATCTATGGCGGCGCTGGGCCGACCAATCCCGACCGGCGGCCCTGGGGCAGATGGCTACAACGGCGTCACCAACGTGTTTGGCAGCCAATGTGAGCTATCCGGTGATCCGGTCGCGCCAGCAGACGCTGAACGTCTATGGCGCGCTTCGACGGGCTGGATTCCACGATCACCACCACCACTACCGGCGTGCGTGCCACCGCAAGCTTCGACTCGCTGCGCGTGCTGCGCCTCGGCGAGGATTACGCGCTGTCGGACCTGTGGCTGGGCGCCGACGCTCCGGCCATCAACGCGCTGTCGGTCCGGCTGTCGCAAGGGCATGAAGCATCCTGGGCGCGCACCACCAATGGCGATGCGCGCGACGTCACCGCGGCAGGGCGAGCAGACCGGCTTCACCAAGGTCAACTTCGAAGCCAGCCGGACGCAGACCCTGTTCTCGCCGTGGGCCGGCTGCCAGCGTGGCGCTGATGGGCCTGCTGGCCGGGCAGTGGACCAATGATCATCCTGCCGCCGGCGGAACAATTCTATCTCGGCGGCGCGCAGTTCACCCGCGGCTACTATGCCGGCCAGGTCGCAGGCGACAAGGCGCTGGCGGCAACCGTCGAACTGCAGCTCAACACTGGCTTCGAGACTGACCTTGTTCGGCATGTCGGCGAACATCTCGAACGCAGTTCTACGTGTTCTACGACTGGGGCGAGACCTGGCAGAACCTCAGTCGACCGACCATGCCGCCATGATCAATTCGGCCGGCGGCGGCGTGCGGATGCAGGTGACGCGCTACGTCGAGGTCGATTTCGAGGGTCTGGCGCGCTTCAACCGATTCCCCAACGGTGGCAACACCCCCGGCAGCGGCGTTTCGCCGCTGAACGGCGGCGCATTCTACTGGCGGGTACTGACGCGATTTCTGAGCAACACGACGGACGTCGGGGCGATGTCCGTGGACGGGGGAATGGATGATGGCGAGGCGGTCGGCACACCAACGAAGTGAGGCTGCTCGGCGTCGTCCGCCGCAAGCGCTCCGCGCTGCTGATGAGCACGGCGCTGCAGGCGACGGTTGCGCTGGTGCTGGCGCTGCCGGCCATGGCGCAGCCGGCGCCGAATGCGCGGCCGACCGGTGGCGCGGTGGTGGCGGGGTCCGCCGCGATCAGCCAGACCGCCAGCAACACCGCGATCAACCAGTCCAGCCAGCGCGCCGCGATGAACTGGCAGAGCTTCAACGTCGGCAGCCAGCAGAGCGTCACGTTCAACCAGCCCAGCGCCAGTGCGATGACGCTGAACCGCGTCACCGGGCCGGATCCCTCGCAGATCGCCGGACGGATCGACGCCAACGGCCAGATCGTGCTGGTGAACCAGTCGGGCGTGATCTTCTACAAGGGCGCGCAGGTCAACGCGAACGGCCTGATGGTCACCGCCGCCGGCATCAGCAACCGGAACTTCATGGCCGGGGCCATGACGTTCGACCAGCCGGGCAACCCGAACGCGAGGGTCGGTGAACCAGGGCAGCATCACCGTCAGGCAGGCGGGGCTGGCGGCGCTGGTGGCGCCGCAGGTGGCCAATTCCGGGGTGATCACCGCGAAGCTGGGCCATGTCGTGCTGGCCGGGGCGAAGACGGCGACGCTCGATCTGTATGGCGACGGCCTGCTGTCGCTCGACGTGAGCAACCAGGTGACGCAGGCGCCGGCGGGTGCGACGGCGCTGGTGACCAACACCGGGGTGATCGTCGCCGATGGCGGCACGGTGCAACTGACCGCGCGGGCGGCGGACGGGATCGTGCAGACCCTGGTGCAGGCGGGAGGCAGGATCCGCGCCGCAACAGCGTTGGCGCGCAGACCGGCACGGTCGCGCTGAATGGCGTCGGCGGCTCGATCGTGGTCGAGGGTCAGCTTGCCGCGCCGGGCAACGCGCCGGGCACGACGGGCGGCAACATCGAGGTTGTCGCTGACGGCAACGTGACGCTGGCGTCGACGGCGAGGATCAACGCGTCCGGCAAGGCGGGCGGCGGCACGGTGGCGATCGGCACGACACTGGCGCGGGCGAAGGGCGGGCCTGGCGTCACGCCGACGGTCGTAGCGGCCAACGCGGTGATCCAGGCGGGGGCGAAGATCAGCGCGAATGCCACGGCCAAGGGCGACGGCGGGCGGGTGACCGTGCTGTCGACGCAGTCCACCAACATGGCGGGCACGATCAGCGCCAAAGGTGGCTCGCAGGGCGGCAACGGCGGGTTCGTCGAGGTGTCGGGCGATAATGGCCTGACGATTTCCGGTTCAATCGATCTCTCGGCCCCGCTTGGGCAGGTCGGTACGGTTCTGCTCGATCCTGGCGACCTTTACATTTCCGATAATATGCCCACCACACCACCGATCACATCGACGGTCACACCGCCGACCGGGTTCCTTGTTGTTACACCTACGTTAACCGCAAGTACACCCGATACGACAACGCCCGCCTGGGTCTCGCCTGCGACCCTCGTCGGCTTCAATGCCAATATCGACCTCGCCGCTACAAACAATATCTTCGTCATGGCCAGCACTCCAACTGGCACGAACAACAGGCTGAACCTCAGCACCAACACACTCGCGCTGACGGCCGGACAGAGCCTGAACATCGACAGAGGCTTCACGATTTCGGCTGCGAGCATCACATTGACTGCCACAGCGGGGCAGGTCGTGCTCGGTGCCAACAAGGGAACGGCGGCGGGAACCAATACCAGTGGCGCTTTGGCTGCTGCCACCAGTCTGCAAGCACCATCGATCAAGATGGCCACTGGCACCGGCATTGTACTTGGCGACGGCGTACTCGGCACTGTGGGGACGCCTGTCGCTACAGTAACCATGAATGCGACGGGTGGCGGCGTAAGTCAGACCGCTGCTGGGGCGATCAACGCCACGACATTGCAAACCACTACTGGTGTCAGTGGCAACGTTACGCTGATTGGCAGCGGCAATGCGATCGCCAATGTCACAGGCATTGCTGCCGCAGGGGGCACATCCACCGGCGGCGACACCGTCTTGATCACCAATACCGGCAGCCTGACGCTGACCGGCACATATGCCGGCAACAACCTGTTCTTCGAAAATGCGAAGTCCGGCGGAAGTCTTCAGATCGGCACGAATACCATTGGCGCGACGCTGACTGCTGCGGCCAGTGGCCGCATCTCGCTGGTTTCGGATATTGTTACGGAAGGGACAGCGGCCAGCACGATAGTGGCGACGGGCGGTACGGTGGAGATCGGCCCGTTCACCACGGCCACTCCGGTGCCGGTGAGTTTGAACGGCACCCCGTCGGCGGGAACGCTGACCGTGGACCCGACGCTGATCGCCGATATCGTCACCGGCACTGGCACATTGCTGGTAGGCGGGTACACCAACGTGCCGACGGGCGCGACGGCGCCGGCGGCCACGGCAGCCAGTCTCAGCGTCGATGGCGGTCTGACGCTCAATGTCGGCAAGACCGGCGATACGCTGGCACTGCTTGCCAACGGACAAGTGGGCCAGACCGGCACGCTTGGCGTTGGCGTCGGTGGCACGCTGATCGGCAATGCCGGCACGGTGTCGCTGACCAATGGTGGCAATGCAATCGGTACACTGGGCGCGTTCAGCACCACTGCGGGATTTGCGCTGGTGGATAATACGCCTCTGACCGTGTCCGGACCGGTGAAGGACACCGGGGCGGCGAGCACGCTGGCGCTGACCACCAAGACCGGCGGCATCACGCTGGCGGGGACGGTGAGCGCCATCAACATCGTGGATCTGGTCTCGGCCGGCGCGATCAACCAGACGAGCGGCACGCTGATCGCCGGGGTGCTGACCGGCAGCGCGGCGACGTCCGCCAGCTTGGCCCAGCCGACCAACCTGGTTGGCACGTTGGACGCGTTCACCACCGCGGCGGGATTTGCGCTCACCGACAACCAGCCGCTGTTGGTGACCGGACCGGTGAAGGACACCGGGGCGGCGAGCACGCTGGCGCTGACCACCAAGACCGGTGACATCACGCTGGCCGGTACGGTGAGCGCCATCAACATCGTGGATCTGATTTCGGCCGGCGCAATCAGCCAGACGAGCGGCACGCTGATGGCCGGGACGCTGACCGGGAGCGCGGTTGGCGATATCTCGCTGCTCGGCAACTCGAACAGCATTGTCACCAGCACAGGCATCAGCGCGACCGGCGGCGATGTGAACCTGGTCGACAATGCGCCGACGCTAACGCTGGCCGGCACCTACGCCGGCAACGATCTCTTCTTCGAGTTGGCACACGCGAACGGCACGCTGGCGATCGGCACGAATGCCATTGGCGCGGCCCTGACTGCCGCGGCCAGTGGCCGCATCTCGCTGGTGTCGGATACGATCACGGAAGGGACCGCGGCCAGCACGATAGCGGCGACGGGCGGTACGGTGGAGATCGGCCCGTTCACCACGGCCACTCCGGTGCCGATGAGCCTGAATGGCACTCCGTCAGCCGGAACGCTGACCGTGGACCCGACGCTGATCGCCGATATCGTCACCGGCACTGGCACATTGCTGGTAGGCGGGTACACCAACGTGCCGACGGGCGCGACGGCGCCGGCGGCCACGGCAGCCAGTCTCAGCGTCGATGGCGGTCTGACGCTCAATGTCGGCAAGACCGGCGATACGCTGGCACTGCTTGCCAACGGACAAGTGGGCCAGACCGGCACGCTTGGCGTTGGCGTCGGTGGCACGCTGATCGGCAATGCCGGCACGGTGTCGCTGACCAATGGTGGCAATGCAATCGGTACACTGGGCGCGTTCAGCACCACTGCGGGATTTGCGCTGGTGGATAATACGCCTCTGACCGTGTCCGGACCGGTGAAGGACACCGGGGCGGCGAGCACGCTGGCGCTGACCACCAAGACCGGCGGCATCACGCTGGCGGGGACGGTGAGCGCCATCAACATCGTGGATCTGGTCTCGGCCGGCGCGATCAACCAGACGAGCGGCACGCTGATCGCCGGGGTGCTGACCGGCAGCGCGGCGACGTCCGCCAGCTTGGCCCAGCCGACCAACCTGGTTGGCACGTTGGACGCGTTCACCACCGCGGCGGGATTTGCGCTCACCGACAACCAGCCGCTGTTGGTGACCGGACCGGTGAAGGACACCGGGGCGGCGAGCACGCTGGCGCTGACCACCAAGACCGGTGACATCACGCTGGCCGGTACGGTGAGCGCCATCAACATCGTGGATCTGATTTCGGCCGGCGCAATCAGCCAGACGAGCGGCACGCTGATGGCCGGGACGCTGACCGGGAGCGCAGCGATCTCCGCTGGCCTGACACAGGTGTCAAACCTGGTCGGCACGCTGGACGCATTCAACACCACTGCGGGATTTGCGCTCACGGACAACCAGCCGCTGTTGGTGACCGGACCGGTGAAGGACACCGGAGCGGCGAGCACGCTGGCGCTGACCACCAAGACCGGTGACCTCACCCTGGCCGGGACGGTGAGTGCGATCAACATCGTGGACCTGATCTCGGCCGGCGCAATCAATCAGACGAGCGGCACGCTGATCGCCAGGACGTTGAAGGGCAGCGCGGCGACGTCCGCCGGCCTGACACAGCCAACGAACCTGGTTGGCACGTTGGACGCCTTTACCACCTCGGCGGGATTTGCGCTCACCGACAACCAGCCGCTGCTGGTGACGGGACCGGTGAAGGACACCGGGGCGGCGAGCACGTTGGCGCTGACCACCAAGACCGGCGGCATCACGCTGGCCGGGACGGTGAGCGCCATCAACATCGTGGATCTGATCTCGGCCGGCGCAATCAGCCAGACGAGCGGCACGCTGCTGGCCGGGACGCTGACCGGCAGCGCGGCGACGTCCGCCAGTCTGACCCAGCCGGCCAACCTGGTTGGCACGCTGGACGCATTCAACACCACTGCGGGATTTGCGCTCACCGACAATCAGCCGCTGTTGGTGACCGGTCCGGTGAAGGACACCGGGGCGGCGAGCACGCTGGCGCTGACCACCAAGATCGGTGACCTCACCCTGGCCGGGACGGTGAGTGCGATCAACATCGTGGACCTGATCTCGGCCGGCGCAATCAGCCAGACGAGCGGCACGCTCATCGCCGGGACGCTGACGGGCAGCGCGGCGACGTCCGCCGGCCTGACACAGCCGACCAACCTGGTCGGCACGTTGGACGCCTTTACCACCTCGGCGGGATTTGCGCTCACCGACAACCAGCCGCTGCTGGTGACCGGACCGGTGAAGGACACCGGGACGGCGAGCACGCTGGCGCTGACCACCAACACCGGCGACATCACGCTGGCCGGGACGGTGAGCGCCATCAACATCATGGATCTGATCTCGGCCGGCGCGATCAGCCAGACGACCGGCACGCTGCTGGCCGGGACGCTGACCGGCAGCGCGGCGACGTCCGGCAGCCTGACCCAGCCAACCAACCTGGTTGGTACCTTGGACGCCTTCACTACGTCGGCGGGATTCGCGCTCACCGACGATCAGTCTCTGTTGGTGAACGGGCCAGTGGTCGACACCGGGGCGTCGAGCACGCTGGCGCTGACCACCAAGATCGGTGACCTCACCCTGGCCGGGACGGTGAGCGCCATCAACATCGTGGATCTGATCTCGGCCGGCGCAATCGGCCAGACGAGCGGCACGCTGATCGCCGACACGCTGACCGGCAGCGCGAGCGCCACCGCGAACCTGCTCGGCGCGACTGCCTCGGCCAACCAGATCGCCAATCTCGGCAATTTCACCGCGTCCGGGTTCACGCTGGATGATGGCGCCAGCCTTTCCGTGGTCGGCACGCTGTCTGGCGGGCCCGGTGCGACGGTGCTCGACAGTGCTACGCTGACAGTCGCAGCCGGCGGAACCGTGACAGCAAATGCGATCGGCCTGACGGCCGCCAATATTGCGATCCCCGGTTTGGTCAGCGATGGCGGCGCCGGCACCACGAGTCTTATCGCCAACGCGGGCACCATCGATGAGACCGGCACGCTGATCGCCGGAACTCTCTCCGGCAGTGCGGCGGCGGCCGCTACCCTTACCGGCACGACCACGACGATCAATCGGGTGGCAAGAATCGCCAATTTCACCGCGTCCGGCTTCACGCTGGATGACGGCAGCAGCCTCGACGTGACCGGCGCGCTGGCCGGCGGGCCGCGTGCCACCTTGCTCGACGCCGGCACGCTGACGATCGCCGCCGGTGCCACGGTGAGCGCGGCGGCGATCGGCCTCACCGCTGGCAACATCGCCATTCAGGGCCTGGTGACAGACGGCGGCACCGGCATCACCGGCCTGGTCGCCAATGTCGGCACGATCGACGAGACCGGCACGCTGGTGTCCGGCACGTTGTCGGGCAGCGCGGTGGGCGCCGTGAGCCTGACCGGAGCGACACCGGCCACCAATCAGGTCGCCGTCCTGGGCAATTTCACCGCCGCGGCCTTCACCCTGGATGACGGCAGTCCTCTGGTCGTTGCGGGCACCCTGAGTGCCGCACCCAGCGCGACGATACTCGACAGCGGCAATCTGACCGTGAGCGGCAGCATTGTCAGCACGCACAGCGTGAGCCTGACGGCCGCCAGTATCGCGATTCCCGGTTATCTGACCGACAGCTTCGGCACCACCACGCTGATCGCCAATGCAGGCGCGATCAACGAAACGGGCACACTCGTGGTCGGCACGTTGTCGGGCAGCGCGACCGGCGCCGCGAATTTGTCAGGCGCGACTCCCGGAACAAATTCCATCGTTCATCTGGCCAGCTTCAGTGCGTCCCCGTTCAGGCTCGATGATGGCATTGTCCTCTCGGTTGTCGGTCCAGTGGTCAGCGGCTCGGCGATCAGCATCACCGATGAAGGTTTCCTCGCCGGCGTGCCCTCGCTGTCGGTACTCGGCACGATCGCGGCTCCTGCGGTGAGCCTCACTGCCGACAGCATGATGATCGCGGGTGATGTGACAGACGGCGGGGCTGGAACCGTTGCGCTGATCGCCACATTGGGCACCATCGGCGAAACGGGCACGCTGATTGCCGGAACGCTGACTGGCAGCTCGACTGCCGGCACCAGCCTGACCGGAGCGACGGCAACCACCAACAAGGTGGCGGTACTCGGCAACTTCCTCGCCCCCGGCTTCACGCTTGACGATGGCGCCAGTCTGACGGTGAGCGGAGCGCTGGCCGGCGGACCAAGTGCCACTGTGCTCGACCACGGCACCCTGACGGTCGCCTCGGGCGGCACGGTGTCGGCAACCGCCGTCAGCCTGACAGCCGGCAACATTGCCATTTCCGGACTGGTCACCGACGGCGGCGCGGGTACCACGAATCTGGTCGCCAACCTTGGCACGATCAGCGAACCCGGCACGCTGATCTCCGGCACACTCTCGGGCAGTGCGGCGGCGGCGGCGACCTTCTCGGGTGCCACGTCAACCACCGACCAGGTCGCGGCGGTGAACGGCTTCACTGCGGCGGGCTTCACGCTCAACGATGGTTCGAGTTCTGACGGTGAGCGGCGTATTGAACGGCGGGCCGAGCGTGACAGTCCTCGACAGCGGCAATGTGACGATCGGCTTCGGCGGCACGGTCATTGCCGGCGCTGTCGGACTGATCGCGAACAATCTCGTCATCCTCGGCAAGCTGACCGACGGCGGTGCGGGCACGGTCAGCCTGACCGCCAATACTGGCGGCATCAGCGAGCCCGGCACACTGATCGCCGGCACGCTGTCCGGCAGTTCGGTCGGCGCCACCAGCCTGACGGGGGCGAGCGCATCGGCCAACCAGGTTGCGACGCTGGGCAACTTTACCGCGTTCGGCTTCACGCTGAACGATGGCCACGCCCTGGCGGTGAACGGCACACTGAACGGTGGCGCAGGCGCGACCGTGGTCGCTACCGGCGCCCTGACGATCGGCGGCACCGTCACCGCGAGCGCCGTCGCCCTCACCGCAGGCAATATTGGGATTCCCGGCGTCGTGACGGATGGCGGCAGCGGCTCGGTCAGCCTGACCGGGACGGCCGGCTCGATCGTGGAAACCGGCAGCCTGACAGCCGGCACGCTGACCGGCGGCGCGACCGCCTCGGCGAACCTGACCGGCAGCAACCAGGTTGCCAACCTGGGCAACTTCACCGCGGCCAGCTTCAGCCTGAACGACGGTGCGGCACTGACGGTCGGCGGCAACCTCGCGGCGAGCGCGGTTGCGCTTAGCGCCCCCAGCATCGGCATCCCCGGCGCGATATCCGCCGGCAGCAGCGGAACCGTGGGTCTGACTGCCACGGCGGGAACCATCGGCGAGCCCGGCGCGATTACCGCCGGTACCCTGTTCGGCAGTGCCGCGGGCGCCGCGACGTTCAGTGGCGCCGACCAGATCGCCACGCTAGGCAACTTCACGGCGAACACCATCAACCTGTCCGACGGCGGCAACCTTGCCATCAACGGCGCGGTCAACGGCGGACCGCTCGCCAATCTCACCGTGGCCGGCACGCTGACCATCAACGGCCTGCTGTCCGCCAACCTGGTCAGCTTGACCACGGGTGGCGGCATCATCATTCGGGGCACGCTGCAGGACGCGAACAGCGTGACCGTCAGCACCGGCGGATCGATCATCGAGACCGGTGTGCTGATCGCCGATCTGCTGAACGGGAACGCCACGGGCACCGTCTCCCTGACGGGGAATCCAGCCGGGACGAGCAATCAGGTGCTACAGCTTGGCAATTTCACCGCCGGCAGCTTCAGCCTGAACGACAGCACCAGCCTGCTGATCAGCGGAGTGCTGACCGCGCCGTACATCAACATCAATACGGGGGGCGGCGCGATCACCTTTGCCAACGGCGCGACCATCGTGACCGGCGGTACGCCGAGGCCGGTCGGCACCGTCAACACTTACCCAAGCGCGACAACCAGTACCGGTGGGGGCGTTCCTGACCTCCGCCAGCTTCACCCAGCAAGGCAGCAGCTTCGACACCGGTATCGGCGGCGGCCCGAACACCGTCAGGGTCGATGTCACCGGGGCGGGCAATATCAGCTTCGACAAGAACGCCGGCCTGTTTGGACCGAGTACCTGGTTGATCCTGGGCATCGATACCGGTCAGGCGACCGGAAGCGTGTTCGTGCAGAATCTCGACGTGATCCGCGTTGGCGGATCTGGCAGCACCACGCTGACCGGGTCGGTAGGGGGGCTGAGCGGTCCGGAGGCGGCCGGCGCGGCCGGCATTCAGCCGGGACCGAACTCCAATTATCGTTTTAATTCCTGCCCGATCCATTCGGTGAACTGCGTGCTGCTGCCGACCCAGGGGGTGCCGACGGCAAATCCGCTGAACGACATCAACTTCGGCTCGGTGTTCAATCCTGACGAACAGGATGACCTGCTGCTGCCGATCGTCTCCGACCAGGACTACTGATGATGCGCGCGATCGCCTCGTTCCGACTGTTGCCGCTGCTGGCCATGCTGCTGTTCGCCTGCCAGGCGCCACCGCCCGACGCGTATGTGAAGGGCGCGACGAACGCCGCGAAACCGGTGGCACAGGTGTCGATCGGCAAGAATTCGGTAGGCGAGGATTGTACCCAGCAGGCCGGATCGGGGCAGAGCGCGGACGTGTTCTGCGGCTCCTGGCAACAGCCGAGTGCACGGGTGCGCTCGGGCGGTCCGGGAACCGCCGGCGAACTTGCCCAGCTTGCCACCGCCAGTCCCTGGCGCAGCGGCATCGACACCCGGTTCCGCTGCGAACAGCCGGTCTCCACCACGATCCTTGGCAGCCAGCCGACCGAGCTCATGCAGTGTACGCAACTGGTGGGCGGCTGGGCGCATGTCGCCATGGTGGCGCTGGTGAACGGCACCGTCTGGTACGCCGATGGCGTGCTGCCTGCGGCGCAGGTGATGGAACGTTCGATCGGCGTGCTGGCCGGTGTAGCCCGGGCGGACGCGATCGAACCGACGTCGGGCGCCGATGCGCTGCTCGCCAGCCGGCTCGCTGCGAAGGCATTCAGCTCCGGAGACATCGGCCAGTTCGATGGACTGATGGTCGCCGGCACGCGCGCCAACCTGGCGGACAATCCGGGCGCGGCCGAGACTGCCTTCCGCGCCGCGCTCGCCTTGCAGCAGAAGGCTCTCGGCAAGAACAACCCCAATACCGCCACGGCGCTGATGTCGCTGGCGCTGGAGCTTTCCAACGAGGGCCGCTACGCCGATGCCGCGGCGATGTTCGCAGGCGCCGCAAGTCTGGCGCCGGCATCCGACGATGCCACCGCGCGGGCCCGGTTGCTGCACTACCGCGGCCTGGATGCATTGAACCAGGGACAGCTCGAACAGGCGTTGACCCTGCTGACGCAGGCGGATGCGGCTTATGCCGCGGAAGTGCCAATTGACGCGCTGAATGCGCGGTCGCGCGCCAGGCAGGTGAGCAACCCCTTCATGCGCGCCGGGGAAATTCGCCTTGCCGATCTGCTGCCCAATGAGGACCTTGTCACCGATCCGCGGGCGCAGGCGGCGCTGCTGGGCCTGATCGAGGTGCGGCGCAACCGCGGCATCGTGCTGCGGATCATGGGTCGGGCGAATGAGGCCGATACAGCGCTGAGGTCGGCGACCGATCTCGCGCGCGGCAACGGGCTGGCGCGACCGATCGTCGATGCCCGTCTGTACCGCAGCAGCGGCATGACCGCGGCGGCGCAGGGCGAGACCGATCTGGCGCTGTCCGATCTGCTGCAGTCCACCGCCGCGTTCGACCGCTCGCTGCCGGGCTCGAAACCGCTGGCCGACACCTACCTGCTGCGCGCGCGGCAACTGGTGAAGGCTGGCCGGGGCGATGCCGCGCTGCCGATCTGCCGCAATGCCGTACAGTCGCTGGCGGCGCTCAAGGCAGGCACGACGCCGGTTCTGATGGCGCCGTGCCTCGATGTCTACGCAGCAGCGGCGAGCCAGCAGCCCGAACAGCGGCAGACGCTGCTGGCGGAGATGTTCACCGCCGCGCAGATCGCGCAGGGCGGCATCACCAGCCAGCAGATTGCCCAGGCCACTGCGCGGCTGTCGGAGAACTCGCGCGATCCGAAGGTGGCAGAGGCGATCCGCCACCGACAGGACGCCTCAGCCACAATGTCGGATCTCTACCGCAAGCGCGACGAACTGGCCGATGCACAGCGCCAGGGCGCGGCGATCGCGCCGACGGCAACCACCGCCGCGGAACTCGACAAGCAGATCACCGCCGCACAGGCCGCGCTCGCGGATTCTGATGCCGCGCTGCAGGCCGCATCGCCGAATTACGGCCAGCTCGTGCAGCAGGTGGTGTCGGCGAAGGATGTGTTCGCGGCACTGCATCCCGACGAGGCGTTCGCCGCCATCACATTGGGCGACGATGACGGCTGGGTGTTCCTGCTGCGCCACGGCACCATCACGATCTCCAAGGTCGATGGCGGCGTGACGCAAATTGCCGAACTGGTGCGCCGGCTTCGCGCCGGCATCGAACTCACCACCGAGGCGTTGCCAACATTCGACATCGCCGATGCGCAGAAGCTGTATCAGATCACGCTGGGCGGTGTTGCGGGATCGCTGGAGGGCGTGAGGGCGCTGGTCGTGGCGCCTGCCGGACCGCTGCTGTCGTTGCCTTTCGAGGTGCTGCTCACCGGCCCTGCCAGCGCCACCGACCTTGCCGATGCGCCATGGCTGGTGCGCCAGTTCACGCTCGCGCATGTGCCGGCACCCTCCAACTTCGTCTCGTTGCGCAAGATCGCCACGGACTCGCGCGCCACTCGTCCGTGGTTCGGCTTCGGCGACTTCCACCCTGTCACGCTGGCGCAGGCGGAGAAGACCTTCGGCCCGAGTTGCGGCGACAGCGCCAAACTGCTGGCCGGCCTGCCGCCGCTGCCGTACGCACGCAAGGAACTGGAAGCGGCGCGCGCATTGCTGGGCGCCGATGCGTCAGACGAGCTGCTGGGGCCGGCGTTTACCGCGGAAGCGGTGCTGCAGGCGAAGCTGAAGGACTACCGCATCCTGCAATTCTCCACCCACGCGCTGTTGCCTGCGGAACTGCGTTGCCAGAGTGAGCCGGCCATTGTCACATCGGCACCCGCCAATGCGATCGACGCGTCGGGCGCGTTGCTGACATCATCCGAGGTGGTGGGTCTCAATCTGGACGCCGATCTGGTGATTTTGTCGGCCTGCAACTCGGGCGGTCCCGGTGGCACCACCGCAGGCGAAAGCCTGTCCGGCCTGGCGCGCGCTTTCTTCTATGCCGGCGCGCGTTCGCTCGAGGTCACGCACTGGTCGGTCAATGACCAGGTGGCGGCCTTCCTGGTGGCGGACACGCTGCGCCGCATGCGGGAGAATCCGAATCTCGGCATTGCCGGTGCCTTGCGGAACGCACAACTTGCCATGCTGGCCGATGCCGGCAAGGGGTTGCCCGGCGAGATCGCCCATCCGTTCTTCTGGGCCCCGTTCGCGGTGATCGGCGAAGGCGGTGCGCGGGTACCGGTGACAGCGGACCGGCAAGTTTCGCCGCGACGGCTCGCCGGTTTATAAGCGCCGCCGATAGTCGAGACAGCACACGGCATGGAGACCATCGAATCGCTCGGCAAGTATGAGATCAAGGGGTCACTCGGCCGCGGCGCCATGGGCACCGTGTATGAAGGCTGGGATCCGATCATCGCGCGCCGCGTGGCGATCAAGACGGTGCGTCTGCCTGATGCCGCCGATCCGGAAACCGAGGAAGCCCTGGCGCGGTTCCGCCGCGAGGCGCAGGCCGCCGGCCGGCTGATCCACCCCAACATCGTCGGCGTGTTCGACTACGGCGAGACCAATGATCTGGCCTACATCGTGATGGAATTCGTCGACGGGCCGCCGCTGAAGACGCTGCTGGACAAGCAGGAACGCTTCGCGCTGACCGACATTGTCCGCATCATGGAGGACCTGCTCGCCGGCCTGCAATTCAGCCACGAGCGTGGCGTGGTGCATCGCGACATCAAGCCGGCGAACGTCATGCTGACCGCGTTGGGCCAGGCCAAGATCGCTGACTTCGGCATCGCGCGCATCGAGAGCAGCTCGATGACCCAGGCCGGAACCGTGCTGGGAACTCCGGCCTACATGTCGCCCGAACAATTCATGGGCCAGGTGGTGGACGCGCGCACCGACATCTATTCGTCGGGCGTGCTGCTGTATCAGTTGCTGACCGGCGAGCGGCCGTTCGAGGGCGGCATGTCGGCGATCATGCACAAGGCGTTGAACACTGAGCCGCCGGCGCCGTCGCAGATCTCGGTCACCGCGCCGCCGTCGTTCGACGCGGTGGTGCGTCGGGCGATGGCGAAGCGTCCGGAGGACCGGTTTGCCACGGCGAAGGCGTTCATCGAGGCGGTGCGGGTGGCGGTGGCCAACCCGGGCGAACCGATGAGCGACGACGAGGCGACGATGGTCACCGCGGCGCCCCAGGTGCGGGCTGCCGAAGTCATGCCGCCGCCGGTGCGAGTTGCCGAAGTCATGCCGGCACCGCCGGTGCCGGACGCCCGGCCTGCCCCCCGATCGCCGGTAGCAATCATCACGGTCGCAACCATTGTTCTGCTGGCGGCGGTCGGCGGCGGGGCGTGGTGGTTGCTGTCGCGGACACCGGCACCGGTGCAGACCGCGGCGGTCGCCACACCAATAGTCAGCACCACGTCAACGCCCGCGCCGCCAACGACCACGGTCGGGCCTACCGCCGTGCCCGCTGGCGCGGCGGTGACGGACAACACGGCGGCCAATAAGCCTGCGCCGTCCGCGCCCGCGCCGGCGCTGCCGCCGACCAGCCAGGCCGCCGCCGCGCAGGTCGCGCCACTGCCGCCGCCTGCCACACCACCGGCGGCGCCCGTCGCTGCTGTTCCGCCCGCGCCGCAGCCTGCACCACCGCCTGATCTGCAGCCGGGACAGCAGCAACTGGCGATGGCCAGCCTGGAGGGGTTGCGCCGACAGGTGGCGCAATGGGTCACCGATCAGAACTGTACCTTGCTGGGCGGCGACGTGGGCGACGGCGGGGCGATCGCGTTGTCCGGGCTGGCTGGCAATCGCTATCTGGATGACCTGCGCCAGGGTGCCGCTTCGTTTGCGTCGCCCAGCCAGATCGAATGGCGGGTGCGCGGCGTCGATCAGGTGTTCTGCCCGGCATTGAACATGTTGCGTCCGCTGGCGCCTGGCTTTGGCGCCGCCGGCGCCACGCATCTCGGGCTGCGAATGGCGGATGGCAAGACGCGGCTGCATGATGGCGATCCGGTCGGCGTGCAGCTTGTCATGCCGGATTTCGCGGGCCGGTTGCGCGTCGATTACGTCGCGCACGATGGATCGGTGCAGCATCTGTACCCGCAACTTGCCGATCCGAGGGCAGGCATTGCGGCCGATGTGGCGCGCACCTACGCCGCTGGCGAGCAGGTCAATCTGGCCAATCCTGCGTGGACGATCGGCGAGCCTTACGGCACCGACATGATCATGGCGATCGCATCATCCGAACCGCTGTTCGATCGCCCGCGTCCGAGCAATGCGGAAACCGTGAGCGTCTATCTGCGGGACCTGCAGGCGGCGATCGAGCGTGCCCGGCAACGCGGCGTTCGGTTGGCCGGTGCCGCGGTGACGCTGGACGCGCTGCCCAAGTGATGCACCGCTGCCGGGGCTCGGCGGCATCCGTTCCACGCTACCGCGCCGGCTCGGCCGGCTGGTAGCTGGCCAGGACGTTGCGCAGCCAGCCAGCCGGCATGCCGGCAAGAAAGCGGGATTGCAGCTCGGCCAGGCGAGCCGGCGTCAGCCCGGCCATCTCCGGCGTAAAGAACAACGGGTCGCGGGTGAACATCATGTATGCCTGCATCTCGTTGTACATCAGCACTTCCTCGCCGGCATCGTACTCCTCGCTGCCGAGGAAGCGGCGAAACGCCGTGCGCTCCGCTTCGCGGAGCTCCGTCAGCCAGAACCTGTGCACATAGTCGGCATAAACCGGATTGCTGAAGAACTCGCCATGCGACAGTTCATGGCGCAGGATCGCGGCCCGCGCGGCGGCCGTGACTGTTGCGTCGGCGCCGACGGCGGGCAGCGAGATCAGGCCCGCACTGACACCAGGGGCGAACCAGCCCTCCTGGCGCAACAGGGCGCGCAGGTTTTCCTCCTGGCTGTTCAGCTTGATGTGTTCGGTGTCTGCCAGCGTGAAGAAACGCGCCAGGGAGGCGGCGGCGTAGTCATGGCCGTAATAGAACGTCTCGATGGTATCGTCCTGGGCGCGGATCGCCGCATCGAGCTCATCGTCGGTCAGTACGCGATCGCGCGGCAGCCCGGCCTTTTCGATCAGCGCCGCCACACGGTTCAGCATCATTCCCTGTTCACGCAGGGAGGCGAAGTCCAGCACCAGAATCCGCGGATTGTCGGCGAAGCGGAAGATGGTGAGACCGGTCGGAACGTCGTTGTCGATCTGCTGTTCGGTCGCGGTCTCGATGTGAAAAACCGGCGCGGTGGCAGTGTTCGCCGGTGCGGATGTCGGCGCGGATGCGCCGAGTACCGCAGGCGGCGAGGCTGCATGTGGCCAGAGCAGCCAGCCGCCGGCCGCACAGGCGAGCAACACCAGCCCCGCGACAACTGGGAGCACAAGCCTCGCGTACCCACGGCGCGGTGGCTGGACGATGTGCACGGTCTATGCAGCGGCAGGGTCGGCCGGCGTCATGCCTCGGCCGTCGCCTTAGTGCGGTTCAAGCGCCCAGGTTGATTACCTGCACCCGGCGATTGCGCGGTTCGGCAGTCTCGGGCGGCGTCTGGACCAGCAGGCCCGCCTCACCCATGCCGACCGCCTGCAACCTGCCTTGGTCGACGCCGAACTTTCTGGCGACGTACTCTACCACCGCTTCGGCGCGCCGTTCCGACAGGGCGCGGTTGTATTCCTCCGAGCCAACCGTGTCGGTGTGGCCTTCGATGCGGAACCGATAGCCGGCGAGGTCTTTGCTGCTCAGCGCCTGGCCAAGCTGATCGAGCGTGCGCATCGCTTCCGGCGTCAGCTCGGCGGAGCCGGCGGCGAAATTCACCGTCAGGTTGACCGCGGGACCAGCCGCCGGGGCAGATGCGGGTGTGGCCGAAGCCGCCACCGGCCGGCTGGAGGCAATGCGCGGCTGTTGCGCCGGCGACCGCGGTTGGGTCGCGACATCGCCGGCTGGCCCGATCCTGATGCCGCGGGTGCCCCCAAGCACCAGATTGCCACTCGGCTTCAGCGAATTGATGATCTGGTCGGCGGACGGATTGCCCTGGGCAAACGCCGGCAGGCTGCCGAGTACCAGCGGGACGACGATCATCGGGGCTATCAGGGAACGCACGGCCGCACTCCTCCCAAGTCTCGCCGGTTTATAGCAGTGGAACCGCCGTGATGCACGAATTTGTGTACCCGTGTCCGGACCCGTTCAGAACACGCCCTGTGCGTGCAGGATCGGCACACGCACGTGCAGGCAACGTTCCAGCACCTGGCGCAATTGGCCACGCGCCTCGCCCTCCAGATTGCCGCCGATGTGCCTGATCCAGTCATCGATGTTGGCGTCGCTTTCGCCAGCCTGGACGCGCTCCAGCACATAGAGGTCGAACAGGCTGCACGGTACTCCCATGCCAAGCCGGTAACTCGCCGCGGCGATCGCCCGCCCAAGATTTTCGGTGCGCATGAGCCTCTCCGCCATCACGCGGTTGAAGCGCAACGCCTGCGGTGCCGGCTCGGCCGCCGCGCGCAACGCCGGCTGCGCCAGATCGAAGCCAAGCAGAATGCCGATCAACTCCGCCGGATTGTCGCGCTTGCCTTCCAGCGTCGGCAGGTTGAGCAGCTCATCGACCCGCCGGGGACCGGCTGCCAGTGCGTTGGTGATCGGGCCGTAGAACGCGCGGTTCAACTCGGCGCGACCAGCCGCCATAGCGGCTTCGAACGGCATCTCGTCGGGACTGATGTTGAGCGATAGCGACACGTCCATCAGGGCAGCATTGCGGATCGCCGGACCGATCCGCCGCGCGCCGCGGACGAACACATCGTGCCGCAGCGAACGTTCCAGGCACGCATCCTTTATCAGCTCGCGCAGCAACGGATCGTCGAACCGCTGCGCCACCGCGCGCTGTTCCGGCGTCAGCGTGAGGTCGGGGAAGTTCTCCAGCAGGTTGCCGGCGCCAACCCACTCCAGTTTGGCATCGGCGAAGGCGGCGGCGACATCGGCGTGAAAGCACGGAGCCCAGGCGGCGTTGATGTACTCGTGCGCCATGTATTGCACCGGCAGCGTGTCCAGGTGCCTGATCAGCGTGTTCAGCCATGGCGAATGGATGAGCTGTTCGGCGTCCGCATCCCACAACGCCTTCACCACCTTCAGGCCCTCCTCGGCCTGGCGGTCGCTGCGCGAGCTCAGACGCATGCCGCATTCGCGCAGCAGGCGCTGCATGCCCAGTGCGGGTCCCCACGCCGGGAGTGCGTTGTAGCTGACGTGGACCACGCCTCCGGCTGGCACCTTGCTGTGCAACAGCCGCACGATCCCGGCCTGCACGGCGGGCGGTACCCAGCTCCACACGCCATGCAGGCTGACGAAGTCCGCCTCCGGCACCTGGGCGCCGGCCGGGCCGTCCGCCAGCGTGGACAGGTCCGCTTCGATGAAGCTGACATTGTCGATGGCGGCTTCCGCGGCCCATTCGCGCGCCGCCGCGATGTGCGCGGGATTGAAGTCGATCGCGGTGACCTTCCAGCGCGGGTTGCTCGCGGCCAGGATCAATGCGCCGAAGCCCTGTCCACAACCCAACTCCAGATAGCTGACCGGATCGTCGGGACCCGGCAGGGGCGCGGTGACCCCACCCAGCAAACAGGCCAGCGACATCATCGCCGGCGCCTGCTGGCGATAGTAGCCGGCCAGGTAGGTGACGTCGGTCACGTAGCCGCTGCCCCAACCGCTCATCAGTGCACCTGCTGCGCTTCGATGACCTCGGCCTCGAAGATCGCATCCGCTGCATCCTTGCGGAGGATGACGCCACCGGGTGGCCCGGGAACCCAGGTGTTCCAACCCAGCCGCGGCGGCGGATCGGCGGTCGCGGTCAACAGCAGCGGTGGCACTTCGCGCGCCGCCAGGACCGGATTGATGGCGAAGCCAAGTTCGAAGCCGACATAGGCGCGCACCAGCGACACCAGCCGGTGCAGCGCAATGCGGTCCGGCAACAGCCGCTGGAACCCTTTCAGATCGAGCGGCCCGATGCGCAGGATGATCCGCGCCTGCGGATCCCAGGCGCGTACGCCCGCTACCGCATCGACACCCAAATGGCACCAGGCACCGTTCACCGACATTCGCGTGCGTTGATCGGGCGGTAGCGGCAGCCATGCGCCGGCGAATTCGACCACCTCCACCGTCATGCCCAGCCAATCGGAAGTCAGCGCCGCCAGCCGATCGGCGGAGCGCGGACGCAAGGCTAACAGTCCCGCATAGTGCAGCAGGGGTTCGGCGCCCGCAGCGAGGCGATTGGTGAGATGAGCAGTGCCGTAGCCGGTGAGCGCCAGCAGGACCTGGGCCACCTGGTCGGGTCCGCCGGTCTTGCGCAGGGATGCGGCCTCGGCCGACCTGGCCGGCCGATATTTGATGCCGGCACGGGCGAAGAAAGCCACGAAGCGGTGCGCCAGCAGGTCGAGAAAGTCGCGCAATGCAGTCGATCGGGCGCGGATGGTCTGGGTAACGACCTCGGAATAGTGACGCGGCAGCACGCCCGAGGGGCCCGTTAGGCCCATCAACCCGACTGTCACGTCTGGCAGCGCATCGCCCTGCTGGCGGACCTCGATCACGTCGGCCGGCGGATAGACCAGACCGGCTGGTGAGCGAAAGCGCATCGCATCAGCCGGATCCTGCGCCGCTCTCGCCCTGGTCAGCACCCGCACGGCGGCATCGAAGCGGAACCGCCTTGGCATCGCCCCCAGCATGGCCAGCGCGGAGCGCGCCCTCATGTCCGTGGTCCCTGGGGAGGAAGGCCAGGGGGCCTTGCCCCCTGGACCCCCAGCAAGGGCCGGCGGCCCTTGCATCCCATTCCTGGTATTCGCTGAAGGGGGTAGGTTACTTCGGTGCGGCTGGCACCATCCAGCTTGCCCCCTTCGGCGAAAACCAGGATCGGGGTCCAGGGGCCGCCGGCCCCTGGCGGGGTTCCAAGGGGCAGGGCCCCTTGGCCTTCCTCCCCCGCGGTCATGCGAGCACGCGGGTGCCGCTGCGCGCTGGCCATGCCGCGGCGGTGCCGGGGCGGCCGCGCAGAGTGACACGGGTGCGGGTGAAGCTGTTCACCGTGCCGTGCAGGGCGAGGAAGCGTTCCAGCACCGCGGCGAGCAGATAGAGCCCGCCTGCCTGCCATGCGCGCGGGTCGAATTCCAGATTGATGTCGAGGCCGCGGCAGAACCCGCCGGCGCGACCTGGCGCGCGGGCCGTCCCGGGACCGGCACCGATACCGCTCAGTGCCTCGATGGCGGAGCGGGTTTCCACCGTGTCGCGGAGATCGTACAGGCGCAGCACCTCCTTCAACGCCCTGGCGCCGTCGGCACCGCCGGTGACCGAGAGGTGGCCGATAGAGAGGTGCGACACCAGCCGCCAGAAGCCGGACTCGCGCAGTGGCGGGCGCAGGGTGGAGGTGGCCGCGGTGACCGCGTCCAGTGCTGCGACCGCGGCGGCGCCCTCGACCAGGCGCAGCCGCGGATGACCACCGCCGAACGGCAGGTCAGTCGGCAGGTCGCGGTTGATGCAGATGGCATCGATCGAGAGCACGGCTTCGGCTGGGTGATCGGGGTCGAAATCCGGATCGTGCGGTGCTATGAACACCTCGGTTCCCGGCACGCCGGGCGCGGCCGTGCGTCGTGCGACGTGATAGAAGCCGCCCGCCACACCCGGCTCCGGATCGCTGTCGGTCAATCGGTAGAACGGCCGCCAGGGACGGTACGAGCCATCCGCCTGGGTTTCCCGCACCCGCTCGACGCTCCAGATTTCCGCCGCGCGCGGGCGCCGGGCGTCGGGCACGATGCGGTATTCGGTGTCCCGGTGGCTGAGCGTCACAGGCTCGCAGCGCTGCGGGAACAGGTTGACCAGCGGCGCGCAGCCGAGTGCCAGCGATTGCTGGGCGACGCTGCGTTCCAGTTCGGGCAGCGAGCGGTCGAGGTAGACGAAAATCTCCAGCTTGTTGCCGGCGGCAACCAGGGTCTTGGTGTCGATCCGCGTGAAGTCGAAGAACAGGAACTTCTCGGGGAAGGCGAAGTACTCGGTGAGCAGGCGGAAACCGGAGAAGCCGCGCGCCGACCAGGGCAGCAACGCCTCCTCGGGCGCAAAGCCGACCGGCTCGATCGCGCTGGCCGGCACGATGACCGGTGCCGGATCGGCGGCGCTGTCGGCGTAGGCAACCGAGATGACATGCGCGCCGAGCAGTTCGTAGAGAGCCAGCGTCTGGTTGGCCGGGCCGCGCAGGAAGAAGCGCAGCCGATCGATGCCGAGTTGGGTGAAGGTGACGTCGGGCGAGGCGCAGTTCAGGGTGATGCGCAACAATCCGGCGGCACCGGCGGCAGCCGGATTGGCCGGCGCCACGATCGGCATGCCGGACAGCCGGACGATTGCCACTTCCACCGGCCACAGTGTCACCGGCGCGGTGGTGCGATAGCGCAGCGTCTCGCCACGCACCGGCTCGGTGTCCACCGCCATGCCGGCGGGCAGGCGTGCCGGAGCTTGCAAATCCGGCTGGCAGTCGAACTGCGCCACCATGCAGGACGGAATGGGAGCAAGGTAATGCGGGTACAACAGGCCAAGCAGCGCGTCGGTCAACTCGGGGAATTCGTCATCGAGCCGGTGATGCACGCGCGCCGCGAGAAATGCCGAGCCCTCAAGCAGGCGCGCGACGTGCGGGTCGTCCACCGCGTCGGCGGAAAGGCGCAGCCGGGCGGCGATCTTCGGGTGGGTATCGGCAAACTCGGCTGCCAGACGCTTGATCGCGTCCAGTTCCCGTTCGTAATACGGGAGCAGGTCGTCAGACATCAGATATGAGTTCGCATGGCGTCTTCCCCGTCATGGCCCGGCTTGTCCCGGCCATCACCACCGGCAGCGTGCCTCGACAGATGGCCAGGACCAGCCTGCCATGATGGGGTGGATGGCCCCCACACGGCATCTATGTGCCAAAGTTGGGTCGTCACAACAACCAACCAACGGGAGCCATCCATGATGAATGTTAGCACGATCGGCCTGGACCTGGCGAAGAGGGTGTTCGAGGTGCATGGGGTTGACGCATCCGGCACAGTGGTGATCCGCCGCGCACTGCGCAGGGACCGTGTCCTGGGGTTCTTCGCCAAATTGCCGCGCTGCCTGGTTGGCATGGAAGCCTGTGCCACGGCGCATTATTGGGCGCGCGAACTGCGCAAATTGGGCCATGACGTGCGGCTCATTCCGCCGGCGTATGCGAAGGCCTACGTGCGGCGGAACAAGAACGATCCGGCGGACGCGGCAGCGATCTGCGAAGCGGTGAGCCGGCCGTCGATGCGGTTTGTCGAGATCAAGACCGAGCAGCAGCAGGCGGCCACCGGCATCCACAAGGTGCGGGAGATGCTGATAAAGCAACGCACCATGCAGATGAACCAGATGCGCGGTCTGATGGCGGAGTACGGCATCGTGGTCGCCGAGGGGCCGGCGCACGTCGCCGAACTGGCGGCGATCCTGGCCGATCCCGACGATCACCGTATCCCCGCGCCGTTGCTCGACGGGCTGGTGATCGTGGCTGAGTTGTTGCGCAACGTTGAGCAAAAGCTCGAAGCCATTGACCAACAGCTCGTGGCATCGGGCCGCGACAACGCAACCGTCCGGCATCTGATCACGGTGCCCGGCTATGGGCCGATCCTGTCGACCGCCATGGCGGCGTTCGTGACCAACCCGGCGGCGTTCCGCAGCGGTGGCGACTTCGCCGCCTCGCTCGGGCTGGTGCCACGCCAGGACGGCACCGGAGGCAAGGTGAAGCTCGGGCCGATCAGCAAGCGCGGCAACGGCTATTTGCGTAGGCTGCTGGTGAACGGTGCGATGTCGGTGCTGAACAGCAAGCGAGGCCGACAGGACCCGTGGCTGGTCAAGCTGCTGGCCCGCAAGCCACGCAAGTTGGTGGCAGTCGCATTGGCTAACAAGATGGCGCGCATCGGCTGGGCCTTGATGATGCGTCAGGAGGACTTCCGCGCCATGCCGGCGGCGGCCTGATCGGCCAAGGCCGGCAGGGACGGAAGGCTTGCGAGGGTGAACACGCGTGATGGCAGTGTCGGTCAACCGACCGATCGAGGCAGACCTGTCCAACGTCTTGGGGCGATACGACCCCGTGGCCATGATCAGATCTCGATCCACGGTTCCCATCAGGGCCAGCGGTCTTGCGCCGCGCAAACAGGCCGGACACATGACCGCAAGTGACCGCCAGTACCCGGAACGCGAAAAAAACCCTTGCTTGCCGGGGGCCATCCACACATGGCGTTCCGTCGCGCAGCCATGACGATGGCGGCCTCACGCGACGCTGCCGGGCCGCACCACCACATCGTCGGTGGTCGGATCGACCAGTGTGTCAAAGGTGACCGACTCGGGCGCGGGCTCTGCGTGCAGCAATGCCTCGATGCGCAGGCGCAGCGTCGTCTCCAACTGATCCGGCATGTCGATCAACTGCACGCGGACCGACAGAAAGCGTGGCTCGAAGCGGCGGATGGTGGCTTCGATCTCGACGCGCAATTCCTCCCGCCGGCGCTCATCACTGAATGCGCCGGACGCGAAGTCCGGAATGCCGTAGCCGACCGGAGAGGTTGCGAGTTGTGTCATGTGTGCCGGCCATGACCGCCAGCGCCGCCTGGCGTTGAGCAGCGCTTCCAGATCGCGGCGCACCGAGTTGCGCAGGGCGATCATCGAATCGGTGGCGGAGACCGCAGGATCGCGTTGCTGGTCCGGCGCGTCGTCGATCAGCCGATCGAGCAGCGGCGCCTGGACCCGCGCTGGCGTGCCGCGATTGGCAGGGCCGCTGCGGCCACTCATGCGCCGAACTGGATATTGCCGAGGTCCATGATCGCAACTGCATCGTCGCCCATCATGAACAGGCGCTGTCCGACGCCGCGCACGGGGCCCGGTTCGATCTGCCGCCAGTCGGTCTCGCGGCCGAGGCGCAGCGCGTCGCTGAGCGGATCGTCGGCGGCGTAGACCGCGGGTAGATAGACCTCGCCGTCCGGTCCATCGGCGACTGACATCGAGGCGCGCCGCCACAGCAGGTCGCGCGGCCGCTTGGGCGCATGGAACTCCAGCGTTTGCACGCGTTCGGTCGGAATCCAGAAATACTTGCCGGTCGTGGTCAGCACCTCGAAGCTGCCGGCGAGCAGGTCATCGGCGTCGCGCAGATCGTCGAATGCCACATCGCCATGGTGTCCCGGAGTGGCCGGTCGGATCGCTTCGGCGGCTTCGGCCTGCCTGGTGCTTTCGGCAAGGTCGCCGGCACGCAATGCGACCAGTGCTGCGAGTTGCAGCCGCTGGGTTTCGGTGGGGTCGGCGAGGAACTCGGGCACCCGACCATCGCGGAACAACTGCCGCCGCGCCATGTCGGCGCGAATGAGCTGGCGGAATTCCGCGACCACGAGCGCGGTGGTGGGATCGATGGCCGAGGCGGCGTCGAGCACCACGTCGGCGCGCTCCAGGTTGCCGGTGAAGGCGAGCAGTTCACCCAGCAGCACGCGGGCATTCAGATCGGTCGGCGCCTTGCGCAATGCTGCCTGCGCCGCCGCCACTGCATCGTCGAGCCTGCCGGCACGCAGCAGTGCCGATGCCGTCTGATCGGTTCCGCTCATGTGTCCCTCATGGTTGGCGGCTTCCGCTCATCGACCGCTGAGGTCGGTGACAAGCTGGAACGCGGCGGAAATATCGTCGAGCTGATAGTGCGGCTGCAGGTGCACGATGCAGCCGAAGCTGCCTGGCTTGCCGGGCATTTCATTCACGCTGACGCGGCCGGAGACCAGCGGGTAACGCGCCCGGCTGTCACCGCTCGCGGCCAGGTTGCCGTTGCAGTACTGCGTCAGCCAGGCCTGGAGGAATTGCTCGATCTCGCCGGCGGTCTTGAACGAACCGACCATGTGCCGCCCCTTCATCTTGAGATGATGGGCGAAGCGCGAGGCGCACAGGATCGAATTGATCTGCGTGGACAGGCGTGCATTGGCGTCGGCCGCATTGGCGGTCGGACCCGAATGGCGTTGCGGCGTCAGCAGGCTGCGAACCGCGCCGAACACCAGTTCGTCGCTGTATGGGACAGAAGACAGCGGCATCAGACCGGCATCGAGCAGCGAGCGCTCCTGCCGGTCGTTGAACACGATCTCCACGGGGCGGCGGGCCCAGACGTGATCGGGATCGGTGCGGAACGGCTCCAGCGGCAGGTCGGTGACGAGGCCGCCACCGACGCGATCGGTTTCCACGCCGCGCACATCGGCCGGCCAGCCGAAGTGCGCGAATGCGCGGGCGACCACCGAGGCGAACGCATAGCCCGCGCTCATCCATACACGCTGTTCGCTGGATGGAGCGTATTCCTCGTAGCGGAAACCGTCGGCGCGTGTGCCATCGTCCTGCCACGGCGGCCGGGCTAGCAGCCGCGGCAGGGCAACCCCGACGAAGCGCATGTCCGGGCGCGACGACAGGCCGCGCCAGCGCGTGTGATCGGCGTTGCGCAGTGGCGCCGCGAGATCGGTCGATGTGGCCAGGTCGGCGAAGCTGTCGACCTCGAGCAATTCGGGGGCGGCGCCAATCACCAGCGGCGAAAAGGCGGCTGCCGCGACACCGGAAAGCGCTGCGAGCGCAGAGACGTCATCGGTGCGCGACGCGGGGTTCGGCCGGTGACGCACCTCATGGTCAACCACCAGCAGGCCGTACGGTTCGCCGCCCGGCGTGCCGAACTCCTCCTCGTAGACCTTGCGGAACAGCAGGCTCTGATCGAATTCGATGGCGCGCTCCAGGTCGCGGCAGAGTTCCGGCCAGCCAATGTTCAGCGCCTTGACCTTCAGCCGGCTGGACAGGTCCGTGGTGTCCACCAGCCAGGCGATGCCGCGCCAGGTGCCTTCCAGCTTGCGCAGGCGGCCATGATGCAGAATGGCATCGACCTGCTCGGCGAGCATGGCATCGATCGCTGCGATGTCGCGATCGAGCGCGTCGCGCAGCGCCTGTTCGTCGATGCGCAATCGGGCGCCGCGTTCGGTGCCGAACCAGAATGCGATCGCATCGCCAGCGGCGGCGTTGAGGAAGCCGCTGATGCTATCCGCAAGCGCGACGTCGCGACTGCCGACGAATCGCCCCGACAGCACGGTGTCGCGGATGCCCGCCAGCGCCCCCGCTGCGGCAGCGGGTGCGATCGGCTCCGTCGTCGCGGGGCTGGCGCCCGCAGCGGGGTCGTCGGCGGGGACAGCCACGGCGAGATCGAGCTCGTTCACCGTGCCACCCGCCTGTCGCGACGGGCGGCGGTCAGCTCGCGGCGGCCGGGATGCGGGCCACCATGCGCATGCTGGTGGTCAGCTCTTCCATCTGCAGCCACGGGCGCATATACGCCACCGCATTGTACGAGCCCGGCTTGCCGGGGATTTCGCGCACTTCCACGCGTGCCTCGCGCAGCGGGAAGCGGGCCTTCATTTCCTGGCCGGCATTCTCGTTGCCGTTGACGTAGTTGTTGATCCATCGGTTCAGCCAGCGCTCGCAATCGGCGGCTTCCATGAAGCTGCCGATCTTGTCGCGCGCCATCACCTTCAGGTAGTGGGCGAACCGGCTGGTCGCCATGATGTACGGCAACCGGGCGGAGATCGCTGCGTTCGCGGTGGCTTCCGGCCGATCGTATTTCTTCGGCTTCTGCACCGACTGCGCGCCGAAGAACACCGAATAGTCGGTGTTCTTGTAATGGCACAGCGGCAGGAAGCCGAGATTGGACAGCTCGAACTCGCGGCGGTCGGTGATGGCGATCTCGGTCGGGCACTTGGCGTCCAGGTCGCCGTCGTCGGACGTGAACACGTGGTATGGCAGGTTCTCCACCTTGCCGCCGCCCTCTGCGCCACGGATCGCGGTGCAGAAACCGTACTGCGAGAAGGCATTGGTGAGACGCGCGCCCATCGCGTAGGCGGCGTTCATCCAGCAGTACTCGCCGTGCTGCATGGACTTCGCCGCGCCGGTCGCCTCATCCGACGGCGCTTCCTCGTAGTTGAATTCGTCGATCGCCTTGGTGGCCGCGCCGTAGGGCAGGCGGGCCAGTGTGCGCGGCATCACCAGGTTGACGAAGCGCGCATCCTCGCTGTCGCGGAAGCTGCGCCACTTGGTGTAGTCCTGGGTTTCGAAGATCTTGGCCAGGTCGCGCGGCTTGGCGAGTTCGGGCCAGTTGTCGAAGCCGAACATGCTGGCGCCGGCAGCCGAGATGAACGGCGCAAACGCCGCCGCGGAAACGTTGGAAACAAGGCGCAGCGTTTCGATGTCGTCCGGATGCTGCGTCCACTCGTAGTCGCCGATCAGCGCACCATAGGGTTCGCCGCCGGGTGTGCCGAATTCATTCTCGTAGATCTTCTTGAACAACTGGCTCTGGTCGAACTCGACGGCGCGCTGCAGATCGCGCGACAGTTCGCGCTTCGGCAGGTTGAGCACGCGCAGCTTCATGCTGGTGCCGGTCTCGCTGTTCATCACCAGGTAGTGCAGCCCGCGCCAACTGCCTTCGAGCGCGGTGAACTTCGGGTGATGCATGATGGCGTTGAGCTGATCCGACAGCTTGCGATCGATTGCGGCGATGGCGCGATCGAAGGTGCGTGTGAGATTCTTGTCGAACGTGACGGTGCCGGCCAGCGCCTGCTCGACGAGGTTCTTCACGAGGTCCTGCGCCTGATCGGGCGCGGTCTGCCTGGTGGCCGCGACGACCTGATCGAGGAAGGATACGCCCTCGGTGGTTTCGGTTGCCGCGGCCTGCGATGAGGTCTGCGCGCCTGACATCGATCAACCCTCCTGCTTGCCCAGCCCAAGCTGGCTGGACAGCGATTTCAGTTCGTCGTCGTTCTTCAGCACCTGCTCGAGCAGGCCTTCCAGTTCCTCGGAACGATCCACCTTGCTCATCAGGTCGCGCAGTTTGGCGCGGGTCTCCAGCAGAGCGCGCAGCGCCGGCACCTGCTGGGCGACGCGGGCAGGCTCGAAGTCTTCGATCGAGTTGAACTTCAGATCGACGGCCATTTCGCCGCCGTCCTCGGAAAGCGTGTTGTCGACGCGCATCTTCAGGCCCGGGGTCATCCCGGCCATGACGTCGTTGAAATTGTCGCGGTCGATCTGGATGAACTTGCGATCGGCCAGCGGACGCAGCGGCGCGGTCGGGTCACCGGAGAAATCGCCCATGATGCCGACAATGAAAGGCAGCTCGCGCAGCACCTCGGCACCCTCGGTCTCAACCTCGTAGGTGAGGTGTACCCGCGGCTTACGGACGCGATTGAGCTTGTCGTGGATGCTTGCACTCATGGTCCCGCTTCCCCATCGCTATGATCGGTACTGGCCCGCCATCCGGCATCGGCGCGTCGGCGCACGTCGGCCCGCTGCGCAAAGATTAGACAGGTGAGACAAGTATGGTCAATAATTCCTTGCGTCTGTGACCAGGTTCACAGCCAGTCATCGTCCTTTCGGCCAGTGCTATCCACCGGTTTCTCCCTCGGGCGGCGGCCTGATGCCGAGAGTCATCAGGATATTGTTGCGAGCATTGATATCGACGACCACCTCGGTCAGCAGTTCGGGCCAGGTCATGCGACCGCGCCGGACCGCCTCGTCGAGCGTGTAGGAGAGCGGTGAGTGGGGTTCGTTGTGGCGGAAGTAATCGGCGATCTGGGTCAGGGCGCGCAGCATATCTTCGCGTGTGGCAGCTCGTCCCGATGGCGCCGCGAAGCCGACGCCCGTGGCACCAGCGGCCGTTTCACCGGGAGCCGCATCGCCGGAAGCCGTCGCATTGCTGCCGACCTTCTCGGGCGGGGCGTAGCGCGCGGCGACCTCGATGATGCCCGACAGCACATCGCGGATTGCCGTGGTGGACGGGCCGTCGGCGCCGGCCTTTTCGTCCATCGCGGCGGCCATCGCCTGCCACGCGTCATGCGCGGCCCGCGCATCGGACAGCAGTGCGGTGAACAGCCGGCCGCCGGCCCCGCGAGCGTCACGCTCCAGTTCCTCCAGCGGCACGGCTCCGGCATCGATCCTCTGCTGCCGCCGTTCGGCGTCCAGCGTGCTGAGTTGCTCGGACTGGCGGTATTGATAGTAGGCGACCGGCGTGCCGTCCGGCCGGTTGAACAGCACAAGCTTGTACAGCGGCTGGATCAGCGAGCCGTTGCCGTCGCGGCCGTTCAGCCCGGTCACCGGCGAAACCCTGGTTTCCATGCCGTAATCGTCGGGTAGCGGGAACAGACCGTCCCAGTATTGTTCGGCAAGCCCCGCGATGACTTGCGCACCCGCGGCGAGTCCCGCCAGGCCGTGACTGCGCACCATCGCCTCGGTGAGCCAGGCGGCGACTTCCAGATCCTTGGTGGTTCCCGCGAGGGTCTTCAGAGCGAATTCGCGGACGGTGCGCCACAGCGGCGTCGTGTCCCTGGTGTCCGTCTCACCGGCGTCCTGGCTGCGTTCGGCGTCGCGCGCCTCGGACCGCGCATCGCGCAGACGGTTGTACGGCGAGGTGGCGGAAAAATCCTCGCGTATGTCGATGCCTTGCGGCGCGTCACCCGGTATCGGTGCCAGCAGAGCCTCGAGGTCGAAGCCGTCCGGCAGATCCGCCATCCACGCGCCTTTCAATGGACAATGGCTCCCGGTAACACATAGTCTTGAGCCGCGAAAAGGGGGATGCGTCCCCCGGGGGAAACCGCATGGCTACGATCGACCTGAAGCAGCTCGTCGGGCGACTCAACGACCCATGCCGACGAGCGCTGGAGGCTGCGGCTGGTCTGACCCTTTCGCGCACTCATTACAACGTCGAGATCGAGCATTGGCTGGTGACTTTGGCGGATCGCGCCGACAGCGACATCGCCGCGATCCTGCGGCATTACGAAATCGACCAGGGGCGCCTGGCCAGCGATCTCAATCGCGCGCTTGAGCGGATGAAGACCGGCAATGGACGCGCGCCATCGCTGGCGCCGGACATCGTCGAATTGGCGAAGCAGGCGTGGCTGCTGGCTTCGCTGGAACAGGGCGTGGCGCGCATCCGGTCGGGACATCTGCTGTGGGCGCTGCTGGCAGACGAGACACTGGCGCGGCGCGCGCGCGAGGCATCCGGACAGTTGTTGAAGATCAACGCCGATGCGTTGAAGCGCGACTTCGCTGCGATCACCGCCAACAGTGCAGAGGCGGCAGAGGCGCAGGCGGCGGCAGCGTCGGGCGATGCGGGTGCGTCGGGCGATGGCGCGCCGATGGCGCCGCGCGGATCGGGTGCGCTGGATCAGTTCACCACGGACCTGACTGCCCAGGCACGCGCGGGCAAGATCGATCCGATCCTGGGCCGCGATACCGAGATCCGCCAGATCATCGATATCCTCACGCGGCGCCGGCAGAACAATCCGATCCTCACCGGCGAGGCCGGTGTCGGCAAGACGGCGGTGGTGGAAGGCTTTGCACTGCGCCTGGCGTCCGGCGACGTGCCGCCGGCGCTGCAAGGGGTCACGCTGCGCACGCTGGATCTCGGCCTGCTGCAGGCGGGTGCCGGGGTGAAAGGCGAATTCGAGAATCGTTTGCGAAATGTAATCGACGAGGTGAAGGCCAGTCCGAAGCCGATCATCGTGTTCATCGACGAGGCGCACCAGTTGATCGGCGCCGGCGGTTCGGCAGGCCAGGGCGATGCAGCCAACCTGCTGAAACCGGCGCTGGCACGCGGCGAATTGCGCACCATCGCCGCCACCACCTGGGCGGAATACAAGAAGTACTTCGAAAAGGATGCCGCGCTGACACGGCGCTTCCAGGTGGTGAAGGTCGACGAACCGCCGGAGCCGATGGCGGTCGCCATGGTGCGCGGCCTGGTCGATACGCTGGAGAAGCACCACAACGTCCGCATCCTGGACGAGGCGGTGAGCGAGGCGGTGCGGCTGTCGGCGCGCTACATTCCGTCGCGTCAGTTGCCCGACAAGGCGGTGAGCCTGATCGACACCGCCTGCGCGCGTGTCGGCATGAGCCAGGCGGCGGTGCCGCCGCCGGTCGAGGACCGCCAGCGGCGTATCGCGCTGATCGACACCGAGCTGGCGATCCTGGACCGCGAAATCGCCGCCGGTGAACCGCACGCGGCGCGGCGCGAGGACCTGCTGGCGGAACGTGCGCGCAATGCCGAGGAGCTTGCCGCGCTGGAGGCGCGCTGGGAGCAGGAAAAGGCGTTGGCGACGGAGATCGGCGAGACGCGCGGGAAGATCGAGGATCCGGCGAACACCGAGGACAAGGATGCGCTGCGCGTGAAGCTGGCGGATGTCTCCGGCAGGCTGCGTGCGCTGCAAGGTGAGACGCCACTGATCTATCCGGTGGTGGATCGCCAGGCGGTGGCTGAGGTGGTGGCAGGTTGGACCGGCATTCCCACGGGCAGGATGCAGTCGAACGAAATCCGCACCGTGCTGCATCTGAAGGAGGCGATGGAGAATCGCATCGTCGGACAGCCGCATGCGCTCGATGCGGTGGCGGAAGCGATCCGCACCTCGCGCGCCGGCCTGACCGATCCGCGCAAGCCGATCGGCGTGTTCCTGATGGTCGGCACCTCCGGCACCGGCAAGACGGAAACCGCTCTGACGCTGGCCGATCTGCTGTACGGCGGCGAGCAGAACATGACAGTCATCAACATGTCCGAGTTCAAGGAGGAGCATAAAGTCAGCCTGCTGATGGGCAGCCCGCCCGGCTATGTCGGCTACGGCGAGGGCGGCGTGCTGACCGAGGCGGTGCGGCGGCGGCCGTACTCGGTGATCCTGCTGGACGAGATGGAGAAGGCGCATCCCGGCGTGCAGGACATCTTCTTCCAGGTGTTCGACAAGGGGAACATGAAGGACGGTGAGGGCCGCGACATCGACTTCAAGAACACCGTCATCATCATGACGTCGAACGCCGGCACCGACCTGATCACCCGGCTGTTCGCAGACCCGGAGACCGCGCCCGATGCGTCGGCGCTGGCCGATGCGCTGATGCCGGAACTGATGAAATCGTTCAAACCGGCCTTCCTCGGGCGGGTGAATTTGGTCCCCTATTTTCCGCTCTCGCCGGCCATCATCCGCCAGATCGTCGAACTGCAACTCAATCGGATTCGACGAAGAGTTCAGGAATCCTATGGCGCCAGCTTCGCGTGGGACCAGGATCTGGTGGACACGATCGCCTCGCGCTGCACGGAAACTTCGTCCGGAGCGCGTAACGTCGAGAAGATCCTCTCGCGTACGTTACTGCCGGAGCTGTCCGCAGAGGTGCTATCCCGACTTGCCGAAGGCGCAACGATAAACGGGGTCACCGTGGGCGTGGACACGGCTGGATCGTTTCAATACCATATCGGCTGAACTTCTCAACCGCCTCGCCGGAAACAAAGGAGCGCATCGTGGCAATCTACATGAACTGGGATGGTATCCCTGGAGCAGTGACGACCGCAGGGCACGAGAAGTGGATCGAGCTGAACTCGCTCCAGTGGGGCGTCGGGCGTGCCATCGGAACGGCGGCGCGTGGCGCGATGACGCGTGAGGCGTCGGAACCGAACCTCAGCGAGATCGTCATCACCAAGGTTCTCGACAAGGCATCCACCAAGCTGTTCACCGAAGCTGTCGCTGGCGATCTCAGCAAGACGGTGAAAATCGCGTTGACCACCACGACGGCGGGCAAGACCGACGTCTATCTCGCATATGAGCTGTCTGAATGCGGCGTCAGCGGCTACAGCATCTCCACCGGCGGCGACAAGCCGACGGAGAGCCTGACGATCAACTTCACCAAGATAATGTGCACGTACACCGAGCGTGATCCGAAGGTCGGTGGCTCGCCCGATACGGTAGGCTATGACCTGAAGGCCATGAAAACGACCTGATACCTGGCGCCTGGTGCGCTGACCGCTGCTTCATCACGGCCGGCCCAAAGTCCGGCCGTGATGATTGCACGACGAGTTCAGCCGGTGAATTCGACTGCAACGGCCGTGACGTTGTCGCTGGCATTCATCGCCAGCGCCGCATCGATCAGGGCCTGCGGCGGAACCCCGTCGATCGCCGCGAGCAGACTGGCAAGGTCGGTCTCGGGCAGCGTCTTGCACAGGCCGTCGCTGCACAACAGGAAACGGTCACCCGGTACCAGCCGGTCGCTCACCTTGTCCATGTCGAATGCATCGAGCTCGGCGCCGACGGCGCGGGTGATGACGTTTGCCCGCGGATGGTTTTCCACTTCATCCGGCCCGATGGCGCCGGCCTCCAACAGTTCCTGCACCAGGCTGTGGTCGCGGGTGATCTGGCGCATCGCGCCGGCACGCAGCAGATAGGCACGGGAATCGCCCGCCCACAGGCAGGCGAAATGCTCGCCGCGGGCCAGCATGACAACGACCGTGGAGGCCACCAAGACGTCGGGGCCGCGTCGCGCCGCTTCCTCGCGCAACGCCACATGGGTCCGTTCGATCGCCAGACGCACCTCGGCCAGCAGTTCCGCAGCCGACAGGCCCGACGGTATTGCGTCCAGGGCATCCGCGATCATGCCGGACGCCACCTCGCCGGCGGCGTGGCCACCGGCGCCGTCGGCCACCGCCCAGAGGCCGATATCGGGCCGGTCGACGTACGCGTCCTCATTGTGCGAGCGCTTGGCGCCCGGATGGGTAACGGCCCAGGATCGGAAGCGCGGGGCCGTCATGACGGTGACTCCCATGTGGTCTCCCCCGGACCTTCCTGTCTCATTGCATCGGCAGCCGCAACGGCCGCATCCGCACCCAGCATTGCCGCGTAGGTCGCCGCGTCCGGCAGGCCGCCGAGTACCAATTGCCCAGGCCTGACGCGCGGCGAACCATCGCTCCACCAGACGGCATCGAACAGTTCCGCGATGTCGTTCGGCAAATCCGGCCAGCCAAGCGAATCGGTGATCTCCTGCGGCGAGGTATCCCGTTCGAGGGCGGCGCGTCCAGCAGCCTCGCAATGATCGAGCCAGGCATTCGCGCGGCGCAGTGCCGCGGCGGCAAACCCGTCGGCTCGGAGTGCGGCGAAGGTGAGCGGAAAATAGCGGCCTGCCTTGTCCACGCTGGGGAGCATCAGGCCCAGGGCGGCCGTTTCGCCGCACATGCCTGGCGGCAATGCGAAGCGCCAGACCGGCGCCTCCAGGAAGGCGGGCAGCCAGGCGTCGCCCATCAGCGACCGGCTGCCGGCAATTACGGACTGCAACCAGCCATCCCACCGGTCGGTGAAGTCACGCGGCAAGCCGACGCGCACGAAATCGCCGCGCGCAGGCAGCTTGCCATAGAAGCCCACCGCCGTGGCGGGGGGCGGCGATGCGGGGCTCAGAGACCTGGGCACCGGAAGTCTCGCAGCACGCCGGGGGCGAAGGGATTCAGCACCGAGCCGGCGCGGATTTCGAACGAGGCATGGCGGTCGCCGAGTGTAAAGCTGAGGGTGTAGCGATCCGCCGATGCGCTTTGCTGCAGATTGCCCTGGCCGAATACGCGGAACAGTGCCCAGGGACCCGTTGCCTGGATCACCGGCTGGCCACTTGACGGCGGGGGGTCGAACACCAGGCGGACGCTGATCATGCGATTGGTTCCTGGCCAGGTCACCGATGTCGGGCGCAGCGGGCCATGTGCGTAAACGATGGTCTGGCCGTCGAGGTCCAGTGTCACCTGCTTGGCGTCGGTATCGATCGGGGTGATGTCGAAGCGGACCGTGGGTTGATTGCCGCCGGCGCCGAAGAACAGATCGCGGATCTGCGATGCGCGCTGGAACTGCGCCAGATCGTCCGGCGCAATCGGCGGCGCCACGCCGGCCACCGGCTGCGCCTTCCAGGTGGTGCCCGAGGTATCGACGAATGACGCCAGGTTATCGTTGAAGAACTTGTCCAACAGTCCGCCGGGCGCGAACAGGCGTGCGAAGTCGTCCAGTGGGATGTCGTTGCTCGATCCTGGGCTGAACGGATAGCGCCCCGCGACCGCCTGCTTGCACAGCGAGGCCGGTCCGCCGGGGGCGCCGAACGCCTTTTTCACCTGATCCAGTGCGCCGCCGCCGCGCAACTGGTTGGCGCTGATCGCCATCGCCTGGAGCCAGCGCGCCACCGGTTGCGGATCGCGGCTGGCGTCGGCCAGCAACAACTGGGCCGGATCGTCGCCGCCGCCGATCGCGGCGGCCGCGCCGCCCGCCGGCGCCGCGGCAAGCCTGGCAAGCTGCGCCTGAAGGTCGTTCAGCAGCTTCAGCACGTTGTCGATCGGCGCGCCCGGACCCTTGCCGACAAAGCTGATCAGCGCAGCGTAGCGATCCTCGATGGCCTTGCCGGGCGGCTCCGGCGGCGGTCCGGCGTGCGGGCCGATGATGCCCTGCAATGATGCCTGCAGCCGGGTGGCGGCACCGGTCGCGGCTGCCTCCGCCGCGCCTTTCGCGGCGCCGGCCGGCGATGGCGGCGGCTGGGTCAGCGTGAGCTGGCGGGCGATGCCGGCCAGCAGATCGCGCATCGGCGATTGCGGCGAGGCCAGGATGTAGAGGTCCTGCACCGCCTGTTGCAGGTTGCGCATCGGTTCGACGTCGAGGTCATTCAGCATTGCGTCCCACTGCTTCGCGTAATCCGCGGTGTAGAGCGCGATCACGTCGTGCTGGAGCGTCAGAACCTGCGGGCTGGTGGGGTCGATCTGTGCGTCCTTGCCGAGTACCCAGCTCTCGCTCGCCACCTGCCTGGTTGCCGCCGGCAGATCGGGCAGCAGCACCTTGTAGAACCCATCGATGGTGTAGAAGCCGGGCACACCTTCGGTCAGCGGCATGCCGGAGCGGCGGATGAACACCCGCACGCCGGAGGCGCCGGCGGCATCGGCAGGCAGCCATGGCGGCAAGGCGCGCGCGTCGGGGGAGCCGCGGATCGTGCTGTAGACCCGGTCGGCAAGCGACACGCGGCTGAAGGTGCGCCGCGCATCGTCCACCAGTGCGCCGTCCAGCGGCACTTTTTCCAGCGGCAGGTCGAGCAGCGCGGCGAGGTGAAGTTCCAGGTCATCCCGGATCGGCTTCGCCGCGGGTCCGGGCCAGGCGGCCTGCCAGTCGAGCGCCATCCACTCCTCCACCAGGTCGCGGTCGAGCGGTCCAGCCGACCCGAGCATCAGATAGACCCGCGTCGCCTCATAGAGGTAGGCCGGCTGCTCGAAATGCGATCGCATCTCGCCTTCCAGCCGGACGATGAGCCGCGGCAGCAGGACATGCTGCAAGGCGTGGCGGTACACCTCGCGGGCGCCGGTGCCGAGTTTGCCGGTTTGCGACAGGCCGGGAAACCACTGCGTCGGCGGCGGTTCGGCGTCGACGCCGAAGGGCAGGGCGCGCGCCGCATTGAGCAGCGGCACGATGGCCGGCAGTTGCGCGTTTGCATCCACCGCGTTGACCGGGTCGAGCGCCATCGACTGGGCGAGCTTGTTGTACGCGGCAAGCGCCGTGGTGGACTGTTCCAGCGCGGCCTGGTTGGCCTGGCGGGTCTGGATCAGGGCGGCAGCGCCGCCGAGGGCCACCAGCAGTGCGATGACCGCGACGCCGGCGCGCATCACGACGTTGCGCCGAACCGTGGCCGGATCGCGCGAGACCATCATTGCCTCGCCGAAGATCACGTCCTTCAGCAGGCGGCTGAGGAAGTAGCTGCGCCCCTGCTCGGGACGCAGCGACGGAGCACGCTGCGCATCGATGCCGAAGCTGCGCGCCATCGCGCCGGTGAGGCGATCGATCGGCGTGCCTTCCTGGGTGCCTGACGTCAGGTAGGCGCCGCGCAGCAACGGCGCCGGGTCCAGCCGGGAGCCGCCGAATGCCTCGGTGAGGAATTCGCCGAGTGGCGCTGCGAGGCTGGCAATCTGCGCCGGGAAGCCGGCGATGAGCGTGCGCCGGTCAGGGCTGCGTTCGGCCTGGAGCCGATCGAGCAGGCGCTCGTCGAGCCGCTGCACCAGCAACTGGAACTCCTGTCCGAACAATCCGGCGGTGCCGGCGTCGGACTTGTTCAGCGGGAAAGTCACGCCCCAGACCTGGCCGCGCCGTTCGCGGTCCAGGTCGTCGAAGAATTCGGTGAAGCCGGCGATCAGGTCCGCCTTGGTGAACAGCGCATAGATCGGCACGCGGACGCCGAGCTGGTCGTAGAGTTCCTTCACACGGCGGCGGATCGCGCGGGCATGCGCCAGCCGGTCGGCGGGCGAGGCGGCGGCGATATCGGACAGCGCGATCGCAACCAGCACGCCGTTGAGCGGCTGGCGCGCGCGGGTGCGTTTCAGCAGGCCGAGGAATGCCTGCCAGCCCGCCTTGTCTACCGCCGCATCGGAATCCTGCGTGGTGTAGCGACCGGCCGTGTCGATCAGCACGGCGGTTTCGGTGAACCACCAGTCGCACATGCGCGTGCCACCGACGCCGGCGACGGCGCTCTGGCCCATTTCGGCGGCGAGCGGGAAGCTCAGGCCGGCATTCAGCAGGGCGGTGGTCTTGCCGGCGCCGGGCGGCCCGATGATGGCGTACCACGGCTGTTCGTACAGATAGCCGCGCGAGCCGGACGCCTTCTTCAGCAGCGCCAGTGCGGTGGTCAGCTTTTCGCGCATCGCCGCGACTTCCTCGGCCGAGGCGGCGGCGGTCGTGTCGACGGGTGCGGCGGTGACGCCTTCGATCAGGGCGGCTTCGTTCCTCCTGCGCTGGCGGTCGAGCCAGAGGTTCACCCCGCCCCAGATCAGCAGCATGACCACGATGACGATGGCGCGGGCGATCCAGCCTTCCAGGAATGACAGGAACGGCCCGAACAGCCAGACCAGCACGCTGAGCAGCGCAACGCCGACGAAGCTCAGGAACCAGCGGGAGCCGAGGAAGCGCAGCACGGCCCGCATCGTTCAGCCTTGCCTCCGCAGCACGACCTCGATGCGCCGGTTCTGGTCGCGGCCTTCCGGCGTGGCGTTGTCCGCTATCGGATCGGCATCGGCGTGGCCCTCCGCCGTGACGCGCGCCGGATCGCCTAGCGCGCGCACGATGATTGCGCGCGCCGCCTCGGCTCGCGCGGACGAGAGCTGGAAGTTGGACGGGAATTGCACGGTGTGGATGGGCTGGTTGTCGGTGTAGCCGTTCACCGTCACCGGACCTTTCTCGGCTTTCAATGCCTCGCCGATGCGTTCGAGCAAATGGTAGTAGCTCGGTGCCACTGTGGCCCTGCCGGATGCGAACAGGCCGGTGTTGCGGATGCGCACGATCGGCATGGCGTGATCGCCGAGTACGGTGACGAGGCCCTGGTCGATCTCCGGCTTGAGGAACACGTAGAGCGGGTCCGGCGCGACGGTCTGCGGCGGGGGTGGCGGCGGCGGACGCACCGGCGCGGGGCGGGTGATCCGCGGCATATGGGCGAGCGGTGCGCCAAGCATCTGGGCGAACGCATCGTCCGATGCGGCATTCAAGGCGGTAGAGAACCAGACGAACAGCAGGCCGATCACCGCGATCACGGCGGCGCCCATCACCCAGGCGGGCACCACGGCGCGGGCCGGTCGGTAGGGCGCCCGAACGCCCTGCCAGTGCGGCGACAGTGCCGGATCGGCGGCCTGACGCTGGCGGACGATGATCGTGTAGAGGTCTTCGCGCAGCTTATCGAGTTCGCCCGGGCCGCGCGGGGACAGCCGATAACGACCCTGGAACCCGAGACTGAGGCAGAGGTACATCAGCTCGAGCACCGGCAGGAACGTGCCGGGATTTTGCCGAAGCTGACCGAGCAGATCGAAGAACCGCTCGCCGCTGCGGACTTCCTGGTGGAAGCTGGACACCAGCGAGCGCGCTGCCCAGCCGCCGGTGCTGCCCCACGGTGTGTTCAGCACGACGTCGTCGAGACTGGCGCACAGCGCGTAATGCGCCGGGCGGAGCTGGTCCATCGGCACGCCGCCGTCGCGCGCCGCCTGCTCGAAGGCGCGGATCTGCTGGATGGCGCGCTCGCGCAGTTCGCCGGGGTCGGGCTGGCTGTAGGTGTTGCGCAGGCGGCCGAGCAACTGAAGCAGCGGCGCCGCGGCGACGATCAGCGGGTTGAGGCCGAAGCTGATGGTTTCCGCGCCGCCGGTTGCAATCTGCGCGGCCTGCGGCTGTCGGGCAGCGGGCGGCGGTGCGCCCTGGAATGCGGATGGCGCCGGTGCGGCCTGCGGCGGTGGCGCGGAGCGGCGGCCACCAGGCACCGGGCGGATGACGGTGCGGTCGGAGTCGTCGGGTTCGGAGAACGGGTTGTCACTCATTTGGGGTATTCACCCCTCCCTCTGCGGGAGGAACAGCCGGACCGTGCCAGTGCGCGCATCATCCTCGGATTGCCCAAAGCTCCAGGCGCAGGTTGGGGAAGTCGCCTGACACGTGGATCGCGAAACCGCCCGAGTTCTGCATCTGCTGCCAATGCGGGCTGGCGCGATCCAGCTCGAAATACGTGGCGCCGGCGTAGAATGGCAGTTGCCGCGGAGCGACCGGCAATGGCCGCACGGCAATCCCGGGCAACGCGACATTCACCAGTTCGCGGATATGCTCCACCGCGCCGATCTTCACCTGCGAGGGGAACAGCCGGCGCAACTGCTCGGCCTGCACATCCGCCTGCACCGTCAGCACGAAGTTGGATGCGCGCAGGATCGACCGGTCAGTGATCGGACCGACGCGGACGCCATGACGTGCCTCGCGCAGCGGGATCGGGATCGCGGTCGCTTCCAGCACCGCTGACAACGCGCGCCGCAGATCGGCGACCACAGGGGCGAAGCTGCGCTGGAGATCGTCGTGGCGATATGCCGGATAGGCGTTCGGCCGCCGCGTCTCCAGGAACGTGGCGAATTCGCCCGCCATCTGCACCAGGGTGGAATACAGCGATTCCGGGTGCACGTTGGCCGCATCCGCCCAATGCGCCAGCACGTTCTGCCAGCCGTTGATCGACTGCAGCAGCAGGAAGTCAGCGACCTGCGCGACGCCGGACTGGCCCGGCGCGGTCATGCGCGCCGCCAGCGCCTCGCCACGCTGGTTCAGCATACCCGAAAGCTCGGCGATGAGGCCTGCCAGCGGAGCAGAGGCTGAACAGACCAGCGAGGGGGGCACCCAGCGTTCATCCAGTACGACGCGCTTGTCGGCGGTCACCTCGGTGATGCGCGCCAGGCCGATGCACAGGTAGCCGGTGCGTTCATCCGTCTCCAGGAGGTAGCGCATGCGCAGCCGACCAACTTGCAGTTCGGCCGGCTGCGGGGAGGCGGAGTGCGTGTCATACGCCTCGAACGGACGCGCGGCGTAGCGGCCCTCGGTGGCGCTGTCCGCCACTTCCACTGCACCCGCTTGGCGGATCGGCAGCGCGAGATATACCAGAACGTTTCGCGCGCTGTCCGGCACGTCGAGAGGTGGCGGATGATCGGCCTCGCCGGGCAGCGCGAATGGCGTGCCGTCCTCGAACACGCCGGCGGCGGAGGCGAGCGCGAATCGGCCGGTGCCAAGCAGGTCGCGGTCCAGGGCGTACTCGACCAGCCCCCAGGGATGTGGCCGCAGCGCCTGAACGCGTCCACGTACGAGCTGTTCCGTCCAGCGATCCTGCTGCTGGAAGTGCTGCGTGCGCAGGAACATGCCTTCCTGCCAGACCACGCGGTTCGTCCAGCTCATCGATCGGCATCCCCCCAATCGGTCGTATCATGGCGCAGGCGAGCCGCCCGCGCGATTTTCATGCAGACGGCTTTAGCGTGATAGCAAGTTTCCCGACGTTGAGCAGGAGTTTCGTTGGCCCGCTGTCCGCCGCCGGGGCATCGGCGCGCCATTGCGATTGGTCGATGTCGCGATACAGCACCACCACGCCGATCGCCTGGACGCCGGGCTTCAGCTCGAAGGTCTTGGTCTGCGTTTCGCCGGGCGACAGGACGAACTCCTGCGAGCCGGCATCGTCCTGGCCCAGCGTCTCCTGTTCGTGTTCGGTGAGCGCGAACACGTCGCCGCGTTCGAACCTGGCAGTGGAGGTAAGCTGGTAGATCCGCACGGCGACTGGGGCGGGCTTGCCGGCGGCGTCGGGGTTCTGGTCGGCGCTGCCCACCATCACCAGGGTCAGCACGGCGGGAGGCTTGGGTCGCGGCCCGCAGCGCAGCAATGCCAGCGGAGCGGCCAGTGCCGGCAACAGCACCAGCAGCGAGCGGCGGCGCATCATCCTGGTTCCTTTGCGGCAATCTCGTGCAGCGAGCGTTCGTAGGCGCGGGCGAATGCCTTGCCGAATACGCTGTCGAAGTCATCGGCCAGCGCCTGCAACGTGCGGGCGTGCAGCGCCTCGTAGGAGTCCCAGGCGCGCGCCTTCCTCTGTGCGGGCAGCAGCGTCATGGCGCCGCCCTGGTCGGCGGCGGCACGCAGCCTGGCCGGGGCGAGGCCGTCCAGCATCGAGCGGACCGCGGCCTGCATCGCCGCCATCGAGGCCAGTTCGTGCAGCCTGATGTCACGCAGCGCATCGGCGACCGCCTCGTGCGGCGTCATGTCGGTGCGTCGCCCGATGCCTAACAGCGCGGCCAGCGCATCATCGTCGCCGGCGGAGAACTTCAGCGGATTGTTGCCGCGCGCCTGGATCATGGTCTGCTCGATGCGGAACTCGCCCTTGATGGCGGCGCGTGCGATCAGCACGGCACGCAATCCCTCGACCAGGGCGCGGAATGCCTTGCCGAGGGCCAGCATGGTGGCGGCGGGATCGTGTGGCTGCGCATCGTGCAGGCCGACGCCTTCGAGGAACGCCGCGAGCAGAGCGCCGTCGTTGGTCGCTGGCCGCTGTGGCGCCGTCCTGACCGGCGCCGGCGGGGTGGGCGCGGGCGCAGCAACAGGGGGCAGGGCGGCGATGGGCGGCGGTGCCGGCTGCTGCGCTGCCGATGCGGCAAACGGCGATGGCTCGAGCGGTTCGGCCGGTGGTTGGGCGAGCGGTGGCGGCTCCGCTCGGGAGACCCGGGCGGGAGGCGGCGGCGCGGGAACCGGATGCGGTGCCCCGCCGGCCGGGGCGATGCCCTCCAGTAGGTCCTTGTCCCAGTCATCCGGCAGCAGGTCGTCGCCTGGGATCAAGCCGCCGGAATGCAGCGGCGTCTGACCGATCTGCGCCGGCGGGCGGAACGCATCCTCGATCGCCGACGAATGGTCCGCCTGGGTCGGGCCGCGGAACGGCATCTCGCTCGGCTCCGGCGCCAGCGGGTCGAAATCGTGCGGCAGTTGCGCGGTCTGCGGATTGATGCGGATGGAGGGGTGGTCGACTTCGTCGAACGGGTTGTTGTCCTGCCTTGGTGAGGCGAACGGGTCCATCGCGAAAGGGTCGGCGAACGGGCTGCTGCCAGGCTGCTGTGCCATCGAGCGGGATGACACCGGGCGCTGCGCCGCTTCCTCGAGCAGCCGCACCTCGATCTCGTAGGCGCCGAGACGCAGGCGGTCGCCATCGCGCAGGCTGCGCACGTCGCCGGCGCCGATTGCATCGGCTTCGCGGTTCATGAACGTGCCGTTGGTTGAGGTATCGGCGAGTTGCCACGTCCCGCCCCGGTACGCGACGACGAAGTGCCGCTTGGAGAGCAGCCGTTCAGGATCGGGCAGCACCCAGTCGACGCCAGGTCCGCGGCCGATGGAGAACTCTCCACCGGGCACACTGCGGGTTTCGGGTGCCACCGCGTCGGGGCAGCGCAGGACCGTCATCGTCAGTTGCATGGCATCAGCCGATTGTCGTCAGCAGGCCGGCCGCCTGTGGATCGTTTCATGCCATCTCGGCGGGCAGCCGGCCGGGGCCGCCCGCGGCGATATTACGCACATTTTCGCGGATGCGGTGCAATCTTGCAGGGCTCTGCTCTGAAACCCGCCAGGAGGCTTTGCCCCATAGGCGTTAAATTACTGCTTGACCCGGCGCGACTCGGCCTGATTCTGGGAGCGGATGCAGAACACAGCATCGATCCCGGCGGACCAGTTCGAGGCACTGCTGCGCCGGCTGCCGGCCGACCTCGATCTCGACAGTCTCGCCCGGCAGACCAAGGCAATCGAGCGCAAGCGCGAGATCGCCTCCGGCGCCACTCTGTTGCGCCTGTCACTGGCACGCGGCCCGGGCGGGCTGTCGCTGAGCCAGGCGGCAGCCTGGGCGACGATGCTGGCAGGCGTGCGGATCAGCGACCCAGGCGTGAAGTACCGGTTGGACAAGTCGGTCGAGTTCCTGGAAGCGGTGATGATGCGGCAACTGGCGGCGAAGGCGCCCGGTGCCGCGGTGCGCTGGCCAGGACGCATCCTGCGTGGCTGCGACGGCAGTTGCATCCGCGAGCGCGGCAGCGCGAGTGCCGATTGGCGGGTGCATGCGGTGTACGACCTGGGGCGCGGCGGTTTCTCGCACCTCGAGTTGACCGACAAGCACGGTGCCGAGGCGATCGACCGTGGCGCAGCGATCCCCGGCGAGATCCGCATTGGCGACCGCAATTTCGGTCGCGCCGCGAGTCTGCAACGCTTTCGCCAGCAGAGCGCCGGCCAGGCCGATTTCATCGTCCGGGTCGGCTGGAACGCGTTCAATCTACGCCGGCCGGATGGGCCGGATTTCGACCTGATCGGCCATCTCGGCACGCTGCCCGGCGACACGCTGGCGCACGAAGTGATGGTGCAAGCCAAGGTCGGCCCGCTGGACCCACCCCGGCCATTGCGCCTGATCATCCAGCGCAAGACCCCGGCGGCAACCGAGACGACACGCAAGAAGCTGCTGGCCGCGGCGTCGCGCAAGCAGAAGACGCTCGATCCGCGCAGCCTGATCGCGGCCGAATTCATGATCGTGGCGACCTCATTGCCGGCACAGCAGTATCCGCCCGACGAGGTGCTCGCGGTATACCGCCTGCGCTGGAATAGAGTCGTAGCGGTTGAAGCCGTTCTGCTTGCCGACGCGCACCGAACGGGCGACGCGAAGTTGGCTCTACCCGCACCTTATCCTTGCCCTGTTGTGCGACGATCTCAGCCAGGAGTTCCTGGAATCTTCCCCCTGAGGCGTTGCTCGACGCGGCCTATGTCCCCTCGCTCTGGCGCGCGCAAAGCACCGCCCTGCTGGTGCTCGGTCTGGCGATCATCGGCCCGCTTACTCTCGATGCCCTGGCGCGCGCCGATCCGAACGTTCATCACCGGCTCGCTCACTCCCGACGAAAACGAAGACCGCACATCTGCTATCCGCTACAGCACTAATTTAACGCCTATGGGGCAAAGCCCCCCACCCCACCGGTCGAAAGTAATGGTTCCAAGGGCGACGCCCTTGGCGGGAGTCCAGAGGGCAGCGCCCTCTGGTGGGGCTCGGGGCAACGCCCCGCCCGATCGCCTCACGCAGATGCGGCGGCGTCGACCCCGCGCAGCGTCAGCTCCCTGGCCCGCAGGCAACGCACCGCGTGCCCTGGTGCGATTGCCTGCAATTCGGGCACTTCCTGCCGGCACTGTTCCGTCGCATAGCGGCAGCGTGGATGGAAGGCGCAGCCGGGCGGCGGATCGGATGGGTCCGCGACATCGCCCTCCAGCACGATCCGCCTGGCACGCATCCGCGGATCGGGGACTGGCACCGCGGACAGCAATGCCTCGGTATAGGGGTGGCGGGGCGAGGCGAACAGTGCCTCGGTCGGTGCGATCTCGACGATCTTGCCGACATACATTACCGCCACGCGGTGGCTGACATGCTTCACCACCGAGAGGTCGTGGGCGACGAACAGATACGCGATGCCCAGCCGGTCCTGCAGCTCCAGCATCAGGTTGACGATCTGGGCCTGCACCGAAACATCCAGCGCAGACACCGGCTCATCCGCCACGATCAGCGACGGATGCAGCGCAAGCGCGCGGGCGATGCCGATGCGCTGGCGCTGCCCGCCGGAGAACGCATGGGGGAACCGGTTCAGATAGGCACTCGGCAATTGCACCAGCTCGAGCAGTTCCGCCACCCGCGCATGGCGCGCGCGGGTGTCGCCCACGCCGTTCACCAGCAGCGGTTCGCCGATGATCTCGGCGATGGTCATTCGCGGATTGAGCGAGGAGAACGGATCCTGGAAGATCATCTGCATCTGCCGGCGCAGCGGCCGCAGTTCCTTGCGGCGCAGCGTGGCCACATCGATTTCAGCGCCGCTTTCGGTGCGGAAGCGAATCTCGCCCGCGGTGGGTGCGATGGCGCGCAGGATGCAGCGCGACGTGGTGGTCTTGCCACAGCCGGATTTACCGACCAGCGACAGGGTTTCGCCATGTTCGATGGTGAAGCTGACATCGTCCACCGCGCGCACCTGGCCGACCATGCGGCCGAGTACGCCGCGATGGATCGGGTAGTATTTCCGCAGCCCGCGCACATCGAGCACCTGCCGCGCGGTGCTCATGCCGCGGCTTCCACGCGTGCCGTGTATAGATGGCACGCGACGTCGTGGCGCTCACCGATCGCAACTTCGGCGGGGAACGATTTTTCACAGACGCCGGCGATCATGTCGGGGCAACGCGGATGGAACGGACATCCGGGCGGACGCGCATAGGGATGCGGGATCGATCCTGCAATGGTGGCCAGCCGAGACCGTGGTGCGGCCAGCACGCTGGGGATCGATTGCAGCAACGAACGTGTATACGGATGGCGCGGCGCGTGGAAGATCGCGTCGACCGGACCTTTCTCCACTTCGTGGCCGAGATACATCACCACGACATCGTCGGTCATCTCGGCGATCACGCCCATGTCGTGAGTGATCAGGATCACCGCCAGCCCGCGTTCCTGCTGTAAGCGGCGGATCAGTTCCAGGATCTGCGCCTGCGTCGTAACATCCAGCGCGGTGGTCGGTTCGTCGGCGATCAGGATGCGCGGTTCGGCAGCGAGCGCCAATGCGATCATTACGCGCTGACGCAGTCCGCCGGACAATTCGAACGAATAGGCATCCACCCGCTGTGCCGGACGCGGGATGCCGACCAGGGCAAGGAGTTCGATCGCGCGTGCCCGTGCGGCACGTTTCGACAGGGTGGAATGCAACCGGATCGCCTCGATGAGCTGATTGCCGATTGTGTAGAAGGCAGACAGCGAGCTCATCGGCTCCTGGAATACGAGGCCGATCTCGCCACCGCGGATCGCGCGCATTTCGGCGCCGTCGGAGGGCAGTTGCACCAGATCGGTCGTGCGTCCGTCGGCGCGGTGCAGGATGATCTGTCCGCCGACGATGCGGCCGGGGCGTTCGACGATGCGCAGGATGGACCGCGCGGTGACGCTCTTGCCGCAGCCGGATTCGCCGACGATGCCGAGGGTGCGGCCGGGGAACAGGTCGAACGACGTGCCGTCCACCGCGCGGACCACGCCTTCGTCCGCGAAGAAATGCGTCGTCAGGTCGCGCACGGACAGGATCGGCTCAGCCATAAGGATCCGCCGCGTCGCGCAGGCCGTCGCCCAGGAAGTTGAACGCCAGGATCACGATGATGACGGGTATGGCGGCGATCAGCAGCCATGGCGCGAGACCGAGTGTTTCGAGATTTTGCGCGTCCTGCAGCATGACGCCCCAGGAGATTGCCGGCGGACGCAGGCCAAGACCGAGGAACGACAGAGTGGTCTCGCTGATGATCATCGCCGGCAGCGCCAGGCTGATCGCGGCGATGATATGGGACAGGAATGACGGCACCATGTGTTTGAAGATGATGCGCAAGTGCGACGCGCCGGCCAGTTCGGCCGCGGTGATGAAGTCCTCCTCGCGCAAGGCCAGGAAGCGGCCGCGGACGACGCGCGCGAGTTCGGTCCAGCCGATCAGTGAGATGATGATGGTGATGGCGAAATAGACCTGTTCCGGCGACCAGCTTGCGGGGATCGCGGCGGCGAGGCCCATCCACAGCGGGATGGTTGGAATTGAACGCAGGATTTCGATGATGCGTTGCACCACGGTATCGATCCAGCCGCCGAACAGGCCAGAGACACCGCCCAGCGATACGCCCAACACCAGGCTGAGCGTCACGCCGACCAGACCGATCGTCAGCGACGTGCGGGTGGCGAGCACGAGGCGGGAAAACACGTCGCGACCAAGCTGGTCGGTGCCGAACAGGAACAATGCATCGCTCGCCTGGCCGTTGCTGATACCGAGCAGGTGAATGTCGGTGGGAAACAGGCCGAACAGGCGATAGGAATAACCATGCGCGAACAGTGTCAGATCGCGCGGCTCGCTGGGGTCGGGTGCGTAGCTGAGCTTGAAGCTGCGCAAATCGCGCTTGCCCTTCAGCGCATAGACATGCGGACGAAAGTTCCCCTGCGCGTCGAACCAATGGATCGGCTGCGGCGGGATGTAGCTGCGCGACGCCTCGGTATCGAACGGTTCGGCGTAGGCGATGACATCGGCGAAGGCGGCGACGATGTAGAAGAGCAGGACGATGATGCCGCTGACCACCGCCAGCTTGTGCTTCCGGAACCGCCACCAGATGAGCTGGCGCTGGGTCGCGACCGCGACGCGGGTTTCCGCTTCGGTGATGAGCGGTGCGTCGACGTCGAGAGCGGTGGAACTCATCGCAACTGCCCCGCCCGGATGCGCGGATCGATCCACATCAGCAGCAGGTCCGACAGCAGCGTGCCGATGACGGTAAGAAAGCCGAGCAGCAGGATGATCGTCGAAGCCAGCAGCATGTCCTGCGCCAGCAGCGCGCGCAGGAGCAGCGGTCCGACGGTCGGCAGGCTGAGCACGACGGAGATGATGATGCTGCCCGAAACGGTGTAGGGCAGCAGATAGCCGATGGTGCTGGCGAAAGGATTGAGCGCGGCGCGCACCGGATACTTCATGATCACGCGGCGTTCCGCCAGGCCGCGGGCGCGCGCGGTCACCACGTAGGGGCGGCGCAGTTCGTCCAGCAGGTTGGCGCGCATGATGCGGACAAGCTGCGCGGTGCCGGCAAGCGAGAGGATCAGGATCGGCACCGGCAAATGCCACAGCAGATCGACGACCTTCGCCCAGGTCCATGGCGCCAGTTGCTGATCGGCGGAGAACAGGCCGCCGACACTGATGCCGAACAGCCGCAACCCGAAATACATGACGATCAGCGCCAGCAGGAAGTTCGGTATGGCAAGTCCGATGAAGCCCAGGAAGGTGAAGATGTAGTCACCGATCGAATATTGCCGGACGGCGGAGTAGATGCCGATCGGCAAGGCCAGTCCCCAGGTGACGACAATGGAGCCCAGCGACAGCAGAACGGTCAGCCAGAGCCGGTCGCCGATGACTTCGGTCACCGGCCGGCCGTATTCGAAGGAGCGGCCGAAGTCGCCGCTTGCGACCATGGCGAGCCACTTCCAGTACTGCACCCAGAGCGGTTGGTTCAGGCCGTAGGCGAGACGCAACGCATCCGCTTCGGCGGCCGAGATCGCTGTGCCGGAGGCGGCGGCCTGCGCGGCGTAGGCGCTGACGAAATCGCCCGGCGGCAGGTGAAGAATGACAAAGGTCACCAGGGTAATGGCGAAGGTGGTGATCGCCGCCAGCAGCAGACGCCGGACCAGGTAGCTGAGCATCGGCTACGATGCCGTTATGCCGTTGCGAGCAGGCGCAGCCGACGAGGCAATGCTTGGCCAGTTGCTCGCGCACAGCGGGCCGGAGATTGCTTCGTCGCTTCGCTCCTCGCAATGACAGTGGTTCATGTCTTGAAGTACCAGGTTTCCGGATGGGAGTTGCCTGGCGTGCGGCAATGCTGCGCGTTGCACACACGGGCGGCGATGTTGCCCAGCCGGTTGGAAACCAGGCGCACGCCGAGGCCGGCCGGAGACTGGCCCACTGTGCCGATGCCGTATTGCTGATCGACCAGGATCTTCCAGATCTCCTGGGCGTTGTGATTGCGGCCATCGGCCTTGAGGCTGGAAGCTTCGGTATACAGATCGAAAATCTTGAGGATGTTCGGATCGTCCGGCTTGGTGCCCTGCTTGCCGCCGGACGAGTACCACGCAGCATAGTCCGGCCCGAACGCGGCGCCGGGAATGACGGGCACGGCCCAGGTGGGGAACAGGTACAGCAGTTCGGTTCCGCCGTTGTTCCAGACGAACAGTTGATGCTCATTGTTGGTCTGTTTGGCGAAGCCGAGCCCGCGCTCCATTTCACGGACATCGGCCTGGATGCCGATCTTGCGCCATTGGTCGGCGACCATTTCGGACAGCTTCGGGTACGGCAGGAAGGCGGCGATTGCGATGACCTGGAGGCGCAGCCGCTCGCCGTTGTCGGTGCGGACGCGGAAGCCGGCGGAATCCTTTTTGCTGAGGCCGATCTTGTCGAGCAGCGCGTTGGCCTGCGCCACGTCCAGCACCGACCACTTCTTGCGCCACTCCGGTCCAGGACTTTGCGGCATGCTTTCGCCTGGCGCGGGCGAGCCGGGCGTGCCGACGCCCAGCCAGAAGGTCTCGTTCAACTGGTCGCGGTCGATGCCAAGCGCCAGCGCGCGGCGGAAATCCGCGTTGGTGAGCCATTTGCGGATTTCCGGATCGCCCGTGTAGCTCTGATTGACGTGGAACATGAAGTCGGAGCCGGCAAACCCAAGGTCGAGATGCACCTTGTAGTTGCCCTTGGTCTGGTTATCGAGCAGCACCGGCAGCTTGCCCAGGTCGATATGCCGTTCCTGCTCGTCATATTCGCCGGCCATCGCCCGCAGATTGATGACCTCGAGGTTTTCGGCGAGCGTGAACTGCACGTGGTCGAAATACGGCAATTGGTTGCCAGCCGTATCGACCGCGTAGTAATATGGGTTGCGTTCCAGCAGCCAGATCGGATTGTTGATCGGCCGCACGCTGTGCCAGGGCCCAAGAACCGGTACCTCAGCGTTGAGTTCCCAGTCCTTCTTGAAGTGCAGCATCTGCACCCAGTTCTCGAAGCCCTCCTGCTTGGCGCGCGCGTTCACTGCATCGACCGAAGAGTACTTCGGCAGAAACTGCTTGAGGTAATGGCCCGGCGAATAGGAGCCGAAGCTGACCTTGGCGGCTTGGCGCACGGCCTGGCCGCCACCCATGGCGGTGTCGCCGGCCATGATGTCCTCGAACAGGAAATACGGCACGTCGAATTCCCAGCGCACCGTGGTTTCGTCCACCTTGACCATACGGCCGGGTTTCCCCTGCGGACGCATTTCGGGCGTCGGGGTCGGGACGATCTCCGGGTTGCCGTAGATGTCCTCGAACCAGAACATGAAATCATCGGCGGTGAACGGCGCGCCGTCGGACCACTTCATGCCTTTGCGCAGGAACAGCGTGTAGGCCTTGCCGTCGTCGCTGAGTTCGTAGCCCTTCGCCATGCAGGGCACGATCTTGCTGCCATCCGCGCTCCAGTTCAGCGGCTTGTCGGTTGACAGGATGCGGTTGCCGTTTTCGCCATCGGCGGGACCGGTGAATGCGCGGCGCCAGGTGCCGCCGTACTTGCCGATCTCGTTCAGCGGCTGCCAGACCATCGGTTCGGTGGGGATGCGCTGCTCGACCGGTGGCAGCTTGCCGGCCTCGACAAGGTCCGCGAGCATCGGTGCTTCGGCAAACTTCTTCGGCCATTTGGCTGGATCGGTGACCATGGTCGGGCCCTGGATTTCGCCCACCAGGCCGGATTGCGACAGACTGGTCTGTGCTTCCGCCATGGCACTGCGCAGGAATTCAAGCGCGGCCGGACTGGCAGCGAGAGCGGATAGAATGGCGCGGCGTGATAGTATTGACTGCGACATGGAAATTTCCCCGCGACTGATATTGCGGGCAATCTACCGGCAGGCTTCAGGCCTTACCAGGGGTTATCAAAGCATGACTGTCCCGCCATCGACGGCGATCGTCTGACCGGTGACGAAACGGCTGCCGTCGGAGATCAGCCACTCGACTGTCCCTGTCAGGTCGGCCGGTTCCAATGTGCGCTGGATCGATTGCCCGGCACGGATCACCTCCAGGCCTCGATCCAGCTTGTCGCCGAGGAATTCGGCGGTGCCTTCCGTCATCACCGCACTCGGCGCCAGCGCATTCACCCTGATGTTGTCGCGGCCGAGTTCGCGCGCCAGCCCGCGCGTCAGGCCGATCACCGCAGCCTTCGATGTGGTGTAGTGCAGCGCAAACGGCATGCCGTAGGTAGCAGCGAGCGACGCGACATTCACGATGGAGCCGCCGCCGGATTGTCGCATTGCCGGCACGACTGCCTTGCAGCCGTTCCAGATGCCCTTGACGTTGACTGCCATCGCGGCGTCCCAGTCGGTTTCGGCGATCTGGTTGAAACGGCCGCCGCGCAGCGCGCCATACAACGCGGCGTTGTTGATCAGCGCGTCGATGCGGCCGAAGCGTTCCATGGCGAGTTCGACCATCGAATCGGCCGATGCGATGTCGGTCACATCCAGCATCACGCCGATCGCTTCGTTGCCGGCCGCTGCGACCGCGGCGCTGCAGTCCAGGACGTCGCCGGCGACAATGTGAGCGCCGGCTGCACCGAGGCCACGCGCATATTCGAAACCCAGTCCGCGCGCCGCGCCGGTGATCAACACAACCTTGTTCTCGACGTTCATCCGGCAGTTCCTCCTTCAGGCTGTGGCGCGCAGGCGGAGTTCGTCGACCATGTCGCGCACGCGGTATGCCTGCACCAGACCACGAATCAGTGTTGGCGCAAAACGATGCCAGGCAAGCGGTCGCAACGGGCTGACCGGAAACACCGTCGCATCGTCCCGCGCGCCGCGCACCAGGGTGGCGAGATCGCGCCCCATCATCGTCGCCGCGGCAATGCCACGTCCGTTGTAGCCCAGGCCGGCAAACAATCCAGGTGCCAGTTCGTGCAGACGAGGGAAATGGTCGGTGGTCATGGCGACCCAGCCACTCCAGCCCTGCTGCCACTTCATCGCGCCAAGCTGCGGATAGAGCCGCCTGATCCGCGCATCGACACGGCGCCAGTCGGGCCGCGGTTCGGCGCCGAAACTCGGGCCGTGCGCGCTGGCGTGCAGCCGACCGTCGGGCAGCATCCGCACACCGGAATAAAGCTGCCGGGTATCGGTCAGCGACTGGCGTTCCGGCAGAATGGTGTGACGCACATTGTCCGACAGCGGTTCGGTGACAAAGCCATGGCCGCGCATCGGAATGACGCTCTCACGCAGGCCGGGCCAGAGATCGCCGGTATAGGCGTTGGTGGCGATCACCACGTTGTCGGCTGTCACGCCGGCACCTCCGGCATCGATTGCCCAGCGTCCGTCGCGCCGCGTCAGTTTTCGGACGCGCGTCTGCGTATGGATGACGGCACCGGCTGCGACCGCGGCACTTGCCAGGCCGCGCGCATAGGCGAACGGATTGATGTTGCCACCGCGCCGATCCAGCGATGCCGCCGGATATAACGGCGAGCCGATGGCCTCGGCGCAGCGCGCGCCTTGCAACATCTCCACCGGAGCATTGCGCCGCTGCCAGAACTGTGTGCGCCGCTCCAGGTCACGGCGGCCAGCGGCTGAATGCGCGGCGAAGATCAATCCGGAACGCATCGGCCAACATTCGATTCTGTGGCGGAAGATCAGCTCGAACACCAGATCCGGCCCGGCCGCGACAGCATCGATGATGCGCTCGCCACGTTCGGGCCCGTAGTGGCGCAGGATCGCGTCCTGTCCCGGCTTCAGGTACGGCACCGCTTGTCCAAAGGCGCGGCCCGACGCGCCCCAGCCGATCTGTTTTGCTTCCAGTACCGCGACATCGATCCCGGATTCTGCCAGATGCAGTGCGGTGGAAAGGCCGGTGAACCCCGCACCGATGACCGCGACGGCGACAAGGCGCTGGCCTTCGAGCTGCTGGGTAGCAGGTGGCGGCGGCGCGCTGTTGGCATAGACCGCGGGTGGCCCGGCATTATCGGAAAGTGGCTGGTACATGCGCGGGACGATGCGGCTGGTTGCCGCGATGCGCAACCCGAAGCTAGGCTGCGTGCCGATAACCGAGGAGACGTTCTGCCGTGGCACCCAACGCAAAGCGCGTGTTCTACGTGAAGTACCTGTCCGGCCCGATCTTTGGGCAAATCATCGCGCGCCGGCCAGATATCCAGCTCGACAAATTGGAGAACGAGACGCCGGATGCGGAGGCCGAACCGATCCTTTCGCAGGCGCACGCCTATCAGATCGGTGCATCGCGCCAGGTGATCGGCAAGCATTTGCAGGTGACCGACGCGTTGCTGGCGCGCACGCCCAATCTGGTGGCGGTGTCGTCGAACGGCGCCGGCTACGACACGATCGACGTCGATTCCTGCACGCGACAGGGCATCATCGTGGTGAATCAGTCGGGCGGCAACAAGGAGGCGGTGGCGGAGCATGCGCTGGCGATGCTGCTGACGCTGTCGAAGCGCATCATCGAGGTGGATCGCCGGATGCGGCGCGCGCCCGACATTCCCCGTAACGCGTTCATCGGCACGGAATTGCTGGACAAGACGATCGGCATCGTCGGTATCGGCAATGTCGGCGGACGTCTGGCAGAACTGTGCAAGGGGCTGTTCCACATGCACGTGCTGGCGTACGACCCGTATCTGTCGGCCGCACAGATCGCCGCGAAGGGGGCGGAGAAGGTGGAGACGCTGGATGAGATGCTGCGGCAGGCCGACTACGTTTCCGTCAACGCGCCGTACACCAGGGAGACGCGCAATATGATGGGCGCGCGCGAGTTCGGGCTTATGCAGCCGCATGCGTATTTCGTGACGACCGCGCGCGGTGGCATTCATGACGAGGATGCGCTGGCCGATGCATTGCAGGCGAAGCAGATCGCCGGGGCGGGGCTGGATGTGTGGGAGGACGAACCGCCGCCGCACGATCATCGCCTGATGGCGTTCGACAACGTGCTGGTCAGTCCGCACACGGCGGGTGCGACGGTCGAATCGCGCGACAACATGGCACGATTCGCGGCGGAACAGTTGATCGACATTCTGGACGGCAAGCGTCCGCCACGGTTGATCAATCCCGAGGTGTGGCCGGCCTATTGCGAACGGTTCGAACGGATCATGGGGACGCGTCCGGCGGGGTAGCGCATCTTGGTCAATGCGAGGAGCGGTGCGACACAGCAATCCCGGTTGTTGGTGCTCAATAGATGACCGGGATTGCTTCGTCGCTGTGCTCCTCGCAATGACAGTAATGACAGTGCAACGGGGGCCGACTATGCCTTTGTATATTTGCCTGCCGATGTGCCGGCGATGCGGCCGAACACCGAACCGGACATGAGACCCGCGCCGCCCAGGTAGTTCTGATAGAAGATGCCGCCGACCAGTTCGCCGCCGGCGAACAGGCCGGGGATGGTGCGGCCGGTGGTGTCCTCCACCTCGCCGTCCGTGGTGATCTTCAGGCCGCCAAAGCTGAACGTGATACCGCACGTGACCGCGTAGCCGTGGAACGGGGGCTCGTCGATCGGCAGCGCCCAGTTGGATTTGGGCGGCGTGATGCCCTTGGTGGCCTTGCCGTCGAGGATCGCCGGATTGAAGTCACCCGGTTGGCACGCCGCGTTGAATTCGCGCACCGTCTTCACCAGCCCTGCCGGACTGATCTCCAGTTGCTGCGCCAACTCTTCCAGCGTGTTCGCCTGGGCCTTGGTCACCTGGCGGATGCGGTACTCGTCGCGCGTCATGTGGTTGGTCTTGTTGTCGAAGATCTGCACCGCCATGCGCTGCGGCTGCTTCATTACCTCGCGCCCATATTTCGCGTAGGTGTAATTGCGGTAGTCGGCACCCTCATCGACGAAGCGTTCGCCGTCGGCGTTGACCATGATGCCGATCGGATAGGAGTGCTTCTGGTAGTTGTCGAGCACCACGCGGTCGCCGAACGGTGGCGCGCTGAGGTCCCACTGGACCGCGTGGCAGGTTGACCACCCGCCGAACGCCGCGGCGCCGATCTCCAGTGCTGCCTTGATGCCGTCGCCGGTGTTGTGCCGCGTGCCACGCACGCGCGCCATCTCCCAGCCGGGGCCGTAGTAGCGCACGCGCATTTCCGGATCGGCTTCGAAGCCGCCGCAGGCGAGCACCACGGCTTTCGCCGCGATGTCTTCATAGCCGTCGGGGCCGAACACCGTGACACCGGTGATCTCGCCCTTGCGGTTCTGGATCAGCTTGCGCAGGCCGGTGTTGTAGCGGACAGGGATGCCATTGCGGTCGGCGGACTTGAACAGGAAGTCCACCAGACCCCAGCCGCCGCCGACCGCCTCCACGGCCATGCCGCCGAAGAAGTGGTTGATGCCGTTCACCAGATACGACTGCCGCTTCAGCATCGGAATCCAACGCACACCCTTCTCGCGCATCCACACCACGGTCGCGCGCGAACGGTTCACCAGCAGATCGATCAGCTCTGGCTCCGGCAAGTTCTCCGTCACCTTCATCAGGTCTTCGGTGTAGGTCTCCGCCGTGAACGGCGGGATGTACATCGACTTCGCCTCGGCCTCGGACAGATCGATCAGGACGTCCTTGCGCAGATCCTCGACGCCGTTGTGCACGAAGCGGAAGCCGCCGGCGGTGAAGGTGGAATTGCCGCCGCGTTCCTCCTCATTGGCCTTCTCGAGCACCAGCACCTTGGCGCCCCTCTCGTGGGCGGCGAGAGCGGCGCACAGCGCGGCGTTGCCCGCGCCAACCACGATCACATCAAACGGGCCGGCTTCCGGCATGTGAGCCTCCTTCAGGTTCGTGACGCCTCCTTACGAACGGTTGCCGTCGCGCGCAAGGCGTCGCACATTGCGGGCCTGTGATCCGAGGGTCGCCGAGATGGACGAGGAAGCCCCCAACCGAGCCTGGCACGAGATCGTGCTTGACGTGCTGAAGCGTCACAAGGTGAGCCTGGTGACGTACGTTCCGGATAATGTGCTGCGCCCGCTGATCGACGCGGTGCACGCCGATCCGTTTTTCACCGCGTTCTCCTGTGCACGCGAGGAGGAGGCTGTGGGCATCGTGTCCGGCGCCTGGATGGGCGGGTTGCGCGGCATCGTGCTGATGCAGACCTCGGGCTTTGCGACGTTGCCCAACGCGATCGCATCGCTGGCGGTGCCGTTCCAGATACCGGTGCTGATGATGGTGTCGGAACGCGGCACGCTGGGCGAATTCAACATCGGCCAGTCGCTGGTGGCGCGCACCATGCGTCCGGTCCTGGAGGCGCTGGCGGTTGAGCACCACACGATGACGCGGCTGGATGAGGTGGAGTTCATCGTCGACCGCAGCATCACCCAGGCGGTCGCCACGCAGGCGCCGTGCGTGTTCATTCTGTCGCCGCTGCTGACCGGCGGCAAGGTTTTCGCGAAGTGAGGCAGACCATTTTGATCGGGACAAACCCGACCATGACCACCGGATCAAGTCCGGTGGCAAGTGAAGAAGGCTGGGCTGTCGCCCGGAACCGCACATGACATTCGCAACCAACCATCCGGTCAGCCGCGACCAGGCCAAGGTGATGAACCGGTTCGACATCACGCGGCGTATGGTCTCGCGACTGCATCACGACGAGGCCGTGATCGGCGGGATCGGCTACACCAATTTCGACCTGTGGGCCGCGGGGCGGCGGCCGCAGAATTTCTACATGCTGGGCAGCATGGGGCTGGCGGCGCCGATTGCGCTTGGGGTTGCACTGGCGCAGCCGCAACGTCGCGTGATTGCGCTGGAGGGCGACGGGTCGATCCTGATGCAGCTTGGCTCGCTGGCGACGATCGCGGGGCGACGGCAGAAGAACCTTGCAGTCGTGATCATGGACAATGGGACGTATCAAATCACCGGCGGGCAAGCGACTTCGACCGAGCTTGGCGCGGACGTCGTGGCGATCGCGCGAGGTGCGGGAATCGTGCAGAGCGCCTGGGCGGCCGATGAAGGCGCGTTCGAGGAGCTGATCGGCCTGGCGTTGCGCGAGGACGGCCCGTGGCTGATCGGCTGCCGCATCGACAAGGATAAGCCCTCCGACACCACCGAGCGCGATCCGCCGCGCATTCGCGATCAGTTCATGCGCGGGTTGGGCGTGAGGAAGTGACCGCCGCTGCCCGTTCAGGCTGATCGCCTGGCTTCGACCACGTAGCCCAATGTGGGGCGGACGACAGGGATGCCCTTTGCCGGACCACCCCATCGCATCGGTGTCAACGAAGGCCGGTATGCGAGCGGATGGCTTGGTAGATCGCTGCCGGCATCTGCACCGGACCCATATGCCCACAGTCCGCGATGGTGCGCCTTTGTCCATTCGGCAACGATGGCGCGAGCCTGGCAGACATCGCGTGCGTTATCGGCGGCGAGAGCCGTCCCTGCAGGATCACCACGGGCGCTTTAATCAACGAAAGGCGGTTCATCGGCAGATCATGATACGATACTGCCTGCGTATCCGCTGCAAGTTGTTCTGCCGAAGCAAGCAGGCGGGCACGGACCACGGACGGTAGCGCGCTCCAGGGAACCTCGTTCCATGCCGTGACGAATGCGGCAATCCCGCCCTCTGGATCGCCGGCAGCCACACCTCGCGCAATTTCGGCAACGATCCTGCGATCCCAGTTGCGCAAGGCAACGTCCTCCGGCAGGTCAACGTGCAGGCATGCGATGATGATGGGTTCATAAAGCACCATGGCATCGATCGACATACCGTCCATCGCACCGAGCAGAGCAATGAGACCGCCCATGGAATGTCCGAACAGCACGCGACGTTCGGCTGAATGGATCGTCAGACATGCACGCAGCACCGCGAGATGCGCCTGCACCCTGTCGGTCCCTTCATGCATGACGGTCGCACCGTAGCGATCCAGTGCCGGCGCGATCACCCGGCGTCCAGGCCGGAGCAGCATCGTCGCCAGCGCCGACAGGCTGTGCGGACCGGCGGCGGCTGCGTGCAGCAGCACGAAGAGTTCCGGGCCGTCACCCCATTCCAGCATTTCAACCGTGCCGGCCGCGGTGTGATAAACAGGCATCGAGGAAACCTTCCGGAGCGTGCGGCATGGCAGTTCTGATCATCGGCGCGGGTATCGCCGGGCTGACAACGGCGTTGAGCCTGCATCAGATCGGCGTGGAAGCCTGCGTCTTCGAGAGCGTCGATACCATTGAGCCACTGGGTGTCGGTATCAATACCCTGCCGCATGCGGTGCGCGAACTGACCGAACTTGGGCTGGCCGATCGGCTTGCAGCGACGGCGGTACCGACGGCTGAGCTGGCGTACTATTCGAAGCACGGACAGCTCATCTGGTCGGAGCCGCGTGGCATTGCCGCCGGCTACAACTGGCCGCAATTTTCCATCCATCGTGGCGAGCTGCAGATGATCCTGCTGGAGGCAGCACGCGAGCGGCTTGGTGCGGATCGGATTGTCACCGGCCATCATCTGGCAAGCTGGGAGACGACGGACCGCGGTGTCCGTGCATCCTTCGTCGACCGGCGCAGTGGCCAGATGGTTGGCGAGTCGGAAGGCGAGTTGCTGATCGGTGCCGATGGCATTCATTCGGCAGTGCGTGGGCTGCTGTATCCCGATGAAGGCCCGCCGTTGTGGAACGGCGCGATTCTGTGGCGTGGCGTGACGGCAGGAAAACCGTTCCTGACGGGACGCAGCATGATCATGGCGGGTCATGAATTCCAGAAGTTCGTCTGCTATCCGATCTCGAGTGCGGCTATGGATCGCGGTGATGCGGTGATCAACTGGATCGCGGAACGCAAGTTCAGGCCGGACCATCAGTGGCGGCGGGAGGACTGGAACCGCCGAGGCGATACGCGGGATTTTCTGCCGCAGTTCGAGACGTGGCGGTTCGACTGGCTCGACGTGCCGGGGATCGTCATTGCGGCGGAACGATGCTACGAGTACCCGATGGTCGATCGGAATCCGCTCGACCGGTGGACGTTTGGCGCGGTCACCTTGCTCGGCGATGCGGCGCATCCGATGTACCCGATCGGTTCCAATGGTGCGTCGCAGGCGATCCTCGATGCGCGCGTGCTGGCGCGCGAGATCAAGGCGCACGGGACGGCGCAGGAGGCGCTGCTGGCCTATGAAGCCGAACGCCGTCCTGCCACGGCGGGCATCGTGCTCGCCAATCGCAGGAATGGTCCCGAGCAGGTGATGCAGGCTGTCGAGGAACGCGCGCCCGACGGCTTCGCACGGATCGAGGATGTGCTGTCGGCGGCGGAGTTGCAGGAGGCGGCTGCGGGCTACAAGCGCATCGCCGGGTTTGACAAGGATCTGCTCAACAACCGCGCGCCGATCGTGCCGGTTTAGCGGGGTGTGTACGTTCCAGCGCCGCGCGATCCCAATGCGCCAGATCGGCGGCTGCGCCGTAGGTGCTTTGCAGGAAATCCAGCACTTGTTCGTCCGGCGATGGCGACTGACGGACAGCGTCATAGGGCAGGATGAACTGTCCCAGATCCTTGTCGTAGTAAGCGGCATCGGGATGGAGCGGTGCGTCGGCAAATCCGGGTGGCTCGGGATAGGCGTAGCTGTAGAATGCGGGCTTGCCGAATCCGCCATTGCCGGGCCAGAAGCCGCAACTGCTCACCTCGTGCGAGTATGACTCCTGCATGACCCACGCACCGAGGTTGGGCGAAGCACTGTTCAACGGCGGCGCGGTGCGTCCCGAAAATCGCGTGACAGCCAGATCGAAGCTTCCCCAGAAGAAGTGCACCGGGCTTACCTTGCCGAGAAAAGGTGCGCGGAATTGGGTAAAGAGCCGATCCGCCTGCACCAACATTCGCCAGAAACGCTGCACGGATGCCGCATCGTAAGATTGATGGTGGTGGTCCTCATCGAACGGAACAGCATCGGGAATCTCGACCGGCATGGTCCAGATGCGCGTCTCCAGGCCCAGCGCGCGCAATCGGCCCATCACCTCGGCGTAGAAGTCAGCGACCGTGCGCGGTGCAAGCGTTATTCTATCGATTGCACCGTCGCTGGTCTGAATGATCAGGTGATGATCGATGAAATCGAAGTCGAGCTGAAAGCTGCGCGGACCATAGGGGATGGGCGAAGTGGTCAGACCTCGGCTGGTGAGATAGAGCGCTATCTGCCACCAGTGATTGATCAGGGGCGCATGCGCGAGACGGATCTTGCCGACCACCTGTGTCCAAAGCTGCAGCGTGTCACAGGTATCCGCCCATGCAGAGAGCGGCAGATCAGGCCAGGGTTCCGTCGCTGCCACAGGATGCTCCATAGCTACACGTCGACCACGACGTATTGTTCCTCGATGGTTACCGGCACGGTCTCGGCGACATATGGCCCTTCCACCACGCGCTGGCCGGCAGCGACTTCCACCGGATAGCTGCGGACCTGGATGCGTTCGGGCTCGCAGTAGGACTGGCCGGTCCGCACGTCGAATTCCCAGCCGTGCCAGGGACACCGCAGGATCTCGCCCTTGCGCGAGTATTGATAGTGGCCCGGCTCATCCGATTCGATCAGACCGGTCAGGATGCCTTCACACATCGGGCCGCCCTGGTGCGGGCAGCGATTGAACAAGCCGAAGAACTCGCCGCCGAGATTGAATACGGCAATCGAACGACCGCGCACGGTGACCAGTTTGCGCTGGCCCGGTGGAATTTCGGCCACGGTCGCGACCACATGCTTGCTCATTCGGTGATGTCCCGCCTGCTGTCTCGCGATATGCCAATGCATACACGCTGGCGATGGACGCTACCGCCCACTTTCGAACCTCGCAACCAGCGGCCTTGACCCCTCCGAACGGGCCGCCCTAGCTTGCCCGCCGACACGTCCGGGAAACGGGAGATTTTTCACAATGCAGGGACTTCGCATTGGCATGGCTGCACTGGCAGCCGGGCTGGCTATTGCCTGCGCTCAGGCCAACGCCGAAACGATCACGTTTGGTGGCATCCTGCCCCTCACCGGACCGGGCGCGCTGATCGGGACGGCGGAAATGCGCGGCGTGCAGTTCGCGGTGGATCAGGCCAATGCCAAGGGCGGCATCCACGGCGATCAGATCGCGGTGCAGTTCGAGGATAACCAGGCGAAGCCCGATCAGTCCGTGCTGTCATTCAACAAGCTGACCGACCTGGAACATGTGTCGGTGATCTTCACCGGCTATTCCGGCCCTACGTTGGCGATGGCTCCTCTGGCGACGCGGAAGAAGGTGCTGCTGGTGAACGCCGGAGCGCAGGCGGATGCGCTGGCGAAGGCCTCGCCGTATCTGATCAACACGCTGCCGACGATTGGCGGCGAGATCGAAGTACTGTCGCAGTGGCTGGCGGGCGAGGGCAAGAAGCGAGCCGCCATCATGTTCGAGAACGACGCCGCCGGAATGTCCGGGCGCGACGACTACCTGAAGTTCTTTCCGGAAGCCGGGGGCACCATCCTCACGCAGGAAGCAACGCAGTTCGGCCAGACCGACTTCCGTCCGGCGCTGCTGAAGCTGGCCGATGCCAAACCCGACGTGATGCTGGTGGCAATCACCGCCGGACTGTTGCAGATGGCGCAAGAGTACAAGCAGCTTGACCTGAAGTTCACCGTTGCCGGCACTACGTTTTTTGCCGATCCGGCGACCATCGCGGATCCATCATCGGCGGGCTTCGTCCACACGCAGTTGCGCATCGATGCGCCGCCGGAGCTCGCCGCGCAGTTCAAGGCGAAATACGGCACCGACATGGAATTCTTCGCAAAGCAGTACTACAACGCGGCACAGATCGTGCTGGCCACACTCGACAAGGTGTTGGCGGAGAACAAGCCGGTCACTGGCGAAAACATGCATGACGCCTTGCTGGAAATCCGCAAGTTCCAAGGTCTGATCCCGCTGGAATTCAAGACCAACACCGCCAGCGTGCCGATGGACATCAACGTGATGCGCGACGGCAAGGACGTGCTGGTGAAGGAGATGAAGCTGCAATAGCTGGCGTCGGCACCGGACAGACGCGATGCTGGCCTTGCAGCTTCTGGCCACCGGCCTGGTGACCGGCTGCGCGCTGGGCGTGGTGGCGATCAGCTTCTCGCTGGTGTACGCCACCACGAAGATCTTCCATGTCGCGCACGCGGGCATCTACACGCTGGGCGGTTACCTGGCGTGGTCGCTGGTGGTTTACGGCGCGCCTACACTGGTCGCGGTGCTGATCTCGGTTGCCGTCTGCGCGGCACTTGGTGCGCTGATTCAAAGCCAGCTTTATGCCAGGCTGGAACGTCGGCGGGCGACGCATCTGGTGGTGCTGATTGCATCCCTGGGTGCGCTGGCGGTCATTCAGAACATCATCGCCGCGGTCTATACGCCGAACATCCTGCAGTTCCCGATCGCCTGGAGCAGCCGCATGGTGTCGGTTGGTGCCGTTCGAATGGACTATACCCAGTTGCTGACCATCATCGTGAGTCTGGCGGCGTATGTCGGCACTATGCTGTTTGCCCATGGCACCATTCTGGGCAAACGCATCCGCGCCGTGGCATCCAATCCGATGCTGGCCGACATCACCCGCCTGCAGCCGCAGACCGTCTATATCTACGTGATCGCGATTGCGTCCGCACTGGTTTGCCTGCCTGGCATCCTGGTGCCACTGGATCTCGGATTGCAGCCGTACAACGGCGTCACGCCGCTGCTCACAGCGACCATCGCGATGATCGCCGGCGGAGTAGGCAGCATTACCGGCGCCTTCGTGCTGTCGATCGCGATCGCGGTGGTGCAGAACCTGTCACTGCTGGTCATGCCGGGTGAGTGGAGCATCGGCGTGACGTTTTTCATCTTCGTCGTCTTTATGCTGTTCCGCCCCACCGGCCTGTTCACGGCACGCTGATGGATTTCCTGTTCAGCTACATCGTGCTGGCCGAGATCTACGTGCTGCTCGGCTTATCCACCAATCTGCTGGTGGGCATCGCGGGCATCTTCTCGGTCTCGCAGGCGGCGGTGTTCGGTGTTGGCGCCTACAACGTCGCACATTTCATGATGGCCGCCGACCCGCTGTCGTTCATCCCGTCGCTGGCAATTGCCGCGGTCTGCTGCGTGGCGCTGAATATCCTGGTCACGCTGCCGGCACTGCGCGTTGCGGGCGACTACTTCGTGGTCACATCGTTCGGTATCCAATTGCTGGCAACTGCGGTTTTTACCAATTGGACGGCTGGAACCGGTGGCGCCAACGGGCTGCCGGGCATTCCTCCCCCCGACCTGTTCGGTCTGACCATCGAGACCACGGCGCAATATGCCTGGCTGTGCACCGGTGCTGTCATGCTCGGCTGCCTGTGCTTCTTCCTGATCATGCGTGCGCCGTTCGGACGACTGCTGCGCGCGATCCGCGAGGATGAAACGGCGGTGGCCGCGGCGGGCAAGAACGTGCTGCGTGCAAAAGTGTCCGCGGCTGCACTGGCGGGTGCGTTTGCCGGCACTGCGGGCGGACTGTACGCCACGTTCCTCAGCTTTATCGACCCGTCGTCGTTCGATCTGGATGCATCGATCCTGCTGCTGACCATGGTGGTGGTGGGAGGTGCGCGCACGCTGGCTGGATCGATCATCGGGCCGTTCCTGCTGTTGGCGTTGCCGCAATTGCTGACCCTGGTGGAAATTCCGACCACCATCGCCGCCGCCGCACGCCAACTGATCTATGGGCTGCTGCTGATTGCGTTCATGCTGTTTCGTCCGCAGGGGCTGGCGGGCGAACGGCTGTGACAACGTATCTACAGGCAGACGGTCTCGATCATAGCTTCGGCGGATTGCACGCGTTGCAGGCGTGCAGCTTCACCATCGAGCAGGGCCGCATCACCTGCCTGGTCGGCCCGAACGGTGCCGGGAAGACGACGATCTTCAACGTGATCACCGGATTCCTGAAACCGGATGAGGGCAGCGTGGTGTTTCGCAGGCGCAGTCTGGACGGGTTGCGTCCGCAGGCGATCGTGCATGCCGGCATCGCGCGCACGTTCCAGAATCTGCGGCTGTTCACCGATCTGACCGCGCTGGACAACGTGATGGTCGGCATCGGGAGCCAGTTCGGCGAAGAACCACTGGGGGCGATCTTCCGGCCGCTTCACACGGCGCGCGCGCAGGCACGGCGGCGGCAGGAAGCGGTCGCCATTCTGGAGCATGTGGGGCTGGCCGATCGCGCGCATGAGCGGGTGCGCAACCTGTCCTACGGCGAGCAGAAGCTGTTGACGGTGGCTCGTGTCCTGGCTACCGGCGCCGAATTGCTGCTGCTGGATGAACCCGCTTCGGGGCTATCGGCCGGCGCGCTGGACGCGGTGATGGCGTTGCTGCGCCGGCTGCAAAGCGAGGGCAAGACCCTGCTGGTGGTCGAGCACAACACGCGTGTCGTGCAGCAGATCGCCGACGATGTGCTGTTCCTGCATCAGGGACATCTGATGGCGCAGGGCACGCCGGACCAGATCATCAGCGATCCGGCGCTGGCGGAAATCTATTTTGGCGGCGCATTGTGATGCTGCTGCAGCTTTCCGGTCTGGCGGCTGGCTACGGCGTGAAGACCGTGATTTCCGACGTATCGTTCGCATTGGAGCCCGGCCAGATCCTGGCGTTGCTCGGCCATAACGGCGCCGGCAAGACCACCACGCTGAAGACCGTGATGGGGCTGCTGCCATCGCGCGCCGGCGAGGTGGTGTTCGACGGACGGCGCATCGAGCGGCTGGACGTGTCGCAGCGCGTGGCGATTGGCCTGCGACTGCTTCCCGAGGGCCGGGGGATTTTTCCCGACCTGAGCGTTGCCGAGAACATAGATGTTGTTGCTGCGCGCAATGCTACCGCTGGTGCCATGTTCGGCATTGCCGATGTCTACCGGCTGTTTCCGGTCCTGGAGGAACGCCGGTCCACGCGCGCGGGCAGCCTGAGCGGTGGACAGCAGCAGATGTTGGCTCTGGGGCTGGCGATCCTCGGATCGCCGCGCTGCCTGCTGCTGGATGAGCCTTCGATCGGTCTGGCACCGAACCTGGTCGAGCGGCTGTTCCAGCAGGTGCACGATTTGTGCAAGTCGCATTCAATGACGGCGGTTCTGGTGGAGCAGAACGTCGCGGCGGCGATGCAGATCGCGGACCGGGTCATCATCATGAACAACGGACAGATCGTGTTCGACGGCCTGCCGCAGGAAGCTCGCGAATCGAACTTCTGGCACTACTTCTGATCGATGCTGCGAATCGGCGCGCGATGCTACTCTCCTCCGGGACAGGAGACCGCGTCGGGGGAGAAATCCGATGGATCGTGAGGAACTTCGGTGTCGATATCGCCGTTTGCGGGAGATCAACAAACGGCACCAGAACGGCGCGCTGGCCCATGTATCACGGGCCACGATGCTGGATTGTGCGCGTCGCCTGGGCCTCGCACATGGACGCACATTGGTCATGGATAACCCCGACGAAATGAATCTGATCTTCGACCTCGTCGTGTACGCTGCTAAAGCTGGGCGTTCGCGCGGTATTGACCGTTATGCGGAAAGACACCGGCCGACACCAGGCAGCGACGAGGAGCTGATGCTGACGGCAGCACAAAATGCGAAATTCGGCATGTGGCGTGTGGAGCGGCGGCACGAAGTTTTCGGTATCTACGTCGTGGACATCTTCAGCAATGAAACGCTTTGGCTGGTTGACGAGTTGCTGGAAGCGAACTGCCCGAATGGACTGGTGTTTGTCGGCCGTCTGATGATGATTGGCGATTTCGCCATCACTTGTGGTGTGATTGTGCCGACCGGCATAGAAATGATCATGGAGGCGTGGGATGCCATGCCACGCTGGTCCGCCGCTTCTCGGGCAGAGATGGTGCAGGATCCGCGTTTCGCCATGGGTATATTCCGTGCTGCGCTACGCACCGGAACCATGGACAGGGTGCAGTACCTCGATCCTGGCGAGCTGGATCAGTTGGAGGCGATGACTATCGACTAATGCCTTGCGGCATCATCTGTCATCGATCGGCAGGTTGGCCTGCACCGACGGACGCGCATCGTATGTCGCGTGCCATGCCGCCAGGTGGGGATGGTCGTCCCGCCAATTCAGATCGGCAAAGCGAAAATCCAGGTAGGACAGCGCATTGCCGATAGCGATGTGACCGATCGACAGGCGCGTCGTTGCCAGCGCGTCGGCCTCCGGCTCCAGTGCGTCAACACAGCTCCGCAGCTTTACCTCCCATAGCGCCATGTGGGGCTCGCTTTGCCTGTCAGCAGGTCTGAAGCGTTCGCCGAGCCAGGCCAACGCGATATCCAGCATGCCGTCGCCAAGTGCCAGACGCCGCAGCGCGATCAGCCGATCCGGCCACTCGGGGAACAGCTTGGGCCCGGCGTGCAGCGTGTCGAGATATTCGCAGATCACCGGCGAGTTGTAGATGACCGTGCCGTCTGCCAGCACCAGTGTGGGAATCTTGCCCAGCGGGTTGTCACGCATCAGTGCAAGATGGGGTGTGGTACCGCCCACCACGGTGCGCACAGTCTCGATCCGGGCCGCCAGTCCCAGTTCGTGCGCCACGATCATCACCTTCCGCACATAGGGCGAGCGCGGCGACCAATGCAGCTTCATCGTCGCGGGCATGGCATGTCCTCCATCGCCGCAGTGTGGCATCCTTTGCCGAAGTCCGAACAGGGAGGGAATGCGATGAACTGGATCGAGGTGAACGGCACCAGCCTGCGCTACGAGCTCTCCGGCAGCGGCAAGACCACGCTGGTACTGGTGCACGAGATGGGCGGCACCTTGGACAGTTGGGACCAGGTGTTGCCGGCGCTGAACAACACGCGGCGTGTGCTGCGCTACGACACGCGCGGTGCCGGAATGTCGGAGAAGATTCGCGGCAGGGCCACCTTCGACGATATGGCGGATGACCTTGCGGCGCTGCTGGATGCATTGGGCATCACCGGCAAGGTCGCGCTGGCCGGCACGACGGTGGGCGCCGCCATTGCAATCCATTTTGCCGTGCGACATGCGGCGCGCACCGGCGCGCTGGTGGTGACCAGCCCGGCAACCGGCGTTGCCGCCGATCGTCGTCAGGCCACGCTGGATCGCGCCGCCGCGGCCGAGGCGCATGGCATACGCGCGATGGTGGAGCCGAGCCTGGCCAATTCCTATCCGCCTGAGGTGCGGCATGATGCGGAGGAATTTCGGAAATTCCGCGCGCGCTGGCTGGCAAACGATCCGGAGAGCTTCGCTGCGATCAACCGGATGCTGGCGGATTCAACGGTGACCGAGGAACTGCCGCGCATTGCCTGCCCGACGCTGGTGATTTCCTGCACGCACGACAGGCTGCGCCCGCCGTCGGCGATCGAACCGATGGCCAGGCAAATGCCTGGCGCGGAATACCTGGAAATCAATTCGGGCCATTTCGCCGGAGTCCAGACCCCAGGGTTGGTGTCGCAGGCGTTCCACGGATTCCTGTTATCGCTCGGATACTGACGGCTGAACGCGCACTTTGATTCCGGGCTGTTCAAGCCGGCTCTGATCATCCTGGCCGCTGCCGCCATCGTGATTCCGCTGTTTCACCGTCTGCGGCTCAGCCCGGTGCTGGGCTTCATGCTGGTTGGCGTAGCGGTTGGGCCGTACGGGCTGGCGACCCTGTCGGATCGTATGCCGCTGCTCGGCATGATCACGCTCAGCCGACCTGAAACGATCGAACCGATCGCCGAACTCGGCATCTGCATGCTGATGTTCATGATCGGTCTGGAGCTCTCGCTGGAACGATTGCGGGTCATGCGCCGCCTCGTGTTCGGCTTCGGGCTGCTGCAGTTCGTGCTATGCGGCGTGGCGATCGCCTTCATCGCTCATGCGCTTGGCGCGCCGCCAGGACTCGCCGCTGTGGTCGGGACAGCGCTGGCGATGTCGTCCACCGCCGTGGTCGTGCAGGTTCTGTCGCACGAGAAGCGTCTGGGCGGACCGATCGGACGAGCCTGCCTGGCGGTGCTGCTGTTCCAGGACATTGCTGCGGTGCCCGCGCTGTTCGTGATCAGCGTGCTGGGCATGGGCGCGTCGACCAGCGGAACAGCGCTTGCGTGGACGATCGGTCAGGCGGTCGTGGTCGTGCTCGGTCTGATCATCGCCGGCCGGGTCGTGTTGCGTCCGCTGTTTCGCAGCGTCGCCCGCACAGGCAGCCCCGAACTGTTTGTCGCCGCCTGTCTGCTGGTCATCCTCGCCACCGGCTTGGCCACCGCCGTGGTCGGCCTGCCCATGGAACTGGGGTCGCTGATCGCCGGACTCCTGCTGGCGGAAACCGAGTTCCGCCGGCAGATCGAGGTGACGATTGAACCGTTCAAGGGCCTGCTGGTTGGCGTGTTCCTGATCTCCGTTGGCATGAGTCTGGACCTTGCCGATATTGTGGCCGATGCCCCGCGTCTGGTGATTGGCGACGTGCTGCTTGTGGCGATCAAGCTTGTCATCATCGTTGGCCTGGCGCGTGCCTTCGGCCTGCGCTGGCTCACCGGTCTCCAGGCCGGATTGCTGCTCGGTCCGGGCGGCGAGTTCGGCTTCGTCATCCTCGTGCTGGCACGGTCGGAACATCTGATCGGCGCGGACACGACGCGCTTCCCGCTGATCCTGGTCGCTGTGACGATGGCCTGCATTCCACTGCTCTCGACCACTGGGAGGCAGATCGCGCGCCGCGTCGCAGTGCCGCCGGCGATCGATCCGGACTTGCTGGCGGCAATGCCGGAGGATGCTGCGCCACGCGTCATCATCGCTGGCTTCGGCCGAGTGGGCGAAACCGTCGCGTCACTGCTGGAGGTGCACCACGTTCCCTATGTTGCTTTGGACAGCGATCCCGACCGCGTCGCCTCACAGCGGAAACTTCGGCGTCCGGTGTTCTGGGGCGACATTACACAGACCGAACTGCTGCATCGCCTGCACATCGACACCGCGCGCGCCGTGGTGGTGACGATGAGCGATCATGCTGCGAGCGATCGTCTGGTCGCAGTCGCGCATGCCGTGAGAAGCGACCTGCTGATCATCGTCCGTGCCCGGGATGCGCGTCATGCGGCGCATCTCTACGCAATCGGCGCGACCGACGCGGTGCCGGAAACCATTGAGGCGAGTCTGCAGTTGTCCGAGGCGGTGCTGGTCGATCTCGGTGTGCCGATGGGTCCGGTTATTGCAACGATCCACGAGAAGCGCGCCGAGATGCAGGCGCAGATCAAGGCGATGGCACCGGATGCGGCGGTGCGCCAACTCGGCCGGCGACGGTTGCGCGACATGTTGCCGCGGACGGGGTAGCGAAGTGTGGCCCGGCGTCACCCGACCATTCGCACCATCGGCAAAGCCTCCGGCACCGTCAGCTTGCAGCCGACCGTGGCGTGCACTTCGTCCAGCGTGATGCCCGGCGCAATCTCGCGAATCCGGAACCCGTCGCCGGTCGGTTCGAACAGGCCGTAGTTCGTGGCCACCAGCTTCACCACGCCGCGCGCGGTCACCGGCAATGCGCATTGGTCCACCAGCCGAGGCGCACCGCTGCGCGTGGTCTGCTCCATGATGATGAACACGCGTTTGGCGCATGCCGCGAGGTCCATCGCACCGCCGATGCCGCCGCCCTTGGCGCCGGCAATCTTCCAGTTGGCGAAGTCGCCGCTGCGGGCGACCTCGTAGGCGCCCATCACGGTCACATCGATGTGGCCGCCGCGGATGATGGCGAACGAGTCCGCATGATGCACCACCGCGGCGCCTGGCTTCAGCGTGACATTCTGGCCGCCGGCATTGACCAGATTCAGATCCTCCTCGCCGGGCGGCGCGATCGGGCCGTAGCCGATCACGCCGTTCTCGGAATGGTAGATGATGTCGCGATCACCGATGTCGGTGTTGGAACACATCGTCGGAATGCCGACGCCGAGGTTGACGATCCAGCCGTCCTGGAATTCCAGCGCAATGCGATCCGCCATCTGCTGGCGGTTCAGTCCCTTGGTGGTTCCGCTCATCGGCGTCGCTCCTGGCGGCGTGTTGGCCATAATCCATCGGGCGGTGGCGGTACCTTCACCAGGCGATGCACGAAGATACCTGGCGTGTGCACCTGGTCGGGATCGATCGCGCCGGCGGGCACGATGTCGTCATCCACCTCGGCGATGGTTATGCGCGCGGCTGTCGCCATCACGGGGCAGAAGTTGCGCTGCGAGCGGTGGAACTGCAGGTTGCCGAATGTGTCGGCGCGGGTGGCGCGGACGAACGCGTAATCCAGTGGCAGCGCGTACTCGAGCAGATATTCGCGGCCGTTGATCACCCGCGTCTCGCGTCCCGCGGCGAGTTCGGTGCCAACCGCGGTCGGCGTATAGAACGCCGGGATGCCGGCGCCGGCGGCCCGCAGGCGTTCGGCGAGCGTGCCCTGTGGCACCAACTCGGCATCGACTTCACCTGCTTCGTAATATTTGGTGAATGGGATCACGTCGGTGGGGCGCGTTGCCGCAGTGAAGGCGCAGACCACCTTCTTCACCTGGCCGTTCTCCACCAGCATGCCGATGTCGGGCATGCGCGGCTGCTGCGCTCCGCCGGTGGTGTTGGCGACCAGGGTGAGCTGTTTTGTGCCGTGTTCGTGTAGCGCCTTGATCAGGTTGAATGGCACGCCCGGCATGGCGAAGCCGCCGAAGCCGATGGTGGCGCCGTCGGGAATGTCCTGCACCGCCTCACGAAAATTGGCGACCGCTTTGCTGCTTTGACCCATTCACCCCCTCCAACACGCTTTTCCCGCTGCAATGATCAGTGAGCACATGCTTTCGCGTGTCAAGCGGCCGCCACGAACCCTGTGAACCACATTGTGATACACCGTGATTGCAACGAATACGCTGGCATGCTGAGCCATTGACGCTTTGTTATCGGGCTTCGTTCATTATTCGGCCTGGGGATCGCGCCCTCCTGCTTCAACGAAACCAAGTTGAAACAAAGGCGCTGTTAGGTATCCGGTTGCCCGAAGTGTCTGGGGTGTTGTCCGCGCTCCGATCGGACGGCGCCGTCGCTAGCGACTCTAAAACGGTCGTGCAACCCACACCGCGTCATCCAGAACGGATGGTCGAGGCGATGGAGGCCTTGTGCCATGACCGTTCTGATACCGACGCCGACCATCAACCTTGCACTCGGCAGTGACAGTGGTGTTGTTGGCGACGATATCACGAACGGCACCAAACCGACACTCAGTGGCGTGGCGAATTCCGCCAGCACGGTCCAGGTGCGGATCGATGGCAAGTTGGTGGGGACCGTGCCGGTCAATGCCAACGGGTCGTGGAGCTTCACACCGACCGCTGCCTTATCCAGCGGCAAGCACACAATGACAGCCGCCGCCGTCGATGCATCGGGAGCCACCTCTACGGCTTCCAGCCTCGCGCCGTTGATCGACACATCCTCGCCGAAGCCGACCATTGGTCTGGCCGGCGCGACCGACAGCGGCGTGGTCGGCGACGACATCACCAACATTGCCAAACCAACACTTACCGGCGTGGCGGCAGCCGGCGCCAAGGTCAAGGTACTGATCGACGGGAAAATGGCCGGTACCGTAGTGGCCAATGCCGCCGGAGTATGGAACTTCACGCCGACCACTGCCTTGGCCAGCGGCAAGCATACCGTCATGGCCACTGCGGCGGATGTCGCCGGCAACACCTCCGCGGCCGCGAGTTTGGCACTGGTCATCGACACATCCTCGCCGAAGCCGACCATCGGTCTGACCGCCGCGACCGACAGCGGTGTGGTTGGCGACGACATCACCAACGTTGCCAAACCAACACTTACCGGCGTGGCGGCAGCCGGCGCCAAGGTCAGGGTATTGATCGACGGGAAAGTCGCCGGCACCGTACTGGCCAATGCCGCCGGAGTATGGAACTTCACGCCGACCACTGCCTTGGCCAGCGGCAAGCACGCCGTCATGGCTACTGCGGTCGATGTGGCCGGCAACACCTCGGCGGCCGCGAGTTTGGCGCTGGTCGTCGACACATCTTCGCCTGAGCCGACCATCGGTTTGACCGCCGCGATCGATAGCGGTACGCTTGGAGATAACATAACAAACGTCGCCATGCCGACGTTCACTGGGGTGGCGGCGGCCGGGGCCAAGGTTACGGTCCAGATCGACGGCAAGACCGCTGGGAGTGGAGTGGTCAATGCCGCGGGTCAATGGAGTCTCACGCCGACAGCCGTGCTGTCGAGCGGCACGCACACCATCGCTGCCACTGCCGTCGATGTTGCTGGCAACACGTCGCCTGTCGCGACGATGGCGTTGCAAATCGACACATCCTCACCGACGCCCACCATCCAGTTGGCGCCCGGCAGCGACAGCGGTGTCGCAGGCGACGACATCACCAACGTTACCGCCCCGACGTTCAAGGGCGCGGCGGAAGACGGCAGTACAATCAGCGTACAGATCGATGGCAAGCCCGCTGGCACCGTGCTGGCCAGTGCGGCCGGCGCGTGGAGCCTTACCCCGATTTCGGCCCTGGCTGATGGCAGCCACACCATCACGGCAACCGCAAGCGACGTCGCCGGCAACACCTCCAGCACCGCCAGCCTGGGTCTGCAAATCATGACGTCCGTTCCGACGCCGACCATCGGACTGACGGCCAAAAGCGACAGCGGTGTGATTGGCGATGGCATCACCAACAACACCGACCCGACCTTCGTCGGCGTGGCGGAAGTCGGCAGCGATGTCACCGTGCAGATCAACGGCAAGGCCGCGGGCACGGCGTTGGCCAGCGCCAACGGCGTTTGGACATTTACGCCGCCCGCCGCCCTTGCGCTCGGCAATTACACGATCACTGCAACCAGCGTTGATGCCGCCGGCAACACTTCCGCGGCAGCCAGTCTGGCGCTGCAGATCGTCACCGGCTCGTCGGGGTCGTCGGGGTCCGGGGGAACGACGCCACCGCCGCCGGTTATCCCGCCACTGCCGCCGGGTTCCCTGGTCTCGGCACCGAGCATCCCGCAGCCGACAGCGGCTGGCGACATCGTCGGTCTGGTGCTGCAGAACAACCAGTCCTCCGTTCTGGCGGCGCGCGAGATCACCTTTGGCCAGGAATTCGCTGCGGGTCAGGTGCTGCCCGGCACACAACTGGTAGCTGACATCAACGGGACGTTGATTCCTGTCCAGATGGACATCAAAACGACCAACTCCGACGGATCGGTGGCAATGGCGGTGCTGACGATGCAGCAACCGGCATTGGCCGCGAACAGTTCCGTCGATGTCCTGCTGCAGTCGGGAACACATTCAGCCGGCCCGGCGGTGAGTCTTTCGGCCCTGACCAGCGGCGGCTATAATTTCACCGTCGGTCTGACACTGCACAATGCTGACGGGACGACCACGCCTTTCAATATCAACGTTGGACAGGCGTTGGGCGCTGCACTGAAAGCGGGCACGGCGTCATATTGGCTGCAAGGACCGCAGGCGACCGAGGCGCGCATTGACGTGCCCATCAGTGGCTCACTGCACATCACATTCGATATCACCGCATATGCCGACGGCACGACGTCAACCGACGTGGAGTTCAACAATGATCTCACCATGACGGCGAGCGGCGGCGCGGTCACTTACGACGCCACCATCAGCCAGAACGGTGCCGTGGTGTTTTCGCAGGCGAACATCACGCAGTATCAGTATCAGACCTGGGACCAGCAGATCTGGAGCAACGGCGCACCGCAGGTGAATGTTCAGCACGATGTGCAGGCGCTGGAGAAGACTGGCGACATCCAGAACTATGACCTGACCACTGGCGTTGCCGCGTCGGTGGTCAACCATGAAGCGACTGCGATGACTGGGGCGGGCTTCGGCATACTCGGCAACGCCGGGATCACCGAATACATGCCGATGACCGGCGGGCGAGCAGATATCGGCACCACGACCCAGGCCAATGCGGTCTGGCTGCTGACCCAGAACCAGACTGCAGAGCAATACGCACTGGCGCAGGCGAATGCAGCCGGAAGCGTTCCCTGGCACTTTTTCGATCCGACAACCGGCACCTACATCAATGTTGCCAACTATCCCAAGCTTTGGACGGCTTCCGACGCAGTTCGCCTCGGGTATACGGCACTTACCCAATTGATGCCCTCCCCCACACAGACCGGTTGGACGCCCAACTCGGCCCATGAACCCGACCTCGACTACGTCGCCTACCTTATGACCGGGAACCGCTACTATCTGGACCAGCTCAATGCGGAGGCGGCCTATGACGTCATCAGCACGACACCGAATCCCCGCCAGCAGGGACAAGGTATCGTCGCCGACGGGGTCGATCAGGTTCGCGCCCAGGCGTGGAATCTGCGCGAAATAGTGGAAGCTGCTTCCGCCAACCCGGTTGGATCTGCAGAAAAGGTCTATTTCACTAACATTATGAATGCGAATTTCACGTTCCTGCTGAGCGAGGCAACCTCCGCCAATCAGGGCAGGCGAGCGGCTGGATACCGGGCAACGCCAACGGGTCCGGCTTGGTTGATCCCTGGATGCAGGATTATTTCGCGACAACCGTGGTTCTGGCGGCAGAGCAGGGCGTCACCGCTGCCAAGCAACTGCTGCTCTGGGAGACCAACTATCTTGCCGGACAATTCCTGGCCGCAGCCCAGGGTTTCGACCCGCATCTTGGCATCGGCTACCAATTGTTCATGTACTACCCTGGACAAAGCGAAAGCGACGCCTATCAGACCTGGGCGCAGATCGAGACGGTCACGCTGGCGCAGGGCAATGCCGTCAACGTGTCGGCGGATGGCTCGAGCTGGACCGGCTCGGACGGCACTTACGCTTCGCTGGCGCGGGCCTCGCTTGCCGGCGACATCACCGTCACCGGATCTCCTGAGGCGATGGATGCATACGGCTGGATCACGGCCTACGCAACTCAGGCAGGGACTGCCTTCCAGCAGCTCGCTCCGGCGAACGATATTGCCCCACGCCTGCCAGACGGGCAGCTTCTGACGGCGACCAACGTTATCGTGTCGGACGATACGATCGCGGCGAATATTCACGGCACCAACGCCGATCAGATGATCTACGAGACCGGCCCTGGCAATGTGACGATCACCGGCGGGACCGGCATCAACCTGCTGTTCGCCGGCTCCGGCAGCGATACGCTGATCGGTGGACCGAACAACGACTATCTGTTTGGTGGCAGCGGTTCGGACGTATTATCGGCGGGCGCAGGCACGAATTACATGCAGCCTGGCACCGGCGCGGCAACTCTGCTGCTGGCCGCAACGGACGCGGCGCATGATCTGATCGCCGACTTCAAGATCGGCATCGATCACCTGGCTGTCACTGACCTTGCGGGTAATCCGGCAACCGCAGCGGAGATCAGCGCGATGATCGCAGGTGCGACCACAAATGCCTCGGGAGCTGCGGTGCTGCATCTGTCGGCGAGCCATGACGTGACGATGCAAGGTATAGCCACCGGCCAACTGACGCCGGCACTGTTCTAGCCGAGCCATATCACTTGCGCGTCGGAGCAAATTCGCATTCAGTGGGGACATGGCACCGGATCGTTTTGTCGTCAGGCCGATCGGCTTCGTGTCAACGCCGTTCCACGGGCTCGGCGAATGCCCGAGGAACGGCAGACAGCCTGATCCTCCGCCGCTATGCCACGTACACGTGCATCAGCAATTTGTGTCCGGACTGCGGAGCATCGAAGGATTCTCGCATCTGATCCTGCTTTACTGGATGCAGGAGGTGCAACGGCCGGAACTGACGTTTACCCCGCCGTTCGACGGCGAGCCACGCGGCGTATTCGCGACGCGTGCACCTTGGCGGCCCAATCCGATCGGTCTGTCGGTCGTTGCCTTCGAGGGGTTCGAGGCGCCCGATACGCTGAAGGTGCGCTACCTCGACTGCCTCGATGGCACTCCATTGATCGACATTAAACCGTACCTGCCGACGACGGATTCCGAGCCAACCGCCGGCATGGGCTGGCTCGAAGCGCACGCGACGAGACGGCTGGCTCCCTAGTGGGCGCCGCCTCCACGCTGCCGTTCATCGTGCACAGCGTCGAGGGCACCCCGAATGGCCACACGCTGCATCGAGACTTCGAGGCCAATGCAGAGATCGCGCGGGTGATCGAAAGGCTCTTGCAACGCCACGGCCATCAGTCGGTCACGCGTCTGCAAGCGGCGTGATCGTCAGATTACTCCCGTCGCACGCAAGGACGTGATGCGGTCCGCGTCGTAGCCGAGTTCGCCCAACACCTCATCGGTGTCCGCGCCAAGCGCAGGCGCTGCTTCACGCGGCATCGCATCGCCTGGGAATCTGAATGCTGGGGGCAACATGCGGAATTCGCCATGCGGATGCGCGTACGACCATACGCGATCCTCTTCAGTGACGAAGTCGGAGGTCAGTGCGCGGGCGATATCATGCACCGGCGCCGCGGGGACTGCTCCGGCGAAATGCTCCAGCCACGCGTCGGTTCTGCGCGTCGACAACGCTGCATCCAACATCGATGTCAGTTCGGCGCGATTTGCCAACCGCGCCTTGAAGGTTGCAAACCGTGGATCGTCCGACCAGTCCGGCCGTCCAAGTTTCTCGCACAGCACGGGCCAGAATTTCTGCTTGTTGCACATGATAAAAATCCAGCCGTCCGCGGTACGGTAGAGCTGGCTTGGCGTCAGGGACGGATGTGCGCTGCGGGGTTCGCGTCCCTGCGCATGTCCGCCATTGAGGAACCATGCCGCCAGGTAGTTCAGGTTGGACAGCGCGGTGTCGAACAGGCTGACATCCACGTCGCGGCCCACACCGGTCGCGCGCGCCGCGACGATGCCGCCAAGCAGCGCTGTCGCCGCGTAGACGCCGGCCATCATGTCGACGATGGAAAGTCCGAAGCGTGCCGGCGGTTGATCAGGCTCGCCGGTCAGTGACAGGTAGCCGGCCTCGGCCTGCATCAGGTAGTCGTAGCCCGGCCATGCAGCGCGGCTGCCTTCGCGCCCGTACGCCGACAGGTGCGCACAGACGATGCGCGGATTGGCCGACTTCAGTTGATCGTAGGTGACGCCCAGACGGGGTGGCTGATCGCCACGCAGATTGTCCAGCACGGCATCGGCCGTTGCTGCCAGATCGCGCAAGACGCGCTGACCCTCCGGTGCGCGCAGGTTCAGCGTGACCGAACGCTTGTTGCGATTGAACGCCTGGAAGAAATGGCTGTCGTGCTCGCCGAGAAAATACGGCCCGACGGAGCGGCTGACATCGCCGCCGTCCCTGGGGTTCTCGATCTTGATCACCTCGGCGCCCATGTCGGCAAGTTGCATGGAACCGAACGGTCCCGCGCCGTATTGTTCCACTGCCAGGATGCGAACGCCTGCGAGCGGCAGCATCAAACGGGATTCCGCGCGACGAGCTGTCGTGCGATGATGATGCGCTGCAGCTCGTTGGTGCCTTCGCCGATCACCAGCAGGGGGGCATCGCGATACAGCCGCTCGACGGGGAATTCGGTCGAGTAGCCGTAGCCGCCGTGTACCCGCATCGCCTCGGTGGCGTTCTCCAGGGCTGCCTCGGTGGCGAACAGCTTGGCCATGCCGGCCTCCATGTCACAGCGATCGCCACGATCGTACATCTCGGCGGCGCGGCGGGTCAGCAGACGGGCTGCCTCGGTGCGCGTCGCCATGTCGGCCAGCTTCAACTGAATCGCCTGATGCTGTGCGATCGGCTTGCCGAACGTCTTCCGGATTTGGGCATAGCGCAGCGATTCATCCAAAGCCGCTTGTGCAATACCAACACCACGCGCTGCCACATTGATTCGGCCAAGCTGCAGTCCCGACAGCGCATGCTTCAGACCCAGACCTTCCACGCCGCCGATCAGCCGATTTGCCGGCACGCGGTAGTCCTGAAACACCAGTTCGGCGCTGTCGATACCCCTGTAGCCAAGTTTTTCCAGCTTGCGGCTCACCGTGAACCCCGGACCCTTCTGCGCCAGGAACATGCTCATGCCGCGATGCCGCGGCTCGGCGTGCAGGTCGGTCTTCACCAGCAGCGCGAAGCAGGAGCCGTGGATGCCATTGCTGATCCAGGTCTTGGTGCCGTTCACTACGTAGTGGTCGCCGTCGCGCCGCGCGGTGCAGCGGATCGCCTGCAAATCGGTGCCGCAATCCGGTTCGGTCAGCGCGAGGCCGCCGCGCAGTTCGCCTGACGCAAAGCGCGGCAGGAATTCACGCTTCTGCGCCTCGGTACCGTTGCGCTGGACGATCGCCGCCATGATCAGGTGCGAGTTGAAGATTCCGGTCACCGACATCCAGACGCGCGCGATGCGCTCGACGATGTCGGCATAGGTTGTGCAGGGCAGGCCAAGGCCGCCATACGCTGCACCGATCATGGAGCCGAACAGCCCGAGTTCGCGCATCCTGGCGACGATGTCCTCGGGATAGATGTCATCGTGTTCCAGCCTGTGCACGTGCGGTGCGACGTCGCGGGCCAGGAAAGCGTCGATCGCATCGAGGATCAGGGTATCTGTCATGCCGGCAGTATGCGGCGCTAGGCTGGTCCGGACAACGCATCACACGGGGACACGCCATGTTCACCGCCTACCACCGCATCGGCGAGCGCCGCTATCAGGAGCGCCACGGTCTCGACTTCGAGGATTTCGCGGTCGGCCAGCGCTTTCGTCACCGGCCGGGGATTACGCTCTCACAGCAGGACAATGCGGACGAGGCGCTGGATACATTGAACGGCGCGATGCTGCATTATGACGCGCATTACGCCGCGGCGACAGCCTGGCAGCGCCCGCTCATGGTCAGCACGCTGACGTTGCAGCGGCTGGTGGGCATGACGAGCAAGACGTACGGCCGGCGGCGGGCGATTCTCGGCTTCGACGACATCACGATGAACGGCCCGTTGTTCGGCGGCGACACGCTGTATGCCGAATCGGAAATTCGCGATGTCGATGTGGCGGCGGGGTCGGTCGGCACGCTGATCCGTGGGCACAAGGCGGATGGCACCGAGGTCGCGCGCATCACCTGCCGCATGGCGATCGCGCCGCGTGACGGCACCGGTGATCCAGCGCAAGAGGAACGATTCGCATCATACCATGAAGCGGAGGATGGCGCGCTGGTCGAGCAGGTGGGACTGTGGTTCGAGGACTGTGTCGCCGGCGAGAGCTTCGTGCACGCGCCACGCCGCAGGTTTTATCCGGAAGAGTTGATGGTGCATGCCTGGCGATCGCTGGATCTGGTGCAGCAGCGGCATGTGCCGGAGACGCTTGTGGTTGCCGCGGCGACCGCGCTCACCACGCGCACGTTTGGTCGTGTGGTTGCAAATCTCGGCTGGCACGACGTGCAACTGCCCAGCCCGGTTTCGACTGGCGATACGATCGAGGTGGAATCCACCATTCTGGAAACCCGCGCGTCCCGCTCGCGTCCCGGCGAGGGTATCGTTTCGGTGGAAACGCGCGCGCGCAATCAGCACGGGGTCGAAGTGCTGTCTTATCGCCGTACATTGTTGGTTTATCGACGCGGGGCGAAAGCACTGTACGCAAAGGTTGGCTATTAGTGAAGTGATCCATAATCGAAGCAAGTTCTTTTTTGAAAAAAAGAACCAAAAAACTTTCGATCACTCAAGTCTGTTGCCTTGAACAAACACGGTGGCCGATGAACAAGAGTTTTTTGCTTCTTTTTTGCAAAAAAGAAGTGCTTGCCTTTCATTCCATCCCGCTAAACCTGCATGGTCCGCTTTTGATGCGCGCGGCCGATCCTGGCGGTTTCCGGATTGTGGCCGGCGATCACCCGCACGCCCTCGTCCAGGCGCGCAACGATATTCTCCGGTGAACAACCTTCCAGGAACGGAATGTGGTTCTTGCGGCAGGCAGTCATGACCCGCGCCCGCGCCTCGGCCATCTCCGGAGGATACGGGTCGCGCTGCAACGTGGTATAGCCAAGCGACAGACCCAGATCGCCCGGACCCATCTCGGCAAATCCGAGGCCCGGCACCGCACAGATCGCTTCGCAATTGGCAATTCCCTCGGGGCTCTCCAGCTTCACCCCCAGCAGCAGTTCGCCATCGGGATTCAGCGGCCAGACATCGCAGCGTTGCATGTACTCCTGTTGCGACAGCCCCCAGATCGGCGCGGCAGTCGACTCCGATCCTCGCCCACGCGTGCCAATTCCAAGCCGGCCATCACCGCCGCGTTCCGGCCGCTTAGCGCCGTGCATGCGCTCGACCGGCGACGGAATTGCCTGGTCCACACCAGCCGCGTGGTGCGGATAGCGGCAGGCTTCGATGAACGCCCGCACTGCGTCGGCTGTCTCCGCCTGGCAGAGCAGGATGCCATGCACACCACGCCCGAGGATCTGACGGAACTGCCAGGCATTGAACCGGACGTTCGCCTCATCTGTGCCGTTCACCGGCGCTTCGACGATAATCGCCGGCGTGCGATGGCGGGATCGCGTTGGGCCGCCATCCACCAGGCCCCGCATGTACTCCGCCAGTCCGGTCATGTCGAAGGCGCCATGCTCCATGCCGACATTCATGTAGTCGGCCCAGGTGCCGGCATCGTCGCGTCCTTGCGCGTAGGTCAACACGTGGCCGCTGTGCGGACCGTCGTAGTAGATCGCCTGGTCCTGCGCGAGCAGTTCGATGGCTCGGTTGATGCGTTTGGCCATGGCGGTTCCCTCTCACTGCTGCAACACGATCACGCGACCAAACGTAGCCCGCATTCTGGTCGAGGGCGATGGGAGGCGAGCGCCGACGCGAGCGGGCACACGGAAAATGCGTCAGTTCAACTTCGCGTCAGATGGCGGGTCAAGAAGCCAAGGAAGCCTGTGTTGGCTCTTGTTCCCGCGCAACGATGTGGCACGGTGGTACGCCCCGTTCCCCTGCAACATGGACCCGGGGTTACGGGAGTTAGTTTCGCGCCGAACCAACCCATCGGCCGTCGCGTGGAGAGCATGGATTGGCGCAGACAATGGATCAGGAGGCGGGCGGTTTAGACGAGCCGATAGACGCGCAGAGCTCGGCCTTCCTGGCTTCGGGGGGCGAGTTGGCGGCGCTCATCAGTTCCAGGAATTGGGCCGATACGCCGCTCGGCCCGAGGACATCTTGGCAGCAGAGCCTGCAGACGGCGATCCGCATCCTGGTGACCTCGCGGTACCAGATGTGGCTTGGCTGGGGTCCGGAACTGAATTTCTTCTACAACGATGCCTACCGGACGACCACACTCGGCACCAAGCATCCATGGGCTCTTGGCCAACCTGTCGCGAAAGTCTGGGAGGAGATTTGGCAGGACATCGGGCCACGCATCGAAACCGTGCTGCGCACTGGCAGGGCCACGTGGGACGAAGGCCTGCTGCTGCTGCTGGAACGCTCCGGCTTTCCGGAGGAAACCTATCACACCTTCTCATACAGCCCGCTGCCTGACGACGATGGCAGGATTGGCGGACTGCTTTGCGTCGTCACGGAAGACACCGAACGATACATTGGCGAACGCCGTCTCGCCACGCTGCAGAAGCTCGCCTCACAGCTTGCTGCGGTGCGCACGGAACCTGAAGTGTGGGCGGCGATCCAGCGCGGGCTGGCTGCCAACCAGCGGGACCTGCCGTTCACCCTGATCTATCTGTTCGACGCCGAAGGCAACACGGCGCGGCTGGCCTGCTACACCGGCATCAGCGCCGGACACCCGGCTGCGCCAACGCTGATCGATGTCACGGCGGCCGATGCGCTGTGGCCGGCGCGGACCATGCTGGACGGCGCAGCCACAGTGACGCTGGACGATCTGTCGTCGCTGCCTGCGCTGCCGACCGGCGCGTGGGACGAGCCGGCACACACTGCCGTGGCCGTGCCGATCGTTCAGCAGGGGCAATTCCGCCCGGCGGGCATGTTGGTGACCGCGATCAACCCGTATCGGCCGTTCGACGATTCCTACCGTGGCTTCGTCGATCTTGTCGCGTCGCAGATTGCTTCCGGGCTTGCCAGCGCACGCGCCTACGAGGCCGAGCGCCAGCGCGCCGAGGCATTGGCCGAGCTCGATCATGCGAAGACCGCGTTCTTCTCCAATGTCAGCCACGAATTCCGCACGCCTCTGACGCTGATGCTGGGACCGCTGGAGGAGGAGATCGCCCGCCGCATGCCCGGCGAGGCCGGACAGCTTATGATGGTGCAGCGCAACGGTCTGCGCCTGTTGCGTCTGGTCAACACCCTGCTGGACTTCTCGCGTATCGAGGCAGGACGCGTTCGCGCCAGCTATCGTCCCACCGACCTTGCATCGTACACCGCCGAGCTCGCCAGCAACTTCCGTTCCGCCTGCGAGCGTGCGGGGCTTGCCCTTGTGGTTGACTGCCAAACCTTGAGCCAACCGGTCTATGTCGATGCGGACATGTGGGAGAGGATCGTCCTCAATCTCGTGTCCAATGCGTTCAAATATACGCTGCGTGGCGGCATCCATGTCACGCTGAAGCAATCGGACGCTACGAACGGCGTCGAACTCGTTGTGTCCGACACGGGTGTTGGCATCCCGGAACAGGAGCTGCCGCGCATCTTCGATCGCTTTCACCGGATCGAAGGTCAACGTGGCCGCACGCTTGAAGGTACTGGCATTGGGCTTGCGCTGGTGAACGAACTGATCCGCCTGCATGGCGGAACGATCGCAATCGACAGCCAGATCGATATCGGCACATCGGTGCGCGTCGTGCTTCCGTTCGGGCGCGATCACCTGACAGCCGACAGTGTATCCGCCGATCTAGGCCGGACCATACCGGAAGGTACAGCTACCGCCGCCTTCGTGGAGGAGGCGCTGCGCTGGCTGCCTGGCACGGCGACGGATGCTGCCGCCGAACCGGACGTGCTGGGTGCCCACAGCGCGCTGGCGTCGCTGGGTGCGAATGGGCCGACGCCGGGAACCACGCGGCACCGAATCGTTCTCGCCGACGACAACACCGACATGCGCGACTACATGGCCAGGCTGCTGCGCGTGCATTACGACGTGGAGACATTGAGCGACGGCGAAGCGGCGTTGCGCGCGGTGCAGAGACAGCGTCCTGACCTGCTGCTGAGCGACGTCATGATGCCGCGACTGGATGGCTTCGGTCTGTTGTCGGCGATTCGCGCGGATCCGTTGCTGCGTGACCTGCCGGTGATCCTTGTATCGGCGCGCGCCGGAGACGAGGCGCGCATCGATGGTCTGGATGCCGGCGCGGATGACTACCTGGTGAAGCCGTTCTCCGCACGCGAGCTGCTTGCCCGCGTGCGCTCCAACCTGGAGATGGCACGCGTCCGCCAGCTCGCGGCCGAACAAATTCACGCGGAGGCGCATCGGCTGGAAGTGCTGAACCGCACCGGCATGGCCATCGCAGCCCAACTCGATCTTGAGCAACTGGTGCAGACGGTGATCGACGCAGCCGTTGAGCTTACCAGCGCGAAGGTTGGAGCATTTTTCTACGATAGTGTGGATGATGGCGGCGAGGCTTACACATTCCATGCTGTCTCCGGTGTACCGCGCCAGGAACTCGCCGGGTTGCCGATGTCGCGTGATTGCGCGGAATTCGCTCCGCTGCTTGTTAGTCGCGGCGTGGTGCGCTCGAACGATATTCGGCACGATCCGCGCTACGGCGCGAGCGCGCCGCAAATCGAGATGCTGCTCGGCAATATACCGGTCCGCAGCTACCTCGCCGCACCGGTTGTTTCGCGTTCCGGCGACGTGCTGGGCGGCCTGTTCTTCGGTCATCCCGACGTGGGCGTGTTCACCGCGCGCGACGAGCTTATCGTCTCGGGCATCGCCACGCAGGCTGCCGTTGGCATCGACAACGCCCAGTTGTATCGCGCCAGCCGCTTGGCAGAAGAAGGTCTTCGTCGGCTGAACGACACCTTGGAACAGCGTGTCGCGGACGAGATCAGCGAGCGGCTGCGGACGGAAGATGCGCTGCGCCAGGCACAGAAGATGGAGGTCGTCGGTCAGCTCACCGGTGGGGTGGCGCACGACTTCAACAACCTGCTGACGATAATTTCCGGCGGTGTCGAGACGCTTCAGCGCCACCTGCCGATCGACCGCCTGGGCGAACATGCGGCGCGCGTGAGCCGTTCTCTCGAACTCATCGGCGAGGGCGCACGGCGCGCCGCGACCTTGACCCATCGGCTGCTGGCATTTGCGCGGCGGCAGACCCTCGAACCCAAGCCGCTCGACGCGAACAAGCTGGTTGCCGGAATGTCCGAGTTGTTGCGTCGTACGTTGGGCGAGTCGATCGGGATCGAGACCGTGCTGGCCGGCGGGCTGTGGCGCATGTTCGCCGATCCCAACCAATTGGAGAGCGCTCTGCTCAATCTCGCCGTCAATGCCCGCGATGCAATGAACGGCGGCGGCAAGCTGACGATCGAGACCGCCAATACTTGGCTCGACGAGGCCTATGCGCTGGCGCACGAAGGCGTCGTGCCGGGTCAATACGCCCTGATCGCGGTTTCCGACACCGGCGTCGGGATGTCGAAGGATATCATGGACCGTGTGTTCGAGCCGTTCTTCACCACGAAGGACGTCGGCCAGGGCACCGGTTTGGGACTGTCGCAGGTCTATGGGTTCATCAAGCAGTCGAATGGTCACATCAAGCTCTACAGCGAGCCGGGTCAGGGCACGACCATCAAGCTGTATTTCCCGCGGCTGGTGAACGCTGCCGATGAAGCCGGTGAGGCCGGTCAGCAGGCGGCAATTCTACGTGGGGATGGCGCCGAGGTTGTCCTGGTCGTGGAAGACGATGACAGCGTGCGCATGCATACGACGGACCTGTTGCGGGAACTGGGTTATCGCGTGCTGGAGGCCGCCAGTGGGGTTGCAGCGCTTGGTGTGCTGGCACGCGAGCCCGAGATACGGCTGCTGTTCACCGATGTCGGGCTGCCCGGTGGCATGACGGGACGTCAGCTTGCCGACGAAGTGCGACAGCGATGGCCACGCCTCAAGGTGCTCTACACCACGGGCTATGCGCGCAACGCGATTGTTCATGGCGGTGTGCTGGATCCGGGCACGGAGCTGTTGCCGAAGCCATTCACCTACGCACAATTGGCGGCCAAGATCCGTACTGTGCTGGAGGGCTGACACAGGCGGGTGCTGGTTTCCGCTATTCCCTGTCATTGCGAGGAGCGCAGCGACGACGCAATCTCCGACCAATGGGGGCTCCAACTGGCACGAGATTGCCGCGTCGCTACGCTCCTCGCAATGACAGGGGATCGCGGCGCTGACGGGGTGATGCGACGCTGACAGGGGAAGGCGACGCCGCATCCGTCAGATCGGCGCCTCAGTCCGCAGCGTCGGCGACCTCGTCCTGCTTGCGTGCCTTGATCCGCGTCATCGCCTGCTCGACATGCCGGCTGAACACGTATTCGGCAGGACGTTGGTTATCCAGCGGAACATCGGGCGCCATCGGACCTTCGGTGCGGATGCCGCGCAGCACCTGGGCGGCAGCCTTCCAGGGACGCCGGATGGTCTCGGAAACTGCGGTCGCCTCGTAGCCGGAATGCACCATGCAATCGGCACACTTCTCATAGTTGCCGGTGCCGTAGCGGTCCCAGTCGGTGGTCTCCATCAGTTCCTTGAACGTCTTGGTGTAGCCTTCACCGAGCAGATAGCAAGGCCGTTGCCAGCCAAAATAGGTGCGGGTGGGATTACCCCACGGCGTGCAATGGAATGTCTGGTTGCCGGCAAGAAAATCCAGGAACATCGATGACTGGTTGAATGCCCATTTGGTCTTGCCCTGGCGGGCGAAGATGCCGCGGAACAGCTCCTTGGTCCTGCGGCGATTGAGGAAGTGCTGCTGGTCGGGGGCGCGCTCGTACGCGTAGCCGGGCGAAACGGAAATACCGTCCACACCCATCGCCATCACCTCGTCGAAGAAGCCCGCGACGCGCTCTGGCTTCGCGGTGTCGAACAGCGTGGCGTTGATGATGGTACGGAACCCCGCCTGCTTGGCGGCGGCGATTGCAGCCACCGCGCGGTCGTAGACGCCATCCTGGCAGACCGAGATGTCATGCTCCTCACGCGAGCCGTCCAGGTGCACCGACCAGGAGAACCACTTGCTGGGTCGGAACAGATGCATCTTCTTTTCCAGCAGCAGCGCGTTGGTGCAGACAATGACGAACTTCTTCCGCGCGATGGCACCTTCGACGATCTGCTCGATCTCGCGATGCAGCAGCGGTTCGCCGCCGGCGATAACCACGACGGGCGCACCACATTCTTCCACCGCCTCCATGCATTCGGCGACCGACAGGCGCTGGTTCAGGATTTCCGCCGGATAGTCGATCTTACCGCATCCGGCGCAGGCCAGGTTGCAGCGGAACAACGGCTCCAGCATCAGCACCAGCGGGTAGCGCTTGCGTCCCAGCAGATGCTGCTTCACGACATAGGCGCCGACACGCAGCGCCTGATTCAGCGGCACGGACATTCGTTTTTTCCTTTACGTGTCGCTCAGTTCCTTGGGGAAGCGGAACCGCACATCCTCTGCCACACCGGCAAGCGTCGATATGTCGATCTCGCCGAACCGGCGCAACCCGTCCAGCACGCCCTGCACCAGCATTTCCGGCGCGGAGGCACCGGCGGTGACGCCGACGGACCGCACGCCGGCGAACCATTCCGGGCGCAGCGCATCGGCGTCATCGATCAGGTGGGACGGTTTGCCGAGTTCCTCGCCGATCTCGCGCAGCCGGTTGGAGTTGGAGCTGTTGCGCGAGCCGACGACCAGGATCATGTCCACTTCGCCGGCGAGATCGCGCACCGCCTGCTGTCGGTTCTGCGTGGCGTAGCAGATATCGCGCACGTCGGGGCCGACGATGGTCGGGAAGCGCGCCTTCAGCGCAGCGATGATGCCACGGGTGTCATCCACGGAAAGCGTGGTCTGCGTGATGTAGGCGAGCTTTTCCGGGTCGGCGACTCGCAGGGCGGCGACATCGGCCACGGTCTGCACCAGGTGCACCTTGGCCGGGACCTGGCCGATGGTGCCCTCCACCTCGGCGTGCCCGGCGTGTCCAACCAGAACGATCTCGCGGCCCTGGGAAGCGTAACGCCGGCCCTCGTTATGCACCTTGGCGACCAGCGGGCAGGTCGCGTCGATCACCGGCAGGTCCCGTTCGGCGGCCAACTGCTCGACCCGCTTGGCAACGCCGTGGGCCGAGAAGATGGTCATGGCTCCGGCCGGGATCTCATCCAGTTCATCCACGAAAACCGCGCCGCGGGTGCGCAGATCCTCCACCACGTGCCGGTTGTGCACGATTTCGTGACGTACGTAGATCGGCGGGCCGAATTTCTTCAGCGCCCGCTCGACGATCTCGATTGCCCGCTCGACGCCGGCACAGAAGCCGCGGGGCTGGGCCAGGAGGACGCGGATCATGGGGTTATCTCCAAACGACGGCGCTGGTCGGCCCCGAGCCGCGCCGAAAGGCCTACCAGTGGCGTCGGATATGGCATGCCCACCGGGGGGCGGCAATGCCGGTCGCAGGTCGGTCGACATATGGCACAAAACCTGGGGTTGCGGTAATGCAGGGCCGGCCGGGGTCAGTCGGCCACACGTCTGTGTGATTTCGGCAACAGAATCGGAGCGGAGTGTTACCATTTAACTTTGCGATGCCGGGACAGCGGGGGTCAGGGGTGGTATCGGAAGACAAGGCATAATGACGGTCGGTGACACAGACCTGCCTGCCGCTCTGGTGCGGGTGGCCAACGTGGTGGAGGCTGCATTGGATGCGCTGCTGCCACAGCCGGAAGGCGCCGAAGCGCGCCTCGCCGATGCCATGCGATACGCCACGCTGGGCGGCGGCAAGCGGCTGCGGGCCTTCCTGGTGATGGAAAGCGCGGCCTTGTTCGCGGTCTCGGAGACCTGCGCGGCGCGGGTGGCGGCCTCGATCGAGATGCTGCACGCCTATTCGCTGGTGCATGACGACCTGCCGGCGATGGACGACGACGATTTGCGGCGCGGCAAACCCTCGACGCACAAGGCATTCGACGAGGCCACCGCCATCCTGGCCGGCGACGCGCTACAGGCGCGGGCCTTCGAGGTACTCGGCGAAGCGGATACCCATTCGGATCCGCAGGCGCGCTGCGAACTGGTGGCTGCCTTGGGAGCTGCGGCGGGCGCGCGCGGCATGGCGGGCGGACAGATGATCGACATGCTGGCCGAGGGGCGCCGGCTGGACGGGGCGGCCGTTACCCGTCTCCAGGCGTTGAAGACCGGGCGGTTGATCCAGTTCAGCGCGGAGGCTGGGGCGATCCTCGGACGGGCGCCACTGGCGCAGCGCCATCTGGTGGCTGCCTACGGCCGTGACCTCGGTGCAGCTTTCCAGATCGCGGATGATTTGCTGGATGCGGAGGGCAGCACGGAGGAGACCGGCAAGACCGCGGGCAAGGATGCCGCCGCCGGCAAGGCGACGATGGTGGCGGTCCTGGGGATTGACCGGGCGCGGTCTCAGGCCGAGTTGTTATCCCGGCAGGCAGCCGGGCACCTGGAAGGGTTCGGCGAGCGCGCGATCCTGCTGCGAGCGCTGGCGTCCTATGTCGTGACGCGGCGGAGCTGAAATTCGGAGCGAGAGCAAGCAATGAGTTCCTGTGAACACGCCGTTGTTGGACCGCGTCCGCTATCCGGGGGACCTGCGCAATTTCTCCGCGGAGCAATTGCGGCAGGTGGCGGACGAACTGCGTGCGGAGACGATCGACGCCGTTTCGGTGACCGGGGGTCATCTGGGGGCGTCGCTCGGCGTGGTGGAGCTGACGGTCGCCATCCACGCGATCTTCGACACGCCGCATGACCGCTTGATCTGGGATGTCGGCCATCAGGCATATCCGCACAAGATCCTGACCGGGCGGCGCGATCGCATCCGCACGCTGCGACAGGGCGGTGGGCTGTCAGGCTTCACCCGGCGCGCGGAAAGCGAGTACGACCCGTTCGGCGCGGCACATTCCTCGACGTCGATTTCCGCCGGACTGGGGATGGCGGTGGCACGTGACCTGAAGAATCAGCAGGCAGTGCACGAGGGTCGCGCCGAACGCGACGAACGCAACGTCATCGCGGTGATCGGCGACGGTGCGATGAGTGCCGGCATGGCCTACGAGGCGATGAACAACGCCGGCGCGCGGCATACGCGGTTGATCGTGGTTCTCAACGACAACGACATGTCGATCGCGCCGCCGGTTGGTGCGATGTCGGCCTATCTGTCGCGGCTGATGTCGTCGCGCAGCTTCCTGTCGCTGCGCGATCTGGCCGTGCGCATGGCCAAGCGCTTCCCCAAGGGCATCGAGCGCACGGCACGGCGGGCGGAGGAATATGCCCGCGGCATGTTGACCGGCGGCACGCTGTTCGAGGAGCTGGGATTTTATTACGTGGGCCCGATCGACGGGCACAACCTGGACCACCTGCTGCCGGTGCTGCGCAATGTGCGCGAGGCGGAGGAAGCCGGCCCGATCCTGGTGCATGTGATCACCAAGAAGGGCAAAGGCTACGCGCAGGCCGAGGCGTCCGCTGACAAGCTGCACAGCGTCGCGAAGTTCAACGTGATCACCGGCGAACAGGCGAAGGCGCCGCCCGGGCCGCCATCTTATACCAAGGTGTTCGCCGACGCGCTGATTGCCGAGGCGGAGCGCGATCCCTCGGTGGTGGCGATCACCGCGGCGATGCCGTCGGGCACCGGTCTGGACCGCTTCGGCAAGCGGTTCCCGGACCGCACCTTCGATGTGGGAATCGCCGAACAGCACGCGGTAACGTTCGCGGCCGGCATGGCGACCGAGGGTATGAAGCCGTTCTGCGCGATCTATTCGACGTTCCTGCAGCGCGCCTACGACCAGGTGGTGCACGACGTGGCGATCCAGAGCCTGCCGGTGCGATTTGCTCTGGACCGGGCGGGACCGGTGGGGAACGACGGGGCGACGCATTCCGGCAGCTTCGACCTGGCGTACCTCGGTTGTCTGCCAGGGTTTGTGTTGATGGCGCCGTCGAACGAGGGCGAACTGGTGCACGCCGTGGCCACGGCGGCATCGATCGGCGACCGGCCAAGTGCGCTGCGGTATCCAAGGGGCGACGGGGTTGGCGTGGAATTGCCAGGCCGCGGCGAAGTTTGGGCGCTGGGGCGGGGAAGGGTAGTCCGCGAGGGTGGCAGTGTGGCGATACTGTCGCTCGGGCCGCGTCTGGCCGACGCGCTGCGAGCCGCCGACGAACTGGCGGCCCGTGGGCTGCCGACCACGGTGGCGGATGCACGTTTCGCCAAGCCGCTGGATACCGCGCTGGTGGAGCAGTTGGCGCGGCACCACGAGGTGCTGATCACCATCGAGGAGGGCTCGATTGGCGGCTTCGGTTCGGCGGTACTGCACCATCTGGCGTGGAAGGGTCTGCTGGACGGTGGACTGAAGGTCCGCCCGATGGTGCTGCCCGACTGGTTCATTGACCACGAATCCCAGGGTAAGCAGCTTGCCGAGGCAAAGCTCACGGCCAAGGACATTGTCGCCACCGCATTGGCTGCGTTTGGGCTGGAGGCGAAGCTGCCGGGCGGCCGCGCGATTATCGCAGGCTAGCAGCCTGTCGGAGTTGATTTGCCGGAAATTAGGAAATCATCGTCGGCGCGTTGCATTTCCAGCCACTACGCCGCTTGACGCGGAGCAGGGATTCGACTTTCACGCTTGACTTCACGCGGGCCATTCCAACGCAAGGTTGGCCGCGCGCGAACACGCCGAAATGGATCACGATTGGCGCGATGCGGCTCAGTTCGCCCCTGCCAGGGCGAACATCCGTTTCACGTTCCACGCCATGGTCACGAGGTTCCATTCGCCGTGCACCTTGTCCAGTCCGCGCAGCAGGAACTGGCGGAACCCGAGCACCGACTTGATGATCCCGAACACAGGTTCGGGAGTTTGTTTACGCAGCGCGTAGAGCTTCTTGCCCTCTTTCGTCTGGAGCCGATGGCCCATTGCCTCAACCGGCGTGGGGTCTACCGGCGCCGCAGGATCGTCTGCGAAACGTTCAGCCAGCGCAGGATGATGCGCTTCACGCCCCATCGCGATCACCGGCTCGATCCCGGCGTCGGCACAGGCGTTCACGTTGCCCTCGCTGAAATACCCGTTGTCGGCAAGCAACGCGCCAACCTTGCCCAGTTCGCCGGGCAGTGCGGCCAGCTTGCCCAGCATCGGCTCAAGCTGCTGTTTGTCGTTCGGCGCCTGCACCACATCGGCGGCCACCACCAGTAGGCTGTCCGCTGCCACCGCTGCCTGGGCGTTGTAGCACTGCTCGAACCCTCCGCCGGCCACCGGCATGATCCGCGATTCCTCGTCCGTCAGATTGACCTGATCGGTCGGCAGCGGGCCCTCGATCGGCGGCTGCGGTACGCGACCGCGGGGCTTCTTGCCTGTCTGCGTCACCTTCGCCTCACGCTCCGCCATCCTGGCCTCAAATTCGGCTCGCTCGCGCGCATGGCGTTCCTTCGCCCGCGCCTCGATCACCGCCTTGGCGCGAGCGATCCCGGCCAGCCGCTTCTCGCGCCGCGCCAGTTCCTCGGGAACCTGCATCCCGTCCGGCACATCCGCCTGATCAGCCGCCCCCGCCTTACCCAGCAGATCAGCCACTTCGGCCTTCAACTGTGCCTCGATCTTGCTGGCGTGCTCGTACGACAGCGCGCTGTGGCGGCTGGCGTTGGCGTGGATCTTGGTGCCATCCAGCGCCACCGTGCCGAGCTTCAACACCCCCATCTCGCGGGCCACACCGAGCACCTGCACGAACAGCGCCTCGATCTGCGGCAGGAAGCGGCGGCGGAACGTGGCGATGGTGTCGTGGTCGGGATGCTCGTTGGCGGCGATGAAGCGGAACGCCACCGAATCATGCGTCGCCCGTTCCAGGTTGCGGCTGGAAAACACCCCGGTCGCGTAGCCGTAGATGATAAGGCCCAACAGCAGCCGAGGGTGGTAGGATGCCTCGCCCGAGCCCCGGTAGCTGCCGGTCATTGCCCGCAGGTCCAGTCCCTCGATCACTTCCACAACGAACCGCGCGAGGTGGCGTTGCGGCAGCCACTCATCGACCGATGGCGGCATCAGGACGTCCATGTCGCGGTTGGTCGGGCGGAAGTTGCTCATGAGACGGGGGTCCGGCAGTGCGAATCGTGTGCGCCGATTCTACCGCCCGCTTCCGCGTCGCGTTAAGTCCGACAGGCTGCTAGGGCGAAGCGAACCGTCCTCGCGGTGGCGGCCAGAACTGACACTTCATGGGCACGGCATCGGACCGACGCCCTATGGTGTCATGGACTGGGCTGCGCGGCGAGCACGCCTGCCAACCGCAGATCTTCCTCGACGAATCGGATTGCCGCTTCGAGCAGCACCGCTCGCGGATAGTCGTTGTGCGTCATGAGCGTGGCTGCCAGCAGTGGAGCGTTCGAGCCGAACGGCATGGCGACTGCCAGGTGGTCGGCATTCGCGTAGCCCAGCAAGGTCGAGCCGGGGACGATGGCGTCTGAGGCGACCACGAGGCCGTCATTGGCGGGCTCCGTGCGAGCCAGAACATGGTTGAAGAGCAGCAGCACGGTGGACATGTCGTCGGAATCAGCCATTGCCACCAGCGAGTAGGTGTGTATCCGCGCCGGCCAGGCGTGCGTCGCCAGCCAGGCCAGACGCGTGGAGCGTCGCAGGCTGTCGGCCGCTTCGACACTTTGCCCCTGCGGGCACTCCGCCAGGTCGATCGACTCGACCAGTCTTGCGATCCAGTCCGGTACCACGTCGGCCAGCGGCGAGCCGTTGACCGCGCCGGCCACGCTTACCAGGGCAACAACCCGGTCGGCGAGGTCGGGCCAGTTTGCCAGCGCCACCAGTGAGTTGACGGTACCCTTGGAGTGTGTCACCAGGATGATCCGTGAAGCCGGCGGCAGCGCCTCGAGCGCATCTCGGATGATCGCGGCGTTGACCTCGCTGGCCTGACGCCCGCGGGTCTGGATGTAACTCGTGCGATAGCCCCGTGCTTCCAGATTTGCCCGGGCGTCGCCGAACACGGTGGATTTCGATCGGAGGCATTCGGCCAGCAGGCCCGGCACCATGACCACGGTGAGACCGGCCGTGGACGGATCGAGCGCAACACTGCGCCCTGATGGTGGTGGTTCTCCAGGCAATTGCCACAGCGCAGCGCTGGTCTCACATGGCCGGTCATTCGGCAGTTGGGCGCCATGGTCAATGCGGACGGCGCAGTAGATCTCTCGAAAGCGCCCGCGTGCGTCGGTGATGCCGGCCTTGGCGGCTGGTAGGAGGATGGCGGGAGGAGTCTCCGTCACGCGCAATTCCGGCACGCGCGGCTCGCAGGCGGACAGCAGCACGGCGGCCAGCAGAAGGGCCCAGCCGTGACGGTTCCAAGTATGGTCGTATGCCGTGTTTCGCACTGTCGGACTCTTGGCTGGTTGGGTGCGCGGCTGCAATTGTGGCGCATCGTGCCGATGGATCTGTGGCCAAAGAGCTAACGTCCAGTGCACCTGGAAGCTCGGGGGTGCCTTCCCTCATTCGGCACGACTCGTGTTCTCCGCATTGCCCAACGCAGTACCCATCGACGGATTGCCGCGCCGCCTGCCGCGATGGCACAAGCATTCCGATTGGATGCCGCGATAGTCTGCGTTCCGCGTGAATCGTGATGGGGTTTGTAGGGCCGGCAGATGATGGTCGCCTGGATCGCAGCGGGGCTGTCCGCCGTCGGGCTGATCCAGGGGATCGCCGGAGTCGCGCTGTTGCGTCGATTTGTCGCCGGTAAGACTCGCCGGCAGCCGGAGGGGACGCCCGCCATGACCATCCTCAAGCCGATGCACGGAGACGAACCGTTGCTGGAGGAGGCGCTGATCAGCGTTTGCCGACAAGTCTATCCGGCTTGGCAGTTGGTATTCGGCGTGCAGGATCCAAACGACACAGCGCTACCGGTGTTGCGGCGACTGCAGGCGCGGTTTCCGGACTGCGATATTGCAGTGGTGGTCGATCCCACCGTGCATGGCCCGAACCGAAAGGTGGCCAATCTGATCAACATGCTGCCCGCGGCAAAGCACGACGTGCTGGTGATCGCGGATTCGGACCTGCACGTGGCGCCCGACTACCTGCTTCGGCTGGCAAAGGCGCTGGTGCAGCCGGGAACGGGGTTGGTTACAACGCTTTATACAGGACGTTCCCTCCCCCCAACCCCCTCCCGCAAGGGGAGGGGGGGAGCAGCCGTAGCGACTCCCACTTCCCCTGCGGGAGGGGGTTGGGGGGAAGGGATGAGCCAATTACCTACCGTTTTCGGCGCCATCCAGATCAACCAGTACTTCCTCCCCGGCGCGCTGCTGGCACGCGGCATGGGACGCCGGGACTGCCTGGGCGCGACCATGGCGCTGCGGCGTGACACGCTGGAGCGTGTCGGAGGCCTCCGGGCGCTGGTGGACCATCTGGCGGACGACAACGTGCTGGGAAGGCTGGTCCAGGAACTCGGCCTGACCGTGGCATTGGCGGATACCATACCGGCCACCACGGTCCCCGAAGCGACTTTCTCCGCCCTTTGGCGGCACGAACTGCGCTGGGCGCGGACCATCCGGGCGCTGGTTCCAGCCGCGTTCGCCGCCTCGGTGCTGCAATACCCGCTGGCCTGGGCGGCGCTCGCGGTCATGCTGGCCCGCGGCGCCGTCTGGGCGGTCGTCTGGTTCGCCATCGCATGGTTGATCCGTGCTCTTGTCGCACGCGGGATCGACCGGTCGCTGGCCCTTGCCAATCGCACCCCGGTCTGGCTTCTGCCGCTGCGGGAGCTTATGTCGGTAGCCGTGATGATCGCGAGCTACGCCGGCCGCGAGGTTGATTGGCGCGGCCATACCATGCAAGCGGAGGGATACCACCCGCGATGATGAAGACGTTGTTCCTGCAACCGCCGTCGTTCGACGGTTTCGATGGCGGCGCCGGCTCGCGCTACCAGGCGCGGCGCGAGATCCGCAGCTTCTGGTATCCGACATGGCTGGCGCAGCCTGCGGCCCTGGTTCCCGGCAGCAAGCTGATCGATGCGCCGCCGGCGGGCATCGAGCTCGACGCGGTGGTCCGGCAGGCGCGCGATTTCGAATTATGTGTGATCCACACCTCGACACCGTCGTTCGCCTCCGACGTGAAGGTGGCGGCGGCACTGAAGAAAGCAAACCCGGCGCTGAAGATCGGCTTTGTCGGCGCCAAGGTCGCGGTGCAACCGGACGAAAGCCTGGTGCAGGGTGTCTCGGTTGATTTCGTGGCGCGCAATGAATTCGACTTCACGGTGAAGGAGATCGCCGAGGGCCGCGATTGGGGCTCGGTCGATGGCATTTCTTATCGCGACGACACCGGCGGCATCGTGCACAACAAGGATCGCGCGATCCTGGAGGATATGGACCAACTGCCGTTCGTTACCGAGGTCTACAAGCGGGACCTGCGCATCGAGGACTATTTCATCGGCTACCTGTTGCATCCATATGTGTCGCTGTACACCGGGCGCGGCTGCAAGTCGCGCTGCACATTCTGTCTGTGGCCGCAGACGGTGGGCGGGCATCGCTATCGGGTGCGATCGCCGGGGCATGTGGCGGAGGAGATCGCGCTGGCGCGGAGCTACTTCCCGCAGGTTCGCGAATTCTTCTTCGATGACGACACGTTCACCGACAACCTGCCACGCGCCGAGGCGATCGCGCGCGAGCTGGGCAAGCTGGGCGTGACGTGGTCGTGCAACGCCAAGGCGAACGTGCCGCGCGACACGCTGAAGGTGCTGAAGGACAACGGGTTGCGGCTGCTGCTGGTCGGATACGAGAGCGGCAACCAGCAGATCCTCTACAATATCAAGAAGGGCATGCGGATCGACGTGGCGAAGCGCTTCACGCGCGACTGCCACGAGCTGGGGATCAAGATCCACGGCACGTTCATTCTTGGGTTGCCGGGCGAGACACAGGAGACCATCGAGGAGACGATCCGCTTCGCCACCGAGATCAATCCGCACACCATCCAGGTGTCGCTGGCGGCGCCGTATCCAGGGACGTTCCTGTACAAGCAGGCGGTGGAGAACGGCTGGCTGGATGCCGAACACGCCGAACTGGTGGACGAGCACGGCGTGCAGATCGCACCGTTGTCGTACGAGCACCTGTCGCACACGGAGATCTTCGACAACGTCGAGACGTTCTATCGGCGGTTCTATTTCCGCGCGCCGAAGATTGCTTCGATCGTGGGCGAGATGGTGCGCAGTCCGCAGATGATGAAGCGCCGGTTGAGGGAGGGCGTCGAGTTCTTCCAGTTCCTGCGGGAGCGGCACAAGGCGGCCTGATGCAACGCGGCGTGCAGTCGAAGATGTGGACGCGCATCGTCGCGCCATGGACTCCGCACTGAAAATGCCGTCGCGCCGGATGACGGTCGTTGAATTCCTCGAATGGGATTCCGGCGACCGGACCGGTGCGCTGTGGCAGTTGCGCGACGGTGAACCGGAGATGATGGCGCCCGCGTCCGACTCGCATGGCTCCATTCAGGGGCAGTTGGCCTATCTGCTGATCTCACATCTGGATGCCGCGGGCAGCCGATGCCGCGTTGTGGTTGCGCCTGGCGTGGTGCCTAGCCTGCGATCCGAGGAGAACTGCCTGGTCCCTGACCTCGGCATAACCTGCGCGCCGCCGACGGGCGCGCCGCTGATGCACGAGCCTATCGTGCTGATCGAGATATTGTCGCCGACCGACGTATCGAGGACGCGGGCGAATGTGCTGGCCTATAGGACGATCCCGACGGTCGCGGAGATCGTAGTCCTGCGTTCGACCTCGATTGCCGCAGAGGTCCTTCGGCGACAGCCTGACGGTTCATGGCCGGAGCAACCGGGGATCGTTACGGCCGATGGCTTGCTGCGGCTCGACAGCATCAGCTTCGCTGCGCCGCTGCGCTCGGCGTATCGGACGTCGGGCCTGGCGTAGGGCAGTCGATCGCCTTTCCGGAATTCGCTGCGGCCCGTAGCCTGCGTCCATGACGCCAGCGGACTTCATCGCGAAATGGCAGGCCAGCACGCGCGACACGCGGCTGGCTGATCCATTCGATGGCGACGTGCCGAACCGCCTGCCGGAATTGAACCACGTCAATGCAGCCGGAGCATGAAGCACGTTGTCTTCACCGCGGATGATTTCGGACTGTCGGAGTCGGTCAACCAAGCGGTCGAGCGCGCGCATCGCGACGGCATCCTGAATGCTGCGAGCCTGATGGTTGCGGGTCCCGCCGCGGCGGACGCAGTGCGACGTGCGCGCGCGCTACCGACGCTGCGGGTCGGGCTGCACCTGGTGCTAGTCGAAGGACCCGCCGCGCTGCCGCCGGCGGAGATCCCCGACCTGGTCGATGCCGCGGGACGGTTTCCGTCCGACCAATTTCAACTCGGCGTGCGCTATTTCTTCCGCCCACGTGTCCGCCGCCAACTCGCCGCGGAAATACGTGCTCAGTTCGCCGCGTTCGCCGCCAGCGGCCTGACGCTCGACCACGCCAACGCGCACAAACACATGCACCTGCATCCAACGGTGGGGCGACTGATGATCGACATCGGTCGCGAATTCGGACTGCGCTCCGTGCGGGTGCCGGCCGAACCACCCGCGGTTCTCGCGCGCTGTGGGACGCGCGTCGGGCTGGGCGGTCTCGCGCTGTATCACTGGACGAGGCTGCTGCGGCGACAGGTGCGCGCGGCCGGCATGGACGCCGCGGATCATTGTTTTGGCATTGCGTGGACCGGGCATATGGCCGGGGAGCGGATACGACGCCTGCTGGCGGAACTCCCGGCAGGTTCGAGCGAAATCTACTTCCATCCGGCGATCGGGGGTGATGGCGGGCTGCGCAGCCTCATGCCTGATTATGACCATGAGGCGGAACTCGCGTCGCTGCTGGACCGGACGCTGCTGGGAGATGGCGCATTGGATAATGCTCAGGAATGAATCGCGCAGCGGCCCGTGGCTGATCCAGAACGGTAGTTGTCAACTCGGTGCCGCGGACACCGCGCAACAGGCGAAGCACGTGCTGAAACCTGCCGCGACTGGTGACAGTGGTGGCGGACCGCGAAGTCGACATCTACCCCAATTGGGCGTCGGTGCCGGAGGTAAGTTTCCAGTTGTTGGGCCGGGCGATCTCGGATTGCCAGGGGCATTGTTCGCGGCCGCGGCAGCGTTGCGATCCATCGCGGCGGACAACTCAAAATGGAGTTGCAACGAGAAGTAAGAATCCCCTCGCTCTCGCAACCGGAGGGGTGAATTGGATCAGGCGCGCCCGGCTGGTTGTAGTTCGTCCTGGCCGTTCACGCGCATCACGGCGGCGAACAGTCGCAAGGCATCAGGGCCCCCGCGGTCTGCCAATCCGCCGCATTCCATCTCTTCCGCCAATACCTCCGCCTGGGAGGCGATGGTGGCGACCGCGCGGGTCAGCGCTTCGCGCGACAGGGCAAGCTGAAGGTCTTCTGAGAGATGGTTCCAGTCGGCGAACACGACACGCATCCTTATGCCTGGCCATTCTGGCGAGGGGGGTTGAAGGCCAGTATCCGCTGGTCTTCTTAATGGAACATTAAGCGAACAAAGGTTGTTAAGTCAACGATTTTTTAGCCCAGGCGCACCTGCACCGGCGGCAGCGGTGCGAACTCCACGGTGACACTGGCCGGGGTGGTCAGCCAGACCGGCGGCGTCACACTGCCGAGCATCACCACCTGGCCCGCCTTCAGTCCGCCGAACGCGGCGGCGACCGAGGATCCGGCCAGCCAGGCCAGGCAATTCATCGGATGACCCATCAGGTCGGCGCCCACCCCTTCGTCGCGCTGATGCCCATCCACTATCAGGCGGCCGCGCAGGCTGCCGACATCGAGCGCGCGCCAGTCCTGGGTGCCCGGTTCGCCTAATACGGCTGCGGCGTGGAACACCTGATCGCCGATCAGCGTCGGCGTGCCGAGTACGGTGAGTTCGCCGTAACGGTTCTCGACGACCTCGATGGCGGCGAACAGGTCGCCGACCGCGTCCGCTGCCTGTTCCGGTGTGCACGGGCCGGGAGGAAGATCACGCGCCAGGCGCACCGCCAATTCGCACTCCACGCCGGGCCGGAGGAAGTTGGCGAAGGGCACCGTGGCGCCGCTTCGATACAGATCGCCGGCGGCCATGAAACCGGCGGCGGGGCCGCTCAGTCCCAGGTATTCCTGCATCCGCCGCGCGGTGGCGCCGATCTTGAAGCCGCCGGGCGAAGCGGCGCCAACGCGATGGGACAACGCACGCTGCACCGCTGCGCCCTCCGCCTCGGTGCGCGGCGCAATGGCGGCGGGTAGCGGCGCGACTTCGGTCCGGCGCCGTCGCGCCTCGTGCAGCGCGGCGGCTGCCTGGTCCGGCTGATAGCTGGTCATGTGCGCCGCGTCAGTTCATAGAGCGCCACGGCTGCTGCGGCGGAGACGTTCAGGCTTTCCATGGCAGCTTTGGTGGCAACGCCAGCGATCTCGTCGCAGGTGTCCCGTGTCAGCCGGCGCAATCCTTCTCCTTCGGCGCCCAGCACCAGGGCGACACGACGCTCTGCCAGTGCGGGACCGGCGAGCGCGCCGCCGCCGGCGTCCAGGCCGACCACCCAGATGCCGGCGGCCTTCAGCGCGATCAGCGTGCGCGCGATGTTCACCGCCCGCAGCAGCGGGACGGTCTCCAGCGCGCCGGACGCCGCCTTGGCCATGGCCCCGGTCTCTTCCGGAGCATTGCGGTCCTGGGTGATCACCGCCGCCACGCCGAACGCCGCCGCCGATCGTAGTATTGCGCCGATGTTGCGTGGGTCGGTGACCTGATCCAGCACGATCAGCGGACCGGGCCGCTCCAGCGCCTGCTGCAGGCTCGGTGTGCCCAGCGGATCGGCCAGCAGGGCGGCTCCCTGGTGCGCGATGTCGCGGCCCAGCAAATGGTCCAGACGGCCGCGGTCGACCGGTTCCGGCGCCAGCGGCCAGGGCGGCGGCAGGCGTTGGGCGAGAGTCTGCAGCGCCTCTTCGGTCAGCAGCAGTCGGCGCAGACGGCGGGCCGGGTTGGCCAGCGCGGCGGCGACCGAGTGCTGGCCATACAGCCACACGGCGCCGCGCGGCGCGTCGGGCGTGTGCTGCGGGCGCTGGTCGTGCTGGCGATCGGGGCGGCGGAAGTCGTTGCGCTGGCCGCCGCGATTGTGATCGCGGTTCTGGCCGGACTGATCGGGGCGGCCTTGGAACGGCTTGCCCGGCGGCCGCGGACCGCGCTGGTCAGCCTGGCCCTCTGGCCGCGGCCCCTGACCGCCTTGCGGCCGGCTGAACTGCCCGCCCTGGCCCGCGCCGGCATGCTCGCGCCGTTGCTGGCGGTCGCCCGATTGGCCGGGTCCCGATTGCTGCTGCGATGTTCCGCCGCCGCCACGATAGGGGCCGCGATCGGAGGGCGGACGGCCGGAGCCGCCGCCATGTCGGTTGGGGTGAGGAGGTTTCATGTTCCGCCGGGTATAGCCCTCGCACGCGCGACTGCCCAGGAGCGGGCGGCCGCGGCGCAGGCCGGACCGCTAACCCTCCGGTCCGCGGCGTTTGATGCCCTCGTATGGCGTGCCGTCGCGATGGGTGTAGACCGCGGGCTGGCCGCCGGTTGGCGCCATCAAGTCGATATCCGAATAGTGTCCCGCGTCGGTGGCGACGCGTGTGCCGATCTCCAGGATCAGGGTATCGCGGTCCGAGAGGTTCCGCAGGCAGTGTCCGTTCGTGTCGCCTGCCTTGAACCCCGCGGCATCGCCGGCGCGCAACACTTCCTCCCCGTCATCGCTGACCAGGGTCACCTCGCCGGACAGCACGTAGACGAACTCGTCGGATGCGGTGTGCCAGTGGCGCTGGCTGGACCATGCGCCCGGCGGAAGCCGCAGCAGGTTGACGCCGAATTGCGTCAGCCCTGCCACGTCGCCGAGTTTCTGCCGCACGCGTTCGCGGCACGGCTGGTCGAATGGCGAGGGATACAGTGTGCCGACGATGGCAGGGATCGCCGCGATGTCGATGCGCTTTGGCATGATGGATGGCACTCCGCTGTTCGCAGTCGCTGGAACTCCGGCAACGACTTCACTCGAACTCGGCCTGTCGCTGCAATCCCTCGATGGCAGCTTCGTTCGCGGCCTTCCGGTCGGCCGCCTGGATCGGCTGTACGTCGATGGTGATTTTCCGTATAGTTCCGGAGAACGTGGCCGGCACCTGATACGCCTCGGTCACCGGTGTTGCGAGATCCTCACCGACGTCCGCGCCTTCATCGGCGGAGAATGCGAACGGCTGGGTTCGGGCAATCCGACCTTCCGCAAGCCTGGCGTCGCCGAGAAAAATTCGTGCGGTCCCGCCGGCCCCTGGTTTGCCGCCGTCGTAGGCGAATTCGAAGCGGAGTTCGTGCTGGCCCGCGGGCAGAGGATGGTTGGCGGCAACATCGTAGCGTTCGATACCAAGCCAGTTATAGGAGAATGTCGGATGACCGTGTTTCAACCACAGGCTCCATCCGCCGAAGCGTCCGCCCTGGGCAAGGATTACGCCCGATGCGCCGGACGCCGGTATCTCCACTTCGGCCGTGATGGAGAATGAGCGGTTCTTCACATTGATGAAGGCGTTCTCCATCATGCCGGACATGCCTGGATAGACGGTCAGCGACGTGCGACCGCCCATGAGATCCGGGCGGCCTGCAGCCGCGGCGTTCAACCGCTCGATAGACCGGTCGTCGATCGGCAGGACATGATTGTTCGTCGCGACCTTGGTGAACAGATCCTGCATCTCCTTCAGTTTGGCGGGATTGGTCGCGGCGAGATCATTGACCAGACTGAAGTCCGCCCGCGTATCGTAAAGCTCCCACTTGTCCTCGGCGAGACTCGTACGGGGCTGCGACTCCCAGGGCGCCTTGTGCACCGTCCCGGCCAGCCAGCCATCGTTGTAGATGGCGCGATTGCCGACGATCTCGAAATACTGCGTCAGGTGCCGATCGCGCGCGTGAGGATCGTCGAACGAATACAGCATGCTGACACCCTGCATCGGGATCTGCTCCGTGCCGTTCACCGATTTCGGCTCCGGGAGACCTGCCGCTTCCAGAATCGTCTGCGCGATATCCACGACATGATGCCATTGCGGGCGGACTTCATTCTTTGCCTTGATGCCGTTCGGCCAGTGGACAATCAGTGGATTGCGGGTGCCGCCGTAGCTGCTGGCGACCTGCTTGGTCCAGGTGAACGGCGTGTCGCCCGCGACTGCCCAGCCGGCGGCGTAGTGGCTATACGACATCGGGCCGCCGAGCTGTTCGATGCGCTGCAGTTGCAACTCGAGCGGCTCGGGAAAGCCGTTGAAATACGACATCTCGTTGAACAGGCCGTTGAAACCGCCTTCGGCGCTCGCGCCGTTGTCGCCGACGATGTAGAGAACCAGCGTATTGTCGAGCTGGCCCTGGTCCGTGATCGATTGAACCAGCCGGCCGATCTCATGATCTGCGTATTCGCCGAACCCGGCAAAGATTTCCATCTGACGCGCGAACAGACGCTTCTGGTCCGCCGACAGGCTGTCCCAGTCCTTGATCGCTTCGGGTTTCGGCGCGAGTTTCGTGCCGTGTGGCACGACGCCAAGGGCGATCTGCGTGGCGAGCGTTGCCTCGCGTAGCCTGTCCCATCCGGCGTCGAACCTGCCGTGGTATTTGGCGATCCATTCCTTGGGCACATGGTGTGGGGCGTGTACGGCGCCCGGTGCGAAATACAGGAAGAATGGCTTTTCGGGCGCGAGCGCCTTGACGGACCGCACCCAGTTGATCGCCTGGTTTGTCATGTCGGTCATGAAATGATAATCCGGATCGTGCGGCGGCTCGACCTGGGTCGTCCCGTCATAGATCAGCGGCGCCCATTGGTTGGTTTCGCCGCCGAGGAAACCGTAGAACCGGTCGAAGCCCGAACGCGTCGGCCATCGATCGAACGGACCCGCGGGGCTGATTTCCCAGACCGGGGCTTCATGGTACTTGCCGAACGCCGCCGTGCCGTAGCCATTCAGGCGGAGAATTTCGGCCAGCGGCGCGATCGCGTTCGGCCGGACGCCAGTGTTGCCGGGAAACGCTGTCGCGACCTCGGTGATGCCGCCCATGTTGTTCATGTGATGGTTGCGGCCGGTCAACAAGGCGGTGCGTGTGGGAGAGCACAGGGCAGTGGTGTGGAACTGATTGTAGCGCAGCCCTCCGACGGCCAGCCGCTCGAGGGCGGGCATGTGGACCGGGCCGCCGAATGCGCTCGACTGACCGAATCCCATGTCGTCGAGCAGCACGATCAGCACATTGGGAGCATTGGCTGGGGCACTGACTTCGAACCTTCCAGGCGGAATGACGTTGCGCGCGTCGAGGACGTCGATTGTCGGCGGCCTCGGCTCGGGGATTGGCAGGACGGTGCGGTCGAGCGTCGAGGTTGTGGGAGCGCCGCCGGCGGGCTGCGATGTCTGCGCATGGACGGTGCTGCCCAGCCAGGAACCTCCGAGGGCGGTTGCCAGCGCGGCCTTCGCGGTCGATATGAACAGGTTGCGGCGGTTCATTCGGTACCCTTCCCCATTCCGACATCCGATGGAGAGGAGCGTACCCCCGGGGTCCAGGCAACGCGACAGCCACACAGGATATGGTTTGATGACTGGGGCTTACACCGGAGGCCTGTCTGCAAATATACCAACCGTATGGCCCGCTTTGTGAAGATGCATGGTTGCGGCAACGATTTCGTCGTGTTCGACGAGAGGACGGGGGCACTTGGCCTGACGGCGGGGCGCGCGGCGGCGATCGCGGATCGGCGGACCGGGGTGGGGTGCGACCAGTTCATTACCATCGAGCCGGCGCCCATTGGCTCCGATGCCGATGTCTTCATGCGGATCCGCAATCCGGACGGCGCGGAAGCCGGGGCCTGCGGCAATGCCACGCGCTGCGTCGTCGAGCTGCTGGCGCGCGAGACCGGCCGGCACGCGCAGGTGATCCGCACCGTCGCAGGCAATCTTCCCTCCGAAGCTTTGGCGGACGGGCGGGTGCGAGTGGACATGGGTCGCGCGCGGTTGGACTGGCCCGAGGTCCCGCTGGCACGTGCGATGGACACGCTGCATCTGGATCTTGCGCTGGGGCCGGTCGCCGATCCGGCCGCCGCCAGCATGGGCAATCCGCATGCGACGTTCTTCGTCGATGATGTGGCAGGTCTGCCGGTGGCGGAGCTAGGGCCGGTGCTGGAGCATGATCCGTTGTTTCCGGAACGGGCGAATATCGGTTTCGCCCAGGTGCTGGCGCCGGGCCGCATCCGGTTGCGGGTCTGGGAGCGTGGGGCGGGCCTTACATTGGCATGTGGTTCGGGGGCCTGCGCTGCGCTGGTGAACGCCTACCGGCGCGGGCTGACGGGGCGGCGCGCGGTGGTCGTGGTCGATGGGGGGGAACTGGAGATCGCTTGGCGCGAGGACGGCCACGTGCTGATGACCGGCCCTGTGGCGACGGCGTATGTCGGGGAGATCGATCTGGCGGCGTATCCGGCATGAGCATCGAGGTGCTCACCTTCGGCTGCCGGCTGAACGCCTACGAGAGCGAGGTGATGCGCGGGCACGCCGCCGGTCTGTCGGACACGGTGATCGTCAACACCTGCGCGGTAACGGCGGAGGCGGAGCGTCAGGCTCGTCAGGCGATCCGCCGTGTCGCGCGCGAGCGGCCCGATGCACGCATTGTGGTCACGGGTTGCGCGGCGCAGATCGATCCGGCAGCGTGGGCCGGGCTGCCAGGCGTGGATCGCGTGCTGGGCAACCAGGACAAGCTGAAGCCGGAAAGCTGGCTGCCGGGAGCGCCTGGCGCAGTGTCCGACATCATGGCGGCACGCGAGACGGCGGCGCATCTGATCACCGAATTCGCTGGCCGCGCGCGGGCGTTCGTGCAGGTGCAGCAGGGCTGCGATCATCGCTGCACGTTCTGCATCATCCCGTTCGGGCGGGGGCCCAATCGCAGCGTGCCGATCGGTGCGGTTGTTGCGCAGGTGCGGGCACTGGTGGCGGCGGGCTACCAGGAGGTGGTGCTGACCGGGGTCGATATTGCGTCGTATGGGCCTGATCTGCCTGGCGCGCCGACGCTGGGCCAGCTTGTGCGACGGCTGCTGGCGCTGGTGCCTGAGTTGCGGCGGCTACGGTTGTCGTCGCTCGATCCGGCGGCGATCGATGACGATATCTGGCGGTTGCTGGGCGAGGAGGAGCGGCTGTTGCCGCATCTGCACCTGTCGTTGCAGGCGGGCAGCGACCTGATCCTGAAGCGTATGAAGCGGCGACATCTGCGGGCGGACGCGGCCGCGGTGGTTCGGCGGGCTCGGTCGCTGCGGCCGGGGATTGCGATTGGCGCCGATCTGATCACGGGGTTCCCGACCGAAACCGAGGCGCTGTTCGGCGAGACGCTCGACTTCGTGGCCGATGCAGAGGTGACCTTCCTGCATGTGTTTCCGTATAGCGAACGACCGGGGACGCCCGCGGCGCGGATGCCCTCGGTGCCGGTTGCGGTGAGGCGGGAGCGGGCGGCACGGTTGCGCGACGCGGGGCGGGCGGGGGCCCGGCGTTTTCTGGCGGCGCAGGTCGGGCGCACAGTGTCGCTGCTGACCGAGAGCGCCGATGGCGGCCATTCGGAACACTTCGCCTCGGTGCGGTTGGCGGCGCCTGCCGAAGCTGGGCGGGTGATGGCGGCGCGCGTGGTGGGCGTGGCGGACGAGACGCTGCTGGCGGAGGCGGCCTGATGGCGCTGGGGTTCTTCTCGCGGCTGAAGGAAGGCCTGACGCGCAGCACGCAGAAGCTGTCCGAGGGCATTTCCGCGGTCTTCAACAAGCGCCGGCTGGACGATAACGCGCTGGAGGAGTTGGAAGAGGTACTGATCTCGGCCGATCTCGGGACGGAGGTGGCGGGGCGGGTGATCGCCAACTTCCGGCGCTCGCGGTTCGGCAAGGAAGTGACGGACGACGAGATCAAGCAGACGCTGGCCGAAGAGATTGCGGCGGTGCTGCGGCCGGTGGCGCAGGCGCTGCGGCTCGATCCGGCGAAGCGGCCGCACGTGGTGCTGGTGGTCGGGGTGAACGGTGTCGGCAAGACCACGACGATCGGCAAGCTGGCGCAGAGCTTTCGCGAGCAGGGGCTCAGAGCGGTGCTGGTGGCGGGCGACACGTTCCGCGCGGCGGCGGTGGAGCAGTTGCAGATCTGGGGCGAGCGGGTTGGCGCGCCGGTGATTGTGGGCGGGCCGAATGCCGATTCGGCCGGATTGGCGTTCGATGCGCTGACGCGGGCGAAGGCGGACGGCGCGGACGTGCTGCTGATCGACACGGCGGGGCGGCTGCACAACAAGGCGGCGCTGATGGATGAGTTGCGGAAGATCATCCGGGTACTGCGCAAGCAGGACGAGACGGCGCCGCATTCCGTGCTGCTGGTGCTGGATGCGACCACGGGGCAAAACGCGGTGCAGCAGGTACGGGTGTTCAAGGAGATGGTGGACGTGACCGGCTTGGTGGTGACCAAGCTCGACGGCTCGGCGCGGGGCGGGATCGTCGTGGCGCTAGCGGAGACTTTCGGGTTGCCAGTGTATGCGGTGGGCGTGGGGGAGAAGGCCGGGGATCTGCGGCCGTTCGATGCCGGGGATTTCGCGCGGGGATTGGTGGGGGCGTAGTGGTGGCGCTGGTCGCCTGGGGATGAGCCGGCGGAACCCGCAGGCCCGGGCCAGTTGTCTGCATGGCCATCCGTCGCGGCACACTGCCGGTGGCGATGGCCGGGACGATGGCCGGGACGATGCCCGGCCATGACGGCGCCTGACGGCGCCGCCCGGTATCGCGCCGGTTCGCGGACGCTCTCCGGCACCTCAGCGCGGCAGCGCAGGGCGATGAAATCAAAGTCACGAGCCCAGATTGCCGATCACGACCCATGGCCGGTCCCACCGCGACTTGCGGCTGTGAGCGAACCGGCGGGCGTTATTGCGCCGCGGAATGCTCGCGGGTGGTGGTGTTCGCCTGTGCGCTGGGGCCGGCGATGGTGCCAGGCGGCTTGTCGGCGCTGGCCTCCATCGAGGCATCGTCGGGCTCCGCCATGTTCTTTTTGAACGCCTTGATGCCCTTGGCGAAGTCGCCCATCAGGCCACTGACCTTGTTGCCGCCGAACAACAGCAACACGACCAGCAGCACCACCATCCAGTGCCAAATGCTGAAGCTACCCATAGATCCTCCAAGCGGGCCGAATGCGGCGCCTCATTGGCTCCGAACCCCTCGCCGGTGCTACCCGGGGGCAATCTAACCGCATCGGCGCCCGCTGCCAACGACATGGCGCGATGTCTTGGCGGATGCAAGCGCTTTCCCGCGGGCGGGTGTCGGGCGCCGCGTTACAATCTGTTTTTGTCGGCGGCTCGCAGGATTGATTGCGGCGAAGCATTGGTCCGCGTATCGTTGTACTCGACAGGCGATACCACCAACTCGGTAGCCATAATGGTGGGGGTCCTGTCGCAGGGGCGGAGGCGTCGCGGAGATATCCGTTGCGCTTCCGTACAATTGGCCGGTTGTCGTCGCAGTATGTATCGGTGCGGCCGGCCACAGGCAGAAAGGCAGCGCGTCGATGCCCCAGGGCACCGTTAAATGGTTCAATCCGACCAAAGGCTACGGCTTCATCGCCCCAGAGACGGGTGGGAAGGACGTCTTCGTGCATATCAGTGCCGTGCAGAAGGCTGGCCTACGAAGTCTGAGCGAGGGCCAGAAGGTCGGTTTCGAGGTCGAGCAGCAGCAGAATGGCCGCACCGCCGCGGTGAACCTGACCCAGGCGGACTAGCTATCTGCTGCGCCGGCAGGCAGTACCTGTTAGGGCCTGCCGGCGGCACGACCAGGCCTGACCGGGTCGCCGCGTGGCGCCATGGTGCGTTGCGCGACGTTGGGGTAGGCTGTACCTAGCGTGCCGATGGGGGCTGTGCCTCCGGCACTAATCTTGCTACCGAGCAAGTGATACGGGCTTGCGCGTTACGGCAACGTTGTCTAGGCAACGACAGGAAGGAAATGGCACCATGAGCCACACCCTGGAGTTGCCACGCCAACGTGCCGCTCCGCGGGCTGCCCTGGACGCTGACGATGTTCGTGCCGCTTACAAGCGGTGGGCCGGCGTCTATGACCTCGCGTTCGGCGGTGTGTCCGCGATCGGCCGGCGTCGCGCTGTGGGATTGGCCAACCGGATGCCCGGCAGCCGGGTTCTGGAAGTCGGCGTCGGGACCGGCCTCGCCCTGCCGCATTACCTGCCGGCCAAGCGGGTCACGGGCATCGATCTGTCAACCGAAATGCTGGCGCAGGCCGAAAAGCGGGTCGCGGAGCTCGGCCTCGCCAATGTCGAGGCGCTGCGCGAAATGGATGCCGAGGCGACCGACTTCGAGGATGCCTCGTTCGATATCGCGGTGGCGATGTTCGTGGCGTCGGTCGTGCCACATCCGCGGCAGTTGCTGGTGGAGATGCGGCGCGTGGTGCGGCCGGGCGGCAATATCCTGTTCATCAACCACTTCGCCGCCGAGAAAGGCCCGCGCTGGTGGATCGAACGAGCGATGGCCCCGGCATCACGTGCGCTCGGCTGGCATCCTGACTTCGCCGTCGAGGCGCTGTTCTCGCCAGAGGACCTGGTGCGCAGCAGGGCCATCCCCATGCCGCCGTTCGGCATTTTCACGCTGATGCGAGTGGGGAACTGACGGTCCGCATCAAGCGGAGCCGATTGCGGAGCGTCACGGTGTGCCCGGGCAGACCGTCTACGTCTCTGCCGCGAGAGACCCAGAGAGAGTCTGTGGGTGCTCGGCCTTCGCCGAGCATGACGGCTGAGTGGTTGGTCCTCGCGCGATGCCCACTGCCCCGCCCCGTATGTTCGCGGCGATGCCGAACCGCCGATTGCGAAATACGGTACCTTGATCTCGCGCACGCGGTCCGGTAGGCCGATGGTACTGAGAGCCGGCCCGAGACGGGACCGGGTGGGGGACCGAAGCGGGATGGATCGGCCGATGTTGCGATACCGGCGGCTGTTCGCCGCGTTGACGACAATGATGAGCATTCCCGGCGGGGCGGCGCTGGCCCAGGCGGTCGGCGCGCCGCAAGCCGTGGGAAATGGGCATGCAGCCCGCCTTCGGGCCGCTGAAAGCAGCAGCAGATCGAGCTGCACGACCTCGTGCTGGTGATCATCACCTGATCACGCTGTTCGTCGCTGGCCTGCTGGTCTGGGTGATGTGGCGCTACAACGCCAGGACGCAATCCGGTGCCGAGCCGCACCGCGCACAACACGCTGCTGGAGATCGCCTGGACGGTGATCCCGGTGCTGATCCTGGTGGTGATTGCGATCCCGTCGTTCCGCCTGATCTACTACGAGGACCGCACGCACGACGCCGACCTGACGATCAAGGTCACCGGGCATCAGTGGTACTGGGAAGTACACCTACCCGGACAACAACAACATCGACTTCTCCAGCTACATCATTCCGGACGACCAGTTGAAGCCGGGCCAGCTGCGGCTGCTGACCGTGGACAACGAGCTGGTCGTGCCGGTCGGCAAGAACATCCGCGTGCTGACCACCAGCGCGGACGTGATCCACAGCTTCTTCATCCCGTCGCTCGGCGTGCAGCGCTACGCGATCCCCGGCCGCACGATCGAGACCTGGTTCCGCGCCGACCAGCCCGGCATGTTCTACGGCGAGTGCAACCAGATCTGCGGCACCAACCACAGCCGCATGCCGATCGTGGTGCGCGCGGTGACGCCGCAGGAGTTCAACGCCTGGCTGGTCCAGGCGAAGACCAAGTTCTCGGACGCGGCGCCGCCGAGCCTGCGGCGCCCGCGGTAGCACAAGACGAACCGCGCCTGTTGGCCGCGGCAGGAGTTCAGCGCTGACCCCGCCGGTCAGCGCGTGAAGGAGACGGACGAATGTCGGCAACCACCCACGACCACGCCCACGACCACCACGACCACAAGCCCGGCTTCTTCGTGCGCTGGCTGTGCAGCACGAACCACAAGGACATCGGCACGCTCTATCTGTGCTTCGCCGTGGTCGGCGGCGTGGTCGGCGGCATCCTGTCCGAGATCATGCGCGCGCAGCTCAACTTCCCCGGCAACACACATCGTCACCGATCGGCCAGGAGTGGAACACGATCATCACCTCGCACGGGCTGCTGATGATCTTCTTCTCGGTCATGCCGGCGCTGATCGGCGGCTTCGGCAACTGGTTCATCCCGCTGATGATCGGCGCGCCCGACATGGCGTTCCCGCGGCTGAACAACATCAGCTTCTGGCTGCTGCCGCCGGCGTTCTGCCTGATCATCACCGGCCTGCTGCATGGGCGAATCGGGCTCCGGCTGGACGCTGTATCCGCCGCTGTCCAACCCGACCTACGAGACCGGGCATCGGCATGGACTGCACGCTGTTCGCGCTGCATCTCGCCGGCGCCAGTTCGCTGCTCGGCGCGATCAACTTCATCACCACGATCTTCAACATGCGCGCGCCCGGGCATGACGCTGCACAAGATGCCGCTGTTCGTCTGGGCGATGCTGGTCACGGCGTTCCTGCTGCTGCTGTCGATCCCGGTGCTGGCCGGCGCGATCACCATGCTGATCTGCGACCGCAACTTCGGCACCGTCGTTCTTCGATCCGGCCGGCGGCGGCGATCCGGTGCTGTTCCAGCACCTGTTCTGGTTCTTCGGCCATCCCGAAGTCTACATCATGATCGTGCCGGGCTTCGGCATCATCAGCCACGTGATCTCGACGTTCAGCCGGAAGCCGATCTTCGGCTATCTCGGCATGGCCTACGCGATGGTGGCGATCGGCGTGATCGGCTTCGTGGTGTGGGCGCACCACATGTTCATCTCCGGCATCTACGTCGACACGCGCGCCTACTTCATGGCCGCGACGATGGTCATCGCGGTGCCGACCGGGCATCAAGATCTTCTCCTGGATCGCCACGATGTGGGGCGGCTCGATCGAGCTGAAGACGCCGATGCTGTGGGCGATCGGCTTCCTGTTCGTGTTCACCGTCGGCGGCGTCACCGGCGTCGTGCTGGCCAATGCCGGCATCGATCGAGATCGTGCACAACACCTACTACGTGGTGGCGCACTTCCACTACGTGCTGTCGCTCGGCGCGGTGTTCTCGATCTTCTGCGGCTTCTACTACTGGATCGGCAAGATGTCGGGCCACCAGTATCCGGAGTTCTGGGGCAAGGTGCATTTCTGGCTGACCTTCATCGGCGTCAACCTGACCTTCTTCCCGCAGCACTTCCTCGGCCTGTCCGGCATGCCGCGCCGCTACCCGGACTATCCGGAGGCGTTCGCCGGCTGGAACTTCGTCTCCTCGATCGGCGCCTATATCAGCGGCGTCGCGTTGCTGGTGTTCCTCTACGTCGTGTTCCGCACCTTCACCTCGAAGGAGCATCTGCGCCGACAACTACTGGGGCGAGGGTGCGACGACGCTGGAATGGACCGTCTCCTCGCCGCCGCCGTTCCACACCTTCGCGGAACTGCCGCGGATCCGCTGACGCTGGGGATGAGCGACGCGCTTTCCGAACTGGGCGTAGCTGAAAGGGGGGAGCAATCCCCCCTGTCGCTGCAAGCCGAGCGGTCACCGGCAGCCGAGCTCAGCGACTGGATCGCGCTGCTGAAGCCGCGGGTGATGACGCTGGTGGTGTTCACCGGCCTGATCGGCCTGCTGGTCGCGCCGGGCCATCTGAACCCGGTGCTGGCGTTCACCGCCGTGCTGTGCATCGCGGTCGCCGCCGGCGCGTGCGGCGCGATCAACATGTGGTACGACCGCGACATCGACGCGGTGATGCGCCGCACGCGCAACCGGCCGATCCCCGCCGGCCGCATCGAACCCGGAGCCGCGCTGGGCTTCGGCATCACGCTGGCGGTCGGGTTCGGTCATCGTCATGGGCCTGGCGGTGAACTGCGGCGGCGGCGTGCGTGCTGGCGCTGTCGATCGCGTTCTATGTGTTCGTCTATACGATGTGGCTGAAGCGCCGCACGCCGCAGAACATCGTCATCGGCGGCGCGGCCGGCGCGTTCCCGCCGGTGATCGGCTGGGCCGCGGTCACCGGCTCGGTCGATCTGGTGCCGCTGATGCTGTTCGCCATCGTGTTCTTCTGGACGCCGCCGCATTTCTGGTCGCTGGCGCTGTTCGCCAATGCCGACTACCAGCGCGCCGGCGTGCCGATGCTGCCCGTGGTGGCCGGCGCAAAGGAAACCCGCCGGCAGATCGTGATCTACACGCTGCTGCTGGTGCCGCTGTCGCTGGTGCCGTGGCTGATCGGCTTCTCCGGCCTGGTCTACGGCGCTGTCCGCCGCGGTGCTGGGCGCCGGTTTCATTGTCAGCGTGTGGCGGGTCGCGACCGATCGGCAGGATGCGGCCGGCGTCAGCCTGACCAATGACGCGCCGGCGCGCATGGCGTTCAAATACTCCATCCTCTACCTGTTCGTGCTGTTCGCCGCGCTGGCCGTCGATCGGCTGGTGGGGTGAGACCGGCGTGCCGCTTGACCCGGATGACATGCGCCGCCGCAACGTGCGCAACTGGGCGATGCTGGTGGTGCTGCTGGCGCTGTCAGCGCTGTTCTACGCCATCACCATCGTCAAGCGGATGAAGTCGTGACGTTCACCTGTCACTGCTTCGTTGCTGCGCTCCTCGCATTGACAGGGTAAGGCGGGGCAATGTCTTCGCGCAACCGCATCTTCGGCATCACGCTTGCTGTCGTCGCCATTGCCATGGTCGGCGTCTCGTTCGCCGCCATCCCGCTGTACCGCGTGTTCTGCTCCGTCACCGGCTATGCCGGCACGCCGCAGATCGGCCCACGGCTGCGCCCGGCGCGACGCGCCAGATCATGACCGTGCGCTTCAACGCCAACTGAACCCCAACCTGCCCTGGGACTTCGCACCTCGAGCAGGACGCAGTCCGCGTGCCGCTCGGCGAGGAGCAACTGGCCTTCTACACCGCGCGCAACGGGCCGCCACGCCGATCACCGGCATCGCGCTGTACAACGTCACGCCGGACACGGTCGGCAAATATTTCCACAAGACCGCCTGCTTCTGCTTCAACCAGCAGACGCTGGCGGCCGGCCAGCAGATGCAGTTCCCGCTGAGCTTCTGGGTCGATCCGGCGATCGCCAAGGATCCCGAACACGGCGGACATCCACACCATCACGCTGTCCTATACGTTCTTCCGTTCGCTCGAGGATGCGGAGAAGTCCGGCGCCCTGGCACAGGCCGGCCCGCATGTCGGGCCGTTGACGCGGCAGACCCCTTGAACACGCGAGGGATTTGGGGATGATGCGGCAGCCGTTTCGGGGCGGATTCCTCGGCAAAACTGGGATGGGTTCGGCATGAGCGACGCGCACGGCACCACGATTGTCGAGAGTTCGGGCCTCAAGCAGCCCTACCATCTGGTCGATCCGAGCCCGTGGCCGATCATCGGCGCGGTTGGCGGCTGCCTGATCGTGCTCGGCATCATCTTCGCCGCGCATTTCGGCAACTACGTTATGCTGGTGATCGGCGCACTGATCGTGTTCACCACGATGTTCTTCTGGTGGCGCGACGTGATCCGCGAGAGCCGCACGCCGGGGATGCACACGCCGGTCGTGCGGCTCGGCCTGCGCTACGGCATGATGTTCTTCATCTCCAGCGAGGTGATGTTCTTCGTCGGCTTCTTCTGGGCGTTCTTCAACTTTGCCCTGTTCCCCGAGTTGCAGGGCAACGGCCAGACGGTGTGGCCGCCGTCGAACATCCACACCTTCGATCCGTTCCATATTCCGTTCCTCAACACGATGATCCTGCTGCTGTCGGGCACCACGATCACCTGGGCGCATCACGGCCTGCTGGAGAACGATCGCAAGACCCTGGTCACCGGCCTTGGCCTGACCATCCTGCTGGGCATGAGCTTCACGTTCTGCCAGGCGATCGAGTATTCCGACGCGCCGTTCCAGTTTTACGGCGGCGGGGTCTATCCATCCACGTTCTTCCTCGCCACCGGGTTCCACGGCTTCCACGTCATCGTCGGCACCTGCTTCCTGATCGTCTGCTGGTTCCGCGCGCGCGACGGCCAGTTCACGCCGGAGCGCCATTTCGGCTTCGAGGCTGCCGCCTGGTACTGGCATTTCGTCGACGTGGTCTGGCTGTTCCTGTTCACCTGTATCTACTGGTGGGGCGCCAGCCCGGTAGTCGCGCCGCACTGACGCCGGGCTCGGTGGCGCAGCCGCCCGTTTCGATCCTGTATGCGGCATTGGCCTGTCGTTGCCCGCGCTGCGGGCAGGGGAAACTGTTCCGCAATCTTCTGGAGGTGCGCGATAGCTGCGAGGTGTGTGGGCTGGACCTGCGGACACATGACGCCGGCGATGGTGCCGCGGTCGGGGTGATCCTGCTGCTCGGCGCCATCGTGGTGGGGCTGGCCTTCTGGGTCGAATTCCGGTTCTCACCGCCGCTGTGGGTGCATGCGGTGCTGTGGCCGGTGGTGACGATACCGCTCGCCATCCTGATGATGCGCCCCGCGAAGGCAGCACTGGTGGCGTTGCAGTACCGGCATCGGTCGTCCGAGATGGGACTGTAGGTTTTAGAGATGCGCCGGCTGCTTGTGCCCGGCTTGATGACAGCAGCAATGCTTGTCGTGCTGCTCGGTCTCGGCACCTGGCAGGTCCAGCGCCTGCACTGGAAGGAAGGCGTCCTGGCGCAGATCGCGCGCGCCGAAGCTGCACCGGCCGAACCGTTGCCAGTGCAACCGCAGCCCTACAGCAAGGTGCAGGTGACCGGTCGGCTACGCAACGACCTGGCCGCCTCCTACGGTGCCGATGTGCGCGACACGCCTTCCGGCACAATACTCGGCACGCAACTGATCGTGCCGCTGGAACGCGGCGATGGCGAGACCGTCCTGGTGGATCGCGGTTGGGTGCCCGACCTGCATTCGCGCGCCATTGCGCTGCCGACGAGCGAGGTGACCGTGACAGGCTATGTGCATCCGGGCGACCTGCCGGGATTGTTCAGCGCCACCGACAGTCCTGCCACCAGGCAATTCTATACATTGAATCCAGCGGCGATCGGCGCTGCGCTGGGCCTGCGCCATGTCGCTCCATTCGTTCTGATCGCCATGGGCTCGGAACCCTCGGAGCATTATCCGGATCCGGCCAGGCATCTGCCGCGGCCGCCGAACAACCATCTATCCTACGCCATCACCTGGTATGGCCTGGCCGCCGCTCTCGTGGTGATCTTCGTTGTCTGGGCAAGAAAGGCGCCGACCGTATGACCGCTTACGATCGCCTGGCTGAACGTTTCGCCCGCATCGCAACCATCGGCGAGGCATCCTCGGTGTTGGGCTGGGACGCTGCGGCGATGATGCCGCCGGGCGGCGGAGCGGCGCGCGGCGACCAGCTTGCCGTGCTGGCCGGGCTGTCGCACTCGATGCTGGTCGCGCCGGTGGTGGGCGACGACCTGGCCGGAGCGGAAGCCGATGGCGAACGCGATCCCTGGCGCGCTGCGAACCTCCGCCTGATGCGCCATGCCTACACGCGCGCGACCGCGTTGCCGCCCGATCTGGTGGAAGCATCGGCGCGCGCCAATTCGGCCTGCGAGAAGGTGTGGCGCGAGGCGCGACGCAAGTCCGACTTCGCCATGGTGAGGCCGCATCTGGAAGAGGTGCTGCGATTGGCGCGCGAGGCGGCCGAAGCGTTGGCGCCGGCCTTGGGCCTCAGCCCGTACGATGCGCTGATGGATGGCTACCAGCGCGGCATGCGCGCGGGCGATGTCACGCCGGTGTTCGCCGACTACGAAGCGTTTCTGCGTCGTGTGCTGCCGCAGGCGGAAGAGCGGCAGGCGCGCAATCCAACACCGGTGCGGCCCACGGGCCCGTTCCCGATCGATGTGCAGGAGGCCTTGTGCCGACGGCTGTCCGGGCGGCTGGGATTGGATTTCGCCCATGCACGGCTGGATCGTTCGGCGCATCCGTTTTCCGGCGGCACGCCGACCGATGTGCGGATCACCACGCGCTACGATGAAGCCGACTTCACCCAGGCCGTTCTTGCAGTGGTGCACGAGACCGGGCACGCGCTGTACGAACGCGGCCTGCCGGCCGATCATGCACGGCAGCCGGTCGGCGAGGCAGCGGGTATGGCGACGCACGAGAGCCAGTCGTTGATCGTCGAAATGCAGGCCTGCCGGTCGGATGCCTTCCTGTCCTGGCTCGGGCCGGAACTGCATGCGGCGTTCGACGGCGATCCGGTGCCGTATCGACCGGACAATCTGGGCCGGCTGTGGCGTGGGGTGCAGCGCAGTTTCATCCGCGTGGAAGCCGATGAGATGACCTATCCGGCGCATGTCATATTGCGCTTCCGGCTGGAGCAGGCGCTGATCGGTGGCACGCTGGCGGTGGCGGATTTGCCGGCTGCATGGAACGACGGGTTGAAGGCGTTGCTCGACATCGTACCGCCCGACGAAGCGCGCGGATGTTTGCAGGATATCCATTGGTACGATGGCGGGTTCGGCTATTTCCCCAGTTACACTCTGGGCGCGATGGCAGCGGCACAACTGATGGCGGCGGCGCGACGATCGGTGCCGGGCCTGGATGACGCACTTGCGCAGGGCGATCTGTCGCCGCTGCTTGGTTGGCTGCGCGCCAATGTGCACGGCTGGGGTAGCCTTTTGGACTTCAATGCGCTGCTGGTTCAGGCGACCGGCAAGCCGCTCGATCCGGCGGACTTTGAGGCCCATCTGACGGCGCGATATTTGCCGGAGCATTGATTTCCATCATGTTCTTTTTTGAAAAAAAGAACCAAAAAACTTTCACTCCTTTTGGGCTGGGGCCGGCGCTCCAATCACGCACCGGTGCTAATGGATAAGAAGGAAGCGCTTGCCTTCAGCTACGCGACGCGCGGTTCGGCGGCTGCATTTTCGTCGAGCGTGCTGCCGATCTCCTCGATCGAACGGCCCTTGGTCTCAATGCCGAACAGCCAGAACGCGGCCCCGGCAAAGGCATACCAGAATGCCAGGAACATCAGCGCCGGGAAGATCGCGTCCAGCGACGCTTTCGGGCTGACGTAGTTGGACGAGCCGATAATGATCGCCAAACCAAGGGGCCCAATGATCTTGCCGAGATTGCCGACGCCGTAGCCCAGACCCATGCCGCTCGCGCGCAGGCGCAACGGCCAGACCTCGGCGATGTATGGACCGATGATTGCGTAGCTGCCATCACCAAAGAAGCGCTGCGCCATGATCAGCAGGAAGAACACCGATACCGTGCCGATGTAGACATTCACGCAATAGCCCGCGAGCGCCATGGTCAGTGCACCGGCGAATCCGATCAGCGCGCCGGACGCACGGCGCCCGATTGCGTCCGACAGATACGAGCAGAACAGCCGCCCGGCGATTCCCAGCAGACTGACGTAGATCATCAGGTACGACGCTTCCGCCGGCGTGACCTTCAGCACCAGCACGAACAGCGTCGTGATCCACAACAGCAGGCCGACACCGCCAGTCTGACTTAGCGCCGTGCAGCAGGCGGCGGCGACGCTGCGTGGATAGTTGAACAATTCACGCCATACGGTCTTGTCCGGTTCGAGCATCGTCGTCGGCAGTTCGATGCGGCTGGGATCGACCTGAAGCGCCCAGGCTATCGATCGGCGCGCTTCCTCGTGGCGGCCCATGCGGATCAGCCAGCGCGGCGATTCCGGGACCCAGTAGCGGATCATCAGTACCAGCAGCGCCGGCAGCAGCCCGACCAGGAACAGCCCGCGCCAACCGATGACGGGCGCCAGGAATGCACCCGACAGCGCGCCCAGCAGGTTGCCGGCCGGCAGCAGGACTGTGGTCATGCCGCTGACCCAGCCGCGCTTGTAGGCCGGAACGAATTCCTGCACGAGCGGGATGTCCACGGCGATCAGGCCGGCATTGCCGAAGCCCACGAAGAAACGGAAGAACGCCAGAAATATCCAGCCGCTGATCCAGCCGTTCTGATCGGGGGTGAATGCCATGATGCCGGTGGCAAGCGCGACATTGATTGCCGTCGCCATGAACACCTTGCGCCGGCCGATGCGGTCGGCCAACCAGCCCCAGAAGAACGCGCCCGGCACAGCGCCGAGACCGGAGGACAGCAGGATCATCGCCGATTGGCCGAATGTCAGGTGCCATCCGCCGATGATGAAGGCCAGCACGTAGCCGATGAGAAAGAAGTCGAAGAAATCGAGCATGTCGCCGAGGTTCGCAGTGGCGATGATGCGCCACTGGTTGCTCGTCAACGTTTTCTGCCGCTCCAAGAGATCCAGCATGACGTACACTCCCTGTCCGGTCACGGTAAAAACCGTGGCCGTTGCTTTTGTTATCGGGTCGTAGCGGGCAGAGCCCGCTGGTAAGCCACCCGCAGCGGCTTGTCCCGACGGCTGGCCTGGGGCCCGCCACAAGAGTGCGCCGGCAGTATCAACTGAAACCGGCGGTGAAGGCGAGAAAATTCTTGGTCGGCGGCGGCTGTCGCTGGTGATCGATCAGCCGCTGGTCACGGAGAGACGTCCATCACTTTGCCAGGTGAACCAGGGATGCCACCGTCGCTTCCTGCGGGAAGCCGCCATAGACGATGCCCTTGCGCATCGCCCATGTGGTGATCGGAAACAACATCGGTAACACCACGACCTGCTCGCCGATCGCGTAGTCATACGCCTCCGCCAGCAGCGCGTTGCGCTTGCCGTCGTCCAAAGTCATCGCCGCCTTGTCGAGAATCGCGTCGAGCGTCGGGCTGGAATAGCGCCCGACATTGCCGGCACCAATGCCCTTTGCCGCGTTGTAGGTGCCCAGCAGATACTGCAACTGCGACAGCGGTTCGCCGGTATCCGTTGAATTGCCGCTCAGCAGCACACTGAAGTCCAGCTTCATGGCGCGCGGGAAATAGATCGCCTTCGGCATCGCATCCACGGTCGGCTTCAATCCGAGCCGAGTCCACATCTGCGCAACCGCCTGGTTGACCTGAGCGTCGTTCGGATAGCGGTCATTGGTGGAATTCACCACCAGCCCGAAGCCGTGCGGATAGCCGGCCTCCGCCAGCAACTTCTTCGCGCCCGCCAGATCATATGCCACCGGCTTCAGCTTCGCGCTTGTGCCGGGCGTGCCTTGCGGGTTGAACTGCGCCGCCTCCACCGCCTGGCCCTGCATCACCTTGCTCACCAGCGCTGCGCGGTCGATCGCCATCGACATGGCACGCCGCACGCGCGCATCCTTCAGCGGATTCCTGGTCAGCGGCTTGCCGTCGTCATCGGTAAGCTGCGGCGAAACGTCGCGGCCCACATCCAGCGTCCAGAAGTAGCAGCGATTGCTCTCCATCGTGCCGAGAGTGATCTTGGGGTTGCGCTTCAGCGTTGCAACGTCGTTGCCCGGCACGTTGCTGATCAGATCGACATCGCCGCTGAGCAGTGCGGCGACGCGTGCCGCGTCATTGGTGATCGGTTTGTAGATGACGCGCTGCCAGTCGGGCTTCGCACCGAAATAGCCGTCGAAGCGTTCCAATGTGATGTGGTCGCCAGGCACCCATTCGACCTCGCGATAAGGACCTGTGCCGATCGCTGCCTTGCCCGAATTGTAATCTGCCGTCGTGGCATTGGCGCCATTCTTCCGCGATACGATCCACACGTTGAGGATCTCGTGCAGCAGGATCGGATCGGGCTGATCTGTCTCGATCAGCACCGTGTGATCATCCACTGCCGTGGTCGACTTCACATGCTTGAGGAATTGCAGAAAGCTCCCCGGACTGTTCGGCACGTTGCGCGCGCGCTGATAGCTGAACACCACATCGTCCGCGGTGAACGGCGAGCCGTCCTGCCACGTCACGCCCTGGCGCAGCTTGAACTCCCAGTGCGTTTGATCCAGTGCGCGCCAACTTACCGCCAGGTCGGGAATCACGTTCAGGTTGGCGTCCTGGGTAATCAGGCCGCTGTAAATCAGCTTGTCGATCTCGGTATTGGAGGTCAGATGGAAGAAATGCGGATCGAGCGTGGTCACTTCCGACGCGACACCGATCTTCAGGTCGGCCGCCGATGCACCCCAGCACAGCGCCACGCATCCCGCTATCGCACACAGCCAGTTTCGCGCCCGCACACCCGCCCCCGTTTATTGTCGCGATAGAATAGTCTCGCGAACCGCGTCACGCCGCAAGGCGGGAAAGACCCGGCAATGCGCTGAATGGTCTGGCCAACACGTCGGGATATGGCCTATCTCACAGGCGCTTTCCGACGTACCGTTGCACGCTGCTCATTCTGGAGGCGAGACTTGGAGACCATCCGGGTTGTCTGTGCACACGATTGTCCCGACATGTGCTCGTTGCTGGCACACGTCGAGGATGGCCGGGTGCAGCGTATCGAAGGTGATCCGGATCATCCGTTCACTGCCGGATTCGCCTGCGGCAAGGTGAACCGGGACGCCGAACTGGTGCACTCCCCGGAACGTCTTGCCACGCCGCTACGCCGGATCGGCTCCAAGGGCGAGGGCAGGTTTGCGCCGATCACCTGGGACGCGGCGCTCGATGAAATCACCGCGCGCTGGAAATCCATCATCGCCGAGTCCGGTCCCCTGGCGCTGCTCGGCTATTGCTACAGCTCGCATCAGGGGCTGATGAATCGCGGCCTGCCGAACGGGTTGTTTCATGCCATGGGCACCAGCCGACTGTGGGCCGGCACGGTGTGCGACAGTTGCATGGAAGCAGCGTGGGACGCGACCGTTGGGCCCATCGGGGGCGCCGATCCGGAATTGGTGGTCGAGTCCGATCTGGTGATCTGCTGGGGCGCCGACCTGTTCGCCACCAATGTGCATTTCTGGGCGAAGCTGGAAGAAGCGCGCAAGCGTGGCGTGAAGCTGGTGGTGATAGACCCGCGGCGCACGCGGTCCGCGCGGGCAGCCGACTGGCACATCCCGATCCGTATCGGCACCGATGCGGCGCTGGCGCTGGGCATGATGCATGTGCTGGCGCGCGACAATCTGTGCGACCGGCACTACATCGCGCAGCACGTACTCGGCTTCGAGCAGGTGGAACGCGAGGTTCTGCCGTGCTTTACCCCTGACCGCGTCGCCGCCATCACCGGCGTTGCGGCGTCCGATGTGGAACGTCTCGCCACGATGTATGGTGCGACGAAGAAGTCGCTCATCCGCCTCGGATGGGGCATGACACGGTTCACCTATGGCGGCCAGGCGCTGCGCAGCGTCGCGCTGTTGCCCGGTGTCACCGGCGCCTATGGCCAGTACGGCGGCGGTGCGGTGAACGGGACGAACGCGTCGTTCGAACTCAACTACAACGCGGTGCGCAAGCCGTCCGGCCCGGCGGCGACGCGCACGATCAATCACAACAGACTGGGCGAAGCACTGCTCGAACTGGGCGACCCGCCGATCCGCGCGCTGTTCATTGCCGCCAACAATCCAGCCGTTACCTGCCCCGACATTGCCAAGACACGACGCGGCCTTGCGCGCGATGATCTGTTCACCGTGGTGCATGACCCGTTCCTCACGATGACCGCGCGATACGCAGATATCGTGCTGCCAGCGACGACCTATCTGGAGACCGAGGACTTCTTTCGCGCCTACGGCACGTACTACATGCAGTATTCGCCGCGCGCAGTGCCGCCGCAGGGCGAGGCATGGTCCAACCTGAAGCTCGCCCAGACACTGGCGGCGCGCATGGGCATCACTGATCCCGTATTCGGTATGACGCAGCCCGAGATCCTGCGCGAACTGTTCCGTGGTGCGCAGGGTGCGGTCGCAGCGACAGATCCCGACAGTTTGCGTGACGCCGGTCCGATTTCCATCGCAACGAAGCGCGGGCAACAATTCCGCACGCCATCGGGCAGGCTGGAGTTCTACTCGGAGGCGCTTGCGGCGCAGGGATTGCCGCCGATGCCGGAGTGGCAGCCCGATCCGGTCGCGGCGACACAGGGTGCACAATGGCCACTGCGCCTGCTGACCGGTCCGGGGTATTTCCAAAGCCACACGGCGTTTTCCGGCGTTTCCCCGTTGCGCGAACGCGAGGGAAAGCCGTACTGCGTGCTGCACCCGGACGATGCGGCGGCACGCAATCTGCACGACGGCGAGCAGGTGCGGTTGGTCAACGATCGCGGCACGATCGGCCTGGTGCTGCGCGTGCGCGACGAGATACAGCCGGGCGTGGTGCTTGTTCCGGGTCAGCGACCGGATCAGGAGGCGGTGTCGGGCACGGTGAACATGCTGTGTTCGGACGCGTTCACCGACATGGGAGAGGGCGCCACCTACCAGAGCACCTGGCTGGACGTGCGCGCTTGGTAGAATTGCCGCGCCCGCTGTTCCCGCGCACAATCGGACGCCCTTAAGGGAGGATCGATCGATGGCGGATGCGGACGACAATTCCCTGGTCGAGTACGAGTGCCGCGACTACATCGCGACGATCACGCTGAACCGGCCGGACAAGCTGAACGCCGTCAACGACGACATGGTGCGTGAGATTGCTGCGGCAATGCGGCGCTTCGACGGCGACAATGAAGCGCGCGTGGCGATCCTGTGCGGGCGCGGCCGTGCGTTCTCCAGTGGTGCGGACGTGCATCAACGGCAGTTGCGCAGCCGTGCCGAATTCGAGCGGCATGGTGGCGCGCAGGCGCAGGATGCATCGAGCCACGATCTGTTCCTGCGCGCGGTGAACTGGAAGCCGGTGCTGGCTGCTCCGCATGGTTACGTATTGGGACTGGCACTCGGACTGGTGCTGGAGTCCGACCTGGTCGTCGCGGAAGAGGGGACGAAATTCCAGGTGACCGAAACGCCGCGCGGCCTGTCTGGCGCGAAATACTGGGCGCTACTGAATTTCCGCGGTGCCGGCGCATTCGCCACCGATGTCAGCCTGACCGGTCGTTTCTTCACCGCCGAGGAAGCGCTGACCGCAGGCATCATCGATCGCGTCGCTCCGCGCGGCACTTACATGGAGGTCGCGCGCGATCTGGCGGCACAGGTGGCGAAGAACCCGCCACTTGGCGTGCGCTCAACAGTGCGTGCGCGGCGGCACGCGTTGGAACAGTTGTCGCGCGACGTGCTGCTTCAGGTGAACCTGGCGAAGCTGCATCTGTCGGAGGACTTTGCTGAGTCAGCACGGGCATTCGCGGAGAAGCGACCGGCCGGTCCGTTCAAGGGGCGCTGATGCTCGATCCCGATCGGCCCGACGGTGTGCGGCTCAGCGTGGACGAGGCGCGTGAGCTTGGCGAGGCGACGCTGCGACGCATCGGCTATCCAGCCGATGAAGCGGCGATCATCACCGACCAGCTTATCGACAATGCATTGTGCGGCTACCGGTTTGCCAGCCTGCCGCGCATTCTGGCGATTGCCGACGATGAGAGAACTGGCAAACCGCGCACGCAGGTGCGGGTGATGCGTGAGACGCCGGTTTCCGCGCTGGTCGATGGCGGCAACAAGGTTGGCTACGTCGCTGCCTATCGTGGGGCGGAGATTGCCATTGCCAAGGCGAAAGCCAGTGGCATCGCCATCGTCGGCGTACACAACAGTTACTACAGCGGGCGCAATGCCTATTTCGTCGAACTGATCGTGCGCGCCGGCCTGGTCGCGATCCACACATCGAGCGCCAGGCCGCATGTGCTGCCGCCAGGCGGACGCAGGCCGGCGCTTGGCACCAATCCGTTCAGTGTCGGCTTTCCGTCCGCGAACGGGCCGGTGATTTACGACATCGGTACGGCGTCGGTGATGTGGGGCGAGGTGTTGCTGATGGCACGCCTCGGGGAGGCGCTGCCGGACGGTGTCGGCTTTGCTTCCGATGGCAACCCGACGCGCGATGCGAGTGCGGTTGCGCTGAATGGCGGTGTGGCTCCATTCGGCGGCCACAAGGGCTACGGATTGTCGTTCACCATCCAGGCACTCGGCTTGCTGGCGGGTGCGGCGCTGCCTCGCGGCGACGTGCAGGACTACGGCTTCCTGTTCATCGCGATCGATCCGGCGGTGATGCTGCCGGACGGCGATTTCGAGACCCAGTTCTCCGAACTCATCGCACGTATCAAGGCGACGCCGCGACAGGCTGGCGTGGATGAGATCCGCATCCCATCGGAACGCGCCTTCCGCGAACGCGAACAACGCCGCGCGGAGGGCATCGTGCTGGACCGCAAGGTCGTCGATGCGCTGCACGTATTGCGAGGAAATGTCGAATGACCGATACGCAGCAGAGCCTGGCTGCATTTTTTGCTCCGCGCAGTATCGCGGTGATCGGCGCCAGCGCGGATCGCAGCCGAGCGGGTGGGCGGGTGCTGCAAACTCTGGCGACGGCCGGCTTTACTGGGCGCGTGATTCCGGTGAACCCGAGCCAGACGCGGATCGACGATCTGCCGTGCCATCCGTCGATCCTGGCGGTGCCCGAACCGGTGGACCTCGTGGCGATCTGTGTGCCTGCTGACCGTGTGCCGGATATCATTCGCGACTGCGGCCAAGCCGGAGTGCGCGGCGCCGTGGTGTTCGCCGACGGCTTCCGTGATGACGCGTTGCGTGCGGCGCTGGCGGCTGCACTGGCCGACGCGCGCGGGAGATCAGGATTGCGCATGATCGGGCCGAACACGATCGGTATCCGCCACAGCGAAAGCCGCGCCTATGTTACATTTTCCTCGGCGACCGAATCCGAACTGATGCCCGGTCCGATCGCCACCATCGCGCAGAGCGGAGGCATGAGCGGCGTGCTGGGCGTGACGCAGCTTCGGAGGCGTGGTCTGGGCCCACGATGCGTGATCGACACGGGCAATGAGTTCGATGTCGATGTGGCTGACTGCATCGATTACGTCGCGGAAGATCCAGGTACCACCTGCATTTCTGTCCTGGCCGAGGGTGCGCGCGACGGCCGACGATTGGCTGCGGCGATCCGCCATGCGACCGATCGCGGCAAGCACGTGGTGTTCCTGAAGACCGGCCGCTCGGCGGCGGCGCTGGATCAGGTGGCGTCGCACACCGGCGCACTGGCCGGCCGAGCGGAACTGTTCGACGCGGCGATGCGCGATGCCGGTGCCTGCGTGGTGCGCGACGAAATGGAACTGATGGATGCGGTCGTGCTGCACGGCTTCAAGCGCGTGCCGAAGGGACGCCGGCTCGGCGCGGTCACGCCATCGGGCGGCTACGCGATCCTGGCGGTCGATGCGGCGGAACAGTTCGGCATGGCATTTCCGCCGCCGGTCATCGCGCCAACGCCGGAACAGCGCGAACAGGTGAAACTCGGCACGTTCGACAATCCGTTCGATATGTCGTCAACCATATCATCCGGCCCGCGCGGGTTGGAAACGTCGCTGCACTGGATGGCATCGCAACCCAATATCGACGCGATTCTGCTTTGGCAGGCTGCGATTCTGGACAACCCCGGTCCGCAACCACGCGTGCTGGCCGCGCTGACCGAGCTCGTCGCGCAGACCGACAAACCGGTGTTTTGCTGCGGCCTGACCACACCCGACTTCGCGGCGCGGCTGCGCGAACTTGGCATCCTGTGGTTCGAAGAACCGACACGTCTGGTGCGCGCGCTCAGTGTGGTGGCACCGGAGGCCCCGCCGAGTGACGTGAAGACGGCTGTCGTGACGCACCGCCGCCGCGTCGTGACCGGTGCTCGTGCACGCGAGGTACTCGGCGCTGTGGGTGGCCTGCCGCAGGTGCCGACCGTTCCGGTCGTGGACATCGCGGCGGCGCAGCGCGCCATGCAGGTACTCGGCGTGGACCGGGTCATCCTGAAGGTCGAGAGCGAGCACATCGCGCACAAGACGGAATTCGGACTGGTATCCGGAGCGATCGCCGCTGGCGAGATCGCGCGCACGTTCGCCGAACTGGACGCCGCGCGCGAACGCACCGCGGACCCTTCGGCGTCCATCGTGCTGCAGCCGTTCGAGCGCGGGATCGAGTTGGCATTGGGCGGCTACGCCGATCCGGCGTTCGGCCCGTCGGTGATGGTCGCACTCGGCGGCATCTATCTGGAGATCCTGCGCGATGCGCAGTTCGCACCGGCGCCGGTGACCGAACAGCAGGCGCGCGACATGGTGTTACGGCTGAAGGCGGCCGACATCCTGCGGGGCGCCCGCGGACGCAAACCTGCCGATATCGATGCCGTGGCGCGTGCGATCGCCGCACTGTCGCGCTTCATGGTGGAGCACGCCGGCTGCTACGCGGAAATCGACATCAATCCGCTAATCGTTCGCGTAGCCGGCAAGGGCGTGGTGGCGGTGGATGCACTGCTGGTGGAACACGATTAGACTGCGATTTGGACGAGTAACAGGAGGGCTGCATGACGTCCCCCATTGACGAGATTCGCCGCTATCACCCGGAGCTGACCACGATCAGGCGCGAGATCCACGCCAATCCGGAGCTTGGTCTGGAGGAGCATCGTACTGCGGAACTGGTGGCGCAAAAACTCGAGGAATGGGGCATCGAGGTGCATCGCGGCGTCGGCGGCACTGGCGTGGTCGGCGTGCTGCGCTCGGGCAATGGCCAGGCGACGATCGGGCTGCGTGCCGACATGGATGCGCTGCCGATCGAGGAAGCCAACGACTTCGCCTATCGCAGCCGCAACGCCGGCAAGATGCACGCCTGCGGCCACGACGGGCACACCACGATGCTGCTCGGCGCCGCGCGCTATTTAGCGGAGACGCGCGCCTTCAATGGCACGGTAAATTTCATCTTCCAGCCGGGGGAGGAAGGCGTCGGTGGCGCGCTCGCCATGTTGCAGGATGATCTGTTTCAGCGCTTCCCGTGCAACGCGGTGTACGGCATGCACAACCGACCAGGGATGCCGGTCGGCAAATATGGCATCGCGCCCGGCACCGCGATGGCCGGTGGCGGCTTCTTCGACATCAGCATCATCGGGAAAGGCGCGCACGGCGCGCGGCCCGAGGAATCGATCGATCCAGTGCTTGTCGCGTGTCACATCGGCGCTGCACTGCAATCGATCGTGTCACGCAATGTGTCGGCGCGCGAGACCGCGGTCCTCAGCGTCACGCGCATTCTGTCAGGCGACGCCTACAACGTTATTCCCCAGACCGCGACACTAGGCGGCACCGTGCGGACCATGAAGCGTGAGACGATGACCTTTGTGGAACAAGGCATGCGGCGCATCGTGAGCGGCGTGGCGGCCGGCTTTGGCGCGACAGCAGAGGTGGACTTTCGCCTGATCTTCGCCCCGCTCGTCAATCACCCGACAGAGTTTCAGGCGATCGCCGACGCAGCGGCGGAATTGGTGGGCGACGACAATGTCAACCGCCAACAGCCGCCGGCACAGGCCTCGGAGGATTTCGCCTTCATGCTGGAGAAGGTGCCAGGCGCCTATATCAATCTCGGCAATGGCGACAGCGCGTCGGTGCACAACCACCTGTACAACTTCAACGACGAGGCAATACCGTTCGGCTCCGCGCTGTTTGCTCGGCTGGTGGAACGGCAACTGCCTCGTGGGACCGGCGAGTAAAACGTAGGAGGCACGCATGCTGAAATTCGGCGCGTCGATGTTCTTCACCGACTATTCCATGACGCCAGGCGAACTCGGCACGGCGCTGGAGGGGCGCGGATTCGAATCCGTGTGGGCGCCCGAGCATTCGCATATTCCGCTGTCGCGCAAGACGCCCTTTCCCGCCGGCGGTGACCTGCCGAAGAAATACTACGACGCGATGGATCCGTTCGTGACGCTGACCATGGCGGCGGCCGCCACCAAAACGTTGAAGGTGGGGACTGGTGTTTGCCTTGTGGCGCAGCGCGATCCGATCCAGACCGCGAAGCTGGTGGCCTCGATCGATACGGTGTCCGGCGGCCGCTTCCTGTTCGGTATCGGCAACGGCTGGAACCAGGACGAGATGGAGGACCATGGCACGCCCTTCAAGGAACGTCACAAGATGGCGCGCGAGAAGGTCGAGGCGATGAAGGCGATCTGGACGAAATCGAAGGCCGAGTACCACGGCGAGTTCGTCAACTTCGATCCGATGATGACGTGGCCCAAACCGGTGCAGAAGCCGCATCCGCCGGTGATCGTCGGCGGCGCATTCCCGTACTCGGCGCGCCGTGCGATCCGCTATGGCGACGGTTGGATTCCGCAGGCCTCGCGCGGTGCCTATGCCGAGATCGCCGACATGATCCCGGAATTCCGCAAGATGGCGACCGAGGCGGGGCGGGATCCGAAATCGATCGAGATCACGGTGTGGTTCCCGAAGCAGGACGCGGACCTGATGAAGCGCTACCAGGACCTCGGCGTTGCGCGCGTTGTGTTCAACGCGGAATCCGAGAAGGCCGACACGGTGCTGCCGGTGATCGACGGTTGGGCGACGCTGATGCGCCAGGTGAACGGCTGAGCCTGTTGCGGATTCCATTCGGCATGGATCGTCTGCCGCGGACCATCGCGCTCGATGATCCGCGGCTGCGCTGCGCGGTGGTTGGTGCAGGGAAGCTGCGGCTTAACAGCGAGCCGGTGCCGGCGGATGCAATGCCGCCAGCGATCGGCGATCACGCTGCCCGCGTTGCGGCAGCGGTGGAATGGCTGGGGGCGCTCTGCGGCGATTATGCGCCGCTGCGACAACAATTCATCGGCCGCTATTTCGGCTTTGTCGCGGCACATCTTGAAGCGCATCGGGCGGAATTGATGGAACGTGTGAAACCCTATGATGGGCTGTATGCGCCTGAGGATTTTCTGTGGTCGGCGCTGCGCCCGCTGCCGCGCGGTTGGGTTCCGGTGCAGAGCCAGTTGCTGCCGGCCGATGTGGTCTTCTGGGACGGTGGTCAGGCCGTCGCGATTGAACTTTCAGCGCGCGAGACCGATCGGCAGAAGGGTACTGCACGAAGCTGGCGTTACCGTATTAAGGATCGAGCCGACAGTGCTCAGCGGCGAACCGATGCTATTGGGTGGGATCCTGCCGGATAGTTTCCAATGCTATTGGGAAGGTCAGGTGCTGCCGTCGAGCCCGTTCCGCCGGTCCATTCCGCACGGGGTTGTCACAACCAAAGCGTGACGATGCCGCGCGCCGCGCCCACCCACTGTCATTGCGAGCGGAGCGAAGCAATCTCCAGCCCATTGGGGCACGAGATTGCTTCGTCGCGTTGCTCCTCGCAATGACAGGGGGGAGGGTGGGCGACGCGGCGCTACAGCGTCAGCTCCAACACGTACAGCCCGCCTGCGAAGCGATCGACCGTGTAGACCAGGCGGTTCTCGTCGACATGCACATCGTTGATCATCGCCGCCTTCATTGGCGATCCCCCCGGAGGATCTGGAATGAACGACGCGACCTCCTTCGGCTGCAGCGGGTCGGTGATGTCGTGCACGCGCAGACCGCCGCCAAAATAAGTGCCGAATATCAGCGTGCTGGAGTGGAACGACGGGCCGGGTCGGTTCTCGTGCAGATTATGCGCGCCATAGCGCCCACCGATCGCGTAATCCTCCATCGGCGGCAGCGGCAGCGTGGACACCGACACCAGATTGTCCTCGCGCCGCGCATCCAGCAGCCACACCAGCTTTGGCCAATCCGCCCCTTCGGTCCGCACGCATTCGTCGCTGACCACCAGCAGATCACGGTCGAACAGCGGCATCACGGTGTGGGTGAAACCGGGAAATGGCGGGTGTGGATTCCAGTGTCCCACCAGTTTGGGTCTGCCAATATCCGAAATGTCCAACACGCAGGCGCCGCCGTCGATGTAGCCGACATAGGCGCGGTCCGGCCGTTCCGGATAGACGTTTGTATTGTGCGCCCGCCAGCCGGTATCGAACTTCGGATGCCGTGGTACCGGCGGCGCCTCATCGCGTTCCTCGGTGCCGGGATACCACCACCGTCCAAGCTCCCGCGGCTTCGTGGGATCGCTGACGTCGAACGCCGTGTAGCACTGGTCGTCCTTCAGGTTGCGCGGCATGAAATCCGCGGCACCGCTGGAACAGTGGATCGTCTTGCCATCGACGAACCAGAGTTGGTGCACGCCGCGCGAGCGTGGTCCGGAGCGGTCGATGACGCTGATGCTGCGTGGCTGCTCCGGCTTCGAGATGTCGAACAGCTCGATCCCCGCCGGCGTCGCGCCATGCGTGCCGGTCTGGTACGCCACCGCCATGATGTCGCCGCACACCTCCAGCGAGTTCGACCGCACGTTGCGATGCGGCAGGTCGGTCTGCACGATGACGCGCGGCTTTTTCGGGTCGGTCACATCGACAGCGGTGAAATTCTTCGGTGCGCATTCGTGCGCCATCCACATTATGCGCCGCCCGCCGGATGCCAATTGCAGGCTCATGCCCTCGCCGACATTGCCGTGACCGCTCAACGTGTCGTGCGAGATCAGGCGGAAATTATGGACTTCCGGTTGCGCCATGGATTTTTCTCCCCGATGCTGCGCCTTGATGGACCACGCAGCGAACACTGTGCCGGTGACGATCATCACCGGGTTCCTGGGCAGCGGCAAGACCACGGTGCTGAACCATCTGCTGCGCCTGCCCTCGCTCGCCGACACGGTGGTCATCGTCAATGAATTCGGCGCGGTGGGGCTGGACCATCTGCTGATCGAGCAGGCGATCGAGGATGCCGTGCTGCTGAAGAACGGCTGCATCTGCTGCACGGTGCGCGGCGACATCGCCGACACGCTGGATGTGCTGTGGCAGCGGCGTGACGCCGGCGAGATCCCGCCGTTCCGGCGCATCGCGATCGAAACGACGGGACTGGCCGATCCTGCGCCAGTGGCGCATGCGCTGCTTGCCGAGCCCGGCGCGCGCTATGCCTGCCGGCTCGACGGCATCGTCACCACAGTGGATGCGCTGCACGGCGTGATGCAGCTCGACCGGCAGCCCGAGGCACGTCGGCAGGTGGCGATGGCGGATCGCATCCTGCTCACCAAAACCGACCTCGCCGACCCCGCGCAGATCGCCGAGACCGAGGCGCGCATAGCCGCGTTGAATGCAGGCGCTCCGCTCCGTCGCGTCGTCGCGGGCAATGTCGATGCGGCGGATGTGTTCGATCTGGGTCCGGATGCAGGTGCACCCAATGCGCGGATGGAACAATGGCTGCGGCCGCTGGAAAGCGGTGGGCACGTCGGCCATCGTCATCTGCCGTTCCGCCATGCCGACGAGATTGGCTCGGTGGTGCTGCGTCGAGACCAGCCGATTGCGTGGCAGTCATTGCATTTGTGGTTGGAGTCGGTGCTGTCATTGCGCGGCGACAGCGTGCTGCGGCTGAAGGGCCTGGTCTGGCTGCAAGGCGAAAGCCGGCCAGTGGTGCTACAGGGTGTCCATCACGTGCTGCATCCGCCGGTTTTCCTGGAGCGCGAGCCACAGCCGGACGGTACGTCGCGGATCGTGCTGATCACGCGCGGCCTGTCGGCGTCGGGTTTGCGCGCGAGTTTTGCCGCGGCGCTGGCTGGCCGCGGCGCTGTGCGATGACAGGCGAGAGGCAAGCCGCCGACCAAAGCCTGAGCGATTTTGGCCAGGCATTGCACCCGAAGGCGTTATCGCCTGATCAGGCATCCTCCGCTTCTCGCATCGCCATGGCCTCGCGCTGCAAACGTCGGAAACTTCGGACGCTGAGCGGCAACATGCCCAGGTAGATCAGCCCGCCTCCCGCCAGCGCAGCCCAAGGGTCGGCGACCAGCACGGCGGCGAAGGTGCCAGTGCCTAGCAGCATGGGCAGCACGTACTCATGCGGAACCTTGAAGTTCTTGAAGCTCCAAACCGGCAGCGTGGACACCAGCAGCAAGGCGGTTCCGATCAGCACGAACGCGCAGAACAGCGGGTGCTGCGCGGCCGCCAGTAGCCAGTCCACGCCAAGCGACTTCGCCTCCAGCCCAACGAACAGCGGAAACAGCGCCAAGCCCGCGCCGGCCGGAGCGGGTACGCCGGTGAAGAAGTTGTAGGCGTAGGCTGGTCCAGGCGCACTGTCGAGCTGCGCATTGAAGCGCGCCAGGCGCAATGCCATGCAGACCGCGAACATCAGGCACGGTGTGTAACCGAAGCCACCAGCGCGCTGCAGTGACCAGATGTAGAGCGTGAACGCCGGTGCGACGCCGAAGCACAGGAAGTCGGCCAAGCTGTCGAACTCGGCGCCAAAACGTGAGGTGGCCTTCAGCAGCCGCGCCAGCCTGCCGTCCAGCCCATCGATCGCGCCGGCGACCACGATCGCGACGGCAGCGGATCCGAAGCGGCCTTCCAGCGCGAAACGCATCGATGTCAGACCGGCGCACAGGCCGATCAGGGTCAGCAGATTGGGTATGGTCCGATTGAACGATTGGCCCTTGAAGCGCGGCCGGGCACGCGGACGAAACCGCCGCAGCCGGTTGATTGGCGATACCCGGTCGGCGTTACCCGACCATTCCGGGCGCTGCGAGCCGCTCATGCTGTCAACTCCGCGATCACCGTCTCGCCGCCAATCATGGTCTGGCCGACGGCCACCAGGGGGCGCACGCCTTCCGGCAGGTAAAGGTCCGCCCTGCTGCCGAAGCGGATGATACCCAATCGCTGCCCGGCTTGCACGGTATCGCCCTCGCGCAAATCGCAGACGATGCGGCGGGCGACCAGGCCGGCGACCTGCACCACGGCGATCTCGCGCCCGTCCGACAGGCGAAGTGCGACGGCATTGCGCTCGTTCGCCTCGCTGGCCTTGTCCATGCTGGCGTCGACAAAGCTGCCATGTCGGTAGGCGATGCGGGTGACGATGCCGTCCGCCGGCACGCGGTTCACGTGGACGTTCACCAACGAAAGGAAGGTGCTGACGCGCCAGCGCGGCATGGCGCCTAGGCCGAGCTCCGCGGGCGGCACGGCCGGGACGATCGACACCACGCGGCCGTCCCCGGGAGCGAGCACGACGCCGAGCCGGCCAGGCGGCACGCGCTCCGGGTCGCGAAAGAAGAACAAGCAGAACAGGGTGAACAGCAGACCCAGCCAAGCGAGCCATGCCGCCAGCGCAAGGCCGAGCACCACCGCGACCAGGCCACCGAAAATGAATGGTCGCCCGGCCTGGTGAGGCGGCGCGAGCACGTGGCTGATGACGTCGGAAATGGCCATGCGGATGGCGGTTTATGGATGCTTCATCTTGATGGGGCAAGACTGGCGGCAATCAGGGAGCCTGCATGATGACGTTCGATGCACCGTTCAAGCTGGGGCCATTCACTGTCGATGCTGCGGGCCGGCTTTCGCCCTGGAACCCGGATGCGGCACCGGCCTTCTTGTTCCGCTGGCGCGATCGGAAGGTGCGTGCCCGGCTGAGGCAGGCGGATGTGACGGACGGGCGGCTGTTGCTCCAGACGACCATCGGGCGGGTCGCCAGCACCGCCGGCACCCAGGATGCGACGCTGCGACCACGCAGCTTCGCATTGTTGCGCTGGCTGGCGAAAGCCGTGCCCCCTGGGTGGCGGGTGAGGCTGCTTGCCGACCATCGCGTGTGGCTGGAGACCGAGGCACGCATCGGTCTGCCGATCACCGCGGCAGCGCTGATGACGGAGATCGCCTGCTTCCTCCTGGAACTCGCGCCGTACCTTGATCTGCTGGACGAGACGGGGGTGACCGGGCCGCCGACCTGACCAGCCACCGAACGGCGTTCGTACAAGCCATGCGAGGAGCCAACCGATACGCGAGCAACTGCGATTGCGCGGTAACATCGTCCGGGCCTTCGCAACACGGCCGACTGGTCCCCGCCGCACTATGTGACGCGGATCAGCATGTCCGATGCGGTGGCCCCGGATGACGCGACGCCGGATGTGCGTCAGTCTGACATGTGCCAAAACCTCAACGGGGCGGGATAGGTGAGCGAACGGACATTGGCGGTGCGCGTGTGGGACGCGCCAACGCGGCTGTTCCACTGGGTCCTCGTTGCCCTGCTCGGTGCCAGTTGGCTGACCGAACGGCAAAACTGGATGCACCTGCACTTCCTGTCCGGCTACAGCATAATCACGCTGCTGCTGTTCCGCGTGGCCTGGGGCTTCGTTGGCAGTCAAACCGCGCGGTTCTCGGGTTTCGTGAAAGGGCCGCTGGCGGCGCTGCGTCATATGGCGCACCTGCTCAGGCGCGAACCGGACACCGAAATCGGTCACAACGCGGCCGGCGGCTGGATGATCCTGCTGATGCTGGCGTTGCTGATCGTGCAGGTGGCAACCGGACTTTGCGCCAACGACGATGGCGACACCGAGGGACCGCTGTTCGACTATGTTGGCAAGGACTGGAGCGACTGGCTGTCACATGTCCATGCGGTGAATTTCAAGCTGCTCCAGATCGTGGTCGTGGTGCATGTCGTTGCGATCATCGCCTATGCGACGCTGAAGCGGCACAATCTGCTGCGTCCGATGATCACCGGCACCAAGGTGCTGCCAGACGCGTTGACGCCTCCTGCCATGGCGCGTCCGCGGCGTGCGCTGATCGTGTTCGCAATTGCGGTAGGCGTGGTGGTGTTTGCGGTGAACCGGCTGTAGCGGCCGTATTACGCGGCCAGGCGTGCGGCGAAGCGTTGGCGCCGCCACTGCATCAGGCGCCAGGCCAGCTTGGCCGACATGTCGGACAGGCGGCCTCGCGGCGGCAGCCCGATGGCCTTGAAGATCATGCCCATGCCGCGCTCGATGTGGTCAAAGCGATAGTAAGCCATGGCGCGCCCCATGTAGGCGGCGGTGCACCGCGCGTGCTGGTACGCCTGATCCTCCGGCTCGTTGCCGCAGTGCCAGGCGTAGGCCAGTTCATCGTCCTCGCTTTCGGTGATGCGCCCGGCGGCGATACGCAATCGGCGAAGCATGCCGATGTTCTCGCGCGCCAGGTACCGGCGCATATGGTCGTAGAACAGCTTGAAATGCCGGTACTCGTCGGCGGCAATGTGTCGGCAGATCTGCTGAAGCACCGGCTCCCGCGCCGCCTCGGCCAGCGCCGTGTAGTAGCTGGAGGTGCCGGTTTCCACCATGCATCGTGCAATCAGTTCGCCGGTGCGCGAGCCGCGGATCGAGGCTTCCGCGTCCAGCGGCAGCGCGTAGCCGGCGCGGTAGCGGGTGAATGCGGCATGATAGTCCCAGGTCGCGTCAGCGAGCATGGCCCAGCGGCCGAGGGCGTCGCCGTGCTGCACTTCCTCCTCCGCCCAGTGGTCGGCGGCCTGCCGGAAGGCTGGGTCATCATCGAACACGCGGTTGAGGTAAACCGCGTAGTCGGTGCCGTTGCGCTCAACCATGGCGGCGGCCTTCACCAATGGCACGAGGTCGGGGTCCGCCTTGGCGGAATCGAACCTGTACCAGGCCACGTCGTCGATATGCCAATGCTTCATGACTAGGGTCCGCACCGCCCGACGGAGAGGGCCGCAAGGTGGCACCGATTGGCGGAGTTCGGAAGGGCGTCAGGGCTCTGCCCTGAAACCCGTCAGGAGGCTTTGCCTCCTGGACCTCCAGCAAAGGCAGTCGCCTTTGCAATCCAATCCTTTTCGATCGGTGGGGGTGGGGGGATCGCTGAGCCTGGCGATCGCCAGGCTCAGCGATCCCACCCCCACCGGTCGAAAGTGAAAGGTTCCAAGGGCGTCGCCCTTGGCGGGAGTCCAGAGGGCAGCGCCCCATAGGCGTTAAATTACTGCTTGACCCGGCGCGACTCGGCCTGATTCTGGGAGCGGATGCAGAACACAGCATCGATCCCGGCGGACCAGTTCGAGGCACTGCTGCGCCGGCTGCCGGCCGACCTCGATCTCGACAGTCTCGCCCGGCAGACCAAGGCAATCGAGCGCAAGCGCGAGATCGCCTCCGGCGCCACTCTGTTGCGCCTGTCACTGGCACGCGGCTCGGGCGGGCTGTCGCTGAGCCAGGCGGCAGCCTGGGCGACGATGCTGGCAGGCGTGCGGATCAGCGACCCAGGCGTGAAGTACCGGTTGGACAAGTCGGTCGAGTTCCTGGAAGCGGTGATGATGCGGCAACTGGCGGCGAAGGCGCCCGGTGCCGCGGTGCGCTGGCCAGGACGCATCCTGCGTGGCTGCGACGGCAGTTGCATCCGCGAGCGCGGCAGCGCGAGTGCCGATTGGCGGGTGCATGCGGTGTACGACCTGGGGCGCGGCGGTTTCTCGCACCTCGAGTTGACCGACAAGCACGGTGCCGAGGCGATCGACCGTGGCGCAGCGATCCCCGGCGAGATCCGCATTGGCGACCGCAATTTCGGTCGCGCCGCGAGTCTGCAACGCTTTCGCCAGCAGAGCGCCGGCCAGGCCGATTTCATCGTCCGGGTCGGCTGGAACGCGTTCAATCTACGCCGGCCGGATGGGCCGGATTTCGACCTGATCGGCCATCTCGGCACGCTGCCCGGCGACACGCTGGCGCACGAAGTGATGGTGCAAGCCAAGGTCGGCCCGCTGGACCCACCCCGGCCATTGCGCCTGATCATCCAGCGCAAGACCCCGGCGGCAACCGAGACGACACGCAAGAAGCTGCTGGCCGCGGCGTCGCGCAAGCAGAAGACGCTCGATCCGCGCAGCCTGATCGCGGCCGAATTCATGATCGTGGCGACCTCATTGCCGGCACAGCAGTATCCGCCCGACGAGGTGCTCGCGGTATACCGCCTGCGCTGGCAAATAGAGTTGGCGTTCAAGCGGTTGAAGTCCCTGTTGCACATCGATCGCTTGCCGACGCGCACCGAACGGGCGACGCGAAGTTGGCTCTACCCGCACCTTATCCTTGCCCTGTTGTGCGACGATCTCAGCCAGGAGTTCCTGGAATCTTCCCCCTGAGGCGTTGCTCGACGCGGCCTATGTCCCCTCGCTCTGGCGCGCGCAAAGCACCGCCTTGCTGGTGCTCGGTCTGGCGATCATCGGCCCGCTTACTCTCGATGCCCTGGCGCGCGCCGATCCGAACGTTCATCACCGGCTCGCTCACTCCCGACGAAAACGAAGACCGCACATCTGCTATCCGCTACAGCACTAATTTAACGCCTATGGGGCACTGCCCTCTGGACTCCCGCCAAGGGCGACGCCCTGACCTTCCACTATTCACCCGATTGCGCAGGCTCTGCGCCCAGGTGGCCTGGATGTGCCGGCCGGGGTGAAACACGTGACCCGGCCATCGCCACCGCGCCGGAAGGCCGGGACTGCTCTCTGGGACAAGCGCGGGGACGGCCACGACGGCAACGCACGGGATGGGCCGTCATCGACGTGACGTGGCTTGATCCGCATCAAGGCCCTGCCTGCTTTCGTGCTCTCCCCCTGATCCGGCGTTTGACCCTGCAGCGCTGGCAGGATTGGATCAGGCTCTTGCTGACCCGATGGCGGCGAACATTGCCTTATTGCGCGCTCCAACCGCCATCGATCGGCAAGGCTGCGCCGGTGATCGTGGCGGCACCGTCACTGCACAGGAACACCGCCAGCGCGCCGATCTTCTCCGGCGTGGTGAATTGTAGCATCGGCTGCTTCTCGCGCAGCATTTCTTCCGTGGCCGCCTCGACGGTCATGTGGGCTGCCTCGGCCCTGGCCTCGATCTGCCGTTGCACCAGCGGCGTCATGACCCAGCCTGGACAGACTGCATTGCAGGTGATCCCGTCGTTGGCGGTTTCAATTGCAACCACCTTGGTCAGCCCAACCAGCCCGTGCTTCGCCGCGACATAGGCCGCCTTGCCGCCGCTGGCCACCAGGCCGTGCGCCGATGCGATGTTGATGATGCGGCCCCATTTGCGCCGCTTCATCTCCGGCAACACTGCCTTCGCCGCATGGAACGCCGCCGACAGGTTGATGGCGATGATGGCGTTCCATCGATCCTCGGGAAATTCCTCGACCAGCGCGACATGCTGGATGCCCGCGTTGTTGACCAGGACATCCGCGGAGCCCAAGTCGCCGCGCGTCTGCGCCACGAGTTCGGCAATGTCGGCCGGCTTTGACATATCCGCCGGCGAGTATGCCGTCGTGACGCCATGCGTCTCGGCCAGTTCGCGAACCGTCCGATCGATCGCCGCCTTGTCGCCGAAGCCGTTCAGCATCACAGCGGCGCCCTGGGCGGCCAAAGCGGTCGCGATGCCGAGGCCGATCCCGCTGGTCGATCCTGTAACGATAGCCACCTTGCCCTTCAACATCACACGAACTCCCGCATCAATGGTGCCCAGCGATCCAGGATCGGCATGATCGCATCCGCCTTTGCCGCCGGCAGGCTGATCACCACGCGCGCCACGCCGAGGTCACGGAACCTGCGGAGTCCGTCCAGATCCTCCGGTACGCGGAACAGTGTCACCGGCAGCGATGCCGGATCGCGCCCGGCCTCCTGCGCCATCGCGCGAAACCGCGGCAGCGTCTCGCCGATGTCGCCGTGCCGGGTGCGACCCGCGCCGGGTATCCAGCCGTCGCCATAGCGCACCGCACGGCGTGCCCCGTAAGGGAACGCGCCGCCGACGATGACCGGCACATGCGGCTTCTGCACCGGCTTCGGCCAGGTCTGCATCGGCGCGAAGTTGACGAACTCGCCGTGATACTCGGGCGTCTCCTGCGTCCAGATCAGCTTCATCGCCTCGATGCGCTCGCGCGACAGCTTGTGCCGCGTGACGTACACCGTGCCGTGGTGTTCCATCTCTTCCTTGTCCCAGCCGTTGCCGACGCCAAACAGGAAGCGGCCGCGGGACAGCTGGTCGATCGAGGCCACCAGCTTCGCGGTCTGGATCGGATCGCGCTGGTTGATCAGGCAGACGCCGGTGCCAACCTTCAGGGTCCTGGTCGCCACCGCGGCGGCGGTGAGCACCAGGAACGGGTCCATGATGTCGTAATACGGCCGCGGCAGTTCAGGCCCGCCTGGAAACGGCATCGAGCGCACCACCGGAATATGCGAATGTTCCGGCACCCACAGGGATTCGAAGCCGCGCTGCTCGAGCACGGGGCCAAGTTCCCCGGGTGTCATCGAAGCATCGGTGAAGAACATCGCGGCGCCGAACTGCATGGCTTGCTCCTGCGGAGGGGGCGGATGGCCGATTGTGCATCGCAGCGAACTTCTCGACAAATGGCCATACGATGGCTATATGCGCGCCATGAGCACCCACAGCGTCGCCGAGGCGAAAAACCACCTGCCAGAACTGATCGACCGCGCGCTGAAGGGCGAGCATGTCGTCATCACGCGCCATGGGCATCCCGTGGTAGAACTGAAGGCAGTCGCGCCGCCGCCCCGCCGCGTCACGCAGGCGGACATTGATTGGCTCGACGCGCATCGGGTCGGCCAAAAACCGCCGCAGGAGGATGCCGGCACGTTGCTCAGCCGAATACGTGACGAAGACTGGCAGTGAGCGTCTATCTGGACGCCAGCGTACTCGTCGCACTGTTCACGGTTGACCGCTTCACAGACCGTGCAAAGTCATTCATGACGGCGCACAATCCTGTTCTGGTGGTAAGCAATTTCGCCGCGGCCGAATTCGCTTCAGCGATATCGCGGCGTGTGCGAACCAAGGACCTGACTGCAGACGAGGCCTACCTTGCATTCAGCTCGTTCGATAGCTGGCTTGCGCGTGCAACTGACAGTGTCGATACCACCAAATCTGACATCGCAGCCGCCGCAGCAGCCTTGCGCCGCCTCGATCTGAACCTCCGTACACCGGACGCCATCAACATCGCTGTGGCCGACCGCCTTGGCGCGACGCTCGCCACGTTCGACGACCGGATGGCGACGGCCGCCCGCGTACTCGGCGTAACCGTGGCGCCAGTCTGATACGAGGCGGCAGAATGTTTGACTTTCGGCCGTCGCTCGTCAAACGCGGGTGCGGATGCGATCTGCCGCGCGCCAATGCAGGTCAGTGCCTTGCCTCATCGTACGGATATTGCAGCTCGCCCGATTTGTACTCCGGCGGCCACAGGATCACCTCCTTCTTCGGATCCTTGAACTGATCGACATCGTGGCCAATGACCCCCTGGAACTGCACCGCCAGCACGCGCGGCTTGGTCCACTCGCCATTGGGTCCGAAGGCAATGTCGCCAACAATGGTATGGAACGTGTGCGTTCGCAGATAATCGGCGAGTTTGTCCTGATCGAGGCCCTTCGCGCCCTCGACCGCCTGGCCGAGCACTTGCATGTCGGCATACGCGAACGGCGGCAAATAGTATCCCAAGGCATCGACGCCGGCGCCCACGGCCTTCGCCTGGTACTTGGCAAGAAACGCCTGCGCCTCCGGCGTCGCGAAGCCACCGACCGGCAGCCAGAAATCGTAGTCGACGATGCCGTTCAGCAATGGGCCAAGCTGCGTCTTGAACACGGTCGCCTGTAGTCCGACCATGCCGCCGCCAAACAGCTTTGCCTTCAGACCGACCTCGCTGGCGGCACGCACCATGCCGACGGAATCAGGCGGATAGGAGCCGACGAACACCAGGTCCGGATTGGTCGCCTGGATCGCGCGTACGATTGGCGAATAGTCGGCGGTGGTCGGCGGGTAGGTCTGGTCATAGACGATCTTGTAGCCCGCCCGTTTCGCCTGCGCTCGTGCGCCATCCAATGCATTCTTGGCGAACTCCGCATCGGCGCCGACCAGTGCGATGGTGGTCGGTTTAGGGTTCAGCGTCGCAGCCACCGCAAAGAAGCCCTGCGAGAACGCCTCCTTCGGCGTCGTCCCGCCTGCCGGAATGATCGAGAAGTATTTCGGATAATGGAACTCGCTATTCACATCGAGCCCGAACAGCCCGAGGAAGGTCAGGTTGCGCTGCATGATCAACGGCATCGCCGGCGCCAGCATGTTGGTGCCGTTGCCGCCGATCAGCAGATCGACATGATCGACGTCGAGCAGTTTGGTGATGATGCCCGGCACTGTCGAGGGATTGCTCTGGTCATCATCGTACAGCAGTTTCACCGGCCGTCCGAGCAGGCCGCCCTTGGCGTTGATTTCATCCGCCCAGATCTGCATCGCGAGCAGTGCCGCCTTGCCGTTCGGTGCCAGCCCGCCGGTGAGTTCGATGTCGAAGCCTATTACCAGCGGCTGCGCCGCATGCGCGGCCGGCGCGGCGCAGCCAAGCAGCAAGCCGGCAAGCGCGCCGCGCACGGCGCGAGCTCTTGGTTTCATGTAGGTTTCCTCCCGAATGTGTAGATGCTACGCGGTGCGCACTGCCGGGAACACGTCCTCAGCCAGCAACTGCATCTGCTCCACCGCCAGGCTCTTCGGCATGCCGACCCAATGCACGCCGGCGATCAGCGTGGTCACACCGAAGCGCCGCCGCAGATCAAGAATCTGCTCTGTCACTTCGGCCGGCGACCCCAGCAGGAACCGATCATCCACGAGGTCGTCGAAGTCCAGCCCGAAGTGATCGCTCGACGGCATCACCTTGTCCTGGCCCCATTCGCGATATGCCTTGTATTTCGCTTCCAGCGATGGCCTGGCCCGTTCGATCGCCTCGGTCCGCGTGCGCGCGATGAACACTTCGCGTGCCATCGGCAGCTCAGCCGGAAACGGCTTGCCGCACGCATCCAGCTCCCGTTTGTACACTTCCATCTGTCGCGCGATCGTATCCAGCTTGTTGTGCGGGTTGATGAACCACGCATCCGCCATGCGCGCCGCGCGCCGGATGCCGACATCGATGTTGGCGCCGATCCACACCGGCGGCATCGGCTTCTGCACGGGCAGCACCGTGCAGTTCGCGCCATCGAGCTCGAAATACGACGCCTGCATCGTCACGAAGTCCTCGGTCCACAGCCGCTTCACCGCCGTCAGGCATTCCTCGAAGCGGCGGCCAGCCTGTTTCAGCGTGGTGCCGAACGCACGGAATTCGATCTCGCGGTAGCCGATGCCGGCGCCGAACACCAGCTTGCCGCCGCACATCACATCCAGCGACGCCAGTTCCTCCGCCACATGCAACGGACTGTGCAATGGCAACAGAACCACGCCGGGAATCAGCCGCAGCTTCGGCGCAACCAGCGCGACCTGCGTCAGATAAGGAATCTGCTGGATGTACTGGAACGGATACGAACTGTAGTGCGAGCCCTTCGCGACACAGTCATAGCCCAGTTCTTCCGCCAGCTTCGCCGCCTCCAGGTCCTCGCGGAGGCGAAGCTGCATGTCGTCGCCTTGCGGATACTGGCCGCGAATGATCAGGCCGAATTTCATCCCATCCTCCCGTTACGAGCGCGCTGTTACCAGCATAGCGCAAAAGCTGTAATTGCTAGTTCCGTATCGGCTTGTGGCTGACCGGCCCTGAATGAAACCGGACAACATCGTCATGGCCGGGACATGACAGGGAAGGCAACAGGGAAATCGAGCCGGGTATCTCACGCGTCCTCCTGATTGCCCTGTTTCGCAATCGGCACCAGCTTATCGCCGGGCAGCATCGCCAGCACAGCACCTCCGCGCGCATGCACATCGCCGCCGATTGGTGCATATGCCTTCAATCGCAAACCACTCGCATGCTCCACCACATACTCCACGTGATCGCCCATGAACGCCATATCGACCACGCGGCAAGGCACCTGGTTCGGGCCCGGCGCACCATCGGCAACCAGCCGCACATCGCCGGCATGCAGAAACAATGTCGCCGGTCCAGACAAATGCCGCAGCGCGTCGGCAACAATGACGCCGACGCCGGCGACCGTCGCGATCCCGCCCGCGATATCGACCGGCAGTGCGTTGGCATAGCCCACGAACTGCGCCACGAACTCGCTGTCGGGGTGTCGATAGATCTCCTCGGGGCTGCCGAACTGTACGATGCGGCCGCGGTTCATCACCGCGATCGCATCGGACAGCGCCAGCGCCTCGCGCTGATCGTGCGTGACATAGATCGAGGTGATGCCGAGGCGCCGCGTGACCTGGCTGATCTCCATCCGCATCTCCTCGCGCAGCCCGGCGTCGAGGTTCGACAGCGGCTCGTCCAGCAGCAGGATGGTCGGGCGGTAGACGATCGCCCGGGTCAGACCGACACGCTGCTGCTGGCCACCCGAAAGCTGGCGTGGATACGAATCGCGATACGGCTCCAGGTGCACCATCGCCAGTGCATCAGCGACTTGCGCGCCAAGCTGCGGCTCCGACAGACCGCGCACCGCGAGCGGGAAGGCGATGTTGCCGGCGACCGTCAGATGCGGAAACAGCGCGAAGCTCTGGAACACCATGCCCATATTGCGCCGGTGCGTCGGCACCCGCGTGATGTCCTTGCCATCCACCATGATCTGGCCCGCATCGGGCGACAGATGGCCGGTGATCAGGCGCAGCAATGTGGTCTTGCCGCAGCCGCTTGGCCCGAGCAGCGACACGAACATGCCCTGGCCGACCGCAAGGTTGACTGCGCTCAGCGCGGCCACGCGGCCCCAACTTTTGGACACGCCGCGGACCTCGAGATGCGGCCGACTCATGCGCCCTTCAGGCCTCCCAACAGGTTCTCGGGCTTCACCATGCGCATCAGACCGAGCAGGAACAGGAACGATGGCACCAGCAGTATCACGCTGATCGCAGCGGCCACGGACAGATAGCCGTTGCCGATAGAAAGATAGGTCTGCACGGGCAATGTGACCGTATTCGCGCCATACACCATCAGCGTCAGCACGAAATCGTTGTACGAACTGAGGAACGAGAACAGCGCGGCGGCCACGATGCCTGGCAGCGCCAATGGCACGATCACGCGCCGGAACAACTGTGCCGGGTTGCAGCCCAGCACTGCACCCGCCTCCAGCAGCCTGTCGTCCATGCCTTCGAATGTGGCAGTGAGCACCAGCACGGCGAACGGTGCCGCCAGGATCACGTGCGCCAGCGCGATGCCGATATAGCTGTTGTTCAGACCAAGGTTATAGGAGATCCGTGCGACACCGAGCGCGAAGGTGATCTCCGGGATCATGCGCGGGAACAGGATCGCGCCCATCAGCAGCGATTGCAGCGGCAGCCGGTAGCGGGCGATTGCCCAGGCCGCCGGAATCGCCAGTGCCAGCGAGATGATGGTGGCGAGAATGGCGATCACCGCGGTGTTGATCAGCACCTGGCCGATATCGACCGTTTCGGCCGCCCAACCGAACCATTTCAACGTCCATACCTTCGGCAGCAACTGCATGCCGAACCATTCGGAACCGAACGCCTCCAGCAGCACCATGACGAACGGCAAGGTGATGAACAGCACGAATGCCACCAGCAACGCGACGGCGCCGATCCGCCGGGCCAGCGTGATCGGAAGTGCCAGCATGCTCAAGCCGACCGCCGTCCCGGCTGGCGGTCCAATCGGCGATACAGCACGACCAGGGCCGCCTGGATCAGACCCATGATGACCGCCATCGCACTGGCCTGGTGCCAGTCAAGGAACACGGTGGCGACGGTATAGATTTTCACTGCCAGCGGCTGATAGTTGCCGCCAGCGATCAATGGCACGCTGAACGCGCCGAAGCATTGCAGGAAGACCATCACCGATCCGGCCCACAGGCTGGGCTTCAACAGTGGCAAGACCACGAGGCGGAAGGTGCGCCAGGGGCTGGCACCCAGCACGCGGCCAGCTTCCTCCAGCGCCGGGTCGAGCGCGCCCAGACCCGACATGATGACCAGGCCGCCGTAGGGAAAGAACATCCATACGTAGAACAGAACGATCCCCGGTATCGTGTAATCGATCGGCAGCGGGCGCGGCAACACGTGCAGGGTGCGCACCAGGAAGTAATTCAGCCATCCCGTGCGGTCATACAGAATCAGCAGCCCAAGCGCGCCGACGAGCGACGGGATGGTGATCGGCACCATCATCAGGAACTGCACCACGCCCTTGCCGGCAAAGCCGCGCCGCAACGCAAGCGCCAGCGGCACGCTGAGCAGCAGTGAAACCAGCGTGGCGGCGAACGACAGGAACAGCGTGAGCGCGAGCACGCCCTGACCCTGCCGGCTGGCCAGGAACGTGGTGTACTGCGTCAGCGTGAAGCCGTTGCTCTCCGCACTGGTTACGCTCTGAACCAGTGTGTAGCCAAGCGGCAGATAGAATGCGGCGGCGAGGAACACCAGCAGCGGCAGCACCAATCCCGCCGCAGCAATGCGGCGGCGGGAGGCGTACGTCAATTGCGCCGATGCCGGATGCAGCACGACGTCGCTATTGCGCCACGTGATCCATGCCGTGCTGCTGGATGTAGGTGATCGCGTCGAGGTTGGTCATGCGGATGCCGTGCGATTCGGCCTGATCGACTGGTGGGATCTTCTCCCACGCCGATGCCGGCGCCTGCTGCCACGCCGATGTGCCGGGATACTGGTACATCGTCTCAAGCATCTTGAGTTGCACCGCTGGCGACAACAGCACGTTGATGACCTTGTAGTCGGCCTCCTTCTGCGCCGCCGATGCCACCGCCGGCACCGCCAACCAGGCATTCGATGCACCGACGATGTTCACGTCGAGCGGCGCCGCCTTGGTGGTCGGCGGCAACTGGCCCTGTGCAGAGCTCCACAGTGAATAGTCCTGGGCATAGACCGTGAGCCACACCTGCTCGGTCTGGAACTGGTGGAACATCACCGGCGCACTGGACGCCACCGGCTGCGCCAGCGATTTGCTGAATTCGCCGAACTTGTCCCACGCATCCTTCCATGCTGCGGTCGTCTGCAATTGCGCCAGCGGCTGCTTGAAGTCCACGCCGAAAGCGGTGAGGAAACTGTACATGAACGCACGGCCGCCGCCGGAACCGGCATCGGGACGGATCATGCCGATGTGGCCTTCGAATTCCTTGCGCCGGTCATAGAACTCACGCCAGGTCTTCGGCGGGTTTTTCACAAAAGCCGAGTTGTAGACAAGGTCGAACTGTGCCCGCCAGAAGATCAGCCCCTTGCCGTCGAGCGGCACGCCGTTGTTGCTGGCGAGGAACTCAGGCGGCTCCATGCCCTGGTTCGGAATCGCCTTGGCCTGCGCCGGATACAGTGGCTCGAGCGGCAGTTTCGCCGTCACCATGTTGGACAGATCAAGGCCCTTGACGAACAGCAGCGAGAACTCCGGATGATCCTGCTTCCAACTCGCCATCTGCAACTGCAGCGCTGGTCCCTGGCCGACGGTGTAGGTGACGTCGATGCCGGTTTCCTGCTTGATCTGCGGAATCAGGTAGGTCTTCCAGAACGCCTGGAAATTCGGTCCCGAGACGGTGTCAATGATGCTGACAGTCTCGGCGGCCCGCGCCGCCGGAACCGCCGCAGCGGCCGCCAGTGTGATGCACGCAACGAACCCGCGCATCAATCCCCGCGTCGTCAGGGTCGTATCCATGGCCATCCTCCTCCGGTTTCTTATCGCGTGACGCCATTCCGATCTTGCCACAATCCAAGGGCAGGTCCATGGGCGCGAGGTACTGCGGATCAGATTGCTGGCTGCGCACCCCGGCCCAGTGCCGCAAGCGCGGCCGAGAGATCTCTCAGACCGTACGGCTTGCGCAACCGCGGCCATTCCGCGGCCACCGCCCCGTCGATCTCGGCAAACCCACTGGCAAGCAGGACAGGCAAGGCCGGATGCAGCGCGCGCGCCTGCTCGGCCAGTTGCATGCCTGACATCCCCGGCATCATGTGATCGGTCAGCAACAGATCGAAATCGCCGTCGCGACGAAGCACCGCCAGTGCCTCCTCGCCGGATGCGACTGCACGAATCACGGCATGCCCGAGTTCCTCCAGCATGCCGGTGGTGCCAGCGACCACCAGTGGATCATCATCGACCAGCAGGATGCGCAGACTCGGGCCAGCCGGTGATGCCGCGCGCGCGGTCACCGGCGCCGTGATCGCTGCGTCACGCACCGGCTCGGTGGTGCGCGGCAGCCAGAGCTCCACCGTCGTGCCCTCGCCAGGATGGCTCGACAGCAGCAGCGCGCCGCCTGATTGCACGGCAAAGCCATGCACCATGGAGAGGCCGAGACCGGTGCCCTTGCCGGGGCCCTTGGTGGTGAAGAACGGATCGGCCGCGCGCGCCAGCGCCGTCTCGTCCATGCCGATGCCGGTATCGCTGACCATGAACACGACATAATCTCCGGCCTTTGCCGTGGGCTGGGCGCGAAGACCAATGAAGCTGCTCGCTGTCTCCGCGACGGTGGCGTTGCGCGCGGACAGCCGCAGGCGACCGCCCTGTTGCATCGCATCGCGCGCATTCGCTGCCAGATTGAGCAGCGCGAGTTCGAGCTGGTTGGGATCGGCGCAAAGGTTCCAAAGCCCCGCCGGAAGATCCACGTCGATGGTAATGGCGGGACCGAGCAATTGCGTCAGCATCGGTTGCAATGCGGCGAGCAGCACGCGAGGATCGAGCGCAAGCGGCGTCAACTCCTGCTGTCGGGCGAAGGCCAGCAACCTGCTGGTCAGCGCGGTGCCGCGCGTCGCCCCCTGCATCGCGGCGTCGACCAGCCGGGCCGCACGCGCATCGTCTGCTGGCAGGCGCCTGGCGAGCAATTCCAGGCTGCCAAGTATGATCATCAGCAGATTGTTGAAGTCGTGGGCGACGCCGCTGGTCAGATTGCCCACCGCCTCCAACTTCTGCGCCTGGCGCAACGCCGCCTCCGCACGGTTGCGCGCGGTGATGTCGTTGATCACCGTAAGACTGTGCAGAAAACGCCCGGTCGTTGCATCGCGTTCCGGACGCGCGGTGAGGACGATGTCGGCAATCTCGCCCGATGCCTTGATCAGGCGATATTCCACCGAGCGGCTTTCCATGGCAGGCACCGTGTCAATCAATTCCGGGACTGCCTGCTGGCGGTACAGCAATGCCGATCCTGGATCGAGGAACTTGGCAAATGAGTGCCCGATCGCCTGATTCCTGTTGTAGCCGGTGTAGTCGACCCAGGCCTCGTTTACCTCCCGCAACAGGCCGTCCGGACCCATGGAATGGACTGGAATCGGGATGCGCTGGAAGGGGCGAAAGTATTCAGTCGCCGCGGGAGCATCCGGCGACGGATACAACGTGGATCGAGCTTCCTTCAACGTTTCCCCCGGCAGCCAAAACCGAAACCCTTAGATGCGTTCGCCGCACGAAATGCCAGAGGCAAAGCCAGCAGCGCGCGCACATTACCTTGTTCGCATCGGAAATCACCAAGACTTGTTTCCTTGCAAACCGCTCAACTGTCGCAGTGACCCCGGGTCAAGGCCGATAGGCGCTGACATAACCAGGAGGACGTGGATGGCTGGAACACGCCCGCCCGTGACAAACGGCAGCGGGATCGACATCCGTCGGTTTCATTCCGGCACGGAACTCGCCGCGACAGGTGAATGAACGACCAACGAATGCCCTACCGATCAGGATTACCGCCCGGCACCCACAGCACATCATCTGCGCCATGATTGTTCAGCACGCGGGCCAGCACGAACAGATGGTCAGACAACCGGTTGAGGTAGCGAACCAGCGCCGGCGTGATCGGTTCGTCCGCCGCCAGCCGCACCACCGCACGCTCTGCACGGCGCGCAATGGTGCGCGCCATATGGGCAAGTGCCGCGCCGGGAGTGCCACCCGGCAGGATGAAGCTGCTTAGCGTCGGTAGCGCTGCATTCATCGCCGCCACCTCAGTTTCCAGCCGTTCCACCGGCACATCGGTCAGACGAAGCCGGTCGCCGCCCTCGCCTGGCACCGACAGATCGGCGCCGACATCGAACAGGTCGTTCTGGATGCGCGCCAGCATTGCATCCGTCGCGGGTATCTCGCGCGTGGCCAGTCGCAGCACGCCGATCGCCGCATTCGCCTCGTCCACCGTGCCGATCGCCGCAACGCGCGCGGCGTCCTTACGCAGGCGCGTGCCATCGCCAAGCGACGTCTCCCCCGCATCGCCACCGCGCGTCACCACCCTGTCGATGCGAACCATCGGGATCCCTTCAATCGAGCTGAAACAGCACACGCAGCTGCATGTCAAACGGTACAGGTTGGCCATCCTTGACCGCGGGCAGGAAGTGCCACCCCACTACCGCATCGCGTGCCGCCCGATCCAGCAGCATGAAGCCGGAGCTCTGCTCCACGTCGATACCCTGCACCAGCCCGTCCGGCGACACGTGAACCACCAGTATCACCGCGCCCTGTTCGGCACGCCGCGCCGCCTCAATCGGGTAGATCGGTTCCTTGTTGTGGAACTTGGCGTCCAGGCTGGCGGGAACCACGCGGTCGCCAGTGACGATGGCATTCGTCTCGCTGTCATTGCCGCCGATGTTGATTTCCGGGACCTCCATTGCCTGCTGCACGGGCGGCACGTCAGCAGGCGGCTTCGGAGCGCTCGGCTGGGCAGGAGGCTGTGTCGCTGTCGGTTGAGGCACAGGCGGCGTCTGTGTTTGTGGCGCAGGCGGCGAAGGTGGCGGCAGCGGCAATGGCTCGCCCGCATCGTTGACCTTGTCGGGTTCTGGCGGCGGCGGCGGCGGAGGTGTTGCGGCCGCATCGGCTGGCTTGGTTGTCGCCACGGGCGACTTTGTTGCCGTTGGCGGCATTGGCTTGGGCACCACGACCGTGGCGCCGGTACCCTGCTGTTCCAGCATGACCAGTTCCACCTCGCCCTGGGTGTCCGGCGCGTCCGCCGCCGGCGGATGATGGCGGAACCAAAGCACCAACCCCACCAGCAGCGCGACGTGCAGGCCGAGTGACAGGATGGCGAAGCGGCGCATCAGTCGGGCGGCAGCAGCCGCGATTCCGCATGTGTGCTGAACCGCAGGCCAATGGCAGCGGCCGCTGCCGGCAGCGACTGCACGTCGGGCAGCTCGACAGGCACGCGCCGACCGGCCAATACCACCATCCGGTGGGCATTGCGCAGGGCGCGGTCCAACGCGTGCAGCACCGCGACCACCGTACGGCCGGCATCAGTCGTCGCTCGCAGCAGGCGCATGATCGCGTGCTGCGCGGCAGGATCCAGATCAGCGGTTGGTTCGTCCAGCAGGCACACTTCCGCCTCCGTGGCAAAGGTGCGGGCGAGCGTCGCGCGGCGTGCCTTGCGGCCGGAAATGCGGTCCACCCAGGCCGCGCGCAATGCCACGATACGGCCGAACCCCAAAGCCTTGGTTACCGTCACGGCAGCAAGAGGCCCGGCGTCACAGCACCGGTACCCCATGCTGCTTGGCCGCGGCTTCCGGCTCGACATGGATGGTGATCACCAATTGCTCCATCTCGGCTCGCAGCGCCTCTTCGATGCGGTCGCAGATCGCATGCGACTCCGCCACCGTCATCGTGCCCGGCACCACCAGATGAAACTCGAGGAACGTCAGCTTGCCCGCATGTCGCGTGCGCAGATCATGTGCCTCGATGGCGCCCGCGGCACTCTCCGCAACCACTTCGCGGATGCGATTGATCACCGCCGGTTCCGGTGCTGCATCCATCAGTCCGCCGACCGATACGGAAATCATCGCCATTCCCGACCACAGCACATAGACCCCGGTCGCCGCCGCGAGTATCGGATCGAGTGCCAGGTACCCGGTCAGCACGACCAGGCCGACACCGGTCGCGATGCCGATCGAGGTGACGACATCCGCCAGCAGATGGCGGCCATCGGCAACCAACGCCGGCGATCGGAGCCGTCGGCCGGTCCGGAACAGCAGCACGGACCACACACCGTTCAGCACCGTGGCGACAGCGTTCAGCACAATGCCTTGTATCGGCATTGCAAGCGGTTGCAGGTCCTGCCAGGTTTCCCACGCGTGAAGGAAGATCGACAGCGCGGCGATTATGATCAGCACGCCCTCGATCACGGCAGCGAAGAACTCCACCTTGTCGTGGCCATAGGGGTGATTGGCGTCGGGCGGAATGGCGGCGAAGTGCAGCGCCGCAAGCGCGATGACGCTTGCCGCTACATTGACGATGCTCTCCAGCGCATCGGAATACAGTGCCGCGCTGCCGGTGATCCACCAGGCGGCGCTCTTCATGGCCAGCACCAGGCAGCCGATCGCGATGCTGCCCGCGGCGATGCGCTCTCCCCTGGCCAATGCCTGCCCCGTCCGCGGCCTCCGTCGATCCGACCGAGGTAGCAGACCGCGGCCGGATCAGCCAGCGCGCAGGCCGGGCGGCTCCATCAGGCGGTGATGCCGCTGGCAGATCGGTCGCAGAACGAACAGCGCGAGCACGACCACCAGAGCATTCATCGCGGCCGCCACGATGAACACCGTCCCCCAGCTACCGGTCGCCGTCTTCAGCACGTTGGCGAACGGCACCAGGAAGGCCGACGTACCCTTGGCGGTATACAGCAGCATGGCATTCGCGGTGGCGAACCGGGTGCCGAACAGGTCGGTGCAGGTGGAGGGGAAGAGTGAAAAAATCTCGCCCCAGGTGAAGAAGATCAGCGCGGCGCACAGCACGAACGTCCACGGACTGCCGCCCGCAACCGACAGCAGCCAATAGCTGAGCGCGCCCAGCGTGAAGGCCAGTGCCATGGTGTATTCGCGGCCGATCCGGTCGGACACCGCGCCGAAGAACGGTCGCGCCAGGCCGTTCATGACATTGTCCACCACCAGTGCAACGCTGAGCGTCGTCGCCCCGAACAGGATTGCCGTGTTGGACAGCCCGAAATCCTTGGCGATCGGCGCAAGCTGTGCCGTCGCCATCAGCCCGCTTGCCGACACCAGCACGAACATGATGTAGAGCAGCCAGAACGGGGGGGAACGCAGCACCTCCAAGCTGGTGTAGCTGCGCGCGGATTGCGGGACCTCGGTGCGAACCAATGCCGGCAGGATCGTGCCGGGCGTCGGACCGCGCATCGCCTGCGCGACAATCAGCAGGATGGCACCCTGCAACACGCCGAACCAGAAGAACGCGGCTGCGTAGCCATGGCCTTCGATGACCATGCGAATCGGCACCACGGTCAGCGCCGCACCGGCGCCGAAGCCCGCGGCGGTCAGCCCGACAGCAAGGCCGCGGCGATCGGGAAACCACTTGACCGCATTGCCGACGCAGGTGGCGTAGATCGCGCCGGCGCCGATGCCGGAGATGGCGGCGCCGACATACAGTACCTCGAGTGAGTTGGCATACGCGTTGATCACCCAGGCTACGCCGACCAGCACGCCGCCGAACACGATCATCAGGCGCGGGCCTCTGGCGGGGCCGAGATGATCCACGATGTAGCCTTCAATCGGGGTCAGCCAGGTTTCCGTCGCGATGAAGATGCTGAACGCCACCTGGATCTCGGCGATGCTCCAGCCATGCGCCTGGTGCAACGGATCGACGAACAGTGTCCAGGCGTATTGCAGGTTGGCGATCAGCACCATGCAGAGAACGCCAAGCCAGAGTTGCCCCCATCGGTTGGTGCGAGCGGTTACACTGCTTGCGGACATGGCATTTCCTCCCCGGTTTCGCTTGCAGCAATAATTATTGTTGTTTGGCAGCCGGCCGCGTCATCAACGCAACCGTTGCGCGGGCGATACACCGCTCAATCGGGCCGGGCAAGCGCTCCGGTTACGTCTTCTCGAAATCGATGCGCTCGACCACCGGCAGTCCCTGGAGATAGCGACGCAGGCAATCAAGCCCGAGCTCGACTGCCCCCAGTCTGACCCAGTCCCTGCCGCCGAGTATGCGCGAGCGTCGGAAGGCAACCTCCTCCTCGGTCGCGATCGCAATCCAGATGGTGCCACCGAGATCGATACGGTCCGCGCCCTCATCCAGGTCGATCAGCACCACAAGTGCGTGCGTCGCGCCAGCGTGAACGCGTGCCGCGTGTGCCACAGCCTCGGTCGTTTCCTGCGTGAGTTCGCCGGCCAAGGCCAGGCCGCGCAGATCAAGCGCCTGATGCAGTTCGCCGCGATCGCGCACCACGACGCCACACCTGAATACATGCTCCGCGCCGGGCAGATGACCGATGCGCGACGCCATCTGGCCGCTGGTGAACGTCTCGACCAGTGCCAGCGTGGCGTGCTGTTCGGTCAGCGCCGCCAGCACGACTCCCTCCAGCGTCTGGTCGTCCTCCGCCATGATGAAGTTGCCCAGCCGCTTGCGCACTTCGTCCTGCACCGGCCGCAACCTACGCTGCACATCGTCCATGTCCGTGCCGCGCACGACCAGCTTGGTCTCGAGTTGCGGGTAATGCGCGCGGAAGCCAAGTTTCACGCTGCCGTCTGGCACCAGTTCCTCAACGCCGGCCAGCAGCGCATCGACATGCGATTCGCCGAGACCGTAGGAATGGAAGCGCTTGAGGAAGATCGTGGTGGGCGAACCGCTGCGCGCGAGCAAGCGTGGGATGACCTGCTGTTCCAGCATGCGGCGCAGTTCACGCGGTACGCCGGGCGTGAAGAAGCAACGTGCGCGGCCGATGTCGAGCGCGAAGCCGCACGCCGTGCCGATAGGGTTGTCGAGCACTTCAGCAGTGGCCGGCAGCATCGCCTGTTTGCGGTTGTTCGGCGGCATGATGCGGCTGCGCTTGCTGAAGAAGTCCTCCATCTTCGCAAGCCACTCTTCGTTGAGCACGAGTTCCACGCCGGCGGCCTGCGCCGCGACCTCCTGCGACAGATCATCGACCGTGGGGCCAAGGCCACCATTGACGATGACCGCATCGGCGCGTTGCGACGCAAGCTGGAACGCCTGGAGCAGGCTTTCACGGTCGTCCCCGACGGTGGTGCCCCAGTGCACCGAAAGCCCGACATCCTCAAGCTTCTGGCTCATGTAGCTGAAGTTGGTGTTGACGATCTTGCCGGTAAGGACTTCGTCTCCCGTGCAGATGATCTCGATGCGCATGGCGTTTCCTGTGCTCGGCGTCGGTTGGCTATCCTGAGCGTTATTCCGACGGCGCGTCCAGAGGGCGGCCGAAGCATGAACGATAGAAGGGCGGGGCTTCGCCCCCCGGACCCCACCAGAGGGCGCTGCCCTCTGGGCTCCCGCCAAGGGCGACGCCTTTGGAACCTTTCACTTTCGACTGGTGGGGGTGGCGATGGCTGAGCCCGAGCATGGCGACTGCCATGCTCAGGCTCAGGCAGCCCCCACCCCACCGGTCGAAAAGGATTGGATTGCAAAGGCGACTGCCTTTGCTAGAGGTCCAGGAGGCGGGGCCTTCTGGCGGGTTTCAGGGCGGAGCCCTGACCTTCCATCGTTCACCTCCCTGCGGCTGGCAACTTGCGCTCGCACTGCGATGGCAGATGGGGTCTGTTTAACGGATTGTTCAGCAATCATGCCATCTGCTGAAGATTGGCAGTCTGCGAGTACCAAGATAGTGCAGCTTTTCTTCAAGAAGAAACGTCAGGACGAATATGACGCATTATGTCGCGCAGCATTTGAAAAGAGTGCAGATGCCGTTCTCGTGCTCAGCAAGACAGAGATTGTTGGCTGCAACGAGGCGGCGATTCGGTTGCTACGCTGCAACAGCAAGGCCGACATTTTGTCACGGCAGCCGAGTGACCTGGCTCCGGAGACCCAACCCGACGGTCGGCGGTCGGCGGATGTCGCGAGTGAGCAGATCGCGATCGCAGCCAAGGAGGGGCATGCTCGCTTCGAATGGATGCATCGCCGCTTGGATGGAAGCACGTTCCCTGTCCGAATCACCTTGGTTCCCGTTCAAGTCAATGGTCAATCACTCATTCTCAGCTATCGGCAGGACATTTCAGAACTTGTCACGGCGCGCGAGGACAAAAAGCTTGCCATGGCTCGGCTTGCAAACGACTTCGAGGTCAAGGTCGGTGCAATCGTCGATGTGGTATCGTCAGCGGCCACAGAAATGGCAACCACCGCCGCTTCACTGACGGCGACTGCCGATCAAACGTCCCCCTCCGTGCCAATGAAGATGAGACATCGCCTCGCCGGGAAATTAGACTTGAGGGCGCGGAAGGATCATCTCGCACATGCCCATGCAGCAGACACTGATCGATGCCGAGGCCGGCGCTGCCACGAGCGGAGGCCGTAGGCCGAGGATCGTGGCAGCGCCGGCCTCGGCATCGCCCGAATTATCGGACCGCCCGCGCCGCCGGACATTCACTGCGCAGGATAAGCTACGCATCCTGGCCGAGACCGATCGCGCCGAGACCGGTGGCATCGGCGCGATCCTGCGTCGCGAGGGGCTTTACTCATCGGCCCTCACGGACTGGCGAAGGCAGCGCGACGCCGGGGCCTTCAACGCACTGGTTCCCGGCAAACGTGGTCGAAAGACCGCCGAAGCCAACCCGCTGTCAGCCGAAGTGGCGCGCCTGCAACGGGACAATGCGCGTCTTGCGCTGCGCCTGACGCGCGCCGAAGCCATTATCGACATCCAAAAAAAAGTTGCGGCGTTGCTGGGCATCCCGTTGGCGTCCAGCGACGACGAGCCTTGACGGATGCCGTGATCGCATTCGCGCCGGACAGCGGCATGACCGCCGCGGCCTGTGCCGCGCTCGGGGTCTCACGCGCCAGCGTACAGCGCAGGCGCGCCCGCCTGGCCGCGCCGCCGGCGATCGTCCGTCCGCGACCGAGGCCGCCCCGAGCGCTGAGCATCCCGCAACAACAGCTGGTGCTGGATCTGCTGCACGCGCCGCGCTTTGCCGACCAGGCGCCCGCCGAGATCTACGCCAGTCTGCTCGATGAAGGCGTCTATCATTGCTCGATCCGCACCATGTACCGCATCCTCGGCCAGCACGGCGAAGTCCGCGAACGCCGCGAGCAGTTGCGGCATCCAGCCTATCAAAAACCCGAACTGCTGGCGGAACGTCCGAATGAGGTGTGGTCCTGGGACATCACCAAGCTGATGGGACCCGCCAAGTGGACCTACTTCTATCTCTACGTCATCCTCGACATCTTCAGCCGCCGGGTGGTTGGTTGGTGTGTCGCCGATGCGGAAAGTGCCGCGCAATTCAAGCCACTGTTCGATGACGCGATCACGAAACATGATGTGCCGCCCGGCCAGCTCGCCCTGCATGCCGACCGTGGCGGACCGATGAAGGCCAAGGCCACCGCGCTGCTGCTCGCTGATCTCGGCGTGACCCGCTCGCACAATCGGCCACACACATCGAACGACAACCCATTCTCCGAAAGCCACTTCAAGACCTTGAAGTATCAGCCACGGTTCCCCCAACGCTTCGGCTGCATCGAGGACGCCAGAAGCTTCTGCCGACGCTTCTTCGACTGGTACAACCAGGATCATCATCACGTCGGGATCGGCCTGATGACCCCAGATCAGGTGCATTATGGCCAGACCGACGCCGTCTATACCGCCCGTCAGCTCACACTCGATCGTGCGTTCCACGAAAACCCCGCGCGCTTCGTCAACAGGCCACCAACACCACCTGCCAAACCAACCGCAGCTTGGATCAATCAACCACAGGCAACGTCAATCATCCGAGCCTAAATGCCGATCCCGGCTGTATCAAAGTCGTTGACACGTTCCGTCCCGGCAGGTGACGGCGGTCGCAGCCGCATCGGAGCAGGCTTCAGCCAACGTGCAATCGGTTGCCAGCGCGACCGAGGAATTGGCCAGCTCTGTCGCCGAGATCAGCCGGCAGGTTGCAGCGTCGTCGGCGGTTGCGGCCAAGGCAGTGAGCGAGTCCAAGCGCACCAATGCACTGGTCGGGGGCCTGACCGATGCGGCCAAGAAGATCAATGCGGTTACCAGTATGATCCACGAGATAGCCAGCCAGACCAATCTGCTGGCACTTAACGCCACAATTGAGGCGGCACGTGCCGGAGATGCCGGCAAGGGATTCGCCGTGGTCGCATCGGAAGTCAAGAGTTTGGCCAACCAGACTGCCAAGGCGACCGACGAAATCACCGCCCATATTGCAGCCATGCAAAGTGTGACAGGTGATACTGTTGCCGCGGTCCAATCGATCGGTGCGACGATCGACCAGATCGAAGAAATTGCCACCACCATCGCTTCTGCCGTTGAACAGCAAGGTGCGGCAACACGGGACATCGCTCGCAACGTACAACAGGCCGCTGCTGGCACAACGGAGGCCTCGGGGAACATCGCGGGCGTGACACAGGCGGTCGACGCGACAGGCACGGCGGCGAGCGAGGTACTGGGCGCCGCAGGGGAATTGGCAAAGCAGGCGGAGACGCTACGTGGTCAAGTTACGAGCTTTTTGATCGACGTGAAAGCAGCGTAGCTTTTGGCCCCATCTTGGCCACAGTGCAGGGGTCTCACACTGGACGCGCCATTCAGCTCGCGGAACGGCGTGCATAGCGAGTGCGTTGTAGCACGAGCCGCATTTCGGGAGATTCGAGTGCCGCGCGGCGCAGGTTGTGACTTGACGTGACTTCGCGCGAGTGAGCTACGACGCGCTGGTCAGTATTCCAGGAGATTGAGAGCATGCCTGAGACGCTGGAAGATCGCATCCGTCAGTGCGCCTATCTTATCTGGGAGGACAGTGGCCGACCGTCGGGCCGCGATGAAGAGTTCTGGCATCGAGCATCTGAGATGATCGCAACCGCCGGTCACGATCAGCCGAGTTCCGAGATGCGACGGCGCCAACTCAATAAAGCGCAACCCGCACCCCGCAAGCGCAGCCGCCGAACAACACGGCCAGCTTCGACAGGGATATCGGCTCCAGCCGAGTGATAGAGGCCGTGCATCCGATCCTCGTTGGCAGGCTTCACGTTGAACCGAATGGCCTGTGAACCCCGGTCCGGCCGCCGTCATGATCAGATGAAATGCGTCCCGCCGTTCAGCTGGACCGTCTGCCCGGACATGTATTCGTTGCCGATCACCATCACCACCGCTTGCGCCACCTCTTCCGCGGTCCCCATCCGTCCGAGCGGAATCCGCGCGGCATACTGATCGCGCCGCGCATGCATCATGTCGGTGTCGATCAATGACGGCGCCACCGCATTCACCGTGATGCCGTCTTTCACCAGCCGTGCGGCGTAGCCCCGGGTCAACCCCGCCATCCCGGCCTTCGACGCGTTGTAGTGCACGCCGATGCCGCCCGCCCCCCGCGCCGCGCCTGACGAAATGTTGACAATCCGCCCCCAGCGCCGCGCCCGCATGCCAGACAGCACCGCCTGCGTGCAAAGAAACGCCGATTTCAGGTTCACCGCCAGGGTAAGGTCGAACTCCGCCTCGGTCAGTTCGTCCACGCCGCGGATGATCGCCACGCCGGCATTGTTCACCAGCACATCTACTGCGCCGAGATCGGCCTCGACCGTCCGCATCATTGCGGCGACCGCGCCGCTGTCCGATACATCCGCACCCACCGCGATGGCTCGTCGGCCTGCAGCGCGAACCAGATCCACCACCTCTTCCGCCGCCGATGCGTGCTCACGGTAATTCACCGCAACGGCGGCCCCGGTCTCCGCCAGCGCCAGGGCGATCGCCCGGCCAATGCCACGCGAAGCGCCGGTCACCAGCGCAACGCGATCCGTCAAATCTGCAACGATGCCCATGTCGCGCCCATTCCTCGTTCAATCCTTTGCGGGCCGCCACCGGCATATTGCCGTGGCCCCGCAAAGTGCCGTATGTCCCCGCCGAACCAGGAGGGTCCGCATGCGTCGTCTGTTGTCCAGCATAGCCATCATCGGCGTACTGACCGCCCAGCAGGCGCAGGCTCAGTTACAATGCCTGACCCCGCAGGAACGCTCGGCCGTCGAGGTCGCGGCGCTGCGCAGCGAATTGATGGTACTGGCAACCGGCTGCCACGACGACGACGGCTACAACGCCTTCGTCCGGAAATATCAGCCAGAGCTGATGAGCAACGAGAACGAGATCGGCGAGATCTTCAAACACAAATACGGCCGCCGCGCGCAGCAGGAACATGACCAGTTCACCACCGAACTCGCCAATGACAAGTCGAGCGCCGGGATGCGGCTAGGCTCTGACTTCTGCCAGCACAACGGCATGATCTTCACCGAGGTGATGGCCCTGCGCAGCCCGGCAGAACTCGCCAGCTACGCCGACGGCAAGGATCTGGTGCCCAGCACGACCGGCATGTGTTCCGAAGCATCCGCGGCAAAGCCAGTCGCGCGCAAGACGACGGTGAAACACCACTGATCGTCGCCCTCAGGGCGGCGCGACCTCGACGCCGGCGCGCACAGTTGCATCGCCCGGGATCAGCCTGACGGTGAACGCATCCGTCCCGCGGAAGCCTCGGTCCGGCGTATAATCGATCCGCGTGTCATCGCCGACGGTGTGGATGTACACCTTGCCATGCGCCGGATCGGCAACCACGAGGCCGGCTGAGAATGGCGAGCCGCCGTTACTCACGGTGATGCCGCACCAGCCGCCATCATTGCCGACCTTGACCTCGACCGGGGTTTCCCTGCCCGCGACCGGCGACACCTTGGGCGCCACGCAGGTCTTCGCGCCACCGGCCACATCGGCCGCGAAGATGCGCGTGGTCGAAACCGGCGGTGGCGGGGCCGCGCAGGATTGCAATAGCACCGCCGTTGCCGTAGCGGTCAGCCAGGTCGCGAAGCGTCCGCCATTCATCACCAGTCAGTCTCCTACATTCAGCCTGTTGTGGTGATGTATGGCAATCGCGTCCGACGCAAGCCACTTTTTGCAGAGGGGCCCGCTTGACCGAAGGCAGAGTAAAGCCAAGAACTTCTTTTTTGCAAAAAAGAACCAAAAAACTCTTATCCTTTGGCTCCGCTGTTGGACCGGGCACCAGCCTGAATGATCGAATGTTTTTTGGTTCTTTTTTTCAAAAAAGAACTACACTGAAAAATACTTCGCCTGTGGATTGACCACAACGATGGCGCTGGTCGATTGCTCAGGATGAAGCTGGAATTCATCCGACAGCGACACCCCAATCTTCTCCGAGCCGAGCAGCGACAGGATCGGCACCTGGTCCTCCAGCTTTGGACAGGCCGGATAGCCGAACGAATAGCGCGACCCGCGATAGCCCTGTGACAGCATCTTCTCCAAATCGCGGTCGTCCTCCGCCGCGAAGCCAAGCTCCGCGCGGATGCGCTTGTGCACGTATTCCGCCATCGCCTCCGCCATCTCCACCGACAGGCCGTGCAGGTAGAGATAATCCTGATAGCGATTGTCCTCGAACCACTCGCGCGCGATATCGGACGCCTTCTGTCCCACAGTGACAATCTGCAACGCGATCACGTCGCGTTCGGAATCATCGACGTCGCGGAAGAAGTCGGCAATGCACTCGCCGTCTTCCTTCGGCTGACGCGGCAGCGTGAAGCGGGCGACTTCGGAAATGCCGTCCTGATCGAAGATTATCAGGTCGTTGCCCTGTCCTGCCGCCAGCCAATAGCCATAGGCCGCCTGCGGCTTCAGGATGTCCTCCGCCTCGCACAACGCCAGCATGCGTCGCATTACCGGACGCAGTTCCTGCTTCGCCCAGCCGAGGAAATCTTCCAGCGAACGGCCCTGTTTCCGGAAGCCCCACTGGAACTGGTACAGGCTGCGTTCGTTGATGAACGGCACCAGCGCCTTCGGCGGCGCCTCGATGATGCGTGGCCCCCAGAACGGCGGCGCCGACACCGGCACATCGCGTGTCAGCCGCCGTCGGCGCGCCTGCACCGCGGCGACATCCACCGGACGAAACGCCCGTGCATCCGCCTGACCCAGCGTGCGCGACGGATTGCGCGCCTTGCCCACGCGCTTCGATTGCACCGCCGCCAGGTAATCGTCGAACGCGTTGCCGGTGACCTTGTCCATCAGGTGCAGCCCGTCAAACGCATCGCGCGCATACGCGACGCGGCCGCAGGCATAGGCGCGGACGCAGTCTTCCTCCACATAGCCACGAGTCAGCGCCGCGCCGCCGAGCAGAACGGGAACCTCCAGTCCCTGACGCGACATTTCCTCGAGGTTCTCGCGCATCACCACGGTGGATTTCACCAGCAGGCCCGACATGCCAATGGCGTGCGCATGGTGCTCCGTCGCCGCCGCGAGCATATCGGCCAGCGGCACCTTTATGCCGAGATTGACCACGCGGTAGCCGTTGTTGGTCAGGATGATATCCACCAGGTTCTTGCCGATGTCGTGCACGTCGCCCTTGACCGTCGCGAGCACGATGGTGCCCTTCTCCTGACCCTCCAAGCGCTCCATGAACGGTTCGAGATACGCCACCGCCGCCTTCATCGTCTCGGCACTTTGCAGCACGAACGGCAACTGCATCTTGCCTGCGCCGAACAGCTCGCCGACCACCTTCATGCCGTCGAGCAGCACGTTGTTGATGATGTCGAGCGGCGACAGCTTCGTCAGTGCCTCATCCAGATCGTCGGTAAGCCCTTTGCGATCGCCATCGACGATGCGATCCTTCAGCCGGCCCTCCACCGTGTCGGCGCGCTTTTTCACCGTGGCGTCGGCGGCCTTGCGATCGGCGAAAATTGCCAGCAGGCGTTGCAGCGGATCGTAGCCTTCAGCGCGGCGATCGAAGATCAGGTCCTCCGCCACCTTCACTTCGTCCGGCGCAATCAGATGCAGCGGGCGGATCTTCGATACGTGCACGATGGCGCCGCTCATGCCCGCGCGCACCGCGTGATCGAGGAACACGCTGTTCAGCACCGCGCGCGCCGCCGGATTCAGCCCGAAGCTGACATTGGACAACCCGAGGATGATCTGGATATCGGGGAATTCGTGGCGGATCGCGGCGATACCCTCCAGCGTCCATTGCGCCAGCTTGCGATCGTCCTCGTTGCCGGTGGCGATGGTGAAGGTCAGTGGATCGATCAGCAGATCCGATTGCGGCAGGCCGTGCAGGTTGCACGCGAAATCCACCAGCCGGCGCGCGACCGCCAGCTTGGCATCGGCGGTCTTCGCCATGCCGGTCTCGTCGATGGTCAGCGCGATCACCGCCGCGCCGAACTGTTTTGCAAGTTTCAACCGATCTGCGGCATGCTGCTCGCCATCCTCGAAATTGATCGAATTGATGATCGGTTTGCCGCCATGCAGCTTCAGCGCCGCGGCGATCACCGGGGTTTCCGTCGAATCGATCACCAGCGGCGCATTCACCGAAGAAGTGAATCGCCGCACGACCTCGGTCATTTCCGCCATCTCGTCGCGCCCGACAAAGGCGGTGCAAACATCGAGCGCGTTCGAGCCTTCCCCCAACTGCTCGCGCCCCATCGATACGCAGCCGTCCCAGTCGTGCTTCTCCTGTGCCTCGCGCCACTTCTTCGAGCCGTTGGCATTGCAGCGCTCGCCGATGGCGAAGAACGCGTTCTCCTGGCGCAACGCCACCGCCTGATACAGGCTGGCCACCGACGGCATCCATACGGGCTTGCGCGCAACCGGCGCCGGCCGAAAGTGTCTGGTCCCCTGGGCCCGCTTCCGCAGCATCGCGTCCAGCGCGGCAATGTGCTGCGCGTTGGTGCCGCAGCAGCCGCCGATCAGGTTCACGCCGTCTTCCGCGACGAAGCGTTCCAGCCAGCTCGCCAACTCGGCGGCGCCGAGCGGATAATGCGTCTGCCCATCCACCAGCTCGGGCAGACCCGCATTCGGCTGCACCGACAGCAGGCCAGGCCAGTTGCCCGCCAGCCAGCGCACATGCTCGGCCATCTCCTGCGGTCCCGTGGCGCAGTTCAGCCCCATCAGCGGCACGTCCAGCGCATGCACCACCGCGGCGGCCGCGGCGATATCCGGGCCGACCAGCAGCGTGCCGGTGGTCTCCACCGTCACCTGCACGAAGATCGGAATGTCGCTGCCTGCCTCGGCGCGCGCGATCTTCGCACCGTTCACCGCGGCCTTGATCTGCAGCGTGTCCTGGCACGTCTCGATCAGGATCGCATCGACGCCGCCGGCAATCAGCCCGCGGCATTGCAAGGTCAGCGCGGCCTCCAGCGGATCGTAGGCGATGTTGCCGAGGACGGCAGCTTCGTACCTGGCCCGACGCTGCCGATCACCCAGCGATGGCGCCCGTCGGAGAACTGCTCCGCCGCCTCGCGCGCCAACTCGCCGCCGCGTCGGTTGATCTCGAACGCCTGGTCCGCGATGTCGAATTCTGCCAGCGTGACCGGCGAGCCGCCGAACGTGTTGGTCTCCACCATGTCGGCGCCGGCCTCGAAGTAGCCGCGATGGATGTCGCGCACCAGATCGGGACGCGACAGGTTCAGCACGTCGGTGCAGTTCTCCTTGCCATGGAAATCCCGCTCCACGTCCAGCGTCATGCGCCTGCACGCGGCTGCCCATGCCGCCGTCGCACAGCAGCACGGTGTCACGCAGCGCATCGAGCAGGTGGGGACGGGGCATCGTGCTTCCTTCAGTCGGCAAGTTCGCGCAATTGCGCGACCGGGGCATCCGCAGTGCGCGTGGCGGGCCAGATGCGCACCGCGAGCGGCCCCTCGATGGCGAGGGGTTCGTTCTGTTGCAAACCGGCATCCGTCCAGCAGCGCACGCATCGCGGCGTCGCTGAAGCCGGGCCAACGATGCGCCAGTCGGGTTAGCAATTCGTCACGCCCATGCTGCGCGAGATCGATGACGATCAGCCGGCCGCCTGGCCGCAACACGCGCGCGACCTCGCCCAGCACGCCCGGCGGGTCTTCGGCGTAATGCAGCACCATCTGCAACACGGCGACATCGAACGAGGCCTCCGCCAACGGCAGCCGGTACATGTCGGCCAGGCGGACGGAGCAATGGGCAAGGCCGGGGCGCGCCAGACGCGAACGGGCCAGCGCCAGCATCGCCTTGGAGGCATCGACGCCGACGCCCTGGCTGACCCGCGGCGCCAGCAGTTCCAGCACGCGGCCGGTGCCGGTGCCGATATCCAGCAGCCGCGCCCCGCCGGCGTCCGGCACCAGGGACAGCAATGCTGCCTCTACGGCCTGGGCCGGCAAGTCGAGCGCGCGCATCTCGTCCCAGTCGGCGCCCTGGCGGCGGAAGCTTTCCGAGGCGACGCGGGCACGTTCGGCCAGCACGCGCGCCGCCTGGCGGCGGTCGGCTTCCAGGATCGGGTCATCCTCCGGCAGACGGGCGAGCAGATCGCGCGCTAGTGCGCCGGATTCGCCGTGCGGCAGGCGCGAACCAGACATTGGCGCCCTCACGCGACCCGATCCAGCAGGCCGCAGTCGCACAGCAGCTTCAGATGGCGCGACAGCCGCGGTTGCGACTGGCCGAGGATCTCGGTGAATTCGGATACGCAGAACGCGCCCCGTCCGGCGAGCGCCAGCAGGCGCAGGCGGGTCGGTTCGGCGGCGGCACGCAGGCTGGACAGCAGGCGCTCCATGGGCTTGCCAATGACATAAACATATCCTTATGTCCAGACTATGGTGCGATCGACCGATGACAGGGTGCCGGTCCGGTTCGCCGGCGCGGATGCCGCCGCGCCGGACGAGGCGTTGCTGGTCGAGGGTGACGCGCCGGTGCCCCCCTGCCATCCGGCGGCGCGGTTCCGGCTCGCCCCCGGCCTGCCCGGGCACCCCGTGGGATGCGCCTGCTGTGCCCCCCGCGGACCGGTTGCCGAAGCGCTCGGCCGGCTATTCCTGGTCCGCGCGCGCGGCGAAGCGGCGTTCTTCCGCTCGGTGGTCGCAGTGACGGCGACTGCCGATGGTGAGGCGGCCGTGCGGGCAGCGCTAGCCGAGGATCAGGTCTCCGCCGGGCGGTTTCGACTGGCGTAGCGAGCAACTTTCAGGGTCATCCGTCTGCCTGCGCTTCCTGGCGCGCTCGCCCTTTGTTACGCGGCCAACCCCGACCGGATCACACGCGTCAGTCGCCAATGCCGCTGGGCGGACGACTATACGGCGCCGCATAGTAGGGCGGTGGCGGATAATAGGGTTGCCCGGGGTAGTAGGCAGGCGGAGGGTAGTATGCCGGAGGATAATACGGCACCGGTGGAAAATACACCGGCGGCGGAACGAACCCGAGGAAGACGCCGCCGCAGCACCATCCGCCTCCCCAGCCGCCCCCATGCCAGCCCCAGCCCCAACCGCCGCCACCGTGCCAGCCACCACCACCACTCCAACCGCCGCCGCCGTGCCAGCCGCCACTGCCGCCCCAACCTCCTCCGCCGTGCCAACCGCCCCCGCCGCCCCAGCCACCGCCATGCCCCTGAGCGCCGGCGTTGGAGACAGGCAGCGCTATCGCACAGGCCAGAGCGACCGCAGCCAATCGGCTAAGAATACGCAGGCGTGACACGTCTTCCTCCATCGCATGCATCAAACATGGTCCCGGTCTCGAAGAGGATCATTGATGCAGATCAAGGCACCCCGCCGGAACGGTGGGCCATAAATCGTCGCTGGTCCGCCGCTCCCACATTGACGCGACCAGTCCGCTTATGAGGGTCTCACGTTATGGTTAAAAAACGGCACGCACGCTCACTTGTGGCTATGATCCTGGCGCTGGCCGGGTCGGCCTTGGCGAACGGAGCGTCTGCCACGCAGACATGCCAGGGCAGCTATATCACCGCACTGTTTCAGCCATTGCCGGCACAGGTTGTCGTCGGTCTCGACGTGCATGACCGTTCGCCCCGCAACCTCGATCTGGGCAAGCGGTTCCTCGCGGGTGTCAGCCGTTCCGCGGTCGCCGTCGGCGAACAGCCGAACGTGACGCTGCACGTCAGCACATCCCGCATCGGCCAGATTTCGGCTCAGCCGGATCGTGGCGCTGTGCCTGACTATTCGGAATTCTCCGGTCTTCAGGGCGGCATGCAGCCTGCTATGCCGGCCATGCCCTCAAACGGTCTCCTCGCACCCCGTTTGCCGCCCAAACCGCCGCTTATGTTCGTGCGCGTGGATGCCTCGGTCGGAAATTCCACAACCGTCGCATGGGTCGCGACGGTGCAATGTCAGATGGCCGGTACCGACGAGGGTCAGTTTGCCGAAGACCTGGGCCGTCTCGTCGGCAGTACACTTGGCAAGCGAACCGAGCGGCAACCGTTCTAAGCCTGCGTGACACTGCCAGACTGCAATCCTCTCGTCGGTGCTTCAGCGCTGCCGCGTATCACGTCGTCGCGGCATTCGTAGGACTGTCACCGCCCACGTCATCGGCAACCGGCAGCAACTGCCGAAGTTCGCCAAGCCACGGCTCGTAGCGTTTCCAACGCTCGACCGACGTTCGGTAAATCGGCTGACGCGCCTGCCACACGCTTGCCGTGGTGATCCGGCGCTGGTTGCGCTGTGGTGCGAGGCAGGCGTCGTGCCAGTCCAGACCGCAGGTCGCGACCAGGCGTCGCGTCAGCGGTTCCGGATCGGTCACCAGTTGCTCGTAATCGACCTCGATGAACCGATCCGGCGGCAGCACTTTGCGCCAGTGCGCCATCAGCCGCTGGTACTGCCGATAGAAGAACACCAGGCTGCCGCGCTCGCCCGCGAAGTCGATGGTCGCCTCGAAATCGGTGCAGTAGATCGACAGACAGGTGTCGATCGGATGGCGGCGGCAATGGACGATGGTGGCGCGGGGGAACACCTGGCGGATCACGCCAAGCATCCCGAAGTTGAACGGCATCTTGTCAGTCACCCGCGCCGCGTCGGGCGAGATGCCGCGCAGCACCGCCAGATAGTCACCCGCCACGCGGCGCACGGCCTCCGCCTTGGCCGATACGTCGAAGATTCCGATGCCGGCGCGATTCTGCTCGCCCCAGAAGGCCAGTTCACCGCCCGGCGCAACATCCGGATGGCTCGACAGGATCTGCTCCACCAGCGTGGTGCCTGAGCGTGGCATCCCGACGATCAGGACCGGGGTTTCATCGGCAACGCCAAGGTCCGGACGGCGGTCGAGATAGCCCGGCGGTGTGGCGCTGATCAGCCATCCCGTCTGCCGCGCCAGTGACGCCCGGTCCAGCAGGGCGAAGGCGCTGCGGATGCGATTGGCGGCATCGAAGTGCCTCATCGCCTCGCCATGTTCGCCGATGTCGTCATGTGCCTTGCCGAGGGCGAAGTGGATCGACTTGCGCTGCGGCTGCGTCAAAGGCTGCGTCAGGCAGGCGCCGATCCGCTCGATCAGCGGTCGGTCCGCGGCGGTGAACTTCGTGTTGGTGGCAAAGCCCAGCCATGCGGCGATCAGATGCGGCGCCAGTGAAATGCCCCGCTCGAGGCATGCCGCAGCTTCCGACGACTGGCCGGCCTGGGCAAGAATCTGACCGAGGATCAGATGCGCCGGCCCATGTGCCGGATCCTCGGCGATGACCGCGCGCAGCAGCGTCTGCGCCTGAGCGACATCCCCCGCGGCATCGGCTGCGCAGGCCGCGCAGACCCGCGACTGGAGGGTGCCCTCGGTTGCTGCTGCGGCGGCGTGGAATGCTGCCGCGGCTTCCGGTCGGCGGCCGCGGCCCATGTAGAGCTGTCCGAGGCGGAGCTGCGCCGCATGCCGGTGGGGTTCAAGTTTGACGGCCGCTTCGTAGGCGTCGACTGCCTCGGCTGCCCGACCCAGCTGATCGAGCGCAACGGCAAGATTGTCGTACCCGCTGGCCAGCCCGGGATCGAGGCGCACCGCCTTGCCGAGAGCGCTCACCGCGTCGTCGAGCAGGCCCGCCCGCAGACAGATGCGACCGAGGTCGTGCTGCACCACCGCAACCGTCGGGTCCAGTGCGACAGATCGCCTGAGCAGGGTCAGCGCCTGTGCGGGTTGCCCCTGCCGGGCAAGACGCACGCCGAGTACCGCCTGCTGATGTGCCTCGCGGGCACGTGCTTTAGACGGCTTCGGCGGGGCCGCGTCCGGCGGTGCCTCCTGCGCGCCGCCCGGCGACCAGAACGTCCATGGCTTTGCCTCGCCGGCCCCCGCCATCGCCTGACCTGCGTCCAGGACGAAGGCGCGCTGTACCGGCGAGAACATCTCGGCGATCCGGCCTGCCTCGGTGATGGCGCCGGGCAGCAACGGCTTGGACACGCCACGGTTGTGGGCCATCATTGACTTGTTCTGGGCGCTCGGTGGGCGGGGCATTGGTTGTGCCGCTCGTCGGATTTGTCGCGCTATCGGGGACGGGATGTTCTATCCGGCTCGTCCCGCGAGACGCAATCACCACACTTGCCTGCAAAGCCGCAGGGCGTGGGTTTCCTTGGATTTGCTCGAGCCCGCACTGCCCACCGGCTGTCTTCCGAGTGGGACGGCCATTTGGATCCGATCGTCGGGTTCAATCGGGCATTTCGGAAAAGGCTGTTGAATTTCGTCACATGACGAATAAGGCACCCGTCTAGACCCGTATATGGGCACGGGAGTCATATCTACCGCGACGTTGTCGGAAAATTTTACACTGTCTTAGCCGGCAATGGGCGTTCGTCGTAGCATACACCGTCCCGATGCACGGAATACCGCTATCTATCTCAAATATCAACCAACGTGGCTATGCTGGCGACGAATTTGTGAATTTGAGCGTCGGAATATTTTACACTCTGGCTCCGGAAACAGCCATCCGCGCGCCAAACGACAGATAACTCCTTGATATGGGCCAACTCTCTCCAATGGCACGGAGTTTGCTTCCAAGCAAACATGATTGCTGTGTCTCTGCCGGCAATCGCTACTGGAGAGTCGTGCGATGTTAAAGAAATTCCTTCTGATCGGGACGGCGGCGGTCGCGCTGGGCGCGGTTTCGCTTCAGGCCCGCGCTGACAATATTGTCACCAACCAGTGGTATTCGGGCGGCTTCACTGGCACGCCCAGCCCGCTGGTCGGGCCTTTTGCAACTGGCACCAATGGCCCGGTTCTGCCTAACCCCACCAAAGCGAATGCGCTCCCCACGCCGACAAGCGGTGGGGTGCTGACGGCGATCATCACGTTGCCGCACGGCGGCAAGCTGCTGGTCACGGACGTCGAAGCCTCGGGTGACCAGTTCGAGATGTTCGTCAATGGCGCGCCGGCAATAAGTGCGCCCGGGGGTTCCACCGGCCTGATCCCCGGCGGCCAGCAGTCCTCGGGTGCGTTCACGTCAGCGCCAAATTTCGGTGACGCCTGCGTCGAAGATATCTCGTGCGCGCTGAGCGATGCCAACTTCAGCTCTGGAACGTTCAACCTCCCGGCAGGCATCGATACCATCACCGGTACCTTCATCGGCAGCGTCGGCTTCGGCGACATGAACTACATCGTCGAAACGGTGCCAGAGCCGGCCAGCCTGTCGATCCTCGGCCTGGGTTTGGCAGGCCTCGGGCTGATGGCCCGGCGTCGTCGCGCCTGAGCCACAGCCGCTCGGCTGGTTCCTCGCCGGCCGCCAACCGACGCTTGTCGCAAGGGCCCCGCATGGGGCCCTTGCTGCATTCTGGCGGCGAACGAGCATGCGACGCCCAGCAGCGGTGGTTGCCGCGCCGGACATTGGCAGTGCCGCACCATCGTGTTCTGATAATACCCAGCGACCGTGCACGGTCGCACGGCGCGTCCGGCTGGCGGAACGTTGACTGCCCCGAGGCTACTCCGGCTCCCAGATAGGCAGCATGAATGTCCTGGTCATTTATTGCCACCCGGTGGCGGAGAGCTTCGCCGCCGCCGCCCATGCGACCGTGCTGCAGGCGCTCGCGGCCGCCGGCCATGAGGTGACGGACGTCGACCTCTACGCCGAGAACTTCGACCCCGTGATGAGTCGGCAGGATCGGCTCGACTACCAGAACACCGCGCGCAACATCCGCCCGGTGCGCAAATACGACGAACAGCTCGCCGCCGCGGACGCCATCATCCTGGTGTATCCGGCCTGGTGGTATGGCATGCCGGCCATGCTGAAGGGCTGGTTCGATCGCGTGTGGCTGCCGGGTGTGGCATTCGACGTGACACCCGACGGCCGCGTGCTCACCGAACGGTTGCAGCGTATCCGCCGCATAATCGTCGTCACCACCTATGGCGGGCCGTGGTGGATGGTGCGCCTCGTGATCGGTGACCCTGCGCGCAAGATCATCTCTCGTGCGGTGCGGGCGCTCTGCGCGCGTAGCTGCCGGGTGGACTGGTATGTCCACTACAGCATGGATCGCGCGAAACCGCGCCAGCTGAGCCGCTTCCTCGACCGCATATGCACCGGGATCGCACGGCTTTAGCAAACCGCCACCCCGTTGCCGGCAGCGCCCGGCGCGCGCTATCGTTGCGCATGGACCACGAACGGCAGCGGCCAAGGAAAACACGAATGAATCGGGCCGCACGATCCGTCGCCACTTCCGTCGTCATCTGGATTGTCGTTGTCGTCGCATGCTCGCTCTGCGCCGCACATGCCGAAATGCCGCTCGAGCGCGGTGCCTACCTGATGCACGGCCTGGTTGGATGCGGCAACTGCCACACGCCGAAGGGCCCGGACGGTCGCGCGCTGCAGGACGAGGAGCTGTCCGGTGGAATGGTGTTCAGGTCTCCGACGTTCGACGCGATCGCTTCCAACATCACGCCCGATCGCGATACCGGCATCGGCAACTGGACCGACGACCAGATCGTCGAAGCCATTCGCAACGGCAAGCGACCGGACAGCACGACGATCGGTCCGCCCATGCCGATCGTATTCTATCGCAATATGGCGGACACCGACGTGCGCGCCCTCGTCGCCTATCTCCGCTCCGTGAAGCCAATCTCGCACAAGCTGGCCAAATCCAGCTACAAAATGCCACTGCCGGATGCGTACGGCGCGACCGTGACCCACGTCGCCGACGTTTCGCCGGCCAATCGGATCGCCTACGGCCTTTATCTGGCAAACATCGCGCATTGCATGGACTGTCATACGCCGCGGGTCCACGGCCAGCTCGAAACGAGTAAGCTTGGCGCCGGCGGCCAGGAGCTGCCGGCGTTCCCCGCCGGTGTCGTCATCAGCGCGAATCTGACGCCGGCAAATCCGCAGGGGATGGCGCAATGGACCGACGCCCAGGTCGAGACCGCCATTGCCGCTGGCGTGCGTCCCGATGGACGCAAGCTGGTTCGCACGATGGCCTTCGATTGGTACAGGACCGCGCGCAAGGACGATCTTGACGCACTGGTCGCCTATCTGCGCACGCTGAAACCGGCGATACCCTGAACAAGATCCAGCTATCGCAACGCGTGAGGAGCCCTGCCATGACCAATGCGATTCCGGTCATCGATGTTGCGGACTACCTGGCGGGACGGCCCGGCGCATTGCAGGAAACCGCGCGCCAGGTGCACGACGCGCTCACCAACGTGGGTTTCCTGGTGATCACCGGTCATGATGTGCCTACTGCACTGATCGAGCAGACCTTCGCCGAGGCCCGGCGGCTGCACGACCTGCCGATGCCCAGCAAGCTCGCGCTGAAAATGAATGAGCACAACAACGGCTACATGGCGATGGGCCGCTACGCCGTGTGGACCTCGGACGTCAATCGGAACGACCAGCCCGACCTCAACGAGGCTTTCTTCATCAAGCGCGAACGCGCACCCGACGATCCGCTCCGCCGCTCGGGACGCCGCTTCGTCGGTGCGAATGTCTGGCCTGATGAATTGGAGCTGCCGGACTTCCGCCGCCGCGCGCTGGCCTACGCCGACGCCATGGATGCATTCGCGCTGCGGATGCTGCCGGCCGTCGCGACAGCGCTGGACCTGCGACCTGACTGGTTCGACGAGGCGTTCCGCCGGAGCCAGTTCTCCTTCCGACTATCGCACTATCCGCCGATCGCCGCCGCCGCCAACCAGTTCGGCATCGCGCCACACACCGACAGCAACTTCATGACGTTTCTCGCCCAGACCGATGTGCCGGGCTTGCAGGTACGCATGCCGTCGGGCGATTGGCTCGACGTGCCCTACATCCCGGGCTCGTTCGCTGTGAATTCCGGCGATATGATGCAGCGCTGGACCAACGGCCGCTTCAAATCGACGCCGCATCGCGCACTGCCGCCGGTGGGACGCCATCGCTATGCCATCCCGTTCTTCCTCGGTCCGCAGTTCGACTGGGTGATCGCGTGTCTGCCGACTTGCACCGACGTCGACAATCCGCCGCGATGGCCGCCGATCACCTACGCCGAGTGGCAGAAATACTGGTATGACGCGAACTACGACCCGCAGGCGCAGAAGGACCTGGTGGCGTAATGCGACAGGTAGCCACAACACGAACGACGAGGGCATGATGGAAAAGCGCAAACTCGGCAGATCCGGCATCGAGATTCCGCCGCTGATGTTCGGCAGCAACGTGTTCGGCTGGACCGCAGACGAGACGACGTCGTTCCGCCTGCTCGATGCGCTGATGGCTGCCGGGTTCAATGCGATCGACACGGCGGACGTGTATTCCGTGTGGGTGCGCGGCCATCAGGGCGGCGAGTCGGAAACCGTGATCGGCAACTGGCTGAAGCGGCGCGGCAGGCGGGACGATGTGATCATCGCCACCAAGGTCGGCGCGGTGATGGGCTCCGGCGACAAGGGGTTGTCGCGTGCCTGGATCATGCGCGAGGTGGATGCATCGTTGCAGCGACTGCGCATCGACACGATCGACCTGTATCAGGCGCATCGAGACGACCCCGACACACCGCAGGAGGAAACCGCGCAGGCGTTCGCCGATCTGGTGAAGCAGGGCAAGGTGCGCGCGATCGGCGCCTCGAATTTCTCCGCGGCGCGGCTGAAATCGGCGCTGGAGATCAGTCGCACGAATGGCCTGCCGCGCTATGAGACGCTGCAGCCGCACTACAATCTGGTCGAGCGGCCGGCTTACGAAGCCGAGCTCGAGCCGCTGTGCCAGGCGGAGGGGTTCGGCGTGATCAACTACTACGCGCTGGGCGCAGGCTTTCTAACCGGCAAGTATCGTTCGGAGGCGGATCTTTCGAAGAGCCCGCGCGGCGGCGGCGTGAAGAAGTACCTCAACGAGCACGGCCTTGGTGTGCTGAAGGCATTGGACAACGTGGCGGCACACCACAAGGCAACGCCGGCCCAGGTGGCGTTGGCCTGGCTGATCGCCCGCCCAAGCATCACCGCACCAATTGCCAGTGCAACCAGCCTCGAGCAGTTGCAGGACATCATGAAGGCCGTCGCGTTGCGGTTGAGCGCGGAGGACATCGACACGCTGAACAAGGCGAGTGACTGAGCGACATCCGATAGCGCTTGCCAATCACGCAACGAAGCTGGAAAGTACGGCAAAGCTTTCCCTCACATCGCCCGAGTAGTTTCGTATGCACCGACCGCTGCCGATCATGCGTCGCACTGCTCTGGGCATTTTGGCAAGCGCGCCGCTCAGCATGTCGGCACGACAAGCTGCTGCCGCATCGTCGGGTGAGGGGCGTCAGGCCGAGGCCCTGATCGGAGCCGAGTACGCCGACGCGCAAGGCGCCCTGCATCGGCTGACAGAACTGACCCGCCCGCTGCTACTGGTCAATCTATGGGCCGCCTGGTGCGCCGGCTGTCTCAGCGAACTGCCGACCATCCGGCAACTGGCTTCGCGTCTCGGCCCGGATGCGATCGATGTCGTGCTCGTCAGCCATGACATGAATTGGCCGGCCGATCTGGCGTACGCACGCGAAGCAGGCTTGCCGTTCCGCACCTGGCGTCTTGCGCCGCAAACTCCGCCAGCCGTGGTGGCTGCCAGCTTCCGCATCGAGGCTGACCGTTTCGCCCTGCCGCAATCACTGGTTTTTGCCGGCCGCCGGCGGGTACTGGTGCATGCCTGCGAGGGGTCGCAAGATTGGGCCGCCGCCGGGCAGATCAGTCTCGCCCGATCCTGGCTGGCCGCTGCCGGGTGACGTATTGACGGCGCGCCGGGACCTCCGTCGCGCCAGCCGTATCAGCGCCAGCCCGCCGACACCGCTGAGCAACGAGACCTCAGACGATGGTTCCGGCACAGACCTGGTGCCTGGCACCACTGACGTGGGTGGCACTTCCCAGGTGGGCGGCGACCAGGGCACGACAATGGGTTCGACGACTGCCGGCGGTGGCGCGGGAAGCAGCGGGGCTGTTGCCGGGATCGGCACCAACAGGCCGCCACCAACGAGCGCGGCAGGAAATGTCTTGCACACCAGTTCGGCCCAGGGGTTCGGGTATACCGCGACGGTCGCCACGTGGTGCATTGCCCGTGCGGCATGATGCACGATCGGGCCCAGACGATGCCGCATGGCTTGTGCGACGTGCGATCCGGCGTGCGCGACCGGCGCCGCCGTGTAATGGATTATGGTCCAGCAGATGGTTGTCATGACCGGCCTCCGCCGGCTTCGGCTAATTCAGCCGAATGGCTTCAATTACCGGGATTCATATCACCGAGCCGCATCAAGTGCGTTGATCTGGATCAATGGAATGCACAAATAATGGGAGGCGGTTTATCAATTGTTAATATCCCGCTGCGGGATGCTCGTACTTCGGCCTACCCCCGTTCGACCGTCATGTCCGGGCTTGCTCCCACAGGCGATAACTCAAGCGCGGCTGGGTTCGCCGAGCGGCGGAGGGTTTTACGGTGCGGGCGTGCACCGGAGCACAATCTGCCGGGCCGTCTCCCGGCAACCTGTCAGACATGTCGCCGATCGGTGCCGGTGCCCCGGCCATGGAGCTTCAAAAGAGCGATGAGTCGCTGTCCGTAAGCATCGCTATGGCCCTGGCCAAGGACTTGCCTGCCTGAGGCGCAATGGGATCGAGGCGATGCAGTACCAGAAAACGCGCTAACTCATGGTCGCCACTAAAAACGACTAGACGATTTGCTTGCGTTAAGGTTCGCTTAACCCGGCGACGGGGAAGTAGTCGCGGTGGTGCTGATGATGGAGGACCGGGACAACCTGAACTGTAGGCCCTCGATGCCTGCGGATGGAATTGCCGGTGGATCACCAATGGAAGCCATGACTCGCGCCTACGCCGTCATTTTTTTTGCAGATGAGGGGTACTCGGTGCAAAGTCTATCCAAGGATGGACTGCATCAAGCCTGGATCGATCTTCAACGTAAATATCATGAGGCCGGTCAGAGTCCCGATCCTCAAAAGGCGCTGATGGTCAATATGGCTTACGACATTCTCAAAAGAGAGCCTCTATCAGAGGATGACGATGTTCATGAAGAGTCCGACACGGATTTGCCCTTGGACGAGTACACCGTATGGGGATGGGACGGTGAATATCTAATACGAGGGTTTCGAGTTGGATGCACGGTACGGCAGTTCAACAAAGTGATAAAGATGGCACGCAATCGCCTGCGGCACGGTTTTAAGCCGGTACTGGCAGTCCTGCTACAACCAAGAGCAACATCCTATGATCCCCACTTATTGCTGATCTACCTCAATGGTCACTCGGTCAATCCGCCGCAAAGCCTCGAAACCGAAAGCGATCCGCGCGTCGATCAACGCCTCAAGATGTGGCTGTCGAAGTACAATATGAATTAGCGGACACTCATGATCTAACGAAGAAGCAGGCCGAGGCGGTGCTGAATGAATAAGGCTTTGTTGATAATCTATTGCTCTATTAGGGCGGTCTGGGCGAGATGGAATAGTTCCACTCGACCTCTGTCGCCTTTTTCCGCCCTCCACCCGGCCGGCGCACCCGCCCGTAGATCGCCTCGCCAGTCGCTCGCTCAAGCTCGCCCAGGCCACGCCGGATGGTGCTTCTTGCCAGGCCGGCGATGGATCCCGGCTTGCAATTCACCGGCACGCCGTCGTTCCATGCGCCGCTGCCTCCCGGGCCGCCGAATTTCTTTTCGTATCGCTTGCGCTATGATGTGCGCGTGCAGACAGGCGGGTTGTCGATCACCGACGCCAGCCTGACGATGCCCGCGCCGATACTGACCGCGGATGGCTCGCTGACGATCACCGAACTGATTTGTCTGGGAGCGGTGTTCGAGAGCAAGGGTATCTGCGCCAACTCGGCGCCGATGGTCACCCTCAATACATTCGACACCCCGACCGGTGCGCAGCTGATGGCCACCACGACGTTCGCACCGCAGCGTCTGGTCGGCACCGAGACGCTGTTGATCGCCGATCTTGGGACCAAGGGTTGGGCATCGCTCGGCTCCTTCACCGAGCAGTATTCCGAATCGCCGCCGCGCGTGGTGGCGGAACCCGCATCGTTCACCTTGCCGACATGTGTGATCGCGATGCTGGCGTCCGGAGTGGGCCGCCGGCGCAGGGGGTGATCCGGGCTGTGCGCGGGCGCGTCAGCCGGCGTGACTACGGCGAAGCAGGCGCGCCGACGCCAACGCGGCCGGCCAAACCAGCGACAGGCCGGTCGGTTCCGGGATCGGCGCCAGCGCGACGACCACACCGATCGCTGCGTTGCCACCGCCGCTGACCGGTATCACGATCGGATTGCCACTCGGATCGAACGGAATGGCTTCGACCAGCGGCTCCAGCGGCTCGGTCGTGAAGCCGGTGCTGAAATCGGTGCCGGGGTTCGTGCCAGGTACCGATTGGCGTGAACACCGTCGAGGTCGGATCGAGATTTTCCGACCGTCGGTCCGATGGTCGGCAATGCGCGGCCGATCGGTCGAACGTATGACGGCAACGATAAGGCGCGGATTACCCGGCACGGCCTGTCTGGCGAACGAGTTCAGAATAGGAATGTTTCGAGTGGTCGGCAATCGCTTTCGCAACGTCAGCGGTCGCTCAGACCCGCCGTACACCCCAGAACAACGGGAACCCATCGGGGATCCCGTCGATCGAACTCTGCCAGGCCATCGGCTGATACCAGATGCCGACCGGCAGATGCGGCACGTCGATCCAGCACTGGCGCTGAATATCTGCGGCGATCTGCTTCTGCGCCGCGAGGTCCGGCGCATCGACCCATGCGGCACGGAGTTCCTCAATCCGCGGACTGTTGGTCCAGCCGAACCATGCCGTCTCGCCGGTCGTGCGCAGGAAGTGCAGCAGCGGCGTCTGCATGTCGAGGCCGTTGGCGGTGGTGAACAGCGCGCTCCAGCCACCCTTGTCCACCGGCTGCTTGTTCTCGCGCCGCACGATGGCCGTGCCCCAGTCCATCGACTGGACCTCCAGGTTCAGGCCGGCTGCCTGCAGCATGCCGGCGCCGACATCGGCCATCGCCTTGCGGTAGTGCGGATCGGTCGGCGCGAGCAGCACGGTCTTCTCGTTGTTGTAGCCGGCCGCCTTGATCGCCGCGCGGACCTTGGCCATGTCGCGCGGACCGTTCAGCACCTCCATGCCGGCGTCGGTCGCCATGTCGGTGCCCGGCGTGAAGATCCCGACGCCGGCGCGCCACATCGTCGGGTCCTCGCCGGCGATCGCGGTCATGTAGTCGGACTGCACCATGGCGCCCAGCAGCGCACGGCGGATCGCGGCGTTGTTGAACGGCGGCTGCAGGTTGTTCATCTTCATGAAGCCGAGGGTGCCGTTGTGGTCCTTGATCTCGACCTTAATCCTGCCGGTCTGTTTCAGGACTGGCAGCAGATCCGCCACCGGCAGTTCCCACCAGTCCATTTCTCCGGTCTGCATGGCACTGGCCGACGTGCCGTCATCGGGACTGACGTGCCATTCGACGCGATCGACATGCACGACCTTGCCGCCGGCGGTCCAGCCGGTGCTGACCTCCTGGCGCGGCAGATAGCGATCGAATTTGGTATAGACGGCGAGCGAGCCGGACACCCATTCGTCCGCCTTGAAGCGGAACGGTCCGCTGCCGACCATTTCGCTGACCGCTTTGAATGAATCGGTTTTCGCCAGGCGCTCCGGCATCATCGCGCACATCGGCGTGGAGATCTTGCCTAGTGCGTAGGGGAGGATGTGGAACGGCCGCTTCAGGCGGAACTGGATGGTGCGATCGTCGATCGCTGTCAGCTCATCGGTGCGCGCCATCAGCAGGCCGCCGATGCCGTCGCGCGGCGCCCAGCGGCGGATCGATGCGACGCAATCGCGGGCCAGAACCTTTTCGCCGTCGTGCCACAGCAGCCCTTCGCGCAGCGTCAGCTTCCAGTGCTTGCCGTCGTCCTCGACCGAGAAGCCTTCCAGCATCTGAGGTTGGATCTGATACGCGCTGTCCATGCCGAACAGCGTATCGAACACCATGTAGCCATGATTGCGCGCGGTGTAGACCGTGGTGACGATCGGATCGAGAATCGTCAGGTCGGATTGCGGAATGAATTTCAGTGGCGTGCTGGCCGCGCCCCGCGAGATCGACGGCGCCGCGAGCAAAGCGGCAACTCCAGCGGTGAATGTACGACGCCGGATCATGGATCAGGTCCTCCGATCTATTGGCTTGGGTGGGTGTCGTTACGACAACCCGTCCTCGCTATGCAATTCGTCAAGCTGGGATGCTGGCATACCGACGGCCCACTTCCGCAAGGTATGATCGGAACAGACCCCTGATCGCGGGCGAGGTGCTGCCCCAGCGTAATCCTGTATCGGTTTGTCGCTCCCACCAACAGCACTTCAGCCGCGCCCGCGATTCGCTCGACGATCTCACCAGAAGCCGGTATGTTGCCGATCAGGCCCATCGCCTTGCCGGCAATCGCCCGCAATATCGACCACCGCCGGCACCAGCGGGAATGTGCGGATGCCGGTTGCCCAGTCGCTCGGTGAGGTGCGGCGTGATCGGCACTGCTCCGGTTTCCCCGCCGGCGTTGTTGCCCGAACCCATCCGTCCGTGGCAGACAGTTTCACATGCTGAGCCGTCGTTCGCTATTGGCCGCCTCGATTCCCGCCGCCCTTGCCACCCCGGCCCGTGCGGCCCCGGAAAGCTTCCAGAACTTCGTTGCGGGACTGCGCGCCGAGGCTAGGCGGGCAGGAATATCAGCCGCGACGTTGCAGCGTGCATTCGCCGATGTAGAGCCAAACCAGAAGGTGCTGGAGCGCGACCGGCACCAGCCCGAGTTTACCTTGACCTGGGCGCAGTACCGGGCGCTGCTGATCACCGACCAGCGCATTGCCAACGGCCGCGTTGCGTTTGAGCAGAACCGCGCGTTGTTCGGCCGCGTACGGGATCGGTTCGCTGTGGACCCGGGCGTCATCGTCGGCATCTGGGGCCTGGAGTCCAGCTTCGGCACCGGCATGGGCGACTTCCATGTGGTGGAGGCGCTGGCGACGCTGGCCTGGGACGGACGCCGCGCCAGCTTCTTCCGCCCGGAACTGATCGCCGCACTGCGCATCCTCGATCACGGCGACGTAACGCCGTCGCGGATGACCGGGTCCTATGCCGGCGCGATGGGTCAGCCGCAGTTCATGCCCACCTCCTACCTGCGGTACGCGGTGGATTTCGAGGGCAATGGGCGGCGTGACATCTGGACCAGCAAGCCGGACGTACTGGGCTCGATCGCGAACTACCTGGCGAATTCCGGATGGCGCAGCGGCGAACCATGGGGCCAGCCGGTGACGCTGCCGACGAATTTCGACACTGGGGCTGTGGGCCGCGAAAATCGCCGTCCGGTCGGCGAATGGCTGCGGCTTGGTGTGCGCGCGGCGGGTGGGCAGGGTCTGGCGCGTCCGGATAGACAGGCTGCGGTGCTGCTGCCGGATGGCGCGAGTGGCGACGCATTCCTGGTGTACGCGAACTTCGCCGCGATTCGCCGCTATAATCCGTCGGACTTCTACGCCCTGGCTGTCGGGCTGCTGGGCGATTCGGTCGTCGGGTGAGGCGCGACTTCCGACGGGATGCGCGCCCAATCATCGTCATCGCCGGGAAGCGGGGACCCAGGGCGTTGGTGCGCTTACGACGCCCGGCTGGGTTCCCGCTTTTGCGGGAACGGCGACCTTCGCGGGAATGCCAAACAACGACGCATGATACTCCGCACCATAACAACTGAACGCGCGCGATCCGCGTTCGCGATAGTGCTGGCTGTTCTGGCATCGTCCTGCCAGCACCCTCCGCCAAATAGCAACCCGCACTACGTGCTTGGGCTACCCTATCAATCCGATGGCGTGTGGTTCTATCCGCGCGACGACTACGCGATGCAGGAGACCGGCCTGGCGATCGTCTACCCGGCTGAGCACCCGGAACTGACGACGGATGGCGAGGTGTTCGATCAGACCGCGCTCGCTGCCGCGCATCAAACCCTGCAACTCCCCGCGGTCGGGCGGCTGACCGATCTGGAGAGCGGGCGCCAGATCCTGGTGCGAATAAACGATCGGGGGCCGGCGACGCCGCACCGGATGATCGAGATCACCCGTCGCGCTGCAACGCTGCTCGACTTTCCCGCCGACGGCGTGGCGCGCGTGCGGCTGGAGGTGCTGCCGGAGGAAAGCCATGCGGCGGTCGAGGCGGTGCCGGGAACGCCGAGGCTGGACATCGCGATGGCGCCGGTTGGGGCGGTGCAGCAGAGCAAGCTGCCGCCTCCCGGCAGCGCGGCGCCGGAGGCTCCGGCCGTCCCGATGGCTCCGCCATCGCAGCCCCAGGCCCATGCGTTGGCCAAGCCGGACGTACGCCTGCCGGATACGGTGACGCAGGTGTCGCCCGACCCCGGCAGCTTGTTTGTGGTGCTTGGCACGTTCCATGGCCTCCAGTACGCGGACATCCAACGTGCGCGAGTCGCAGGGATCGGGGCGAACATAGTCACCGCGTTCGAAGGGCGTGCGCCGATCTACCGCGTCATGGTCGGGCCATTCACCAGCGTGCCGCAGGCCGATGCCGCACTGGACCAGGTGCTCCAGGCGGGAGTAACCGATGCAAGGATCGTGGTGGAATAGGAGTCGAGTCGCCATGCTCACCCGTCGTGCTGCTCTGCTGGCATCGGCGACATTCGCTGTCGGGGCGCTGCCAGCCGTTGCGCAACCAAAACGCCCTGCGTCGGCAAAGTCTGGCGCGAAGAACGCCAAGCAGGACGAGCCCACTGGAAGTCCGGCTGATACGCCGCTGGGGCCGGTGGATACCACGGCGCGCTGGGCCTTCGTCCAGGACTTCGATACCGGCGCAACGCTGCTGGCCAAGGAAGCCGACGCCCAGATGCCGCCCTCGTCGATGACCAAGCTGATGACGATCTACATCGTCTATGAGCGGCTGAAGCAGGGCAAAATGAAGCTCGACGATCAGTTGCTGGTCAGCGACAAGGCGTGGCGGATGGGCGGATCGAAGATGTTTGTCCAGGTCGGCACTCAGGTGCCGGTGGAGGATCTCATCCGCGGAATCATCGTCGATTCCGGCAACGATGCGTGCATCGTTTTGGCGGAGGCGATTGCGGGTTCCGAGGAGCAGTTCGCCGAGTTGATGAACCAGAAGGCGAAGCAGCTTGGACTGACCAACTCGTATTTCAAGAACTGCACCGGATGGCCCGATCCGGATCAGCACATGAGCTGCCGCGACATCGCGACGCTTGCAGGGGCGATCATCCGTACTTTCCCGGAATATTATCATTACGATTCGGAGAAGACATTCAAGTACAACAACATCGAGCAGCAGAACCGCAATCCGATGGTGCAGAGGGGCACTGCGGACGGATTGAAAACCGGCCATACGGAGGCAGGCGGCTATGGTCTGGCGGCGAGCACGAAGCGTGGCCAGCGGCGGGTGATCCTGGTGCTGAACGGCCTCGATACGATGCGCCAGCGCGCCGAGGAGGGCGAGCGTTTGATGGATTGGGCGTTCGCCAATTTCGAGGACGTGACGCTGTTCACAGCGGGTGACGTGGTGGAGCGTGTGCCGGTGTGGCTGGGTACCAGCCCGACGGTGCCACTCGTTGGCGGACGCGACCTGGTGATGACGATGCCGCGCAACTGGCGGAAGAGTGCCTCGGTCAAGGTGAGCTATGACGCGCCGATCCGAGCACCGGTCGCGAAGGGCACCACACTGGGCAAACTGATGGTAGGCGGACAGGGTGTGCCCGGCATGGAGGTGCCGCTGCTGGCCGGAGAGGATGTGCCCAGGCTCGGCCTGCCGGGACGCGCGATGGCAGTGCTGTCGCATTACGTGACGGGCGGATAGCGGCGCAAGGTGCGGGATGCCGCCAGGCCGGTTGATTACGCTGGAAGGCGGCGAGGGGGCGGGCAAGTCCACGCAGAGTCGATTGCTGGCCGACGCGCTGGTTGAACTAGGCATGCCGGTACTTCGCACGCGCGAGCCGGGCGGGGCGCCAGGAGCTGAGACGCTGCGCAGCCTGATCCTCGGCGGTTCGGTGGACTGGTCGGTTCCGGCGGAGACGCTGCTGCATTTCGCCGCGCGCGCCGAACATGTGGAGAAGACGATTCGTCCGGCCCTGGCGGCCGGTATGTGGGTGGTGTGCGACCGGTTCACCGATTCCACGATGGCCTACCAAGGCTACGGTCAAGGCGCCGATCGCGACATGATCGCCATGCTGGCCGCACTGATGCGGCTGACCCCCGACGTGACGGTGGTGCTGGACGTCAGCGCACCAGTGGCGGTGGCGCGTCAACTGCGGCGCGGCGGCGATGCTGATCGCTATGAGCGGCTGGACGCGCTCTTCCATGCCCGCGTCAATGCCGGCTTCCGCGAGATCGCGCGCCAAGTGCCGGAACGCTGCGTGCTGATCCCGGCCGACGGGTCCGAGGACACAGTGCATGCGGCCATCATGGCGGCTCTCCGCGGCCGTCTGGCTTTGCCGGGCTAGGGTGTCGGGCGGGGTACCGGCGCGCGAAGCCGAGCCCGACCATTGCGAGGCTGGGCAAGTCGATCGCGGGCGCCGGCTTTTGCGTTTCCTAAACGATTGCGGCGGACAATTGGTCAGGCATGGCCAGCACCGTTCCGTCCCAAGCCGGTCCCGTCCTGATTGCCGGGCAGTACGCGATCGATGGCGGTCGGGTGCTGCTGCCGGTTGGTGGCCTCGCTGCATTTGGTGTGATCGATCAGCTCGGCGGCAGAACCGATCTGATGGCGGTGCGGGTTCAACGCCAACTCCCGGCCCGGCCCCGCGCGTTGCAGGCGCTACGGACGCCGATCGATGGTCTGCTGACGCCGGTGGCCTATGGTGCGGCGCCGATCGCCGGTACCGCTGAGGAAGCCTGCTACATGATTTGCGTCGCGCCACCGGGGCCCAGCGTGCTGGGCAGGCAGCGACCATGGCCGGAAGCCGAGTTGCTGGATTGTGTGCTGCGTCCGGTTGCCCATGTGCTGGAGCATTTGCAGGCGCGCGCCCTGACGCATCGCGGCATTCGGCTCGACAATATCTTCCAGAGCCGCCCAGGGGAGCCTGTCGTGCTGGGGACCGCATGGGCCGCTCCGCCCGCGATGGCGCAGCCGATACTGTTCGAAGCACCCTATTCAGCGATGTGCCTGCCTGCCGGCCGGGGCGATGGCACGATTGCCGACGATGTCTACGCACTCGGCGTGCTGCTGCTATGTCTCGCGCTCGGTCGGGCGGCGCTGCCGCAACTCGATGATAAGACCCTACGCTTTTCCCCAGACATGGCTGTGGAAAAGTGGCCCCTGCGGGGCAGTTCCGCCGCGTCAAATGCCTTGCCACTGGCCAATGTGCCGTCGGTAGTCGGTATGCTCGTCTCGGATAGACATCGGAGTTCGGCAGTACGCCGAGGGAGCGGGCCATGACCGACGGACTGAGCGAGCTCTATCAAGAGCTGCTGAGCGGCAGCTACGATTGCGTGGACCGCATCGTTCTGAACGCTTACTTCGGGATGGGTCATAGCCCTGGTGGTTTCCGCGTGTGGTGGCGGGCGCTCACTGGATCAGACGACACTCTGGACAACGCCCATCTGATGCGGTTGGCCGGCCGGTTCAGCCGGCGCGTGCGAGGCTACGCCAAAGCGCACGACATCCCGGTAATCGATTGTGTGGCAGGAGAGCGCAAGCATGACGTGGCCGACGATTATCTGGCCAAGACAGCGGTGATCGAGGGCTTGTTTCTGGTCCTGGTCGGTCGAGCCCAGGCACCGGTGTGGCACGTCGAGTCGAATTACCACCTTGAGCGGAAGAAGCCTTATGTGAACCACTACTCGTTTCATATTCTCGACCGTGATTGGGGGCATGTCACCATCAAGATCAGCGGGCACCCACCGTTCCCTGCCCAGGTGATCTTGAACGGCCATGAATACGTCGCCTGCCAGGCGCGCAAGGCGGGCATCGGGTTCACCAAGGAAGGCAACTGTTTCACCGCCATCGGTGACACGTCCGGTTTCGCGAAGATCGCAGAGACCTTGTCCGAGCAACGGGCTATAGGGCGATTGAGTGAGGTCTGTGAGCGGTGGATTTACCGCTGCTGCTTGTGCTTTGCGCTCGACTTTGAGGAGCAGAAACGCAGCGGGTTCCGTTATCACTTCTCCAACTATCAAATGGAGTACAGCCGAAACCTGATATTCCTGGTTGGCGGACGCATGGAGCAAGTCTTCCAAGCCCTGATCGATCGTAGCCGGGCGCCGTTGGACCTGAAGACGATAAAGACCATCCTCGGCGACAAGGGCCGGCCGAAATACCGTCCACGCAACATGCGGGCGGCCGAATGGGGAGTCGCGGTCGAGAGACCTACGTATGATCTGACGGTCTTCAAGCTGCATTGCGGCAAGCTGGCGTTGAAGATCTATTCAAAAGGCGAACGCGTACTTCGCATTGAGGCTGTAGCTCACAATATCCGGGAGTTCCGCTGCGGGCGCTTACTGGATAACTTCCCCGAAATCGTCCGCCGATTGAAGGGCATGCTCGAGCGATTCATGGAGGCGCTGAGTTGCATCGATCAATGCTTCGTCGGCGATGAGATGCTCGAGCGTCTGCCGTTGCCGTCACGGGTTGGTAAAACCGTGGTCGGGGGAATCGATCTCAACAAGCCGCGCCTGCGTCACGTCGCTGAGGCTGTCATCGCGTTGTCAGCCTCAGCTGATGGCTTCACCGCCTCGGCACTGGCCGATCAGGTCCGCGCGTTCCGCAATCACAGCGCACCGCTCTACGGCCCCCGCCAGGCCGCGTATGATCTGAAGAAACTCCGCGGCAAACAGATCGTCCAGCGGATCGGCGCGACGCGTCGCTACGAGGCGATGCCGTCCGGTCTGCGCGCTATCACGGCCCTACTCGTGCTCCGAGAGAAAGCCCTCAAGCCACTCCTCGCGGCCGCTCAAGACATCAGCCCCACCCGAGGAGGACAAAACCCGCGCGCCATCGATCGCCACTACCAGGACCTGCGACTCGCCATGAACGGCGTCTTTCGCGAACTCGGCATCGCTGCCTGACCATCGACAAATTTTTTGTCGGGCTTCGCCCTTAAGCGCCTACTGCGGCACAAGCTGGAGCAGGGCACCTACGCCGCCATTGCCGGGGAACAGAGGCTGCCGCAGATCATCGGCGATCTGGTGCGCGGCATGCTGGCCGAGGATCCCGAGCATCGGCCGACACCGACGTTGCTGCTCGATCCGGCCAGTGCGCGCGGCCGCCGGGTCGCCGCCAGGCCACCGCGACGGGCACAACGCTCGATACCGATGGGGGATACAGAGGTTTGGGACGCACGGTCATTGGCGCATGCCATGGCGGTCGAGCCTGAGCATGGGCTGCATGCATTGCGGAGTGGAACAGCCGTGGCATGGCTGCGCCGCGGGCTGGGCGATGCGATGCTCGCTGCACGGCTGGAAGATCTGGTGCGGCACCGAAGTCTCGACGCGCTGGTGGACGATGCCAACGGCGAAGCGACACTGGTCATGCGGGCGATCGCTCTGCTCGATCCGCTGGCGCCGTTGTGCTGGCGCGGCGTGGCGCTGTGGCCGGACGGCATCGGAACCGCGCTTGCCGCGGCACAGGACAGCGATCCGGAGGTGATGTCGCGACTCGAGGAGGTCATCGCCTACGAGGAAGCAGGCAACTGGGCGGCTATGCGACCCGAGCGGTGCGATTTCGCGATGCTGCGCGTCGAGGCCCGTCAACAGCGTGCCTGGCTGCAACAGGGCGGCCAGACCGGAGGTACGGCACGACTCGTCCTACATGCTCAATCCGTTGATGCCCTGTGCCAGCGCACTGATGGGTGGTCGCTGGGTCGCCAAATTGGCCGACCTGTTGCCGGCGCTGGAGGAGGCTGCCGGCCGGGTTGATCGCAAATTGATGGCGCCGGTGGATGCTCATATCGCCGCTTTCATATCGGCTCGCCTTGAGCGGCGTCTGGATGGCGAATTGACAGCCGATGCGGGCGCCGACCGAGGCGGCGCGGCATGCCTGGCGCAGCTTCGCCTGCTTGCACAATTGCAATCGCGTTTCCCGGGAGAGAAGCTGCCAGCACTCGCCGCATGGCTGGTCGGTTTGGCGGGACCGGTGTTGGCGACCTGGCACAACCGTGTCCGACGTGCCGCGGTGGCGGAGCGGCTGAAAGTGTCGGCCGACGGTGGGTTCCTGGCACCCATGCTCGCGGCGCTCGATGATCCGGCGGCACGCAGCGCCGATTTGCGCGAGGCGCAGTGGGCTGCCGCGCAGTTGGGCCGCCTCGACGCGGAGCTGGCAGAGATTGAAGTAGGTGCATCTGGCAGGGCAGCAGCAGCGCAGCGTCTGGGCCAGGAGATTGCCGCAGGCCTGGGACTTGCCGCGTTGGCTACCGTGCTCGTGGTGTCGGCACTGGGTTGAGGCGGCGGTATGGCCAAGCGCAGCACGGGCAAGACGGTGAGCGGCGGCGGGACCGCGACCAAGCCGCGGCAGCACTCGCTGGTCTGGCTGCAAGGATTGCTGTGCGGTGCCATGGTCACGCTGGCTACGCCGACGGCGTTGCTGCTGGGCGTTCTGCTCGGCCCGGCACTGCTGGCGCTGATGCTCGACCGTCAGCCGGGCCGGCCGAAGGCGCGCAGCATCGCACTGTGCAGCATGGCGGCCTCGATCGACCCGCTGCGAACCCTATGGATGACCGGTCACAGCATGGCGGACCGCGATGGCGCTGCTCGGCAACCTGCGATTTGTCGGCGCGGCCTGGAGTGCTGCCGCCGGCGGCTGGCTGTTGGCGGAGGTGATGCCGATCGCGGTACGCGCCGCACTTGAGGCGCTCAGCCTGTCACGGGCGGCCCGGCTGCGTGCCGAGCGCGCCCGCCTGATGGAAGAGTGGGGATTGTAGGTGCGGGGCGACGGCGGAATGCGCCGCGCATTTCCACCTTCCGCCCTGACGACCAACGCCTCAGAGTGAGTTCAGGCTTGGTCAGTGTTCCGCAGTTGCCGATGGCCTGCCGATGGCCTGACGCGCGGCCACGGCCGACTGGGACTGCAGCCGGCGTTCGGCGATCTGCGCCTTCATCGCCTTCTGCAGCTTCTCGAAGGCGCGGACCTCGATCTGCCGCACCCGCTCGCGCGAGATGCCGTATTGCTGCGACAGCTCCTCGAGCGTGGTCGGATTGTCCTTCAGCCGGCGCTCGATCAGGATGTGGCGCTCGCGCTCGTTCAGCGTCTTCAGCGCGCTGGACAGCAGCGCCTTGCGGCCGGTGAGCTCCTCGCGATCGGCGTAGGTGGTTTCCTGGCTTTCGGTCTCGTCGACCAGCCAGTCCTGCCATTCGCCCTCGCTGTCCTGGCGGACCGGTCGCGTTCAGGCTGTGGTCGGGCGCCGCGAGGCGGCGGTTCATGCTGACCACGTCCTGCTCGGGCACGTCCAGCATGCGCGCGATCTTCGCCACCTGCTCGGGCTGCAGGTCGCCATCGTCGATCGCCTGCATCTGGCCCTTCAGCCGGCGCAGGTTGAAGAACAGCTTCTTCTGCGCCGCCGTGGTGCCCATCTTCACCAGCGACCAGCTGTGCAGGATGTATTCCTGGATCGCGGCGCGGATCCACCACATGGCGTAGGTGGCGAGACGGAACCCGCGGTCCGGATCGAACCGCTTCACCGCCTGCATCATGCCGACGTTGCCCTCGGAGATCAGCTCCCCGACCGGCAGGCCGTAGCCGCGATAGCCCATGGCGATTTTCGCCACGAGCCGCAGATGTGAGGTGACAAGCTTGTGTGCCGCTTCCATATCCTCATGGTCGCGCCAGCGCTTGGAGAGCGACGAGCTCTTCCTCGGGCGACAGCATGGGGAACTTGCGGATCTCCTGGAGATACCGCGAGAGGTTGCCCTCGGGGGCGACGTTAATGACGGCAGAGGCCAAGGGAAGGCTCCTTTCGTCGGCGGCTTCGGTCTTGCCCAGAATGGCGCAAGACTGAGGCCGGAATGTGACTGAACCAGTCATGGGTGCGGGAAGGGATCATCACGTCCCGGAGACCCACCCCATTCTGGCGGCGGCGTTTCCGGACGTCCCCACCGATGCAGACACACCCGTTCGTGCCGGCGCGATTCCGTATACCGGACCGGATTAGTCCTGTCAAGAAATCTGACCTATGTCAGCCCTGCGCTGGACGCAGATCACGGTCCAGCGCGGCGAGCAGCTCCGCCATGTCCGGCGGGCGGTTCGGTGGCAAAGCGAGCGGCTGCGCCGGTGCGCGGATGGGCGAAGCCGAGGCGGGCGGCGTGCAGCGCCTGGCGGGGAAAGTCCAGCAGGCGGTGGCGGATCGGCTCGGGCAGCGTGCGCGCGGCGGCCGGCACGCGGCGCAGGTAGAGCGGGTCGCCGACGATCGGGTGGCCTCGGCTGGCCAGGTGAACGCGGATCTGGTGCGTGCGCCCGGTGGCCAGGCGGCACTCCAGCAGGGCGACGGCGGTGCTGCCAGGCGCGCAGCGTGCGGTAGTGGGTCAGGGCGGGCTTGCCGTTGCGGGTGACCACGGCCATGCGCTTGCGGTCGCGCTTGTCGCGGCCGATGGCGCCCTCGATGTCGCCCGCCAGCGGATTCGGCAGGCCCCAGACAAGCGCCAGGTAGGCGCGGTCCAGGTCGCGCGCGGCGAAAGCGGCGGTCAGCGCGTTGTTGGCCAGCTGCGTCTTGGCGACCACCATGACGCCGGAGGTGTCCTTGTCCAGCCGGTGCACGATGCCCGGGCGGCGCTCGCCGCCGATGCCGGTGAGCGAGTCGCCGCAATGGGCGAGCAGGGCGTTGACCAGGGTGCCGTCCTGGTTGCCGGGCGCGGGGTGCACGACCAGCCCGGCCGGCTTGTCGAGCACGATCAGGTCGGCGTCCTCGTAGAGGATCGGTGAAGGGGATGGCCTGCGGCTGCGGCGTGGCGGGCGCGGGGGGCGGCAGGTCGAGCTGATAGGTGGCGCCGGGCCGTACCGGGTCGGCGGGCTCGCTGAGCACCTGGCCGTCGCGGCGCGCCTGGCCTTGCTCGATCAGCGACTTGACGCGCGAGCGCGACAGCGTGCCGATGGCGTCGGCCAGGAAACGATCGAGCCGCTGCCCGTGCGCCGCGGCCTCCGCGACGGTGGTGAATGAGCCGGCCGGCAGCGCTGGGTCAGGCATGGCCTCGCCGGATAACGTGATTGCGGCTGGGGGGGAAGCGGCGGATGGGGAGCGGTATGCGTTTCTTGAAGGTGCTCATCATCGCCATGGGCGGTGGTGATCGTGTTGGCGACGACGGTGCTGATGGTGCTGATCGCGCGGCGGCTTGGCGGCGGGGCGGCCGTCGCCGCGCCGGTTGCGCGTCGGTGCTGCTGGATGAGCCGGCGGGAACGCGGATCGCCGGGATCGCGGCGGTGGGCGATCGGCTGGCGGTGCAGTTGCAGGGCGGCGGGGCGGATCGGGTGGTGCTGCTGGATCCGCACACCGGTGCGGTGGTCGGCAGGATCGGACTGCGGGCCGGCGCGCCGTGAGCCGGCTTGAACTTGGCTGATGGGTGACTTAGAAGGCGCGCCTTGGCCATCGTCCCCTTCGTCTAGTGGCCCAGGACACCGCCCTCTCACGGCGGTAACAGGGGTTCGAATCCCCTACGGGACGCCAGTGATTTCAATCACTTACTGGCAGGTCACCAGCCTTCTGCCGGTTCATGCGGCAAATATACGGCATAGACGGATCGGGCAACCGCCGAAGTTCTTATCCTGTTCCGGGTCATCCCTATCGTGCAACGTAACGGCTCCGACAACGATTGCTTGGCGCTATCGGTGCCGTGGGTGGGGCCGATCAATGCGATGGCGTGTGATCCGGCTCTGCAATTTGACCCCCATCGGCGCCGAAAAGTGCCCCCCGGTCGGCTGCGAAATTCGTGAACCATTTCAACTCGATGCGGGTCGTCGTAGGGGGTATTCTTGGAAGCCGATCGGGCTCCGGACTGAACTCGACTATTGGTTTCAAATTCAATGCGTTAGCCCTGACGAGGGTGGGGTCATTATTCGGCGCCGATTCACAGGTTAAGGTCTTGTTGACGAATTGCAGTGCAGGGTTGTGGCTCCGGCCGCTGGACAATCCGACTGAGCCGACGTGCGCGTTCAGATCCCCGCGGGATCGCCAGTCCGCAGCCCCCGGGGGCGGTGCATTCCGGCCCCTTGGCAACAGAAGGTAGCCATTTCGCAATGCATCGCGCTGAGATTGATCAGGAGCACAACCGGCTCATCCTGCGTTGGGTCGACGCGCTCAATATCACCGAGATCGATCAGCTTCAGTTGGAAATCAACGCACTGTTGCCACGGCTGCGGCCGGGTTTCGACTGCATCAGCGATATTACCAATATGCGGCCGGCGTCGCGGCACGTGCCGGATCACATCGAGCGACTCCAGGCTTTCCTGCACCAGGCGGGCATGCGGCGCGTGGTGCGCATCGTTGGCAAGAGCGGCGGCGGGCGTGCGGCCTCGGTACAGATGGACCGAACGGCGGCGGCGGCCGGCTACACGACGATCCACGTTGATACCGAGGCGGAAGCCCTGATCGCGTTGAGCAGCGAATAAGCTTTGGAACTCGCGATCCGCGGTGATGCGGCCGGCTGCCGACCCTGGCGCGAAGCGCGCGAGGAAGGCTTATAAAGCCTATGCCTATACTGTGTGGTGCTATGCCAGAGTGGTGCCAGACCCGAACCCGCCTGAGTTCGCGTATTTGGGAGCGCGGCGAGTGGTAGCTGTGCGGCGAAGATCATCCGTGGCAGCCGGAGGCGGTGCCTCCCCGTCGGAAACCCTTGCTAAAGGATCCGAGCGTAGAACCGTCCCATTATGCGATTTCTTCTGCCTGCAGTTCTGGCTGCCGTCCTAGTGACCGGTTCTGTCGCGGCTCAGGAAGTGGATTCGATCGGAGTGGGAGCTTCGACGTGCAGAAGCTGGGCTGCTGGTCATTCCGACGGAAGGGAGGTCTGGATTTTAGGGTTCATTTCCGGCATTGGGTTCGCGACGGATGAGACAGACCCGCTGAACGGACTGGCCCCGAAAGCCGTCTGGGCCTGGATGGACAACTACTGCCAAACCCATCCTCTCGAAAAAATCGAGAAGGTCGGAGAGGCGTTTGTTGCGTCACATGCTTCGGCGGCGGCGCCCAAAGCGCCTGCGCCAAACTTCGAGGTATGTGAAAGTCAAATAACCGACGCATATCATCAGATCAGCAGCGGACATCCGCTGGTGTTGGCCACGATTACGGCACTTGGAGACATGCACTGCAAAGGGTCAATCGCAGTGTGCAATCTTGGTGCGAACAATCGACGAAATCAGATCAATGCCAACGACCTGGAAAAGGCGGAAAAGACGCGTATGGTCCTGCAGACCCTCGGTTGCTTTCAATCTTGGGGAGAGCCATCGGTGAAAGAGCCGCCTGCTGCACCGTCGCTCAACCCGAAGCCGACGTCATAACCACGGACATGCCGCCGCCTCATCGCAGGTATCACCGAACCCGACGAACCCCGCCCGTTTGGATCGTCCCAAAGTAGGTATGGGCAAAAAGGGAACGGTAAAGGGCGCAGCAGCTTCAGGTGAAGCGCTTGAACACTGTGACCATGCGGAAGCTGTGATTTGTGCTCTTCATCATGCCAATCGTGGCCTCCATGCCAAGGCTGCTTTCCGGTACTGCACGTGCACTTGACCCGGCCGCACGATGTGCGTGCTTGGCGTCACTCGCTGTAACGCCCGCATTGGTGCAGAGCCGTCTGTCGTTCTGCTTCACTCGATTGCGTCGGTGCCACTCCTCATCGCCATCAGGCGGTTGGCACGCCCTTCGTCGTCGAATATTCGAAGTGCAGCGCCTCGCCGGGATGCACGACGTTGAAGATCGCGTGCGCCGCGATCGCGGCCTCGCTGAAGCCTTGCAGGATCAGCTTCAGCTTGCCGGGATAGGTCACGACGTCGCCGATCGCGAAAACGCCTGGCACGGAGGTCTGGCAGGTCGCGGGATCGATCTTCACGTGGTGCAGTTCGTGCTCCAGCCCCCAGGCGGCGATCGGACCAAGGTCCATCGACAGGCCGAAGAACGGCAGCAGCACATCGGCCGGCAGCCGCCGCGTCTCGCCTTGCAAGGTTGCGACCTCTACCTCGGTCAGCGTCGTCTCGGTGCCGTGCAGCGCATGGAGCTGATACGGGATGACCAACTCGATTTCTGCCCGATGCGCGGCGGCATCGAGCTGCGCCGCGCTTTCCGGCGCGGCACGGAATTTCGGCCGGCGGTGCACCACCGCGACACGCGCGATGTCCTTCAGCGCCAGCGCCCAGTCCACCGCCGAATCGCCGCCGCCGGCGATCACCACGCGCTTGCCGCGCAAATCCTCGCGCCGGCGGACGTAGTACTGCACCGCGCCCGACGCCTCGTAAGCGTGCCAGGCCGTCGAGCGGCGGGCGGTTGGGACCGAACGCGCCGGCACCGGCCGCCACCACCACCGCCTTGGCGCGCACCGTGTCGTCCTGGTCGGTGGTCAGCGTGAACGCACCCGGCTCGCCGGCCAGCCCGACCACGCGCCGGCCTAGCAGACGGGGCGCATGGAACGGCGCGATCTGGCGTTCGAGCTGCGCGACCAGTTCGCCCGCGTCGATCGCCGGATGCGCGGGGATGTCGTAGATCGGCTTCTCCGGATACAGCGCGGCGCATTGGCCGCCCACTTCGGCCAGCGCATCGATCAGCACGCTGGACAGCTTCAGCATGCCCAGCTCGAACACCGCGAACAGGCCGACCGGGCCGGCGCCGATGATCGCAACGTCGGTCTCGATGTTGCCTGCCATGTGCGGCGTCTTAGCCGAGCCCGGAGTTGTCCGCGACTCCGCCGGTGCGGCAGATTGGCCGTGATGACTTCCGACACTGCAAGCCGCCAGATCGAGCTGCCCAGACCTGGCGGCCACCGAAGCGCTTGCCGGCGCTGTCGCCGCGCTGGCGCGGCCGGGCGACGCGATCCTGCTGGAGGGCGCGCTCGGCGCCGGCAAGACGGCATTCGCCCGCGCCTTCCTGCGCGCCGCGACCGGCGATCCCGCGCTGGAGGTGCCCAGCCCGACCTTCACCCTGGTGCAGAGCTACGACACCGGCATCGGGGCGGTGCATCATTTCGATCTGTGGCGGCTGGACGGGCCTGGCGGGCTGGCGGAACTGGGCTGGGACGAGGCGCGCGACGACATCGTGCTGGTCGAGTGGCCCGACCGGCTGGGCGCGCTGCGTCCCGCGGACGCGCTGAGCGATGGCGCTGTTGCCAACCGGAACCGACAGCCGCCGCGCGGTGCTGTCCGGCTGGCCGGACCGGATCGGCCGCATCGCATGAGCCGCGACGCGCTGATCGCGGCGTTTCTGGCGCGGCATGGCTATGGCGAAGCGCAGGCCGAACCGCTGGCGCAGGACGCCAGTTTCCGCCGCTACCTGCGCCTGACCGGTGGCCCCGGCCGGCGGTGCTGATGGATGCGCCGCCGCCCGAGGACATCCGGCCGTTCGTGCGGATCGCCGCGCATCTTGCTGCGGTCGGCGTGTCGGTGCCGGAGATCTTCGCCGCCGATGCTGCGCAGGGGCTGGTGCTGGAGGAGGATCTGGGCGACGATCTGTTCTCCGGCTGGTCGCGGCGCCTGCCTCCACTTGCCTACGACATCGCCGTCGACGCGCTGGTCGCGATGCAGCGTGCCGCTCCGCCGCCCGACCTGCCGGCGTGGGACGCTGCCACCATGGCGGCACAGCGCTGGCACACTGTTCGACTGGTGGTGGCCCGCCACGTTCGGCAGCACCGCGCCCGATGCCGCACGCCAGGACTTCGCCGACGGCACTGACAGGCGATGCTCGCGCCGGTCGCCGCCGGCCCGACCTGCTTCGTGCATCGCGACTTCTTCGCCGGCAACCTGATCTGGCTGCCGCAGCGCACGGGCATCCGCCGCGTCGGCGTGCTCGACTTCCAGGGCGCCGCGATCGGCCATCCCGCCTACGACCTCGCCTCGCTGCTGCAGGACGCCCGCCGCGACATATCCGCTGCGATCGCCGAGCGTGCCATCGCCCGCTACCTCGCGCGCGCGTCCGGAACTGAACCCGGCAGCGTTCCGCGCCGCCTATGCCGCCTGCGCCGCCCAGCGGCATCTGCGCGTCGCCGGCCAATGGGTGCGCCTCGCGCAGCGCGACGGCCGCCCGCGGCTATCTGGTCCACGGCCCGCGCACCTGGCGGCTGCTGGAACGGCGGCACTGCGCCACCCCGCCGCCGCGCCGCTCGCCGCCGCGCTGGACCGCTGGATCCCGCCGGCCAGGCGCGCCAACCCGCCAGGCCTCGCCGCATGATCGTCCGCCCGACGCACCGCCATGCTGCTCGCCGCCGGCCTGGCCACGCGCATGCGGCCGCTCACCGACCACACCGCCAAGCCGCTGCTGCCGCTCGGCGGCAGGCCACTGATCGACCACGCACTCGACCGGCTGGCAGCGTCGGGCGTGGAGACCGTGGTGGTCAACGCTCACTGGCAGGCCGATCAGGTGGCGGCGCATCTCGCTGGTCGCCGGGATCGGCCGCCGCGCACCATCCTGCGGCGCGAGGCCGCGCTGCTGGAAACCGGCGGCGGCGTGAAGGCGGCGCTGGACCTGCTGGGCGCGGCGCCGTTCTTCGTGGTCAACGGCGACGCGTTCTGGCTGGACGGGCCGCGTCCGGCGCTGGACCGCCTGGCCGCCGCGTTCGATCCGGCCGCAGGTGGACGGCGTGCTGCTGGTGCACCGCACGTTCCAGGTCCATGCCGAGGTCGGCATGGGCGACTTCGCGGTGGACAAATGGGGCGGCCGCGCCGGCGCGCGCGAGCGGGAGGTGGTGCCGTATATCTATGCCGGCCTGCAGCTCATCGCGCCGGCGCTGCTGGCCGGCACGCCGGAGGGCGCGTTCAGCATGAACCAGGCCTGGGACACTGCGATGGCGACCGGGCGGCTGCGCGCGGTGGTGCATGACGGGCTGTGGTTCCACCTCTCCACGCCGGCCGATCTGGCCGAGGCGGAGAAGATCCTGCGCGCGCAACTGACAGGGGATACTCGCTGAACCTGTTCACCATCCCGCCCGGCGTTGCGTTCCTCGACGCGCTGGCGACGGAGTGGCTGGAGCAGCGCTGCCGATCCGCTGGAGGTGGCGCGAGGCCTGATCCTGCTGCCGACGCGCCGCGCCGCGCGCTCGCTGGCCGAGGCGTTCCTGCGCGCCTCGGGCGGCCGGCCGCTGCTGCTGCCGCGCATCACCGCGCTGGGCGCGCTGGACGAGGCGCCGCTGGCGCTGGCCGGCGCGCTCGATCTGCCGCCGGCGGTGGAGCCGGCGCAGCGGCTGGCCGCGCTGACCCGGCTGATCCTGGCGATGAACGGCGCCGACGGTGCGCCGCGCACCGCCGACCGTGCCTGGAGCCTTGCCGCGAACTGGCCGCGCTGATGGACGAGGCGGAGCGGGCGGAGATCGACCTCGCCGAGCGGCTGCCGGACGCCGCCGACCCGGCCTACGCCGCGCATTGGGCGCGGACGCTGGAATTCCTGCATATCGTCACCCGCGCCTGGCCGGACTGGCTGGCCGAGCAGGGCCTGATGAACCCGGCCGCGCGCCAGGTGGCGCTGCTGAATGCCCAGGCCGCGGCCTGGGAGCGGCAGCCGCCGGCGGAGCGAGTGCTGGTCGCCGGCACCACCGGCGGCATTCCCGCGGTCGCGCGTCTGCTGCGCGTGGTCGCCCGGCTGCCGATGGGCGCGGTGGTGCTGCCCGGCTTGGATACCGACATGGCCGAGGAGGCCTGGGACCGGACTGGACGATGCCCATCCGCAGGCTGGGCTGCGCGCGTCTGCTGCGCGGGCTGGGCGCGACGCGAGGCGATGTGCGCTCTGTGGCCTGTTCTGTCCAGCACTGCCACTTCACCTGACACCGTGATAGCGGCCCGCAGCGCGACCCTGCGCCGCGCCTTGCTGCCGGCCGGCGCTTGATCGAGTGGCGCAATGCGGCACCGACGCCGGTCGACGGCCTGTCGCTGCTTTCCCCGGCCGACCAGCAGGAGGAAGCCGCCGCCATCGCCCTGGTGCTGCGCGACGCGCTGGAAACGCCGGGGGCACGGGCGGCCTTGGTGACGCCGGATCGCGACCTGGCCGGCCGGGTGGCCGACCGAACTGCTGCGCTACGGCGTGGTGGCCGACGACAGCGCCGGCGAGAAGCTCGCCGATACGCCGCCGGCGGTGTTCCTGCGCCTGCTGGTCCAGGCAGTCGCCGAGGAACTGGCGCCGGTTCCGCTGCTGGCGCTGCTGAAGCATCCGCTGGCCGCCGCCGGGCTAGCCCCGGCCGCCTGCCGCGCCGCCGCACGGGCGCTGGAACTGGCCTGCCTGCGCGGTCCACGCCCGAGCCATGGTGTGGCCGGTCTGCGACGCGCACTGGCCCGAGCGGCGCGCCGACCCGGACGCGGTGGTGTCTGCTGCGCCGGCTGGAGGCCTGCCTGGAGCCGACGCTGCGCATCGACAGCTCGGTCGAGATCGCGCCGGCCGAGGCGCTGGCCGCGCTGATCGAAGCCGCCGAACGCCTCGCCGCCACCGACGAACTGCCCGGTCCGTCCCGGCTGTGGGCCGGCGAGGAAGGCGATGCGCTGGCGACCAGCGCTGGCCGAAGTGCAGGCGGCGCTGCCACTGCTGCCGGACCAGCGCCGCACCGTGCTGCCCGGGCTGCTGGATGCGGTGCTGGAGGGCGCGGTCGTGCGCAGCCGCCGGGCACTGCGCGGCCGCGACGGGACCGAGCATCCGCGCGTGTTCATCTGGGGTCTGCTGGAGGCACGGCTGCAGACCGCCGATGTCATGGTGCTGGGCGGGCTTGCGAAGGCGTCTGGCCGCCGGCGAGCGACCCCGGGCCGTGGCTGTCGCGGCCGATGCGGGCCACGGTCGGGCTGCCCTCGCCGGAGGAGATCGTCGGCCAGGCGGCGCACGACTTCGTCGCCTGCGCCTGCTGCGGCGCCGACCGTGGTGCTGTCCTGCCCGCGCCGCGCGACGGCGCTCCGGCGGTGCCGGCGCGCTGGCTGACCCGGCTGGAAATGTTGCTGGCCGGGCAGGGCGATGGCTCTGCCGGAGCACCCGCCGCTTGCCTGGGTGCGCATGCTGGACCAGCCGGCCGATGGGCCGCGCCCGGTCCGCCCGCCTCGGCCATGCCCGCCGGTCGCATCTGCGGCCCCGCAGGCTGACGGTGACCGAGATCGAGACCTGGCTGCGCGATCCCTACGCGATCCATGCCCGGCACGTGCTGAAGCTGGAAGCGCTGAAGCCGCTGGACGAGGCGACCGACGCCGCGGACTACGGCAGCCTGGTGCATGCCGGCATGCGCCACTTCCTGAAGCAGCACGGCACTCGCTGGCCGGCCGATGCGGCGGAGCAGCTGCGGCGCGCGATGGCGCGGGCGCTGGCCGAAGCCGATCTGCGCGAGGCGCTTTGGCCGCGTGGTGGGCGCCGCGGCTGGACCGCATCGCCGATTGGGTCGCGGACATCGAGGCGGCACGCCGCAGCGAGCGCACACTGGTTGCCGCGATCCAGCCAGAGGTGCGCGGCACATTTGAGCTGGCGCGTCCACGGCGGCCGTTCGGGCTGGTCGGCCGCGCCGACCGGATCGAGCGGCGGCGGCGACGGCGGGCTGGCGATCCTCGACTACAAGACCGGCACGCCGCCGAGCCAGAAGGAGGTCGATGCCGGTCTGGCGCCGCAGCTTGCTGCTGGAGGCGGCGATGGCCGAGGCCGGGGCGTTCGGCGACGATCTGACCGGCATGGCTGAGCGAGCTGACCTACTGGCACCTGACCGGCGGCTTCGAGCCGGCGAGCTGCGCACGCTGTTCAAGGGCGACGCGGCCGCGATCGCCGCCGCCGTTAGCAATGCGCGCGAGGCATTGTGCCGGCTGATCGACGCGTACGACGAGCCGGACCGCTGCTACCTGTCGCAGCCACAGCCCGGCTTGGCGCCGCGGTTCTCCGACTACGCGCAGCTGGCCCGGGTGGCGGAGTGGGCGGCAGCGGGGGACGACCAGTGACCGGCGGCGAGGATCCGCGGCAGCGCGCCAATCGTGAGCAGCTTGCCGCCTCCGACCCGGCGGTCTCCGCGTTCGTCGCCGCCTCGGCCGGCTCCGGCAAGACCAAGCTGCTGACCGACCGGCTGCTCCGGCTGATGCTGTCGGGCGCGAAGCCCGAGCGCATCCAGTGCCTGACCTTCACCAAGGCCGCCGCCGCCGAGATGGCGGTGCGACTGCAGCGGACCCTCGGCAGATGGGTCACACTGGACGACACGGTGCTGGCGCGCGAACTGCGCGCGCTTGACGTCGAACCCGACGATCGGACGCTGCGCGAACGCGCGCGCGCGCTGTTCGCGAAGGTGCTCGACCTGCCGGGCGGCATGCGCATCGGCACCATCCACGCCTTCTGCCAGTCCCTGCTGCGCCGCTTCCCGCTGGAAGCGGCTCTGTCGCCGCACTTCCGACTGGTCGATGACCGCGACGCCGAGGACGCGCTGACCGAGGCGCGCGAGAACATGCTGGCGCGCGCCAATGCGCCGCAACTGCGCACTGCGCTGCGAAACGCTGGCCGGCCTGGCATCGGCGGATCAGTTCGGCCGCCACGTCGCGGCATTGCAGGCCGACTTCGCCTCGGCTGCGCGGCGCCCTCGATCTGGGCGATGGCCTGGCGGCGGCACAGCGTCGCGCGCTCGGGGTGACCGCGGCAGCAGCGAAGCGCGAAATCCTCGCCGACCGGCGTCAACTGGCAAGCGGAACGCGAACTGCGCGAGGCGGCGCTGATCGTGCAGCGCCTCGGCGCGAAGCAATGCGCCGAACGTGCGGGGCGCATCCTCGATTGGCTCGGCCTGGAGGCGGCCGATCGCGGCGAATACTGGCACGCACTGGTGCGACGAATTCCTCACCAAGGAAGGCAAGCCGCGCGCCGCCGGCGGCTTCGTCAGCAAGGCGGTGACCGACGCGCACCCCGACCTGGTGCGACACTTCCATGCCGAATGCGACCGCATCCTCGAGGTGATCGACGCCTGCCTGGCGCTGCGCGTGGCCGACCGTGTCGGCCGCGCTGCTGACGCTCGCCGCGCCGGTGCTGCACGCCTACGCGGCGCACAAGGAGGCGTCGGGCTGCTCGACTACGACGACCTGATCGGCCGCACATCGAACTTGCTGGTCGATCCGGGCGCCGCCTGGGTGCTGTACAAGCTGGACGGCGGCCTCGATCATCTGCTGCTGGACGAGGTGCAGGACACCGCGCCGGCGCAATGGCAGATCGCGCACGCGCTGACCGCGGAATTCTTCGCCGGCGCGGGCGCGCGCGAGACCGAACCGCACGGTGTTCGCCGTCGGCGACCGCAAGCAGTCGATCTACTCGTTCCAGGGCGCCGACACCGAGGAATTCGACCGCTCGCACGACGCTGCTGCGTGAACGGCGTGAAGGCGGCGGACAAGCCTTGGCGTGACGCCAGCTGGACGTGTCGTTCCGCTCGACTCAGCCGGTGCTGGAACTGGTGGATGCGGTGTTCGCCAATCCGGTCGCCGCCGCCGGCGTCGTGGAGCCGGGCGAGACGCTGACCCACTATGCCGATCGCGCCGACCACGCCGGCGCAGTGGAACTATGGCCGCTCGCGCCGCTGCCCGATGCAGCCGAACCGCTACCATGGACGGTGCCGGAAGCAGAACCAGGGCCTGACCTCGGCGCCGCAGCACCTGGCCGACACGCTGGCGCGATTGGATCGCCGAGCAGACCGCCGGCGGCGTGATGCTGGAAAGCCGCGGGCGCCCGCTGGCGCCAGGCGACGTCATGGTGCTGGTGCGGCGCCGCAACGACTTCGCCCGCGCCCTGGTGCGGGCGCTGAAATCGCGCGGCGTGCCGGTCGCCGGGCTCGACCGGCTGATGCTGACCGAGCAACCGGCGGTGCAGGACCTGATGGCGCTGGCCGATGCGCTGCTGCTGCCGCAGGACGACCTGACGTTCGCCTGCCTGCTGACCAGTCCGCTCGGCGGCCTGTACGGACGACAGCCTGATGGAGCTGGCGATGGGCCGCCGCGGCGCATCTGTGGGAGGCGTTGCGCGCGCGCGCGGCGGAGACGCCCGGACTGGCGGCGCGGCCTGGGACGTTCTTCGCCGCATTGCTGGCGCGCGTGGACTACGTCTCGCCGCACGCGCTGTTCGCCGAGGCGCTCGGCCCGCTCGGCGGCCGGGCGCGGCTGTTCGCGCGGCTGGGTCCGGAGGCGGCGGAACCGGTGGACGAATTGCTGAACGCCGCGCTGTCGTATGCGCCGCATGCACCCGCCGTCGCTGCAGGGGTTCCTGCACTGGCTGCGCCGCTCGGGCGCCGAGGTGAAGCGCGAGGCGGAGGCTGCCGGCAGCCTGGTCCGCGTGATGACCGTGCACGGCGCCAAGGGATTGCAGGCGCCGCTGGTGATTCTGCCGGACACCACGGCGCTGCCGCCGGAGCGAGGGCGCCGATCCTCTGGGCCGACTGATCCGGCGACGCGTCGCGCCGTGCCGATCTGGTCGCCGCGGCGGGAGCTGCGCTGCGCCGCCGCGCAGCACACTGCGCGAGCAGGCGGCGACGCGGCGGATGGAGGAGCACAACCGGCTGCTCTACGTCGCGCTGACCCGGGCCGAGGACCGGCTGGTGGTATGTGGCTGGCAGACGCGGCGCGGACTGGACGATGCATGCTGGTATCGCCTGGTCGAGCGGGGCTTCGACGGGCTGCCGGCGATGAGCGAGCCGTTCGGCCCCTGGGATGGCGCATTGCAGCGCCATGTCACGCCGCAACGCCAAAGGGTGGCCCGCGGGACAGGCGAGGCTCAGCCAAGGATTGCCCGGCTGCCGCCCTGGGCCGGCAGAGCACCCGACTGGCGCGCCGAGCCTCCACTGGCCGAACCCGGACGGCCGGAGCGACTGGCGCCCAGCCGGCCGGAGGGCGTCGAGCTCGGGCCGGTGCCGGCCTCCGCTTCGCCGCTGGCCGCGCGGGACGGCGGCGACAATCGCTTCCTGCGCGGTTCCCTGATCCACGCCCTGCTGCAGCACCTGCCCGATCTGCCAGCCGCGTCTCGATCGGCCGCCGCAGTTGCCTGGCTGGACCGGCCCGGGCACGGGCTTGGCCGCCGGCGAAGCCGAAACACTGGCTGCCGAGACACTGGCGATCCTCGACTCATCCGGAACTGGCCCCGCTGTTCGGCCGCGGACAGCCGGGCGGAGGTGCCGCTGACCGGAGTGGTGGGGGGCCAGGTGGTCGGCGGGCTGGTGGATCGGCTGGCGGTGCTGCCCGACCGCGTGCTGATGGTCGACTACAAGACCAACCGCCGGCCGCCTGTTCGGCTCGAGGACACGCCGGTGCTGTATCTGCGGCAGATGGCGGCCTACCGCGCCGTGCTGCGGCGCCATCTTCCCCGAGTCGTGACAGTGCATCTGCGCGCTGGTCTGGACCCAGACGTCGCAAGTCGTCATGCTGCCGGACGCGCTGCTGGAGGCTCATGCGCCACGGATCGCGGCCGGCGCAGTGTCCAGCCATGCGCTCGATGCGGCTTGATGTGCCTGCCCTGGTTCCCACGTCATCGCGCAACTGTCAGATTGAGGCTGAGATGAGCACGAACACGAAACCCGTTACCGACCAGAGCTTTGACACCGATGTGCTGAAGGCCGAGGGCACCGTGCTGGTGGACTTCTGGGCCGAGTGGTGCGGCCCCTGCAAGATGATCGGGCCGGCGCTGGAGGAACTCGCTGCCGAGTTCGCCGGCAAGCTGACCGTCGCCAAGGTGAACATCGACGACAACCCGATGACGCCGAACAACTATGCGGTGCGCGGCATTCCGACGCTGATCCTGTTCAAGAACGGCAAGCCGGCGGCGACGCAGGTCGGTGCGCTGCCGAAGAGCCGGCTGAAGGACTGGATTTCGGCGAACATCTGAGGTCAGGGCTCCGCCCTGAAACCCGCCAGGAGGCTTTGCCTCCTGGACCTCCAGCAAAGGCAGTCGCCTTTGCAATCCGATCCTTTTCGACCGGTGGGGGTGGGGGATGGCTGAGCCTGGCCAATGCCAGGCTCAGCCATCCCCCACCCTCACCGGTCGAGAGTGAAAGGTTCCAAGGGCGCCGCCCTTGGCGGGAGTCCAGAGGGCAGCGCCCCATAGGCGTTAAATTACTGCTTGACCCGGCGCGACTCGGCCTGATTCTGGGGGCGGATGCAGAACACAGCATCGATCCCGGCGGACCAGTTCGAGGCACTGCTGCGCCGGCTGCCGGCCGACCTCGATCTCGACAGTCTCGCCCGGCAGACCAAGGCAATCGAGCGCAAGCGCGAGATCGCCTGCGGCGCCACTCTGTTGCGCCTGTCGCTGGCGCGTGGCCCGGGCGGGCTGTCGCTGAGCGAGGCGGCAGCCTGGGCGACGATGCTGGCTGGCGTGCGGATGAGCGATCCGGGCGTGAAGTATCGGCTCGACAAGGCGGTCGAGTTCCTGGACGCGGTGATGATGCGGCAACTGGCGGCGAAGGCGGCCGGTGCCGCGGTGCGCTGGCCCGGACGCATCCTGCGCGGCTGCGACGGCAGTTGCATCCGCGAGCGCGGCAGCGCGAGTGCCGATTGGCGGGTGCATGCGGTGTATGACCTGGGCCGCGGCGGCTTCTCGCACCTGGAGCTGACCGACAAGCACGGTGCCGAGGCGATCGACCGCGGCGCGGCGATCGCCGGCGAGATCCGCATCGGCGACCGCAATTTCGGCCGCGCCGCGAGCCTGCAACGCTTTCGCCAACAGAGCGCCAACCAGGCCGATTTCATCGTCCGGGTGGGCTGGAACGCGTTCAGCCTACGCCGGCCGGATGGGACGGATTTCGACCTGATCGGCCATCTCGGCACGCTGCCCGCCGACAGCTGGCGCACGAAGTGATGGTGCGAGCCAAGATCGGCCCGCTGGACCCGCCCCTGCCGCTGCGCCTGATCATTCAGCGCAAGACGCCGGAGGCGACCGAGGCGACCCGCAAGAAGCTGCGCCGCGGCGTCGCGCAAGCAGAAGACGCTCGATCCGCGCAGCCTGATCGCGGCGGAATTCATGATCCTGGCCACCTCGCTGCCGGCCGAGGGGTATCCGGCCGAGGAGGTGCTCGCGGTATATCGCCTGCGCTGGCAGATCGAGCTGGCGTTCAAGCGGCTGAAGTCATTGCTGCACATCGACCGGCTGCCGACGCGCACCGAACGGGCGTCGCGAAGTTGGCTCTACCCGCATCTCATCATGGCCCTGTTGTGCGACGATCTCAGCCAGGAGTTCCTGGAATCTTCCCCCTGAGGACTTGCTCGACGCCGCCTACGTCCCCTCGCTCTGGCGCGCGCAAAGCACCGCCTTGCTGGTGCTCGGCTGGCGATCATCGGCCCGCTTACTCTCGATGACCTGGCGCGCGCCGATCCGAACGTTCATCGCCGCCTCGCCCATTCCAGACGAAAACGAAAACCGCACATCCGTTATCCGCTACAGCACTAATTTAACGCCTATGGGGCGCTGCCCTCTGGTGGGGTCCGGGGGGTACAGACCGGCCACATGGGTAACACTTCAGACTGGGCACATGGGTGACGCGCCGGGAAGCGGCGAAGCTGCCTGTCGAGAGGTGTGCCATGCCGTGGACCGAGAGAAGCCTGATGGATGATCGCCTGTGTTTCATCGCTGGCTGTGTGCGCGATGAAGAGCCGATGGGCGCGTTGTGTGCGCGGTTCGGGATCAGCCGGAAGACCGGCTACAAAAACGGTCGCGCCGGCACGGCGCGATGACGGCGACTGGACGATCCGCTTCCGCGGTTTCGAACTGGCGGTGTTGGATGAACAAACCAACCTGGTGCGACGCTCCGGCTTGGCGCGGTCCGGGCCGATGGGCTCATGACGACAGCAGACGCGGCCCGGGCCACGGCAGACCCGGGCTGCCCGGCCATTGAGCGTGACAGTGCGGCTGCCGGGCCTCAAGGACGCTGCGCGCCGCTTGCCGCGGTGGCCTGCGGCCATCCTTGACCCCCAGCAGCCGCACTGTCCCAGGTCTTTCACGCCGGGACGAGGAAACGGCGCCCCGCCGAACCAGGAAACGGTTGCAACTAATCCTCACAGGCAACGCGTTCTCGGCAGGCTGCCAAGGACGAACCTAGCAAGAACAACTGTCACCCATGTGCCCGGTCCAAACTGTCACCCATGTGCCCGCTTGAAAAGGGCCGAAGCCCCGGGCGCGCTCATGGTGTGACGGAAAGCAGTGCTGGATACACGGCGTCGAGCGTCAGCGAGACATGATCCGTGCGTCCCAGGCTTTGTTTCGTTCGTAGATCATAGACATCGGCCGGTTGCGGCAATGTCAGGACGGCGGTCTCGTTTTCGCCCGCCGGGGAGAAGTCGCGCTGGACGGCGACGATCGTGTTGTTGCCGTGATGCCAGATGTGAGTCACCACGTCGGCATTCGGCGCGGCGACCTGCACCGGTGGCCTAGGTGCTATCGCTCGCAGATCGTCGGGCACGATGATCCGCGCCACGCCGGCATCGAGCAGCGGTTGCGCCATCCGGCGGCTGTGCTGGTCGAATGCGCCCGGCGGCGCATCAGCGACCACCGACCCGCCGGCGGCGGCGAATTCGCGGATCGCGCGTGCCTCGGCCGGCGACAAGGCGATCGCGTGCGGCAGGATCAGCAGTTTGATGCGCCTGGCCTTGAGATCGCCGCGCTCCAGCATCGCGGATGACAAATACTGTGGCTGCAAACCAAGGTGTTCGATCGACCGCGCGTATGACCACATCGCCTCGCGGGCGGCGTTGTCCTCGATCTCGTCTTCCGCGTTGCGCGTCATCCACGCATCGCCCTTGGGCTTCTGGTCGAGCATCCACTGCGTGCGGAAGCTCGCCGGCGAATAGAGGATCGCGACCGGATCGGCATGTGGCGTGCCCGCGAGCAACAGCGCGCCGATGCCGCCGCGGATTTCGGCGAAGGTGTCCGCGTAGGCCCGGGCGCGTGCGCCAAGCGTTGCGTCATCGCCGACGATGGTGTTTTTGCTGTCCCAGAGCACCAGACCGCGGCTGCCGGCCAGGAGATCGCGCCAGATGCGGTGGATGTCCTCGGGAGCAGCGCGAAACGCCGTGGTCAGCGTGATCAGCTTCGGATTGAGCGAATGCGCCAGCGGCAGGTCGTCGAGTTCCATCACGTCGACCGCACCGACGAGGTTGGTGTAGTCGTAGCCGCCCCAGCCTGGCACCTGCACGCCCTCGATCGCGGCGAGCGCCGATGGGTCGGCGGCATGCACGGCGTCTGTGCCCATGCGCAGCGCGCGCGCGAAGGCGACGTCCATCCAGGCCTTGAAGTCGGCCCAGGCAGCGAAGTTGTCGTCGGTGCGCCGCACCGCTTCGCGCGTCGTCTCAGGCTGCACATCGTTCCAAGTGGCGAAGTGGCTGCCCCATTCAGCGTTCAGCGCGGCAAGCGTGCCGTAACGCTGGCGCAGCCAGGTCCGCATGCCGGCGAGCGAGCCGGGAGAAAGATCGAAATCCCAGAACGCCGACAGATCGGCGATGCCTGTCTCGTCGCCCAGGTTGTAGTACAGCGGGTGATAGCGGGACTCTTCGCGCACGGTGGCGGTCAGGCGGTCGTGGATCTTTCGTTGCCAGAGCGGGTCGGCAAAACTGGGATCGCGCCATAGCGCCGACTGGTCATTCGGGTCCTGCTGGTAGCGGCGCTGCACCTCGACGAAGCGCCAGTTCACCGGTCGGTTGGGGAACCAGCGGTGGTAGGCCGAGTAGAAGTCGGTCGCGATGTTCTCGATGTACCAGTGCAGACCGGTGGCGAGCATGGGCGCGAACTGCTGCTGCACCGGCTTGCCGGTGCCGTCGCGGTTGGCGATCACCGTGGCGGCGGTGACGCCGAGTTGCTTCAGCGCCGCAAGTTGCGCCGCGTCGCGCGCCTGCCATTCGATGATCTGGAAATCGTCCCAGGCGCGTGCCGGTGTCGCCGCGCCGATCAGCCCGCCGGCCAGTAGCAGCCGATGGAGGAGCTTCACCCGAGCGCTGCGACCAGCGCCTCTGCGCTGCGGCCGTTGGCGATGGCGGCGGAGCGGCCGTCCCAGTGCACGCCGCCGACGCGGGCGAAGGCGTGGTCGGCGTCGGGATAGGCGTAGCAGGCGATCTGCTTGTGGCCTTTCACCGCCTCGATCACTTTGGTGCGGCCTTCGGGTGGGAAGAACTCGTCCTTGTCGGCGATGTGCACGATGAGCGGTTTGGTTATGCGGCGGAGATCGCTGAGCAGGTTGTCGAGACCGACGCCGTAATACGAGATGTTCACATCCGCATCCGACTGCTCGGCCATCATGAAGGCCAGCCGACCGCCGAGGCAGTAGCCCATCGTGGCGACGCGGCCGTTGGCGCCGGGTAGCTTGCGTGCCGTGGCGACCGTGGCCTTCAGGTCCTCGATGCCTTTGGCCTGGTCGAACTTGTTGAACAGTTCGAACGCCTGCTTCCATTCGGCTTCGGATTTATCGGTGATGTCGATGCCTGGCTGGATGCGCCAGAACAGGTCGGGGCAGACGGCGATGAACCGCATGTCGGCCACCCAGGCGGCGATGTCGCGCATCGCCTGGTTCACACCGAAGATCTCCTGGATCAGCACGACGACGCCGGCGGGTTTGGTCTTGGGTTCAACCAGGTAGGCCGAAAAGCTGCCGGTGCCGTCGGTGGCCTGGATGGTCATGGTAGCCATGGTGCGTATCCCCTCCGAACAGGCGCGACAGCATAGTCGAAAGCGCCGGGCGCAGAAGAGGAGGGTATGGCAGTTGGAGGGGAATCACATTTACATTTCTGCCCTTCGAAGGACTTCGAATCCGCGCGTGATGCACGCAGGACAGGAAGACCCATCGCAGAACCACGAGAGACCCGGGAAAGGCTCGGCCAAAACCCGGCAAAGTCGTTTGGATAGCCGGCCGGCATCCGCACGCCATTGGCTGAGGTCGGCGCCCGGGCAAGATGTCTGGATTCTTTACACTCTGTGAAATACCTGTTTTCTATATGGCAATAATGCGTTGACTCCATTCATTTTTGATCTGTGGCACGAAAACTGCAACAGAATCTCCACTCTTTAGGAGATCATGGTTATGAAAAAACTGCTTCTTACAGCCGCAACCGTTATCGCGCTTGGCGTGGGCGGGATGGCCGGCACCGCGCATGCGGGCCTGAGCAACGTCGTGTTCGAATACACCTATCTGCCCAATTTGTATGGACCGCAGGACCTGATCCTGAACGGGACCACGACGCTTTCGGCGACCAACACCGGATGGTACGACCAGACCGGCTCTCACGGCGCAGCCAATCCGGACTACATTGTGGGCACCTGCGGCAGCTCGGACGTCTGCCATGGCAACGATCTCGCATATAACAACTTCTTCGTCTTCGACCTGAGCAGCGTGACCGGCCCGATCACGTCCGCCGTCCTCAGCCTCGGCAACCCCCAACTTGGCGACCCCTCGAGTCCGTACCAGGGCTTTGTCAGCATCAAGCCGCTGACCTACACGAACTTCGATGTCACCACGGCGATCTCGACGCTGATCGCTGACAATTCCGGCGCCACCGGCATATACGCTGATCTCGGCTCGGGCGTGCAGTACGGCTCGGTCGTTGTGACGTCCGCAAACGACGGCAACCAGGTGAACATAACGCTGGACGCGGCCGCGCTCAGCGCGATCGCCGGCGCGGAGGGCGGTTCGTTCGCGATCGGCGGCACGGTGACGTCTGCCGTGCCGACTGTTCCCGAGCCCGCGTCGATGGCGCTGCTCGGCGCAGGCCTGTTTGGCCTCGGTCTGATCCGTCGCAGGCGCGTCTGACAGCTCCTGTCGGGATTCTTTACAGGGCGGCGCTGCATGGCGCCGCCCTTACTGTGCCGTGCGGCCTGGGATGGCGCCGCGCTGTGTCGGCCACCACGGCGGGACCGCTCCGTGTCCCGGACTTTCTGGCCCGGCGAGGGCCAAGCAATAGTCGGTTTGGGCGTGCAAACGCTGTCCTACCCGCTTCCGCAAGGGCAGGGGCAGGAGGGTTGCTGGAATCTGCCCAGATCGACAGCACATCGGCAAGCACCTTGATGAGCGGGATTTCAGTATCGTTGTGCGTGCAGCCATCCCAGCGCGACGGCCTGAATCCGTAGCGCGCATAAAAGCCGTATGCGTCGGGCACCGAGTTCAGGCAGATTCTCTGGACGCCACGCTCCCGGGCGTATGTCTCCGCCATTTCAAGCATGATGGCGCCGAGGCCTTGACCCCGCCATGGGTCGTCGATGGCGACCAGACGGAACACTGCCGTCCGTTTTTCGGGCATGATGTCGATGCGGATTGTCCCGATCACCTGTCCATCGGCGAGGAAGATCAGCGGGTGATTGGCGGGGTCGCGCTCGTCCGGATAGCCCGGATTGTATTCGCAGTAGTACCGAGACCCTTTGCCGTGGTATTTGTCAAAGATGCACCGCTTCCGAGTATCATGATAGCGGTCCCATTCGCGTGAGCTCCGCGGAGCGCGGAGCTGCATACTTCGAGGGCGCACAGGGCAGCCCTTCTGCAGTTTCGTGAGGAGAACCAACCGGCTCTGCTCTTCTCGTGCCTATCTGGCACGACAACCTATACGCGAGCTGCGCTACAATCCGGTTAACCGGCGGCCACTCCATCCTGGTGGTTCAAAGGGGCAATTCTCCTGCGACATGCTCCGGGCTTTCGGGCTCAGACTGTCAGGTGGAACCCACCGCAGAGCCGATTACAGGTAATATTCCGCCAGCGGCGCAAAGCCGTTGAAGCGCTGGCTGGCGTAGGTCGTCACGTAGGCGCCGGTGGACAGCAGCTCCACCCGGTCGCCGGAGGTCAGCGCCAGCGGCAGGCGGTAGTTCGACTTCTCGTACAGGATGTCGGCGCCGTCGCAGGTCGGGCCGGCGATCGCCACCGGCCCCATCGCGCGTCGCCGTCATGCGGCGTGGTGATGCGATACTTGATCGCCTCGCCCTCGGTCTCCGCCAGCCCGCCGAAGCGGCCGATGTCGAGATACACCCAGCGCACCGGATCGTGCGGGTCGCGCCGGCTGACCAGCACCACCTCGGCGCTCACCAGGCCGGCGTCGCCGACGATGAAGCGGCCGGGCTCGATCAGCATCTCCGGCAGCGCGTTGCCGAAATGCTCGGTCATCGCCGTCATGATCGCGTCGCCGAACTGGTCGATCTCCGGCACCGTCGTCGCGATAGCGCGTCGGGAAGCCGCCGCCCAGGTTCATCATGCGCAGGTTGACGCCGGCCTCGGTCAGGTCGGTGAACAGCATCGCGACCTTGCCGATCGCCACCTCGTAGGCGCGCGTCGTGGTCTGCTGGCTGCCGACATGGAACGACAGGCCGTACGGATCCAGCCCCATCTCGCCGGCGCGCAGCATCAGCTCCCGCGCGTTCTCCACCGTGGTGCCGAACTTGCGCGACAGCGGCCAGTCGGCGCCCTCGTTCTCCACCAGGATGCGGCAATAGACCCGCGCGCCCGGCGCATTGCGTCGCCAGCTTCTCCAGTTCCTCGGCGGAATCGAAGGCGAACAGCGTCACGCCGCGCTGGAATGCGCGCGCGGATCGCCGAGGCCTTCTTGATGGTGTTGCCGAAGCTGATCGCCTCGGGCGCGCGCGCCGGCATCGAGGCAGGCGGCGACCTCCTCGATAGCTGGCCGCGTCGAAGCTGGAGCCGAGGCCGACCAGCCGCTCCAGCACCGGGCGCGCCGGATTGGCCTTCACCGCGTAATAGATGCGCGCCAGCGGCAGCGCGCGCTGCAGCGCGCGGAAATTGGCTTCCACGCGGTCCACATCGAGCACCAGGCACGGCGTGGCCGGCTGCTGCTCGGCAAGGAAACGGGCGATCTTCGGGGTCATCGCACCGGGCCTCCCTCTGGCTGGACGCCCGCCTGAGCAAGGCGGCGGGCGGAGTTGACGAAACGGTCGAACGAACCAGCGACCAGAACGATTGCCAGAACGCTTGACGTCGTTGCGTAACCACGAGGGCCAGAGGCACGTGCGTTGCTGCGTGGGGGGCCACATAGGACCCCTCCCCCCCCGGCGCAAGAGGAAATCTCGATAAGTTGGAAAGAAATCTGACCCGAAGCCGATGTCCTTCATGCATCCGGGCGCTTCGCCGCGTGGTTTTCCTGACTGCCGGCCGCTACATAATGCTGAAATGGCGCGCCAAAGCCGAACGGGAGATCCGCTTGGACACCGCCCCCCCATCGCCGCGGTACCCGCGACCGGCGAACCACGCTCCAGCCGCTGGCGGTGCCCGCTCCTCCTGGCACGCAAGCCGCGATCATCGTCATCCGGCACCCTCAGGGCCAGCAGTACCGACCGCGTCTCGCTGGCCGCCGCCGGCTGCGCCTTCTACGCCACCCTGGCGCTGTTCCCGGCGATCAGCATGCTGATCTCGGTCTACGGCCTGGCGTTCAACTCAGTCGGTCGAGCAGCAGTTGCAGGTGCTGCGCGACCTGCTGCCGGCGCCGGCCTTCGCCCTGATCGACGAGCGGGTGCACATGCTGGTCGCCAGCCGTCCGGCACCCTGAGCATCGGCCTGGTCATCAGCTTCGTGCTCACGCTTCTGGAGCGCCGCGACCGGCACCAAATCGGTGCTCTCGGCGCTGAACGTCGCCTACGACGTGACCGAGCAGCGCGGCATCCTGCGGTTCCAGCTCGATCGCCCTGGCATGACGCTGTGTGCCGCTGCTGGCCGCATCGCTGGCCATCGCGGTGCTGGTGTTCCTGCCGGCGGTGATCGCCTTCGTCGGCCTGTCGCGCTACGGCGCTGGCCTGCTCAACGCGCCAGCATGGTGCTGCTGGTCGTCCTGGTCGGCGTGGCTCGATCGCGCTGCTCTACCGCTTCGGCCCGTCGCGCCGGCCGCCGCCGCATCCAGCGGATCGTTCCCGGGCGCGGTGCTGGCCACCGTGCTCTGGCTGATCGCCTCGGTGGTGCTGTCGTTCTACGTGTCGCACATCGCCAGCTTCGGCGTCACCTACGGGCCGCTGGGCGCCGTCGTCGCCATCATGCTGTGGTTCTACGTCTCGGCCTACGCGGTGCTGCTCGGCGCCGAACTGAACGCGCAGATCGAGCAGAACGACGCATCGCCGGCCTAACCAGCCGGACCGCCGGCGCGACCGGTTGTCCCGACTGGCCAGGGCCGTTGCGGCCTGTTACCTCGACGTTGCGCATCTGGCACCCAAGGTGAGGAACTGCCTGGAATGGCTCAGTGGGACGACGGCTACGTCACCGACGTGGTCTACACCACCAACTTCTATCGCGAGATCACGCCGGCCTGGCTGGCCTGACCAGCCTGCTGCTCGGCCATCGCCCGCCGGACCTTGCCGGGCCGTTCCGCTACGCCGATCTCGGCTGCGGCAACGGCTTCACCACGCTTGACCGTCGCCGCGACCTGCCCGCAGGCCGAGGTCTGGGGCTTCGACTTCAACCCGGCGCATATCGAGTTCGCCACCAGCCTCGCCGCCCGCGCCGGCCTGACCAACGTGCACTTCGTCGAGACCTCGTTCGCCGACCTTGCCGCGCTGCCGGACGCGGCGCTGCCGGACTTCGACTTCATGGTGTCGCACGGCGTGCTGAGCTGGATCTCGCCGGAGAACCGGCGGCCACCTGATTTCTGCGATCATCGTCGGCGGCTGAAGCCGGGCGGGCTGGTCTATCTCAGCTACAATGTCACCGACCGGCTGGGCCGCGATGGTGCCGGTGCGGGCACTGATGCGCATGCTGACCGCCGCCAGTCCCGAGCGAACCGATCTGGCGGTTCCCGCCATGCTCGACTTCATCGACCGGCTGAAGCAGGGCGGGCGCGGCTTATTTCGAGGCCAATCCGGCCATCGAGACGCGGCTGAAGGACATCCGCAAGCAGGACCCGCGCTACATCGCGCACGAATACCTCAACCAGGACTGGCATCCGCTGATGTTCGCCGACATCGCCGGCGAGATGGCGGAGGCCAAATGCCGCTTTATCGGCAGCGCCACGCTGGCGGAGAACATCGACACCGTCGTGTGCCGCAGGGAATGGTGCCGATGCTGGCGGAGACCCGCGATCCCTATCTGCGCGAGACGCTGCGCGATATCGGCTGCGCCCAGACATTCCGTCGGGACGTCTACCGCAAGGGGATGGCGCCGATGCCGGTAGCCGAGCAGCAGGCGATGCTCGAGGCGATCACGCTGGTCGGGCTCGGCCAGGCGGTTCCGGAAGGCGGGCCGACATTCGCCACCCCCATCGGCAAGGTGACTGGCCGCCCCGAGATCTATCAGCCGCTGCTGGATATGCTCGACGGTGGACCGATCAGCGTTCGGCGAGCGCGCGAGTCGCCGGTATTCGCCGAGCGGCCGCTTGGTGGAACTGATGCAGGCCTTCACGCTGCTGGTTGCCGGCGGTTATGCACATCCGATGCTGCCGGGAGGGGGATCCTCGGCCGGCCACGAGGTGTCGCGCCGGTTCAACCAGGTGATCGCCCGTGCCAACAGCGACGCCGCCGATCTGCCGCGACTGGTCGCTCCTGCGATCGGCTCGGCGACCGGGGTGGACGTGCTGGAAACCTTGCTGGTCGGCGCGCTCCTGGCCGGCGAGGCAGCGGACGTCGATGCGCTGGCGGGCGAGGTGCTGACAGTTCTCGAGCGCAGCGGCCGCAGCGTGCAGCACGAAGGCAAGCCGGTCACCGATGCGGCCGAGTCACGCCGGATCGTCACCGACGCGGTCCGCAGCATTCTGGAAAGACGGGTGCCCGTGCTGCAAAGACTGGGTGTGCTGGAGGGGTAGGTGCCGGGCGAGCATCGACCTGTTAAACCGGCCGGCGGTTTGGTTGCACCCAATTCACCGTCAATCAGTTGCCGTTCGTGGCGGGAGGCCGCAGAACGCCTTGAGGCTGGCGACGTCCGGCAACACGACAGCGCCCCGTTGGGTTTGCACGCCGAAGCGACGGAGTGCGGCGAAGGCTCGCGAGAGATTTTCCTGCGAGCAGCCGATCTTGGCCGCCAAGAGGCGCTTCTCGAACGGCAGGACGAAGCGGGCGGGCGTCAGCTCGCTCGCGTCGACCAAGCCCAGAAGATATTCCGCGAGACGCTGTGGCGATGAGCGTAGCTTCAGGTCGCAGATAGTCAGCGTAAGCTGTTGGATCTCAGTCAGGGCGTGGTCGAGGAACGGCAGAGCGAGGCCGGGCTCGCTGCGCACCATGGCCGATAGTTCGGCTGCCGGCAGGATGATCAGCCTCGCCGAGGTGACCGTTCTTGCGCCGAACGGGGCCGGTTGGCCCAACAGGGCCGCGGACAGGCAGAGTGGCTGCACGGGCAGCAGCACATCGGTGAGGGCTTCGCCGCCCGACGGGTGCGAACTAACGGCCACCGCGCGGCCGCTGACCAGGAAGGTGACTTCGTCGAGCACGTTGCCCTCATTGAACAGCAACTCTTCCGGGCCGACGCGGGCGAGATCGGCGATGTCGTTCAGGCGCGCGAGATGATCCGCATCCCACGCGGCGAAAAGTGCGAGCGACTGCAATGCATCAATGCCCGGCTTCATCAGCTGGCAGCCTTTGATTCTTGACCATCAGTAAGCGTACGATTGATGATTATCAAGCTGTTATTTGCGTATTGTGGACCGATGCACAGGACTTTATGAAGTGTGGATACCGTGCATAGTCGGAAGAGCGTCTCTCACAGGCGCGGCCGACGCGACACCAGTACGAGCAAAATCAGGCGGAGACAGCAATGGCCACGTTTACATGGAAGGCACCTACGGCTAGTGATTGGAGTACAGTCGGCGATTGGACGCCAACCACTGGCGCCCCGCCGGGCGCGCCCGGCCACACGGGCGTGGACACTGCCAACCTCGACAGCAACACGACTGGTAGTCCAGGTTTCTATAGCATCACAGTTGGCAGCGGCGAGACTTTCGATCTGGCCGCGCTGGACATGAGCGGCACGAATTATTTGGACCCCGACCTGCTCATCGGCGGCAGCCTGCTGACCAACACGCTCAATTACAGCGGTAACAAACCCGTAGAGATCAGTATCAAGTCTGGCGGCGTGTTTGATATCCGGACCGGCCTTACCGATGTGGGCGTCGCTGACACGATCACCGTGCATGCGAATAACGTTGGTGGAACGGCCGGCTCGGGCGGCCTTCTCATTCTCGGCAGCCTGTCCGTCATCAATAGCAGCGTGACCTACACGTTCGAAAACAGCAGTGCGACCAAATTCAACACCGGCGAGATAGAATACGCGACCGGGTTCACCACGGGGACCAAGAGCGTCACCCAGACCATAACGGGCGTTGCATGGGGCGACCAGTTCGTCATCGGTGGCGCCAACTTCAGCGGCGACAAGGCAACGCTCAGCGGAAACACGCTCACCGTCAAAAGCGGATCGACGACTGTCTTCACGATGAACGGCGTATCGCTGCTCGGCGGTTCCAAGGCGACGTTCGCGGTGAACGGCGACGTCATCGCCGCCGTCTGCTATGCCCGCGGCACCGTGATCCTCACGCCGGACGGCGAACTGCCGGTGGAACGGCTGCGGGTGGGCAAGCAGGTTATCACGCTGGTCGATGGTGAGGAAGTTGCGCGGCCGGTGAAGTGGCTTGGCCGCCGTCGCATCGATCTCACCGGACACCCCCGGTCGGAAACCGTGGCGCCGATCCGTATCCAGCAGGACGCATTCGCGGACAACACACCGCATCGCGACCTGGTGGTCTCGCCGGATCATGCGATATTCGCCGGCGGCAAGCTGATTTGCGCGCGGCAACTGGTGAACGGCACGACGATACGGCAGGAGACGGGCTGGACGGCGGTCGATTACTACCACGTGGAACTCGACCAACACGCCATCCTGTTCGCCGAGGGCCTGACGGCGGAAAGCTATATCGACACCGGCAACAGCAGCTTCTTCGCCAACTCGGGCGAGCCGACGATGCTGCACCCGGACCTGACGGACGAGTCGGCCTACCCGACGCGGGAAGCCGGCTCGTGTGCTCCGTTCGTATGGGACGCGGAGAGCGTCCAGCCGATCTGGCAACGCCTGGCGGATCGCGCAGCAGAATTCGGTCGGCCGGTGCCGGCACAGGCGACCTCCACGGACGCCAGACTGCATCTCGTTGCCAAGGGGCGGGCCATCAAACCGATCTATGACAACGCCGGCCTGGCGATCTTTGCGTTGCCGCGTGGCGCCAGTGAGGTGCGTCTGGTCTCACGCGCGGCGCGACCGACCGATGCGCGTCCATGGCTGGAGGACCGCCGCACCCTCGGCGTTCGCGTGGCGCGCATCGTGCTGCGTAGCGCCGACGATGTGCGCGAGGTGCCGATGGATCATCCGGAGCTCGCCGATGGCTGGTGGGCGGTCGAGCGCAATGGGCAGGCCATGAGCCGCTGGACCAACGGCGAGGCGGTTGTACCGCTGCCGGCGATGCGGGGCGACACTTTGCTGGAAATCCATTTAGCGGGCGCGATGACCTACGTTGTAGCGGCCGCGCCCGGCGGCCAAGCAGAGCGCCACGCTGCCTGAGCGGCCGGAACGCCTGGGCTGAATGAAGGGGCCCCAGCGGCCTTTGTGTAACAATGGGCTGAGGATCAGATCAGCGAGCCTCGGCCGCCGCGGCGGAAGGCGGTGGAACCGACTGGCGCTGATGGCAGCCCTATCGAAACGAAGGTGACGTTCGACCTTGACGCGCTATCGGGCGAAGAACTGAAGACGCTCAGACAACCTACTCGGACAGAGACCTGCTCGGAAAAGCGGGGGGTAGTGGTGGCGATGACCAAGCTGACTGCGGATAACAGGTGAATCTGGCGGGCGCCGATCTGGCAAAGCTGTACGACCCCCCCCCCGAGGGATACGCTGCCGCCGCAACGCATCTTGCGCGCAGGAAGCAGAAGCCTCGGGAGTGCATCACTGGACCGCAGGCGGATAGGGTGCCTCCCCATAAAGTAATGCCATCTTTTGGCCGATTGTCGGAGAATTTTACACAGTTGTAAGTCACCTGACCTTTCTTCAGGTAATCGCCAGGTCTTCCCAGTGGCGCTAACCCGTCTTCGCGGATTCGCCCTCTTCCAGCGGCATTTTCGTGCGGGCGGCGGGCGGTAAACATTTGATATATACGACAAGTATTGCGCGGCCGGGGCTGAAATCGGCTGTAGTGAAGACCTGCCCTGTTCCCAGCATCAGCTTCGCGCGTCTGGATTCACTGGCATGTTTCTGCGGAAGACCCAGCGGAAAAAAGACGGCAAGACGCACGAGTATTGGAGCGTCGTCGAGAACAAGCGCGTTGCGGGTGGCCGCGTCGTGCAGCGTCACGTGCTGTATTTGGGCGAGATCAATTCCTCGCAGGCCGCGGTTTGGCGCAAGGCCATCGAGGTGCTCGACGAGGACGCGGGGCATTCCTGGACGATGGCGCTGTTCCCCGGGGACCGCTGCGCCGCAGTGGTATCCGACGTGTCGGTGGTCCAGCTTCGCCTGTCGGAGATGCGGCTATGCCGGCCATGCCAATGGAGCGCCTGTTGGCTGGCGGGGCAGTTGTGGCAGGCGTTGCAGTTGGACCGCTTCTGGGCCGATCGTCTGCCACCGAGCCGTAAGGGCACGCAGTGGGATCAGGTCCTTCAGGTGTTGGTCTCTGATCCCCGGATCAAGTCCCATAGGCGCTAAAAATTCCACTTGAATTCCGGAATCGCCTGCGATTCAAAAAATCGGATGAGACAATCCGATTCGCTGTTGAACGAGGATTGGGCGGCAACTGTCGCCCGATTGGGTGGAGCCGACGCGCTTGGTGTGAGTGCGCGTGTGACCAAGGCCTTCGCGAGGGGTCGCAAGGTGCCGAACGCGGTCGCGCTGTTACGCGTGGTGCTGGCGTATTGCCTGGGTGAGTGGGGCCTGCGCTCAACCGCGGCATGGTCCACTGCGATCGGACTGGCCGACCTGTCCAACGTCGCCCTGCTCGATCGATTGCGCCAGTGCGGCGACTGGTTCGCCATGCTGGTTGGTCAGGTGTTGGCCTCGGCGGCGCCGCGTGCAAGTCAGGGTCGTCTCATACGGCTCCTCGATGGCACGACCGTCCCGCAAGCCGGTCGCGAAGCCAGACAACATAACCGGTTGTGGCGCATTCACAGTGCGTTCGATCTTCCGTCCGAGCGATTTGGAGACTTCGTCGTCACCGATGAGCACGGCGGCGAACAACTGGATCGGATCCCCGTGGTCAAAGGCGAGATCCGCGTTGCCGATCGCGCTTTTCTGCAACCCGACCGCATCGCGCATGTGCTGGAAGACGGCGGTGACGTGGTGGTGCAGGCCGGTTGGCGGAACGCCTGCTGGCTCGATGCGGAAGGCGAGCGGGTTGATCTGCAGGACGCATTCCGCAAGGCAGTGGACGGCCTTATCGATCGGCCGATCTGGATCCGGCGCAAAAGCGGCCCGGCCATCGCACTTCGGCTGATTGCGCTCCGCAAGTCCGCTGCCGACGCTGCCGAAGCAAGGCGCAAGGCTCGTCGCCAGGCGCGCAAGGAAGGCTATCAGCTCTCCGACGAAGGGCTTGCCGCTGCGGATTGGATGATCCTGGTGACCTCGCTCAAGACCGCGGCATTCCCGACCAATGACGTGCTGGCACTGTATCGCCTGCGATGGCGGGTTGAACTGGCCTTCAAACGGCTGAACAGCCTGGTCGGGCTGAAAGGGCCGCCAGGGCGGCACGAAGCCTGCCAGGCCCTACGTGCTCGCCCATTTGCTCATGATCCTATTGCTCGAGCCGCTCATCGATGCGCTCGAGGGCTCTCCCCACTGGGCCACAGCCGCCTGACACGACCCGGGCTCTGGCGTCTGTCGCTCCAATTGCTCGCCTCGTTGCTGCAGGCCATCATGCCGCAGCCAACCCTCCATGACGTGCGACGAACCGCGCCGCAACTCAGACGAAATCTGCACGAACCGCCCCGGCAAAAACGACTATACCAGCGCATGACGCGGAATTTTTAGCGCCTATGGGGACAAGCCCGGGGACCTGATCGCGCCGGGCAGCGAGTGGAAGCTGCGCCGCGACTGGTTCGGCAAGAGCGCCATGGCCGACCTGCTGGGGGCGGACTTCGGACTGGCGGAGGCGCACAAGCTCTACGCCTGCCATGACCTTCTGCTGCAGCACAAGGACGCGTTGTTCCCGTATCTGATGGCGCGCTGGCGCGACCTGTTCAACGCGAACTTCGATGTGCTGCTGTATGATCTGACCAGCACGTACCCTCGGGTCAAGCCCGAGGGCATGCTTCGAGATCAATGCCTCGGACGTGGCGGAGGGCGACAAGCGCCGCCACGGCTACAGTCGCGACAAACGGCCGGACTGCCCGCAGGTGGTGATTGCACTGGTGGTCACTCCGGACGGTCTGCCGCTGGCCTAGAGGTGCTGCCCGGCAACACGGCGGATTGCACGATGCTGCGGATGTTCCTCGCCCGGATCGAGCAGCAATATGACCGTGCGCAGCGCGTCTGGGTGATATGATCCTCGGGTCAAGCCCGGGGACGGCATCCCCACCGAAGCAGTGCTGGCGGAAATGCGTGGCAATGACCCGCCGGTGCAATATCTGGTGGGGACGCCGAAGGGACGCCTCTCGCGCCTTGAAAAGCAGCTCCTCACCAAGCCTTGGCAGGAGGCCCGCGCGGGTGTCCAGGTCAAGCTACTGTCTTCGCCGAGAGCATCGATCGCGTCAGCAAGGAACGCGCGATGCGCAGGCGGCAGATGAAATGGCTATGGAAGCGGCTACGAGAGCTGGCCACGATGCAAGTCCCGCGCGAGGAGATGCTGATGAAGCTGGGCGCGGCAAGGGCCCGCGCTCCCACCGCCTGGCGCATGGTCGATATCGAGATGAACAAGGAAAGTTCCATGTTCATCTACGCCCTCAACCGCCAGAAGCTGCGGCGGATCCGACGGCGGGAAGGACGCTATCTGCTGCGAACCAACCTAACGGAGAACGATCCCGCGCTGCTGTGGCAATACTATACCCAGCTCGTTGCCGTGGAACAGGCGTTCAAGAACCTGAAGGGCGATCTGGCCATACGGCCGATCTTCCATCAGGACGAGCACAGGATCGAAGCCCATATCTTCATCGCGTTCCTGGCTTATTGTCTGCAAATGACACTGCAGCGTCGCCTGCATGCACTGGCGCCAGGACTGACCGCACGCAGCGCTCTCGAGAAGTTTGCCGCCGTTCAGATGATCGATGTTCATCTGCCAACGACCGACGGACGCGAACTGCTGCTGATACGCTACACTCAACCTGAGCCAGAACTCCAACCGCTGATCCAGCAACTCAAGCTCGATTTGCCGCCTCAGCTTCCACCGCGGATCAAAGCCGGCCGGCTACCCAGTCACCCTCTGTAGTGAAGACCTTTTCGGATAAACCGTTGATCAGAAACGGGCGTGCGATCAAAAACCACCTCAATCCGCGAAGTCGGGCTAGGGCCTGTCATCAATTAGCCGATCTCGGTCGGTGGGCGCCAGCCGGACACCGAATTGAGCCGGTCCCGATTGCCACACTCAGCCGTCAATCGGCGCCAGATGATACGCAACCAATTCCGGCGCGGCAGTTTCTTCAATTCATAGGCGGTCAGTTTGTTGGAGACTGACCGATGATGCGGCGCTTCAGACTGCGTGACGATCAATGGGAGCGGATCAAGGACCTGTTGCCGGGTCGAGAAGGCTCGGTCGGAGTGACCGCGGCAGACAATCGTTTGTTCGTGGAGGCCGTGCTCTATCGTTATCGTACCGGGATGCCGTGGCGCGATCTGCCGGAGCGGTACGGCGACGGGGTACAGGTCCACACACGGTTCAGCCGTTGGGCCAAAAGCGGTGTGTGGGAACGGATGTTTCAGCACCTCGCCGCAGACGCCGACAACGAATATGCGATGATCGACAGCACTATCGTGCGCGCCCACCAGCATAGCGCCGGCGCCAAAAAAAGTCGGCAAGGACCAGGCAATCGGCCGATCGCGCGGTGGACTGAGCACCAAGATCCACGCCCTGGTCGACGCGCTGGGCAACCCGATCGGCTTCTTCCTGACTGACGGTGAAGCGCACGACCTGGTGGGGGCGGACCACCTGCTGCCCACGATGCAGGCCGATACGCTGATCGCCGATAAGGCGTTCGACGCCGACGAGCGCTTACTTGAGCCGCTGGCGGACGCGGGCAAGACCGCGGTGATCCCGCCGCGAACCAACCGGTCCTCGCCGCGCGATTATGACCGCGAGCTTTATGCGGCGCGCCATTTGATCGAGAACTTCTTCGCCAAGATCAAGCAGTTTCGTGCGATCGCCACCCGCTACGAGAAGACCGCGCGGAACTTCCTCGCCGCCGTCCAGCTCGTCGCCGGCGTCGTTTGGCTTAATTGATGACAAGCCCTAAGCCGCGCGCCGGCGCAGCGCGGCGGTCACCGTATTCTCCAGCAGGTAGGCAATGGTCATCGGCCCCACGCCGCCGGGCACCGGCGTGATCGCCGACGCAACGTCGCACGCCTCGCCAAACGCCACGTCGCCGACCAGCCGTCCGTCAGTCAGGCGGTTGACCCCGACATCGATCACCACCGCGCCCGGCGCGATCCAGTCGCCCCGCACCATCTCCGCCTGGCCGACCGCCGCGATCAGCACATCCGCCCGGCGGCACTCCGCCGGCAGCTCGCGCGTGCGGGAATGCGCCACGGTGACGGTGGCATTGGCGGCCAGCAGCAGTGCCACCATCGGCCGCCCGACAGTGGTGGACCGCCCCAGTACCAGCGCATGCGCCCCCTCCAACGCGGCGCCGGCCTCCGCCAGCAGCTTGATCACGCCGAGTGGGGTGCAGGGAACCAGATTCGGGTGGCCGGTTGCCAGCCGGCCGACATTCAGCGGGTGGAAGCCGTCCACGTCCTTGTCGGGATCGATCGCCTCGACCACCGACTGGGTGTCGATATGCGCCGGCAGGGGCAACTGCACCAGGATACCGTCGATCGCCGGATCGGCGTTCAGCCGGGCGATCCGCATCAGCAGTTCCTCCTCGGCGGTGTCGGCCGGCAGGCGCATCGTATGGACCGCGATCCCGACGGCATTGGCCGCACGATCCTTGGCGCGGATATAGACCGTGCTGGCCGGATCGTCGCCCACCAGCACGACGGCCAGCCCCGGTCTGAACGGCAACGTCGCGACGCGTGCGGCCAGCATGGCCCGCAGCGCGGCGGCAATTTCCGTGCCGCTGATGATGCGTGCCGTCATAGCGCCGCCAGCCGGCTACCCAGTTCGATCGGGTCACCGGTAACGTGCAGCGTCTTTTCCCGGCTGGCCGAGCCCATCGTCAGGCACACCGCCGATGGCGGCAGACCAAGTGCGTCCGCCAGCACGGCGCAGACGGCACGGTTGGCTCGACCGCCCTCCGCCGGCTGGCTGACGCCGATCCGCAGCCGTTCGCCATCGGCCGATGGCGCGGCGCCATGCAGGCCTGGCCGACGCGATTTCGGCTGCACCTTCACGGCCACGGCGACGCCATCGGATAGCGCGCGCCAGAACATCGTCACAGCACCAGCGGCTGCCAGGTGCCATAGGTGATCGCCGTCTGGAGTCTGAACAGCATGGGCAGGATCACGATCTGGATGACCACGATGACGATCCACGGGCTGAGATCGATCCCGCCGAAGTTCGGCAGCATGTTGCGAATCGGCCGCAGCACGGGCTCGGTGACCCGGTAGAGGAAGTCACCGATCATCCAGACCACCCGGTTGCGCGTGTCCAGCACGCCGAACGACGCCAGGATGCTGAACACCGCGGCCAGGATGACCGCCCACTTGAACAGGTTGATCACGTAGTAAGCCAGCTCGAACAGAATATCGATCACGCGGAAGCCTCCGGAGGAGGGCGGAAGCTAGCGGCGGGCTATTCGGTGGGCAACCCGCACGATCCGCGGCCTCGCTTGACTTGGCCGGGGCCTCTTAGCATTGTCCGCGCCCTCCGGGACGGGGCTGTAGCTCAGTTGGGAGAGCACCTCGTTCGCAATGAGGGGGTCAGGGGTTCGAGTCCCCTCAGCTCCACCACGTCCCGCTTGAACCGAACCCTTGTGTCGCCGGCGGCAAACTATGGAATCCGCATGTAGCGGAAGGCTCAGGGCTTCGCCCTGAAACCCACCAAAGGCGTTGCCTTTGGAATCCATTCCGTTTGGCGCCGGCTGGCCTGCGAAAGCCCTGCCCGATCCCCTCATCCTCCGGCGCGGATGGTGGCGGCGGTCTTCTCGGCGATCATCAGCACCGGAATGTTCAGGTTGGCGCACGGCACCGTCGGCATCAGGGAGGCATCGCAGACGCGCAGGCCCTCGACGCCGATCACCCGCGCGTTGGAATCCGTCACCGTCATACGGTCCGACGGATCGCCCATGCGGCACGATCCGGACGGATGCCAGGTGCCGTTGACACGACGCCGCAGATGCGCCTCCAGCAGGGCGTCGTCCGCGGCGAGTTCCTCGACGGTATGCTCCGTGCCGACGGCGTAGGCCATGATCTTCTGCCGGATGCCGGTGATGCGATCCATCAGCGGCGCGGCCACCGCGGTGATCGCGGCGTTGCGCGTGCTCGGGCGCGTCAGTTCGCGAATGCGCGGCGAATAGCCGCTGGGGAAAACATCCAGCACCACACCCGCCTGTTTCGCTGCCGTCATCGCACGCACGCCGATGCGGAACGCCTGTTTCAGGCGAGCCATGTCGCGCGGATCGGACAGCATGCGGAAGTCGATCTCCGAGCGCCTGTCGGGCGACGAGGACAGCCGCACTCGGCCCGTCGAGTACCGACTTGTTGACCCAGAAACCTAGCGTGCCGATCCGCTGGCCCACCGCATGCCAGCCGCCGCGCGCGGCGATCGCAACGTGCATGTCGCCGGGCGGAATGCCGTTGAGCCGCGAGGAGTAGCGGAGCAGCGCCTGCAGGTGATGCACCTCGCGCGATCGCAACCTAGCGGACGGATGCAGATAGCCGGACACACCGATGTTCGGATGCTCCTGCAAATTCTCGCCGACGCCGGGACGATCGACCTGCACCGCGATGCCATGCTCGGCGAGATGCGCGCCTGGCCCGATGCCGCTTCGCATCAGCACCACCGGACTTTGCAACGCGCCGGCCGAGATGATGACCTGTCGCGCGGTCAGGGTGACCGGCTCGCCATTGCGGGTGAAATGTGCTGCCGCAACGCGGCCGCCCAAGATCGCCAGCCGATCGAGCGGCGTCTCGGTCAGCACCGTAAGGTTGGGGCGACGCCGCACCTCGGGTGACAGGTAAACCAATGCGGCGCTGCCCCGCCGGCCGTTCGGATCGACGTTGAACGTGGTAGGAAACACGCCGTCCGCCCACACGCCATTCTGATCGTCCTGCATTGCGTAGCCCATGTCGGCGAAGATCTTCGCCATGGCGTTCGTGTAGCCGGTCCAGTTCTCGCGACGATGCCGCTGGATCGGCACTGGACCGGACCGGCCATGCAACGGCTCACCGAAGTCGGAGTCCGTTTCCAGCTTCTTGAAGTACGGCAGCACATCCGGCCAGCTCCAGCCATGCGCACCGATCGCGGCCCATTCGTCATAGTCGTACGGCGATCCGCGATTGGCGCAGATGCCGTTGATCGACGACCCACCGCCCAGCAGGCGCGCCTGTTCATAGAACCATGGCTCGGTCGGCTGGTTCGTTCCGCTGTCGCCGCGTGAGGCCTGCAACGAACCCCACAGCCATTCGGACTGAAAATACGTGCGGCCCGGATACGGCGAGGCCAGCACATCCGGAATGTCGGCCGGCGTGACATCGCGTCCCGCTTCGGCCAGCACGACGCGCGTCGCGGGATCTTCGCTCAGTCGACAAGCCAGCGCGCAGCCGGCAGAGCCGCCGCCGACAATGAGGAAATCAACGGGTTCCGAGGGGAGTTCCATTCCAGGGCGATCCTCGATGCTATGCTTTGGCAGGCAGCATAACCGAAAGTTTTGGAGGCGCCGCAATGGACCGGCCAAACGTGACGGTGGTGGATCACCCTCTGGTGCAGCACAAGCTGACGCTGCTGCGCGACAAACGCACGCCGACTGCGCAGTTTCGCCAGCTCGCGCGCGAGATCAGCCTGCTGATGGCCTACGAGGTCACCCGCGTGCTGTTGCTGGAGACGGTGCCGATCGAGACACCGCTGGAGCCCATGCAGGCACCGCGTCTGGTCGGCAAGAAGCTGTGCTTCGTGTCGATCCTGCGCGCAGGCAATGGCATTTTGGATGGCATGCTGGATTTGGTGCCATCGGCGCGCGTCGGCCACGTCGGGATGTACCGCGATCCGGTGACGCTGATGCCGGTGGAATACTACGTGAAGCTACCCGCCGATGTGCACGAGCGCCTGGCTGTCGCGGTGGATCCGATGCTCGCGACTGGACATTCGGCGTGCGCCGCTGTGGCGCGGTTGAAGCAGGCCGGCGCACAGGACATCCGTTTCGTCTGCCTGATTGCCGCGCCTGAAGGGTTGCACGTGTTCGGGCAGGAGCATCCTGACGTACCGGTGTTCGCCGCGGCAATCGACCGCCAACTGGACGGGCATGGCTACATCCGTCCCGGACTGGGTGACGCGGGCGATCGGTTGTACGGGACGAAGTAGGGTGTCATCGGGAGCGCTGCGAAGCAATTTTGTGCCTTACGACCAGGAGATTGCTTTGCTTTGCTTCGCTTCGCTCGCAATGACAGGGGGTGGTGCCGCAGTGACAAGGCGCGGTGCGGCAGTGACGGGACACGGCGCGGCGGTGACACGGAGGGCTGAGTTCCCGACTATCGCGCCGCCTCGATGGCACGCGCGACAGCGACCAGCGTCGCATCGGTTCCGCGGCCGCCAATGATGGACAATCCGATCGGCAATCCATCGACCGTGGTACCTGGCAGGCTGACCTGCGGTACGCCGGTCAGGCCACCATGCGCACAGAGACAAGTGATACGATCGCGCAGCGGGCCGAGTACCGGCAATGACAGCCCCTTCATCGGTGCCGGAAACGGCGTGGTGGGCAGACACAGAATCGTGCCTGGCGGCAACAGGTAAGCCGTCCGACCCCGCGCCTCCTGCCGCATCAGTTCCGCCCAGCCGCGATCCGCCTCCGAGATCATCGCACCCGCAACGAGACCGCGCGCGACGCTAAACGCCATGCGTGGATTGTCGCGCTCGACCCAGGTGCGAAACGTCTGCCATGCCTCGTGCGGCTGCAAGGTTCGCTGCGCGCGCGCCCAGATCGAGAGACCCTGTGGCGCCAGCACCTCCTCGCGCACGTTGCCGATCAGATCCGCCAGCCGATCGACCATCGGCTGAAGTGCCTCGGCCACTCCGGCATCGGCAAAGCCGAAAGCATCGACCGCGATGATCAGGTCCGTTGGCAGCGTGTCGGGGATCGCTTCACCGAGCATCACACCCGATACCTTGGCGAATGTTGCGGCGTCGCGCGCGAACCATCCCGTCGTGTCGGAGCTTGGCGCCTGCGGCAACATGCCGGTCAGATCGAGACGACCATGCGTCGGACGGATTCCGTACAGCCCGCAGAAGCTCGCCGGCACGCGCACCGAACCGCCGGTATCGGTGCCTAGAGCGGTGTCGCACAGACCGGCAGCGACGGCAGCGGCGGAACCGGAAGACGAACCGCCCGGCACACGATCGGGCGCGCGGCTGTTGAGCGGCGTGCCGTCGAATGCGTTCTCGCCGAGGATGCCGAGGGAGACTTCGTCGGTGATGGTCTTGCCGATCAGTGTCGCACCGGCATCGAGCAATGTCCGTACCGCCCAGGCGTGCCGAGTTCGGCACCGGATTGGTTCTCGCCCAATCATGGTTGCCGCCGCCGGTCGGCTGGTCCGCCACGTCAAACAGGTCCTTTGCAGCGAAGGTGAGGCCGGCAAGCGGACCACTTGGCGCGCCGTCGATCTTGAATTGCGGCCCCGGAACGAACGCATTGATCGGGTCGGTCATCTGCTTGCCTCGGTTGCGCGTGGATGGCTAGGCTGCGAACATCGATCATGCACCATAGGGAGAGAGTCAGATGGCAGACAACGGACAGATGGTCATCGACCTGGACAAGAAGCGCATGGACGCGATGGGCCACAAGGATATCGCAACGCTGAATGCCTTGCTGTCGGATGATCTGATCTACTGCCATTCATCGGCGCGACTGGACACCAAGCAAAGCCTGATCGGCGCCATGGAGTCCGGCGCGACGGTCTACAACGCGGTCGAGCCATCCGATGTGAAGGCGCAGGACCTCGGCAATGCCGTGGTGCTGACCGGCATTGCCCGCATTCGCGTCACGTCCGGCGGCAAGCCCAATGCATTTGGCGTGCGATTCACCGATGTCTATGCCAACAAGGGCGGCAAGTGGCAGATGGTGACCTGGCAATCCACACGCCTGCCGGATTGACGCTGTCCTCTGCCGTCCCGTCACATGCCAACGATGGCGTTGGCGTGACGCGCTGCAGCTAGCTGCGCCGGCAATACCTTGGCAGCGGACAATCTGGCACCGGTCAGATCGACGCCGGCCAGATCGGCGTCGGTCAGGTTGGCGAACGACAAATCGGCGCGGACCAACAGCGCGCCGCGCAGATCCGCCCCGCGCAGATCGACATGCCGCAGACTCGCATCCGACAGGTCCGACTGCATCCTGCGGGCTTCGTCGATCTCCAGGCTGTGCAGGTTAACGCCGCGCATCGAGGCGCCGTCCAGCGCCGCACCGGCCAGCACGATGCCGCGCAGGTCCGCGCCGTTGAACCGGCAGTCGCGGAAATCGGCATTGGCGCAGCGTGCCGCCTGCAACGCGGTGCGTGACAGATCCAGCCCATAGAACACCGTGCGCTGCGCCGTCAGCATGGTGAGACAGGCGCCGGCAACCCCCCCTGCTCCGCGCAGATCGAAATCGCTCAGATCGAGCGCGGCCCCCTCGGCTCCGGAACTCGCGATGAATGCCATATGCAGGCGCAGCAATTCCGCTAGGCTGGTGTTCAGTTCGCTCAACAGGCGTCCACTCGGTTTGTCCGACAGCACGTCCCGCAGATCGGCACCGGCCAGATTGGCATATTCGAATTTTGCGCCGGCGATGACCGCGCGGCGAAAGCACGCGTCACGCGTATCGGCCTGGGCGAAATCAGCGCCTTGCAAATTGCTGCCAGTGAAGTTGGCGCCCCGGACATGGGCGCGCACCAGCTTGCATCCGCGCATGGCCGCATCGGAGAAGTCGGTCTTGACCGCGATCGCTCCCGCCAATGTGGCATTGGTCAGATTGGCACCGGAAAATCCCGGCGACGAGGATGCGGCCCCGATTGTCTTGTCCGGCGGCGCCACCGCATGGAAATCGCCGTGCCGATCAAGGGTGACATGGGCACCGGCGCGCAGATCGGCCTCGAACAGGTTGGTGCCGACCAGGTTCGCGCCGCCGAAGTAACAGCCGCGCAGGTCCGCCCGGACGAAACTGGCGTTCTCCAGGTTGGCCTCACGGAAGTCGCAGGCGTAGAGCGTGGCACAGTCGAACCGGCACCCGCTCAGGTTGGCGGCATAGAACGACGAACCGGTGAAGTCGGCGTGCGACATGTCGCCGTCGGCCAGGCTGAGGCCGGACAGATCGCAGCCAGTCAGTACCGCCCGTAGGCCACCTGAATGCGAATGGCGAAACAGCGCGTGAAGCTGCGCCACCTCATTGAGTTGCGCCTGCGACACGCCGATCAGTTGCTGCGGCTGGTAATCCTTCGACTGCACACAAACCCGCGCTTTCGCCTCGTCCGATGCCTGGCGAGGCAGCGATTATCGCCGGATTTGCTTAACGGATCGAGTGCATGGACGCAGCGGCCAAGGAGGGAGAGGCGCCCTTTCGCACCTTGATCCTGCATCTGTGCTCGATGCCGGGGGTCAGTCGCCTGTCGGCAATCACGATCCTCGCCGAGATAGGCCGCGCCCCCCGGATCAAGCGTTCGGGGGCAGGCACGCCGGTTCCCCACCGCTGGTCACCTGGTCTCCTGGGCCGGGTTGTGCCCTGCTCAGAACGAGAGCGCCGGCAAGCGGAAATCGTCACGCCCGCGCAAGGGCGCACCATGGCTGAAGACCATGCTCGTGCAATGTGCCTGGGCGGCCAGACGCCAGAAGAACAGCTACTACTCGGCCCAGTTCCTCCGAGTGAAAAGCCGACGCGGACCGCAGGTTGGCGTGTTCTCCAGCATGCTGGTCTGGCGCCCCGGTGAAGCACCGGTCCCGCCGGCACCGGGTCCCGGCCGCGCCCGGCGAGACAAACCGGCCGGTCAGGCCAAGCGCCCTCGTCCGGTCCAGGTCAAGGCGCTGGCCAAGCAACTTGCCCCGGGTGCCTGGCAGACGATCACCTGGCGGGAGGGCAGCAACACAGTGCTCACCTCGCGGTTTGCCCGGCTGCGGCTGCGCCCGGCGCATGATCGTCGCAAAGGCAGCGATCCTGCCGCCGAAGAGTGGCTGATGATCGAATGGCCGGAGGGCGAGGCTGAACCGGACCACTACTGGCTGTCCACCCTGCCGGTCGATATCCCGTTTGCACGCCTGGTCGATCTGGCCAAGCCACCCCTCGCCTTCGCAAGGGCATGGCTGGCGGATTGAGCGCGATTATCTCGAACTCAAACAGGAGGTCGGGCTCGGACACTACGAAGGACGCGGCTGGCGAGGCTTCCACCATCACGCCACGCTCTGCATCGCCGCCTACGGATACCTGATCTCCGAAAAGGAGACGATTCCCCCCTCAGGACCTGCCCGGGCCTGGCGCCGCGCGCAACCTGCCGTTCCCACTGGTTACCGACCCAGACGTGCTGCCGCTACGCTCGCAACGCCACATGCCACACTCCATCGCGACGCTGCGCATTCGCCTGGCACGGATCCTGCTCCGTTCGCTGCCGCGATGTCCCTGCTGCGGACGCAGCCGCGCGAGATCACGGGTGCGGAATGAGTGACACAGTAGGACTAACAAGAAAGCGACGCGGCAATCTCCAACCAACAGGGCCCTACTGGCCGGTCAACGCCGCGCTTCTCGCAATGAGCGCCGGCCTCACACCATCGCCATCCCGCCGTTGACATGCAGCGTCGCGCCGGTGACCCAGCCCGCCTCGTCCGATGCCAGATAGGCCACCGCCGCGGCCACATCGTCCGGCCGGCCGAGCCGGCCAAGCGGGATCGCCTCGGTCAGCTTGCCGCGCTGCTGCTCGGACAATTTGTCGGTCATCGGCGTGGCGATGAAGCCGGGCGACACGGCATTCACCGTAATGCCGCGTGAGGCGACTTCCTGCGCCAGCGCCTTGGTCATGCCGACCAGCCCGGCCTTCGCGGCGGCGTAGTTGACCTGCCCGGCATTGCCGGTCGCCCCAACAATGGACGAGATGTTGATGATGCGTCCGGCCCGCCGGCGCAGCATGCCGCGCAGCGCCGACCGCGCCAGGCGGAACGGCGCGCTGAGGTCGATGTCCAGCACCGCCTGCCAGTCCTCGTCGCGCATGCGCAGCGCCAGCATATCGCGCGTCATCCCGGCATTGTTGACCAGGATGGCAAGCGGCCCCGCCGCCGCCTCCGCAGCGGTGATCAGCGAATCGGGCTCGCTGGCATCGCGCAGGTCGGCCGGACAGACGAACGCCCGTTCGCCCAGTTCCGCGCCCAGCGCGTCCAGCGCATCACGTCGCGTGCCGGACATTGCCACGCTGGCGCCCTGCGCATGCAGTGTTCGCGCGATCGCCGCGCCGATGCCGCCCGAGGCTCCGGTGATCAGCGCCGCCTTGCCATCGAGCCGGAACATTTTCCGCTCCAATCAGAGGTTCTTCAGCACCGCTTCGATCTCCGCCGGCGTCGCCGCGTTGGCGGTGGCAGCGTCGGGTGCGATGCGGCGGATCAGCCCGGACAGCACCTTGCCGGCGCCAATTTCGACAAAACTGTCCACGCCAAGCTCGACCATCCCATTGACGCACTCGCGCCAGCGCACCGTGGCGGTGACCTGCCTCACCAGCAGCTCGCGGATTTCCGCGGGATCGGTGGCCTTGGCGGCCGTGACGTTGGCGATCAGCGGCACCACCGGCGGGCCGGGCGGCGTATCCTCCAACGCCTCGGCCATGGCGTCCGCCGCCGGCGCCAGCAGCGAGCAGTGGAACGGCGCGGACACCGGCAGCAGCATCGCCCGTCGCACGCCCTTGGCAGCCGAGATCGCCACGGCGCGTTCGATCGCCTCGCGATGGCCCGAGATGACGATCTGGCCGGCGCCGTTGTCGTTCGCCACCTCCACCACCTGGCGCGGCGCCTCGTGGCCCGGCTCGACATGGCCCTCGCTGTCGGGCACCGGCGCGGCCTCCTCGCAGATCGCCTCCGCCTGCGCCATGTCCGCGCCAAGCAGCGCCGCCATCGCGCCTTCGCCCGCCGGCACCGCCTGCTGCATGCTCCGCCCGCGCAGCTTCAGCAGGCGCGCCGCATCGGCGATGGAGAAGCTGCCCGCTGCGGCCAGCGCGGAATATTCGCCCAGCGAATGGCCGGCGACCACCACCGCCTTCTGCCGTAGCGTAAAGCCACCCTCCTTCAGCAGCACGCGCAGCACGGCGAGCGAATGTGCCATCAGCGCCGGCTGCGTGTTCTCGGTGAGGGTCAGCTCTTCGCCGGGCCCTTCGAACATCAGTTTCGAGAGCTTCTGATTGAGCGTGTCGTCGACTTCCTGGAACACCTCGCGCGCGGCGGTGAAGGCGGCGGCGAGGTCGCGTCCCATGCCGACGGCCTGGCTGCCCTGGCCCGGAAAGATGAAGGCATGAACCGGCATATGGCGAGCTCCCGAAAGGGGCGTGGCGCGGTGCGGTAGCTTTGGGTCAGGGAACTGTCAATGGACACGACGATGGAACGGATTGCCGCCACGGGCGCCAAGGCAACCGATAGCGCCATGTGCTGCCCGCAGTTGTGCGTCTGCGCGGCGGATGGTCGAGGCGGCGGCCCTGCTATCGTTGCGGGCCGTAGAACAACACCCAAACGGAAAAATCGTCCGAGACATCCTCGAAGCCATGCGCGACATGCGCCGCGCAGAACAGCACGTCGCCGGGACCGACCGCGGTTACCGTCTCTTCAACCCGGTAACGGCCGGTTCCGGAGGCGACGAAATACAGTTCGTCGCGTTGATGCGGGACCTGCGGGCCATTGGTGGGCCGGGCGGCGAACCTGACTTCGAGATCGCCGTCGACAAACACTTCGGCCGAGCGTCCTGGTGTGCGTGGCAGAGCAAGTGCGGCGGCGAGCGACACGGGCGGAGGCGTGCGATCCATGGATTGCAGTTCCGATGGGGTACAGTTGCTCACGAACCTTACAGCATTTTCAAACTGCGACACCCGGAGCTGCTGAATGCGTGGCCGACACACTCCGCGCGGATCGCAACCCGAGGTTCACGGCGATGATCCGGCTGGCTCCACGATCAATCAACGATCCTCCGACAGCGCGTGAGCCGGCGCAGCAGTGCGCGCATTCGTCATATCCGCAATGATCCGCCGCGCTGCCGCTGCCGGATCGTCCGCCTGCGTGATCGGCCGGCCCACCACCAGATAATCGGCGCCTCGCGCAATTGCCTGCGCCGGCGTAGCGACCCGCTTCTGGTCGTGCAACGCAGCGCCAGGCTCGCGAATGCCTGGCGTGGCGATCAGCAGATCCTCCGCGCCTGCTGCCCGGCGGATCGCATCCGGATCATCGGCGGCGGAGGCGATCATGCCGTCGCAGCCGCACTCCACTGCCTGGCGCACGCGAAGGCTGACAAGCTCGGCCACCGGCAGCGCGTAGCCCATCTCGCGCACCGCTGCGTCATTGAGGCTGGTCAGCACGCTGATGGCGAACACCTTGGTGCGCGCCGAGCCCGCCTTGCCCGCCATCGCAGCGCGCATGATCTCCGGATCGCCGTGCACCGTGACGATGCTGACGCCCCGCTCCGTTGCCCGCACGACACCTTGTCGCACCGTCTCGCCGATGTCGTACATCTTGGCATCGAGGAACACCCGCTTGCCCTGGCCGATCAGTTCGTCGATGAAGCGCTCGGCGCCCGGCGCGAACAGCAGCCAGAGCCCGACCTTGAAGAACGACACAATGCCATCGAGCTGTCCGGCCAGCCGCCGTGCGCCCTCGATCGTCGGCACGTCGAGCGCGACGATCAGGCGCTCGGCCATGGTTGCGGGAACATCGCGTATCGGCATGTTCAGCGTCCTTCGTCACCGGCGAAAAACGAGTAAGAGTTTTTTGCTTCTTTTTTGCAAAAAAGAAGTGCTCGCCTTCACTCCGCCTTCGCCCGCCGCGGCACGACGATCTTCGGCGTAAAGCTCTGCACCATCTCGCCGCGCTGATTCAACGTCAGACAACGCACCCGCACCGTGCCGCGGTCCGGCCTGGAACGCGACGGCGTGATCTCCAATATCTCGCATTCGACGTGCAGCGTATCGCCGGGCCGCACCGGATTCGTCCACTGCAATTCGCCGCCGGCGCCGACGATGCCGCCCGCGATCGGCAGCCCGCCGTTGACGATCAGCCGCATCGAAGTGGCCGCGGTGTGCCAGCCGCTCGCCACCAGGCCGCCGAACAGCGTGTTCCGCGCGGCCGCGTCGTCCATGTGGAACGGCTGAGGGTCATAGCGGGTCGCGAATTCGCGGATCTCGTCCGCGTCCATCGTGTGCGTGCCGCTGAAGAAGTGCTGCCCGACGGCCAGGTCGTCCAGATAGAGCGAATCCATGCGCCCAGCATAGCCGCGGATACCGCCCTTGCCAGCATGCCGCCGGCGGCTAGGCTGCGGCACGGAGGACAGACTGATGCCCGACACGATGGCGCCCCCCGCGACCGCGCTGCTCGACGCCATCCGTGGCGTGGTGGGCGAGCGCGGCCTGCTGGTCGGCGATGCCGACACCGCCGCCTACACCGAGGACTGGCGGCGGCTATACCGCGGCCGCACGCCGGCGGTGATCCGTCCCGCCAACGCCGACGAACTCTCCCGTGTCGTGCGCCTGTGCGCCGATGCGCGCGCCCCGATCGTGGCGCAGGGCGGCAACACATCGATGGTCGGTGGCGCGACGCCGGCCGCGGACGGCAGCGAATTCGTGCTGAGCCTGTCGCGCATGGCGCGCATCCGCGACATCGACCCGCTGGATCTGACGATGACGCTCGAGGCGGGCGTCACGCTCAAGGCAGCGCAGAATGCCGCGGCCGATGCGAACTGCCTGCTGCCGCTGTCGATCTCGTCCGAGGGCAGCGCACAGATCGGCGGCGTTCTAGCCACCAACGCCGGCGGCAACAATACCGTGCGTTACGGCAACGCGCGCGACCTGGTGCTGGGGCTGGAGGTTGTGCTGCCGGACGGCGCCGTGTGGAACGGATTGCGCCGGTTGCGCAAGGATAACACGGGCTATTGCCTGCGCCAGTTGTTCGTCGGTTCCGAGGGGACGCTTGGCGTCATCACTGCCGCGGTGCTGAAGCTGGTGCCGCGCCCGCGCGAGATCTGCGTGGCGCTGTGTGCCGTCGCGTCGCCCGATGCGGCACTGGAACTGTTCAGCCGCTTCCAGTCGCACGATCCCGCCGCGGTGCAGGCGTTCGAATACATGTCCGGCCCTGGGATCGACCTCGTGCTGAGGCATATTCCCGGCGCCGTGCTGCCGATGGCTCCGACGGCGCAGCACTACGTGCTGGTGGAACTCGCCACGCCGCGTCCCGATGCCGGTCTGCGTGCTGCACTGGAAACGGTGCTGGAACAGGCGCTCGGCGACGGCATCGTGCAGGACGCCGCAATCGCCGAAACCGAGGCCCAGCGTGCGGCGATCTGGCGGCTGCGCGAGGAACACTCCGAGGCGCAGAAGCGTGCAGGCGCCAGCGTGAAGAACGATGTATCGGTGCCGGTGTCGAAGGTGCCGGATTTCATCCGCCGCGCCACCGCTGCGTGCGAGACGCTGATCCCCGGCATCCGCGCCGTGCCGTTCGGCCACATGGGCGACGGCAACATCCACTTCAATCTGGTGCAGCCGATCGACGCCGATCCCGTTTGGTTCCTGGCGCAGGATCACGCGATCATGGATACCGTCAACGAGGTAGTGCGCACACTGGACGGCAGCTTCTCGGCCGAACACGGTATTGGCAGGCTGAAACCCTACATGATGCCCGACTGGCGCGGCGGCGCCGAGCTGGAGACGATGCGACGCATCAAGACAGCACTCGATCCGCTCGGTATCATGAATCCAGGAAAGGTGCTCCCGTAGCGTCAGTCGTCCGTATCGGGCGGCGGCAGGTCCACGTCCGCGTAAAGCTCCGACAGTGGCAATTCCACGCCGATTTCCGGCATGGCAAGTGTCGCGTCGCCGGTCACGACAGTGCCGGTCCAGCGGCCTTCGCTGCGCGCGAAAACGGTCGCGGCAATGCGCGTCTGCTCCAGCATGGCGTGTCGCTGGATCGACGGCGTTGCGCGATATTCCTCGTTCTTGATCACACGATCGACCGATGCGGTGCTCGGCGACAAGACCTCGAACACGACAACCGGTTCCGGCAGCACATCGGCCTGTCCGTCAATCGGGGCACCGGTGACGGCCGCGTCGGGATAGCGCACACTACCGGCAACCAGCAGTGTGACATCGCCTCGGTAGACCCGGCAAGGCGGCTTTAATCTTTGCCGCACGGCGCTGACGATATTGGTGGCAATGGCCGAACGGTTTAGCGTTCCACCAGTCATTGCTGTTATCCGCACGCCGTCAAACTCGTAGCGCAACTCCTGCCCACGCTCCCAGGCGAGGAATTCCGCCACACTCATCGGCTTGGATTGCGGCATGCTCATGAGCGTATCCTAAGCCGGCGGAGCCGGAACCAATAGGTCTGGTGTAGCCTTCCCTGCGGTTACCGCGCGGGGGCAGCATGAGCCAGTCACTGACGGAGCGCTACGACGATCGGATTGCCGGGATGCTGTCGTGCTACGACCGGCTGGTGATCACCGGGACGCTGCCCGTAGTGTGCTACGCCGCAGGAATGACCGGGTATCTCCATGCCAGTGGCATCCGCATCTTCGACTACCCGGACTTCGCCAAGACGCTGCGCGATCGGGTGCGCGAGCGTGCGGCGTCGCTGGCCGCCGAGGCTGGGGTCCGCATCGAGCACATCGCCAAGCCGCATGTCCGCAAGGAAGATGTTGTGGCGCGCGTGCTTGAGCGGCGTGGCGACCATCCCGGCCTGGTGCACGTCATCTCGGCCATGGAAGCCTGCGACGCCTACAAGCCCTGGCACGACAAGCAGACGCATAAGACCTACATCCGGCCGGACAGCGGCAAATGCCTGCACTACTACTTCTATTTCCAGGACGCCAAATTCGGGCTGGTCTATCTGCGCGTGCCGACCTGGGCGCCGTTCCGCCTGCAATTCTACTGCAACGGCCATAGCTGGCTGGCGCGCAGGCTGGCCGCGCAGGGCATCGGCTACACCATGGCCGACAACGCTTTCGTGCGGATCGACGACTGGGGCCGCGCCCAGCAACTGGCCGACAGTCTCTCCCCCGATCAATTGCACCGTACCCTGGATCGCTACGCCGCGCTGTGCTGCCCGGTGTCGGAGGTATTCGGGCAAACCTACCACTGGAGCCTGATGCAGGTGGAATACGCCACCGACCTGGCGTTCCAGTCCACCACAACGCTCGGCCCGCTCTATGAGCAACTGGTCCGCCAGTCGGTGCTGAGCGTGAAGGCCGAGCAGATCGCCACATTCCTCGGCCGGCAGATCACGCCATTGCTGGCCCAGGAGGTCGGCTCGCAGTTCTCCACCCGGATCGAGGGTACCTGCATCAAGCACCGCTTCGGCAAGTGCTCGATCAAGATGTACGACAAGCACGGCATCGTGCTGCGCATCGAGACCACGACCAACGATGTGTCGTTCTTCAAGCACCACCGCAAGGTGGAACACCGCCACGGCCCGGCGAGCCGGGAACTCGCACCAGTCAAGAAATCGATCTACAGCCTGATCGACCTGCGTGAGATACTGCTCGGCTGTAACCGACGCTACATCGCCCACCTGTCCGCGCTGGATGACTTCTCCGCCGGCATCCGGGCGCTTGCGCGGCTGACCAAGCCGCATGCGGTGGACGGCAAGACGGTCCAAGGGATCAACTTCTTTGCCCCGGTGGACAAGGCCCTGTTGCACGCCTTGCAGAACCCGAAGGTCAACATTGCCGGCATCCGCCGGGGCGAGTTGTTGCCCGACCTCGGCATGCTGTCGCCAACCAGACTGTCGCGGCAACTGCGCCGGCTGCTGGACCTCGGGGTGATCAAACGCGCCACTGGAACCTACCGCTACTACCTCACCAAAGCCGGACGCGCCGCGACCGCAGCGGCGGAATGGCTTGCCGAGGCGGTGGTCATTCCGGCTATGATTTGATGGGATTTCGCAGAGCATACGATTCAACGCAGGACGCGAGAAGAGTCGGGTGGTAAGGGACTACGCTTTTCCCCAGACATGGCTGTGGAAAAGTGGCCCCTGCGGGGCAGTTCCGCCGCGTCAAATGCCTTGCCACTGGCCAATGTGCCGTCGGTAGTCGGTATGCTCGTCTCGGATAGACATCGGAGTTCGGCAGTACGCCGAGGGAGCGGGCCATGACCGACGGACTGAGCGAGCTCTATCAAGAGCTGCTGAGCGGCAGCTACGATTGCGTGGACCGCATCGTTCTGAACGCTTACTTCGGGATGGGTCATAGCCCTGGTGGTTTCCGCGTGTGGTGGCGGGCGCTCACTGGATCAGACGACACTCTGGACAACGCCCATCTGATGCGGTTGGCCGGCCGGTTCAGCCGGCGCGTGCGAGGCTACGCCAAAGCGCACGACATCCCGGTAATCGATTGTGTGGCAGGAGAGCGCAAGCATGACGTGGCCGACGATTATCTGGCCAAGACAGCGGTGATCGAGGGCTTGTTTCTGGTCCTGGTCGGTCGAGCCCAGGCACCGGTGTGGCACGTCGAGTCGAATTACCACCTTGAGCGGAAGAAGCCTTATGTGAACCACTACTCGTTTCATATTCTCGACCGTGATTGGGGGCATGTCACCATCAAGATCAGCGGGCACCCACCGTTCCCTGCCCAGGTGATCTTGAACGGCCATGAATACGTCGCCTGCCAGGCGCGCAAGGCGGGCATCGGGTTCACCAAGGAAGGCAACTGTTTCACCGCCATCGGTGACACGTCCGGTTTCGCGAAGATCGCAGAGACCTTGTCCGAGCAACGGGCTATAGGGCGATTGAGTGAGGTCTGTGAGCGGTGGATTTACCGCTGCTGCTTGTGCTTTGCGCTCGACTTTGAGGAGCAGAAACGCAGCGGGTTCCGTTATCACTTCTCCAACTATCAAATGGAGTACAGCCGAAACCTGATATTCCTGGTTGGCGGACGCATGGAGCAAGTCTTCCAAGCCCTGATCGATCGTAGCCGGGCGCCGTTGGACCTGAAGACGATAAAGACCATCCTCGGCGACAAGGGCCGGCCGAAATACCGTCCACGCAACATGCGGGCGGCCGAATGGGGAGTCGCGGTCGAGAGACCTACGTATGATCTGACGGTCTTCAAGCTGCATTGCGGCAAGCTGGCGTTGAAGATCTATTCAAAAGGCGAACGCGTACTTCGCATTGAGGCTGTAGCTCACAATATCCGGGAGTTCCGCTGCGGGCGCTTACTGGATAACTTCCCCGAAATCGTCCGCCGATTGAAGGGCATGCTCGAGCAATTCATGGAGGCGCTGAGTTGCATCGATCAATGCTTCGTCGGCGATGAGATGCTCGAGCGTCTGCCGTTGCCGTCACGGGTTGGTAAAACCGTGGTCGGGGGAATCGATCTCAACAAGCCGCGCCTGCGTCACGTCGCTGAGGCTGTCATCGCGTTGTCAGCCTCAGCTGATGGCTTCACCGCCTCGGCACTGGCCGATCAGGTCCGCGCGTTCCGCAATCACAGCGCACCGCTCTACGGCCCCCGCCAGGCCGCGTATGATCTGAAGAAACTCCGCGGCAAACAGATCGTCCAGCGGATCGGCGCGACGCGTCGCTACGAGGCGATGCCGTCCGGTCTGCGCGCTATCACGGCCCTACTCGTGCTCCGAGAGAAAGCCCTCAAGCCACTCCTCGCGGCCGCTCAAGACATCAGCCCCACCCGAGGAGGACAAAACCCGCGCGCCATCGATCGCCACTACCAGGACCTGCAACTCGCCATGAACGGCGTCTTTCGCGAACTCGGCATCGCTGCCTGACCATCGACAAATTTTTTGTCGGGCTTCGCCCTTAAGCGCCTAAGCAGAATCTGGCTGCTTGACCAACGCTTGGTGGATTGATTCCCTGCGGCACCGATTCGCAGGTGCCGACGATGACAGGCCGATCACCGCTTGTAGCTACCGACGACCAACGTGCCGCGTTGGCTGCGCTTGCCGGCTCGCGTGATCGCGGCGAGGCGGACCGGGCGCGTGCTGTGTTGCTGACGCTGGCCGGTTGGACGAGCCCGCGCATCGCCGAGGCATTTGGTGTGCGTGAGGACACGGTCCGCCTGTGGCGCAGCGACTTCATGCGCGGCGGTGCGATGGCGCTGAAGGCCAATGTGGCGCCCGGCCCGGTGCCGGTGAAGAGTGAAGCGGCGCTGCGTGTGGCTACCCCACTGCTGGAAGCGCCGGTGGCGGACCGGCGCAATTGGACGATCTCCCGGCTGCGTGCCGAGATCGAAGCGCGGGCAGGCGTCTGCATTAGCCGTTCGCAACTGTCCAAGGCGTTGCACAAAAAAAGTTCCGCTGGCGGCGGCCGCGCCACACGCTGAACGGACGCCAGAGCGCCACCGAGATCGAACGGGTCGGTCTGCGCCTGCAATTGCGCAAGCAACAGGCCGAGGCCGGCGACATCGTGCTGCTCTACGGTGATGAGAGCGAGGCACTGACGCATCCTTATCTCGCGCGGGCATGGGCCAAGGCGGGGGCGGACCTGCGTGTGCCGGCGCCGGGGCAGGCGAAGAAGGTCGCCATGCTGGGTTCGTTCGATCACGTCACACGCCAGCTCATCGTGCACACCAGCCCGACCAAGCGCAGCAGCGACTTCCTCGCCCATCTCGAGCAACTCGACCGGCTCTATGGCCCGAAGCCCGGGCAACCCATTAAGCCGGTGGTGCTGGTCGAGGACAATGGGCCGATCCATACTAGCAAGCTCTCGCCGGCAGCGCTGGCTACCCGCGCCCACTGGCTGACCGTCGAGTGGCTGCCGAAATATGCGCCCGAACTGAACGACATCGAACGCGTCTGGCATGATCTCAAAGCGCATCATCTCGCGCATCAGACCTTCGCTGACCCGGACGCGCTCGACCGAGTGATCCACCAGGCGGTGGGCGCGCTCAATGCCGAGCGCTCCCCGCTTCCGTTGGCCGGGCTACGAATCTCTGCTTAGCACATTCCGCCCGGCGGCCCACATGTCGGGAATGAACCGCACCGCCGCCGCGTCTTATCGGCAGACCAGCAGGAATCAGCCGCCTTGACCCAGGCCTGGCTCAACCGGATCGGCACCGCGGTACCGCCGCACGACATCCACGCGGAGTTCGTCGACTTCGCCCGCTCCGCCCTGCCGGACGCTCGCGCCACCGAGCTGTTCGATCGCATGGTGGGCCTGGCAGACATCGAGCACCGGTTCTCCTTCTTCGAACCGGGACCCAAGCCGCGCGATCACTTCCTCGACAGCGAGCGTTTCTACCGGCGCGGCGAATTCCCCACCACCGCCGACCGCATGGCGCGCTTCGAGAGCGAGGCGCTGGCACTCTCGACACAGGCGATCGCCGCATTGGGCATCGAGCGCGATCGCGCCGCCATCACCCACCTCATCGTGGCAAGCTGCACCGGCTTCACCGCCCCCGGTCTCGATTTCCACATCATGCAGGCGGCCGGCCTTTCGCCGTCCGTCGAACGCACCATCGTCGGCTTCATGGGTTGCTTCGCCGCGGTGAATGCATTGAAGCTCGCCCGCCACATCGTGCGCTCCGAACCACAGGCGAAGGTGTTGGTGGTCAACCTGGAACTATCCGGCCTGCATCTTCAGGAGCAGTGGGAACTCGAGAAGATGCTGAGCTTCCTGCTGTTCGGCGATGGCTGCGGTGCCTGCCTGGTGTCTGCTGAACCCGCCGGCCTGTCGCTCGATCGTTTCCACGCCACGGTGATCCCGCGCACTGCCGACCTGATCACCTGGCACATCCGCGACCAGGGTTTCGAGATGCATCTGTCAGGCCAGGTCCCCGGCCGCATCCGTCGCTGGCTGCGCGAGCATGGCGCCGCGCTGCTCGGCAATCGCACCGCCAATGACATCGCCCTGTGGGCCGTGCATGCCGGCGGCCGATCCATTCTCGACGCGGTCCAGCATGGCCTCGCGCTGCCGCCCACTGCGCTGCGCCACTCGCGCGACGTGCTGCGGGATTTCGGCAACATGTCATCCGCCACGCTGGTGTTCGTGCTGGATCGCATCCTGCGCGCACCGATGGACGCAGCCGACGGCATGGCGATGGCATTCGGTCCGGGCCTCACGGTGGAAACCTTCGCGTTCCGTCGCGCATGAGCCTCGCCGTTCGCAGCACCGCGGAAGAGCGGATGGATACCGACTGCGTCGACTTCGCTGACTATCAGCGCTGCCTGCGTGATCTCGCACGCGTCAACACCGTCACGCTGACGCATCGGCCGGCGCTCGCCTGGCTGGCGCGCGAGATGGCCGACCGCACATCGTTCTCGCTGCTCGATGTCGCCTGCGGCCACGGCGACATGCTGCGCCGCATTGGCCGCTGGGCAACCCGCAACGGCATCACGGCCCGGCTCGAAGGCGTGGACCTCAATCCGTGGAGCACAAGGGCGGCGCGCGCGGCAACGCCGGACACTGCCGCGATCACCTACCACACCGGCAATGTCTTCGTGTTCGAACCACCCGATGGCGGCTACGACTTCATCGTCAGCTCGCAGTTCACTCACCACCTGACCGACGGCCAGATCGTCGTGTTCATCCACTGGATGGAGGCGCACGCCCGCCGCGGCTGGTTCATCGGCGACCTGCATCGCCACTGGTTCCCGTACTACGGCTTTGGCCTGCTGGCATGGCTGGCGCGCTGGCATCGCTTCGTGTTGAGCGACGGCCGCATCTCCATCGCGCGCAGCTTCGTGTCCGACGACTGGCGCCGATTGATACGCGCCGCCGGCCTCGCCGAAGCCGACGTTGCGGTCAACTGGCGCGTGCCCTTCCGTCTCTGCGTGGCGCGGCATTGTCCGGAGCGGTGATCGTCGGCGGTGGGCCGGCCGGCGCCACCGCCGCCATTCTGCTCGCGCGCGCCGGCCGATCCGTCACGCTGATCGAGCGCCACGCCGGCCCCGCCCACAAGGTGTGCGGCGATTTCCTCAGCGCCGAGGCGATCGAAGCAGTGACGGTACTCGGCGTCGATCTCGCCGCGCTGGCACCGGCGCCGATCACTGCTGTCCGCCTGGTGCACGGCGACCGCATTGCCGCCTCTCACCTGCCGTTTCCGGCACTTGGACTGACGCGCCGCGCACTGGACGAAGCCTTGTTACGTCAGGCAAACGTGAGCGGGGCCATGGTATTGCGCGGCCACGCCATCCGCGGCCTCGATCGGCATGACGGGCCGCCGCGCCTTGCCTGTGCGTCGCTTGGCGAGGTCGCCGCCGATACGCTCTTCCTGGCCACCGGCAAGCACGATCTGCGTGGCGCGGCACGGGCGACGTGCGGCACCGGCCTGGTCGGACTGAAAATGTATTACGCGCTCGAGCCACGCCAGCTTGCAGCGCTGCGCAATCATGTCGAGCTGGTTCTGTTCGCCGGCGGCTATGCCGGCCTTCAGCTCGTGGAATCCGACCAGGCAGTGCTCTGCATGCTGCTGCCCGCGGACAGATTACGCGCCGTGGCCGGGCGCTGGAACGGGCTGCTCGATTCGCTGACGCACGAGTGCCCGCACCTGGCCACCCGGCTGTCCGGCGCTCGTCCGCTGCTGGAGCGTCCGCTGGCAATCACCGGCCTGCCCTACGGCTACCTGCATGCGCCGAACCGGCATGATTGGCCCGGCCTGTTCCGCCTCGGCGACCAGGCGACGGTGATCGGCTCGCTTACCGGCGATGGCGTGGCGCTTGCGTTGGCCAGTGCAACCCTGGCGTCCCGCATCTGGCTCGCGCACGGCAACGCAGCCGCGACCTATCATCGTCGCCTGGCCGCACGCCTGTCGCGCCAGATGCGTCTTGCCTCCGCCATTCATCGTCTATGCCTCTCACCCGCCGCGCAGCCCTGGCTGCTGCATGCCTGCCGGATCTGGCCGGTGGCCCTGCGCGCTGCTGGGACTTGGACCCGCGTCCCAGGCGGATTAATATCGGCCGAATTCTAATGCCGTGCTGCTCGGCCCGGAAACCAAGGGCATGGAGATGGTATCCGACCTCAGCGTGCTCATTAACCCGAGCTTCCTCCATGCAACAGGCGCAAGGGCCTGAATTGGCGGCACAATTCGTGTATGGCGAGGTAAGTTACTGGCTACACCGGGATGCCCAGGAGGGCGAATGCCTTGTGCTGGATGGGTGTTGGCCTGGTCAGCACAGTGAGCGGATAGTCCGGTGAGATCGCGGTTATGATGGTGTTGCGCACCAAGGTGGCGAGATCGGTCAGCAGCGAGTGGAAGCTGTGCACTGGCAACCCATCCTCGGTCAGGCGGGTGGTCTGCTTGGCAACAGCCGCGGGCGAGCGCTGCGCCTGGGCCACGACGCTGGTGCGCAGTGCTTCGGCGGCATCCTTGTCGGTGTCGTCGAACAGCATCGGCGCCAGGCGCTGACGCATATGCCATTCGAGGTAATAGGCCAGCATGCAGAGGAAGACATGCGCACGGACCCGATCGGCCAGCCGGTGATACACTGGGCGGACGTGCAGATCGACGGTCTTGATACAGCGAAAGGCACGTTCCACCAGCGCGAGAGATTTGTAGCTGCGCACCGTCGTTGCATCGTCGAAGGTCTTCGCCGGCAGGCTGGTGCGGATGACGTAGACGCCGTCGGTGGCCGCCTCGGCGGCAATCTCAGCGGTCTTGCGTGCAAAGCTGAAGGCGGCATCGGCGATGTCGAGATCGAAGTGCTTGCTCACCCCCGGGTCAAGCGCCCGGGGGCATGCCTTATGCTTGTTGATCACCTTGCCGACCGCGAGTGCGATCTCGGCGGTGCCGCGCAGCGGATCGCGCTTTCGGACGACGGCCGCCTGGATGCGGGCAAGGTCACGCTCAGTGGCGGCGAGCAGGTCTTCGCGCTTGCGGGTGCGCTCGGCGGCGAGATCGGGATTGCGGCAGACCACCAGGCGCTCGCCGGGGAATTCCGGTGCGGTGATGCTCGCCATGTCGCGCTGATCGAACAGTGAGAGCTGCAACGCGCCGCTTTCCACCAGCGCCTTGATCGCCGGCGCGCGCAATGCGGTGATCCAGTCCAGGCCTGCCGATTTGATGTCCTCGGTAATCCGCGCCTGAGTGATCATGCCGCGGTCGCCGACCAGCACGACGTGGTCGAGTTGGAAGCGCTGCCTGAGCTTCTCGACCTGGCTCGCCAACGTCGTCGGATCGGCGGTGTTGCCATCGAACACCTCGATGGCGACAGGGCAGCCGTCGGCAGCGCAGAGCAGACCATAGATGATCTGCAGCGTGCCTTTCTTGCCATCGCGGCTATAGCCACGTTTGGCAAGCGGGCAGCAGCGCCCTTCCATGTAACTCGATGACACGTCGTACAACACCAGCGTGCCATGGGTGAGATGGCGCCTGGCCAGTGTGGCCTCAATCGCGGGTTGGCGCTCCAGCAGCCAGTCGAGTGCGGCGTAGAGTTCGTCCTCATCGACCTCGCCAAGACCCAGCACTTCGCCGAGGCTCGATGCGGCAGTGGCTGGCGACAGCGCGCGAGCGGCGGCAAGTTTGGATGCAGGATCGAGGATGCGACTGACCAGCAGGGCGAGGACAAGGTCGCGGCAGCGATCGCCAGCAGGACCGAGGATGCGGTCGAGGCCGATCTTACGCGCGGTGCCGAGCGCGGCGGCGGCGTGGCCGTGCGGCAGGCTGCGGATGACGGTGAAGGCATCACGCTCGGCAGGGATGACCGTGCCGCCCTTTAACACGCCGCGCAGGCCTTCGATGTAGGCTGTGGGCCAGTCGGAAAGGTTGCACAGTGTCCGCTTACAAACTTTGCCACCTTCGCGGTAGCTTTCGCGCAGCAGGATCGCGGGCGGCGAGTTCCGATTCGGAACGGCTTCGATGTACATGGCAGAGCATGCGCATATCTGACAGCGTGGTACAAGTCTCAAATATGACATTACATGGCCACGGTTTGGACCACCTCAACCGATATTGCGAATCCTTTCAACAACTTCATCGCAAATACACGCGGAAGCTCGGATTAACGAACCAGGCGACGACCAAGTGCAAGGCAATCACGTTCTTTTTTGAAAAAAAGGTTACTGCCCAGGTATCGCGGTAGCGGTCAGACGACACGGAGTTCCGCGATCATGCGCACGGGGTCGCCGTTCAGCGTCTGGAGGATATCCCACCCTTGCTTGCGCGCTGTCGAGAGCACCGAGCGGATCACGCCAACCCCCGTCGCGCCATCCTCGGAGCGGAATCTGCCGGAGATCTTCTGGCGCAACTTCATCATCCGCCCATCGCGTTCAGCCAGATTGTTGGAGAACGGCACCAGAGGATCGACGGGAAAGCGCAGCACGTCCTGTTTGCGGGTGCTGAGGCGCAGTAGCAGGTTGTGGCCAACCCGTCGCGGCGAACGGCCGCGACGTTTGGCCTTCACGTCGGCCGAGATCAATGCGGGCTGTTCCTGATGGAACGCCAAGCCTTCCGCGAGGATCGCGTCGTAGCATCGCTCGATCAGCGCGATCAGGCCGGGCTGCAGCCTGATGCCCTGCTCGCGTGCGAGATTTGTCGCATGGCAGGCACGACGCAATAACCGCTGCATCTTGCGCGCCCAGTCTTCTTTCTCGATCTCGACGAGTGCCTTGAGTTCGCGCAGATGATGCGCGTTGCACAGCGCGTGCAGCACGTCATTCATGGTGTAGTAGGGCGCCCAGTGGTCGTGCACGACAGTGCCGATGACACCCGCCAGCAGGCTGCCGCGCTTGGATGAGACGCGGTAGAACGTGAGCCAGATCGTCGAGGCGATGTGCAGCCACTGCGTCTTGCCGCCGCTCCGGAAGCCGGTTTCGTCCATGTGCTTGACCGGGACCGCCGCCACGTGGTCACCCACAGCATCAGCGAAGGACTGGAAGCGCTGGGCACAGTCCTGGCTGATCCGCGCGATCGTCGCGGTGACGAGATGTGCGCCGAATAGATCAGCCATCGCCTCGGACAGACGCTTCTCGGGCAGCAACTGGTAGTGCAGCACATACAGCACCACGGCGTTGATCCGCTTGCCATACTGCAGAGCCTGCCCCCGGACTTGGCCCGGGGGGCGCGGCGACGCCCTCGGGAAACGCCGCTCGTGTCTGCACGCCGCAGGCAGCGCAACGACAGCCGTGCGCACGGTGTTCGGTGACGATCAGCGGTTGCGGTTCGGGTAGGTCGAACACCTGCCGGGCGACATGATCCGTCGCCATCGCCGCGCTCAACGCCGCGCCGCACGCCGTGCACGCAGGCGGATAATGCGCGATGATGGCATCGGGTGTCTCGATCCGGCGTAGCGTCTCGCCTGGATGGCCCTTCTGCCCACCGCTCTTCTTGTCAGACGGTTGCCGCAGGCGGCTGACGCGGACCGGCTTCTTCAGCCCGTCACTGGACGGCGGCTTGCCGCTGTTGCTGCTGTTCAGCCCAAGCCGGCGTTCCAACTCGGCAATGCGCGCCATAAGTAACGTGATCTCGGAGCGCAGCAGTGCATTCTCGCCCTGCAGCGCGGCTATAACCGCCTCGCTACCAGCCGCCGATGCGTCCTCGCGGGAGAAAGGGTCTGCGGACCGTGCCATCGTCACGTCGACTCGTACCAGACCGTGACCTGTCAAGGCCCCCCATCGTGACGCCTACCTGGGAAGTAACCTTTTTTGCAAAAAATAACATGCTGCCTGCCGTTTACGGTTTCGACGCCAATTCCGTTCATCAGGGTCCGGATATCGCCAACAGATCGGGACCTGACCATGATCAGATGGATTTTGTGTTGCGCGTTCGTCCTGCCGCTGCTGTACTCGGCTACGGCCCGCGCCGGCGACGCCGGTTCTCCCGACGAAGCCAAGGCGATGGCGGTCCGCGCTGGTGAACTGCTCAAGAGCGAGGGGCCCGCAAAAGCCTTCCCCAAGTTCGAGAAGGGCACCGCCTTCCATGATCGCGACCTCTGCCTGATGGTGTACGATCAAAGCGGCACGCGCGTCTCGCATGGGGCCAATCCCGCGCTGATCGGCAAGACGCTGATCAATCTCCAGGACACCGACGGCAAATACCTCATCAAGGACCTGGTCGCCGTCAGGGATGCCGGCTGGGTGGACTACATGTGTCCGAATCCGATTACCAAGAAGGTCGGCCCAAAAACCACTTACGTGGTGCATGTCGGCGACTACTTTGTCGGGGTTGGCGCCTACAAGTAGCTGTGACGCCGCGACGCCATGCCCGCGATGCGCATGACTGCCTGGTTTGCCGATCTCCGGATCGGTGCAAAAAGCGCGTTGGCGCCGGCGGTTGCCATCGTCGGGCTGATTGTCGTCGCTACCGGATCGCTGCTGGTATTGCAACGGCTGACGCAGGATTTCCGTTCGCCCAACGAGACGACGTTCGTGCGTTACCAGAGAGCGACGGAACTCGACAGAGCGGTGTGGGCAGGTGAATGCCGAGCTTTTCGCCATCAACTCGCTTGCGGCCAACTCGAGCGACGCGGCGCAGGTCGCGGCCCGCGCCAGCGCGGCGCTGAAGCGCATCGGTCAGATCAGCCAGACCGCGACCCTTGCTGCCGCCGATGCGGCCGATGGCCGAGCGATTGTCGCAACACCGGCTGCCTACGCGAAAAGCGCACGCGACACGTTCGATATGGCGTCAACCGATGCCGGCATGGCGCTGCTGCTGATGGGCGGTGTGCAAAGCGATTTCACCACGCTGGAGGGACAGCTTAACGCGCTGGTGGAGAATGCTGACCGAAGCCGAGCCCGGACTTACCAAGGGGCTCTTGTCTCGATCGATGCAGCGCGCATCGGCCTGATCGCCGCTGCGGCGCTGACGACGCTGCTGGCCTTCGTCGCGGCGGCAGCGGGGATCCGGGCAATCAGCCGACCGGTCATCGCGTTGACCGCGGTGATGAGGCGCATGGCGTCGAGCACGAATGACGTCGCGATCACCGGATGCGAACGGCGCGACGAACCTGGCGCGATGGCACGGGCCCTCGAAGTGTTCAGGGAGGACGCGATCGAACGCGGCAGGCTGCGACGCGAACAGGAGTCGGAACACGACGAGCGTTTTGCCCGCACGCAAACCCTCGATGCCGGCGTCAAGGTGCTCGAGCGCGAGGAGGCGACGATCCTCGCGAGCTTCGTCGCCGCCGCTGCCGAACTCGATGACGCCGCCGGATCGATGTCGGCGCGCGCCGGCGAAACGGCGGAGCGAAGCGCAACCGCCATCGCTACGGCGGACCAGACCAGCGCGGACGTGCAAACCGTCACCGCGGCAGCCGAACAACTGACTGCACCGATCGGTGAGATCGTCGGTCAGGTGGCTCGCTCCTCGGCGGTCGCGCCCAGGGCGCTGTCGAGCAGGCCCGTGACGCCAATGTTACGGTCGAGGGTCTCGCCGGTGCCGCGCAGCGGATCGGCGAGGTGGTGATGTTGATCCGGAACATCGCTGGGCAGACCAACCTGCTCGCGCTCAACGCCACGATCGAGGCCGCGCGCGCCGGCGAGCACGACAAGGGCTTCGCGGCGGTGGCGTCCGCGGTGAAGCACCTGGCCGGTCAGACCGCACAGGCGACGGAGGAGATCTCCAGCATCACGCCGCGACGGGTACTCAGAAGATGAGCGCGAGCATGTCGGGGATGCGCCTGGCATCCGAGGAGGTCGGCGCGGCGGCGGCACACGCGCACTACTCGGCTGGCGAGTTTGCCGGTCAATCGGCGGCGTTGCAGCAGCGCGTGGAGGCGTTCCTGGTGGCGGTGGCGGCTGCCTGAACTTGCGCCGCGTGCGGTGAAGACATTGTCCCTGCTCAGGGGATTGGCAGCAAGCAGACGCGGCATGGTTGCCCCTACGACGCTTCCGTTGCCCAAGCGGCCGAGCGCGCGGCCGACGTTGCACAATGCCGCGCCAACCGCTAGCTTGGCTGGTACATCAATGATAGCTGGGTGGCCCCTGCCTGAAGTCCAGGCAGGCTGGTAACCGAACAAGGTGGGCAGCAACCGCCACAGGGCAGGGGTTTGGTCTTGGTGCACCGACTGGCACACGTGCTGGACGGCGGGGTAAGGAACGTGCTTGAAGGCGGGATCCCGACAAGCTTCGCTGCGTTGCGAGCCGCACAGTACGGCCGCATGAGCTCCATTCCACCCGCTTTACAGCCATGGGACTGCCGCTTGGGCTGTTGTCCGAACGGCGAACAACGTTGGATTGGCACGCTGCGACCCGGGGTGACGGGACTGCAATCACCCGGGTCGGGCCAAGGAGGACCGAATGGCGGACGGGACGAGCGTACCGGTTGGAGTGATGCCGCGGACGTTGGCGGGCACTCGCCGTGCCGGAACGATGAAGCGATTCGCCCAGCGCCGGTCGACCATCGCATTCATCATGTGCCTGCCTCTGATCCTGTTGATTGCCGGCTTCGTGATCTACCCGGCATCCTACGCGATCTGACGTGTTCTTGTGGGGCAAGATCATGGCGGCCGTGGTGCTGGCCTCCTTGCCGCCGATCGTCATCTACGCTTTCCTGATGGACTACTACGTCGCCGGCCTGACCGCCGGGGCCACCAAGGGCTGAGCCCACACACCGCAACAACGCATAACACAGGGAACGACAATATCATGGCTGAGGTTTCTGTTCGCAAGGTCGTCAAGATGTACGACGGCGGCGTTCAAGCGGTGAAGGGCATCGATCTCGAGATCGCCGACCAAGAGTTCGTCGTCCTGGTGGGACCGTCGGGCTGCGGCAAGTCCACCACATTGCGCATGATCGCCGGCCTCGAGGAGATCACCGAGGGCGAGATCTGGATTGGCGGCGATGTGGTGAACGACGTGCCGCCGCGCGATCGCGACATCGCCATGGTGTTCCAGAACTACGCGTTGTATCCGCACATGAGCGTGTTCGACAACATGGCGTTCGGGTTGAAGCTGCGGAAGTTTCCGAAGGACGAGATCAAGCGCCGGGTGGACGAGGCGGCGCGCATTCTCGACATTGGCATGCTGCTGGACCGCAAGCCGCGCGCCCTGTCGGGCGGGCAGCGGCAGCGCGTGGCGATGGGCCGCGCCATCGTGCGCAACCCGAAGGTGTTCCTGTTCGACGAACCTTTGTCGAACCTCGATGCCAAGCTGCGCGTGCAGATGCGCACCGAGATCAAGAAGGTGCATCAGACGGTGAAGACCACCACGGTCTACGTCACGCACGACCAGGTAGAGGCGATGACGCTGGCCGACCGCGTGGTGGTGATGAACCACGGCGTGATCGAACAGGTCGGCTCGCCGCAGGAGCTGTATCATAATCCGGCGACGCGCTTCGTGGCGGGCTTCATCGGTTCGCCGGCGATGAACTTCCTGCCGGTGCGCGTGCAGGATGGCGCGAATGGCGGATTGGCGATCCGCGTCACCGACCAGATCGTGCTGCCGGTGCCGGCGGCGCGGGTTGACCGCTACAGCAAGCACAAGGGCAAGGACATGGTGCTCGGGCTGCGGCCGGAGCACCTGTTCGAGTACCACGAGACCGGGCGACCCGGCTGGGCGCGCGTCGATCTGCCGGTGGATGTGGTCGAGCCGATGGGGATGGAGACGATGGTGCATTTCTTCATCGGCCACGATCCGGTGTGCGCCCGCGTCGATCCGGCGACCCATGCCGAACCAGGCGAGATGCTGCCGTTGACGGCGGATCTCAACAACATGCACCTGATGGAAGTGGACAGCGGCCACGTGGTCTGAGCAGACCGCCAGACATCCCGTATTGCGTAACCCTCGTGCCGCCCTCCTCCCCCCGTACTGTCCCGAAAGAGGGGGAACAAGCATGCTGTGGTACCAGGCGGCTGGATGTCTGACCTTCGCCATCGCTCGTACGGCCGTCATGCGGCCCACGTCCCGGCCATCCGTCGTGGCACAATGCCGGTGGTGATGGCCGGGCCTGATCCCCGGCACAAGCCAGGGGACGACCACGATGGTCAAACGTGAGGTGCGTTCGGTGAGTCAATCCTTTCGCCGTCCGGCAAGCGTAGCTCGCCACGGCGCGCGCGCTTTTCGACTGTGCGGTTGCGAAAGCTGACGCCGGCAAACGCCTCGTATGCAGCCAGCGAGCGCGCGCAGCCGAGCCCATAGCGTTCGATGCTCACGAGTGCCCGGCGATCGGTCGGCTGCTCCTTGCCGAACAGGTAGCGCAACCGCGCGACTGACGGTCCATGCAGCAGATGCGATCTGCGGTCGTCCAGCCATGGTGCACTACGCGCTCCCGGCTTGGCGTAGTGATGGTACAGCAGAACCCGGTTCGGCTCGAACAGGTCCCAGCCCGCGGTCCATAGCCGAACCGCCAGATTGATCTCCTCGCCGACGAAGTAGATGTGCGGATCATTCGGCACATCGATCAGCCGGCGAGATGCGCCGAACACGAAGCCCGCGGGCGCAGAACGTGGTCGGCATGGGCTGCTTCGGTGCGTCCCCCATGGTGCCCAGGTAACCGCCGACATGCAGTATGCCAGCATCGTCGAAATCGACCGCACCCATGCCGGCGAAGGCGTCCAGCGCAAGCTCGTTCGGCGGATCATAGTGCAGCGGCCGTGCGGTCAGCAGCGGGCGAGGCGATGGGCATGCGTCGAGCTGCGCCAGCATCTTCGCGTCCCGATGCTCGACGAAGCGCATATGGCTGTCGATCTGCAGTGCGTATTCCTCGCCGCGCCAGAGACGCAGGCATTGATGGCGCGCCCACGAGCAGCCCACGTCCTGGTGTGGCTGAAGTGCAGCGAGCGCACCTGAGCGGGCCGCGTCACCCTGTTGCAAGCAATGCGCATCGGCGTCCTTGTTCACCTGCCGGACCACGCCGACCGAAATGCGGTCGGGATCCCGCGCCTTGGCGAACAGCTCGCGGCTGGCCCACTGACATTCCGGGTCGCGATACGACGGGATGATGACGAAGATCCGACCGTGCCCCCACGCCGCACGCTGATTCGCACGGCGGTGCCACATATCGCCGGGTCCCAGCGCGTCACGCTCCGCCAGCGGCCGCAGCAAGGTCTTCGCGATCGCCCGCAGCAGCCGACGGATGGGATTGCGCCGACGTCGCGCGGGCGGCGGTGGTTCGCCGGCCACGGCACGGATCGTCGCTTCGGCGATTCCCATGCGGCGCAACGCATCGCCGTCGATAATGCCCGGATACTCGGCTGGGTCCGCGCGACCGGCGCGCCGCTCGCGCGCGGCATGCTGTGCCGCCAGCACGGCGAGCGCCCGACGCTGCGACGGCTCGCGGAAAATCTGGCCATCGTGACACCGATAGCGCACCGGCACCTCGGACAGATTCATCAGGTCGTGCCGTTCGGCGAGGCGTAGCCACAGATCGTAGTCCTCGCACAGCGCGAAGGCGTGCCGGTAACCGCCAACCGCAAGGTTCCCAGCGAGACGCATCATTACCGTGGGATGCGCCACGCAGTTGGCATGCAGCAAGGCTTCGCGGATCCGAGCGGGCGTGCCGGGCACGCCGGTGCGCCCGAGGCTCGCACCGCCAGCGTCGATCAACTCGCACTCGCTGCCGAGTACCGCAACATCGGGGTTGGCGGCGAGCACCTCGATCTGTCGGGCGAGGCGTTCCGGCAATGCCGCATCATCGGCATCCATGCGCGCGACATGGCCGCACCGCGCCTCAGCCAGACCGCCGATTGCACGCGACCGCCACGCCGCCCGGCGGTTGCGATACGATCCGGATGCGGCTGTCCTCCGCCGCATGGCGTGCGACAATCGCCGGGCTGGCGTCGGTGGAGCCGTCATCCACGACAATGAGTTCGAAGTCGGGGCAGGTTTGCGCCCTGATACTGCCGATCGCTTCGTCGGTGAACGCCACCGCATTGCGGACCGGCATGACCACGCTGACGAGTACGCCTGCCATGGTGCACGATCTGACGGTTGTCGCTGCACGGATCAATCCCGTATCATTGCCGTTAACCAGGGAATGGGCGGCACGTGACGCAATCTGACGACCCTCGGTCCGCCGCGCCGCAACGGCGGCATCTGATGATTTCGGTCACGCGTCTCGCCGCGTCGCTGCCGTTTGCCGGCGCGTTGTTCCCGGCGCGGCAGGCGAGCGCCCAGCCCGCGCCGACCTTCACGCCATCACCGAGGCCCTCTCCGTCGCCTGCTCCGGGATCGGCTCCCTCCCCTTCGCCGGGCGGTGGCCCATCGCCCGACGGCGGTCCGTCGCCGGGCGGCCGCGTTCCCGAGCCCGCCAGCATCGTAGTACTCGCCAGCGGTCTCGCCATCGGTGGCGCAGGCCTGATGGCGCGCCGCATAAGCGACAAGATCCGTCTGCTGCTCGAACGCTGGGCGGAAGACGACGAAGAATAAAGCCCGCCAGGCCGACGCGACCCCTCGCACGCTTTGCCCCTGGCGGCTCTTCGCGGCGTTCGGCTTCACCGTTACACAGGGCGACACCGACCAACCGGGACGAGCCACGCGGTGAGCAAGAACGAAAGCTCCACACTGGTGCGTTTGCAGCGGCTGGAAGCCCTGATGGGGCAGTCGATCGACGCGCTGTCGGCGATACTGTCCGATCGTGCCGTGCCGGCCCAACAGCGGGCGGACATTGCGCTGAAATTGCTCGCGCTTGGGCTGGGCGCCGGCAATACACCGGTACCACCATCATATTTTTTGCCAGCCGCCTGATGCACGAGGTGCTACCGGTCCAGATTCCGTCTGGCGAATTCGCGGACTGGCGCTTCACCGTGAACGGCTGGCTGCACCGCTGAACCGGAAGTCCGGCTGACACCGCCACGTTCGACATGGCACACTGATGCCGAAACCATCGCCGGAGGCGCGATCATGCAGTCCCGTATCACCGGAACCACCATGCCGGTGCTCGAGATCGGCCTGGAACCAGGAGACACGATCGTCGCGGCGCCGGGCGAACTGTCATGGATGACCGCCAATGTGCAGATGCACACCACGACCGCGGCAGCCGGTTCGCACGGATTATGGGGCGCGATCACCCGCGCGGTGTCGGGCGGCGGCCTGTTCATGACCGAGTTCAGCGCGGCGGGCGGCAACGGCGCCGTCGCGTTCGCCGCCAAGCTCCCCGGCCAGATCCTGCCGGTCGAGGTGCAGCCCGGCCGCGGCTACCTCGTGCACCGCCACGGCTTCCTGTGCGCTACCGCCGGTGCGGAGCTCAGCATGGGACTGCAGCGCTCGCTCGGCGCCGGCATATTCGGCGGCGAGGGCTTCGTGCTGCAACGCCTGTCCGGCACCTGCTCCGCCTGGGTGGAACTGGGCGGTGAAATCGTCAGCCACGAACTTGGCGCAGGCGAGACCCTGCTGGTGCATCCTGGTCACGTCGGCATGTTTGAGGAGAGCGTGGCGTTCGGCATCACCACGATCCGCGGCATCACCAATGCGCTGTTCGGCGGCGACGGGATCTTCCTGGTGCAGCTTACCGGCCCGGGTCGGATCTGGTTGCAGTCGTTGACCGTGCCGAACCTGGCGCACGCGCTGATGCCATATCTCGGTCGCAGCGAGGCGACGACGGCACAGACGGTCGAAGCGGGCGCGGCGGGCGCGGTGCTTCGCGATATCTTCGGCGGGCAGCGATAGCCGGGATAAGCCGCAACACGACCTCCGCGGCTACGGGCAATCGTTGCCACACCGCCTACGACAACTTCCTCTCCCTCCTCCTGGCCTAACTCGAATTGGTTGTCGGGTTTAGGCAAGATCAGTTGGTCGGCCACGTCCGCGACCGGAGCACAACGTCGTGTGGCTACGTTGGCCGCCACGATGGGCCAGTTCGCATCGGGTTCGCGAGCGAGCGGCATGCTGAAATCATCAAAGACACGCTAACGGATTGCGTGCGATGGATGCTGAATGTTGCGCGTACACCCGACGATTGTCAGGGACGCCAAAGACGTAGATGGTACTCGCTAAGCACGGTGAGGAACTGATCGAACGCCGCATGGCAACTTGTCGGTGGTCGGGTTGCCTGGCATAGATTTTGAAATTTTGCCGCGACGGAATCCACCCATTCGCATCGGCCTACGCAATATGTCCAACTGTTGAGCTGCGGACTCACCTTCCTGGCTCAGCGGCATAGACCGTTGAACAGCCCTCAATGCCCGGGTCACAACTTTCAGGGAATGAAAGCGATGCGGTATATTTCGATGTGACACGGAATGCCGCACCCGACGGCTCACCTATCGAGGCATCAATCGCGCGCGTTGGCCTGCAGTGGTTGCAAGCAGCCAGGCACGCATACGGTCCGCGACCGGCCGTGCCGTGCCGACCGCCTGAGATCCGGACGGGTGAAATCATCGTTCCGCCTGCCGTATAGGCGAGCGTTACCGATATTTCTCGCGCCAGCCCGGCTTCCACCACTCGACGATATCGGAATCCTGCTCCACGACCTTGCGCGGTCGTCCACGCCTGCGCTTTACGCCGCCATCGACAGGCTCCGGCGTGACCGGTACGGCGACACGAGGCGCACGCACCTCGGCCTTGCGCCTGGCGGCAGGTCTGGTCGCACGATCGCCACTTGCCATCTCATGCAGGCGCTGTGCTTCTGCCTCGGCCGCCCTGAGCTTTTCCTCCGCGGCGCGGCGCGTCACACGCTCTACCGCGAGTTCTGACTGCACGGTCTGCAGGGTCTGCTGTATGGCCTGCCGGTCAGCGTCCAGACGGCGAACCGCATCCAATGCCTCGACTTTGGCAAGGCGCTCGTGGCCTAGCTTCGTCTGGAGATCGCGGATCGCGAGATGTGCCTCCTCCAGCGATCTCTCGGCGCGTTCCTTGGCGGCGGCCTGAGACCTGATTGCCTGACGCGCAGCTTCGAGCTGATTGGTACCGGCTTCGCCATCGTATTGATGATCGCGACGCACCATGGTGACCGGCACCTCGCCGTCATGCACGAACCGACGCCTCGCTGGATGCGATATATTGCTCACACTCGGAGGATGGTGGCCGTTAAATACCGGCGCATCGCCGCGCAATCCAAGGGCACGGCGCATCTGTTCCTCCGTCGAACGGAGGCGTGCGTCGTCAGGCTCGGAATCTGCCATGTGTTCTCTTGTGCAGTCTACTTGGTTACGCCGCCGTTCCAGCGGCGCGGAGCCTGGTTCTCACGAGTTCGGACAACTCGGCCAGAACCCCAGCCCTACATGCGCCTCTCACAGGCGAAGTCAAGCTCGGCCTGGGCGAACCCATCGACCGAGAGCCGGGATGGGGCAGCGAGACTTGCCGGACTGCGCAAGACGCGGAACCATGGCGCCAGAGGATCGGGAGGAGGCAGCGATGGTCGATCTGGTGGTGCGCGGCGATACGGTGGTGACGCCGCAGGGTGTCGGTGCCTACGACATCGCGATCGCCGGCGAACGCATCGTCGCAGTGGCCGCGAGCGGCAGCCTGCCGGTGCCGGACGGCGCGCGGCTGATCGATGCGACGTGGCAAGATCGTCATGCCGGGCGGCATCGATCCGCATGTGCACTGCAAATGGCATCTGCCCAATCCGGACGGCAGCGCTGGCCTGACCGATCCGCCGGATGTCGTGGGTCGCGCCGCAGTGCATGGCGGCACGACGACGATGATCGACTTCACGCGCGCCTCGCAGGGCGCCGACTGTGCGGGATGCGATCGAAAAGCGAGAGGCGGACTGGAAGGGCCACTGCGCCTGCGACTACGCGCAGCACATCATGGTGGAAGGCGCTCTGCCGGTGGACCTGCCAGGCCAGATCGGCGAGGCGATCCAGGCCGGTTTCCCGACGGTGAAGATCTTCACCACCGACATCACGCCGTCGCGCAAGGGCCGCATGGTGGATTTCGGCGACATCTGGGAAATCTTCCAGGTGCTGCGCGACAATCGCGGGCTCGGGGTGATCCACTCCGAGGACAACGACATCGTGATGCACATGTACGGGAAGCTGATCCGCGAGGGGCGCACCGGTTTCGCCAACATGGCAGAGGTGCACAACACACTGTCGGAGGACATCTCGTTCCGCCGCGTGATCCGGCTGGCGGAGAAGGTCGGGCACCGCGCTCTACATGATGCACACCTCGGCGGCGTCCGGCGTGTCAGGCGATCCGCGAGGCGCGCGCGCGCGGCGCGCCGATCTACGGCGAGTCGCTGCACCAGTACATGCTGTATACCAACGAGGACTACAAGCGGCCGAACGGTCAGATCTATCACACCTATCCGTCGCTGAAGTCGGCGGAGGACCAGGCCGGCGTTGTGGGCCGGCACGCTGGACGGCTGCATCAACTGCGTCGCGACCGACGAAATCTGCTGCACGCTGGCGAAGAAGCTGCAAGGCGCGCGCATCGACGACACCACCGGCGGCAATGCCGGCGTCGAACCGCGCGTGGCGCTGATGTATACCGAGATGGTGGGCAATCGCGGCTATTCGCTGAACCGCTACGTCGATCTGGTATCGACCAACGCGGCGAAGATCATGGGGCTGTATCCGCGCAAGGGCGCACTGGCGGCCGGTTCGGATGCCGATATCTGCGTGCTCGATCCGGCGGACCAGCGGGTGATCCGCGCACAGGACCTGCACGAGGCGGACTACACGCCGTGGGAAGGCCGCAAGATGGACGCCTGGCCCTGCCTGACGATGCTGCGCGGCAAGGTGGTGGTGGAGACGGCGTATGGCAGGGCAGCCTGAACGACGGCAAATGGCAGCATCGCAAAATTGCCGGCGAGATGTTCGCCGGCCCGCAGTTGTGATGCGCACGCATCGTTCACGCCGATTGATTACGCTGTCATTGCGAGGAGCGCAGCGACGCGGCAATCTCCCGCCAGTGAGGCGCAACCGGCACTAGATTGCCGCGTCGCTGCGCTCCTCGCAATGACAGGTCTATCGATGACTGACGCTGAACTTCGTACGCTGCTGATCGACTGTCTGGCGCTATGGGACGTGCGCGCGAGCGTCACCGCTTACGACAGCGGAGTGACGATCAGCACCACGGACGGCGACTACACCCTGCTGCGCGCCACCGCCGATATGCGGCCGGCACGCTGGCTGATGCAAACGCCGGCCCGCCGCGCCGCCAATCGTCCGCCGCGCGCGGCGCCATCAATCGTCGCCCTGCTCGCCGCGCTGCGCAACGCGCTTGGAGCGGAAGGTGGCAATCGGCTCAGGATCGGCATGGGAGCGCCTGCGATATGAAACAGGATGAACGCGGCCTGGCACTGTCGACCGACAGCGCGGAGGCAGTCGCCTTGTTCGACCGATCGGTCGAGCATTTCCTGAAGTTCCACGCCGACACCATGGTGCTCGCCGGCCGCGCGCTTGCCGCGGACCCCGGGTTCGTCATGGGCCACTGCCTCAAGGCATATCTGCTGCTGATCGCGGCAAATCCCGCCAACCGCGCGCAGATCGATGCAACGCTGGCGAGCGCACACCGAGGCGCGGCCAGTATCACACCGCGCGAACGGCTGCATCTTGTCGCCGCCGATGCCTGGCACCGCGGGTCACTCGACGAAACCTTCAGTGCCTGGCGGCAGATTCTCGATGCGTACCCGACCGACCTGCTGGCGTTTCGGATCTGCGACACGATCTGGTTTCGCCATGGCCAGACGCAGGCAATTCTGGAACAGGCCGACCGCGTCGCACCGCGCTGGTCCGCCGATCTGCCAGGCAATGACTGCGCCCAGACCATCTGGGCGTTCGCGCATGAGGAGGTCGGTGACACCAAACCCGCGGAACGCGCGATCGACGCAGCATTGGAACGCGACCCGACCAACTACTTCGCGCACCATGTCAAGGCGCACATCATGGACACCGATTGTCGCGCGCGCGAGGGCAGCGACTGGCTCGGTGGCCAGGTGGTCAACTGGTCGCTGGGCAACAATCTTATCCATCACCTCTGGTGGCATCGCGCTCTGCTGCGGCTCGACCTCGGCGAGGTGGACGCCGTGATGGCGAGCTACGACGAGGACATCCGCAACTTCGACGACCCGATGACCAAGGCGACGCCCGACCATTACGTCGATCTGCAGAACGCCGTCGCGCTGCTGTGGCGACTGGAACAGCTTGGCGTCGACGTCGAAAACCGTTGGCAGGAACTGGCGGACAAGGCCGAAGCCCGCATCGGCGAGGTCGGACATCTGCTGATGGTGCCGCACCTGATGATGGCGCTGGCGGCGACCGGGCGCGACGCGGCGGCGGCGCGCTTCATTGCCGCGCTGCGCGAACTCGCTGCCGACCCGTCGCTGTGGACGGCGCCGGCGATCGCCGACGTGGTTATTCCGGTGTGCGAGGCGGCGCAGGCACACCGGCGCCGTGATTACGCCCGGGTGGTTGATCTGCTGGCGCACCGCCAGGACCGGATCCGCCTGCTCGGCGGCAGCAATGCACAGCGCGACATGTTCTTCCAGATGCTGATCGACGCCGCGATGAAAGCCGACCGCCGCGACGTGGTATCGGCAATCATTGCGCACGAAACCGCCACCCGTGCCGCGCCGCCGACGCAACGCGCCGGATATGCCGCTTCGGCGCACTGGTTGCATTCTTGACACTGTCGGACCCCCCCTGTAGCAAGCCCCGGCTTTCCGGCGGGGCAGCCTGCCAGGAGCGGACATGAGCGAGGAATCGGGCGAGCACGAGCCTTCCTTTGAGGAGAGGCTCAAAGCTGCCCGCAGCAGGCAGGGGCTCGACGCCCCGCCGACGGCGTCGGACAGCCAGTCTGGCGACATTGGCGGGATGAGCCCCTGGGGCATCGGCCTGCGGGTGGGGATCGAGTTGGTATCGGCCCTGGTCGTGGCGGTCGCCATCGGCTACGGACTGGATTACCTGTTCGGCACCAGACCAATCCTGACCGCGGTGTTCGTCCTGCTGGGCGGTGCGGCTGGGATACTCAACGTGTGGCGCATGTTCGCGCCTCGATCGACGAAATAGGACAGGGGACGACAGGTGGCGGCCGGAGGATCGATCGACGCGCTGAGCCAGTTCAAACTGGAACCCGCGCTTGGCCCCATCGGTGCCTCGGTGAATTTCACCCAGGCCAACCTGATGATGGTCGTCGCCGGCCTGCTGACCTTCGGTCTGCTGTGGCTCGGCATGCGGCCGCGCGCGATGGTGCCTGGACGGCTGCAATCCGCCGCCGAGATGGCCTACGAGACCGTGCTGGGTATGTGCACGGACACCATCGGTCCCGAGGGCCGCGCCTATTTCCCGTTCGTGTTCACGCTGTTCTTCTTCATCCTGTTCGGCAACCTGCTGGGCGTCTTCCCGTACTTCTTTACCTTTACCAGCCATATCGCCGTCACTCTCGCGCTGACGGTGTTCGTCGTCGGGCTGGTGACCTTCGTGGCGATCAGAATCCACGGCTGGCACTTCTTCAGCTACTTTGTGCCCCAGGGCGTGCCGATGGCGCTGATGCCCCTGCTGGTGCCGATCGAGATACTTTCCTATGTGTCGCGGTTGATCTCGCTGTCCGTGCGGCTGTTCGCCAACATGATGGCGGGGCACGTGATGCTCGAGGTGTTCGGCGCGTTCGTGATCATGCTGGGCGCCGCAGGGGTCATCTTCTGGATCCCGGCCGGCTTCTCGCTCGCGGTGAATGTCGCGCTGATCGGCTTCGAACTGCTGGTGGCGACGCTGCAGGCATACGTGTTTGCCGTGCTCACCTGCATCTATCTGCACGACGCAGTGCACCTACACTAAGCAAAAGGAACCACGACCATGGATCTCGCTTCCGCAAAAGCGATCGGCGCCGGCATTGCCGTTATCGCACTGTCAGGTGTCGGCGTCGGCATCGGCTACATCTTCGCAGCCCTGGTCAGCAGCGTGGCGCGCAATCCGGCAGCGCGTGACCGCGTGTTCGGCCTCGCCATTCTGGGGTTCGCGCTGACCGAGGCCGTGGCGCTGTACGCGCTGGTGATCGCGTTCATCATTCTGTTCGTCTGATGCCGCTACGCCTTTCGGCACTGCTTGCAACGCTGCTGCTGGCGCCTGCGGCCGTGCGCGCCGAGGGCATGCCACAGCTCGACTTTGGCAACCCGCTGACCACCAGCCAGGTGGTGTGGGGCGCGATCATCTTCGCCGTGCTGTACATTGTGCTGTCGCGCTTCGGCTTGCCGCGCGTGGCTTCGGTGCTCGAGGAGCGGGCACAGCATATCGCCGCCGATCTGGACACCGCCCGCGCATCGAAGTCGCGTGCGGACGAGGCGGCGAAGGAAGTGGCGGACGCGACGGCGCGGGCGCGGGCCGAGGCGCAGGCCGCGATCAGCGCTGCACTGGATGTGGCGAAGCAGCAAGCGGCGGTGCGCATCGCATCGCTGAACGAGCGGCTCGAGAAGCAGTTGCAGGAAGCCGAGGCGCAGATCTCGGCGGCGCGTGCCGCGGCGTTGAGCGCGCTGCGTGAGGTGGCTACCGAGACCGCGGCCACGGTGATTGGCCGGCTGACCGGTGCACCGCCGGATCCGCAACGGCTTAGCGGCGCCGTCGGTGCGGTATTGGCCGCGCGCCAGATCGGCTAGGGGACGGCGGCCATGAACGAACACGGCTTCTTCGGCGAACCGCGCAACTGGGTGCTGATTGCGTTCGTGCTGTTCTTCGCCATCTTCGGCCGCAAGCTATGGTCGGTTATGGCGCAGATGCTGGACGACCGCGGCGCCAAGGTGCGCGCCGAACTGGAGGAAGCTGCTCGGCTGCGTCAGGAAGCCGAGATGATGCTGCGGGATGCCGAAACCCGCCGCGCCGAGGCGCTACGCGAGGCGCAAGCGCTGATCGAGGGCGCCAAGACTGAGGCCGGGCGGGTGGCGGCGGCGGCGGCGGCAGAAGCCGAGGCGTCGGCACGCCGGCGCGAGCAAATGGCGATCGACCGCATCGCCGCCGCTGAGAAGGCCGCGGTAGACGAGGTGCGGCTGACCGCCGTCGAGGTCGCCACGGCCGCGGCGCGGCAGGTGATCGCCGAGGGGCTGTCGGGCGACGCGGATTCCCGGCTGATCGACCATGCGATCGTCCAGTTGCCAGGGGCGCTGGCCGGGCGCCGGGTGGCCTGAACGCGGCGGGGCTTCGCCCCGGACCCCACCAGAGGGCTTTGCCCCATAGGCGTTAAATTAGTGCTGTAGCGGATAGCAGATGTGCGGTCTTCGTTTTCGTCGGGAGTGAGCGAGCCGGTGATGAACGTTCGGATCGGCGCGCGCCAGGGCATCGAGAGTAAGCGGGCCGATGATCGCCAGACCGAGCACCAGCAAGGCGGTGCTTTGCGCGCGCCAGAGCGAGGGGACATAGGCCGCGTCGAGCAACGCCTCAGGGGGAAGATTCCAGGAACTCCTGGCTGAGATCGTCGCACAACAGGGCAAGGATAAGGTGCGGGTAGAGCCAACTTCGCGTCGCCCGTTCGGTGCGCGTCGATGGCAAAGGGACTCAACCGCTTGAACGCAACCTATTGCAGCGCAGGCGGTATACCGCGAGCACCTCGTCGGGCGGATACTGCTGTGCCGGCAATGAGGTCGCCACGATCATGAATTCGGCCGCGATCAGGCTGCGCGGATCGAGCGTCTTCTGCTTGCGCGACGCCGCGGCCAGCAGCTTCTTGCGTGTCGTCTCGGTTGCCGCCGGGGTCTTGCGCTGGATGATCAGGCGCAATGGCCGGGGTGGGTCCAGCGGGCCGACCTTGGCTTGCACCATCACTTCGTGCGCCAGCGTGTCGCCAGGCAGCGTGCCGAGATGGCCGATCAGGTCGAAATCCGGCCCATCCGGCCGGCGTAGATTGAACGCGTTCCAGCCGACCCGGACGATGAAATCGGCCTGGCCGGCGCTCTGCTGGCGAAAGCGTTGCAGACTCGCGGCGCGACCGAAATTGCGGTCGCCAATGCGGATCTCGCCGGGGATCGCTGCGCCACGGTCGATCGCCTCGGCACCGTGCTTGTCGGTCAACTCGAGGTGCGAGAAACCGCCGCGCCCCAGGTCGTACACCGCATGCACCCGCCAATCGGCACTCGCGCTGCCGCGCTCGCGGATGCAACTGCCGTCGCAGCCACGCAGGATGCGTCCTGGCCAGCGCACCGCGGCACCGGGCGCCTTCGCCGCCAGTTGCCGCATCATCACCGCTTCCAGGAACTCGACCGACTTGTCCAACCGGTACTTCACGCCTGGGTCGCTGATCCGCACGCCTGCCAGCATCGTCGCCCAGGCTGCCGCCTGGCTCAGCGACAGCCCGCCCGGGCCGCGTGCCAGTGACAGGCGCAACAGAGTGGCGCCGGAGGCGATCTCGCGCTTGCGCTCGATTGCCTTGGTCTGCCGGGCGAGACTGTCGAGATCGAGGTCGGCCGGCAGCCGGCGCAGCAGTGCCTCGAACTGGTCCGCCGGGATCGATGCTGTGTTCTGCATCCGCCCCCAGAATCAGGCCGAGTCGCGCCGGGTCAAGCAGTAATTTAACGCCTATGGGGCAGCGCCCTCTGGTGGGGTCTGGGGGGGCGAAGCCCCGCCCTGCATCATTCACGCGATCACCCCGGGCGGAGAGCTTGCGCGGACGTGCCCGGCTGCGTCACCTTCGTCCGCCTTCATGGCCCGGACAGAACCATGCGAACTCGATGCGACAGCCCAGCAATGACCAGCGTCCGTGAGCCGAAGCGTGCGAAGCCAGACGGTGCCCGCGATCAGGCGCGGCGCCGGCGCGCCGATGCGACGCTGCTCGACCCACTCGCCCCGCCCGACACATTTCCTCCCCTGGCGACTGAGCGGCTCATCCTGCGGCCGCTGATCCCCGAGGATGCCGAAGCCATGCACCGGCTGGTGAACGACTGGGAGGTCACGCGCAACCTGGCTGTCGTGCCGTTTCCCTACCCGCGCAGCCTGGCAGACGAGTGGATCCTGTCCACCCGGCATGAACTGGCCCAGGGCAGCGGCTACACCCTGGCAATCACCGGGCGCGAGGGCGAGCACGAGGTCCTGGTAGGCATTGTCGGACTGCGCGTCGATGCCAAGGAGCGCTGTGGTCGGCTCGGCTACTGGGTTGGCCGGCGCTTCTGGGGTCACGGCGTCGCCACCGAGGCTGCGGGGCGGCTGGCGCGTTGGGCGTTGGCAAATCTCAACCTGGATCGGCTGGAGGCTGGCGTCGTCACCGACAACCTGGCCTCAGCCGCGGTATTGCGCCGCATCGGCTTCCGCCAGATCGGCGAGGGCACGGATCATTTCCTCGCCCGTGGCGGAGAGCATCCGGTATGGCGTTTCGCCGCCACGCGCGACGACATCTTTGGCCATGCCGAGGCTGACGGCGCCGCCGAACCAGGCGCGAAGCCGTTGCTGCTGGTCGCCGCCTGTGCGCTGATCGATGCCGATGGCCGCGTGTTATTGGCGCGCCGGCCGGAGGGCAAGAAGATGGCAGGTCTGTGGGAATTCCCCGGCGGCAAGCTGCATCCCGGCGAGACGCCGGAAGCCGCGCTGATCCGCGAGCTGAAGGAGGAACTGGGGATCGACGTCTCCGCCGCCTGCCTCGCGCCATTCGCCTTTGCATCGCACGCGTATGAAAAGTTCCATCTCATGATGCCGCTGTATCTGTGCCGCCGTTGGAAGGGCATGCCGATGTCGCGTGAAGGCCAGGCACTCGCCTGGGTGCGGCCGCACAAGCTCGCCGATTATCCGATGCCGCCAGCCGACAAGCCGCTGATCCCGCTGTTGCGCGATTTTCTTTGAGGAACCCGTCGATGCCCGACAAGAATCCCACAGCCTGCCTGCTGGTGATCGGCAACGAGGTGCTGTCGGGCCGCACCCAGGACGCCAACATCCGCTTCATCGCCAAGGGCCTGGGTGAACGCGGCATACCGCTGCGCGAGGTGCGCGTGATCCCCGACGTTCCTGAGACCATCATCGGCACGGTGAACGAAGTCCGCGCCAAATTCGACTACGTGTTCACCACCGGCGGCATCGGGCCGACGCATGACGACATCACCAGTGAATGCGTCGCTGCCGCCTTCGGCGTGCCGTGGGAGCCGCAGCCTGAAGCCTGGGCGCGCATGGAGCGCAGCTACAAACCCGGAGAATTCAACGCCGCGCGCCAGCGCATGGCAACGATGCCGCGCGGCGCCACGCTGATCGACAATGCGATGTCGGTGGCGCCAGGTTTCCAGATCGGCAATGTCTACGTGATGGCGGGCGTGCCTCGCGTCATGCAGTCCATGTTCGAGTGGCTGGCCCCGCGGCTGCAGGGCGGCACGCCGGTGGTGTCGCGCGCGGTGCACGTGCTCGGACTGCCGGAGGGCATCATCGCAGCGCCCCTGGGTGCGGTGCAGGCGAAATTCCCCGACATCGATATCGGCAGCTACCCGTTCTACCGTCCGAGTGGCAACGGCGTGTCGATCGTTGCCAAGGGCACCGACACCGCCGCCGCGCAGGCGGCAATCGATGAGGTGACGGCGATCATCACCGGCTTCGGCAAGACCCCGATACCGGGCGAACCCGAGGCATGACCACGGCCCCTCCCGCGTATGTGCGGTTCTGCCGCATACGGTGCTCCAATTGCGGGTTTCCTCATCGGCGATATCTCGCCGATGCCGCTACTCCAGATAGATCATCTTCCGGGTCACGCCGCCATCGACGACGAATTCGCTGCCGGTGATGAAGCGGCTCTCCGAGCCGACCAGCAACGCCGCCAGCGACGCGATGTCCTCCGGCGTTCCCACTCGTCCTGCCGGATGGAACGCGTGGTCTTCCGGCCGCGGCGCATCGCCTTTGGTGAAAATCCACCCAGGGCTGATGCAGTTCACCCGCACATCCGGTCCGAGGCTGATGGCCAGTGCATGGGTCAGTGCGACAAGCCCACCCTTGGACGCGGCATAGGCCTCGGTATTCGGCTCCGACATATGGGCGCGCGTGGATGCAATCGTCACCACGGCGCCCTGCGCCGCGCGCAGCAACGCTTCGGCGGCACGTGTCAGCAGGAAGGTGCTGGTCAGGTTGGTGCCGATCACCCGGGACCATTCCGCCGCGGTCAGTTGTCCGATCGGTTTGCGGATCATGATCCCCGCATTGCACACCAACGCGTCAAGCCGCCGCTCCTGTGCCGCCACACCGGCCAGCAGCGCAGCCACCGCGGCTTCATCTGCAACGTCGCAGATCGCATACCGTCCGCTCGACGGCGCCGTCCCGCCGGAATCCAGATCGGCGACCACGACGCGCCAGCCGTCGCCGGCGAGGCGTGCGGCAATCGCCGCACCAATGCCGTGCGCCCCTCCGGTTACCAGTGCGACGCGGGCCGCGGCGTCGTTCATCGTGCGTCTCGGTTCACAGATCGATCCACGACAGGTGTCCGCCTTTGCCGGCGCCGGTGTCGAGGAACACCGCAGCGCCGCCCGCCGCACTGCGGCGCGTGTAAGGCCGGCCATCGGTGCTGCGCCGATCGTGCCCGCAATACACCGTGATGCCGGTCGGGATGCGATCCACCCAGCGCAGGCTGCGCTCGGGAAAGCCATCGGGCTGGGTGCGTCCGGTGGGCTCGCCGTACAGCGCGCGCGCCAGGGCGCCGTGCGGCCGTTCCAGGCCGTGCTCCGGCGAAGGCGCATCCAGCATCACCGTGGTGAACCCGCCATGCACGAACAACGCGCCATCGCGGCGTAGCCAGATCGGCGCGGCCGCCACCTCCGCAACGACGCGTTCGCGCAGACCGGCATCGAGTTGCGCCAGCGTGGCGTGCAACGTCGCCTCGTTGCGCACCTGGTGCCCAGCCAGGAAGCGCGCCAGCTTCAGGTCGTGATTGCCCACCAGAAACAGTCCGCGCCCCTGGTCGATCAGCCGGAACATGATGCGCAGGGCTTCATCGTTATCGGGCCCGTAGTCGGTGAGGTCGCCAAGCTGCACGACAAAGCGATCGGTGGCGGCGGCGTACGCGAAGGCGACGGCGTCACCATGGACGTCGCCTACCACACGGATGCGGGCGTCGGGAGGAATCGTTCGGCCGGACATGCTGCCGCCAGCCTAGCACACAGAACGCGATCCCTGCGTCAACCTGAGCGCAATGTGCCAAGTGCGAAGCTGAACAGCCGTTCCTTGCCCAGCAGGAACACGCGGCCGCCGCGCGGGAACAACCGGGTGATCGCGGGGTCGCGCACGTCCAGTCCGCCGGTGTAGGCGCCAAATGCCGGCATCATCAGCCGGTGCGCATCGGCGACGAAGCACGGCCGGCTCACGCTACCGCCGCGCGCGGGGACCGTCGCCTTCGGATGGTAATGGCCGCAGATTTCGCCCTCGGCCGCCGCGACGGCCTGATGCCGGAACACCAGCGTGGTGGTGGTGAAGGCGTCCATCAATTCGCCGCCGATGCCGCGCGGTGGCGCAGGATCGTGATTGCCTTGCACCCAGATGAAGCGATGCGCCGCGGTCATCGCCCGCAATCGAGCCAGTTCCCCGGAAGGCAGGCGGCCGACGCCATCGTCGTCGTGGAAGTTATCGCCGAGTGCCAGAACGATACGAGGCTGATACCGGCGCAGCAGCAGGGTCAGGCGATCGAGCGTGGCATGCGTGTCCCACGGCGGCAGCAACTGCCCACGGCGCGCGTACGACGAGCCCTTTTCCAGATGCAGGTCCGACACCGCGAGCAGTCCTGTCGCGGGCCAGAACAGCGCGCCGGCGGGGTCGAGCATGAGCCGTTCGCCGGCGAGATGAATGGGGGCGGAAGTCATGGCGCCGTCGTTTCATTGTCATGGCCGGGCCTGTCCCCATAGGCATCAGGATAAGGCCGGAAGAGGAGAAAACATCTGTCGTTTCCGCTTTCGCTTGGGGTCGGCGAGGAGTTGGTGGGTGCGCGGATCGGCCAGCTGGATGGAGCGCATGGACAGCCCGGCCAACGCATGGACGACGGCATCGATTGCCAGTTTGGAGGCCCGCCACAGCGAGCGTCGGCCGTCTGCGGCAAGGTCCTCAGGGGGAAGATTCCAGGAAATCCTGGCAAATGTCTTCGATCAGCAGAAGCATAATAAGGTGAGCATACAGCCAACTCAGGCTGCCTGCCTCGGTACGGGTGGGTAATCGATCGATATGGATCAGCGATTTCAGTCGCTTGAACGCCAGTTCGATCTGCCAGCGCAGCCGGTAGGCGGCACAAATTTCGCCGACCGTTATTTCCTGTGGCAAGGAGGTCGCCAAGACCATAAACCCGGCCGCGATCAGGCTGCGCGGATCGAGCGTGTCCTGGTGCTTGCTGGCTTTGCGTTTCAGCTTCAGGCGCGCAATCTCGAGCTTGTCCGCAGGCAGCGGCATGGCGATCAGACGCACCGGCAGCAGGCGGGACTGCGCCGTGCCGCCAACCACCGCCTGCACCGCCCATTCCTGCGGACCAGAGTCGGGGAGCACCTTCTCCAGGTGCTCGATCAAACTGAACGGGTTGTTGTCCTGATCCCGCAAGGCCAGTGCCTTCCAGCCAACCCGGATAATGAAGTCGCGCGCGCCGGAGCCGGAAGGATCGAGACAGGTCCACAACTCCTTGGCCCTGGCGTAGCCACGATCGGCCATCAGCACCTCGCCCACGACCGGCTTGCAGCGCAGCAGCGACTCTGCACCCTGCCGGTCCGTCAACTCCAGATGGCTGAAGCCGCCACGTTCCAGATCGTAGACCCCGTGCAGGCGCCAATCCGTCCCCTTGCTGCCGCGTTGGCTCAGGCTGCTGCTGTCGGTAATGCGCAGACAGCGCCCCGACCAGAGCAGCGGCCGTCCAGCCGGACGGCCGGCCAGCAGGTGATGAAGGATGCCACCCAGGAATGTGACCGATCGGTGCAGCCGTTCGTTCAACGACTGGCCGGTGACCTCGGCCAACCCGTTCAGACGTGCCCAGGCCGCGGTGTCTTGCAAACTCTTGCCGCCCGGACCGCGCGCCAGGCTCAGCCGCAACAGCGTGATGCCGTCGGTTATACCGTCCCCTCGGCGGCGTTGGATTGCCTTGCTGGTCCGGGCCAGATCGTCCAGGTCCAGATCGGCGGGAAGCCGGGTCGATATCTCGGACCAAGCGTCCCAAAGCGGAGATGCCGTGATGTGCAACTGCGCCAGGAATTGTACCGATGCGCGTCGGACCAAGCACTATTTTCCCCCCGGAGCTTATCCTGATGCCTATGGGGACAAGCCCGGCCATGACGCAACAGCACTCCCGCCTCCCTTGCGGCAGAGGGTTGCAGGGAGGGATCGTGCATCGCGCTCACGATGAAAACAGCGACGCCTGTGCCGGCCGCCGCCGCACCACATTCCCCCGATGGATCGCCTTCACCGCCGGCGGTTCCGCCTCCCCCGTCGCCTCCGCGATGATCGCCTCGGCCTCCGCCAGCAGCTTCTCCTCATCCTCCCGCGTGCGCACGCTTTCGCGGCCGATCTCCAGCAGCACCGGCACCGCCAGCGGCGACACGCGCGACAGAACCATATGCACGATGCGTCCCTTCACCCGCGTCAGCATGCCCGCAATGCGCGACAGATCGGTCAGCCCGCCCGCGGCATCGGCGCGCGTTGCACGCAGCAGGATATGGTCCGGCTGATGGCGCCGCAGCACGTCGTAGATCAGATCGGAATTCACCGTCACCTGCTTGCGAGTTTTCTCCGCCCCCGGATGATGCCGCTCGATCAGCCCGGCGATCACCGCGACATTTCGAAAAGTCCGCCGCAGCATGGAACTTTCCGCCAGCCACAATTCCAGATCGTCGCCCAGCATGTCCTGGTCGAACAGTCGCGCCACATCGCTTGGCCGCTCCGCCGACCACACGCCCAGCACATAGTCGGTGGCGACGAACCCCAGCGGCGCGTAGCCCGCGCGCTCCATCCGTCGCGTCAGCAGCATGCCTAGCGTCTGGTGCGCATTGCGGCCCTCGAAGCAGTACGCCACCAGGTACCAGCGATCGCCGCGCGGGAACGTCTCCACCAGCAGGTCGTTGCGGCCCGGCATGCGCGAGCGGGCCTTCTGCAGCCGCAGCCATTCCTGCACGCTCTCGGGAAACAGCGTCCAGTTCGACGGCGACTGAAGCAGCCCGCGCACGCGGTCGGCCAGATTGGTGGTGAGCGGTAAGCGCCCGCCCTCGTATGCCGGCACCATCGGTTCGCCGGTGCCCCCCTCCATGCACTCCACCACATTCTCGTGCAGGCGCAGGAAGCGCAGCAGCCGCCCGGCGAACATGAACGTGTCGCCCGGGCGCAGCAGGTTGACGAAATACTCCTCGATCTCGCCGAGGATCGGGCCAAAGCGTTTCTTGCCGACCAGCCGCACCTTGACCAGCGGCGCCTCGACGATGGTGCCGATGTTCATCCGGTGCTGGCGCGCGATCCGCTCGGACCGGACATGCACACGGCCCTCGCTATCGCGGAACAGCTTGCGCCAGCGCTCATAGGCCGACAGCGCGTAACCGCCATTCTCCACGAAGCTCAGCACGTCGTCGAAATCCTTGCGCGACAATGCCGCGTACGGCGCGGCTCGACGCACCTCCTCGTACACATCGTCCGGCGGGAACGGCGCGGCACACGCCAGCCCCAACAGGTGCTGCGCCAGCACATCCAGCCCGCCGGGTCGCGGCGGGTCGCCGTCCAGTTCGCGCGCCGCGACGCCCAGCATGGCTGCCTCGCATTCCAGCACTTCGAACCGGTTCGCCGGCACCAGGATCGCGCGCGACGCCTCATCCATCCGATGATTGGCGCGACCCACGCGCTGCAAAAGTCGGGAAACACCCTTCGGCGCGCCAACCTGGATCACCTGGTCCACGCCGCCCCAGTCGATGCCGAGATCGAGCGATGACGTCGCCACCACCGCCCGCAGTCGCCCGTCCGCCATCGCCGCCTCGACGCGGCGGCGCTGTTCTACCTCCAGTGAGCCGTGATGCAGCGCGATCGGCAGCGTCGGTTCATTCAGTCGCCACAGCGCCTGGAACATCAGTTCGGCCTGCGCGCGGGTGTTGACGAACACGATCGTCATGCCGGCCGCCCGAATGCGCGCCATCACGCCAGGAGCCGCCTCCAGGCCCATATGCCCAGCCCACGACAATTCGCCTTCCGGCAGCATCATCGACAGCTCAGGCGGCGCGCCGTCGGGTTCCTCGATCAGCCGTTCGGCGCCCACGTAATCCCGAATTGCCGCCGGATGCGCGACCGTTGCCGATAGCCCGACGCGCCGGCAGCGCGGCGCCAGCGCCATCAGCCGCGCCACGCACAGCGCCAACTGGTCGCCGCGCTTGGTCCCGGCCAGCGCATGCACTTCGTCCATCACCAGGGTGGACAGTCCGGCGAACATCGCCGGCGCGTCCGGCAGCGACAGCAGCACCGCCAGGCTCTCCGGCGTCGTCAGCAGGATGTTGGGGGGATTGGCGCGCTGGCGGGCCCGGCGGTTGGCCGGTGTGTCGCCGGTGCGAGTCTCGATCGAGATGGCAAGCTGCATTTCCTCGACTGGCCGCAACAGATTGCGCGCAATGTCGGTGGCCAGCGCCTTCAGCGGGCTGACATACAGCGTATGGATGCCGGCACGCGGCGCCTCGGCGAGGTCCACCAGCGTGGGCAGGAATCCCGCCAGCGTCTTGCCGCCCCCCGTCGGTGCAATCAGCAGCACGCTTTCGCCGGCGCGTGCTGCCTCCAGCATGGCAAGCTGATGCCGCCGCGGCGTCCACCCCTGCGCGGCGAACCACGCGGCAAAGCGTTCCGGCAATGTTCTGGCCATCAGGAGGGGTTTTATTGGGTCTCGCGCCCCACGGGAAGCGGGGCCAACCGTCGACAGCGCCCACCGACTGCCAATCCTTGCACCAAGGTCCCGGAGCGAGAACAATGAGTACGGAAGCAATGAAAGTCGCGGCCAGCCGCGAAGGGGAGAGAAAGCCATGGACCTCGGACTGCAGGGCAAGCATGCGATCGTGACCGGCGGCAGTCGGGGAATCGGCAAAGCCATCGCGCGGGAATTGGCGCGCGAAGGCGTCGATGTGGCGATCGTGGCGCGCAACCAGGAGGCTCTCGAGGCAACGGCGCGGGAGCTAGGAGCCGAAACGAACCGGCGCATCGTTCCTCTCGCGGCCGATGTCACCAGCAAGGCGCAGGTGGAACGCATGGTCGCCGAGGCGGCGCAACAACTGGGTGGCGTGCACATCCTGGTCAACAGCGGATCCGCGCCAGGGGGTTCGGCCACCGCGACGGGCCCGATCGAAACGGTCGTCGACGAGGATTTGATAGAGGATTTCAACGTGAAGTATGTCGGCGCGCTGCGCTGTTCGCGGGCCGTCATCCCGCACATGAAGACGGCAGGCTGGGGCCGCATCATCAACATCAGCGGTGGCAATGCCCGTAACGCCGGCAATCTCAGTGGCGGCGCACGCAACGCCGGCCTGGTGCACATGACCAAGACGCTGGCGGTCCAACTGGGCCGTGATGGGATTACGGTCAACTGCATCCATCCCGGCACGACCCGTACCGAGCGCACGCCAAGTTTGCTCGCGGCCCGCGCCAAGCAGTTGGGCGTATCCTCGGAAAAAGCGGAAAAGCAGGACTTCGCTCCGGACTCACCGCGCGGCAACGCCATTTGCCGCATGGTGGACGCCTCGGAGGTCGCGTTCGTCACGGTATTCCTGGCCTCGGACAAGGCCTGGGCGGTCTCCGGCGAACTGGTCGTTGCAAGCGGCGGGGCCGGGCGGTCGGTGTATTACTGATACCCGCTGTCGTTGGACCACGAGCCACGCCGTGCCGCCTGTCATTGCGAGGAGCGGAGCGACGAAGCAATCTCCTGCCCGACGAGCAACGGACGCCGCATCCTGTGCCGATCGCGGTAGACTGCTTCGTCGCCATACTCCTCGCAATGACAGGTGGCGCTGCTCGAAGCTGCTGTGTCGCGCTCCACTGATTGCAGGTACTAAGCCACGCTGACCGCGCGTCGGATGCACCGGTGAGCGCCAGGCTCGGGTTATGGGCCTTGTAAAATGATCGAATAGTTCAGGGGGCGGTTATGGCGTTGCTTATCGTTGATCTCGACAAACATATCGGCAACGCCAAGGGATGGCGCGACACGTTCGGGGAACAGCTTCCCGATCTGGAAATCCGCATCTGGCCTGATGCGGGAAAGTTGGCGGATATCGAATATCTCGCGTTCATGCATCCCGATTTCGATGCGCTTCCCAGTTTTCCGAATTTGAAAGCCATGTTCAGCCGCTCCGCCGGGGTCGAGTCCTTCGTTCAACATCCAAAGCTGCCGAAGGTCCCGCTGTGCAAAGTCGAGCCGCCAGGCGGCGATCCGATGATGACGGAATACGTCGTCATGCACGTCCTGCGTTTTCATCGTGACATGCCCGGCTATCAGGCGGCTCAGGCCAATCGTGAGTGGCGCCGCACGACGATTGTGCGGCCCGAGCAAAGGCGTGTCGGATTCCTCGGCTTCGGCATGATGGCGAAGGCGCCGGCGCTGGTGTTGAAGTCGCTCGGGTTCAAGGTCTCGGCCTGGGTGCGACATCAGCGGGACGCAGGTGACATGCCGATCTATCACGGCCCCGACCAACTTGAACCATTTCTTCAGCAGACCGACATCGCGGTCTGCCTGTTGCCGCTGACCAGGGAAACCGAGGGCATCTTCTGCGCGCGCACCTTCGCCATGATGCCGCGCGGCGCGATGCTGATAAACGTCGGGCGCGGCAAGCATGTGGTGGAGGCGGATCTGATCAACGCGCTCGATTCGGGACAGTTGTCATACGCCGCGTTGGACGCGCTGTGGCCTGAGCCGCTCCCGCCAACCAGCCCGCTCTGGCTGCACCCCAAGGTTACCGTGATGCCGCACGTGGCGCGGCGGCCAACCGTTGCGCAACTCGTGACGGAGATCGCGGCGAATATCCGCAGCGTCGAGGCGGGCGGGCGGCCTTTGCAGGAAGTCGACATCACGACGGGATACTAGCCCACTTGCTGTAGCTGGGTCCCTCGAGGAGTGGTTCAACACCGATGTGATGGATGGGGCCAGGACAATTGAAGAGGAAGGCTTTAAGGAAGCCAAGAGGCGATGGACCTACCTTCACGACGCAGTGCGTGACACGTTCAAGCTGACTCACCACCACCGTCTCGCCCGGTTTGCGCGCGCGCAACAGCGTGCTGCATGATGCCCCCCATTCCAACGAAGCAGGAAAACGCGCATGTTGATGAGCACCGACCGCATCCTGGTCAGTCATGTCGGCAGTCTGCCGCGTGCCGAACGATTGACCGACCTGCTGATCCGCCAGGAAGCCGGCGAGACGATCGATACCACCGAACTGGCCCGCGAGGTGGAGACAGCAACCGCGCATGTGATCGCCAAACAGGTCGAAGCCGGTGTTGACGTGGGCAACGATGGCGAACAATCGCGCGTTGGATTTCAGACCTATGTCCCGCGGTGCCTGTGCGGCTTCGGCGGCGAAGTCGAAACGTCCGCCGGCGCGGGACCAGCTCGAATTCCCCAGCTATGTCCGGCAGTCCGCGGCGCGTTTTCCGCACACGGCGCGCGCGATGAACGCGCCGGCCGCGCTGTCGGATGTGCAGTATGTCAACAGCGCGCCGATCAAGGAAGACGCCGCGCGGCTCAAGCGCATGGGCGGCCGGTTCAGCGAATGTTTCATGACGGCGCCGTCACCGGGTATCGTTGCCACGACCATGCTCAATCAGCATTACGACAGTCACGAGGCCTATCTGATGGCCCTGGCGAAAGCGCTGTCCAACGAATATCGCGCGATCCACGACGCCGGCCTGGTCCTGCAGATCGACGCTCCCGACCTGGCGATGGAACGGCATCGGTTCTTCGACGGCCTGACCGACGCTGAATTTCTCCGCCAGCTCGAACTGCATGTCGCGGCGATCAATGTGGGCATCGAGGGCATTCCCCGCGACCGCATCCGGCTGCATGTCTGCTGGGGCAACAATGACGGGCCGCATATCTACGACATCGCGATGGCGGCCATCCTGCCGGAGCTGTACCGTGCCAATGTCGGAGCACTTTCGATCGAGTTCGCCAATCCCCGGCACCAGCATGAATACGATGCACTGCGCAGCAATCCGCTGCCCGCGCATATGCTGCTGATGCCCGGCGTTCTCGATACCACAACGAATTTTGTCGAGCATCCGGAACTTGTCGCGCGGCGGCTCGAGGAAGCCGTGTCCGTGGTCGGCGACCGTGAGCGGGTGATCGCCGGAACGGATTGTGGCTTTGGCACTTTCGCCGGCCGCGAATACGTGGCGGAGGAGATCGTCTGGGTGAAGCTCGCCGCAGCCGCCGAGGGCGCGCGCATCGCGTCGCGCCGATTGTGGGGCCGGGCTGGCGAGTGATTACGGATTAGTCCCCACTATCAAAGGAACGCACGCTGTTCCACCTGTCAATGCGAGGAGCGGAGCGACGCAGCAATCCCGTGCCCGACGAGCCTCAGACGTTGCATCGCGCGCCGTTCGCTGGAGATTGCCGCGTCGCTGCGCTTCTCGCAATGACAGGGAGATACCTCGCGCCCCACCAATGGCGGACCCTAGTAAAACACCAGCGTCCGAACCTCGATGCTCTCGCGCGGCGGCGCATTATCGGGCGTTTGCGGATCGTCGAACGCGCCGTGCGCCGAGAACCGTGCCGGCCCCGAACGCGCTGAGTCGAAGCAGCGGATCAGCACCGCCTCGTCCGGCTGCATCTTCGGAAAATAGTACCAGCGCTGGTTCGGATTGTAGGTGATCGCGTAGGTCTCGCCGGTGCGATCGGGATAGCGCAGCTCGGACGCGACAAGGTTCTCGGTCTCCAGCGTCTCGGCGTCGCACAGCGCCAAGGGCGAGCGCAGCAGCGGACCGGCGATCGGCCGCCAGACATTGTTGATGGCGAAGCGGTGCTTCAGCAGTTCCTCGGCCTCGTCGCCCATCAGGTCGCGAACGCGCTGTGGCGCCGACCAGGCGGTGTAGTCGTTGTGGACCCGCCCGGCCGGCATCTTGATGCCGCTGCCTTTGACGGCGGCCTTGGCGGCATTGCGCACGATATGGTCGAACGCGACGACCCGCCTGGCCCCGGTCGCCTCGCGCATCAGCCGCTCGCACTCGGGGTAGTAGACCGAGGTGATGATCGTCTCGTCATAGAGATCGGTCGCCGCGGTCTGATGGTGCAGCAGGACGAAGCCCTCGCGGTCGAGCGACAGCGCGTCGTTGACCGGGCGAGCGTCGCGGACGGTCACCTTGTGTTCAATCAGCTGCCCGTTGCGGACCGGCACGCCCGGCGGCGGGTCGTAATTGTAGGAAAAGGGCTTCTCCGCCATGGGCTCCAAGAAGTTCAGCGGCGCCACGACGCCTTGCAGATCCGCGCGCGTCATACCATCCATCGCATCCTCCAATGGCGGACATCGCTCGTCCGCGATTTCGCCTGTTTGGCGGCAATCCTATACGCTCACCTGCTGTTCCGGAAGCCGGCGAGCCGAACGAATTGTCGTAGCCGTCCGGCAATTGGCGCGACAACCGCCGGACTGGCGCAATCGCCGCACTACGCCAAGATGTACGCCATGCCGCATCCCTCCACCTGGCTGAAGGTCCTGCCGCAAGGCCTGTTCTGCGAACCGGGCGGCTTCTTCATCGATCCGCTGCGGGCGGTGGACCGTGCGGTGATCACCCATGCACATTCAGACCATGCCCGGCCCGGCCATCGCGCGGTGCTGGCGAGTGCCGACACGCTGGTGCTGATGCGAGCTCGGCTTGGCGAGGAACGCGCCGGCGAAACCCAGCAGGCGCTGGCCTGGGGCGAAGCGTTGCAGATGGACGAGGTCCGCCTGTGGCTCCAGCCTGCCGGCCACGTGCTGGGCAGCGCCCAGGTGGCGATGGAGTATCGCGGTTCCCGTGCCGTGGTCAGCGGCGACTACAAGCGCACGGCGGATCCCACCTGTGCCGGGTTCGTCCCCGTCGCATGCGACGTGTTCGTCACCGAGGCCACCTTCGCGCTGCCGGTGTTCCGTCACCCTCCGCCAGCCCAGGAGATTGGTCGCCTGCTGGCCAGCGTCGCCCTGTTCCCCGACCGCACGCACGTCGTCGGCTGCTACGCGCTGGGCAAGTGCCAGCGGCTCATCGCGCTGCTGCGCCAGGCCGGCTGGGACGCGCCGATCTGGCTGCACGGCGCGCTCGCCCCCCTGTGCCAGGTCTATCAGGAGCGGGGCGTGGCGCTGGGCGACCTTCGGCCGGCGACCGCGGCGGCAAAAGCCGAACTGGTGGGCGCGATCGTGCTGGCGCCGCCCGGCGCGGTGGCCGACCGGTGGGCCCGGCGACTGGCCGATCCGGTGGTTGCGATGGCGTCGGGCTGGATGCGGGTCCGCCAACGCGCGAAATCCCGCGGTGTGGAACTCCCCCTGGTGATCTCCGACCACGCCGACTGGGACGAACTCAACGCCACGCTCGATGAGGTCGGCGCTCCGGAAGTCTGGGTCACCCACGGCCGCGAGGAAGCGCTCATCCATGCCGCCGGCACCCGCGGCATCAAGGGCCGGGCCCTGCGGCTGGTCGGCTACAGCGATGAGGACGAAGCCGAGGACGCGGTTGAGCCGGAGGCCGCGCCGGCATAGGATGCTCCAAATTGGAGCGGATTTGGAGCCGACGATGCCTGTCAACCTGTCGATCAAGAACGCCCCCGACGATGTGGTGCAGCGGCTCCGCGAGCGGGCCGCCCGCAACCACCGCTCGCTGCAAGGCGAACTTATGGCGATCATCGAGGACGCGGTGAAGCCGACGAAATATCGGACAATCGACGAAATCGTGGCCGAGGTCCGCAAGCTCGGCCTCAACGGGCCGGACGAGGCAGCAGCAATCGTTCGAGCGGACCGCGACTCCGGGCATGCCGAACATCGTGATAAAGGTTATTGATGCCTCTGCCTTGGCTGCGGCAATCTTCGGCGAAGCTTCAGCCGAGTACGTTGCGGCCCAGGTGCGTGGCTGCGATCTTGTCGCGCCACACTTGCTAGAATTTGAACTGGTCAATGTCTGCATCAGCAAGATGCGTCGTGTGCCCGCCGATCGAGAGCTTCTTCTCACAGCCTATCGTAAACGGGGAACAATCAAGGTGGAGACAGTCGATGTTGATTACGCCGACGTCCTTGCACTTGCACAGCGCACGGGCTTGACCGGCTACGACGCAAGCTATCTTCTTCTCGCCCACACGCTTGGTGTCGATCTCGTGACACTTGATCGCCAGCTCCAAACAGCAGCGGAGAAGTTCAAATGACCGAACCCGCAACCTTCACCTTCGTCGACGACGGCGCGATTCCCAATTCGAAGCTGCCGTTGCTGGTGTATCGCCAGGCGGTGCCGGCCGATCCGGCGGCGATCGAGCGCATCTTCACCGCCAATCGTTGGCCCGCCGCATGGCGCGACCAGGTGCATCCGTTCCACCATTTCCACAGCGACGCGCACGAAGTACTCGGCGTCGCCAGCGGCTCGGCCAAGGTGCGGTTCGGCGGCCCCACGGGTCAGGTGCTCGAAGTCAGCGCCGGCGATGTGATTGTGGTCCCCGCCGGTGTCGGCCACTGCAACGAGGACAAGACTGCCGATTTGCTGATTGTCGGCGCCTATCCGGACAACACCGAGCGGCGCGGCCTGCGCCGCGGCAAACCGTCCGAACACGACGAGGTGGTGCGCAACATCGCTGCGGTGAAGCTGCCGGCGGCCGATCCGGTCGGCGGCACCAACGGCCCCCTGCAGCGCCTGTGGGCCGGCTGAACACTCGTCATCGCCTGCACTGTCATCGCGAGTGCTGCACCGGAAGTAGGCCGACCGTCCCTGGATGAAACCGCCATGTGCTGCCCTCCTGCCGTCATGGGAGCGGAGCGATTCCCACGCTCAGACGCGGGGCAAGCTGGCAATTCGGTGCCCGTTGCGCACGGACGAAACTGCCGCGTCGCGCAGACCCCTAGCCCGCATTTCTCATACTGGTGAGTAGCGCTGGGATTTATGTTTCTATTACGGACTGAATCCCGGAGCCGTCCGACGCCACCATGGGAGAACTCCTAATTCCGGCCAAGCTCCGCCGCCACCGCGATCTCGGCGGCGTTGGCGAGACAGCATGGTGCCTATGCGCTGTCTGGTTCGTATCAGGCGGTGGCGTTGCGCAGTCGGGCATGTGCCAGTTCGAATTCGTCCTGCCACGGGCAGGCCGATGCCATGGCGATCTTGATCCGCCGCACGCTGACCCGAACCAAGGCGCCCAGCTTCAGCAACTTCAAGCGTATGGTGCCACAGGTTGCCTCGGCGAACTGCGTGTGCGCCAGCCCGATGCGGCGCAAGCCGCACAGCAGCACGTAGGCCATCGAGGCAAACCACAGACGAAGCTGGTTGGCCTGCATCGTCGCCGTCGAGGTGCGGTCGGCGAACAGGTCGAGCTGGCACTCCTTGATGCGGTTCTCCATGTCGCCGCGCGCGCAGTAGATCTTCTCGTAGAGCTGCCGCGCAGCTGCCTCGCTCCGCTTCAGCGAGGTAACGACAAAGCGCGGATTAGCCTCCCCGCCGGTTACCTCGGCCTTGCCGATGACCCGGCGTGCGCGGCTCCAACTGTCCAGCGTGGTGTAGCGGAAGTCCTTGAAGCGGCGTGCCGTCTTGCCGGTGCGGATGCTGTCGATCGTCGCCGTGAGCAGTTCGGGGATGATCGCCTTCTCCAGCCGGTCGTTGCGGGCCAGGCCGAACACGTAGTCCACGCGGTTGGCCTCGCACCACGCCATCAAGGGTTCCCGGGTGAAGCCGGAATCGCCGCGCAGCAGAATGCACACACGCGGCCAGCGGCGGCGGATCTGCGCCACGATCCGCGCGACTTCCTCCACCGCCCCGGCCGCACCATCGATGTTGGAGCGACGCAGCTTGGCGCCCAGCAGGTGGCGGCCGCAGAAGATGTAGAGCGGCAGGTAGCAATAGCAGTCGTAATAGCCATGGAAGAACTTGCCCTCCTGGTTGCCATGCAGCGGATCGTCGGTGGCATCGAGGTCGAGGATGATCTGCTTCGGCGCCTTCTGGTGGGCGTCGAGGAAGAGATCGACGAACAAGCTTTCGATCGCCGCCGGGTCGTGGCTGACTTTGTGATAGCGGGTTGGCTCGGCGCGGCTCAGCTCCAGCCGGTTCAGCGTCGATTTGCCGGCCAGCGGCGCACAGTCCGAGCGCTGCGCCGCCAGCTTGCTGGCCAGCACCGCCAGCACCGGGTCACGCCGCAGCTCGTCGTGGTCGTTCAGGTCCTCGTAACCCAGGGCGATGCCGACGACGCGTTGCATCACCAGGGTCTCCACCTGGTGTTCAACCAGCCCGGCGGTGCGCGTGTCGGCGAAGCAGGCCGCGAACCGTTCGGTCAGCCGGATCGCCCGGTCGGTTTGGCCCAGTAGCAGGGCTCCGGCATCCGAGGTGATTGCGCCACCGTCGAACGAGGCCACCACGCGGCGGCCTTCGACGGCTGGAAATTCAAACAAGGCGCGGTTACAGTCTGTCGGCATTGGGGCCTCCTATCGGATTCGAGAAAAACCGTGGTCGCAACACGATTCTCTCAGAATCCGCGCCCCAATGCACCTGATTTGGTGAGAAATGCGGGCTAGTGCGGCCGCAGGTCGTTGTTCACCCGGTGATCGCCGGCCATCCAGCGCGCCAGTTCCGCGTGTGCATCGGCGCGGCGGATCGCATCGATCTTCTCCACCCCCGGTGGATCAACGGTGAACTCGACAATCAGCCCGTCGGGTGACGAGGCGTAGACCGACTTGCAATAGCCGTGGTCGTTCTCGCGGAACTTCTGTCCCGCAGCTTTCAGCCGCGCCACGATCTCGTCATACGTGCGATCCGAGACCTTGAACGCCACGTGGTCGAAGCTGCCAACCACCGGCGGCTTCTCCGCGATCACCAGCTTGTAGACCTCCGGATCGGCAAACGCGAAGAACGCCAACGCCCCCCCGTCAGCCATGCTGAAGAACGTGTGGCAGAACGCGACCTCACGTCCGAGCCACGCGTTGTGATGGCTCTCGCACCAGGTGGCGACCAGCGGGATGCCCAGCAGGTCCTCGAAGAACTGCCGGTTCACCTCCTGATCGCGCACCACGAACGCATGGTGGTGCAAACGCTGCGGCAATTCGGACAGCAGAGCGGGCTTTTCACGAACGGCTTCCGCGGTGGACATGCTTGCGTTCCTCCGATTGCGGATTGTCCTCGCGAAAGCTTGCCCTGCCTGCATCCAGGCCGCAAGCTGATCGTGGAGGAAACGTCAATGCATCACCGCAGGCTGTGGATCTGCGTCTTCCTGTTCACCCTGACGCTGATCAACTACACCGACCGCGTTGCATTGTCCGTCGCGGTCAAGCCGATCTCCGTCGAGTTCGGCCTGTCACCAGTGCAGATGGGTTATCTGCTGTCATCCTTCCTGTGGATGTACGTGATCTGCCTGCTGCCGGTCGGTCTGCTGGTCGATCGCTTCGGCGGCAAGGTGGTGAATGCCGCGGGCATCGGCATCTGGTCGGCGGCCACCATGCTCACCGGCTTCTCTACCGGGTTCGTCTCGATGGCCGTCACCCGCATCGTCATGGGTATGGGCGAGTCGACTAGTTGGCCGGCCTGCAACCGCGTGATCCGCGAGTGGTTCCCGGCCTCCGAGCGTGGCGTCGCCAACGCGATCTTCGGCGCCGGCGCCGCCGCCGGTCCCGCGATCGGCGCGGTGCTGATCTCTGCCGTGGTGGCCTGGCTCGGTTGGCGCGCAGGCTTCTTCGTCGCCGGCACGATAGGCTTCATCTGGCTCGCGGCATGGCTGATCGCCTTCGACAAACCGGAACGCGCGTCATGGCTGCGCCAACCTGAACGCGACAAGATCCTCGGCGAGCGCGACGGAGCATCAACCACGGCCGCCGGCCATGGCGCCTCGCCGCTGTGGCATCTGCTGTCGCTGCGCAGCGTCTGGGGCCTGTTCCTGACCCAAGGCTGCGAGGTCTACGGCGGATACATGCTGCTGACCTGGCTGCCCAGTTACCTGCAGACGGCGAAGGGCCTGTCGGGTACTGAACGCCGGCATGCTGACCGCGGTTCCGTTCGGTGCCGCCGCCATTGTCGCCGTCGCGCTCGGACGGCTGAGCGACAAGCTGCTGTCGCGCGAGGCGGTACACGCCGGCCGTCGCCGCTCGATGCTGGCGGTCATGCTGGTCAGCGCAGCGAGCATCCTGTTGATCCCGTTCATCGACAGCCTCTGGCTGATCGTACTGGTGCTTGCTGTCGCACGTTCGATGGGTGCCGCGGGCAGCGCGCTGAACTTCGCGCTGGTGACGGATCTGGTGCGCAACCCGGCGGACATCGGCAAGGTGACCAGCATCACCGTACTCGGCGGCAATTCGTTCGGCATGATGGGGCCGATCGTCACCGGCTACGTCGTCGGCCTCACCGGCAGCTTCAACGGCACGTTCCTGGTGGCCGGAATACTTGCCCTGATCGGCGCGGTGGCCACTCTGACGATGACCCGCAGGCCGATCGAGGCTTACTCTGCATTTGCCCGCGGTGCGCCGCTGGTGGCATGATGTGATGGTCGGTTGACCCGGGTGCGGCCGGCACAATGCGTCTGGCCTTTGCAAGGAGAGGTCTCATCAAACGGCGGCTGTCCTGCGCAGCAATTTTGCTCTCGTGCGCTCTGATCACGGTTGGCATCGTTGCGCCGGTCGTGGCGTACGCAGGGGAAATCGACAACGTACAAGTGCCGGATACGCTCCAGGTAGCTGGGAAAACGTTGCATCTGAACGGCTATGGGCTGCGCACCTATTCGATCCTGGGCATCCATATCTACGTCGCCAGCCTCTATCTGGAGCACTTGAGCAGCAATCCGGACGAGATCATCCACTCGCCGGAGACCAAGCTGCTGAATGTCACATTTGTGCGCGACGTCACGGCCGATCAGGCACGCAAGGCTTGGCGTGACGGTTTCGCGAACAATTGCAAGGATCCCTGCCATCTCGACCCCAACGACATTGAGAGGTTCCTTGCCGAGGTGCCCGCCATGCGCGCGGGCGACAACTTCTCCTTACTTTTCCAAAAGAACATTGCGACGATCGCAGTCGGTGGCCAACAGCTCGGCACGATCACCTCGCCGCATTTCGCCGAAGCAATGCTGGCCACGTTCTTTGGTCCCGCCCCCGCGTCACTGAGCCTCAAGCAGGCATTGCTCGGGGACGCGCGTGCGTACAGCCGGAATTAGCACCTCAGGCAGCGTCGATCGTCAGCGATGATCCTCGGACGGCCCCGGAACAGCCTCAAGCAGTGTGGCGCCTGGACCGTGGCGAACACGATGTCGCATGCCATATTGACCGCATGATTACCTATCGAGCGGTGCGCCGTTGGCAGGACGGTGCCATTTCAGGATGGGCCGTCGAGGTAATTGTGCCGGGAAAACACCCTGAGTTGCACGGCGCCTTTCGGTCGGAAGAGGATGCGCAGGCCGAGATTGACCGGTTGCTCCTGACCGGTCAGGGCGATGGCCGAAATCGCCGGCCCCCGAAGGAGATCGGCGGTCCGAAAGGCCCCGAACCGACGCGCTACGGCGACTGGGAGGTCAACGGCCGCTGCAGCGATTTCTGACCGGCGCCGCGCGTCCGCCCCCACTTTCGCCTTACCCCGTCTTCGCGGATTCGCCCTCCTCCAGCGGCATTTTCGTGCGGGCGGCGGGCGGTAAACATTTGATATATACGACAAGTATTGCGCGGCCGGGGCTGAAATCGGCTGTAGTGAAGACCTGCCCTGTTCCCAGCATCAGCTTCGCGCGTCTGGATTCACTGGCATGTTTCTGCGGAAGACCCAGCGGAAAAAAGACGGCAAGACGCACGAGTATTGGAGCGTCGTCGAGAACAAGCGCGTTGCGGGTGGCCGCGTCGTGCAGCGTCACGTGCTGTATTTGGGCGAGATCAATTCCTCGCAGGCCGCGGTTTGGCGCAAGGCCATCGAGGTGCTCGACGAGGACGCGGGGCATTCCTGGACGATGGCGCTGTTCCCCGGGGACCGCTGCGCCGCAGTGGTATCCGACGTGTCGGTGGTCCAGCTTCGCCTGTCGGAGATGCGGCTATGCCGGCCATGCCAATGGAGCGCCTGTTGGCTGGCGGGGCAGTTGTGGCAGGCGTTGCAGTTGGACCGCTTCTGGGCCGATCGTCTGCCACCGAGCCGTAAGGGCACGCAGTGGGATCAGGTCCTTCAGGTGTTGGTCTCTGATCCGGGGGCAGGCTCTGCAGTATGGCAAGCGGATCAACGCCGTGGTGCTGTATGTGCTGCACTACCAGTTGCTGCCCGAGAAGCGTCTGTCCGAGGCGATGGCTGATCTATTCGGCGCACATCTCGTCACCGCGACGATCGCGCGGATCAGCCAGGACTGTGCCCAGCGCTTCCAGTCCTTCGCTGATGCTGTGGGTGACCACGTGGCGGCGGTCCCGGTCAAGCACATGGACGAAACCGGCTTCCGGAGCGGCGGCAAGACGCAGTGGCTGCACATCGCCTCGACGATCTGGCTCACGTTCTACCGCGTCTCATCCAAGCGCGGCAGCCTGCTGGCGGGTGTCATCGGCACTGTCGTGCACGACCACTGGGCGCCCTACTACACCATGAATGACGTGCTGCACGCGCTGTGCAACGCGCATCATCTGCGCGAACTCAAGGCACTCGTCGAGATCGAGAAAGAAGACTGGGCGCGCAAGATGCAGCGGTTATTGCGTCGTGCCTGCCATGCGACAAATCTCGCACGCGAGCAGGGCATCAGGCTGCAGCCCGGCCTGATCGCGCTGATCGAGCGATGCTACGACGCGATCCTCGCGGAAGGCTTGGCGTTCCATCAGGAACAGCCCGCATTGATCTCGGCCGACGTGAAGGCCAAACGTCGCGGCCGTTCGCCGCGACGGGTTGGCCACAACCTGCTACTGCGCCTCAGCACCCGCAAACAGGACGTGCTGCGCTTTCCCGTCGATCCTCTGGTGCCGTTCTCCAACAATCTGGCTGAACGCGGTGGGCGGATGATGAAGTTGCGCCAGAAGATCTCCGGCGGATTCCGCTCCGAGGATGGCGCGACGGGGGTTGGCGTGATCCGCTCGGTGCTCTCGACAGCGCGCAAGCAAGGGTGGGATATCCTCCAGACGCTGAACGGCGACCCCGTGCGCATCAGTTCGTTGGATTCCGACTTCACTCAGACCGCGGGTGGTCCATCGGTCCTGGCCAAGAACACCACGCCGACGGGCAATCCCTCGACTGGTATCGACGAGATCAAGATCGGTGCGATCGTCCAGCCGGGCAGTGTTCTCAGCATCGCCTATCCGAATGTCAGTGACCTGATCATCACCGAGTCGCTGGTCGACAATGGCACGATCTCGTCTGTGACCAACACGGTGGTCGAGACGAGGATCCCCGAGCCCGCTTCTCTGGCGCTCCTGGGTGTGGGGATCCTTGGTCTCGGCCTGCTGCGCGGCAATCGCGCCTAAGCCTACGTTGGGCCGGGGAAGTTCCTCGGCCTTTCCTTGCCAACTAATACCAGAAGCTGGAAGTCCCAACTCTTCGGAGGGATTCCCGAATCGGCGGAACTCTGACTCCTTGTACCCTGAAGTTCTTTTGGGGGGTCACGGCATGGGCAAGGCGATCGAGATCACGCGCTTGGACCGGTCCGCTGCTGAGCTGCGCGGCGTTGCCATTAAAACCCAGGATGCCGCCGTTACGCGACGCCTGCTGGGCATCGCGCTTTTGCTGGACGGTTGGTCGCGTGGCGAGGCTGCTACGGCCAGTGGGATGGACCGGCAGACGCTATGCGACTGGGTGCATCGCTACAACGCGTCTGACGTTTCCGGCCTGGCAACCGGCAGGCGCTCTGGACGCCCTTCGGCGCTGAACGAGGCGCAAATGGCTGAACTGAAGGAGATAGTGATCAAAGGGCCTGATCCGGAGAAAGACGGCGTTGTGCGGTGGCGCTGCGTTGATCTGCGCGCGAAGATCGCCAGCCACTTCGCGGTTACGTTCCACAAGCGCAGCGTGGCCAAGCTGCTCTGCAAGCTCAAGCTGACGCGGTTGCAGCCGCGCCCCTACCATCCGAAGAAGGACGCAGCGGCGCAGGAGAGTTTCAAAATAAACTTCGCCAGCCTGATGAACGAAGTCCTGCCAGTATCCGCGACGGGCAAACCTGTGGAGGTGTGGTTCCAAGATGAAGCCAGAGTAGGCCAGAAGGGATGGCTCCCGTACCAGTGGGCGCCGATTGGTTCCCGGCCACCCGCAGTACGGGATAACCGCCACGATTCGGTCTATCTGTTTGGTGCGATCTGCCCCGCTCGTGAGGTCGGCGCCGCGGTCATCATGCCCGCCGCCAATACCGAGGCAATGAACGAGCATCTGAAGGAAATCAGCACGCAGGTGCAGCCCGGTGCGCACGCCGTCCTGATCTGCGACGGCGCCGGCTGGCATCAGCGCGGCAAGAAGCTGAAAGTCCCAGTCAACATCACGCTAATCTCACTGCCACCCTATTCGCCGGAACTCAACTCGATGGAGAACGTCTGGCACTACCTCCGGGCCAACAAGCTGAGCCTGTTGGTATGGGACAGCTACGAGGCCATCGTCACAGCTTGCAAGGATGCGTGGCATTTTCTGATCAGCGACCCCGATCGCATCAGATCCATCGGAACTCGCGCTTGGGCGTGCGTCATGACTTAGGGCTTCTGGTATAATGCGCCGTTGGCTGCCATCGGTGGTGTCTACGGTAGGCTTGTGATAAGCCGTGGCTATTACCGTCGGCTTGATATTCCAGGTCGGTGCGCGTGTCGCTATCGGTGCGGCCGCAGCGGAACGGTTCGTCGGCCCCTTTTTATTTGACCTTGGCTCGGTAGGCGGGCAGGAGACGCGCCGATGCTTTGGTGCCTCGGCATGTATGCGAGCGGCTCTACGTGGGTGTTCAACGCCGCGCTGGAGGTAGCTGCCGTCGTCGTCCCGAGCACGCCCGTGGTGGGGCGCTTTGTCACGCGCCAAGACGAACTGGATTTCCTGGACGATCCTGCGCGGCTACCTGTCGTCAAGTCGCACGACACCGACGAGGCTGCCGCAGGCGAACTGGCTCGGCGCGCAGACACGGTGCTCGTCTCGATCCGCGATCCACGCGATTGCGTTACGTCGCTGATGCTTTACCAGCACTACGGCTTCGACCTCGCGCTGGCGACGATCGAGCGCACCGCGCGTTTCTGCGCGCGTTTTGCATCGCACCCGAATGCCGTGCTCTTGCGCTACGAGGCGGGTTTCATTGACGACATCGCGACGCTCGACCTGATCGCGACCAATTTCGGTAGTGCGCTGCCAGAGGCCGATCGCGCGCGCATCTTCGCCGCAACACGGCGAGCGGCGATCGAAGCGTTCATTGCAAAGCTGGAGACATTGCCGACAGCGCTACGCCATGAAGGCTCCGGCGATGTCGTGGACACCGCGACACAATGGCATGCGCATCATGCCGACCGCACTGGCGAGATCGGCCGTTGGCGCAAATTGCTGACGCGGCCGCAGGTGGCGGTGATCGAGCAGCGCCTGCAGGACTGGATGGCGGCGTTCGGCTATCGCGCGGAGGTGGCGGCCTATACGCTTACGATCGGTTCGCTGGCAGTCACGTCAACGGTCAGCGAATAAGCCCGGTCAAGGGGCTGGAGGGATCGGCACCCAGCCGGCGCGGCATGCGGCCGGCGAGATAGGCCTGGCGTCCCGCCTCGATTGCCAGCTTCATCGCGCGCGCCATCCGGATCGGATCCTTGGCATGCGCGATGGCCGAATTCAGCAGCACTGCGTCGCAGCCCAGCTCCATGGCGATCGCCGCGTCCGAGGCGGTGCCGACGCCGGCATCCACCAGGAACGGCACCTTGGTCTGCTCACGGATCATCCAGATCATCGCCGCGTTCTGGATGCCCAGGCCGGAGCCGATCGGTGCGCCCAGCGGCATGATGGCGACGCAGCCCATTTCCTCCAGCCGCTTGCACGCGACCGGGTCATCAGCGGTGTAGACCATAACCTCGAAGCCGTCCTTGATCAGCGCCTCGGCAGCCTCCATCGTTCCGGGCATGTCCGGGTACAGCGTCGGCGGCGGCCCGAGCACTTCCAGTTTCACCAGGTTCCAGCCACCGGCTTCGCGCGCCAGCCGCAGCGTACGCACCGCCTCCTGGGCGGTGTGGCAGCCGGCGGTGTTCGGCAGGTAGGTGTATTTCTTCGGATCGACGTAGTCCTGCAGCATCGGCGCCTTGGAGTCCGACAGGTTCACCCGGCGAACCGCCACGGTGACTATCTCCGCGCCGCTGGCTTCGATCGCGGCGCCGGTTTCCTCGAGGTCCTTGTAGCGGCCCGTGCCGACGATCAAGCGGGAGCGGAAGCGGCGGCCGGCCACCACCCAGGTGTCGTCTTGCGGCAGTGTTCCATCCATCTCAACCTCCCCCGATGAAATGCACGATCTCCAGGGCGTCGCCGGTCTCGAGCCAGGTCTCGGCGTAGCGCGAACGCGATACGATTTCCGCGTTCCGCTCCACCGCGACCTTGCGTGATTCCAGCCCGAGCGTGGCGAGCAGCCCGGCGACGGTAAGCGGCCCGTCGAGGGATCGGCTTTCGCCATTCAGTGTCAGAGTCACGGCGGTCTGCATTCCGGGAGTATGGGCATGCGGCATCGGTGGGGCAAGGAAGGCAGAAGTCGCGGGAACCGCTGCAGGGTTATGCGGGGTGGGAGCGTTCGCGTTGACCAGCACAATGGTGCATCGGCACATCTCGACCAACGAACTGACCGTTGACCGCTGACCGCCGTATTGGACCAGCGCGGCCGGTCATGCTACGCGCCCAGCCATGTCACAGTCTGCGATCCCACCCCTGGTTGCCGTGCTCAACGGCCCGAACATGAACATGCTCGGCCTGCGTCAGCCGCAGCTCTACGGCAGCGCCACGCTGGACGACGTGGAGCAGCTATGCGCGGAGACGGCCGATCAGCTTGGCCTGGCGATCGACTTCCGCCAGACCAACGGCGAGGGCGAGTTGGTATCCTGGGTGCAGGAATGCCGCGGCCGCGCGCAGGGCATCGTAATCAATCCAGCGGGCTATACCACCACGTCGGTCGCGTTGATGGACGCGCTGCTGGCGTGCGAATTGCCGGTGATCGAGGTGCACATCACGAACATCCATCGGCGCGAGGAATTCCGTCAGCACTCGTACGTCTCCAAGGTCGCGGTCGGCGTGATCGCCGGCCTCGGTGTGCGCGGCTACGCTTTGGCGCTGACCGCCATGGCGGATCTTCTGCTCGAGGCAACTGCATGACACGCATTCCGTTCGATCCCGACGCGATCCGCGCACTGGCCGCAGGTCCTGAACGAGACCGGCCTGACGGAGATCGAGATTGCCGAGAAGGACAACCGGATCCGCGTGGTACGCGCCGCGCCGCAGGCAGCGATGGCGGTCGCACCGGTGACGATTTCGCCTGCGGCACCTGCTACCGCTTCGCCGGTTGTTGCGGAGCCGGACGAAGCTGGCCACCCCGGCGCGGTAGTAAGCCCGATGGTCGGCGTGGCCTATCTGTCGCCCGAACCGGGGGCGCCACCGTACGTTACGGTCGGCCAGAGTGTGGCGGCCGGACAGACATTGCTGCTGATCGAGGCGATGAAGACATTCAACCAGATCAGGGCTCCCAAGGCGGGCACCGTTGCGCGGATCCTGATAGCCAACAGTACGCCGGTGGAGTACGGCGAAGTTCTCCTGATCCTGGAATGATGGCCGGATCAGGTCCGGTCATGACGAGAGAAGCCCGAGCTTCGCCCGGACCCATATAATATTCGATGTTCCAGAAGATTCTCATCGCCAATCGCGGCGAGATCGCGCTTCGCATCCAGCGAGCCTGCCGTGAGCTAGGCATCGCCACCGTCGCGGTGCACTCCACCGCGGACGCAGAGGCAATGCACGTACGGCTGGCTGACGAAAGCGTCTGCATCGGACCGCCACCGGCGAGGGACAGCTATCTCAACATGCCTGCCATCCTGTCGGCCGCGACTATCACCGGCGCCGAAGCGATCCATCCCGGTTACGGTTTTCTGTCCGAGAACGCCCGCTTCGCCGAAATGGTGGAGGCGCATGGGCTGACCTTCATCGGCCCATCACCAGCGCATATCCGCATGATGGGCGACAAGGTCGCCGCCAAGGTTGCAATGGCGCGGCTTGGCGTTCCGCTGGTGCCGGGCTCCGACGGCGTGGTGCCGGACGCTGCGAAGGCGCGGATCGTTGCCGACCGCATCGGCTATCCGGTGCTGATCAAGGCGGCTGCGGGAGGTGGAGGGCGTGGCATGAAGGTTGCGCGCGATGCCGCCGCTCTGGAGGAAGCTTTCCACATCGCCCGCACCGAGGCTCGCGCCGCGTTCGGCAACGACGCAGTGTACATCGAGAAATATCTCGACCACCCGCGTCACATCGAATTGCAGATCATGGCCGACGCGCACGGCAATGTGGTGCATTTTGGCGAGCGCGATTGCAGCCTGCAACGGCGGCACCAGAAGCTGTTGGAAGAAGCCGGTTCTCCGGCATTGAATAACGCCGCGCGCGACGCGCTCGGCGCCACGGCCACAGCGGCTTTGGAGGCACTAGGCTATCGCAACGCCGGCACGCTGGAGTTCCTGTATCAGGACGGTCACTTCGCATTCATCGAGATGAATACGCGACTGCAGGTGGAGCATCCTGTTACCGAAATGGTTTGTGACGTCGACCTGGTACGCGAACAGATCCGCATAGCGGCCGGCGCGTCGCTGGGCTATGCGCAGCGGGATATCCATCTTGCCGGCCATGCGATCGAGTGCCGCATCACCGCGGAGGATCCGGTCAGTTTCGTCCCGACGCCGGGCCGGGTGACCGCCTTCCATGCGCCTGGGGGTTTGGGCGTGCGCGTCGATTCGGCGTTGTACGCCGGCTATTTCGTGCCGCCGTATTACGACAGCCTGATCGCCAAACTGATTGTCCATGCGCCGACGCGCAGAGATGCGATCAACCGCCTGCGCCGCGCGCTCGACGAATTTGTCATCGTGGGGATCCAGACGACAATTCCTTTGCACCGCCGCATCGTCGACGATCCGGAATTCCAGGCAGGCGACTACACCATTCACTGGCTGGAGAGGTTCGTTTCGGCGTGATGTCTTTGGCGCTGCCAAGGGCCCGCGAGCCCATCGTCACGGATGGGACAAGTCCACTCCGCGGTGGTCCCTTAGCATCTGATACGAAGCGCAAAAATGCCGCACTCTCGCCGCGGGCCATCACCACCGGCGCTGTGCCGCGACGGATGGCCGGGACAAGCCCGGCCATGACGGTCCAACGAAAGTTGGCCGTAGGTCAGACATTCTGATGCCTAGCAGCCTGTCGGAGTTGATTTGCCGGAAATTAGGAAATCATCGTCGGCGCGTTGCATTTCCAGCCACTACGCCGCTTGACGCGGAGCAGGGATTCGACTTTCACGCTTGACTTCACGCGGGCCATTCCAACGCAAGGTTGGCCGCGCGCGAACACGCCGAAATGGATCACGATTGGCGCGATGCGGCTCAGTTCGCCCCTGCCAGGGCGAACATCCGTTTCACGTTCCACGCCATGGTCACGAGGTTCCATTCGCCGTGCACCTTGTCCAGTCCGCGCAGCAGGAACTGGCGGAACCCGAGCACCGACTTGATGATCCCGAACACAGGTTCGGGAGTCTGTTTACGCAGCGCGTAGAGCTTCTTGCCCTCTTTCGTCTGGAGCCGATGGCCCATTGCCTCAACCGGCGTGGGGTCTACCGGCGCCGCAGGATCGTCTGCGAAACGTTCAGCCAGCGCAGGATGATGCGCTTCACGCCCCATCGCGATCACCGGCTCGATCCCGGCGTCGGCACAGGCGTTCACGTTGCCCTCGCTGAAATACCCGTTGTCGGCAAGCAACGCGCCAACCTTGCCCAGTTCGCCGGGCAGTGCGGCCAGCTTGCCCAGCATCGGCTCAAGCTGCTGTTTGTCGTTCGGCGCCTGCACCACATCGGCGGCCACCACCAGTAGGCTGTCCGCTGCCACCGCTGCCTGGGCGTTGTAGCACTGCTCGAACCCTCCGCCGGCCACCGGCATGATCCGCGATTCCTCGTCCGTCAGATTGACCTGATCGGTCGGCAGCGGGCCCTCGATCGGCGGCTGCGGTACGCGACCGCGGGGCTTCTTGCCTGTCTGCGTCACCTTCGCCTCACGCTCCGCCATCCTGGCCTCAAATTCGGCTCGCTCGCGCGCATGGCGTTCCTTCGCCCGCGCCTCGATCACCGCCTTGGCGCGAGCGATCCCGGCCAGCCGCTTCTCGCGCCGCGCCAGTTCCTCGGGAACCTGCATCCCGTCCGGCACATCCGCCTGATCAGCCGCCCCCGCCTTACCCAGCAGATCAGCCACTTCGGCCTTCAACTGTGCCTCGATCTTGCTGGCGTGCTCGTACGACAGCGCGCTGTGGCGGCTGGCGTTGGCGTGGATCTTGGTGCCATCCAGCGCCACCGTGCCGAGCTTCAACACCCCCATCTCGCGGGCCACACCGAGCACCTGCACGAACAGCGCCTCGATCTGCGGCAGGAAGCGGCGGCGGAACGTGGCGATGGTGTCGTGGTCGGGATGCTCGTTGGCGGCGATGAAGCGGAACGCCACCAAATCATGCGTCGCCCGTTCCAGGTTGCGGCTGGAAAACACCCCGGTCGCGTAGCCGTAGATGATAAGGCCCAACAGCAGCCGAGGGTGGTAGGATGCCTCGCCCGAGCCCCGGTAGCTGCCGGTCATTGCCCGCAGGTCCAGTCCCTCGATCACTTCCACAACGAACCGCGCGAGGTGGCGTTGCGGCAGCCACTCATCGACCGATGGCGGCATCAGGAAGTCCATGTCGCGGTTGGTCGGGCGGAAGTTGCTCATGAGACGGGGGTCCGGCAGTGCGAATCGTGTGCGCCGATTCTACCGCCCGCTTCCGCGTCGCGTTAAGTCCGACAGGCTGCTAGCATGACTTGTTACGCCTGCAACACGGCGCGCACCGTGACCGCCAGGTCCCGCTTGCGGTATGGCTTGTATAGCGTCCTGCCGGAATGCGATGCAACAGGCTCGTAGCCAGGCAGCGGGCCGGCGTAGCCGGTGGTGAACAGCACGCGCAGTCCAGGTTGGAGCTGTTGCGCGATTGCCGCCAGCTGGTAGCCGGTCATGCCGCCCGGCATGACGACATCGGTGAACAGCAGGTCGAAGCTGCTGTCGTTTTGCAGGATCGCCACCGCCGCCGGTCCGCTTCCCGCCTCGCTTACGAGGTAGCCGAGTGAGGTGAGGTGGCGCCGGGCAACCGTGCGCATCTCCACATTGTCGTCGACCAGCAGGATCGCCTCAAACCCCTCCGGCATCGACATTCCGGCGGTTCGTTCGACCGCGTCCACTTCGATGCCCTGCGCCCGTGGGAGATACAGGCGCACTGTCGTGCCGCGGCCAGGTTCGCTCTCGATTGCGAGATGTCCGCCTGACTGTTTGGCGAAGCCATAGATCATGCTGAGGCCAAGGCCGCTGCCGGCTCCGGCCGCCTTGGTGGTGAAGAACGGCTCCACGACGCGGTCGAGCAGTTCAGACGTCATGCCGGTGCCGGTATCAGTGACGGCAAGCACGACGTAGTCGCCCTCTGCGACCTCGACGCCTTGTTGATCGGCTCCCAGATGTGCATTCGCGGTCTCGATCGACAGCCAGCCGCCATGCGGCATCGCGTCGCGCGCGTTGATTGCCAGATTGAGCAGGGCGTCACCGACCTGCGATGGGTCCGCGCGGGTTGGCCACAGATCGGCCGCCAGCGTGGTGGTGAGGCGAATCGTCTCGCCGAGTAGCCGCCGTAGCATTGCAATGTGGTTCGGCAGGTAGGCGTTCAAATCGATTCGGCGGGGCTGCAAGGTCTGGCGACGGGCAAAGGCCAGCAGACGACGCGTGAGATCAGCGCCACTCAGCGCGCTGTTCAGGATCTCCCTGGCCAGATTTGCATGCTCCTGGTCGTCCTGCACCACATCAAGCAGGAATTCCACATTGCCGATGATGACGCCCAGCAGATTGTTGAAATCGTGAGCGATACCGCCGGTCAGTTGGCCGATTGCCTCCATCTTCTGTGCCTGGCGCAATTCCGCTTCCGCGAGTTTCTGCCGGGTGATGTCCTCAACAAGGCAAAGCAGCAGAATCGCCTGTCCATCAGCATTGCGCAGCGGCGTAACACGGGTGCGCGTCCAGGTGACCACCCTGGAATGCGTCAGGTAGCGCAACTCGACGAAATGACCTGGGCGTGTGGCCTGTTGATCAACGTCGTTCAGCAGTTTGCGATCGTCGATATGGGTGACATCGGCGATCGACCGGCCCGTCAGTTCGTCCGGTTCATAGCCGAGCATGCTGCAGAAGGCGGGATTTGCCTGCTCGATGCGTTGATCGCTGCTGCTGGCCAATACGATGCCGATCGGGCTGTCATCGAAGATGCGGCGGAATCGCTGCTCGAATTCGCGCAACGCCTCGAACTGCGCCTCGGCCGCCAGTCTGCTGCGCTGTGTGCCGTGGCGCATCCGGACGAAGACAATGCCGACCAGCGCCGCCCTGCCGAAGGCGCCGACGATGATTGTGCCGAGCAGGATGGTGCCAAGAATTACGGTATCGTGGCCGCCGATGATGGCCGCGCGATCGTTGAGCTGGTTCTGCTCGTCGCGCAGCATGGCATACACGATGGCGGCGACCGCATTGTTTCGATCGATGTCGGCGGCAGGCGCTGGCGCCTGCACCGGCGCGACAGATGCTGCAAGTTGCGCCTCATCCTGGTCGATCAGCGCCGTCAGCTGCGTCGACCGACTTGCCTGTAGCGCATCGTCGGCAACGAGGCCGCTCAATCTTTGCAATTCCGACGGAAGTGACAACCGCGCGTTGGCAGTGGCAACGGCCTGCTGTGCAGTGTCGGAGTTACGACCGGTGTGCTGGCCCCAACCGCTGGTATCCACCAGGTCCCTGACGTTCTTGATCTCGCTGACCGCCTGTCGCGTGTGCTCCATAGCGACATCGGCCTGATGGAACTCGCGCAACACGACGAACCCGAACGTGCTGTTGGCGACGATGACCAGCAGGGCAAGCAGGAACCAGACCAGCCGCGGAACGCGGCGTCGTGCTTCGGGCTGGAACCTGATCGTATCGCGCATGTATTTGAACCGGCGACTGCTGCTCACCCAACGGCGCCATGGGCGATTGAGGGGAGGCTAGCAGTCCGGTTGGGGCAAGACAACGAAACCTGGTCAGATGGCCGGGATCAGCCGGACACGCTTGCCGTCCACGCCAAGCGCGATGCGCCCCTGTTTGAGGGCCAGTGCATCATCGCCGAACACTTCGCGCCGCCAGCCGTGCAGCGCAGCGATATCCGGCGCTTCCTCGGTTGCCAGCCGATCTATGTCGTCCGAACTGGCGACCAGCTTCGCGGCCACGTGGTGGTGTTCGCATTTTGCCGCCAGCAGCACCTTCAGCAGCGACACCAGTGCCGGCGATGGTCGGGCGCCATCCCGCCCGCGCTGTACCTCGGGAAGAGTGTCCTCGGGTTGCGCCTTTTCCACTGCAATTGCGTCAAGCAGGGACGCCCCTGTGCGCCCATCAGCGAAGCCCCGGCTGATCCCACGTGCACGTGCCAGTGCGTCCGGCGTGTCTGGTGCGGTGGCGGCGATTTCCAACAGCGCCTCGTCGCGCAATAGGCGCTGGCGTGGGATGTTGACCCGCTGCGCCTCCCGTTCGCGCCAGGCTGCCACAGCCCGCAGCACACCGAGGAAGCGCCGATTGGTGCTGCGCGGGCGCAGGCGTTCCCACATTGTCTCGGGATTGGCGCGATAGGTGGCGGGATCGGCCAACTCCGCCATTTCCTCGGCCACCCACTCCAGCCGGCCGTCCTGCTCCAGCCGCGTGCAAAGCCGGGTGTAGACCTCGCGCAGGTAGGTCACATCGGCGGCCGCGTAGGCGATCTGCGCGACCGACAGCGGCCGGGCGGACCAGTCGCTGAAGCGGTGCGCCTTGTCGATCGATCCACCGGTCAGCGAGGCGACGATGGCATCGTAGCCGACCTGGTCGCCGAATCCGGCCACCATGGCGGCGATCTGGGTGTCGAACAGCGGCTTCGGTACGTCGCCGAATTTGAGCACGAAGATCTCGATGTCCTGCCGCGCGGCGTGGAACACCTTCATGACCGCCCGGTTGGCGAGCAGTTCGCCGAGTGCGGCCAGGTCGAGGTCGGGGGCCTCGGCGTCGATCACGGCGACCTCCTCGGCGCCGGCAAGTTGCACGACGCAGAGCTCCGGCCAGTAGGTTCGCTCGCGCATGAACTCGGTATCGACTGTAACGAATTCTTCCACGGCGAGCCGCGCGCACAGTTCCCGCAGTGCGTCGGTGGTGGTGATCAGGGAAGGCGGGGGGAATTTGGCACGAGGCGGACGCGGCATCAGGCGTTTGTACACGCAGGAGCTGAAAAGGCCAAAGCAGTCAAACGATGGTGGAGCGCTGCGATCCCCCATCATTCTGCAGTTCCGCCCTGGCTTGACTTGCCGCGAATGCCGGGGCTTGTCTGCCGCCCCTCGATCCAGTCGGGAAAACCCACGATGCACGCCTACCGCACCCACACTTGCGGCGCCTTGCGAGCCGCTGACGCCGGGCGCACCGCCCGCCTCTCGGGCTGGGTGCATGCCAAGCGCGACCACGGCGGGCTGCTGTTCATCGACCTGCGGGACCACTACGGCATCACGCAATGCGTATTCCCCGCCGGCTCGCCGGCGTTCGCCGCGGCCGATGCGGTGCGGCCGGAGAGCGTGATCACCGTCGCCGGCGAGGTTGTCACCCGCGAGACCGGCACGGTGAATCCACGTCTGCCCACCGGCGAGATCGAACTGCGCGTCGCCGAACTCACCGTACAATCGGCAGCGGACGTGCTGCCGATACAGGTGGCCGGCGAGGAACGCTTCCCCGAGGATCTCCGGCTGAAGTACCGCTTCATCGATCTGCGCCGCGAGAAGATTCACCGCAACATCATGCTGCGCGCCGGAGTGATCGCGTCGATCCGCCGGCGCATGATCGACGCGGGCTTTACCGAGTTCCAGACGCCGATCCTGACCGCGTCGTCGCCTGAGGGTGCACGCGACTTCCTGGTACCGTCGCGCATCCATGCTGGGAAGTTCTACGCGCTGCCGCAGGCGCCGCAGCAGTTCAAGCAGTTGGCGATGGTGGCGGGATTCGACCGCTACTTTCAGATCGCACCATGCTTCCGTGACGAAGCGGCGCGCGCGGATCGGTCGCCGGGTGAGTTCTATCAGCTCGATTTCGAGATGAGCTTCGTTACGCAGGAAGACGTGTTCAACACGATCGAGCCGGTGATTTCCGGGGTGTTCGAGGAATTCGCCGAGGGGCGCGCGGTGACGCCTCCACCATTTCCGCGCATTCCCTACGATGCAGCGATGCTGGAGTTCGGCAGCGACAAGCCGGACCTGCGCAACCCGCTGCGGATCAGCGACGTGACGCAGCACTTCGCCGGTTCGGGGTTCGGATTGTTCGCGCGCATTGCCGCTTCGGGCGGTGTGGTGCGTGCGGTTCCCGCACCGGGTGCCGCGTCGCAACCGCGCAGCTTCTACGACAAGCTGAATGAGTGGGCGCGCGCCGAGGGGGCCGGCGGGCTGGGCTACATCGTCTATGAGGCGGATGGGCCGAAGGGACCGATCGCGCGCAATTTGGAAGCCGGCCGCGCTGAAGCGATCCGCGTTGCCTGCGGCCTGAAGGCGGGCGATGCGGTGTTCTTCGTCGCCGGCAATCTGGATATGGCGCCGAAATTCGCCGGTGTGGTCCGCACGCGTCTGGCGGAGGAGCTCGACCTGAGCGAGAAGAACGCGTTCCGCTTCTGCTGGATCACCGACTTCCCTATGTACGAGCTGAACGAGGAAACCAAGCAGATCGACTTCAGCCACAACCCGTTCAGTATGCCTCAGGGCGGGATGGAGGCACTGAACTCGCAGGATCCGCTGACCATCAAGGCATTCCAGTACGACATCGTGTGCAACGGGGTGGAGTTGTCCTCCGGCGCGATCCGCAACCATCGGCCGGATATCATGATCCGCGCCTTCGAGATCGCCGGTTACAAGGCCGAGGAAGTCGAGGCACGATTCGGCGGCATGCTAAACGCGTTCCGCTACGGCGCCCCACCACATGGCGGGTCGGCGCCTGGCATCGATCGCATCGTCATGCTGCTGGCCGATGAACCGAACATCCGCGAGGTCATCCTGTTTCCGCTCAACCAGCAGGGCGAGGACCTGATGATGGGTGCGCCCGCCGAAGTTCCCCCAGCTCGGCTGAGGGAACTGCATCTGCGGCTTGATCTGCCGCCGAAGGCCCGGACGACACCCGGGTAGCGTTCGGTTTCGTGGCGGCATGTCGCGGCAGGCGGCTATTCACGCGGGTCAACTGGCGCATCGGTGCCGGCCTGCCTATGTTCGGACTGCCCCCGCTTGCGGAGACCCAAATGCGTCCCACTGCCTTGCTGGCAGCCGCCCTGACCCTGTACGCCTCTGCCTGGGTTCCAAACGGCTCCGCTGACGCCGCCGGCCTGAACACCGCGCTCGCCGCCCACCGAGCAATCTATAACCTCACGCTTAGCAGCAGCCGGGGTGGGGAGATCATCGCCGGCACAGGTGAGATGGGCTATGAGGTCATCGACGCCTGCGATGGCTGGGCGGTCCGCCAGCGCCTGGCTATGACGCTCACCAATACCGATGGCCAGAACATCCAGATGGTATCGGACTACGCCACCTGGGAATCCAAGGATGGACTGAAGTTCCGCTTCCACATGAAGCAGACCACCGACAGCGCGGTGACCAGCCAGACCGACGGCGATGCGCAGTTTGACCAGGCCGGCGGGCCGGGCGTGGCACACTATACGCTTCCCAAGGACACCACCGTGAAACTGCCGCCGGGCACGCTGTTCCCGATGGCCCACACATCGGCGATCATTGCCGGAGCCGAGGCCGGCAAGAAGTTCATCACGCTGCCGCTGTTTGACGGGACCGACGATGCCGGCGCGGAGGACAGTTCGATCGTAGTGCTTGACTGGCGGAAACCGCAACCCAACAAGTACGCGTTCCTGTCCGGGCTGCCCAGCACGCGGGTCCGTCTGGCGTTCTTCGATCGCACCGCTACGAGCGAGGTGCCGACCTATCAGGTAGGCATGCGCTACTGGGAGAACGGCGTGGCCGACGATTTGCAAATGGACTTCGGCGACTTTGTGATGAACGCCAAACTGACGGACCTGGCGCCGCAACCGCGCAAGTGTTGAGGCGCAGCGCACGCCGCCGCATAGGCGCCTTTACGCCGTTCGTCCCGCGAGGCCGGCGTGCAGCGCCTGGGCCAGCGCGCCACCAATCAGACCCTCGCGCAGCAACAGGTCGATCAGCACGAGATTGACGTTGAACTTAAAGTCATCCGTATCGCGGACGGTCTGCATGACGCGGCCGATGGACCACAGCTCGAATGCCTCCACCTCGCCATCGGCCGCAACGGGACAAAAATCCTCCGGCAGTTCCAGGTCGTAACAGTGCAAGTGGTCGCGACGCAGGCCCTCCGCGCGTTCCATCGCGTAGCTGATCACTGCCACCGGCACCGCCTGGGCGGCGAGTGACGCGGGGATGGCGGCTTCCTCGGCCGCCTCCTTCACCAGGGTCTCGGTTGGGGTGAGGCCCGCGGGCACGCCGCCGGCAACGATATGATCCAGCTTGCCCGGATCGAGCAGCTTGTCCGCCGCCCGCCGCGCGACCCATACATGGAGCCCGTCGTCGCGGCGGACCAGGCCGTTGACGTGCACGCCCACCGCCACGACGCCGAAACTCGGCAGCGCGCCGCGATCCAGCAGCGCCAGCACCGTCCCGCCGGGTTCGGCGCGGATGTCGAACGCCTCGCGTCGCCAGCGATAGCAGCCGGCGTCGGACAGGCGCCGCGCGATGACCGGGAGTGCCGCGCCGTCGGCCAGGGTGACGCCGTCCGCGTCGGCGCGGAGCTCCGGGCATTCGGCCAGCTTCGCGGCGAATGCCGGCTTCACCCAGCCTACCTGTGCGTTGCCTATCCGGAACCCGACGCGATCGCCCGGCAGGCGGGCGTTGTTGCAGGCGCTGATGTGGCGCAGGTAGCCATTGTCCAAGGTCTCGTTTGCCACTGCCTCGCCTTTCAAACTGCCGGTCTGCATGCCACATGCCGGGAATGAGACGAACCCGATCCGGCGAGGCACCCACCCTCATTCTGCCACGTCTCCAGCGTTCCGGCATGGCGACGGTGCGCTCGCTGCTGCCGTATCTGTGGCCGGCGCGGGATCTCGGCGCCAGGGTGCGGGTGGTGCTGGCGCTGGGCCTGCTGGTGCTGGCCAAGGTGGCCACCGTTTATGTGCCAATCGTCTACGGCCGCATCGTCGATGCGCTGGCGCCCAAAGGCGCCGCCGGCATGTTGGCGATCCCGATGGCGCTGGTGATCGCCTATGGCCTGCTGCGCGTCGGCTCCGCGGCATCCGGCGAATTGCGCGATGCGCTGTTCGCCAAGGTGGCACAGCGGGCGGTTCGCGTGGCGGCGCTCCGCACCTTCCGTCACCTGCATGCGCTGAGCCTGCGCTTCCATCTCGACCGTCAGACCGGCGGGCTGGCACGTGCGCTGGATCGCGGCATGGCCGGCATCCAGTCGGTGCTGCGGCTCGCGGTGTTCAACGTGGTGCCGACGGTGATCGAGCTGCTGATGGTCACCGCGATCATCTGGCATTTGTTCGACTGGCGGTTCGCTGCAATCACCTTCGGCGCGGTGGCGAGCTACGCCGCCTTCACCATGACCTTCGCAGGCTGGCGGGTGCGCGCGCGCCGGGCGATGAACGACAACGACAACGACGCCAGCAGCAAGGCGCTCGACAGTCTGCTGAACTTCGAGACGGTGAAGTATTTCGGCAACGAGCCGCATGAGGCCGCGCGCTATGACGCGGCATTGGCGCGATACGAGAAGGCGGCAGTGCGCGTGCAGGTGTCGCTGAACATGCTGAACATCGGCCAGGCGCTGATCATCGCGGCGGGCCTGACGCTGATCATGCTGTTGGCGGCGCGCAATGTCAGCACCGGCATCATGACGGTCGGTCAGTTCGTGCTGGTGAACACCTACCTGATGCAGCTCTATCAGCCGCTTGGGTTCCTCGGCATGATCTACATGACGATCCGCCAGGGTGTCGTGGACATGGAGCAGATGTTCCGCCTGATGGATGTCGAACAGGAGATCGCCGATCGTCCGGGTGCCGTGGCGCTCGCGGCGCATCTGACCGATGGCCCCGCCGGCGAGGTGCACTTCGAGGACGTGCATTTCGGCTATCAGCCGAACCGCGAAATCCTCAAGGGGGTGGATTTCAGCGTGCCCGCAGGCGGGCGGCTGGCCATCGTCGGGCCGACCGGCGCAGGCAAGTCCACCATCAGCCGGCTGCTGTTTCGCTTCTACGACGTGACGGAGGGCTGCATCCGGATCGACGGTCAGGACGTCCGCGATGTTACACAGGACAGCCTGCGCGCGGCGATCGGCGTGGTGCCGCAGGACACCGTGCTGTTCAACGACACGATCCGCTACAACATCGCCTACGGCCGGCCAGGTGCGACGCAGCACGAGATCGAGGAGGCGGCGCGTGTGGCGCAGGTGCACGATTTCATCGTGTCGCTGCCGGAGGGTTACGACACTCGCGTGGGCGAACGTGGCCTGAAGCTGTCTGGCGGCGAGAAGCAGCGCGTGGCGATTGCGCGCACCGTCCTGAAGGATCCGCGCATCCTCATCCTGGACGAGGCGACCAGTGCGCTGGATACCGGGACGGAGCAGGACATCCAGGCGGCGCTGCGTGCGGTGGCGCGGAATCGCACGACGCTGGTGATTGCGCATCGGTTGTCCACAGTGGTGGATGCGGACGAGATCATCGTGCTGCGCGACGGCCGAGTGGCGGAGCGAGGCCGGCACGCGGCGCTGTTGGCGCGCGACGGGCTGTATGCACGGATGTGGGCGCTGCAGGCTGAGGAACAGACCGAGCCGGAGACGGAGATTGCCGAGTGAGGCATTGGCAGGAGAGCGAGCGATGACCGACGAACAGCCGCCACAGGATCTGGGTCACGCCGGTGCGGTGGTGGACAAGGCCATCGAGTACATGGTGAGCCAGAATATTGATGCTCTTTCGATCGCATCGGCGTTGCTGGGCGGCTCGCTGGCGCTGCTGGCGCGCAGTATCGCTGATGAGGCGATCGTGCAGATCCTCAACAACGCGATTGCCAGCGTGCGGTCAGGCGAGTTGCGGGGAGTGGAGCGGTCGGGCGGGTAATATCAGGGCGTCGTTACGACGCGTTCGCGTCGCGACTGCTCCGTCGTGCCTGGCTTGTCCCTGCCATCAGTCGCGGCACTCCGCCGGTGGTGATGGCAGGGACAAACCTGGCCACGACGGGGAAGACGGGTCAGTGCGAACCCAACCGCGCTTACCGTTGCGCGAGGAGTGCGTTGAGCCGGTCACGCTTCTTCTCAAAGATGGCGTGATAGATCTGTGTCAGCTCGTCAGCGCTCAGATACTTGGAATCGAAACTTGCCGAAAGTCGTTCCGGGTTCCCCATGAAGGATAGCTTGTTGTACTTCTTCCAATCCTTCTTGATTTGGATTTCGTACTTGGGCGCATTCTCCGCTAGTTCCGTCCCGGGAAACGGCACCATCATATAAAAACCGCACGTCGCCTTGAAATCCCGCCGCAGTTCGTCGGCGAATGCCACGGTCTCACGAATCGTGTCCCGCGTGTCCCAGGGGTGGCCGATCACAAAGTTCATGTGCAGCGTCGGTGCCTTGCCATCCCGGAACAGCGCCGCGCCGCGTCGCGTCCTCTCACGCGTCAGCCGTTTCTTCGACAGAACGAGAATCTCATCGTCGCCGCTGTCAATTCCTACGACGATCTGGGTGCATCCCGCGTCTTGCATCTTCTCCAGCAATCGCGGGTTGACGCAGTCGATCCGCGACTGGCAGTGCCAGTTGATTCGAACGCCTTGTTCGAGAAACAGATCGCAGACCCGCTCTGCCCACCGCTGGTTGACGGTGAACGTGCTGTCGAGGATGCGAAAGGGTTTGGCACCGAATTCGTGAGTCATGCGAGTGGCCCAGTCCCGGACGCGCTCGGGGCTGAGGAACCGTACCCGTCGGCTTTCGGTCGGACCGCGGTCGCAGAATATGCAGTCCCACGGACAACCGCGGGACGCCATGATCGAATGGCGGTGATAGAGCGCCATAGGCAGCAGGTCGTAGGCCGGGAAGGGCAGGGCATCGAGGTCTGCGATCATCGGTGGCGAGGGCGTGCGGACGATGGCACCGTCGCGAAAAAAGCTTAACCCCCCGATCTCACCGGGGTCCGTTCCGTTTTTCACCGCCGCGACCAGACGGGGCAGCAGGGTCTCGCCCTCACCATGGGCGACGAAGTCGAAAACGCCTGTGTCGAGAACATCGCGGGGACAAGCGTCGGCGAAAGGACCCCCGGCGACAATGCTGGCCGCGGGGTTCTGGCGGCGCACCAGTCGGGCGACATCGACGCCGCCCTGGAAATTGGTGCACAGGAGCGTCATTCCCACCAGGCAATAGGGCCTGAAGTCGCGACGCCCGAGCGGCTCGACCGTCAAGTCGAGGAGATCGACCGCATGGCCGGCATCTCTCAGGCAAGCCGCGAGCAGGGCGATGCCCAGGGGCGGCACACTGTTGCGCTCGAATGCCCGCGGAAACACCAGCAGGACTTTTCCGGGAAGGCTCATTCGAGGTAGCCTCAGATCGGTGCTGACCCGAGTCAAGCGCCAACGCGCAGCCCGCTCAGCGCCGATAGTTCAGCGCGGCCAGCAGGGGCGCGGCCAACTCGGTCGCGCGGTCGAGATCGCGGCGCTCCCGCAGGCTCAGTCGAACCGCACACCAGCTTCGCGCCCTGGCCGCGGACAATTCGGCCGGCCGGCGCAGCGGCAGGCCGAGCCAGTCGAACAGCCTCCGCAACTCGCCGGCGGGATCTTCGCAGAGATCCTCGAAGCGGAGCTCATAGTAGTCGCCGGCCAGTGCCCGGCCGTGTGCGCGCGCCCGGGCGACGCAGGTGACCCAGGACTGCGCCTGGAGTCGAAACCTGTTCTCCACCAGGGCGGTCGGAGAGCTGAGATCCACACCGTCCCATTCGCGTACTCCTGTCCGGCCGAAGGTGACGAGGCTGCAGAAGTCGTGAAAGGATGGATACCCCCGGTGATTGCCGGCGGGGTGCCAGTCCCGCGGCGGGTAGCCTTGGGTCAACTGGAAATAGCCGCGATTGGAGAGGCACACGGCGCGAGCATCGCGCACGATATGGATGAAGCGCGCTGCCGGGAACAGGCGCTTTACAATGGGTGCGACGAAAAGGGTCTCGCAGTACTTCCAACCCCAGGGCGAGTTGACGGGCCGGCCCCCCCAGTAACGCGGCAGGACATCCGCCAGGCGACCCTGGGCGTCGACCACCATGGCTGGGCTGGGCGTCTCCAGGGCGTGTTCGGGGAAGCCGACATCGGTCACGATGGGGACGACGAACCGCTGGTACCAGCTCACAGAATCGAGAAACTCCGAATACAGATCGGCGCCCATAAACACGTCGTTGGCCTGGAGCAGTCGGCACATAACCCGGCTTCCCGACCGCGGGCGGCCGATCACGACGATCGGGCCGGTCATGGTGCATCTACAAACCAGGCCGCGACGGTGCGGCGCACGCCCCAGGTCACTGGCCGGACTTCGTGAACGACCACAGAGGCGAAGGCCACCAGCATGCCGGTCTCCCCGTTAATGCAGAGGGTAGGATCAGGATCATCGTCGGCCCGGAACAGCCGCAAATCGCCGCCGCAATAGCAGCCGTCGCTGGGAAGGGGGGTCTGGCTGTTGAGAAACACAACCGCTGTTATGCGGCGACTGCGGATATCCGCGGCGTGTCCTGGATCGTCGGAACGATCTCGGTGCGGGCGAAAGTATCCGCCGCGCGAGTAGCGAAGAAACTGCGGTGGCTGCGGGCCTGACAGCGAAACGTCGAAATGCACGGCGAGGTCGGCAGTAATCGCGGCGAGCCTGTGCGCCACCAGCGCTTGCGTCGCGGAGGGCTTCGTCAGGTAATCCGCCCGCCTGCGGTGTTCGGCGGCGACGTCCCCTCGGCTCGGCTCGCGCAAGGTCGCGGGGCACAGCGGCCCGGCTTCCATTTCATCGGCCAGTCGGAGGCAATTTGCGGGTTCCAGAAACGATGGCGCGCAATAGACGGATGGAACGGGGGCCGTCGCGGTCAGATACCGCACTGTTCACCTCGCCTCGCGCTTGGTCTCACCGCCAAGCATCGAAGCCGGAAGGCTAGTCGTGCCGTCCTGCCGCGTCCAGGAGTCAATCCGGTTGCCACCCCACCGGCGGATCGCTAAGGTCGCGTCGCGCTCGAAGCAGCGTTTCCCCTCGGGCGAAAGCGGTTAAGCCAGGGAGTGGTCACATGGCCGAAAGCTCTGAGGAACCCGGGGTCAGGACGACAATATACGATGCGCTGAACGACAGGCTCCGTTTCGAAGAGTACGCGGAGCTGGACGACGTCGCAATGATCGGCGTGCGGACATTTTTCCGGGAGATTGGCGTCGCCCATGTCTTCGAAGAATACGTCCTCCCGACCTTCAAGGGTCCCAACTCGCTGATTTTCGCGGCGGTGAGGGACCGGCCGTGGCCACCCTGGGGGCATGGGTCGCAGACGGTTGCCGCTTTCGTCCAGGCGCACGCGATCGCCGACAATAGCTACGCGGTGGGCCCCGTGCTTCTGCGCAACGAGCTGGCATCGAATATCGGCCTGAGAGCGTCGCTCTACAAAGAAGCCCTGGAGAGTTTGAGCCGGGAGGGGAAGGCCGAGGTGAACTACCTCGTCATCGAAGGCTCGGTGCTGACCGACCACATCCTGACGTCGGCCGGCTTCAAACGCACGGCGGACCTGGTTCAGACTGACGAGGCGAAGTACTTTTTCTACAATGCCGACTGCCAGGAACTGCTGAAGTACCTCCAATTGAGCGATGTCTCGCAGCCCGAACTCCTCACGCTGCAAGTGGCGCCCGAGGTCATGGAGCGGAACACCCTGTTCCACGCGACCCTGGACTGGGCGGCCTATCGGGAATTGCTGCCGATCTGGCGCGGCGGGCTTCACGAGAGCATTCCCGGCGGCACCCCACCGCCGCCCCCGGCCTGCGAGGTCGAACTGCCTGGCGAAGGGCGTCTCGAGGCTTAGCCAGAGTCCCAGAGCTTCAGGCCGAGCCGCGCTTCGAAGTCGCGCAGCTTGCGCTGGCGGCCGAGCCCGTACGTCTTCAGATAACGGCCGGAAAATAGGATTTTCAGAGTCCGCAGGGAGAGCAGTTCCTGCTGCGTCCACTCGCGGTGGTCCTCCCAATGGGTCGGCCGGTAGTCGCGCTGGTAGCAATGCCAGCCGATCAGCTCATGGGGGTGAAAGACGTCGTAGCCGGATGTGAAAGCGCGCAGGCCGATCGCGACCTCGTCCCCCAGGAAATAGCAGGCGGGATCGAAGGGGATCTCCCGGTTGAATGCGCCGCCGGCGAACAGAAAATGAAGTGAGACGAGATTGCCGGACACGGGCGCCGAGAGGATTTCCCAATCCGGGATATGGCGGCCGATCACCCGGATCAGCAGGCCGTTTGATCTTTCCAGGGGACAGACCCTCAGCGGGGCGGCCGGCCGCGAGAGCGGATCGTCATCCGGCTTGAATGGCGGCATGTAGGCGGTAAGGATGGGTTTGCCGACCCCGCTGTGGCGAAGCTTCTCGTAATATCCGACGAGCTTCCGGTCCCAAGCAGGTACGAACCGGTGATGCGAGTCCAGGATCAGGGTGTAGGGTTCCCCCCGCCAATGCTGCTGGAGCAGGTTCCTCGCCCAGCCGCATCCCTGGCTCTCCGCGAAGGGGATGTCGATGATCTCCAGATTGGAACGGCGCAGGAGTCCGGGGGTGAGGTGGTCGTCGTCGGCTCTCTGCCACAATACCACGACGCGAAGGGCGTCAGGGTCGGACGCCTTGGCGAACAGATCTTCGAGCGTCGGGCCGAGGTCCGGATCGCGGTATGCTGGAATTTGCACGAAGATCCGGCGATCGCCAGGGCCCGACGGGGCATCGTCCGCGCCCGCCGCAAGGCCGACGCGAAGAGGGGAAGACACCATAACACCTCCCGGATCGGCTTGGTCGAAGGCGGCAGGAAGCAAGCTAGAGCGCTCGCCGTTTCGACGGCAATGACCAAGTCACCGCTGGACCTGCGCACGCAGCCGAAATCAGACTAAATGCGAACCGGCAAATCACAGGTTCGCAAACGAGGATCGATCACGCGCCATGGAACCCGGCCGCGAAGCCTACGCCCCCTCGGAAGATGATGTCCTGCGCCTCTGCTGGCGGCGGGAACAGCAGACCTTCGCCTTCGGCGACACTGTCTACGCGCACGAGGGGCCGACGAAAACCAACCCGTCGCATGACCTCGCCCATTTGCTGATCGCGGCGAACGGCGGCCTGCCCTGGCTTCCGCGCGGCAATTCCTGGCGGCTCGCCGAATACAATGCCGTCTTCATCGAAACGCTGCTTAACCACATCCGCTATGCCGTCGTCTCGCGTCCCATGGACGGCGCCGTCATCCTCAAACGGACCCTGCGCCATGCCCGCTGGTTCGTGGAGAAGCACTACGCGCCGTTTCCAGTGCCTGCGGAGGAAGCCTATCGGCTGTTTTGCTGGGAGATCGATCCAGTCGTGATCGGGCGGCTGTCGCCACTGTTCTTCGACCTGCGTGCGATGGAGATGCACGATCCCCTCGGTCCGGAAGGCGGCGGCTTCACCATTCGGTTCGCCGCCTCGCAGAACTCCGCCAGTCGTCAACAAGGCTGCAGAGTTCGCCAAGCGGGTCGGCGAGATCCTCGGCGGGATAGGCGGGCGGCGAACCACTACCGGAGGTCATTGAACCTCGCACCAGCCGACGCGTACAGCCTCCGCGGGCGGCACCCTCGGCGGCAAGGCGACGAAGCGGCCGATCCGCTCTGACCGAAGAGGTTTGGGAAGGCGGTCCCCCGGCGCGATCCGCGACGCGGGGAAACCGGGTGTGGCCGCGCCGGCCAGAATATCGAAGGCTGCGAAAGTAAGAAGAGTGTCCCAGACCAGATGGATCCGCTCTTCCGCCCCATCGTGTGAGGCGGCGTGCACACAGCCATGGTTGACCAGATGGATCACGCCTGGCTCGAGGTGATAGACCTCACCGTCGAGCATCAGTTCTGCGGCCATCTCGGTTACGATCGGCAGATGGCAGCGAAGTCGCATCCCCACCGAGCCGGCGCGTGTGCGGAAGAGCAGATGCTCCTCGTGCGGCGGCAACCGCGCGCCCGGCGCCATGGTATTGATGCGGAAGTTCACCGCGTGGGGAAAGCCCGCGACCAGGCTAGCTAACGACGGAAACCGGGCGGCGGCGTGGAAGCGCTTGCCCAGGCATGACAGGTCGTGATCGGTGGAGAAGTCTTCGAACCGTCCGGAACGATTGAGCAGGCTGAACTGTCGCACGACCCCACGCGGCCGCGTCCAGTTGGTCACATGTTTTGGGTCGCTCGCCAGCGAGGCGGTCTCGCTGCCGACCAGGCTGAGTACCTCGGCGCGTACGCTGTCGAAATAGGATGGCTCCAGGCGGAACAGCCGCAGACAGCGGATGCCGCCGTGATGGGCATCCGCATCGCGCAGCCCACGAATGAAGTCTTTGTCCGTCATGCCGCACCCCGGAACGGACAGGCCCGCCAAAGGCAATCGAGGTCGGGCCTGGCCATGGGCAGCGTCGCCCGTTCAGCGAGGAGTTCTGGATCGACCCGGTCGTACGCGACAGGGAGGGGAACGGGGGGCGCCACGTCCAGCGAAAGATAGTAATCGCGAAATTTGCTGTCGTCGCCGGACGGCAGGTCGCGGAACTTGATCCAAACTGCCGGCACGCCGTAGGCGTGGCTGACGATCAGTCCGTGCAACGATGAGGACGCCACGAACCGCGATGCGGCGATCTGGCCGATCACGGTTTCGATCCCGCCCTGGATGTCGATCGAATGCAGTCCTGGTGTCTTCCCCCAGACGTCGCCCAGCCGTGGGCGATCGGAGAAATGCGCCACCAGCCCGACGCCCTCGCGATCGCGGGACGGTGGCTGGTGCAGCCGCGGCAGCAGCAGGGCCGGGTCCCCATAGATTTCGGGGCAATCCGTCCCGCAGGCCAGCGCCCGCGCCCGAGTTAGTGGCCCCCGGACGGCCAGCAGACGAGCGCCGGGCGGTATCAGATCCGTCGCGGCCATGATCCCGGCCCCCCAGACGGTGTCGCCGCACGCTGCGTAGGCGATGATGCTCCCCACCGCGATAAGCTTTGGACGCGGATCCTGCGGGCGAACGAAAATTGGATCGACGCCGGCGATCCGGCAAATCAGCCAGGGGGTCAGGGCGTCGCCGAAGTTGGTGCGGCTCGGGCTCCGGCACCAAAACGCGTGGATCGGCGATCCGCCCCGCTCCGCGGTCATGGAGCCACGTCCACGACCGGCGGCTGCAATATCTGCTGGATTTCACGGCGGGTGGCCTGGTCGATGCCCCCCCAGCTCCAATACCAGCGGCATCGTAGGTCCGGGGGCGCCGATTCGGCGTCGATCCAGACAAAGTCATCCCGGTGGTGCGCCCAGGCTAGGGCGCCCAGGACATTGAACTCGGAAAAGCCGCGCGGCGGCTGGGCCGCCAGATAGGCCTCGATGCCGACGCCGTGAACCGCCATCGCGTGGGCTCGCACCTCGGCATAGAGCCAACGGGGGTAGAGAAACGGAGGGTGGTACATGTAGTCGTGCGATACCGGCCAACCCAGGAACTTCTCCGTCGGCGCCCGCCATGGCGAGCGCCCTCCAAGCGCCTCGATCGACCGCCTGGCGATGAACGGCCGTCCCCCCTGCATCAGATCCTCCGGTGTTGTCCGGACGTTGAACACGCAGTCGGAATCGAGATGGCAGATCAGATCGGCATCGGTATGCAGATCCGCCTGGAGCTTGGTCGCCTGCTGGCCAAGATAGTCATCGGCGTAATCGCGGTGCCAAATGAAGTGCGCGCCTAGCGAAAGGTTGGCCCGCTCCATCCGCGCCCGGCTCAACTGGGGCGCGACGACGACCACGTCCCTGAAGCCATGGCAGTAAACCGCTATCGCCTCCAGACAATACCGCAGCCAGCCAAGATCCTTCCAATAGCTGCGGATGAAAAGATCGCAGGTCAAGCGGTCCTCCGTCTGGGCCGCGACGTTACATTCCGCTCGCTTGTTGGGGCAAGCAGCGGTAATTTTTGATCTCTTCTTGGCGGTGAGAGGCGATGTCGAGCGCGGCCGAACGATGCGAGGGCGACGAAGCGGTCGTCGTTGTCACCCACGATCCGCGAGACCTCGCAAATATTGCGCGCGCCGATGTTCAGGCGGTGATCCTCATTCCCGCCACGCCGCCCGCTTGGTTGGCCGAAGTGGCCGCCGCGGTCGAGACCGGGCGGTTGTGCCTGCCGCGATCGGTGTTGCCCTATGCGACCCGGGACGAGATCGCGGCATGGCTCGACGGAAATGTGTGGGTCGGAATGATCGACGAGCCGGCCAGGGGCTGCCTGATCAGGGACATTCTGGAACTGACCGATCGCCTGGGCGCCATGGTCAGCGCCGGCGGCGCCCTGCGGGCTCGGCGGTTTATGTTGCGCATTTTCACCGAGGTGCCGACAACCGAATGCGGCTTTCACGTCGACAGCGTTCCCCCCGCCGCGCCGGGCTTTGGTCTGTTGCGCGTCTACAACGGCGCCGGGACCCTCTATGCGGAGCCTGCCAACGTCACCAGCATGGCGGACTTCTACAGCGACCTCGGCAAGCGCGATCGGCTGATCAAGGAGCGGCACCGGGCACGGCAGGCGCGTGACGTCGCGACGCTCGAACAGCTCGAGCATGACATTGCGGCGCATGACACTGCCCGTCCTTTCCTGCGCCGGCCCGACCAGATCGCCGAGGCGCCGTCCGGCTCCATCGTCGCCTTCAAGCACATCGACGTGCGGCGACATCGGTCCGACCATGCCAAGGCTGAGGCGTGGCTGCATTGCTCACCCATGGTTGGTGCGGCGCGGCTGGTGGTCAATCTGACCGTGCCGCAGCCCGCTCACTTGCCGCCCGGCCCGCGGCGCGCGGGTTGAGGCCGCCGCTGGGCGCGCGCGCGGCCGTCGGCCTGCCAGTGACCCGAAGACATTTCGACTGGCTGATTGTGGGCGCCGGGTTCACCGGTGCCGTCCTCGCCGAGCGCATCGCCAACGGGCTCGACAAGCGAGTGCTCGTGATCGACCGCCGACCCCACGTCGCCGGCAATGCATTCGATGATTGCGACGAGCTGGGCGTACGATTTCATCGTTACGGGCCGCACATCTTCCACACCAATTCGACCGCCACCTTCGAGTACCTCTCGCGGTTCACCCACTGGCAGGCCTATGAGCATCGGGTCGCGGCGATGATCGACGATCGTCTGGTGCCTGTCCCTTTCAACCTGACGTCGCTCGACCTCTGCTTCGCGCCGGGCCCCGCACGCCGTCTGGCGGATCGCCTCATCGAGACCTATGGCCTGAACGCCAGGGTGCCGATTCTGGCAATGCGCCAGTCAAAGGATGATGACGTGCGCGATCTGGCCGACTACATCTATCGAAAAGTCTTTCTCAACTACACGATCAAGCAATGGGGACTGGAACCGGAGCAGCTGGACCCCAGCGTCACGGCGCGGGTGCCGGTAAGCATCGGCCATGACGATCGCTACTTTCAGGACGCGTATCAGGCTCTGCCAGAAGCCGGATACCAGGCGCTATTCGATAGGCTGTTGTCCTCGGACCGCATCACTGTAGCGACGTCGGAGGACTTTTTCTCCATCGGATCGAACATCAGCTACAGCCGCCTTGTATTCACCGGCCCGATCGACGCGTTCTTCGCCTATGACCTGGGCGCCTTGCCCTATAGGAGCATGTCATTCGACTTCCGGGCGATCGGCCCCGCCCGCTATCAGCCCGTGGCGACGGTCAACTATCCCAATAACATGGCGTTCACCCGCGTGACCGATCAGCGCTACCTGACAGGCCAGAGGCTCCAGCGGAGCCTACTCACGCTGGAGTATCCGCGGCCTCATCTAGCCGGGGTCACCGAGCCCTACTACCCAATCCCCCAGGCCGAGAACCGCGCGCTGCACGCCCGCTATCTCGCCAAGGCGGCACTCGAGGCCCCCAACGTGATCTTCGCCGGGCGTCTGGGCGACTACCGCTACTATAACATGGATCAGGCCGTCGGCCGCGCCCTGTCGACGTTCCGCAAGCGGATCCTGCCCCTCCACGGCGTCTAGGCGGCGCCCCAGTTGGCGTAGCGGGCCGGCCGAACGATCATCAGAGGGGATAAGGCTGCTTGCACGGACCGCCTCTGAGGATACCGCGGCCTGACCAAGTGCACATGCTGCCAAGCGAATGGCCCTCTCGTTCAGTCCGAGGCATTGTCTCCCGGCTGGAGTCGACCCACAGGCAGTCCCATATCCGAGCAATGATCCCGCTTTCCGTTCTCGACCTGTGTCCCGTTCCCGAAGGGTGCGACGTTGGTCAAGCACTGCGCCACTCTGTCGACCTTGCCCAGCATGCCGAGAGCCTGGGCTATGTGCGCTACTGGATGGCCGAGCACCACAACATGGTGGGAATCGGCAGCGCGGCCACCGCAGTAGCGCTGGCGCACGTCGCCACCGCGACCAACAGCATACGCGTGGGAGCTGGTGGGGTCATGCTGCCAAATCACGCCCCGCTGATCATCGCCGAGCAATTCGGCACGCTCTGTGCGATGCATCCGGGACGCATCGATCTCGGCCTGGGGCGCGCTCCTGGATCCGACCCTGTCGCCACGCGTGCCATGCGGCGAAACCTATTCGCCGACGAACATAGCTTTCCAAAGGACGTGGTAGAGTTGCTGGCGTACTTCCGTCCCGCCTTGCCGGGCCAGGCGCTTCAGGCCGTGCCTGGCGGCGGCCAGGACGTTGAGGTTTGGATTCTTGGCTCCAGCACGTTCGGGGCCCAATTGGCTGCCACACTCGGCCTGCCTTATGCCTTCGCCTCACATTTCGCGCCGGAGCAGATGACGGACGCGATCGCCATCTACCGTGAACAGTTCAAGCCTTCCAAGCGGCTGGCTGCACCGCATGTGATGCTCGGTATCAACGTCTTTGCGGCCGAAACCAATTCTGCCGCACGTCTTCTGTTTTCGTCCCTCCAACAGGCGTTCCTCAACCTGCGCCGCGGCCGTCCGGGCAAACTGCCGCCACCCGTGCGCGATTTCGACGGAGCTCTCGACGGCCACGCGCGCGCAATGCTTGCGCATGCGCTGGCATGCTCCATCGTCGGAGGGCCAGAGACGATCCGGGAGGGTCTTCAGTCTTTCGTCGCCTCAACCGGCGCCGATGAGCTAATGGCGACCGCTCAGATCTTCGACCACGGCGCGCGCAAGCGGTCGTTCGAGATTCTGGCCGATGTCCATCGGTCATTGGCATTGCGATAGTGAAACCGGCGCATCGCTGATTGAGATTGGTTCGGTGCAGGCGCGCGAGAGGAGAAATTGTCATCACCTCCTTACACAATGAGCCGCGATAACCTTGCCGCGGCAAGCCGATCAAGCGCACTTGTCTGGCCCGTCACAGTCCCCGCGCAACGTGGCGTTCCATCCGGCGGCGCAATAGTGTCAGCGGAAAACAAAGAATGAAGGTATCTGCCCAGGTTCCGCGTGCGGGATCAGCCCGTCAATCTGTCCACCCGCGGGGTCGCACTCCAATCGGCGTCCAAAAGCGACACCCTGCTGCGGTTTGTATGACCGCACCGCCGGCAACCTGCCGCCATGGACAGCCGTGGGACAAGCACGACCAAGACGGGGGACGTCCTGGGTTGGCAAGGCCACCTGTTCAACCCGTTCTGGTACGGCCTGCTGAATGCTATCGCGAATAACTGGCCAATGCCGAGTAGCGGCTTGGCCCTTCGGCACTCAGGGACCGCGTACAGCAACGGCGCCCCGATCCAGGCCCGCTGAAGCCAACTAGTGCGGCTTCTTTGGCGCCTCGTCAAACACGCTGCACGCCAAAGTCACCAGGTGTTCGGCCGTATCCGTGTACCCCGCACGGTCGGCAGCCTCGGCCAGCGTGATCAGGCGATCGGACAGGACGAGCTCGTCGAGCGACGCTCTCGGCGTGTTAGCAACCTTCATTGAATGCAACATCGAGCTACCCCTTTCGGTTGATCTACTCCAGAAACCATGCAACTCATGGTTTAGTTAAGGGTTAATCGCGAAGGAAAAATTCGCGCAATGCCACCACCCGCAGGGCTGAAGCCAAGGGCCGCCCGACGGCTCTTTCGGCATCGACGGCGGCGACCAGCGCAGTCAGGGACTGCTGCCGACCGGCGGCAATATGCGTCAGCGCCGCCCAGAACTCCGGCTCCAGCGCAACGCTGGTGCGATGGCCGGCAAGCGAGAAGCTTCGCTTGATCAGTCCACTCAGCCGCCGCCTCCCGGCAGCGTGGCTCTTGGCACGGTCATTTCCGCCGGGACGACCCAGCGATCGAAACCCGCTGGCCGGACGAAGCCGAGTTGTTCCACCGCCTGCTTCAAGGTGATGTTCTCCGCAAGGGCGAGCTTGCCGATCTTCACCGCTCTGTCATAGCCGATCCGCAGATTGAGCGCGGTCACGAGCATGAGCGACTTCGCCGGGTCCTCGGCAATGCGGTCGCGGTTCGGTGCCAGCCTGTCGACCGTGTGGGTCGCGAAACTGACCACGCAATCTGCCATAATCCGGCAGGATTGCAGGATATTCTGGACGATGACTGGCTAGAACTCGTTGAATGCCAGGCGGCCCTGCGCTCCGCCTATTGTCACTGTAACGTGATTGCCCATGACCTGCGCCGCAGCCATGGTCAGCGCCTCGCATTGGCCCGGCATGATCGAGCTGGACAGCCAGGGGAGATGCGCACCACCGCGGGAATTCACAACATCGTATACCCCACGCGGCCGGCCTCTGGCAGGCGGCAGGGCTTCCACCTTGTGGGCCGCGCGGCATTCGGCCTTCCCTATCGGGACGGCAAATGGCGAGCCAGTCGTTGTTGCGCCCAGGCTGCCGCCTCGGCGACGACCGCATCGCTGTCGCAGGTCAACGAGGCGGCCACCGAGGTCAGTGCCCGATCGCCGGAGTTGCCGATGGCAATCAGCACGTTGCGCACGAAGCGGTTGCGGCCGATCCGCTTGATCGGCGACCCCGCGAACATGGCGCGAAACCCGGCATCGTCCAGGGCAGCCAGTTCCGTCAGCCGAGGCGCCGTGAGCTCGGCGCGGGCGCGCAGCCTGGCGTGTGGGGTGGCGTGCGCGAAGCGGTTCCATGGGCACACTGCAAGGCAATCGTCACAACCGTATATGCGGTTTCCCATCAGCGGGCGCAGTTCGTGCGGGATCGGCCCGTGGTGCTCGATAGTGAGGTAGGAGATGCAGCGCGTCGCATCGAGCCGATACGGCGCGGGAAATGCCGCAGTCGGGCAGATGTCGAGGCAGCGCGTGCAGGTGCCACAGTGGTCGGCGTGGGGCTCGCCGGGCGTGATGTCGAGCGTGGTGTAGATTTCGCCCAGAAACAGCCAGGAGCCGTGCGCTCGCGATACCAGATTAGTGTGCTTGCCCTGCCAGCCGATGCCGGCACGCTCCGCCAGCGGCTTCTCCATCACCGGGGCGGTATCGACGAACACCTTCACCTCGGGAGCGAAGCGCGACACAATGAACTGTGCGAGGTGCTTCAGCATCCCCTTCACCACAGCATGATAGTCGCGATTGCGGGCATAGACGGAGATGCTGCCGCGATCGGGCATGGCAAGCGTGGCAAGCGGATCGTCATCCGGTGCATAGGACAGGCCGAGTACCGATGACGCTGCGTGCTGCCGGCCACAGCGCTTGCGGATGCGATCGCTGCTCGGCGCGGGCCGCGAGCCAGCCCATGTCGCCGTGCTGCCCCGCGGCGAGGAAGCCGGCCAACCGGTCGCGCGCCTCCGCGCCAAGCTCTGCACGACAGAAGCCGACGGCATCGAAGCCGAGCTCCAGCGCGCGATCGCGGATCACGCGCGCTGCGTCAGACGGAACGATCGGGTTGCGTGCCAGGTTCCGAACCCACGGTTGTGTCGGCCATCATCACCTCCAGATTGCCTCGTGGCCATCGCGATTACGCCATTCCCAATGACGACCGGTGCGTCTGCGGCCGCTACCACGCGCATAAAGTCCGACAATGGCGTCGTCCAAGTTTGCGGTGCCGTATTGCACAGCGGCGCCGACTGGCAAACGTTTTCGCCGGCAATTGATCAGTGGATTTTCTATAGGAACATATTCCGATTCTGCTTGCCTACCCCCCCTGTTTCGAGGCATAGATTGTCAGCGACGGGATATCCTGCGCGCGAGATACTCCGAAATCAGCGGCTTCCTTGCCCTTGGACAGGTTTACGAGAAGCGCTTCCAGGACGGTGATGGGCCTGCACAAAGTCACATAGCAGCCTTGGCGTCTGGTCGTCGCTGCAACAGGCCATACTGGACGGTCAGCCCGATCGTCTCACTCGCGACCGCGGCATGCGCGTCAGCCTAGCTGTCGTGCGTTCCGGCGAACAGATCATGCTAGCAACGTAACGCGCCTGCCGCGCACGCAGAGCGTCGGATGTTAGCCTATAGGCGCTTAAGGGCGAAGCCCGACAAAAAATTTGTCGATGGTCAGGCAGCGATGCCGAGTTCGCGAAAGACGCCGTTCATGGCGAGTTGCAGGTCCTGGTAGTGGCGATCGATGGCGCGCGGGTTTTGTCCTCCTCGGGTGGGGCTGATGTCTTGAGCGGCCGCGAGGAGTGGCTTGAGGGCTTTCTCTCGGAGCACGAGTAGGGCCGTGATAGCGCGCAGACCGGACGGCATCGCCTCGTAGCGACGCGTCGCGCCGATCCGCTGGACGATCTGTTTGCCGCGGAGTTTCTTCAGATCATACGCGGCCTGGCGGGGGCCGTAGAGCGGTGCGCTGTGATTGCGGAACGCGCGGACCTGATCGGCCAGTGCCGAGGCGGTGAAGCCATCAGCTGAGGCTGACAACGCGATGACAGCCTCAGCGACGTGACGCAGGCGCGGCTTGTTGAGATCGATTCCCCCGACCACGGTTTTACCAACCCGTGACGGCAACGGCAGACGCTCGAGCATCTCATCGCCGACGAAGCATTGATCGATGCAACTCAGCGCCTCCATGAATCGCTCGAGCATGCCCTTCAATCGGCGGACGATTTCGGGGAAGTTATCCAGTAAGCGCCCGCAGCGGAACTCCCGGATATTGTGAGCTACAGCCTCAATGCGAAGTACGCGTTCGCCTTTTGAATAGATCTTCAACGCCAGCTTGCCGCAATGCAGCTTGAAGACCGTCAGATCATACGTAGGTCTCTCGACCGCGACTCCCCATTCGGCCGCCCGCATGTTGCGTGGACGGTATTTCGGCCGGCCCTTGTCGCCGAGGATGGTCTTTATCGTCTTCAGGTCCAACGGCGCCCGGCTACGATCGATCAGGGCTTGGAAGACTTGCTCCATGCGTCCGCCAACCAGGAATATCAGGTTTCGGCTGTACTCCATTTGATAGTTGGAGAAGTGATAACGGAACCCGCTGCGTTTCTGCTCCTCAAAGTCGAGCGCAAAGCACAAGCAGCAGCGGTAAATCCACCGCTCACAGACCTCACTCAATCGCCCTATAGCCCGTTGCTCGGACAAGGTCTCTGCGATCTTCGCGAAACCGGACGTGTCACCGATGGCGGTGAAACAGTTGCCTTCCTTGGTGAACCCGATGCCCGCCTTGCGCGCCTGGCAGGCGACGTATTCATGGCCGTTCAAGATCACCTGGGCAGGGAACGGTGGGTGCCCGCTGATCTTGATGGTGACATGCCCCCAATCACGGTCGAGAATATGAAACGAGTAGTGGTTCACATAAGGCTTCTTCCGCTCAAGGTGGTAATTCGACTCGACGTGCCACACCGGTGCCTGGGCTCGACCGACCAGGACCAGAAACAAGCCCTCGATCACCGCTGTCTTGGCCAGATAATCGTCGGCCACGTCATGCTTGCGCTCTCCTGCCACACAATCGATTACCGGGATGTCGTGCGCTTTGGCGTAGCCTCGCACGCGCCGGCTGAACCGGCCGGCCAACCGCATCAGATGGGCGTTGTCCAGAGTGTCGTCTGATCCAGTGAGCGCCCGCCACCACACGCGGAAACCACCAGGGCTATGACCCATCCCGAAGTAAGCGTTCAGAACGATGCGGTCCACGCAATCGTAGCTGCCGCTCAGCAGCTCTTGATAGAGCTCGCTCAGTCCGTCGGTCATGGCCCGCTCCCTCGGCGTACTGCCGAACTCCGATGTCTATCCGAGACGAGCATACCGACTACCGACGGCACATTGGCCAGTGGCAAGGCATTTGACGCGGCGGAACTGCCCCGCAGGGGCCACTTTTCCACAGCCATGTCTGGGGAAAAGCGTAGTCCCTTACCACCCGACTCTTCTCGCGTCCTGCGTTGAATTGTATGCTCTGCGAAATCCCATCAAATCATAGCCGGAATGACCACCGCCTCGGCAAGCCATTCCGCCGCTGCGGTCGCGGCGCGTCCGGCTTTGGTGAGGTAGTAGCGGTAGGTTCCAGTGGCGCGTTTGATCACCCCGAGGTCCAGCAGCCGGCGCAGTTGCCGCGACAGTCTGGTTGGCGACAGCATGCCGAGGTCGGGCAACAACTCGCCCCGGCGGATGCCGGCAATGTTGACCTTCGGGTTCTGCAAGGCGTGCAACAGGGCCTTGTCCACCGGGGCAAAGAAGTTGATCCCTTGGACCGTCTTGCCGTCCACCGCATGCGGCTTGGTCAGCCGCGCAAGCGCCCGGATGCCGGCGGAGAAGTCATCCAGCGCGGACAGGTGGGCGATGTAGCGTCGGTTACAGCCGAGCAGTATCTCACGCAGGTCGATCAGGCTGTAGATCGATTTCTTGACTGGTGCGAGTTCCCGGCTCGCCGGGCCGTGGCGGTGTTCCACCTTGCGGTGGTGCTTGAAGAACGACACATCGTTGGTCGTGGTCTCGATGCGCAGCACGATGCCGTGCTTGTCGTACATCTTGATCGAGCACTTGCCGAAGCGGTGCTTGATGCAGGTACCCTCGATCCGGGTGGAGAACTGCGAGCCGACCTCCTGGGCCAGCAATGGCGTGATCTGCCGGCCGAGGAATGTGGCGATCTGCTCGGCCTTCACGCTCAGCACCGACTGGCGGACCAGTTGCTCATAGAGCGGGCCGAGCGTTGTGGTGGACTGGAACGCCAGGTCGGTGGCGTATTCCACCTGCATCAGGCTCCAGTGGTAGGTTTGCCCGAATACCTCCGACACCGGGCAGCACAGCGCGGCGTAGCGATCCAGGGTACGGTGCAATTGATCGGGGGAGAGACTGTCGGCCAGTTGCTGGGCGCGGCCCCAGTCGTCGATCCGCACGAAAGCGTTGTCGGCCATGGTGTAGCCGATGCCCTGCGCGGCCAGCCTGCGCGCCAGCCAGCTATGGCCGTTGCAGTAGAATTGCAGGCGGAACGGCGCCCAGGTCGGCACGCGCAGATAGACCAGCCCGAATTTGGCGTCCTGGAAATAGAAGTAGTAGTGCAGGCATTTGCCGCTGTCCGGCCGGATGTAGGTCTTATGCGTCTGCTTGTCGTGCCAGGGCTTGTAGGCGTCGCAGGCTTCCATGGCCGAGATGACGTGCACCAGGCCGGGATGGTCGCCACGCCGCTCAAGCACGCGCGCCACAACATCTTCCTTGCGGACATGCGGCTTGGCGATGTGCTCGATGCGGACCCCAGCCTCGGCGGCCAGCGACGCCGCACGCTCGCGCACCCGATCGCGCAGCGTCTTGGCGAAGTCCGGGTAGTCGAAGATGCGGATGCCACTGGCATGGAGATACCCGGTCATTCCTGCGGCGTAGCACACTACGGGCAGCGTCCCGGTGATCACCAGCCGGTCGTAGCACGACAGCATCCCGGCAATCCGATCGTCGTAGCGCTCCGTCAGTGACTGGCTCATGCTGCCCCCGCGCGGTAACCGCAGGGAAGGCTACACCAGACCTATTGGTTCCGGCTCCGCCGGCTTAGGAATAGTACAGTAGCAACCGTACTGCGATTTCGTCGACCACACTGCCCCTAACCGGGTGGCAACGTCTGGATTGGCCATTGTTCGGCACCAGCAGGAACGGCGCTCGCTCGGATTCATGTTCTAACGCGGCAAGCTGGTGTTCGCCAACTCGGGCAACTGCCGGGGACGCCCCGCGCATAAGTCCAAATGCGTTGTCAGGCTGGTAAGCGACATCATGAATCCGGACCTTAAGGCTCGACCTCGGTTGAATGCCGCATTGAGGCAATCCGTTCAACCGACCATTGATGGATCCGACAGGGATAAAGCAATGTCACGGCAATTCCGACGGAGCATCATGCACGGTTCTTTCATTGCAGTGTCTATTTTGTGTCTTATTTGCAACATTTACGTGGTATGGCTGACGGAACTGGAATCGAACGCGCTCCAGAAGTTGTACGCAACGGCGGAAAAAATGCGAGAGACCACAAGATCGGTATTGATAGCCCTACTGAATGCGGAAACCGGCGCCCGCGGCTATCTCATAACCGGCGACGAACTTTATCTGAGCCCGTACTACTCCGGAGCCACATCAATCGCTGATCAGTTGGTAGTCCTCAGGTTATTGCCGCTCGATGAAATACAGCGGGGCGTCGTCGCTCGCCTGGCATCCCTGACGAATACGCATTTGGAAGACCTTGCCAGCCTGGTTGATCTGCAACGCAGGCGAGGCAGGAATGCTGATGAACAGAAAGTGAGGATGGGCGCGGATAAAACCGGACTGGAAACGTTGACGTCGTTCATCGACAGCGTAACAGTTGATCTGTCCGAGTCGATGAACTCGCTGCAGCGCAGCTCCCGGAATTACCTCGAAATATCGACATATTGCGTCTTGTTCGCTGCATTCTGGTTGTACATGGTCATTTTCCTGACTGTACGCAAGCCTCACGGCCAAGCGTGATGACGCTTGAATGGTTATGGGGAAGATCGACGGCGATCAAGAATGAGATTGTCGACGAAGTGAAACCAGTCTGGCTGTCGGTCGAGGACCGCCTGGAACAGATTGCCAGATCGGAAGCGGAACTTAAGAAAGAGGCTGATGATATCAAGAAAATTGCGTCGTCAATCGTAAGGACCCTTGGCATTGCCGACAATTCCACGCGAATCCTGAAGGATCTTGCTCCGATCCTTCAGGAGATTCCGCCGTTGCTGAAAGTTGTGCCGCCAGTCCTCAGGTCGATCGACAGCCAATTCGAGACAATCAACAAGGCACAAATCGAGCTTAGGGACGGTATCAACAAGCTTCATGCGTTGATCTCTGACATATCGGAGCAGTTGTCAGGTAGGTGTAGTTGACCGATGCAAGATTCCACAATACAGAATCTGGTGATCACCCTGCTGGCAGGTGGGCCGCCGGGCATAATCGCACTGCTGATGCTGGTGATTGCGGGTCTGCTATGGGACCGGCGCCGGACATTCGGCGATAATGCAAAAAAGGACGCGAAAGCCGATATTGTCATAGAGAACTACTATAAGAGCAACCTGGCAGTCAGTGAGGCCCTTGGCAGCATCAGGATCGTGCTGGCTGAAATAAGTGCCAAACTCATAAGGTAGTCCGCCGAACCAGATCGGTGGAACTCGCGACCGAAGTATCGCGATGCGGATGATCGGGCTCGGCGATCAGACAGTCTCAGAGCGCAGTCCGCCACCGCAAGCGATCAGCCGCGTCCGCGATATGGCGCCACTTCCTGCGACGGTATCCACGCGCCCTCTGGCGAAGCGCCGGTCTGCCAGAACACATCGATGGGGATGCCGCCGCGCGGATACCAGTAACCACCGATGCGGAACCAAACAGGCTCGAGCACCGCCACAAGCCGTTCGGCGATCGCCATGGTGCACGCTTCATGGAACGCGCCGTGATTGCGGAATGCGGTGAGGTAAAGCTTCAGCGATTTGCTCTCGACGATCCAGTCGCGCGGGATGTAGTCGATGACGATATGGGCGAAGTCCGGCTGGCCGGTAATCGGGCAGAGCGAGGTGAATTCGGGACAGGTGAAACGCACGAGGTAATGCCTGCCGCGTGACGGATTTGCCACTCGTTCCAGTTTTGCCGCGTCGGGACTGGCGGGTTGCTCGACGTGATGGCCGAGTTGAGTAAGACCGGTGTAGTTCTCTTCGGTCATGTCGGCTCCTCGGGTGTCCAGCCGGCGCGAACGACGCTGGCGTGCGCATCAAGCCGGCGTTCGGTGATGGCTGCGCGCAGGCCGTGCATCAGGGCCTGATAATAGCTCACGTTGTGCCAGGTCAGCAGCATCGGTCCCAGTATTTCCTCGGCGTTGAACAGATGATGCAGATAGGCGCGGGTGTGGCGCATGCACGCCGGGCAGGCGCAGTCCGGGTCGAGCGGCGATATATCGTCTGCGAACCGGGCATTGCGCAGGTTGAACACGCCGCGCGATGTGTAGGCGCGCGCGGTTCGGCCGGCCCGCGTCGGGATCACGCAGTCGAACATGTCCACGCCGCGCTGCACCGCGCCGATGATATCGTCCGGCGTGCCGACACCCATCAGGTAGCGCGGCGCGTTCACCGGCAGATGCGGCATGGTGGAGTCCAGCGCGGCAAAGGTCGTGGCCTGGCCTTCGCCGATCGCCAGTCCACCGATCGCGTAGCCGTCAAAGCCGATCGAGGTCAGCGCGCGCGCGGATGTTTCGCGCAAATCCGGATAGACGCTGCCCTGCACGATGCCGAACAGCCCGTAGCCGGGGCGCGGCACGAATGCGTCACGGGATCGGGCAGCCCAGCGCATGGACAATTCCATGGACGTCCGTGCCTGCGCTGGTGTCGCGGGGAATGGCGTGCACTCGTCCAACACCATGGTGATCGTGGCATCCAGCAGGTACTGGATCTCGATCGAGCGCGCCGGTGTCAGGCGATGCGTCGAGCCGTCCAGATGCGATTGGAACGTGACGCCGTCGGGGTCGAGTTTCCGAAGTTCCGATAACGACATGACCTGGAAACCGCCGGAGTCGGTCAGGATCGGACCTGGCCAGTCCATGAAGCGATGCAATCCACCGAGCCGAGCCATACGGTCCGCGCCCGGACGCAGCATCAGGTGGTAGGTGTTGCCGAGTACCATGTCGGCACCTGTCGCCCGCACCGAGTCAGCGGTCATTGCCTTCACCGTACCAGCGGTGCCCACCGGCATGAAGGCCGGTGTGGCCACGTCGCCATGCGCCGTATGCAGCACACCAGCACGCGCGGCGCCGTCGGTGGCGGTAATCCGGTGGGTGAATGTGGTCACGGGTACACCAATGCTTCCCGTCCCCTTGTGGGAGGGGGTAGGGGGAGGGGTTTGGGCGACGATGGCGCGATGGTTACCCCTCCCCCTGCCCCCTCCCGCAAGGTGAGGGGAAGGAGATGGACTGATGCCAACTTAATCCCCGCGTTCCAACAGACACGCATCGCCATAGGAATAGAAGCGATATCCCGCCTCGATCGCATGAGTATATGCCTGTCGCATCCGTGCAGTGCCGGCAAACGCGCAGACCAGCATGAACAGTGTCGAGCGGGGCAGGTGAAAGTTGGTCATCAGCAGATCAACCGCACGGAACCGGTAGCCTGGCAAGATGAACAGGTCGGTGTCTCCGGCGAACTGACCGACGCGATCGTCATCCGATGCCGCGGTTTCCAGCAGCCGCAGACTTGTGGTTCCCACCGCGACGACACGCCCGCCCGCGTGGCGCGCCGCATTGATCGTGGCAGCAGCAGCCGTGGTTATCGTGCCGTGTTCCGCATGCATGCGATGATGCAGCACATCGTCCGAGCGGACCGGCAAAAACGTCCCCGCGCCGACATGCAGCGTGACGGTGGCACGCGCGACACCGCGGCCCTCCATAGCCGCCAGCAATGCCGGTGTGAAATGCAGGCCGGCGGTCGGTGCCGCCACAGCGCCTTCACGTTCGGCGAAGACGGTCTGGTAGTCCTCGCGATCTTCCGGCAACGGTCCGCCAGGCCGAATGATGTACGGCGGCAACGCGAGGGCACCCACGCACCGCAGCGCCTCGGCGAACGCCGCGTCATGACGGTTGAATGCCAGCACGACACCGCCATCGTCGTGACGCTGCAGCACCGTGGCGCCCAGTTCGCCACCATCGAACGCCAGTTCGTCGCCAACGTGCAACCGGCGTGCATTGCGCGCGAGAGCGTGCCACGCGCCATCGGGACGCGGTTGATCCAGCGTGATGCCGATCCGTGCCGACCCGCGGCGAGCGGTCAGTTGCGCGGGAATCACCCGCGTGTCGTTGACCACCAGAACATCCCCTGTACGCAGCAAATCCGGCAGATCGCGCACCATGCGATCCGCCAGTCCGTCGCGCGCAACATGCAGCAGGCGCGCCGCATCGCGCGGGCGAACCGGGTGCTGTGCGATGCGTTCCGGCGGTAGGTCGAAGTCGAAATCCGTCAGCCGCATCAGGCGGGTGTCGGTGCAACCCGGCGCAGCAGGCGCACCAGCGGGATGGCGAACAGCACTGCCCAGAGTTTGCCGACCACCTGACCCGGCAGGAACTCCAGACTGCCGAACGCCAGTGTCAGGAACGCCACGGAATCCACAACCAGCCCGACGACGGACGAAGCGACCAGCGCCAGCATGAGGCGATTGCGCTGCAGCGGCGTGTAGACGGCGAAGTCGGCGAGCTCGCTCAGCGCGAAGGCGGCGCCGGATGCCAGCACCAGCGTTGCCGGAGCCACCAGCGAAGACAGCACCGTGCCAAGTACGATCGCCGCCAATCCCCATGACAGCCCCAGGCAGCGCTGCACGACGTCGCGCAATACCAGCGCCGCGCCCACCGTCAGCACGCCTGACGGGGCCAGCAACCCCGGCGCCACCGATACCAGGCAAGGTCCTTGCGGCACGCAGACCGTGCCGACATGCAGGATCATCCAGTTGGCAAGTGGGATCGACGCCAGGAAACAGATGAACGCGCCCAGTCCGACGCGGGTGCGCAGAGCGGCGTGCATCAGTAAGTGGAGATCTCGACCAGGTTGCCATCAGGGTCGCGGCAATACACCGAGCGCATCGGCCCGAGCGCACCGGCTCGTACCACCGGTCCGGCCACGATCATCACGCCGCAATCATGCAGATGCGCCATCACATCCTCCGGCCCGACAGCCGTGACGAAGCAGAGATCGCCGGCGCCGGGTGGGTCATTCTCGCCGGTCGGCCACGAACTCTTGTCCGTGCCGCTAGGCCGTACGTTGATCTTCTGCCCGCCGAACTTCAGCGCCGTGCGTTTGGCGGGGCCGAATTCCTCGCGCTCCATGCCAAGCACGCGCTGATACCACGCGGCGGTGATCTCCACGTCCTTCACGTTGAGCACGATGTGGTCGATGCGGTCTACGGTGAAGCGCATGGTGTATTCCTGTCGTTGTGGATTGGCATCACTCCAACTCGTCGTAGAAATCATTCCCCTTGTCGTCGATCACGATGAACGCCGGGAAATTCTCCACCTCGATGCGCCACACCGCCTCCATGCCAAGTTCGGGATACTCCAGCACCTCGACCTTGCGGATGCAGTCCTGTGCCAGACGCGCCGCCGGACCGCCGACACTGCCGAGATAGAACCCGCCGTTCGCGCGGCAGGCATCCTTCACCGCCTTTGACCGATTGCCCTTCGCCAGCATCACCAGCGAACCGCCTGCCGCCTGGAAGGCCGCCACGTAGCTGTCCATGCGCCCCGCCGTGGTGGGGCCGAAGCTGCCGGTGGCATAGCCGGCGGGCGTCTTCGCCGGGCCGGCGTAATATACCGGGTGGTTCTTGGTGTAGTCGGGCAAGTCCTCGCCGCGATCCAGCCGTTCCTGCAATTTCGCATGCGCGATGTCGCGCGCCACCACCATCGTGCCGGTCAGCATAAGTCGGGTTTTCACCGGATACGCCGATAACTGCCGACAGATCTCCGCCATTGGCCGGTTCAGATCCACGGCAACAGCATCGTCACCCAGATGTTCGTCGGTGGTCTCCGGCAGGTACTTTGCTGGATCGGTTTCCAGCGCCTCCAGGAACACCCCATCCGGCGTGATCTTCGCCAGAATCTGCCGATCCGCACTGCATGAAACGCCGATCCCCACCGGCAGCGACGCGCCATGCCGAGGCAACCGGATCACCCGGACGTCGTGGCAGAAATACTTGCCGCCGAACTGCGCGCCGATGCCCAGCGAGCGCGACAGCTCAAGCACCTTCTGTTCCATTTCCAGATCGCGGATCGCGTGCCCGGACTTGCTGCCGACCGTCGGCAGCGTATCCAGCCACCGCGTCGATGCGAGCTTCACCGTCTTAAGCGTCATCTCGGCGGACGTGCCGCCAATGACGATGGCCAGGTGATACGGCGGACACGCACTCGTTCCCAGCGAACGCATCTTGCCGTCGAGGTACTTCAGCAGCCGCTCCGGCGACAGGATCGCCCGCGTCTCCTGGAACAGGAACGACTTGTTCGCACTGCCGCCGCCTTTGGCGACGAACATCAGGTGGAATTCGTCCGCATGGTGTTCGCCAGGAGCCGCCATGATGTCGAACTGCACCGGCAGGTTGTTGCCGGTGTTCACCTCCTCGAACATCGACAGCGGCGCCATCTGCGAATAGCGCAGATTGGTCTCGGTGTACGTGCGATGCACGCCCCAGCTCAGCGCCTCCTCCTCATCGCCATCCACCCAGACGCGCTGGCCCTTCTTGCCGAACACGATCGCCGTACCGGTGTCCTGACACATCGGCAGCACGCCGCCGGCCGCGATGTTGGCATTCTTCAGCAGGTCCAACGCCACGAAGCGATCGTTCGCACTCGCCTCCGGGTCATCCAGGATGGCGCGCAACTGCGTCAGATGACCCGGCCGCAGCAGGTGCGACACATCATGGAACGCCTGGAACGCCAGTTCGCTGAGCGCATCGGGCGCCACGCGGAGCACCGTCTGTCCGTCGCAGCTTGCCGTGCGTACGCCATCGATCGGCAGCTTCTTCCACTGCGTGCGATCCGGCCCCAGCGGGAACATCGGAGAATAGAGAAAGCCACTCGGCCGCTGCATCGGGGCGTTCATCGTGTGCTCGCTATTCCTTGGACGGCGGACGGCGGCGGAATGCATCCAGACTGACAACCTGCGGCGTCGCGTCCGGCTTCGCGGCTTCGGCCGCTTCAGGTTCCTCCGTCTCGGCAACTTCCGGCGCGGCAGCGGCACGGAACCGCAGGCCATAACGCACGTGCGGATCGGCGAACCCGGTGACCGCGGCAAGAGGAATGGCCAGTGACGCCGGCACACCGCCGAACGACAGGCCGACACTGATCAACCCTGCCTCGGTATCCATCTTCAGGTCCCAGAACTGATGCTGCAGAACGATCGTCATCTCCTGCGGATACTGCGCGCGCAGCCGCGGCGGAATCACCACACCGGGATGATCGGTGCGAAATGTCAGGTAGAAGTGGTGCTCGCCAGGCAGGCCGTTTTCCGCGACGTACGCCACCGCCTGCACCACCACCTGGCGCATCGCAATCTCGATCCAGTCCTCGTAGGGGAGCAGGCTTTCCGGCCGTTGCTCCGTGTCGTCTTCCATCCGCACCCCTCTGATCCAACTCACCCATAGCGCGCGGCGGGCCAACCGGCAAAGATGCGAGATAGCCAGCGGTCCGTGCTTTGCCTAGAGGCGCCGCAGCCAGCGGCATTCGATTTGCCTTCAAGGTGACAGCGGTAATGCTGCTGACTGACCAGTTAGGCTCTGGCGCCGGTTGTGAGGCGTGCCGATCGTTCTCTGCGCCTGCTCCAGCAGCCAGTCGCGGAAGATCAGCAGGCGCGGCGAGGGCTCGATGCCGACCGGATACACGATGAAGTACGACCGTTTGGCGCGCAGGCTGAACTTCACCGGCCGCACCAGCCGTCCCGCATCCAGCTCCGGTTGCGCCAGAACGCGGCGTGACAGGGCAACGCCCAATCCATCGATCGCGGCGCGCAACAGCAGGTCCGTCTCGCTGAAAATCATGCCGCGGCGCGACGGCACGACATCCGCTCCGAGTGCGCGGAACCATTCGTCCCACGGCTGCAACGGCGTGTGCAGCAGCGTTGTCCTGGCCAACGCGGCAAGCGTACGCGGCAGGCGACCGTTGTTGAACCGCGGACTGCACACCGGAAAGACATCCTCATGCGCCAGCTGAACCGAGATCAGGTTTGGCCAGCGCCCATCGCCGTAGCGTACCGCGATGTCGACATCGTCGGTCGCGAAATCCACCAGCGACTGTCCGGCGCGCACGTTGATGTCGATGTCCGGATGCCGCCGGTTGAAATCCGCCAGCCGCGGGATCAGCCAGTGCGTGGCGAACGCCGGCAGCACGCTGACCGTCAGGCTGCGCGCCGGATGCGAGCGCAATTCGGCGACACCACGTGCGATGCGGTCCAGTCCTTCGCGTACCGATGCGGCCAACTGCCGACCCGGTACGGTGAGCAACACGCCGCGACTGCGACGTTCGAACAGCGGCGCGCCGAGCTCGATCTCCAGCGCCTTCATCTGGTGGCTGATCGCGCCATGCGTCAGGTTCAGTTCCGCCGCGGCACGGCTGAAACTCAGGTGCCGCGCGGCAGCCTCGAAGGCGCGCAGCGTGTGCAGGGACGGCAGACGTGACGGCATATGATGTGAGCCTGTTTCACCGGTCGTGTGAGGATTTATCGTTACCACGGGGACGCTGCACAGCCTATGTCTGCGCCCGCCTCACAGCAGCAGGATCGCCCCGGCCATGACCCGTGCCTTCACCAACTTTGCTTTCACGCCGTCCGTGCGGGCCACCCAGCTTCGCCTTGGCTCGCGCGAGCAGGCTGAGCGAACCGCCGCACGCGAACCCGACCGCGCCAGCCTGTCGGATGAGCTGCAGGACCGCCTGCGCCGCACCAACAGCGTCATCCTCGGCACCGCCAGCCGCGACGGCTGGCCGCACGTGCAGCATCGCGGCGGCCCGCCAGGCTTCATCAAGGTGTTCAGCCCGACCGTACTGGCGTTCGCCGATTACAGCGGCAACCGGCAATACATCACCGTCGGCAACCTCGTGGAGAACGACCGGATGTTCCTGCTGCTGATCGACTATGCCGAACGCACGCGGGTGAAGATCTGGGGCCGCGGCGAGGCCATCGATGACGACCCTGCGGTGCTGGAGCGCGTGCGCGATCCGGACTACAAGGCGCGCGTCGAACGGGTGATCCGCATGCGCGTCGAAGCCTGGGACAGCAACTGCAACAGCCACATTCCCCACCTCGTGCCCTGGGCCGCGGCACATGGCTGAACCTATCGCCGCCGCCGTTCGGCTGCCGTCCACCGGTGCGACGCACCTCGGCGTCGTCGCCGGCCTGGCGATGGGACCGGCGGTAGGCCTCGGCCTTGGCCGCTTCGCCTATGCGCTGCTGCTGCCGGCGATGCGCGCGGATCTGGGGTGGAGCTACGCGGTGGCGGGCGCGATGAACACCGCCAACGCGCTGGGCTATCTGGCTGGCGCGCTGGCGGCGGCCCCGATTGCCGCGCGCGTCGGTGACAAGCGCGCTTTCCTGGCGGGCGTGCTGCTGACTGCGCTGTCGCTGCTGGCGACCGGGATGGTCACCGATATGGCAACGCTGGCGCTCCTGCGCGTGGTGGCGGGGGCAGCGGGCGCGCTGTCGCTGGTCACCGGTGGTGCGCTGGCGTCCACCGCGGGCGGCGGTGGCGGCCGAGGCCGGCCGGCGCTGGCACTCGGGGTGTATTTCGGCGGGGCGGGGTTCGGCATGGTGGTCTCGGCGCTCGCCGTGCCGGCGCTGGTGGCCTCGGTCGGCTGGCGCAGCGGCTGGTTCGCGCTCGGAGCACTGGGGCTGCTGGGTGGCGCGGCGGCCGTGCCGGCATTGGCGCGCGCGCCTGCCGTCGCAGCGCATGGAAGTTGGCGGCTGCCGGCTTTCTCGGCGCGCGCAACGCGTGGGATGCGCGCGGTGCTGGCAAGCTATGTGCTGTTCGGTGCCGGTTACATCGCCTACACGACGTTCATCGTGGCGTATCTGCGCACGCGGCTCGGTTTCAACGCCGGCGAGGTCACGCTGTTCTGGGGCTGCGCCGGCGCCGCGGCGACCATTGCCGGGCTGGCATGGGGCCCGCTGCTGGCACGCGCGTCCGGGGGGCTTGGCGTGGCGGCGGCGAATGCTGTGGTGATGCTGGGCGCGGTGCTGCCGGTGCTGCTGCCGACGCGTGAGGCGGCGTTTGCATCGGCTGTGCTGTTCGGCGGTTCGTTCCTGATCGTGCCAACCTCGGTGACGGCGTTCGCGCGCAAGGCGGCGACCCCGGCGACATGGACTGCGGCAATTGCCATGCTGACCACGGGGTTTGCCATCGGGCAATGTGCCGGGCCGTGGCTGACCGGCGAGATTTCCGACAGCAGCTACGGCGTGGCGGGCGGACTGTTGCTGTCGGGCGCTGTGCTGGCAGGAGCGGCGGTGCTGGCGCTGCTGCAGCGCGAGCCACACACGGCGTCACTGGCTTCACTACAAGGAACCGCTAAAAGATCAGAGTGACCTGGGTTCGCAGCTGCCAGGTTGGGCCGAATTGGGGCCGCAGTGCGTTGTAGTAGGCCCCGATCGACAAGTTTACTGGCAGCTTGCCGCCGATCTTCACCACACGGCCGAACCCGCCGCCGATTGGCAGCGTCCAGGCCTTGTCGCCGGCCGTCAGCCAGTTCGCGGTGATGATGGGGGCGCTGTAAACATACCAACCCTTGCCGAAGTTGTAGTTCACGAATGGCTGCGTCAGGAACGTGTTGTAGCGCGTGCCGGCGAGCCCAGGCGTGCCCCCGAACGACCACACGTTGTTGGCCAGCACGCCCGCAACCCAAGGCCCCTTCATGTAGACCAACACCCCGGTCGGACCACCGCCCCAGACATTGGAGCCGAGGCTCTTGTCGCTGATCGTGGGAATCTGAATGGCCGGCCCGACGCCCCATAGCCAGCCGTTGGTCGGGTTGGCCGGCGACAGGAAGGCCGAGAATGTCGTCGGGCCGGTGGCGAAGGGCACGGTTTGCGCCGGCTGGAACGACGGCTGCCAGATCAGCGGCAGGATCGTGCGCGTGATGACGGTCCAATCGGAGTTGATGTGGATGGGAATCACAGGCTGGACATTGAGAATGTCCTGCGTGCCCTTGTGCGGGCCGGTGTTGAAATTGGTGTTGTTCTGGAACGGGAAGCTGTACAGGTCGCCGATCGGGTTCTGCAGCTTCTTGGCAAGTGCGGTCGCGTCGTCGCCGCTATCGGCAGCCGGCGGCGGGGGCGGCGACGATTGCCCGGCGGCGCCGAATGAGAAGAGCAACAGAGCGAGCAAACTGGCACTCAGCGTGAGTGGGCTCCGGAAGCGAATCATCGTCGGGTGCTCCGCTGAGGCTATTGCGCGGGCTGTGGCGGCCCGATCATCGGCGTGCGCACCGGCTTGGCCATGCCGTAGAACACCGTCAGGCCGTCGCCGCCGCATTGCGTTGACACCGCTTCAGGCGGTTTCACGAAGCAAAGATCGCCGTGGTCAACCCAGTTATCGATCGCCCACACATTCCCGGCAGAATCGACGTCGATGTCGGTCAGCATCTGCATGCCACCACCGACGTAACCGCCGGGCGGCGAAATCGGGTCACCTGTCTTGGCCCCGGGCGGGCAGGTCTCGGTTCGCGCGCCGCAGTATTCGGACACCGACTGCCCGATGAAGTTGGACACCCAGATGTTGTCGTTGCCGTCCACCGCGATCGCCCAGGGACCACTGGCGCCGCCGCCCTTGAATGGGGAACCAGGCGCCGGTGTGCCGTCCGGTCGCAGCATCGTGACGGTGCCTTGGATATGCTCCCGCAAATAGCCAAACACCATCCGGAGCGCCACATCGATCGAAAGCTGGCCGGTCCATTTCAGCTCCAACAGCCGCGCTTTGATGATCAAATCGAGGTCCTCCCCGACCGTGTTGGCCACCCAGACGTTGCCCTTGCTGTCGATGCCCATTCCCTTGCCGAATACGCCGCCGGACGGAAATTCCTCCGCCTTGCTCGGATCGGAAGCGGGAAAGCGCACGATGGTCCTGGCCAGCGCATTCGAAACCCAAATCCGGTCCTGTTGGTCCACCGCCAGATGGAACGGGCCCTTGAAGAATTTGCAGGGTGCCTCCGTCGATTTTCCGTCAACGCTGGTGCAGACCAGCCGGCCCTTGCCCGGATCGCCCTTCGGGAAATAGGCAAGCTGATTTTTCTCCTCGTCGAGCACCCAGACGTCACCGCTTCCGGGCATGACCAGCACGCCTTGCATGGCGCCCAACTTATGATCGAAGGTGATGCCGTCCGGCGGCGTCAGCGGCTTGCCGTTCTTGTCGAACACCGAAATGCTCCGGCCGGGAACGTTGTTGGACACCCAGACCTTGCCGTCGGCGGCAACCGCGGTGCCGAAACCGGGACCGAACACGCCGCCGCCGGTAAAGCCGGAGGTCATCGGCGAGAGCGCGCGCCCATTCGGCGCGAACTCGGACAGGTTGCCATTCCAATTTCCGTTCCATGGCTGGAACCCGGCCTGGTCGCCGACGATGAAGTTGTCGCCGACCCAGGCGTTGCCCGCGCTGTCGAAGCCAAGCTTGCCTGGTCCGTCGATGCCGCCGCCGGAGAACTTGAGACCCAGGATCCACGCACTGGGCGCGTACTCGAGATAAGGCACAAAGGGTGCAGGTCGCAGATATACGTTGCTTTTTGGGAACGGGTAGAAGGCATTCAGCAGCGCGAACAGCTTCTCGGGTTCCTGCGTCGGATGGAGGGCAATGGCTTCTGCAGCCGCGAGCGTATCGGCCAGTGCGTTGCCGCCGGCAGGGGTTGCTGCCTTGAACAGCGCGCTGCATGCGTCACGCTCTATCTGAGTCGCGCATCCCGCCAGCAGATCCGCGAGAGTCCCGAAATTCGCAAGTGTCGGCGTCTGCGTGCTATTCAACGAGTCCTGAATGACCGTTCCCAGGCCGCCGGTCGTCAGATCCACGAAGTTCGGGACGTTGCCGGCGGCGATGCGCAGGCTGAGTGCAGGCCCCTTGATCGCGGTGCCGTCGAGGAACTGCGCATTCGTCCACACCGATGCGACCGTCGTCATCTCGTTGATAGTGACCTTCGCCGGTGGCTGGTTGCCCAGTACGGCCAGCAACGCGAGGGCCGGATTATTGCCGGAAGTTCTTGGAACTCGCAGGTTCCCCGCCCGTTGCGACCAAATAGAGCGAGGTATCGCCACCTGGCGATTGGTCCGAGGAAATAACGAACCGGCCATCGGCACCGGTCTCGGTCTGAGCCAGCCGCGCCGGCGCATTCGCAGTCGCGGCCCACAAGGTGACAGCGGAGTGTGCGACCGGCCCGCCGCCCGCCTGAACCTGACCGTCGATTTGGATTGCGGCTACGGCAGACCCGCTGGCAAGGCCGAGCACGCCCATGACCAGCAACGTGCCGAGCAGGCGAGATCCAATGATTTCGTACATTGGTAACCTTCCCATCTTTAAGCTCAGCGGCGATCATTGATCGGTATCAGCGATGATAACGGGCCATTGATCTACATCAACCCGGCACCGCTCGGCCCGTCGCGGTGTGCAGCAGCGGATCATTACAGGTAGGAAGCGGTCGTTAAACTCGAGATGAAATGTCCGGCCGCATCGTACATTCCACCTGACGTCAGGGTCTGCTCCGCCGCGATCCGCGGATAATCCCATGCCCAACAGCCCCGCTCTTTCCGCCCACCGCCCACAACGCTAACCTGTCACCAACAGGCCAGTCAGGCCGTCCAGGAAAGCACGAGGGGCCGGACAGGCCATGCACATCACCGGCTCCCCACGCCGCACCGGCCAGGTGTGAGCGAGATGTGGCGTTCATCGCTGTTCGCACCGTTCCAGGTACGCAGCTTTCGTTTCCAGTACCCCGCCGATCTGCTGACGTCCTGGGGCACCGAGATGGAGAACCTCATCCTCGGCTGGTACATCCTGATTTCGACAGGCTCCGTCCTGCTGCTCACCGTGTTTGCGTCGCTGCAATACGTCGGCACACTGATCGCGCCGCTGTTCGGCATGGCAGGCGATCGCATCGGCCATCGCCCGGTGATGTGCATGATGCGCGCCTGCTACGCGACACTGGCCGCGCTGCTGATGACGCTCGCCTTCACCGGCGTGCTGCAACCGCTGTTCGTCTTCGTCATCGCGGCGACCGCGGGGCTGATCCGATCGTCGGATCTCGCAATGCGCAACGCGCTGGTTGCCGACACCATGCCGATCGACCGCTTCGTCAGTGCCATGGGTGCCTCGCGCACCACGTCGGATTCCGCGCGAACCATGGCGCCGCTGGTTGGAGCGGGATTGTTCGCAGCGCTGGGGATGGGTTTTGCCTACCTGGTGATCACCGCGTTCTACACGGCGGGGTTCCTGCTGACGCTCGGCGTCGGCGGTCGGCGCTATCGCCGCTCACCACCCGCCGCCACGTCGACCGGAACGCGGCGCCCGTCGTTGTGGCGCGATCTGCGCGAGGGCTTCGCCTATCTGTGGGACACGCCGAGCTCGCTGGCGGCGATGTGGCTCGCCTTCCTGGTCAACCTGACCGCATTCCCGTTCACCAGTGGCCTGCTGCCCTATGTCGCACGCGATGTATATCACGTCGATGAAACCGGCCTGGGCTGGCTGATCGCCAGCTTCGCGTTCGGCTCTCTGCTGGGTTCCATCGCGGTCAGCATCGGCAGCCGCGCGGTACGGCCGGCGCGGATGATGCTGGTCTTCGCCATGGCCTGGTACACCATGCTGCTGGTATTCGTGCACATGCCCACACCGGGCACTGGCAGCCTGGCGCTGGTCCTGGCCGGCTTTGCGCAGAACCTCAGCCTGGTGCCAATGGCGGTGATGCTGCTGCACGGCGCAGCCGAGTTTCGCGGCCGCGTCATGGGCATGCGCATGCTGGCGATCTACGGCCTGCCCATCGGGTTGCTCGTCGCCGGCGTGCTGATCGACCAAATCGGCTTCATTGCAATGGCGACGCTGTACTGCGGCGTCGGCATGGTGCTGACACTGCTGATCGCGGTGCGTTGGCGGACCGCACTGTGGCCGCTGCAAGCCGCAGCGAACGCGCGGTGAGCAAACGCCGGCAAGCGTTACTTCGTAGTGCTTCCGCCCTGCTTTGCGTCGCGAGCCGAGGTCACCGCCTGCTGAAGATCCGCAAGATCGACCGCGCCGGGGATCAGTTCGCCGCCGACCACCAGCGCGGGCGTCCCCTCAATGCCGATCTCACGCGCCAGCGCCAGGTTGGTCTTGATCCGGGCCGTGATCGCGGGATCCTCCATGTCGTGCTCGAGTTTCGACCAATCCAGGCCAAGCTGCTCTGCGTCCGTCTTGATCATCGCCCGGGTCGTGTCCGGAGGTGCCGACATGATGGCGGCACGCAGCTTTTCGTAGCCGCCCTGCTTCTGCGCGGCGAGCAGCGCTGTGGAGCCGAGTACGCTCGCTGGCCCCAGGATCGGCAGGTCCTTGTAGACCAGCCGGACGTCGTGATCGTGCGCCAGCAGATCGGCCATCACCGGCTCCAGCTTGCGGCAATACGGACAACGCGTATCGAAGAACTCGACGATGGTCACGTTGCCGTCTGGATTGCCGGCTACCGGATCGGCCTGATCGTTCAGCTTGTTGTGCGCGGCGGCGATCGCGGTTCGCGACGCTGACTGCTGGCGATCGGTGTCATCGGCCTGCAAGGCATTTTCCGCATCGCGCAGGATCGATGGGTCCTGCTTCAGCGCGTCGCGCATGATCTGCACGATTTCCGCGCGTTGCGCCGCGGTGAATTCGGCCGCGGTGGCGGCGACGAGTGGGAGGCAGACGGCGACGCCGAAGGCGGCCAGGCGAAGGATACGGGTCATGGATCGGTCTCTTGCCTGACCGCACTGCTGATGTCGAGCAACTCATCGGAGTAATCGGCCAAGTGATGCAGGCCGGGGCCTCGCCTCGCACCACGCCAGAGGGCGCTGCCCTCTGGACTCCCGCCAAGGGCGACTGCCTTTGCTGGAGGTCCAGGAGGCAAAGCCTCCTCGCGGGTTTCAGGGCGGAGCCCTGACCTTCGATCGCTCGCCGGTTGCCGCTGCGGCCGAAGCCGTCTATGGCACGCAGCCTCATCACCATGGCGCAACCCGGCCCGGATTCGAGGCGGGCCGCCGTAACCAAGGATGTGGCGAAGGTGCGGATCAGCATCGTGGGCAGATCAGCATGGCTGCGCGCCATCGTCGCACTGGCCCTCGTGCTCCCGGGTTCCGGCTGCGGCGCGGCCTCAAACGCGTACAGCAAGCTGTTCGGCCAAAGCGGCCCGGCAGAGGGCCAGCAGGGCTACGTGAAGGGCTTCCTTGGCGGCGTGGTGGCCGACGAACCCCGCGCCGCGCTTGTGGGTCGCGACGTGCTGTCGGCCGGCGGCAATGCAGCCGATGCAGCTGTGGCGCTGGCGTTCGCCCTGTCCGTGACGCTGCCGTCCCGCGCCGGTCTTGGCGGCGGTGGCGCCTGTCTCGCCTACACGCCCGACAAGAAGTCGGCGAACAACGGTGTGCCGGAGGCGGTGCTGTTCACCCCGCTCGCGACGGCCAGCCTCGGCGCGAATGCCGACCGGCCGGCTGCCGTGCCTATGCTCCCGCGCGGGATGTATTTGCTGCACGCCCGCTATGGACACGCGCCGTTCGAGAGCCTGATTGTGCCCGCCGAGCAGCTTGCCCGGTTCGGCACGCCGGCGTCGCGGGCCCTGGCGCGCGATCTTAGCCTGGTCGCTGACCCATTGCTGGCCGATCCGAACGCACGGGCGGTGTTCTGCCGGGACGGTGAGCCGCTCGCCGAGGGCCAGCAGTTGCTGCAGCCTGATCTTGCAGCGACGCTGACGCAGATCCGCTCGGCTGGCGTGGGCGGCTTTTATACCGGTTCTTTGGCCCAGGGGATCGAACGGGCGTCACCGCTGGCCGGCGGGCCCATAGCGCTGTCCGATCTGCGTGGCGCTCTGCCCCAACTGGCACCGGCCATGGTGCTGGCCGACCACAACGACAAGGTAGCCTTCCTGCCACCGCCGGCCGATGGGGGCTTGGCTGCCGCCGCCGAATTCATGGTCCTGCAGCACGACCCCGCCGCATTCGGTCAGGCCGTTGCGCGCGGCTTGGCGGTGGCTCAGCGCTGGCGGGAAGGCGGCGCCGATGCGCAGGCGCTGCTCACCACCGCCAACCTGCAAGCGGCGTCACTGCCGCCGCTGCCGGCCTCCACCAGCTTCGTGACGCTCGACAAGGACGGTAACGCGGTGGCCTGCGCGCTTAGCATGGACAACCTGTTCGGCACGGGACGCATGCTGCCGGGGCTCGGCTTCCTGCTGGCGGCCTCGCCTGCCGCGGTGCCGCCACCGTTGTACGCCGCCGCGATCGCCTGGAACGACTATATCCACTCGTTCCGTGCCGCAGTCGGCGGCTCCGGCCAGGCGGGCGCGCCCGGCGCGGTGGCTGTCGGGATGCTGAATGCTTTGCGCACCAACCGACCGATGGCCGCGCTGGTGCCCGACCCCGGGCGGGCCAACGTGATCGAATGCAGCCGCTACCTGCCCGGCGAGAACGGCTCCTGCGCCTTTGCGGTGGACCCGCGCGAGCCGGGGCTCGCGGTGGGCGGCAGCTGACGGTTCCCCGACAACACCGGAAGGTCGATGCGAATGAGTGCTTACAGGCTGGCAAGACGAGACGGCGTGCTGGTGGCGGCGGCGACACTATATGGCACGGCCGCCTGCGCGCAGGCTCAACCGGCGACCACAGGCACCGGCCCAGGGCGCATCATTTGTTGCGCGATCACCCGTTGCGATCCTGGTATAGGAACCCCGCCAAGCATCCGCTACCACATCGATGCGTCTATTCTGTCGGACGCCGACAAGGCCAGGTTGGTGAAGCAGTGCACCGCGAAGGGCACACCCTGCGTCGCGACCGTCACCGGCTCCACGACCAAGTCCGGGATCAAGGCAGCGAGCATCAAGTTCTACAACTGAGGGCCGGGTCGTGCTGAAAATCGGCCGCGGCGCCACCGCGCCACCTTTCATCGTGATGGACGTGATCGCCGCGGCGAACGCGCGCCAGGCGGCGTTGCCGGCCGGCGCACCGCCCGTGATCCGCATGGAGGTGGGCCAGCCGGGCACCGGCGCACCGGCAGGAGCCGTTGCCGCCGTCACTGCCGCACTGCGGTCGGGCGATGCGCTGGGCTACACCGAGGCGTTCGGCCGGCGCTCCCTGCGCGAACGCATCGTGGCGCATTACCGCGCCTGGTACGGGCTGGATGTGCCGCTGGAGCGGGTCGCAGTAACTGTCGGTGCGTCGGGCGCGTTTCCGTTGGCATTCCTCGCGGCGTTCGATCCAGGCGACCGCGTGGCGCTGGCGTCGCCGTTCTATCCGCCTTACGTCAATATCCTGACCGCGCTTGGCATGCGACCGGTGATCCTCGAGGCCGGACCGGAGACGCGATTCCAGCCAAGCGTCGCGATGCTGGAACGGCTGGATCCGCCGCCGGACGGCCTGATCGTCGCCAGCCCCTGCAATCCCGCCGGCACGATGCTGCACCCCGATGAATTGGCCGCCATTGCGGCATGGTGCGACGGTGCGGGCGTGCGGCTGATCAGCGACGAGATCTACCACGGGCTGAACTACGATAGCCCGATCGAGACCGCGGCGCGCGTCAGCCCCCATGCGGTGGTGGTGAACAGCTTCTCCAAGTATTTCTCGATGACCGGCTGGCGGGTCGGCTGGCTGGTCCTGCCCGAGGACCTGGTGCGCCCGGTCGAATGTCTGGCGCAGAATCTGTTCATCAGCGCGCCCTATGTCTCGCAGGTGGCCGCCGAGGCGGCGTTCGATTGCCACGACGAATTGCGGGCAAACGTGGCACGCTATCGCCGCTCGCGCGACCACCTGCTGCACGCGCTGCCGGAAGCGGGCTTTACCCGGTTGTCACCGGCCGAGGGCGCGTTCTACCTGTTCGCGGATATCGCCGACCGCTCAAACGACAGCGCGACGTTCTGCGCGCGCATGCTGGCGGAGGTTGGCGTCGCGGTAACGCCGGGCATCGATTTCGACCGCACCCGCGGCGGCCGGTTCCTGCGGTTCAGCTACTGCGGGCGGGAGGCGGACATGGTCGTCGCGGCCGATCGGCTGAGGGGGTGGTGGTAGGTGCTGCCGACCGCCGGCAGCCCCGTACGTCAACGCTCAGCGGCTTGCCACGCTCTGATCTCCGAGCAACCCCTGCTTGAGCGTCTGTGACGGCGGCCTGGGGCCGAGGAACGTGGCCAGCATTGCTTCGGCGAACTGCGGCGAGGAGATCGTGCCGACCTTTCGTCCGCCGACCGTCACGGTCGCCCCGCTCCGCGTGAAGAGCAGCGTATAGTCGTCGCCCGCTTTCATTGAGGGCACCGCGGCCAGAAACCGCTCTACGTCCTGCGGATCAAGCTGGCAGAGAGCTTCGCAGTTGTTCTCGAAACCGTCGCGCCACGCCTGACGCGCCTGGTCAGCGTTCACATTATGTTCGAACCGTATAATCATCAGCTTCGTCGCCGGTGATCGGATAATCTCCGCGGCATCGCTGCTCGGATGCTCCAGGTAGAGACCGGCGACGTAGATATGGATTCGCAGTAGCGTATAGGTACGCAGTCCATAGCCGTTCAGATGCAGTGTTTTCCCGTCCACCTGCAGAGCATCGGGCAGCTGCAAACCATCGAGTTCCGCTGCCTGCGCCACGTTCAGCACGCCGCCGAAGACCATACACAGAGCGCACACGCAAAAGATGGACACGAACGATGGTGACCGTTTGATCGGACTTCTCCTGTCAAAGCCAGACGATATGTATGGATTCCAACATTGTTCCGCAATCCTTGCCGTAGCGTTACCGTCAACGCCATCCGAGCGAGCTGACGTTGCGAGTTCCGAACCGTGCGCCGACCGACCCCCGTCGATGAAACCGTTCGGCCGGCGGCCGGTATGGAACTCGCAATGACAACTGGATAATCAGCGCGTTACCGCCCTGCGTCGGCGCGATCATGTCGAGTTCCGGCGAGCTTCTACGCCATAAAAATCGCGGCCAGCGACAGCACCGTGTGGCCTGAAATCGAAGTACCCGTGGGCTTCCGGCGATCTGTCCCCGATCATCGGCGTGTGGAGATCGTGTTGAATGCGGTGGACCATCGGATGGGCGAAATAGCCTTTTATTCCGAACTCCGAAGCTGACAATCAGTCAACTTGTAATGCTCCTTTGCTGCCATGATCGACAGGTCGCGCATGTTGACGTCCGGGCAAGTCTTGCCTGAGGATCGGAGACGCTGACTTGGGGCCGAGAAACGTGGCCAACATCGCTTCGACGAACTGCGGCGAGGAGATCGTGCCAATCTTTCGCCCACTGACCGTCACGATCACACTGTTCTGCGTGAAGAGTAGAGAATAGTAATCGCCCGCGTGCATTGCGGGCACCACGGCAAGGAACCGCTCGACATCCTGCGGAGGAAGATGGCAGGGAGATTCACAACTGTTCTCAAGGCCATCACGCCAGACTTTTTGGGATTGCTCGACGCTGACACTGCGTTCAAATTGGACTGTCAGGAGCTTCGTCTCCGGTGAGTGGAGTATCTCTTGGGGATCAGTGCTCAAATGCTCCAAATAGAGGCTGGCGACGTAGATATGGATGCCCAGTATCGAGTATGTACGGAGGCCATAGCCGTTCAGATGCAGCGTTTTCCCGTCCGCCTGTAGTTCGGCTGCCCGCCCCGCAAGCCAAACGCCGCACAGATCCCGATCAACGTGGATATCACTGCGACGGTTGCGCCGACGATCAGGCTGACGCCGGCCGCGAACACATATTTCAGCGGAACCGCCTGGTAGCTGACAAACGAGAAGTCGCGCGGCGGAATAACAACGTGGTACTCGGCGGCTGAATCGAAAGACGCGCCAAGCACCACAGCGAACTGCGCCAGCAGGAAAGCCACAACCGAGGTGAGAATGGCCTTCGATTCGAGGCGCCTATTCCAATCGCGCTCAGTTCGCATGGCATGGCTTTCACTCCCCAGCCGCTGCCGCCAGCAAACGTCACAATTGCGATGTTTATCAGGATGACAAATCCCACCAGCGCAGTGGAAAGTGTTCGGTGTCCTGGATGATGATCTGCTGGATCAGCACGGGAACCGTCCGAGTAGAACTGCCGACGTGAAGGCGCCCATGCACATGTTGAACGCTACCAGGCCGCTCGACAGAACTCCGGTCTTGGCGTTCGGCAGGACTACCTGCCACCAGGTCGCGGCCCGTGTCGCACCGAGGATGCCAGAGGCTTCCTCGAGGCTGACCGGTATGGTCTGCACGATGACGAACAGCAGTACCGATCATCAACGGCAGCGTTGGCGATGTTGCCCGGTCTCATTCAAGGCCGGCCGGCCACAGGCCGGTATGGAACTCGCGATGACGGCTTGAAGCCACCGACAAACTCACCGCCGCCACCAGCCGCGCTTCTTCTCCGCAATCGACGCCTCGCTGGCGCCGACAATAATTGGCTTGACTGCCGGTTCGGCTATCACGTCGTTTGCAGCGACCAGCGGCACCGGTTCGACTGCGGCAGGCTCCGGAGGGGTCGGCTGGGGGCCGGCGTCGGGCGCCTCCATCGCAGCTGGCGCCGGCTCGGATTCGGCGGTAGGCGCTTCGATCACGGCAGCAGGCAGCGGTGCGGCGTCCTCGGGCAGGGGCGAATTCTCCGGTTCCAGTCCGGCAACAGGTTCCGGTACGGCCGATGTCTCGGCGGGAGAGGCAGCGGCGGCGGGCACTGGCTCCGCAGTCTCCACCTGGTCCATGACATCGAAGATGTCGAACGCCTGACCACCGAACGGATTGGCGGGCGTGGGTCCGGTGTAGACCGGCGGCAGCTCGGGCTGGTCAGCGCCAGGCGCCGCATGCGGCGGGATCTCGCCGTCGCCTTCATGCCGGCGCCGACGACCGCCACGGCGACCCCTGCGACGGCCGCGATGCTCATCCTCGCCGGCTTCGGCATGTTCCGGCACACCCTCGACATGCATCTCCACCGCTTCCGCCACGCTGGCCTCCGCACTAGCCGGCTCGTCTGCCGCGGCAGGCTCCGCGGCGAGGACCGGCGCCGTGTCCTCGCGACGTCCGCCACGACGGCGGCGGCGGCGGCGGCGGTGGCGGCGCTCGGCTTCCTCCGGGGTCTCCCCCGCTTCGGCACGCACTGCGTCGTTGGCCTCTTCGGCCTCCTCCTCGTCCTCATCCTCAGCGACGACGGTGACCTCGTCGATCTCCTCGACCTCCGCATCGATCACCGGCAACGGCGGCATCGCAACGTCTTGGGTGATTGCAGCCGATACCTCGCCCGGTACCTGCGCCCGCACCCGCTCGATACGGAACTGCGACGCCATCTGCGCGTCGTCGCCCAGGCAGAGCACGCGCATCCCGTAGCGCGCCTCGATCTCGCCCAGCCGGTCGCGCTTGTGGTTGAGGATGTAGAGCGCGATCGGCGTCGCCGCGTAGACGACGATCTCGGCGGCGCGCCGCTTGGCGCCTTCCTCCTCGATGCCGCGCAGCACGTGGATCGCGGCACTCTCGGTCAGCGCACATGGCCGGTGCCGCCGCAATGCGGGCAGGCGATGAAGCTGGTCTCGGCGAGCGACGGACGCAGCCGCTGGCGGCTCATTTCCATCAGGCCGAAATGGCTGATGTGGCCGACCTGGATGCGCGCGCGGTCGTTCTTCAGCGCCTCCTTCAGCCGGCGCTCGACCATCGCGTTGTGCTTCTTCGCCTCCATGTCGATGAAGTCGATGACGATCAGCCCGGCCAGGTCGCGCAGCCGCAACTGCCGCGCCACTTCGTCCGCGGCCTCCAGGTTGGTGCGCAGCGCGGTCTCCTCGATGCCGCGCTCGCGCGTCGAGCGGCCCGAGTTGACGTCGATCGCCACCAGCGCCTCGGTCTGGTTGATCACCAGATAGCCGCCGGAGCGAAGCTGCACGGTCGGCAGCAGCATGGCGTCGAGCTGCGCCTCGACCTGATGCTTGGCGAACAGCGGCTGCCCGCCATCGCGCCAGAGCTGCACCTTCTTGGCGTGGCTCGGCATCAGCATGCGCATGAACTCGTGCGCCGCGCGCCAGCCGTCCTCGCCGTCCACCTGGATCTCGTCGATGTCGCGCGAATAGACGTCGCGGATCGCGCGCTTGATCAGGCTGGCTTCCTCGTAGATCAGCGCCGGGGCGACGGACTTCAGCGTGTGCTCGCGGATGTCGTCCCACAGCCGCAGCAGGTATTCGCAGTCGCGCTTGATCTCCGGCTTCGGGCGGTTGGCGCCGGCGGTGCGCACGATCAGGCCCATGCCCTGCGGGATGTCCAGCTCCGCCATGATCTCCTTCAGCCGGCGCCGATCGGTGGCCGAGGTGATCTTCCGCGAAATGCCGCCGCCGCGCGGCGAATTGGGCATCAGCACGCAGAAGCGGCCGGCGAGCGAGATGATAGGTGGTCAGCGCCGCGCCCTTGGTGCCGCGCTCCTCCTTCACCACCTGCACCAGCAGGATCTGCCGGCGGTGGATGACCTCCTGGATCTTGTAGTTGCGCAGGAAGCGCGACGGGATGCGGCGCTCGCTTCTGTCTTCGGCGCCGTCGCCTTCGCCGCCAACGGTCTCCGGTGGCGGCTGTTCAGGGATCGGTTCCGCGGCGTAGCCGGTCTCCTCGACGGCATCGGTTGCGCTATCGGCACTGGCTTCGGCGTCGCCCGAATAGCCGGCCTCCAGCACTTCCACCGCAGCTTCGGTCGGCTCCGGTGCATCGTCGCCATCAGGGTCATCCGATGTGCTGAAATCCTCGACCAGTGCATTGACGCTATCCGCACCGGTGGCAGGTTCGGCCTGCACCGGGTACCTCTCCGCAGGCGCATCCAAAGTATCGAGCGGCGCCGCGATCGTCTCGCTGGCGATCGCAGCCGGTTGGGCGGCGTGGCGCTCGTCTGGCTCCTCCGTCGAAAAATGCTGGCCTGCGGTATCCGATTTGGCCGCATCCGGATCCGCGTCGTCCGAATGGGCTGCGTTCGGCTCGGAAGTGTCCGGCTCGGCTTCGTCCAACTCGGGGGGCACGGACCCTGCGGTCGGCGATTCGTTCGATCCGGCCTCGGCCGCTTCTGCGGCACGATCCTCCTCCTCCTCCTCGCGCCGCGCGTCCTCGGCCTGCATCTCGATCAGACGCTGCCGGTCGGCGACGGGGATCTGGTAGTAGTCGGGATGGATCTCGCCAAAGGCGAGGAAGCCATGGCGGTTGCCGCCATACTCGACGAAGGCGGCCTGGAGGCTGGGTTCTACGCGAACCACCTTGGCCAGGTAGATATTGCCCTTGAGTTGTCGCTTGGTCGCAGTCTCGACGTCGAAATCTTCTAGTCGGTTACCATCCAGCACCACCACGCGGGTTTCTTCCGCGTGTGTGGCGTCGATCAGCATGCGCTTGGTCATCTAGTACCTGAACTCCGATAAGCCGCCCGGCACCGCGGCGCGCATCCCCTTGGAACGCGCGCCGGCGGGCGGCAGAAAAGCCTGGTGGGAAGGGGCTGGCCCAACCGCTCAAGGATCCGAAAATCGTCCGGCCGAACGCCATGGCAGCCTGTCATCCCATCGCTGAAGATGGGGACTGCTGCCGAATCTGTTAGGTTTGGCCGTGCGGCGATCATAAGTGCGACGAAATCCGGTCCCTGGCGTTCGGGCCGATGTTCCGCGATGGAACGGCCCCAGGTGAAAACGACTGCCTGCCAGCTCAATCGAGGCGGGCGACCCCGGCGCGCTGCGAGCGCGGCGCGGGCGATGACGCGGCAACGGCGGATGCTGACCCTCCCCCGGACCACATCCTGCCGAGACACGGGCTCAGCGGGATCACGGGCCGTCGCTTCCGCCGGATTCCGTGCCCGTGGCAGCGGGTGGGCCCGCCTTCCCCAGGTGCGTCACCGGAGCGTCCGGACCATGAAGCAATCCGGCGGGCGCCGCAAGCCGATCCTGGCCGGCCGTTGCCAGCCAAGCCGACAGCCCATACGACACAAGTCCTCGACCGCGGGGGAGCAAGTGATCGCATGGACAAGGAAGAGCTGACCGCCTGGGCACTGGCGAATGGCTGGCAGATGATCGCCGGCTGCCCGAGCCTGACCAAGCCGCGCTCGCCCAAGGAGGCGATCGTGCGGATGGTGTTCAAGGCGACGGTGGTAAACCTGGAGGTGAAGAAGCCGGCCGGGAAGTGGGAGAAGGTCTCAGGCGAGGCCTACGCCAAGGTGCTGGCGGACCCGGAGACCGGGCGACCCGGAGGCCTCGGCTTCGAAAGCATACCGAGCTTCAGCATGCTGATGCAGGACAACAAGGATCGGTTGATGATGGAGCGGCTGAGCGGGGGCCGGAAGGCGTAGGGGGCGTTCAGGATAGCAGTAGCCGGCGCGCCTGGGCGGTCGCGGCGGCGGCCATGTCGTGCAAGGCTGTGTCGGTGGCGCTGCTGATCGGGTGCGGGATGACCGCGAATTCGTAACCTGGGAACCCGAGCACGCGTGCCATCAGTTCGGCCGCGCTGACGAACCGCGTCGTCATCATCGCCATTGCGGGGATGCCAAGACGCTCTGCGGTAATGGAGTCATGCAGACTGCACGACGAGCAACTGCCTCAGTCGCCGATGCCAGTGACGACGGCCTGCCAGCGCCGGATTTCATCGACGATGTCGGGATCCGCCGGTGCGCTGTAGTTGGATTTGGTGCGGCGGATCACTTCGGCGACGCCGAATTCCTCGCGCAGCATGCGGTCGAGGTGAGCGAAGAAGCCCTGCGTGCCTTCCTTGCCGTTGGAAATGAAACCCACCGTCGCGCCGGCAAGCGACGTAACGCGCGGCGCGATCTGGCCCAGCAGCGGCGCGGTTTCGTTGGTTGGGTCGAGAACCCGTAGTACCATGCGGCGCATTTCACTGCCTGGGTGGTTCGCAGTCAACACAGGCACCGATCGGCAGAGTAACAGCGCGGCTCTTGTCGCCTAGCCAAGGCGGGATCACCGCGCCGAAGCCTCCAGCGGGCCCTCCGGCCGCGATGACCAGAAGCTGATCGGGCGAACTCAGCGCTGCATATTCGGTGTCGCCGCGATCACGTACTACCGCGCCCTTGCCCACTTCGGCCCATTCGCGGCGGTGCACGCGCGCGCGGGCATGGATGCAGGCGGCAATATCGGTCTTGCTCCAGCCAGCCGCTTCCAGGTGGTCACGGAGCTGCTGCGGAATGATCAACGCGTAGTTGCCGGACCAAATCGAATAATGCCGCATGTTGGCGCGCATCTCGGCCGCGAAGGTTTCCAGGATTTCCTCCGGCTGCGTCGTCCATTCGTTCATGATCTGACGTGGCGCGCCGGCCGCCATGACGGTGACAGCGGACACTTCCTCCGGCAGGCCGCGCTGGACGTGCAGCGGTTGCCAGGCGGTGTCTTCCTCGGCCTCGGCGACGCAGTAGCTGAACTTGCCGGGGTGGCCGAGCGTCGAGCGGTCGATGCCGCCTGGCCGCACCTCCAGGATGTTGATCAGCGCGAGGCGGATGGCGCGGCCGATCACCGCGGTGGCGCGATCGCTGTTGCCGAGCGCGTTGAACGAACCGGTGGCGCCGAGTTCGCGGCGGATCGGTCCGTTGAGGATGATCAGCACCGCACAGCCGCCGGTGGACGATGTGGCGCCGTGCAGCAGGAACTCCGGTTGCAGCATCGCAGTGAAGGCAGTGAGCACGACGGGAAAGTGCATCGGCAGGCAGCCGGCCATGACCGCGTTGATGGCGAGCTTTTCCGCGGTGATCGGCACGGCGCGGACTGGTTCGATGCCGAGCAGTTGGTCGGGCGCGGTCATTGCCCATTCGAGGCACGCGTGCACCGCGTCGTGGGTGGGCGGGATGATCGGCAGGCCGTCGGTCCAGCCGTTGGCGTGGTAGAGTTCCTGCGCCGCGTGAATGTCGTCGACGTCGTAGCTCTTGGAGGCGAGGTTCATCTGCATGATCCGGGTGCGGCGCGGTGGGCTGATGGGGGGCTCAGTATGCACCGGACACGGCCGCCGGGCACGTTGTGCATTGCCCGGAGGGCAGGGACCGAGCCATGGGCGCTGCGTGGTGGCGTGGGAGGGCTGGATCACGCCCGGGGCCGGCGCTACGGGCCGCTGTCACAAGGCTGAACCTCTCCAACGCCGCTTGGCACTGGGGGCGCCTGGAAGGGCAACGGTTGAATGGGCGAATTCCGCCAGCCGGCATCACGACGAGGCGGTCGGAATCGCCAGCGGTGCAGTTGGGGCGTGCCCGAGTGGCCCTAAAAGCCTGTCTCCGAATGTTAGCGAAGCGGCCGCTTATATTGGTTCGACCGAACGCTGTGGTGACATGATGGCCTTCATGGCGTGTTTCGCTGGCGGTGCAGCCTCGATTTGAAGTGTCCGCGTCGGAAATGCGAACCCGACACCCATTTCCTCCACAAGGTCCATGATCTGCAAAAGGATCGCTTCGCGCTCCATCAGCTCAGTGCTGGCGTCCTGAGCTTCGAAATAAAACATGACAAGGATATCCAGGCTGCTCTCGGAGAAGTTGTTGAAGCGCACCTGGCAGTTGGTCTTGTTGGTCAGAGTATGATCGAGGATGAGGCGCCTGATGCCCGCGACTAGGCTCTCCAGCTTGTCGCGCGGGGTGTCGTAGGTTACCTGTACGAAAAAGCGCTGCCGACGCATCGCGCGAAGACTGAGGTTTTCGACCGTCGCATTCACCACCGCATTGTTCGGTATCGATATCAGCGAATTGTCGAGCGTGCGGATGCGGGTGCTACGGAATCCTACATCTTCGACCGTGCCCTCACTCCCCGCAACCCTGATAACGTGACCGATGCGGAAAGGTTTTTCGAACATGATGAGCAAGGAACCCAGAAGGTTCGCGAGGCTGTCGCGCGCGGCGAGCGCAACCGCCAGACCTCCAACGCCCAGCCCGGCGAGTACCGGAATAGGCCGGAAAGCCCAGCTCGTTCGCGCCGCGGATCAGGAACACGATGGCGCACATGACCCCGACGAGACGCACGATCAGCTTGATAAGCTGATTGTCGAGGCGACTGCGTCTCAGGTGCTCTGATGACACGACCACATCGCCGAGAATGATCAGGCCGATCATCGATAGCCACGCCGCGCTTAGCGAAAATGCCACGGTTTGAGCCACGGCGATGACGACGCGCGTGATTCCGCCAATGTGGAAGATTGTACATAATAAAGGCACGAGGAAGGTCGTGACGAGTAGGATCGCGACGGGAACCGGCAGTGCCTGCCAATGCGCAACAGGGTCATTCTCGCCGCGATCGGCAAGGTGGCGCGTCAGGCGATAGCTTCCGAAGACGAACAGTCCACCAATAATCAATCCGATGATCAGTCCCAGCCATTGCCATGCGGTGACACCAGCGAATGGGATCTTGGCCCAACCCGGCAAGCTGAGCAGCCAGCGGGGCGGAACAAGACCAGCCAGTCCGATTGGAGAACTCAAAAAAGCATCATAAATCGTGTCTGTCCTCTCGGAGCTCACTCTCCGAAAGACCTCGTTCAACTGTTGAGCGGGGCCAAGCCTATACGGCAGGTTCTCGACCTTTTGGTAGAATTCCGGAAGGCGGTCCATGGTTTCGGCCGAGACCAGATACTCGCCTGCCCGGGGTCCGTCCTGGATCTGAACGAAATCGATTTCCGTGCCAGGTAGCCGCCAGCGCTTCGATGCAAGCCGCACCATCGCTTCTTGATCGGGCATGTCCGCAACAGCGGGAAGTTCGATGCGATCGAGAACCTCCTTGAGTTGCAGCACACGTTCGATCGAGGTCGTCTCCTGCAGCACAGGCGAGATGCCGGATGTGTCCAGGAACCGGACCGCCGTCGGCGCACGCCGAAGCAGGGCAATCTGCTGCTGGCGTTCATCGGGGGTCAGGTAGAGTCGATCGGATTTGGCGTATTCATCGAGCAAATCCGTCATGCCGGCGTAAATGTTGTCGACAGTCTCGATGAATCCTTGCAGTGTCCCTCGCGGGCTGGACGTGTCGGGTGGGCTGAGTGGGTTAGGGGCAGCCGCCTCGGCACGATGCATGAACCCAATCAGGAGACCGATCAGGACCGCGACGCCCAGGCGCTTCGCGAGGCGGACAAGCGGATTGCCTGCACGGACATTCGGGCTGGCCATCATTCTAAGGCGCTCGCTTCACGGGAGGCGGCGTCCAGGTGCCATCCACGATCGAAGGCGAAGTTTCCCTCGGTGAATAGATCCGCAGCACAAGGTTGAACTTGCCTTTCGGCGCGGGGAGCCAGTTCGCTTCCTTATCTGGACCCGGTGAGTCCGCCTGGAGGTAGAGTTCCACGGACCCATCGGGGTTGATGATCAGCCGGTTGCGTCCACCCAGGTCGTACCGGTCGATCGGATTCGGCACGAAGAAGAATTCAGTGTCGTACATGGTCAACGACCAGAAAGCCTCGGCGGGCGGCATCTGGCCCTTCTCGAACCGCACCACGTATCTGTGTTCCGCACCGTTATATTTGTCGCCGTCGGCGTCCCGTTGCGAAAGCGGGTACACCGCGTCTGCCGGGCGGTTCCAGCCGGGACCGAGGAGGTTGGCCATGCCCCGCAAACGATAATCCGTACCGAAGTCGCCCACTCCCTTGGTGAAGTAGAGCCACCCATTGTTCGTCGGCGACCGCTTCAACATGAGGCCCATTTCGAGTCGCGCCAGCTTGGGAACGGTCTTGATCGCTTCCCGGTCAACTAATCCGAGCTTGCCCGGGTCGAAGTCTTGCCCGGGGACCAACCCGATCTTGGCCATACGCGCGACGATCGGCGCGTCTTGTGCGGTTGGCGGATTGGTCTTCATCAGTCTTGCGAGCAGGCTGAAGTAGGCATCGATGTCGAGGTCATTGACCTGCTTGCGCACCGCCGTCTTCATATCGACGCTCGGATCGATAACGCCCGCCGGCGGCGCGTAGGGCCAGCTGTAGGCGCTGAGCGGAATGATCGAGAACTCGTCCTGAAGATCGTGCACTGTCTTGTAGTCCTCCGGCGTGCCGGTGCTGTAGATGCGCCCGAGGATCCAGACCATGCCGGTGGGTGATTTGAGTTCGGTAACGCCTTGCGGAAGCTCGCCCGACCAGCCTGGGCCGGTGATGGCGTAGGTCTGCGCCTTGCCGCCCGTGTTCCGTGTACTCGGCACGGCGAACACCTCGGACCATCCGTCCAGCATCGGCATCATGTAATACCGGTCGCCCATGTCTGGAATGCTGAAGAGCCATGGTGCCTTGGAAACGTCGAGCCAGACCTCGGTGTACAGCGTGTCGGCGTTGGGCGCGGCACAGCAATGGTTGTCCACGGCAGGATAGGTCCGCATCTTGATGATCTGATCCATCGGGGCATGCTCAGCATCCGGCGCGACCACATTGGTCTGCTGCCGGCGGACCATGTCGAGGGTCACCAACGGATAGCCGTAGATGTAGGCATCCTCCGCGATGCTGACCGCCTCCGTCATGTCCCACCTGGGAACCTCATCCGCAGGCGCGGCGATCGGAGATGCGGCCATGGCCACAAAGCACGCGATTGCTGCTGCGCGTGCGAGCGGTCGGGGTCGTGCGCCGTGGGTCATCGCCTTAGGCGCCTTCCAAGTCACGTAGCATCGATGTTCTCCGCGTCGCCACAAACCACCGATCCTTCCAAAAGGAGCGCTCCGCCTACGGCTCGAAGTTGCTGTAGGGGCCGCCCACGCGGTCGTAGGTGTTGCCGAAGTCATCCTGCGTGATGTGAGCGATGCCGTCCTTGTCGGGGGTGAGGACCAGGTCCTGCTGCAGCACTGGCGTCCGGAACTTCCAACCCGGGGGAAGCTTAAGGCGGTCGCCGAGCGTTCCAAGCTCGTTGAACTTCTGATCCGGATGCGTGATGAGGCTCATGGACTTCATGGCCCAGGAGTTGCCATCCGGATCATCCAGGAGGAACACCTGCTTGCCTTTGTCAAAACCAAACTTGGTATGGCGCCCGACCGTGATGTTCTTATAGTCGGCGGCACCCGGCTCGGTACTGATGCCCTTCAGGTCCAGCCAGTTCACCCAGCGCGCCTGCATGCCACCGAAGTCCAGCTCCTTGCCCATGTCGACTTCGATCCAGTCCAGCGTCCACAAGCGGGGACCGTTTTTGAACGAGGCGAGCACATGGTACCGGTCCTTCATCGCAGTGACGTCGACTTTGTCCAGCATCGCCGCGGGACTGGAATCCCCCGTGGTGACGCCGCCGTTGAGGCCCGTCGTGTTGTAGACATTCGCACTGAGATTCTTGGTGATCGCGTTCCCGCCGATGAGGAACATCTCCGTGTATGCTTGCCCTCGCACGCCAGTGAAGGTGTACGGCTTCGCGTCAGCGCCGTCGTTCGGTAGGGTCACGACGAGCTTGGGATACATGATCACGCCAATCACGGCCAAGACCGCGACAACGCCAGCGAACACCACGATCTTGAGCTGCTTTGTCATTGCGGCCTCACATCCTGAATGACATTATGTTCCGATTACGGCACGACAACCGCCGATGTCAGCGACGTTGGCGAAACGTCAACGAATTCGTGCCGCTTCCTTTGACCCACCCCGACTCGGGCCCTGCCCGTTCACGGCTTGTATGTACAGGATGCGTCGTAGCCGCACCCTCCAAGACGTCGTGAAATTCGTCCAACACGCCATGCGACGTACTCGCGGGCGCCCGTGTCGGCAGCCTTACGGCCCAGGAACCGGATAATAATAGACGCCGTTTGCGCCGTAGGCCGGAGCGAGCCAAACGCCGCCACAATCGTATTTGTGCGGGAATGGTCGGTAGATACAGCCACCCGGCAAAGCCGCATAGGCAGCGGGCGCAGGGGCTGATGCAGCCACTGCACCGGCGACAGCGACACCTGCCGTTGCGCCGACGATGGCGCCGGCCGCCACTGTGCAGCCGTTGCAACCCGACGCCGAGTAGTATGGCACTGCCACCGGCGGGTGATAGGCGGGATAGCCGGCATAGGCCGCGGAGCCAGGCGGATGATAGGCGGTCGCACCCGAGGCATAGGTGTGCGTTGCGCCCTGTCCATATGCGCCGGATGTGCTGCCGCCATAGGCGTTTGTATGCGTTGCACCTTGTCCATAAGCGCCGGACGTGCTGCCCCCGTAGGCGTTCGTATGCTCCGATCCGCCGCCGAACGAGTGCTCGCTGCTTCCGCCGTAGGTGTTGGTGTGCTCGGTGCCCTGGCCAGCAGAATGGCTCGAACTGCCACCATAGGCGTTGGTATGGCTGGTTTCCCCCTCGCTGTGGCTCGTGCTCCCGCCATATCGGTTAGCGGAGGCCCACGCGCCCGCTGGGTCATTCCATAGGACGCCCATCAGCAGGGCTCCCGCCACGACGACGATCGGTTTCATGACATTGATCCTCATGATGGTGACTTCGCCACAGGCTGGGCCGGCGCTGCTTTGGATGGCTTCATGCTCCCCAGCGGCTTCAGGCCGGGCGGAGCGGACGCGTTCCCCGGCCGATTGAAATTCATAGGCTGCGCGCTCTTGGCTTTTTCCGACGCGAAGCTGTCCGCGGAGATCGCCTGATCGAGCTGCCAGTTCGACAGGTCCAGTTCATGATGCAGGTGCAGCGGGTCGGCGCTGTATGTCGCGCGCACCCGTCGTGGCAGCTTGTCGTCGGCGCCGATCCAGATTTGCAGGAACACGTCGGGATTGGCCCACGCGACCATCTCGGTCTTGACGCCGCCGACAATCGCGGATGGACCAATATAGAACGCGAGGATCGCGCCGTCGGTCATTGCGGCGTACGGATCGGCGACCAGCAGATCGGTGAACGGATAAAAGATGTCGGCGGTTTGGAACGCGGCGCGCAGCGCACCGTCAATCGTCGGCGGCGCGTCGGCGACCGCCGCCAGATTCTCTACCGGCGCATAGGCTGTCATCGACTTGCCGTCGTAATAGAACTCGGACGCCGGCCCGTCGCCTGGAATGATGACCCGGAGCTTATCCGGCCGCTGCATGGTGACGTCGTAGCGCACCGTATAGAGAATTGGTGGGCCGAGCTGACTTGGATACTCATAGCTCGCGACGGCGGTGAAGGACATCGATTTTGCCGCGGCAAGGCGATCGCATGCGGCCTTGAGCAACGCCATCGCGCGCGGCTCGAGCACCATCTTGGTCGGCGCCTGGCGTTTGGTTTGTGCCGCCGGCGGTTTGGCCGGCGTTGGGTTCGGCGTCTGAGCCGCCGCCTGCATAGCGACGCCGGCAGTGGTTGCGAGCAGTAAACTCAGGCCGAGTACCCGCGCAACTTGTTGCGAACCTGTCATGCCAGCCTCTCCGTGGTGATGCAGGCCCATCTGCTCATGGCGCGGTGGCAGCGGCATTGATCTAAATCAATGAGGAGGCTGGATGCGGAACGACGGCTGAGATGTCCGCTCTTATAGCCATAGCAGATATCCGAGCAGCCATCTGTACATTTGGCCGAACGTCTCATTCGAGCGACGGCGAGGTGGCCTGGTGCGGACGTTATGGGCGCAGAGCAGGCATCGATGCCATACGAACACCACCACCCATCTCCACCCTCGGCGGCCGTCGGCAGTGGTGTCCCGTTCCGGGTTCGTTCAGAGACAGGTCTAAGGGAACAGCCGCTCTCCCGTCTCCGCATCCTCGACGAAAATTGCGCTGACCGGACAGTTCTCCGCCGCCTCCAGGATAGCCGCCTCATCATCTCCCGGTGGATCGATCGCCTCCGACTGACGCTTCTCATTCAGCCGGAAACTCTTCGTGGCGATCGTCTCGCACATGGCATTCCCGACACAGGCCGTGTGGTCCACCCAGACACGCAGCTTGCGAGGCATCGCTTCCTCCTACTGCAAGGTGACCGGCAGCGACTTCAGCGAGCGGAACGTGATGCTGGGATGATACTCCAAGTCGTCTGTCGCCACGCGCAGCCTGGGGAAACGTTCCGCCAGCGCCTTGAACACCTCCTGGCCCTCCACGCGCGCCAGCGTGGCGCCAAGGCAGTGATGCACGCCTGAGCCGAACGCGACATGCTGGTTTGGATGCCGCGAGATGTCGAAAGTCTCCGGCTCGGGGAACGCGTCGGGATCGCGATTGGCCGACGAGATGAACCAGCGCACGCGATCGTTCTTGCGCAGCAGCTTGCCGCGCATCTCGACATCCTCGGAGGCAATGCGCTGGATCGACTTCACCGGGGAATCGTAGCGCAGGCATTCCTCCGTCGTCGCTTTCATGCGGCCGGCGGGATCCTGCTTCAGCAGGTCCCATTGCTCGGGATGGTTCAGCAGCGCCAGCGTGCCGTTGCACAGCAGGTTGATCGTCGTTTCATGGCCGGCCAGCAGCAGCAGCGAGGTGTTGACGAGTACCTGATGGCGGGTAAACACGCCCTGCTTCTCGCCACGCGCCAGCACGGAAATGAAGTCGTCGCCCGGATCGACGATGCGGCGATCCACGAGCGGCGAAACATACTCGATCATCCCGCGCATGCCTTCGGTGAGCGGCTTCATCCGATCGTAGTCGCCGCGGCCGATGTACAGCAGCTTCTCGGCTAGTCTCCTGACGTGGCCTCGCTCTTCCGGCGGCACGCCCATCATCTGGGCGATCACCAGCACCGGCAACGGCGTCGCCAGATCGCGCATGACGTCCATCTCGCCCTTCGCCTCGGCGGCATCGAGCAGTTCCTTCACCGCGGCCACCACGAACGGGCGCCATGCCTCCATCTGCTTCGGCGTGAAGTAGCTGTGCATCACGCGGCGCATCTCGAGATGCTGCGGCCGATCGTGCTGGATGAACTGTTCGCCCTGGTAGTTTCGCACATACTCGTAGAGGCCGAGGTCGGACTCATCGATGTCGGGATACGGCGGGCGCGGATCGTTCTTGAACACGGCGGACGAGAACAGCTCGTGATGCCGGGTGAGCCAGACCAGATCGTCGTGCCGGGTGATGACCCACAGCGCGTAGGTCTCGTTCCAGTGCACCGGGTCCTGGTCGCGCAGCCGGCCGTAATAGGCATAGGGATCGGCGATGACATCCGGGGTGAACATGTCATCCTGAATCTGGATCCGGTTCAGCATCTTGCTCCCTCCTGACGATCTTGATTGTGCGGGTGCTGCCTGCGGCGCGTGCCGATAAGCGCCGTCGGCGCCCGGCCTTGGCGAGCCGGCGCGACGTGATTGTCCCACCCAATCGGCCAGACAGCTCTTTGGCCGATCACGGCGCTCCCATTGCAAGCCCGGTTCATGACCGGCTCCTCTCCAATGGACGGCGAGGCACGCAACCGAACGACGCAGGCATCTAGTGGGGGAACGGTGCGCGTGGCCGTTGCGGCTTGTCAACTTGGAACAACGACCGCGGGCAGGACAAAAGTCAAAATTGCGGGTGGCTTGAGGCGGGCGCGTCGGCCTCAGCCGCGGGCGCGACGCTGGAAATCAGCCGCAGGCGGCTATCGCCGCGATCGCGATCCGCTGCGGATCACGGTCGGCGAGTTACCGGCAAAGCTGCCCGAAGCAGCACGCGCTGGGCCGATCCGGTCGCTTCCCTCCATGAATCGGCCGTAATCAAGAAGTAAGGTGCATTCTTGTATGTAATGTGTTAAGAAGCGCCTATGTCGCACTCTGCGCCGGTCTCGCGCCGCCTGCTCTTGGGCCGTCTCGGGTCCGGTTCCGGCGTGGTCGGGACCTTTCTGCTGCCTGCCTGGATGAGCCGCGCGCTGGCGGCGGCTGTGGCGCACCCCGCCCGTCACACCGCGGCCGTCATGCCCAGGCCAGGTGCCAAACCGTCGCTGCCGCTGGTGATGCTGGACCCTGGGCACGGCGGCAAGGATCCCGGCGCGATCGGCGTCTCTGGCACCTATGAGAAGCAGGTTTCGCTCGCCACCGCATTCGAGCTTAAGCGGCAATTGGAGGCCGGCGCCCGCTACCGGGTAGAGCTGACCCGTGCGCGCGACATCTTTATCCCGCTCGACGAGCGGGTGGCGAAGGCGCAGGCACACAGCGCGGCGCTGTTCGTCTCGATGCACGCCGACGCGCTGTCCGACCACGCGGTGCGCGGCGCCAGCGTCTATACGCTATCCACCACGGCGTCGGATGCGCAGACGGCGGCGCTGGCGCAACGCGAGAACAGTGCCGATCGGTTTGGCGGTCCGGCATGGCATGACCAGCCGCCGGAGGTGGCTCGCATCCTGGCCAGCCTGGTGCGTCAGGAAACCCGCGTCGGTTCCGGGCGACTCGCCCGCAGCATGGTGGGCAGCCTCGATCGCGACGTGCCGATGCTGCCGAACCCCGAGCGGCATGCTGGATTCGTGGTGTTGAAGGCGGCCGACATCCCGAGCGTCCTGGTCGAAATGGGCTTCATGTCGAACCCACGGGACGAGGCGGAACTCCGCCGGCCCGAGCATCGCGTGCGGATCGCCGAGGCGATGAAGCAGGCGGTCGATGCCTATTTTACCGCCACTGCGCGCATCGCTGATGTAGATCACGCTGAAAGGATGACTGGCTAGCGTTCTCGCCGCTGGTCGCATCGCCCGAAAAGGCCCATATCGCCCGATCATGAGCGGACCCCTGACAGCCGGCGAGCCACTGACGCCGCAATCCCCCGACAGCAGACGACGCCGGCCGCGACAGCCGCCGACAACGCAACCGCGTCGGCCGCGCCGCGGACTGTTCCACCGTTTCATGCGGGGCGTCATTGGCGGACTGCTCGGCATCGTGCTGCTCGTGGGGATCGTTGGGGGCGCCAGCGCGTATTTTGCCTGGCAGCACTACAGCGCCGACCTGCCGGACGTCGACGGCCTGCGCAATTACCAGCCGCCGGTGATGAGCCGCATCTACGCCGGCGATGCGCGGCTGATCGCGGAACTGGCAACCGAGCGGCGAATTTTCGTACCCTATTCGGCCATCCCGGACGTGGTCGTGCAGGCCTTTGTGTCGGCCGAGGACCAGAATTTCTGGGTGCACAACGGCGTCGATCCGCTGGCGATCGTACGGGCCGGGGTGTTCGATGTGACTCACATGGGCGAGGGGCGGCGGCCGATCGGCGCCTCGACGATCACCCAGCAGGTCGCCAAGAACATGCTGCTGGACAATCAGGTGTCGCTCGCCCGCAAGATACGCGAGGCGATCCTGGCGATGCGGATCGAGCAGGTGCTGTCGAAACAACGCATCCTCGAACTGTATCTGAACGAGATCTACTTGGGCATGGGCTCTTACGGCGTCGTCGCGGCAGGCGGAGGCGTATTTCGACAAGCCACTAGATAAGCTGACGCTGCCGGAGGCGGCCTTCCTTGCCGCTCTGCCGAAGGCGCCGAACAACTACAATCCTTTCCGCTTCCCCGAGGCGGCGAAGGCGCGGCGCGACTGGGTACTGGACCGCATGGCGGATGACCATGCGATTACCGCCACGCAGGCCGCGACGGCGAAGGCCGAGCCCATAGTGCCCGCGGAATTCCACCGGCCGCAGCCGATCCCGGGCGCAGACTGGTACACCGAGGAAGTCCGCCGCGAACTGATCGCCCGGTTCGGCGCCGATGTCACCACGCAGGGCGGCCTCGTGGTGCGCACCAGCCTCGATCCGGCCTTGCAGGTAGCAGCCGAGAAGGCGGTGCGCGACGGGCTGATGGCGTATGACCGCAAGCTGGGCGGCTGGCGTGGGCCGGTGTCGCATCTCGACGGCGGCCCCGCGCTTGCGAAGGACTGGGCCAGGCCGTTGGCCCAGGTGGCGCGTCCGCCAGGCATGCTGCCGGACTGGAAGCTGGCTGTGGTACTCGAGCACAACCGATACCGAGGCGCGGCTGGGTTGGCTTGACCAGGTCGGACAGCCAGCGGACCAGGCGCCACAGCCATCGCAACAACATACTGGCGTCCTGTTGCTGTCAGATATCGCCTGGGCCCGGCCGGTCAAGGACGGCAAGCCCGGCGCTGTGCCGCGGCGCATCGCGGACGTCATGCAGCCAGGCGACGTGGTGATGGTCGAGCCGACTGCCACAGCGTCACCGCCGTCACGCGCCCAGCCGATCAAAGTCTCCGATGCGGGCGGAAAATCTGCGCCACCGCCATCGCAGCGCCTGACGCTGCGGCAGATCCCGCTGGTGCAGGGCGCACTGGTATCGCTCGATCCGACCACTGGGCGGGTACTCGCCATGGTAGGCGGCTGGAGCTTCGAGGGCAGCCAGTTCAACCGCGCGACCCAGGCGCAGCGGCAGCCCGGATCCAGCTTCAAGCCGTTCGTTTATCTGACCGCGCTGGAGAAGGGTATATCGCCGAGCCAGCGGTTCCTCGATGCGCCGGTGGTCATGGACATGGGTGCCGCTGGGATGTGGCGGCCGAACAACTACGAGATGAACTTCGACGGGCCGACGCCGCTGCGGGTTGCGCTGGAGAAGTCGCTCAATCTGGTGACGCTGCGGGTCGCGCGGACCATCGGCATGGAGGCGATCGCAGACACCGCCATCGCGTTCCACGAGGTCGACTCGATGCCGCGCGTGCTGCCGGCGGCAATCGGTGCCGTGAACACCACGGTGCTGCGCGAGGCGGGCGCCTATGCCGGGCTGGACGAGGGCGGCCGGGAGGTGATCCCGACGCTGATCGACACCGTGCAGGACCGCGACGGCCACGTGGTATGGCGGCCTTCGCCGATCGATTGCGCCGATTGTCCGAACCCGGCGCAATCCGCCGCAGCTTACCGATGAACGCAAGCAGATCGCCGATCCGGCCAGCGACTTCCAGTTGGTCACCATGATGCAGGGCGTCACCACGCGCGGCACCGGCGTGCCGGTGGTGGCCGGGCTCGAACCACCCGATCGCCGGCAAGACCGGCACCACGCAGGACTTCGCAGATGCGTGGTTCTCAGGCTTCACCCCTGATCTGGTGACCACGGTCTGGGTCGGCTTCGACAAGCCGGCGTCGCTCGGCAACAACGAGACCGGCGCGGCGGTGGCCGGCCCGATCTGGCACGATTTCATGGCGGTTCGCGCTGAAGAATCGGCCTGTGCTGAATTTCGTGGCGCCACCTGGCGTGACCATGGCGCAATGGGATACCGGCTCCGGAATGGTGACGGATGCGTTCAAGCCGGATCAGGTGCCGGGCGCTTCCGCTCCAATTGGCAACGCGGTTACGGCTGGCGGCGCGACCGGCGGCGGCGCGACCCCCGCCGATGCGACACAGCCGGCGTCCGGCGGCATCGACAGTGGACTGGGCGGACTATATTAGCCTCGTCCCCATTTGCAGCATGAGCGAGCGATGCCAGCTGAATCAGACGCCCTGAACGAACAGATCAAGCAGTCGATCGCGCTGCTGAGGAGGCATCTTTGACTGGGATGTCGCCGAAGGCCGTCTGGCCGAACTGAATTCGCAGGCCGAGGATCCCGAGCTCTGGAACGATCCCGCGGCTGCGCAGAAGGTGATGCGCGAGCGCAACCAGCTCGCTTCGCAGATGGAAGGCGTGCGCAAGCTGGAACAGCGATGTGGCCGATACGCTGGAGCTGATCGGGCTGGCCGAGGCCGAGGGCGATACGGCGATGGTCGCCGATGGCATGAGCGCCGCTGCGCGCACTGGCGGAGGAGGCGAAGCGGCGGGAGATCGAGAGCCTGCTTGCCGGCGAAGCGGACGCCAACGACGCATATATCGAGATCAACGCCGGCACCGGCGGCACCGAGGCGCAGGACTGGGCCGAGATGCTGATGCGCATGTACATGCGCTGGGCGGAGCAGCACGGCTACAAGGTGCAGTTGCTGGAACAGAGCGAGGGCGAGCAGGCCGGCATCAAGTCGGCGACGCTGCAGGTGAGCGGGCCGAATGCCTATGGCTGGCTCAAGACGGAGGCCGGCGTGCATCGGCTGGTGCGCATCAGTCCGTTCGATTCGGCGGCGCGGCGGCACACCAGTTTTGCCAGCGTCTGGGTGTATCCGGTGATCGACGACAGCATCGACATCTCGATCAACGAGAGCGATCTGAAGGTGGACACCTACCGTGCGTCAGGCGCCGGCGGGCAGCACGTCAACAAGACGGAAAGCGCGATCCGCATCACCCATGTGCCGTCGGGCATCATCGTGGCGTGCCAGACCGACCGCAGCCAGCATCGCAATCGGGCGATGGCGATGGCGATGCTGAAGGCGCGGCTGTACGAGGCGGAGTTGCAGAAGCGCGAGGCCGCCGCGGCGGCGGTGGAGAATGCCAAGACCGACATCGGCTGGGGGCACCAGATCCGCAACTATGTGCTGGCGCCGTATCAGTTGGTGAAGGACCTGCGGACGGGCGTGGAGAAGGGCAATCCGGACGCGGTGCTGGACGGCGATCTGGATGGCTTCATGGCGGCGGCGCTGGCTGCGCGGGCCGGGCGCGACGCGGAGTGAGGCGAGCGCGTCGGCGCGGTAGGTGGCGGCGGCGCGTTGGAAGCGGTTTGGCCGTAGCAGTTGCTGCGCAGCTTTTCGGTTGGCGTCTGCTATTGTTGTATCGACACCTTCAGACTGACCTCGACGTTCACTCCGCTGATGTCCTCCCAGTGGAAGGTGTTCTCAGCTGTCCAGACATTTTCATCGGCGCTCAGAGTAGCGACTGCCGGTTTTTCGGGCGACGTCCATCCGCTCCGCTCGAGGTGTGGCTCGATTTCGTTGTAGCAATCGTCCAGCTGGACTTGCCTGAATGATATTGTGTTGTGTTCATCGTCGGACGGCGACCAGTCACTCTTTGACGCCGATAAATACTCGTGCCAACGGTTGGCCACGAAGGAGCTGGACCTGCACGAGCAAGCTGTTGCTGCAGACGTCGTAAGGATCCCAATTGACGAAGACACGTATCCCGATGGGGCCGCCGGAAAATGTCTGACCGCAGTCCGACCATATGACGTTGATGTCCTGGTAAACCTGCACTCCCGTGAGCCATTCCGTGTCCACCTGGGGCTCTAGCTCGTCCTGGCCGAGCATGTAGAAATGCGGGTTGGCCGAATGCAGAGCTGGTCTTTGTTGCTGCAGCATATCCATCAGATCCTGGTCGAAGTCTGGCGGTGGCCTGTCCGCTATCGGGGCGTGGGGAATTGTTGCCTTATACGAGACTTTTTCTGACGTGTAGTACCATGCGGAATTGCGCTCGCGTGGTTGCGAGAACAAAGAAAACTCGAACACCGCGCGCTTCGGCGCATGTGAAATGCCACATTGCCAGAGCGCCTCGAGCTTTGACGCGCAAGCAAAGAATGGCGGTAGAAATTCATTTACCCTGTGATCAAGTTCATTGAGCTTATTCGTGATGTTTTGTTGAGCTAACCCAGGGGTGCGGACCAGCGCGGTGAGCGCGGTATTGATGGATTCCTTCAGGAGTCCGATCGGATTGCCGGACCAAAGGAGATTAGCGATGTTCGCGGCCGAATCAGTAACAGCGCCAATTTCTGTGACCCGCGCGTCAGATGCCAATTCGGCCTTGGCTTGAATCAGTTCATTGTTCGCGTCAGTTATGGCGTTGAGCGCTCTGAGAGCTTCTTGGAAGGCGGCCTGGGCGGCCTGCCGCTCGGGTTCACACGGACAGCCGCTCATCTTTTGCCACCTCGCAAGTGTTCGGAGTTGTTTCCTCGAATTTCCCGCCGCATGAAGTAGCCGGCGGTTTTGCGGATATCGCCAGGATAGGGACTCGCGTCTCGCCGCACAATTCAATCTGAAGGAGGGCCGGGCGTCACGAACACAGTTGGCTGCCTGACTGTCATGCACCTGATCCCTGCCTGCGAAACAGGCTTCGACTTCACCCGCCATTTACCCGGCCACGCGATGGTGGGCGCATGCCGACTACCATCGACATGCTGCTGGCCGCCATCGAGCATCAGCGCGCCGCTCGCCATACGGAAGCGGAAGCGTTGTATTGCGCGATCCTCGCGGCGGAGCCCGGCAACGGTCAGGCGCTTTACCTGTGCGGCCTGCTGCAACTGGAGACCGGTCGCGCGCATGACGCGGCGGCAACATTTGCATCGGCTGCCGCGGCACGGCCGGAGCATGCCGCCACGCTGGTAAACCTGGGCCGTGCGTTGCTCGCCGATGCGCGGCCGGCGGAGGCATTGGCGGCTGCGGACCGGTTGCTCGGGAAGGCGCCGACGAACCCGGAGGCCGCGTTCCTGCGCGGCACGGCGCTGAATGCAATGGGCGAACCGGCGCTGGCGGTTGCGGCATTGCAGTGTGCCGTCGCGCGCGATCCGGCCAATGCGGCGGCGTGGCTCAACCTGGGCAATGCGTTCACCGATCTCGATCGGCTGGACGAGGCGGAACGTCACTGCCGCACGGCGATCCGCCTGGCGCCCGATCTGGCGGAGGCACACGCCAGCCTGGGCTTCGTGCTGACGGTGCAGGGCCGGCTCGATGAGGCAATTGCCGCGTCCGAAGCGGCTGTTGCGGTTCGGCCGGATTTTGCCCGGGCGCACTGGAATCTGGCGGTGGCGGCGCTGCTGGCGGGCGACTTCGCGCTCGGTTTCCGCGAATACGAATGGCGCAAACGGCATGATCGATTCCGTCGTGACTTCGTCGATCTGCCTGGCCCGCAGTGGGATGGCACCGATCCGGTTGGCCTCACGATCCTGGTGCACGCTGAACAGGGGCTTGGCGACACCATCCAGTTCGCGCGCTATTTGCCGCTGATCGCGGCGCGCGGCGGGCACGCGGTGCTGGCATGCGAACGGCCGCTGATCCCGCTGCTGGCGGGCAACAGTGTGACGGTCGTGGCGAAGGATGCGCCGCCGCCGCCGTATGATTGCTGGATCGACCAGATGAGCCTGCCGCGCGTGTTTGCCACGCGGCTTGACACCATCCCGGCACCACACGGCTACCTGCGCGCCGACCCCATACGGACGGCCGCGTGGCGGGCATCGCTGCCGGCAGGGCCGAATGTTGGTTTAGCGTGGGCCGGCAATCCGGCGCATTCCAATGACCGCCGGCGCTCCATTCCCGCAGCGACAATGCAGCGCATTCTGGCAGTACCCGGCGTCAACTTCGTCAATCTCCAGGTAGGATCGCGCGCCGGCGACATCGGCCTCGTCGATATGTCGCCACTGCTGTCCGACTACGCCGAGACCGCGGCGCTGATCGCCGCCCTGGACCTGCTCATTACGGTCGACACCTCGGTCGCACACGTCGCAGGCGCGTTGGGCAAACCGGCCTGGGTGATGCTGCCCCATGCGCCGGACTGGCGCTGGCTGCTTGGGCGCAACGACACGCCTTGGTATGCGTCGCTGCGTCTGTTCCGGCAGCCCCGGCCGGGCGATTGGGATGCGGTGATCATGGCAGTGGCCAATGCTCTCGCTGCACGCGCACTCGACTATCCGATTGATGGCGGCAGCACACACGACTAGCATTCCGCCATGGGACCAGGGTCCGCGCGCTGGAAGAGACTGCCGCAGGCACCAGCTCCGCACCACCTTCGGCGCCACCACCACGACCCTCGGGCTCGCATCCCTGGTCGCGCGCATGGCGCACCGGCTGCGGTCCGGCTCACCTGTAACGTCTCGCGCACATCGCGGAGCAGCGCATGTTCGAAACCACGATCGCCGGCAGTCTGCCGAAACCCGCCTGGCTCGCCGAGCCGAACATGCTGTGGCCGCCGTGGAAGCTGGCGGGCGACGCACTCGCCGCAGCGAAGCGCGACGCGACGCTGCTGGCGATCAAGCTGCAGGAGGACGCCGGCATCGACATCGTCACCGACGGCGAGCAGTCGCGGCAGCATTTCGTGCACGGCTTCCTGGAGAATGTCGAAGGGATCGACTTCGGCAGGCGCGTCGAAATGGGCATCCGCAACAACCGCTACAAGGCGATGGTGCCGACAGTCACCGGCGCGCTGCGGCTGCGCGACCGCGTGCACGCCACCGAGGCGCAGGGAGGCACGCGAACATACCACGCGAAAGCTGAAGTTCACGCTGCCTGGGCCGATGACGATCGTCGATACGATCGCCGATACGCACTACGGCGACCGCATGGCGCTGGCGATGGCGTTCGCCGCGCTGCTGAACCAGGAGGCGCGGGCACTGCAGGCCGACGGCATCGATGTGATCCAGTTCGACGAGCCGGCGTTCAACGTCTACATGGACGCGGTCGCGGGAATGGGGCGTGGCGGCGCTGGAGCGCGCAGCCGAGGGCCTGTCGTGCACCACCGCGGTGCATATCTGCTACGGCTACGGCATCCAGGCGAACATCGACTGGAAGGGCACGCTGGGCACCGAGTGGCGCCAGTACGAGGAGATCTTCCCCGCACTAGCGGCAAGCCGTATCGATCAGGTCTCGCTGGAATGCCGCAACGCGCGCGTGCCGATGCGGCTGATGCAGCTGCTCGCGGGCAAGGACGTGCTGGTCGGCGTGATCGATGTCGCAACCGATCGCGTCGAGACCGCAGAGGAAGTTGCCGACACGATCGAGGACGCGCTGGAATTCGTGCCGGCCGATCGGCTGTTCCCGTCCACCAATTGTGGCATGGCGCCGATGCACCGCGACATCGCGGAGGCGAAGCTCGCTGCGCTTGGTGCCGGGGCGGCGCTGGCGCGGCGGCGGCTTGCGGCGTAGCATCGGCGGGACAGCAACGAAGGAACCGCCATGATCCTGACAGCAAATAGCGAAGTTGCGCGGCAGACGACGCGCCGCAAGACCGGCAACGGCTGGCACACCACTTTCATTGGCGAGAACCGCAACACGCTGAAGCAGGGGGAAGCGCCGCCCGCGGCGGGCGTGCTGTATCCCATGGCGTTCCTGGTGGAGAAGGAGCCGCACGCGGTGACAAAGCCGCATTTCCATGAGGCCGATCAGTATCAGGTAATTGTGCAGGGCGGCGGCCGTCTCGGCACCCATGACGTCGGCACGGTGGCGGTGCACTACACCGACGCGTGGTCAGCCTACGGCCCGATCGTTGCAGCGGATGAGGGCATCTCGTGGTTCACCTTGCGCAACGCCTGGGATTCCGGAGCGCGTTACATGCCGGCGGCGCGCGAGCAATTGCGAGCGGCACGAGCGCAGAACTTCCAGCATCGCGAGGCGACGGCGGCGCCGATGCCGGTTGCGTCCGAAGCTGAACTGGCGCGCACCGAGCGGCTCGCCTGCCTCACAGTGATCGACCCGACCGCGGACGGAATGGCGAGCTGGCGCTATCGGCTGCCAGGCGGTGCGAGCGTCAGCGGGCCTGATCCGCGCGACGGCGGCGGGCAATTCTGGATCGTGCTGTCCGGTGCGGCATCTGCCGGCGGGTCGGCGCTCCTGCCGGCGAATTCCTGCGTCTTCGTGGCGCCGGGCGATGGCAGCCTGCTGGTCACTGCCGGCGCCGCGGGAGCCGATGCGCTGTGCGTGCAATTCCCGATAATGGCGCGACACTGACTGGATCTTGCAATCACTGGCGGCGCAAGAGCGGCCACAACCGGTTGCCCTTCTCAATTTGTCACAAGGAAGCATACTTAGTTACGCTGTCGTGAGCCAATACCTCGGATAGTGATGCTTGGAGGGTAATGCGGCCCTCGCGCCTTGTCCCGCGCTGGGCGGTGGAGAACAGGATGTCCGACGCGCAGCGCTTCGAACGGCGCCTCGCAGCAGTGCTCATGATGGACGTCTTTGGCTACAGCCGCCTGATGAGCCTCGACGAGATTGGCACCTATGCCCGACTGCGGGAGAGGATGCAGTCGATCGTCGAGCCTGGCATAGCGCAAGCGGGCGGCCGCATCGTCAAGAAGACCGGGGACGGCGCTCTGGTCGAATTCCCCACCGCACCTGCCGCCGTGCGCTGCGCCGCCGAAATCCAGCGCCGCAACGAAGCGGCGGCGGAGATGCAGGATGTTGAACAGCGCATCCGGTTTCGCATCGGCATCAGCCTGGGCGAGGTCATCGTCGAAAGCGACGACATCTACGGCGACGGCGTCAACATCGCCGCCCGCCTCGAGAGCATCGCCGAGGTGGGCGGGATCAGCGTCTCCGAAGCCGCGGCAACCTCCAGCCAGGACAGCGGCTTCGTCTTCATCGACCTGGGGCTGAAGCACCTCAAGAACATCACGCGGCCGATCCGCGTCTATAAGGTCGCGCTGCATGGCGAGACCGCGGCATCCGGACACGTCGCGGGGGCATCGCTGGTGCAGGGGTTTGGCGAGCGGCCCGCCATCGCAATCCTGCCCTTCCGCACCGAAGCGGGCGATACCGACCAGTCGCACCTTGCCGACGGCATCACCGAGGACATCATCACCGCGCTGTCGCGCTGGCGCACCTTTCCGGTGATCGCGCGGGCGTCGGCATACGCATTCAAGGACAAGGATCTCGAGCTGGGCTTCATCGGCCGTCAGCTCGGTGCACGCTATATCGGCGAAGGCACGCTGCGTCGGCGCGGCCCGCGCCTGCGCGCCACGGTGAATCTCAACGATATCGAGACCCGCGAAAGCCTGTTCGCCGAAAGCTTTGACCGCGACATCAGCGACGTCTTCGAGTTGCAGGATGAGATCGTGCGCACCATCGTCGGCACGATCGAGCCCGAACTGTTGCGGCACGAACGGGAACGCATCGTGCAGGCGCCGCTGCAGGATGCCAGCGCCTACGAGTTGCTGCAGCGCGGCCAATGGCATCACTACCGCTACACCAGGGAAGACAATCTGCAGGCGCAGGATTATTTCCGCCGTGCGCTGGCGGTTGCACCAGCCTACGCCCACGCAGCGGCGGCGCTCGCGCTGGCGCTGATCCATGCGGCCGTCGTCGGCTGGGCCGGCGACGAACGGGAAGCCTATTTCAGCGATGCGATGTTGCATGCGCGGAACGCAGTGCAAACCGATCCGCGCGATCCGTTGGCACATTTCGCACTCGGCACGACCTACCTGCACACGGTCTCGCCCGAGGAGGCTGCCGGACGGCTTCGCGAGGCCACCCAACTCGATCCCAGTTACGCAGCGGCGCACGCCAATCTCAGTCTGGTCTACAATTTCATGAACCGGCCGGATGCAGCGCTGCCTGAAATCGAACTCGCGCTACGCCTGAGCCCGCATGACCCGCGCAAGTTCCAATGGCTGCCGTTCCTGGCGATCAGTCACTATTTAAGTGGACGCTACCGGCAGGCGCTGGCCGCCGCACAGGAAGCTCTCAGCGCCAGGCCGGACTATCCCGTGGCGCTGCGCTATCTGCTCGCGACGCTGGGCCAACTTGGCCGTACCACGGAGGCGGCCGCCGTCGCACCGCTGATCCGCCGGCTGGATGGCAACCTGGAAGGGACCGAAAACTACATGCGCGCGCGATATTCGCCCGCCGCTGCTGATTTGATCGTGGACGGGCTACAAAAGTCCGGATTCAGATAAGCCGGCGTGCAGTCTCCGGTGGACGGCGGAGCAGGAACGGCAGCACCCAGGCCCAGGTTTCAGCGCTGTGGCCGGACGTGCGGACCTCGTCCACGCCGAATGCGATCCGGTCCAATTCCACGGCGGCAAGTCCGTGGTAGGTGCCGAATATCCGGTCCCAGATCGAAAACACCACGCCGAAATTAGTGTTGTAATGCGCAGGATCAGACGAGTGATGGGCGCGGTGCAGCGCCGGCCCGACGAAGATGAGGTCCACAATCATCTCCAGCCGCACCGGAAGCCGTACGTTTGCGTGTTGCAGCAGGCCGACGTTCAGGGACAGAACACCGTAACAGGACAGCACCCATAGCGGCAGTCCGAGCGGCGCGTACAGCAGGGCGGCCAGCGTTGCGTTGATCAGAAATTCCAGCGGGTGATGGCGCAGCGCCGTGCTTGCGTCGACCGCGGGATCGGCATGATGCACGGCATGGAAGCGCCAGAGAACGAAGACACTGTGCTGCAGGCGGTGCACGACATAGATGAAGCAATCGATCGCCAGAATGCCTGCCACCAGCACGGCGACGTCGCCGGCGTAGTGACCCAGCAGGGTCAGTGGTTCGTGCCCCGAGCTGCCCAGCAGACTGACCGCCCATGCGAGCGGCGCCAGCAGCGCGACAACGCCGAGAGAAGCGCCGTAGAGCAGCATATTGTTGGCCCACCGTGTCGCCGGCAAGCCATCCTGTTGGTGTTCCGGGGCCAGCAACTCCCACGTGGCGCAGCACAGGAACGCGCCGACTGCGATCCACCACGACCAGGACTCAGCGATGTCGCCGAGCCAGGTCAGCATCGCCGATCATCCATTGACGCGACCTGCGAGCACTACTTCCGCCTGCGTTTGTGCCGCACCACGAGGATGCCGCCTATTCCCGCCGCCAGCAGGGCGATCGAGGCAGGTTCGGGAAGTGACGATGTGCCAGTCCCGCAACCGCCGCCAGCGCCGGCCCAGGCAGAGCCAGCCGACAGCGTGGCACACACCACCGTCGCCATCAGATATGCGAAATAGCGGACCATCAGCACGTCATGTCTCCCCGTATAATCAAGGCACGCAGGCACACTGAACGATGTCACCTATGACTTCATGGCACAAGCTGGCGGTCAGATATTTCACGGTCTCGTTTGCCAGGCAGAGTTTCACGACGTGATGTTGCGATGCCGGCCCGCCACTGTCGCGTAGCGGCAAGCGCGAATGCAGTAACGACGATCATTGCGACTGACGCAGCAGATCGCCGCGTCTTTTGGCCGAATGCCACGCCCGCTGCCGATATCAATGAATTTTCCACCGAGTCCGGCTTCGACAACGGCATGACGCTGCGTCCCCGCTCCGCCGCAACCGAAGGGTCGGTTGCAACGAACAGTGCGGTGTTCACCTTCGATGCGACGTCGCCTGGTCTGCCAACCGGCGGAGCTTCCACCGCCGATACCGCCTCGTTCACCCCGCCAACCGCAACAGGCATAATATCTGCCCAGTTCCTCCCGGCGGATGCAGCGACGCCGGCGGACATCGCCGTACCGGCTCCTGCATGACGCGAGCGTTCACCAATGACCGCCATATACATCGACGCCGATGCCTGCCCGGTCCGCGAGGAATCCTACCGCGTGGCGACGCGGCTCAACCTGCCGGTGTTTGTGGTGTCGAACGGTTCCCGTCCGATCCGCCCGCCCGGCCTGCCCAACGTCCAGATGGTGATCGTCGACGCCACACCGGATTCCGCCGACGACTGGATTGCCGACCGGATCACCGCCGCCGATGTTTGCGTCACCGCCGACATCCCGCTCGCCGCGCGCTGTCTCGCCAAGGCTGCGCGCGCGGTATCGCCAACGGGCAGACACTGGACAACGGACAACATCGGCAACGCCCTGGCCGGACGCGAGGTCGCGCGGCACATGCGCGAGATCGGCATGACCACCGGTGGCCCCGCCACACTCACCCGCGCCGACCGCTCGCGCTTCCTCGGTGCACTGGACGCCGCCGTGCAGGCCGCCCTCGCAGCCGCTCCCCGATAATTCGCCGCGCCACACTGGCCGACGTCGAAGCGGTGGCCCGTCTGCACCGGGAGGTCCGCCTCGCGTGCTTGCCCTACCTGCCCGATCTCCACACCCCGGCGGAAATCCTCGGCTACTTCCGCCGTCGGGTGTTCCCCACGTCAGAGGTCTGGGTCGCCGCCGGCGAAACGCTCGATGGGTTCTGCGCTTTCCGCCCGGGGTGGGTCGATCACATCTACATCCGGCCTGAATGCCACCGTCAGGGTCTCGGCACCGCCCTGCTCGATCGTGCGATTGCCGCCAACACGCATCTCCGGCTCTGGACCTTCCAGCGCAACACCGACGCAATCAGCTTTTACCGGGCCCGCGGCTTCCGACTGGTCCGCGCTACCGACGGCAGCCGCAACGAGGAACGCGAACCCGACGCGCTGCTGGAATGGAACGCCTAATGCAGCGCTTCACGCCACGGCGAACACACCATCCCACAGCCGGATGCCACCGGTGATTCCGGCCTCGTTGGAAACGATGCGGACGGTCGCGGGCAGCTCTAGCTGCAGGTTCTTCGCGTTGCCGCCACCAATATACAGCGTGTCGCAACTGGTCAGCGTGATGATGTTGTCGATCGCCCTGCGCACGCGCTTGTTCCACGCCTTGCGGCCAACCGAGCGCAGCGCCGCGTTGCCGATATACTGGTCATAGGTCTTGCGCCCGCGTATGGGGTGCTGACTGAGTTCAAGGTGCGCACCCGGCGTACCGTTCTCGAACAATGCGAAGCCCATCCCTGTGCCAAGCGTGATGACGCATTCCACCCCGCGTCCGGCGATCACGCCAAGGCCCTGCACCGTCGCGTCATTCGCCAGGCGCACCGGCGCCCCCAGCTTCTCGGCCAACGTGGCGGCCAGCGGGAAGCCATGCCAGACGGTGGTGCCAAGGTTGGGCGCGGTCAGCACGCGCCCGTCGCGCACCACGCCGGGGAAGCCGATCGAAATGCGCTCAAACGACCCCAGCGGAGCGACCAGGCCGACCAGCCCATCGATCACCGCGTCCGGCGCAGCCGGGTGCGGCGTGTCGATCCGCTGCGGGCCAGAGATCATGTGGCCCGTGGTCGCCAGGACGCCGGCCTTGAGGCGCGTGCCGCCGACGTCGATGGCGAGGGTCAGTGGTCCGGCCGGACGCTCCGGCGTCGTGATTTGGTCCACCGGGCTGCTCCTTTTGTCTTGTGTCGTGGCCAACCCTGCCGAAGCCATGATATGGGGCATCAAAGCTGCTGCGCCAGCTTGCGACCCAGCATCCAGCCGGGGATCGCGGACACCGGCGCGCCCGGCAGCATGATCAGCCAGCCCAGCGGCTGTCCATTGACGATCAGGTCCATGCCGATGCCCAGCATCATGCCACCGATCAGGCAGCCGGACACGCCGGACGCGATGCCGAGCCACAGGATATCGCCGCGGTTGACCATGGCGCGGGTGCTACGGGGCGGCTCGCGGTTTGACAAGCCCTGCATGCGGCCCCTATACGCCCGCCTCACTGCCGGGAACGTGGACGGAACTTCGGGTTCCGCGCCCGCCGCGTGTTGCGTGGCCTACCGGTGCAACAAGAGCCAAACGAAAGGGCAACGCGCATCATGACCAAGCGCGCCGAGAGCAAGTACAAGATCAACCGCCGCCTGGGGGTCAACCTCTGGGGCCGGCCAAAATCCCCCATCAACAAGCGCGAATACGGTCCCGGCCAGCACGGCCAGCGCCGCAAGAAGGCCACCGACTACGGCACGCAGTTGATGGCCAAGCAGAAGCTGCGGGGCTATTACGGCAACATCAGCGAGAAGCAGTTCCGCCGCTACTATCAGGAAGCCGTGCGGGTGCGCGGCAATTCAAGCCAGTTGCTGATCGAGTTGCTCGAGCGCCGGCTGGATGCGGTGATCTATCGCATGAAGTTCGCCATCACCCCGTTCGCGGCGCGGCAGTTCATTTCCCACGGCCATGTGCTGGTGAACGGGCGGCGGGTGAACATTCCTTCGTTCCGGGTGAAGGACGGCGACACGATTGAGGTCAAGGAGAAGTCGAAGCAGTTGGCAATGGTGCTGGATGCGTCGCAGAGCAACGAGCGCGATGTGCCCGAGTATCTGGAAGTCGATCACCGCGCCATGAAGGGCCGCTTCGCCCGCTCGCCGAAGCTGTCCGATGTGCCGTATCCGGTCCAGATGGAACCCAATCTGGTGGTCGAGTACTACTCGCGGTAATTGGCCCGACGGAATGCGTGCGGGTCTGGGAACGCGGACCTGATCCCCGCGTTCTCGGTCCGTTGATGGACACCCCGGTTGGTTTGCGGAGCCCCAGCCGATCCATGCAGCGCCGCCGGTGCAGGAACAGCAACGGCTCCCGTCGTGCGCGTGCTGATCGGATCGCGTCACCGATCGGAGGACAGAATGAAGCTCTTCGAGTTTGCCCCGACCCGATCCATCCGCGCGCGGTGGACGCTGCAGGAGCTGGAGGTACCGTTCGAGGCCGTCACCATCAATCTGATGGCCGGCGAGCAGCGCAACCCCGAATTCCTCGGCATCAATCCGGCCGGAAAGCTCCCGGTGCTGGTCGACGGCGACATGGTGCTCACCGAGTCGATCGCGATCGTTCTCTATCTGGCCGAGAAATACCCGGAGAAGAAGCTGGTTCCGACGGATCTGCGGCAACGCGCCGAGCTTACGCGATGGCTATTGTTCACAACCACCGAGCTTGAACAGCCACTCTGGCGCATCGCACGTCATACCACGCTGTATCCGGCGGACAGGCGACTGCCTGGTGAACTGGCGCTTGCCGCCGAAGATTTCGCGGCAATGGCGGAGGTGTTGGATGCACACATGAGAGATCGCGCGTTCGTCGTGGGAGACAGCGTCACTGTCGGGGATTTCGTGCTCGCCTACACGCTCGACTGGGCGAAACTGGCGAAGTTGCTCGATGCGTGGCCGCGCCTGGAGGCTTACATGGAACGAATGTATGCGCGGCCGCGTGCGCCGATGCGCATTGCCGAGGCTTTTGCCAGCATACGACGCTGAGCGAACCGCGCCGGTTCAGAACCCCTCCCGGATCACCTCGCGCGCAAAATATGACAGGATCAGATCGGCTCCCGCGCGCTTGAACGCACCCAACGTCTCGCGCACCACCACCTGTTCGTTCAGCGCACCGGCGGCGGCGGCGAACTTGATCATCGCGTACTCGCCGCTCACCTGGTACACCGCGATCGGGAGCAGCGTCCGCTCGCGCAGCCGCGCCAGCACATCCAGATACGCCAGGCCCGGCTTGACCATCAGCATGTCGGCGCCTTCCGCTTCGTCCTGTAGTGACTCGCGCAGCGCCTCGCGGCCGTTCATCGGATCCATCTGGTAGGTCTTGCGGTCGCCCTTCAGTTCGCAGCCCGCCGCCACGCGGAACGGCCCATAGAACGCCGAAGCGAATTTGGTGGAATACGCCATGATCGGCGCGTCGGTGTGGCCCGCCGCGTCCAGCGCATGGCGGATCGCGGCGACCTGGCCGTCCATCATGGCCGAGGGAGCAACCATGTCGGCGCCGGCCTCCACCGCCACCACCGCCTGGCGCGCCAGGTTCTCGATGGTGATGTCGTTCGCCACGTGGCCGTGCTCGATCACACCGCAATGGCCATGATCGGTGTATTCGCAGAAGCAGGTGTCGGGGATTACCACCATCTCCGGCGCCGCCCGCTTCGCCCGCCGCACCATGCGCGCCACCAGGCCTTCGCGATTCCATGCGTCGCTGCCCGTGGCGTCCTTGTGGTGAGAGATGCCGAACAGCATCAGCGCCTTCACCCCGTCCCGCGCCAGGCCCTCCACGGCGTGTTCCAGCTTGCGCTCGGGGATACGCGAGACGCCGGGCATTTCGGCGATCGGCAGGGGTTCGTTGATGCCTTCCTCGACGAAGATCGGCTGGATCAGGTCATTGGCGGTGACGGTGGTCTCCCGCATCAGGGCGCGCAGCGTGTCGGACTGCCGCAGCCGGCGGAGGCGGGAGGTGGGAAACAGAGGGGACATGGTGCCTCGCGGATGCTGGCAGGACCGGTCGGACGAATTCCCCATCTACGTCACGCCGGCACCCATGACCAGTGCCCGTGCGGCCGCGATTGCGCGACGCCTGCCGATGCCGACATAAAACCCGCGCCAAAGGGTTGAACTGATCGCTGCCTCATGCGGTGCACACGGCTTTGGCGCGACCGCCTGGTGCCGGCGAGCCGGCCACTGCCACAGGCGAGTCCAGCGCGGTGCGACAACGACACGCGGCTACTACATCGGAAGTTCCGACATCATACCGTGCGCATTGACGGAGGCGGTTACCTGCCGACGCCGGCTGCATTACGAGCGCGCACGCATCCGCGGCTTGCCAATCGACACGGCGATGTCGAAGGCGTAGCACGCACCGGCTGCGGCTAACATGACGATCACCATCCCAACAGCAAGCAGAGAGGAGACGACGCGATGGCCTTCTACGAACTCCGCCAGTACAAGGTGCGGCCGGGCAAGATGGATGAATGGGTGAAGATCATGGAGGAGGAGATCATCCCCTTCCAGGTGTCCAAAGGCATGGTGATCTGCGCCAGCTTCCGCGGCGAGACCGATGACACCCACTATGTCTGGATCCGCCGCTTCGACAGCGAAGCCCAGCGTGAGGCGCTGTACAAGGCGGTCTACGAATCCGACTACTGGAAGACCAGGATCGCGCCGCGCGTCCCCGATTGTCTGGACCGCGAGAAGAACGTCATCACGCGCATCGTCCCGACACCGCGGTCGCCAGTACAGTAGCCGGGCAGCATACGCGTCAGGCGCATACGGCACCGGTCAGGCAAGGAAGCTTGCGCGGCGAGCTTCCATGCCTGTCAGCCGATTCCGCTCGGCAACTCAGTAGGCGCGTGAGGCACCGCGGTAGTCGGGCGTGTAGGACGTATTGTACGAGTAGGTATAGGCGGTCGGATAGCCGGCGTAGTAACCACTTGGATAAGTGGTGTAGCTGTAGCTGGTGGGCGGATAGCCGGTATAGGCCACGCAGCCACCTAACGCCGTCGCCAGCACCAGTGCCGCGAGAGGAACCAGACGGTTTCGCGCAGCCTTGAATGTGTATCGCATGATATGATCCTCGCTTTCCGTTCCTGCGAACAGTCGAACGCGATAAACGCGACGATGCGAACACGGGTTGTTTATGTCGCGGAGAGTTGCCCTCCGACCAGCGACCTTACGGCCTCAAGCCGTTACGCTGATCTTGTCGACAGCGCCGCTTCACTCAATTGCCCTTGTCGGACTCCCACAAGGCCCTGGTTTCCGCCGCCGCCACACTATATTGGGAGGCGTGGCGCCGGGCGGGGTCCTCTCCCCCGGCGCCTTCGCATGAGGCCCCCATGACCGACCCCGCCGCCGAAATCGCCCGCCGCCGCACTTTCGCGATCATCTCCCACCCCGACGCGGGCAAGACCACGCTGACGGAGCACCTGCTGCGCGCCGGCGGCGCCATCCAACTCGCCGGCAATGTGCGCGCCAAGGGCGAGCGGCGTCGCACCCGCTCGGACTGGATGGGCATCGAGCGGGAGCGCGGCATCTCCGTGGTGACCTCGGTGATGACCTTCGAGCACGCCGGCTGCGTGTTCAACCTGCTTGATACGCCAGGTCACGAGGATTTCTCCGAGGACACCTACCGCACGCTGACCGCGGTGGATTCCGCCGTGATGGTGATCGACGCGGCCAAGGGCATCGAGGCGCGCACCCGGAAATTGTTCGAGATCTGCCGCCTGCGCGACATTCCGATCGTCACCTTCATCAACAAGATGGACCGCGAGTCCCGCGATCCGATCGAACTGCTGGACGAGATTGCCTCCACGCTGGCGCTCGACACCGCGCCGGTAACCTGGCCGGTGGGTCGCGCGGCCGCGTTCGCCGGCACCTATGACCTGCGCGCGCGACAGATGCGGCTGACCGCGGAGTTGCCGCAGTCGGACGCACGCCTCCAGGCACTGGCGGACGAGGTGGACCTGATCCGCGCCGCCCTGCCGGAATTCGAGCGCGAGGGGTTCAATGCCGGGCATCTCACCCCGGTGTATTTCGGCAGCGCAATCAAGGGCATCGGCGTCGGCGACCTGCTCGATGGCCTGGCGGAATATGGTCCGCCACCGCGCGCGCAGAAGGCGGACAGCCGCACGGTGGAGGCCAGCGAACCCGCACTGACCGCGCTGGTGTTCAAGATCCAGGCGAACATGGACCCCAACCACCGCGACCGCATCGCCTTCGCGCGCGTGTGTTCCGGACGGCTGGCGCGTGGCATGCGGTTGAAGCAGGTGCGCACCGGCAAGCTGATACCGCTGCATGCGCCGCAGTTCTTCTTCGCTCGCGAACGCGAGATCGCTGATGAGGCGTTCGCGGGCGACGTGGTGGGCATTCCGAATCACGGTACGCTGCGCATCGGCGATACGCTGACCGACGGCGAGGACATCAACTTCGTCGGCGTGCCGTATTTCGCACCGGAAATCCTCCGCCGTGTCCGACTGGACGATGCGATGAAGGCGAAGAAGCTGCGCCAGGCGCTGGCCGAACTCGCAGAGGAAGGCGTGGTTCAGTTGTTCCGGCCGCAGGACGGCGCGGCGCCGCTGGTCGGCGTGGTCGGCACGCTGCAGCTCGATGTGCTGGCCGCGCGACTGGCGGGCGAATACGGCGTTGCCATCGGGTTCGAAACAACGCCCTACGCGCTGGCGCGCTGGGTGTCTTCCGACGACAGAACCGCGCTGCAGAAATTCATCGCCGAAAATCGCGGCGCGATGGCTGATGATGTGGATGGCGATCCGGTGTTTCTCGCCACTTCGGTATTCATGATGCGGCGCGCAGCAGAATTCGCGCCGGCGCTGCATTTCCGCGACATCAAGGATGTGCGCGCCGAACGGGTGGCGGCCTGACGTATCAGGCCGCCACCTGGTTCAGATCCTGCCGACCAACAGCAGGACCAGAACGATCACAAGCACGAGGCCGAGCCCACCGCTAGGGTAGTAACCCCAACCGGCACTGTACGGCCACGTCGGCAATGCGCCGATCAGCAGTACGATGAGGATGATCAGAAGCAGTGTAGGCACCGCGCGTCACTCCTTGTGGGCCAGATTGTCCTTGGCGTCCCGCAATGCGTCCTTGGCGCCGCCGACAGCATTCTGCACACGACCTTCTGTCTTTTCGGCCTTGCCTTCCGCTTCAGTCTTGGCATCGCCTGTGGCCTTGCCCCAGGTCTCCTTGACCGCGCCCTTTGCCTGCTTGGCGGCGCCCTTAACTCGATCCTTGTCCATAACGAATTCTCCTTTCAGAAGTCAGCGATCAGGGCCGATACGTCGTGTTTTGTTCAGCCGATTTCGTCAGCCCATGCCCCGCCGCCTGCAGGTCCTGCCCCGCGCCGGCAGTGGTGTAGCAAGCGGACAACAACGGTGCCGTCCCGATCAACGCGAACAGCGTGATGGCAACGGCAAGCTTTCTGTTCATGATGTTTCCTTTCCGCGTGCATCGGTCGAATTGGCCGATGATCTCGATTGCGTGTGGTCAAGTACAGGTCACAGCTCAGCGAATATCGTTCTTGATTCAACACTCTGGACATAACGTAGTTGGTCGATGTTTAATCAAACGGCGCTGTTGCAATGGCGATCATATACGATTGACTTCACTCGTTTTTGACGGAGTCCGGCAGATACCGAGACTGTCCGCGGAACATCGGGACATGCCGTTGATTAATCGTTGGCAAGAATAATTTGCTGCGCTAAGAAAACGTTTGCCATCGCCAGCGGTGCACACTAATAAGTGACCGGAACGCGACGGAGTTCGGGAGGCGAGCTTCAGCCACAGCGGGGGCGGTATGGTCGGCTATCGCTGTTACATTCTCGACGCCGAGGATCACATACTTCAGGCCTGCGAAATCGAGTGCACGGACGATGCGCTCGCCGAGACGGTGGCTGGCGACCTCCTCGCCCGTGATCCATACCATCGGTCGGTCGAAGTATGGGACCGCACGCGCAGGATCATGAAAATTGAGCGCGAGTTGGCGCTCGGCTTGCGGGACGCCCGCCAGGCACGACTGGAAAGGCTTACTCTCCGTACAGTGGCGTGATATTGCCGCTAACAGGCCCGTTGCCACGCCAGGCTTCTGCCAATAAGCGATTCCTGAAACGCGCCGCAGCGAGCCGCACCACCGGCTGTTGACGGCCGACGTTGACTTGGGCTGCCGCCACCGGTACCAAGGCCATCTCGACCAAGAAAAGAAACACCGAACGCCATCCACAGGGGCCGCGTCGGGGAGGGGTATTGCCACCACTCCTGGAAGTAAGGGATCTGCACACTGATTTCCGCACCGGTGCGGGAGTCGTACGGGCTGTCGACGGCATCTCCTATACGGTAGAGCCAGGCGAAACCGTGGCCATCGTCGGCGAAAGCGGATCCGGCAAGTCAGTCAGCGCACTCTCGGTGCTGCGCCTCATCCCCGATCCGCCCGGACGCATCACGCATGGTGAGATTCTGTTTCTCGGTCGTGATATCCTGCAACTGTCGGATGCAGAGATGCGGGAAATCCGCGGTGGTGAGATCGGCATGGTGTTCCAGGAGCCGATGACCTCGCTCAACCCGGTACTGACGATCGGCCGGCAGATCACCGAAACGCTCGAACAGCACCGCGGCATGAACCGGGCGGCGGCGCAGCAGCGGGCGATCGATCTGCTCGGCCTGGTCGGCATCGCCGATGCGGCCCGTCGGCTGAAGCAGTACCCGCATCAGCTCTCCGGCGGCATGCGCCAGCGCATCATGATCGCCATCGCGCTGGCCTGCGATCCCAAGCTGATCATCGCCGATGAACCGACCACCGCGCTGGATGTCACCATCCAGGCTCAGATTCTCGAATTGATGAAAGAGCTGACGCGCCGCCTGAACGTTGCACTGATCATCATTACGCATAACCTCGGCGTGGTGGCTCGTTACGCCAACCGGGTGAACGTGATGTACGCGGGGCGCCTGGTGGAAAGCGGGCCGGCCATCGATGTCTACCACAACCCACGGCATCCCTACACGATTGCACTGCTGCGCTCCGTGCCGCGGCTCGATCGTCCGCGGCAGGAACGGCTCGATCCGGTCGAGGGGCAGCCACCCGATCTGACGCGGCTGGACGCCGGCTGCGCGTTCCGCCCACGCTGTCGCTTCGCGGTGGCAGCGTGTGCCAGCGCGCGGCCCGCGCTAGAACAGGCCGGCGTGCCAGGCCATCTCGCGGCCTGCTTCCAAAGCCACGTCACCGCACGCGAGACCGCGGCCGCATGAGCGTGACAACAAACCAGGCTCGGCCGCTGTTGGAGGTGAAGGGTTTGCGCATGCACTTCCCTGTCACCGAGGGCATCATGGCGCGCAAGCTGGTTGGCGAGGTGAAGGCGGTCGACGGCATCGACTTCACCGTCCGCCGCGGTGAGACGCTCGGCCTGGTCGGTGAAAGCGGTTGCGGCAAGACGACAACCGGGCGTTGCATCCTGAGGCTCGAGCGCCCGACCGCCGGTGAAATTCTGTACGACGGCGTCGATGTCGCGAAGATGCAGCGGAAGGAACTGCTGGCGCTGCGCCGGCGGATTCAGGTGATTTTCCAGGATCCATACAGCTCGCTCAATCCGCGCATGAAGGTTGGCGACATCCTCAGCGAACCGATGAAGGTGCATGGCATCGAGCCTGATGCAGCTCGTCGGTCGGCCAAGGTGCGCGAGCTCCTGGCGGTCTGCGGGCTGAACCCACGCTTCGCTGATCGTTATCCGCACGAAATGTCTGGCGGCCAGCGCCAGCGGGTCGGCATTGCCCGCGCGTTGGCGCTGGATCCCGAATTCATCGTCTGCGACGAGGCGGTATCGGCGCTCGATGTGTCGATCCAGGCGCAGGTGGTGAACCTGCTCGAGGATCTGCGCGAACGCTTCGGCCTGACCTACCTGTTCATCGCACATGACCTGTCGGTGGTGCGTCATCTCTGCCAGCGCGTCGCAGTGATGTATCTGGGCCGCATCGTCGAGCTGGCCGACAGCGACGAGTTGTTCGGCAATCCTTTGCATCCCTACACCCAGGCGCTGCTGGCGGCGGTGCCGGTGCCCGATCCCAGCGTGGAGATGCACCGCACATTCAGCCCGGTACAGGGTGAGGTGCCGAGCCCGATCAACCCACCGCCGGGTTGCGTCTTCCATCCGCGATGCGCCATCGCGGTAGAGGGCTGCAAGCGGGCTCGGCCCGAACTGCGGGAAATCAGGCCGGGCCATTTCGTGGCGTGCAGCGAGGTGCGATGATCAACCTGGCAATGCGAGCAGCGGCGCCGTTCGCTCGACGAGAGGGTTGAGGTAAACGCAGCTATGTACCAGTACATTGCCAAGCGCGTGGTTTTGGTGATCCCGACGCTGATCGGCGCGGCGGCGCTGGTGTTCATACTGATGCGGCTGATCCCAGGCGACATCTGCGTGGTGCGCCTGGGCTCCGGCGGCGGCAGCTTCGATCCGCGCGCGGTCACGCAATGCCATCAGGAGCTTGGCCTCGACCGGCCGCTGATCGTGCAGTTCCTCAGCTTCGTCTGGGGGTTCTTCCATTTCGACTTCGGCATCTCGATGTGGTCCGGCAAGCCGGTGTCGCTGGAAATCCTCACGCGCCTGCCGATCTCGCTGGAGATCGCACTGCTCGCCACGGTGATTGCCATCCTGATCGCGATCCCTCTCGGCACCATCTCCGCGTTGAAGCAGAACACCTGGATCGACGTGGTCGTCCGCACGGTCGCGATCGGCGGCATCGCCACACCATCGTTCTGGCTTGGCATCGTATCGATCCTGATCGTGCTCGATCTCACCAACGCGATCTTCGGCGCGCCGTGGATGCCGCCGATCGAATACGTGCCGATCTGGCGGGACCCGGTGCGCAATCTGGAGATGGCGTTCCTGCCCGCTGTCACCGTCGGCTACCGCTATGCCGCGGTCAGCATGCGCATGACGCGCTCTGCCATGCTGGAGGTGCTGCGCGAGGATTACATTCGCACCGCCCGCGCCAAGGGCCTGGTCGAGAAGCTGATCATCAACCGCCACGCGCTGAAGAACGCGCTGCTGCCGGTGGTCACAGTGATCGGTATCGAATTCGCCTTCCTGATCGGCGGTCTGGTGGTGACCGAGCAGGTGTTCAACCTGAACGGCATCGGCCGCCTGTTCGTGCAGGCGGTGCAGAACCAGGATTATACGCTGACCCAGGCGCTTGTCATGCTCACAGTCACCGTTTTCGTCCTGACCAACCTGGTTGTCGATCTGTTCTATGCGTGGCTCGACCCGCGCATCCGCTTCGCCTGAGGGGAGGCCGCATCATGTCGACCACAGTGCACAGCCGAAGCGCCATCCCGGCCATCGCAGATGAGGACATCGAACTTCGGCATTCGATCTGGCAGACGACGCTGCATTTCTGCCGCCGCGAACCACTCGGCGCATTCGGCTTGCTGATCGTGCTGATCATTGCATTCACCGGCTTTTCGGCTGAGCTGATTGCGCCGTACAGCCCGACGTCCAACGATTTCGCCGCGATGACCGAGCCGCCGAGCTGGACGCATCTGCTCGGCACCGACCAGTTCGGCCGCGATTTGCTGTCGCGCATCATCTTCGGCGCGCGCACCGCGCTGATCGTCGGGCTGACGTCGGCCATCGTCGGCGGCGTTGCCGGCCTGGTGCTGGGTGTCGCCAGCGCCTATTTCGGCGGTCTCATCGACCTGGTCTTCCAGCGCATCTTCGATGTGGTGATGGCGTTCCCGCTGATCATCATGGCACTCGCGGTCGTGTCGATCTTCGGCACCGGCGTGCACAACGTGATCGTGGCGATCACCATTCCGCTGATCCCACGCTGCGCGCGCGTGGTGCGCTCCAGCGCGCTGGCGATCCGCGAGATCCCGTACGTCGATGCCGCGCGCGCCTGCGGCTACAGCCACGCGCGTATCATCCTGCGCCACATGGTGCCCAATGTGATGGCGCCTTTCCTGATCATGCTGACGGCGTTTGTCGGCCAGGCGATTCTGGCCGAGGCCTCGCTGTCTTACCTTGGCCTTGGCGTGCAGGAGCCGACGCCGGCCTGGGGTCTGATGCTGCAAGGCGGCGCGGAGGAATATGCTTCCACCGCGCCGTGGATTGCGATCTTCCCAGGACTGGCGATTGCGCTCACCGTGTTCGGCGTCAGCCTGTTTGGCGACGCGCTGCGCGACGTGCTGGATCCGAAGCTGCGGGAACGGTAAGGGAGCGTTACGATTCGCGGCACTTGATCATGCGCAGCGGCGTGTAGGTCAGCGCCACGGAGCCATCCTGCTTCACCACCTGGTTGCGCGTTCGCACCAGCCCCCTGCCTGGCCGGTTGCGCGACAGCCGTGCCTCGATCACCTGACATTCCACATGGATCGTGTCGCCGGCGAACACCGGCCTTTCCACGTTGAAGTCCATGTGCAGGAAGGCAAACCCCGTGTGCTGCATGGTCGCTTGCACCAGCAATCCCTCGGCGAAGCAGTAGCTCAGCGCCGCGGGCGCCAGACGATCCTTGATATCGGATTCCTCGCGCAGGAATTCGATGTTGGTGAACAGCACTTCCACCATGCCGGTGCAATTGACGAAGTTGGTGATGTCGGCTTCGGTCACGGTGCGGCCGATGGTGCGAAACCGCCGGCCGACCGGCAGGTCCTCGAAGTAGCAGCCCAGTCCTACGGTTTCCATCTTCGCTCCCTGCTCAATCGCCCTCGAACACCGGCCTCTGCTTCGCGACGAACGCGTGATACGCGCGGGCAAAGTCCTTGGTCTGCATGCAGATCGCCTGCGCCTGTGCCTCTGCTTCGATCGCTGCATCGATCGACATGTCCCACTCCTGGTGGATGCAGCGCTTGGTCATCGCGTGCGCGAAGGTCGGTCCCGCCGCCAGGGATGTGGCGAGAGCATGCGCTTCGGCCAGCACGGATTCCGGCGTGCACAGCCGGTTGAAGAAGCCCCAGCGTTCCGCCTCCGCGCCATCCATCGACCGGCCAGTGTACAGCAGTTCCGCCGCTCGTCCGGCGCCGATGATGCGCGGCAGGATGTTGCACGCGCCCATGTCGGCGCCGGCAAGACCGACGCGCACGAACAGGAAGGCGACCCCGCTTGCCGCCGTGCCGAGGCGCAGGTCGGATGCCATGGCGATGATCGCGCCGGCACCGGCGCACATGCCATCGACCGCAGCTATGATCACCTGCGGACATGCGCGCATCGCCTTCACCAGGTCGCCGGTCATGTGCGTGAAGTCGAGCAGGCCCTGCACGTCATTGGCTTCCTGCATGCGCACGAGCGGGCCGATGATCTCGTGCACGTCCCCGCCCGAACAGAAATTGCCGCCGGCGCCGGTGACCACCACGGACCTGACATCATCGGCGTGGGCGAGTGCGCGGAAAGTGTCGCGCAGTTCGGCGTAGGATTCGAAGGTCAGCGGATTCTTGCGTTCCGGCCGATTGAGCGTGATGGTCGCGACCTTGCCATCGAGTGCCCATTGGAAGTGCTTTGGCTGGTAGTTGGCGAAGTTGGGCGAAGTCATTTGCTGATACCTGATGTCATTGTCACCCACTGTCATTGTCACCCAAGGTCATTGCGAGGAGCGCAGCGACGAAGCAATCCCCATCCAGTGCGGCACTGGACGGAGTTTGCTTCGTCGCTGCGCTCCACGCAATGACAGGTGGTCGCGTCACAGCACAGCGAATACATCCCACGTCTCACGCGATGCAGCGACCAACCGGTCGGCATCCTCCTGCAGCAGCAGCCGATCGGTCACGAGTCGCGCCACCGTTGCTTCCAGCTTCGCGGCCCATGTCTCGCGCGACGCGTAGCGGGCCTCAATCGACGGACGCGGATCGCCGGCGCGCCGACGCTTAGCCTCGGTCGCGGCGAACGGCAACATCGAGCCCTGGATGGTGAACAGGTCGCCCTCGCCATAGCCCTTCGCGCGCAACGACCAACCGACATGCGTCGCCAGCGGCGCATCGAGCAACGGATGACGAATGCCGCCAAGCGCGTTGCCGTCCGCATCGACCGACTGCACGAAGACGGGATACATAGTGCTCTCGACCGGCGGCTCGACTGAGTGGTCGCGCAGCCGCAGCTCGTTCATGACTCCAGGGAAATTCACCTGTGGCAGACTGGGGAATTTCCCGCGCGCCTCGCCCCGCGTCACGAAGCTTCCCGCCGCGCGTGACGGGAACCGGCTATCCGGTGGCGTGGTGCCGTACTGCACCCACTCGGCCAGCGCCACCAGCAGGGAACGCATGAAGGCGCCATAGCCCAATGGATTACCGGGCAACTGCATGACCGGTTTGATCAGCGGACGGAATGGCGCGTGCGGCACGCCGGTCACCAGATAGACGCGCACATCGTCCGGCATCGTGATGTCGGCGCCGATGGTGTCGGTGACCACCAGCGAACTGCGCGCCTGCCAGACATCGCTTTCGGTATCCAGGTGCATCACCTTCGGACACACGCCGGCATCGCGCGCCTGCTGCAGAATGCCGGCGGTGCGGCCACTGATCGGATCGCTCAACGTGGGATAGCTGAACGGAAACTGATCGTCGCCGTAGGAATGATCCTCGTGCTGGCGCGAATAGCGGCCGGCCTGGGCGAACGCCCAGTTGATGCAGGTGCGGCGTGAACCGGCGACTACCGGCATGATGCCGTCGAACACCCGCCGCCCCGCCAAATCCTGATTGAAACCGTGATACACCAGATCGCGCAGCACGCGGCCACTTTGCGAAATACCGAAGCCCAGCGCGTGGCGAATGCCTGATCGCAATGGATTGTCGTCGGGCGCGTGCCGCAGGAACGACATGATGTCGCGGATCGCGGCGAAACCGATGCCCATCACGATCGGATCGCGGGCTCGGTAGATAAACTCGAAGATCGCACCGCGATCGTATCCGGGAGTTGTCGGCCGAGTGATCTCGACATGGCGATCGTCGATCAGCCGCCACGCCAGACATGGCGGCGTGGCACGCGGATCCGCCTCGCGTTCGCGCACCGTCAGCGTCGCGTCCACCGGATCGGCAACGGGATAGACCAGCGTGCCGATGAAGCGGTCATCCGACGCTTCCTGGATATTGCTGTCGCCAAGCAGGCCAGTCGCTTCGGCAATGAATTCCTCGCGCACCATCCTGGTCTGCGGCTCGATCGGCGTTGGCAATTGCGCGACCAGACGATCGTTGCCGGCTGGCACGTCGCCCTGCCACGCGCTCCACACCAGCGTGAAGCCATGGCGCATCAGGAAGCCGTTTCCCGCGGTCTTCGGATGCCCGCCCTCGGGCGCGCCGTTCAGCCGCGGCATGATCGGCTGGTTGCCGCGATTCGGTACGTCGTACACCAGCACACCGTTGCCGCGCGCGAGATCGACCGGCTTCAGGATGCGGAATTCGCTCTGGTACTCCACGTAGCCACGCGCATTGCGCGGCGCCTTGTCGAGGTTGACAATGCCCGCGTTCAACGCGTGCGTCGGGTCCAGTTCGCAATAGGCAATACCATGCAGGCGTTCGTAGGCACCCACGTCGCCAAATTCCGCGCCGCCGAATACCGGCGATTCCCGCTCGGTGATTGCAATGCGCCGTAGCCCGCCACCGTCGTTCATGTCATCCCTCCCAGCCGCTGAAGTCCGTCAAACCTGGAGCGCACAGCTACTGTCATTGCGAGGAGCGCAGCGACGCGGCAATCTCCATCCAATGGGGCTCAGTCGCGGCCGCGCTCTTCGACCACGAGATTGCCGCGTCGCTGCGCGCCTCGCAATGACAGACCTGGTGCGGCCCCGCATGACAGTATCGGTGCAACGATGATCGAGCCGGGGACCTACGAGTACTTCCGCCAGGAACGCGTGATCTTCGGCAAGCCGCTGGCCGAAGCGCTGCCCGAGGAACTCGCGCATCACGATGTACAGCGCATCTTCGTCGTCGCCACGCGGTCGCTTAGCCGGCGGACCAACGTTGTCACGCAGCTCCGCAGCCTGCTGGGCAACCGCTTCGCCGGATTGTTCGACGACGTGGAATCGCATGTCCCGCGTGCCAGTGCCGTTGCCGCTGCCGCCGCGGCACGCGCTTCATCGCCCGATCTGCTGATCGCGATCGGTGGCGGGTCGGCACTGGATACCGGCAAGATGGTGCAGCTCTGCCTGGCCGAACATATCACCGATTCTCGGCAACTTGATGCATTCCGCGTCCGCACCGATGATGCGGGCCACACCACCGTGCCTGCCATCACGACGCACGCGCTGCGCCAGATTGCGATCCCGACCACGCTGTCCGGTGCCGAATGGAGCCATACCACCGGCTCGACCGATCCCGAACGCCACATCAAGGATATCTACATCCAGCCGGATTTGGCCGCGCCAGGGGTGATCCTCGACGCATCGATCAGCGTTCACACGCCGATGTGGGTGTGGCTGTCGAGTGGCATGCGCGCAGTGGACCACGCGGTCGGCTCGCTGTGTTCCAGGCACCCGACACCGTTCAGTGACGCCACCACGGTGAAGGCACTTGGCATGCTGAACCGCTCGCTGCGGCGCGTCGTGCTGGCGCCGGACGACCTCGACGCCCGGCTGGAATCGCTGGTCGGCGTATGGCTCGCATCGACCGGCATGATGCGCATGCAGTACGGCGCCAGCCACGGGTTGTCCTGGCATCTGTCCGCGCTGGCCGATGTGCCGCACGGCGACTGTTCGTGTGTGCTGCTGCCAAGCGTGCTGCGGTTCAACCAGGCGGTGAATGGCGAGCGTCAGCGCGCGGTAAGCGAAGCGCTGGAACGGCCGGATCTTTCCGCCGCGGATGCCGTGCTCGATCTCATCCAGACCCTGGGCCGGCCGTATCGGCTGCGTGATGTCGGCATCACGCGCGCGCACATCGAGACAATCTGCCAGGATGCGATGCACAACCTGCTGGTGCGTAACAATCCGCGCAGCATTGACCGGCCGGAACACGTGCGCGAAATCCTCGAAATGGCCTGGTGAAGTCCAAGGAGCACAAAATGGCAAACGATGCGGCGATGGTGCCACTGGGCGAAGACCACCGTGAAATCCGCGACGCGATCCGCTCGATCTGCGAGAAATATCCCGGCAGCTACTGGCGCGAAATCGAGGACGCCGATGTCTATCCCGAGAAGTTCGTGCACGAGCTGACCGAATCCGGCTACCTCGCCGCATTGATCCCGGAGGAATACGGCGGCTCCGGCCTGCCGATCCGCGCCGGCGCGGTGATCCTGGAAGAGATCCACGCCTCGGGCTGCAACGCCGGCGCGTGCCATGCGCAGATGTACATCATGGGCACACTGCTGCGGCATGGCAGCGAGCAACAGAAGCGGCGTTATTTGCCGGAGATCGCCACCGGCCGACTGCGGTTGCAGGCATTCGGCGTGACCGAGCCGACCACTGGCTCCGACACGACAAAACTGAAGACGCGGGCGGTGCGCGATGGCGATCGCTATATCATCAATGGCCAGAAGGTGTGGACGTCGCGTGCGCTGCAATCCGATCTGATGCTGCTGCTCGCGCGCACCACGTCAGTGGATCAGGTGAAGCGCCGCACCGACGGGCTGTCCGTGTTCCTGGTGGACATGCGCGAGGCTCGCAAGCACGGCATGGAAATCCGCAAGCTCCAGACCATGATCAACCACCAGACGACCGAGATCTTCTTCGACAACGTTCCGGTGCCGGCGGATGCACTGATCGGCGAAGAGAACAATGGCTTCCGCTACATACTGGACGGGCTGAATGCCGAACGCATCCTTGTATCGGCCGAGGCGATCGGCGATGCACATTTCTTCATTCGCAAGGCTTCGCGCTATGCCAGCGAACGCGTGGTGTTCGAGCGGCCAATCGGCGCCAACCAGGGCGTGCAGTTTCCCATCGCGCGCGCCTATGCGGAGACACGCGCGGCGGATTTGATGAACCGCGCCGCGGCGGCATTGTTCGATGCAGGGCAGCCCTGCGGCGAGGAGGCCAATCTCGCCAAGCTGCTGGCGTCAGAGGCGGCATGGCATGCCGCCGATACCGCGATGCAGACGCACGGCGGCTTCGGTTACGCGCGTGAATACGACATCGAGCGGAAATGGCGCGAGACCCGCATCTTCCAGATCGCACCGATCTCCACCAACCTGATTCTCAGCTATCTGGGGCAGCACGTACTCGGCATGCCGCGGTCGTATTGACGCCAGCTCCATCTGCCCGCCATTGCGAGGCGTGCCGCGGCGCGCCAATCTCGCCGCGGTTTGCACCAGCGCTGCGCGACCACGGATTTCCGCGCATGCCAACCCACAGGAAACGCCATGAGTGATCAGCTTCCCACTGCGACCCGCGTATCGGATCCTGGCATCCGGGCGCTGTATCGTCTGGAGAATCGCTGGCAGGCCTGGCTCGACGTCGAGGTGGCGCTGGCCAGGACGCAGGCCGAGCTTGGCATCATCCCAGGCGATGCAGCCGATGCGATCGCAGCCGGTGCGCGGATGGAATTGTTGGACCGCGCGCGTATCGACGAGGGGTTCGCGCGCACCGGCCACACCATTGTGCCGCTGGTGTGGGAGCTGTCCCGCGTGGTGGGTGAACCACATGGCGGCTGGGTCCATTGGGGCGCCACGACGCAGAACATCACCCAGACCGGCGACCTGCTGGTGCTGCGCCAGGCGCACCGCATCTTCCTCCGCCTGATCGGCGAGGCGCTGACCGCGATGGCTGACCTGGCGGAGCGCGGCGCCGACATGCCGATCGCCGGGCGCACCCATGGTCAGCACGCGGTGCCGGCGACGTTCGGCTACAAGGTCGCGGTGTGGATCGACGAACTGCTGCGCCACGACGAGCGGTTCCGGCAAGCGGCGCCGCGCCTGTTCGTCGCCATGCTGGGCGGCGGCGCGGGCACCTATGCCTCGTTGGGCAAGCAAGGTCCGCCCGTTCAGGCCGGCATCGGCCGCCAACTCGGCTTCGGCACAATGACCGTGCCGTCGCGCGCGCTGGGCGATCATCTGGCGGAGAATATCTGCCTGCTCGGCTTGCTGGCCGCCACCTGCGGCAAGATCGGCCGCGAGATTTATACGCTGATGAAAACCGAGTTCGGCGAGGTGGAGGAACCGGTGCCGCCCGGCACCGTCGGCAGTTCCACCATGCCGCAGAAGCGCAATCCGAAACTGTGCCAGGACATCATCGCGGCGGCGGCAGAGGTGCGCGCGTGCGTGCCGCTGGCGCTGGAGGCGATGCAGACCGAGCACGAAGCCGACCGCACCACCAGCCTGATGATGGATTCCGCCGAGGCACGCGCCTGCATCGAGACCGGCGACATGTTGGCCCGGCTCGGCGAGGTGGTGCGCGGCCTGCGGCTCGATCCGGCGCGCATGCGGCGCAATCTCGATCTCGGCGGCGGGCTGATCATGGCCGAGGCGGTGATGCTGGAGCTCGGCGCGACGATCGGCCGTCAGCATGCGCACGACGTGGTTTACGACGCAGCGCAGGCGGCGGCGACGGAGGGGCGGTCGTTCGGTGATCTGCTGGCCGCCGATCCGCGCGTGACCGAGCATCTGGATGCGAAGGCGATCGCAGCGTTGCTGGACCCGACCGCGTATACCGGTTTGTGTGCCGAGATGGCGCGCGATGCGGCGATACGGGGGAGGGAGGGGGCCGCGAGTTGTCTGGCGTAGCATTGTCATTGCGAGGAGCGAAGCGACGCGGCAATCTCGTGGTGCCGTACGTCCTCAAGGTATAAACTCACCGCTCCAGCGTTTCTCACAATCCGGCATCGCCCGTGCAACTTGCAAGCTTTCTCGCCCCGTAATTATAGCTGAACCAACTCGATTAGAGTGCCAAAGCGCTGGAAGTCCCCTGCGTTGAATGTCAGCAGCCGATGCTCGCCATAAGCGATCATCGTGGCAACGATGTTGGCGTCGTGTACCTGACGGCCGGCAAAAGCGTAATTGCGACTCAATTCGGCGAGCTGGTTCCATACCGCCGTCCCGTCCTCAAGCACGCCGAAGCGATTGGCGAAGGCAGTCGCATCCGCCATTGCGTCCGCCAGACTGAGAGGCTTTCCCCAGGTCTGTGGCCGGGTCATCACCGAGAGATACTCGCGGAGCACCTGCCGGCTGATCGACAGCGTCTCATTGCGTGCCAGGCCAACGAGGGCAGCGCGCGCCTGGGCCTGGAACGGCGCGCCCTCGGCTGTCGCGTATACCAGGACGTTGGTGTCGATGAAGCTCAACGACCGTCGTCGCCGTAGATGTCCTCCCGACGCAGGCTCAGCCCGTTGGGCCACGGACCCAGATCATGTCTTGGCAGGTCGGTTGGATCGAGAGGTCGGGTGGCCTGCTCCTGGGCCGCTCGGTCCGGCAGCGTGATGGTAACCTCATGCTCGCCCACCGGCACCTCGGCGGGCGCGGTGCCGGAAATGCGGTGGTCCGGGCCGACCACGACGCGGGTGCGAATCTCGTTCATGGCATGGTGCCTCGCATGGGCAGCGGTTTCGCATCCTGCCATGCCGCGAGGGCATCGGAGAAGTGCGGTGTCACGGTCCACGGGAAAGTCGCGGGGGGCCGAGGCGATCGCGCCGGCGTGGCGGCAACCTGCGGCAAGGTCGGCCGCGAGATCTACACGATGATGAACGCTGACGACCCCCAGTTCGTCGCAGTGCTCGCCACATCGCCCGCATCACTGGTCAAGCCAAACGGTCTGGCCCGGGGTCATATCCGGCGCGACCCCAACCGGATCCAGGCGCAGAAAGAACGTATTGAGGTCGTGGTCGCCGGTTGCTCGCGCCGCACGCCACACGGCGAATTCTCCCAGATCGCGCAGTTCGACCAGCTTCGCATCGACCGCCGCAGCCTTGCCGCTCATGCGAACCGGCACGACCGCCCCAATCGCCAGATCACGCAGCCGATCCTCGCGCAGATTGAAGCCGAACCAGATCCCATGCTCGGGCACCATGGTCAGCACCGGCTCGCCCGGCACGACGGCCTCCCCGGGTTCGGCCGCCTCGATGGCGATCGTTCCCGCCACCGGCGCCCGCAGCAGCATCTTCGCCGCACGCGCCTCGACGACATCGCGCGCCGCTTCCGCTGCCGCAACAGTGGCATCGGCGAGGGCACGCTCCTCCGCCGTCGGACCATGCTGCGCCGCCAGGTACTGCGCCTCGGCAACGGCAATACCCGCCGCGGCCCGCGCCTCCTCCGCCTTCGCCTCGTCCAGCGCCTGCAGGGATGCATCCGATTTCGTGGCGAGCACGGATACACGGCTGAGTTCCTGGGCTGCCTGGACATGGACCGCCTGCGCCTTCAGGACCTCGCGCTGCAACCCCTGCACCTGCTCGTCGCGCACGCCGGCATAGACCCGGTCCCGGTCCGAGCGCGCCTTGTCGACCTGCGCCCGCGCAACGCCGACCGCGGCCCATAGCTCCGGATTGTCCAGAATCGCCACCACCTGGCCGGGCTGCACCGCACTGCCCGGCTCGACCAGGTATCTCTCCAGATGCCCACTGACCTCAGGCGCGATGCGGATCTCCGTCGTGCGCGCCATGCCGATGACTGGCTCCTCTGTCGGACCTGTCAGCAGACCCTGCCAATGCCAGGCCGCCCCCGCCGCGATTGCGATTGCCGGGACGACGGCGATCAGCAGCAGGCGCCTAGACGGCCACGGCATGGCGAGGTCTCCGCAGCGCGCGTAGTCGCGCGCAGGCAAACGCTATGCAGAAATACAGCAGCGTGAGCGCCCACAGGCGTTCCCAGTCCGGCCGAACTTCGGCCAGGCTCGCCCCCATCTGGTTGATCCGCACCATGCCGTCGATCGCATTCACGCTCGGCAGCAGCTCGCGAAGCTGCCGCAGCACGCCAGGCAGCGCCTCCGCCGGCCACGACACGCCGACCAGGAAGAACTGCGGCAGGCTGCTCGCAAGCACCAGCAGCACCGCGGTTTCGCGATGGCGCAACGCCTGACCAAGCGCCTGTCCGAGAAAGCTGGTCGCCAGAATGAACGGAAAGGACATTGCGGCGAGCGCCCAGACGCTGCCTAGTGTCGAGAAGCCGTAGATCCGCGGCATGACGACGAAATACAGCAGCATCGCCGGCAGATAGACCGTCCAGTGCGCCAGGCCCTGGCCGAGGATCGCGGCACCCGATGCACGCGCACGCCTGGCGTCCGTGCCGCCCTGTTCGAATGCAATGCCGCCCAGCATTGCTGCCCCCATCAGCAGCGTCTGATGCAGGATCAGCACGAACGCTGCGGGCACGACGTAGCTGGAATAGGAGTCGGTGGGATTGAACAGCGGTACCTGGACCAGTTCGACCGGCTGGACCTTGCGCAACGCGGCCTGCACGCCGGCGCTGCCCGGCCGGGCGCCGCGCGTCAGTTGATCCGTTGCATAGGCCTGCACGGACTCCAGTATTCCCTGCAGCGCACGGCTGTACAGGACGAAGTAGGTCGAAATCGGCATAGACCGGCAGCCTCGCCGTAGCCCCTTTCAGCACGTTCTTCTCGGTATCGAGGGGGATGCCCAGGATCGCGAAGGCACGCCGGTCGAAGATCGCGTCTTCCGCCTCCCGGTAGCTGGTCGCCAGCAGCGCAACGCTGATGTTGCCATGCGCCTCCAGAGTCTGGATCAGCCCGCGGGCAAGTTCGCTGTTGTCGTGATCGACCACCGCGATCGGAACATTGCGGACGATCTGGCCGAGATAGGGCTGCGGGTAGAACACCGCGTACACCACCGGTGCCAGCACAAACAGTCCGAACACCCCACTATTGCCAAGCACGCGGCCCCATTCGGCTGCAAATGCCCCTGCAACGCCCCCTGCCGGAGCCTTGGGTTCCGGTTCGGCATCATCGACATCGCCCAATCCGTGCCGCGAAATGCTGCGGAAGCGCAGCCAGACCAACAGGGTCAGCACGATGGTCAGCCCGCTCAGCATGGCGAACGGCTCGGCCGTGATGCGCACCGCCGCGCCGCGCGAGGCCTGGTCGAACAGAATCTGCATGTACCATCGAAGCGGCAGGATCGCGCCCCACGCGCGCGCGAACCAACCCATCGCCAGCACCGGAAAACCCACACCGGCATAGCCAAAAGCCGGCGAGACGATCAGGCCGGTCAGACTGAGACCGAGCGCCATGTTGCGCGCCAGCACCTGCATCAGGCAGCCGATCATCTGGTAGGCAATGATCAGCAGCGTCGCGGACGCCGCCACCAGCAGGGCACTGCCGCGAAAGCTGACGCCGAGCCACACGTCGAGAATGCCCACCATCAGCACGAACATCAGCATGTGGACGACGTAATAGGGCAGCAGCTTGCCGACCAACGCGGTGGAAACGCTGTGCCCTGAGACGTCCCACCAGGCGCGCAGGCTGCGCCGCCGGAACTCCGAGCCGACGGCGAGCCCTGCCGAAATCGCAACGACCACATGCATCACGGTCGGCAAAATCGCGCGCAGCAGGAACTCGGCATAGTTGAGAGCTGGATTGGTCAGGACGTATTCCTCCGGCACCAATCCGGGGCCCGCATCCGCATGGTCGCCGACCGATGGATGCGCGGGTGCCACGGCGGCGCTGGCGGCCTGCAGGGCGGCGTTGATTGTTTGTCCCGCATTGCTCCCGGGCGTGAAGAACTGCGTGTTGAAGAAGGAGACCGCGCGCGGCGCGCGACCGGCCAGCAGATCCTTGCCGAAGTCGGGCGGCAGATAGACCGCCGCAATGGCGCGCCCGGCGCGGATCGCCGATGCCGCGGCGCCGAGGTCATCGGCGCGGCTCGTCACCGCAATGCCCGGCGCGGCAGCAAGGGTCTGCACGAACAACTGCGAGGTCGCCGAGTTGTCCATGTCGACGACAACGACATCGAGCCCGCGGATCACCGCAGAGCTGAACGTAAAGCCGAGTACCACGAAGGCGATCACCGGCACGCCGAACAGCAGGAACCGCGCCGCCGGGTCGCGCAGGATCCAGCGCACCTCCCGCGCCGCGACGGCGAGCAAACCCGTCTGCGCCGGTGTCACGAGTGCTGCCCCTGCCAGTCGGTGTAGACGCTCATGCCGGGTCGCAGCCCGGCCACCGGATGCACCGGATAGGCGCGGATCTCGAAGGTCCGCAGATCGAAGTCGCCGCTCGATCGCGTGGCGCGCCAGCCGGTGTATTCGCCCTTCGACCCGATCACCCGCACTTCAAGCGGCACCACACGGTCGCCGAGCGCGGGAACCCGCACGTTGATGCGCGACCCCACCTTCAGGTCACGCAGCAGATCCTCACGCAGGTCGAACTGCACCCACATGTCATGCAGGTCGACGAGCGAGATCAAGGGCACGCCGGGCAGCACGAACTCGCCGTCCTCGATCGGGATGCGGAACACCTGGCTGTCCGCGGGTGCCACGACCACCATTTGATCGACCAGCGCGTTGAGCGTCTGCACATCGGCCCGGGCGCTTAGCGACCTTGGCCTGGGCGATCGCCTGATCCTCGCGCGTGTAACCCGCGACCGCCTCCTGATACGACAGTCGCGCCTGATCGAGCGTGCGTTCCGCCAGCGTCAGCGCCGCGCTGTCGCGGTCGAGCTGTGATTGCGGCGAGTCATGCGTCGCCACCAGCGCCCGCGTGCGATCGAACGTCTTCTGCGCGAGCGTGAGCTCCGCTTCGGCGCGGTCGATTTCCGCCTTGCGTTCGGCAATGGTCTCCGGCCGGAATCCTGCCTTGACACGCGCAAGCTCGGCCTCGGCCACTGCCAGATCCGCGACGCTCTGCCGCTGCTTGGCCAGCAGTTCGGGATTGTCGATGCGGATCAGCGGCGCGCCCTGCTTCACGTCCTGCGCACGCACCACGACGATCTGTCCGACCAGCCCGTCGACGCGCGCCGCGATGTCGAAGGTCCGCGACTGCACCTAGCCTTGCACTACCAGCGGTTCCCGACGCGTCAGGTACCAAACCGACAGTCCGATCATTGTCACGAACAGCACGGCGACGATCAGCACGGCCGGCGCCGGGCGCTGAGGTGCGCGGGCCGCTGCGACCGGCTTTGGGGCCCCTATCTGCGACGTCTCCGACATCCGATGCCGCGATCAGAAAAACAGGTGGCTGCACGCCGCCCAGAGGGCAGCGGCGCCGGCGACCAACGGCGCGGCCGCCTCGTACAACGCCTTGACCGTTTCGGCCGTGGTCTTGATGCGCGCCGCTTCCAGGTGCGGCAGCATGCCGCTGCTGCGTGCCTCCGCGTCGCTCGCCGCCTGATCCGCGCGGACCCGTCGCAATCGCGCCAGGGAGCTGCCGGCGAAGTGGCTCAGCGCGATCGCGGCAAAAGTGGCGATGATGTCCTCCGCGCTCAGCGGCAGCGGCGTCACCGAACCGACAGCCATATCGAGCAGACCAATCGCCACCGTGCCGAAGCTGCCAAAGGCGAGCGCGGCGACCACCTGCCCGATCACACCACTCCTCGCGTAAAGTTCGAACCGATAGCCAAAGGGCAGTGCGACAATCAGCGCAACAAGACGGAACACGGCGCGGCTGCTGACCGGCAATGTGGTCGCGAGCCAATGGGCGGTGATCAGCGCGGCAAGTCCAAGCAGGATGTTGTCCGCCATATGCGGCCACTTGATCTCTGACGGCAGTGCCGGAAAGGGCTCCGCGCCGGCAACCGCGGACGACTCGCTCTCGGGGCCCGCGGGACCTGCCAGCCGCAGCGCAGCCAGGGACTGCTCGAGTACGGCGATCCGCTCCTCCAGCGCGGCCTGCTCATCCGACAACCGTTGCAGCGGCACGAGATTGCTTCTGCAATGAGGGCAGACCGACGCAGATGGGTTAATCTGCTCGCGGCAAAATACGCACCGGCTCGTGCCGCTTAGGGCGAGGGCGCCCGGCGGAGGGGAAGCGCCTAGGGTGTCCAAGCAAGCCTCATCTTGCCTGTTTAGACGTTCAACATCCTTCAGTCGCCGGGGTTCGTCCAGGGCCTGTGTCAGGCGCTGGCGCAATGGTATCGGCGCTATCTCACCAAGCGCTCAACGAAAGCAGATCGGGCAACCCGCCGCCGCCGCATGCCCTCGCTATTGCGCCGGCACGCGCGTCTCGGCCAGTTCCGCCTCAATCGCAGCGCCAACCGCGCCAAGCGTGTGCCGCACATCCGCCGCGTCGTGCGCGAGTGAGACGTAGAACTTGCTCTCGCCCTTCATGATGCCGCCAGCGCGCAGCCGACGATTGAACCGCCGCTGCATCTCCACGTCGCTGCGCAGCATGCCGCGATAGTTCTCGACGTCACCCGCGGCATACACGATGTCGAACAGCGGCGGCACGCCGATCACCTGCGCCGGCAGCCCTGCCTTCGCCAGCAGTCCGGCAATCCCCGCCAACAACTCCCGCCCGGTCGCGAAGACCTGCTCGTACGCGCCGGGCCGCCGCAGCACCTCCAGTGTCGCAAGTCCCGCGACCGCCGCCACCGGATTGCCCGACAGCGTGCCGATCTGCGTCAGGAACCGGTCATCGCCGACCTTGCCGCGATCAAACTGCGCCATGATGTCCTCCCGCCCGGCGATCGCCGCCAGCGGGAACCCGCCGCCGATGATTTTCCCAAGTGTGCATAGATCGGGCGTCACGCCGTAGAACGCCTGCGCGCCGCCATAGGCGAAGCGGAACCCGGTCACCACCTCGTCGAAGATCAGCGGGATCCCATGCTCGGTGCACGCGTCACGCAGCGCCTGGAGGAACCCCGGCTTCGGCGGCAGCAGACGCTGGAACGGCTCGACGATGACGCCGCCAAGTTCGTCGTGGTGCTCGTGGATCAAACTGACCGCCATCGCCGTATCGTTGAACGGCGCGATGATCATCTCATCGCGCACGCTGCGCGGGATGCCGGGCGAATCCGGCACCGCCTGCGGGAAATTGCCGGGCCGCTTCGGCGCGAGGCTCATCAGGCTGTAGTCGCTCATGCCGTGATAGCCGCCCTCGAATTTCAAAATCCTGTCGCGGCCACGGAATGCGCGGGCGACGCGCATCGCGTAGGCATCAGCCTCGGTGCCGCTGGACACGAACCGCACCTTCTCGGCGCAGGCCACCGCATCGATGATCTCCGCAGCCAGCCTGATGCCGTGCTCGTTGTTGGCAAAGAACGTCGTGCCGCGCGGGATTTGCGCCTGCACCGCCGCCATCACGTCGGGGTGGCAGTGGCCGATGAACATCGGGCCGGAGCCGAGCAGGAAATCGACGTACTCATTGCCGCTGACGTCCCACACGCGCCCGCCACGCCCTTCGCGGATCACGATGTCGGCGGGCAGGTTGCCGAAGCTGCCAGCGGGCAGGACACGGCGCGCCAACTCCAGCAGCGCCAGTTCCTCTTCGCCATGAAGACGCTCGTTCATCGTGTCACTCCGCTTGCATCAGGGCCGCACCGAGTGCCCGGCGGCGCGACCGCCAGTCGCCGAGCAGAACCATCAGCACGGTCGCCACCATGAAGCAGACCGAGCTGTAAAAGATCCAGCGTGGCGCGCCATGATCCATGAACCAGCCACCGAGCATCGGTCCAATCGTGCCGCCGATGTTGAAACCGGTGGTGACGATGCCGAACGCGCGGCCCGCCATGCCGGGCGGCGCCGCGGCGCGCACCAGCATATCGCGCGACGGCATGATCATGCCGGCGAGGAACCCGGCCGACGCCATCGCCGCCAGCAGCAGGACGGTGCCGAGATCGACGCTGCCGATGGTGAAGGTGATCGCCGCCGCGGCGCCGAACCCCACCGCCGCCACCTCGGCATGCCGTCGCGTCGCATCGGCAACGAACCCGCCGGCGAGCACGCCGAGCGCGGTGGCCGCCAGATAACATGACAGCGCGGCGTTCGCGATCGACAGCTTCGTGCCATACAGCGCGACGAGCGCGACGACCGAGAAGGTGGTGATCGCGCCCGAAGACAGGCTGAGCAGCGCGAACAGGCCGGTCAAGCTGATGAGCGCAGGAGACAGCAGGCTGCCCCGACGGCCTCGCTCATCGTGCTGCGCGGCAACACGATGATGCGCCGCCTGGTCCAGTCCGCGCGCCATGATCAGCGGCAGTGCGGCGGCAGGTCCGAGCAGTCCGGCGAAGAGCAACGCGGCGCGGAACCCGGCGGTGGTGGCGATCAGCAGCATCACCGTCGGCGCAATCGCGCTGCCCAGGAAGCCCGAGAATGTGTGGATGGAGAACGCCCGCCCAACCCGCGCCGGGTCGATCACCGAACCGAGTATGGAATAGTCCGACGGGTGATAGACCGAGTTGGCGATGCCGGCCAGCACCGCGGCGCACAGCAGCCACGAATACACCGGGAACACGCCGATCGAGCCATAGGCTATGCCGGCCAGGAACAGGCCGAAGATCAGCATGCGGCGGGGGCCAAAACGATCCACCGCGTAGCCCATCGGCGCCTGAACCAGCGCGGCGGTCACGTTGTAGATGGTGATCACCAGGCCAAGCTCGACGAACCCCACGCCCATGCGCTGCCGCAGCAGATAGAACAGCGGCGGCAGCACGAGGTAGTGGAAGTGGCTCACCAGGTGCGCAGCCGAGATCAGCCACAGCGCGCGCGTTTCACTTATCTTGTTTGTCTCGGACGTCATGTGATCTCTGTAGGGTAACGGTCGCCGGACCATAGCCGATCTGGACCCGGTGGGCGAATTCAGCCGCCGGCGGCGAGTTTCCGGTTGACGAAGTCCAACCGGTCCTGGCCCCAGAATATCTCGTCGCCGATGACGTAGCTGGGCGCCCCGAACACGCCACGGTCCAGCGCGGCCTGGGTGTCCGCGGTGCGCATCTCGGCCCATTTCGGGTCGGCGCCGAGTTTCATGACAGCATCTGCGTCGAGGCCGATCTCGCTGATCAGCTCCGCCAGGGTGGCGGGATCGCCAGGGTTCTTTTCGTCCTGCCACACCGCGCGCAGCACGCGATGCGCGAGCGCGATGGCAGGCGCATCGCCCTGCGTGTCGCGCAGCGCGATCACGCAGGACGACGTAAGCGCCTCGCTCGACGGGAAGAATTTCGGCTGGACGTTGATCGGGATGCCGAGAAACTCGCGCCAGCGCTTCAGCTCCATCAGGCGGTAGGCCTGGCGCTGCGGCGCGCGCTTCGGCAGCGGCAGGCCGCCGGAGCCGGCGAACACGGTGCCGAAGTCCACCGGGTAAATGCGCATCGACGCGTCGTGCTTTGCCGCCAGCGCCTCGATCCGCGCGGCGCCGAGGTGCGTCCAAGGCGAATTCAGCGAGACGTAGTAGTCGATGTGCATTGCCACGGGGTGTCCTCCCACGTTCGGGCCAATCGTGATACGCCAACGCGATCGGCACAAGACGGGAGCAGGCGATGCAGTGGCGGATCGGCGATGTGACGGTGACCAAGATCGTCGAGCTGGAGGTGACCGGCGGCAGCCGCTTCATCCTGCCGCAGGCGACGCGCGAAGCGATCCAGCCGATCGCCTGGTTGCGCCCGCATTTCGCCGACGAGGACGGCCGGCTGCGCATGAGCATCCACACGTTCGTGGTGCAGACGCCGACACGCCGGATCGTGGTCGATACCTGTCTGGGCAACGACAAGCAGAACCGCCGTATTCCGACATGGAACGACCTGCACGGACCGTTCCTGAATGACCTTGCTGAGGCGGGCTACCCGCGCGAATCGATCGACACCGTGTTGTGCACGCACCTGCACGTGGACCATGTCGGTTGGAACACCATGCTCGTCGATGGCAGATGGGTGCCGACGTTTCCGTGTGCGCGGTATCTGATGGGACGCGTCGAGTTCGAACACTGGTCGCGTCCGCATGGTCGTGAGGACATGGTCGCGGTGTTCGGTGATTCGGTGCGGCCGGTGTTCGACGCGGGCCTGGTCGATCTGGTCGAGATGGATGCGCGGCTCAGCGACGAGATCAGCCTGATCCCGACCGTGGGCCATACGCCGGGCCATGTCAGTGTGCGCATCCGATCGCGCGGCGAGGAGGCACTGATCACCGGCGACTTCATGCACCATCCGTGTCAGATCGCGCATCCGGAGTGGGCATCCACCGCGGATTCCGATCCCGAGCAGGGACAGCGCACGCGCGAGCGGATGTTCGAGCAGTTGGCGGGCGCGCCGGTGCTGGTGATCGGCACGCACTTCGCCGGCGCCACTGCCGGGCGGATCGTGCGCGATGGCGGCACCTACCGGCTGGACGTGTGACGCGCGTCCTTCCCTATCATTGCGAGGAGCATGGCGACGAAGCAATCCCCGACCAGCTATGCGCGCAATCTGTGACGGGGGTTGCTTCGTCGCCATGCTCCTCGCAATGAGACAACGTGCTGTCCCAGCGCCGACCCATTGGTTTCATTCGCAGCGGGCCGGCGCCAGCCGGTGGCCACTAGCAAGAAACCGCCTCATCCTCCAAGGCGTGTGGCACGTATCAGTCATGGCCGGACGTGGATGGCGGGCCACCGACAGCGGTTAGCTGAGCTTGCCCATCGCGCGCAGGTTCTTCTCCACATTGCCCATCATCCCGGTATACGGCTTCGCATTCGACATATCGCGGATCTTGTCGATCGCTCCCTGCACCATCTCGATCGTCACCGGCTTCTCGGGATCGAACTGCACGCCCTCGGAGAAGAAATACTGCACGCGCGCATAGTTGCCGGCGGTGGCGGCGATGATCTCGCCGGTTGCGTTGCATTCCTCGCTGCACAGCCAGGCGACGGCGGGCGAGACGAATTCCGGGCGCATGTATTTCGCCATGTGCGGCGGCAGCAGGCTCTCGGTCATGCGCGTGTATGCCGATGGCGAGATCGCGTTGCACAGGATGTTGTATTTGGCACCTTCGATGCGCAGCACATTGATCAGACCGACCACCGCCATCTTGGCGGCGCCGTAGTTGCTCTGGCCGAAATTGCCGACCGTGCCGGAGCCCGACGTGGTGACGACGATGCGGCCGTACTGCTGCATGCGCATGATCGGCCAGGCCGCTTTGGTGCAGTAGACGGTGCCCATGTAGTGCACCTGCGAGGCGAACTCGAAATCCTCCATGCTCATATTGTTGAACGCCTTGTCGCGCAGGATGCCGGCGTTGTTCACCAGGATGTCGAGCCGGCCGAACGCGTTCACCGCGGTATCGACGATGTTCTGCGCACTCTTCATGTCGGCGACCGAATTGTAGTTCGCCACGGCCTCGCCGCCGGCGGCCTTGATCTCGGCCACCACCTTGTCGGCCACCGCATGCTCGCCGCCGCGTGCCGTCCACCGCGCCGCCCGGATCGTTCACCACCACCTTCGCGCCGCGGCTCGCGAGCAGCATGGCGTGCGAGCGGCCGAGGCCGGCGCCGGCGCCGGTCACGATGGCGACGCGATCGTCGAAGCGGATGGTCATGGATTGGGTCCCTTCTGGTCGGATGCAGGAAGCGGGCGTATCCTACTGCCCAGTAACTGCCAAGAGGCTACCCATGACCTATCTGCGCAGCGGCATCTTCCTGGCGCCGTTCCACAACCTGACCGAGAACCCGACGCTCGCGATCGAGCGCGACATGGAATTGCTGCAGCACCTCGACCGGCTGAACTACCACGAGGCGTGGATCGGCGAGCATCATTCGGGCGGCTTCGAGATCATTGGTTCGCCCGAAGTGTTCATCGCCGCGGCCGCCGAACGCACGCGGCATATCCGGTTGGGGACCGGCGTCGCTTCGCTGCCCTACCACAATCCGTTCATCCTGGCAGACCGCATGGTGCAGCTCGACCATATGACGCGCGGGCGCGCGATGTTCGGCGTGGGGCCGGGCGCGCTGGTGCACGACGCGCTGAAGATCGGCATCAAAGCCGGTGACCAGCGGCGCATGATGAACGAGTCGCTGGACGTGATCGTTCGACTGCTGCGCGGTGAGAGCGTCACCGAGAAGACCGACTGGTACAACCTGGTGGACGCGCAGTTGCAGCTTGCCCTGCTACACGCAGCCGATCATGGAAATGGCGGTGGCGGCGTCGCGCTCGCCGGCGGGTGCGCTGGCATCGGGGCGGCACGGCATCGGCATGCTCTCGATCGGCGGCACCAGTCCCGACGCGATGGCGAAGCACGTGCTGAACTGGGGGCTGTATGAGGAGCAGGCGCGCGCCAACGGATATGTGCCGGATCGCAGCAAATGGCGGCTGGTGACGCTGATGCATATCGCCGAGACGCGCGAGAAGGCGCAGGAGAACGTGCAGTTCGGGCTGAACGCTTTCCGCGACTATTTCACCGACGTGGCGACGTTCCCGATCGTGCCGGGCGACGTGGCGGATCCTTACACTTTCCTGGTGGAGAGCGGTGCGGCCTGCATCGGCACTCCGGATGACGCGATCGCCTATATCGAGAATTTGCTGAAAGGCTCTGGCGGTTTCGGTTCGATCATGGAGCTGGCGCATAACTGGGCGGACTGGGATGCGACGAAGCACCATTACGAACTTGATGGCGCGCTATGTGCATCCGCATTTCCAGCGCTCGCGCGAACTGCGGCGCGGCAGCTATGCCTATGCCCGTGATCACCACGTGGACTTCGTCGGCCAGGCGAGCGCCGCGGTGCAGGCGGAGATCGACCGACTGGCGAGCAGGAAGGCAGCGGAGTGAGGGCAGAGAAATCCAGTCGCGGTAGGGACGCGGCTCACGCGGCGCCCACTGGCGCGCGTTGATTGCATTGGTGGAGCCAAGGTCCACCATAACAAGCCATGAAACACGCAGAAATCCGCCATAGTTCGTGTGCCGTGTCGTGTTTCCCCCTGACGCTACCCCTGACGACCGGGCCGCTGATCAGGAGGGGATGCGCCCGGATCATAGCGCACTTGCGCGGAAACTTAGAGAGCGGATAGGCTCCGCACCCTTGGCGGTTGGCTTAAGCAGGACGCGCCTGCCGCTTAACGATGGGACGAGCACGGGATGTTCGCTTGGGAACCGGAACTCCGTGGCCCCCTCTTTTGCGCCGGGGGCCGAGCGCGCTTTTGCGCATGACGGAGGACCAGTGTCCCAATGCCCAGCACGAAGCCGAAATCCAAGCCGTCACGTCTGCGGCGGGCCGCCACAATGCGGACCAGCGAAGCCTCACGCGTTCCTAGCGACCCGTTGGCCGGGAAGCTGGTTGTGCGCCCGAAAGAAGCTTGGGCGATCATCCGCTGTGGTCACTCGAAAGGCTGGGACCTCGTGCGGGAAGGCCGACTGACGGTCATTAAGGTCGGCGCCATGACCCTGATCCACGCGCACAGCATACGCGAATTGCTGGGGATCGGCGACGCCCAGGCACCCACCCCATAAAGAACCCGCCGAGCCTCGCACAAAGCGCGCGAGACGCGACGGGGCCTATCACGACGCCAGGATCAACGCGGCGTGTGTAGGCAATCGTATCGCGACCCGCAAGCTTCATGCGTGACCCCGGCATCGGAGAGGACACCTGATGCCATGAGCAATAAGCACAACGGCAACGGCCACGATCATCCCGCCGTGCAATGGGCGGAACTCGCGCCTGGATATAGACGACCGTATATTCTGAACGATGACGGCGAGCGTCGGTTCTTCTTCGATGGCTGGGCCACCACCGAGAACTGGCGCGCTTCGCTCGCGGACGTGCGCCGCGATGGCTGGACGTTGCCAGGGGACATCGAAGCCATATTGCAGCGCCACGCGAAGCGCATCGAGCCGCCCCCCGGCTATTTGGAGAATGCCATCGCTGAGGGGGAGGCACAGCAGAAGCAGAAGCCGAAGCCAAAACACAAACGCACAGTGCTGATCGACGCGCCGTTCGACAACGATCTGGCGCGCGCGACCTGGGACCGCTTTGCCAGCAAACATCCCGAGCTGGTAGGGCACTTGAACGGCACCGTGGCGCACAACGAACTGCTGCCCTACGCCAGCTTCGTGATGCAGGTGCACGATGTGGCAATGCGCGAGGCGCTGGCGATCGTCCCCGACATGGTGGTCGGCTGGATCAGACACTTCGCCGGCGGTCCGTATCACGATCTGCCAGACCTCGCGGGCTTCACGCAGCGCGAATGGACCAAGGCGACGCAAGCCAGCATCGAGGCTGCGCTGAAGGCAGCGCAGCCCTTGAATGTGCGGCGCGAACTGTCGGCGCGCTCATTGCTGAAACGCGACATATCTGCGCCCGAGCGCATTGCAGGCGATCTGGTGACCTCGACCGCGCGCGTGTTCTTCGTCGGGCCGACCGGCGCCGGCAAGACGATGGTGGGGCTGGCGCTCGCCGTCGGCGCCGCATCCGGACAAGGCTTCCTGCACTGGCGTGCCGACCGTGCATTCCGCGTGCTCTACATCGACGGCGAGATGCCGCTGGAACTGATGCAGGAAAGGACCCAGGAAGCCGTCACGCGCTCTGGTATCGCTGATGAGGCGCTCGACAACCTCATGGTCTATTCGATGGAATTGACCGAGACCATCGCGGCGATCGCGCCTGATCTTGGCACCATCGAGCCGCTGAACACCGAGGACGGGCAGACCTTCATCCGCAAACTGTGCGAATTCACCAAGCCCGAGCTTGTCATCTTCGACAACGTGCAGGCGCTGATCGCTGGTGTGCAGAAGGAGGAAGAGACCTGGATCCCGGTGTTGGCGCTGGTGCAATGGCTTACCTCGCGCGGCATCGGGCAGGTGTGGATCGATCATACCGCCCGCAGCACCGGGCAGCAGTATGGCACCTCCACCAAGTCATGGCGGTTCGACACGGTGTTGAACCTCACGCCGCTGGCCACCGATCAGTGGGAGGAAGGCGACGCGCTGGTGCTAACCATCGAATGCAGCAAAGCGCGGCGACGCAAGCCATCCAACTTTCAGGAATTCGAACCGCAGATCATCCGGCTGACCGAGGCGGGATGGACGACCGAAGCACCAGCGCCGGGAGCAGGTGCTGCCAAGCGCCAGTTGTCGTCCCGGCTGGAGCAATACCATCGTGCGCTGCTCGATGCGCTCGCGGTCGCCTCGACCGCCCCCGGCGAGACCACCCGCAAGCCATGGCTGGAGGAATGCATACGCTCCGGGCTGGTGGAGGCCCCACAGGACGGCGAGACGCGCCGGGAGCGTGATGCCAAGCTCAACCGCTTCCGCAAGGCGGTCGCCGAATTGCGCGAGGCGGGGATCATTGGCCTCGACGGCGAGCGGGTCGCCGATCTGTCGCAGAAGTATCGATGAGGACGTGTCGCACCAAGCGTGCGAAAGCGTGCGAGATGCGTGCCCGCACGACCCGTGCGTGTCGTTGGTCGACGTGCGCACCGTCGCACCGTCGTGCGGGGGGTATAATACCCCGCACGCTGGTGCGCTCGCACGCGCCTATGACACGCCCGCCCCTTCGGCACGCGCCGGTTCCCCTGCCTGAAGGAAAGGACAGCCCAATGACCGACGCCGTCACATCCGATACGCCACTGGTGATCGACCATGAGCTGCTGACCCACGTCGCGCGTCTCGCCGAACCGCGCCACCACGCGCTGCTCGAAGCGATCCGCGCGGAGTTCGGCGATCACGACGCCGCCACGCTGCACATCGTCGCGCTCGCGATGCTGCTGGGAACCGTCCTGAAGACGATCCCGCACGCTGACCGCGCGCCGGACGGGATCGCGCTCGTCTGGTCCATCATGGGCGTGCCGTTCACACTCGAAGCGAAGCGGACGCAGTGATTTGCGGCAACGCATCGAGAACAGCGCGCGTCTGTGGTCGTGCTAAACACGACGCGAACGTGTCATCGTGCACAAGCGCGACATGAGGGAGGACGCAATGAGCAAGCGACTGCGCAAGCCAGCTAGCAGTGAAAAACGTTCGAGACGGCCCTAACGGCGTGAATCGAGGCGCGATGCTCAGATGGATGTATAGGCTGTTCAGCATTGTTTGGTCTGTGCTGGCCATCGCCGCACTGGTGTATGGAGAGCTATGGCGCGGCAGTTTCTTATGGGTGCCGACGCAGCTAGTGCTATGGGTGATCGACTGGGCTTTGGTCGCCATTTATGGATGCGAAGGGCCAAGGGTGCCCGTTAACTGCCCTTGATCCACGATCTCGCGCTCGCGCGGAGTGCGCCGGGCGCGGCTGACGCCCCCTGATTGGCATCGCTGCGCGCTGACGAAATGAAGACCGCGTCCTAATCACCTTTTGACGGCGTCAAAACCGACGAAACTCGGCTAAGAAGACCGCGTAGGGAGGTCGGATCATGCCCGGAGGACGTCCACGCAAGTCAGTCGAGACACACATCGCGCAAGGCACCTATCGCCGCGATCGTCACGGACCGCGACCGAAAGCCGTCGCCGAACCGTCCGCGATCTGGGACACTTTCCTCGCGCTCCCGGACACGCCGCCGACCAGCGCGACGCTTCCGCAGGAAGAACGCGAAGCGATCGCCCTCGCACAGATGGGCTGGAAGCTGCCGCGGTGACGCAGCGCGACGTCCTCCGCGTGATCCTCGAAGAGCTGCATCGCGTCGGGTGCCGACTTCCCGTCACGCATCGTCGATCGCGTCTCTGGCGGGCATATCAGGCAGCGGCGGAGCGGATCGCGCCGTCTCCCGCTCGTCCGCCGCGACGCGCGCCAGGACGTAGTGGACGACCCGCTCCCGCGCCTCCGGATCGAGCTTCATCAGGATCGCCAGGACCCGCCTGATCGTCGCGATCTCCGGGTCCACCCTCGGCTTCGGCATCGCCCGTCTCCCCCGCCAGGACGCGCCAGCGTGGGACCGTAGCGCGCCGGACGGAGCTGACAGCCGCCAGGACGTCGACCGCCCGTAGCGGCTTCTGAGGGGCCGCACGGGCTATCTCGTGCTCCGCGACATAATCTCGCGCCTTGCGACGCCCCGCGCGGTTCTGTCATGGTCCGCGCCGACGGATCGGCGGACCGCCCCACAGGGGCCTCGCCGCCGCCCCGGCCCTCGCGCCCCCAACGACAAGAACGATCAGGGCGCGCCATCCCGAAACAGCACGCGCCACGCGCGCGATCGGTTGTTCGCACCTATCAGCAACCCCCTCGCACGTTCCCTGGCGCACCGATCGCCCCCGAAGCCGCGACCGGCGCGGGGCGAGCGCGGGACCCGGGCGCTCCCCCCAATCACGCGTGTTGATGCGCCGGTCGCACTGAACGAGGGGAACGACGACATGGCGACCACCACGACCCGCGCTTCACCCGACGAGCTTCGCGCCGCGTTCAAGCGCGCCGCCCGGATGCCGCAGATGCTCGAAGTCCGCGACCGCGTCCGCACCGCGATCCGTCAGACCAGCGACGCAATGGACGAGGAAGGCGACAGCAACGCCGAACTCTCCGGGTTGTTCGCGCAATTGAAGGCGTTGCTCGACGAGATCGACAGCCGGATCACGAGGCAAGCAACGATCGACGACCTCGACCGCCGCGCCTCCTCGAACCCGCTTGGTGGATCCGGCGACGCGACGTTCGACCGTCAGTGCGCGGAGTTCTCGATCACCCGCGCGATCGCCGCCGCGTGCAACTTCCCCGGCGTCGACGCCGCACGCGAGCGCGAAACGAGCGCGGAGCTTGCGAGACGATCGGGCCGCAACTTCGAAGGGATACCGATCCCGCTCCGTGCGCTTTCGCACAACGGACCGATGCGCGACGCGATGGGCCGGAGGAACGTCGAGCAACGCGTGATCTCGTCGACCACGCCAGCGGCAGGACCGGGCGGCGCGCTGATCCCGCTCGTCCTCGATCCCACCGCCTATATTGATGTCCTTCGTCCCGCGATGGTCGTTCGCGGCCTCGGCGCGCGCGTTCTCTCCGACCTCCGCGCGAACCTCGATCTCCCGCGTCTCTCCGGAGCAACGACTTATGGCTGGTTCGCGGAGAACGCCGCGATCCCGACGAGCGACGAGACGTTCGATCGCATATCGTTAAGACCCCGCCACGCTGGCGCAATTTTGACCGTATCTCGAAACATGTTGCAGCAGTCGACGCCGGACATTGAGGCGATCGTCCGCGACGATCTCGCGCAAGTTCTCGCGCGCGCCGTCGACAGCGCCGCCCTCGTCGGACCGACCGGATCAGCGATCGAACCGCAAGGGATCATCTACACGCCGGGCGTTACCAACGTGACCTCCGCCGCGCCGACCTATGATCTCATGGTCGACATCACCACCGCGCCCGCCGAACTGAACGCGTTAATGGGGAGCCTGGGATGGGCCGCGAGCATGAACGTGCGCGGCGCGCTGCTGAAGGTGAAGGACGCATACAATCGCCCCTACGGCCTCGATGTGATGGGCCAGGGCTACCCGTTCGGTTTCACCAACCTCGCCACCGACGCGACGAACGCCTATCCGCTGATCTTCGGTAATTGGAACGACCTCGTAATCGGTTTTTGGAGCGAAATCGACCTGCTCGTGAACCCCTACTCCGACAGCGCATTCAGCGCAGGCAACGTGCAATTGCGCGGGGCCATGACGCTCGACGTCGCATTGAGGCACGCGGCGTCGTTCGCATTCTGCTCGCTTGATCTGACCGGCACCACGACCGCCGCGAGGCAGGCCGCTCCCGCACGCGGCAAATGACCGACACCGTCGAGCATCGCGCGTTCGTCACCGCGATCCGCGCACACGGTCGCCGCCTCGTCGGTTACGCCGCGACGTTCGGCACGCCCGCCGAGATCGACGGACGCTTCACCGAGACGATCAGATCGGGCGCGTTCCGCGACACGCTGCAGAAGCGCGAGGACGTTCTCGCGCTCGTCGATCACGACGCCTCGAAACTTCTCGGACGCACCGCGTCGGGAACGCTGCGCTTGAACGAGGACACGCGCGGCCTCGCGTTCGAGGTCGACGTTCCGCCGACGACACTCGGCAACGACGTCCTCGCAATGGCGGAGCGCGGCGATCTCGGAGGAATGAGCTTCGGGTTCCGCACGCTCGCGGATCACTGGACCGATCAGCGGACCCGCGAGCTTCGTTCGGTGCAGCTCGTCGAGGTCTCCGTCGTTCACGCGTTCCCCGCGTATCCCGCGACCAGTGTGAACGCGCGTTCGCACCCGCTTTTAGCGCGCTCATGGGCAACGCGGACGATGACACCCGCCGCGCGTCGCAGGCTGATCGAGGGCCTATAATGCCAAAATCCGCAGTTCCCGCCTCGCAAAACGCGGTCTCTCGCGGTGTTAGGCTCCACTCGTGCGTATCATCGCACGCAAGCGCGACGTGGCGCGTATATACAAGCGCCAGGCTAGACGAAAGCCAGCGGGCGATGGTCGCGGCGCGGATCGCGAACATGAAGGTCGGTGACAATAAGGGGATCACGCGTCCGGAACATCTGGGGCGTATGGAAACAGACACCCCACAGATCAGCGCCGCCGACGCGGCGAGAATGATGCGCGTCGGGCGCGCCCCATGCTGATCCGTCGTCCGCCCTCCGCCATCTTCGCGATGTTCCGCCAGCAGATGCTCGCCGCGTTCACGCAGTGGCTGAAGGACAGCGCGCCGACGCGCGCGGAGATCGACGCGGAGATCGCGGCGACCGCTTCCGCCATGCGACAGATCGCGGAGATCGTGTGATGTTACGCTCTCCGAAGTCTCTTTACATACTTTCGATCACCGTAACGACGAGGACCTCAATGCCGCTGCGTGATCGCCTCGCGCGCTGGCTGACGCGCGGTGCAGCGCCGGAGCGCCGCGACATGTCCTCATGGGCACCGCCGTTCGCTGGCTCGTTTATGTCCGCGCCCTACTACGGCGGCAGATCGCAAGCGGAGAACGTCGCGACGATCTGCGCCTGCGTTGACGTGATCTCGTCCGCGATCGCGACGCTGCCGGCGATCGTCTACGAGACCTTGCCGGACGGGAACCGACGCGAGCGTCCGGATCATCCCGTCGCGCGACTGATCCGTCAGCCGAACCGCGTTCAGTCCTGGCCCGACCTCGTCCGCTTCTTCATGGCCCAGGTGCTGCTCTACGGGAACTCGCTCTTGACGATGGAGCATGACGGCAACGGACAACCGATCGCGCTGAACCCGCTGCCCTGGTGGAACGCGCAACCTTTGATCGTTCCCGCGCAACCGGAAGAAGCGATGGGTCCGCTCGCGCCATCCGGACGCCTCGCGTTCGACACGCTTCGCACCGTCGCACCGTGGGGCGGAACCGGCGTGCCGAAGCGCTACTTCGTCGAGGAAGTGTTCTACCTCCGCGATCGCAGCGACACGGGCGTCCTCGGCTCGTCGCGTCTCGCGCGCGCGCCGATGCTCGTTCAGCAGGGCCTCTCGGTGCAGGCGTTCGCGACGTATCTGTGGGACAACGTCGGAACCCCGTCCCTCGCGCTCATGCATCCCGGCCAGTTGAGCAAGGAAGCGAGCGACCGGATCGCGAATAGCTGGCAGCAAACGCACGTCGGCACGATGAACGCGCGGAAGATGATCATCCTCGAAGAAGGGATGAAGCCGGAGGCGTTGAGTGTGACACCCGGAGGACCTGGAGGTCCTCGAAAGCCGCAAGTTCGTCGCGGAAGAAATCGCCCGCTTGTTCAACGTCCCGCCGCCCCTCGTCGGGATCCTGGACAACGCGAACTTCGCCAACGCCGCGCAAGCCGCGAGTTGGTTCGCGACGAACACACTCTCGCCCTGGTGCATCGCGATCGAGCGCGAGTTCGCGAGAACGATCTTCAACGATCCCGATCGCTTTCATCTCGAACTCGACCTCTCCGCGCTGATCAAGGGCGACTACGCGACCCGGGCCCAGGTCGGCGTGAACCTCGTCCGCAGCGGCATCCTGACCGCCAACGAGCTGCGCCAGGAACTCGGGTGGGACCGCCATCCGGACGGCGACAAGCTGGTCGCCCAGGCGACCGGAGGACGCCCGCCAGGAACCGGCGACGGCGAGGGCGATGCGTTGCCGGAGCCGGGGGCGAAGCCGAACGGATCGGGGAAGGCGAATGGCGCGGAGGCGAGCGCATAGGACGCGCTACGCGGCCTCCGCCGTCCGCGCCGACGAACGGCAGCGCTGATCCTCTAATCAGCGCTCGATGCACGAGTGTCTTTTCTCCCGAAATAAAAGGCGATCACCGCAGTGAAGACGGTCCAAAGCTGGGCTGGGACGGCATCGCGCCGATACATAAGTAAGAAGATTAAGCAGATCAACAGGATCGCTAGGATAGCGCTAATTGCCAGCGGTGAGGTGTAATATTGCAGCTTCGATTTTATGCGTGCTTCCTTCTTCTCAGTTACAAAATCGACAATAGCATCATCAAGGTTGTCATATGATGTTACTTCTTTCTTATTCCAAAGGAACCAGAGAGGTTTGTCTGGACCCGCTGTTTCCTCGGCGTTGACTTTGCAAAAGTCGCACCTCCAAAGTTCATGGGGTTTGTCGGCGATAATGAAGGTGTATTCCCGCGAGTATTTTTTGTCGTCGGAATACGTTTGCCACCACAATTGTATATGGTTGTCGAACCGCTGCCTGAGCTTCGCAGTTGCCCGTTCTGCTCGGGTTAGGTCAATATTTTTGGGATCGCTCATGCCACTACCTCACGAAGCTCCTGTCTCTGGCCGAACCTGGGACTACTCAATACCTCCGCCGCAGGACGCGCCAGGAACGCCGCCCAATCGCTCATGAGAGCGACCCGCTTCTCGAACAGATCGCCGCGCCGATAGGCGGCTTCCACTTTGTCGCCGATCGCGTGGGCGAGCGCCTGCTCGACGACGTGATTCGGATGGCTGGTCGCCTCCGCCGCCCAATCGCGGAACGTCGAGCGGAACCCGTGCACCGTGATATCGGTGCGGCCCATCCGTCGCAGGACCGCGGTCAGGGTCATGTCGGACATCGGCACGTCACGCTTAAGGCCAAGGAAAACTAGACCCGATCCGTCTTTGAGCTTCGCCATCTCCCGGAGGATCGCGACCGCAGGTTCCGACAGCGGAACCCGATGTTCACGCCCCGCCTTCATCCGCGTTGCCGGGATCTTCCACTCCGTCGCCTCGAGGTTGATCTCGTCCCACGTCGCGCCGCGCGCTTCGCCGGTGCGTGCCGCCGTCAGGATCGCGAACATGAGCGCGTTGACGCCGAAGCCTTCGCGTTCCCGCAAGGCGCGCATGAACGCTGGGGCCTCCTGCCAGGGCAACGCCGCCAGATGTTGGACCGCTCGCACCTTGCGTTTTGCTGGTAGGATCAATTGCAGATGGCCGCGCCACACTGCCGGATTGAGAATGTTACGGTCGCGCCAGCCACGCACAGTGGCATAGGACAGCACCATCTCGATCCGCCCGCGCAAGCGTGACGCTGTCTCAGTCTTCTCGTTCCAGATTGGCTGCAACACCCGCAAGACGTGTTCAGTGTCGACCGCGCTGACCGCCGTCGAGCCCATGACCTCGTTGGCACGATCGAGCGTCGCGCGCCACTGGTAGCGGTGCTTCGGGTTGCGCCAGCCAGCTTCATGGCTCGCGATGTAGGCGTCGACCGCCTCGGCGAACGTGACCGCGCGAGCCGCCGCGATCTCTGCCGCCGCCTGATGCTCGCGCCGCTGATCGAGCGGATCGATGCCTTTGACGATCAGCTTACGCGCGGTGCCAGCCAGTTCACGGGCCTCGGCCAGCGAGACTTGATCGACGCTCCCGAGGCTCATCACGCGCTGCCCGGTGCGCGGGCCGTAATGCAGATGCCAGTGCGCACGACCGGGCTTGCTGACGTGCAGCCAGAGACCGTCGCCGTCGCCATATTTGCCCGGCTTCTTCACGAGCGCCCGAACCCCGGTCGCAGTCAGTTTGGTTGTTGCTGCCATAATTTCGTCCGCCATAACCCCTGATTTACCCCTGACGGATCAGGGGATGCGGACGGATCATAGCGGACCGGGACGGAAGCACAAACCCGAAAAGGTCGCGGAGTTCTAAGGATTTTCGGACGCCATCGGACTATCATGTGGGGAGGGTTGGTGGAGCCAAGGGGAGTCGAACCCCTGACCTCCTGAATGCCATTCAGGCGCTCTCCCAACTGAGCTATGGCCCCGGCCAAGCGGAGGGCGGCATATAACGCCCGCCTCCCAGGCCGATCAAGGGGCGCCTATGGCCGATATCCTGCACGCGCCGAACCGGGAAGAGATCGTCACCAGCAACGCCTGGGCGTTCCTGCATTGGCTGCGCACCACGCGTGGTATCGACTTGCCGGACTGGGCTGCGCTGCGATGCTGGTCCGCCGCCGACGTGACGGCCTTCGGCACGGCGATCGCGGCGTTTGCCCGGCTGCCGGACGAACCGCTGCGGCTGGCGCGCGACCGCGGCCCGCAGGAAGCGTTGGTGCTGCGGCGTCGCGGTGGCGAGCGCATTGCCGTTGCACGGGACGACCTCCGCGCCGCAGGTCAAGATGGGGGTGGGGCCGGGCCGGGCCATGACGGGGAATCACGGCCCTGGCTGCTGCCCTACGTTGTCGCTCCGCTGACCCGGCTCTGGCCGCCCGCTGTATTGGTCCGCCCGCTGGCCGAATTGCTGCTGCATGCCGACGTGCGGCCGGACGACCGGCTGATGGTCGTCGGCCCGGCTTGGCCGTGGCTGGCCGCGCTGTTGGAGGGCACCACGATCATCCTTGCCGCCGCCAAGCCCGCCGCCCTCCTGGCGATCGCGGCCGAAGAACAAGCCACCGTCCTGGTTGCCTCCGCACAGACCCTGGCCGAGGCGGCATTCCAGCGCCTCCGGCAGCGCCCGAACCTCGTCCACCTGCGCGCGATCATTGCCACCGGCGGCCCGCTCTCGCCGGAGGGCCGTACGCGCATCTACACCTGGATCAAGTCGGACCTGGTGCTGCTCGCCCGTACCGGTGACACGTTCTGGGGCAACCCGCTGGAGCCGGTCTACGCTCGCCCCTCCGCCTCCCCCGGTTTCCTCACGCCGCCAGTTTCAACTCCGGCGATACGGTGAATGCGGCCTCGGTCTTCGAGCGGATCTCCTCCGCCGTGACCTCCGGCGCGATGTCCACCAGACGCAGCCCACCGTCTCCCACTTCGAACACACCGAGGTCGGTGATCACCAGATCTACCACGCCCGCACCGGTCAGTGGCAACCCGCAGCGCTTCAGCAGCTTGGGCTTGCCGCCGGCGGTGTGCTCCATCAGCACCACCACCCGCTTTACGCCGGCCACCAGGTCCATCGCGCCGCCCATCCCCTTTACCATCTTGCCGGGGATCATCCAGTTCGCCAGGTCGCCGTTCTCCGCCACCTGGAGCGCGCCAAGAATGGAAATGTCGATGTGCCCGCCGCGCACCATGGCGAAGCTGGCGGCGCTGTCGAAGAAGCTGGTGGTCGGCAGTTCGGTCACCGTCTGCTTGCCGGCATTGATCAGGTCGGCGTCTTCTTCGCCCTCGAACGGAAACGGTCCCATGCCCAGCATGCCGTTCTCGGAATGCAATTGGATCGACATCCCCTCGGGGATGTGGTTTGCCACCAGCGTCGGAATGCCGATACCGAGGTTGACGTAGAACCCGTCGCGCAGTTCGCGCGCGGCACGGGCAGCCATCTGATCGCGGGTCCAGGGCATTGCTTCGCCTCCTCAGTACCGCTTGCGCACAGTGCGCTGCTCGATCCGTTTGTCCACGGTCTCCAGCGGCACGATGCGGTTGACGAAAATTCCCGGCGTGATGATGTGGTCGGGATCGATCTGGCGGTAATCGACCAGATCCTCCACCTCGACCACCACTTCATCGGCGGCAGTTGCCATGATCGGATTGAAGTTCCGTGCGGTCTTGCGATAGATCAGGTTGCCTTCGCGGTCCGCCTTCCAGGCATGGATCACTGCCAGATCGGCGTGCAGGCCGCGCTCCAGCACATACGTCCTGCCATCGAACATCTTGGTCTCCTTGCCCTCGGCGATCTGCGTGCCGGCGCCGGTCGCGGTGTAGAAGCCGGGAATGCCCGCGCCGCCCGCGCGGATACGCTCCGCCAGCGTGCCCTGCGGGTTGAATTCGATCTCCAGTTCGCCGGCCAGGTACTGCTGGGCGAATGTCGCGTTCTCGCCGACATAGGAACTGATCATCTTCCGCACCTGCCGCGTGTGCAGCAGGATTCCCAGGCCGGCATCATCGATGCCGGCGTTGTTGGAGATGATGGTCAGCCCCTTGACGCCGCTGTCGCGGATCGCCTCGATCAACGCGGTCGGAATGCCGCACAGCCCAAAGCCGCCCGACATGATCACCATGTCGTCATGCAACAGCCCGGCCAGCGCCGCCTGCGCATCGGGATAGACCTTGTTGACCGCCATTCGCGCCCCCTTCCTGTCCGCGCACCGTGCCACCGCGGCGGCGCGCGAAGCAAGGGGCAGCCGCGCAGGACTACCGCCTGTTCAGTTCCGCATGAATTTCCGCAGCCAGCGTCGGGTTGGCGCGCCTGATCTGGCTGGCGCGCAGACTGGCGGCGATATCGGGCCTCGACTGGGTTTGCCAGTATTCCAGGAACAGCAGATCCGCCGCGGCGCCTTCATCGTGCACGTGTCGCAATGCACGGCGCAGTGCCTCGGTGAGCGGAGCACCCTGTTCGGCTACGCTGGCTCGCATCGGCATCCCCCTCGTGGATCAATCACGCGAAGGGCAATTAGGCACCGCACGCCGATTGCGCCAGCCCAATCGCGTGACGCTCCGGTTAATTATACGTGTGTTGAAAATCCCGGATCGCATTGATCCGAAAAGCAAATCAGATCGCGACGCGAACCCCGAGTTCCACCACGCGGTCCGACGGGATACGGAAGAACTCGGTCGCGGGCACCGCGTTGCGCGCCAGCACCAGGAACATCCAAAGCCGCCACCACGGCATCTTCGGTACCATCGCCGGCACCAGTACCTCGCGACCGAGGAAGTAGCTCGCCTGCATCGGGTCGAACCTGACTCCGAGCGAGTTCAACTCCTCGAGCTCGCGCGGGATGTTTGGGCTCTCCATGAAGCCGTAGTGCAGCACAACGCGGTGAATGCCCGGCGCCAGTTCGGCAACCTCGATCCGCCTTTCAGGGCCCACCTCCGGCTCGTCCATGTTCTGCACGGTGACGAACAGCACCCGCTCATGCAGCACCTTGTTGTGCTTCAGGTTGTGCAGCAGCGAGGTCGGCACATAGTCGGGGTTGCCGGTGAGGAACACCGCCATGCCCGGCACGCGTACCGTGCGCGACTGCGGCAGGCGCGCGAGGAATGGCGCCAGCGGCAGGCTGTCCTGCTTCCACCGCGCCAGCATCAGGTCGCGCCCGCGCTTCCACGACGTCATCAGCGCGGTGAGCGCAATGCCCAGCACCAGCGGTACCCAACCGCCTTCCAGCACCTTCAGCGTGTTGGCTGAAAAGAACACCAGATCGATCAGAAAGAATCCGCCGAAAACCGATATCGCCGCGAGCCGCGACCAGCGGAACTGCCGGCGAAACACCACCATCGCCAGAACGCAGGTGCACAGAAACGTTCCGGTCACCGCGATGCCATAGGCCGATGCCAGATTGTCCGAAGTCTTGAATGCCAGCACCAGGATCAACACGCCGATTGCCAGAAACGTATTGACCTGCGGCACATAGATCTGGCCCTCCTCGGTATTCGAGGTATGGCGCACGGTCATGCGGGGCAGGAAGCCGAGCTGCATGCACTGCCGTGTCATGGAATAGGCGCCCGAGATCACCGCCTGGCTGGCAATGACCGTCGCCAAGGTTGCCAGGATCACCATGGGCAGGCGCAGCCAAGCCGGTACCAACAGGAAGAACGGGTTCTGCATGGTGCCCGGATCGGCGATAGTCAGCGCTCCCTGGCCGAAATAGTTCAGCACCAGACAGGGCAGCACGAAGAACGTCCAGGTCAGCCGGATCGGATGCGCACCGAAATGGCCCATATCGGCGTAGAGTGCCTCCGCGCCAGTGACGCACAGCACCACCGCGCCGAGTACCGATGAAGGCCAGCCCTTTGTACTGAATGCAAAGCAGCACAGCATAGCTTGGGGAAATCGCCAGCAGCACGAAGGGGTGTTGCACGATCTCGACGAGACCGAGTGCGCCGATCACCACGAACCACAGCGCCATGACGGGACCGAACACGCGACCGACGCTGCGCGTGCCACGGGATTGCATGGCAAACAGCACCAGGATGACCACGACGCTGATCGGCAGCACATATTCTCGCAGTTCGGCGGTGGAGACCTCGAGACCCTCGACCGCCGACAGCACCGAGATTGCCGGCGTGATCACGCCGTCGCCGAAGAACAGGCAGGCACCCGCGATCCCCACCAGGGCGAGGGCGCTTCGCGTGCCGGTGCCGACCGAGACGCGCTGTGCCAATGCCATCAGCGCCAGGATGCCGCCCTCGCCACGGTTGTCGGCGTGCATGATCAGCGTCACGTATTTTATTGTGACGATCAGCACGAGCGACCAGAAGATGAGCGAGAGGATGCCCATGATCTCGGTGGTGGCGACGGACACCGAGCCGAACATCTGCAGGCTGGCCTTGAACGCGTACAGCGGGCTGGTGCCGATGTCGCCATACACCACGCCGAGTACGGCCAGCAGCATGCCGACCTGCGGCATCGGCTTGCGCAGCCCGTCGGCGGTTGCGGCAACTGTCACCGCGGGGACCCCGGCGCGGGCCGGCCCAGATATGCTCCGATCATGGGTTGCCCCTGCACGACCATGCCACCCGCGTTCCGGGCGGCGGACGCATACGCCCCCGCCCTGTCGGAAACAAGCGTTTGGCCAGGTGGCGGGTTGCCAAGCCGCCATTCCGGACGTTAACTCCCTGGCATGAGTGATCTTGCCGCGTCCCATGACGGTCCCCGCCCACGCACCCGCTGGGGCTGGTTTGTCGCACTCGGCGTAGTCCAACTGATACTGGGCGTCGTCGCCTGGTTCGACGTGGTCGCCTTCACCATTGCCGGCGTCATCTTCATCGGCGCGCTGTTGGTGGTGGCTGGCGTATTCCAGCTGGTGCATGCGTTCATGAACCGCGAATGGGGCAGTTTCTTTCTGTACCTGGTGGTGGGCATCATGTATGTGATCGGCGGGTTCCTGCTGATGGACGAACCATTGGTGGGTTCCGTCTTCATCACGATACTGGTCGCCGTCGCCCTGATCATCGGCGGTGTGATGCGCATCATCATCGGTATCCGGCATCGCGGCATGCCGGGCTGGGGTCTGCTGGTGGTCGGCGGCGTGATCAGCCTGGTGGTGGGTGTGATGCTGTACCTGAGCCTGCCGTGGTCCGGTCTGTGGGTGGTCGGCACGCTGATCGCCGTCGAGCTGATCATCCACGGCGTGTCCTGGATCCAGTTCGGCCTGGCGCTGCGCCGATCGGCCTAGGCCTGGTCTGGGCCGCGGCGTCAGCCCTGCTGCTGCGGCTGGCACGCGGGGGGCGCCTGCCCTGCCACAGCCACGTCCTGCGGCCCGATCAGAACGCTGCCCGGCTCCTCGATCGGCCCGCGCAGATACTTGGCGCGGGCGAGGCGCTCGAACCTCGGCCGATGCTCGCGGAACACCGCCAGGCGACCGCGCGCGTCGCAGCCAGCTGTGCCGAAATGATCGTCCAGCATGGTGCGGCTGACCACGCAACGAACCGCCTCCGCGCCGGACTTGCCGAAGAAGCAGATGGCATCCCCGTCGCCATCATAACCGGCTGCCGGCGCCTCGAACAGCAGATCGAGGCCCGGAATGATCGAACGGGTCATGCCAGCAAGCTTCAGCGTTCGCTCGCGGATACCGGGATGCATCAGCCCCAGTCCTTCGCCCAGCAGCCTTCGCCAGACGGCGCCTCGGGCATAGGCCTCTTGCCAGGCCGCGCGGAGTTCGTCGGGCCGTCGGCGTATCAGCACGCCGAGCAATGCGCCCGCCTGCCGGATGTCCATCTCGAGCCCTGCGGTATCCGCCGTGCGTCCGCGTGCGCCGATCAGCTTGTGCAACGCAAACCGCTCTGGTGCCGGCACCAGAACATGCACGCCGATGCCGTGCAGCAGGACCGCCGGTTGCGGATCGTGGATCAGGAAGTCCAGGAAGCGCAGCGGTTGCGCGTCGATGCCGAACGCCGGCAGATGGCGCGGTCTGTCCGTCTCGGGGCCCCTGGTTGGCGTCAGAAAACTCACCCGCGGACCGCCGGTGGCCTTGAACGCCGTGACCTGTCGGTGGCCGCGCCGGTGGGCGAGCGGCCGGAACGATGGATCGGCGCCCTTCAGCGCATCGATGATCGACAGTGACTGATCGTCGACCGATGTCGAGAACTCGGCGAACTGCGCCACATCCACGTCGCCGGTCTGCATGAGTGCTGCGGGAAGCCGTTCGCCAAGCATGGCGGAGTAGGTCTGGAAGGCCAGTGTGCCGACGAGTACGCCACGCAGGCGGAACACCCCGGCCGCCGCCAATGCGGCCACCACGTCGCCGATCGCGGGCAGCGGCCTGGGCAATGAGGCGGATCGCACCAGGGTCGAAACAAGCGAACGAAGATCGTGCTGGTGGTCCCGTGCCTGCTTGTGGTGCGCGATGTGTGCCAGCAGGTCCGGTGTTTCGGGGCCGACGTAGCGTTGGCCTCGGCCGTACTCGGCTGCCTCCTGGAAATACCAATAGCGCCTGCCACGGACCGTCTTGACGACGAATGTGCCTTGCTGGGCGCAGCTATCCCGCAGGTACGCCGAGGCTGTGCGGTCGAGCAGCTCCGCGTAGACGGTCCGCAGCATGAGGGGAATCTCCGATGCCATTTCCCTTGTTATACGCACTTTGCAATCCACGTATAACACACGTCGGCGAGGCTAGGCAAGCGTTGTTATACGCTGTGTGTCAGGAGCGTGTACAGGCCTGCTGCCTGCTGACCCCCGTTTCCCTGCCCGGCCCAACCGTGACCGTCGCATGGCACGCGCGGATGGCGCGGCCAGGCGCAGAGGCCTGAACCGGCGGTCGAACTCAACGGGCTGATTTGCATTTGTAAAGCACTTGGCGCGGCGAGCTGTTCCTGGGCGAGGCGTCGCCGCAATGGCGCCCCAGCGGGATGCTATTCCCGCTACGCAATTGGAAACGTTCCACCTGCTCTCCGGCTGGTGAAAGGGTGGTTCTGCCTAAGTCACCGGGCTGGAGTGGTTTGGGATTTTTTCGCATCCCTTCTAAGGTTCACCATCAATGGCGGGTGTTCTTTATACCGTTCCGACAGATCGTAGGCGTCATCGATCACTCGACGCATTTCGTACACTAGGTCATCGACTTCTTTTTTCTCTATCGGTTTGCCAACCCTCCCAGGCATCCCGTCGATGAGTTTGCGCGTCACAGACCTTTCCTGATCTGAGTAATTCCACTCATCGTGGATCATACGATGACGACTGCGGATCAATTTCTCGGCTCGTACCAGTATCGCGTTGATGTCACGGAACGCTCGCGCCTTTTGCTTCCCTAGCTCGCTGTCTCTTCTAGACGGTGGGACTGAAAAGGCAGCATGGGCGGCGTTACGAAATATATCGATACGTGTCTGTTCAGCCTTCGGAGTGAGATAGATCGCCTGCGCAGTCCGAGTTGGCAAACTTAACGATCTGGCTAGCAATAATGCAAGCCGCAGCTCCATCGCCACGGCCTCAAGTGATACCATGCCAATCGCTCGAACGTACTCTGGATGCCCCTCAAGGTTGTGGGTGCTAACCGGCGGCTCAGATGTCTGTGTCGCTGCTTTCTTAGCCATGCTATCCTCCCTGTCATGAGCGATCAGGGAAGCGAAGCCGAGCAACGGGACAGGCTGTTGCTACGGCTCTCTGAAGACCCCTCCCCAGCCACGCCCCCAAGCGGGAGCACGGGGAGAAATCGTCCGCCAAGCGTGATAAAAAGTCGAGTCCAAAACGCAAAAGGCGATCATTGAAAAGGGTCCGCCATGTCGCAGGTCACGCAAGCGCATTGCAACAGATGCGGTCATTCAACCAAGCATGACATCCTCGCCATTGAAGAACGGGAGGATGACGACGATGGCGGATACACGTGCGAAACATACGAAATGCTCAACTGTCGAGGCTGTGGCAGCGTCAAGTTGCGCTACACGGATCAATATAATGAGATGGTACACGTCGTATATTATCCGCCCGCGATAGCGCGGCGTGAGCCAGGCTGGGTGCGCGACGACATCATTTCTGACTTGACCGGTAACGAACCGCGAGTCCCCACCCACGTTTGCCAGCTTATGCGCGAGATTTACAACGCGCTCCAGAGTGATTCACGCAGGCTTGTTGCTATGGGGATCAGGGCTGTACTAGAGTCGGTTATGATCGACAAAGTTGGCGACAAAAAGCGCTTTAAGGCCAATATGGATGCATTCGAGGCGGCTGGATATTTGTCCGTGCGTCAGAGAGGACATCTCGATACAATTCTAGAAGCTGGTCACGCAACTATCCATCGCGGGTGGGAGCCTACCAAGGCCGATATAGTCACGCTACTCGACATTGCCGAAAGCCTTATTCAAGTTGCGTACTTGCATGACCAACCCGCTGACACACTAAGTCGGCAAATTCCCCCGAGCAAAAAGTGCCATGACAAAACCGCCGGTTATTGTCGCCGCCAAAGCCCCACGCTATTCGCGGAAGAAACGGAAGGCAGTCACAATCGAGGTGCCACGCATCGTTGCCTATCAGAAGCCGCGCAAGCATGCCCATAAGACGAAGCTGTCATGTGTCCATCTGGGCACTGACTTCAGCGGCGCCAGTGCGTCAGGTGCCAGTGGCACTTCGTGAAGCCTGCCGCCCTTCATCCGCTCCGCTGGGCTACGAAGGAGCTTTGCGTCTGGCCATGTAGCTCCCCGTCCAACCCTGTAGCGTAGCAATGGACGTTAAATCACGGATTTACGCCGGGATCATACGGTATCTGTTGCCTCCTGCCTGTCAGGTTCAGCCCGATCAACCGGTCCAGGCTGGCATGATCCGCCATCAGCACGCGCGATGGCCCGAGCAGCGCGATCGTGCCGCGCTCGATCACCACCGCCTCGCGCGCCAGCGACAACGCAACCTCCGTGTGCTGCTCAACCAGCATGATGGCAGTGCCTTCGTCGGCCATCATGCGCCCGATCGCATCGGCAAGTTCCTCGACGATGATTGGCGCCAGTCCCTCCAGCGGTTCGTCGAGCAGCAGCAGCGCGGGATTTGTCGTCAGCGCGCGGGCGATCGCCAGCATCTGCTGCTCGCCGCCGGACAGATGGCTTCCCATGTTGCGCCGCCGCTCCTCAAGACGCGGGAAGAGCCGATACACTGACGGAACGTCCCAGCGGCCGGCACGTGCCGCGACCGTCAGGTTTTCCTCGACCGTCAACGATGGAAAGATCTCGCGCTCCTGCGCCACCCAGCCGATGCCCAGTCGCGCCCGGCGATGCGGCGCGATGCCGCCGATGTCGCGTCCCCGCCACCGGATGCTGCCGGATGCAACGCGCGTGAACCCCATGATCGTCAGCAGCAATGTCGTCTTGCCGACGCCGTTGCGGCCGAGTACTGCCAGGCTGCCGCCCTCCGCCAGTTGCAACGAGATACCATCCAGCACCACCGACTCGCCGTATCCCGCGCGCAGATCGTCGATCGCAAGCAGCGTCTCAGCCATGACGTGAACCGCCGAGATAGACTTCGCGCACCTGCGGATCGGCGGCGATCTCCGCGGGACTGCCCTCGAGCAGCAGGCGCCCGCCGACCATGACGATGACGCGGCTGGCGAAACGAAATACCACCTCCATGTCGTGCTCGATGAATAGCACCGTGATGTCCGCCGACAGGTTGGCGATCGCCTCGAACAGTTCGCCGCCTTCCTGGCGCGGCACGCCGGCCGCGGGCTCATCGAGCAGCAGCACCTTCGGACGCGTCGCCAGAGCCAACGCGATCTCCAGCAGCCGCTGCTGGCCGTAGGCAAGTTCGCGCGTCGCGCGATAGCAGACCGCGCCGAGCCCAAGAGATGCCAGTATCGCGTAAGCCTCGTCCACCGCATCGCGGAAGCCGGCAAGCCGTCGCCACCAGACGCCCGCAACGCCCTCGCGTTCGCAGATCGCCAGAGTCACTGCCTCCAGCGGTTCCAGATCGGCAAACAGCGTGTTGATCTGGAACGTGCGCGCCAGGCCGCGCTTGACGCGTCGATCCTGTTCGAGCGCTGTGATTTCCTCCTCACCGAGCATGATTTGTCCGGCATCCTGCCGCAGCGCACCGGTGATCAGATTGATCAGCGTGGTCTTGCCGGCACCGTTGGGACCGATCAGCGCATGGCGAGCACCCTGCGGCAGGCTGATCGCGATGTCATTGGCAACGACGAGTGAGCCGAAGCTTTTGTACAGTCCGGTGGTGCGCAGCGCCGGGGCGGTCATGAAGCGGGAACCAAGGAAGCATATTCAACCGCAGATGCACGCAGATGGACGCAGATGGTTTCTGTGACGACTGCTCCGCCGGAGCCCAAATTTTTCTTATCTGCGTGCATCTGCGTGCATCTGCGGTTGAAAAACCTTTCTGGCTGCCTTTGCCAGGCCGCCCAGGATGCCGTCCGGCAGGAACAGCACGACGCCGATCAGCATCAGGCCGATCCAGAAATACCAGTATTGCGGGTTCATGCCGGACAGCCGATCACGCGCCACCATGTACACGATGGCGCCGACGACACCGCCATAGAGTCGTCCCGTGCCGCCGATTGCCAGGATCACGATAAGCTCAGCCGATCGTTCGAAGCTCAGCGCGCCCAATGAGACGAACTGAGTGGTCTGTGCCAGCAGGCCGCCAGCGCAACCGGCGATCGTAGCGGCAATCGTATAGACCATGTGCAGCCGCGCCCGACTCGGAGCACCGATCGCGGGCATGCGCCGCTCGTTTTCGCGAATCGCGCGAAGCGAAAGCCCAAACGGCGAGTGTACCAAACGTCGCGCCGCCAGCACGACCAGCAACAGCACCGCCAGCGCATAGGCATAAGCCGTATAGCCGTAGAGATCGAAGTCGAACCGCCCGAACAGCGGCCACATCGTCACACCCTGCAGGCCGTCGTTGCCGCCGGTGAGCCAGTCCTCACGGTTCGCCACTTCGTACAGCAGCAGGCCGATGCCCAGCGTGATCATGATCAGCGCCAGATGGCGGACGCGCACCACGATGAAGCCGGTGAGATAGCCGAACAGGCCGGACGCCGCGGCCGCGATCAGCAGGCCGGAGAACGGCTCGCCCCAGCCTGCCTTGGCGACCAGACCGGCGGTGTAAGCGCCCAGGCCGAAATACGCCGCATGACCGAGTGAAACCAGGCCGGCGTAACCCAGGATCAGATCCAGCGAGACCGCGAAGATCGCGGTGATCGCGATCTGGCTCGCCAGCGTCAGATAGGTCGGTACCAGCACGAACGGCAGCAGTGTCGCCAGCCAGAACGCGACCTCGGCCGGTCGCCAGCGTTGTTTGTCCACCAGATGCCGGTGCGGATCGATGGATGACGTCATCGCCTGCCGTTCTGCTGATTGGCGGAACACCTAGCGTCGCCCGAACAACCCTGAAGGCCGCCACAGCAGCAGACTGACCATCACCAGGTAGATCAGGAACGCGCCAAGCGTCGGTACGTAGTATTTGCCCGCCGCGTCGCTCACACCCAGCACGATCGCGGCCAGCAGCGATCCGCGGATCGAGCCGAGTCCACCCACGGCCACCACGATCAGCACGTAAATCAGGTAGGTGAGCGCGAAGTTCGGGTCCAGGCCGACGATCTCGATCGCCAGCGCGCCGCCGAGCCCCGCCAGGCCGCTGCCCAGTGCGAAGGTAATGGCGAACACGCCGTCCACATTGATGCCGAGACCCTGTGCCATGCGCTGGTTGTCTACCGCGGCGCGGACCTGGGCGCCGAAGCGTGTGTACTCCAGCGCACCGACCAGCAGCACGGTGATCGCCAGAGCGATCGCGATCAGGAACAACCGGTAGATGCTGAAATTGATTCCCATGTAGGGAGCGTAGCTGCGCAGATACGCCGGCAGCCGCACCGGCTGCTGCATCGTGCCGTAGAACCACGCGGCGGCGGCCACCGAAATGAACACTACGCCGATCGTCAGCAGCACCTGCTGCAGATCACTCGCCCGATACAGCCGCCGGAACAGCGTGCGTTCGAATGCCACGCTGACCAGGGCGGCAATCACGAATGCGCAGGGCAGGGTGGCGAAGAACGACCATCCCAACCCATTCATCAACGTCACGGCGACATAGGCGCCGAGCATGGCGAAACTGCCATGCGCCAGGTTGACAAAATTCATCATGCCAAGCGTCACCGACAATCCGACCGACAGCAGGAACAGCAGCATGCCGTAGGCGAAGCCGTCGAACAGGACACCGACCGCCGGTGCGATCATCGGCTCAACGGTGGTGACGCGAACTGAACGACGTCCGCGTCACTTCTGCATACGCGCCTTTACCGGGTCCTTGACGTTCTCGACCTTGTCGAATTCGACATTGACCAGCCGGTCGCCGACTTTCTCCACCCGCCGGATATACACCGTCTCCACGATGTCGCGGGTCTCGGGGTCGATCGAGATCGGACCACGCGGGCTTTCCCACGCCATGCCCTTCGCCGCATCGACCAGGGCCTGGCCATCGGTCTTGCCGCCGGTCTTCTCCAGCGCCGCGTAGATCAGATGCATCCCGTCGTAGCCGCCCATCGAATAGATGTCGGGGTTGCGTCCGAATGCCTTGTTGTAGGCCGCAACGAAATCCTTGTTCATCGGCGAATCGTGATTGTAGTCGTAGTGGAACGCGGTGATGATGCCGATCGCGTCATCGCCCATGCTCTTCAGTGCATCCTCGAAGGTGATCTCGCCCTGCCCGAGGATCTTGGTGTTCGCGGGCGTGATGCCTCGGCTTGCCATCGCCTTGCCGATCGCTGCCGGCTGCGTGCCGCCAGGCACGAAGATGAAGATTGCTTCGGGATTGGTGTCCTTCGCGCGCTGCACGAACGCCGAAAAATCCGCATTGGCTACGGGCATCCGCACCGAGCCCACGATCTTGCCGCCCGCCGCCTCGAATGCGCGTTGGAAGGCGCCCTCTGCGTCGAGGCCCGGACCATAGTCGGATACCAGCGTGTAAGCGGTCTTGATGCCGCTCTTGGCCGCCCACGCGCCGAACGTTTCGTCGATCTGCGGCACCGTGACTGAGGTCCGCACCAGATACGGCGATTTCGTCGTGATGATCGAGGTCGCGGCGTTCATCACCACCATGAACTTCTTCGCCTGCGCCGACACCTCCGCTGCAGCCAACGCATTCGGCGTCAGCGCAAAGCCCGCCAGGATGTCCACGTTGTCGCGAACCACCAGTTCCTGCGCCAGTCGCTTGGCCACTTCGGGGGCGATGCCACCGACATCCTTGCGGATCACCTCGATCTTCTTGCCGGCGACCGTGTCGCCATGCTGTTGGATATACAGCTTGATGCCGTTGTCGAGCTGCACGCCGGTATCCGCGAACTGGCCCGAATAGGGCAGGATCACGCCGATCTTTATCGTCTCCTGTGCCTGCGTGCCGGAAGCGCCGGCGAGCAGCGACAACAGGCCAAGGCACAGTGTGATTGCCCGCAACATGAACGCCCCCCAATGCAAATCGGTCTTGCTTGTCGCGAAGGATACGGATGGCTGATCGTCACGGTCAATCGCGCTGACCGAATGTCAGGGCTCCGCCCTGAAACCCGCCAGGAGGCGTTGCCTCCTGGACGTCCAGCAAAGGCAGTCGCCTTTGCAATCCAATCGTTTTCGACCGGTGGGGGTGGGGGATGGCTAAGTCCGAGCATGGCCAACGCCATGCTCGGGCTCAGCCATCCCCCACCCCCACCGGTCGAAAGTGATAGGTTCCAAGGGCGTCGCCCTTGGCGGGGAGTCCAGAGGGCAGCGCCCTCTGGTGGGGCTCGGGGCGAAGCCCCGACCTTCTATCGCCGCCAGACGCGCGCTATTCGGCCGGGATCGTTGCGGCGCTTTCGTGCCGCGACACCGACCGCGCTGTTCCGACGCAGAACAGGCTCGCCAGCAGCAGCACGGCGACAAACACCAGGATCAGTTCGGGATGGCCGCGGTCGATCAGGAAGCCGAACGGCACCGGCGTCAGCGCCGACCCCAGCGGTAGGCCCGCGCTGACAAAACCGAACACCTTGCCGATCTGGCCTGGCGGCGCCGCGTCCTTCAGCATCACGTCGCGTGGTGTGCGGCTGGCGCCAAGTGCCAGCCCGGAGCCGAACATCAGCGCGATGACCACCAGGTCCGGCACGGTCAGCCAGCCCACCGACAGGGTCAGAACCGCCGACAAACTCGTCAGCACCACCGCGAACGGCAGGACGTGCCCCTTGTAGGTGTCGGCGAACCAGCCGCCGACCAGCACACCAATCGTCGACCCGGCCATGTAGCCAGTCAGCGTTGACGAGGCGACTTCCAGCGTCAGCCCCTTCACCGTGTGCAGCACGGTGATCAGCCAGGCCTGCACGCCGGCGCCGGCCATCGAGCCCAGCAGGAAGAAGGCGAAGAACAGCAGCATGGTGCGGCTCAACAGCAGCTCGCGGCCGGACAACACCGGTCCGGCGTGACCAGGCTCGTGCCGCACCTGATCGTTCAGGATGCTGCTCTGCAGCAGGATGGAGGCGACCACCGGGATGCCCAGCAAGCCGACCAGCAGCAGGCTGTCGCGCCAGCCGATCGCCACCGTGAGCAGCGCCATGACCGGCGGTCCCGCCGCGAAGCCCAGGTTGCCGCTGAACGTGTGCAGCGCGAACGAGCGGCCCATGCGGTCCTTGTCCACCGAGCCGGACAGGATTGCGTAGTCGGATGGATGGATCACCGAGTTGCCGACACCGGACAGCGTCGCCAGCGCCAGGATCTGCCAGAAGCTTGTGGCGAACCCCATCGCGGCGACGGACAACGACATCAGCAGCGCGCCGCCCACCAGGTAAGGCCGCGCGCCGTGGCGATCCACCAGGAAGCCGACGGGCGTTTGCAGGATCGCCGTTGTGCCCGACATCAGCGCCACGCTCAGGCCAAGCTCTGCGAAGCTGACGTTGAACGCATGCTGCCAGGCGAGGAAAAGCGGTGGCAGGCAGAGCACATAGAAGTGCGACAGGAAATGGCCGTTGCTGATCAGCAGATTGACGCGGGTGGATCGGCTCAGTGCCATCGTACGGCATCTCCGGGAGGCACGGCGAAGATGCGATCGCGGTCCGATTGCGTCAACCGCCCGGCAGCCCCGTCGTGCGCGCCCTCTCTGTTATCCCCGCTTCCCCCTGTCATCCCCGTGAAAGCGGGGACCCAGGGGCCAAGGCCGCGATCAATCCATGCGCCTTCGCCGCCACCGTCTCCGCGCTATCGCCAGGACGATAGATCGCTGACCCGATACCGAAGCCTGCGGCGCCGGCTGCCTGCCACGCCGCCAGGTTGGATGCATCGATCCCGCCCACCGGCAGCACCGCTGTCCCTGCCGGCAACACTGCACGAAGCGCGCGCAGGACTGCCGGGCTGGCACCCTCCGCCGGGAAAAGCTTCAGCGCATCGGCTCCCGCCGCCAGCATGCCGAACGCCTCCGCCGGTGTGAAGAATCCCGGTACCGCCATCAACCCATGCTGCTTCGCGGCGCGCGTCACCGCTGGATCGGCATGCGGGGTGACCACCAGTCTGCCGCCGGCCGCGCCAATCTCCGCCACCTGGACTGCCGTCATCACCGTACCAGCGCCGATCAGTAGCCGTTCGCCGAATTCCCGCGCCAGCCGGGCAATGCTCTCCATCGGCCGCGGTGAATTCAGCGGCACCTCCACGATGGCGACACCCTGCCGCTCCAGCGCCTCGCCGATCGCCAGCACCTCGTCCGGCTGCACGCCGCGCAGGATCGCGATCAACGGACACCGCGTCAGCCAGCCGGTCAGTTCCACGCCGCGTGCCCGCCGATCAGTGCCAGGCCACGCGCCGCCGCCTCGCCGTCGTGCCGCTCCGGGAACCCGCCGTGCGCGGAAATCGCCCGGCTATACAGCGCGGTGAGGTCCGGCGCGCCGATCACGTGCGCCACCTCGTCCTTCCGGCCGGCCAGTGCCGCATGCACCTCGTGTCCGATCAGGATGCCGGACAGATAAGCCGCGGCGTCGGTCTCGGCCAGCCGACCGGCGAGCACCTGGGCGCGCGCGCCGAAGATATGATGCAGCAGGCCGCCGGGATCGCCGGCCCGCCGCACGCCCTCGTCGAACGGCGCGCCATCCGAGGGCCCCTCGCGCATCATGCGCCCCAGGATGGTATGCCCGCGCAGCGCGGCGAAGGTCTCACCCGTCATGTGGGTGGTGAAGCCGGTGATCCGGCGGTCCTCGACCATCGCCCATTTCGAGTGTGTGCCGGGCAGGCAGGCCAGCCCGCTACCGCCCATCGCCTCCAGCACGCCCAGCACCTGTGTTTCCTCGCCACGCATCACTTCGGCCACGCCGGCGGAGTCCGCGGTGGACAGGCCGGGCACCAGCTTCACCTGGGCCCAGTCGAACTCGATTTCGACCAGCGCGGCGGCGATCTCCGGCGCACCGGCCGGGCAGGACAGGTAGGGCGCTTCCTTCCAGCCTTGGCGGCTGCCGATCATGCCTGACAGCAGCACGTGGCTCTCGCCGGCCGCGAGCCAGGGGCCGATCTCCTCGCGCAGCGTGTCGGCATAGCGGTTGTCCGGCACGTGCATGATGCCGCGCAGTCCAGATCGGCGGTCACGGATGGTGCCGTCGGACGCCATGCGGAACGCGCGGAAATTGCTGGTGCCCCAGTCAACGCCGATCATCGCTTCCCTCCCGCTCGAGGCGTTGCCAGCTTCCTGCTAGCCGTCATCCGATGCAAGCAGCGCGGCATTACCGCCCGCCGCCGCGGTGTTGACCGATACCACCCTCTCCTCGGCAAATCGAAACAGCGTGATGGGGCCGCCAGCCTTCGGCCCGGTGCCCGACAGCCCTCGCCCGCCGAACGGCTGCGTCCCGACCACCGCGCCGATCTGGTTGCGGTTCACGTAGGTGTTGCCGATGCGCAGGCGATCCGCGATGCGGCGCTGGGTGGTCTCGATGCGGCTGTGGATGCCGAGTGTCAGGCCGTAGCCCGCGGCATCGATCGCATTCAGCACGTCGTCCAACCGGTCGGCGGCATAACGCACGACGCACAGCACGGGGCCGAATATTTCCGACGTGAGTTCGCGCGCGTGATTCAGCAGAAAGGCGCGCGGGGCGAAGAAGCTGCCATGCTCCGTGCCCGATGGTAGAGGCAGCACGAACTGTGGCGTGCCAAGCTGGGCCGCGGAGCGTTCCAGCGCCTCGCGCGCGGCCTCCTCGATCACCGGCCCGATGTCCGTCGCCGGATCCAGCGGATCGCCGATCACCAGGGTCTCCGCCGCGCCGCGGAGCATGTGCAGCACGCGGTCGGCGATGTCGTCCTGCACGCACAACAGGCGCAGCGCCGAACAGCGTTGGCCGGCGGACCCGAACGCACTGGTGAGCACGTCGGTGACCACCTGTTCGGCCAGCGCCGAACTGTCCACGATCATCGCATTGATGCCGCCGGTCTCGGCGATGAACGGAATGATCGGACCGGCCCGCGCCGCCAGCGATTGCGCGATTGCCTGTGCCGTCTCGGTGCCGCCGGTGAACGCAATGCCGGCGATGCGCGTATCGTTCACCAGCGCCTGGCCAACGACTGCGTCACCCGGCAGCAGTGCAAGAACGCTGCGCGACACACCAGCATCCAACAGCAGTGCGACCGCACGGGCGGCGACCAACGGTGTCTGTACCGCCGGTTTCGCGGCCACCGCGTTGCCGGCGGCGAGTGCTGCGGCAATCTGGCCCACGAAGATCGCCAGCGGAAAGTTCCATGGCGAGATGGCCGCGAACACGCCGCGTCCGCCCAGCGCCCAGGTGTTGCGCTCACCGGTCGGGCCGCCGAGTTCGCGTGGCGCGCCGAAGTCGCGTCGCGCATGCAGCGCATACCAGCGGCAATAATCGGCGGCCTCACGAACTTCGGCGACGCCTTCAGCAAGGGGCTTGCCGCCCTCACGCGCCAGCAGGAACAGCAGTTCGTCGCGGGCAGCCTCGATCAGATCGGCGGCGCGTTCCAACACCTCGGCGCGATGCGTACCGCCCGCCAGGTCCCAATTGCGCCAGCCATGTGCGAGCACATCCAGTTCCGCGTCGATTTCGCCAGGCTTTGCGTCGTCGATCGTGCCGACCAGCATGCGGCGATCGGCCGGACTGCGAATTTCGCGCGCACCTGGTATGCCGTGTGCATCGCTGGCGTGGCGTTGGACCACCGCGAGCAGTGCGGGTGCTGTTGCCCGGTCGGCGAGATCGACGCCGGCCGAATTGCGTCGATCCGGGTAGAGATCGCGCGGCAGGGGAATCCGCGGATTGCGGTTGACGCCGAGGGCGCGCAGCCGGCTTGCCGGGTCCGCCACGATAGTATCTTCGGGTACCGACGGATCCATCAGCCGATGCACGAAACTGGTGTTGGCACCGTTCTCCAGCAGCCGTCGGACCAGATAGGCCAGCAGATCCTCGTGCGTACCCACAGGTGCATAGACACGCACCGGGCAGGCGGCAGCGTGATACAGCGCCTCACCCATGCCGTGCAGGCGCTGCATCTCGAAGTCATCGGAGCCCGCGCATTCCAGCACGAACGCCAGACTGTGCGCGTTGTGCGTGGCGAATGCGGGATGGATCGCATCGCGGCGTTCCAGCATCCGGCGCGCGCAGGCGAGCCAGCTCACGTCGGTCGCGGCCTTGCGGGTGAGCACCGGATAGTCGGCATGTCCCTGAACCTGCGCGAGCTTTATCTCGCTGTCCCAGTAAGCGCCTTTCACCAATCGCATAGGAATGCGGTGCTGCGTGCGGTGGCCGAGCTCGGCAACCCAGTCGATCAGCGGCAGCGCGCGCTTCTGATAGGCCTGCACGGCGAGACCCAGTCCGTCCCAACCGGCAATCCGCTGATCGGCCAGCACGGCGGCGAACACGTCGAGGCTGATTTCCAGCCTGTCAGCCTCTTCCGCATCCACCGTCATTCCGATGTTTGCGACTTTTGCCGCTTCGGCGAGTGCGGTCAGCGCGCCGATCAGCGCCGGTACGCAGCGTGCTGCCTGCAACGGTTCGTAGCGCGGGTGCAGCGCCGATAGTTTGACCGAGATGCCGGGTCCGTGGATCGGTCCCCGACCCGCCGCGGCACGACCGATGGCGCCCATTGCATCGGTATAGGCGACACGGTAGCGATCGGCATCTTCCTGCGTCTTCGCCGCCTCACCCAGCATGTCGAAGCTGTAGCGCCAGCGCCGCCCCTCCGCGGTGTTCGCGCGCGCCAGTGCTTCGTCGATGGTGCGGCCCATGACGAACTGTCGCGCCAGCACGCGCATGCCGCGACGCAGGGCGGCGCGGATCACAGGCTCGCCGATCCGCCGGATCATGCTGCCGATCGCCGCCTGGATACTGCCCTGCGCCTCATCGAGCGTCAGCACCCGGCCGGTCAGCATGAACGCCCAGGCGGATGCGTTCACCGCGAGGCTGTCGGCATGGCCGAGATGCTTGCGCCAATCGGCTGCGGCGATGCGGTCCTCGATCAGCGCATCGGCCGTCGCGGCATCCGGTATGCGCAGCAGTGCCTCGGCCAGACAAAGCAACGCGACACCTTCGGTGGTGCCGAGCCCATATTCGGCGAGGAAGTCGGTGACGTCGGCACCAGGCTTGTGCGCGGCGCGCGCTGCGTGAACCAGCGCGCGGGCGCGGCTGTCGACGCGTGATGCGATGTCGGGCGACAATGTGGCACGTTCGAGCAGCGGCGCGAGCACCTCGGGCTCGGCGGCACGATGCAGGCGCCGCATGGTGGTCCTGTCGTCTGTCATGGCGCCACTCTGCCACGATCATGCGCGCACGGCATCCCGCAGCCCTGCAGCGCGGCGCCCGCGATCAGTGCGGGGACGATGCCCACACCGTTCGCATGCGGGACGAGATGGGTCGCATAGCGCGCCACCGCGTTCACACCGATGTCGTGCGGCAACGCCGCGCGGGAGGGGCGCGGGCGCTCAGTCGCGGACAATGCGGCCGATCTTCAGCTCATCAATCGTCAGATGTCGGACATGCACGGTGCGAGCTGTGCCGCGGCCAATCACCAAGCGGCCGATGGCCAGCCGGGCGATTGCGAGGGCGCCGATTGCGACGGCACCCAGCGCGAGCGCCGCCACAGCGCCTGCCCCAAGGGCTCGCGTTGGCATTGGGGCCTGGGAACGGGCCGGCGGCGGCGGTGCGTCGGTGGTCATGGCATCTCCTGGGGCTTGGGCTTGTTTGTGTGTGGACGAGGCGGTTGCGACCCTTCTCCGACATTCATGACAAGCGGATTAATGGCAGGTGCTGGCCTGCGGTTCTTGTCGTAGTGCTGGGTAACATCCGACTTCAAGCCATGGATGATGGTCCGATATATCAGGGCCGGAGGGCCGTGCTTGGCTATGATCACGCCATTGCCGTGATCGAGCCTGACGGCCTCGTCGCTCGAGCTTCCATGAGGAATGGTGCCGCAGCCATCGGGGCCACGCGATTGCGATTCTCCCGGGCTGGTAACAAGTACCGCTCCAAAGATAGAAAGTCCGAGGATTGCGATCGCCACTGCTGCCAAACTTTCTGGATCGGAACGGCCCTGCCTGTATTCAGGCGCCCTGATCGTGCCTGACCTGTCCGTTCATGACCGTCATCACCACCTTGGTCTTGTGGATCTGGTCCAGAGATGATCCGAACAAGTTCCGTTCCAGCACGACGATGTCCGCAAGCTTGCCAACCTCGATCGAGCCGACTTCGCGTTCCATTCCAAGTTGATAGGCGGGCCCAATCGTGTTCGCCTTCAGGGCTGCGTCGAGCGTGATTGCCTCATCGACGGGCACCAGTTGCGGGCCCTTGGGCTTGTCGAGCTCTCGCCGAGTCATTGAGCTCTGGATCGCGTCGAGCGGGCGATAGGTGCTGTAGTAGCCTGCCGCCGGCCAGTCCGTGCCGAACGATGCCACGCCGCCGTGCTGAAGGATGGAATTCATGCTGTACAACGCGCTGCTTCGGGCTGCGCCGAGGCGCGCTCGCATGATGTCTTGCCACTGTTGATCGGGCACCGCCCATTGCGCCGAATACTGCGCGATGACTCCGAGTTTGCCGAACCGCGGTACGTCCTGGGGATCGATGAGGATGAGGTGAGCGAGCGCATGCCGGCGGTCGCGCGGCGGGTTGGTTTTGATAGCAGCCTCGAACGCATTCAGTGACAGCCGCGTCGCCCGATCGCCGTAGGAATGGATGTGGATGTCGATGCCGTCACGATCGGCGCGCCGGATGATGTCGGCAAACAGGTCGGGGGGCAGCAGTGTGTCGCCGCTCGTCTTCGGAGCATCGGTATAGGGAGCGAGGAGCGCGGCAGTGTACTGCGCGTCGCCGCCATCGATATTCAGCTTCAGCACCTTGGCGCGCACAAGTTCGGACTGGAACTCCCGTTGGAGCGCCTTGATCAGCGGCACTGGGTCAATGCTCGGGTTGTTGTGGTAGTACGAACCGACTACCCGGAACGGCAGCTTTCCCTTGCGCTCCAAGTCCGCATAGATGGCGAAACCTTCGGGGTCCGGGATGACCTGCATGCCGGCGTCGAAGACGGTAGTGATCCCCGCCGCGGCGGCCTTGGGTAGCCATTCGGCGAGCCCTTCGGCGACGTAGTCCCGGCTGAATGGTTCGACGGCGTTGTTCACCTGAATGATGGCCGGGACCTCGACGAGATAGCCGGTCGGTTCACCGGTTGCTGGTTCGCGCTCGAAATAGCTGAAGCCAGGCAACGGGTCCTTCGTGTCCTTTGTCACCCCGGCAAGCGCCAGGGCCTGCGAGTTGACCCAGGCGCAATGCCCGTCGATGGCGATCAGGATGACAGGAACGTCGGGCCAGAGCGCATCGAGATCCTCCTTGCGCGGACCGGTCGCCGGAAATGCAATGTAGCGCCAGCCAAAGCCGCGGATGATTGCCGCCTTGCCAACCTTATCGCGATATTTCCTCAGTGCCTTGATGATGTCTTCACGAGTGTTGAATTGAAGGTCCGCACCTCGGGTGAGAGTGGCGCCCACCAGGGGATGAATGTGGCCCTCGATAAAGCCGGGAAGCAGCATCTTGCCGGCGAGATCGACGACGCGGCTTTGCGGCCCTACGAAAGTTTGGCCGCCCGCTTCGTCGCCGACATAGACGATGCGCTTCCCCTTGACCGCGACGGCGCGTGCCCAGGGCTTGTTTGCGTCGACAGTGTAGACGGGGCCATTTCTGAAAACGATGTCGGCGCTTGAGTCTGGGGCAGCGCCCGCCTCGGCGACGAAGGGGGGCGCAACGGCCGAGGCCGCGACGGCGGATGCCGTGAACAGCGCGCCTCGCCGGAGTGCATCACGCCTGGTAAGGCCGCCACTTTGCGGCAGTGAATTGCCGAAAAAATCCCGGTAGTTTGCCCAGTGACATCCGATGACGGTGGTGATACCTGCGGCGGCGGCTTTGGGAAGCCATTCCGCAAGCCCCCCGGCGACATAGTCCAGACTGAAAGGCTGGACGGCGTTGTTCACCTGCAACATGACCGGCGGCTCGACGAGAAAGCCGGTCGGCTCGCCCGTCGCCGGATCGCGCTGGAAGTAGCTGAAGCCGGGTATGGGATCCTTCGTGTCCTTGGTGACCCCGGCGAGCGCCAGCGCCTGCGAATTGACCCAGGCGCCGTGCCCGTCGATTCCGATTAGAATCACGGGGATATCGGGCCAGAGGGCGTCGAGGTCTTCCTTGCGCGGGCCGGCAGCGGGAAAGGCGTTGTATCGCCAGCCGAAGCCGCGGACGATGTCCGCGGTCCCAATTTTGTCGCGATATACCCCGCTCACGCCAGAATCCGAAAATCCTCGTGCGAGATGATGCGGAAGTTGTCGGTGACCTCATCGCAGTAGAGGCGCCAGTTCCTGGGCACCTCCTCTCGCAGGAACGTCAGGATCGCGCCGCTGAAGTCTCGGAAGGTTTCGTGGCACGTGTTGTGGGTGATGTGCTTGTGCATCAAGCCCCAGAGTCGTTCGATCGGGTCGAGGTGCGGGCAGTAGGCCGGGATGAAGTGGAGTTTGATCCGGCAGCCCGGCCGCGCCAGCCAGGCCTGCACCAACTTCGCATGATGATATCTGGCGTTGTCCAGGAATACGTGGATCACCCGCTTGCGCGGGTACATGCTCAGCAGCGCGATCATCAGTCTGATCGTGCTGGCTGCATCAACCGTCTCCACCTCCAGCATCTGGGTGTGGCCGGTCTCCAGGTCGATCGCGCCATGAATGTTCAGGCGTTGCCGCCCGCTGGTCTGCGCCACCGCGATCGGCGTGTCCTTCGGCGCCCAGCATCCCACCGGCCGTACCGCATGCGTCGGATGCACCGCGTCGGCGAACAACACCACCTCATCCGCGTCCAGGCGGTTCAGCAACTCCTCATACGCCTTGATGAATGCAGCCTGTTTCTCTGGATCGAGCTTGCGCGACACCGTTTTTGGTTTGCGATGTTCCATGCCGAGCCGGTGCAACAGCGCGATCAAGCCAGACCGGCCCTGGTATTCGATGCCGCATTCCTGTCCGATCCACACGCCGACCTCGCGCGTCGTCCGCGGCAGCGTATCGCTGATCCAGGCCTTCAGCTTGTCCCGCTGCTCTTCGTTCAGGCGGCAGGCGCCGCCCTCATAGCCGAAGCTCGCCAGGCCCTCGATCCCGTCTTCCTGGTACAGCCGATACCAGCTGCGGATCGTGTCGTCGTCCAGCAACAGGACCTTCGCGATGGCTTCGCAGCTCATGCCGTCGTCCAGCAGCACCAGCGCATTGGCGCGCCGGGCCAAACGATGGGCGGCAGACCCGTCCCGAGCCAACTCGGTCAGGTCCTTGCGCGATTCGGCGTCCAGGAAGCCGCGGCGGATCATGCGGACGGTAAAATCGCGTTCCGGCCGTTTGGCAAGGGGTATTTTCGCCTTCCCGGGGAGTCGCGGTATAGCTTCTCAGCACGTCGAGAATGTCCTGGCGGGTGTCGAATTGAAGGTCGACGCCCCGCGCGAGGGTCGCCCCGACGAAGGGATGGATATGGCCTTCGACAAAACCGGGCAGCAGCATTTTTCCGGACAGGTCGACGACGCGCGTATTCGGCCCGACGAAGGCGTGAACGCCGGCGTCGTCGCCGACGTAGACGATGCGCTTCCCTTTGACCGCGACGGCGCGTGCCCAGGGCTTGTTTGCGTCGACAGTGTAGACGGGACCATTTCTGAAAACGATGTCGGCGCTTGAGTCTGGGGCGGCGACCGCCTCAGCGACGAAGGACGACCGCGCGGAGACCGCCGCAGCAGCCGAGGCGGTGAACAACGCGCCGCGTCGGAGTGCCTGACGTCGGGTCAGGCCGATCGTTCGCTGCGTCGAGGAATTTACGATCCAGTCCCGGTAGTTCGCCCAGTGACATCCGATGCACATGATGATTGCTCCCGTTGCCGCAGGCTGTGATCAATGCGTCAGCTTCAACGCGACGACGCCGGAGAGAATCAGCCCGACGCCGACAAAGCGGGCGACGCTGGCTGTGTCGCCGTAGAACACGATGCCGTAGGAGAAGGTCCCGGCCGCGCCGATCGCCGTCCAAACCGCATACGACGTGCCGATTGGGATCTCCTTTTGCGCGACCCAAAGCAGGAATCCGCTAGCGAGCATGAAGGCGAGGGCGATGATCACGCCGATGAAGCGCTGGCGTTCCGTCTGGGCCAATTTCAGGCCGACGGGCCAACCAATCTCCATGAGGCCTGCGAACGTCAGGTAGATCCAGGGCAACGTCGCCTCCTCGCTCTCAGTGTCGGTCAGAGGACTATGCGCGCCGCTCAGGGAGGCCAACGTGAGCCCGCTGCGTATGCTCAGGGACGAAGCCTTGAGCAAACCAATTAATGGCGGATTAATCGGTTAAGACGGCTCGGAGCTCCGAGCCAAATCTGACCGCTCGGATTTACGTTCCAGCAAGCATTCGCACTTAAGCACTGGCCAGCATTTCGCGCTCGGAGGAACAAACGTGAAGGCAAAGCTCATATTTGCCGCAGCCGGTTTCGTCGCTGCCGCCGCGTCATGCCTGGTGTTCGGATCTTCGTCGAAGGCGTGCAGTCTGATCCTGTGGAACACTAACGGCCAAGCCGTCGTTGCCGCACGGACCTGGGACCTGTACGTCGATGAAAAGCCGCGCCTCGTTTATCTACCACGCGGTATTGCTCGCCGTGGAGCTGCCGAGGGCAACGCAGCGCAATGGACTTCGAAGTTTGCGAGCGCAGTGCTGACCGCTTTCGACGCCGGCTCGGGCGACGGTATGAACGAGGCCGGGCTCAGTGCGCATCTCCTCTATCTGCATGGCACCGAATACGAGCCCGCTGATGGGCGACCTGCTGTCTCGAACCTCTGGTGGGCGCAGTATGCTTTGGACAACTACGCTACGGTGGCCGAGGCGCTGGAAGGGCTCAAGACAGTGCGGATCGTCTCAAACAAGGCGCTCGGGCGCGAATGGCCCGTGCATCTTGCCCTTGAGGATGCCTCTGGCGACAGCGTGGTGCTTGAGTTCGTCAAAGGCAAGCTGGTCATTCACCACGGCAAGGATGTCACTGTGATGACCAACGAGCCAACACTGGACGAGCAGCTCGCTAATCTGAAGCGCTACAAACTGTTCGGCGGCGATCTCGCGATGCCGGGCGACATCGACCCTATGAGCCGCTTCGTCCGCGCCGCGTCCTACCTGAAGACTCTGCCAAAGCCCGCGAACACTTATGAGGCGGTGAGCCACCTGGTCGGGATTGTCCGCAACGTCGCCGTGCCATTCGGGGCGGTCGATACTTCCGGCGGCGAAGCCGCAGACACTTGGCCCACCCGATGGGCCACTGTCGTCGACCTCACCCACAAGGTCTACTATGTAATGCCCGTCAATAGCCCGGCCGTGTTCTGGGTGGACTTTGGAAAGCTCGACGCCAAGTCATCGGATATTCTCGCCCTCGATCCCTACGACGTCCGGCTCAGCGGCGATGTGTCTGCGCAGTTGAAGAGCTTCGCACCCGTGCAGAAGCCGTTTCCACCCTCGCCTTGACCGCTCGGGCGCCTCCGCCGCTGGATCGAGCGTGACATCCTCATTGCTCCCGCGTCGGTCACAAGACCAGACGCAGTCGCAAACCCAGGAACAGCGCGGTTGACTGGCCAGGCGTGCCCGGCCAGACAACCTGCGCGTCCGGTCCCAGCCGGACATGAGGGATGATGGCAGCGTCGTAATACGCCTCGAGCACGCGCTCGTCATTCAATCCCACGCCAAGAGCGGCGAGTCCGCTCTTGAGTTGACGACTGAACAGGTAATCGCACCATGCGATGCCCCAGCGATCATCCGGGCGGCCAGGGGTCGAACCGCCCACCCCGACGATGACGGTATTGCCGATTGGATTGGGGTTTCCGTCCGAGGCGGCGATTTGAGCAAAGAAGCCCCAGCCACGCCCCGGATTTGCCGGGTCCTGCCACAGGAACTGCTGCAAGGAATACGAGGCGAAGTAGTAGCCTGGTTTGGTCAGCTTCGTCGGGCTTCCCGGCGGCAGAAAGAGCTGCGGCACTTCGTCGAAATTGAATCCCTCGGCCGTGCTGTAGACGACGCGGAGCGTGTGATAGCCGGTAAGCCCGAATAGACCGATTGGAACCGTCGCCGACACGCTCATCGTCGTGCCTTGCGAGAACGGATGCCCGATTACGCGTAGATCCTGCGCATTGCGGGGATCGTAAACCATCAGCGTGAAAGTCGCCGGCGATGTCTTTACTGTTGCGGTTCCTCCGACGATGTAGGGCGGCGTCACGCCGCTCACCGGCGCGGCCAGGCCAATATTCCAGAAGGTCGTCTCGCCGCCGCCTCCCATGAGGGGTGTCCGGGCCGCGGCGTCGAGCATATTGAACTTGCCCAGCGAGATCGTGACCGCATCGCCGAGCTTCTGTGAGACGTTGAGCGATAGATCGGTGGTCGTTCCTCCAAGGTTCGGAAAGCCTAGCGCCGTGTTGACCGGCAGTATTGCGCCGTCGCTTCGTTCGTTGGCGCTCTGCCCGAAGTTCTGCTCAAAGTGCGCCGACATGCTCAGTCCGGGCCAAAGTCCGAGCTTGCTTCCATCGAGTCCGAGCAGAATGTCTGTTTTGCCACCGAAGGGCACGCCATTGCTGCCGTCACCGGTGGCCATCCCTTGGCCAAAGCCGTTGACGCTTTCTCCGAGGCTGATCCCAAGAGCAGCCAGGGATTGCTGTAGATCGACGACTGGCTGCAACCAGTCATCCGCGGCCGCCGGCGAAGCCCATAGCGCACCAGCCATAAGCGTCGCAGTCAGACAATGCATCACGCTGGACATTCACGATAGGACAGCGCTGAAGATTGCTTGCCGCGCCAGGCCCGAGGCGACCTCGGCCGCAATCGCCGCGGGAAAGCCGAGAGGTGCTTCGCCAACGGAGACCGAGAACAGAACGTCGCCGTCAAGCGGGGTATGGAACGGCCGTATCACCTGCGCCATCGACGCGTGAACCTGCCGTCCGAATTGACGGAGTTCGACGGCCGGGATCTTCCTATCGACGATGACTGCGGTGATGGTCGTGTGGCCGCCTGCCGTATTGTCGATGAGGCCGACTTCTTCCGGATAGTTCTTTATGATGTCGTCCAGCGAGTGACGCTCGCCAGTCTGTTTGTCGACATAACCACGCAACAGCTTGCCGTCCTCGGCGAAGATCGCGCCGAGCGGGTTGACGACAGTGAAGACGCCGATGGATGCCGCGCCGAGCTTGCCGACCGCGCAGCCCTGCCCGCCTCGGTCGGGGACGAAGCGCTTGGAGCCGAGTTGGCCGACAGAGGCCGAGCATCCGGCGCCGCGCGCCCCGACCGGATATCGCCCGGGCACGGCGGCCCGGAACGCCGCCGCCCCGAGACGCTTGTCGGGATAAACCAAGGTGTCGCGCCGAAGAAAATCGTAAATGATCGCGCCGGACACGAAGGCTATGTCCTCGACACCGGTCTTCTTGCGCTGTGCGAATATTTCACTGGCGACGCCAGAACCGACCTCAAGCCCGTAGAGCGAACCGCCCGAAAGGAAGAGCGCATCAATGCGCGGATAGCCACCGAATAATCCTGGGCCGCCGCCGCGCGCATCGACCTCGCATACGGCGCCATCGGGGAAGTGGAATACCGAGCACCCGGTCGGCCCTTCACGGTATTCCACCGTTCCGATACGTACCCCTGGGAGGTCGAACTGAACGCCGTCCTCAACGATCACGATCCTCAGATCGTCCTGCTGCGGCATCGTTTGTACTCCTTGGGCTGATCCGGACGATTGAGGCATGGCCAGGGCTGGTGCGATGGACGCTGCGGCCACGCTCTTGATTACGGTTCTTCTGGCGATCACTTTGCGACCCGATCAGAACACGAACGTGAGCTGCGTGCTGAGCTGCCAGCGGCCGCCAAAGGTCGGCTTTACGATGTTGTAATAAGTGCTGACTGACAGATCGACCGGGGGCTTGCCGATGAGGAAGATCCGCCCGCCGCCGCCGATGGGCACTGTCCACTTGGTTCCGCTAATTTGCCAGTTCGCCGTGATGTTCGGTGCGGAGGAGAGGTACCACCCGTCGTCGAAGTTGTAGGCAACGAAGGGGTTTGCGAGGAAGTTGCTGTAGCTGTTGCCAACAGGGCCACGCGTTCCGCCAAGCGACCAGACGTTGTTGAGCAGCGCGCCAGCGACCCATGGGCCGCCCGAATAGACGATCACCGCGCTTGGGCCTGCACCCCAGACGTTCGAGCCGAGAGTCGCGCTGCTGATCGTCGGCAACTGAACGACAGGGCCAGCGCCCCAGAGCCATCCGTTGACGTCATGACTAGGCGAGAGGAACGCGGTGAAGGAGATCGGAGTAGTCCCCACTGGCACGGTCGAAATCGACGAGCCAGGGGACCAGACAACTGGCAGAATGGTACGGGTGATCACGTTCCAGTCGTCGTTGATATGGAAAGGAATCACGGGCTGCAGGTTGAGAACGTGCTGCGTTCCTCCCTGCGGTCCGTAGCCGAAATTGACGTTGTATTGCAGTGGAAGACTGATGAGATCGCCCACTGGATTCTGGATTTGCTTCGCGAGGTCAGTTGCGTTCTCTGCCGCAGCGTTGTCACCGATAACGGGCCGCGGCTCCTCAATCGTCTGAGCCAACACCGGCACCGAGACGGTCGCAATCACCCCATACAGTAGCTGGCGAAGAGCGGCAAACCAACAAAACGCCTTACCCCAATCCGGCGTTCGGAGGCCCGACCGTGGAATTGCAATCTTAAGGAAGCCTTAATGAGCGATACCGCTGGCTAACCACCGACTCGCCGACCTCGGCTTGCCACCCAGAAGTCCAGCAGAGGCTCAATCACTGTCCGCTGCGCATTCGCTCAGCCAAGAACAGCTCCCCCCAATCCCTCAAGCCCCCCAATGCAGTGGAATGGAGTTCTAATGTTGTCGCCGCAGACCGCCTCGACAGCCGCAAGTATGACGCGCGCGAAGGTCTGTTATAGCTTGTAATCGCCGTGAGGGCGTCGCGTCGACGCTCACGTCTGCTTTCGGGAGATGCGACGGAGCGACCGACATGTGCGCAGAGCAGATGCGGACGTGGCAATGCGTTCGCCACCCGAAGCGCCCCCAGCCCATATCATCGGTCCCGCCCTTGCAATGCGCACAGGCTGACTCGGTGTGCGTTCGCCCGCCGCAGAGCGCCTCAGCCGACCCTCTCCAGCCAGCTTGATCAAGCGTAGTCGACCTGCGCCGTGCCAATTTGATCGAGACGGCGGAAGCTGGCGCCGCGGCGTTGCAGCTCCCTGACCCCGGCGACCACGCCCGGGCCACTCGGCCGGTGCGGTTGGTTTATGTGGGCAACAATTACCTCGCCGCTGGTCGCCTTGGCGATGCGGGCGGCGACGCTGCTTGCCGGCAGCGAGGCGCCTGCATCGGCGTTCAGCGAATACCCTGCAATGCCGAAGCCAAGCCGGCGTATCTCCGGCAACGCGGAGGGGCTGTAATAGCCGGTCGCGCCACGAAACCAGAACGGCGACGCGCCGGTCGCCGTGTTGATGGACGCCGCGCCCAGCGTGACCTCGCGCTGTATGGTGGCAAGATCGCCGGCGACCGGGATGCCGTAGATCCGACGCTGACCAAGTACCGGCGGAATATGCCGCTCGCCGTGGTTCTCGATGCCGAACAGATCGCGGTGCGCCAGCAGGAACGCCAGGCCGGCTGGATTGCGACGCAGCCACAGGTCAGTGACGAAGATCGTCGCCGCGATGCGGCTCTCGACCAATGCCGTGGCGATGCGTTCATCGAACTCGCCGGGGCAGGCATCGAGGGTCAAGGCAACGACCAGACGATCCGGCGGCGGGTCTGCCAGCCGCATGCGCACCTCGACCGGCACATCGACTGTCAGTGCCGCGCCGGCATGTGTCAGTGGCAGAATGGCAGGCACCGCCAACAGGCTTCGACGTGACAGGCACACGCGGCACATCTTCCAACGTTCTCCAGCGGCATATTATGCCATAACCGACCGCCGCTATACCTCGGCCAGACCGGGCGAACCGATCATGCACGAATCAGCCGCCTTCCCGACAGAGCTTCGCCTCGCGTTCGATGCCGCCCCGTCGCTGGAGACGCGCCGCACGCTCGGCGACGGGATCAACGCATTCCACGCGCGGACGGTGCCGCAGGATGCGCAGCGCTTTGCCCTGCTGCTACGCGACAAAGGCGACCAACTGGTGGCTGGCTTGAGCGGTGTGCTGTCCTGGCAGTGGCTGTTCGTCGAGGCGCTGTGGGTCGGCGACGCTTGGCAGCGCCGCGGTATCGGACGCGCGCTGCTGACGCAGGCCGAAGCGCATGCCGAGGCGGCGGGTTGCCACTCGGCGTGGCTGGACACGTTCCAGGCGCGCGGCTTCTACCTGGCGCTCGGCTATCGGCAGTTCGGCGCCCTGGATGACTATCCACCGGGGCAAACCCGTTTCTTCCTCCGCAAAAAGCTGGCCGCGGCCACGCAGGCGCCGCCTACCGATCAGGCCACCACACGCTAACCACACGCTAACCACACGCTAAGCGAACTGGGAAGCGTCGAAACCGTCCGGCAAAACCCCGGTCGGCTTGATCAAATCGTACGGCCCGCGCGCCAGAAACGTCCCACTCCCCGGCTCCGCCTGCACCTTGCCGTCGCGCATTGCCACGCGCCCGCCCTTCACCGTCGCCACCGGCCAGCCGGTCACCTCCATGCCCTCATACGGCGTGTAGTCGATCACGTGCTGCATCAGCGCGTTGGTGATGGTGACGCGCTTGCCTGGATCCCACAGCACCAGGTCGGCATCCGAACCAGGCGCGATCGTGCCCTTGCGGGGATACAGACCGAACAGCTTGGCCGGATTGGTCGCAATCAGCCGCACATAGGTATTGAGATCGATCCGCCCGCGCGCCACGCCCTCGCTGAACACGATCGGCAAGCGCGCCGCCAGTCCCGGCACACCGTTGGGAATATCCGGGAACGGTGCATTGTTGCCATGGATGCGTTTGCCGTGCTCGCCCTCGTAGCTCGATCCACTGTGGTCGGACGACACGACATCGAGCGTGCCGCGCTGGATGTCGCCCCACAATGCCGCGCTGGTTGCTGCATCGCGCGGGCTCGGGCTGCACATGAACTTCGCGCCCTCGAACCCTGCCCGGTCCATGTCCGCGGCACCAAGTACAAAATATTGCGGGCAGGTCTCTGCCCACACCTTCAACCCGCGCGCCTGCGCCCGCGCGATCTCCTCCGCCACTTCGGAACACGACACGTGGAACACCTGGATCGGCTGGTCCACCAACTCGGCCAGCGCGATGGCCCGATGCGTCGCCTCGCGCTCGACGATCTTTGGCCGCGACCACGAATGATATTTCGGTGCGCTGAGGCCGTCCGCCATCAGTGCCTCGGTGCGCCAGCGGATTGCCTCGTAGTTCTCGCAATGCACCGTCACCAGCGCACCGGTCCGCCGCGCCGCAGCCAGCACGCGCAGGAACTCGCGGTCATCCAGATGCGACGGCTCATAGGTAAGAAACACCTTCAGGCTGCGCACGCCCGAGGCGACCACTTCGGGGATTTCATCGCGCACAACGGCGTCCGATGGATCCGTGATGATCTGATGGAAGCTGTAGTCCACCATCGCCTGCTTCGCGCGCCGATGGTATTCGGCCAGCGTATCGCGAATGCCGTGGCCCTTGAACTGCGCGGCGAAGGTGATGACGGTGGTGGTGCCGCCGGCCAGGCAGGCAGTGCTGCCGGTGACAAAGCTCTCTTCATCCGCGCCGCCGTTCGGCCGCAACTGCTCGATATGGCAATGCGTATCGACGCCGCCGGGCAGCACCAGCAATCCGCCGGCATCCAGCACCTGCGCGCCGTCAAGCTTCTCGCCGAGCGCGACAATGCGACCATCGTGGATGCCGACATCGGCGCGGAACGTATCGGCTGCCGTCACCACGGTGCCGCCCCGGATCACCAGATCGAACTCTGCCATCTTGTCCCCACTCTCGTCCCGTTGCCTGCGATGAGGCATGCTGCCGTCACATGCGCCTCACCCACAAGACGATACGCCCGGCCGGCCGGCAGATCAGCATCAGCTTCGACGGCAACGCGATCCCGGCGCTGGAGGGCGAAACGATTGCCGCCGCGCTATCGGCCGCCGGCATCCTCGCCTACCGACACACCGCCAGCGGTTCGCCGCGCGGTCTGCATTGCGGCATGGGCGCCTGCTACGACTGTGTGATGACGGTCGACGGCCGCATCGGCCAGCGCGCCTGCATGACCAAGGTGGCGGACGGCATGGTGGTGTCAGGCGAGGCCGTGCTGCCGCTTGCGCCGCTTGGCGACGATCCGGTTGGTCCACAATCTGACGAGCGCATTTGCGACGTGCTCGTGGTCGGAGCGGGACCCGCCGGACTGTCCGCCGCGATCGCCGCGGCGGAGGCTGGGGCGGATGTGGTGGTGTTGGACGAGCGCGGCGCCACAGGCGGACAGTACGCGAAACCGCTGGCCGACAGCCACGCCGATGCCGCACCCGACACGCAGTTCATCGTGGGCACGCAGCTTCGCGAACGGACATTGGCTGCCGGCGCGCGGATCGAAACCGATGCGACGGTCTGGGGTGGCTTTGCCCCGGATGAAATCGCCGCATTGGTGCACGGTCGTGCGGTGACGTTTCGCCCGCGTCGTCTGGTGCTCGCCCCGGGTGCGCACGAACGCCCGGTGCCGATGCCCGGCTGGACATTGCCTGGCGTGATGACTACCGGGTCGTTGCAGACGCTGGTGCGGACGCAACGCGTGTGTCCGGGCGAGCGGGTGCTGATCGCCGGCAGTGGCCCGCTTAATCTGCAACTTGCCTGCGAACTGCTGGCCTGTGGCGTGAAACCGCTCGCTGTCGTGGAGGCAGCACCACGCCCCAGCACTGCCCTTTGGCGCGAGGCACTGGCCATGGCGCGCACCGCGCCCGATCTGGTACGCGGAGGCATCGGCATGCTGCTGACGCTGAAGCGCGCCGGCGTGCCGGTGTTGTGGTCGGCGCGGGTGAAGCGCCTGTATGGCGACGAACGGGTGCAGTCCACATTCGTCGCGGGCAGGACGATCGACGGTACCTACGATGTCGATGTCGTCGCGCTGAACCTGGGGTTCCAGCCGGAGACTGGATTGGCGCGCGCACTGGGCGCGAAGCAGCGCTTCGTCGATGTCGGTCTGGGGCATCTGGCGAGCGAGACGGACGAAGATGGACGCACCTCGGTCACCGGCTTGTTTGCGGTCGGCGACGGCGCGTCACTCGGCGGATCCCGCGTGGCCATGGCGCGCGGCCGGCTTGCGGGACTGGCGGCGGCAAGGGAGCTCGGTCTGTCGGCACCGGATGAACCCGCAACACGCGGTGCCTTGGCGCGCGCGTCGGCATTCCAGGATGTGCTGTGGCGGTTGTTCCGGCCGATCCGGCTGCGCCCCGCCTCGCTGCCCGACGACACCATCATCTGCCGTTGCGAGGAAGTGACGGCGGGACAGTTGCGCGCTGAACTCGCCGGCGGACTGACCTCGCTGGCGGCGCTGAAGAAGGCAACGCGCGCGGGCATGGGCCGCTGCCAAGGCCGTTTCTGCTCAGCAACCATTTCCCGCTTTTGTCCCACAGCACTGGACGATTTCGCTTTCGCGGCACCACGCGCGCCGCTGTGCCCGGTACCCGCTGCACCGCTGATGTTCGAGGCGCCGGAATTCGAGGCGCCGTTGCTGCGCGCGCCGAATCCGCCGGCGCATCTGCATCCGCTGCCCGCGCTGCCGGTCGAGTCGCGTCACGCCGATGTGCTGGTGATCGGCGGCGGCATCGCCGGATTGTGCACCGCGTATTTCCTCGCGCGGGACGGCGCCGATGTTCTGGTGGTGGAACGCGATGAAGCAGGCATGGCGGCGAGCACCGCGAATGCCGGCAGCCTGCACGTGCAACTGCTGTCGTACGACTTCAGCGACGACACACCGGCGGACGGCGGTCCGGCGGCGCACACGCTGCCGCTGGCGCCACGATCGATCGACCTGTGGAAGCAGATTGCAGCGGAGGCAGGCGAAAGTCTCGGCATTCGCACCGAAGGCGGGTTGATGCTTACCGACAGCACCGTCGGCATGGACTGGCTGCGGCGCAAGTCGGCAATGGAACGCCGTTGGGGCATCGAGAGCCATGTACTCGGCGCCAATGAACTTCGCGATCTCGCTCCGGCGTTGGCGGAAACGATGGTCGGCGCCGATTTCGTCCCGGCTGAGGGCTACGGCGATCCGCTACGCGGCACGCTGGCAGTGCTGAAGCTGGCACAACACCATGGCGCGCGTGTGTTGCGCGGCGCCGAGGTGCAGTCGATTGCACGCAACGGCACCGAGTGGCGGGCGACGACCAGCAAAGGTGCGATCACAGCGGGGAAAGTGGTCAATGCGGCTGGTCCGTGGACGGCGCATATCGGCCGCATGGTGGGGCTGGACCTGCCGGTGACCGGCACGGTGCAGCAGGTGATCGTCACCGAACCGGCACCGCAGATGACGCGGCATCTGATCGCATTGGCGCATCGGCATCTGTCGTTGAAGCAGCAGGCGAGCGGCGGCTTCCTGGTCGGCGGCGGCTGGTTCGGCGGCTTCGATCCGGCCAGCGGACGGACGCATAACCTGCGGCGCAACATCGAGGGCAACCTGTGGGTCTGCGCGCGCGTGCTGCCGGCGCTGCGCAGCCTCAACATCGTTCGCTCATGGACCGGAATAAATCCGGCGATCGATCGGGCGCCGATACTGGGCGAGGCGCCAAGGTTGCCTGGATTCTTCAACGCCGTCGGCGCAAACGGCTATACGCTGGGCCCGGTGGTCGGGCGGCTGACCGCCGATACCCTGCTGCGCGGCGAGGCGGTGGACCCGCACTATCGGTTGGAGCGGTTCGGCTAGAGCATTGTCGGCCGGCCCATTGTCATTGCGAGTTCCATACCGGCCGTCGGCCGACCGGCCCTGGATGAAAGAGCTAGGATTTCCGCCGTTTTCCGGTCCTGGCGGTCGCAACTCTTTCTTGTTAGGAGCGAAGCGACGCGGCAATCTCCCGCCAGTAAAGTGCCGTCATCAGCTTGCATGAGCATTCAAAAACCCACCGACCGCTGCGATGAACCCCTTGGTGTTCTGTCCGTGCACGTTGTGGCCACAGTCCGGCACCGTCGCCAGCGTCCCCCGCGGCAGCGCATCGCGTAAACGCTCCGCCGCGTCCGCCGTCAGGATGCCGGAGTTCGCGCCGCGCACCACCAGCACCGGCAGATCGAACGCACGCGCATCGTCCAGCGTAATGTTCTCCAGCGGCCCGCTGCCGCGCACCAGTCCCAGCCGGCGCGGATTGGAATCGCACTTGCTGACGAATTTGCCGTCCGCCCGTTCCAGCATGTTGTATTTCACCGTGCGTTCGATGTGCTCGCGCGAGCGGTACGGATCGTACCTGCTGCACGTTCCGTACGAAATGGTCGAGATCGTCGAACTCCTCGTTGTCGCGCACGAAACCGGCGATCACCGCACGTCCGCGGTCCGACACTTCCGGGCCGACATCGACGATCACCAGCGCGCGCAGCAGCGATTGATCGCGCCGGGTCAGCAGCATCGCATTGCGCCCACCCATCGAATGACCCATCAGGATCGGCCGCTCCAGTCCCATGGCGCCGATGAACGCCTCGGCATCCAGCGACATCTCGTGGTTGGAATACGTCACATCGCGCGCCCACTCGCTGTCGCCATGACCGCGCTGGTCCAGCGCCATTACGCGGTAGCGCTGCGCCAGATGCAGGCTGACCAGATCCCAGGAATGGGCGGACTGATGCCCGCCGTGCAGCAGCACGATTGGCGGTGCGTCCGCGGAGCCCCACTCCAGGAAATGGAATCGCATCCGCCGCAGCACGATGTTGCGCGACCAATACGGCACCGTGGGCGCATGCGGGATGCCGAGGTCGGCGGCGCTGGCGAGCAGGCTGCGGAATTCCTCGGTCTGCGTCATGTCGAGCGGCTGCGTGGTGGCCGCAAAGCTGTTCAGGTACATCGTCGAATCTCATGTTGTTCGTGCCACGTTCGACCAAGGCCGGCTCGGCAGCAAGAGCCGGTCACATCGCGACCGGTGCAACCCCGAACAGCCACGCATGCAGGTCCAGCACCACGGCCCATGCGACAACGGCAATGACCACTGTCAACCAGCCGATTTCGCGCGGGACGAAACGGTTGCGCCCCTGCGCGATCGCCATGAACGGGACGATCGACGTGGTCGCCGACAGAGCCTGCCACGTCGCCGGGTCGCGCCGCGCCAGCTTGGCATCGATTGACGGCATGCCGACCAGGGCAGTGACCAGAAAGGCTCCGAAGAACACGATCGCCGCGGCGTCGCCGTTGCCGATGATGTGCACCGCGGCCCACAGGGCAAAGGACCACAGCATCGGGTGGCGCGTGACGCGGAGCATGCCGCGCGGCGGCGTCGCGGTGACACCGGCGGGGCCGACCAGCGTGGGATTTCGTACGCTCACGGATGCGACGAACACCAGGAACGCCACCAGCATCACTGCGACCAGCACCCAGCGCAGCCACTCCGGCGCAAACCACAGTGCTGTTGTCTCCGCCGCGCTCCAGGACCGCACCAGAAACACGATCGCGGCAATCGAGAGCAGCGAGAACAGGCCACGAAATGGGCCTTCGCCGATGCGGGCCACCACCACGTCGCGCAGGCGCGTTCCGGCGATGCCGACATGTACGCCGACCCATACCAGTGCCGCAATGATCAGCATGCCCATGTCGCCTCCCTTGCCAGCAGCACCGCAGCGTCGGACCATCCGAACCGAACACGAGGAAATCGACCCATGCAGTATACGCCGGCGCCGCACTTCACACAGCATTGGCAGCTCAGCAAGCCATCGGCGACCGGACGCCGCGGCATGGTCGTATCGCAGGCCAAGGGCGCGGCGGAAGCCGGTGTTGCCGTGCTGGACGCCGGCGGCAATGCGATCGACGCCGCGGTGGCCACCGCGCTCGCGCTGGCCACGCATGAGCCGTGGAACTCCGGGCTTGGCGGCATCGGCTTTGCACTGGTGCATCGCGCCGGTCAGCGGCGCGCGGAGGTGGTGGATTTCGGCCCGCGTGCGCCCCGGCTCACCGACCCGGCGCGCTACAGGCTGACCGGGCGCATGACGACGGATCTGTTCGCCTGGCCCGAGGTCGAGGGCGACATCAACATTCACGGTCCGCTGTCGGTCGCCATTCCGTCCTCGGTTGCCGGCTACGATTACATGCACCGGCAATGGGGCAAGCTGCCGCTGGCCGATGTGATTGCACCGGCGATCGCACTGGCGCGGCGCGGATTGCCACAGGACTGGTACACCGCGCTGAAGGTCGCCACATCAGCGGCGGCGATCCGGCTGTATCCGACGACGGCGAGCGTCTATCTGCCGAACGGACTGCCGCCGGTGCCGCCGTACCAGGGCAAGCCAGGCTTCCTGCGCCAGGGCAACCTGTCGGCGACGCTGGAGCGTCTGGCCAAGGCGGGCCTGCGCGACTTTTACGAAGGCGAAATCGCCGCGTCGGTCGCCGCCGACATCAAGGCGCTCGGTGGCGTGGTGTCGCTGGAAGATCTGCGCAATTGCCAGGCGCGCACCCGGCCGGCCGAGCAGGTCGGCTGGCGCGGGCGGACGCTGCAACTCACCGGCGGGCTGACCGCGGCGCCAACGTTGCAGCGCGTGCTGGAAGGCATGGCCGACGCGCCGTATGGCGGTGCGACGCCATCGGCCGCCTGGTATCGCACGCTCGCGCGGGTGATGAAGGCGGCCTACGCCGAACGCTTTGCCAGTCTCGGCGAAACCGAACCACTCGCGGCGGAAAGCTGCACCACGCACCTGACGACGTGCGACGCGGAGGGCAACACGGTGGCGATGACGACCACGCTGATGTCGTCGTTCGGCAGCCGTGTGCTGCTACCGCAATCGGGTGTGCTGCTGAACAACGGCATGATGTGGTTCGATCCGCGACCAAGCACGCCAAACTCGATTGCGCCGGGCAAGCGGCCGCTTTGCAACATGCTGCCGATCATGTTGACTGAGAATGGCCGGCCGTATCTGGCGAGCGGTGCGTCGGGGGGACGGCGCATCATGGCGGCGGTTTTCCAGCTCATGACGTTCATCGCGGATTTCGGCATGGACGTCGCGACTGCGGCGCATCATCCGCGCATCGATGTTTCGAATGCCGATAGTGTGAATGCCGATCGCCGGCTGCCGGCCACGGTGCTGGATGCGCTGGGGGCGGATGGGCCGGTCGAGGTGCTGGAGCACAACGCGGTGCCGATCAACTTCGCTTGTCCGAATGTGATCGTTCAGTCGGCCGACGGTACGCGCACCGGCATCAGCGACGCCGCGTCGCCCTGGTCAGGCGCGGTGGCTCAGCCGTGATCAGCCGTAGGCGCAGGTGATCACCGTATTAGAGGCGGGGCTGCCGGTGCGAATCCAAGTACAAAAGCGGCCTCAGTCCGACCGCCTCCACAACGCGTGATCGACACTCGACGCCCTAAGCTCAGGCCGTCGGCCTCAACGACGCGTGACCACGCGCCATAAGAGATCTGATATCGCCGCTAATGCGACTATAACGATCTACGCTTTTCCCCAGACATGGCTGTGGAAAAGTGGCCCCTGCGGGGCAGTTCCGCCGCGTCAAATGCCTTGCCACTGGCCAATGTGCCGTCGGTAGTCGGTATGCTCGTCTCGGATAGACATCGGAGTTCGGCAGTACGCCGAGGGAGCGGGCCATGACCGACGGACTGAGCGAGCTCTATCAAGAGCTGCTGAGCGGCAGCTACGATTGCGTGGACCGCATCGTTCTGAACGCTTACTTCGGGATGGGTCATAGCCCTGGTGGTTTCCGCGTGTGGTGGCGGGCGCTCACTGGATCAGACGACACTCTGGACAACGCCCATCTGATGCGGTTGGCCGGCCGGTTCAGCCGGCGCGTGCGAGGCTACGCCAAAGCGCACGACATCCCGGTAATCGATTGTGTGGCAGGAGAGCGCAAGCATGACGTGGCCGACGATTATCTGGCCAAGACAGCGGTGATCGAGGGCTTGTTTCTGGTCCTGGTCGGTCGAGCCCAGGCACCGGTGTGGCACGTCGAGTCGAATTACCACCTTGAGCGGAAGAAGCCTTATGTGAACCACTACTCGTTTCATATTCTCGACCGTGATTGGGGGCATGTCACCATCAAGATCAGCGGGCACCCACCGTTCCCTGCCCAGGTGATCTTGAACGGCCATGAATACGTCGCCTGCCAGGCGCGCAAGGCGGGCATCGGGTTCACCAAGGAAGGCAACTGTTTCACCGCCATCGGTGACACGTCCGGTTTCGCGAAGATCGCAGAGACCTTGTCCGAGCAACGGGCTATAGGGCGATTGAGTGAGGTCTGTGAGCGGTGGATTTACCGCTGCTGCTTGTGCTTTGCGCTCGACTTTGAGGAGCAGAAACGCAGCGGGTTCCGTTATCACTTCTCCAACTATCAAATGGAGTACAGCCGAAACCTGATATTCCTGGTTGGCGGACGCATGGAGCAAGTCTTCCAAGCCCTGATCGATCGTAGCCGGGCGCCGTTGGACCTGAAGACGATAAAGACCATCCTCGGCGACAAGGGCCGGCCGAAATACCGTCCACGCAACATGCGGGCGGCCGAATGGGGAGTCGCGGTCGAGAGACCTACGTATGATCTGACGGTCTTCAAGCTGCATTGCGGCAAGCTGGCGTTGAAGATCTATTCAAAAGGCGAACGCGTACTTCGCATTGAGGCTGTAGCTCACAATATCCGGGAGTTCCGCTGCGGGCGCTTACTGGATAACTTCCCCGAAATCGTCCGCCGATTGAAGGGCATGCTCGAGCGATTCATGGAGGCGCTGAGTTGCATCGATCAATGCTTCGTCGGCGATGAGATGCTCGAGCGTCTGCCGTTGCCGTCACGGGTTGGTAAAACCGTGGTCGGGGGAATCGATCTCAACAAGCCGCGCCTGCGTCACGTCGCTGAGGCTGTCATCGCGTTGTCAGCCTCAGCTGATGGCTTCACCGCCTCGGCACTGGCCGATCAGGTCCGCGCGTTCCGCAATCACAGCGCACCGCTCTACGGCCCCCGCCAGGCCGCGTATGATCTGAAGAAACTCCGCGGCAAACAGATCGTCCAGCGGATCGGCGCGACGCGTCGCTACGAGGCGATGCCGTCCGGTCTGCGCGCTATCACGGCCCTACTCGTGCTCCGAGAGAAAGCCCTCAAGCCACTCCTCGCGGCCGCTCAAGACATCAGCCCCACCCGAGGAGGACAAAACCCGCGCGCCATCGATCGCCACTACCAGGACCTGCAACTCGCCATGAACGGCGTCTTTCGCGAACTCGGCATCGCTGCCTGACCATCGACAAATTTTTTGTCGGGCTTCGCCCTTAAGCGCCTAATACAGCGGCAAGATATGCGGGTCGATAACGCCGAACGCGACGATGGCAATTCCCGCAAGCGCAAGTAGGCCAGAGATCCAGGCCAGCGCGAGGATGTTTGTAATAATGGTTGCGGAAGCAAGCACGATTGCGATCTGGAACGCGGCGGAGCCGAGTTCGAAATGATGATATCTGGCAGTCGCAAGGTCGCGCTCCTCCTGCGCATGCGTGGCGCGCGCCGATAGTTGCTCGGAGCCTTCGCCAGTATCCGGCTCCGAGTTGTAGCGTGCCGCAGTCCTCTGCCAATCCTCGATCTGTTTTTGCGCCGCAGCCCTGGCCGCTTCGTCGCTGAGCGCGCCAAAAAAGAGCTTGGATTGCTCTACCGCCGTTTGCACCACAGTGCGGCGAATTGTCTTGGCCTGGTAGAACGCCCATAGGTCGGATTCCGCGACATTCATGCTGATGGACTCGGTTTGCGCCCCCTTCCCGAGCGTCTCTGACAGCGCAAGGCATAACGCGATCACCGCGATCAGCAGAGCGATCTTCCTGTTATCGCGGGCTGCTTCCTTGGCGTCATCCGCCTGCTCCATACTCTCGCTCATAAAAAAATTGCCTCCGATACGGACACTGACCTGACGATTGCCGGATCGGATTCTGAGTGCAAGAGGTTAGTGCCGCGCCAGATGGTCGGGACAAGTCCGGGCATCCACGTGGATGCCAACCAGCGTCGGCATGACGACGTGGCGGCGACTGGTGGGTCGATCCATTCGACGCTGGTATGACATCACGCCGTTTTTGCAAGGCCCTACACGTTCTCCTTGCACCACTCCGCCACCTGCGCGTGCGTCGCGAACCAGCACTTCCCACGCGCCTTCATGTGCTTGATCAGCCGCTCCAGCACCGGCATGCGCGAGCGATGGCCGGTGATGTGCGGATGCATGGTCAGCAGGAACAGCCCGCCCTCGTCCCACGCGCCGTCGAATTCGGCGGTGAAGATCTCCTCCACCGCCGAAGGCGGCGTATAAGGCCGCAGCGCCGAGAACCGCACGAAATTGTAGTAGACCGCATCGTCGCGGATCCATTCCGGCGGCAATTCGACGATCCCGGTCGGCTCGCCACCGATCCATCAGCTCGTACGGATCGTCGTCGGCCATCAGCGAGCTGTCGTACAGCAGCTGCATCTCGCGCACGATATCGAGCGTGTTGACGGAGAAATCCCAACTCGCGGTGCGCATGCCGACCGGGTCGCGCCCGGCGATGCGTCGCCAGCGTCTCGGCGGCGCGCAACGTCAGGTCGCGTTCGGCCTCGCGCGGCAGCGTGGTGTTCGCTTCGTGGATCCAGGAATGGATGCCGATCTCGTGGCCGTCGTCGGCGACACCGCGCACCTCCTCGGGATGCAGCAGCGCCGACACTGCGGGATAGAAAAAGCTGGCGGGGATGGCCTCGCGTTCTGCAGCAGCGCGCGGATGCGCGGCATCGCCTGGCGGTTGCCGTACTGGCCCTGGCTGATGCGCATCGGGCTTTCGTCGGCGTCACGCAGCGGGATCGTTTCGTGGTCGGCATCGAAGCTGATCGCCACCGCGCAGCGCGCACCGTCGGGCCAGGCCTTCGGCTTCAGGCTGCGACCGGCGCGGGCGCGGCCGACGATGCGGCGCCAGGTCGGCTTCGGCCATTGCCATGGCTCGCTCTTTTGACTGGACCTGATCGTTCATGGGGTGCGCTCCTATGGGGTTCCCACCGCTGCCGCGCAACGGCCATGCTGCGCCGTGATCACCACCCGCCGGGAAGAGGCCATGCCAGCAACCGATGCCGCCGCTGCTGACCGCCGAGGAAATGCTGTCGCTCTACGCCCGCCGCGCGCTGAGCCCGGTCGAGGTGCTGCAGGCGGTCACCGAACGCATCGCGCGGCTCAACCCCGGCCTGAACGCGTTCGCCGTGCTGAACCCGCGCGCGCTGGACGCCGCCGGCGAAAGCGAGATGCGCTGGCGCGTCGGCCGGCCGCTCGGCCTGCTGGACGGCGTGCCCTGCACGGTGAAGGACCTGGTCGACCTTGCCGGCTTCCCGACGCGGCGCGGCAGCCGCATCACCGATCCCGCGCCGGTGCCGGACGATGCGCCGAGCGTGGTCGGGCTGAAGGCCGCCGGCGCGGTGATCCTCGGCAAGACCACCACCACCGAGTTCGGCTGGAAGTCGCCGGGCGACTGCCCGCTGCACGGCATCACGCGCAATCCGTGGAACCCGGCGTACACCACGGGCGGGTCCTCGTCCGGCGCGGGAGCCGCGGGAGCGGCCGGGTTCGGTCCGCTGCATATCGGCACCGATGCCGGCGGTTCGATCCGCATTCCGGCGGCGTGGTGCGGGCTGGTCGGACTGAAGCCGACCTTCGGCCGCGTGCCGCTGTGGCCGGCGAGCGCGTTCCCCGGTGTATCCTGCGCCGGGCCGATGACGCGCACGGTGCGCGACGCTGCGCTGATGCTGTCCGCGATGGCGCGCTACGACCTGCGCGATCCGTTCTGCCATGCCGGATGATGGGCGCGACTGGCGCGACGGGATCGAGGACGGGGTTGCCGGGCTGACGCGTCGGCGTGCTGCGCCGTCCCGGCTTCGATGCGCCGGTCGACGACGATGGCGTCGCCGCGGTGGAACGCGCGGCGGCACTGCTCGCCGATGCCGGCGCCGTGGTGGACGAAGCCGACCCGCAACTGCCCGACACGCGGATGCTGTTCTCGCGCGTGTGGGGTGCGGCGCTGGCGCCGACTGGTGGCAATGACGCCGGAGGACCGCCGTGGGCTGCTCGATCCCGGCATCCTCGAGGTGGCAGCGCGTCCTGGGCGGCATGAGCGCGATCGAGTTCCTGGACGCCGAGGCGCTGCGCGCGGTGGCGGCGCACGCGATGGCGCGGCTGCATCAACGCTTCGATCTGCGTGCTGTGCCCGACCGTGCCGGCCGGCCCGCCGCTGGCCGATGCGGTGACCAACGATCCGGTGCAGGCGCTGTGGACCGCAGTGGGCGCCGTGGACCTTCACCTTCAACATGACGCGGCAGCCGGCGATCACCGTGCCGCTCGGGGTACGCGGCGAACGGCCTGCCGAATGCGGTGCAACTGGTGGCGGCGCAGTACCGCGACGATCTGGTGCTGCGCGCGGCGCGGGCGATCGAACTGGCGGAGCCGATCCCAGGTACTCATCGGCGAATGACGGCTTGCGCGCCGGCGCGGAGGCTCACCTGATGGCGTTTGGCAGGTCTTCGACTTGCGACAGCAATTCCTCCTCGGCCACCAGGTGCAGTCCGATCACCGCGTCCAGCGCGTAGAGCAGGCGTCGTGCCTCGCGCGCCTCGCTCGCCGAGGCACCGGTGTCGGACAGCCCATCCACCAGTGCGCCATAGCGTGTCGCAAGGTGGGCGATCTCGTCATGCATACGGCTCATAGCGCCGATTGGATCACGCCCGCCGAGCCGGCGCGCAAGTTCTGGAAACACTGCATGCTCTTCCGCCAACTGGTGCGGCATCAGCAACATGCCCAGTGCGCTGTTCACCGTGCGCAACTCACCGACGAGCGAGCCACCGCGCAGCTCGATGCGGTCGGCCAGGCGACGCATGCGCTCCAGCAGCGCACGGAGCTTTGCGTGCTCGTCCACTACGCGGCCCAGCGCGGCGCGGTCTGTCAACGGCAGTGGCGTTGCATCGCCGGTCAGCACGCGCAACGCGTTGAAGATTACCGCGACGTCGATGGCTTCCTGCAACAACGCTCCGGCGACCGGGGGAAGATACCCAAGTGCCGCGATGAGCATCGCCAGCCCCGACAGCGCCATGCCGGTCACCATTGACTGCACGGCAATGAAGCTGGCGCGGTGAGCGATTGCAACGGCCGCGGCGACGCGGTCGAGGCGATCGACCAACAGCACCACGTCAGCCGCCTCGGCCGCTGCCGCGGCTCCGCGCGCACCCATCGCGACGCCAACCTGCGCGGCCGCCAGCGCCGGCGCGTCGTTGACGCCGTCACCGATCATCAGGGTTGGCGCCAACGCCTGCTCCGCCACAACGCGCTCGACCTTGCCGGCCGGCGACAGATCGGCGTACACCGCATCCAGACCCAGCGCAGCGCTCACCGCCTCGGCCGAGGCCGGCCGGTCGCCGCTGACCATCACCAGCCGCCGCACACCCGCGACACGCAGCATCCGCAGCGCACGTGGCGTCTCAGGCCGGATTCGATCCGACAGCAGCAGCGCGGCAACGACACGGCCATCCAGCGCTACCCAGGCAGCCGAGGCAGAAGCTGCGGCAAGGCGCGCGGTCGCGCCCTCGGGCGGCGGTGGTAGGCCAGCGGCGCACAGCAGGCTGGCGCTGCCGACGACGACGCGGGTTTTGCCTACGATACCGGTTAGGCCGCCGCCAGGAATCTCCTCGACCTCGTGCGGTATCGCCAGCGGCAGATCCAGACTGCGCGCAGCGGCCACGATGGCGGCGGAGACCGCGTGCTGGGACATCTGTGCCAGCGAGGCGGCGAGACGCAGCACCTCGTCCGGGTCATGGTTGTTCAACGTCTCCACGCCACCGACAAGTGGCGCGCCGGTGGTCAGCGTGCCGGTCTTGTCGAACAGCACGGTCCGCACGCGTGCCAGCCGTTCCAGCACACCGCCGCCCTTGATGATGATGCCGCGCCGGGCCGCACGGGAAACGCCACAGATCAACGCGATCGGGGCGGCCAGGATCAGCGGGCATGGTGTGGCTACCACCAGCACGGCGAGCGCACGCCCCGGATTGCTGGTCAGCCACCAGGACATGCCGCATAGTCCAATCGTCGCTGCGAGGAACCACAGCGCCCAGCGATCGGCGAGGCGCGCCATCGGAGGACGCTCTTTCTCGGCTTCCCGAACCAGTCGGATCACGGCTGCATAGGTGCTCTGTTCTGCCGTAGCGATGGCGCGCAGGCTGAACGGACGGCCGGCATTGACCACCCCGCTGCGCACCGTGTCAGCGGCAGCGCGGGTGATGGGGATCGGCTCACCGGTCAGCGCGGACTCGTCGAGCATGGCGGCGGAATCAATGATCACGCCATCGACCGGCACGGTCTCGCCAGGTTTCACCAGCATAAGATCGTCGGAGCGGACGAGATCCACCGGAACATCGACGACGGTGTCACCGTCGCGGCGGTGCGCGATGCGCGGGGTGCGGCCAAGCAGCGCGGCGAGTTCGCGGCGTGCACGGGCGGCGGCGAGTTCCTCCAGCGTGCTGCCGCCCGCGACCATCAGGGCGATAATGATGCCGGCCAGATGTTCATGCAGGATCAGCGCACCGAGGATCGCCAGCAATGCGATGACGTCCACGCCGAGCGTGCCGTGACGCAGGCCACGCACGAAGTCGATGGCGACCACGAGTGCAACGAGTGCCGCCGGGACATCCCACGCGAGCGGTCCGAGTGCGAAACCGGCAGCGAGGCCGACTAGCACGATAATGAGCAGGAGGCGGCGCAGTGACTGACCTGCCATGCGAGTCCACGCTCGATCGGCGGCGGCGGCAATCATTCGCGTTTGATTGACCAAGGGCGGACGGGCGAGGTCACGGCTCCATGGGAATTCGTGCTCGGCTGGCCAGTTCGACAATTTGGCGTTTCTGGACGAACTGCAAACCCGCGGTGACGATCAGCTTGAGCGCCGCGTGCCGATTTCGCCTCCGTTGTCAGCGTGTGCGGTGCTGCCGGCGAAGCCTGCGTGCTACGAAGGCAAGCGAACACAACTCTGCCTCATGCGTTATCGTGCATCGAACCGGCGCCGAATCCCGACATTGTCCAACAGCGAAGTCGCCCTCAGTTGCGGCGTGAGAACTCCCGCGCCTTCTTCTTGGTCATCGGCGCAAGCACCCGGTCGCCCTGATCGGTGTTGCGTCCGGGGAACTCCCCGAGGTTCTCCAGCAGTTCCGCCTCTTCCACGGGCTCGGCGGTCACACCTGGGTCCGGATGTGCCACCATCGGGTTCGGCAGCAATGCCGCCGCCGGGTGCTCGACGAAGGCCTGCAATTCACGGGCACGCTCCAGGTATTCATCCTCGCGCCCCTTGGGGCTGCCCGCGTCGAGCCACATGCGCCTCGCCCGGGCGCCGATTTGCCTCTCATGCTCCTGTTCAGCTTTGGTCATGGTGCTCTCCGACGCCCAATATAAGTTAATTTAGACGCCAAACCGTTAAGTCGGCTTTGATGCAGATCAATGCCGGGGGCCGGAATGCCGCTGTATGGTTAAAAAAGATTAAAGCGGGGGATCGGCCAATGGGGACCGTATCGGATACAGTGCGCTGGTTCAGCGACACCCGTCTGGGGGACGTTCCGCTGGTCGGTGGGAAGAATGCCTCGCTCGGCGAGATGTATTCGGAACTGGGCGCGGCCGGGGTCCGTGTACCCAATGGATTTGCCCTGACCGCCGCCGCCTATCGCGAGGCATTGACCAACGCCGACGCCTGGCCGCGGCTGCACGCCTTGCTCGATGACCTCGACATCGCCGATGTTGTGACATTGGCTGAACGGGCCCAACAGGCGCGCGACATTGTCTATCAGGCCACCGGCACCGAACATCTGCGCGCTGCGATCACCGACGCCTACCGCCAGCTCGAGGCAGAGTACGGCCCCAGCGTTGCCGTCGCGGTGCGCAGCTCGGCGACGGCGGAAGACCTGCCGACCGCCAGCTTTGCCGGCCAGCATGAGAGCTACCTGAACATCACCGGGGTGCAGGATCTGTTCGAGGCCTGCCGGCTCTGCTTCGCCTCGCTGTTCACCGACCGCGGCATCGTCTATCGCGTCAACAACGGCTTCGATCATTTCAAGGTCGCGCTATCGGTCGGCGTGATGAAGATGGTGCGCTCCGACATGGCATCGAGCGGCGTCCTCTTCACGCTCGACACCGAGTCCGGCTTCCGCGACGTGGTGTTCATCACCGGTGCCTATGGGCTTGGCGAGAATGTCGTGCAGGGCAAGGTCGATCCCGACGAGTTCTATGTGCACAAGCCGACTTTCCTGAGGGGCCACCGCGCGGTGCTGCAACGCTCGCTGGGGCAGAAACAGTTCGCCATGCGCCTGGCAAAGGGCCATGTCGGTTCCACGACCTGCGACCAGACAATGACCGAGGCGGCGCGGTCGCGGTTCTGCATCTCGGATGCCGAAGTGCTGACCCTGGCCGGCCATGCGATCCGTATCGAGCAACACTATTCGGCGAAGGCTGGCCATCCGGTGCCGCTCGACATCGAATGGGCCAAGGATGCCGAGGACGGCAGGCTGTATATCGTGCAGGCGCGGCCGGAGACGGTGGCGTCCCGGCGCTCGGGCGGGGATTTCGAAAGCTACGCGCTGCTTGGCGCGGGCACGGTTTTGATCAGCGGCAAGGCGGTCGGCGAGAAGATCGGCACCGGCGTGGTGCGCGTGGTACTTGGCACCGACGACCTGCGCGCGTTTCGCCCGGGCGAGGTGCTGGTCGCAAGCGCCACCAGTCCGGACTGGGAGCCGGTGATGAAGACCGCCGGCGCCATTATTACCGACCGCGGCGGGCGCACCTGCCACGCCGCCATCGTGGCGCGCGAGCTTGGCGTGCCAGCGGTGGTGGGCAGTGAATCGGCGACCAGCCTGTTGAAGACCGGCCAGCGCGTCACTGTGTCCTGTGCCGGCGGCGAGATCGGTTGCGTTTACGACGGCGCGGTGCCGTTCGAGGTGACGCGTCTGGCGGCCAGCGCGCTGGAACTGCCGCGCACCAAGATCATGGTGAACCTGGGCAATCCCGATCTGGCATTCCGCACCGCGATGATGCCGAACGCGGGGGTCGGTCTGGCGCGCATGGAGTTCATCATCAGCGAGCATATCGGCGTGCATCCGATGGCGCTGGTGCATCCGGAGAATCTTGCGGCTGAGGAACGGATGCGCATCGCGGCACTGAGCCGCAACGTGTCCTCGCCGAAGGAGTACTTCATCCGCGCGCTGGCGGAAGGCGTCGGCACCATCGCCGCCGCGTTCTGGCCGAAGCCGGTGATCGTGCGGCTGTCGGACTTCAAGACCAACGAGTACGCGCAACTGCTCGGCGGCGCGCCGTTCGAGCCAAAGGAGGCCAATCCGATGCTCGGCTTCCGCGGTGCGTCGCGCTACGCGCACCCGGCCTATGCCGACGGCTTCGCGCTGGAGTGCGAGGCGCTGCGCCGCGTGCGCGACGACATGGGCCTGATCAATCTGCGCATCATGGTGCCGTTCTGCCGCCGCGTCGCCGAAGCGGAGCAGGTGCTGGAAGCGATGGGGAAGCACGGGCTGGAACGCGGGGTGGATGGGCTGGAGATCTACGTGATGTGTGAGATCCCCAACAACGTCATCCAGGTGGATGCATTCGCCGAGGTGTTCGATGGATTCTCGATCGGTTCGAACGACCTGACGCAGCTTACGCTCGGGGTGGATCGCGATTCCGAGATCGTGGCATTCGATTTCGACGAGCGCGACCCGGGCATGCTGGAGATGCTGCGGCTTGCGGTGACTGGCGCGCACCGTAACGGGCGGCACGTCGGGATTTGCGGCGAGGCGCCGGCGAACTATCCGGAGATCGCGCAGTTCCTTGCAGGGTTGGGGATCGATTCGATCAGCGTCAACCCGTCCAGTCTGCCGCGGACCATTGCCGCGGTGCGCGAGGCGGAGCGCGGTCTGCCGATGAGAGCCGCGGCGGAGTGAGGCGTGGCTGCAATGTGCTTGCCCTTGGCGGGTAGGGTTGGGGACACCCCTGCTCCCAACACCCTCCCGCAAGGGGGAGGGGGAGTACTCCACTCAATTCGACTTCGGGACCTGCTCTGCTAGGCTGTGCGGCAGACCACGATAGTTACCGGGGAAACGGAGTCGAGGATCATGACGCACCGCCGATATTGGGTGTACTTCCTGCTGTTTCTGTTCAACGTCATCTGCTACCTCGACCGCATCAACATGTCTGTCGCGGGCCGCTCCGTCGGCCAGGAGTTCGGCCTGTCGCCGGTCGCATTGGGCTACCTGTTTTCGTCGTTCCTGTGGGCCTATGTCGTGATGATGCTGCCGAGTGGCCGTCTGGTGGACAGCCTCGGCGCGCATCGCATGGCAGCGATCGGCGCGGCTGTGTGGTCTGTCGCGCAGATGCTCAGCGGCGCAGCGACCGGTTTTGGCAGCATGCTGCTGACGCGTCTCGGACTTGGCGCCGGGGAAGCACCCACCTTCCCGGTGAGCTACCGCAGCGTTCGCGACTGGGCGCCGTATACCGAGCGAGGCCTTGCGGTCGGCTGCATCCAGGCCGGAACACTGCTCGGGCCGGCGCTCAGCGCGCCATTGGTGGCGTGGCTGATCGCCGCAACGTCGTGGCGCGTGTCGTTCGTGGTGACCGGCGCGATCGGCCTCGTGTGGGTCGCGGCATGGTACGCCCTGGTCTCGACGCCGGAACAGACGCCGTGGATTCCACAAGCCGAACGACAGCGCATACTTGCCGAGCGGCATGCCGGCGATGCACCGACCACGCAGGCCGGCGTCGGCTACCGCGGACTGCTGCGCTCGCCGACGATGTGGGGACTGGCGATTTCACAGGGCTGTGCGGTTTATTCGGTGTATCTCTACCTGAGCTGGCTGCCCGACTATCTGCAAACGGCACGCGGACTTTCGATCATGAAGTCCGGCGTGTTCACCTCGGTGCCATTCTTCATCGGTGCGGCGGTGATCATTCTCACCAACTGGATTGGCGACCGGATACTCACGCCGCACACGATGCGCAACGGTGCGCGGCGCATCGTGGTGGTGGCCTGCCTGCTGCTCTGCGCCCTCGGGATGGCGATCCCGGTGGTCGATTCGCTGGCACTGGTGGTCATCCTGACGATCTTTCCGATCAGCTTCGGCGGCACCGCCACGGCGACCAACGCGGCGTTGTGCAATGACCTGCTGCGGTCGCAGGCTGACAGCGGCCGGGCGTTCGCTTTCATGGTACTCGGCGGCAACGTATTCGGGCTGCTGGCGCCGATCGTCACCGGCTACATCGTGCAGGCCACCGGCAGCTTCGGCTCCGCGTTCGTTCTGGCCGGCGGTCTGTCGGTGATCGGCGCAGCGGTGTCATTCACCCTGACCCGGCACACGCTTGGCGAGGAAACGCCAGTCGCGGTGAACATGGCGCGCGCTGTGGGGTAATGCTGACCAGCGGCCGGCAGCCGGTTCGGTGGTGCGGACGCCGTCTGCGGACTCAGGGTGCTCGCACGGCCTGCGGCCCTCCGCGATAGCGGAGTGCGTCGACCAGCAGGGCGAAGGCCGGCGTGGGCTGCCGGCGGCTGGGGTAGTAGAGATGGTAGCCGGTGAAGGGCTGGCACCAGTCGTCAAGCACCCGGATGAGGCGTCCGGCGTCGAGGTGGGTCTGCACCTGATCGTCGGGCAGGTACGCGACGCCGAACCCGGCCAGCGCGGCGTTGAGCATCAGGCCGGTGCTGTTGAGCACAAGCTGACCCTCGACCCGCACCTTCAGTTCGCGGCCATGCTTTTCGAATTCCCATGCGTAGAGACCGCCGTAGGTTGGCAGGCGAAGATTGATGCAGTTATGCGCGGTAAGGTCCCGCGGCGTCTCTGGCGGCACGTGCGATGCGAAGTAGGCAGGCGCGCCAACGACCGCCATGCGCAGGTCCGGCCCGACGCGTACGGCGATCATGTCCTGCGCGACCTGCTCGCCGGCGCGGATGCCGGCGTCATAACCTCCAGCCACGATGTCGATCATGCTGGGGTCGATGACAACTTCCACCTTGATGTCGGGATAGGCCGGCAGGAAGCGTGCCAGGGCAGGACAGAGGACCGTCTCCGCTGCATGTTCGTGCATTGTGATGCGGATCGAGCCGGCGGGCTTGTCGCGCAGTTCGCTCAGTGCAGCCAGTTCCGCCTCGATCTCGTCGAACTTGGGAGCCATGGCCCGGAGCAGACGTTCCCCCGCCTCGGTCGGCGCGACGCTGCGCGTGGTGCGGATCAACAGCCGGAGCCCCAGCCGTCCCTCAAGGCCGCGGATGGACTGGCTGAGCGCCGACTGGGAAACGCCGAGCTGGGCCGCCGCCCTGGTGAAGCTGCGTTCCTTCGCAACCGCGACGAAGGCAACGAGATCGTCGAAGTTCTCCCGTGGCATTCATTAGCCCCGCTTATAAGATCATGCACATTCTGCCATCTAATCGCGCGGTTGGGGGTGCACCAGTTGGATCACCGTCGGCAGGTGGAGGTTGCCTGCGTTCCGACAGCAACAACTCAGGTGGGGTACCATGGACATCAAACGCATTGGCTCACAGCCGTCCGGCAAGGGGCCGGCGGAGTATTTCACCGGGACGGTGCGGGTCGATCCTCTGTTCACCGCGCCCGATCCGGCATTTGTCGCCGGCGCGAGCGTCACATTCGAGCCGGGCGCGCGCACGGCATGGCACACCCACCCGCTCGGCCAGACCCTGATTGTCACCGCCGGCTGCGGCCGGGTGCAGCGTGAGGGCGGGCCGGTCGAGGAAATCCATCCGGGTGACGTGGTCTGGTTCTCGCCCAACGAGAAGCACTGGCACGGCGCCGGCCCGACCACGGCGATGACGCATATCGCCATCCAGGAAAGGCTTAACGGCAAGGTCGTCGACTGGATGGAGAAGGTCACCGACGAACAGTACCTGGCAGGATCAACCACAAGCTGAGCGGCGTCATCGCACGGATCGCGTTCATTACGAAGGCAACCTGCCAATGACAGATTGGACGAGCGACGAGCTCGATAAGGTCGGAAATGCAGACGAACTGCAGATCGCATCGCTGCGACGCGACGGAACGCTGCGGAAGCCGGTGACGATCTGGGTCGTTCGCCACGGCGGCGATCTGCACGTCCGATCCGCTTACGGGCACAACGCGGCATGGTTTCGCGCCACCCAGTTGCGCCACGAAGGCCGCATCAGTGCCGGCGGCATCGAGAAGGATGTTACGTTTGCGGACGCCGATCACACACTCGATGACCAGATCGACGCCGCATACCGCAACAAGTATGGCCGCTACAGCGCGCAATACGTCGATCCCATCGTGTCCTCTGAGGCACGATCGACGACAATCAGACTCGTGCCGCGCTGATTGTCCATGGCTCGAGTGAAAGCGATTAAGAAGCGCGATCTCGGCAGCAGCAATCTCAAGGCTTCGGCGCCCGGCCTGGGCTGCATGGGTCTGAAACGCCGCACGTGATCGTAAAGCTGAAATCCGGCAGATTCGAGCAACAGAAAGCGAGGATCGCGGAAGCGGTTACCATGACCATCATGACCGGCGCAAACTTGCGCGGAGCAATCCGTACAGATAAAGGCGCGGAAGCTGGGGATCGTGAGATGGAGACGGAGTTCGCTGGAAAAGTTGCACTGGTAACCGGCGCTGGCGGTGGCATTGGCCTCGCGACGGCGGAGGCCTTCGCTAAGGCCGGCGCGTCCGTAGTGCTTGCCGATCGCGACGAGGCGGCGATTGCCAAGGCGGCCGGGGGCCTGCGCGCCGCGGGTCACAACGCCCTTGGTGTCGTCTGCGACGTGACGGATGCTGCCCAGGTCGAGGCGATGATCGAGCGCGCTGTCGGCACCTATGGGCGGCTCGACGCAGCGTTCAACAATGCCGGCATCAATACGGAGGCTGCCGCGTTGCTGGAAATCAGCGATGACGAATTTGAACGCGTGATGGCCGTCAATCTGCGCGGCGTGTGGAACTGCATGAAGGGTGAACTGCGCCGGATGATGGCCCAGGGGAGCGGCGCGATCGTCAACTGTTCATCAATCGGCGGGTTGAAGGGTTCCAAAGGACGCAGCGCTTATTCTGCGAGCAAGCACGCGGTGATCGGTCTGACGCGGAGCGCTGCTCTCGATTATGCCGACAAGGGTATCCGCATCAACGCGGTCTGCCCGGGCATGGTGAACACGCCGATGGCAGTCTTTGTCACCAGGAATTACGATCCGGACATCGTGCGGCGGATGGTGGCGCAGGAACCCATCGGACGCTTCGGCGAGCCGGCAGAGATCGCCGCTGCCGTGGTATGGCTGTGCAGCCCGGCCGCGAGCTTCATGGTGGGCCATGCCATGGCGGTTGATGGCGGCATCCTCGCCGGCTGATTGATAGCCCTTATTTGACCGTCGTCGCCGTCCGCGCGTTTGTCCACGACACAGAAGGGTTGGGTTCAATGTCATTCTTCAAATCGCTGCCGGACAACGCTGGTCCCGCCAATGTCTTCACGACATACCCGGAGATCTATCGACTCTGGTCGCAGATGAGCCAGGCGCTGATGAACGGGCCATCGCCGTTGAGTCAAGGCGAACGGGAATTGATCCTTGCCTATGCGGCCGGCGTGGCCGGCTGCAGGTTCGTCTATGTGGCACATTCCGAGGCCGCCTATGCGTGGGGCATCGAGAACGGCGCGATCGACCGCTTGCTGGAAGACCCGGAGACCGCGCCGATCGAAGCGCGCCTGAAGCCATTGCTGGCGTACGTGCGCAAGCTGGCATTGACGCCAGGCGAATTGTCCCAGGCGGATGCGGACGCCGTGTTCGCGGCGGGCTGGACCGAGCAGGCGCTGCATGACGCGATCGCGGTGACGGCGCGGGCGGCATTCATGCAGCGGATCGTCGAAGGCCACGGCTTTACGCCGATGCCGCGCGAGGTCGCGGCCATACAGGCCAGGCGCCGCGTGGAGCTTGGCTACGTCGCCCTCTATCCGGCGTTCCGCGAGCAGAATTAGCGAATTCGCACTACGGCACGAGCCATGCAAGCAGCCGCTGCCACAACGGCAGGGGCGGTGCGGCCAGCCGCATGGCGCCGCCAACCTTCACCGTGATGTCGGCCCGCGCGGCGTTGTCGTTGCGCGCAATCCAATAGCGAAGCTGGTGCCACGGCATGTCCGACGCATTGACGTTGCCGCGGATTTCGGTGACCTGCGCGGCGCATTCGCGCCGATCGCTGAAGTAGCCACCGGATACGGTCCTGACGTCGTTCATGAAGACGCTATCGAAGTGGAATTCGTCGCGCAGGACCTGGTAGGTGGTGCGTTGCGCTTGGTCGCTGTCGCAGTCGGGAGCGGCGCGTATGTGCGCGTAGAGGCCGATGGCGCCGAGCAGGACGAAAGCGACGAGACCGAGCAGGCGAGCCGTCCGTCTTGTCACTTTCATCCAGTTCCAGCCTGCATTCCGCATCGGTCGGCGGAAGGCACGTGGCCTATTTGGCCGGAGCGAACACCGGCACGCCTTCGACGCGGTCCTCCAGCGCGGCCTCGCCTTCGGTCGGCAGTGCGACATAGTGATTGAGCGCGTCCTGGACGTTGTCCTGCCAGACCTCGCGCGGCAGTTCGTAGAGCAGCTCGACGCTGTAGCCGTTGGGGTCGCGGATATACAGGCTGTGGGTCATGCCGTGTTCGACGCGGCGCTCGAACTTCACGCCCTTGGACTGGAGGTAGGCGAGCTGGCGCAGCCAGGCTTCGCGGTCGGGCAGGGCGATGGCGATGTGGCCGATCGCGCTGGTCAGCGTGCCATCGGCGGCGGGCGCCGGCAGGTCGGGAAATTCCATCAGCGCAATGTCGTGGTGGGTGAGCTGGCCGTCGTGATCGGCGCTGTAGAACTGCATCGCGCGGGCTGGGCCGCGGTCGCCGCGCGGCTTGATCTGGCCGACCTGCTTCAGTCCGATGACCTCGGTCCAGAAACGATGTGATTCGGCCATGTCGCGGACGTTGATGACGAGGTGGTTGATGCCGATTGGGGACACTGGTTCGGTTTGCATGGGGGACGCTCCTTGGACGTTGGAGGGCGGAGTTTAGCGCATGGGGGTGTTGAGGGGGAAGGCGGATCGGTGGCTGCGATGGGTGGCGCGGGTTGAGCGTCGCCTGGTAGCCGGGCTCCCGCTGCATGCGAACTGCGAGCCAGGGCAATCGGGCGAACGCCATTCCCCCTCTCCCGCGTAGCGGGGGACGGTGGGGAGGGGGTGCCGTACGGTCGATGGACCCCCCACCCCAACCCTCCCCCGCGTGGCGGGAGAGGGGGAGGCCGAGCCGTCGCCTGGTCGGCCTCGACCGACTATCATGGTGGGACTGATTGAGCTGAGGGGAGGGGATCGCGATGAGCACAGCAACAGCACACAAGCCGATCGTCCATTTCGTTGGCAGCATCCCGTTGCCAGACGCCGAGACGGTGTTCCGTACCCTGACGGCAGCAACCGCACCGCACCTGAAGCGCCTGCCGGACGGCGAGACCGGCATCCGCAAAACCTGGATCCGTTTTCTCCAGCAGGTGCTGGCGGACAACCCGGCGATCGAGGTGGCGAGCGATTTGCCATTGTTCAAATTTACCCAGTGGGACGGGACGGTGTTGCGCGAAATCCCGCGGCTGCGCGTGAAGCCGGGTGCGCGGCTTGACGCGGGGACCGTCAAGACCGGCTATGCCGACATGGCGATCGAGTCGTGGCGGGTGTTCGATCGGCTACAGCAGGAAGGCGTGATACCGGCCGGCGTGAAGTTCCAGATCTCGCTGCCAACGCCGATCGCGCCGACCTACAACAACATGGTGCCGTCCGACCGGCCGGCGCTGATCCCGATGTTGACAGCGCATTTGCTCGGCGAGGTCGCGGCGATCGCGCAGGCACTGCCCAACGACCGCATCGCGCTGCAATGGGACGTGTGCCAGGAGGTCATTGCCTGGGAGGGCTATTACGAGCCGGGGCCGGTCGATTTCCGCAAGGAAACGATCGCCGAGCTGATCGCGATCGGTGACGGTGTGCCGGCAGCGATCGAACTCGGCTTTCACCTGTGCTACGGTAGCCCGGCTGACGAGCACGTTATCCAGCCTAAGGACGCCGGGGTCATGGTCGAGATGACCAATGCGGTGTCTGCCGGTGTGCGGCGGTCGATCGAGTTCTTCCACCTGCCGGTGCCCAAGCCACGCACCGACGATGGGTTTTTCGCACCGTTGGGCGGGCTGACGTTGCACTCGGAAACCGAGCTGTATCTTGGGCTGGTTCATCGCGACGATATGGGTGGTAATGCTGCTCGGCTCGGCGCTGCGCGGCGGCATGTGCGGGTCGATGGCGTGGCTACGGAGTGCGGGATGGCGCGTGGCGATCCCGGGCGTTTTCCGGGGCTGCTCGCAGCGCATGTGCGGACTGCTGAGCTGGGGGCGTGGGGCTGATTACGTTGGGTAACGGCGGCATGCATTCCGCTGTGATCCGTCGCCTACCTCACGGTCGTACGCCATCCGATTTAACGAGATGGCTCGACTACTGAGTAATATAAATGTTATGCGGCATTTGCCGCGTCGGGTGGACGTTTTTTACTTACTACATCTAGAAAACGGGAATTTGAGAGCGAGGGGTCGTGCGGGCGTTTTTCAGAGGATCGCCGGGCGCTTGCCCGGCTGTCGGGGACGCGGTAGAGCGCGCGACCCGGATAAGGGTATACCGTGAGCAAGGGAGGACGCATGTCCCGGGCCAAAGGCCAGACTGCTGCCCGACCGGCCTACAGGGAGGGGACGCACCTGTTCGGCGCGCACATTGGCGCGGAGACGTTCCGCGCTGTGAAGGTGGGGGCGGCGAAGGACCTCATCCCAACCTTGGGCGCTGTCTATCAATCCGCCGGGTGGATTATCGCGAGCCGAGGTGAGAAGATTCCCCAGGCGACGCGGCGGAAACTGGGAGAACTTGGCCTTGCGATACCGTCTGGCCGCCCTCCGTGCGAGCCGTGATCGGCTAGCGGAGGTCACACCGCGCAACGGGAGAAATGGAGCGATGGCCTTCTTCAAGCGACTTTTCGGTTCCGATTCACAGGCGACACCACCGTCGAGCCGGCGACCTGAAAAAGGTGGGGACAGCCCCCAGGGCTGTTCAATGCTCTCAACTGAAGCACCAGTTGGCCAGGGCATTGAATCCAGCGAGAGCGGCGGCGTATCTGTCCTGACCGAAGGTGCTGGTTCGGTTACGGCATAACACATTGTAGGCGAAGCTGCGCAGCCGTGCGAAGACACCGGGATTACGACGGATGCGGGATTGATCTTCCTGGAAAGTGACGTCACGGGTGTAGTGCAGCGAGTTCTCGACGTTCCAGTGGTGTCGGATTGCGGTGGCGGCGAGGCACGCCGAAACGGCGGAATTGGCCACGTAGTATGCGACCTCGGAGGTGCTGCTCCACAGGCCGGTCTTGGCATCTCGATGCAGGACCTCGCGGGTGACGCGGACGATAGATTTGACGAGAGATTTCCACTCGGTTCCGGCAACGGAGCGGGTCGCGCTGAATACGTCGGCCGACCTGGTTTCGTGTCGGTTTCGCCCGGTGGAGACCGAGGTGTCGCTGCTGACGGGCCGCTGGGAGGCGCAGGCGGTTTCGACTTTTTGCAGCAGTGTGGGCTGATTGTCCTTCAGTTGGACAATGAGGCGAGCCTGCGCCTGTGCGGCGGCCTCGAAGGTTTTTTTTGGCAATGCATGGCATCGAGCGTGACGATGCTGTGTGCGACATGGAGTTCGCCGAGCAACTGCTGCGCGGCGGGGATTTCGTTGGACTTTTCCGCGATATCGACGTGCGCCAGGATGAGACCGGCTTCGACGTCGAAGGCGTGCAGCACCTGGGCCGCCTTGCGGTCGGTGAAATTGTCGAAGCTTCGTCTGAGCGTCTTGCCATCGATCGCGATGACACGTCGCGCCGGCTCGGTTATGGCGCCGCACAGACCAGCGGCGTGTTGGCGGAAAATCTGCTCGACCGCCTGGGGTTCAAGGCCCTGGAGGATGTATCGAATAGAGGTATGGGCGGGGGCGCGCCGCCAGTGCAGACCGAAGGCGGCGTTCAATCGGCGACGGTGCACTTTGATGAAGGTCACGATGGAGCGATAGGAATTGCCGCCGGTGACGACAGCAAGGATCGAGAACAGCAGGACATATTGCAGCTTGTAGAGCTTACCCTCGGCCCGGCGCGGGTCGGGGATATCGCTGAGCAAGCCGAGCAACTGATCGAACGATCGCATGGCAACCTTCTGGCGGTTTGGTTGCCGTGCATAGATTCGAAGAATCCGCCGCGCCGGAATCCGCCACCTGGGACTGCTGGCATGATTTGCGCAACGTGTTGCCCCGAGGACTCAACCTATCAGCTCAGTTGTATAGAGCGTTGAACAGCCCTGGGACAGCCCCCTAGATGGCGATGCTATCGTCGGCAACAGGCTAGCAAGAAGTGCCTTTGAACATCAGATGGAGCGTATTCGCCCACAGTTTGAGGATGATCCAAAATCGGCTACAGTTCTTGCTAACATATCAAAGGCCTTCAATCGGTCTGCCATGGAGATCGGCGAGAAGATTATCTTGGCAAAAGCCGGTAAGGACTCATTATATTCAGTTTCTTACAAGGACCTTGACCTACTGCTGGCCATTTCAGTATTCCAATATCCTAGCAATGAACCTTACACATACTTCACAAAATATGGTGGCTACCTAGAATGGCTGGGCAACCAAGCGCTGTCGCTTGGTCTAAGCGAATCGACGCGCCGACAAGAAGCAATTTTCGTGCATTTAATTTTTGTATTTCACCCGACTGAGCAGCGTGTATATGCGCACCTTTGCGTCACGCCCAACGGGCGTGAAAACACAAGCCCGTTATCTGTATTACCGACAGATCTGCTGACAAGACAGGAGCGCAACCTGGTGGCGGGGGTTTGACACGACGCCGGTTTTCACCGAGCCAGCAATCTACGATATTCAACGCAGAGAACAGTTTTCCGATTCTCCGACCCGCAGTCGTTAAACTGAGTAGGAAGCTCTCCAAGTGCCCTTTGCATGGCATTTACCGCATTGCCATGCGCCCGGACCACGCCGAAGATTTTGTAATGTTTTTTGGTCTTTGCTACTCGTTGGCCCGAGCGTTGAGTGGGCTACCATTACAGGACCATTAAGTCTTCCAACGACGACCGCACCACCGCCAGCCAGCATATTCATCACATCATCATCGGAAGCCGTCACCACGCGATCCAGGTCATACCTTTCTCCGCAGCCGCGGCAAACCAAGATGCCCCCCTTAGAGGACTTACTGCCGCTCGCGGCGGCTCCCCCGAAAAGCTTTCCCCAAACGCCCATATGCGTCCTCCCGCCGGTCGTCGGCCAATGGTCCACTCTGGTTCAGTTGATTGTAATCCAGGATCGCCCTTTACGGAAGTTGGCGCAAGAAACAAGCGAGGGCGGTAGTGTCGTAATTTGAGAGCGGGGAGATGGGCGGCTGGGTGGATTTTTATCCCAAGCCCATGGTCTTTGCGAAAGCTGGCGATTTCCTAAATTCGGAGACAAGACTTAGCCAATCTTGGCGAAGGGTGGCGCCCGCAATATCTTCTGGGCTCACACCACGCTGTAATAGACTTAAAATCAACGCAGTTTCGCCCTCTATATAAGCTTGGCTCCATCCTTGCTTTGTGCGCAACTCAAGAACTTGCCGAAACTTTGCATTCACGCTTTTGGGGGGTGATGGCTCTTGTTTGCCTGTCGGCTTAGGGGGAGGCACGGGTTGCGCTGCAACAGATGGGCCACCCCCGAATAGGCGGCTAAATAGACCCATTTTTCCTCTCCCCCAATGCGTCTCTTTACAGAAATATCTATGGCATAGATCGCCGCTCCGCGACAATCGCCGCTCGCACTGCCTCTATCGGCGAGTTGATCCGCTCAGTATGCAGCACGGCAAAGAACCGGCGCTTGGTGCTCCCCTCAATAGGCGGTGACCAAGCGTAGACGCGTGTCGCCTCGGGATGCCCGGCCAAGTCAAAGACATGCACCATGCCATCCCATACGACCTGACTGTTGAAGGTCTAATGCACAGAAATTTGACCCGCGGGCGCTCGGCTCAACTGCAAGTAACTCGCCGTATCATTCGTGAGATTGAGGCCCTCCGGTCTGTACCGCCGCTTCTTCCCCACGTCACCCTTCCAGCACCCCTCCATCACCGCCGATAGCGCAGCGCATTGACCAGCAGTGCGAACGCCGGCGTGGGTTGGCGGCGGCTGGGGTAATACAGGTGATAGCCGGGGTAGGGCGGACTCCGATCGGCAGGCACGCGAATAAGCCGCCCGTCGGCGAGGTGCGCCTAAACGCTGTCCTCCGGCAGATACGCCAGGCCAAACCCCGCCAGCGCCGCGTCGAGCATCAGCCCGGTGCCGTTGAACACGAGCTGGCCCTCGACCCTTACCCGGAACTCGCGCCCGCCTTTCGCGAACTCCCAGGCGTAGAGGCCGCCATGGGTCGGCAGGCGCAGGTTGATGCAGGTATGGTTGGTCAGGTTCTGCGGCGTCTTCGGCCGTGGCCTGCCGGCAACGTATGACGGCGCGCCGACGACCGCGGAGCGCATGTCCGGCCCGATGCGCACGGCGACCATGTCCTTCGCCACCATCTCGCCGGAGCGGACGCCGGCGTCGTAACGCTCGGAGACGATGTCGGTCAGGCCGTAGTCGATGACGATCTCCACCTTGATCTCAACTCGGCACCGCGCGACTGACGGTCATGCCTCCAGGAAGTGGCCGAACGCACGCAGCGGGCGCACGTCGTCGCAGACAATCTTGGCGATCGCCAGCATCGGCACGGCCAGGATCGCGCCCGGCACGCCCCACATCCAGTACCAGAAGATCAGCGCCAGGATCACCGCCACCGGATTGATGGTGAAGCGGCGCGCCATCAGCATCGGCGTCACGATCTCGCCCTCGGCGACGTGGATGAGGAAATACAGGCCGACCGGCAGCAGCGCCCACCAGGTCACGCCGAGCGACAGCACGCTGACCATCAGGAAGATCACCAGGCCGACCATCGCGCCAAGGATCGGCACGAAGTTGAGCACGAAGGCGATGACGCCCCAGAGCAGCGGATTGGCAACGCCGCACACCCACATGACAGCGAGCGTCAACAGACCGACCACGCCGTTGATCAGCGTGACGGTGATCAGATAGACCGAGATGTCGCGCTCGATGTGCAGCGAGATCTCCACCGCCTGCCGCTTCTCGGCGAAATGCGGCAGGATCTCGACGAAGCGGCGCAGGAAAGTCTCGCCCGCCACCAGCAGGTAGAACAGCACGATCAACGTGGTGAACAGGCCGGCGGCGACGGTCGCAGTGCCGGTGAACAGCGCGCCCAGAATGTTGCCCGAATGCAGGGCTGGCGCCTGCGGCAACGTGGTGGCGCCGCCGCCGGTGAAGTCCTGCAATCTGCCGAGCATCCACTCCAGCGTGCCGATCGGCCGCGCCACGAACGCCAGCTTCTGCTGCACCTGCGGGATCGCGTCGGGCAGCTTGCTCGCCCAGGAAGCCGCCGGGCCGGCAATACCGCTGACCAGTGCGGCGAGATTGACGACGAGCAGGATGATGGCGAGCAGGGCGCCGATGCCGCGTGGCAGGCCGGTGCGGTCGGTGATGCGGACCAGCGGCTGGAGCAACAGCTTCAACACGATCGCCAGCACGACGGGCAGCACGATGTCCGAGGCGACATAGAGAGCGGTGAGCAGGGCGAGCAGGAACAGGCCGCCGAGAAAGATGGTGCGCGGCTCGGTGGGAAGAGGCATCTCTTCCCGTTCCTCGCGGACCACGACTATGGGGGTGGACTGGGACTGGTCTTCGGCCGATGCATCGACCGTAATGGCGATGCCGGCCGCGTCTGCGTCTGGGTACGTTTCCGCCACCTGGCCGTTCATGCCGGCACTCCTCTCAGGGCCTCGAGCCACAGACAATAACGCCGCCGTGACTAACCGGTTCGCCGGGCGAAGACCGGGCTATCTTGACAAGTAGGCGCGATGGCTGCGGAAGGCGCCATCACCTCTGCGGCATGGGCGGTCAGGATGTTGTTCGCGGGCGTTGACCGCGAGCTTTCTCCGATCACGCGATGGGCGCGTTCGTCTCACGCGCCAGCTTCTGCTTCATCGCCGCGGCGAAGCCCGGATAGTTTTGACAGGGCAGTGCGAAGGCGCCCGGCCCGCCGATCACCTCTTCGGTGTAGGACTGCAACAGGTCGGGTTCCTCGTGCAGGATGCAGAGGCCGTTAATGGTGATGCCGGCCGCCGCCATACGGTCGCGGATCGGACCGGGGGCGATGCCGGCATTGGAGCGGCCGTCGCCGATGACATCGACCACCTGGCGCGTCGGCTTGTCGGGCAGATGGCTGAGCAGGGTCAGCGACGCGAGCAACGCCTCGCCGATCGCGGTCTCACCCGCCTTGACGATGCGCGGCATGTTGTCGACCTGGTCGGCGAAGGCGCGGGCATCGGTTTCCGAGGCGATCAGCGTCCAGTCGGCGATCACCTCCTGGGCGCCGGTACCCGACCATAGCAGCAACGAACAGATGCTGGATCTGGCGGGGCCGCCGAGCAGTCCGGCGATGATGGCGGGTTCACGCAGCGCCGCCGCCATGCCGCCGGCGATCAGGCCGAACTCCTCGTAGGTGACGCTGGCGGAGCCGTCCACCGCCAGCACCAGCGCAAGGTCTACCGCGTTCATGGGGCGGATTGAACGCCATCTTCGGGCGCGGCGCACGCGCACTCTTGAGCGAGCGGCGATTGCGGCAGAGTATCGGGGTCCCGACCAGGAGGAGACCAGGGATGCCGGAGAGCCCCGCCGACAAGTCCATGCTGAGCCAATCCCAGACCCGCATGCCGCTGAATGGCCTGAAGGTGCTGGACCTGACGCTGGCGCGCGCCGGACCCACCTGCGTGCGGCACCTGGCGGACTGGGGCGCCGATGTGATCAAGATCGAGCCGCCGGCGACCGATGGCGAGGATGTGGCCGGCAACCGCCACGGCTTCGACTTCCAGAACCTGCATCGCAACAAGCGGGCGATGACGATCAACCTGAAGTCGCCCGAGGGCCACGCCGCCTTTATGCGCCTCGTGAAAACCGCCGACATCATCGTCGAGAACATGCGCGCCCAGGTGAAGCACCGACTGAAGGTGTCGTACGATGACGTGAAGGAGGTGAACCCGCGCATCGTCTACGGCAGCATTTCGGGGTTCGGGCAGACCGGGCCATACGGGCATCGCGCCGGTGTGGACCAGATCGCCCAGGGCATGGGCGGGCTGATGTCGATCACCGGCCTGCCAGGCCAGGGTCCGGTGCGCGTCGGCATACCGATCGACGATCTGACCGCCGGCAACCTGCTGGCGCTCGGCATCATGATGGCGATCTTCGATCGCGAGCGCACCGGCGTCGGCCGCTGGGTCACCACGTCGCTGCTGGAGGCGCAGATCTTCATGCTGGACTTCCAGGCCTCGCGCTGGCTGATAGCCAAGGAGGTGGCACCGCAGGCCGGCAATGATCATCCGACGGGGATTCCGACCGGCGTATTTCCGACATCCGATGGGCACATCAACATCGCCGCGAGTTCGAGCCGCGTGTTCGGGCGGTTCTGCGATGCGATCGGGCAGCCCGACTGGAAGAGCAAGCCCGAGTGGAAGGACCAGAAGGCGCGCAGCGGACAGCGCAAACAGATCAACGCGGCCATCGGCGAGATCACCAAGACGAAGCCGTCCGAGTATTGGATCGAGTTGCTGGAGGGTGCCGGCGTGCCGTGCGGGCCGATCTACTCGATCGACCAGGTGTTCGCCGATCCGCAGGTGAAGCATCTGGAGATGGCGACGCCGATGCGCTCGCCGGCGATCGGCGATGCGGAGGTCGTCGCGTCCGCGATCAGCATCACGGGGTTCTCCAAGGCAATCAGGCTGCCGACGCCGGAGATGGGTTCGAGCACCGATGAGGTGCTGGCGTCGGTAGGGTATTCGGCCGAAGAGATCGCTGACATGCGCAAGAAGGGAGCCATCTGATGGACACGCTACCGAGCGGCGGCGTCACCCGCGAATATGCCGGCGGCAAGATGCTGGCGGCGAAAGACGACGGCATCGGGCTGGTCACGTTCAACCAGCCCGAGAAGCGCAATGCCATGTCGCTGGAGATGTGGACCGGGTTCGGCGAGATCCTGGACGAGTTCCGCGAGGACGGCTCGGTGCGGGTGGTGATCCTGACCGGCGCGGGGCACAAGGCGTTCGTTTCGGGGGCGGACATCAGCCAGTTCGAGAAGAATCGGTCCGATGCGAATGCGCAGCAGGAGTATGATCGGCTGGCAGGGGTGGGGCGGGCGAAGTACGCATCGTTTCCCAAGCCGATCATCGCGCGGATCCGTGGCTTCTGCCTGGGCGGCGGGCTGGCGATCGCGATGCAGGCCGATCTGCGGATCGCCGCGGTGGACAGCGAGTTCGGTATTCCGGCGGCGAAATTGTCCATCGCCTACGCTCCGGATTCGGTGAAGCGGCTGATCGATCTGGTGGGTCCGGCGAATGCCCGGATGATCCTTTACACCGCGCGGCGGATCGATGCGGACGAAGCATTCCGGATCGGGCTGATCAACAAGGTGGTGCCGGACGAGGAGCTGAACGAGGAGGTGCTGGATCTGGCGCGGACGATCGCCGACAACGCGCCGCTGTCGGTGGCGGCGTCGAAGCTGACGATCAACGAGATGCTGAAGGATGAGAGCAAGCGCGACATGGCGGCACTCGCGCGCATCGGGGAGGTTTGCTTCAACAGTGCGGACTACAAGGAGGGTCGGACGGCGTTCATGGAGAAGCGGGCGCCGAAGTGGGCGGGGCGGTGAACCGAGGGCGCCTGGCGCAGCGTTCGTGCCGCACCGGAATTCATTACCTGCTCGCGAAGCGCGGCAGAGTTGCCTCACTTTGTTCCAGCACGGCCCCGCCAAGATAACGACGGGGTTCGCCGAATGAGGGCCAGGCCGAGAAGAACACCGAGGGCCGGCACGGCGATCCCAGCCGGTTCGGGAATGTTCGCCACGTCGACAGTCAGGGTGCCAGCATCGGCAAACGATGGCGAATCAAACGGCGAGAGATCGCAAATGCCCAAGGGGCATTCCTGGGTGACGCCGATATCCGTCGTGTAGTTGCCCGCCGGCAGCGTCGGGTCGGCCACGATCCGGCCCAGATCGACATGGAACGATGATCCGGGATTCAGGTTCAAGTTCTCCAACTGGCCCTGACTCCCGGGAACGAACTGCGCGTGCTGAGCGAAGATATACGCAGTCGTTCCGACAAACAGCGAGTTGATGTCCAATTGCTGGGCAAAATCGAGGCCGCCAAAGGCCACTGTGACACCGCTTACGGTCACAGTCTGTACGCCGTAGCCATCGGTTGTCAGACCAGCGCTCCCAACCATCATGGTCGCACCAATGTCCACTGATCCGCCAGGCGCAAGGACGACAGTAGGACTGTCATAGTAAAGTGCGGGAGCCACGTAGGCAGCGTGACCTGCATTGGCCGCAAGCGCCACTCCGGCGGCAACTGCGCAAGTCATCGGCGTCGCATAAGAAATGCAGGCCCGAAGACACCCGATTGCTGCCTTCAGCATTTTTGCCTCCGTCCAGAGCCAAATGCTCTGGGCAGAGTCTATCTCAACCAGAGCATTTTCAAAGTGAACTGGTTCACACGAACCGACAGTGTTTCTCCGAGCCGAAGACGGCGCCTGTCGGCGTGCTGGCGATCGCGATGCAGGAGGATCTTCGAATTGCCGCGCTGGACAGCGACTTCGGCTTTCAGGCGGCGAAGTTGTCCATCGCCCATGCACCGGATTCGGTGAAGCGGCTGATCGACCTCGTGGGACCGGCGAATGCGCGCATGATCCTGTACACCGCCTAGCGGATCGACGCGGACGAGTCGCTGCGGATCGGGCTGATCAACAAGATGGTGCCGGACTAGGAGCAGAACGAGGAGGCGCTGGATCTGACGCGGCCGACCGCGGACAACTGCACGGCAGTCGGTCGCGTCGAAGCTGACGATCAACGAGATGCTGAAGGATGAGAGCAGGTGCGACATGAGGGCGCTGGCGCGCATGGCGGAGACGTGCTTCAACAGCGCGGACCACTAGGAGAGGCGGACAGTGTTCATGGAGAAGCGGGCGCCGACGTGGGTGGGGCGGTAGGAACCATGCGTTTCGCCCGGGCTGGTTTCGCCGCCGTACTGGGCCTCGCCCTGCTCGGCACCATCGTCGCGCCGGTTCGGGCACAGGATTATCAGGCAATCGTTGCCGCACCAGACCGGACTGATGCCGATCGACAGACCGACCAGCGACGGCATCCAGTCGATCTCCTGGCATTTACCGGTGTGCGGACCGGATGGACTGTGCTCGATATGGGCGCGGGTGCCGGCTACAGCACCGAACTCATGGCCCGTGCAGTAGGGCCGGGCGGCAAGGTCTATGGGCAGGCCGATGTCGAGTCCGACAAGCTGAAGGCCAGATCGGCCACGCCTGTGATGCAGAACGTCACCGTGCTGGTGCGGCCATCCGACGATCCGGTCCCGCCCAACGTGCACGATCTCGACCTGATCACGTTCTTCTTTGCCTATCATGACACGACCTATATGGAGGTCGATCGAGCCAAGATGGATCGGGCCCTGTTCGCCGCGCTCAAGCCTGGCGGCATCCTGGTCATTGCCGATCATTCGGCTCGGCCGGAAGATGGTGCGACGGTCGGCAAGAAGTTTCATCGTATCGCCGAGCAGACATTGCGATCGGAGATCGAGGCCGCCGGATTCAAATTCGTGGCCGATGCCAATTTCCTTCGCCATCCAGAGGACACCAGGACGAACATCGTCTTCCACAATCCGACGCCGATCGACGAATTCGTGCTGAAGTTTCAAAAGCCACGCTGAGCCGGCGCGGGTACCTATCCCTTGATCCGCGCCATTGCCGTGGCGTACCCAGTGTGCAGCACTTCGCTGTCGCTGGAATACGCCAGCAGCACGCACCCGCCTGCTTCCAATGCTTCGCCTGTTCGTAGCTGGAACACAGCATCGCACAGGTCTTGCCATGCTTCTTTGCCGCGGCAAGCACAAGGTCGCGTTTATCGTCCAGCATGCGCGCCTGATCGGGGGTGCCGAACATGCCGAGGTCCTGGGCCAAGTCGGCACGTCCGATGGTCAGCGGGTCGATGCCGTCCATCGCGGCGGCGATCGCATCGAGGTTCTTGAATGCGGCGGCGGTCTCGAACATCACCGTGACGAATACTTGTCGGTTGGTGAAGGCGCGTCGTTCCGCCGCACTCGCCGTCATGTCGTAGCAGGCCGCGCAATGCATAGCGTGAGGCCGCAACGAACTTGGCGGCGTGCACGCTGTGTTCGACCTGTGGGCAATGTAGGTTCCACACGCACGCATCGAGCAGCCGTGCGATCCATTCGTGATTGGCTACTGGCGGCCGCACGGCGATGGGAAAGTTCAGTCTCGGCAGGAACTGTGACGAGCCTGCTCATGTCGGGCGAAGCCTGAAAGCAACTGCACGTCGCTGCGACGACGGATAAATCGACCAGCGGATTGCTCAAGTGGTTGAGGACGGAATGTCGGCGAGACGAGGGGCATATGCGGAGCGACCTGCCGGTCTGGGTGAGACCGCCAGGCGTCAGTCCCTTCACAGTATGGCCACTCAGCCTCATACGGATTTGCAGACTCCAGGACACGACCGACGTCGCGCCATTCCTGCTGCCGGGCTGCCGACTCCCGGCGATGTCAGCGTAGATACAGGGGCTGCTACCGGCCGGATGGCTCTTCGGTCGCGTCAACCCGGCGCGTGCCCTGGTCGATCACCGGCAACTCGATAATTCCCGAGCCCACGACTGACAGTTCGTCGTTCTGGTTGCGGGCCTGCTGGCTGATTTCCACCAGGTGCCGGCCATCTTCAACAAACTTCCGCTGCACGCTGCCGGTGATGAATAGTGTGTCGCCAACCGGGTTGTGGCGGCGGATCTTGCAACTCGCGCCACGCAGCATGGCATCGTCGCCCATCCAGTTGGTGAGATGATGCGTCAGCCACGAGCAGCGCTCCGGTCCGTAGTCATAGGCGCCCGGCGCGCCAACCATAAGGGCGAATTCCTCCTCCCAGTGCACGCGTTCGGGGCAGTCGGGAATGCCGAAGCGGTTGGCGATGCCGAGTCCCGGATGGGCGTGCACCTGCTTCCAGGCCAGCTTGTTGGCGCGGATATACAGGCCTCCCCAGCCCTGTGCGTACGCGATGAAGCCGGTGACCGTCATCGGCCCCTTCACCATCGCCGGCAGCGCCTCGCCCTCGGTCACGTCCTGCCAATACCGCGGCGTGGCCCCGCGCACTTCCTCCTCGTAATAACGTTTGTAGATATGGGCGAGCTCCTCCTCGGAGTAGTGCTGCGCGGGGCGGGCCCTCACCTCGGTGTATTTGCTGCCTGCCTCGCGCGCGATGTCGCGATCGGTGCGGAAGCACCAGCTATCGGCTTGCGCAACCATGTCGCCATGCTGGTTGAAAAAATCGACGTGGTAGGTCTGCTGCACCGCCCGTCCGGCAAACTTCGTGTCGTGCTCCCGCAACTCCTTCAGCCACGCCTCGGTGCTGATCGCGTCGTTGCGATGCACGGGCTTGTGCCAGCTCCAATCGGCGCCTGCCCACATCGCATGCACGCCCGGCAGGCCGCCGACGTAGCCCGAGACGATGCGGCTGGTGGCGAACAGGAAACTCGGCAGCGCGATGATGCCGCCCCAGCGCGTGGTCGCCGCGTAGTCCGGGTCGCACCACAGCGGATTGTCGTCGCCGATGCCGTGTGCGTAGTGGCGGATGTTGTCTCGCGTTGCCTCGTGGCACCACGGCTCCAACGTGTTCTCGATCTTCACGCCGATCCGCTGGCGTAGCTGGTCCAGCGCGTGATCGGTGATGCTGGGAAATTGGCGCGCGGCTGCGAGGCTCATGCTTCCTCCGGATGACGCTGCATTTCCACTTCGCGGTCGCGCAGCGCCTTGCGGTTGACCTTGCCCGCCGGTGTCTTGGGCAGTTCCGGCACGAAGGCGACAATGCGTGGATATTCGTGCTGGCTGAGCCGCGCACGCACAAAATCCTGGATGTCCAGCGTCAACGCCGCGTCCGGCGGGCGATTGGACACAATGAATGCCTTGACCACTTGGCCGCGCAGCGGGTCGGCCACGCCGATCACCGTGGCCTCGAGCACGTGCGGGTGTTTGAGCAGCGCATCCTCCACCTCGACCGCACCGATCGTCCAGCCGGCGGAGATGATGACATCGTCAGCACGTCCGGCATGCCAGAAGCAGCCATCCGCATCGACGCGACCGAGATCCTTGGTGGAAAACCAGTCATTGTGCCGCCATACCTTGATTTCCCCGACCGCATCGGGCGGGCATGGTGACCCATCGGGTGCCTGGACCTGTACGCGCACGCCTGGGACGGGTTTGCCGAGCGAGCCGGGCTTGACCGGAAAGTCTGCCGCGCCCGGATAGTTGGCCAGGATCACGCCGACCTCAGTCGTGCCGTACATGCTGCACAGCGGTGCGCCAAACGTTGCCTCGGCGAAGGCCAACGTGTCGCTGTCGATCGGCTCGCCGGTGAAGCTCATCTTGCGGATCGCGAACCGGTGGTTCGCGGCGGTGCCGCAGTTCTTCATCATGCGGTAGTGCGTTGCGGCGGCGGACAGGTTGGTGATGGCGAAATCGTCCAGTGCCGCCAGCAGGCGCTTCGGATCGAAGCGGCCGGACCACGTGCCGGTGGTAACGCCCAGCGCGAGCGGCGCCAGCGTGCCATGCCACAGTCCATGGCCCCACGCGGGCGATGAGGGACAGAAGAATCGGTCACCGGGACGGATCCCCGTGCCATATAGCGCCGCCACCGTCACCACGACGACGGCGCGGTGCGTATGGCGGATTGCCGCGGGGAGTTGCCGCGTGGTGCCCGAGGTGTACTGGAACAGCGCCATGTCGTCAGCGCGCGTGGCGATGTCCCAGCTAGTGGGGAAGCGGTCCAGCGCGTGCATGAACGCCGCGTCCGCCGTCAGCACCTGCGTGCCGGACAGCTCGCCCAGCGTGGCGGCATGATCGGCACCCGCCAGCAATAGACGCGGCTGACAGTCATCGACGCGCAGCCTCACACCGTCGGGCCCGAACAGCGTGAACAGCGGAACCGCAACGGCGCCAGCTTTCATGGTACCGAACAACGCGGCGTAGAACGGCAGCGATGGTTCCAGCATGATCGCGACGCGGTCGCCCGGAGCTATGCCGTTCGCGAGCAGGAAATGCGCGAACCGTGACGACACGTCGGCCAGGCTACGGAAGGTGATTGCCTGGTCGCCGCTATCGGCACAGGCCACGCGGACGGCAACGCGTGTCGCGTCGGCGGCCCAGCGATCGACGCATTCGTGCGTGATGTTGAGGCGGTCGCGGTTGCCGTCGAACAAGTCCCACAGTCCGGCAAAGCTGAAATGCCGTTGCGCGTCCGCGTAACTCGTATGGTCAGTCAGCCGCATCCCGTGTCCTCGCGATAGGGCCGCTATACATGACCGCGGGCCGGCACGGAACGCTCCGGGCAGCAAGCTCGTCCGCGTTTGCGATAGTCCGGGTCGAGATGGCACCGGCGATCATCGTCCGATGATTGTGCCTCGAACACCGTGCGTCGTGCCCGATGATTTACCGTTGGCGCCGAGCCGTTCGGCTGTCCTTGTTCGACACGCATCTGCGCCAGGCGTTGCTGCCCGCCGGCAAATGGCCAATTGGCGAAGGTGTTGGGGAATCCGCCGGAAGGGTCCGGCGGATCGCTGACCCATGGTGCGTGGACTTCGCCGGTATGCTGCTCACCTTTGATGAGGCGTCGGCGAGGACCAGCATGTCGGGTTGAAATTTACCATGGCCACGCCTGTGGCGCGCCTGCCGCCGGGACAAACAAGCCAGTCGATTACAGCGATGGCGTTGGCATTAGTGGACCAGTCGGTGGAGTGCCCCAGCGACGATCAGCGCAGCACCCTGTGGGGTGGGGTTGACCGTGACGGGACCGTACGGACCGGGTCGGCGATAGCTCCGTAGTGGCCGCGTCGGGCCGGCCGCGGCAGACCGGGTGGGGGTGGCGGGGCGAACGAGGAGACTGCGCGGGGCAGGCGACGCCACCAGACCTTCAGGCGACGGGCAACCACAACGATGAGGGCGACTGCCGCCACGTCGATGACGATGATCGCGATGCGCAGCAGCACCAGGGCCGGAGTGGTGATCGGGTGATCGGCCATTACCCCCGCAACATCGGCTCGCCGGCGTATAATCTCGATTGATCACGCGGGCGTCCAGAATAGCAATTCCATGTACGCGCATCATCGCCGCATTTGTCGCGTGCGGACTTTGCGACCGGACCGAGCAGCCGCCAGGCGACGAGATCCACGACTCTCACAACGGCCAATAGGAAAGATTTCTGCTCCAGCGGGGCCGGAAGGCTCTCACGGCCTCGTGGCCCATATTTCTATCCGAGGCCATGTTTTTAGATACGATGATCAAGACATGGTGTAGTTTGGCGGGAAAAATCGAAACATACGATAAATTTTCTGATATATTATATAAAAGTGTATATAGCACGGAATTTGATCTTAATCATGAAAAGTTCAACGTGCTAGTTACGAAACGTTGAGGGGCGCAATGAACCAACTTGTGCCAAGAAAAAGCCGCACCATTCGGTAGGCGGAACAGCGGCTTGGGGCCTGATTCTTGCGACGGTCCAGCGCAAAAGGGGGAGGCTGCAATGGCCAGCGGACCAAGCTATCTGACCACCGACCAATCGGATTATGCGCCGGGCAGTGAGGCCTTGTTCACGGCGGCGGCTTCGGCGCCGGCGATCTGATCAGTTTCTCCGTCCAAGTTGTCGACCCCGGCGCTGACGGCTACCTGACGCTCACCGATTATGTCGTTGACCCGAACTCCGCCAACGGGCCGGGAGCCACCCCGTGGACGGTGCTGGCCGATGGAACCGGCACGGCGATAACGCCGTGGTTTGTCGACCCCTTCTACGCCGGCGCGAACCTGTTGTTGACCGCGACGGATCTGACGACCGGCGCGTCAGCGGAGGTGCTGTTCACCGATTCGCCAACAACGACATTGAGCCTCCACACGGTTCTTAGGGCCCGCCGAGGAATAACTGCTTCAAGGCGGTTGTTGGTTAGGTGAGATGGTGTAATTCCATTCACCGTGGAATTCATCGTGTGAGATGTTGATCGCGTGCATCTCGCGGTCGGTCACCTTGAGGCCTTTCGGGTAGAGGTTGGCGTCGATCTCGCAGCAGACCTTGAGGCCGGTGTCGGTCGTCGTGGCGCCGATGAGTTGGACGATGACCTGATGACTGACCAGCGGTTTGCCACGCCAGTTCATGGTGATGAAGGCGAACAGGCGATGTTCGATCTTGTTCCATTTGCTGGTGCCAGGGGGCAGGTGCGTCACGGTTATCCTCAGGCCAGCCTCATTGGCGAAGCGCTGCAATTCGCGCTTCCATAGCCTTACCTGTGGCCCGTTGCTGCCGCCGCAGTCCGCGGTGATGGTGAGACACTTGGCGTTCGGGTCACGCGGTTGGCCGAGTTTCCACCACCAGCGCCGGATACTCTCAACGGCGAATGCTCCGGTATCGGCATCGATGCCGACACTGACCCAGCCATGATTGGCGGCAATGTCATAGACCCCGTATGGCGCGACCTTGCCGAGTTCCGGTATCTTGAAGTCGTGCACCCGGACCGGCTCCGGATCGCCCTTGCGGCGTAGCTCGCGACCATGGTTCTTGAAATCGCCAACAAGCTCCTTCTTCTTCGTATCGACCGAGATCGCCGGCTCGCCGGCCGCGATCGCGGCCTTCACCGTCGCATTGATGTGAGCGAACTGGGCATCACGATCGGGGTGATTGCCCCCCTCTCGCGTCTTGCGGTTGGCCTGACAACTGTAGTTCTGCTCCCGCAGCAGGTTTGCCACCACGCGTTGGCTCGCCTTGAAGCCGTGCGCGGCCAATGCCTTGACGAGGTGACGCAGACTGCGGCTCACCCAGCGCAGCGGTGAGCACGGATCGCCGCGGATGGCGTCCTCGATCAGCGTTTCAAGTGCCGCCGGCAAATCCGGCTGGCGCACCACGGCGCTCTTGCGTCCGCCGCCAGCACGGCGGACCCGGCTGCCGATCTCGTTGCGGCCCAATCGCAGTTCGCGAATGCCGCGATTGATGGTGCTCCGCGCCAGGCCAGTCGCCTTCGCAACTGCCGAGACGCCGCCATAGCCGTGCGCCAGGGCCTCATTCGCCGCCAACAGCCGTCGGCCGCGCTCGTCGAGAAATGTCTCGGCCTGCCGCCAGCGCAAACGAATGTCGTCAACGTCGATCACCCCGCCACGGTAGCTGCCCGCATCCGCGTCGCGGGTCGCAAATCTGCGATTCTATCGCTCCGTTCTTCGGGCTATCTTAATTCGTTTGTTTCTCGGCAAATCCTTAGCGGGACTGCGCCTGGTCCGGCAAGCATCGTGCCGGTGACCGGCCCCGCCCCCCTGGCTGGTCGGCAACGTCCAAAATGCGGCGACCAGTGGACATGTCACGCTGATTCTGACTGCCAATCTGGGTGTGCTGTCTGAGTCCATCGACGAGATCGCCTTCAACGTCACTGGGTTGACCGGAGGCCATTCGATCACCGCCAGCGACCTCGTGATAACGCAAACCTCAGGCCCGACGTTCACCCCCGGAATCATAGCTAGCGCGAGCCTAGGTGGTGCTGGCTTTACCGTCGGAATGCAATGGAACCCTGGCCTTCTTGCCGGCACGCAGACTGTCACCTTCGACATCACCGACAATAACCATGACCTGACAGAGGGTGCCTTAAACTCGGGTTTGCCCCGCGTGGCTGCCGAAGTTGTGGGCATCCCCGGCGGGACGCACACCGGCGTGATCGACGACAACGTGTCGATTAGCCCTGCGCTCACGATGACCAACTCGGGTAGCGCAACTCCAGGGCCGTGGGTTGTCGGACAGTTGGTGACCGACACGATCACGGTGACCAACACCGGCAACACCCAGTTGACCAATCTGACTGTCACCGACCCGCTCGACCTCACCAACAGCGGCACGGTGGGCACCTTAAGGACGCTGGGGCTTGGAGCCTCGCAGAACTTCACCTTCACCTATACCGCAACTGCGACCGAGGTTGGCAACAACGGCATCAACACCGCCGCGCTGAAACTGGACCAGCTAATCAACGGGGTCGAGGGCACCGTCACAGCAGTGGGCTCGGTCGGGGCGCCGGTGTCGATCAGCGGCGACGTGTTCCTCGATCAGAACGCCGACGGCGTGCTGGACGGCGGCGATACGACCCTGCCGGGCGTTACGGTGCAGTTGCTGGACAACGCCGGCCACCCGATTGCCGGCGAGACGGCAATAACGAACGGCAGCGGGGCGTATAGTTTCGCCAACCTGACGCCAGGCACCTATTCCGTTGCGGTGACGGCCCCTGCCGGCGACAGCTTCTCGCCGGTTGGCACCAACCCCAATCCCGCCCTCGACAGCATCGTCAATGCCGGCGGCACGACAACGCCGGTGACCCTGAGCCCCGGCGGGAGCGCAACGAACCAGAACGCCGGCGCGTTCGCGCCGGCGACGTTCACCACGACAGTGTACACCGACGTCAACGGCGACGGGTCGCTGGACAACGGCGAGACTGGTCTGCCCGGGGTGACGGTTGATCTGGAGAACGCCAGCAACACGATCCTGCAGACGGCGACGACGGACGCGAGCGGCAACGTGAGCTTCAGCGGCCTGGTGCCGGGCAGCTACCAGGTTGTGGTCCTTGGCCCTAGTGGCGACGCGGTTACGCAACATAGCAACGTGGCGACTGTGAACACGCTGGGCTCCGGCGGCACGGCGAACGCGATCGAAGGCGTGTATGTGCCAGCGACGTTCACCACGCGTGTGTACACCGACGCCAATGACGATGGCTCGCAGGACAATGGCGAGACGGGTCTGCCCGGAGTGACGGTGAATCTGCTGGACGGGTCGGGCAACCCGACCGGCCAGTCGGCAACGACCGATGCCAACGGCAATGCCAGCTTCACCGGCCTGATCCCCGGTACTTACGAGGTGTCGGTGGTGACACCTGGGGGCGACGTGGTTACCCAGGCCACGAACCTGAACACGCCGAACACGCTGGTCTCAGGCGGCACGGCGAGCGCGACCGAGGGCGTGTTTGCGCCGGCTCCGGGCCTGTCGATCGTGAAGTCGGTGCTCTCGGTCGGTGGGGCACCGGGCGACGGACCGATCACCTACGCCGGCGAGGTGATCGACTATCAGATCGTGGTACACAACACCGGCAACGAGACGCTGACCAACGTGACGGTGACGGACCCGCTCACCGGCGTTGCATCGGATATTGGCCCGCTGAACGTCGGTGCCACCGACACGATCGACACCAGCTACCAGGTAACGCAGACGGACATTGACAGCGACGGCAACGCGGCCGGGACGCAGATCTATGTGTCCAACATGGCGCTCACCAACGGCTACGAGTTCGTCACGTTCACCGGGTAGTCGAACTGGGCGGGCGGCACCGAATACACCGGGCAGTAGGACCTGACGGTCAACTACGGCAATACGGACAACCCGTCTGGGCATTTCGACGTCTTTGCCTGGTGCGTCGACGTATTCCACAACATCAACATCGGCAGCAACAGCATCGTCTACACGTTGCAGAGCCTCGGCGTGCCGGGTTCGAGCGACATTGCCAAGCTGGCGGCGTGGGGCGACGCGCAACTCGCCGCGGGGCCGAATGCGTTGATCTCTGCCGCGGTGCAGGCCGATATCTGGATGAAGGAATATGGCGTCGGGTTGGCCGCCGGGACCGATCCGGCTCTGGTCAACGAGATCACCTACATCAACAGCGCAGTGCTGCCGACGGTGGTGGGTGAGCAGCTTGCCGGCACCGCTCAGGACCTCACCGTGGCGCAAGGTCTGTACGGGCCGACCGGCCTGAGCGGCAATATCACGAATACGGCGACTGCGACGAGCGACCAGGCGCCCCCGACCACGGTCACGACCACCACGCCGGTGAGCTATGCTCCCGGTCTGTCGATTGTGAAGACTGTAACCTCCGTCGGCGGCGTGCCGGGGGATGGTGCGGTGACATCCGCCGGCGAGGTGATTCAGTACAACGTTGCGGTGACCAATACCGGCGACGTGACGCTGACCGGACTGAATGTGACCGATCCGCTGACCGGAGCGACGCTGGCGAGCGGCGTGACTTTGACTCCTGGCGGTGTCGACAATTTTGCCACCAGCTACACGGTCACGCAGGGCGACATCGACCGTGCGGGTGCACACAGCGGCACGCAGATCTACGTGTCCAACATGTCGCTGGCCAACGGCTACGAGATGGTCACGTTCACCGGGTCGTCAAATTGGGGCGGCGGCACGGAGTACACCGGCCAGCAGGACCTGACGGTCAACATCGGCACCAGCGACAACCCGGCGGGTCACTTCAATGCCTACGCCTGGCGCGTCGATGTGTTCAACAACATCAACATTGGCGGCAACAGCATCGTCTACACGCTGCAAAGTCTCGGCGTGCCGGATTCGAGCGACATTGCCAAGCTGGCGGCGTGGGGCGACGCGCAACTCGCCGCCGGGCCGAATGCGCTGATTTCTGCCGCGGTGCAGGCCGACATCTGGATGCATGAATATGGCGTGGGATTGGCGGCCGGGACCGACCAGTCTCTCATCGCTGAGATCAACTACATTGACACAAGCGTGTTGCCGACACTGCCGGCGGTCGCCGGCTTCCAGATCGGCGGTACCAACGTACAGGGCCTGACCGTGGCGCAGGGACTGTATGTGCCGAACGGCTTTGGCAGCACCAGCATCACCAACACGGCGACGGCGACGAGCGACGAAACGCCGACGCAGAGTGCCTCGGCGACGACCACGCTGACCTACGCTCCGGGACTGTCTCTCGTGAAGACAGTGAGTTCGGTCACTGATACCAATGGCGACGGCCTTACCGACCGAGGGGATGTGATCAACTACAATGTCGTGGTCAGCAACTACGGCGACACGACACTGACTGGCGTGACCGTCACCGACCCGCTGACCGGTGCGACGCTGGCGACCAACCAGACGCTGGGCATCGGTGCTTCGGAGACGTTGCCCACCAGCTACACGGTGCAGCCGAGCGACATCGACACGAACGGCACGGGCGTCGTGGTCAACACCGCTTATGCGAGCAGTGATGAGACGCCGACGCTGTCGGCATCGGCGTCACAGGCGGTGACGGCACCTGAGGGCGATCTGTCAATCATCAAGACCGACGGCGTGACGTCGGTGATTGCCGGCACGTCGGACACCTACACGATCGTGGTGAGCAACAACGGGCCGAGTGCGGTGGTCGGCGCCGCGGTGGCGGACGTGCTGCCGGCGGGCTTTACCAGCGACACCTATACCAGCGTTGCGAGCGCGGGCGCGTCTGGCAGCACTGCCAGCGGCGTCGGCAACATCGTTGACATGGTGAACCTGGCACCGGGCAGCAGCATCACCTACACGGTGACGGGCACCGTTGCGGCCGGCGCGACCGGAAGCCTAGTGAACACCGCGACGGTGACGGCGCCGTCGGGCTTCACCGATACCAACCTCACCAACAACAGCGCAACCGACACCGACACGATCACGCCGCAGGGTGACCTGTCGATCACCAAGACCGACGGTGTGAGTTCGGTGGTTGCCGGCACGTCGGACACCTACACGATCGTGGTGAGCAACAACGGGCCGAGTGCGGTGGTCGGCGCCGCGATGGCCGACGTATTGCCAGCGGGCTTCACCAGCGACACCTATACGAGCGTTGCGAGCGTCGGCGCGGCGGGCAACAGCGCCAGCGGCAGCGGCAATATCGCAGACACGGTGAACCTGGCGCCGCGCAGCAGCATCACCTACACGGTGACGGGCACGGTGGCGGCGAGTGCGACCGGAAACCTGGTGAACACGGCGACAGTCACGGCACCGTCTGGCTTCACCGACACCAACCTCACCAACAACAGTGCCACCGACACCGACACGATCGCGACGCCAGCGGTATCAATCCAGAAGCTGGTTTCCGTCGACGGCGGCTGCACCTGGCAGGATGCGAACACTGCAACCGGCCCCACAATTCTCCAGGGCTGCGGCACCTCGCCCCAGTTCGAGTTCATCGTCAAGAACACCGGCAGCGTGACGCTGACCAACTTGACGCTGAGCGACATTAACGACGTGACCGGCAATCCGGTCGACCTGAACGGCAGCGCCCCGGGCAACAACATCACGATCGCCAGCCTTGCCGCAGGCAAGAGCTACACGACCACGATCACCCTGCCATGGGTGGCCGGGCAACAGCATGATACCGGAACAATCACGGACACCTAAAGCGGCGCAACGGTCAGCGCCAGTAATGACGCCTACTACTTTGGCGCCACCGCGGGGATAACGATCGACAAGCAGATCTCTTCCGATGGCACGAATTGGTATGATGTCGGCGAGAACGTGTTCAACCTTCCCAGCGTCATGGCGGGTTCGACAATCTATTACCGTGCGCTGATCACCGATACTTCCAACATCCTGAACGAGACTGCTTCGGTCAGCGACAGCATCTGCGGCGTCAACTTCACCTTTGGCTCCGGCAAAGCCAGCTCCGTCACCCTCACCGCCGGCCAGAGTGTCTATTCCAATGTCGTCACTACCACCGCCAATTCCTCGGGTACCTATTCCGATACGGCTACGGCAACTGCGACGACCGCGAATGACTCGACTGGCCACCATACGACTGTATCGAGTTTGGATTCGGCACAATACACCGTCGCCACCTTCACATGTGGAACGACCGGCCTGACGACCGGCTACTGGTTCAACCACGGTGGCAAGACTGGTGGCTGTCCACAGAAGCGGCCGTTGGAACCTCGACCAACAAGGGTCTGTTGCTTGGCGATACCTCTGGAGCGGCCTGGCACACCACCACCCCTTACTCCTCCATCCCGAGCGGCATGCTATTCGTGCCATTCGCCGCGGCTCCTCAGTTGATCAACTCGAGCACGTCAGCCAACGACACGCGGCAGATCCTGATGTCGTAGGCCGAGGCGTCTCAGCTCAACATCGACGCCGGAGCGCACGATCCCGGCGGGCTGACCGTGGGTCAGGACCTGATCAGCGAGGCAGTGAACTGGCTGGGGGGCAAGAGCCCGCTCATCTATGCCGACCACAGCAGTGGCAATGTGGACGCCAATGGCAACCGGGTCGTCGATACCGCCACCGGCGGCTCGTCCCCCTCGGTCGACTACAATACCTCCACCAGCGCGTTCACATTCGAGGGTGCGAATGGCTACCAGGTTGCCAACAAGGCACTTACCTCCAGCTCGGCTGCCTGGCAGACTTTCGTGGACACCGGCGTCGTGAACCCGCTCACGGGCAGCGATTTCATGGTGGACGGCGAGGGGCTGAAAAACGCGCTGCAAGCGTTCAACCAAGCCAATCTCGTCACCTCGTCCAATGGTCAACAGATCGGCTGGAACAACGGCAGTTCGATCGGCGATGTCCACTTGAACAACGTGGAGGGCATGTGGGGCGTGCTGAAGGATGCCGGGGTCGCAGGAATTCACTGATCCGCTCTGTGGCGGGACCCGCCATCGCCGGCCCCCTGTGCGCAGCGCATGGTCCGCGCGAAGATGGTGGGGGATGGCGGGTAGTTGGGGCAACGGCCGCGCAGTCGAGTCCTTCGCCGTCGCCACGTGCGCGGAGGATGTGGCGATACGGCCGCATTTCGCGGTCCTCGAGTTCCCCGAACCATCCCGATCTAGCCGCGGCCACGCGGTATTCCGCTGGCGCGCTGCGTGCCCCCGGCATGGCGCGAGCTGCAGATCGCGGCGGCTCTCCGGGCGTGTGACGCGCGCACCGCGTTACGCAGTCAGTCGAACGTAAGCCGAACGCCTACCAAGGTATGCATGGGCGTTTACTGCGCGTTCTGACGACCTTAGGTACGAGGCGCAACTCCCTCATATTGCGGGCGACTCGCCATCGGTCGCGGTTGACCGCCTGCCCGCGTCGCACCGGAGGCCGTGGCCAACCAGCTTGCGGCCGAACGGGTCGATTTCTGTGGACTCAATGGTTGCAATGCATTTATGATAAGCTCCCGCCAAAAAAAGAAGCGGGACTCGCCCGTCTGTCGATTTTTAGGTACTGACACCATGAAAGAGCTGGAGCAGGGACTTCCAGCAGCCTGGCCCCGGGACATCATCGTCCGGAGGGCGCGGCTGGGGCGATCGATGCTCATGGGGTTGACCATGCTGCTGGCGGCCGCCAGTGCGGCGCACGCCAGCCTCATTTTCACGCTAGACAATGACGGTTGCACGGGAGGTTGCGGCACCGTCCCGTTCGGCACAGTCTCGGTATCGCAGGATTCTAGTAGCGCGCAAACCATCGATTTCAAGGTGACACTGAATGCGCTGGACGATCTGGAATTCAATAAGACCACGGTCGTGAAGACGCATCCCATGTTTGCCGTCGATATCAATGTAATGAATGTCACATTCGGCAACTTCAAGATTAATAATGTAGCGACCACCAAGGTGACCACGTCGACAAGTGCGGCGTCCAATGTCGCTCCATTTGGAAGTTTCCCCTATTCGCTTTCGGCTGCGACCAATTTGACGGGGGTCCTGACCTTCACTGCGACGGTCGCCAGCGGAACCTTGGCTCCCAGCGATATCATCTCGAACGGTCACGCCTATATGACGGCGGACATCATCAACCTGATGTCGGGACATACGGGCAACGTTGGCGCAGAGGAACCACCGGTAAGAATGCCTGAACCCGGGGGTGCTGCAATCCTGGGCGTTGCACTGGCCGCCCTCAGCGTCGCGCGAAGCAGGCGAGTGCCGATCTCGGCCGACGGCGGGCGCTGACCGCCTGTTTAGGATTGGCCACTCGGCCGGGGATATTTGGCGTCCGCAATACCGGCTACAAACGCCATCCGTGTATGCTAAGACCTGACCCATGATGCAGTACCTTGCGTCCGGGCCGATCGTGGCCGGCATGTTGTTAGCCGTCTCCGTCACGATCGTCGGGGCTGCCCAGGGCGCTCAGCCGGGTGGTGTCGGGCCCGAACATACGGTGTCGGTGCCCGACGCTGCACCGCAGGTACCTTCCTCGCCGAGCGGCAGGCCTGCTCAGCCGCAAGGGCGCTCTCCATCTGTCGGCGGAATTCTAGGATCGGACAACCAGCCATCCGCGGGGGCGACGGGTGCGGTGCCCGACTCCGAGACGGACAAATCGCCATACCGCTTCTATCGGCCCGGCGATGCCCTGCGCAGCGGGTCAGACCCGCTGATTGCCACAGTTGGCGGCCGAAACATCTACCTGTCCGAAGTAGGCGACGCATACAAACAGTTGCCCGATGATTCGCGCCAACAGCCATTTGATCTTGTCTTTCCATTGCTGGTCGAGGGATTGATCAATCAGTCGGCGCTGATACTGGAGGCGCAATCGTTGCATCTGGATGAGGATCCGGACGTGCGGCGACGCATGGCCAACGCAGCCGACATGGCGATGGTCAATGAAATGCTGAGCAGGGCTGCGGCGAAGGAAATCACCGACGCGGCGATTCGCGCGCGCTACGACCAGCGCTACGCTGGCCAGGCCGGCATCGAAGAGGCCCACTTGCGCGTCATTGTCCTTGCCACGTTTGCCAAGGCGCAGGAGATGCAGGCTGACCTTGCAAAGGGCGGCGACTTTGCGACACTGGCCAGGCAACATAGCATCGATCCCAGCGGCGCCAATGGCGGCGATATCGGCTTTGTGCAGCGTCAGCAGTTACCCGCGGTCGTAGCCGACGCCGTGTTTGCACTTCCCATGGGCGGCATTTCACCCAGCCCTGTTCTCAATCAGAATAGCTGGGACGTCTTCAAGCTGGAGGCACGGCGAACTGCTTCACCACCGACATTCGAACAGGCACGCGATTCAATCCGACAGGAACTTCTGCAGGAGCTGGTCAAGGCCAACGCGGCGCAGGCGCGTGCAACCCTGGAAATCCGCGAATACAATGTGGACGGAACACCATTCAAGCCGCCCGACCAGGGGTTCCTCGACATGCCGTTCAATTTTCGTACGTCGCTGCAGCCGTCGAAATAGCAGCCTGGCAAACCGGCTCCTGCACTGTCGTATGCCCGATCGGCCAGGCATGAGCAACGCTCCCGGCATCGCCATAAGCCTGGACGCGGCGCTATAACTCCCGCCGGAGGTGGTGGATGTCGGCCAGTTCGGACAACGGCAACGCTGTCGAATACTTTGTCGATCGCCACGTGCGCGAGGGCCGTGGTGCCGCGACCGCATTCGTCGATCCCTGGCGTTCACTGAGCTACGCCGGCCTGAGCGAGGCCACACGTCGCTTCGCCGGCGCGTTGCGTGCGGCCGGCGTGGCGCGCGAGCGGCGGATCGGGCTGCTGTTGCTCGATACCGTGGATTTCCCGATCGCGTTCTGGGGTGCGCTCCGTGCGGGGATCGTGCCCGTGCCGATCAACACGCTGCTGACGCACGATGTCGTGGGTTACATCCTGGCTGACAGCCGCGCCGATGCACTGGTGATCTCGGTGCCATTGATCGAACCACTGCTGCCGGTGCTGCACAGCCTTCCGGAACTTCGCCGAATCATCGTCGTGCAGCCGGATGGCGGCGGGCCCGCACCGATCAGCGACCCGCGCACGATCGGTCTGACCGAGTTCCTGACGCGCGGCGATCCGGCTGCACCGACTTCGACAGCACCTGCGGATGAAGTGGCGTTCTGGCTGTATTCGTCCGGTTCGACCGGTGCGCCGAAGGGTGTCCGCCACGTCCATGGCAGCCTGCGCGCAACGGCAGACACCTATGGCGCACAGGCGCTACAGATCCGCAACGACGACGTCATGTTCTCAGCTGCCAAGGCGTTCCATGCTTACGGCTTGGGCAATTCCATGACGTTTCCGATGTCGGTCGGCGCATCGGCTGTGTTGCTGCCGGATCGACCGACGCCCGATGCGGTGCTGGACACGCTGCAACGCCACCAGCCGACGATATTCGGCGGAGTGCCGACGCTGTACGCGTCGATGCTGACCAATCCGCGCATCGGTCCGCGCGCGGGATCGTTGCGTTTGCGCCGTTGCATTTCGGCGGGTGAGGCGCTGCCGGCGGACATCGGCCGGCGGTGGTTCGACATGGTCGGCGTGGACATTCTCGACGGCATCGGGTCGACCGAGATGCTGCACATATTCGTGTCGAACCGTTCTGGCGATGTACGCTACGGAACGTCGGGCAAGCCCGTGCCTGGCTACGACGCGATGATCCTGGACGAGCATGGCGCGCGTGTGCCGAACGGCGAGGCGGGCGAACTGGTGGTGCGCGGGCCGTCCGCAGCCGAGGGCTACTGGAACCAGCGCGACAAAACGCGGCGCACGTTTCGTGGCGAATGGACCCACACCGGTGACACCTACATCCGTGATGCCGAGGGCTATTATCGCTTCTGCGGCCGTACCGATGAGATGCTGAAGGTAAGCGGCGTATGGGTCTCGCCGTTCGAGGTGGAAGAGGCGCTGGTGTCGCATCCCGCGGTGCTGGAATCGGCAGTGGTGGGTGCGCTGGATGGCGACGGGTTGACCAAGCCCAAGGCGTTCGTGGTTTTGCAGGACGCAGCGCAGCGGCAGGATGCCGAGACGGTGAAGGAGTTGCTGAAGACACACGTGAAGGAGCGCATCGGCGTTTGGAAATATCCGCGCTGGATCGAGTTCGTCGATGGTCTGCCGAAGACCGCGACCGGCAAGATCCTGCGTTTCCGGCTCCGCGTGTCGCCTTGATCATCGACAACCGGCGCATCGAGACGCAGTGGTGGGGGCCAGGCCCTGATCAGGCACCGACGCTGGTGTTGCTGCATGAGGGGCTGGGATGCGTCGCGCTGTGGCGGGATTTCCCGGAAGCGCTGGCAGCGGCGACGGGATGCGGCGTGTTCGCGTATTCCCGCTTCGGGTATGGCGCATCGGATTCGGTGACGTTGCCGCGGCCGATGAGCTATATGCACGACGAGGCGATGCAGGTATTGCCGCGTGTGCTTGATGCGGCAGGGGTACGGCGCGCGGTGCTGATCGGCCATTCCGACGGTGGCTCGATCGCGGCGATTCATGCGGGCGCGGTTCAGGACCCGCGGGTCGTTGGTGCAGTGCTGATCGCGGCGCATTTTTTCGTCGAGGCGCTGAACATTGCCAGTATCGCGGAAATCAAGACGAGCTATGAACAGGGAGAATTGCGTCAGCGCCTGACGAAGTATCATCGCGACGTGGAGGCGGCGTTCCGTGGGTGGAATGACGCGTGGCTGGACCCTCGGTTTCGGACATTCGACATCACGGAATTCGTCGGGAAGATCCGGGTGCCCGTTCTGGCGTTACAGGGAGCAGAGGATCCCTATGGCACACCTGAGCAGCTCCGCGTGTTGGAGCGCTCGGCTTCGTGCCCGGTGAAGACGTGTCTGATCCCCGAAGCCCGCCATTCGCCGCACCTGGAAGCAACGCAGGCGACGCTGGCGGCGATCGTGCCGTTCGTTCGGGATACTTTGATGAAGGCAGCGGCATGAAACGCATCGATTTCCAGACTGACCCCAGCCGCTACCGGCACTGGCGCCTCGCATTCGACGGACCAGTCGCGACATTGTTCATGGACGTCGATCCGGATGGTAGCCTGTTCGAAGGCTGCGAGCTGAAACTGAATTCCTACGATCTCGGCGTGGATATCGAGCTTGCCGATGTGGTGCAGAGGCTGCGGTTCGAGCACCCTGAAGTGCGGACGGTAGTGCTGCGTTCCGGCAAGGAGAATGTGTTCTGCGCCGGCGCCAATATCCGCATGCTCGGCCGCGCGTCGCACGGGCACAAGGTGAACTTCTGCAAGTTCACCAATGAGACCCGGCTGGCGATCGAGGACGCGAGCGCAAATTCCGGCCAGTTCTGGCTGGCGACGGTGAGCGGCAGCGCAGCCGGCGGCGGCTATGAACTCGCGCTGGCCACGGAACATATCATGCTGATCGACGACCGCCGTTCGGGCGTTGCCCTGCCGGAGTTGCCGTTGCTTGCGGTGCTGCCTGCCACCGGCGGACTGACGCGGTTGACCGACAAGCGAATGGTGCGTCGCGATCGCGCGGATGTGTTCTGTTCCACTGAGGAAGGTGTGCGCGGACATCGTGCGGTGGAGTGGCGATTGGTGGACGAGGTGGTGCCGCCATCGGCGTGGGAGGCGAAGCTGCATGAACGCGCGCTGGCGTTCGCAGCGTCGTCGGACCGGCCGGACGATGCGAGGGGCATCGCGTTGACACCATTGCAGCGTGAATTCAGCGATGCAGGCGTGGTCTATTCCCACGTGCGCGTGGCGTTGGATCGGAAGCAGCGACTGGTGACGGTCACTGTACTTGGGCCTGGCGGTCAGTTGCCGCGCGATGCCGCGGACATTCATGCCGTCGGCGACGGCTTCTGGCCGCTTGTCGTTGCACGCGAGTTGGATGATGCAATCCTGCATTTGCGATTGAATGAACCGACGCTGGGTCTCATCGTGTTGCGATCGGAGGGTGATCCTGCGGCTGTCTTGGCGGCGGACGATCTGTTGGAAACGCACAGGGATGACTGGCTGGTGCGGGAAATCCGGCTGTATCTGAAGCGTGTATTCAAGCGCCTCGACCTGACATCGCGCAGCCTGATCGCATTGATCGAGCCGGGAAGCTGCTTTGCCGGCACGTTGGCCGAGTTACTGTTCGCCGCCGACCGGTCGGTGATGTTTGCCGGAAGCCGCGGGGGCGATAACCGGGAACCTGCCAGTCTGCATCTGTCGGATTTGAATTTCGGCGCCTATCCGATGGGCAACGGGCTGACGCGACTGGCGACGCGATTCCTCGGCGAACCCGACAGTTTCGCCGGTGCCCGCGCGCGCACGGGAGCGACGTTGCTTGCGGAGGATGCCGAAGCACTGGGGTTGGTGACGTTCGCGTACGACGAGACGGATTGGGATGACGAGGTACGGATGGTGCTGGAGGAACGAGCGTCATTCTCGCCTGATGCGCTGACCGCGATGGAAGCCAATTTGCGCTTCGCCGGACCGGAGACAATGGAAACGCGCATCTTCGGACGCCTGACCGCGTGGCAGAACTGGGTCTTCCAGCGGCCGAACGCGGTAGGTGAGGAGGGCTCGCTGAAGCGTTACGGCAGCGGCCAACGTCCCACTTTCGACCCGCAACGCGTCTGACAGGAGACTGAGCGATGCCCGACGGAACCGCGGTCGATTACAACGGGCTGATCCCGAACAACGTCGGACTGGCCGACGATCTGCGCGTGCGCAAGGCACTGGAGACGTGGCATCCGGGCTACATCAACTGGTGGCATGAGATGGGTCCGGAAGGCTTCCAGGACCGTCTGGTGTATCTGCGCACGGCGGTCGGCGTGGGCTCGGAGGGCTGGGCGAAGTTCGGCTATGTACGAATGCCGGAATATCGCTGGGGCGTGCTGCTGGCACCGGCGGTGGAAGGATCGGAAATTCCGTTCGGTGCGCACAAGGGTGAACCGGCATGGCAGGAAGTGCCCGGCGAATACCGCGCCATGCTGCGACGACTTGCTGGTGATCCAGGGCGATACCGAACCGGCGTCGGTGGAGCAGCAGCGGCATCTCGGCGGCACTGCGCCGTCGCAATACGACATGCGCAATCTGTTCCAGGTGAATGTCGAGGAAGGCCGGCATCTCTGGGCGATGGTCTATCTGCTGCAAAAGTATTTCGGTCGTGATGGACGCGAGGAAGCCGAGGAATTGTTGCGCCGGCGATCCGGGGATCAGGACAGCCCGCGCATGCTGGGTGCATTCAACGAGGCCACGCCGGATTGGCTATCGTTCTTCATGTTCACGTTCTTCACCGATCGCGACGGCAAGATGCAGTTGGCTGCGCTGGCGCAGTCGGGGTTCGATCCGCTGTCGCGCACCTGCCGGTTCATGTTGACCGAGGAGGCGCACCATATGTTCGTCGGAGAAACCGGCGTGCAACGGATCGTGCAGCGTACCTGCCAGGCGATGCGCGACGCGGGCATCGACGATCCGACGGATGTGGAGCGAGTGCGCGCGCTTGGCGTGATCGATCTGCCAACGCTGCAGAGGAAGGCAAATCTGCATTTTTCGCTGACGCTGGATTTGTTCGGCAACGAGATCAGCACGAATGCGGCGAATGCGTTCAACGCGGGCCTGAAGGGGCGCTATCGCGAGGACAAGCTGACGGATGACCACGTATTGACCAACGCAACCTATCCGGTGCTGCGGTTGCGGGATGGAGCGATCGTGCAGCAGGACGTGCCGGCGCTGTCGGCGCTGAATATGCGGCTGCGCGACGATTACGTGGAGGATGCCAAGGCCGGCGTGACGCGGTGGAACCGGGTGATCGAGCGTGCCGGGCTGGCGTTCCGTCTCGTCCTGCCGCACGTCGCGTTCAATCGCCGCATCGGTGAGTTCGCCGCGATCCACGCCGATACCGATGGCAATTGCTGACCGAGGAGCAGTGGCAGACGCTGCAAGGAGACGATGCTGCCGTCGGCTGACGACAACCGGTTCGTGGAAAGCCTGATGCGAGCCGGGGCATGCGCCCGGTGCGTTCGCATCGTGGATTGCGCCGCCCCGCATCGGCATCGACAACAAGCCGGGCGATTTCGAGTACGTGAAGATCGAGGCGTCGTAACGCCATGGATGGGAGAGCCAGCGTCGCCCCGGCAGAACGATACTTCGAGGACTACATCGTCGGCATGGTGAGCGAGTTCGGCGAAGTCGCTGGTGACGGCGGACGAGATCCTGGAATTCGCCCGGCGCTATGATCCGCAGGACATGCACACCGATCCGGTCGCGGCGGCGCAGGGTCCGTTCGGCGGACTGATCGCCAGTGGCTGGCACACCGCTGCGATGGTGATGCGGCTGTTCGTCGCAACACTATCTGTCGAAGGTGGCGACCCTGCCGTCGCCGGGCCTCGACGAACTGCGCTGGGTGCGGCCGGTGCGGCCGGGCGATCGGCTGCGGGTGCGCGTGACGGTGCTGGAGGCCAACCGATCGCGTTCGAAGCCGGATCGCGGCATGGTGCGCAGTCTGGTCGAGGTGCTGAACCAGAACGGCGAAGTGGTGATGAGCTTGCGGCCGATGAACCTGATGCGCTGCCGCAGCGCAGCCTGATCACCCGGCAAGCGCCTCCGTTGCTTCACGCAATGCGTGCGCCAGGCGGTTGCGGCCCCGTGTTGCGCTGACGGTAAGGAAACGCGCGCTGTCGGTGCCCGGCGCCACCTTCGCCAGCTTGCGCAACGGATCGAGCACCGGCCATGCCGGCAGCGGCAACGCCGGATCGTGCGCAAACCGATCGCCGCTGGTGTAATACACCGGCGCCAACGCTCGTGACGCACGCATCAGCGCCGCATCCGAATGCCCGCCGCCCGCGGCCTTCGCACGCAGTGTCTCCGCGCCGGCGATCAGGCTGGCGATCGGAGAAACGGTCGCCGAGTGCCGTGCGCAGCGTTGCCGAGCTCCTCGAGCAGCACGCGCGCATGCGCGGTGAAATCCAGCGGCAGCACCGGATCGGTCAGCAGACGCCACAGCGTGTGCACGTAGACGCGCGTGTCCCGCACCAGGTTCTTCTCGTCGATCTTGTCCAGCAGATCGTGCGGCGTGTGCCACCACCAGCCCAGCGCGTTGCGCATCTTCACCGGCGCGGGGGGCTGCTCGCTGAGTGCGCCGAACATCGCTGGAATGCCGATGCCCCAGAATGACTGGTCGGACGACCGTGACATCCGCTTGCCGGCATAGTCCGATGCGGCCTGCTCGCCGATCGCATCGCCGGCCAGTGCGACCAGTTCCGGCGCGGCGGCTGCATTCTTCATTACCGTCGCGCCAACGCCGCCCGTCGAATCGACATTCACGTGCACCGCACAGCGACGTTCCAGTTCGTCCCAATTCTGATCGGCATACCAGGTCGAACCGGAATAACGGCCATGCGAATGGCCCGACCAGAAGCACAGCCGCAATCCACGCCGCCACTTGCCGCGTTCACGCGCGGTGATGCGGGCGGCTTCCAGCATGGTGGCGTTGGCCGCGCCGTTGTCCATTACGCCATAGTACCAGGTGTCGTGATGGCCGGAATACAGGATGAACGGGCCGTCCTCCGAGGGGCCATCGATGTCGGCCTGCAGGATCGGCGTCTGCCGCCAGCCGGTATCGACTTCGGCGTGCAGCGTGACCTTCGGTTGCTCGCCGCGCGCCAGCCGATCGCGCAATGCGCTGCCATCGGCGTTCGACACGGTGCAGACGACAGTGGTGGGCAGTTCGGTTTGCGTCTCGCCCGAAGGGCTGCCCCACACCGGCGACACACACATCTCATGCAGATGCTCGTGCGGGCTGATCTGCACCTGACCAACCGCGCCGGCGTGCGAAGCGCGCGCGGCCTGGCCGGGGCTGGCGATGCCTTCCGTCAGCACGATCGCACCGTGCAGATCGCGACCGGTGAAATCGGCGGCGTCGCCGTCGCCGACATAAACCAGCCGCCCAGTCACTCCCTGCGGCGGCGAACTGCGCGAGAAGGAATGCGTAATGCTGGTGAGGGCCTGATTGTCGACATCAACCCGCGCCTTGCCGGGCAGGCTGATATAGGCGTCATGCATGATGAGAGTGGTGCGATAGCCGTACTCGTCGAGTTTCGCCTGGAAATAACGCAGGCTTTGCAGTTCGTCCGGCGTGCCTGACAGCTTCACCCAGCGCGCGAGTTCCTGCATGTGACCCATCAGGACAGTGCCGTCGACGGAATCGCACAGCGATTGGCGGATCGGGTCGCTCATCTTCCATCTCCTTCCTGATGGTATCGCGGCAAGCGTGCCGGGCGTGGCGGGCAAAGGCAAGGTCGGTTACCGTCGGCACAATCGATTACGGGAGGGCGGCATGGTGACCTGCTTCTGCGGGATGGTACACGACCTTGGCCGGCGCGGCTTTCTTGGCGCGCTGATGGCCGCCGCGGCGGACGCACAGGCGCCGTATCCCGCTTCGGGTGGTCCGGTAAATCCCGCGCTCATCGACGACCTGGTGGCATCAAATCACATCCTGTACAACCAGGGCGTGGTCGATGGCTTTGGCCATGTCAGTGCACGCCATGACAAGAATCCGAACCGATACCTGTTGGCGCGCAGCATGGCTCCCGCGCTGGTGACGGCGGACGACATCATGGAATACGACCTCGACAGTACGCCGGTGGATCAGCGTGGCCGCGCGATGTATCTCGAGCGCTTCATCCATGGCGAGATCTACAAGCTGCGGCCGGATGTGCTCTCAATCGTGCATAGCCATTCGCCGGCTGTGCTGCCGTACGCCAACACGAAGGTGCCGCTGAGACCGATGAACCATATCGCCAGTTTCCTCGGTGGCGGCGTGCCCGTGTTCGAAATCCGTGACGTCGCCGGGCCCGCATCCAACATGCTGATCACCAATGCCATGCTCGGCCATGCACTTGCGACAACGCTTGGCCAACATCCGGTCGCGCTGATGCGTGGGCACGGGTCGGTGGCGGCGGCGCAGTCGGTGCGTCATGTCACGTTCCGCGCGATCTACACGGAGGTGAATGCGCGCATCGAAAGCGATGCGTTGCAGCTTGGCGATCCCACATTCCTCAATGATGGGGAGGCCGAGGCGGCGATGCGGACGAACGATGGTCTGGTGGATCGGCCATGGGACCTGTGGAAGCGTCAGGTGGCGGGGAAGTAACGAATGTCACGCAGCCGCGCGCGCCAAGTCACCAACATCCGCCATGGTTTCGACCGCCCAGGTGCGATCGATCAGCTCCTTGGTGCGCGCGGTGCCGATCACCGGTTCGGCAAGCTCGGCAAACTTGCGCGTCAACTGTTCGTCGGTCATCGGATTGGTCGCACTGCCGATGCAATGATCGATCCGGCAGGTGTGAACCCGGCCGTCCTTCAATGAGATCGTTACTTCAGCAGCATCCGCTGCAATCGCGCTATCGCCCACCACCTCGATCCGGTCCTGGAATGCGATGACCGCCGGATCCTGTACCGTGGGGTCCTGCAGTTCCTCGATACGCGCGGTGCCGCGGATCAGCGTGGCCGCGGTCCAGTGATACAGGCTGACATGCGCCTGAAGCTCGTTCTGCGGATTGCGCCGGTCGCACAGCGCCATCGCGCCTGGCGAGGCCTTGATACTGACCGATGTCTACCGTCGCCGCGTCGATGGCATGTTCGCGCCGCAATTGCAGGCAGGCGTCGATGATCGGATGGATCACGATGCCGCAGGGATACGGCTTGTAGGTGTTGCGCAGGATCTCGAACCGCTCGCCGAGGCCGTCCACCAGCGCCGACAGATGCGCGTGTTCGGCGAACACCTCCAGAAAGCCATACCGGCCTTCCAGGGCGGCCGGCGATGCGGTGAATCCATTTTCCGCCAGCAGCGCCGCGCGCAGCCCGGTCTGGCCGCCCTGTGCCGGCATGAATGATGACACCATGGTGGCATGCATGACGCGGAAACCCGCAGCCTGCGACAGCGCAATTCCGATGGCGTATTGCAGATGCGTGGCATCCAGGTACAGCAGCCTGTGCGGCGGCGATCGCCGCACCGATGCCCGCGGCGATGCCGGTCTGCGACCAGGCAACCGTTCCTTTCGCCGGCGGCACCGAGATCGCCTTGGACAGTCGGCAGGTCATTTCCACGCCGAGCGCGAATGCCAACAGGAAGTCCGCGCCGTTGACAGGACGCTTTTCTGCCAGCGCCAGGGCAGCGGATGCGACCGGACCCGATGGATGCACGACCGCCTCGGCATGCGTATCATCATATGAGTAGATGCTGGAGGCGAGCGTATTGATCAGACACGCATGCAGTGCGTCAGCTTTGTGTCCGCGGCCGATCACCGTGGCATGCGGTGCGCCGGCATACTCGCCGAGCGTGTGGTCGGCGATCTCCACGACCTCATGTCGTGCGCCGCCGATCGTGCAGCCCAGGATGTTGAAGAATGAGCGCAATGTTTCATGGCGGACGGTTCGGGGCAGGTCGTTCCAACGGGCTGCGATGATGTAATCGGTCAGGCGCGATGTGACATCGCCCGGTGCGTTGACGAATGCGTTGGCCATGGGTGTGTCCTCCTTTGAGCGCTGTGCTTCCGCTTGCTGCTGTCATTGCATGGGGCGAGAGGCAAGGGGACGGCGGCTGGCAACGCGTTACAGCGATCGCGTCGCCCCGCCGTCGATGTCGATGACGCAGCCCTGGATGAAGTCGGCCTTCCCCGATGCGAGATAGGCGGCAAGCCAGCCGATTTCCTCTGGTCGGCCGACGCGGGTCGTGCCGTGCGAGGACAGCAGGAAGGCGATCGCCTGCTCGCGGTTGAACCCACGGTCCCGCGACACGCGCTCGATGTTGCGGCCGAAGCGTTCGGTCTCGATCAGTCCGGGATTGATCGCATTCACCCGCACACCGTCCTTGATGCCGATATCCGCCATCGCCTTGGTGAAGTTCAGCAGTGCGACATTGACCGAACCGCCGATGGTGAACTCGGCTGATCCCGAGCGCGAACCGACGCCGACAATGTTGATGATGCAGCCGTGCGTTTCGCGCAGATGCGGCCACGCAGCGCGGGTCGTGCGCACATAGCCATGGAACTTCAGCGCAAAGCCGTCCTGCCAGTCGTCCTCGGTGAGGGTGAAGAAGTCGGCGCGCTTGGTGGCGCCGGCGTTGTTGACCAGGATGTCGAGCCGGCCGAACGCCGACATCGTCGCATCGACCGCAGCCTGCGCCGCAGCGGGCGTGCGTAGATCACCGGCAATGACAGTGGTGCGGTTGCTGCGCGAGATCGCGGCGATGCTGGTTGCGACTTCGTCGAGCTTCGCCTTGTCGCGCGCGGCCAGGCAGACGTTGACGCCTTCCCGCGCCAGTTCCTCGGCGATCGATGCGCCGATGCCGCGGCTCGCGCCGGTGACCAGGGCGACCTTGCCGCCGAGATTGAGGTCCATGTGGTTCCCTCCGAGCAACGTTACGCGGGAGCTTGCCGCGTCGCTTCGCTCCTCGCAATGACGGGAGAGAGGTTGCCCCAGCCCGTGGCGCGTTCGATGCGAAGCGCGATCACCGGCAGTTCGGCCAACTGCATGGAACGATACTGCGGATAGCGTTGGCGCAGCAGCGTTTGTGCGTGGTCATGTTCCTGCCCATCGTGCAGGACTTCGGCGCGTCCACGCAGCATCACCCAACCAAGCCGTGTCCAGTCTTCGTCGTAGCGATCGGCGACGAAGGCGGTTGACGGATTGTCCATCATGTTGCGCAGGCGCTTCAACGGCCGATCCGATGCGCGCTTCGGCTTCTCGTCGATAGTGATGTAGAGCGTATCCCCGGCAATCGCGAAGCAGACCGGCACGACGTGCGGATTGCCGCGTGCATCCGCCGTCGCCAGGCGCCCGACCCGCTGTGCCGCCAGGAATTCTGTCTGCTCCGCTGACGGCAGCATTACAGCAGTCCGGCCGCGATGTTCACGGTCAATGCCAGGATGATCGTGTTGAACAGGAAACTCAGCAGCCCGTGCACGGTGGCCAGCCGGCGGAATTTCCGTGCCGTGATCTGCACGTCGGACACCTGGAACGTCATTCCCAGCACCAGTGAAAAGTACAGGAAATCCAGATAATCCGGTTGCTTCTCACCGGGAAACTCCAGCCCCTCGGTGATGCCCACGCCGCTCGGATCGGCTTCATAGAACTCATGGGCGTAGCGGAATGCAAAGCTGGTGTGGGTCATCAGCCATGACACGAACAGCGTCACCGCAACCAGGGCGATGTGCAGGTTCCGCTGCGCCTTGGGCAAGCTTCCGGTGTCGGCGAACTCGCTGATGATCGCGGCAAAGCTGAATGCCGCCGCCGCGACGGTAAGCCAGAAAATCGTCCACTCGCCTTCTTCCTGCGCCGCCGCATCCGATGCCATGTGGTCCAGCCGCTCGCTGATGAACAGGTAGGCGGACAATATCAGGTAGACAATGACGCCGATGTCCCAGGCGACGATGGCGCGCATCGTGCCGCTGATACCGTGCGGCAGCAAAGGCGCAGCAGCGACCCCGCACAGCAGAGCGATGAACAGCCGCGGCCGGCCGTAGACGACCTGCCAGCACCAGCGCAACACGCCGGTGTCGCTGACCGGCATGTTCAGCCGAGAGCGGCGAGCAGGCCGGCCATCAGCTTGCCGCGATACGCCAGGCTCTCGATAACGATGTGTTCGTCGAGCGTATGTGCGCCGGCGCCCTGCACGCCAAGTCCGTCCAGTGTGGCGATCCCCATCGCGCCGGTGAAATTGCCGTCCGAGCCGCCGCCCGAACTCTGCGCCGGAATGTCGTAGCCGAGACCGCGGGCGATGCCGCGCGCAGTGTCATACAGCGCCATCACCTTGCCGTTGGGTTCCCACACCGGGCGCGTCACGCCACGCGTCACCTTGAACTGAACGTCGTTGGACGATGCAGACAGCGCCAGCATGTTTGCCACGCCGCGATCCAGGTCGTCTTGCCGCTTCGCCATGGACAGCGCCTCGCCGGTGCAGGTGGTGGAGACACAGTTCACCCACTGTCCGCCATGGATCACGCCGACCGAGAAGGTGCAGTCCTCGGTGGTCATGTCCTCGATCTCGATCAGCTTGCGCGCCATTTCGCGAATCGCGGATCGTCCGTCGCCTGGGCGCGACTCCGGCATGGCTTGGGCGACCGGTCGCTTCCAGGTTGAAGCGGGCGATGGCGTAGCGGCCGGTTACCACACCGCCATCGGCGCGTGCGGGCTCGGGCACCAGAACATAGCGATGCCGCGAAGCCTCTGCCTCGATCAGATCGCGCGTCGAGGGGCTGCCGACCTCCTCGTCGCTGGTCAGCAGATACGGTGATCGGCAGTTTGGTCTGCTGGCCGGCGCGCGCGAGTTGGCGGATCGCCTCCAGCGCCAGGTAGTTGCCGCCCTTCATGTCCTGGATGCCTGGACCCCAGGCGCGGCCGTTTTCGCGACGGAACGAGAGTTTTTGCCAGCGTGCCGATCGGATGCACCGTGTCGAGATGGCCCATCACCAGGATGCCCGGCACGTTCGGCGTGGGATGCGGAAACGTGGCGCGCACGCAATCGCCGAAGCCCATGCGTCCGGCAACGCGTTCGATGCGCGCGCCGGCGATCACCAATTCGCGCGATGCGATGTCCATCATGCGATTGACCGCGGCGGCGTCCTAGGTGGGGCTTTCGCATTCCACCCAGGCGCGCAGCCCGTCCAGCATGGTGTCGGCGTCGAAGGGCAGGGCATTCGGATCCATTTGAGGGTCTCCGCTACGGGTTGGTCAGGACAGTGCCATGCGATGGCCGCTACCCCAAGCCTCCTTGTGGGCAGGAGCGGGAGCGATCAATGCAGCCGTGCCAGGCGCTCGCCGAGTAATTGGAAGAAGCCAATTGCGTCCAGCGTTTCCAGCACAGTGACGTTGGCCGGTGCGACGGTGCGATGCCAGCGGTCGATGACGGTGCGGCCGCGGCTCGGGCCGGGGCCGAGATCGACCTGCGCGGAACAATCGCGTGTGGTGAACAGATCGGGCCGGATCAACCAGGCGACTGCGCAGGGATCGTGCAGCGCCGCACCGGCCCCGCCGAGCCGGGGACCCAGCGGCACGGTGGCCTGGATGTCACACAGTGCAGTCAGGCATCGGCCGCTGCCATGTGCGCGCCAATGTGCCAGATGTGCCGGCGTGCACAGTGCCTGTGCGGTCAGTTCGAGAGTCGCCAGCACAACGGGACGGCCGCAAGCGAACAGCACGGCGAGCGCCTCGGGGTCGTTCAGTGCGTTGAACTCGGCGGCAGGCGTCGCGTTGCCTTCGCCCCAGGCGCCGGTCATCAGCACGATCCGTTCGACATGCGGGATCAGTGCCGGCTCGGTCATCAGGGCAAGTGCGAGATTGGTGGCGGGCGCTATGCCGACCAGTGTCACGGGGCGCTTGGCGTCGCGCAGGATGCTGCGGATTGCATCGGCGGCGACACCTGGCGCGGATTGTCCGCCGTGCGGCAGTGCAACGCCGCCGAGGCCGTCGATGCCGTGCACGCGCGTTTCGTTGACGAAGGCGCCGAGCAGCGGACGATCGGCGCCGGCAAATACCGGCACGTTCGAACCGGCGAGCGCGAGCAGCGCCAGCGTATTGGGCAGTGTGCGGTCGAGCCCGACATTGCCGCCGGCGACCGTGACCGCCAGCAATTCGATCTCCGGCGATGCCAATGCCAGCAGCAAGGCGAATGCATCGTCGGTGCCAGGATCGCAGTCCAGAATGATGGGGATTGGCACAGCGCTGTCCTTGCCTGGGGCAGGCCAGGATGCCACCCTGCGCAGCGGGGCGGAACCTCGCATGTCCATAGAGCATTTCACGCTTGCCTTCGGTGACAAGGCCGGAACGGGCGGCAATCAGGCGGTGGCCGTGCCGCTGAACCAGAAGCCGTCGGCGGCGACATCGCCCGAGCGCGTGCGGCGACTGCGCAAACACCTCGTCGCGTCACTGCGGGCGATGCGCACGATGAAGGATCCGCACGGGTCGGCGTCGCCGTTGCGGCCGGAGCCGGACGGCTTCATCTGCCAGGTGGCGCGCAAGGCGTGTTCGATGTGCAAGGGGTTCTGCTGCAAGGGCGGCGGCGACCATGGCTATCTCGACGAACGCACGATGGCGCGGGTGCGGCGCGCCCGGGACGAATTGGATGCGCGTGCCGTGTTGCGGCTGTACATCGATCGTGTGCCGGCGGTTGGCTACGAGGGCTCGTGCGTGTTCCATGGCACCGAGGGTTGCACGCTGGACCGGTCGCTGCGGTCCGATGTCTGCAACAGCTATTTTTGCGGTGGGCTTGGGAATTATGTGAAGGACGGCGGTGGCACGACCTCCGTCCTGATCATCGCAGGCCAGGGTGACGATGTGCGCACGGCGGTCGTCAGTGACCAGTGATCAGCAGTACGCCGATTGCTGCTGACCGCGGGTCACCGATCACGGATTCGCGGTCCATCCCTCAGCGACCTCAGAACGGAATACATTGCTGACGACCGGTTTGGGGGGATTCCGTACGCGACGGGCCGCAGAAACAAATCGGTTGTCACGCGATCGGCCGCCGAAAATGATGTGGAGCTCATCGTGCCATCGACAGAACCAACAGATGATTGGAGCTGCCTAGCTCCACGGCGGCAGCTGGGCATGCGATTACATGGATGATTTTTCGGTCCATCAGCCGGCAGCACCTGGCCCTGCATGATGTAGGTCTCGCCGCCCGGAGCACGAGAGGTCGGTTTTCAGGTGCCATGGATGCCTCATGTTGTCTGGACATCGAAGCCCGAACTCAAACCACAACCACGACGACCGGAGGTGTGACGCCGGCCACATGCGCCAGGGAACGAGCCTGTAACGACCGCGTCGATTGCTCGACTGCGTGAAACACTCATCTCGACAACAACTTTGATGGAGGCGAGTGTTCTTGACAAATGGTTTAGTTTGAACGCTGCCATCTCTCGTAGTGAACGGGCCGCGATGTTCTGACCCGCGGTTCATCATTCAGCTATGAAGCGGTGCGCGATTGGGAGGCCAAGCTGATAGCCAGCACTTGCCGAGAACCTGCGCCGGCGACGCAAAGCCCTGATTGGCCGCCAGCACTCAAGTTGTTGCCAGGACCGCGGGGACCATCGCGGTGCCGCATTACGTCGCCAGCGCCGCACTGCGCCAGACGATGACGGCGTTGTATCATGCGGCCAATGCTGCCGTGCTTTCCTTCACGCAGCCGACGAAGCTTCTCAGGGCGGTGTCCTCATGCACGTCCCGGCGTCGGATGAACAGCGTTTCGACCCGACCCTTGGAACCGGTCAGTGCGTGTATTTGGATGGAGCGGTTTTGCTCCGCGCGCTCGACCACGGCCCGAGGCAGCAGGGTGACGCCCATCTCTGCCGCAACGCAGCCAATGATGCCGTCGAGCGTCCCGAACTCCAACCGGGCGGCGCTGGGCCAGCCGAATTCTGCCAGCACCTGTTCGAGGCGCTGCCTGTACGAGCAACCGGTGCGGAACACGAGAGCGGTTGGACCGGCGGCGGAGGTTCCGCGACGCAGGGCGGCAAGGCTCGTTCAACGCGTTGCCGTGACCAGCACAAGCTCTTCCCGAAATGCCGTGACGACGGTGAGGCTGGGATGGTCAATGGGGCCACACACGAACGCACCGTCGAGCGAACTGTCAAGCACCGCATCGACGAGTACCTGCTGTCGGGCCTGTGCGAAGCGTCAACTGCACCGCCGGGCAGGACCGATGGAAGCGAGCCAACAGCGTTGGCAGGCGGACCGCGGCGGTCGTCTCCATCGAGCCAATCGCCAGCGGGCCCTTCGGCACTCCGTCGTCGCGTGTTGCAACGATGGCTTCGCGCGACAGCGCCGTCAGCCGTTCGACATAGGGCACCAGCCTCCGACCGGCGGCGCTCAGGGTCATGTCACGGCTATGTCGTTCGAACAGCGGGGCGCCGATTTCAGCCTCAAGCGCCCTGATCCGCTTCGTGACGTTCGAGTGTACGGTACCGAGGTCACTTGCCGCACGGGTGATGCCGCCGCAGCGAGCAACTGCCAGAAATGTGGCAAGATCGGAAAACTCCATCGCAGTTCCCGTTCTCTGTCAGTGATTGCAACGTTCAAAACAAACCATTTCTCAAGAATGCTAATGGCGCCCATCGTGCGTGTCCAGGTGAGTGATATGGGCCGACATCCCGCGTCGGTTTCGGAACCGACCTCGCGCCTCGATGTGCAAACCAACGGAGGTATCCATGACCCCTGAAAACCAAAACCTGGTGCGCGATTCCTTCGCGAAGGTCGTGCCCATCGCACCGCAAGCCGCGGCAATCTTCTACGACCGACTGTTCGTGCTCGATCCGTCGCTGAAGCCACTGTTCAAGGGTGACATGACCGAGCAGGGGCGCAGGCTGATGACGATGATCGGCACCGCCGTCGCCAGCTTGGACAAACTGGAGACCATCGTGCCGGCGGTGCAGGACCTCGGCCGACGGCATGCGACCTATGGGGTCAAACCCACGCACTACGACACAGTTGGAGCCGCGCTGCTCTGGACGCTCGGGCGAGGCTTGGGCGATGATTTCACGCAGCCTGTGAAGATCGCCTGGACGGAAGCCTATGCGATCCTGCCTACCGTGATGAAGGAGGCCGCCGCGGCGTGATCCCCACTGTCCGACCAAGGCTTTGCGTCGCCTTCCGTCCGCCATGCGCACTGCAACTTTATTTGGATTACTGACATGCCCCTCCGTACCCGCCTCACCGAGCGGCTGGGCATTCACCACCCGATATTGCTGGCCCCGATGGGGAGTGTCGCGGGCGGCCGGCTCGCAGCCGCCGTCACGCGATCCGGCGGCCTCGGTCTGATCGGCGGAGGGTACGGTGACGCAGAGTGGCTCGCGCGGGAGTTCGCCGCCGCCGGCAATGTGCGCGTCGGCTGCGGCTTCATCACCTGGTCGCTCGCGCGCCGGCCCGAACTGCTGGACGCAGCACTCGCCCACGCGCCCGCGGCATTGATGCTGTCGTTCGGCGATCCCACGCCTTTCGCACCCCGGATCCGAACCGCAGGCAGCGTCCTGATCTGTCAGGTGCAGACAGTCGCGCACACCCATGCCGCCTTGGCAGCAAAGGCAGATATCATTGTCGCCCAGGGCACGGAGGCGGGTGGCCACGGCGCTGTCCGTGCCACCTTCACCCTGGTTCCGGAAGTCGCCGACATCATCGCCCGCGTAAGGTCAGAGACACTGCTGGTGGCCGCCGGTGGCATTGCCGACGGTCGCGGCCTTGGCGCGGCGCTGATGCTTGGCGCGGACGGTGTCATGATGGGCTCACGCTTCTGGGCCAGTCCGGAAGCCCTGGTCCATTCGAACCATCAACGCGTGGCGCTGGCGACGAACGGCGACGGCACCGTGCGGCAACGCGCCGCCGATATTGCTCGCGGCTACGAGTGGCCGGAGGAGTTCACCGGCCGGGTTCTGAACAATGCCTTCGCACGGCGTTGGCATGGGCATGAAGCCGACCAACACGCGCAGGCCGCGGCCACTCACGCAGCCTATCTCGCCGCGCTTGCGGAAGGCCGCACGGACGAGGTCGGCATCTTTGTGGGCGAAGCGATCGGCTTGATGCATGACATTCGCCCAGTTGAGGCGATCATGCAGGACATCGTTGGCCAGGCCGAGGGCTTGCTGCGTGACCGGGCCCCGGACCTGCTGGTCCACCGCAACCGGCGCAAGCCCCATCCCGGCGCGAAGCTGCGAAGCAGCGGGTGACCTCGATCAATCCGTCGTCAAGGCTGCTGCGCATGCATCGCTGACTCCACAGGCGTGGCCAGGAACCTCGGCTGATTGCATATTTCAATCGCGGCAAACGACCGGAATGGTGAATGTTTCCGTACGCCGCCCCATGCCCACACGCGCGACCTGCGATGGCCGGCATCCGAAAACCTTCACCGTGGCCGCCGTTCAGTCGCTCAAAAGCGGACACCGCACCGGCCGACCACCGCGCCTCAGACGCCAAGATACCGTTGCAGCACGCCAGGGTCGGCCTTGATCTCCTCGGTCGGTCCCTCGTGCACGATATGGCCATTGTTGACGATGTAAGCGCGGCTCGCCAGCGCCAGAGTGGCGGCGATGTTCTGCTCGACCAGCACGATGGTCTGGCCAGCTTTCGCTAGGTCGCCACAGGCGCGCATCAGGTCGTGCACAATTACCGGTGCGAGACCCTCGAACGGTTCATCCAGCAGGATGATCTTTGGATCCCGTACCAGGGCTCGCGCGATCGCCAGCATCTGCTGCTCGCCGCCGGAGAGATCGGAGCCACGGCTTTCGCGCCGCTCCTTCAACCGGGGGAACATCGCATAGATGCGGTCGAGCGGCCATCGGTTCGACGCGGTCAGGCCCGCGAGGATGATGTTCTCCTCGACATTGAGGCTACCGAAGATACGGCGGTCTTCCGGCACGAGCTGTATGCCAGCCTGCGCGATACGGTGCGGCGGCTGGCCGGCCAGGTTCTGTCCCTCAAGGATTACCTCGCCGGAGCGCGGCTTCACCACGCCCATCAGGCTCTTGAGCGTCGTCGATTTCCCCGCGCCATTGCGGCCCAGCAGCGCCACCACCTCGTTTTTCTCGACGCGCAGATTGACGTCGAACAAGATGTGTGAGTCGCCGTAATAGCTGTTCAGCCCCTTGACTTCGAGCAGGCTCATGGCGCGTGCACTCCGCCAAGATAGGCTTCCTGGACCGCGGCGTTCGCCCTTATTTCGTCCGGCGTTCCCTCCACCAGCACTGAGCCCTCGCGCAGCACGGTGATTTGTTCAGCAAGTGCGAAGATGGCATCCATGTCGTGGTCGATGATGATCATGGTGCGGCTGCGAGCGATCGATCTGAGCAACTCCAGGGTTTCCAGACGCTCACGCGGACTCATTCCGGCAAGCGGTTCGTCGAGCAGCAGCAGGCTTGGCGCGGTGGCGAGCGCAAGGCCGATCTCAAGCCTCCGCTTCTCCCCATAGGCGAGTTCGGACACTGGCAGGTCGGCGCGCTCGGTCAGGCGCACGAGCTTTAGCGTATCCTCGACCCGCTGCGTGAGACCGGTGACGCCGCCGATGTGTCGCAGCAGGTCGAGACGGAACGGTCCACGCCTCTCGGCGAGTGCGGCGATCGTGATGTTGTCGCGCACCGTCAGCCGCGTGAACAACTGATTGACCTGGTAGCTCTTGGTCAGTCCGAGCTGGCATACGTCGGTGACGCCGAAGCCGGTGATGTCGCGGCCCTCGAACAAGATGCGGCCTTCCGATGGGTGTGTCTCACAGGTCAGCATCTTGAAGAAGGTGGATTTGCCTGCGCCGTTCGGCCCGATGACGCCGCGCAGTTCACCGCGCCTGACCGAGAAATAAATGTTGTCATTGGCGAGGACGCCGCCGTAACGCTTGGACAGGCCGCGTGTTTCCAGAATGAGTTCGCCGCTATCCACGGACCCGCGGCGGCGCGATGACGGCGTGAGCGCGGCGACCGACGTGGCCGGGTTGGCTGACGTGGCGATAACGTTCGCGGCGACCGCATGCGGATCGGACTCTGCTGGTTCACTGTGCCTGGCGCCGAGGATGATGCGCTGCCATACCAATACGAGCGCGCCGACGATGCCGTGACGCAGGAACACGACCAACAAAACGAACACGACGCCAAGTACCAACTTCCAGGTGGCGCCAAGATGCAGCGTCGTCTGGAAGAAATCGCTGAGGTAGAGCCAAACGGCGGCGCCAACCAGCGGCCCGAACAGGGTGCCAGCACCGCCGATTGCCGTCTGCATCACGAGTTGGCCTGAGGTGTCGAACATGAACGCGTCAGGCGGCATGAAACCCTGCATCAGGCCGAGCAGACCGCCGGCAAAACCGGCATAGGCGGCGGCGATGACGAAGGCCGTGAGCTTGTAGCGATCGATATTATGGCCCACCGCGGCCGCGCGCAGTGGGTTGTCCCGGATGGCGCGCAATATGGCACCGACGGGCGAGCGGACGATGCGCAGCGCCAGCACGAAACCGATGAAGTACCAGAACGCCATGAAGGCGTAGATCCACCCCTCGGTTTCGAACTTCAGCGTCGTGAAGCCAACCCACACCGATGGCCGCGGAACGCCCGGCAACCCATTCTCGCCGCCAGTGTATTCGGATAGTGGATTGAACTCGACGAAGAAGAACACCTCAGCGATCGCCACCGTGATCATGGCGAAATAGATTCCGGTGCGCCGGAGTGCGACGAGGCCGACCAGATATCCGACCGCAGCCGCCACGATCGCACCAATAAGGACCGCTACTATGATGTTGGGGAAGCCGGCGACCGTCAGCAGATATGCGGCGACCATGCCGCCGGTGCCGAAGAAGGCGGACTGGCCGAACGACAGTAGTCCGGTAAAGCCGAACAGGATGTCGAAGCCAAGGCCGAACAGGCCCCAGATCAGGATGCGGTCGATCGTTCCCGGCGAGAAGCCGAGGTATGGCAGGATGAACGGTGCCACGATCAACCCGGCCGCCGTCAGCGCTTCAACCAGGAACGGGCGTTGCTTTAGCATGGGAAGATCGGGTTCACTCGCGCCCGACGGTGCCGAGCAGCCCGTATGGGCGGAAAACCAGCACCAGCGTCATCGCCGCGAAAAGCATGACGTAGGCGTAACCGGGGTTGAACATCGAGGTGATACTGATGATTTCGCCTGCGATAAGGCCGCCGAGTACCGCGCCAGGGAACGAACCGACGCCGCCGATGACGACGACGACGAAAGTCTGCACAAGAACCAACTCGCCGACGTCCGGCGAGATCGATACCACTGGTGCGTTGACGATGCCGGCGAAGCCCGCCGCCATGGCGCCAATCCCGAACACCAGCATGAACACCTTGTAGACATCGATGCCGAGTACATCGACCATCACGGAATCCTCAATGCCCGCGCGAACAATCATGCCGACACGCGTTCGGTAGAGGACAAGGTAGAGCAGCAGCAGCGCTACGGTGACGATGCCGAGCAGCGCCAGCCGATAGGTTGGATACATCATGAATCCGAGGGGGGTAATACCGACCAGACCGGCCGGCGGAGGAACAATCTTCGACAGGCTGCCAAAGCAGAAGCGCGCCGCCTCGACGAACACGATACCGAGGCCGAAGGTGAGGAGCAGCTGATCCTCGTGGGGACGGCCGTAGAAGGATCGGATCACGAGCCGCTCCATCACCACACCAACCAGCATGACGAACAGCGAACCGGTGATGACGGCGACGATGAACGATCCGCTGTAGGTATAGCCGACCCAGCCGGCATATCCGCCGAGCATGAACATCGCGCCGTGCGCCAGATTAAGGACGCCGAGAGTGCCGTAGATGATCGTCAGACCGGAGGAGATCAGTGCGAGGAGCGCGCCGAGTACCAGCCCGTTGAAGCATTGCGATATGAAATTGGCCCAGTTGATCACGTTGTTGTCCGAGTCGGTGAAGATCGCGTCCCGGACGTTATGGCCGGCTTCGATCCAGCCGGCCATGCCAGATCTGTCGCGGCGTTAGCGGCCTGACACGACGCGCGCTGAAAATGCCCTCTCCGCCATGATCCGGCCAAGTGGGCCGTTTGTGTCAGGTATAGTCGCCGAGCTTGCAGCCGAAGGCGTCGGGTTTCTGCATGAGCGGCTCGCCGGGCAGGACGTCCAGAACCTCCCAATAGTCTTCCTTGCCGTTCATGTCCTTCGGCGCCTTGCCGCGGACGATGACGACCGGACGAACGAGTTGGTGATCTTCGGGGCGGAAGTGCACGTCGCCGACAGTCGAGGGGAACGTCTCGCCCTTCTCATACTGTTTGATGACCGCCGGTGGGTAGAACGTGCCGGCTTCCGAGACCATGCGTGCCCAGATGGCGAACTGCATGTAGGCATTGTTGGCGCCCCATTCGGGCTTGTAACCGTACTTCTTCTCGAATTCCGCCACGAACATCTTGGCCAGCGGGAACTTATCCTCGAGCGTCCACCAGAAATCTGTAGCGGCGTAGACGCCCTCGGTCAGCTCCGGTCCCACCTCCTTGGCGAGGAAGGGGATCTGGTAGGGGATCACCATCTTCATCTTTGGTGTCAGGCCGAACTGCTTGGCCTGCTGAACCGACAGCACCGCGTCGCGACCCCAGTTGACGTTGATGATGGCATCGGCGCCGGAGTTGGCGATGTTGGTCAGGTACTGGCTGAAGTCAGACGTGCCGAGCGGAGAGACCTGGTTCGTCACCATGGTCCAGCCGCCATTTGCGGTGAGGTAGTCATTCACCGACTTCGTGACGGTGTGGCCGTAAGTGTAGTCCGGCGTCATGAACGCCGCCTTCTTGCTCTTGCCGTAAGCCTTGACCAAGACCGGGCCGATGGCGTTCGCCGCCGTCTCGCCATAGAAGCACTGGCGGAAGGAGTACCGGGCGCAGTCCTTGCCGGTCGTGTCATTGGAACCCGAGATCGCCACCAGGTAGAGGATCTTTTCGCGCTGTGCGAACTTGTTCAGCGCCACCGCCACCGCCGACGAGGTCGAGCCGGTCATGGCGATGATCTTGTTCTCGCTGATGAAGGTCTGCTGCTCCTGCACCGCATCGTTCGGCTTGGCGGCCGAATCGGCAACTACCAGGTTGACCTGCTTGCCGAGTACGCCGTTCGACACCTTGGGGGCTATCTTCTTCAACAGGTCGTGGCCGCCGTTGATGTGCTCGACCGCGAGCTGCATGCCCTTGAGTTCGTCCTCACCCTGCACGGCATAGGCGCCAGTGCGCGGCACCGTGGCGCCGATGTTCACCGTGGCACCCTGCGAGCCGGCGGGCCAGGTGCCGATCGGTGGCTCGTCGGCCGCCATTACCATACCGCCAGGCAACACCACCGCACCGGCAAATCCCGCGCCAGCTCGGAGCAGGGTACGGCGAGAAACGTCGTTGATACGAACGTGCATGAGGTCCCCCCTATTGTATTCGTCCAGATCGCGCCGCCTTCCTTGTGGTGCGGCGCGCCATACTCGACTCGTCCGGGCGCTTTACGGACGAAACTACGCGACGGAATGAGTGCAGGCAACGGGTGTCGAGCCATTCGTGGACCGAGGGTCGAAGGTGGCCGCTCATACTGGGGGTTGTGGCATTTTCGCAACGGTACGGGTGCGACCGGCCTGAAGTTGCCAGCAGCCGCTCGCGCAGGGCCGGTGGCTGCTCAGCGGCCGCCGTCGACCTGCAGGATCTGGCCGTTGACGAAGCCCGCCAGGTCGGAGGCGAAGAACACCACGGCATTGGCGATGTCCTGCGCCGAGCCGAGACGCCGCATCGCGATGCGCTGGATCAGTGCCTTCTGTCCGTCGGGGCCATAGCTCTCCCACTGTTTTTCAGTCGCTTCGTTGGTGCGGATGAAACCGGGGGCGACGGAGTTCACCGTGATGTTGTAGGGGCCGAACTCGTGCGCGAGCTGGCGCGTCAACCCCACCACCGCGTGCTTCGCGCTGCAATAAGCCTGGATGCCGGTCAGCGACGGCTGCAATCCCGCACCCGAGCTGGTGTTGACGATGCGCCCGCCTCCCGCGCGTTTCATCGCGGGCGCCGCAGCTCGGCATAGCGTGAACGCGGCATTGACGTTGATGTCGAACAGGACGTTCCAGTCTTCGTCGGACACGTCCTCCAGCGGCTGCGGGCCTTGGCCGGCGACGCCGCCTGCGTTGTTGACCAGCACATGGACCGGGCCGCCGGTCTGCGTCTCGATCTGACGGATCCATGCGGTGCCGGCGGCGCGGTCGCGCAGGTCCACGACCTTGGTGGCGATACCGCCCTGTGCAGCAGTTTCGTCCAGTTCGGTGGCCGAGATGTCGGTGGCGAACACATGCGCGCCGAGATGCGCGAAGGTCTGCGCGATGCAGCGGCCGAAACCGTGTCCCGCACCGGTAACGGCGACGGTCTTGCCATCGAAGCGGATGTTCATGCGCTGTCCTCCCCGTTCAATGCGGGACTCCGCAGCTACTCCGCCGGCGGCGGTTCGATCACCGTGCCGGTGTACGCCTCGACGAACACCAGATGGTCGATCACCTTGGACACACCAGGCGTATTCTCGGCAATCACGCAGAGTGCGCGGCGTTCCTGGTCGTTGCTGATGGTGCCCCACAGATCGACCACGCCATTCACCACGGTCACATTCAATGTAGTCCTGGGCGCCCACGATTGCTTGGCCAGCGTGTCCAGGATGTGGTCCCGGATCGTTCGGTCATCCGGCGCGCTCCCGGTGTGGCCGCGCGCCGCGACGGACAGCGCCCGCAGCAGGTCCGCGCGACTGACCACGCCCGCGACGTGATCGCCCTCGAGCACGGGCACGCGCTTGATGCGGTGCTGTTCCATCAGCGCGACGATGTCCTCCAGCGGGGCATTCGCGGCGACACTGACCACATCCCGCGTCATCACATCGGCAACCTTGCGGCCATGCGCGCGGGTGAAATCCGACGCCTGGCGCCCAGGGGAGGCGATCAGTCGCAGCCACCAGGATTTCCGACGTTCGGTGCCAAGCTCGTCGCGACGCAGCAGGTCGCCCTCGGTCACGATGCCGGCCAGGGTGCCGGAGGCATCCACGACGAACAGCCCTGAAATGCCACGCTCCAACATAAGCTCGACCGCGTCCGCCACGGTTGCATCAGGGGCAACCGAGATAACGTTGCGGGTCATGACATCGCTGGCGTTCATTGGCGTGGTCCTTTCGTCCTGGCGGTCAACCGGTCGATACGCAGTCTTTGGCGATCATCGGTCAACCGCATTGCCGCAAGGTAAACCACAGCGACGGCCGCGAGGCCACTGCCACCCGACAGCAGGAAGATCAGCAGGATCTGGTATTTTGCTGCCTCGAGCGGATCCATCCCCGCCAGGATCTGTCCGGTCATGATGCCGGGCAGGGTAACGACGCCGGCGGCCGACATCTGGTTGATGATCGGCAGCAGCGCACGCCGCACGGAATTGCGGATCAGCCCGCGCATCGCCTGGCGGAAGCCGGCGCCGAGCGCAAGTTGCGCCTCGATCGCGGCACGTTCGCGCACCACGCCCCCCAGCAGCGAGTCCAACGCCAGCGAGCCGCCGTTCAACACGTTGCCCAGCACGATGCCGGCAAGCGGAATGGCGTAGCGCGGATCGTACCAGGGCTGCGGGCGGATCGCGGTGGTCAGCGCCAGGATGGCGGTCAGGAACGTGGCGAGGGCGACCGCGGTTGCTCCGACGGCGTAGTTGCCGAACCGGCCGAGCCGTTGTTCCGGACGGGCGGCGACTTCACGCCCGGCGATCGCCACCATGACAAGTACCACCGCGAGAGTCACCAACGGCGACGCAATGGCGAATACCCAGCGCAGGATGAAGCCGATCAGCACAAGCTGTACCACCATGCGAACCGCCGCCAATGCCAGTTGGCGATGCAGGCCGAGTTGCAGGACAAGTGACAGCACACCGTCCAACACGATCAGCACCGATGCGATCGCGAGATCGAGTGGCGTGAGCAGGATCGGGTTCATGCTGGTACCAGATGGCGGTCCGTCATGCGGAAATGCTGCCGGCCGAGCCGCACAGCCTGCGCGGGACTGTGCGTGACCATTGCAATGATCACACCGGCCGCCAGGCGCCCGCGCAGCACGGCTTCCACCCGCTGCGTGCTTTCCTCGTCCAGTGCGCCGGTTGGTTCATCGAGCAGCAGGACGGGAGAAGCAAGCGCGAGTGCGCGGATCAGTGCCAGGCGCTGACGTTCACCGGTGGACAGGCGCACGACCTGACCGTCGAGCAGGTCCGGCAGCAAGCCGAGCCCGGGGGCCATTGCGCGCGCGAACTCCTTTGCATCGCCGCGGAAATGATCGGCGACGCTTTCGCTCCACCATCCCGGCTCGGCGGCGTTGTAAACGACGCGACGGCGCCAAGCCGGCGGCGCCATGCTGCGCCGCTCGGTATCATTCAGGAACACCTCGCCCTGGCTGGGATCGAGGTCGGCAACCATGCGCAGGAACAGACTCTTGCCGGAGCCCGAAGGCCCCGTGATGGCAACGCATTCGCCAGCATTGAGGCTCAGATCGAACGGGCCGGCGAGTTGGCTCCGCAGGTTGACGATGCGCAGGCGGTTGTCGTCGCTCGTGGGCATCGCTCAATGTCATGGTCTGCGCGAGGCGTCGTCACCCGCCGGCGAATTTCGCCAGCAGTCGCGCATGCGAGCGGATGCCGTGATGGAAGCAGCGCTGTTCGAACTTCTCGTTCGGGCTGTGCACCTGGTCGTCGTCCAGGCCAAACCCCATCAGCAGCGTGTCGAGGCCAAGTACCGTGCGCAGCGACATCACAACGGGGATCGAGCCGCCGCATCCCATCAACACAGCGGGCTTGCCGTATTCCTGGGCGAGCACCGTCTGTGTCGCGTGCACCCATGGGCTTTCCAGGTTCATTTCGATGCCGGGCGTCCGTGTATGGCTGTCGTACTCCACGGTGGCACCCGGTGGCAGGCGATCGGCCACGAAGCGTTTGAATTGCTCCAGCACCTCGTCTGGATCCTGGTTCGGCACCAAGCGGAATGACACCTTTGCCGATGCTTCCGACGGGATCACGGTCTTGCTGCCGACACCGGTGTAGCCGCCCCAGATGCCGTTGATGTCGGCGGTGGGCCGGGCCCACAGGCGTTCGAGCGCCGTATAGCCACGCTCGCCGGCCGGAGTGGTCAGGCCGATCTTACCCAGGAAAGCTGCCTCATCGAAACCAAGTGCATCCCATTGGGCGCGTTGCGCATTCGATACCGGTTTCACCTTGTCGTAAAACCCAGGTAGCTGGATGCGGCCGTTTGCGTCATGCAGATCGCCGAGGATGTGGGTCAGCGCATTGATCGGATTCAATGCCGAACCGCCATACAGGCCGGAATGCAGGTCGCGGTTGGCAGCTTTCAATGTGACCTCCGCATAGGTCATGCCGCGCAGCATCGTGCTGATCGCGGGCGTATCGACGTCCCACATGCCGGTGTCGCTGATCAGCGCGAGGTCACTGGCGAGCTCGTTTTTGTTGGCAACCAGGAAGGTTTCCAGGTTAGGACTGCCGACTTCCTCCTCGCCTTCGACCAGCACGGTGATGCGGGCGGGGATTTCGCCGGCGGCTTCCTTCCAGGCGCGCATCGCCTCGATGAACATCATTGCCTGACCCTTGTCGTCCACCGCCCCGCGCGCGACGAAACGCTTGCCGAGCGGGCCATCGACAAGCTGTGGCTCGAACGGCGGGCTGTGCCAGAGTGCCAGCGGATCGACCGGCTGCACGTCGTAGTGGCCGTAGAACAGCACGTGCGGGCCCTGGTAACCGGCTGGGCCGGCCAGGTGCGCGACAACGACCGGATGCCCGGTGGTGGGTCGCACCTCAGCGCGGAAACCAAGGTTGGCAAGTTGGTCGCGAACCCACTCCGCGGCGTGCACGCAGTCCTGCTTGTGGTCCGGCTGGGCACTGATGGAGGGAATGCGCAGCAGATCGAACAGCCGCCCGCGCGAGGCTTCGAGCGATGTGTCGATATGGCGCAACACGGTGGCAACGGTGTCGGACGAGGGAGCGGGCATGGCTTAACCTGATGCAGAGGGTGGCTACGCCGGCACTATGCCATGCACGACTTACTCTGTCATTGCGAGGAGCGCAGCGACGAAGCAATCTCCGACCAGTACCCGTGCTTCTTGGATCCACATTGCTTCGTCGCTGCAGTCCTCGCCTGACAGTGCTATGGGACCGGCACGGTGCCTTCCCGCGGGTCGATCGGCAGCAGCTTGTCCAGGCCAGTCAGTTGCTCGAACAACGCAGCGGCTGCCAGCGCGCGCGCTTCCTGGCGAATCGACGCCGTCACCTGCAGGCCGATCGGTCGGCCGAACCGGTCGAACCCATATGGCGCCGCAACTGCCGGGTAACTCGTCATGGTGACCGCGGTGTTCAACGTGGAGGCTGCCATGTAGTCGGTAAGGTTTTTGCCATCGACGAATTCCGGAAAACGCCGGTTCACGTCGAATTGGCCAGTCCGGTGTTGTCTGGGACAGACGACAGACTATTGAAGGACTGGCGCAAGAATCGTCAGCTGATCGGTCCATGAGGGATTTTGCGGATGCAACCGAATTCGAAGCGACCGGCCGTCGTGATTATCGGTGCCGGGTTCGGAGGCATTACCGCAGCGCGGACTCTGGCCGGAGGTGATCTCGACATTCTGGTGATCGACAGGACAAATCATCATGTCTTCCAACCGCTGTTGTATCAGACCGCGACTGCGGCATTGGCGCCGTCCGATATCGCGAACCCGGTGCGTGCCATGGTGCGGCGCAGTCGCGAAACCACCGTCATCATGGGCGAAGTCACCGGCGTGGATCCGGCACGGCGCGTGGTCACAGTCAGGGAAACAGGCGAGTTCCAATACGACTATCTGATCGTGGCGACGGGCGCCGCCTACAGCTGGTTCGGCCACGAGGAGTGGGCAGCACATGCCACCGTGCTAAAGAGCCTGGAGGATGCCGATGAGATCAGGTTGCGGCTGTTGAGCGCGTTCGAGTGGGCAGAATGTCGTGGTTCGCCTGCCGCGATCCAGCGCCTGCTGACTTTCGTAATCGTGGGCGGAGGCCCGACCGGAGTGGAACTTGCCGGTGCGATCGCTGAACTCGCGCGCTCGACGCTGGTCCGCGACTTTCGCCGCATCCAGCCCGAATCGGCTCGGATCGTCCTTTGCGAGGCGGGATCTCGCTTGCTAGCCGCATTCCCGCCGAGCCAGTCCGATTATGCAGTTCGCGCGCTTGGCACACTCGGGGTCGAAGTTCGAACTCGACGCCACTGTCGAGAAGATTGATCCGTCCGGGGTCGTGGCGTCCGGCGAGCGGATCGAAAGCGCCAACGTGTTCTGGTGTGCTGGTACCCAGGCGCGTCCAGCAGCAAACTGGCTTGGTGCTGATGCCGCACACAACGGAGCGGTCATGGTCCGGCCCGATTGCTCGGTCCCCGGGCATGATGAGGTGTTTGTAATCGGCGACGTGGCCAGTCTCGCCGGCCGCGATGGCAAGCCCCTTCCGGGTCTGGCTGCTGTCGCCACGCAACACGGCAAATACGTGGCCAAGGTGATCGCTCGCCGGGTCGCAGGCCGACCGGCGCCTCGCCCCTTCCGCTACCGAAATCTCGGCACACTGGCGGTCATCGGCCGCTCGCGTGCCGTCGCCGATCTCGGCTGGCTCCAGCTACGCGGCCTCCCAGCCTGGCTATTCTGGTCATTGGTGCACCTCTTTCTGCTGGCGGGATTTCGCAACCGGGTCGTGGTGTATGTGAACTGGGCCTGGGCTTGGTTCACCTATGGCAGGGGAGCGAAACTCATAATCGGCGCCCCGGCTCGAGATGAGACTGAGATGCCAAACCGCGACGGGGTGCAATGATTCTCCGTGACCTCACAGGCGGCGCAGAACCTCATGCAGGTCTGTGTCCGGCTCGCCGGCACTCGCAACCTGGTGGGGCTATACGTGCCCGCGAGCGCGGAAGCTCATCAGTCGACTGAATTGTCCGGCCTGTATTCAGACCGAAGTTATTCACCGACGGACATTCGCGGGAAGCGGCAGCCCGAGGATTTGCTCAAAATCGTGCGTTACTGCCTAGGTAGCCGAACGGGTCAACCCACGCGCAGATCGGCGATCAAATGGCCGGGTTCGCTGGTCAGAGCCATGAGCATGTCCCAACCCTGCTTCCTTGCGGTTGAGAGGAGCGAGCGTATCACGGCGAACTCGTTGGCGCCTTGCTCGGAACGGAATCCGCCGGAGATCTTCTGGCGCAATTTCATCATCCGCCCGTCGCGCTCGGCGAGGTTGTTGGTAAAGGGCACCAACGGATCGATGAGAAAGCGGAGCACGTCCCGCTTACGGGTGCTGAGGCGCAGCAGGAGGTTGTGGCCAACCCGCCGGGGCCGGCGGCCACGACGCCTGGCCTTGACCTCGGCAGGGATCAGTGTGGGCTGTGCCTCATGGAACACAAAGCCTTGCGCGAGGATCAGGTCGTAACGACGCTCGATCAGCCCAATCAGACCCGGCTTCAGTGCGACGCCCCGCTCGCGCGCGAGGTTCGTTGCGTGGCAGGCGCGTCGTAACAGGCGTTGCATCTTGTGCGCCCAGTCTTCCTTCTCGATCTCGACCAGCGCCTTCAGTTCACGCAGATGATGCGCGTTGCACAACGCGTGCAGCACGCCTTTCAGGGTGTAGTACGGCTTCCAGTGGTCGTGCACGACAATGCCCGTGACATGTGCCAGCAGGCTGCCACGCCGCGGCGAGACACGGTAGAAAGTGAGCCAGATGGTCGAGGCGATGTGCAGCCACTGCGTCTTGCCGCCAATCCGGAAGCCGGTTTCGTCCATGTGCTTGACAGGTGCCGCCGCGACGTGGTCGCGCACGGCATCGGCAAAGCCCTGGAATCGCCCCGCACAATCCTGGCTGATCCGGGCGATGGTCGCGGTGACCAGATGCACACCGAAGAGATGTGCCATGAGTTCGGCCAGACGCTTCTCGGGCAGCAACTGGTAGTGCAGCAGATAGAGCACAAATGCGCCGATCCGCTTGCCATATTGCGCCGGCGCGGCAACGCCCTCGGGAAATGCCGCCCGCGTCTGCGTGCCGCAGGCCGCGCAACGGCAGCAATAGGCGCGGTGCTCGGTAACGAGCAGCGGCCTCGGTTCCGGCAGATCGAACACCTGCCGGGAAACATGGCCGCTCGCCATCGCCGTGGTCAAAGGCTCACCGCACGCAGCGCAGGCTTCTGGATAATGCTCGATCGTGGCATCGGGCTTTTCAACCCGGCAAAGCGTCGTGCCAGGATGCCCCTTCTGGCCGCCGGTCTTCTTGCCTGACGGTTCGCGCAGGCTGCTGACCCGCGGCGGCTTTTTCAGCCCGTCGCTCGACGGTGGCTTGCCGCTGTTGCTGCTGTTCAGCCCAAGACGGCGCTCCAATTCCGTCAGCCGCTTCGTCAGGGCCGAATTCTCAGCGCGAAGCACGGTTATCTCCGCCTGCAATGCGGCAATGACTGCATCGCCGCCAGCCGCAGGCGTGGCGTAATCTCGGCCGGACGGGTCGGCGGGCGGTGCCATCGACACGTTGAACTGGTCCTCACCCGTGACCTGTCAACAGCTCCCTTCGCGAGGATGACCTGGGCTGTTACAATCGTGCGCTATGTACCCGCCAGTGAATGATCGCTGCGGTTCGGACGCTGCGCCATCGCATCGTCATGGCGGGCGGAGGCCCGCCATCCACGACTTCCCTTTGATCGGCACTGCAAGTCGTGGATGGTGCGCCTTCGCGCACCATGACGCGGGGTGGTCGGTGCGTCATCTCGACTGATTCGGTTATTTCCCCGCGAACCCTAAGTCCCCCGATCCCCGATCACAGTGACGTATTACGATTCAGGAATATTCTGGCATGAGCACGCCGTTTCCTGGGCTGGCAGAGGAGGGCGGGTGCGACTTCGCGGGGACGTGATCGCGGAATATCGGCGAACCGTAGGTCGTGCGCACGCCGGCGACATCGGTCGGGTCCTTGATCGCCACCGGCAGACCGGCGAGCAAGCCGGGTTCGGTTGCCGCAGCGCGGCGATCGCCGTCCATCAGTCGCTTGGCATGATCGCGCGCGCGATCCAGGCACTATGTGGGGCGCGGGATCACTGCCGATTCCACCTCGGCGATGCGCACCGCCGCGGCTTCGATCAGATCCAGTGGGGAGATCTCGCGTCGCCGTAGTCGCAGAACGGCTTCGGCGGCGGCCAGGCGGATCAGTTCGTCGTTCATGCGGCAGGTCCCGATCAGGCGTCCGTGATCGCCGGTGGGGTCGAACCGTCGCGCCGTCTGCCCTTATTGGCAATCAGGGAGGGAAGCTGGACGCCTCGCGGAGGGCCGATGGACGACCTGCATCCCGTTGAAACTCGCGATCGCGCCACCTGGCAGAGCGAGGCCGAAAAGCAGTCGGAGCACAAGCCGCGCTGGCGGCGCACGGTCGGCATCGTCCTGGCCGTGCTGGTGGTTCTGGCGCTGATCGCCGGCGGTGTCACCTGGTGGCTGAACGCGCGGCATTTCGAAAGCACCGACGATGCCTTCATCGACGGCTACGTCACGCAGATGGCGCCGCAGGTGGCCGGCCGCGTCACGCAACTGCTGTTCACCGATAACCAGCACGTCACTGCCGGGCAGGTCCTGCTGAAGATCGATCCGCGTGATTACCAGGTGAAGCTCGACCAGGCGAAGGCGCAGCGGGCCAATGCGCTCGCCGTGGTGCAACAGGCGACGGCGGAGGTCTCCGTGCAGCAGGCCAACATCGATCAGGCGAAGGCGAATGTGCGCGTGGCCGAGGCAGACCTGATGCAGGCACAAAAGGACTACGAACGCTTCACGTCGATCAATCCGCACGCCGTTTCTCGCCAGCAGGTCGACAGCGCGACCGCGACGTACCACTCGGCTCAGGCGAAGCTCTATGCGGCGCAACAGGCGGTGAATGGCGCGGAGGCCCAGCTTCAGGCTGGGCGCGCACAGGTGGTCGCCGCCCAGGCACAGGTCGCGCAGGCGGATGCCAATGTCGCGGCAGCTGAGTTGCAGCTTTCGTATTGCACCATCGTCGCGCCGGTGGCCGGCACGATCGGCCACCGCAACGTCGATGTCGGCAACTATGTGAATCCAGGTCAGCCGTTGTTCGCCATCGTGCAGGACAATCCTTGGGTCACGGCAAACTTCAAGGAGACGCAACTCAGTGCCATGCGACCCGGCCAGCCGGTCGATATCTATGTGGATGCGATCCCATCGGTGATCTTCCATGGCCGCGTCGCCAGCATTCAGCCCGGCACGGGATCGGAATTCAGCGTGCTGCCGGCCGAGAATGCCACGGGCAACTACGTGAAGATCGTGCAGCGCGTGCCGGTGAAGATCGACTTCGACGACGATCGATTGCAGCATTATCAGCTCGCGCCTGGCATGTCGGTGGAGCCCTACGTGAAGGTGCGGTGACGTGGCCGATCCGAACCTCCCACGTTCCGCCGCCGGCGACCGCAGTCCCTGGCTGATCGCAGTGATCGTATCGGTGGCAACCTTCATGGAGGTGCTGGATGTCACCATCGTCAACGTGGCGTTGCGCCACATCGCCGGCACCGTGGCCGCCAGCCTCGACGAAAGCACCTGGATCATCACCAGCTATCTGGTGTCCAACGCCATCGTGCTGCCGATCAGCGGCTGGCTCGCCAACGTGATCGGCCGCAAGCGCTTCTACATGGGTTGCGTCGCGCTGTTCACGGCGAGTTCAGTGCTGTGCGCGATGTCGACCTCGCTGTCGATGATCCTGGTTGCGCGAGTCATCCAGGGGATTGGCGGCGGGGGCCTGGCGCCGACGGAGCAGTCCATCTTCGCCAACTCGTTTCCGCCCGAGAAGCGCGCACAGGCCTTCGCGCTATATGGCCTGACAGTGGTCACCGCGCCGGCGGTCGGTCCGACACTGGGAGGCTGGCTGACCGACAATCTCTCCTGGCACTGGTGCTTCCTGATCAACCTGCCGGTCGGATTGCTGTCGCTCACCCTGGTGCAGCTCTTCGTGGTCGATCCCGAAGCGTTGAAGCAGGACCGCAGGCGTCTCCTCGCCGGCGGCATCAACGTCGACTATGTCGGCTTTGCACTCGTCGTACTGGGCTTTGGCGCCTTGCAGATCATGCTGGATCGCTACGAAAATGACGATGGCTTCTCGTCCAATTTCATCGTCAGCCTGGGCGCGATCGCGGCAATCAGCCTGATGACGCTAGTGGCATGGGAATTGTGGCATCCGCAACCCGCGGTGAATGTCCGGCTTTTGCGGTTGCGTGCCTTCGCCGTGTCATGCCTGGTGATGTTCCTGTTCGGCTTCATGCTGATCAGCACGACGCAATTGCTGCCGCAGCTCAGCCAGACGCTGCTGAACTACGACGCGACCACGGCCGGATTCACGCTCGCGGTCGGCGGGCTCGTCACGCTGGTCATCATGCCGCTGGCGGGTGCCATCACCGGATGGCTGGTGCAGCCGAAATGGCTGATCCTGATCGGGTTGGCCGGAACCGGCTGGGCTCTGTTGTCCGGCGCGCGGCTCGATCTCGATATCAGCTTCTGGAATATCTCGGTGCTGCGTCTGTCGCAGTCGGTGTGGCTGCCATTTGTTTTCATCCCCCTGAGTGCCGTGTCCTATGTCGGCGTGCCGCCCGACCGGACCAACGAAGCCTCGGCGATGATCAACCTGATGCGCAATCTTGGCGGCAGCGTCGGTGTGTCGTTCACCACGACCATGCTGCAGGAACGGCTGCAATTTCATCACGAGCGCCTCGCCGAGCACATCACGGCGTACAACGGGTACACCTGGAACACGCCGCTGACGGCGGTCAACGCGGCGATCCAGGCGCAGGCCGGGATCATGAGCTATCTCGACATATTCTGGCTATTGGGCATGCTGGGGCTGTGCATCTGGCCGCTGGCGCTGCTCCTGCCACGCTTGCCGAAGGGGGCGACGCCGGCGCATTGACCTGGGGAGGGCCGTGTCGTGGCGTTGAAGGACCGGATTGCGTTCGGCATGTCGCTGCCGCATCGCTCGCCCGACAGGATCGACATGCAGGCCGTGCGCACGGTGGCGCAGCGTGCCGAGGCACTGGGGTTTCGCGATCTGTGGGTGACCGAGAATACGCTGGACCATGTGACGTGTTTCGATCCCGTCGTGGCGCTGACCTATGCAGCCGCGGTGACCAGTCGGATCAGGGTGGGAGCGTCGGTGGTCGTGCTGGCGATCCACAGCCCGATGATGGTGGCGCATCAATGGGCGACGCTGGATACCGTGAGCGATGGTCGGGCAATCCTTGGCGTGGGTCTGGGGCGCGAGCATCACTACCGTGAATTTGCCGTGTCCGAGGAGGGCCGCGTCCGTCGGTTCCGCGAAGAGGTCGAAGTGATCCGCGCGCTGTGGACCCAGCAGACCGTGAATTACCGCGGTCGATTCTATCAGTTGGACGGTGCCACGATGTCGCCCAAGCCGGTGCAACAGCCGCTGCCCATCTGGATGGGCGTCGGTCATCCGAATGCGATCCGCCGCGCCGGTACGATGGCTGATGGGTGGATGGGATCAGGCGGATCGAGCATTGCCGAGTTCGGCCGATCCGTGCCGCTGCTGCGTGAGGCGCTGGCGGCGGCGGGTCGCGATGCGGATGGCTTTCCGATCTCGAAGCGGATCTTCATGGCGGTGGATGAGCGGCCGGACGTGGCAAGGGCGGAACTGAACCGCTGGTTCACCGAGGTCTATCATAACCCGGCGGGAACCGATGCCTCGGGCATCCACGGTACGCCGGAGCAGGTACGCGAAAAGCTGGAGGAAGTCATTGCGATCGGCGCCAACCATCTGCTGCTGAATCCGGTGTCGCGGCACGTCGAACAGTTGGAGGCTTTGGCGGAGGTCATCGGGCTGGCGTAGAACGGAAACGCGGCTGACTTGGTGGAGGAAATGCAATGGAAACGATCGTTGGCAGTGGCAAGCATACCTACAAGGTGCATGAAGATTGGGCGCATCCGCCGGCAGGCGTGGACATGAAGCCAGCCGCCGTAACGGTTGGTCCAGAGGATCGGGTGTATTGTTTCAATCGCGTTGCCGAGCATCCGGTGGTGGTGTTCGATCGCGACGGGAACTTCCTGACGTCATGGGGCGCGGGGATGTTCAAGTTTCCGCATGCGATCCGTTTCGATTCCCAGGGCTTCGCCTGGCTCACCGACGGGCATCATCAGCAGTTCATGAAATTCACCGCCGATGGGCAATTGCTGCAGACCATCGGCGTCAAGGGCCAGCGTTCGGATACCGGCGTGCCGGATGACGACTTCAGCTCAGTGGCATGGAAGAAGGTGACGCACGGCGGTGGGCCGTTCAACCTGCCGACCGATGTCGCCTTTGCACCCGATGGCGCGATGTTCATGAGCGATGGCTACGGCAACGCGCGCGTGCACAAGTACTCGGCTGACGCAAAGTATCAGTTTTCCTGGGGCGAGCCGGGCAAGGGGCCAGGACAGTTCAATCTGCCGCATGGTGTATGGATCGATCGGCGCGGGCGGTTGCTGGTCGCCGATCGTGAGAACGATCGTGTGCAGATCTTCGATCAAGCGGGAAAACTGCTGGAGGTCTGGCCGACCGAACTGATCGGGCCGGCGTTCTTCTATGTCGATGACGAGGACATCGTGTACATCGCCGAGCATAATGGCGGCATGATCAGCATCCTGACGTTGGATGGTGAGCGGCTGGCGCGCTGGGGTGATCCGATCCATCGGTCGTGCCATGGGATATGGGGGGATTCGCACGGCGATATTTACGTGGTGCAGCCGGGCGAATGGGGGCGCGTGCGACGGGTCGTGAAGTTCGAACGGGTGTAGTTCGAGAGCACGACTCCGTTCACCGATCAGGACGCTACGGTCAGCGCGATCAGTTCGTGTGCGGCGTGATCGATCCGGTCGAGGTTGCGGCAGGTATCGATCAGCCTGGCAAACTGCGCCTCAGGGATGGCGAGGCCAGCGGCGACCGGGCGGATGCGTCTGGCTTCCTCGTCGAAGTCCCAGATGAACTCGCGGCCGGTGCCTTCCCTGGTGAAGCTTTTGCCGTCCTTGGTGAAGATTGTGACGCGTGGCCCGAATAGCGTGCGTCGTACCGTCGGGATCAGCGTCACACGATGCATGAGGTCCAATACTTCCGGCGGGTCCGTCTCGTTCGGGCCCGGCTGTGCGCCGCGCAGCAGAGGATAGCCGCGTGTCACCGCGCCGTACGCCGAGAAGTATTGCGTGCTGCCGACGCGCGGTTTGCCGTCGCTGCCTGGGGTGGGGAAGGCGGGGCTGGGGTATTCCGTCTCGAGCCAGTTCACCACGGCCTCGATGCGGTCGATGTCGTGGTAGGTGAGGTTGTGTTCCTCGCACAGCTTCGCCGTCACATCGACGTGGGCGATATTGTAGCCAGCGGTTGAATAAATGCGGTAGAGCGTTTCAAGAAAGATCCAGTCCCTGCCAAGGTTTTTGGTGATGTTGGCGAGGTCGGCACGGTTGTGGCCGGTGTAGCTGTAGCGCAACTGGCCGAGGTTGTTGCCGGTGTAGGCGTGGTAGAATCCGGCATCACCTTCGAGCGTCGTTTCGCCGCTCGGTGTGCCGTGTTTTGCCAATGCCACCGCGAGCAGGGCGTTGCGTACGGCGCCGCCTTCGCGGAGGGAGCGACCGCCGCTGCGCGCGCCCTCCAGATTGCCGGCCGCCAGGTTGACGCACTGGGCGATGGCGCTGTTGATCTGGTTTGCGTCGAGGCCCTGGATTTTCGCCACCGCGACCGCGGCGCCGAAGATGCCGAACACGGGCCCGGCGTGGAAGCCGCGCGACATCACGGTGGGGATGAATTCCGCGGCCATGCGTTCCATGACCTCGTAGGCGGCGGCGACGCCGGTAAGGAATGTCGTGCCGGAGCATTGCGTTGTTTCCGCCGCGACCAGGGCTCCAGGCAGGATCGCGATGCCGGGGTGGGTCAGCATGCGGAACGTGTCCCACTTGCCACCGGCGAATATCATCTCCGCATTGACGAAGGCGGCACCGCTTTTGGAGAGTTTGCTGCCGTTGCACAGCACGGTCGCCGCCCCGCCGCCGCCGGCTTCTTCCTCCTGCATCAGCGTGAGGGCCTGCTTGCTGGCAGGCATGTTGTGGGCGACCAGTGCCGATGACAATGCCTGGAGGGTGACACCCTTGGCACGGTCTATGACGGCCGGCGGCAGGTCGGCGTACTGCAGGTTGGCGACGAATGCAGCGAAGTCGCGGCTCAATGACATGGTCGTTTCCCTTTCCGCAAACCGCTGTTGCGGCATAGCTTCGGGTGCACCAGTCGTTTTGTCTAATCGGAGCAAGCCGTGCGGACTCTGAACATTCATGCAGCCAGGGCCAATCTGTCCAAGCTTGTTGAACGGGCGGCCAAAGGTGAGCCGTTCGCGATAGCCAAGCGGGGCAAGCCACTGGTGAAGGTCATCGCATTGGATGCTCCCGCGACGGGGCGCATCAACCGGCTAGGTTTCATGGCTGGGCAGATTGCGGTGCCCGACGATTTCGATCAAATGGGTGGCGCAACGATCGCGCATCTGTTCGGGGATGACACCGGGTAATGCCGATCGTCGTAGGTGCTGAATTTCTGACAATGCTGGCGATGCGGATCGCTGCAGCGTGGTGCGCTTACTCCGCCGCCCGCACCTCCCGCCGTTCCAATGCTGCACGATCGAGCTTGTAAACCTCGCCACCCTTCACGATCGCCACCAGTCGCTCCGTGTGCTGAAGCAGACCTACGTCCGCCACCGGATCGCCATCCACCAGCAGCAGATCCGCCAGGAACCCCTCGCGCACCTGCCCGGCTTCATCGCCCAACCCCATCAGCTCCGCGCCATATCGCGTGGCGCAGACCAGCGCCTCATTGGGCGAGTAGCCAAGGTGCCGCACGAAGTGTTCGATGTCGCGGGCGTTCTCGCCCTGCGGCGTACGCGCAAAGCCGTAGTCGCCGCCGATCACCACGCGAATGCCGCGCTTCTTCATCTCGGGATACGCGCGAGATGCCGCGGCAAGCCCCAGCTCGATCCCATGCCGCACGCCGGCATGCAGCGCACCTTCCGGTGCCTCGTAGACGGCGGCGTGCAGCAGGCCGATCGCCGGGCCGACGAACACGCGATCCTTCACCGCTTCGAGCATGTCCAGCGCTTCCTCATCGGCATGCTCGCAGTGGTAGATCACGTCCACCCCGCATCGCACCGCACGCTTCACGCTCTCGGCCGCGCGGCAATGCGCGTTCACCATGCGATGGAAATCGCGCGCCACGGTGACGCCGGCGCGGATTTCCTGCTCGCTCATCACCGTGCGCGGCAGTGCGCCGGCCCGCGTGTGATCGTCGCCGGAAATGTTCAGCTTGATGCTGTCCACGCCCTCGCGCACACACAGCCGCGCCAGCTTCGTCACCTCCACCGGCCCGTCGGCGAACATCGCAAAGCTGTCGCGGAACTGGTGCGCGCGGCGTTCGTCGCCCAACCCTCCGGTCACCGTGATCTCCGGCCCGCAGGCGCGCAGCCGGGGGCCCGGCAGGTCGCCCGCCTCGATCGCGTTGCGGACCACCACATCGACCCGCAACTTGGCGCTGGCCGCGCTGTAGGCGCTGGTGAAGCCATGATCCAGCAGCAGCCGAGCGTTGCGTGCAGCGATCAGCGTGTGCTCCTCGGGCGGGGTATCGCCGAGGTCGGTCGGACGAGCACCGTTAATGAAGGTGATATGGGCGTGGCCCTCGACGAGGCCGGGCATCAGGGTCATGCCGTGCGCCTCGATCACCTCGGCCCCGGCTGCCTCTAGCTGGCCAAGCTGGGTGGCAACGGCACGAATGCGTTCGCCTTCCACCAGCACATCGGCCGGGTAGGCGGCGGCGCCGGAGCCGTCCCAGACGCGGCATTCTCTGAACAGAATTCGGGCCATGGCGTCACCTCCCCTGGTCAACAGGGTGCATGCTAGCGCCTTGCCGCGGCCGCGTCGCTTGCCGGCACACGCTCTGGCCTCACAGACGATTCCCGCGTTAGAACCGGCCGATGATGAGATTTCCCGCCGCCGCGGCGCTGCTGCTGACACTGGGCGCCTGCACCGTCGGCCCGAACTTCGCGCCACCCGAATGGTTGTCTCCAGCCTCCTGGTTCGCCAAGAAGGCGGAACCGATCTCACCGGCGCCCAGCATCGCTGTTGCAGAAGCGCCCGATCCCAACTGGTGGAACCTGTTCAACGATCCGGAACTGACCGCGCTGGAGCACCGCGTTGTTGGCGAGAACCTGGACGTGCAGGTGGCCACGGCCAGGCTCGCCGAGTCGCGTGCTCAGCTTGGCATCGCCGGCGCGGCGCAGTTCCCCACCCTGGGTGCCAACGGGTCCTATACGCGGACCAAGGCCAGCAATATCGGCCAGTTCGAAAATGCACCGAACCCGCTCGGCGCCAGCGGTGCCTCGGGCAATACCCCAGGCGGCATTCGCAGCGGCAAGCTCAACCCGTTCGACGTGTATCAGGTGGGCTTCGATGCCTCCTGGGAGCTGGACCTGTGGGGCGAGGTGCGGCGCTCCGTTGAGTCCGCCACGGCCACGGTCGAGGCTTCGGCCGAAGCCAGGCGTGCGGCGCTGGTGTCCAGCCTCGCGGAAGTCGCGCGTGATTACATCAATTTGCGCGGCAACCAGGCTCTGGTGCAGATCGCAGAGGACAACCTGAAGTCGGCGCAGCAGAGTCTGCAACTGACCCAGCAGCGCGCCGCCGGAGGCGTTACCACGGATCTTGACGTTGCGAATGCCGCCGCACAATACCGCACCACGGCCGCCGAGATTCCGCGGCTTGAACAGCAGGTGTCGGAAAACATCAACGCCATCGGCCTGTTGCTTGGCCAACCGCCCAACGCGCTGCAGTCCGAGTTGATCGTGGCGAAGCCGGTGCCGCCGGTGCCACCACGCATCCCGGTGGGAGTGCCATCGGAACTGGCACGACGCCGCCCTGACATTCGCGACGCGGAGGCGCAGTTGCACGCGGCCACCGCCAACATCGGCGTGGCAGTGGCCAACTTCTATCCGTCCGTGACGCTGAGCGGCAGCGTGGGCTTGCAGTCGCTCCAGCCTTGGCAGATGTTCAATTTCAACGCGCGGGACTATTCCGTCGGGCCCGGCATCACCATTCCGATCTTCCAGGGCGGTCAGCTCAGGGCGACGCTCGAATTGCGCAAGGCGCAGGAGCAAGAGGCGGCGATCAACTATCAGAAGACCGTGCTGACCGCATGGAACGAGGTGGACAACGCGCTGACCGCATATCGGACCGAACAGGCGAGGCGCGACCAGTTGGTGCAGGCGGTGGCGGAGAACCAGCGCGCGCTGTCGCTGGCACAGAGCCGCTACCAGGATGGCGTCGCCGATTTCCTGCAGGTGCTGACCGCACAGCAGAACCTGTTGTCCACCGAACAGCAGCTTGCACTGGCCACGACCAATGTCTCCAATAATCTGGTCGCGGTGTACAAGGCACTGGGTGGTGGCTGGGAGACACAGTTGCCGCGGGCGAACGATGATTTAAGTCCGTTGGGGGCGCCGAAGTTGTAGCGTCGCGTTAACGCGATCATAGGCGGTTTCCACCATGGTCCCGCGCCATGGCGGGATCAAACCATTGTCCACGACTGTGTCGGCTCGTCGCTTGGGTGGTTTTGGTCTGCGCATTTACATGCAACAGTGTGCAGGCGCAGATCCTGTCGACGTATTTTCCGGAGGGTGTGCCCGGCTACGGCACCGCGCCTGGTGTCACTGTGGCGTCGCGCCTGCGGCCGGATTTCGATCCTCCGGGTATGCACGTCGACAGCTTCCTGCTGCATCCGCTGCTGGAGGAGGGACTGGGCTACGACAGCAACGTGTTCGGCGGCACACCGCAACGCGGAAGCTGGGTCGTTGGCACGCATCCGTCGTTGCTGATCGGGTCCGACTGGTCGCGCGACAGTCTTGGCGCCTTTCTTTCGGTCGACGACAAGCAATTCCTCGACCAGCCGCGGCAGAGCACCACCGACTGGACTGCCTCGCTGGGTGGCACCCTGGCGGTGGGGCGCGATCAGCTTACCCTGTCGGCGGCGCATTTCTCCCTGCATCAGCCGCGCACGGACCTTGACGCGCTGCCGTCGGATACGCCGGTCGCCTACCAGGTGGACGATGTGCGGGCGGCCTATGCGATCGAACTCGGTCGCATGACGGTGACGCCCAGTTTGGCGTACTCGTCATATCGCTATGACAGCACGACGATCTTTGGCGTTCCCACGTCGCAGGCGTATCGCAACCGCGACGTGGTGCTGGGCGCCGTCACCACACGCTACGAGATGATGCCACAGCGTAGTCTGCTGGTGGTTATCCGCGCGCTGGATGCGCATTACGTGGCACCTCAACCGGGAACGCCGACGCGCAATTCCACGGGCTACGAGGTGCTTGCCGGGCTCGCCGACGACGGCGATGCGGTGTGGCGCTATCGCGTGCTGCTGGGCTGGGAGGAGCGCGATTTCGCCGCGCCGCAGTATCAGGCGCACCAGGCGCCGATTGCCGAGGCAACCGTGATCTGGTCGCCGAGCGGCATGACCACGGTGACCGGCACGCTCACTCGCAGCATCGAGGATGCGGCGCAGGAGGGAACTGTCGGCTACACCTACACCGGCGCCGGTCTGGTGCTGGATCATGAGTACCGGCGCGACGTGCTGCTGCGGGTCGCCGCCGGAATGCAGCAGGCCAATTTTCTGCAGGGCGGTGGTCAGTCCAGCGCCATTTCGCTGGGTGGCGGGATCACCTGGCTGCTGAACCGCAATATGCGACTGTCCGCCACCTATGATTTCACCGACCAGCGGGGTAGCAGCAATCCCGCGCAGCAGACCACCGGCAGCTACACGCGCAGTCTCGGGCTGCTGACGCTGCGGTTTGGGTGGTGATACGCGTAGCCGATTGAGTCACCCCCCTAGCGCCCACCTCCCCCACGCTCCCATCGCGGCCTGGCGGCTGGCCACATTGTGCGTCAGCAGTGTCAGTACATCGCGCCTGATCGACGCAAGCGCATCCGCGTCATAGACCGAGCGCGCGCCGCATACCTCAACCAGCCGTTCCACTGCCCATTGCACCTGATGCTGCGCATGGGTCATGTCACGGCGGGTGCGCAGAGCGGCTTCGGGCGGAACGGGCTCCGCGGCTACCAGCAAGGCTTCCGCTGCCTCGCGGCCGTGCCACATGGTCAGCGTGGCGGCATCGATCGCAGCGGCGGCTTCGGCGACCGTCATCTGGACGAACTCGCTCGCCGCCATCCGGGTGATGCCGCGCGACACGCGTCCCCGCAGGCTGTCAATCGCGACGGCCAGGGCCCGGCGGCCCAGGGCGATAACCACCGGCGGCAGCGAATAGTTCACCAGCAGTCCGCGCGGCGCGCGCATCAGCGGATAATCCGGATGCACCGATGCGCCGGGCGGTGTGCCTGCCAGCAGATCGGCCAACAGAACGCAGCGGTGATCGGGCACAAACACGTCGCGCAGCCGCAGTGACCGGCTGCCGGTGCCCGCCAGTCCCAGCACATGCCAGTCGTCGACGATCTCGATATCGGTGAACGGAACCAGCAGATAGCCGACATTGCGTGCGTCGCTGGCCGCGCCAAGGAATGCGCCGATGATCGCCCACTGCGCGTGGCTGCTGCCACTGGAGAACGAGTATTGTCCGCTCAGACGCCAACCGCCCGACCCACGCACCGCAACCGCGCGCGGCGCCAGCGAGGACGCCGCGACTGCGGTCGGATCATCGCCCCACACATCGATCTGCGCCTGCAATGGAAATGCAGCGATGAGCCATTGATGTTCGCCGAGTACGGCGTAAACCCAGGCTGACGATGCGCAGCCCTCGGTCAGTTCTTCGACGATGCGGGAGAACAGGCAGAAGCGAAGCTGAAGGCCGCCGAATCGGCGCGGCTGAACGATACGCAGGATGCCGGTGCGGTGGTAGTCGGCGATGGTTTCAACCGAAACGTCACGGCCTGCGGTGGTGGCAGCCGCGCGTCCGGCAAGCGCTGGAACCAGGGTGCGCGCCTGTTCCAGCAACGCCTGTTCGGCGTCGGTCAGTCGTGCACTGTCTGCCGCTGGCATCGCCCACCCCCGTCATTGCGAGGAGCAAAGCGACGAAGCAATCTTGTTCGTGCACAACGGGCACGAGATTGCTTCGTCGCTTTGCTCCTCGCAATGACAGTTGAAAGCGGCCACGGTCAAAACCGACGATGTCTTAGCGATTCATGCCGCGGACCGCGTCGCACACTGCGCGGGTCACCTCCGCCGTCGTTGCCTTGCCGCCGAGGTCGGGCGTCAGCACGCCCGCCGCGCACACCTGTTCGACCGCGCGCATCAACAGGTCTGCCGCCGGCTTCTCACCCAGATGTTCCAGCATCATCGCGCCGGTCCAGAAGCTGGCGACCGGATTGGCGATGCCCTTGCCGGTGATATCGAACGCGGAGCCATGAATCGGCTCGAACATCGAGGGGCTGCGGCGTTCCGGATCGACGTTGCCGGTGGGTGCGATACCAAGTGATCCAGCCAGTGCCGCGGCCAGATCGGACAGGATGTCGGCGTGCAGGTTGGTTGCCACCACGGTGTCGATCGACTGCGGCTTGCGCACCATCCGCGTGGTCATCGCGTCGACCAGTTCCTTGTCCCAGGTGACGTCGGGATAATCGTGCGACACCAGCGCCGCTATCTCGTCCCAGAACACCATGCCATGACGCTGCGCGTTGGACTTCGTCACCACGGTGAGCAGCTTGCGCGGTCGGTTGCGCGCGATGTCGAAGGCGAAGCGCATGATCCGCTCCACGCCGCGGCGGGTGAAGATCGCGGTTTCGGTGGCGACCTCCTCGGGCAGGCCGCGATGCGCACGTCCGCCATGGCCGGCGTATTCGCCCTCGCTGTTCTCGCGCACGATCACCCAGTCGAGGTCGCCCGGTCCCACGTCGCGCAACGGTGAGGTGACGCCAGGCAGGATCCGGGTCGGACGGACATTGGCGTACTGGTCGAAGCCCTGACAGATCGGCAGCCGCAGTCCCCACAATGTGACGTGGTCGGGAATGTCGGGATCGCCGACCGCACCGAAGTAGATCGCGTCCGCGGTGCGCAGCCAGGCAAGACCATCCGGCGGCATGAACTGGCCGTGCCTGCGGTACCAGTTCGAGCCCCAGTCGTAGTGGTCGATGATCAGCTTGAATCCGCCGTCGCGCGCGGCCACGGCGTCGAGTGCTTCAAGGCCGGCGCTGATAACCTCTGGCCCGATGCCGTCAGCCGGAATAGAGGCGATGCGATACTGGCGCATGGTAGCTTCCCCGATTTTCCCAGGAGGTATCGCGGGCTACGCTCATTGGCAACGGCACCGGCGTCGGTTCAGCTTTCAACCCGATTGCCGCCGTCGCCACTGAAGCCGGCAATCTCCCGCACCAGTTCCTCCGTCGTGATCTGTCGACAGTACCCACGATTGTTCCGCAACGCCCACTCATGCCGTTCCGGGCTCAGCGTCGCGCACGCATCGGTCGGCACCGTCACCAGGTATCCCAGATCGCACGCATCCCGCACCGCCGAATCGATGCACTGATCCGTCAGCACTCCGGCGATGATCAGCGAACGCACCGCCAGATTCCGCAGCACGTAGTCGATGTTCGTCGAGATGAATACCGACGAAGACGTCTTTCCCAGAACGATCTCATCCGGTCCCGGTGCGATCGCGTCCAGCACTTTCGCATCCCATGAACCGCGCGGCACGAACAGCCCGCTGATCTTGTAGTCGAGGCTCAGATCACGCCCGTCGCGCGTCAGCGCCTCGATCACCGTGTACATCACCTCGATGCCTGCCAGTCGGCACGCCGACTGCAGGCGGCGCATGTTCGGCAGCGCCGTATCCCGCATCACGCGGAAGAACCAGCCGTAGCGAGCCTCGCGTTCTGCCTCGGTCAGTGCGGCATACTCGCCGCCATCCGGCCGCGCATTGTAGTTCTGCACATCGATGAACAGCAGCGCGGCGTGCACCGGATCGATCGGCACATTGCGGCTCAGCCCGGACAGCCTGTCAGCCTTTGTCATGCTGTGCAGCAAGGTATGTTCTTTTTTGAAAAAAAAGAACCAAAAAAATTTCGGTCCTTTGGGCTGGTGCCCGGTCGCGCACCGGGGCCAAATGGATAAGAGTTTTTTGCTTCTTTTTTGCAAAAAAGAAGTGCTCGCCTTTCTTCCATCAGCCCAGTGCACGCAGCCGATCATCCGCCGCCCGCAGCAGACGCGTGAAGCGCTCCGCCCACGCCATCTGCCCGGCCTGGTCCGCAATCAGATCCTGACGGATCTCGATCTCCACATGCGGCAAGCCGTGTCTTTCGGCGTGCACGGGTACGCCATAATCGGTGGCGTCGCTCACCGCGTAGGGTGCGTTGTCACCGACCACCAGATCGCCCTCCGCGCGCAGCAGATCGAGCATGATGTTCGCCAGCCTTGCGTCGCGATTGTACAGCACGCCGACTTGCATCGCGCGCGACTCGCCCTTGAACACCGGCGTAAAGCTGTGCATTGCGACGTAAACCGTGCGCCGCCCCGCCGCCCGACGCGCATTCAAAAGATCGCTGATCCGCGCATGGTATGGTGCGAACACGTCTGCCCGCCGTGCCGCGCGTTGCTCCGGCGACAGGCCGCGGTTGCCGGGGATTTCCGTCATCTCGCTCACCTCCGGAATCGAGCTTGCCACCGTTGGATCGCGATTGCAGTCGATCACCAGGCGCGAATAGGTCTGCAGCACCGCGGCGGCATCCAGCGACTCCGACAGATGCTCGGTGACGCCGGCGATGCCGATATCCCATGCGATATGCCGCAGCAATTCATGTCCCGGCACGCCAAGTCTGGCCAGACGGCGCGGGATCGCCCGGCCGGCATGGTCGGCCGTCAGGAATAGATCCGACGCGCCGCTTTCGCGCAGCACGCGCACCGGCGCGGCGTCGTCAACTTCCAGCAACGTCATCTGCCCTGCCATTCCGTATTCCTATACGATTGGACCATGACCGGGCGGTCGGTGCACCCACCAGTCCGCCGGGGAGCCGCGCAACTCCACCGACCCCTCGCGCACAGCGCCGAGCTTTTCCGCCACCCGGATGGAACGCGCGTTGTCCGGCCGGATGAAGCTCGCCAGCCGGGCAAAGCCGTGCGTTGCGAACGCCCAGTCGCGTGCCGCCCGCGCCGCTTCGGTGGCCAGGCCGCGGCCCCAGAACGGTTGGTCAAGCGCGTAGCCAAGCTCGGGTTCCGGCCATTCCAGCGGGTGCAGGATGCCTGCCCAGCCAGCGCAACGTCCGTCGGCTTCGATCGCGAACATCCCATAACCGCGCAGGCGCCACTGGCCGAGTACGCGTTCCATCAGTCCCCAGGTTTCCGCGCGGCTCAGCAGATTGCCACTGCCCAGAAATCGGCGCACCTCGGCATTTGCCTGCATCGCCGCGAATGCATCCAGATCGCTGGCGCGGATTGCCCTCAGCGCGAGGCGCTCAGTGTGCAGCGCGGGTATCTCGAATGTCGGGTTCATGCGCCCTAGCATGCCGCCGACATGCCCCGGTCCACCAGTCCTCTGCCCTCGCTCGATGCATTACTGCGGTCCCCGGCCGCCGAACTCCTGCTTGCCCGCTTCGGCCGAGTGGCCACCGCAGCGGCTCTGCGACGGGAACTGGCGGCCTGTCGTGCCGCCCGTGCATTCCCGACGCCGCCCGCCGCCATCCTGGACGCTGCGGCGGACGCGTTGGCACGGCGTTTCGCAGCCTCGCAGCGGCCGGTGTTCAACCTGACCGGCACCGTGTTGCACACCAATCTGGGCCGCGCGCCGTTGCCGCCGGAGGCAGCTGCCGCCGCTGCCGAAGCGCTCGCGTCGGCCACGACGCTGGAGTTCGACCTGGCCACCGGGCGGCGCGGCGAACGCGACGAGCATGTCGGTCGGCTGCTGCGCGAGATCACCGGCGCGGAAGCCGTCACCGTGGTCAACAACAATGCCGCCGCGGTGTTGCTGATCCTCAATACGCTGGCGCTGGGCCGGCAGGTGCCGGTCTCGCGCGGCGAGCTGATCGAGATCGGCGGTGCGTTTCGCATCCCTGAGATCATGGCCCGCTCCGGCGCCGTCCTGCGCGAGGTCGGCACCACGAATCGGACCCACGCCCGCGACTTCCAGGCCGCAATCGGGCCGGAGACGGCGCTGCTGATGCGGGTGCACCAGGCGAACTATGCCATCGAAGGCTTCACCGCCGCCGTGCCACCGGCTGAACTGGCCGCGATTGCCCACGCGGCGGGTCTGCCGCTGGTGGAGGACCTCGGCAGCGGCAGCCTGGTGGACCTCGCCGCCTGGGGGCTGCCGCATGAGCCGACGCCACAGGAGTTGCTGGCGGCCGGCGCCGATCTGGTGAGTTTCTCCGGCGACAAGCTGCTTGGGGGACCGCAGGCTGGCCTGATCGTGGGTCACGCCGAATTGATAAAACGCATCAACGCCAATCCGCTGAAGCGTGCCCTGCGCGTGGACAAGGGGCGGTTGGCGGCGCTCGAGCAGGTGCTGCTGCTCTACCTGGATCCCGAGCGTCTGGCTGATAGGCTGCCGACGTTGCGGTTGCTGACGCGGTCGGCGGCCGAGATCAGGGTGTGCGCGGAGCGGGTCGCCGCGGCGGTTCGTGCGAAGTGGCCAAGGCGCGCCGTGTCAGTGGATGCCTGCCACAGCCAGATCGGCTCCGGCGCCTTGCCGGTCGATCTGCTGCATTCGTTCGCCGTCACCGTGCAAGGCGAAAACCTCGAATTGCTCGCTGCGGGCCTGCGCAACCTGCAGCGCCCGGTAATCGGACGGCTGAACGCGGGCAAGATGTGGTTGGACTGCCGCTGCCTGGAACCGGCGGATGAAGCGTTATTCATTGGCGAATTGCCGCTATGGCCGGATACTCGCTGACGGAGGAGAAGCAGCTCCGGTGGGCTGGCCGGCCTTCAAAGCCGGTGGGGGCTGCTCGGCGGCTCCGGGTAGGTTCGACTCCTGCTCTCTTCCGCCGTCTGTGGCTGACTTGCAGGGCATGTTGCAACCCGGCAACACTGTGCCCGAAAACCTTTGCCCCCCCTCGCGTTGCGGGAGATCTCGGTCTATGGTTGGTTGATCGAAAGGGCGTATTGCGCAACCTGACGAAACCCGTAGTGCGCCGCTGGCGCCGGAAGAACTGAGGAGAGAGCAAATGAAGCTTCGGAGTGCACTTCTGGCGGCCACGGTCGTGGCGATGCCCTTCGCGGCGAGTGCGCAGCCAGTTACTGGCCTGTATGTTGGTCTTGGCGCTGGTGTCGGGATCACGCAACAGGAGGAGGTCAAGAACCTTTCGTTCCCGACGCTCGCACCGCTCGGCAGCGGAATTTCCACGTCAGGCAACCTGAACGGCGGCAATCCTGGCTTTGCCGGCGTTGTGTCGGTGGGCTGGGGCTTCGGCAACGGGCTGCGCGCCGAAATCGAGGGTAACTATCGCTACAACCACATTTCCGGCGTGACCGGCTTCAATTCAACTGCCGGCACCCTCGCCGGCGGCTCGAATGAAGAGAAGTTCGGCGGCATGGTCAACGCCCTGTATGACTTCAACGGCGTTGTGCCCTGGATGGTGCCGTATATTGGCGCCGGCGTGGGCTATGTTGGGGTCAACGACAACTACCACTTCTACAATTCGGCGGCGGTCCCCAGCACGGCAATCGGCGCTGGTGCTCTGAGGGTCGCAGGACAGAGCACGGTCGGCACATTCGCATACCAGGCGATTCTGGGTGCTGCGTTCCCAATGCCGGCGGTTCCCGGTCTCGCGATCACGACGGAGTACCGCTTCCTCGGCACGACCGGCAATCGGTCGATCGACGGCGTGGCCACCGCCAATGTCGCGGCCCGCAATTTCTCCACGCCCGCGAGAGTGCAATTCGGTCCGACCTATAATCACGCGTTCCTGGTCGGCCTGCGCTATAACTTCGGCGTAGCACCGCCGCCGCCGCCGCCGGCACCCGCGGCCGTTCCGGCGCAGGCTCCTGCTCGCTCGTACCTGGTGTTCTTCGATTGGGACAAGGCGACACTGACCGATCGGGCGCGCCAGATCATCAGCGAAGCAGCGCATAACTCGACACAAGTGCAGTACACGAGGATCGAGGTGAACGGTTATACCGATACCTCCGGCACGCCACAGTACAACATGGGCCTGTCGATTCGTCGTGCGAAGGCGGTGCAGGCCGAGCTGATCCGCGATGGCGTGCCCGCCAATGCGATCGCGATCCAGGGCTTCGGCGACACGCATCTGCTGGTTCCCACGGGACCTGGCGTGCGCGAGCCGCAGAACCGCCGCGTCGAGATCATCATCCGCTGATCATCGGCGGCCTGCTGTCGACGACAACGGATTGGGGCGCCCCGTGGCGCCCCTTTTCGTTCCGGCAAGAGGAGGACAAGGCACATGCGGCTCCGTAACGTATTGCTGGCATTGGCTCTTCTTGCTGTGCCGATGGTCGCCCGGGCCCAGCCGTTCCAGGGCCTCTATATTGGCGCCGGCGCCGGCTACAACCTGCCAGAGAACGTCGGTACCGGCAGCAGCGTGCAGGTCAAGCCCCACGGCGGCTTCGCCGGCCTCGGCAGTATTGGCTACGGTCTCGGCAATGGGTTCCGCTTCGAGCTGGAAGGCAACTACCGGGAGGCGCCGCTGCACGAAAGCAGCTCGCTCTACAGCACCAGCGGTACGCTGCACACGTATGGCGCAATGGCAAACGTGCTGTTCGATCTCGATATCGGCCTGCCGTGGCTGTACCCGTATATCGGCGGCGGCGTCGGCTATGCCTGGACCAACGTCAACCGCACAGTGGCCTTCACGCCCGCCGCTTTTCCGTCGCTTAGCCAGAACTTCAACCAGACGGAAGGCAATTTCGCGTTCCAGGCCATCGGTGGATTGTCGTTCCCAATACCCAATGTTCCCGGCCTGTCGATCACTTCCGAATATCGATTCTTCGGCATACCGGGCAGCGAAACCTTCAACGGCAATCTGGTGACCTCCGTCGGCGGAGCGCCCGTGGTTGGTGCCGCCCATATGAAGCTGGATGGCCAGTACAACCACAGCTTCCTGCTGGGCGTTCGTTATGCCTTCAACGTCGCCCCGCCGCCACCGCCGCCGGCACCAGCGGCCGCTATTCCGGCGCAGGCGCCCACGCGCTCGTACCTGGTGTTCTTCGACTGGGACAAAGCGACGTTGACCGATCGCGCCCGACAGATCATCAAGGATGCCGCCGACAACTCGACCAAGGTGCAGTACACGCGGATCGAGGTTAATGGCTACACAGACACATCCGGCACGCCGCAATACAACCAGGGCCTGTCGGTGCGCCGAGCTCGGGCGGTGCAGGCCGAACTGGTACGCGACGGTGTGCCGCAGAACGCCATCACCATCCAGGGATTTGGCGATACGCATCTGTTGGTGCCGACCGGTCCCGGTGTCCGCGAGCCGCAGAACCGCAGAGTTGAGATCATCATCCACTGAAGTATCGCATCCGGCAACGCATGTCGTTCGGCGCAGTGCCGGTGCGCTCGCCGCTACGGCGCTTCTGCTGGCCGGCTGCGCCAAGCCGCCACCGCAAGTGGTCAGCCCGGAACCATCCGTTACCGCGGTGGTCCCGAGTGTGCCTCCGCCGCGCCAGGTGGTCCACACCAACTGGACATTCTCATCGGGGACTGACGAATGTGTCGCTGTCGCCGCTGGTGGTGGCACGTCATTGCGGGTGACGGTTCGCCCTGATGCACCGATCGGTCTCAGCCTGTCACTGACCGCCCAGCTGCAACAGCGTCTGGCACCGCATATCGCAATCCCGCTCCGATTCTCCGGCTCGGCCGGTCGCTGGCAGGTCTCGGCGCAACAGACTGCCAACCATCAACTGGCCGTAACCCTTGGTTCGGGCGATGCTGCACTGAGCCGCGTCCTGGTGCTGCTCAGCGGCGGCGAACTTGATGTCGCAAACCCGGATCGGGTGATTCTATCCCTGGTGATTGCGCCATCCGACTCGGCGGGACAGCTTTGGTTTGATCTGTACTCGTCACAAGATGATATGAGCGTCAATTGCGCATCCGGGCTGACCGCAATGAAACCAGGTCGTAGCCTTCGCCGGCCGCGTTGCCGGTCGCTCGAATGGAGCCTGCGGTGAAGCGCGTCGGCAAATTTCTGGTGGCGCCTCTACAATTTATATTGCGCCCAGTCGCATTGCTGGTTGTGTCGTTGCTGTTGATTGGCGCCTGGGGGCTGGCTGCGTTCCTGCAAACCGCTCAGGAGGCGCGGGATGCGCTCGGTGGCCTCACTGTCTCGGCCAGTGCCGTAGCGGCGTCGGTCGATGTGCTGTTGGGGCAGTTCGCCGACATTACGGACGGGTTCCGTCCGGCGGATTTTCAGAATACCGACCGCGTCGCGCTGACCTCCCGCCTGCTGCGGCTGCAATCCGCCTTGCCGTCCGTCGGCGCCACTTTCGCAGTGAGCTCGTCGGGCCAGTTGCTGGCGGCATCCTCGCCATTTTCCGCCAACGACGCCTCGGTAGGCGATGCTGACTGGTTCCGCCACGCCATGGCTGACAACGCAATGCCCCTGGTATTGCAGCGCGCCAATTCCTGGTTGCGTCCCGGCCCCGCAGCGGTGCTTACCCGCGTGGTGCGCGATCCTGCCGGGAAAACCATCGGGCTGATCGGCGCCGAATTGCGCACCGAGGATCTCGCCAGGCTGGTCGGTCACACCTGGCTTGGGCCGGGCGTGTCGATCGAATTTCGCGACGCCGGCAACTCGCTGATCCTGCCTGGGCAGGTTGCACCGCCGCCGGCGGCGCCTGCTGGCCAGGACGACTGGCTCTCGGGCACCGGTCTGCTGACCGAGCTCAACCGGGTGCTGGGAATTCCAGCGCAGTTGTCGGTCACGGCGCCGCTCCGGTCAGTCGATGTGACGGTGACGGCACGCATTGACACCGACCTCGCGCTCGAGAGCCATTGGCTCGGCCGGCGCGCCATCGGCATTCTCGGCGGCTATCTGCTCGCGGTCTGGCTGACGTGCCTGGTGCTGGCCGTTGCCGCCCGCCCGAACGGGGAGCGTCCAGCACCGGCGCCTCCCACGGGATTTGGCGCCGATTGGCAGGCGGATCTGGACAAGCGTGGCAGCGTGACGGCAACCCACGGCTATGCGCCGGACAGGTTGCGGGAAGCCATCGGGCTGCCGTTGCTGACTGCGCTCGGGCTGGAGCCGCTGGGCGACATCGCGCGCAGCATCGGCGAGGCCATGGAGGCGCGATCGCGCCAGGACGGCATCCATGTGTCGTTCGCCACCGACGACGGACAGGATCGAGTCCATCGCCTCAGCATCGAGTCGCTGCCGGATGGCCGTTTCGTGTGCCTGGGGCGCGATGTGACAAGCGAAGTCCGACTGGCTGCCAGGCTTGAAGTCGCCGCGAGCTCCAGTCAGGCCGCACAGGATGAGGCGGCCATGGTTGCCCGCGATCGCGACCGGGTACTGGCGGCACTCGGTCATGATGTGCGGACGCCGATGAATTCCATCATGGGCATCTGCTCGCTGCTGCTTGACAGCGAACTGGAGCATGAGCAGCGCATCTGGCTCGAACGCATCAGGGCAAGCTGCGAGGCACTGCTTGCCATGCTGAACGGGTTGCTGGAAATCGCCAGCGGCGAGGTCGGCGCCGCCGGATTGCAGATCGACGAAGTCGATGTGATCGGCCTGGTGCGGGAAGTGACCGACACGTTGGCGCCACAGGCCCGCGACAAGGGCCTCGAGTTGAAGACGCGCTACGACGACCTGCTGCGCGGTCAATGGCAGGTCGATCCCACGCGGCTACGCCAGGTGCTGTTCAACCTGGTCGGCAACGCCATCAAGTTCACCGCCAGCGGCCACGTGGAAGTACGCGCTTCGGCGGTTGCCGACGTGACCGGTGCAACATCGATCAAGCTCGCCGTGTCGGACACCGGGCCCGGCATCGCACCCGAGGATCGCGCCGCCATCTTCGAACGCTACCGCCGCGGCGGTGGACGGGAGAACGCAAGCTGCGAGGGCCTCGGTCTCGGCCTGGCGTTGTGCAAGGAAAATGCCGTGCTGATGGGTGGCGCACTGACGGTGGAAAGCGCGCTCGGTGTCGGTAGCGAATTCACCTTCGAGTTCCCCGCCGATCGCGTGTCGCGGACGCTGCGCAACCAACGCTTTGCCGGTCGGACTGCCTTGCTGGTGGGCGATGAGGATGCCAGGGCGCGCGCCATCGCCAGTCAACTTGGCGATGCCGGTATGACGGTGGAGACGGCGCCGGATGGTTATCTCGGCATGGCGCTGGCCGAACGCATCGAAGCGCAGCGTGGCGCGCTCGACCTCGTTATCGTGCATGGCGGGCTGGTCGGCATGTCCGCGGAGGCCTTCGTCATCCGTCTGCGCCACACCAGCTTCGGCAATCTGACTGTGGTGATCTGGCTCGGCGGCGGGGGCGAAAAGCTCCAGGTGGATGCGATCGTTCCATTACCGGCCGACCCCTACCAGGTCGCCTCGCGCGCTCAACAACTGCTGGCGCAGCGCTCCCCCTTCGAAGTGCTGGAGCCGATGGCATCGGCGGTGCGCGGCGGCCGCATCCTCGTCGTCGAGGACGACAAGGTGAACCAGGCGCTGCTGGTTGCCGCGCTGTCGCGCAGGGGCTTCTCCGCATTCGTCGCCAGTGACGGCGACGAAGCAGTGCGGCTTGCCAGTCGCGACAGTTTCGATGCGATCCTGATGGACATTCAGATGCCGGAGCGCGACGGCTTCGAGGCAACGCGCCGGATCCGCAGTCTGCGCGGGCGGGCAGCGACGATTCCTATCATCGCGGTGACCGGTCTGAGGGGGCCGATGATGCGCAAGCGTTGTGCCGAGGGCGGGTTCACTGCCGTCCTGGAGAAGCCGGTCAATCTCGATCAACTCGGCGCGACATTGCGCCGCTTCATTCAGGGTGACGCAGGGTCGGCGCAGTTGTTGCGCGATGCGGCATCGGCGTCGGGGCCGGATGGCCAGCCGGTTGCAATTGCGCGCGATTATTCCGCCGATGTCTCGCAGATATTTCTCGAGGAGATGGTGGCGGTTGTCGGCATGGAGCGCGCACGCGCCTGTGTTGCCGAGTTTGTCGCCGATGCTCCTGCGCGATGCATGCGGCTGAGCGAACTACTGCCCGGCTGGGAGGCAAGTGCCATCGCGCGCAACTGCGAGGAGATCCGCGGTCTCGCGGAATCCTGCGGCGCGATCGGCTTGGCCGAGGTTCTGGAGGAGATCTCCGACGCGGTCACCCGCAACCATCGCTCGCGAACGGAGTTGCTGGTGGAGAGGTTGGAAGAAGTGGCGGCCCGCGTAAGCCCTGCGATGGCTGCATGCCTCGACGATATTGGGCGTCGCTGGAACAGACGGGGCAGCAAGGCGGCATAGTACACGCACCCGGTTGTATTACATAGACTGCGGCTGGCGGACGCGTAGCATGCTGAGCACCATGGCAATGCCGGCAAACGATGCTGCCATGGCAATGGCGCCCCTGGTGCCCAGCGCGATCGCGTCCGGTCCGCCGTGCGTCAGTCCGAACACCAGGGCCACCAACGCGCTACCCGTAGTCTGGCCGAGCAGGCGCGAAGTGGACAGCATGCCGCTGCCGGCGCCGGCTCGCTCACGCGGCGCACTGGCGATCATCAGCCGGTTGTTGGGCGACTGAAAGAAACCGAATCCGATGCCACATACGGCGAGCCGCCATGCCACGTCGATCCGTGTTGGCGGTTCCGGCATGAACAGCACCAGCAGCAGACCTGATGTCATCACCGCAAGGCCGAGCCCGCCGAGCAGTCCGGCCGAATGTCGATCCGCCAAACGGCCGGCGATCGGCGCCATGATCACCAGGGCAGCAGGCCAGGGCGTGATCAGCACGCCGACCTCGATCGGCGACAATCCGCTAACGGACTGAAAATAGAACGGCAGCGCCACGAATGCGATAAGCTGTGCGGCGTGTGCGCAGATCGCCGTGGCGACCGACAATGCGAATATCGGGCGGCGGAACAGATCGACCGGAAGCATCGGTGCGGTCAGCGTGAACTGGCGTTGCACGAAGAGCCAGCCAACGACGATGCTGACAGTGAATTCCATCAGTATCGAGGCGGGTGCCTGGCCGCGGCCGATGCCATCCAGCGCGGTGATGAACAGGCCGAACGTCACGGCGTTCAGCACTGCGCTCAGCGGATCGAACGGATGGCCGGTGAGCGGGGTTTTCGGCAGGAAGCGGTGTGCCAATAGCAGCGCCAGCACGCCGGCCGGCACCTGCAACGCGAACAGCCAGGGCCATGACAGCACCGACATGATCGCTGCCGCTACCGATGGTCCCGCGGCAGCCGATCCCGCGACGATCAGTGCATTGAAGCCGATGCCGCGGCCAAGTGCATTGCGCGGGTAGATGAAGCGGACCAGCGCGCCGTTCACGCTCATGATGCCGGCGCCGCCGAAGCCTTGCAGCACGCGCCCGATCACCAGCACCGGCAGCGATGGCGCGACTGCACACAGCAGCGATGCGACGGTGTAGACCGTGAGGCCCCAGATATAGACGCGTCGATGGCCATGGATGTCGCCCATCGAGGCGAATGGCAGCAGCGTAACGGTAACCGCAAGTTGGTAGGCGTTCACCACCCAGATCGAGGCGGCAGGCGTGACATCCATGTCGCGGGCGATGGTGGGCAGCGCGATGTTGGCGATCGAGGTGACCAGCACCGACATGCTGACCGCGATGGCGACGGCGAGCATGGCCCGCCACCGGTCCCGCGGCGGCAGCCCATCGGTGACCTCCATTTCGCTTATTCGCATGCGGCGCATCCGGTACTGTGTGTGCTTGACCCCGTGCCGCTTCGTCAACAAGCTGGCGGGATGGAATTGCCGGTGTTCGAAGGCGTGGTCCTGCCGGAGTGGATCGATGCCAATGGCCATATGAACATGGCTTATTATGTCGTGTTGTTCGACCAGGCAACGGACCTCATGTACGAGACCCTGGGTGTTGGCCAGTCGTACCGCGAAGCCACGGGCAACTCGACGTTCACGGCTGAGACGCACACGTTGTATGAACGCGAGATGCGCGTTGGCGAGCGAGTGCGTGTGACGTTGCATCTGTTGGCTGTGGATGCCAAGCGCCTGCACTATTTCCTCGAGATGTTCCACGCCGAAGGTGGCCACCGCGTCGCCGCGCAGGAGCTTCTTGGCTTGCACATCGATCTGTCGGTGCGCCGCGTGGCGCCGATGCCCTTGGAGCTTTGCGCTGCAATACAGGCAGTGGTGCGCGCGCATGCCGCCAAGCCGCTGCCCAACGGTGTCGGCCGGCGGATTGCAATGCGGGATGACGGTTAGGCTGCGGCTGCGGCTAGGCTACAGCATGGGTTAGGCTGTCATTGCGAGGAGCGCAGCGACGAAGCAGCCCCGGTCCAGTCCGGCGTTACTGGACCGAGATTGCTTCGTCGCTGCGCTTCTCGCAATGACAATCGGCTTTCAACCTCCGAGGAACTTCTCCGTCCAGCTCTTGTAATCGCCGTCGCGCGTCACGCGCTGCATCGTCTCGGCCGATGCGACGCCTTGCAGATCCGCTGGGCTTCGTCCCTTCGCGCAGCGCCTTCAGCGTGTTGTAGACCGCCTGCACCGCAGCCGAGAACGGCTGGTGTCCTTGCAAGCGCAATACGCACGCGGCGGCTGGACAGATAGTCGTTGTCCTGCAGCTCGCGACCGCCGCCACCCAGCATCAGCGGCACCTTCACCGCACGCGGAAATCGCATCGAGCTGTTCGCGCGTCATGCCGCCGGCGAAGAACAGCGCATCGACGCCGGCATCGGCATAGGCCTTGGCACGCGCGATCGCATCCTCGGTGCCGGTCATGCGCGCCGCGCTGGTGCGGCCGACGATGACGAAGGATGGATCCTCGCGCGCGGCAAGCGCCGCGCGCATCTTGCCGACACCTTCCTCGAGCGAAATCAGGCTGGGCTTCTTCTCGCCGTAGGTCTTCGGCAGCAGCGTGTCCTCGATGCACATCGCCGCCACGCCGGCGGTTTCCAGTTCCTGCACCGTGCGCATCACGTTCAGCGCATTGCCGTAGCCATGGTCGGCATCGACCATCAGCGGCAGCTTGCCGGCGCGGTTGATGCGGTACGCCTGTTCGGCGAACTCGGTCAGCGTCAGCACGATCAGATCGGGCGCGCCGAGCACGGTGAACGATGCGATCGAGCCGGCGAACATGCCGACCTCGAAGCCGAGTTCCTCGGCGATGCGCGCCGAGATCGGATCGAACACCGATCCCGGATGCACGCAGCGATCCCCGGCAAGCACGGCCCGAAAGCGTTCACGTCGATTGGTCCAATGCATGTGCGTTTCCTCCGTTCTTGTCTCAGCCTGCCAGCATGCCGGCAACCGCGCCGCTCATGCAGGTGGCGAGCGTGCCGGACAGGATCGAGCGCAAGCCCAGCGCCACGATCTCGTGCCGCCGCTCGGGGATCATCGCGCCCAGCCCGCCGATCATGATGCCCAGGCTGCCGAAATTCGCAAAGCCGCACAATGCGTAGGTCAGGATCAGGCGTGACCGCGGGGAGAAGGTGTCCGGCGGCAGCGCGGAAAAATTCAGGTAGGCGACGAATTCGTTCAGCACCGTCTTGGTGCCCATCAGCGTCGCGGCGCATGCCGGTTTCGTCCCACGGCACGCCGATCAGCCACATCACCGGACGGAACGGCCAGGCAAAGATGCGTTGCAACGTGATCGGCCGCGCCGTCCCAGTGCGGCAGCAGGCCCAGCGCCGTGTTGATCAGCGCGACGAACGCGACCGCCACCAGCAGCGTCGCGACGATGCCGACCAGCACTGGAACGCCGTCGACGCGTGCCCTTCACCAGCGCATCCAGCGTGCTGATGCGGCGGATCGTGCACGACCAGCCGTTCCTCGGCTGCCTCGGCGCGGACCGAACGGCACCATCAGCGCCGCGATCGCCAGTCCGGCCGGCGTGCTGATCACCGATGCGATCAGGATGTTGCCCAGCGCGTTCGGGATCAGCGGTGCGAGGAACGACGGCGTAGATCACCATCACCGTGCCGGCGACGCCCGCCATGCCGCAGGTCATCAGCGCGAACAGCTCGCCGCGCTGCATGCGCGCGAGATAGGGGCGCACCAGCAGCGGCGCCTCGATCATGCCGACGAACACGTGCACCGCCGCGCCGAGTGCCAGCGCACCGCCGATGCCCATCGCGCGGCGCAGCAGCCAGGCGAACGCGGCGGTGATGCGTTGCAGCACGCCCCAATAGAACAGCAGCGATGCCAGCGCGCTGATCGTCAGCACCAGCGGCAGCGCCTGGAACGCGAGGATGAAGCTGGCGCCTGGATGGGTTTCGGCGAACGGCAGTGGCGGGCCGCCGAGATAGCCGAACACGAAACCGGTGCCGGCCTGCGTCGCGTTCTGCAACGCGGTGGCGCCATCGTTCAGCAGGAAGATCACCGCGCGTCGCCGGCGGGAATCGCAGCAGCAGCAGCGCCAGCGCCCATTGCAGCAGCACGCCGGCGATGACCGTGCGCCACGGGATGCGGCGCCGGTCCTCGCTCAGCGCCCAGGCGATGGCCAGCAGCGCGGCCAGTCCGAGCAGGCCGCGCATTGGCCGGGATCAGCGGTCGGGCGCTGGTTGAACGGATAGTAGGCGGGGAATTCGCCGACCGCGGTCATGTCGACTTCCACCAGGCTCGGTCCCTTGTGCGCGATCGACTTGCGCAACCGTGGCGCCGAATGCATCGGCGCTATCTGCACCTTCCAGAACGGAATGCCGGCGAGCGCGGCAAGCTGCCCGAGATCCGGTCCTTGCAGATCGGCGAAGAAGCGGCGGCCCTGCGCCGTCGCATCCTGGATGCGCTTGATCACGCCGTAGCCGCGATCGTTCATCACGATGACGGTCATGTCGAGCTTCTCCTGCACCGCGGTCCACAGTTCGCCGACGTTGAGGAAGAAGCCGCCGTCGCCGGTCATCACCACGGTCTTCCGGCCATTTGCCGCGGCCGCCGCGCCAAGGCCGAGCGACAGTCCCTGGCCGATGCCGGCGCCGACCGGAAACACGCTCTGGTGCGGGCTGTAGATCGGGAAGATGCGATTGCCCCAGGTGGTGTTGCTCTGCGTCACGTCGCGCACCCAGATCGCATCCTTCGGCATCACCGGACGCAACTGTTCCGGAGAAGCTGCCGTAGACGCCGAGCGTGGCGAGGAAATCGGCGCGCGCGGTCTGCTTCAGCGCGGCGAACTCGCTGCGATATGCCGGATCGATCTTCAGCCGGCCTTCGATGCGCGGCAGCAACGCTTCCAGCGTTGCCTGCGCATCGCCGCAGACGAAATACGTGTTGGCGTAGGTGCGGCCATTGGCCAGCGGATCGATATCGATCTGCACGATGTTCGGCGGCAGCTTCACGACGAAGTCGCCGGTCTCCTGGCCGCGCAGGCGCGTGCCGACGGCGAGCATCAGATCGACGCCCTGGTAGAACTGCTGGACCTTCGGCATGCCGTTGCCATGCAGTCCGCCCAGGTTCATCGGATGGTCCTCGGAAACCGTGCCCTTGCCGTTGATGCTGTTGAGCATGGTGAAGCCGAGATCGAGCAGCTTGTGCACTGCACGCGCTGGCGCGGCGCGCGCCGGAACCCAGCCACAGCATCGGCCGCTTGCGCCGCAATGACGCGCGCCGCGAGTTCGTCCAGTTCGGCATCGGACGGCGTGCGCGGCGGCGGCAGCGGCAGGACGAAATTGTCGAACATCGCCGGGCGTTCGACCGGCGCGCGTTGCAGGTCGATCGGCACTTCGACGCTGACCGGACCGGTCGGTGGCGTCAGCGCATCCACCGCCGGCGCGGGTCAGCACGCCGATCGCCTGCTGCGCGGAACGCACGCGATAGGCGCTCTTTGACACCGAGCGCAGCATGCCGAGCTGATCGGGTGCGTCGTGCACCGTGCCCATTTCGCGATCGACGAATTTCGTCGAGGTCTGGCCGGTGATGTGCAGCACCGAGGATCCGGAGAAGCGCGCCTCGATCAGTCCGCCGATGGCATTCGCGGCGCCTGGTCCGGTGGAGGAAAAGATCACGCCAAGACCGCCGGAGACGCGGGCATAGCCGTCCGCCATGTGCGCGCCGCCCAACTCGCCGCGCGCCATCACGAAACGGATGGCGTTGCGCCGGCCGATCGCATCGAGCATCGGGATGTTGTGCACCGAGGCAATGCCGAACGCCGTGGTGACGCCGCATTGCGTCAGGAATTCGGCCACCAGATCGCCGACGGTGTAATCGCTCGCCATTGCGCACTCCTGTTCGTTGCGCGAAGGCTGGAACAGGCTGTTTGGTCCGTCAACCAGTGTGCCGTTTGGTCCAGTGGTCGCGGTTGCTCCACGCTGGTTCGCTTGCCATGGTGGCCACGCTGCTCAAGGAGAAAATGACATGGCAAGCAGTCAGGCTGAGAAGGCCACCAGATTTCGCGCACTGCATGCGGCACCGGGCGCGTTCGTGATCGCCAACGCGTGGGATGCAGGGTCGGCGCGTATCCTGGCGGGTGTCGGCTTCGTTGCGCTGGCGACGTCGAGTGGCGCGGCAGCCGGCATGCTCGGCCGGCGCGACGGCATGATCACGCGCGATGAGTCGCTGGCGCATGCGCGCGCGGTGGTCGAGGCGACCGAGCTGCCGGTATCGGCCGATCTGGAGAAAGGTTTCGGCGATACGCCGGAAGCCGCGGCGGAGACCATTCGTCTTGCCGGTGGCATCGGGCTGGTCGGTGGTTCGATCGAGGACGCGACCGGCAATGCGCAGCAGCCGCTGTTCGATGCGGGCCTCGCAAGGCAACGCATCGTCGCCGCGGTGGAGGCTGCGCGCGGGTCTGGCAGTGCCATTCATGCTGACCGCGCGTGCCGAAAACTTCATCCGCGGCAATCCGGATCTGGCTGACACGATCAAACGCCTGCAGGCGTTCGAAGCTGCGGGAGCTGATGTGCTGATGGCGCCCGGTCTGCCCGATCTCGCCGCGGTGCGCACGGTGTGCGCCGCGCTGTCGAAGCCGTTCAATTTCATGGCGGGCATCAAGGGGAAATCGTTCTCGGTGCCGGAGCTTGCGGATGCCGGCGTGAAGCGCATCAGTCTGGCGACGTCGCTGTATCGTGCGGCAATGACCGGCCTGCTGAACGCAGCACGCGAGGTGAAGGCGCAGGGCACGCTGGACTACGTCGACACGACGATGGCGACGCCGGAACTGAACGGCTTCATGCGAAGCTGAAAGGTCGCGGGTTACACTCGGCGCCGCGTTTCACCGTCATGGCCGGGCCCCGTCCCGGCCATCACAACCGGCACTGTGCCGCAACTGATGGCCGGGACGGAGCCCGGCCATGACGCGGACACGATGGTTCTGGCGTTATTCCGCCGCTTGTGCGTATGCCTCCAGCGGTGCGCAGGTGCAGACCAGGTTCCGGTCGCCGTAAACGTTGTCAACGCGCTTGACCGGCGGCCAGTATTTTGCCGCCGCTACCCAGGCCAAGGGGAACGCCGCCTGCTCGCGTGAATAGGCATGCGTCCATATATCCGCCATGACTTCCTGTGCGGTATGCGGTGCACCTTTCAAGGGATTGTCGGCCTTGTGCAGCTTGCCCGTGGCGATCAAGGCGATCTCCGCACGGATCGCGATCATTGCGTCACAGAACCGGTCCAGCTCGGCTTTGTTTTCGCTCTCGGTCGGCTCGATCATCAGCGTGCCGGCGACCGGCCACGACATCGTCGGCGCGTGGAAGCCGAAATCCATCAGGCGCTTGGCGATATCCTCGACCATCACGCCGGCCTCCATCTGGAAACCGCGGCAGTCGATGATGCACTCGTGCGCCACCATGCCGTCGGGGCCGGTGTACAGCACCGGATAATGTCCGCGCATCCGGCCAGCGATGTAGTTGGCACTCAGGATCGCCACTTCGGTGGCGCGCTTCAGTCCGGCAGCACCCATCATGCGAATATAAGCATAGGAGATCGGCAGGATCATCGCACTGCCGAACGGCCCGGCCGATACCGGACCCACGCCGCTGGCCGGTCCGGCATCCGCGCGCAGCGGATGGTTCGGCAGATGCGGCGCGAGGTGCGCAGCAACGCCGATCGGCCCGACGCCAGGACCGCCGCCGCCGTGCGGAATGCAGAACGTCTTGTGCAGGTTGAGATGACACACATCGGCGCCGATCACCGCCGGGCTGGTCAGTCCCACCTGCGCATTCAGGTTCGCACCATCCATGTAGACCTGGCCGCCATGGGCATGGACGATCTCGCAGATTTCCCGAATTGCCGCCTCGAACACGCCATGCGTGCTCGGATAGGTTACCATCAGCGCCGCAAGTCGATCGGCATGCCTGTGTGCTTTCGCGCGCAGGTCTGCCACATCGATGTTGCCGTCGCGGTCGCAACCAACCACCACGACCTGCAAGCCCGCCATCGCCGCGCTCGCCGGATTCGTGCCGTGCGCGCTGGACGGGATCAGACAGACGGTGCGATGCCCTTCGCCGCGCGCATCGTGATACGCGCGGATCGCCAGCAGGCCGGAATACTCGCCCTGCGATCCGGCATTCGGCTGCAAGGTGACGGCGGCAAAGCCGGTGATCGCCTCCAGCCAGTCGGTCAGGCGCGCGATCAGCTCACCATAGCCTCGAGTCTGCTCGGCCGGCGCGAAAGGATGCATGTCGGCAAATCCGGGCAGCGTGATCGGGATCATCTCGGCTGCCGCATTCAGCTTCATGGTGCACGAACCCAGCGGGATCATGCTGCGGTTGAGCGCGATGTCCTTGTCTTCGAGCCGTTTGAGATAACGCAGCATGGCGTGCTCGGAACGGTGTTCGTTGAACACCGACTGCTCGAGAAACGGCGTGTTGCGCAGCAGCTCTGCCGGGATGGAAGGTGGCGCGCCGGCAAGGTCGCCACCCAGTACCGCTGCCAACTGCGCCAGTTCATCGCGCGTCACAGTTTCGTCGAGCGCGATGCCGACACGCGTATCGCTGATCCGTCGCAGGTTGAAGCCGTGCAACAGAGCCACCTGCATCAGCGCATCCGCGTCTGCGGTCTCGATCGCGATGGTGTCGAAGAAGGCATCGTGCAGCAGGCGATGACCGCCGCGGCGCGCCGCATCGGCCAGCAGCCGCGCCTGCAGATTGACCCGGCGCGCGATGCGCCGCAGCCCTTCCGGCCCGTGCCACACCGCGTAGCAGCCGGCGATCACCGCCAGCAGCACCTGCGAGGTGCAGATGTTCGAGGTCGCCTTCTCGCGCCGGATGTGCTGCTCGCGCGTCTGCAGCGCAAGTCGCATCGCCGGCTGACCCGCCGCATCCAGCGACACGCCGACCAGCCGGCCCGGCATGTGGCGTTTGTAGACATCGCGCGTGGCGAGATACCCGGCATGCGGTCCGCCAAATCCCATCGGCACGCCGAAGCGCTGCGACGAACCCACCACGACATCGGCGCCCATCTCGCCCGGCGGCGTCAGCAGCGCCAGCGCCAGCGGATCGGCGCAGACAATGACCAGTGCATCCGCCTCGTGTGCCTCGCTGATCTCCGGCGACAATTCGCGCACCGCGCCGGTCGTGCCGGGGTATTGCAGCACGAGCGCAAATGGCTGCGCCGACCCGATCGCTGACAGATCGCCCGGTGTGACATCGACCAGCCGGATGCCGATCGGGTGCGCACGCGTTGCCAGCACGGCGCGGGTCTGCGGATGCAGATCGGTCGCCACCGCAAGCACATCGGACTCCGTCCGACTGACGGCATGCGCCATCGCCATCGCCTCGGCCGCCGCGGTCGCTTCGTCCAGCAGCGATGCGTTGGCAATCTCCATCCCTGTGAGTTCGCAGATCATGGTCTGGAAGTTGACCAGGGCCTCCAGCCGGCCCTGCGCGATCTCTGCCTGATACGGTGTATACGCGGTGTACCAGCCCGGATTCTCCAGCACATTCCGGAGAATCACCGGCGGCGTGTGCGTACCGTGATAGCCCATGCCGATCAGCGACTTCTTCAGCACGTTCTTTGCCGCGAGCCCGCGCAGTTCGGCAATCACAGCCGCTTCGTCGATCGCCGGCGGCAGATCCAGCGACTGATTGGTGCGGATCGCCGGCGGCACCGTCTTCGCCGCCAGTTCATCCAGCGTGGCCGCGCCGACTGCATGCAGCATGGCGGCGATGTCGGATTCAGATGGACCGATGTGACGCGAGACGAAGCCGTCCGCCGCCTCGAGTGCGGCCAGTTCAGCGAGAAAATCCATCAGTCGAGGGTCTCCAGGTATTCGTCATAGGCGGCGGCGTCCATCAGCGCATCGAACGCATCGGTGTCGTCGATCTCGATGCGGAAGAACCAGCCTTCACCCTCGGCGTCGGTGTTCACGATCGAAGGGTCATCGATGATGGTCGGATTGGTCTCCACCACCTTGCCGGCAAGCGGCGCGTACACGTCGGACGCTGCCTTCACGCTTTCGACCACCGCACAGGCTTCGTCCGCCGCCACGTCGCGGCCGATCTCCGGCAGTTCGACGAACACTACGTCGCCGAGTGCCTCCTGTGCGTGGTCGGTGATGCCGACGGTGGCGATGTCGCCATCCATGCGGACCCATTCATGTTCCTTGGTGTAGCGGATGTCGGAGGGTGGTTTTGCCATTGGGACGCGTTCCTCTCAGCGGACATAGCGATGGGGGACGAACGGCATTGGCACGACGCGCGCGGCCAGCGGCTTGCCGCGGACAATCAGGCGCAGAGCTGTGCCATCGGCGGCCAGGTCCTTGCGGACGTAGCCCATGGCGATCGGCGCGTTCAGGGTGGGCGAGAAGCCGCCGGACGTGACGATGCCCGCCGCGGTGCCATCGCCGGCGACGATGTCGGTCTGCGCGCGAGCCGGAGCGCGGCCGTCGGGGCGGATGCCGACCCGGTGGCGCACCGCACCGTTCTCGAGTTGGTCACGAATAACGGTTGCGCCGGGAAAGTCCCACGCAGCGCGCCGGCGCTTGCCGATCACCCAGGTGAGGCCTGCCTCCACCGGCGTGGTCAATTCATCGATGTCGCTGCCGTAAAGGCACAGCCCGCCTTCGAGCCGCAGCGAATCACGGGCGCCCAGGCCGGCGGGCGCCACCTCGGGTTCGTCCGCTAGACGCTGTGCCAGCGTTTCGGCCTGTTCGGCCGGGACAGCAATCTCGAACCCGTCCTCGCCGGTATAGCCGGAGCGGGAGACCAGGCAGGGGATGCCCGCGAGGGCGACGGTCGCGACGCCCATGAATGGCAACTGCGACACCCCAGGACCGAGGCGGTCGATCACCGTGGCGGCGGCTGGACCCTGCAACGCCAGCAGTGCACCGTACTCGTCTGTCTGCAATTGCACGCCGGCCGGCAGATTGGCAGCAATGTGCGTGAAATCGTCGTCCTTGCGGCTGGCGTTCACCACCAGATGCAGCCGATCGTTGCCGAGGTTCGACACCATCAGGTCGTCGATGATGCCGCCCGCCTCGTTGGTGAGCAGGGTATAGCGTTGCCGCCCCGGCTTCAGGCCAATCAGATCGCCGGGCGCCAGTCGTTCCAACGCCGCGGCCGCGGTGGCGCCGGCCAGCGTCGCCTGGCCCATGTGCGAGACATCGAACAGCGACGCCTTGGATCGGCAATGCAGGTGCTCGGCCAACACGCCCTGGTACTGCACCGGCATGGCGTAGCCGGCGAACGGCACCATTTTGGCGCCGTGCGCACGGTGCCAGGCGTCCAGCGGCGTGGTCTTGAGCGGCTTGGGGGTGGGGTCGTCCGGCAAGGCGTTTTCGATCATGGTCCGCTCCGCAAAGGTCATCTGCCGGCAAGTCTTGCCGACCTGGATGACCCCCCTCTGTCGCGGGACCTGAAAGATTCAGGGCGCTTCGGCGCCCCTTACTTCGTCGGTGCGGCAAACGCGTGGCACGCCTGCCGGCTTTCCAGAGATCCCTGATCCCGACGCGGTCCCTGTTGCCTGAGCGTTTCCGGGGGCCGGTTGCGCCTTCGGCGGCGGAGCGACTCCGCTCTCTCCCGCGCCGGGTGGCCGGGACATAGGGAAGATGACCGAAAGAACGCAGACACACAACGACGAGTTGCGGTGGTCTTGCGCGGGGCTTCGCCCCGGATCCCACCAGAGGGCGCTGCCCTCTGGACTCCCGCCAAGGGCGACGCCCTTGGAACCTTTCACTTTCGACCGGTGGGGGATAGCTGAGCCCGGCGATCGCCAGGCTCAGCTATCCCCCCACCCACCGGTCGAAAACGGATTGGATCCCAAAGGCGATGCCTTTGGTGGGGGTCCTGGGGGCAACGCCCCCAGGCGGGTTTCAGGGCGGAGCCCTGATTGCGGTCGCCGCCGCATCGGGATCATACTCCGCGGCAAACGTGGAGGACCGGCCATGACAACTGCACCACAACTGCGTCCACTGGGTGAGACGCTTGGGACCGAAGCTCTCGGCGTCGATTTGGCGAAACCGATGGATGAGGCGACGTCCGCCTGGGTCGTGCGCGCCTTTGCCGAGAACCCGGTGCTGGTGTTCCGCGACCAGAATCTCGGAGCCGCGCAACTCGCCGACTTCGGCCGCCGCTTCGGCGCACCGCGCATGCACGCGCTGATCAAGTACCGCCATGCCGACTGTCCGGAAGTCTCGTGGCTCACCAACGTCGACGAGGCAGGCAAGGTGGACTGGTATGGCGTAAAGCGCGCCACCGATTGGCATACCGATTCCACCTACGAAGACGAGTTGCCGCTGCTCGCCATCCTGCACGCGAAGGAGGTGCCTTCGGAAAAGGGCGGCACGATGTTCGCCGACATGCGGGCCGCGTATGACACGTTGCCGGAGGCGAAGAAGCAGTTGCTGTCGGGCCTGACCGCGCTGCACGGCCGCAGCATCGGTCCCGCCGGCGAGCGACTATATGGCGACGACAAAGGGGTGACCGACAAACAGTATCGCGATGTGCCGTGGCCGGCGGTCACGCAGCATCCGGTGACCGGTCGTCAGATCCTGTTCATCAACCCGATGCACACCTACGGCTTCGTCGGCATGGCGCAGGACGAAGCCTGGCCGCTGATCGAGGAACTGGCCGAGCACGCGACCCAGGATCGCTTCGTGTATTACCACCGCTGGCGGGTTGGCGATGTGCTGATGTGGGACGAGCGGGCGACGATGCATCGCGGTGCCGGCGACTACCGCCCGGAAGAGCCCCGCATCATGCTGCGCACGATCGTGTACCCGAACTGACAGTGCCGCGGTAAGCCCGCGCATCGGGTTGGCGGGCGTCCGCCGGGGATGCGATGAACACTGACTTGCCGCTTGCCGGCATTCGCGTGGTCGATCTGACACGCGTGCTGTCCGGCCCGTTCTGTTCCATGCTGCTTGCCGATCTGGGCGCCGATGTCATCAAGGTGGAGACGCCTGGTGAGGGCGACACGGTGCGGCACCAGGGCGCGGGCAGGGACGGGCTGTCCTGGTATTTCGCCAATTACAACCGCAACAAGCGCTCGATTACGCTGAACCTGCGTAGCGACGAGGGGCGTGAGATCCTGGCGCGGCTAATCGCCAAAGGCGATGTGCTGATCGACAACTACCGGCCTGGTGTGCTTGCCGCGATGGGCTTCACCGACGAGCGGCTGCGCGAACTCAATCCGCGGCTGGTGCGCGGCAGCATCACCGGGTTCGGCAACACTGGTCCGTATCGCGACCGGCCGAGTTTCGACTTCATCGCGCAGGCGATGAGCGGGTTCATGAGCGTGAACGGCACAGCCGATCAGCCGCCGATGCGTTCCGGCCCGCCGGTCAGCGATCTGGTCGCCGGTCTCTATGCTGCACTCGGTATTGTCGCCGGATTGCTGCGCGAGGGGCGCACGGGACAGGGCAGTTCCGCGTCGGTCAGCCTGACCGGCGGGTTGATCAGTTTTCTCTCATTTACGGCGACGGATTATCTGGCGACCGGGCGGCTGCCGAAGCGTACCGGCAACGATCATCCGATCGGTTCGCCGTACGGGCTGTTTCGCACCGCCGACGGCGAGATCGCCATCGCGCCGGCCGGCGAGGCGATGTACCAGCGCCTGCTGCGCGCGCTGGATGCCGAGGTGCTGCGCGAACGGCCGGAGTTCGCCACCAACGCGCTGCGTGCCGAAAATCGTGCCGCGATCAATGGCGAGATCGAGGCGCGCACCACGCGGCAGAGCAGCGAGCACTGGATCCGCGTGCTGAACGAGGCCGGCGTGCCGTGCTCGCCGGTGATGAATCTGGACCAGGTATTTGCCGACCCCCAATCGATCGACCAAAAGGCCGTGGTGGCAGTTGAGCATCCTGGTCATGGCTCGGTGTCGATGCTTGGGTCGGCGCTGCACATCGATGGCGCTCCGCTGCCGGTGCGTGCGCCCGCGCCAGCGTTGGGCGAGCACAATGCGGAGGTGCTGGGAGAGCTGGGGTATTCCGCCGCCGAAATCGATCAGTTGCGCGAGCGCGGCGTGGTGTGACTGGCGTCGTCCGGCACCGGTGCATGCAGGCCCAGGTTGCGCGCGGCACGGACGAGCTTTGCATCCAGGCTGATGAGGTCCGCCGCACGATGCTTGGCCAGCCAGAGATAGCTGGCGCCGTAGAACGTCAGGTTGTTTTCGCGTGCAAGCTGGAGCGTCTGCGCCGGATCGGTCGGTTCGGCCCTGACAAGTGCAGATGCACACCATGTGGTCCAGGCAGGGAGCAGAACGCCTGTCTGCTGAGGTCAGCGTCGAAGTTTTTTCCAACAGATGTTACCAAGCTCGAACAGCAGCAGCGACGGTGCAAACAACTCAGTTTTGTCTGTCAGGGCCTCGACCCACTGCTTCTCAAGTTCACCGAACACCAATGCTGCAATGGCCGACGCATCAACGACTCGGATCATCGCGGTCTTCGCGAATCATGCGGGCGGATTCACTCGGAGTTCGCAGTCCGAGCTGATCGACAAATTGTCCGAACTCACGAATGGTCTTCGGCGGATGCTGCGTTGCTTCCTCGATGATAGCCATCAGTTCGCCCTGCAGGGAGCGATGGTTGCGCGCGGCCCGCTCCTTGAGCCTCTGTGCCAGTTCGTCGGGCACATTCTTGATCGACAGGTTCACCGTCATGGGGTTGCATCCTGGCGGCGTTATGGCACCAATATGGCTGCACGGCCCGCCGATGGCAACGACAACTCCGATGGGTGTAGCCTGCGCCAGGATCCAGCCAAGGAAGCGAAGCCATGGAATTCGGTTATTTCTCCATGCCGTCCCATCCGCCCGAGAGAGGCCTGAAGGCGGGCCATGACTGGGACCTCCAGACGCTGCGCTGGCTCGACGAACTGGGCTACACCGAAGCCTGGATCGGCGAGCACCACACTGCACCGTGGGAACCGCATCCGGCACCGGACCTGCTGATCGCCCAGGCGCTGCTGCAGACCAAGCGCATCCGCATCGGACCGGGCGGCTTCCTGTTGCCGTACCATCACCCGGCGGAGCTCGCCAACCGCGTGGCGATGCTGGATCACCTGTCCGAGGGCCGGCTGAACTTCGGTGTCGCCGCATCCGGGCTGGCCAGCGACTGGGCGATGTTCCGGGTCGATGGCAATGCCGGCGTGCATCGCGAGATGACGCGCGAGGCGCTCGACATCATCCTGCGCCTATGGAGCGACGAACCGGAATTCGAGTACGATGGCAAGTTCTGGAAGGTGGCGAAGCCGGCGGAACAATTGGGCTTCCTGCGGCCGCATATCTATCCGTTGCAGAAGCCGCATCCGCCGATCGGCGTGGCGGGCGTGTCGAAGCGCTCCGACACGCTGATGCTGGCCGGTGAGCGCGGCTTCCTTCCGCTCAGCCTGAACCTCAATCCGGGCTATGTGGCCAGCCACTGGGAGGCGGTGGAGATCGGTGCCGCGCGCACCGGACGCACGCCGAACCGCGCCGACTGGCGGCTGGTGCGCGAGGTGTTCGTTGCTGACACGGACGCGGAGGCGTGGCGGCTGTCGGTCGAGGGCATGATGGGTCGGATGATGCGGGAATACTTCCTGCCGCTGATGGGGAACTTCGGCTTCCTGGAGTTCTTCAAGCACGATCCGGACGTAGCGGATTCCGACGTGACGCCGGCGTATTGCGCGAAGCACAACTGGGTCATCGGGTCGCCGGCCACGGTGGCGGAGAAACTCGAGCGCATCTACCACGACGCCGGCGGCTTCGGCGGCCTGCTGGTGTTCGGTTTCGATTACGTCGAGCAGCCGGAGGCCTGGCATAATTCGCTGCGCCTGCTGGCGGAGGAGGTTGCGCCGAAGGTGGCGCATCTGATGCCGGGGCGGAAGGCGGCGGCGGAGTGATGGATTGGAGAGTTGCGCCGGCGCCTACTTTCGACCACTTGGTTTGGTTGCATAACATGTCCTGCACCTTCACGGAGCCGCGGCAATGAAACCATCGGCATTGCTCGACCAGCACCGCGCGGCTATCCGCGAAATCGTCGCGAAGCATCGCGCCAGCAATCCGCGCGTTTTCGGGTCTGTGCTGTACGGTGAAGACACTGACGAGAGTGACCTGGACCTGTTGGTAGACCCGGCCGACGGCATGTCATTGTTCGATGTGGGTGCGATTCGCTGGAAGTTGCACGACCTGTTGGGGGTTCCGGTCGATGTCGTCTCGCCTCGATCGCTGCCCGACAGTTTCCGCGAGGAGGTTCTCGCCACCGCAATCCCAGTCTGATGGCGCGTCGGCCACGCTTCCTGCGGATCAATGATTATCTTCAGCACATCATCGATGCCATTGCTCGCATACGCAGCTACACTGCTGGGTTGACGGAAGACAGTTTCCTGCAATCTCCATTGGTGCAGGATGCGGTGATCCGCAATCTGGAAGTCATTGGCGAGGCTTGTCGTAATATCCTGCGTCATCACGCTGAATTCGCTGCCGTGCACAGCGATGTCCCTTGGCGATCGCCGTACGAGATGCGCAATGCGTTGACGCACGGGTATTTCGCCATCGATCTCGTCTGGACCTGGGCGACGATCCAAGGCGACCTGCCAGCTTTCGAACTACAAATGCGGGCGCTCCAGCGGGGGCTTGATCAGCCACCCCCGCCGGGCGACGGTAGCCTATCATGAATGTCACAATATCGCTTGGTCTGGTAGGGGTCGCGATATGACCAGTCGCGTTCTGCACCGCTCCGGCGGCGCGCCACCTGTCGCCATCGGCGGCGAGGGAATCTACCTGCACCTCGCCGACGGTAGCCGCGTCATCGACGGTTCGGGCGGCGCGGCGGTGGCGTGTCTCGGCCACGGCAATCGCCGCATTGCCGAAGCGATCGGCCGGCAGGCTGCGACCATGGCGTACGCCCATACCGGCACCTTCAGCAGCCAACCGGCCGAGGAACTGGCGCACATGGTATTGGATGGCGAACCCGGCGGCCTGACGCATGCATATTTCTGCTCGTCCGGTTCGGAAGGCACCGAGGCGTCGTTGAAGCTGGCGCGGCAGTATTTCGTCGAAATCGGCCAGCCGCAGCGCGTGCATTTCATCGCGCGGCGGCAGAGCTACCACGGCAATACACTCGGCGCGCTGGGTGCCGGCGGCAACATGATGCGGCGCGCATTGTACGAGCCGATTTTGGCGCCTGCGTTCAGCCTGGTGTCGCCATGCTTCCCCTATCGTTTCAAACGCGACGATGAGACCGACCAGCAATATGTCGATCGACTGGCAGATGAACTGGAGGCGGAGTTCCAGCGCCTCGGGCCTGAGACCGTGATTGGCTTCATCGCCGAACCGGTTGTCGGTGCCACCACCGGCTGCGTCGCAGCGCTGCCAGGATATTTCATGCGTGTGCGGGAGATCTGCGACCGCCACGGCGCGTTGCTGATCCTGGATGAGGTGATGTGCGGCATGGGCCGCACGGGCACGATGCATGCGTGGGAGCAGGAAGGTATTGCGCCCGATCTTCAGGTGGTGGCGAAAGGCCTGGGTAGCGGTTATCAGCCGATCGGCGGCGTGTTGATCGGCGGCAGGATCGTCGCCGCGATCAACCGCGGTTCGGGCGGCTTCATGCACGGCCATACCTATCAGGCGCATCCGGTCGCCTGCGCCGCCGCGCTGGAGGTGCAGCGCATCATCCGCGACGACAACCTATTGGAGAATGTCCGCGCGATGGGTGCGCGGCTGGAATCCGGTTTGATCGAGCGCTTCGGCAACGATCGCCATGTTGGAGACGTGCGCGGCCGCGGACTGTTCTGGGCTTTGGAGTTCGTCGCTGAGCGCGCAACGAAACAGGTGTTCGATCCGGCGCTGAAGATCAACGAACGGGTGAAGCGCGAGGCATTGGCGCGCGGGCTGGCAATCTATCCGATGGGCGGCACGATCGACGGCAAGCATGGTGACCATGTCATCGTGGCGCCGCCCTACATCGCGACCGCGGCGGATGTCGACACGATTATCGTTCGGCTGGGGGCGGCGGTGGACGCGGCACTGGCCGGGTAACGCCGTGATTGCGAGTCATTTGCACCGTTTCGGCGCCACCTTGACGCGGAGCCGCCAACCGCCAAAGTGCGCGCCATGCGCAATTTTTCGGACCTGACCGAACGAGAAGTCCTCGCCCTGGCGATTGCCAACGAGGAAGAGGACAACCGCATCTATACCGACATCGCCGAGGGACTGCGGCAGGACTATCCTGGCAGTGCCAAGGTCTTTACTGAGATGGCGGAGGAAGAGAGCGAGCACCGCCATCGTCTGCTCGAACTGTATCGTGCGAAGTTCGGCGAGCATATCCCCCTGGTCCGCCGGCAGGACGTGCGCGGCTTCATCCACCACAAGCCGGTCTGGCAGATCTATCCTTTGAGCCTCGACGAAGTGCGCAACCTCGCCGAGAGCATGGAAACCGAGACGCAGCAATTCTACCGGCGCGCTGCCGCGCGCAGCGAGGACGTCTCGGTGCGTCAACTGCTCGGCGATCTGGCCGAGGCGGAGGTGGAGCACGAACATCGCGCCGACCAGCTGCGCGACGAGAATCTGCCCGACAACGTGCGTCGAGGCGAGGACGCACATGCCCGAGCCTCGTTCGTTCTGCGGGTGATCCAGCCCGGGCTGGCCGGGCTGATGGACGGGTCGGTTTCCACGCTCGCGCCGGTATTCGCTGCGGCCCTTGCGACGCAGAACACCTGGCAGGCGTTTGTGGTTGGCCTTGCCGCCTCGATCGGCGCGGGCATTTCGATGGCCTTTGCGGAAGCGCTGTCGGACAATGGCAGCCTCACGGGCCGCGGTGCGCCGATCGTGCGTGGCGCCATCACCGGTGCGATGACCACGCTCGGCGGCATCGGCCATACCTTGCCGTTCCTGATCCCGTCGTTCTGGACCGCCATGGCCGTCGCCGTTGGCGTGGTGGTGGTTGAACTTGCCGTGATCAGCTGGATCCGTTGGAAATACATGGATACGCCGCCGATTTCCGCCACGTTGCAGGTGGCATTTGGCGGCGCGCTGGTGTTCGCCGCCGGCATCCTGATCGGCAGCAGTTAGAGGTTTGCATGGCTCATTCGATTGTGGCGCAGCCTGCGAAGACGCAGGGCCTGCGACACGACCCCACGTCCGTCGCACTGCACTGGATCACGGCGGTGCTGGTGATCGTGCTGTGGACGATCGGCCAGACGGTGGATTTCGCCCCCAATGGGCCGCTGCGGATCGACTACCGCTCGGTGCACATCACGTGCGGGGTGCTGCTCGGCGTGGTGCTGGTGGCGCGGCTTGGCTGGCGACTGACGCGGCGTGACAGCCTGCCGCCGATCGATCATGGAGTGCTGCTGGTCATTGCGCGCGCCACGCACTGGCTGCTGTATGCGCTGCTGTTCGTTACGGTTGGGCTTGGCGTTACTTATCTTTGGGTGCGCGGCGATTTGTTCTTCAATTTGTTCAAGGTGCCGGCTTTCGATCCGGGCAATCGGGCGCTGGTGCGGCAGGTCGGCGGCTGGCATGCGCTTGGTGCGAATGCGATTCTGATCGTTGCCGGGTTGCATGCCGCGGCGGCGCTGTTTCATCACTTCGTACTGCGCGATGCGACGCTGCGGCGGATGCTGCCGTGGGGGGCGGGGTGAGCTTTTGCGTGGTATTCTTGTTCGTGCGCAACGGGATGGGATTGCTTCGTCGCTGCGCTCCTCGCAATGACAGTGGGATCAGTCCAGTGTTTCGCGATACATGCTGACGGCGATGGTACCGACTATCAGCGCGAACAACGCCATCGGCCAGAGATCGGGCCAGATCTCGACACAATCCGTTGCCCTTCAGCAGGATGCCGCGGCAGATGCGCAGGGCATGGGTCAGCGGCACCGCTTCGCCGATGACGCGCGCCCAGCCCGGCATGCCCTGGAACGGGAACATGAAGCCCGACAGCATCATCGACGGCAGCAGCGCCGAACTGTGCCAATTGCTGAGCCTGCATCTGCGTCCGCGCCATCGTCGAGAAGGCGAATCCCCAGCGCCAGATTGCAGGCGATGAACACGCCGAGCGCCACCAGCAGCAACAGCATCGAACCGCGCACCGGCACCGCGAACACGGCGACGGAACCGCCAGGATCAGCAGCCGTCTGCACATAGGCCAGGCCCGACATAGGGGATGATCTTGCCCAGCATCACCTCGACCGGCCGCACCGGCATCGCCAGCAGGTTCTCCATCGTGCCGGCCTCGCGTTCGCGGGTGATCGCGAGGGTGGTCATGACCAGCGTCGATATCGTCAGGATCATGCCGATCAGACCGGGAACGATATTCAGCGCGGTGATCTGCTCGGGATTGTAGCGCGCGTGCAGCACGATCTGGAACGGCGGCTGCGCCGGCTGGACCTGCATGCTGACCGGCAGGTCGCGGTTCAGCACGGTGGCGTTCAGCGCCACCACCGCCGCGGTGGCGTTGCCGATCGCCGTCGGATCGGTGGCATCGGCATCCATCAGCACCTGCGGCTGCTCGCCGCGATCGATCCGACGCGCGAAGTCGGGCGGGATGTTCAGCACGAACAGCACATCGCCTCGTGCCAGCGCCTCATCGGCCTGCCGCTCGGTGCTGAATGACCGAATGTCGAAATAGCCGGTGTTCTGCAGCGCGGCGATCAGCGTGCGCTCGTAGGTGGAATGGTCCGCCGAGATCAGCCCGGTCGGCAGGTGGCGCGGATTGGCGTTGATCGCATAGCCGAACAGGAAGAGCTGGATCAGCGGCAGCATGACGGTGAGCCCGATGGTGCACGGTCGCGCCGCATCTGCAGCGATTCCTTGCGCAGCATGGCGAACAGGCGCGCGAACGAGAAGCCGCTCATGTCTCGGTCTCCTGCTCGTTCAGCATGTGGATGAACACGTCGTCGAGCCGCGGCTGCACTTCTTCCCAATGCAGGCCTGCATCCGCCGAGACCATCGATCGCGCGACGCAGGGCCTCGCGATCCATGCCGGCGACGCGCAGCGAACGGCCGAACACCGCGGCGGTTTCCACGCCGGGCAGATGGCGCAACTGGCGCACCGCCTGTTCGATGCCCGAGCCGGTCGCCTCGAACGTCATCAGGTGGGCGCCACGCACGACTTCGTCCGCGGTGCCCTGCACGACCAGCTTGCCGCCGGCGAGATACACCACGCGCTGGCAGCGTTCCGCCTCGTCCATGTAGTGGGTGGAGACCAGCACGGTCATGCCGTCGGCGGCCATCTCGTGGATCATGTCCCAGAACTCGCGGCGCGCCTTGGCATCCACGCCGGCGGTCGGTTCATCGAGCAGCAGCAGGCGCGGCCGGTGCAGCACGCAGGCGGCGAGCGCCATGCGCTGCTTCCAGCCGCCGGACAGTTCCTGCGCCAGCTGGTCGGCACGGTCCGCCAGGCCGATGCGCTCCAGCACCTCGGTGATGGCGCGGCGGCGATCGGGAATTTGGTAGAGCCGCGCGACGAACTCCAGGTTCTCGGCCACCGTCAGATCGCCATAGAAGCTGAACCGCTGCGTCATGTAGCCGATCTGCAGGCGAATGCGCGGCGGCGTCGTGCAGCAGATCGAGGCCGAGGCAGGTGCCGCCGCCGCTGTCCGGCCGCAGCAGGCCGCACAGCATGCGGATGGTGGTGGTCTTGCCGCTGCCGTTGCCGCCGAGGAAGCCGCAGATCTCGCCTTCGGGCACCTGCAGGGTCAGCCCGTCGATCACGCGCCGGGGCCGAAGCTCTTGTGCAGGTCGTGCACGTCGATGGCGAGTGCGCTCATGCGCCGGCACCCGGGGCGATGCGCCGCACGTCGACCGGCTGGCCCGGCTTGAGCTGCATGGCCTGCTGCGGCGGGGGATGCGCCTCGATCAGATAGACCAGCTTCTCGCGGTTGGTTTCGCTGTAGATCACCGGCGGCGTGTATTCCGGCTGCGGCGCGATGAAGGTGATGTTGGCGGTGAGATCCGCCGCGCAGCCATCGCAATGGATCGCCAACCTGTCGCCGAGATGCAGCGCGGCGAGCTCGGTCTCGGGCACGAAGAAGCGCACCAGGATGTTCTCGGGCGGCAGCAATTCGACGACCGGAACGCCGGCGTTGATGGTCTCGCCGGATAGTGCGTAGGTGTCGGCGACCAGGGCGGCGGCCGGCGCGACGACATGCCGCTGGGTGAGCTGCCAGTCGGCCTGGGCAAGTGCCGCGCGGGCCTGCTCGACCATCGCGCTCTGCGCCGCGATTTCGAACTGGCGGCCGGTGGGCGACAGCATCTGCTCGAGCTTCGCCTTGGCGGCCTCGACGTGCGCGACGGCAGAAGCATAGTCCGCGCGTTGCTGGTCCACGGTCTGGCGGCTGGCTGCGCCGGACTTCAGCAACTCTTCATTGCGTGCGAGGTCCTGGGCGATGCGGTCGCGGGTGGCGGCCAGATCGGCGAGGTCAGCGCGGGCCTGGGCGATCTCGGTCTCGCGGCTGCGTGACTGGAGGTTCGCCAACTGTGCTTCGGTCTGCGCCAACTTGCCGGCAGCGGCGGCGAGCGCCGCCTTGTCGTCGGCGTCGTCCTGGGCGAACAACGGTGCTCCCGCGGCAACCTGATCGCCACGTTTGACAGCCAGGCTGACGATGCGTCCGGTGAGCGTGGGCGAGACCCGGACATATTCGGCGTCGACATAGCCCTGCCACGCTGCGGGATCCGCCGCTCGGTTCAGCCACCACCATCCGGCGCCGCCGGCGACAAGCAGAACGATCACGAACAGGGCGCGTTTCATGCCGGCTTGTCCGGTGCGAGCCCGCGCAGCAGCATCTCGATATGCGCTTCGGCGACGGCGCGGGGATCGAAGTTGAGATCGGTGTGACGGCCCAGCGAGTGCTTCCACAGCGCCAGCAGCAGGAACGGCCCGGCGAACAGCGGCAGGGTGGCATGCACGTCGATCGGCCGGAATTCGCCGCGCTCGATGCCGCGGGTGAGGATGCCTTCGATCAGCACGAAGGCGCGGCGCAGCACAGCATCGGCGTAGAACTGCGCGATGGCTGGGAAGTTGCCGGATTCGGCGACCACCAGCTTGGGGACCGCGGTCAGGTCGGTGTCGAGCAGGCGCAGGAAGCGCTGGGCCATCATGCGCAGGAGGTCAGCCGACGAGCCCGTGTGGTTGGCGAGATCCGCCTCAGCTGCCTCGACGTTCGGCAGGACGGCCTGGCGGACGACGGCGCGGAACAGGTCTTCCTTGGTTGGGAAGTAGAGATAGATCGTGCCCTTGCTGATGCCGGCGGCGGCGGCGACGTCCTCGAGCTTGGTAGCGGCGTAGCCACGCTCGGCGAAGGAGGCGAGGGCGGCGGCAATGATCTCGCCGGGGCGGGCTTCCTTGCGACGGGAGCGGAGTTTGGGCGTGGACATGCCCCGCTAGTTACTGACTGTTCAGTCATTATTCAAGGAGTGACCGTGGTTTGTGATGGGCGGCGGTGGCGCGCGATTTCGTCTCAGGGGGACGGCTGGTGAGACGTGGTTCCGTGCGGTGAGACGCCGGGAAAGGCGCCGCGCGAAAGCTGGAAACGGGGAACCCGCTCGACAACTTCCCGCGTGCCGGGAGCGACCTCTACTTCGGCAACTTCGTCAAGGATGGCGGTCTGGGAAAGTTCATCCTCCGCCCCGAGCCGGCAGCGATCGACAACCAGACGGTCATCCAGATCGGCGACAGCGATGGCGGGATCGAATTCGGATTCGTCCGTCTCTGTTCGACATCGGCGATTCGCAGTTGCGGCCCGTGTCGCAGGCTCGCCGACCACACGGGGCATCAGGCCTTCGCGGTGGCACGTTCCTGGCGATCGAGCGCGCGCAGAATGGGGCTGGTGCCGTCAACCAGCGCCTGGATCACCGCGGCCCGGGGTGCGGCGAAGTCGAGTCGGTTGGGCAGGCCGCGGTGGCGGCGAATACGGGCGGCGCGGTAGGGGTAGGTCGTGGCGAACTCCTCGGCCGCCTTGAGATCGGCGGTGGCGGGTCCGGGCGGGTCGGGGTCCGGTGGCGCGGCGGTCGTCTCGGCCTGGACCGCGTTGTCAGCGGCCGGGGCGCCAGGGGGTTGCGCCGCGGCGGGGTACGTCGTGGCAGGGACCGTCGCGGCGAGGGCTTTCTCACGCAGCGCCTGGTCGCGTTTCAGCATGCGCAGGCCATTCTGCATGTAACGCATCATGGTGGCAGCCTGAGCACGGCTGCGGGCAACATCCTCCGGCTGCCGGCCGGGCTTCGCGGCTGCGTCGAAGCAGTCCAGAGCGTGGGCGTTGGCAGCGATGATCTGGGCGGCAAACAGCGCCTCGAAGGCATCGGCGGGCTGTAGGGCGGCGACCGCGGCCATCGCCGCATCGGCACGGGCAGCGCGCGATTCAGGCGACCCGGCATCGGGCGGCGGCAGCAGGCCATGTAGCAAGGCGTAGACCTCGCAGGCGAGCGATTGCGGAAGGTTGGGCAGCGTGTGCATGCTTGGCGGCCTGGTTGCTGTGGGACATTTGGGCGAGAAGGTTGGCAGTTGGTGTTATTGTTGCTGTTGTCAATAGCTATGCAGACTAACGGATTTGCGGCGGCGCGATTTGTCGGACCGGTTCGTCCGGCGCCGAAGCATTCTTGCTTGCGGCGCAGCGGCGGGTATTTTGGCGCGCGGGTCGGGCGTGCGTGGCTTCGTGGTGATGCTGAGCGCGGCGGTGACGGTGGTGTTCTTCGTCCGGGCGCTGTGAAGCGCGGTCGTGTAATCGTTCAGCGAGCGTCGGCTGAATGATGTGACCTATGCTTCAGTCATGACTTCGGGAATGTATAGCAGGTATTTGATTTGGAACCAATTTCTCCGCATCGCCCTGGTCCGCGTTAAGTCAATGCGCTGTTCGACTTAGCTGTGGGAGTGTAATCAAGCGCGATCATCCAGCAAACGATCCGGCAAGGAAGCTACCATGACTGAGACCAGCGAAGCAGCGGCTTGTGCCAGTGTCGTCGAGGACATCGCGGCGCTCGCCCGCAAGTTTGCCGAAAAGGAACCTTACAGATCAGCCAGCGGCCGCGAAGCATTGCTGGCGCTGGCAACTCATCTCGAAGGGATCGTTGCCAGTGACCGGGCAGGCCAACCCAGCGCCATTCGTGTTGCCGTTCGGAAGAAGAGCATTCGTGTTGCCGTTCGGAACAAGAGATCGTGAAAGGCTGATCCACAGTCAAGTCGAACACCGCGTAAGTTAACGGACAATCCTGCCATGGCTTGACAACACGCCCCGCGCCCTTGACCCGACCGAGCGTCCCGCCGATCATTTGCACGCAAATGAACAGTCCTAATCCCCGGTTCGGGTGGGGGCCGGAGGCGGGTTTGGCAATCACGCAATGGCCGAACGACAAAGTGGCTGAGGCTCTCGCCGGGTTCGTCGTCGAAGATCATGTCGGCTATCTGCTGCGCCGGGCGCATCAGCGGCATGTCGCCATCTTTACCGCGGTGATGGCGCATGCCGAACTGACGCCGACGCAGTTCGCCGCACTATGGAAGACGGTCGAGCTGGGGCGGATCACGCAGAACCACCTGGGGCGGCTGGCCGCGATGGATCCGGCGACGATCCAGGGCGTGGTGCGACGGTTGACCGCTCGCGGGCTGTTGCGGCGAGGGCCGGACAAGATGGACCGCAGGACCGCGGTGCTGGAACCGACCGAAGCGGGCGTTGCGCTGATCGCCAGTGTCGTGGCATGCGCGCGGCAGGCGCATGAGGCGGCGCTGGCGCCGCTGTCCAGCGAGGAGCGGGTCCAGTTCCTCTCCCTGTTGCGCAAGATGGGCTGAAACCACGATGGATGCCGTGCCGGTCACCGAACCACCGACCCTGGGCTTCGGCTTCAGCTTCGCCGACCTCGCCGCGCGCGATGGATTGGTGCGGCTGGATGGCATGTTCCTCGAACAACTGGCGGCCGGGGATGCGGCGCTGCACGTACGGCTGCTGACGGCGCGCGCGGAGCCCGATGCGGTCGCCGCAAAGGACGAGAGCGAGCTGGTGGTGGCACTTGGGCCGCATCTCGATGGATTTGTCGCCACACTGTTCGGCATCGAGGCCGAGACGCTGGCGCTGGCGCGCGAGACCCACGCGTTGGATCCGATCCATGCCTGCAAGCGACTGTTCGTGCAACGCCAGGCGGTCAAGAAATTTCCTGATCCGTCCGGGTTCGACGGCGTTGCGTTGCGTGCGGCGCTGGAAGCGCGGCTGGGCGAAGCGCTGACCGAAACCGTGTTCGCCGAGCGAGTTGCGGCGTGGGAAACCGCGGTAGACGCCGATGCACTGGACCTCGCGCTGCGTTACGCAGCTTGGGCGACGCTGACCGAGGCGGGGCACGCGGCGCATCCGGGCAACACGCTGTTCCGCGTGCCGCACCGGCTGGACTACAACCATCTGGTTCCGGTTGAAACCATCGAGCGCGACGGCGTGACGATGCTGCGTCTGCCGGAACATCACTGGCGCCGGCGCGAGGGATTCGCGCTGACCGATGCCGGCATGAATACGCAGCAGGCGCTGGACCAGATCAACTACTGCATCTGGTGTCATACGCAGGGCAAGGATTCCTGTAGCACCGGGCTGAGGGATCGCAAGACCGGAGCGTTCCAGAAGTCGCCGTTCGGCGTGACGCTGGCGGGGTGTCCGCTGGACGAGAAGATCTCCGAGATGCACACGCTGCGCGCGCAGGGCAGCGTGCTGGGGGCGTTTGCCACCATCGCGATCGACAATCCGATGATGGCGGCGACCGGTCATCGCATCTGCAACGACTGCATGAAGTCGTGCATCTACCAGCGGCAGGATCCGGTCGATATTCCGCAGGCGGAGACTGCCATTCTGAAGGACGTACTCGGCCTGCCGTGGGGTTTTGAAATCTACGCGCTGCTGACGCGCTGGAACCCGCTGGACATCCGCCGACCGCTGCCGCGTTCGGATTCCGGTCGCAAGGTGCTGATTGTCGGGCTGGGTCCCGCCGGCTTCACGCTGGCGCATCACCTGATGAACGACGGCCATACGGTCGTCGCGATCGACGGATTGAAGATCGAGCCGCTGGGCTTCGATGCCACCGCGCCGGTGCGCGACACGGCGCGGTTGTTCGAAAATCTCGATGATCGCGTGATGGCGGGGTTTGGCGGTGTGGCCGAATACGGCATCACGGTGCGGTGGAACAAGAATTATCTCAAACTCGTCCGCCTGCTGCTGGAGCGCCGTGCGCAGTTCGCGCATTTCGGTGGCATCCGTTTCGGCGGCGGCGCGACGCTCGGCATGGACGATGCATGGGCGATGGGGTTCGACCACATCGCGCTGTGCATGGGCGCGGGCAAGCCGACGGTGCTCGACATTCCGAACGGGCTGGCACGTGGCGTGCGGGCAGCGTCGGACTTCCTGATGGCGCTGCAGCTTACCGGTGCGGCGAAGTTCTCCTCCATTACCAATCTGCAGATGCGCCTTCCGGTGGTGGTGATCGGCGGCGGCCTGACCGCGATCGATACCGCGACCGAAAGCCTGGCGTATTACGTGCGCCAGGTGGAGAAGTTTTCCACCCGCTATCGCACGCTGGTTGCCGAACGGGGTGAAGCCGCGGTGCGCGCTGCGTGGAACGCGGAAGAAGCCGGCATCGCGGACGAATTTCTGGCGCATGCCGCGGCGATCGCGGCAGAGCGGGATGCGGCGGTGCGCGACGGCAGGGCGGCTCGGCTGGCGCAACTGCTCGATGCCTGGGGCGGCGCGACGATCGCCTATCGCCGGCGGCTGATCGACAGCCCGTCCTACACGCTGAACCACGAGGAAGTCGCGAAGGCGCTGGAAGAGGCGGTGCGTTTCGCCGAGGGATTGACGCCGCGCGCGGTGGAGGTGGATGCGTTCGGTCATGCCGCGGGCATGCGCTTTGCGCGCGCGGATGGATCGGAAGCCGTATTGCCGGCGCGTGCCATCCTGGTCGCCGCCGGCACGCAGCCCAACACGGTGCTGGCGCGCGAGGACGGCCGTATCCAGCTCGATGGCCGGTATTTCCAGGCGGTGGACGAGACGGGTGCGCCGGTCACCGTGGAGCGTGGCCTCGCCAAGCCCGATGCGACTCATGTGCTGATGCACCGCGCCGAGAACGGCCGCTTCGTCAGCTTCTTCGGCGATCTGCATCCGAGCTTCTTCGGCAATGTGGTGAAGGCGATGGGGGGCGCGAAGCGCGGCTATCCGGTGGTGTCGAACGCGCTCGCCGCGCAGCCTGGCTCGGCAATCAGCGGTGCGGCGTTGATCGCACAATGTCGGCAGGATCTGCTGCCGACGGTGCATGCGGTGCATCGGCTGACGCCGACCATTGTCGAGGTGGTGGTGCATGCTCCGGCGCAGGCGCGCGCGTTCCGGCCGGGGCAGTTCTACCGGTTGCAGAACTACGAGATGCTGGCGCCGCGGATTGCCGAGGCGGGCGCCGCGAGCACGGTGCTGGCGATGGAAGGCCTGGCGATGACCGGCGCGTGGACCGATCCGGATGCGGGCCTGGTCTCGGTGATCGTGCTGGAGATGGGTGGCAGTTCGGACATCTGTGCCGTGTTGAAGCCGGGCGAGCCGGTGGTGCTGATGGGACCGACCGGGTCGCCCACCCACATTCCGGCCGGCGCAACGGTGGCCTTGGTTGGCGGCGGGCTGGGCAACGCGGTGCTGTTCTCGATCGGCGCCGCGCTGCGGGCGGCGGGATCGCGGGTGATCTACTTTGCCGGCTACAAGCAGATGCGCGACCGCTACAAAGTCGCCGAAATCGAGCGTGCCGCCGATGCCATCGTCTGGTGCTGCGACGAGGCGCCGGGCTTCGCCCCGACACGACCGCAGGATCGCAGCTTCGTCGGCAACATTGTGCAGGCAATGGCGGCGTACGGCGCCGAGATGGAACTGGCGCGGGCGGACCATATGATCGTCATTGGTTCGGACCGCATGATGCAGGCGGTGGGCGCCGCGCGACATGGCGTGCTGGCGCCGCTGCTGAAGCCTGGCCACACTGCAATCGGCTCAATCAACTCGCCGATGCAGTGCATGATGAAGGAGGTCTGCGCGCAGTGCCTGCAACCGCAGATCGATCCTGTCAGCGGCGAGCGGAGGGTGGTGTTCTCCTGCTTCAACCAGGACCAGGCGCTGGACCGGGTGGATTTTCCGGCGCTGCATGAGCGGCTGGCGCAGAACGGTGTGCAGGAGAAGCTGACCGCGCAGTGGGTCGATCGCTCACTGCGGCTGCTGCATGCGCGTGGGGCGGCGGCGTGACCGTGCCCTAGGACGCTCCGGCGACGACCCAGCATTTTTCGTGTTCCGCCTGGACGCGGGCACAGAACGCATTCGCTTCGTCCGTGCTCGCGAAACCGCCGGTCCGCAGGCGCCACAGCGAGCGCCCGTCCAGCTCGGCCTGCATCACGGCCGGGACCCGGCCATCGATCAACTGCGGCATCCGCTGTTCGAGATGCTGCCATTCGGTGCGTGCGGCCGTCGCGGAGCCGGCGGCGGTCAGTTGCACGTAAATGTGCCGCGGCCCTGGGGCGGCCGGTGGTGGAGACGCTGCCGCGGCCTGAGGCTGCGCCGGGGCCTGGGACTGTGCCGGGGGTGATATGGCCGCCGTGGGGTGGATTCTCGGCGACGCTGCGGCCAAGGCGGTTTGCTGAAGTGACCGTTGGGGGGGGGGCCGGCAGAGCGGCCTGCAGCTTTGCCGGGGACAGATCGGCCCAAATGTCACCGGGTTCCGGGGTCAGCGGGGCATCCGCGACCGACAGACCCATCACCCGCCGCATGTTCTCGCTGTCGTTGACCGGTCCGTCGGAGGGCGCGGCGACGAACGGTTCGCGATCCGCGCAGCTCAGGAGAGCAAGGCAAAGGGATGCCAGTGCGAGACGCCGCATGACGAGCCTCCCCTCGGACAACCGCTAGGTGGGTCGACGCCCTCTTACGCGTCTGAGCGGTTGTGGCCGGATCTGTTACACCCCGACCACGTTAGTCCCGTTGGGAGGGATACTACCAGAGAAATCAAACGGCACCGCGCCGGCCCAGGAAGAAGGGGCGGTGGGCTGTGAACCAGCGCGCCGGGAATTCAGGAGTTCGGGAACCTGCGGGCGGGGATTTTGGGGCGGCGGATGACGAATGCCAGTGCAGCCAAGCCCAGCAGTGCAAGACTGCTCGGCTCCGGAATAGGTGCAGGAGCCAAACCGTACACCAACCCCGTGGCCGCCGTCTGCGTCGCGATGAATGTTGCCGCGCCGGTCGCGGGATCGATCGAATAGATTGAACCAGGAGGGGAACCGTCTGTTGTATAGCCGGCATAGAGGCCGCCATGCTCGAAAACCAATCCATCAATGCCGCCAACCGGCAACAACGTGGAACCGATGGCGGTCGGAGCACCGGTGCTGGTGTTCAAACTGTAAATCTCGTTGTTGTCGCCGAAATAGAGCGCCGAGGATCCAGTCGACAACTGATAGGCAAGCCCGAGAACAAGACCAGTTGGGCCAACCAGCGTGGCTGCTCCGGTCAAGGGATTGACGGTGTAGAGGTTGAAGGAACCGTCGAGGGCGTAAATGGTTGTCAGCGTTGACCCCATGGCCAAATACTCGCCGCCGCCCAGGCCAGTATTGCTGATCGTTGTAACGGCGCCCGTCACCGGATTTATCTGACCGAAGGCGGTGCCGGTAAACGTGCTGGTATACAGACTTGAACCAATCCGGCTGATGCCGGTGGGCACGAAGCCCAGCACGCTCGTCTGTTTGAATGCCCCAGTGGCAAGATCGACTGTGCCAAATTGGCTGAATGGGGTGGCGACCTCGGTTGTGACTTCGTATGCGATCGGGTCCGCCTTGGCCACTTGCGGTGGCGTCAGCAGCAAAGCCATTCCGCAACCGAAAAGCGCAGATAGCTGTAGCCACGGCCGATTTGATTTCAACTGGAACATCCGTGCAGTCTCCGAGTGTGCGTATAGCGCTTCGCGATTTTAGACTGGTGCCGATGCCCCTGCTGGACGCCGGCAGTTATCATAGGCGCCGAATCATGCGCTGGGCAATGATCGTTTCTGCGCCGTTCCGCGGTGCGCTGCCGTGCCGTGGAGCGTAAGGGACCATGGCAACTGCCCTGGTCCTGCCTTGCCGGCGCCGATGCTGCTTCGAGTTGTGCATTTGTCTCGCCGGAGGGGCTCGGTGATAAGCCGCGTCGCGCCCGCCGGATGTGCGTGGTGACAATCATATATACGAATGTGCATGCCATATATACGAATGTGTATGATGATGACCGGACCGCTCCGCCGACCGATACCAGGCCCGGGAATGTCTGATGGGCCGGTCGCGCGTTGCGACCGCTGCGTGCGCGCGGCGCGACGGCATGATGGCGGAATGCGCTGCTCCGCTTCATGCTCGGTATCGGCGCCCTTCCGGCATATGCCCGCGGGGCGCCGATATCGTTTGAAGCCGGGCTAGGACTGCTTCGCCGGTGCGCTCATCTTCATCGGCACCGCCAAAGCTTACCCGCCGGTCCGCTTCACCTGGCCGCGAATTTCGCCGGCTTTGTTCGCTGCGGTGTGAACGTTGACATACCACATGCCGGATTCGATCTGCTTGATCTGGTCGTCGGTCAGCGTCGCACTGCCGGTGGCCGGGCTGGTCGGGTTGGTGCCGATCGGTATGAGGACGCCGGCATTCTTCCCGGGCGCCGCCGGACCATGGAAGTGTGCCGCCGTCGCCGGCCCGGTCAGGCCGGAAAAGGTCAGCGTGTAGGTCAGGTTCTTGGTGCTGGTGTCCAGCGTGGCGAGCAGGTCGCCGGTACCTGTGCTTGCGGTAGGCGGTACCTCGGACTTGCCATCCAGGGTGGCCGAGAAGTTGACCTTGGCCGCCGAGGCAGCCGACAAAAGGCCGGCGGTGAAGACCGCGGCCAACAGTGACGTCCGGAACATGCATCCCCCTCTTGTTGCGATCTTTTAGCTCTGTGTAGGCCTGCGCTTGCCATTTTGCTGAAAGACGCGCGCGGCGGCACAGTATTCCATTGGCTGGCGCAGGCAATGGCCCGGCGATCGGCTTGCCAATCGGACCACGTCACGCGGCCCCGCTGATCGTATGCGTTGCGGTGAACCCGCTGGAGATCGCAGCCATGCCGCCACCGCTTGGTCCCGAGGTCGACCCGACGCCGCGTCCGCTGCCGGCACGCGTACCGCTCGCCGGCCGCAGTGTCATGCTGGAACCGCTGCACCCGCGTCATGCGGCGGAGCTTTGGCAGGCGGCACAGGGCGCGGACGAAAGCTGGGCCTACCTCGGTTATGGCCCGTTTGCGTCTGAAGTTGCGATGACCCGCTTCGTTGCGGATTTTGCCAGCACACATGATCCGATGGCGTGGGCGGTGCGCCCCAGCGCCACGGGCGTCGTCTCCGGCTGGCTGACGTTGTTGGACATGCAGCCGAAGCATGCCGCGATCGAGGTGGGCAGCATCTGGTTCTCGCCACGCATGCAGCGCACGACGGCCGCGACCGAGGCGATCTACCTGCTGCTGCGGCTGGCCGCGGACGAACTCGGCTATCGGCGGCTGGTATGGAAGTGCAACGTGCTCAATGCGCCGTCGAAGCGTGCGGCGGAACGGCTGGGGTTCAGCTACGAGGGGCGTCACCGGGCGCACATGGTGGTGAAGGGCCATCGGCGCGACAGCGACTGGTACAGCATCGTCGATGATGAATGGCCACGCTGCCGCGACGCGTTCGAGGCGTGGCTGGACCCGGCGAATTTCGCCCCGGATGGTACGGCGAAGCGGGGATTGGCGGCGTTGCGGAGCAGCGATTGACAGTGCGGCGGAGGCAGTCCGCGCTTCAGTGCCTTCGTGCAGTAGCCCTTGAGATATCGGGGGGTGTGTCGGTTGTTGTGCCGGAACTCGAACCCGGCCACGTGCAACGGCTTCCTCGTTTGCCTGATACGCCCCTACGCCGACGGGGATTGCTTCGTCGCTTCGCTCCTCGCAATGACAGGTGGCGGGCCGCGCGGTCCTTTAGGCGCGACCGACGTCGGAGAAACTACACTACCAGGCGGATCTTCGCGCCATTGGCGGGTTCGCGCGGCAGGCCGGGGGTTTCGGTGAACGAACCCCACATGTCGCCGTTGTAGCCCTCCAGCGAGAACTGGCGCGGGCGGTAGGTGGCCTCCTGCTCGGGCATGATGTGCTTCACGCCGACGGAGTATTCATAGACCATGCCGTCGGGGCCTTCGAAATACACCATCATCGCGGTGGAGATCGGATGGCGGCCCGGGCCGTAGATGATCTTCACGCCGCGCTGCTTCAGCCAGTAGTAGGACTGCATCACGTCGTCGATGTCTTCGACCTGATGGTTGATGTGCTGGATGCCCGGGCGCGACGACGGCATCAGCACGATGGAATGGTGCACGGTGCCGATGCGCAGGAAGGTCGCCTCGCCGAGCCAGTCGGAGATGCGGGCATTGATCAGGCGGGTCCAGAATTCAGTGTCGCGTTTGGTGTCGGTGCTGAACAGTGCGACGTGGGAGAAATTGGTGATGCCGACCTGGCGGCCGGGGAAGTACTTGCCGCCGCTGTTGTAGGGACGCGCGAGGATTTCGATCTTGTTGCCGCTTGGGTCGGAGGAGGCGATGAAGGCGCGGGTGCGCCGGCTGTCGCATTCGGCACGGGTGCCGACGTGGACGGGGCGGCCGGCCTGTTCCAGGGCAGCACCGACGGCGTCGAGGTCATCGGGGTCGATGAGTTCCAGGCCGATGGTCTGATCGGCGGGGTCACCCTCGAAATACACAAGTGTATGGTCGCGGGTATCGCCGCGGATTTCCGCCTTGTCACTGCGGAAGTAAGCCGCGTTGCCTTCGCGTGCGACCAGTTGCAGGCCGACGATGTCGGTGGCGAAGCGGATCGAGGAGTCCAGGTCCTGCGTGCCAAGGCGCGCGTAACGGATGTCGTGCAGGTTGATCATGGCGGGGCTCCTTCGGATTTGGCGGTCAAGGTTCGCTTGATGGGTCCAGTGTTAGGCAGGGAAGGTAGTCCCAACAGCGCAGGGGTGCCAGTCTGGGCGGTCGGTGGATCGTGTTTGCTCGTGCGCCTGGACAACAGTTGGACGATCATGCTGCACTGCAGCAGTGCGTGGGGATAGCAGCAAGAGGAGAGGGAGCATGCAGCCTGAACCCGAAGATGATGCGGTCGAATTGCTGATCGCCCGCGCGGGTCTTTCCCCCACGCCAGAGCAGATGGCCGGTCTGAAGATTGCGTATCGCCATGTCGCGGCGATGGCGGCCAGTGTGCGCAAGCCGCGCGGCCGGATGGCCGAGCCTGCGCTGACCTACGGCTTTGCCGAGGAGGACCTGACATGAGCAGCATCCCTACCATCGCTGAGGCAGCAAACCTCATCGCCGCGAAGCAGCTTTCGCCGGTGGAGCTGACGCGCGCCTGTCTGGATCGCATTGGCGAACTGGATGGCGAACTGCATAGTTTCGTGTTGCTGACGGAAGAACGCGCGATCGCCGATGCGCGCGCGGCCGAGGCTGCGATCATGGCGAACGGCCCATGCGGTCCATTGCACGGCATTCCGATTGGCTTGAAGGACATTGTCGATACCAAGGGGATCCGCACGACGTGCCACTCGAAGATACTGTGCGACAATGTTCCCGACGCCGATGCGACCTGTGCGGTGAAGCTGGCCGAGGCCGGCACGGTGCTGATGGGCAAGACGGCGACGCATGAATTTGCCGATGGCGGTCCGTCGTTCGATCTGCCGTGGCCGCCGGCGCGCAATCCGTGGAACACCGGGCATTTCACCGCGGGCTCGAGCAGCGGTACCGGTGCCGGCGTGGCTGCCGGCTTCTTCCTCGGAGGTATCGGCACCGATACCGGCGGGTCGATCCGCGGGCCTGCTGCGCTGTGCGGCATCGCCGGCATCAAGCCGACTTATGGCGTGGTCAGCCGCGCCGGCGTGGCCCCCGCCGCGTTCACACTCGACCATATCGGGCCAATGGGGTGGACCGCGGAAGACTGCGCGCTGATGTTGCAGGCGTTGGCCGGTCACGATCCGCGCGATCCGGCCAGCGCGTCGCGGTCGATCCCGGATTACACCGCGCAACTCGGCGCCGGCATCAAGGGCATGCGCATCGGCGTGATCCACCACTTCCACGAGGTTGATCACAGGGTCAGTGACGGCACGCAGCGCGGCATCGATGCGGCGATCGCCACGTTCCGGTCACTGGGCGCCGAGATCAGCGAAGTGACCCTGTCGCCGCTGCGGGATTGGCATGCGTGCGGCACGCTGATCTCGCTGACCGAGCGTGCTTCCGCGTATGACGAATGGGCGCGCACGCGGCTCGGCGATTTCAGCGCGCGCGTGCAGCAGCGGCTGATGCTGGGTGCGCTGGTGTCCGGCGTGGACTACGTGCAGGCGGTGCGGCGACGGCGTGAGCTGCGCGCGGAATTGCAGGCGGCGATGGCGGGGCTGGACGTGGTGCTGACCGCATCGCAGCCGCAGGAGGCGCCGAAGATCGATGCGGTGCCGGAGTGGGATGTCGGGCAGATGCCCAGCTTCACCATGCCGTTCAACGTGTCGGGTTATCCGGCGATGTCGATCTGCTCGGGGTTCGGCGAGGGCGATCTGCCGGTGGCGATCCAGCTCGTCGGCAAACCGTTCCAGGAACCGACGCTGTTCCGCGTCGCCGATGCATTCGAGAAGGCGACGTCATTCCGCGCGCGGCGTCCGGCGTTGACCGCCGCGCTGGTTGCTGCCTGAAGGAAGGAAAAACCGCCATGACCCAGCATGAACTTCGCGCCTCGCCGCAGACCGTCCGCATCGGCGTGTTCGACGCGACATTCCCGCCAGTCATGACCATCGAATCCGGAGATCGCGTGGTGGTGCAATGCGTCTCCGGCCGCGAGGAGGTGATGCCGCCGGCGAGCGCCGGTTTCGCCGTGCCGCCGGAATTGTCCGCCATTATCGCCGCCAATCCGGGATCGCGCGCCGGCCATATCGTTACTGGCCCGATCGCGGTAGCCGGCGCCGAACCCGGCGACATGCTGGAGATCCGCATCGAGAAGATCGAGCCAGGCGCCGACTGGGGCTACAACATGATCCGTCCGCTCGCCGGCACCTTGCCGGAGGATTTTCATGAGACGGTGATCAGTCACATCCCGGTGGATCGCGCGCGGGGCGTATGCTCGCTGCCGTGGGGGACGGAACTGACTCTGGCACCATTCTTCGGCGTAATGGGCGTCGCACCACCACCGGCGTTCGGCACCATCGCGTCGAAGGAACCGCGCGTTCACGGCGGCAACATGGACAACAAGGAACTGACGGCCGGCAGCACGCTGTATCTACCGGTGTGGGTGCCCGGCGCGAATTTCTCGGTGGGCGATGGACATGGGTTGCAGGGTGATGGCGAGGTCTGTGTCACCGCGCTGGAAATGTGCCTGACCGGCACGTTCACTTTCGTGCTGCACAAGGGCGGCGGGCCGACGCGCCCACTGCTGCGACAGCCAAAGGCGGAGACGCCGACCTACTTCATCAGCATGGGGCTGAACGAGGATCTCGACCAGGCGATGAAGCAGGCACTGCGCGAGATGATCAGTTTCATCTGCTCGCGCAGCAATCTGTCGCGCGAGCAGGCGTATCAGTTCTGCTCGCTGGCGGTGGATTTTCACGTCACCCAGACGGTGAACGGTGAGAAGGGCATCCACGGGATGCTGAAGAAGGGGCTGCTGTTCTGATGGACGCTGTCAGCAGCAGCGTTGCCACCGAACCCTGCCAGTTCACCGCTGCTGAAGCCGCTGCACTGATCCGTGCGAAGCGGCTGTCATGCGAGGAACTGGTACGCTCCTGCCTCGCCCGGATCGCCGCGCGCGATGCCGATGTGCGAGCCTGGCTGTGGCTCGATCCGGATCATGTGATTCGCCGTGCACGCGAACTCGATAAACTGGCGCCGAAGGGTCCGCTGCATGGGCTGCCGTTCGGCGTGAAGGACATCATCGACACCGCGGAGTATCCCACCACGCAGAACTCGCCAATCTACGACGGGCTGCGCGTTGGCCGCGACGCCGCCTGCGTCGCCATCGCACGTGGCGCCGGCGCGCTGGTACTGGGCAAGACAGACACCGTCGAGTTTGCATCCGGCGGCCGCAAGGCACTGACGCGCAATCCGTACAACTTCGCGCATACGCCAGGCGGTTCGTCGTCCGGTTCGGGCGCGGCGGTCGGGGATTTCCAGGTGCCTCTGGCGTTCGGCACGCAGACCGGCGGCTCGCACATCAGGCCGGCGTCGTTCAATGGTATATACGGAATCAAGCCGACCTGGAATCTGCTGAGTCGCGAAGGCGTGCGGATGTCGTCGATCACGCTGGATACTGTCGGCTGGTACGGACGATCGGTGGACGACCTGATTCTTGTCGGTGCCGCCTACCGGCTTGCCGAAGACACAGTGCCGATTGCGGTGAAGGGTCTGCGCGTCGGCCTGTGCCGCAGTCCGGCCTGGCACGCGATCGAACCCGCCGGAGCGACGGCGCTCGAAACGGCCGCGAAGCGACTTGCCGATGCCGGCGCCATCGTCGAGGAGCTGGTTCTGCCGGAGCCGTTCAACCGGTTGCTCGATGCGCAGGACACGATCGTGCGCAGCGAAGGTGGCGTGTCGTTCCTGCCCGAATACGTCAACGCCAACGCGCTCCTGGCGCCCGATCTGAAGGCGAAGGTGGAGAATCCCACCGGCATCACGCGCGAAGCGCTGCTTGCGGCCTACGCGCTGGCGGATTCATGCCGGCCGGTGTTCGACGCGATGTTCGGCTCGGGCCTGGATGTCGTGCTCACACCGAGCGCGCCGGGCGAAGCACCGGAAGGGCTCCACACCACGGGCAATGCGATCTTCAATCGCATGTGGACGCTGCTGCATGTTCCGTGCGTCGGCGTTCCGACGTGCCGCGGGCCGAACAACCTGCCCGTCGGCGTCACGCTGGTCGGGCCACGCCTGACCGATGCGCGGCTGCTGGCGATTGCCAGGGCCGTGGCGCCGGTGATCGATACCGATCCGCAGGCTGGGTTGCGCGAGTTGTGGGGCTGAAGAGAGAACCCCTCCCCCCTACCCCCTCCCGCAAGGGGAGGGGGAGGCTGAACCTCGCGTGGAGGCGGAGCGTCTGAGGTCGGATCTGATGACGCTCGGCACGCGCATCACGAGCTGGAGTATTGCTCGCCGGAACACGTGGCGGCTGGCGCCAGTATGCTGCTGGCGTCGGTGCTGCGCCGCGCCAACCGCCAGGTCACCTGACACGGACCCGAGGGCGTGGCCAATAAAAGCTCAGCAATTCCTCACGGGCGGACGCATCGGGCCATAGCTGGGCGGGTAGTGCGGCGGAACAGGTGGCGGCGCACTGCATCCGCCATTGATATGCGCGAGACGCGCGATCGCTGGCTCGTTGCCAAGCGCTGCGGCCTTCTCGAACCACTCCCGCGCCTGCGTCTTGTCGGCCGGTACACCAAGACCATCGGCGTACAGCAAGCCGATGTTGAACAAGGCCGTTGCATTGCCCTTGTCGGCGGCCTGGCGGAACAGCCGCATCGCCTCGGCATAATCGACCGGAACGACCAGTCCGCGGCGGTAGAACATGCCGAGGTTGTTGAGGCCCGCGGCGTTGCCGGCATCGGCTGCCTGACGGAACCAGCGCAGTGCCTCGGCATCGTCCTTGGGCACGCCGTTGCCATGCTCGAACAGGAAGCCCAGCCTGACCTGCGCAAGTACGAATCCTTGATCGGCTGCCCGCCTGTACCATTGCACCGCCTGCGGAACGTCCTTCTCGACGCCATTGCCGAACTGATAGAAATTGCCCAGCGCCCATTGACCCAACGCGTTGCCGTGATCGGCGGCGCGACGGATCCACATGGTCCGCTGTTGCAGGTCACGCGCGACACCGAGGCCGCGTGCATAGAACCTTCCCATGGCGGCCTCGGCCGGCGGATAGCTCTGTTCGGCCGCGCGCTGATACCAATTCAACGCATCCTCGTAACTACGTGGCCCGCCGCGACCACGCTCGAGCATCGACCCCATGAGGAACTGAGCCTGCGCCACGCCCTGCACGGCGGCGCGCTGGAACCACTGCCGCGCCGCCGCGTCGTTGCGCGTCATGCCCTCACCCTTGGCATAGGCGAGTCCGAGATCGATCTGCGCGTCAGCCTTTCCCTGTTCGGCCTGACTTTGCATCGTGGTCAGCCTGTCCGCGGTGTCGGCATGTTCGGCAAGAGCGGGATTTGCCACAGCCACGGCGACATTCGCGGGTGCGGCGGAGCCCGCGGTCGGGGCGGCACTGGCGGGTGCAGCGACGCTCGCCTTTGCGGTCGGGATTGCCGGTGGCGTTGCGGTCGTCGTCGTCGTGCGCGTGCCGCCGGACTGGTCGATGGACAGTGCCGGCGCCGCATCGATCGCTGCTGTGACAACGGGGTCGGGCGCAGTTTCGCTCGGCGTGAAGTAGAACTCGCCATCGATCGGCGAGCTGGACACCCAAGGCTCCTGCGCACCGCTGGTGTCGTGCTTCACCGTCAGGCCGACGCGATTGAACAGATGGAAGATATCCAGGCCCGGCTGGCGCATCGCCGCAGCAAGCGCGGTGGCATACGGCCCATCGGCGCCGTTGCCGTCCACGGCCACGTTCCCGGGCTGCGTGGCGAACGATATCATGGTGCCTTCCGGCGCGCGCATCTGCGCCAGGCCACTCTGCACAGCGCGCGTGCCGAGGGTGGCGAACGGATTGTTGCGGCAGGCGTCCAGCATCACGAGGTTGAGCCGCGTCCCTGCGCCATCCATCTGCTTCAGCACGAGGTCAGCATTGACCATCTGGAATTCCAGGTCCTGCGGCCGCGTTGGGTTGGCATCGGTCGGCACCAGCCAGTTGCTGCCGTCCACCTGCATGCCGTGGCCGGCGTAGTAGAACAGCGCCACATCCGCGCCCTGGATGGCTCGGCCGAAGCCCTCGACCAGATGGTCGAAATGCACCTTGTCGACATTGTCCTGCGCGGCGTTGCCGATCAGCGTGAAACCGAGTTGACGCAGGGTGGCCGCGATCAATGTGGCATCATTGCCTGGGTTGGCCAGACGAGGCACGTGGTCGTAGTTGAAATTACCGATGACCAGAGCGACGCGCCGCTCGCTGCCCGTGGTTTGTGCGACCGCCGGCAGGACAAACAGAGCGATGAGGGCGCAGAACAGGATACCGACAACGGATCGCCGCGTACCGCGACCGCGCTCGTCAGCGCCGCCGAATCTCATCTATCGTCACCACCCCGTTACGCGGCTGCGATGATCGGCGCGAGGCAAATGCGCTTCGGCGATCAGCGGCGGCGCGTCATCATGCAGCATGCAGTTGCCAGTATTCTACCCGCATGCGAAGCGATTTGCAGCCGATTCAGCTCAGCCTCACTTTAACGTAACTGCCTGGAGCGTCCTCCAGCACCTTCAGCTTGCCGTCGCCGGGGACGCGTGCCGGGACCTGCTCCTTCGCCTGGGCGGTCACCCAGCGATGCCAGTCGGGCCACCAGGATCCGGCGATCTCGGTGGCGCCCTTGAACCATTCCTCCGGATCGGGCGGCAGGTCCGGATTGATCCAGTGGCTGTACTTGCCACCATCCGGCGGATTGACCACGCCGGCGATGTGGCCCGACGCCGCCAGCACGAACCGCTTCGGACCGCTCAGCAACTGCGTGCCGCGGTAGGTGGATTTCCACGGTGCGATGTGGTCCTCGCGCGTCGACAGGAAATACGCCGGCGTCTTGATCTTGCGCAGATCGATGGGGACACCCGCCAGGGTGATGCCGTTCGGCACCGCCAGCAGATTCTCCTGGTACATCTTGCGCAGATAGAAGCTGTGCATCTTCGCCGGCATGCGAGTCGAATCAGCGTTCCAGTACAGCAGGTCGAACGGGAAGGGGTCGTTGCCGAGCAGGTAGTTGTTCACCACGAACGACCAGATCAGGTCGTTGGCGCGCAGCATGTTGAACGTGGTTGCCATCTCGGAGCCTTCGAGATAGCCGCGCTTGTTCATCTTTTCCTCGAGCGCCTTCAACTGCTCTTCGTCGATGAACACGCCGAGTTCGCCGGCTTCCTGGAAGTCCATCATGGTGACGAAGAATGTTGCCGACTTGATGCGGTCATCCTTCTTCGCTGCCATGTAGGCGAGCGTGCTGGCCAGCAGCGTGCCGCCGAGACAATAGCCGATGGCGTTGATTTCGCGCTCACCGGTGGCTTTCTCGATCGCATCCAGCGACGCGAGATAGCCTTCCTTCATGTAATCCTCGAAGCCCTTCTCTGCGAGTTTCGCGTCCGGGTTCACCCAGGAGATGACGAACACGGTGTGGCCCTGCGATACCGCCCAACGCACGAGGCTGTTCCGCGGCCGCAGATCGAGGATGTAGAACTTGTTGATCCAGGGCGGGCCGATCAGCAGCGGCCGCTTCAACACCTTCTCGGTCGTCGGATTGTACTGGATAAGCTGGATCAGGCTGTTCTGGTATACCACCTTGCCGGGCGTGACGCCGATGTTTTCGCCCAATTTGAAGGCGTCCATATCGGTCATCTTGATGTGCAGCTTGCCCTTGCCCTGCTCCAGATCGCTCAGCAGGTTGTTCAGGCCCTTCAGCAGGTTCTCGCCACCGGTTTCGGCGGTCTTGCGCAGCACCTCGGGGTTGGTCAGCAGGAAATTCGACGGGCTCATCGCATCGACGAACTGCCGCGAATAGAAATCCACTTTCTGCGCGGTCTTGGCATCCAGCCCATCGGCCTGCTTCACCACGTCCTGCACGTAGCGCGCCGACAGGAGGTAGGACTGCTTGATGAAGTCGAAGACCTCGTTCTCCTTCCACGCGTCGTCCTTGAAGCGGCGGTCGGTTGAGGGCGCGTCGATGACCGGTTCGGACGCCATGCCCATGATGCGCCGCGCGGTGTTCTGCCAGAGCGAGAGATAGTCCTGCCAGAAGCCGAGTTGCGCGGCCATCAGGCCGGCCGGGTTGGCCATCAGCCTGGCGGTCATCTCCATGAAGGCGCTGCCGATGTTCAGCGGGTCAGGCGCATGCTCCTCGTTGGCCTGGCGTTTCAGCCATTCGCCGACGATGCGCTGGGAGCGCTCCGCGATGTCGGCCATCGAGCGACCGATCTCCGCCGGGTCGGGCAGCTTGAACCCGGTGGTTTCGGTCTTGTCAATCTCGGCCATACACGTCCTTTCCGTCGGCTCCACCACAAGCTACATCAGGGCGACGGCTGGAGCGGATTCGACGATGCTGAGCAGCGCAAGTGGGGGGCAACCTAGGGGGGCGCGTGATCGGGTTCAAGCTGATCCGCGCGCGGATTCCGGCACGTCTGGCTTGCGTTTTCGCCTCGCGCCGGCCGCCATGGCGATGCTTGCCGTGCTGCTGTCGGGCTGTTCCTCGTTCCCGTCGTCAATGAATCCGGTGAGTTGGTGGCACAGCCTGCAGGGCGGCGCGATAGCCGAGCAGCGACCGCCGCCGCCCGGAGCGAACGAGCCCTATCCGAACCTGGCGACGGTGCCCGCGAAGCCCGCGCAGCCCGATCGCGCCGCATTGGAGAATCTCTCGAATGCGCTGATCGCCGACCGTACCAATGCGCAGCACCTGGCAGCGGAGGCGCCGCTGGCGGACCCGTCGTCGCCCAGCGCGTCTCCGGAATTGTTCGGCAAGGGGACGTTACCGCCGGTGCCACCACCTCAGCCACCTGGAACCACGACGGCGAAAGCGTCGATGCCGGCGGCGGAGGCCCCGCCCGTCGCGGCAACGCCCGGTCCGACGCCGTCCGGCCAGGTGCCTTCCGGGCAGGCGCCGGCCAGCCAGGCTTCGGCCAGCTCCGGCCCGGTGCCGGCGCCAGCCAAGGCCCCGGTCGGCGCGGTGCAGAGCGTTCCGCTGGCGCCACCGGGCGCGGCGTCCGAACCCGTTGCCGCGTCCGGCCCGACGCCACAAATTCAGGCCGCGCCGCCACCGCCGCCGAATCTGCCGGGTGTCGGCTCTGCATCGCCGCCAGTTGCTGCCGCCATGCCGGCCCCGGCCAAGCCAGCGCCTGCGCCAGCGCCAGCGGCGGTCGCCGCCGCGACACCGGCACCGGCTGCTCCGCCACCGCCACCTGCGGCCAGCGCCCCGGCGGCCGCCCCGACGTCGGTGGCCTCCGCGGCGCCGGCGCCCGCGGTCGTCCCGACGCCGCCCGTCGCAGCCCCGCCAGCCACCGGCGCGGCGGCGCCACCCGCGCCGAAGCAGACGGCCGCGTTGACGCCGGCCGCCACTCCAGCCCCCGCGCCGGCGTCGAATCCAGCCAATAGCATCAGCATCACCTTTCTGACGGGATCGGCGGTGCTGCCGCAGTCAGCCGCCGATACGCTGAAGCAGTTCGCCGCGCGGCGTGGCACCGGCATCATCGCCGTTACCGGCTTTGGCGAAGCAGCCTCCAGCGACCCGAGCGCCCAATCGGCGGCTCTCACGCTTGGCCTGTCACGTGCCCAGGCGATGGCGGCGGCGCTGACCTCTGCCGGCGTGCCGGCTTCAGCGGTGCAGGTGGATGCCGAAGCGATTGGTCGCGGCGGCATGGCGCGTCTGGTACAGTAACATCTTCAATCCGCGAGATCTGTCATGAGCTCCGATTCCTCCGGTGAATTCCACCGCATCCGCCGTCTGCCGCCCTACGTTTTTGCCGAGGTGAACACGGCCAAGGCGCGCGCGCGCGGTGCGGGCGAGGACATCATCGACCTCGGCATGGGCAATCCGGACAGCCCGACGCCGCCGCACATCGTCGCCAAGCTGGTCGAGGCGGTGCAGGACCCGCGCACCCATCGCTACTCGGTCAGCAAGGGCATCCCCGGACTGCGGCGAGCGCTGGCGTCGTACTATCGGCGGCGGTTCGATGTCGGCCTGGACCCGGAGACCGAGGTGATCGCCACACTCGGGTCGAAGGAGGGGCTGGCCAACCTGGCGTCCGCGATCACCAGTCCGGGCGACACCATCCTGGTGCCGAATCCGTCCTATCCGATCCACCAGTTCGGCTTCATCATCGCCGGTGCGGCGGTGCGATCGGTGCCGGCCACACCGGACGACGACATGCTGCGCGCATTGGATCGCGCGGTGCGACATTCGGTGCCGAAGCCGACCGCCCTCATCGTCAATTTTCCTTCTAATCCAACGGCTTATCTGGCAGATCTGGAGTTCTATCGCGAGGTGGTCGCATTCGCCAAGCGGCACGAGCTGTGGATCATGTCCGACCTTGCCTACGCCGAGATCTATTTTGGCGACAAACCCCCGCCGTCGCTGTTGCAGGTGCCTGGGGCGAAGGACATCGCGGTCGAGTTCACCAGCATGTCGAAGACGTATTCGATGCCGGGCTGGCGCATGGGGTTCGCTGCCGGCAATCCGCGGCTGATCAATGCTTTGACCCGGATGAAATCGTATCTCGACTATGGGGCGTTCACGCCGATCCAGGTTGCCAGCGCCGCCGCGCTGAACGGGCCGCAGGACTGCGTGGACCAGATCCGCGCGCTATATCGCGAGCGCCGCGACGTGCTGATCCGCGGGCTGGCCGCGGCGGGCTGGGACGTGCCGAGCCCGGAAGGGTCGATGTTCGCCTGGGCGCCGATCCCGCCGCGGTTTGCGGGGCTTGGCAGCGTCGAGTTTTCCAAGCTGCTGCTGGCGAGGGCCAAGGTGGCGGTTTCACCGGGGCTGGGGTTCGGCGAGCACGGCGAGGGTTATGTGCGGATCGCGCTGGTGGAGAACACCCACCGGCTCCGCCAGGCGGTGCGCAGCATCCGCGCCTTCATGCAGGCCGGGACCAATCAGGCGGTGCTGACGGAAGCTGAGACGTCGTGAGTTAAGTCGAACCGCCTGGGGAAGTGTCCGCGAGATGTTGCTCCAGGGCGGCCCGCTTGTCACTGAACAGCTGGTCCAGCGTAAACGGGCAATCGGCTGGCGAGGCTCGTGGCGGCCCGGCTTCATAATCGATCGTCTCGAGTTGTTCGAGGGCGTCACGATAGTGCCGCGCGAGATCGATCCTTTGCCGCATGGATGGCGCGAACCTGCGTGATGCATCGTTTTGGAAGGCAACAAATTCTCCGCGCCAGTGTCCCACCGACGGGCTGTTGGGCCAGCCGTGGACCTTGAGCAGATGGACCAGCATCTGATGAAGATAACTCTGGACCGCATGGAGTTCGGACAGTCCCACGTCCTCGATCTCCTCGATGACATGCTCCCAGTCCACCTCGTTCACCCGCTCGCCACGGGCGACGCGGCGCAGCAGGCCGGCCTGATGTTCCGACCAGGCGAGGGCGTCGTGGTCGTAGAGATCGTCTGGCATGGCGGGAGAGTAGCTTGAGCCGGGCGGCTGCGCCACTCGCGTGGCGTGCGACGCGGGGCGATCGGGTGAAGCACAGGGGCCTTCCGTTCGGCCTTCAGGAAGGTTCCACGCCGAAAGCCATCAAGAACCAATAGAGCGCCACTGAGAAACAACGGACGGCGCTTCGCGCGCAACGCGTCCATTACTGCGTGCTGCGCGGCTCCCCATAGGCACCGGGATAAGCAGTGGTGATGCCAATCCGTTCCCCTCCTCTTGTGGGAGGGGGCAGGGGAGGGGTTCCCACACCGTCATCTGTCGGCGTTCAACCCCTCCCCCTACCCCCTCCCGCAAGGGGAGGGGAAAATCATCTGCGCGCGCCACTTATCCCAGCGCAAATGGGGCGGCTCCCCCTGGAGCGCGGACGGCTTCGCGATTGACCATCCATGCGATTGCGCCAGGCACGCGGGGTATAGCAGCACAGGGATTATCGCTGGTTTCGGGATCGATGGCGCCCCCTCTTGCATCGGACCGTGCGGCCTTACACGAAAGGCGCATTGAGCAGCACTGCTCGGCCGCTGCTATGTTCGGTTCGGTCTGCTATGCAGCCGGTACCGTCAGTCGAGAGGACGCCGTCACAATGGCCATAAGCCGACTACTACTGCAACACCTGGGTCCACGCTGATGACCCATCCCCTCTCCGTCGCGGTTGCCGGCCTGGGCACGGTCGGCGGCGGCGTGCTGAAGCTGCTGCGCGACAATGCCGACATCATCACCGCGCGCGCCGGCCGGCCGATCGCGGTCACCGCGGTGTCCGCGCGCGACCGAACGCGCGACCGCGGCGTGTCGCTGTCGGGGCTGCGCTGGTACGAGGACCCGGTGGCGCTGGCGGCCGATCCGGCGGTCGATGTGGTGGTGGAGCTGATCGGCGGCTCGGACGGGCCGGCGCGCGCGCTGGTGCAGGCGGCGATCGCTGCCGGCAAGCCGGTGGTGACCGCGAACAAGGCGATGCTGGCGGTGCATGGCGCGGCACTCGCCGCCGCGGCCGAGGAGCGCGGCGTGCCGCTGGCGTTCGAGGCGGCGGTGGCGGGCGGCATCCCGGTGATCAAGGCGTTGCGCGAAGGCCTCGCCGCCAACCGCATCCAGCGCATCTGCCGGCATCCTGAACGGCACCTGCAACTACATCCTGACGCAGATGCGCGAACGCGGGCGCGAGTTCGCCGAGGTGCTGGCGGATGCGCAGAAGCTCGGCTACGCCGAGGCCGATCCGTCGTTCGACATCGACGGCATCGACGCGGCGCACAAGCTGGCGATCCTGGCGGCGCTGGCGTTCGGCCGGCCGGTGGCGTTCGACGCGGTGCATGTCGAGGGCATTCGCGGCGTGTCGGCACTCGACATCGCGTTCGCCACGGAGCTCGGCTACCGCATCAAGCTGCTTGGCATCGCGCGCCACACCGAGGGTGGCATCGAGGCGCGCGTGCATCCCTGCATGGTGCCGCAATCTGCGCCGATCGCGCGGGTGGATGGCGTGTTCAACGCAGTGGTGGCGGAGGGCGACTTCGTCGGCCGCGTCATGCTGGAAGGCCGTGGGGCAGGGGCGGGGCCAACCGCATCGGCTGTGGTCGCCGATCTGATCGACATCGCACGCAATCGCCATACGCCGGTGTGGGGCGCGGCGTCAGCCGAGTTGTCGAATGCGCCATCGGTGCCGATGAGCGCACATGTCGGTGCGTATTATCTGCGGCTGATGGTGGTGGATCGGCCTGGTGTGATCGCCGATGTAACCGCGGTGTTGCGTGATCTGGGCGTGTCGCTGGAGTCGATGTTGCAGCGCGGGCGTTCGCCGGGCGAGGCGGTGCCGGTGGTGCTGGTGACGCACGAGACGCAGGAAAGCGCGATGCGCGACGCGATGGAGCGCATTGCCGCGCTGGACGCCGTGCTGGAGGCGCCGACGATCATCCGGATCGAATCGGAATAGGTCGCGGCCGCGCTTATTTGCCAATGGGATCGCTGCGATGTCGCGGGGTCGCGATGCGTTGAACCATCACGACAAAGTCACGCGAATAACGGGAGCGTGCTTACCGATCGGCAATATTCCTCGCTAGTTCAGACGAGCCAATTACGCAGAGGTATTGCCATGCGCTTATCGTTGATGCTTCCCGTGGCCTTGTTGGGGCTGTCTGGATGTGTGGTGGACACGCCGACGCCGGCGCCAGTCTCCACCACCTATGTTGCGCCAGCGCCGACGGCGACATATGTGGCCCCGGCACCCAGCGCGACGTATGTGACGCCGGTGGCGCCGCCCAGCACCACAACCGTGATCCGCTCGCCGTAATACCAGGCGGGGTATTATGGTCCCGTCGGATCTTGCGTTTGACCGTCATCGCCGGCTTGTCCCGGCCATCATCACCGGCAGTGCGCCGCTACCGATGGCCGGGACAGGCCCGGCCATGACGTATGAAGATACGCATGGTACGGCTTCGCAGGGTGCCTAATACCGCCTACAACTCGATCACACCGCCGCGCAGGCCGTTGGCGACCGCCGCGGCGCGACTGGTCGCATCCAGCTTCGCGAACAGCGCCTCGAGATGGAACTTGACGGTGTGCACCGAGATGCCGAGTTGCCTCGCCACTGACTTGTTGCTCATGCCCTGACCGACCAGGGTCAGGATTTCCGTCTCCCGCGGCGTCAGCAGCGACGGCGCGGCTTCGTCTCCGTCGGCGCGAAATCCATCCAGCGGCAAATCCCCCGGCGCGCGCACCAGCAGGCCGGCGGCGATCGCCCGTAGCGCGGCGTCGAGCTGCGCCGTGGTGACCTCGCGGGGCAGAATGCCGGCGGGCTGCTCGCCGCGCATCGGCTGGTCGGTCAGGACCAGGACGGGTGCTTCCGCCTCCACCGGCGGCGTCGCATCGCGCGCAAGGTCGCAGAGCATCGCGTCGGGCGTGTCGGCGACAACGAGGTGACCGGCGGCTTCCACCATGGCGGCAAGCCCCCGCCTGCGCACCGGATCGCTGGTGTGCAGCATGACACGCAGTGCGGGGGCTGGCGGTTGGTTCATCAGCGGGTGGGATGGGCGCCGATCGTCAAGGTTACCAGTTGCACCGCACCGGCACGCAGCAACTTCAGGGTGGCGGGTTGGCTGATGCGTTCCGGCGCCAGGGCTGCGGCCAAGCCGCGCGGACGCCCGGTGCGGCGGCCGTCCACCTCCAGGATGATGTCGCCTGGCAGCACGCCGGCCTGCTCCGCCGGCGCGCCCGGGACCAGCGCCACCACCATCATGCCGCTATCGCGTCCGGCCGCCTCACGCATGCTCTGCGGCACCAGGACGTGCTGCAGGCCGACGCCCAACCAGCCACGCCCGACGCGACCGTTGGTCAGCAGCGGATCCAGCACGCGTTCCACCGTGGTGGCGGGGATCACCAGGGTGCGGCGACGCGGACCGGCGGTGGACATGCCGATGAGCTTGCCGGCGAGCGTCAGCACCGGGCCGCCTTCGTCCGCCCCGAGCCGGGCGTCGAGCCGCAGCAGCGTGTCGATGCGGCCGCCGGCCATGCTGTGCCATTCGGGGCCGGTAGCGTGCACCATGCCGAGCCGCCCGGTGGGCGCCCCGGCGCTGTCGGCACCCACGATGAGGGCAAGCGATCCGGCGCGCGGCGGCGGGCTGGCTTCCGGACGCGCGCTGCCGAGGCCTTGTGCCAGGCGCAGCACGGCGACGTTGGTGCCAGGATCGCGGCCGGCCAGACGGGCCGGAATCTCGGTGCCGTTGCGGACCACGGTGTAGTCGGTGCCGTCGGGCAGCACCTGCTCCGATGTCACCACCACATCGTCGCGCCACAGTACGCCGCTGCGGTCGCGCCGTCCGGTGCGGATGGCGACGGTGAAGGTCGCCGCATCGGCCAGCCGATCCGCCAGCGCGTCGGAAAATACTTCGAGGGTATCGGTGGTCATCAAGTCGTCTCCTGTGTGGCTCCAGCGGCACCACACTGCATCATGCACCGGGGTAGCGGCATCGGCCGGATGACCGGTGCGCGCCCCGGCCGCATGGCCAGGTGGCAGACAGTCGGTCCGCCACCCATTTGGTGCGCCCCAAGGGGGAATGCATGCCACTCGATGCTCTTGGCGCTCCGCCGCCTGATGAACTCGATCCGTATTCCGCACAGGTCGTGAACGCGTTCGAACGGGTCGGACCCGCTGTGGTACACGTGCTGTCGTTGCGTGCCGACGGCAAGCCGAATGGGCAGGGGTCGGGGGTGATCTTCACGCCCGATGGCTATGTGCTGACCAACGCGCACGTGGTCGCCGGTGCAGCGCGGCTGCAGGCATCGTTCACCGATGGCCAGGTGCTGGACGCGACGCTCGTCGGACAGGATGCGGACACCGACACGGCCGTATTGCGGCTGGCCGGGAATGGCCTGCGGTTCGCCGAACTGGGCAGTTCCGCGTCGCTTCGCGTCGGCCAACTGGTGGCCGCGATCGGCAATCCACTCGGCTTCCAGTGTACCGTCACCGCGGGGATCGTCAGTGCCCTGGGGCGCACGTTGCGGACGCCGTCGGGCCGCAACCTGGAGAGCGTGATCCAGACCGACGCGCCGCTGAACCCCGGCAATTCCGGCGGGCCGCTGGTGTCCGGTGCCGGGCGTGTCGTCGGCATCAACACCGCGACGATCGCGCCGGCGCAGGGCATCTGCTTTGCCATCGGCATCGACACCGCCGTCTGGGTGGCGACGCGGCTGATGCGCGATGGCCGTGTGCGGCGCTCGCGCCTCGGGTTGGGCGGACAGACCGTGCCGATCGATACGCGGCTGCGGCGGTTCCATGGGCTGACGCAGACCAGCGCGGTATTGGTGCTGGAGGTGGTGGAGGGCGGTCCCGCAGCGCGGGCCGGGGTGCAGCCGGGCGACCTGGTCGTGGCGTTCGACGAGACACCAGTCGGTGGCGTGGATGATCTGCATCGCGCGCTGACGGTGGAGCGGGCCGGGTTGGTTGTGCCGCTGACCATCCTGCGCCGGGTGGAGAAGCTGTCGCTGGCGACCACGCCCGACGAGGCGTGAAGCGGCGTGTTCCAATGGCGGTATTGCGCGGGTCCCGGCAATAATCCGGGTCAATGCTTCCCTGGCGGCAACCGGCGCTTCGACCACCGGCGCAGCCAGACCGGGATGGCAACCGCCATCATCGGCCGGGCCACAAGAAAGCCCTGCACCTGATCGACCCCGAGGTCCGCCAACCGATCCCAGGTTGCGGCGTCCTCGACCCCCTCGGCGGTAACCGTCAGGCCGCGTTCCTTCGCGATGTCGACGACGCCGCGGGTGAACTCGCGTGATCCCTGATCGGCTGCCAGAAGGTGCACCAGATCCTTGTCAAGCTTCACGCCGGTGAATGGAAGCGCCAAAAGAGATTGAATTTGCGGTACTTCTGGCTGGATATCGTCGATTACGACACCATAGCCGGAACTGCGCAGCCGCTCCACGGCGTGCTGCAGACCGACGAGATCCTCAACCGGCCGGCTCTCGGTCAATTCGACGATGATCTGCTCGGGACGGATACCGGCATCGCGGCGCTGCGCGTCCAGCACCGTCATCGCGGCTGCCACCAGGAGCACATCGAGCGGAAAGTTCAGGGCGATAGCCAGGTCGTAGGGTGCCAGCGGCGGGGCTGACATGTCGGCGAATGCACGGTGCGTCACCACCTCGGTCAGTGCCGGCGCAAGGCCGGCGTCTTCCATCTGCGGGACGAAGTGGCGCGGCAGCAGGGTGCCGCGCGCGGGATGGTTCAGGCGGGCGAGAACTTCGACCGCCACTGGCTGACGATCGATCACGCGTACGATCGGCTGGTAACGTGCCTCGATCATGGTGCCCGAAAGGGCGGCGTGGATTTCGCTTATCGCCATTGGGCGTTTATGTCGCTGAATACCAAAAGGGCGAACCGCTGGGGCGCGGCGAATGGCGGGTGCATGTGCTGGCACCTCGGCCAGATTACGGGGGGTCACAGGGCGTTTCATCAGGTCGAGGTCGATCGGCAGATGTTCGATTCGCAGAAGTGCCAGCCAACCAACCTATGCCTGATCGCCCAGGAACCGCCAGAAGTTTCGGCCAGAGAATGTTCACGCCGCAGTGTTCTGATGACCGAGGTGTCCCATCCGGCTAGCCATCGAGACGGAAGGCTGGCTTCCGCTTCTCGGTGAATGCCGCCATGCCCTCGCGCTGGTCGGGTGTGCCGAACAGTGACATGAACAGAGCGCGCTCGTGGCGGACGCCTTCGGCCAGGGTGGTCTCGAATGCGCGGTTGACCGCCTGCTTGGCCAGCGCCACCGCCACCGGCGACAGATTGGCGATGCGGTCCGCAATCTTGATCGCCTCGGGAATGAGCTGGTCGGCCGGGAACACCCGGGACACCAGATTGGCCCGCTCCGCCTCGGCTGCGTCCATCATGCGCGCGGTGAGGATCATGTCCATCGCCTTGGCCTTGCCCACCGCGCGGGTCAGCCGCTGGGTGCCGCCGGCACCGGGTAGCACGCCCAGGTTGATCTCCGGCTGGCCGAAGCGGGCGGTGTCGGCGGCGAGGATGAAGTCGCACATCATGGCCAGTTCGCAGCCGCCGCCCAGCGCGAATCCGGCCACCGCGGCGATCACCGGCTTCCTGACGCGCAGCACGGTTTCCCAGCGCCTGCCGATGAAATCTTCCAACATCGCAGCGGGATGGGTGCGATCCTTCATTTCCTTGATGTCGGCCCCTGCGGCGAACGCTTTTTCGTTGCCGGTCAATATGATAGCGCCAATGGCTGAGTCTTCGTCAAAGGCCAGGAGCTGGCGCCCGAGTTCGTCCACCAATGCGTCGCACAGCGCATTCAGCGCGGCCGGGCGGTTCAGACGGATCAAGCCGACCCGGCCATGCGTCTCGACAATGATGTTCTGATAAGCGTCGGCCATCTTTCCGATCCCCGATGTCGGTGCCGGCTTGTAGCTAGCGCTGGGTACGCGAGCAATAGAACGTGCTGCGGGCCGATTGGGTGATGCGGCGGATGCCGGGGCAGGCGGGGCGGCCGGGGCAACGCTCACAGGGTTCAGCCTCGCGGCCGTAGACCTTCCACGCGTGCTGGAAGTAGCCCAGTTCGCCGTCGGGCTGCACGTAGTCGCGCAGCGACGAGCCGCCGGCGGCGATCGCCTCCTGCAAGGTCTCCTTGATCGCCGGCACCAGGCGGTCGGCACGGGTGCCCGGAATGGTGTGGGCCGAGCGCTGGGGGCTCAGCCGTGCGCGGAATAGTGCCTCGCAGACATAGATGTTGCCGAGGCCGGCTACCACCTTCTGGTCGAGCAAGGCGGCCTTGATCGGCGTGCGCTTGCCGGCGAGCGCGGCTGACAGCCGGGCAGGCGTGAATGCGGCGTCGAGTGGTTCCGGGCCGAGACCGGCGAGCAGCTTGTGGTTATCCTCCTGGCGCGTCGGCACCAGGTCCACCGAACCGAAGCGGCGAGGATCGACGAACCCCATGCGCCAGCCGTCATCGGTCTCCAGCACCAGATGCTCGTGCGGCGTCGGCAGATTGGGGCGCACGGGGCTCAGTACCATCCGGCCCGACATGCCCAGGTGCAGCAGCACCGAATCGCCGCCGGCAAGCCGCATCAGGATGTATTTGCCGCGCCGCCGGAATCCGATGACACGCGCGCCGGTCAGTCGCGTCTGCAAGCCTTCGGGAAATGGCCAGCGCATGTCGGAACGGTGCGCGGTGGCGCGCACGATGACCCGTCCCTCCAGGCGTTGGCGGAGGCCTCGCATCACCGTCTCGACTTCAGGGAGTTCCGGCATTGGGGTGGGTCACGCTATAGATGGCGGCAATGAGCGACAACCCGGTACCGACCGACACCACCGATTTCGGTTTCCGCCGTGTGCCACACACGGCGAAGAGCGGCATGGTGCGTGCGGTGTTCGACAGCGTCGCGCCGCGCTACGACCTGATGAACGACCTGATGTCGCTCGGAATTCATCGCGTGTGGAAGCGGGTGTTCGTGACGATGCTCGATCCGCGCCCGCGCCATGTGCTGCTGGATCTGGCCGCAGGCACCGGCGATATCGGATTTGCCTGGCTGACGCAGGGCGGTGGCCCGGTACTGCTCAGCGATGTCAACGCGTCGATGCTGGAGGTGGCGCGCGATCGTGCGCTGTCGAACGGCCTGGTGGGCGAAGCGTCGCTGCTGGTCGCCGATGCCGAGAGGCTGCCGTTGCCGGATCGCGCGGTGGATCGGGTGTCGATTGCATTCGGGCTGCGCAATTGCACCGACAAGCCGGCTGTGCTGGCGGAGGCGCGCCGCGTGCTGCGGCCGGGCGGGCGGTTCTGCTGTCTGGAGTTCTCCCACGTTCAGGTCGCGGCGTTGCAGCCGCTGTACGATGCGTGGTCGTTCCGTGTACTGCCGGTGCTGGGACAGCGCGTTGCGGGGGACGCGGCGAGTTATCGTTACCTGGCGGAGAGCATCAGGACATTTCCGGATCAGGAGGTGCTGGCAGAGATGATGCAACAGGCTGGGCTGGCACGCGTCGCCGTGCGCAACCTGTCAGGCGGCATAGCGGCGATCCACTCGGGATGGCGGCTGTGAGGAATTGCATCTCCGTGCCGCCGTCATGACCGGCCTGTCTGGCAAGCGCGTGCTGCTGATCGTGTCCGGTGGCATTGCGGCGTACAAGGCACTGGAGCTGATCCGGCTGTTGCGCGGGCGTGATTGCGCGGTCACCTGTGTGCTGACGGAGTCGGGTGCGCACTTCGTTACGCCGCTGTCGTTGCAGGCGCTGAGCGAAACGAAAGTCTACACCGACCTGTTCTCGCTGACGGACGAGAGCGAGATGGGACATATCCAGCTTTCGCGCAGTGCGGATCTTGTCGTGGTGGCACCCGCATCGGCTGACATACTGGCGAAGATGGCGGCGGGTCTGGCGGGTGATCTGGCATCGACCCTGCTGCTGGCGACCGACAAGCCCGTGCTGGTGGCGCCCGCGATGAATGTCCGCATGTGGCAGCACGCGGCGACGGTCGCGAACATGGCGTTGCTCAGATCGCGCGGCATCCACGTGGTTGGTCCGGATGACGGCGCGATGGCGTGCAACGAATTCGGCCCCGGCCGGCTTGCCGAACCGCCGGCAATCCTGGCCGCGATCGAGGCGCTGCTCGCACCGCGACGCCCCCTATCGGGTCGCCATTTGCTGATCACCAGCGGACCGACACACGAGCCGATCGATCCGGTGCGCTACATCGCCAATCGCTCCAGCGGTCGGCAGGGACACGCGATCGCTGCTGCCGTTGCGGCGTTGGGTGCGCGCGTGACGCTAGTCAGCGGGCCGGTCGCCGTGCCGGACCCCGAAGGTGTCACCGTTCGGCACGTGGAAAGTGCGCGAGAGATGCTGGATGCGTGCCAGGCGTCGCTGCCGGCCGATGTCGCGATCTTCGCTGCCGCGGTGGCGGACTGGCGCGTCGTCGGTGCGGCGGCGGGCAAGATCAAGAAGCTGCCGGGTGCGGCGCCGCCGACGCTGGAGCTGGTGGCAAATCCGGACATTCTCGCCACCATTGCGCAGGCAGGTCCGGGGCGCCCGCGTCTGGTCATCGGATTTGCCGCCGAGACCGACGACCTGATGGCGAACGCGCAGGCCAAGCGCAAGCGCAAGAATGCCGACTGGATCGTTGCCAATGATGTTTCACCTGAAACCGGCATCATGGGCGGTGAGGAGAATGCCGTGCATCTGATCACCGCGGACGGTGTCGAGGACTGGCCGCGACTGGCCAAGCAGGAGGTGGCGCGCCGGCTTGCCGGGCGGATCGCCGACGCATTGGCATGATACGCCGACTGACGCAGTCCGATCTTGCCGCATATCGCGCCATCCGGCTCGATGCATTGCGCTGGCATCCGGAAGCATTCGGCAGTTCCTACGAGGAGGAAGTCGACTACGCACCGGAGGAATTTGCACGCCACCTTGATCCGCCCGGATGCATGGTCGGTGCCATGGCCGGCGATCGTCTCATCGGCATCGCCGGTCTGTATGTTCCCACGCGACGCAAGCAGAAGCACAAAGGCACACTGGTCGCCGTCTATGTCGATGCGGCACATCGGCGCGGCGGTATCGCCCGTGGCCTGGTCGAGGCGATCATCGGACAGGCTCGGCAGCAGCATCTGCGACTGCTGGAGCTCACCGTGACGGTTGGCAACGACGTTGCGCGACAGCTTTACGTTCAGCTTGGGTTTCGGACCTACGGCATCGAGCGTCGCTCGCTGCTGGTCGAAGGCGTATTGTACGATGAGGAGTTGATGGCGCTGGTGCTCGACGACCGTCACGTCTGACGGCTCGTCATGTGCTCACGCAGCGGAACTCGTCTGCTGAGTGTTGAACTGATCGAACGCTTCGACAGCCTGAGCGGCATACATGACGCTGGGACCGGCGCCCATGTAGATCGCCATGCCCATGGTTTCCATGATCTCGTCACGGCTGGCGCCACGTTTGACCGCTGCCTCGGCGTGGAACGCGATGCAGGCATCGCAACGTGTTGCCACCGAGATCGCCAGTGCGATCAGCTCTTTGGTCTTGGTATCGAGTGCCCCACCTTTCAGTGCGGCCTGGGCGAGCGCCGAGAATCCCTTCATGACATCGGGCGCGCCGGAGCGAACTTCCTTTACGGCTCCGGACAACTCGGTCGTCATGTCAATCCAATTCTTGTGCATAATGCATACCTTCCTTGCTTTCGCGCCGGCCGGACGCGGCGGATCAATTCTACAATCCCTGTCGTGGGGTTAGGACCCGACGACGTCCATATCAGCCGCCATCAACGATTGTCAGGCTCGGTCAGCTACTGGAAGGCGATGCCGGGCTTGGCACCGAGTGCCTTGAACAGCATTGCCGCCGGACAGAATCCGGTGACGCTGGCCTGCATCAGGTTGGCGCCGGCAAATGCGGCCAGCAGCAGCCACCACTGGCTGACAAGCAAGGTCAGCAGCACGCTAACCAGTACCACGGCGCCGGCGAAGGCAAGGACAGCGCGATCGACGGTCATGACGATTCTCCTTCAGTGGGTGGGCGATGCAAGATTGCCGCGGGCCCAGCGGACGATGGCATCAGCGTTCAACGCGCCTGCGGTCTGTGCGATGACCTTTCCGTCACGGAACAGGAACATGGCCGGAATGCCGCTGACGCCGAGTTGGACACAGGTTGCCTGCGCGGTATCGGCGTTCAGCTTGAGCAGTCGCACGTGCGGTTCCAGCGCGGCGGCCGCACGCTCGAAGGCAGGCGCCATCGCTCGGCAAGGCCCACACCACGGTGCCCATACGTCCAGCAGAACCGGAATGCTGTTGGCGCGGATATGGCGTTGCAATCCCGCCTCATCCACTTCGACCGGGTGCGCGCCGAACAGCGTGGCGTGACAGGAGCCGCAGTGGGCTGCGCCCGCGGGACGGTCGGGTGGCACGCGGTTCAGCGATCCGCAGTGCGGACATACTAATTGTTCGGCGTTGGCCCCTGCCATCTCAACTCGCCTTCTTCAGCTTCTGGATGTCGAGCCGGCGCAGCACGAAGGTTTCGTAGAACGGTTCGCTCTGGCCGGTGCGCATCTTGCGCAGGAAGTATTTCTCGAATGCCACCTTCGCCAGGTGCACCCATTTGCCCTTGGCTGACCAGTTGACGTTGCGCGGCGGGATCTGCGGCTGCGCCACGAAGGCCACGCCGCTGTCGCCGAAATCCGCGAGGCACACCGCGTTCCAGGTGGCGCGCGCGGTTGCCGGCTCGCCGCGCAGCAGGTGGCCGATGTTCAGTGCGGTGGCGGTGGCCATCGATTCGATCATGAAGCCGGTCTTCGGTGTGCCAACGGGCACCGGGGTAGGCCCGACTGGCGGGATGGCGACACAGACGCCAATGCCGAACACCTCCGGATAGCTGGGATTGCGCTGGAACTCGTCGATCGCGACGAAGCCGCGCGGGTTCACCAGCTTCTCCAGCCCGTGGATCGCCGGGACGCCGCGAAATGCCGGCAGCATCATCGAGAATCCGAACGGCAGCTCATGCGTCTTGCGGACGGCACCGGTGTCGTCCACCTCCTCGACCGACATGCTGCCGGCCGCCACGCTGCTTCACCTTGGCATTGGTGATCCAACCGATGTGGCGGTTGCGGAACTCGCTCTCCATCAGCGACTTGGTGTCGCCGACCCCATCGAGTCCGAGATGGCCGATATATGGCTCAGGGGTCACGAAGGTCATCTTCACCCGGTCGCGGATGCGCCGCTTGCGCAGTTCGGTGTCGAGGATATAGGCGAATTCGTAGGCGGGTCCGAAGCACGAGGCACCTTGCACGGCACCGACCACGATGGGGCCGGGATTCTTGCAGAATGCTTCGAACGCGTCGTGTGCCCGAACCGCGTGGTCGATATGGCAGATCGATTGGGTGTGGCCGTTCGGTCCCAGTCCCTCGATCTCATCGAAGGCAAGATCAGGGCCGGTTGCGATCACCAGGTAGTCATAGGCGATGCTCTCGCCGTCGTTGAGTTCGACCTGGCGTGTCTGCGGATCGACGCGGCGCGCGCCCTGCGTGAGATAGCGCACACCCTTGCGCTGCATGATGCCGCTGAGGTCGGCCTCGATATCGCCCCGTTTGCGCCAGCCGACCGCGACCCATGGGTTGGACGGCACGAAGTGATAGCGCGCGTCCTGGCCGATCAGCGTCAGCCGATCGCCGGGACGAAGCTGCGGCAGAAGCTCGTAGGTGGCCAGCGTGCCGCCCAGGCCCGCGCCGAGTACGACGATTTCACTCATCTGCTTCCTCCTTTGGACGCTTGACTATATATTCGTATTATCGTAGATACGCAAGTAGGAAAGTGGAACGATGAAGCTTGACCCGGACCACATGGCGGCGGCGGCCGACGAGGCCAGCGAGCTGCTGAAGTCGCTCGGCAACCGGCACCGGCTGCTGATCCTTTGCCAGTTGACCGACGGCGAGCGGTCGGTTGGCGATCTCGCCGCGTTCCTCGAACTGCGCGATTCCACCGTGTCGCAGCATCTGTCGCTGCTGCGGCGCGACGGGCTGGTGCGGGCGCGGCGCGACGGCCAGACGATCTGGTACTCCATCGCCAGCCAGCCGGCGCGACGCGTTCTGGAGACGCTGTTCGAGATCTTCTGCAAGCCCGACCTCCATGTGCGAGCCGCCTGCGCGCCAGCGGAAATCCCGTGCGTCGTCCCGCGTGTCGGGCAGGAAGCGATGAGTTGCATACTTGTCGGTCCGTCTTCCGCGGCGCGCATTGACCCAGATCAATGCCGGACAATGCCGTTCGTCATACCTTTCAGGGGACAGGAGGGTGCCCGATCACGCCTGCCCGTTATGTTGCACAGGAGCCGACGATGCATCCCAAGCCCCATTTGCACGAAATGACGCCGAGCGAAGTGCATGAGGCACTGCACCGGCACGCACATCGTGCTGATCGATGTGCGTGAGCCGCAGGAATACGTTACCGAGCGGATCCACGGCGCGCTGCTGTTCCCGCTGTCCAGCTTCGATCCGCGCGCACTGCCGGTTGGCGGGCGCCCGGTCGTGCTGCATTGCGGCTCCGGCAAGCGCTCCGCCACGGCGGTGGCGAAATGCATCGAGGCCGGCGTGCCGGTCACTGCGCACATGAAGGGCGGCATCATGGCGTGGAAGCACGCGCGGTATCCCACCATCACGCTCGACCCGAACACCGGCGCGGTGGTGGACAGGCAATAGAATCCGCGCCGCATCGGCGTGATCAGGAACGGAAAGTCGGTATCATGGTGAGCCTGGCACAATCGAACAGCATCACGCCGATCAGGTGGCTGAGCGGCGTGGTGGCTGCTCTGCTGCTCTGGGCGATACTTTACAGCCAGCTCGATTGGTTCTCGGACCTGGTGGTCGGCACATTGGCGTTGCCACCCGGCACGCGGATGCACGACGCCGTCGCCTTCTTTGCCTATGACACGCCGAAGGTACTGCTGCTGCTGACGCTGGTCGTGTTCGCGATGGGCGTCGTGCGCAGCTTCTTCTCGCCTGAACACACCCGCCGCCTGTTGGCGGGCCGGCGCGAGGGGGCAGGGCAATGTGCTCGCCGCATCTCTCGGCATCGTCACGCCGTTCTGCTCCTGCTCTGCCGTGCCGCTGTTCATCGGCTTCGTTTCCGCCGGCGTGCCGCTTGGCGTCACCTTCTCGTTCCTGATTTCCGCCCCGATGGTGAACGAGGTGGCACTCGGCCTGTTGTTCGGGCTGGTCGGCTGGCAGGTGGCACTGGCCTATCTCGGTTTCGGCCTCGGCATCGCGATCGCCTCTGGCTGGATCATCGGCCGTCTGCGACTGGAGCATTGGCTGGAACCCTGGGTGCTGGAGCTGCGGACTGCCGTCGACTGGCTTCGAGGCGGTCATCCATCAAACGGTAGCTCAGCGCATCCACGCGGGGCTGGACGCGGTTCGCGATATCGTCGGCCGCGTATGGCACTGGGTGATCCTCGGGATTGCCGTCGGCGCGCTGATCCACGGCTACGTGCCCGCCGAACTGCTGGCAACGATCATGGGTCGCGGCGAATGGTGGTCGGTCCCCGCCGTCGTGCTGATCGGTGTGCCGATGTATTCGAACGCCGCCGGGATCATTCCGGTGGTGGAGGCGTTGCTGGGCAAGGGCGCGGCATTGGGAACCGTGCTCGCGTTCATGATGTCGGTCACCGCGCTTTCGTTCCCCGAAACGATCATCCTGCGCAAGGTGCTCAGCCTCCGGCTGATCGCTGTGTTCATCGGCGTCGTGGCGGCCGGGATCCTGGCGGTGGGCTTCCTGTTCAATGCGCTGTTTGCCTGAGGAGATGATGGCATGAAAGACGTCAAGGTGCTCGGTTCCGGCTGCAGGCGCTGCGTCGCGACCGCTGCGATGATCGAGGCCGAAGCGGCTCGGCTCGGCGTGCCGGTATCGATCGAGAAGGTCACCGACTACGCCGCGATTGCCGGCTATGGCGCGATGTCCACGCCTGGCGTCGTGATCGACGGCAAGCTGGTGCACGCTGGTGGAGTGCCGCGGGCGGATGATGTTGCGTCGCTGGCTCGCCGCCTGACGACGAGGCAGCGAGACCGCAAGCCATGTCGGCTCCTATCGTGCGCATCATGTCCGCTGTCGGCATGACGCTGTTGGCCAGCTTCGCCACGCTTGCGCAAGCAGAGACGACGTTCACCGTCAGCCGCGATGAGCTGGCCGACCAGAAGGCGGTGTTCGCCACGGTGGAAAGCCCCAACGTAGTGCCGGCGCGCGCACGGATCGGCGGCACGGTCGCAAGTCTGTCGGTGCGCCAGGGCGATGCGGTCACGCAGGGCCAGGTCATCGCCGTGGTCGGCGACGACAAGCTGCTGCTGCAGATCAATTCGCTCGACGCGCAGATCGCCGGCCTGCAATCGCAGCTTGCCCAGGCGCAGACCGATCTGACCCGCGCCGAAACGCTGTTCCACCAGGGCGTTGGCCCGACGCACCACGATGGATCAGGCGCGTACCGCGGTCGAGGTCGCCACCGCCGTGCTGCGCGCACGCACTGCCGAACGCGCGGTGGCACAGCAGAACCTGGATGAAGGCCAGGTGCTGGCACCGGTCGCCGGCCGGGTGATCACCGTGCCGCTGACCCAGGGCACGGTGGTGCTGAACGGCGACACGATCGCCACGATCGGCGAGCAGCCGTTCATGTTGCGATTGCGGGTGCCGGAGCGGCACGCTGTGTCGCTGAAGGTTGGCGATCCAGTGCGCATCGATGCCGGCCAGCTTGGCGCGACGCAATCGACCAGCGGCACCATCACGCTGATCTATCCGCAGATCGCCGAGGGTCGCGTGGTTGCGGACGCCAAGGTGGCTGATCTTGGCAATTATTTCGTCGGCGATCGCGTCCGCGTCTGGATCAGCGCCGGCGATGCGCGCGGGCTACGTGGTGCCGGAGAGATTCCTGCGCACGCGCTTCGGCCTCGACTACGTGCTGCTGCGCCGGCCGGATGGCAGCGTCGCGGAGACGCCGGTGCAGCGTGGTGAACCGCGACCCACGCCGGCAATGCCGGACGGCATCGAACTGCTGTCGGGTGTGCGTGCCGGCGACGTGCTGGTGCAGCCATGACCAGAACGATGGTCAGTGCAGGCCATGACCGAGGCGCTATTGCCACGCGTGAGCCATTCTGGCGGCTGTCATGAACCTCGGCTTCTCCGGCCGGCTTACCCAGGCGACGATCCGCTCGCCGCTGACGCCGCTGTTTCTGCTGGCCGCGCTCGCTGCCGGACTGATCGCGCTGCTGACCATCCCGCGCGAGGAGGAACCGCAGATCAGCGTGCCGATGGTCGATATCGTCGTGCAGGCCAACGGCCTGAAGGCGCCCGACGCGGTGGAACTGGTGACCAAGCCGTTGGAAGCCATCGTCAAGCCGATCGCCGGCGTCGAGCATGTCTACAGCCAGACGCAGGACGACCGGGTCGTGGTCACCGTGCGTTTCAACGTCGGCACCAACGAAGACGATGCGGTGCTGCGGGTGAACGACAAGATCCGCGCGAACATCGACAAGATCCCGATCGGTATTCCCGAGCCGCTGATCGTCGGCCGCGGCATCAACGACGTGGCGGTGGTGGTGCTGACGCTGTCGCCAAAGCCCGAGGCGGCGGCACGCTGGACCGACAAGGACCTGTATGACATCGCAGTGAAGCTGCGCACCGAACTCGCCAAGGTTGACAACATCGGCACCAGCTACATCGTCGGCACCGGCCCGGAGGAAATCCGCGTCGAGCCCGATCCGGAGAAGCTGTCGCTGTTCGGCGTCACGTTGCAGCAGCTCATCGGCAAGGTGCGTGACGCCAACCGCGAGTTCGTTGCCGGCAGCGTGCGCGATGCTGGTTTGATGCGGACGCTGGCGGCCGGCCAGACGCTGCGCGGCGTGCCGGATATCGGTCTGCTGCTGCTGACCACGCGCGACGGCCGGCCGGTCTATGTGCGCGACGTGGCGCAGGTGGTGATCGGGCCGAGCACCGCGGAAAGCCGCGTGTGGAACCTGACGCCGGACAAGCAGGGCTGGGACCGCGTGCCTGCCGTCAGTCTCGCGCTGGCCAAGCGCGCCGGTGCCAACGCGGTGGTGGTGTCGCAGGCAATCCTCGACCGCGTCGCCGGTCTGCAAGGCAGGCTGATCCCGCCGGACCTGCGGGTCGATGTGACGCGCGATTACGGCAGCACCGCCAACGACAAGGCGAACGAGCTGCTGTTTCATCTTGGGCTGGCGACCGTCTCCATCGTCGTGCTGATCGCTCTGGCGATCGGCTGGCGCGAGGCGGTTGTGACGCTCGTGGTGATTCCCACCACGATACTGCTGACGCTGCTGGCCGCCAAACTGATGGGCTACACGATCAACCGCGTCAGCCTGTTCGCGTTGATCTTCGCCATCGGCATCCTGGTGGATGACGCCATCGTCGTGGTGGAGAACATCGCGCGCCACTGGGCCATGCGTGACGGCAGGCCGCGCATGCAGGCGGCGATCGAGGCGGTGGCGGAAGTCGGCAATCCCACCGTCGTCGCCACGCTGACGGTGATCGCCGCCCTGCTGCCGATGCTGTTCGTGTCAGGCCTGATGGGGCCGTACATGGCGCCCATCCCAGCCAATGCATCGGCCGCGATGCTGTTCTCGTTCTTCGTCGCGATGGTGGTGGCGCCATGGCTGCTGCTGAAGCTTTCGCCTGAGCAGGCAAACGGCGGCGACAGTTTTCATGACGAAGGCCGGTTGGGCCGGCTGTATCGTCGCGTCGCCACGCCGCTGCTGCGCTCGCGGGCCCGGGCATGGACATTCCTGCTGATTGTCGGCGCCGCCACCATCGTCGCCTGCGTGCTGTTCTACACCGAAGCCGTCACGGTGAAACTGCTGCCATTCGACAACAAGTCGGAACTCGCGATGGTGCTGAACCTGCCGGAGGGCAGCAGCCTGGAGGACACCGAGGCAGCACTGTTTGCCGCCGCCGACATCGTGCGCGGGCTGCCGGAGGTGCGTTCGGTGCAGGCCTATGCCGGCACCGCTGCGCCGTTCAACTTCAATGGCCTGGTGCGGCATTATTACATGCGCCAGTCGCCGGAACTGGGCGATCTGCAGATCAACCTCGCAGACAAGGCGGATCGCGACCGCAGCAGCCACACCATCGCGCTGGACCTGCGCCGGCGCCTGGCCGCACTGAAGCTGCCGCAGGGCAGCACGCTGCAAGTGGTGGAGGTGCCGCCTGGACCGCCGGTGCTGGCCACACTGCTCGCCGAGATCTATGGCCCCGACGCGGCGACACGGCGCGCCGTGGCGGAGCAGGTGAAGGCATTGTTCCGTTCGGTCCCCTTCATCGTCGATGTCACCGATTCGTATGGCCATCCGCGTCCGCGATTACGCGTGAGCATCGATCAGGACGAGCTGGAATATTTCGGCGTGGAACAGAGCGATGTGTACGACACGGTGCAGGCGTTGTTCGGTGGCGTGCCCGTGGGTTATTCGCATCGCGGCGAGGAGCGCGATCCGATCGCCATCCGCATTGGGCTGCCCAAGTCCGATCTGAGTTGGGACGAGCGTCTGGCGGCCACGCCGGTTCCGGCGAATACGCTGCCTGGCAGCAAGACGGTGGTGGAACTCGGCCAGGTGGTGCGGGTGGACAAGGAGCTCGGCTCGCCCGTGCTGTTTCGTCGCGATGGCGAGTTCGCAGACATGGTGATGGGCGAATTGGCGGGTGCATTCGAGGCGCCGATCTATGGCATGCTGGCGGTCAATCAGGCGGTGGCGGCACATGACTGGGGGACGCTGCCAAGACCGGTGATCAGCATCCGCGGTCAGCCGGCGGACGAATCGCATCCGACGCTGCTGTGGGATGGCGAATGGGAGATCACCTACGTCACGTTCCGCGACATGGGTGCCGCGTTCGGGGTGGCGATGCTGGGCATCTACATCCTGGTGGTGGCGCAGTTCCGCAGCTTCAAGTTGCCGCTGGTGATCCTGACGCCGATTCCGCTGACGCTGATCGGCATCGTGCCGGGGCACTGGCTGTTCAACGCGCCATTCACCGCGACCTCAATGATCGGCTTCATCGCACTGGCGGGGATCATCGTGCGCAACTCGATCCTGCTGGTGGATTTCGTGCGTCACGGCGCGGGGCAGGGGCAGACGTTGCGCGACGTGCTGCTGACGGCGGGTGCGGTCCGCTTCAAGCCGATCCTGCTGACGGCGCTATCGGCGATGATCGGGGCGGCGACAATTCTGACCGACCCGATCTTCCAGGGTCTGGCGATCTCGCTGCTGTTCGGGCTGGCGTCGTCCACGCTGCTGACGGTGCTGGTGATACCGGCGATTTACATCGTGCTGCGGGAGCCGTAGCAGCGCATTCCGCCGCTGCTCAAATCGCTCGCCACCACCGGCGCGTGAGCAGCAGCACCAGCAATCCTGTCAGCCCTGACGACGCCGTTGCCCATGGCGCGCCGATCGCGTCGGCCAGCCAGCCAAGTGCGACGAACCCGACCGGGCCGATGCCGATGCACACCGACAGCACGCCGAGCATGCGGCTGCGCATCTCCGGCGGTGAGGACAGATAGACCAGCGTCGCCTGCATGATGCTGAAACCGGCGCCGCCCAACCCGGTGAACAGCAGCGCAGATCCGGCGATCAGCGGGATCGGGACCAGCGCGAACACGATCAGCATGACCATATACAGGGTCACACCGCCAACATAGGCGCGGCGATAGAAGCTCGGCTTGCAGAGCATCCCCATCAGCACCGCGCCGACGAATGCGCCGATGCCGTCCATGCTGGCGAGGACGCCGATGCCTTCCGGACCGAGCAGCAGACGGTCCTGCCCGATCACCGGCACCATGCTGGTGAACGGCCAGCCGAAGACGTTGTAAACCACGGTAACGATCAGCGTGCCGATCAACCTGCGGTCGCCGCGCATCAGCCGCAGACCTTCGGCAATGCGTGCCAGCACCGTCTCGGCGGTACTCGGCGGAAAGGTATTGCGGTATCGCACGCGGCACGCGGCCACGCCCGCGATCGCATAGAGCACGACGCTGAGGGTGAACACGCCCTGGATGCCCATGCCGGCGAGCAACAGGCCACCAATTGTCGGCCCGACCATGCGGCTCGCGTTGTTGGCACCCACGTCGATCGACATGGCCGAGCCCATGCTTGCCGTCCCGACAGCCTCGCCGATCATCACGCGCCGCACCGGATTGTCGGTCGCCCAGCCGATGCCGTTGATGAAACTGGCGGCGGCAAGATGCCATACTTCCAGCGAATGGGTATAGGACAGCATCGCCAGCACCAGCGACGTGACCAGCATGCTGGCGACCACAAGGATCAGCGTCGTGCGTCGCTCCATGCGTTCGGCGATTGCGCCGATGAAGGCGCCGAACAAACCCATCGGCAGCAGCCGCAACATCGTCATCATGGCTACCATGAAAGGCGAGTGGGTGTGCTGGTAGACAAACACGCCGACCGCGATGGTCTCCACCCAGCGCACGACGAACACCACGAGGCCGACGAACCACAGCCGCCAGAAATCCGCGCTGTCGATCAGCCACGCCGGGCGGCTGGCCGGCCGGGCCAGAGTCGTATCAGCCACGTGAAAGACGTTCCTCGTCGTTTCTGGTGCGATCCTGCCGGGGTCCGCGTCGCCCGGCAACTCGGTGTGCTGCATCCCGGCTATTGTCGTGGCGCGTGCCTTGGTGGACCATGCGAGGTGGCCGAGGGAGGCACGATGGCTCACGACGATGACGTTGCGGCGTTGCGCCGGCTGATCGACGAAGCGCGGCGGATCGTTGTGTTCACCGGCGCGGGGATCAGCACGGAGTCGGGAATTCCGGATTTCCGCAGTCCCGGCGGTATCTGGACGAAGATGCGGCCGATCGACTTCTCCGAGTTCATGGCATCCGAGGAGGCGCGGCGCGAATCCTGGCGACGGCGGTTCGCGACGGATCCCACGATGCGCGCCGCGGAACCGAATCGCGGTCATCGTGCCGTGGCGACGCTGGTGGCACGCGGCAAGGCATCAGCGGTGATCACGCAGAATATCGACGGCCTGCACCAGGCGTCGGGCGTGCCGGCGAACCGGGTGATCGAGCTGCACGGCAACACGACTTACGCCCATTGCCTCGACTGCGCGCAGCGCTACGAGCTGGAGGTGATCCGGGTTGAGTTCGAACGCACCGGCGACGCGCCAATGTGCGATGCATGCGGCGGGTTCGTGAAGACCGCGACCATATCATTCGGCCAGTCGATGCCGGCGGCGGCGATGATCCGCGCGGAGGAGGAGACACTGGCGGCGGGCCTGTTCATCGCCATCGGCTCGTCGCTGGTGGTGTATCCGGCGGCGGGTTTTCCGGAGCTCGCAGCGCGTAACGGGGCACGACTGGTGATCCTGAATCGCGAGCCGACCGGGCTCGATCCGCTGGCCGATCTTGTCCTGCATCGCGAGATCGGCGTCACGTTGGGCGAGGCGGTCGGCAACAATTAGGACGCGGAATTCCCGTGAGCACACACTGTCATTGCGAGGAGCGAAGCGACGCGGCAATCCCCCGCCAGTGCGGCACTGGCGGGGGATTGCCGCGTCGCTTCGCTCCTCGCAATGACAGCCGATCGCGGCGGACCCTTGTGTTTGATTTTCACCACTAGGAGGCGGAAGTGGCGCGCAGCATAGCCATCGGCGTGGGATTGATGGAGTTTCCCTTCAGCAGCACGGATGGGTTCTGGCGCTGGGTCGATCTTTGCGAGGCCGGCGGGGTCGATTCGATCTGGCAGACCGACCGGATCATCAGCCGTCAGCCGATTCTCGAGTGCATGACGGCGCTGGCGGCGATCGCCGGGCGCACGCGGCGGATCAAGTTCGGCATCAACGTGGTGTCGCTGGCGTTGCGCGATCCGGTGCTGCTGGCCAAGCAGTGCGCGACGATCGATGTACTGTCGCAGGGACGGCTGTTGCCGGGATTCGGCATCGGCAGTCCGCAAGGGCCGGAATGGCAGGCGCTGCATATCGACACGACGACGCGGGGCCGCAAGACCGATGAGGCGCTGGAGATCATCCATCGCCTGTGGTCGGAGGAACTCGGTGGATTTCGCGGGGCGCCACAATCATCTGACCGGCGCGTCGATTTCACCGAAGCCGGTGCAGCCCGATCTGCCGATCTGGATCGGCGGTTCGTCAGCGGCAGCGGTGCGGCGGACGGCGCGCTATGGCACGGGATGGCAGGCGGGGGCGGAGACCGCTGCCGATGTTGGGCGGGTGATTGCCGAGATCAAGGCGGCGCTGGTCGAGAGCGGGCGGAGCATCGATGAGGATCATTACGGTGCGGCTTTTGCGTATCGCTTCGGTCGTGTTGACGATCCCGGTGTGGCGCAGGTGATGGAGGCGTATCGGAAGCGCACCGGGCGCGATCCCGAGCGGCACTTCGCGATCGGCGATGCCGGGATGATGCTGGGGCGGATCGCGGAGTATGTGGAGGCGGGGGCGTCGAAATTCATATTGCGTCCGGCGGCGCGCGGGGATGAGGACATGCTGGATCAGACGCGGCGGCTGATCGAGCAGGTGCTGCCGCTGGTGGTCTCGCGCTGGCCGCGGCAGGCCAAGGCGGCGTAGCCGGCTGTAGGCTGAGATATAGCGAGGAAGCAATCTTGGTCCGGTGTAGGCGCACTCTTCGTACCCTGCTCGTTGGGGATTGCTTCGTCGGCTTCGCCTCCTCGCAATGACAAGGGGGGGCGGGGGGACGGGCGGGGCAGGGAGCGCGGGTTACAACAGCACGCAGTGCATTGGCGCAAAGGAAATCATTACTTCGCTGCCTTCGTCGAACATCTCGGTTGGCGGGCGGCGCACGATCAATTGGCCGGCCGGCCAGTCCACTACGTACTGGATGAAGTCGCCGTGGAACATGCGGCGATGGATGCGACCGGGCACCGTGTTTTGCGAGCCCGGCACGTGTCCGAGATGAATGTATGACGATCGCAGCGCCACCGTGTCCTGATCGCCGCGCGTTGCGTCCGATGCGACGACTTCCAGGCGTATCCCGCCTGCCGCCTCGAACAGCAGCGTGCCGGTTGCTTGAGCGGGGCCGCGAACCTGGCCCTCGATGAGATTCGCCGACCCCACGAAGTCGGCAACGAAGCGGCTGCGCGGGCGATTGTAGATTTCCTCGGGCGAACCGATCTGCTCGATCCGGCCGCCGTTCATCACGATCACCCGATCGGAGATCGCCAGCGCTTCCTCCTGGTCGTGCGTGACGTAAAGCGCGGTGATGTCCAGTCGCCGCTGCAATTCCCGAAGCTCCACGCGCATCTCGGCGCGCAGTTTGGCGTCCAGGTTCGATAGCGGTTCATCGAACAACAGCACGTTGGGCGAGAAGGCGATCGCCCGCGCCACCGCGACACGCTGTTGCTGGCCGCCCGACAGTTTCGATGCGGGCCGGTCGGCGTAATCCTGCATCTGCACCAGACCCAGCACGCGTGCCACGTTCTGCCGCACCTCTGCCTGCGGCAGTTTGCGCACGCGCAGGCCATAGGCGACGTTGTCGAACACAGTCATGTGCGGCCAGATCGCGTACGACTGGAACACCATGGAGACGCCACGTTTCTCCGCCGGCACGTTGCGCCGTTCTGCCGCGCCGTACACCGTCTCGCCATTCAGCCGGATACTGCCCGAGCTTGGCGTTTCCAGGCCGGCGACGGCGCGCAATGTCGTGGTCTTGCCGCAGCCGGACGGGCCGAGCAGCGTCACCAGTTCACCGGGCGCGATGTCGAAGCCGATGCCATCGACCGCGATCACGTCGCCGTAGTGCACGATCAGGTCCGACACTTCGATGCGCGGCTGGTTCATTGGGTGATCCCGGTGACGCGCCGCGCCAGGCCGAACATGATGGCGACTGCCACGAAGATGGTCGCGGTCTGGATCAGCGCCATCGCCGCGGACAGTTCCGAACTGGAGCTGAGCCAGGAATTGACGATGGCCGGCGCGATGACTTTCGAATTTGGGCCCATCAGGAAGATCGAAACGCCGAGTTCGCGCACCGATGCGATGAAGATCAGCAACCATGCCGCCACCATGCCGGGCCGCAGCAACGGCAGAGTCACGGTGCGCATCTGGTAGATCCATGGCGCGCCGCAGACGCGGGCGCATTCCTCCAGGCTCGGGTCAACCTGCAACACGACACCGGCGATGGTGCGCAAGCCGAGCGGCAGGAACACGGTGAAATACGCCAACGCCAGCAGCCACAGTGTGCCATAGATCGGGATCGGCAGATTGATCCACGCCCACAGCAGGCCGAGACCGAATACCAGTCGCGGCACCGCCTGCGGGAACATGATGACGTACTCCGCCGCACCTCGACCTGGCATGCGCGAGCGGTAGATGATCCAAGCCAGTACGCCCATTACCGGCACGCCGATGGTAGCGACCGAGATCCCCAATGTCAGGCTGTTGACGAACGCGGGTCCGACGGAGCCCATCTGCAATGCGGTCTGGTAATTCGCCAGAGTGAAATGCATCTGCGACAGGATCACGGTGGCGAAGCGCTCGAACGACGTCAGCATCAGCGCGCCAAGTGGCAGGATCACCGCGACGATGATGTAGCCCCAGGCAATGCCGAGCAGCGGCCAGCGCATCAGGCCGACATCCATTTCACGCGGGCGGAATCCCTTGCCGGTGATGGTGATGTAGGTGCCGCGGCGCAGCACCAGGCGAGCCAGCGTCAGCGTGATCAGCATCACGCCGAACAGCGACAGGCCCATGGCGGCGGCGCGGCCATAGTCAGGCGGGAAGGACAGCGTTGCCTCCCAGATCGCCGTGGTCACCACGTAGAATCGGCCGGGAATCCCCAGCACGAACGCCGCGGCGAACGACCCCAGCATTTCGGCGAATACGAAGATCGTTGCACTCAACACGCCGGGCGCCACCAGCGGCAGTGTGATGCGCAACGCGGTGCGCAGCTTGCCGGCACCGAGCACGCGGGAACTTTCCTCCAGCGATGGGTCCATCGATTTCATCGAGGCGGATATCATGACGAAGGCGATGGTGCCCTCGAACAGCGCCATCACCCATGCGATGCCGTAGGGCGAGTAAATGTTGAAGAGATCGGCCGGCGAACCGAGTGAGCGCCATGCCTGATTGACCAGTCCGGTCTTCGGTCCCAGCAGCACGCCCCAGGCCAGAGCGCCGATCAGCGGGGTCATGTAGTAAGGCAGTTCCATCAGCCGTTCGAGCCGCTGGCGTCCCGGTATGTTGGTGCGTGTCAGGATCCAGGCCTGCAGGAAACCGAACAGTACGGCCAGCACGGTGGCGATGCTGGCGACCAGCGCGGTATTCGCGAGGATATGGGCGTCGTCGATCAGGTTGATGTAGTTGTCGAAGCCGTATTGCTCAGGCGGGAACGTCGATGGATCGCCGACGTTGAGCGATTCGTTGATCAGGAAGCCGATCGGATACAGCACCAGCGCGCCGCACAGCAGCACGACGAGTGGCATCACGATGTGTCGCGGCGTCAGGCCTCGGAATACCACCTTGGATTCCGCTCAGCGCAATCCGGTGATCTTGTCCCACTCGCGAACGAACTGTGCGTGGGTCTTCAGGAAGGCTTCCCAGTCGGTTGGGAACAGCAGCTTGAGTTCGCTGGCTTTGACGCCCCCCGGCGGTGGCGGTACATCGTCACGCACCGAATTCAAGAACAGCGTCTCGCCGTTGCCTTTTTGCCCTGGCACGCCAAGGAACCAGTCGAAGAAGAGCTTTGCCGCTTCAGGATGCGGCGCTTCCTTCACGACACCCCAGAATTCCGGCACTGCGACCAATCCCTCGGGCGGATAGACGTATTCGATCGGTGCCCCCTTGGCCTTGAACTGCAGGTAGCCCGAGTACTGCGCGGTATCGATCACCTTGTCCTGGCCGTTCACCGTGCGGTCGAACTGCTGCACATAGGAGTCGAACGCCTTGGGTTTCAGGGCGGCGAATTTCTGCCAGTAGTCGTCGCCGTACAGCAGCCGCAACTGGTACCAGGTCATGTGCTGCATGCCGGAGGTCGAGACCTTCACCGTCACGCTGTCGGTCCACTTCGGATCGAGCATGTCCTTCCAGGTCTTTGGCGCTTCATCCTTCGACACGAGGTTCGGGTTGTAGGCGATGCCCGCCATGCTGATGGCACCCCAGGTCCAGGAGCCTTCGGGCTGGCTCTTGTACTCCGGCTTGTAGGCCGCCATCTCCGGCGAGACGTAGATCATGTACCCGCCGCGCTTTTCGAAGTCGCGCGCGAAGCTGATGTCGGAGAGCTGCACCACATCGACCAGATAGGATTTCGCCTGCCGTTCCGCCGACAGCTTTGCGTACAGCGCGCCAGCCTGGAGTCGCACGTAGTTGGTGGCGATTTTGGGAAACATTGCATGGAACTTCGCCAGTTCAGCTTCCGATCCGGCTTCCGGGTCGGTGCTGTACAGCACGAAGCTGCCTTCCTGTTCCGCTTTCGCGACATCGGCACAGGTCTTGAATCCGTCCATCTGACGGGGTTGGTCGCAGGCCTGAGCCGCGGCAGGAAGCAGCCATGCCGGAGCGCAGGCGAGCACCGTCAGCAAGGCGCGGGCAGCGAAACGATGCATGGCGTTCTCTCCTGATGTGGGCCGTTGCACGCGGTCATTGGTGTCAATACAGCATGGCACCGGATGCTCAAAGTTGCGGTCATTCAACGCAGGCCGGTGATCTTGTCCCACTCTCGCACGAATTTTGGATGGGTTGCCTGAAAGTCGTTCCAGTCGGTTGGCAGCAGCAGTTTCAGCGTGTCGGCCTTGACCCCGCCGGGCGGTGGCGGCACGTCCGGGCGCAGCGAATTGTTGTAAAGCACCTGCACATCGGCGGACTGTCCCGGCACGCCGAGAAACCAGTCCATGAAGAGCCGGGCCGCCTCTGGGTGTGGTGTGTTGGCGACGATGCCCCAGGGTTGCGGCGCTGCGGTGACGCCCTCCGACGGATAGACGAAGGCGATCGGCGCGCCCTTCGCCTTGTAGTGCAGGTAGCCTGCCAGCGCGGCGGTCAAGGTCACCTTGTCCTGGCCGCTGACCACCCGGTCGTATTGCTGCACGTTGGAGTCCAGTGCGCGAGGCTGCATCGGCAGCAGCTTTTGCCAGAACGCGTCGCCGTAGATCTTGCGCAGTTCGTACCAGGTGACGTGTTGCAGGCCCGAGTTGGAGTCCTTCACCGAGATTGCATTCGACCACTTCGGATTCAATGCATCCTGCCAGCTTGTCGGAGCCTCGCTCGCTGATACCGTGCTGGAGTTGTAAGCGATGCCGGCGATGACCAGCGCGCCGAGCGTCCAGTTGCCTTCTGGCGAACTCTTGTACTGTGGCGCGTACGCTGCCATTTCGGGCGAGATGTAGTTCAGGTAGCCGCCGTGCTGCTGGAAATCGAGCGCGAAGCCCATGTCTGCGGGCTGCAGGATGTCCGCGACATAGACATGAGCTCGGCGTTCGGTCAGCAGCTTGGCGTACAGCGCGCCGCCCTGCATCCCGACATAGGTCGGCGCGATCTTCGGAAACATCGCGTGAAACCGCGCGAGGAATTGCTCGACAAGGCTCTCCGGTTCGGTCGAGTAGAGGACCAGGGAACCCTCGTTCTCGGCCTTCGTCACGTCTGCGCAGGTTTTGAAGCCATCCATCTGCCGGGGGTTGTCGCACGCCTGGCCGGCAACGGGTGCCAGCAGGATCGCGCATGCGGCGATGCCCGCGGTGAACAGCCGATGTGCCATCACCGTCGTACCAGTTTGCGGACGCGATGGTTTTCCGAATCACCGATATAGATTGCACCATCCGATGCGACGACGGCGCCGTGCGGTCGCGCTAGACCGGCCTCCAGCGCCGGCCCGCCATCGCCATCGGGGCCCGCTTTGCCAGTACCGGCGATGGTGGTGACAATCCAGCTTTGCGCATCGATCAGCCGGATGACATGGTTTTCGGTGTCGACGATGAAGACGTTGCCGGCAGGATCGATCGCCATCTCCTTCGGTGCATCGAACACTGCGTGGCGCGCGTCATGGTCGTCGCCGGCGTAACCACGCGCACAGGTGCCCGCCACGGTTTCGATCATGCCGTTGCGCACGCGGCGCAGACTGCTGCCCTGGCGTTCGAGGATGTAGATCGAATCATCCGGTGCCAGCGCAACTGCGCGCGCACCGAAGATGTCGGCTGATGCGGCGGGACCGCCGTCGCCGGCATGACGCCCGTTGCCGGTGCCGGCGAATGTTGTGATGACATCGGAGGCGAGATCGATCACGCGCACCCGATGGTCCGCGACGTCGGCAATGAACAGCCGGCGATGGTCACGATCCAGCGCCAATCCGTTGGGCTCTGCCAGCCCGGACTGTATGGATGGGCCGCCATCGCCGCTGTACTTGCCCGAGCCGTCGCCGGCCAACGTGATGATTACGCCGGAGCCTCCATCGATCCGACGTACCCGCCCGTTAAGACGGTCCGCGATGTAGATGTTGCCGGAACGGTCGATGACCATGCCATATGGCTGGTTCATCTGCGCCCGCGTGGCCGGACCACCATCGCCCGAAAAGCCCTGCTCGCCTGTGCCGGCGATTGTCGTGATGACACCGGAGCGCGCATCGATACGCCGGATGCAATGATTGTAGGTATCGGCGAAGCATAGATTGCCCGCCGGATCGAACGCGAGATCGAAGGGATTGTTCAGCATGGCCTGCGTCGCGGGCCCACCGTCGCCGGCATAGCCTTGCACGCCCGTTCCAGCGACTGTGCTGATCATCCAATGCGCATCTGCCATGATCGTTTTCCTCCCGCTGCTGCCACCATGGTTGTCGGGACCCGCATGTCAAGCGTAGGATAACGCAAGGAATTGCCAGAGGAAGTCGAGATGGACATGCAGGTGGACCGCGACACGAGCACGCTCTACGCCAAATTAGAGGATCGGGTGATGGCGCGCGATCAGGTGGGCGCCAGCCGGGTCTATTACGACCTCGTGCGCGCCGGCCGTCCGCTGAACGAGATCATCGCCGAGGGCGTGCGCATCCATGCGCCTTACACGCATGTGCCATACCATGAGCGCATCGATGACGGCTATCCGAACTTCGTCAACAACGACCACTGCCTGCTGAGTGCGCGCGCGACGGTCAACCTGGCGAAGATGTTGCCGGGCCGGCTGTCGATGCTGCCGATGGCGCAGACCATCTGGTACATCCCGAGCGGCCTCGATATCTGGAACCAGAAGATGGACAAGGCGCCGGGGCATTACACCCGTGCGCGCGGCAACCTGGGCGCTATCGAGGCGCCGCCGGCGCCGGTGGTCTATTGGCCGGACCAGGAGCCGCTGTATCAGGATGGTCCGCTGAAGGAGCGTCTCGGCAACTGGCTTACCCTGGTGCACCGCGGCCAGGTGATGGACGCCTACCGCACATTCCTCGGCCTGATGGAAGACAAGCCGAACCGCCGCGAGGTGCTGGCCGAACTGGTGTTCGCCGGGCTGATCGACATGCAGGATCGCATGTTGTTCAACCGGTCCTACACGACCGGGCATAAGGCGTATCGGGCACGCTCGACGGTGGAGATCGGCGATGCGATCGGCTGGGACAATCCGCAGGCGCATCATGTGCTGTACGCCGGCGCGCTGGATATCGCGGTGGGGCCGCGCTGGTATTCGACTTACGAGATGGCGTGCAACCTGGTGAAGATGAACATCGAGGGTGAGGCACTGCATGCCGTGCCGTATGGCGGCGTCAGCGAGGCCGAGGTGGCGGTGCTGCGCAACAACAAGGAGCCGCTGAATCAGGAAGAGGCCGCCGGGTTGATCGACGCGATCATCCGCGGTCAGGAGCCAGACAACCTGCATTGCGTCACGAAGCTGCTGCAGGCGGGCAAGGACCCGCGGCGCATCCTGGACGTGATGCAGATTGCCTGCGCGCAGGTGGTGATCGAGACGCAGGGGCCGAACAATTTCTCGATGCCGCATCATTGCTATGAATACTGCAACACGCTGGCATGGTTCTTCGACAACTTCGATCATCCGCGGCGGCTGCGGCTGATCTATCTGCTGGCTTCGTTCCTGAATCGCGTTGCGTGGCACCAGAAGGGGATCGGCGATTCGAATCCGGTCGCGGTGAAGGCGCCGAGCGGCGCCGGCAAGCTGACTGGCGCGCAGTTGCTGGAGCGCGTCGATACCGCGGTGTGTGCGCTGAATGGTCCCGAGAGCCTGGCGTGGACGCAGGCCTATCTCGACAACGCCAGCGATCGTGGGCCGCTGGTGGAGCGCATCGCGTTGGCCGCCGCCAAGCTGGGCAACGACCCGCACAATCAGGAAATTGCCCAGTGCATGCTGATGGATTTCAGCACCAACCGCCATCCGGAGCGCGACAAGCTGCTGCTGGCGGCGGCGTACCACACTGCGATGCACCGCAAGTATGGCGATCCGCTGGAGCCGGCGCGGCGCTTCGGCGAGGCGATGGGGGTGGCGCTGAACTGACCGTCGCACTTGTGCTCATGGCCGGGCGTTTCCCGGCCCTCGCCGCCGCACCGGTACCGCTGTGGATGGCCGGGACAAGCCGGCCATGACGAAACGAGGCATTCGATGACCGTTTCCATTCGTCCTGTCGATCCGGTCTCCCGCCCGTTCTTTGCGGGCGAAGTTTCCGGCATCGACATCACGCAACCGCTGTCGCACGCGGATGCTGCAGCGATCTCGGCTGGCATGGACCAGTTCGGCGTGCTGGTGTTCCATGACCAGCACTTCAACGATGAGACGCAACTGGCGTTCAGCCGCAACTTCGGCGGGCTGGAACAGGCGACCGGCGACATTGCACAAGGCGCCGAACGCCGGCTGTCGGTGGATGTCAACGACATCTCCAACCTCGACAAGAACAACCAGCTCCTGGCGCGCGACGACCGGCGCCGGTTGTTCGGATTGGGCAACCGGCTATGGCACTCCGACAGTTCGTTCAAGGCGACGCCGGCGAAGTATTCGCTGCTGTCGGGAAGGCGTATTCCATCGGCCGGCGGCAACACGGAGTTCGCCGATATGCGCGCGGCCTACGATGCGCTCGACGATGAAACGAAAGCGGAATGCGAGTACCTGATCTGCGAACATAGCCAGCTTTTCTCCCGTAGTGTACTCGGCTTTACCGACTTCACGGACGAGGAACGCCGCAAGTTCGCGCCGGTGCAGCAGCGGCTGGTGCGACGGCATCCGGTGACGGGTCGGAAATCGCTGTTCCTGGCGTCACATGCCGGCGCGATTCTTGGCTGGCCGGTGCCGGAGGCGCGCGCTTTCCTGCGCGATTTGACCGAACATGCGACGCAGCGGCGGTTCGTCTATGCACATGTCTGGCGGCAGTGGGATTTGGTGATGTGGGACAACCGCGTCACGATGCATCGCGCTCGGCCGTTCAACAACGACGAGGTGCGCGACATGCACCGGACCACGGTGGCGTGCGAATTGTCGACGATGGAACAGGCGGCATGATCAAGGTCGTTGGGCTGTTGACCCGCAAGCCCGAGCTCAGCCACGAACAGTTCGTGAAGCACTGGTTCGAGATTCATGGGCCGCTGGCGCATGCGGTGCCGGGCATCCGGCGCTATGTGCAGTCACATATCGTCGGCACGCGGACGCGGTCGGACATTCCGGAAACCGATGTCGAGGTCGATGGGATTGCTGAGCTGTGGTACGACGATCAGGCGGCGCTGGCGCGTGCGGCCGCGTCACCGGAGATGAAGCGGCTGACCGATGACGGTGCGCTGTTCATCGGTCAGATCAAGAGCTACATCATTGAGGAGAAGCAGATCATTCCGAAGGAATGATCGACGCTGTCATTGGGCGGAGGCGAAGCCGTCGAAGCAATCGCGGTCGAGTTGTGCGAGCCAACTGGACGGGGATTGCTTCGTCGGCTTCGCCTCCTCGCAATGACAGGGGGATGGGCCGCGACAGGGGGACGGGCTATTCCGCCGCGGTCGAGACCGTGTCCACCGCCTCGTAGGGGAAGCGCTTCACCCGGTCCATGTTCATGCCTTCGATGCGCAGCAGGCGCGTTGAGCCCTCGCGCCGCGGCGAATGCAGCACACCGGGATCGTAGAGATACGCGTCGCCGACCTTCATTGTGTAGTCACGTACGTGGCGAGCCTTGCCGGGGGTGGTCTCGGTCGGGCGCGCCAGGCAATCCCAGTCGGTCATGATCGTCTCGCCGGCGGCCTGGCCATAGATTGCCCAGGACGGGCCGTGATCGTGCGGCTTGCTGCCCTTCGCGCCGGTGTAGCCGTGCGCCAGGATGGTGAAGCCGAGTTCGGGGTCTTCGTACAGCACCTTCCGCTCCGGCGTGCCTTCCGGGATGTACTTCGCGGCAAACTCGCCGTCCTTCAGCACTTCCTGGACCAGCGCACAGACCGCCTTGCGGCCCTCGGTGCCCGGCTGGTTCTTCAAGGCGTCATGACACTTGGTGGCGAACTGTTCGAGCGTGTAACCCATCGTGTGCAACTCCTGTGTTGGGGTCATTCCCGGCGATACGGATAACAATGCGCCCGATCGAGCGGAACGTCGAAATGATCGGCCAGCGCCTCGATCGCATCGGCATGCTGCTTGTAGGGATCGCTGTTGGCAGGCCCCACGATGATGCAGCCGAACGAACGGTCGCGACGCCCGCCGGGTGGCAGCATGGCAGTCACCAGCGGCGCGCCGTCCTGGTCACGCAGCGTGAGGAACAGGGGCATTTCGCGCTGGATGTGCGCAGCCTTGCCGATGTCCTGCTCGATGAACACCGTGGTCAGAGGACGGAAGCTTTCGGCGGCTTTTTCCCACTCGCGGCGGAAATACTTCTCCACCGCGTGGCGCATGGTCTCGGATTCGATTACCGCCTCGCCTTCGCTGACGAGCCGAAACCAGGTGCGATCGCCGGGAGCGTCGCAGATATACTCCATGTGTTCCTCCCGCCGGCTTGGACTGGTATCGGCGCGCAGCTTAGGATGGATGCGGCGGACAATCAAACCGCCAAGGGCCAACCGACAGGGGGTGGAATGGCGACGCGGGAAGCTGGCGCGGGGGATACGTTCGACTATGTCATCGTTGGCAGCGGCGCGGCCGGATCGGTGCTGGCGAACCGGCTGACCGAAGAACCGGGCGTCACCGTCTGTGTGCTGGAAGCCGGGCCGCCGGATCGCCATCCGTACATCCACGTGCCGGCCGGGTTCATCAAGATGCTGTTCAACCCGGAGTTCACCTGGCAGTTCAAGACCGAGCCATCGGAAGGCAGCGGCGGCCGGCAGATCCCCACAACGCAGGGGCGCACGCTGGGCGGGTCGAGTTCGATCAACGGCATGATCTACAATCGCGGCCAGCGGGCCGATCTCGACAACTGGGCGCAGCGCGGCAACCGCGGTTGGGGCTACGTGGACATGCTGCCCTATTACAAGCGGACCGAGCGGCGGATCGGCATCGCCGATGACCGGATTCACGGCCGCGAGGGCAATCTGCCGGTCACCGACATCGACTGGTTCCACCCGATTTGCGAGGCGTTCATCGCCGGCGCGATAGGCGCGGGCATGCCACGCTGCGTGGATTACAACAGTGGCGATAAGCAGGCAGGCGTTGGCTATTTCCAGCGCGCCATCAATCGCGGCTGGCGGCATTCCGCGGCGCGCGTGTTCCTGCATCCGGCGAAGGCGACCGGACGGCTGGATATCCGCACCGATGCGCGTGCCGCCGCGGTGCTGTTCGACGGCAGGCGCGCTACCGGCGTGCGCTACGTGAACGACCGTGACCGCAGCACGCAGCGCGTCGTGCATGCCCGGCGTGAGGTCATTCTGTCGTGCGGCACTGCCAACACAGCGAAGCTGCTGCAGATTTCGGGTGTGGGATCCGCGGCGTTGCTTGGCGCGATCGGCGTTCCGGTGGTGCACGAACTGGCCGGCGTGGGCGAGAACTTCCGCGACCATTATTCCGCTCGGCTGGTCGCGCGGGTGAAGAACAGCACGACGATCAACGAGATGGCGCGCGGGGTGGGTCTGGCGGGGCAGATCATGCGCTGGGCGATGGGACGGCCGAGTATCCTGGCGCTGAGTCCGTCGCTGGTGCACTGGTTCTGGAAGTCCGACGACAGCATGGACCAGCCCGACCTGCAGGGCGTGTTCAGTCCCGCGAGCTACAAGCAGGGATTTGTCGGTCTGCTGGACGATTATCCCGGAATGACCTGCGGCGTCTGGCAGCATCGGCCGGAAAGCATCGGCTACGTGCAGGCGCGATCCGCCGATCCGTTCGAGGATCCGATCATCCAGCCGAACTACCTCGCGGACCCGATGGACCGGCGCGTGCTGATCAGCGGCATGAAGCTGGCGCGCAAGCTGCTGCACACGCCGGAACTGGCGCACTACTTCGATGGCGACGTGCTGCCGGGACCGCAGGTGCAGGGCGACGACGAGTGGTTGGACTACGCGCGGCAGTATGGGTCCACGTCGTACCACCTGATCGGCACTGCGCGAATGGGACCGGCGACGGATCCGTCCGCCGTGGTGGACGACCAGTTGCGCGTGCATGGCATGCAGGGGCTGCGCGTGGCGGATGCATCGATCATGCCGAACATGCCATCGGCCAACACCTACGCGACCACGATGATGATCGCTGAGAAGGCCGCCGACATGATCCGCGGCCGGCCGGCATTGGCGCCGGTGGAGGGGATCGCGGCCTGACTTCCATCGCCGGCCAAGATGATGGTGGCTGCGGCTTGCCGTCGCGCAACATTGGCCCGAGTATTGCGGGAGTCATCGCCAAGGAGCCAAGAGTGGCCGGGTTCAGAAGTACCGAACGTTATATTGCCTCGCGTGATCTGGAAGTCGCGGTGAATGCATCCGTGACGTTGCAGCGGCCGCTGCTGGTGAAGGGCGAGCCTGGCACCGGCAAGACCGTGCTGGCGCATGAAGTGGCACAGGCACTCGGCTTGGAGCTGATCGAGTGGCACATCAAGTCCACCACCAAGGCACAGCAGGGGCTGTACGAGTACGACGCTGTGTCGCGGTTGCGTGATGGGCAATTGGGTGATCCTCGGGTGCATGAAATCGCCAACTACATCGTGCGCGGCAAGCTGTGGGACGCGTTCGAGACGGACGAACCGGTGGTCGTCCTGATCGACGAGATTGACAAGGCGGACATCGAATTCCCCAACGACCTGCTGCTGGAACTCGACCGGATGCGGTTCTTCGTCTACGAGACGCGCAAGACGGTCATCGCGAAGCATCGGCCGATCGTGATCATCACGTCGAACAACGAGAAGGAGCTGCCGGACGCATTCCTGCGACGCTGCTTCTTCCACTATATCCGCTTCCCGGATCGCGAGACGATGGAACGCATCGTGCAGGCGCATTATCCCGACATTCGCCATGATCTGGCGCGCGAGGCGCTGAACGTATTCTTCCAGATCCGCGAGGTGCCCGGGCTGAAGAAGAAGCCCACGACGGCGGAATTGCTGGACTGGCTGAAGCTGTTGATGGTGGAGGACTTGCCGGCCGATGCGCTGCGCACCAATGACAAGCACCTGGTCATCCCGCCGCTGTACGGCGCGCTGCTGAAGAACGAGCAGGACGTGCACCTGTTCGAGCGCCTGGCATTCCTGGCGCGGCGCAACAACTGAGGCTGCAATGTTCGCGCATCTCATCCTGGGGCTGCGGCAGGCAGGACTGCCGACCTCGATCACCGAATACCTGACGCTGCTGGGCGCGATGAAGGCAGGCGTGGCCGAATGGAGCGTCGATGATTTCTACTATCTGAGCCGTGCGACCCTGGTGAAGGACGAGCGTCATTTGGATCGCTTCGACCGCGTATTCGCGCAGTGCTTCAAGGGGTTGGAGCCGACTGGGGGCGTGGTACCGCGTGAGCTGCCGGAGGAGTGGCTGCGCAAGCTGGCGGAGAAATTGCTGACGCCGGAGGAGATGGCCAAGATCGAGGCGCTGGGCGGCTTCGAGGCGATCATGCAGCGACTGGCGGAGCTGCTGGCGGAGCAGAAGGGGCGGCATCAGGGCGGCTCGAAGTGGATCGGCACTGCGGGGACCTCGCCGTTCGGTGCGTATGGCTACAACCCCGAGGGCGTGCGCATCGGCCAACATAAGTCGCGGCATCGCAGCGCGGTGAAGGTGTGGGACAAGCGCGAGTTCCGCGACCTGGACGACACGGTGGAACTGGGCACGCGCAACCTGAAGCTGGCATTGCGGCGGCTGCGGCGGTTCGCGCGTCAGGGTGCGGAGACCGAGCTCGATCTGCCGAATACGATCACGTCCACGGCGAAGAATGCCGGAACGCTGGACCTGAAGATGGTGCCCGAACGGCACAACACGGTGAAGGTGCTGCTGTTCCTGGATATCGGCGGCTCGATGGACGATTTCGTGAAGTTGTCGGAGGAGTTGTTCTCGGCGGCGCGGTCAGAGTTCAAGCATCTGGAGTATTTCTATTTTCATAACTTCCCGTATGAGCGGGTGTGGAAGAATAATCGCCGCCGGCATGATGAGAAGATTTCCACGTTCGATGTGCTGCGGACCTACGGGCCTGACTATAAGCTGATCTTTGTCGGGGATGCGGCGATGAGCCCGTACGAGATCACCATGCCGGGTGGCAGCGTCGAGCATATGAATGACGAGCCCGGCAAGGTGTGGCTGGAGCGGCTGACGTCACACTACAGGCGGTCGGCGTGGCTCAATCCGACGCCGCGCAACTCCTGGCAGCATGTGCGGTCGATTGGCATTACCAGTGAGTTGATGGCGGGGAGGATGTATCCGCTGACGGTGAATGGTATCGACGAGATGGCGAAGGAATTGAGTCACTAAATTCCTGCTGTCATTGCGAGGAGCGCTGCGACGAAGCAGTCTCCTGCCAGCAGGCGCGCGCTACTGGTCGGGGATTGCTTCGTCGCTACGCTCCTCGCAATGACAGGGGCGGGGGCGCGATGACCAGGGGCGTGCGAGGATAAGGGTAACGGGGGAAATGGAATGGCTCGGGTCGCGGGCAAGGTGGCCTTCATTACCGGCGCCGGCACAGGCATCGGCCGTGCCACCGCCATCGAGCCGACCGACATCGCCAATATGGCGCTGCTGCTGCCGTCCGACGAATTCTGCATGATCACCGGGCAGGTCCGTCCGGTAGATGGCGGTGTGACGATTCCCTGAGGAGGCGACAATGAAGATCAAGCGGGTGGAGCATATCGCGATCGCGGTGAATTCGATCAGCCAGTCGATGGCGATGTTGAAGGATACGTTCGGACTGGAGGTGGAGTACCGAGGAACAGATCGGCGCCACGAAGCTGGCGATGCTGCCGGTGGGGGAGACCTATCTGGAGCTGCTGCAAGGCAGCGATCCGCAGGCCGGCGCCGCCAAGTGGATTGCCGAAAAGGGCGAGGGTCTGTTCCATATCTGCTTCGAGGTCGAGGACATCGATGGCGCGCTGGTCGAACTGAGGCAGAAGGGTGTCAAGCTGCTGAACGACACGCCGCGCATCGGCCATGCCGGAGCGCGCATTGCGTTCATCGATCCGGTCTGCACTGGCAACATGCTGATCGAACTGGCGGAGCTGCCAGCCGGGCATGCGTGAGGCGCGCAGCGGCATCCTACCGTCATGGCCGGGAGTGTCTCGGCTATCAGTAGCGATGTAGTGCCACAACGGATGGCCGGGACAGGCCCGGCCATGACGGCTTGGATGGGAGCATGACATGGCCGATTTTGCCCACCCCGAATACCTGGTGCAAACCGATTGGCTCGCCGAACATCTCGATGATCCGAATGTGCTGGTGCTGGATTGTACCACGCATCTGATTCCTGACCCGAAGATCACCTATCAGGTGAAGCCGGCCCGGGAGGATTTCGAGCAGGGCCATATCCCCGGCGCACAATTTGTCGACATGCTGCGCGATGTGTCCGACACCTCGCAGCAACTGAGGTTCATGCGTCAGACGCCGGACGAATTTGCCGCGGCGATGCGGCGGTTCGGCGTGAACAACACGACGCGCGTAGTGACCTACAGCAGCGCGAATGTCTGGTGGGCGACGCGGTTGTGGTGGCTGCTGCACGAGTTCGGCTACGACAACGCCGCGGTGCTGGATGGGGGCTGGCAGAAGTGGCACCGCGAAGGCCGGCCACAGGAAACCGGTCCGGCGCGGCCACGCAAGCCGGGCGATTTCACCGTGCGCGAGGTGCGCAACCTCATGGTGGGCAAGGACGAGGTGCTGCGTGCGATCGGCAATGGCGCGATCTGCACGCTCAACGCCTTGCAGCCAGGGCAACACACGGGTAGCGGCGGCAACAGCTACGGCAGGCCTGGCCGAATTGCCGGCAGCGTCAACCTGCCCGCCGCGCATCTGCTCGATCCGGAGACCAACGCGTTCCTGCCGGCCGATGAACTGCGCAAACGATTCACCGCGTTGGGGGCAATGGACAGGCAGGTGATCAACTACTGCGGCGGTGGCATCGCCGCGAGCGCCGATGCCATGGCGCTGATCATGCTCGGCCACAAGGATGTAAAACTGTATGACGCGTCGCTGTCGGAATGGGCGCGCGATCCGAGCCTGCCAATGGAAACCGGCTGACGGGAGGAAGTGCCATGCTGCTACCGCTGAATGGACGCAACATCGCGTATGACCTGATCGGCCCCGACGCCGGGCCGGTCGTCTGCATGACCCACTCGCTCGCCTCGGACGGCGGCATGTGGGCCGAGCAGGTGCCACCGCTGCTCGCTGCCGGCTTTCGCGTGCTGCGCATCGACATGCGCGGTCATGGTGGCAGTGGCCCGGCTGCCGGGGACTACACGATGAGTGCGCTGGCGGCCGATGTCGCTGCGGTACTCGATGCGCTCGCCATCGCGCGTGTGCACTTCATCGGGCTGTCGATCGGTGGCATGCTGGGTCAGGCCTTCGCGCTGGAGCACGGCGGCAAGTTGGCCTCGGCGATGTGGTGCGACACGCTGCCCTCGAGCCCCGGCGGACCGCCGGAAATCTGGCAACAGCGTGTCGACACGGTGCGCGGCGCGAATTCGCTGGCGCCGCTGGCCGATGCGACGATCGAGCGGTGGCTCACCGGCGCGGTGAAGCAGCGCAATCCCGGACGTTGGCAGCAGATCCGCGACACCATCGTCGGGACCTCGCCGGCTGGCTATCTCGGCTGCGTCGCGGCGATCCGCAACTTTGATTTCGTGGCGCGGCTGCCGTCGGTGACGCTGCCGGTCTTGGTGGTGTGCGGATCGGACGATGCCGGCACGCCGCCAGAAGGCAACCGACACATCGCAAGCCTGGTACCCGGTGCACGCTACGAGGAAATTGCCAATGCACTGCATTTCCCGAACGTCGAGCATCCGGATGCGTTCAGCCGCATCATGTTGGGCTGGCTGAACGCGCAGCGTTGACAGGAGAGTGGTCATGCGACTGGCAAACAAGATCGGAATCGTTACTGCGGCGGCATCGGGCATGGGCCGCGCCGGGGCGCTCCGCTTCGCGCAGGAGGGCGCGGCGGTCAGCGTGGTGGATCTGGACGAGGCGGGTGCGAATGCGGTGGCGAAACAGATCACCGACGCCGGCGGGAAGGCGATCGCGCTGGCCGGCGATCTTCGCCAGGACTTGTTCGCGCGCGAGATCGTCCGCCGCACCGCCAATACATTCGGCGGACTTGATTTCGTCTGGAACCATGTCGGCCATCCGGGCCCGGCGGCGATCGAGGGCATCGACTGGAAGGACTTTGAACTCGCAATGGACTTGAATGTCCGCACGGTTCTGGTCACCACCGAGGCGGCGATCCCCGAATTGCGCGCGCGTGGCGGCGGGGCGTTGTTGTACACCGCGTCCACCTCGGGCCTCACCGGATCGCAGTTCTCGCCAGTCTACAACATTGCCAAGTTCGGTGTCGTCGGTCTGGTGCATGGGCTGGCGAAGCGCTATGCGCGCGAGAAGATCAGGGTGAACGCAGTCTGTCCTGGGCCGACCGATACGCCGATGCTGCGCGTATTCGTGGCGCGTCCGGACAGTCAGTTGCCGCCTGGCGAGACGCCGGAAACGTTGGTGGTGAAGCGCGGCGGTCAGGTGCCGATGGGGCGGCCGGCCCGGCCGGAGGAGATCGCTAATGCGGCGCTGTTCCTGATCTCGGACGAGGCGTCGTACATCACCGGGGTGGCGTTGCCGGTGGATGGTGGCGCCACGGCCTGAGGGGGCTACGGGCACCGCTCTGCGTCAGCCGGCTAACCCTGCCGTCAAGTGGCTAATCAGCCGGCGCATTTTGGCAGTGGATGCCTGAAATGCCGGGCAAACGGCGTGCAGGTGGGGGACCATCGGCGTGTAATCGGGCAGCAGCCGTTGCAGCCGACCTGAGGCAAGATCGTCGGTCACCAAGTAGTCGGCGCAGAGCAGCACGCCGAAATTGGCACGCGCGGCGTCGCGTCGCAGCAATGCGTTGTTTGCCTGCAACCGGCCTCGGACCTGCACGCTGGATTCGCCGTCAGGGCCGACGAAGCGCCAGGGCATATCGGCATCGTCGGTGGCGGCGATGCACTGATGGTTGATCAGATCGATCGGTCGCGCCGGGACACCGTGACTGGCCAGGTAGCCAGGGCCTGCGCAGAGCACGTGGTTCAGCGGCATCAGACGATACGATGTCAGACCGGGCCCTTCGACGCGGTTGCTGCGAATCGCAAGGTCGTAGCCTTCCTCGATCACATCGACTGATCGGTCCGACAGGTCGATGCCGATCGACAAGTCGGGGTTCTCCTGAAGGAATTCAACGATCAGAGGTGCCAGGCGCGTGCTGCTCATGGCAATCGGAGCCGTGATTCGTATGCTGCCGCTGACTGTTGCCGTTGGCTGGGCCGCAGCCTTCGCCTCGTCCATGCCGCTCAACACGGCGATGCAATGCGTGAAGAACCCTTCGCCTGCATCGGTAACGGCGACGCGCCGCGTCGTGCGGCGGAACAGGCTCGTGCCCAGCCACTCCTCCAGTGCCTGCACGTGCTTGCTGACCGCTGCCTGGGATATGCCGAGTTCCCGTGCGGCTGCGGAAAAGCTCAGTGCATTCGCAACCCGGACAAAGATCGTCATGCTGGTCAATCGATCCACTTGCGCCTCCATGGGCGCCAGTGACCCGATTGATGCTGGCGTGTGATCAAACGCGCCAGAATTCCTGATAAAAGGTTAACGCTGGTGCCCGATAGGTTGCAAAGCCTCCGTGGGTGCATGCCTGGGTTGGTGCCGCTCGATCACGCCAACGGCATCAGACGGCCACGTCGCCCTACTGCCGCCGGTAGGTCGATACCGATGAACGCCGGATTATCGCTGTTTCAATTCGATGGCCTGGCCACGCAATGCCCCGGCTTTGGCGCGCAAAAGCCGAGCTTCAGCGATGACGGACCTCGACCGATGATGGAGTTCAGCACCAACCAGCCGGTCATCCGGGCCGTTCCGATCGCGCGAGGCTGCCACCGGGACAGGCGCAGGCTGCCAGCAACCAGCATGGCCGCGACCTGTCGCATGATTTCGTAATCGTTCAGGTAGGAACGCTTTGCCATACTTATGCCAATTCGGTTGATGACGACTCGTGCCGCTCCATCTCGCCATCATTGCCGCTTCGCGTTGCCGCCGCCGACAGGCGATGGGCCTCATTCGTAATGATCAAGCATCAATAGTTTATTAACGTCTTGCCGCCACCTTCGCCTTCCTTGGCAGGTTATGCTCACGTTTCTCGGAACATTATCGATGGAAATAATACCGCTGGTTCGGCGAACATCCCAGCAGCTCCTTTCCAGGGCCTCAGAACTGGAATTCCTGGCCACGACTGCGAGCACGGCTGCGGTGCAACACTCTCTAAACGTTCTCGCCGCCAGATTTCGTGCATTTGCCGCGCAGCGCGACCCCAATGGGGCAGCGGCTTCCCGACCGACGACGCGTTCCGTGGACGAATGGCCATTCCAAGCGGTGTCGCCAGCAACAGCGGAACGCTGACGAACAATCGCCTTGCCGTAGGCGGTATTGACGTGGGTGACGCGCATGAGCCTGGGATGAGGGCTGGTCGTGCGCGCATTGGCGGACATGGAGCGCTATGTTGGCAGGCATCATGCCCTTCCTCCCCATCCGACCGACCGGCCGCTTTCATCCGAGCTTCCTGTTCCGCCCCGAATCGGTCGCGCTGATCGGCGCCGGCTCGGCGGAGGGCGGCCAGATGCTGGCGAATCTCCAAGCCGGCGGCTTTGCAGGCAAAATAATGCCGCTGGACGACGGCCATGGCCTCGACATCGCCGCGCTGCCGACCGCACCTGATCTGGCGGTGATTGCCACGCCGTCGGACGCAGTGCCGTCGGTCATGGCGGCACTGGCGGCGAAAGGCACCTTCGCCGCGGTGGTGATCGGCGCAGCGGATGGCCTGGCCGATGCCGCCCGGCAGACTGGCGTGCGCGTGCTGGGCCCCGGTTCATTCGGCATTGCAGTACCGGGTATCGGACTGAACGCCTCGCGCGCGCACCTGCCGCCGCCGTCCGGCCGTATCGGTGTGGTGTCGCAATCGGCGGCGCTGTGTCGCGCCGTGCTCGACTGGGCGCAGCCCAACGGCTTCGGCTTCAGCCATATCGTCGGCATCGGCGGCAACGCCGATGTCGGCTTCGGCCTGGTACTGGACTGGCTATCGCGCGATCCCGGCACCGGTGCGATCCTGCTCGATATCAGGTACTTGAAGGACCGTCGGGCCTTCCTGTCCGCCGCCCGCGCGGCAGCGCGATTGCGGCCGGTGGTGGCGATCGGTCCGGGCAAGCTGCTGGCCGATCCCACCGGCGAGGCGCAGCGCGCTTTCGAGGCGGCGTTGCGCCGTGTTGGTGTGCTGTGCGTCACGCGGCTGGAAGATCTGCTGACGGCCGCCGAGACTCTGTCGCGTGCGCGTCCGGTGCGCAGCGAGGCGCTGGCCATCGTCACAAATGCGATCAGCGCCGGCAGGATGGCTGCCGATGCGGTGCTGCGCGATGGACTGCAACTTGCGCCGGTGCCGGGTGCGGAGGATGGCATCGTGCAGGTCGGGCCGGACGCATCGCATCTGCTTGCCGATCTGGCGTCGTCAGCAGCCGCGGCACCGGGTGTCGGCGGCGTGCTGGTGGTGCATGCGCCGTCCGGTGAAGCGGATCAGGCGGCAATTGCGGCGCTGGCCTCACGTCGCATCACGATGCCGGTGCCGCTGTTGGTCTGCGCGATGGGTGAAACCACCGGCGCCGCGCATCGACGCAGCCTGGTCGAGGCCGGCGTGCCGGTGTTCGCCATGCCCGAGCAGGCCGTGCGCGGCTTTCTGCATCTGGTGCACGACCGTCGCAATCGTGCCGCCGCCCGCGAGTTGCCCTCTGGTGCAGTGCTCACCGTGGCGCCGGACCGCACGACGGTGCGTGGCGTGCTTGCGGCGATGCGGCGTGCCGGGCGGCTGGCATCGATGCAGGACGAGGCGCTCGATGTGCTGTGCGCGTACGGCATTCCGACGGTACCCACTCGCGCCGTCGCGTCGCCGGATGATGCGGTGGTGGCGGCCGGGTTGTTGGGGTTTCCCGCCGTGGTGAAGCTGCGGCAAAGCGAGCGTCCGGCTGCGCGCGGATCGGGGGGACTGGCGCTCGACCTGCACGACGCGGCGGAGGTTACCGTGGCCTCGCGTCTGCTCGCCGCGCGGCGCGCGCGACGATTGCCCGATACTGGTGGCGTTGCGCTGCTGGTGCAACGCCAGGCGGCGCATGCGCGCGAATTGCGCATTCGCGTGGCAGACGATCCGACGTTCGGCGCGGTGATCAGCTTCGGTCAGGGCGGCACCACGGCGGACATCGTGCGCGACATCGCGGCGGATCTGCCGCCGCTCAATCTGGCGCTGGCGCATGGCCTGATCGCGCGGACGCGTGCCGCTGCGACGCTGGATCGGCTGCGCGACATGCCGGCGGCCGATGTCGAAGCGGTGGCGGAGGCGCTGGTGCGCGTCAGCCAGCTCATCGTCGATTTCCCGGAAATTTTCGAAATAGAAGTCAATCCGCTGCTTGCCGATGCGGACGGTGTGCTGGCGGCGGATTCCTGGCTGCGGCTGCGCGCCGCGGGCGATGCCGGCGGGGGACTGGCGATCACGCCCTATCCGGCGGACCTGGTGGAGCACTGGTCGGACCATGATGGCGAGCGTCTGACCATTCGCCCGATCCGTCCGGAGGATGCAGACCAGCATCGCGCGTTCTTCAGCAGGCTGTCGCCGCAGGACATCCGCTATCGTTTCTTCACCGCCATACGCGAACTGTCGGTGGAACAGATGTCGCGCTTCACGCAGGTAGATTACGATCGCGAGATGGCATTCATTGCGGTACGCGAGGCGAGCGGCGAAACCGTCGGCGTCGCGCGGCTGGTGTGCCCGCCCGGCGCGGACGACGGCGAATTCGCGGTGATCGTGCAGGCCGACATGAAGGGCAGGGGGCTGGCGACCCATCTCATGCAGCGCTTGATCGATTGGGCGCGTGCGCGTGGCCAGCGGCAGATCGTCGGCCAGGTGTTGGCTGACAACGCACCGATGCTGGCGTTTGTCCGCCACCTGGGTTTCTCGGTCGAGCGAATGCCCGACGAGCCCGACGTCGTGGAAGCGCGGCTGGCGCTCGGTGCCGCCGGCGGCGAACGCGGTACGAAACCTTCGGTCGGCGAGCAAGGGCAGGCCGGCTAGCCGAGCTGAACTTCACGCCCCGCCAGTTGTGGGCTCGACATGACACGGTCGGTGGGAAATATGGCCCGCACCGTCGTGCCCACGCCCGCCTTGCTCTCGATCGTCAACGAGCCGCCGTGCATTTCGATCAGCTTACGACAGATCGCCAGCCCCAGGCCGGTGCCGCCGAACTGCCGCGCTATCGAGCTGTCCGCCTGGCGGAACGGTTCACCGAGATATTCCAGTGCCGATTTCTCGATGCCGATTCCGGTATCGCTCACCACCAGGGCCAGGTCGCCATTGCCGGTGGATTCCAGCCGGACGGTGACAGTGCCTGCCGCCGGCGTGAACTTGATCGCGTTGGTCAGCAGGTTGAGCACGATCTGCCGTACGGCCTGGCCATCGGCCCGCAGGATTGCCGATCCGGTGTCGTTCGGCCATTCGATCGTCACGCCGCTGCGGTGCGCGCGAAGCCGCAGCATGCCGAGACTGCTGCTGACAACAGCCCCGATGTCCACCGGTTCGTCGATGAGTTCGTAGCGTCCTGCTTCGATCTTCGAGAGGTCCAGCACGTTGTTGATCATATCCAGCAGGTGTCGGCCGCTCTCATTGATGTCCTTGGCATACGCCGCGTGATCGCCTGATATGCCGGCGCCGATCAGCTCGGAAAATCCGATGATCGCATTCAGCGGTGTCCGCAGTTCGTGGCTCATGTGGGCGAGGAACTCGGACTTGGCGCGGCTCGCTGACTCGGCACGCTCCTTGGCAGCCCGCAATTCCGCATCGGCCGCGACTTCGCGACCGAAATCGCGTCCCGTACCGCGATAGCCCAGAAAATGCCCGTCGCTGCCGAAGATCGGATCGCCGTTGACGATCACGTGGTGGACGTCGCCTCGATCATCCAGGTACTGATAGCGGAAGTCGCGAAACGGTCGTCTGGCCTGCAGGTCTCGCCTGTGACTGATCCACGGTTCGACCGAGGTATCCGCGTTGGACAGTTCCCACCGCGTTTTGCCGACCACGGTCGATGGATTGTCGTCAAGGATCGATGACCGGCTGATGAGGGAGGTGAAGCGCAGGTCGGCATCCTGTTCCCAGTACCAGTCCGAAGCCATTTCAGCGAAGTTGCGCATCCGCTGCTCGCTGGCAGCCAAGGCATCCGCCGACTGCCTCAGCCGGATGTTCTGTGCTTCCTGACGGCGGAACTGCACCGCGAGCACGCCGGTCAGTACGGCAAAGCCGATAGCCGCGCCGAAGCCCGCCAGAATGATCTGACGGGCTTCGCTCCGCCATTCGTCGAGCGCGGTCTGTTCGGTTCGGGACACGACCATCATCAGCGGAAAGTCGCGCACTGGCACGGCGGCAGCCAAAGAGGCGATGCCGGTCTGCGGATCCGACATGCGATAGACGCCATCGGCCGCGGCAAATTTCTGGTCCGAGGGCGGTGACGGCTCGCGGCGCGCTCCCGCCAGCGGCGCCGGTGCGGGATAACGCGCGAGCAACACCCCATCATGGCGATACAGTCTGACCGATTCGCCCGGCAGCAGATTGATTGCTCCGTAGAACTTCATGAGATACGGGATGTCGATCGCGGCGACCACGAGCCCCAGGAACACGCCATTCGGGCCATCAATACGACGGGCGGCGAACACCGTGGGATGGTCATTGTAACGGCTGTCGTGAGGCGCGCTCAGATACGGTCCGGATTCGTCGTGTCCGACGAAGTGCTGGAAATAATCGCGATCCGACGCGTTTATTGTGGGGATTGGCCAGGCGCGGGAGAAGTTCACCAGCGCTCCGGCTGAGTCGACTAGCAGGATCGCGTTCGCCTCGGGCAGGCTGCGCACTCTGTCCACCAGATACTGGTATGTGGCGGCATCCCGCAACTGGTTCGAGAACTCGGCTGGCGTCGTTGCGCTCCGTTGCGCGCGCTCCTGCACATCACTCAACAACACATCGACAACGTGCAGATAGCGCGAGGTCTGCTCGCCGAGTACGGCACCGATCGTCGCCAGATCGGCCTGAGATTTTCGGATATCATCCGCGTATTGCACCCGGACGGCGACTGCCGCCACGGCAATCGTGAGGACAACGAGGCCGGCACCGATCGCCATGACGCGCCGGCTGGTTCGCGGCAGGCGTGCGGCCGGCAAGCCTGCTTCCCCCAGCTTGTTCATAGCTCGTGTCATTCGCGTCATTCGACCATAGGACGCATGCATATGAAAGGTCGATCTGCTCAGGCGGCATCGTGAATTGCTCCATCCGAAGTGACAACGGCAGCCGCGATGCGACCACCGGAGCGGCGCCGACATCCCAGCGCGGCCAGCGGAATTGGTTCCCCTATCGCGATCGACCCGCTACTCAATGCTGTCGGGAGGTTCGTGGTGTTCAAGCAGTTACCCCTGCGGCTGCGTTCGGCCGCCTATGCGCTGCGCGGCGGCTTCCTTATCCGGCCGCTGGTCATCGCCGTGGTACTCGGCCTGTGCGGTGCTGTGCTGTCGTCGCTCGAAGAGGCCAGCCTCGCGGTCTCGGCGTGGGTTCCCGCCACACTGTTCCCGTCCCGCAGCGACCCGCAGATTGCCCAGGTAATCCTCAGCGTCATCGCCACCTCGATCATGACGGTCGTGTCGATCGTCTTCGCCATCCTGCTGATGACGCTGACGCTCGCATCGATGCAGTTCTCGCCGCGCATCCTGATCAGCTTCGTCCGTGACCGTGGCACCCAATGGACACTCGGCGTCTTCCTCGGCACCTTCTCCTATTGCCTGGCGGCGCTGCCCGCCGCCCGCTCCGCGCCATATCCGTTTGTGCCGGTGCTGACCGTCATCGGCGCCATGCTGCTGGCACTGGTCTCCGTTGGCTGGCTGATATTCTTCATCCATCACATCTCTCAGGCGATCAGTGTGAACCACATCGTGGATCGCATCGCGCGCGAGACCGAGTTGGTGATCGACGAACTGATGCCGCGCCGGCGGGACCACTTCCACCGCCCGGAGCCTCCGGATTACGTGCCGGAGGAGCGGGAGTTCCCGATCCTGAACGAAGTCTCCGGCTACATCCGCTTCATCGACACCAGGCGGCTGGTCAGCTTCGCGCGGATGCACCATCTGCGGGTGCGCGTCACCCGTCGGGTCGGCCATTTCGTGCCGGCCGGTGTGCCGCTGCTGATGGTATCCCGACGCAGCCGGCTGGACCGTGACCACGCCGTGGACCTGACGGGGGCATTCGACATTGGTCCGATGCGCACGCTGCAGCAGGATGTCGAGTTCGGCGTCATCCAGATCGTCGATATCGCGCTGCGCGCCATATCACCCGCCGTCAACGATCCCAGCACAGCGATAAGCTGCATCGATCAGCTCTCGCGGATCCTGATCCGCTGGGTTGGGCGTTATCCACCGGAGTCCCGGCTGTTCAGTCCGCCGCACGTGCTCCGTGTGGTGGTGCCGTGGATCGGCATCGAGGGATTGCTGGACACCGCCATCGAGCAGATCCGCGCCTATGCCACGACCGATGCTCCGGTCAGCCTGCGGCTGCTGCGACTGCTGTACGACGTCGCTGCCACGGTCGAAAACGCTGCGCTGCGCCGGCACATCGTCCAGCGCGGCGCACGCATCGTCGAAGGCTGTCGCGGGCGGCTGCCAGCGGATGACCTCGCGCGCCTGGAGCACCGTCTGGCGGAAGTCGAAAGCATCGACGGCAGTGTGCGATCGGTGGGATAGCTGTGCGAATTCAGCCGGCGGGCTGCATCAGCCCAGGAACGCGACCACGATGGTGACGATGCCCAGCACCAGGTTGACGGCAATCAACTTGCGGATGCGATCGATGCTGGCAGCGGCGGTGGCGCGATCGGTGGTGCGGCGGAAGCGGGCATAGGGGCCGAACACGATCAGAACGAACACCGCGCTCATGATCAGGCCCAGCAGCATCATGACGTGGATATTCCAGCCGACGTAGGCCATGCCGCCGTAGAAGCCGAACAGCACGGCGAAACCACTGATCAGGATCAGCGGCATGGCGTGCCATACCACCAGGAAGAAGCGCCGAAACACCTGCGTGTGAAGTGCGATGCGCTGGATCGGCTCGAGTATCGACAGGCTCGGCCGCAGCACGACGTAGGCGAAAAACATGCCACCCACCCAGATCACGGCGCACAGCACGTGGATCGCCAGCACCCATCCCCAGATCTTCATTCGGTCAACTCCCGCAGTTCGTCCAGCAAGGCGCGCAGTTCCGCGGCGGCGGTGGAGCGCGGCGCGGCCTCGGTGACGCCCAGGCCGGCGGCGAAGGCATGCGCGAAGCCGGCACGATTGCCAAGGGCTGAGCGCAGCAGCGGGAGGCGGCGCGCGGCCAGGTCGGCTGCGATCGTTTCGCGCAACCGCGAGGTTGGCGGGACGCGGTTGAACACCAGATGCGCGGGGCGCCGTTCCTCGCCGGCGAGCTTGAGCGTGCCCTCGGCCGCCCAGATGTCCGGCAGGCTCGGCTGGATCGGCACCAGAACGATATCGGCGGCGCGGACCGCGACCCGGGCGTCGGTGTCGAGCTGTGGCGGGCTGTCGATCAGCACCACGTCATGGTCGCGTTTGAGCCGGTCCAGTTCGGCCGGCAGCCGCCAGCCGGATATGTCAGAGAAGGCGAGGGTCGCCGCCTGTTCCAGGCGTGCGCGGCGCAGGCTGTGCCAGCGTCCGAGGCTTTTCTGCGGATCGATGTCCAGCAGCGCGACACGCCGGGATTGTCCGAGAGCGGCGGCAAGGTTGGAGGCCAGCGTTGTCTTGCCGGTGCCGCCTTTCTGCTGCGCGACTGTGATGACCACCGCCATGGTTGCGACTCCGCTGACCCGGCGACAAGTTGTAGCAGGTTCTGTCGTCGGCACCGGGATCGATTGTCAGACCGAACGGGTCGGATGCGGCCACCGTGTCGATGGTGCGGAGTCGGATGTCCCCGCTTGACGCTTTCCATTTACGGACGCCTGGGTTGCGTTTCCCGAGACAGGATGAACTCTTCATGAGTAAGGTTCTTGGCAGCTTTCTCCCACGCCAGCGCGGGTCGGCCGTCATTGATCATGGGGCAGCGGATTCGGATCGTCACCCGCCGATCTTTCAGTCGCAAGCTGATCGAACCGGTCTGCCAGTCGTATCAGTGCGTCCCTGATAGCGGCGGTAGAGGCGCTGGCTGCCATCACTCGGTATGCAGAAGCCCTCTCGCTGAGTTGCTTGGGTGTCAACTCTGATAGATGTGGGCGGGGTTCCCTGTCGGGCACGGCACGACCAATCACTCTGGCCGTTTTGGCGATCCCAAAATGCCGCAGGACGGTGACGACCGCGCGGTCAAGCAGAGTGTAGTTCTACTGCGCTAATGAACCGTTCACACAGGGCGTTGTTGCATGCATTACGCTCAATCGCATCGGCTTGTTGACTGCGACGGCTCCTGTAGTGCCATTGTATTCCGTCGCGTGTGCCAGTTTGGACTGCCAAACGCCGGGTACAGCCCGAAATCGGATCGGTCTGCGGACTCGATCCCGGTTGATCAGCAACTCGGAGCCGCGCCGGGCAGCATCATGCGTCCGGCATGCCAATGCACGGCGCGGATCAACCGGCTTTTCAGCCGGCTCCGTCTCGAAATACAGTTGTATTCCCGACGTGACGCCGGTGTCGCCCAACACGTCCAGCTTTTCGCCGGCCGCGATGGTACGCTTTCCCTCGGAGAATGCCGGGCCGACCATGCCGAATTGCTGCATGGCAGACAGCGTACCGCGGAAGATCGACCCGCGCAGCAGCAATCCTGGCACGCAACCATTGGCCAAATGGCCGCAAGTCACTGCCGCGCGTTTGGCGAATCCGTGACCGGCATGTGGGCAATTGCATGTAAACCGGTCATGTACATTGGTTTTTTGAGACGTTTTGGCGCCGATAGATTATCTCGATAACCGAAGTGGCGAGTTAGGGCTCAACGGCTGCTACCTTGCTGCATCGGTCTGTCACCTGATTGACAGAAGCGGCGGCAAGGGGCGGAAAAATGAAGTTGAATTTCCAGGCCGATGACGCCTGATGGTTGTTCATCACGGGACAATGCGCGGATTTCGATATTGCCAAGAAGGCACTGACGGGCTGGTAGCAGAGATCTCCACCAACCGCGTTAAGTGAATTGATTGGGCACTATTTGAAAGCTTCGCGCTAAACCCAACCGTGCGGCTGGCACGCTGATTGCTCATGCCAAGGAGTATTGGGGGCTGTGCGAGAGTCTGCAATCGATGCCGGACAGGGGGCGGTTGCAATTTTGGAGGTTGGGCATGGTTACGCTGGTGCTGCTTTTCTGCCTTGGTTCCGGTAACGCTCAATGCGTAGAACGCCAGCCCGTCTATGAGGAACCGTTAGGATTGATGGCTTGCATGGTCGGGGGACAGTTCGCGGGTGCGGAGTTTCTGCAAACGCATCCTGGCTGGCGACTGGCAAGCTGGCGTTGCGAGACCGGCCCGCGGAAAGTGCCGGCCTGACAAGCTATGCCGAGCTAGCCGGTTGGTGCGGCGGCAGGCATCGGACTTCACTGATTTTACCGACGATCGATCCGATTTAACACCAATCAATCCGCAACTTCGGCCACCCGTGGCCTACATACCAGCCTGCATTCAAACATCCGGCTGAAGATACACTTCCTGGAACCTGCAACAGCTTCACTACCGATGTCGCATTGGGCCTGGGCATTGGATGGCAGGCAAGAATGGGTACCACCGCCCATGCGAAGGCGGGTACACCGGAGGGCGAGCGTCGGTTTATTGGGTGATGGGTGCCAGTGCCGATGGTGGCTGTGATCGCCAGGAGGCTGTATGACGATCGAGATGTCGGATCGTCTTCCGCACTCCCGCTGCGATGGCTGGCATAGCAGGAAACTCTCGATGACCCTCGCACCTATTCGCGGCGCCCCGCCCGGCGCACCCAACCCTGACTTCCCCACCGAGGAACCGAGGCTGAAGCCAGTGCAACCGATCGCAGCGCTAGCCTCCGGTGATCAGCCACCAATATCACCTGCTCGACGGAGGCAAACGCCGATCGAAATTGGCGGCAGCGGCATCACCCTCACATTCAGGGTCATCCCTGAACTGCCGGCCATCGCGCGGGCAAGCATGACCGTCCACATAGTCGCCGACGCGGCAGGACAATCTTCCTCGCACACGCTCGGCTTCCTGCGGATGTCAGCCGCGAACGCGAGGGCGTTCCTGACCGACCTGCGGAATGGGCGTTCTCCGATTGTCGGCACGGGCGACGAGGACGGTACGTTGCAGATAGAATACGAAGTCACTGAAGCCGGGCCTGTCTTGTTGGTCCGCAAGCCGGGTCAGCGAAACGCCTTGCATCGCTGGGTCATCGACCGGAGCATCGACTTGAAATCCACGGCTGACGAACTTCTTGTTGATCTGGGCACTTAGGGCATTCTCGCCACTCGCGGCTTCGCCAGGGCGCTGATCGCCATCCGCTTGTCCAACGTGCGATCATGGCGGAGGGCCTGCTCCTGTTCGTCCCAAGCTCCTGGCGCGTGCCATCCTGTTCCGGCTATTGGTGCCACTTCATTCTCTGCCGACAAGTTTGAACGACACGCTGACACTGATCATCGCCATACCGCTCAAATGCCCTCCGAGACTTGATCACGCGCACACCCTGCGGAGCTGCTGTCCGGCGCATAAGGGCTCTCCAATGCACCTCACTATTACCGGACACATGGTGTGCCAGCGAAACCGGGCATATCATCTGCCACCAACAGGCACGGTGGCCATGTTCGCGGAAGAACCGCGGCTGCGGTAAAGTCTCGGCGTATGCGGGGACCGGGAGGAGAAGATCATGCCAGACGATCTGGCCCCACGGGGCTTCTATGAAGGTCTCACATCGCGTTGTCTGATGCCGGGCTGGTCCCGACCCCAGCCGTCGATTTGGCCGGGGCCACGATCGACTGCTTCTCTTGCTATCTGCGAATAGCGAATTGGCCGACAGGGGGTACGTAATGCTGGACGACAGTGGTACACTTGCCGTTCCAAACGTATGGAGTGAGATCGAGAAACGCACTGCCGAGCTTGGCTTCGACATGCCATCCGAGATGCGGACCGGAGCACTATTGAAGGCTCTCGCGGCATCGAAGCCACACGGTCGCTTGCTCGAACTTGGAACCGGCACGGGCCTTGCCACCGCATGCCTGTTGGCTGGCATGGATAGTGCCTCCCGGCTTGTCAGCGTTGACATCAATGCGCGGGTTCAGGCGGTTGCGCGGGACCTTCTTGGCTCAGATAGCCGAGTATCATTCGAGTTGGCCGACGGCCGAGAGTTCATCCGCACTCAGCAGCGCCAATCGTTTGATCTCGTGTTTGCTGATGCCTGGGCTGGCAAATATGACGGACTCGACGACGCCCTTGCTCTGGTTCGGCACGGTGGCTTCTTCATCGGCGATGACATGCTTCCGCAGGCCAACTGGCCGGACAATCAGCAGGAACGCGCTGATGGGCTTGTGAGCTATCTCGCGGGACTGGAAGGTTGGACGACGGTGACGCTTTCGTGGGGTTCGGGGTTCGTGATCACCGTTCGACTTTAAATCATTGCAGGCCGCCTTGGTCGAGGCTGATCTTCGTGGGTGGGCGGTGGGCCAATTCCACCTGAGACACGAAATGGACTCCATCGCTGGTATCCCGTGTGGAAGTCGAAGAATGGCGTTGGCAATAAACTCGTAGGGAGGGGTGAGTATGGCACGGCTGGATGGAAAGGTCGCACTGATCACCGGTGCGGGGACTGGTATCGGCCGCGCCACGGCGCGCGCCATGGCAGCCAACGGGGCAAAGGTCGTTGTTGCCGAAATCAATCCCGCGGCGGGTGAACAAACGGCGCAGATCGTATGCGAGGCCGGCGGACAGTGCATCGCGGTCACGACCGATGTGAGCCAGGAAGAGAGTGTCAGAGCGGCTGTCGACACCGCCGTGCGGCACTATGGCAAGTTGCACATCCTCCACAACAACGCGGGAGGATCGACCCCGGCAGACAACACGGTTGTCGAAGCTCCTATCGAGGAATTCTGGCGTGCGATCCGCCTGGACCTGTTCGGTACTTTCCTTGGGTGCCGGTTCGGCATACCAGCGATCATCGCCTCCGGCGGGGGATCGGTCATCAACATGGCCTCCAATGTGGCGTTGATGGGCATTGCCGGCCTCGATTGCTACACTGCTGCGAAAGGTGGCATAGCGGCGATTACGCGATCGATGGCGGTGGAATTCGCGCCGCAGAAGGTCCGGGTGAACGCCATCGCCCCAGCCGCAACGATGACGGACCGTGTGCGCAGTCGCTTCGAAGCGGGCAACCCACGAGTTCACGAAGATCGCGGCAGCGCATCTGATCGGGCTGATCGAGCCGGAGGATATAGCGAATATGGCCGTGTTCCTGGCATCCGACGAATCACGGATGGTCACCGGGCATGTGTATCCGGTCGATAGTGGGATCACCATTTCCTGATCCGTTGGGCAAGATGCCTGACTGAGGTGCCGATCCCGCTATCGGGAGCATGCCTGTACCCGTGTTTGGCGCAGCCCGGCGCACATGGGCAGCGCCAATAAGCAAAGCGCGGCCATGACGAGGAACGCGAGCCCGCCCATTCGCTCATAGAGAACGCCAGAGACCAGCGTCAGCAGGGCTGTAGCCAGCCCTATACACAACGTGCCGTAGATTGATTGCGCCGTTGCTGCCAGGCGGAGCGGCACCACCAGCACGATGACTTGCATGCACGCCAAGTGCAGCAGGGCGAACGTGAGCCCATGCAATGGTTGGACAATTCCCAACAGGATCGGCGATGTTGTGCAGGCCAAGACTGACCAACGGATGACCCCGGCACCCGCAGCCAAGGCGCAGGCGCCGCCGGGACCGATATGTCGGATCAGCGTTGGCCCGATCATCAAAAAAACCAGCACCTCCGACAACACTGATTCCGACCAAAGCACACCGACAGTCGGCAGGTTGACACCGGCAGCGCGCCAACGGATCACCGCGAACGCGTCATTCAGTGCATGGCTCCCCTCGATGAGTGCCGCAATAAGGAGGATGCGACGAAAGACGGATATCTTCAGCAACAGCGCGCAATCGCGGAGCGCGGATGCGCGAATCGCGCTGGATACAGTTCGACCGCCACCGAGACCGGGCAATAGCAGAGCCGCGCCACCGCCGGCGACCAGCAGCGCGCCGCTGATCCACATTATACTCGCCAGACCAGCCTGATCCGCTCCCCAACCACTCAGCAGAATGCCCACAACGAATACGGCTGAGCCGGACGCACGCAGCCACCCATACTCAAATCGCCGACTCTCACCGACCTCGCTTTGACGTGCGGCGGTCGTGGCCAGCGCGTCGGAAATGGGCACGATCGGTGCCAGCATCGTCGCATGGACGAGCCCGATGACCAGCAGCCCGCCGAACCCGCGTATCGCCACATATCCCAGCCCGGCTATGGCGGCGGCAAGTGCACAGGTGCACAGCGTGAGGGTGTGCCTTTGCAATCGATCGGCGACATGGCCGACCGCCGGTCCGGCGAGAACTCGCATCGCCGTCGAGGCCGCTAGGACGGTTCCAATTTCCTCAGCGCGCAAGCCACGCTGCTGAAGCAGTGCTGGCAGGAACGGTGACTGCACACCAAAGGCGGCGTAGAGCAACGCATAGACCGCCAGGAAGGCCGGGAAGACGGACGTGATGCGGCGCATGCTGCTCAGGCTACGACGACAACACACCGCGGCGGCAAACTACGACATCAGGACGGCGGTCGCTGGCCGTCAGGATCGCCACCATCGTGATGGTTTTCAATCGAACTCGGTGGGTAGTTCTGGTCGGCGCATATGATCGAACATGCGTTGAATTTGAGGAAGCAGCACCCGCCGGGTCGATAGCGCCACTGGCAATTCATGCTCCGCGAAGAAGGCCACCTCGCTCGTCTCCGGTCCAGTTTGGGGCTCACCGCCGATGATCTCGCACAGAAAGAACAGACGCCAAACGTGGAATGCATCCGCCACTTCGTGCTGGTGACGCGCCCGGTCCCACACAGAGGCCAGCTTGTACGGACGCACGTCAAGGCCGGCCTCCTCACGCACTTCCCTGGCGACAGCCTCGGATGGACTCTCATTCACGTCTGCCCAGCCTCCCGGAAGCGTCCAACGATGCTCGTCTGCTGTTTCTCGAACGAGCAGTATCCGGTCATCTCGGAACACCGCTCCACGCACGCCCAGCTTCGGCGTGGCGTAACCGGTTTGCTGCGTGAACATCACCTCGATGTCAGGCATCGCCATGCCTGTGTGCTCAGCCATGATCTGCGCCGCCAGAGCACGCAGTTGCTGGTAACGCTCGCGATCGTATTGATCGCGCGTGAAGGCAATACCGGTCTGCGCCAGTGCCTGCATCTCGCGTGCCCATAGCAGCCAGCGCGGCTCGGTCGGGTTTCCTGCTTCAGAGATTATCATCGGCTTCCAGTTACGTGAGTTGGTGCATGGCGAAGCAATTGGAACTGTTCCAGTCAGTGTTCTCGGTTGGGAGTGACGCCATTCCGAGTGGTGGCCATTGCCTGGGCCACGATCAGCGCCTGCCGAAGCTGGAAGTCTGTGTCATCGGGATTGGTCGGATCGAACGCAGGGAAATCGACTGGCGGCTTGTCAGGAATTGTCCGGGCGATAGGCGGCAGGTCATCACGCGGCCTCGGCGCGATGTCGGGCGTGCCGCCCTGGTTCGTCAGCACATGGTTCAGATCGGCCTCACTCTCCGGCTCGAAATGCAATTCCTCTTCACGGGTCTCCGCCACCGGCACGTCCGGCACGATGCCGATCCCCTGGATAGATCGGCCGGATGGGGTGTAGTAACGAGCCGTCGTAAGCCGTAGGGCGCCATTGCCAGGCAGCGGGATCACGGTCTGCACCGAACCCTTGCCAAAACTGCGCGTGCCAACGAGCACTGCGCGATGGCGGTCCTGCAATGCGCCAGCGACGATCTCGCTGGACGAGGCGGAGCCGGCGTTGATCAGCACCACCAGCGGAGCGCCACGGAGGATATCGCTGCCTTTGACAGTCAGCCATTCGGCGTCGTCCGCGTGCCGTGAGCGCATGGAGACGACCTCGCCCTGATTGATGAATTCGCCGGAGACCGCCACGGCCTGATCGAGCAGGCCGCCGGGGTTGTTCCGCAAGTCAAGGACGAGTGCTGTCATTCTGCCGCCGGCCTGCTGCTGGAGCAACCTGATCGCTTGTTTCAGCCTCGCATCCGCCTGCTCGGTGAACTCGGTGAGCCGCACATAGCCGATATTGCCCGGCTCCATCCGCTGCTTCACCACCTGAATGTGGATGATCTTTCGCCGCATCGTTATTTCCAGCGGCTTATCGGTACCTTCGCGCTTGATCGTCAGTGTGACCTTTGAGTTGGGTTTCCCGCGCATCAGGCCAAGCATATCGTCCATCGACAGCCCCTGCACTGTCTTGCCGTTCAGTCCGGTGATGATGTCGCCTGCCCTGATTCCGGCCTTGGAGGCAGGTGTATCATCCATAGGACTGATGACCTTGATGAAGCCGTTTTCCTGGGTGACCTCGATGCCAAGGCCACCGAATTGGCCCGCCGTCTCCTCCTGCATCTCGCGGAACTCCTCCGCATTCATGTAGACGGAATGTGGATCGAGGCCGGTCAGCATGCCGTCGATCGCATCCTCGATAAGGTTCTTATCGGAGACCGGATCGACGTATTCGAGTCGCACCTGCTCGAACACATCGCCAAACACACTGAGCAGCCGGTAGGTGTCGGCTCGTTCGCTGCCCTGGGCGAAAGCGGCGTTGACACGGAAAACGGGTCCGAAGTGCCTTGCGATCAGGCCGGAGGCAGGGCCGATTGCCAAGCCGGCCAGGAAGGCCGTGCCAAGCAGCAGGGTGGTACGGTGCACCATCGGGCGACAATCCATGCGGTCAATCCTCCGAGCGGGCCAATGCTACACTGTCGAGCCATCGAATGGCGTGAGTCACAAGGATCATCTTTTCCGGCGCAACCGGCGCCGGCGTCGGTTCGCCAACACGTGCCGCGCCATCGGTTGCCAATGCTGTTTCGCACAGCCACATTCAACCGCCCAACGCACGAACAATAACATGTCGGAAGCATCGGCGTTCAAGCACCTGGCGCCCACCTGCACAGGGATCGGGAGCGTGCGCTGTTGACTGAAGGGAGAACAGTCAATGTCTCACGGCACGAGCCGCATCCTGACAACACATGTCGGCAGCCTGATCCGGCCGCCCGAACTGTTGGCGCTGATTGAGGCAAAGCAGGACGGCACGCCAGTTGATGATGCCGTGTTCGCCGACCGTCTCCGCCAGTCCGTGGCCGACATCGTGCATCAGCAGGCGGCGGTAGGGATCGATATTGTCAGCGACGGCGAATTCGGAAAAACCGGCAGTTGGTCGCGCTACGTGGTCGAGCGGTTGATCCGGCGCACAGGGACCTTTCGGCCGCCGGGTGCATCCTTCGATCATGTGGGCCAAGCTGCGTGCGCTCAACGAAGGCGCCGCTATCGCGAGCTGTACTCTTGCAGGGACAGCGACCGCCTGATCGACGGTGCCAGCCGATCGCGATCCGAGCGTCCAGCATCGCTCTTACGATCCACCTGGTGAAGTCTGCCCGACAAGGCCGGTAGGGCTCGATTGGGCTGTTGGTGCCCGCTGCAATCCCGTGCGCCCGGGCAAATCGGGCTTACGTCCGGTCGCCGCTGAAGCCGTAGACGCAACCCAGCCCACTGATGGTTCCGTCAATATGAGTTCCGTGCACCTGGCCGGAGATTATGCCATCCACACTCTGGTTCGAGAATGAACCGTCCGCTGCCAGGCTCGCCACGAACGTCGGCGTCAGGTTGCCCGGAACATTGGGATGCGGCACGACGTAGCTGAACTGGCCGTTCGCCACAGTGATGATCGGTTGGCCCGGCGTGTCGCACCAGTTGCTTTCCCCAACTCCCGCGGCAACGCTGGTGACGTAAATCGTATTCTGATAGGACCCGTCATATGACGTCACGGATGAACTCGTCGTCGCGCCGTGTAATGTTCCCATCGGGCCGGCGCAGCCTGCGACCAACAGCAATAGCCCCATCGCGTAAGGTCTGATCTGAGGCATGTCAGCGAACCCTTGTCTGGCAGCGCAGCGTGCAAAAGCGTCCTGGCGTCGTCGGCCTTCCGTCGCAGTGGGCAATTTCAAGCGTGCCATGGATCATGTTTGTGACAATGGACATCCATCAACCTTTCCAGCAGATGTGCTCCGACAAGAGCAGAATCAGGCAAGCGGACATGCAGGTCTCGACGCGGATATCCACTGCTCACGTGCGGTGAGTTTGGCGACATTCCCCGGTTCCCACAAGCCGTCGCCCCGGCTTGCGTGACCGCCCCGCGACTGCGCCATGCAACATGGGTGTCCATGCGTTGATGCAGAATCGTGCCCGTGTGGATATAAGTTCAGGCTTTTGCCGGAATAGTCCATGATGATGCAAATGAGGGGCATGTCAGGTGCACACAGTCGCTATCGCGTTGGTTGTATTCATTTGCTGCTTTGGCGCGGCGCTGGCCGGCATGTTGCTGCGCGCCAGGTTGCCGAACGACCATCTGGACGGCAATTCGAAGGATGTGGTGAAGCTGGTGATGGGGCTGATCGCGACGATGGCCGCGATCGTTCTGGGCCTCCTTATCGCATCCGCCAAGGGTACATTCGATACGCAGGCGTCCGAGATGCAGGAGCTCGCCGCAGAGGTGATGCAACTCGACCGGATGCTGGTGCTCTACGGGCCGGAAACCAAAGACGCCCGAGACATTCTCAGAAACGCGCTGATGGCGGTACATGAAACGATCTGGCCTGCCGATGACAGCCGGCAAGCCAGTCTGGATCCGGCGCTCAGCAAGGACCAGTCCGACGCGTTCTATGCGAAGCTGGAAGCACTTTCACCGAAGACCGAATTGCAACGCAGTGCTCAGAGCATGGCACTGCAGCTTGGCGGAAGCCTGGCCAAGACCAGAACGCTCATGTTCGAGCAGGCTGCCGGTTCTATCGAATGGCCGTTGCTGGCCATATTGGTATTCTGGCTGTCGGTGCTCTTCCTGGGTTTTGGATTATTCGCGCGCTTCCATATCACCATCACCGTGACCTTGATGGTCGGGGCGGTTTCGGTTGCGAGTGCCGTGTTCCTCATGCTCGAGCTCAGTCAGCCTTACCAAGGACTGATGCGTGTTCCGGACACTGCATTTCGTAGCGCTTTGGCGCACCTGGCTCAGTAAGGCCATCACGATCCAGTTCGTTGAAGGGTCAGCAGAAAGGTGCAGCCTGGTCCACCAAACCTGCCCGGCACATCCAGTTGGCCTTGAAATGTGGCTCCTTCGAACTGGCCTACCAGCCAACTCACGCCATAAACCATCTGTACTCCCCCGTCAGGATAGATGCGACCGCGGTATCCGCCGAATCGTGCTGAGGTTCCTCGAACGGTGAAGCCGCGGATGGTCTGTGTGGTGATGCACAGACCGCCGTTGGTATCCAATGGTACCGCGGTGCCCGAATAGCTGCCGTCGCGGCTGACACCGGGCGGCACATTCGGCTGCGCCATCGCCATGCCAGGCGGTGTCGCGAGATTTCCCGGCGTAGCCGGTGCGCCTGCCGGCCGGTTCAATGGGATCACTCCCGTCGGCGTGTCGAGCGCAACTGATGGCGGGCCACCGGCGCAGCCGAACAGGGTTAGACATGTGGGGATCAGGCATGCCTTGATACTGACATGCATGAACCTGGCGATGATGCTCGCCCTAAGCCACCTGGCTTGCTGGATCATGCGATCATTCTCCATGTTGTTGAGGAAGCCGCCGCGCCATGCGCGTGCAGAAATGCTACCCACATAACCCCTCTTGTGATACCAGCGGCTCGAACAACTCGGCTTCCCCGGCTGTGACGGTGGACGGACCCAGTAGGCGCTTAAGGGCGAAGCCCGACAAAAAATTTGTCGATGGTCAGGCAGCGATGCCGAGTTCGCGAAAGACGCCGTTCATGGCGAGTCGCAGGTCCTGGTAGTGGCGATCGATGGCGCGCGGGTTTTGTCCTCCTCGGGTGGGGCTGATGTCTTGAGCGGCCGCGAGGAGTGGCTTGAGGGCTTTCTCTCGGAGCACGAGTAGGGCCGTGATAGCGCGCAGACCGGACGGCATCGCCTCGTAGCGACGCGTCGCGCCGATCCGCTGGACGATCTGTTTGCCGCGGAGTTTCTTCAGATCATACGCGGCCTGGCGGGGGCCGTAGAGCGGTGCGCTGTGATTGCGGAACGCGCGGACCTGATCGGCCAGTGCCGAGGCGGTGAAGCCATCAGCTGAGGCTGACAACGCGATGACAGCCTCAGCGACGTGACGCAGGCGCGGCTTGTTGAGATCGATTCCCCCGACCACGGTTTTACCAACCCGTGACGGCAACGGCAGACGCTCGAGCATCTCATCGCCGACGAAGCATTGATCGATGCAACTCAGCGCCTCCATGAATCGCTCGAGCATGCCCTTCAATCGGCGGACGATTTCGGGGAAGTTATCCAGTAAGCGCCCGCAGCGGAACTCCCGGATATTGTGAGCTACAGCCTCAATGCGAAGTACGCGTTCGCCTTTTGAATAGATCTTCAACGCCAGCTTGCCGCAATGCAGCTTGAAGACCGTCAGATCATACGTAGGTCTCTCGACCGCGACTCCCCATTCGGCCGCCCGCATGTTGCGTGGACGGTATTTCGGCCGGCCCTTGTCGCCGAGGATGGTCTTTATCGTCTTCAGGTCCAACGGCGCCCGGCTACGATCGATCAGGGCTTGGAAGACTTGCTCCATGCGTCCGCCAACCAGGAATATCAGGTTTCGGCTGTACTCCATTTGATAGTTGGAGAAGTGATAACGGAACCCGCTGCGTTTCTGCTCCTCAAAGTCGAGCGCAAAGCACAAGCAGCAGCGGTAAATCCACCGCTCACAGACCTCACTCAATCGCCCTATAGCCCGTTGCTCGGACAAGGTCTCTGCGATCTTCGCGAAACCGGACGTGTCACCGATGGCGGTGAAACAGTTGCCTTCCTTGGTGAACCCGATGCCCGCCTTGCGCGCCTGGCAGGCGACGTATTCATGGCCGTTCAAGATCACCTGGGCAGGGAACGGTGGGTGCCCGCTGATCTTGATGGTGACATGCCCCCAATCACGGTCGAGAATATGAAACGAGTAGTGGTTCACATAAGGCTTCTTCCGCTCAAGGTGGTAATTCGACTCGACGTGCCACACCGGTGCCTGGGCTCGACCGACCAGGACCAGAAACAAGCCCTCGATCACCGCTGTCTTGGCCAGATAATCGTCGGCCACGTCATGCTTGCGCTCTCCTGCCACACAATCGATTACCGGGATGTCGTGCGCTTTGGCGTAGCCTCGCACGCGCCGGCTGAACCGGCCGGCCAACCGCATCAGATGGGCGTTGTCCAGAGTGTCGTCTGATCCAGTGAGCGCCCGCCACCACACGCGGAAACCACCAGGGCTATGACCCATCCCGAAGTAAGCGTTCAGAACGATGCGGTCCACGCAATCGTAGCTGCCGCTCAGCAGCTCTTGATAGAGCTCGCTCAGTCCGTCGGTCATGGCCCGCTCCCTCGGCGTACTGCCGAACTCCGATGTCTATCCGAGACGAGCATACCGACTACCGACGGCACATTGGCCAGTGGCAAGGCATTTGACGCGGCGGAACTGCCCCGCAGGGGCCACTTTTCCACAGCCATGTCTGGGGAAAAGCGTAGTCCCTTACCACCCGACTCTTCTCGCGTTCTGCGTTAAATCGTATGCTCTGCGAAATCCCATCAAATCATAGCCGGAATGACCACCGCCTCGGCAAGCCATTCCGCCGCTGCGGTCGCGGCGCGTCCGGCTTTGGTGAGGTAGTAGCGGTAGGTTCCAGTGGCGCGTTTGATCACCCCGAGGTCCAGCAGCCGGCGCAGTTGCCGCGACAGTCTGGTTGGCGACAGCATGCCGAGGTCGGGCAACAACTCGCCCCGGCGGATGCCGGCAATGTTGACCTTCGGGTTCTGCAAGGCGTGCAACAGGGCCTTGTCCACCGGGGCAAAGAAGTTGATCCCTTGGACCGTCTTGCCGTCCACCGCATGCGGCTTGGTCAGCCGCGCAAGCGCCCGGATGCCGGCGGAGAAGTCATCCAGCGCGGACAGGTGGGCGATGTAGCGTCGGTTACAGCCGAGCAGTATCTCACGCAGGTCGATCAGGCTGTAGATCGATTTCTTGACTGGTGCGAGTTCCCGGCTCGCCGGGCCGTGGCGGTGTTCCACCTTGCGGTGGTGCTTGAAGAACGACACATCGTTGGTCGTGGTCTCGATGCGCAGCACGATGCCGTGCTTGTCGTACATCTTGATCGAGCACTTGCCGAAGCGGTGCTTGATGCAGGTACCCTCGATCCGGGTGGAGAACTGCGAGCCGACCTCCTGGGCCAACAATGGCGTGATCTGCCGGCCGAGGAATGTGGCGATCTGCTCGGCCTTCACGCTCAGCACCGACTGGCGGACCAGTTGCTCATAGAGCGGGCCGAGCGTTGTGGTGGACTGGAACGCCAGGTCGGTGGCGTATTCCACCTGCATCAGGCTCCAGTGGTAGGTTTGCCCGAATACCTCCGACACCGGGCAGCACAGCGCGGCGTAGCGATCCAGGGTACGGTGCAATTGATCGGGGGAGAGACTGTCGGCCAGTTGCTGGGCGCGGCCCCAGTCGTCGATCCGCACGAAAGCGTTGTCGGCCATGGTGTAGCCGATGCCCTGCGCGGCCAGCCTGCGCGCCAGCCAGCTATGGCCGTTGCAGTAGAATTGCAGGCGGAACGGCGCCCAGGTCGGCACGCGCAGATAGACCAGCCCGAATTTGGCGTCCTGGAAATAGAAGTAGTAGTGCAGGCATTTGCCGCTGTCCGGCCGGATGTAGGTCTTATGCGTCTGCTTGTCGTGCCAGGGCTTGTAGGCGTCGCAGGCTTCCATGGCCGAGATGACGTGCACCAGGCCGGGATGGTCGCCACGCCGCTCAAGCACGCGCGCCACAACATCTTCCTTGCGGACATGCGGCTTGGCGATGTGCTCGATGCGGACCCCAGCCTCGGCGGCCAGCGACGCCGCACGCTCGCGCACCCGATCGCGCAGCGTCTTGGCGAAGTCCGGGTAGTCGAAGATGCGGATGCCACTGGCATGGAGATACCCGGTCATTCCTGCGGCGTAGCACACTACGGGCAGCGTCCCGGTGATCACCAGCCGGTCGTAGCACGACAGCATCCCGGCAATCCGATCGTCGTAGCGCTCCGTCAGTGACTGGCTCATGCTGCCCCCGCGCGGTAACCGCAGGGAAGGCTACACCAGACCTATTGGTTCCGGCTCCGCCGGCTTAGGAAAGGCCGCTGCCATGGTGTCGCCAACAATTCCCCTCGTCGGCAGGGACCGAACCCAGCTTATGCTGACTATCCTGCCGAACGGCAACCTGGTCTATGCAAAATCGCCAAAGAACCGCCATGCGGCAGGCTACGGGTACCCCCCAGTACCGGCGATGAACCACTGCCTGTGCGAGGCCGAAGTAGCTATGCGCGTGGGTGTGACTTGTGCCGAAATTGGATAGCCGCCCGACCGGTTGTATGCTTCCGTTACGGGGTCGCTCGCCGTTTCAACCACATTTCCATGGATCGAACCTGCCATGCGTATTCCCGGGTGCCTGGTCACGGTCGCGTTGCTGCTGGCAACTTGTGCGCAACAGCCGACACCGGATCTCGGTGTTGCCCTCAAGGGGATCGAGCAGTCACGCTTTCTCGCCTGTTCCGGGCCGCCGATGATGGAATACCGTCAGGGTGGTCAGGACCACATGTCCTTCGTAACGAACCTGAAGCAGGGTCAGGCGATCGGCGTCCTCAGCCCGACCGCCCTGGCGCCCGCGTCCTGTTCAGTGGATGCCGTGTTCGAGAATGCCCGGTTGGTCAGCGCACATTTCTCGGGCGATCAGTCGATGTGTCAGCTCGTGTTCGGTCCATGTATCCCAGGCCAGCAGTAGAATGTTGGCTGCACGGAAGCGGAACATGACAAACACAACGCCGTCACAGTGGAATTCCTGTCCGAACGCGGCACCACGTGCTGTCGTGCAGACTGCTCTCGGCATGGGCCTGGCGCTGATGCTGTCGGCGTGCGGCACAAATACTGGTCCGGCACAGGCGAGCCTGGCATACAGTCCTGGCGCCGTACAACTGAACCAGACACGGCCGGTCGATGTGCCGATCGGCGGCGGTGGCACCGGCACCGTGTTCTTCAATGGCAAGATGTATGGCTTTTCCCTCGGCGGCATGGGCGTTGATGGCAGTGCCGTCGCGATCATCCGTACGACAGGTGAGGTCTATCGCCTGGTAAACATCGTGCAGTTTCCCGGCAATTATCGCCGGGCACCGAGCGCTGCCGTTGTTCCCGGGCAGTCCGGTGGCGGTTTATGGCTGCAAAACGAGCATGCGACGGTCCTGCATCTCGCGGATCCACCCGGAGGCCGTATGCCTGACATCGGCCGTGACTCTCTGCGCATCGTCCTCGATCGATGATTCGCCGCACCGCGAACGTGACGTGAATATGACGATGGCTTGACAGCCGAGATCTGGCATGAGGCCGGTGCCCAGATCGATGTAGTGGATCGATGTCCGTCGTACGAAGCGGTGTCGCAGAGTCGCTTCTGACAGCAGCCTACGCGTCTTTGCGTAATCGATTGGCTGGTGACACGAGCTGTGAAATGCGCCATTGTCAATCGCATCCGATAGTAGCACGAAGCATGCCGTGCCGCTTGTATGCAGCGATGGAGTTCTGGATGTTGAGCCGATTCGGTGTGGTCGCCGTGCTGGCAGCAGTGCTTGTGCCCGCAGCAATGACCGGCGCGCAGGCGCAGCAACCGACCAGCGTGGGCCAACAGGCCACCGCGGCAGGCTGGACCTTCAACGTTGCCCCGTATGGCTGGTTCGCTACCATCGGCACCGGACTGAGCTACAACCTGCCGCCAGCGCTCGGTGGCACCGTGACCGCCAGTCCGTCGATTGGATTTGGCGATATATTGTCTCACCTGAACTTTGCGACGATGATTGCAGCGGACGCGCAATACGGTCGGTTCTCGGCCGTTACCGACTTCATGTACCTGAACCTGGGCGGCACCGATTCCCAGTTGCGGTCGATCAACTTCCCCGGACAATCCCCCATCCCGATTACGGCAGCGGTGCAGACCAGCGAGGGTTTGAATCTGGACGCCAAGATATGGACGCTGGCCGGCGGCTACACCGTGCTGCAGGGCGATTGGGGCAACTTCGATGTGATCGCCGGTTTCCGCTATCTCGGGGTGAACGCCAGAACAAATTACAGTCTGGCACTGACGGTGACCGGCCCGCGCGGCAACGGCGCGACGTTCGGGGGCATCGGCAGCGTATCCGGTTCCGTTAATATATGGAACGGCATCGGCGGCTTTCGCGGACGCTTGCGCATCAGCAATACCGGGTTCTTCATTCCGTATTATTTCGATGTTGGTGCCGGTGGCTCGAACCTGACCTGGCAGATCTCCTCCGGCGTCGGCTATCAAACCGGCTGGGCCGGCGTGTCGCTGACCTACCGCTATCTGTCCTTCGAGCAGGGCAGCAGCGCCCTGGTGCAGCATCTGTGGATCCGAGGCCCGATGCTGATGATGAACATCACCTTCTAGCGTAACACAACGTCCGCTTGATTCGTGTTCACTGAGGCAGCCTGTGCGTTCTCCCATCGTCTTCGACAGGTCAGGAGCCGCATGCCGCTCGGCCTCGCCATGATTCGCGGGCAGCAGCCAAAATTGCATAGCCAAACGCGTGTTTCGGCTTATGCTCGCCAGAGAGGCATTGAGCCGCCCTTGTCGGTGAAAGCCGAAGGAGGTGCGAACCATGAGTGAACTCACCAGCGATCCAGGCCTGGTCCCCGCCACCATCCGCCGATCGCGGCGCCTGTCGGCGATCTGGTTAATCCCAGTGATTGCCGTGGCAATCGGCGCATGGCTCGCCTGGGATACCTTGTCCAAGGAAGGCCCGACGATCACCATAAGCTTTGACACTGCTGAAGGTCTGCAGGCGGGCCAATCTCAACTCAGATACCGCGATATCGCGCTGGGTACGGTGAAAACCCTTGCTCTGTCGGCCGATCATTCGCATGTCCTGGTGACAGTCTCGACCATCAAGCAGGTCGAGCCACTGCTGGCCAGCGATACGTTGTTCTGGGTCGTCAAGCCGCGGCTCTTTGCCGGCAATGTCTCAGGCCTCAGCACCCTGGTTTCCGGGTCGTATATCGGCATGATGCCCGGTGGGGCGACCGATCTGTCGAAACGAGACTTTGCCGGCCGCGAGGATCCACCCGTTCTGGAAACGAATGTGCCGGGTCGCACATTCCTGCTGAAGGCGAGCCGGTTGGGCGCAGTCCAGGTCGGTTCGCCGGTGTTCTTCCGTGACCTTACCGTCGGCGAAGTCTTGGGCTGGGATATCGGCGACATGGCGAACAGCGCGACAATCCACGCCTTTGTTCGTGCGCCGTACGACAAGTATGTCGATGATCAGACCCGCTTCTGGAATGCCTCGGGTTTATCGGTAAAGCTCGGCGGCAACGGTGTTGAAGTTCAGCTCGAGTCGCTGCGTGCCCTGCTGCTCGGCGGCGTCGCGTTCGATACCATGACACCTGCCGCTTCGGGCGCCGAGAGCACCGCAGGGCATGAATTCCCGCTGTTCGCCAACGAGGAGGCCGCACAGGCCGCGTCGTACACGCGCCAAATTCCCCTGGTCAGCTATTTCCCCGGTTCGGTGCGCGGCCTGGCGCCCGGTGCCGATGTGACGCTCCACGGGCTGAAGGTGGGCCAGGTGACCGATGTGCAGATCGTTTATGACAGGGCCACGCAGAAGATTGTCGCCCCCGTGCATTTCGAGGTGCAACCGGAGCGGGTCGTCGGGATCGGCAAGCGAGTGACCGAGAATGTCAGCGAAGGGATCGACATGCTGGTCGGTCAAGGGATGCGGGCAACGCTGCAAAGCGCCAACCTGCTTACCGGCCAGATGCTGGTTGCGCTGGAATTCGTGCCTGATGCACCGTCGGCAACCGTCACGAAGGAGAACGGGGCATTCGTCATCCCGACTACCGACACTGGCGGCATCAGCGGCCTGGAGGCGTCGGCCGCGGAGTTGTTGCGCAAGGTCAACTCCATTCCATTCGATAGTCTGGGGCGCAACCTTGATCAGACCACTGCCGGCCTGAACGACCTCGTCAACGGCGCGCAGATGAAACAGGTGATGACCTCGCTCAATACGACGCTGGCAAGCGCGCGCGATATGGTGCAGAACCTGAATACCAATCTGACACCGGCGATGAAAAAACTGCCGGACATCGCGGCGAATTTGCAGAAGACGATGACCAATGCCAACGGGCTGGTGGCGTCGCTGCAGTCAGGTTACGGCGACAATACGCAGTTCAATCGTAACCTCGATCATCTGATGATCCAGTTGAACGATGCGACCCAATCGATCCGCGCGCTCGCCGATCTGCTCGCTCGCCATCCCGAGGCGCTGATCAAGGGGCGCGCCACCGGGGGTGTCGAATGAACCATGGGCGCCACCTTGTGCGGCTCGCCGGTCTCGGTCTGCTGGCCGCGCAGGTCGCCTGCAGTTCACCCAACCCCAATCTGTACACGATAGCCCCCATCCCCGCGGCCACGCAGGCCGGTGCGCCAAAGGTGATCGAGTTGCGGCAGATCGGGCTCGCGCGCTATCTGGAACGCAGCCAGATCGTTCGTTCGTCCGAGGACTACCGCCTGGATGTCATGGCCAACGATTGGTGGGGCGAACCGCTCGGCGCGATGCTCGCGCGCGTTCTGGTGGACGAATTGAGCCAGCGCCTGCCGCAAAGCACAGTCTACGCCGACACCGGCGCGGTATCGGTCTCACCCGATGCAACCATCGAGGTGAATGTGTCTCGCCTCGACGAGAACGCTGCCGGATCACTGATATTGCAGGCGCTTGCTGCGGTGACGACCAAAGGCCGTGGCGAGCCTATAATGCGGAGCTTCCGCTTCGAGGTGCCGCCGAACGGGAACACGGTCGCGGGCGAGGTGGCGGCGACCAGCAATGCGGTCGGCCAGCTTGCCGATGGGATTGCGACGATGCTCACGACAGTACGGCCTGCAAGGTGAGTTTGGTGTCCGGGGTGGCGTCGCGACGCGAGCCTACCAAGCCGAGACTACAGGAATGCAGGAGTTGTGGGCTGCTGCAAAGTGTGCCGCCACTCGCCCCGGGCATTTCCGCGCACTGTAGCCGCTGCGGCACCACTTTGCATCGCGGGCGGCGGCATCCGCTGGAGCACAGCCTGGCATTGACACTTGCCGCGCTCATCCTGCTCTGCGTGATCTGCATGACGACGCTGATGAGCGTGGAGACCGCTGGTATCGTGCTTCACGCCGGTCTGCTGTCGGGACCGCAGGAACTGGTCCAGCGCGGCATGAACTCGCTTGCGGCAGTGGTTGTGTTCGTGACCGTGCTGGCGCCATTCGGCAAGCTCCTTGGCACGCTCTACGTTCTGATCGGCCTGCGAATGGCGCGACCACCGCGTCATCTACGGCGGGCATTTGTGCTGGTCGAGCGGCTTACCCCCTGGTCGATGGTCGAGGTCTTCGTGCTTGGGGTGTTGGTCGCCGTCGTAAAGCTGGGCGACCTGGTGACGATCAGGCTGGGGACCGGTGTGTTCGCGCTGTTCGCACTGACCTTTGTCATGACGTGGGCGGACGGTGCGCTCGACAAGGCAGCGGTGTGGGATGCGCTTGATCGCTTGTCCCCTGCCGGTTCTGCGTCGCGCGGCCTGTTGCCAGACGGGCTCCTGGCCGGGGCCATTGGATGCGAGTCCTGTGATCTGGTCAGCGCTCCCCCTCTGCACGAGGCTCGGTGCCCGCGCTGCAACTCGGCGCTACATGCGCGCAAGCCGGATAGCCTGAGCCGAACCTGGGCACTGGTGATCGCCGCGGCGATCCTCTACGTGCCAGCGAACCTGTATCCGGTGCTCACAGTGATGCAACTCGGCGCCGGTCAACCCAGCACGATCCTCGGCGGCGTGGAGGAACTGGTTTCGTCGGGGATGTACCCGCTCGCCGCGCTGGTATTTTTCGCCAGCATCGCCGTGCCGATGCTGAAGCTTGTCGGCCTGACCGTCATGCTGGTCACCACGCAGACCGGCCGCACGGAATGGCTCCGCGACCGGACCCGATTGTACCATTTTGTGGCCTTTATCGGGCGTTGGTCGATGATCGACATCTTCATGGAATCGCTGCTGGGTGCCCTGGTACAATTCGGCACGGTGATTACCATCGAACCCGGTATCGGAGCCGTTGCGTTCTGCGCAGTGGTCATCCTCACGATGTTCGCGGCCGAGACGTTCGATCCACGCCTGATGTGGGACGCAGCTGCATCCCGGCCGGTGGCTGGGCTCGTCAAGGCCTGAACCCGGTGACGAGGCAAGCTGACGCGCGACGGCGGGCGGCTGACCACCCGCGCCAATTGGACAGCCTTGAAGACCGTGCAACCGATTGGCAGCGGCACCCTGCATTGCGAGCCTCCTGCGTCGGACGACCGAGGGTTACGGCAATATAATTTCCAATCAATCATTTGAGCGATCAACTTCAGTTATCTGCTCATCCCATGCTCGCCTTGGAGACAAGCCGCTGCGCCTGCATTGCCGGCGTTCCAGCCCATCACCGCAATCCCCTCGTCGGCGCAGGGACAGCAGTATCCTCAATGTAACGAAACACTGAATTCAGTAACTCGATGCGACGTCAGGGTTGCCGCGACAGCAGCGTGGCCCTTATGGCAGGGTTGTCGTCCCTAGAGCGGCCACAATGGAGCGTGACGATAGTTCATGGATGAGCGCGTAGACCTACCGGAGCACGGCGTCGAACCGGCGCCGGTGTCGCGCGAAACGCGGGTTGTCCGCCGGTCACGCCTGCGTGGTACGGTCATCCTGGCCATCCTGGTTGCTCTCGGGTTGGGGGTTGGCTGGTATTGGTGGACCCACCACGCAGCGCAGCCCGTCGGCGCCGGGGCTGGCAGGAGCGCTGGGCAGACCCCGCCGCAGCCGGTTGGCGCTGCCACCATCGACCGGGGCGATATCCGCATCATCCTCAACGAGCTCGGTACCGTTGCGTCGCTCGATACCGTCACGGTGCAGACGCAAATCAACGGACAACTGGTCGACGTCGGGTTCCAGGAAGGTCAGGTCGTCAAGAAGGGCGATTTTTTGGTACAGATCGACCCTCGGCCATATCAGGTGGCGCTGGAACAGGCACAGGGCACCCTCGCGCACGACCAGGGGCTGCTGGCGCAGGCGCAGACCGACCTGAAGCGCTATCAGACCTTGGGCCGCCAGGATTCGATCGCGCAGCAGCAGGTGGATGACCAGCGCTTCCTGGTGGCGCAATACACCGGCACGGTGCAGACCGACCAGGGGTTGGTGGACAACGCCAAGCTGAACCTGGCCTATTGCCACATCGTCTCGCCGATAGACGGGCAGGTGGGACTGCGCCAGGTGGATCCCGGCAACTATGTGCAGACCAGCAGCACGACCGGCATTGTCGTGATCACCGAGATGCAGCCGATCTCGGTGCTGTTCTCGGTGCCCGAGGACAACCTGCCCGACATCATCGAGCGAGTGCACGCCGGCGCAACGCTGAGCGTCGATGCCTATGACCGAGCCAATGTGCGCAAGCTGGCGACCGGACAGCTCAGCAATCTGGATAACCAGATCGACACGACCACGGGCACGGTCAAGTTGCGTGCGACTTTCAGCAATCCAGACGAGTTGCTGTATCCGAATCAGTTCGTCAATGCGCGCCTGCTGGTGAACACACTGCAGAATACGGTCAGGGTGCCGGTCGCCGCGGTGCAGCGCGGCGAGCCTGGCACATTCGTCTACGTGATCAATGCCAACGACACCGTGTCGGTGCGCCCGGTGAAGCTCGGGCCGACCGACGGCGGTTTCACGGCGGTGCTGTCGGGACTGCAGCCTGGCGAGAAGGTGGTGACGGATGGCACTGACCGATTGCGCGATGGCGCGAAGGTCACCGTACCGCCGCCGGCGCCCGCCGCGCCGCAAGACCAGGCGGCATCGGGCAGCCCGACCGGTCAGGCTGCTCCCGGTCCGGCTGCACCCGGTCAGACCGCACAGCCGGGCCAGACCGCACAGCCAGGCCAGCCGCCTGCCGAGCGCGGGCAGCATCAGGGCGGCCAGCACCGTCCACCACCGCCGCAATGATCCGCCGCACCCGGCCTGATCGAGCAAGCGCGGCATGAGCCCGTCGCGCCCGTTCATCCTGCGGCCGGTCGCCACCACGCTGCTGATGGCCGCGATCATGCTGGTCGGCATCGTTGCCTACCGCTTCCTGCCGATCTCCGCGCTGCCGGAAGTCGATTACCCGACCATCCAGGTGCAGACGTTCTATCCGGGTGCCAGTCCGGAGGTGATGACGTCCTCGGTGACTTCGCCGCTCGAAGTGCAGTTCGGCCAGATGCCCAGCCTGAACCAGATGTTCTCGACCAGTTCGGCCGGCGCATCGGTGATCACCCTGCAGTTCAGCCTGGATATCAGTCTGGACATCGCCGAACAGGAGGTGCAGGCGGCGATCAATGCGGCGGGCAACCTGCTGCCGTCCGATCTGCCGGCGCCACCAATCTACGCCAAGGTCAACCCCGCCGATGCGCCGATCCTGACCCTGGCGCTGACCTCGAAGACCTTGCCGTTGACCGAGGTTGAGGACGCCGCCAACACGCGGCTGGCGCAGAAGATCTCGCAGCAGCCCGGCGTCGGCCTGGTCAGCATCAGCGGCGGCGAGCGGCCGTCGGTCCGGGTGCAGATCAATCCGCTCGCCCTGGCGGCCTACGGGCTGAACGTCGACGATCTGCGTACCACCCTGGGCAATGCCAACGTCAACACGCCGAAGGGCAACTTCGATGGGCCGGCGCAGGCTTCCACAATCAATGCCAACGACCAGATCACCGATCCCAGCCAGTACCTGAGTTTGGTGATCGCCTATCGTAACGGCGCGCCGGTGAAACTGAGCGACGTGGCCAGCGTGGCAAGCGGCCCGGAAAACACCAAGCTGGGTGCCTGGGCCAACACCACGCCGGCAGTGATTCTCAACGTGCAGCGCCAGCCAGGCGCCAACGTCATCCAGGTGGTGGACACCATCAAGGCACTGCTGCCGCAACTCACGTCCACGCTGCCCGCCGCGGTGAGCGTCGCGGTGTTGACTGATCGCACCACGACGATTCGTGCCTCGGTCAGCGACGTGGAATTCGAACTGTTCCTCGCCGTCGCGCTGGTCGTGCTGGTGATTTTCCTGTTCCTGCGCAACCTGCCGGCGACGATCATTCCCAGCCTGTCGGTGCCGCTGTCGCTCGTCGGCACCCTGGCGCTGATGTACCTGCTGGGTTTCAGCCTGGACAATCTGTCGCTGATGGCGCTGACCATCTCCACCGGTTTCGTGGTCGATGACGCCATCGTCATGATCGAGAATATTTCCCGGTATGTCGAAGCCGGCGAGGCGCCGCTGGCTGCCGCCCTGAAGGGCGCTGAACAGATCGGCTTCACCATCATATCGCTGACCGTGTCGCTGATAGCCGTGCTGATTCCGCTGCTGTTCATGGGTGACGTGGTCGGCCGACTGTTCCATGAGTTCGCCATCACGCTGTCGGTGACCATCGTCATTTCCGCCGTGGTATCACTGACCCTGGTGCCCATGATGTGCGCCAGGCTGCTGCGCCACCGGCCTGACGCGCAGCGCAGCCGGTTCGACCTTTCGGCGGAACGCGGCTTCAACTGGGTGATCGGCCGATATGATCGCGCGTTGAACGTGGTGCTGGATCACCAGCCGCTGGTGCTGCTCGTTGCGTTCGTCACGTTGGTGGTGACCATCCTGCTGTATATCGTCGTGCCAAAGGGATTCTTTCCGGTCCAGGATACCGGGATCATCCAGGGCATTTCGGTGGCGGCGCAGACCACATCGTACGACGCGATGGCGCAGCACCAGCGGGACCTGGCCGCGGTGATCCTGAAAGACCCTGATGTTGTCAGCGTCAGTTCGTTCATCGGCGTGGACGGCAGCAACACCACCCTGAACAGCGGGCGCTTCCTGATCAACCTGAAGCCCAAAGACGATCGCACGCTGAATGCGACGCAGATCGGGCGCCGCCTGCAGCAGGAAACCGGCGGTGTCGCGGGCGTTACTCTGTACCTGCAACCGGTACAGGACCTGACGATCGATGCTGCCATCAGCCGCACGCAATATCAGTTCGTGCTGGAGAACCCGAACCTGTCGGCGTTCACCGAGTGGGTACCGAAGCTGCTGACCCGGCTTCAGCAATTGCCTGCCATCACCAATGTCGCCAGCGACCTGCAGCAACAGGGGCTGGAGGCGAGCATTGTGATCGATCGGGAGACGGCGTCGCGATTCGGCATCACGCCTGCGACAGTGGACAATGCGCTGTACGATCTGTTCGGCCAGCGAATCATCTCGACGATCTACACGCAGTCCAACCAGTATCGCGTCATCATGGAGGCTGACCCGTCGCTGCAGACCTCGCTGAATGCGCTGGCGGCCGTCCGCCTGCCTTCCGCGGCATCCGCCACCGGCCAGGTACCGCTGTCTGCCATCGCGCACGTGGAGCAGAAGCCAGGGCCGCTGCAGATCAGTCATCTGGGGCAGTTCCCGGCCACGACGATTTCGTTCGATACCACGCCAAGTTCGTCGCTCGGGGCGGCCGTCAGCGAAATCCGCCAAGCGGAGAAGGACATCGACCTGCCGGAAAGCTTCGTCACTGCCTTTCAGGGAGCGGCTTCTGCCTTGGAGGCGTCGCTGTCGAACGAGCTGTTGCTGGTGCTGGCGGCGATTGTCACTGTCTACATCGGTACTGGGCGTACTATACGAAAGCTTCATCCATCCGATCACGATTTTGTCCACCCTGCCGTCGGCCGGCGCTGGTGCGCTGGTGGCGTTGCTGATCGCCGGTGACGAAATCGATGTCATCTCGATCATCGGCATCATCCTGCTGATCGGCATCGTGAAGAAGAATGCCATCATGATGATCGATTTTGCTCTGGTAGCCGAACGAGACGAGGGCAAGCCGCCGCGCGAGGCGATTCATCAGGCGTGCCTGCTGCGGTTCCGCCCGATCCTGATGACCACGATGGCGGCGATTCTGGGCGCATTGCCGCTGATGCTGGGCAACGGCACCGGATCGGAATTGCGCCGGCCACTGGGCGTGGCGATTGTCGGCGGCCTGATTGTCAGCCAGGTACTGACACTGTTCACCACGCCGGTGATCTACCTGATGTTCGACCGTCTGGCCTGGCGGCTGGCGGGCAGGGGCGCGGCGACCGGCAAGGCACCGACATGAACGTCTCGGCGCCGTTCATTGCGCGCCCGGTGGCCACCGCGCTGCTGACCGTCGGCATCGCGTTGGCGGGAATATTTGCGTTCTTCAAGTTGCCGGTCGCGCCGCTGCCGCAGGTGGATTTTCCCACCATCTCGGTGAATGCCTCGCTGCCCGGCGCCAGCCCCGACACGGTGGCAACCAGTGTCGCCAGCCCGCTTGAACGCCATCTCGGTCAGATCGCCGATGTGACGGAAATGACCTCGAGCAGTTCGGTCGGGCAGGCGCGCGTCGTGCTGCAATTCGGACTGGACCGTGACATCAACGGCGCGGCGCGAGACGTGCAGGCCGCCATCAACGCTGCACGTGCCGATCTGCCGACCAGCCTGCGCAGCAACCCGACCTATCGCAAGGTGAACCCTGCGGATGCGCCGGTTTTGATCCTGGCGCTGACCTCGAAAACGCTGACGCGCGGCCAGATTTACGACGCCGCGACCAATGTGCTGTCGCAGCGCCTGTCGCAGATCACCGGCATTGGCCAGGTGATCATCGGCGGTGCGGCGTTGCCCGCGGTACGGGTGGAGTTGAACCCGAAGGCGCTGTTCAAATATGGCATCGGGCTCGAGGATGTGCGTGCCGCGCTGGCTTCGGCCAATGCAAACAGTCCGAAGGGGTCGATCGAGTTCAACCGGCTGCACTACCAGATTTATACCAACGACCAGGCATCGCACGCGGCTGATTACCGTTCGCTGGTGATCGCCTATCGCAATGGCGCCGCGGTACGCTTATCCGACGTGGCGGACGTCGAGGATTCGGTCGAGAATCTGCGCAACGCCGGCCTTGCCAACGGCAAGCCCGCGGTGCTGGTGATCCTGTTCCGCCAGCCTGGCGCCAACATCATCGATACCGTGGACAGCGTGAAGGCGGCAATTCCGCAACTCATGGCGGCAATGCCGCATGACGTCGACCTGACGATCGCGAACGACCGCAGCACGACGATACGTACCAGCCTGCGCGACACCGAGATGACCCTGCTGATCGCCGTCAGCCTGGTGACGCTGGTGGTGTTCCTGTCCCTGCGTAGCGCCCGCGCGACGGTGATCCCGGCGATCGCGGTGCCGGTCTCCATCATCGGCACGTTCGGCGCGATGTACTTGCTGGGCTATAGCCTGGACAATCTCTCGCTGATGGCGCTGACGGTTTCGACCGGTTTCGTGGTGGATGATGCGATCGTGGTGCTGGAGAACATCACTCGCCACATCGAGGCCGGCATGCCACGCGTGCAGGCGGCGCTGCTCGGTGCGCGCGAGGTCGGCTTCACCGTGATGTCGATCAGCTTTTCGCTGATCGCGGTGTTCCTGCCGATCCTGCTGATGGGAGGAATCGTCGGTCGGCTGTTCCGTGAGTTCGCCATGACGTTGTCGCTCGCCATTCTGGTGTCGCTGGCGATCTCGCTTACCACCACCCCTATGATGTGCGCCATGTTCCTGCGACCCGGGGCGCGCCGTGAGGGCCCCAGGCGCCGCAGCCTGTTCGATCGCGCATTGTCGTTCTACGAGCGCAGCCTGGGCTGGTCGTTGCGCCACAGTGCCTGGGTGATGCTGGTGCTGCTGGCGACAATCGTGCTGACGATCGTGCTGTATGTGATCGTGCCGAAAGGCTTCTTCCCGCAGCAGGACACCGGACGCATGATCGGCGGGCTGCAGGCCGACCAGAGCATCTCCTTCCAGGCGATGGAGAAAAAGCTCGGGCAGCTGATGACGATAGTGCAGCACGATCCGGCGGTGCAGAACGTGGTCGGTTTTACCGGACAGGGCAGCGGCGGTGCCGGCGGACAGGCCAACACCGGACGGGTCTTCGTCGCCCTGAAGCCGCTTTCACAACGTGTCGGCATCGATCAGGTGATGTCGCGGTTGCGCCGTGCGCTGTCGGTGGTGCCGGGGGCACAACTGTTCCTGATACCGCTCCAGGACATCGGCGTCGGTGGCCGGCAAACCAACGCCGCCTACCAGTACACATTGCAGGCTGACAGTACGGCGGTCCTGTACGAATGGGCACCGAAGCTGGTTACTGCGCTGCAACACAATCCGGTGCTACGCGACGTCAATTCCGATCAGCAGCAGAAAGGCCTGGAAACCGATCTGCTGATCGACCGCGCCACCGCGAGCCGGCTTGGGATCAGTGCCAGCCAGATCGACAACACGCTGTATGATGCGTTCGGCCAACGTCAGGTCTCCACAATCTACAGCGCGCAGAACCAGTACCATGTCGTGATGGAGGTGGAACCGCGCTACTGGCAGTCGCCTGAGACCCTGAGCGACATTTTTGTCAGCACCTCCGGTGGTCCTGCCAGCGGCACCGAGACGAGCAACGCAGTAGTGGGCACAGTAGCTGCCAAGACCTCGAAAGCCAGCAACAACGCAGCGACCGCGGCCAGCATTGCGGGCAGTTCAGCGCGCAATGCGGCAACCAATGCGCTGGCCAACACCGGCAAGGGCAGCGCATCGTCCGGCGCCGCGGTCAGCACCAGCGAGGAGACGATGGTGCCGTTGGCAGCCTTCACCAAATTCGGTCCAGGCAACACGCCGCTGGCGGTAAACCATCAGGGATTGTTTGTTGCCACCACGATTTCCTTCAACCTGGCACCAGGCAAGTCGCTCGGCGACGCAACCGACGCGGTCGACAATGCGATGCGACGGATCGGCATGCCGGCGAGCATCACGGGCAGTTTCCAGGGTACCGCTGAGACCTTTCAGGCTTCATTGAAAAGCGAACCGATCCTGATCGCAACTGCGCTGATCGCGGTCTACATCGTGCTGGGCGTGCTGTACGAGAGCTACATTCACCCGATCACGATACTGTCCACCCTGCCATCCGCCGGCATTGGCGCGTTGCTGGCGCTGCTGATATTCCGTACCGAGTTCAGCATCATCGCGCTGATCGGCGTGATCCTGCTGATCGGCATCGTGAAGAAGAACGCCATCATGATGATCGACTTCGCGCTGGACGCGGAACGCACACGCAACATGGACCCGCGCGATGCGATCTTCGAGGCCTGTAAGCTGCGCTTCCGGCCGATCATGATGACCACTAGTGCCGCGTTGCTGGGTGCGATGCCATTGGCCTTGAGCTTCGGCGACGGTGGCGAGCTGCGCCGGCCACTTGGCATTGCCATCGTCGGCGGATTGCTGGTGAGCCAGGTGCTCACGCTCTACACCACGCCGGTGCTGTATCTTTATCTCGACCGTTTCCGGCTCGCGGCGCGACGCCGTTGGCAGCATGCGTTCCCGCGCCTGTCCGCAACGCCTGGGGCGGCGGAATGAGTTGACTGCCGACTGCCGCCGCTCTTGCCCTGTGCGTGTTCACTGTCGGATGCATGGTTGGCCCCGACTACAAGCTGCCGGATGCGCCGGTCTCTGCCAACTTCAAGGAACTGAGCGGCTGGAAGCCTGCGCAGCCGAGGGATGCTGCGGACAAGGGTGATTGGTGGGCAATCTACCACGACCCAGAACTGGACCGTCTGGAGCGGATGGTGGCGGTGTCCAACCAGACTGTGCAGCAATTCGAGGCGCAGTATCGCAACGCAGTTGCGCTGGTTGGTGAAGCGCGCGCCGGTTTGTTTCCCACCGTCGGGCTGACCGGCAACGCCTCGCGTAGCAGCGGCGGTGGTGGCAGCAGCGGCACCGCGCGCAGCTCCGCGAACCTCGCATCGAACGGCTTATCCAGCGGCAGCAGCAGTGGGCGTAGTTTTACGATCTACAGCGTCGAAGGCAACGTGTCCTGGACCTTGGATGTGTGGGGCAGCGTGCGACGCCAGATCGAAAGCAGCGTTGCCGGCGCACAGGTCAGCGCTGCCGATCTGGCAAATGCCCAACTTTCGGCGCAGGCGACGCTGGCGACTGACTATTTTGATCTGCGTGCGGAAGATGCGCTGGCGCAATTGCTGCGCGAAACTGTCGATGCGTTTCAGCACGCGTTGCAGATTGTCCAGAACCAGTATCATGCGGGTACTGCCGCGAGCACCGATGTGGTGACCGCGTTGGCACAATTGCAGTCGACGCAGGCGCAGCTTGTCGGCGTTGGCGTGCAGCGCCAGCAATTCGAGCATGCCATCGCCGTGCTGACTGGCCACGCGCCGGCCGAGCTCACCATCGCGCCGGCGCTTCTGGCGAGTGCAGTGCCGGTGCTGCCGCCTGGGTTGCCGTCAGCGCTGCTCGAACGCAGGCCAGACATTGCCGCGGCGGAACGGCAGATGCAGGCGGACAACGCGCTGATCGGCGTGCAGATTGCCGCCTACTATCCCGACATTTCTCTGTCTGCACTCGGCGGTTTCATCGGCAATCCGCTGTCGCAACTGTTCACTGTCGCTAACCGTGTGTGGTCACTGGGCGCCTCGGCGAATGAAACGTTGTTTTCCGGCGGCGCGCGTCCGGCGGCGGTGGCGGCAGCGCGCGCGACCTACGACGCATCTGTCGCAACCTACCGGCAGGCTGTGCTGACCGCGTTTCAGCAGGTAGAGGATGCGTTGTCCAACCTGCGTATCCTGGAGCAGCAGGCGGCGGCGCAAGCGATCGCGGTTGATTCGGCGCAGAAGGCTGTGCAGGCCACCTTGAACGCATACCGCGCCGGAACAGTTGCCTATACGAGCGTCATCACCGAGCAGACCTCGCTGCTGTCAGACCAACAGGCGGCGCTGGCGATCCAGCAAAGTCGTCTGGTCTCTAGCGTGGCGTTGGTCGAGGCGCTGGGCGGTGGCTGGTCCACGATCGCATTGCCTGAGCCGGATGTGGTGAAAGCCGCCAATCCGGTGTTTCCGTGACCGCGTCGCTTAAAGGGCGGCACGGTCATCCCTGCCGAGCGTGATGCCTTCACCGTCATCCGCAGCCTGCCGCACGGCCACGCCGCCGCCGCGCTCGGCACCGCGCGTAAGATCGGCCTCGACCGCATCCTCGGTCCTGCTGGCGATCGCTGCCGCGACCTTGTCCTCGCCCTGCTGGTCAGTCGCATCCTCGATCCTGCATCCAAACTTGCCGCCGCTCGCGCGCTGTCGCCAGCCACTGCCGCATCGAGCCTCGGCGAAGTGCTGGGTCTTGGCGAGGTCGATGAGGACGAACTCTACGCCGCACTCGACTGGCTGCTGGAGCGCCAACCCGCGATTGAGGCCACACTGGCCAGGCGCCATCTCACCCATGGCACGCTGGTGTTGTACGACGTGTCATCGAGTTACATGGAAGGGCGCTGCTGCCCGCTTGCCAAACGTGGCTATAGCCGCGATGGCAAGAAAGGCACGCTGCAGATCATCTATGGTCTGCTCTGCGCTGCCGACGGCTGCCCTGTCGCCATCGAGGTGTTCGATGGCAACACCGCCGATCCGACGACGTTGGCGAGCCAGGTCGAGAAGCTCAGGCAGCGCTTCCAACTCGACCACGTCGTGCTGGTCGGCGACCGCGGCATGATCACTCAGGCGCGGATTACCGAGGACATCAAATCGGCAGGCCTGGACTGGATCACCGCATTGCGCGCGCCGGCGATCAAGGCGCTGGTGGAAAGCGGCGCGTTGCAGCTCTCACTGTTCGATCAGCGCGACATGGCGAGCATCACCGCACCGGAATTCCCCGGCGAGCGCCTGGTGGTCTGCCGCAATCCCGATCTCGCCGCCGAGCGCACCCGCAAGCGCGAAGACCTGCTCGCCGCCACTGAGCGTGACCTTGCCCGCATCCAGGCGGCCGTCGTCCGAAAGCGCGATCCGCTGCGCGGCACCGCCGAGATCGCACTCGCGGTCGGCAAGGTGATCAACAAGCATAAGATGGCCAAGCACTTCGATCTCGACATCGCCGATGCCGCCTTCAGCTTTGCACGCAAGACCGCCGAGATTGCCGCCGAGGCGGCGACCGACGGCATCTATGTCATCCGCACCAGCCTGCCGGCGGAGGCCTCCGACGACACGGCAACAGTGCGTAGCTACAAGTCACTCGCCTTGGTGGAACGAGCCTTTCGCTGCATCAAAACCGTCGATCTGCACGTCCGCCCTGTCTATCACCGGTTGGCCGGCCGGGTCCGCGCCCACGTCTTCCTCTGCATGCTGGCCTATTACCTCGAATGGCACATGCGGCAGCGCCTGGCACCAATGCTGTTCGACGACACCGACAAGGATGCCGCCGAAGCGCTGCGCACAAGTATCGTGGCGCAGGCGCAGCGCTCACCGGCCGCTGTCGCCAAGCAGACCACAGGCCTCACTGAGGACGGGTTGCCGGTGCACAGCTTCCACTCGCTGCTGGCCGACCTCGCAACCTTGGTGCGCAATACCATCATCACCGCAATCACACCGCGTTATCCACTCACCGTGCTGACCAGGCCAACACCCATCCAGCACAAGGCATTCGCCCTCCTGGGCATCCCGGTGTAGCCAGTAACTTACCTCGCCATACACGAATTGTGCCGCCAATTCAGGCCCTTGCGCCTGTTGCATGGAGGAAGCTCGGCTTAAATGCCGACTTCTTCGCCAGCCGCCAGTCGTCGTGCCATCTCGCCTCGCCACGTGGCAAAATCGTCGCCGCGCCACGCGTCGTGCCGACCGTTGGCATAGGCGAGTGCGTTGCGGTGATAGACCAGCGCGTTGCGCCGCGTGGCGGCGAAGTTATCGCGTGTCGTCACGATCTTGCCCGGCACGCCCATGACCACCGATCCATCCGGCACTTCCATCCCCGGCGGCACCAGCGCCATCGCGCCTACCACACAGCGCCGTCCGACTTTCGCGCCATCCATCACCACCGCGCCGATGCCGATCAGGCAGTCGTCACCCACTTCCGCACCATGCACCACAGCGCGATGCGCGATGGAACAGTAATCGCCGATGATCGTGCCACGCCCGCCGCCGACATGGATCACCGCGCCATCCTGCACATTGCATCCGCGGCCGATGCGCACTGCCGCACCCTCGGCACGGATCACCGAATAAGGCCAGAAGCTGCAGCCTTCACCGGCGCTGACGAGGCCGAAGATGCGCGCGGTGGGATCGACGTATGCGGGCCGATCCAGGCGCACGTCGGGACCAAATGCGAACGACATGGTGCGGCTCCTGTTATGTTTCGCCGGCAGCGAATCCGGCCGCCTGCTTTCCGGCGATGCGACCGAACACCACACCGGCAACGAGTCCCGTTCCACTGCCATAATTGTGGAAATACAGCCCGCCGAGGATCTCACCCGCGGCATACAGGCCCGGGATCGGTACGCCGGAAATGTCCTCGACCTCGGCCGATGTCGTGGCCTTCAATCCACCAAACGTGAAGGTCACACCGGCCGTAACGCCGTAGGCGTGGTACGGCGGCGCGTCGAGTTTTTGCGCCCAGTTGGTCTTGTCAACCGCGAGGCCGAAAGTCCGCAGCCCATCATGGATGTTTGGGTTGAACGCGACGTCAGGACGCGGTGCCGCGTTGTAGGCGTGCAGGGTCTCCAGCACCACTTTGGTATCCACGCCGGTCAGCTTCGGCGCCAGTTCCTCGAACGTGTTCGCCTGCTCCTTGGTGATGCGGGCGATGCGGTATTCCTCACGCAGCAGGTGGACGATCTTCTGGTCGAAGATCTGCCAGGCGAACAGTCCAGGCTGCTTCATCACCTCATGACCGTATTTCGCATAGGTGTAGCTGTGGAAATCGAGCCCTTCGTCCAGGAACCGCTCGCCGCGTGCGTTGACCAGTACGCCGAACGGATAATTATGCTTCCGGAACCGATCGCCGACCGAAAGATCGCCGTACGGTGGTGCATTCATATCCCATTGCACAGCGTGCGCGCCGGACCAATGTCCAGCGACCGCGGCGCCAATGTCGATTGCCATGCGATGGCCGACGCCGGTGTTGTATTTGGTGCCCCGCACTTTTGCCAGGTCCCAGTTCGGCCCGAGGTACCGGGCGCGCATCTCGGCGTTGGATTCGAAGCCGCCGCAGGCGAGCACGACCGCCTTGGCGCGCAGATCGTAGTGTCTGAACCGGTGCCGCACGCGAACCCCCTCGATGCACGCATCGCCGCGTAGCAGGGCGCTGGCGGTCGTTTCGTACACCACCGGAATGCCGATGCGCTCGAGCTTCTCGTGCAGTGCCGCGACGAGGTGCTGGCCGCCGCCGAGGATGTGGCATGCCAGCCCGCCCCAGAACTTGAACTTTCCGTCGACCTTGAACGCCTGCCGTCCCAGCGCCGGCTGAAAGCGAACGCCGTGTCTGCGCAACCACAGGCCGGCCTCGAAGCTGTTGCCGATCAGGACCTCGGTCAGTTCCGGGTCGCAGCGATATTCGGTGAGGCGACCCATGTCGTCGAAATACTGTCCTTCGGTATAGCTGCCGAAATCGATGGTGCTCAGGTCGAGATCGGCGATGTCCGGTGCAAGCTGCAGCAGATCGTCGATGGTGGAATATTTGAAGCGGAACGCGCCGCCGGTGAAGGCCGAATTGCCGCCGCGCGCTTCTCTCGGTGCCGTCTCGATCATTGCGACGGATGCGCCGGACTCGTGCGCCGAAAGCGCTGCATTGGCCGCTGCATTGCCGGCGCCGATCACCAGCACATCGACCTTGCCAAGTTCCGCAGGTGTCATGCGATGTATCCTCAGGGCTGTCAGTGCGATGTTGCCACAATGCTGCGCGGCGCACCACTTGACATCGGACCAAACCATGGAATGCTGATGGTACACCGGGGTGTCCTCACGTGAGGGCTGAGATCATACCCGTGAACCTGCTCTGGATCATGCCAGCGAAGGAAGATGTCATATGCATATCGTTGTTGTCGGCGCAGGCATTCTTGGCGCGAGCACGGCTTATCATGCTGCGCGACAGGGCGCGCGTGTCACCGTCGTCGATCAGGCACATGATGGGCGCGCCACGGCCGCCGGGGCCGGCATCATCTGTCCCTGGGTCTCGGGCGCCGACGATCCGGTATTCTATCGCCTGTACACCGAGGGTGCACATTATTACAGCGAACTGATTCCGGCGCTGGCGGAGCTCGGCGAGACAGATGTCGGCTTCCGTCGTGTTGGCGCGCTGGTCGTGTCGCGCGATACCAGTGAACTGGCGGCTTTCCATGCTGTATTGGTTCGTCGAGGGACGCAGACGCCGGAGATGGGAGCCACCAGCCAGCTGGCGGCGCGTGATGCCAGAGCATTGTTCCCGCCGTTGCGCCATGATCTCGCTGCAGTGCATGTTGCTGGGGGCGCCCGCGTAGATGGCCGGCGAATGGCGGCGAGTCTGCTACGCGCCGCGCAGCATCATGGCGCGACGATGCGGCAAGGGCATGCCGAATTGGTGCTGACCAAGGATCGGGTAACCAGTATCCGGCTGGCCGATGAGGTCGTTGCGGCTGACTGCATCGTCGTTACTGCCGGCGTCTGGGCGCCCGAACTGCTTCAGCCACTCGGGATTGCAATGCCGATAGAACCGCAGCGCGGTCAGATTGTGCACCTGCACCTGCCCGGAGAGAACACGCGCACATGGCCTGTCATTCTGCCGCCCGGAAACCACTATCTGCTGGCGTTCGATGACTCGCGCATTGTGGCAGGTGCGACGCGTGAGATCGGCGCCGGTTTCGACTATCGCGTTACGGCATCCGGTCAGGCGGAAGTGTTGGCGGAGGCGCTGCACGTGGCGCCGGGCCTTGCATCAGCGACCATCATCGAAACGCGCATCGGTTTTCGCCCGGTGGGACCGGACATCAGACCCTTGATCGGATATGCCCGCGGACTGGAGGGGCTGGTGATCGGCAACGGCCTGGGCGCGGCAGGTCTGACCATCGGCCCATTCGCTGGAACGTTGCTCGCTGACGCGGTTCTCGGGCGCGAACCCGCACTTGATCTCACGCCATTCGATCCGCTGCGACAGCCCATTCCGGCGCCGGGAACTCCGCCGCTTCGTTAGCAGACATTATGTGGCCGTCATGGTTCAAGCCGTACGTCAAGCAGCGCGAGATGTCCCTGTTCAACCGCGGCGATCGCACGCTGGAGTGCTGCTTCCAGTTCGCCAGGATCCGTCACACATTCACCGTGTGCACCAAAAGCGGGCGCCATCGCTGCATAGTCCGGCGTCGGCTCTATCACGCGGCCATAGGGGTTGTTGTCCTGCAGGGCGTAGCCGGAAGGGAAATACTTGTACAGATTCCATTCCTGTGACACATAGCCTTGGTTATTACAGATCACCACCAGGATCGGAACGTTGTACTGCTGGGCCAGACCAAGGCAGGCCTGCACCGGATTATAGTTGAATGCTCCGTCGCCAATAACACAGACGACGATGTCTTTGGGCCTTGCCAGCCTGACGCCGAGTGCCGTTGGCATGCCGGTGCCAAGTGCGCCCGCCCAGCCCCGAATATGGGTGAAATCGCGCTCGCGGAACAGATGATGGATCATCGCCGGCACCTGGGCGATGATCTCGTCCACGATAACGGATCTGTCCGGCAGCATTCTGTGCAGCGTGTCGAACAACAGGGCGGCGTGAATACGTTCGCCGTTGCGCGCCGTCTCGCGCTCCTTCGCCGCCTCGGCCTGATTCGCGGCATTATTTGCGTGCCACCGTGCCGTGCGTGCGACTACACGGTCGGATTCTTCGCTGGAGGTCACCCGCGCCTTCAGCAGCGCGGCAAGTTGAGCGAGATTGGCGCCGACGTCACCGGCGATGCAGTAATCGGTGTTGAATCCCCAATACGGTGCACGCGGTCGCAGCGGGTCCTCTTCGATCTGAATGACCGTGCAGTCGTCCGGCAGCCTGGTTTCCTGCGGGTGCCACGGACCATGCGCGCCAACGATCAGGATGCAATCGGCGTCCTTCAGGTGCATCTCAATCGGGTCGGTCGCGTACAACGGATGCGCGCGCGGAAAATTCACGTACAGCGGCATCCAGTATTCGAACACCGGCGCGCCGACGGTTTCGGCGATTGCCACAAGTGCAGCCTGATCCTCGGTGGTGCGGGCACCGTGTTCCGTGACGATCAGTGGTGAGCGGCTGCGCATCAGCAGATCCGCCACCTCCCGTAGGCTGTCGGTTGCTGCAACCAGTGCCGACGCCTTGGCCTTTTTGTCGTGCGGTTCTTCGACCGGGCTCATCAGAATGTCGAACGGCACGCTCACCAGCGTGGGGCCGCGTGGTACAGTTTCCGCGAAGTACCAGGCGCGCCGGATATCGGCCGCCAGATCGCTGGCCGTCTTCACTTCCTTCGCCCATTTGGTCACGGTCTCGCCGTTTCGCACCGGGCCGGCAAGATCGACCAACAAGGTTGGCCATTCCGGGCCCGGATCGAGGCCGGGGACCGCTCCGTGGGTCAGTGTGTCGGGTGCGACGATGACCATCGGCAGATGTTCGTGGAACGCCGACCGCACTGCCATCGCGCCGTTCAGCACACCAAGTCCGGTGGGCAGCAGCACGGCCTGCGCTCGGCCCGTCGCCTTGTAGTAGCCGGACGCCAACCCAACCGCCAGAATTTCATGCCGGCAATTGAGGTATTTCGGCGTCTCGACATTCGTCGTCGCCTGCCGCTTGGCAAGCGCTTCCCATAGCGGTGCCCACGCCGCAATTGGCGAGCAGAAGATGTAGTCGGTCCCTTGTGTGCGAAACAACTCGAGCAGGGCTTCCGCTCCGTTCATGGTACCGTTCTGCGCCATGGTTTCCTCCGCATCACAGGCGGTTCGTCATGTTGGTCATTCTGCGTGGGCCAATCAGGTCTGCACCGAAGCAGCCTGCTGGCGGAGCACGAAGCGTTGCAGCTTGCCGGTGCCGGTTCTGGGCAGCGACGGCACAAATTCAATCGCGCGCGGATATTTGTAAGGCGCAATCTCGGCCTTCACGTGGTCCTGCAAGGCACGCGCCATGTCGGGACCGGAAACCACGCCATCGCGCAACACGACATACGCCTTGATGATCATGCCCCGGTCTTCGTCTGGCGCGCCAACAACCGCGCACTCCGACACAGCGGGATGCGTCAGCAACGCCAGTTCAACTTCCGGCCCGGAGATGTTGTAGCCCGACGAAAGGATCATGTCGTCAGAGCGCGCCTTGAACCAGAAGTAGCCGTCGGCATCCTGATAATACGTGTCGCCGGTAACGTTCCAGCCGTTTTGCACATATTGTGTCTGACGTGGATCGGCGAGATAGCGGCAGCCGGTCGGGCCGCGAACCGCAAGCCGGCCGGTGCTGCCCCGCGGCAGGTCATTGCCCTGGTCGTCGATCAGCTTGGCTTCGTAGCCGGGCACCGGAATGCCGGTCGCGCCGGGTCTGATCCGTTCGATCGGCGCGCCGATGAAGATGTGCAGCATCTCGGTGGAGCCGATGCCATCGAGGATTGGAATGCCGGTTGCCGCATGCCACGCATCCCATATTGGTTTCGGCAGCATTTCACCCGCGGAAACGCACGTGCGCAGGCTGCCGACATCGCCCGGCTGGATCTTGCCAAGCATCGCACGGTACGCCGTGGGTGCGGTAAAGCACACCGTCGGGCGCAGCGTACGGATCGCATCCAGCAGCTGGTCCGGACCGGCGTGCTCCAGCAGGATGGACCTCGCGCCGACACGCAGTGGGAACAGCACCGCGGCGCCAAGGCCAAAGGTGAAGGCGATCGGCGGACTGCCGATGAACACATCGTCCGCACGCGCCCTCAACACCTGCGCACCATAGGTATCGCAGGTTGCCAGCATATCGCGATGGAAATGCATCGTCCCCTTCGGCTCGCCGGTGGTGCCGGAGGTAAAGGCGATCAGGCACACATCGTCCGCCCGCGTGTCGCAGGCGGCATAGCTGTCGTTCTCCAGTTTCATGAGCGCCAGCAGGTCGTCCGTTGCCCCGCCATCCATCGCCACTATGCGCAATCCGGTGCGGGTCGCGCGCGTTGCTTCAAGATCGGTCAACAAGCGGTGATCGCATAGCGCGAGCGAAATGCGCGCCTTGTCGATGATCGTGCCGAGTTCCCTGGCACGCAGCAGCGGCATGGTCGCAACCGCGATGCCACCGGCCTTGATTACCGCCAGATAGGCGGCAACCATCATTGGCGTGTTCGGCGCGCGCAGCAGCACGCGGTTGCCGGGAATCACGCCCAGCTGCCGCGTCAGGACATTGGCAATGCGGTTGACCCGCGCGAGCAATTCCGCATAGGTCCATGTTTCGGTCAGCGACGCGAGGCAGGGACGTGCCCCATCGCCCGCAGCTGCCCGATCGTCCAGCAGCGGCGTCACGCAATTCAGTTGATCCGGGTAGTGCAGATCCGCCAGCAATAGGTCGGGCCATAGCTCGCGCGGCGGCAGGTTATCGCGGGCAAAGCTGTCGAAGGATGCCGGATCAACCATCACATCGCTCGCGATGACAGTCAGGGCTGATCAACCGCGCGCCTCCTGTGTCACTGCTGTTGCCTCTATCTCTACCAGTGCATCACGTTCGACCAAACAGCTAACGCCGATTACCGACATGGTGGGAAAATGCTTGCCCATGACACGACGATAGCCTTGGCCGATCGCCTTCGCTTCCCGGCGATACTGTTCCATGTCAGTTACGAACCAGGTCAGTCGCACGATATCGCTTGGTTCCGCGCGCGCCTCGGCGAGCAGCGAAACGATATTGTGCAGCGCCTGCTCCACCTGCGCCGGCATGCCTTCCGCTACACGCCTGGTCGTCGCGTCCCAGCCGATCTGGCCGGCGAGGAATATCGTCGGGCCAGCAGTCAAGATGCCGTTGCTGTAGCCTGACGGTCGCGGCCAGGCCGCTGGTTGCAGGACGCGGTGCATAGCGTTCATGTCACCTCTCCACCGGCTACAACGATTGACTGACCGGTCATTGCCGACGCTGCGTCACGGCATAGAAATGTTACCGCCTCCGCCACTTCCTTCGGCGTCACCAACCGGCCTTGCGGGTTGTAGCGCACAAGGGTCTCTCTCGCATCCGCTTCGCTGCGCCCGGTCTTTCGTGCGATGACCTGGCTGGCGCGATGTGCCAGATCGGTATCGGTGAACCCCGGACAGACCGCATTCACCGTCACGCCGGTTTGCGCAAACTCGATCGCAAGCGCACGCGTCAGTCCGATCACGCCATGTTTTGCAGCAGTATATGCGGCCGTGTAGGCGTATCCCCGCAAACCTGCGGTGCTGGCGATATTGACGATGCGACCCCAGCCGCGGGCCAGCATGTCCGGCAGGACCGCATGGCACGCCGTGAATGTCGAGGTAAGATTGACCGCAATCATGTCTGACCAATCTTGCGGCGTGCTCTTGAGAAAGGTCTGCGAGGAGGCTGCGCCGGCATTATTCACCAGGATATCGCAGGGGCCGAGACGCGCGATCGCGGCCGCGAATTCCTCCGAACGGGTCACGTCGGCGACCTCAAAGCTCGCGCCAAGTTCGCTCGATATCGCGTGCAGCGCGGTTCGATCGCGGCCAAGCAGCGCCAGCGTGGCGCCGTCCTGCGCCAACCGCCTGGCAATTGCCAGACCGATCCCTTTGGCGCCGCCGGTGATCAGTGCTCGCCGCGGCCGCGTCATATGATGATTGCCATGTCGCTGTCCCGCATGAGCGTGCGTTCGAGCTGCGCTTTGCCGGCGAGGTACTGTTTCGGCCACGCCTGATCACGGTAGCCAAGTTCCGCCGCGGCATGCAGGGCGAAGTGCGGATTGGACAGATGCGGTCTCGCCAGGGCGCAAAGGTCCGCTCGGCCTGCCGCGATGATCGAATTCAGATGATCTGGTTCCGTGATGTTACCGACTGCCATCGTCGCAATGCCAACCTCATTGCGGATGCGGTCGGCGAATGGTGTCTGGAACATCCTGCCGTAGACCGGCTTAGCCTCGATCGAGGTCTGTCCAGCGGAAACGTCCATCAGATCGGTGCCAGCCCGCTTGAATGCGTGCGCGATCATCACCGCATCGTCCGCGGTGATGCCGCCATCGACCCAGTCAGTGGCGGAAATGCGCACCGACATCGGCTTGTTCGACGGCCATGCCGCGCGCATCGCGCCGAATACCTCCAGGGGATAACGCAGTCGATTCGCCAAATCGCCGCCATATTCATCGGTGCGGCGATTGGTCAGCGGTGAAATGAAGGACGACAGCAGATAACCGTGAGCCGCGTGCAGCTCGACCATGTCGAAGCCAGCCCGTTCGGCGTAGTGTGTGGCCTGCGCAAATGCATCGCGCACTGCATCCATGTCGGCGCGTGTCATCGCGCGCGGTACCTGGTTACGTGGACTCCACGGCACTGGGCTCGGCGCGATGAGTTCCCAGTTGTCCGTGTCCAGCGGTTCATCCATGCCATCCCAGCCCAGCTTGGTCGAACCCTTCAGGCCGGAATGGCCGAGTTGCAGGCAGATCCGTGCATCGGACTGCTGATGTACGAAACTGACGATGCGCTGCCAGGCGTGCATCTGTGCTTCGCTGTACATCCCAGTGCAGCCCAGCGTGATACGCCCCTCCGGTGTCACGCAGGTCATCTCGGTGAACACGAGGCTTGCTCCGCCCAATGCGCGCGAGCCAAGGTGCACGAGATGGAAATCGTTCGGCATGCCGTCGCGCGCGCTGTAGGTCGCCATCGGTGAAACCACCACACGGTTGGCAAGCGTCATATCGCGCAGCTTGAACGGCAGAAACATCGGCGGGATCGGACGGTTGGATGTGTCGGCGCCGGCGCGTGCGGCCAGCCACCCCTCGATTCCGTCCAGCCAGCCGCGATCGCGCAGGCGCAGATTTTCGTGACTGATGCGCTGGCTGCGAGTCAGCAGGCTGTAGGCGAACTGCTCCGGTTCCAATTGGGTGTAGCGCGAGACATTTTCGAACCATTCGGTGGAATTGCGTGCTGCCGACTGCAACTTCAGCACCTCGACGCGCCGCTCGGCTTCGTAGGCGGCAAGCGCTGCCGGTATGTCGTCACCAAACCGGTCGATCGCTTGCGCCAGCCCGATGGCGTCCTCCAGCGCGAGTTTGGTGCCGGAGCCGATTGAGAAATGTGCGGTGTGAGCCGCGTCGCCCATCAGCACAATCCGATCCTTCACCCAGGTCCGGTTGGACACTCGGTTGAAGTTGATGAACTGTGAGCCGCGCAAATGCCGCATGTTGGTCAACAGAGCGTTGCCATCGAGCCAAGGCGCGAACAGGCGCTCGCAGAATGCGACTGATTGCGGCACATCCATCCGATCGAGACCGGCGGCTCGCCAGGTTTCGTCGCGTGTTTCGACGATGAACGTTGATGAGTTCGGTGTTGAAGCGATAGGCGTGGGCCTGGAACCAACCCCACTCGGTTTCGACAAAGATAAAGGTGAAGGCGTCGAATTGCTTGTGCGTGCCGAGCCAGGCAAACCGGTTGGTACGCACGTCGATGGAGGGTTGGAAGTGATCGGCGTAGCGGCTGCGGATCGCACTGTTTATGCCGTCGGCTGCCACGATCAGGTCGGCATCGGCGAATTCAGCGATGTCGTGCACCTCGCACTGGAAGACCAGTTCCACGCCCAACTCCGCCGCGCGGTCTTGCAGGATGTTGAGCAGGCGTTTGCGCTCGATGCCGCAGAAGCCATGGCCGCCGGAACGAATGACGCGGCCCTTGAAATGGATGTCGATATCGTCCCAGTGGACGAAACTGTCGCTGATGCGCCGCTCGGTCCGTGGATCGCCGCCCTTGAGGTTCCGTAAGGTCTCGTCGGAGAACACCACCCCCCAGCCGAAGGTGTCATCGGGGCCGTTGCGTTCGATCACGCTGACGCGATGGGAGGGATCGCGCAACTTCATCAGTATCGCGCAGTAGAGCCCGGCGGGGCCGCCGCCGACGCAAACGATCCTCATCGAATCTCCGTGCTTGACGGGAAGTTCGTTCATACCTGCATTATCCCGCGCGCGGCAAGGAGGCGCTTGATGGTCCATCCGATGTACGGCCCGAACCGGTTCAAGCTGGGCGTCTTCTCAGCCAATGCCGACGGCGGCCTGACCTTGACCCGTGTGCCGGAGCGCTGGCCGGCATTGTGGGATGAGGTAGTGCACGTCGCGCAGATGGCCGACGAAGCAGGCATCGAGTTCTTCCTGCCGATCGCGCGTTGGAAGGGATTTGGTGGCGAAGTCAACAACCGGGAGTGGAGTTTCGAGACGCTAACCTATGCAGCGGCGCTTGCCGGAGTTACCCGGAACATCGCGCTGTTTTCTACGGTCCATGTGCCGATGGTGCATCCGGTGTTCGCCGCCAAAGCGTTGGCGACCGTGGATCATGCGTCGGGCGGCAGGGCAGGGCTCAATATTGTCTGCGGCTGGAGTCCACAGGAGTTCGAACTGTTCGGCCTGACAATGGTCGAGGACCGTTATGCACAGGGTCTCGAATGGGCCGAGATCATGGAGCGCATCTACGCCGGCGGACCACCGTTCGACTATAAGGGCAGATTCTACCAGTTGAAGAACGTGTCGGGCCAGCCTGTGCCGTTGCAGCGCCCGCGACCGGTCACGCTGAACGCGGCGTTCTCGCCGGTAGGACGCGATTTCGCGGCGAAGACTGCGGATTTCCTGTTCACGACATTCGTTGATATCGAGGGTGGACGGCCGCACATCGCCGACATGGCGAAACGCGCGCACGCGATGGGGCGCGAGGTCGGCGTCTATACTACCTGCCACGTCGTCTGCCGGCCGACACAAGCGGAAGCCGAGGACTACTACGATCACTACGCGGTGCGGATGGAGGACACCGCCAGCGTTGACTACTACATGGGTACCAAGGAGAAGTTTTCGTCGTCGCATGACCCGGAGGCGTATCGCCTGCACCGCAAGCGGTTCGTCGGCGGTGCGGGCACCTATCCACTGATCGGCACGCCGCGGCACATTGCCGAGGAGATGGTGCGCATGAGCGAAGTCGGGTTCGCCGGCACGACCGTTTCGTTCGTGAATTTCAAAAATGAGCTGCCGTATTTTATCGAGACCGTGCTGCCTTTGCTGCGCGAGGCGGGTCTTCGCCAGGCAAATTAGCGGATCGGCGTCGCTGTCAGCACTGGGCGACCGGCGGCGTCGTTGCAGACGGTGATTCGGACATGTGTACCGGCATCGCAACCCTCAGCGAGAAAGCAGACGGCGGTTGCTCCCAGGTCGAGACGAACCAGTCCAACGCGCAGTGGCGATGCATCGCGGAATGAGCGTTCATGACTATGATGCAGCACGGTGCTGGCGAGAACCTCGCCACCTGCTGCATCGATGACGCGCCATTCCAACTGATCGGACAGGCATGCGACACAGAGTTCACGTGGCGGATACTGTGTGGCGCCGCACGCTGTGCAATACTGCAGCGCCAGCTTGCCTTGGGCCGAGTATGCAGCCATGCGCTGCATTGGCTTCATGCTGACAGCACCACGGCGGCGGTACACAGCCCGCGATCATAGTTGATCATGCCGAAACCGCTGACCAATGCGTGGTGCGCGCCTGGCACCGAATGTCCCGCGGTCTGGCCGGTGAGCTGGCGTATTGCTTCCACCAAGCCAAGGTAGCCACCCGCCGCACCGGCCTGGCCACCGGAAAGCTGCCCACCGCCGGTGTTGTGCGGCATGCTGCCGCCGGGACCGAATTCGTTGCGTCGAATGAAATCGGCGCCGGCGTCCTTGGCGCAAAATCCAAGATCCTCGAACTGCAACATCGAAATCACGGGATAGTCGTCATAGGTCTGCACGACGTCGATCGCATCTGGCCCGACCGCCGCCTGTTGCCACAGCGCTTCGGCATCCAAAGCCCAGCCGCCGCGCCATTGGATCGGATCGTCCGGAAATGCATTGTGGCGCTCGATCGTGGCCAGGATGCGCGCGCAAGACAAGCCCAGTGATGCGGCTCTGGCGCGGCGCATCACCAGAAATCCGTCCGCGCCGGCGCAGGGCATCACGCAGTCGAACAGATGCAATGGCGGCGCGACCGGGCGGGCGGCGAGATACGCCGGCAACGTGAGTTCGCCGCGCAACAGGGCCAGTGGATTCTGTTGCGCCCATTGCCGCTGTGCCACGCACAATTTGCCGAAATCCTCGCGCGTCGCGCCAGTACGCCGCATGGCATGGTCGGTCAGCAACGCAAAGCTCTGGTTCGGTCCGCCGGCGCCGTACGGCCAGACGCAGTCGCGCGAGAAACTGCTGAACTGCGCAAGCAGGTCGTGGAAGGTCCCGGCCCCGTTGGTATCGCCTGCGATGCAAGCCACCACCTCGGCGTCGCCGCATTGCACTGCCCTGGCGGCACGGCGCAGCGCCATGATGCCGCACGCGCCGCCGGTCGGCAGGAATTCCAGAAACCGCGGTGACAAGCCAACATATTGCACGAACGGCGCGGGGCCGTCCGGCGCCAATGTGAAGCTGGACAGGCACAGCCCATCCATCTGCTGTTTGGCGATCCCGCTCACCTCCAGAAGTTGGCGCAAGGCACTGCCCAACCACCACGCTGCGCCTTGCTCTGAGCGGCGCACGTAGGGCACGGTGACCGGTGCACAGACCACGACGTCACCGTAGTCCATCATGCCGGTGGTGGCCGCCGTTGCTTCAGGTGGCGCGTGTCGATGCAGCGCTGCGTTCCTGGAAGGTCACGCGCCCAGGCCTTCAATTCCCCCCGCTGGACCTTGTTCGTTGCGGTCAGTGGCAGTGCTTCGACGAAAGCCACGTAGCCCGGCACCTTGAAGTACGCGAGTTCTCCCAGTGCATCATTCACGATGTCTGCCGCTTCGTGCGTCATGTTGCCGACCGGCAGACGCGGCACGATGCAGGCCAGTAGCTCTTCGCCACGCAGATCGTCGGGCACCGCGGCGCACGCCACCTCGCGAACCAGTCGATGCTGGCGCAGCACACTCTCCACTTCGGCGGCGGCGATGTTCTCGCCGCTGCGGCGGATCACGTTCTTCCAGCGGTCGACGAAGAACAGGTTTCCGTCCGCATCCTGCCGCACCACGTCGCCGGTGTGAAACCAGTCGTCCTGCCATACCGTTTCCGTCGCCGGCGGATCGCCCAGGTAACCGGTAAAGAATCCCGCGCGCGGATCGCAGCCTGCGGCACGCACCAGCAATTCGCCTGGCGTGCCATCGGTGACATCGACGCCCGTTTGGCCGACGATGCGGTATTGCATGAAGGATTGGGCGCGGCCGAAACAGGATTGTCCGATGTGCCGTGGCTCGTGGCTGGCAATCACCACGGCGCCGGCGCCGGTTTCGGTCATTGCCCACGCATCGATCATCGGGATGCCGAAACGCTCCTCGAACGCCGCGTGGTAGTGCGGATCGATGCCCGGCGCAAAGCCGAACCGCACCTCGTGCGCGCGGTCATCCGGCGACGGATCGAAGCCCAGCAGCATCGTCGGCATCACACCGAGACTGTGCAGGATCGTCGCCTTGCTGGCGCGCACGGTCTGCCACCAGCTTCGTGGATGGAACCGGTCGAGCGGGATGATGCAGCCGCCGGTCAGCACCATGGCGAGCGTGGAATAGGCCATCGCGTTCACATGGGTCATCGGCAATGGCGTGATCAGCCGTTCTTCGCCAACGCGTAGCGCGCACAGCCCGCCAATCGCGGTGTACCAGTGCCCGCAGCGCAGGAAGTAATCGTTGGACAGTATGCAACCCTTTGGTCTGCCGGTCGTGCCGGACGTGTAGAGCAGCGCACATTCCACTGGCGCATCAGGTGCATGGCTGCGCGCTGACGCACGGGCGGGTGCGACCTCGCCATCTTCTGACCCGACCGTACATGAACCGGACTGGCGCACGACGGCATCATGCAATGTGCGCAAATGCGGTTCTGCACCGACCGCAAGGCAAATTCCGCTGTGACCGACCAGATAGTCCAACTCCGCTGCGCGCAGATCCGCGTTCAACGGCACCACGCTGGCCCCAAGCCCATTCAGCGCGAACCAGTGCAGGAAGGCGGTCGGCCGGTTGTCCAGCATCAATCCGACGCGGTGGCCGACACCATAGCCGGCCGCCCGATAGCGCTGGGCAATTTCCGCGACCTGCTGCGCCGCCTCGCCATATTTCAGCGAGCCCGCTGCGATGCCATAGTGCCGCGCCGTTTCAGCGGTGACATGCAGGAACGGCCGGTCATGCCAGGCATGAACGGCGTCCTGGAATACCGCGAAAACGCTGCCGCTCAGAGCGGATCCCAGTCGAACACCTCGCCCGAGCGATCCAGCGGCATGAATGCCGCTTTCAACGCCGGTGCGGCGTGCTGCGCGATGGCCTCCGGCGTCCACCCGTCGGCGCGATGCACGATGCGGATCGGACGTGGTGAGCTGAACAGTATGATCTCGTTCATCCGGGTGCCGAACACCTGGCCGGTCACGTCCTTCGCCGCGTCTGACGACAGGAACACAGCCATCGGCGCGTTCTTGTCCGGCGTCATCTGCTGGATCTTTGCGACCCGCGCCTGCTGCTCAGGTGTGGCGGCTGGAATCGAACTGGTCATTCGGCTCCACGCGAACGGCGCGATGCAGTTCGACCGCACATTGTAGCGCTGCATGTCGAGCGCGATCGACTTCGACAGTGCGGTAATGCCCAGCTTGGCCGCCGAATAGTTCGCCTGGCCGAAATTGCCGATCAGCCCCGAGGTGGAGGAGATGTGGACGAACGTGCCGCTCTCCTGCTTGCGATAGTGTTCCGCCGCGGCTCGAGAGACGAAGAAGCAGCCGTTCAGGTGCACGCCGATCACCGACAGCCATTCGTCGGGTGACATCCGGTGGAAGATCACATCCCGGAGAATGCCGGCGTTGTTCACCACGCCATCGATCCGGCCGTAGTGGTCCAGCGCTGCCTGGATTATCTTTTGCGCCGAGTTCCACTCCGCGACGGAATCCGTGCTGATTTCGGCCGCCCCGCCGCGCTGCTCGATCAACTGCTTGGTCTGCTGGGCCGGCGTAGCGGACTGGCCCTCGCCGGATAGCGAGGCGCCGACGTCGTTGATGATCACCTTGGCCCCTGCCGCGGCCATGGCGATCGCGATCTCTCGGCCGATGCCGCCGCCCGATCCGGTCACTGCCACGACCTTGCCTTCCATCATGCCGACCATCAGATCGCCTCCTTTGTTCCGGCACCTGACTACTGGCCAGTAGCGACGGCGACAACCCCCATGGATGACGGATTGGTGGCGCTTGCTCGTCAGAAGTGCCGGGCCCGCCGCCCTGGACGATTTTGTCACAGCCGGCAGAAGGCCCGGTGGCATCCGAATTCCCGACGACGCGATGGATATCGCGCGCCACAGGCCCGGCAGTAGCGGCATGTGGGACGGCTGCAACCCCTTGACGGGACGATCTCGATACGCCATTTCCAGCCAATCAGGACTAAGACGGTCCGATTAGCTGAACGCCAGGGTTCCAGGGGGTTTCGCAGACCATGCTCAGGCTGTCGAAGCTGACCGATTATGCGGTCGTCGTATTGGTGCGCCTGTCGCGCGAGACAGGGGTGCAGACTTCGCCCGGCATTGCCGCGACCACCGGCATTCCCGAGCCTACGGTGGCCAAGGTGCTGAAAACGTTGGCTGCCGGTGGCTTGGTCGCGTCACAGCGAGGGGCGCGCGGCGGCTACCGCCTGCTGCGTCCGCTGGCGGCCATCCCCGTCGCCGATGTGATCGCCGCGGTGGACGGGCCAATCGCACTGACCGCCTGCGTCGAGGCGTCCGCCGTGGAATGCGAGATCCCAGGGGCTGTGCCCGATGCGCGGGCGCTGGGACCCGGTGAACGAGGCGATCCAACAGGCGCTGGCCGGCATCACGCTGGCCGATATGCAGGAAGCCTCCATCCCGCGTGCCTTCCGCATCCCCGCGCGAACCCAGACGCCGATCTCCGCTGCCGAATAGGATTTGTGAATGCCTGCCGAAACCGAAACACTCGATACCGTCCAGTCGCTGACCCAGTCCGGCTACAAGTGGGGCTGGGAGACCGATATCGAGATGGACCTCGCACCCAAGGGGCTGAACGAGGGCACCATCCGGCTGATCTCCGCGCGCAAGCAGGAGCCGGAATGGCTGCTGGCGTGGCGGCTGAAGGCGTTTGCCGCATGGCAGCAGATGACCGAGCCGCATTGGGCGCGCGTCGAGCATGCGCCGATCGATTATCAGGATCTGCATTATTATGCGGCGCCCAAGAAGAAGCCGGGGCCGAAGAGCCTGGACGAGGTGGATCCCGAGCTCCTGAAGACCTATGAGAAGCTCGGCATCCCGCTGAAGGAGCGGGCGATCCTCGCCGGCGTCGATCCTGGCTCCATCGAGGGCGGGTCGCAGGTCGCGGTCGACGCGGTGTTCGACAGTGTGTCGGTGGCGACGACGTTCCGCGCGACGCTGAAGAAGGCCGGCGTGATCTTCTGCCCGATCTCCGAGGCGGTGCACGATTATCCTGAGTTGGTGCAGCAATATCTCGGCAGCGTCGTGCCGGTGTCCGACAACTTCTTTGCCGCGTTGAATTCCGCGGTGTTCACCGACGGCAGCTTTGTCTACATCCCGAAAGGCGTGCGCTGCCCGATGGAGCTGTCCACCTATTTCCGCATCAATGCGCGCAACTCCGGCCAGTTCGAACGCACGCTTATCATCGCCGATGCCGGCGCGTATGTGAGCTACCTGGAAGGCTGCACCGCGCCGATGCGCGACGAAAACCAGTTGCACGCCGCGGTGGTGGAACTGGTGGCGTTCGACGATGCGCAGATCAAATACAGCACGGTGCAGAACTGGTATCCGGGCGACGCGGAAGGCCGCGGCGGCATCTACAACTTCGTCACCAAGCGCGGCGCCTGCCGCGGTGCGCGGAGCAAGATCTCGTGGACGCAGGTGGAGACCGGTTCGGCGATCACCTGGAAGTATCCGTCCTGCGTGCTGCAAGGCGATGACAGCGTTGGCGAGTTCTATTCCGTGGCGGTGACCAACAACTGCCAGCAGGCCGATACCGGCACCAAGATGATCCACATCGGCAAGCGGACCAAGAGCACGATCGTATCGAAGGGGATCAGCGCCGGCCGGTCCAACAACACCTATCGTGGCCTGGTGCGCGTGCTGCCGCAGGCGTCCGGTGCCCGCAACCACACGCAATGCGATTCGCTGCTGATCGGCGATTGCTGCGGCGCGCACACGGTACCGTATATCGAAAGCCGCAATCCGACGGCGAAGGTGGAACATGAGGCCACCACATCGAAGATCGCCGACGATCAGTTGTTCTATTGCCGGCAGCGTGGGCTGTCGGAGGAGGACGCGGTCGGTCTGATCGTGAATGGCTTCTGCAAGGAAGTGCTGAAGGAGCTGCCGATGGAGTTCGCCGTCGAGGCGCAGAAGCTGCTGGCGGTGAGTCTGGAAGGCTCCGTGGGTTAGGAACGACGTTATGTTGGAAATTCGCGGCCTTTCCGCCGCAATTGATGAAAAACCGATCCTTCAGGGCATCGATCTCACCGTGCCGCAGGGTGAAGTGCACGCCATCATGGGGCCGAACGGTTCCGGCAAGTCGACGCTTGCGTATGTGCTGTCGGGCCGCGAGGACTATGCGGTCACCGGTGGGTCCGTGACGTTCGAGGGCTGCGACCTTCTGGCGATGGCGCCGGAGGAGCGTGCCGCCGCCGGTGTGTTCCTGGCATTCCAGTATCCGGTTGAATTGCCCGGTGTCGGCAACGCGAACTTCCTGCGCACGGCGCTGAATGCGCTGCGGCGTTCACGTGGGGAAAGCGAGCTGGATGCGGTGCAGTTTCTGAAAATGGCGCGCGCCGAGACCAAGCGCCTGGCGATGCCCGACGACATGCTGCGTCGGAATGTGAATGTCGGTTTCTCCGGCGGTGAGAAGAAGCGCAACGAGGTGTTGCAGATGGCAATCCTCCGGCCGAAGCTGGCGATTCTTGATGAAACCGACAGCGGGCTGGACATCGATGCGCTGAAGATCGTCGCCGATGGCGTGAATGCGCTGCGCGGCCCGGATTTTTCCGCGCTGGTGATCACCCATTATCAACGGCTGCTCGAACACATCGTCCCGGACCGTGTGCATGTGCTCGCCGGCGGCCGCATCGTCCGTTCCGGCGGCCCCGAACTGGCGCTCGAATTGGAAGCCAAGGGCTATGCCGGTATGGATGCGGAGGCGGCATGACCGCTCCGCTGCAAACCGGCATTGGCGGGTTCCTGTCGCGCTTTGAACGGCTGCGCGAGAGTCTGCCTGGTGATCCGCGACAGCGTCTCGCTGCGGCCGATGCCTTCCGCCGTGCGGGACTGCCAGGCGCCGCGTCGGGTCGGCGTGAAGAGGCGTGGAAATACACCAGCCTGCGCCCCGTGGCTGACGCGGCGTTCCAGCAACCGGTAACATCGCCCGCCACTGACAGCACTTTGCTGGCGCGTCTTCCGTGCATCGATGCGCCGCGCATCGTGTTCGTCGATGGTGTATTCCGTCCCGACTTGTCGGCGCTTCCGGCGGTGATCGGCTTTGCCCGTTTCGCCGATCAGGGCACGTTCGGCACGTTGGCACGTCCCGACAGCGAGCCGTTGGTGGCCTTGAACACGATGCTCGCGGAAGATGGTGCTGCGCTCGACATACCGGCGGGCGTTGATGCGGGCCTGCTGCTTCTGGTGAGCTTGGCGACCGATGAGTCCGCGTTCCATCCGCGTCATACGATTCATCTCGCGGCGGGTGCGCGGCTGACCCTGCTCGAGCTGTCGATTGGCAACGGCGCCTACCTGCACAACCCGGTCGTCGAGGTGCGGGTTGCAGAGGACGCTGCGCTGACGCATGTGCGTCTGCAGAACGAATCGCCGACCGCGTTTCATCTGTCCACGCTGTACGCCGAAATTGCCGAGCGCGGTATCTACGACAGCTTCGCGCTGAACGTGGGGGCACGCATCGTGCGCACCGAAATCCACGCTCGACTGACCGGTGCGAAAGGCAGCACGCATCTGAACGGTGCACAATTGCTCGGCGGCGTGCAGCATGCCGACTTCACCACGGTGGTGAAGCACGTGGCGCCATCCTGCACCTCGCGGCAGACCGTGAAGAATGTCCTGGCGGGTCGCTCGCAGGGCGTATTTCAGGGCCGCATCGAGGTCGCGCGCGAGGCGCAGAAGACCGACGGCTACCAGATGAACCAGGCCCTCCTGCTGTCGCCCGATGCCGAGATAGATACCAAACCGGAACTTGAAATCTTTGCAGATGACGTGAAATGCAGTCATGGCGCGACGGTTGGCGAGCTGGATGCAGGTCAGTTGTTCTATCTGCGCAGCCGTGGCATCCCGGACGCACAGGCGCGGTCCATCCTGGTGCGCGCATTCCTCGCCGAGTCGCTGGAGACTGTGACGCACGAACAGGCCCGCGCGGTGCTGGAACAGGCGGTCGAAGGCTGGTCGGAAAGGCAGGCCGCATGAACGTCGAAGCGAACATTGCTGCGAACCGCCCTGCCATGCTCGACGTTGCACGCATCCGCGGTGACTTCCCGATCCTGCGCCAGAAAATCCGTGGCAAGCCGCTGGTGTTTCTCGATAGTGCTGCCTCGGCGCAGAAGCCGCGTGTGGTGATCGATGCCATGCGCGAGGCAATGGAGACGCAGTACGCCAACGTGCATCGCGGTCTCCATTGGATGAGCGAACGCACCACCGACGCGTACGAAGCCGCACGCGATGCTGTGGCGGCGCTGCTCAACGCGCCTGAGCGCCACGAGGTAGTCATCACCCGCAACGTCACCGAATCGCTCAACCTGATGGCGCACAGCTATGGCCGCGGCGTGCTGAAGCCAGGGCAGGCGGTGCTGATTTCCGGCATGGAGCATCATTCCAACATTGTGCCGTGGCAATTGCTGCGTGCCGATCGTGGGATTGAGCTGCGCGTCGCGCCGATCACCGATGCCGGCGAGCTCGACATGGCAGCGTACGAAGCGCTGCTTGCCGATGGCAGGGTTGGGCTGGTGTCAATGACGCATATGTCCAACGTACTCGGCACCTACACGCCGGCCGAGCGCATCGTGCAGATCGCCCACGCGCATGGTGCCAAGGTGTTGTTCGATGGCGCACAGGCCGTGGTGCACCGGCGCGTGGATGTGCAGGCGCTGGGCTGCGATTTCTACGCCTTTACCGGCCACAAGCTGTATGGACCAACAGGCATCGGCGTGCTCTGGGGCCGCCGCGAACTGCTGGACGCAATGCCGCCGTTCCTCGGCGGTGGCGAGATGATCTCGTCGGTGTCGTACGAGCGGTCCACCTGGGCCGAGGTTCCACACAAGTTCGAAGCCGGCACGCCGCCGATCCTGGAAGGCATCGGCCTGAAGGCGGCGATCGATTACGTGCAGTCCATCGGATACGACGCGATCGCCGCGCACGAGACGGCGCTGATCGACCATGCACTCGCGCGACTTGGCGCGATCGAGGGCGTGCACATCCTCGGCCGCGCGCAGGATCGTGGCGGTGTGGTGTCGTTTGCATTGGATCGCGCGCACGCGCACGACGTGGCCACGCTGCTGGATCGCCAGGGCATCGCGGTGCGGGCCGGTCATCATTGTGCCGAACCGCTGATGCACCGGTTCGGTCTGGAAAGCACCGCGCGCGCCAGCTTCGCGATCTACACGACGCGCGACGAGATCGACTATCTGGCTGACTCACTCACCCGTGTGCGGGAGTTTTTTGCTTGATGCCAGCAGACACATTCGACGACCTGCGCGATCTCTATCAGGAAGTGATCCTGGATCACGGCCGCCGTCCTCGCCATGCGAAGCGGCTTGAAAGTTTCGATGCCACCGCCAAGGGCGATAACCCGATGTGCGGCGACCGCATCGAGGTCTGGGTCAAATACGCCCCTGACGGCACGATCGCCGACACGGGATTCCAGGCGCGTGGCTGCGCGATCAGCGTCGCCTCGGCCGACCTGATGGCCGAGACTGTGGTTGGCCGCAGCAAGGCGGACACGCATGCGCTGTTCGATGCGTTCCGTGAACTGGCGCGCACCGGCAAGTGTCCGCAATGTGACGGTGCACTTGCCGAGCCGCTGGAACGGCTTGAACCGCTGGCCGGCGTGCACGAATATCCGTCGCGGGTGAAATGCGCGACCCTGGCGTGGCATGCGCTGGTTGCCGCGTTGGACGGGGGCGAGGAGGCAAGCAGTGAATGACATGAGCCAGTCTCATGCCGCCTGGACACCGGACGGCGAGACCACGCCAAAGCCCACCGAGGACGCCATCATCGCCGCGATCGCCGAGGTATACGACCCGGAGATCCCGGTGAACATCTACGAACTCGGGCTGATCTACACGATCGACATCGCCGATGATGGCGCGGTGAAGATCGAGATGACGCTGACGGCGCCAGCCTGTCCGTCGGCGCAGGAATTGCCGGAGCAGGTGCACAATGCCGCCATGACGGTGTCTGGCGTTACCTCCTGCGACGTGGAAACCGTATGGGATCCGCCGTGGGACCCCAGCCGGATGACCGAGGAAGCCCGACTGCAGTTGAACATGTTCTGATCGACACGATATCGAGCGAGCCATGAGCACGACAACCACCACAACATCCCGCAAGCCCCGCGCGCTGCCACCACTGATGACCTTGACCGATGCTGCGGCCGACCGGCTGCGGTCGCTGTACGCCAAGGGTGAGCAGGGCAAGCTGCTGCGCATCGGCGTGAAGACAAAGGGCTGTTCCGGCATGTCGTACGACATGAGCTGGACCGACGCTCCGGCACCCACCGACGAGATCGTGAAGGACAAGGACCTGACGGTGCTGGTGGACCGCAAGGCCTCGCTGTTCCTGATCGGCACGGTGATGGACTACGAGGTGAAGGCGCTGACCTCAGGCTTTACCTTCACCAATCCAAACGAGAAGGGCCGCTGCGGTTGCGGCGAGAGCTTCCACGTCTGACCGGTCCGCGCTGACCGAAATATGAACTGCCTGCCCTGATTCTGCCGCCTTGCCGCTTCGCTATGCGGCGAGCATGCAGGCGCTGATACCCTTCGACTGGCAGCACGTCATCGGCCAGGGCTTCGACTGGCTGCAGAGCACCGTGCTCATCCCGGCGCTTGTCGCCCAGGCGGTCTGCCTGCTGGTATTGCTGGCAGTGGCAAGATGGGCAGGGCGGCCGCTGCAACGGGTATTGCTCGCGCTTGCCACGCGAGCCGCCCCCAGCCCGCTGTATCCGATCGCCGCAGCATTGGCTCGCGTGGCGGCATGGCTGTTCCTGCTGCTGCTCGTATGGTTTGCGCGCCTGGCGTTCAACGATGCCGGCCAACGGGCCGATCTTCTGCGCCTGGCGGAAAGCCTGGTGCTGGTCTGGGTGCTGATCCGACTCAGTTCGATGCTGGTCCGGGATGAACGCATGGCGCGTGCTGTGGCGGTCCTCGCCTGGATATTTGCCGCACTGAATATCGCCGGTCTGATCAATCCTGTCGTGAACCTGCTGGATGCGATGGCGGTGCCGGTGGGCAACTTCCGCGTGAGCCTGCTGCTCGTGCTCAAGGGCACCATCACACTGGCGATCTTTTTGTGGATCGCGAATGCGCTGTCACGGCTGGTCGATCAGCGGCTGCGCTTCTTCGCGCCACTGACGCCATCTGTGCAGGTCCTGGCATCGAAACTCGTTCGCATGACGCTGCTGACCCTCGCGGTCGTGCTGGCCCTCGGCTCCATCGGGATCGACCTGACGGCGTTCGCCGTGTTTTCCGGCGCGATCGGTGTCGGTGTCGGGTTCGGTTTGCAAAAGGTTGTATCCAATCTGATCAGTGGCGTCATCCTGCTGCTGGACCGCTCGATCAAGCCGGGCGACGTGATCGAGATCGACGGCACCTACGGTTCGGTCAGCACCCTCAACGCACGGTATGCGTCGGTGCTGACGCGCGACGGGAAGGAATTTCTGATCCCGAACGAAGACCTGATCACCCAACGCGTCACTAACTGGTCGTTCTCCAATGATCTGATCCGCATGCACGTAAAGGTCGGTATCTCCTACCGGTCGGACCCGCACGAGGCGATGCGCGTGGCGATCGATGCGGCACGCGAAGTACCCCGGGTGCTGGCGGAGCCGGCACCGAGCTGCCTGCTGATGGAATTTGGTGACAGCACGATCGATCTGGAGCTGCGCTTCTGGATCACCGATCCAGTGAATGGCACGGCCAATGTGCGAAGCCAGGTGATGCTGAACCTATGGGACCTGTATCAGGAGCATGGTATCGAACTGCCGTATCCGCAGCGCGACCTGACATTGCGCAATCCCGAGGCGCTGGGAGACCTGCTGGCCTCGTCACACTCGACGTCCACGACGGCCCGGCGATCGCGCTAGGCGCCATTCAGGACTCACGTCAGGCCTGGCAGTTCCCAGCCGACCCATGTGCACAGTGCGCGTCCCATCACCAGTTCCTTGTCGGCGCCTGACAGGAACGGCAGCTCCTCGGTGAACATCGTCACGCATTGCCGATAGGAACATGGCATGCGGGTGATGTCGGTGCCCCAGAACGATCGATGCGGACCGAAGGCGTCAAAGATGCGTTGGATGTGACTGTGGATGTTGCGCCACGGATACGCCTCGCTGGAATAGCTCGGTGCGCCCGACAGTTTCACTGCGACATTCGGCAGTCGCGCGAGCGCGAGCAATTCGTTGAGGTCCGCAAATGCCGCATCGTCGGTGGCGCGACCGCTGCGGCCCATGTGGTCGATCAGCAGTCGCAGGCCGGGGTGACGCTCCGCCACCGAAGCGACGACATCGAAATGGCCGCCGGCCAGCAATCCGATCGGCAGGCCGGCGCGTTCGGCTGCTGGCCACAGCCAATCGACCGTGCCGTCCGTCCACCAACTCTGCTGATGCGGCTGGTTGAAGGTGAAACGCAGACCCAGCATCCCTGGCTGCTGCTTCCAGGTCTCGATCCGCGATCGGCTTTCCGGCCGCTCGACCGGGAAATGCCCGAGTATCGCGAACTTGTCCGGATGCAGCCGCGCCGCCTCGATCGCAGTGGGGACGGTCTGCGGTAGTGAACTGGGCGGATGGATCAGTGCGGCGTCAACGCCGGCCGCGTGCATCTCGGCGAGCGCGTCATCCTTCGTGTAGCTCGGAATCTGCCGATGTTGCGCCGGCATCTTCGCGTTCTCCCAGACATGGATCTGGGAATCGACGACGAGCATCGTTTGGTTCCTCCCAAATGTCGTGCGCGCTATTCCGCCGCGCGTGCGGCAGCCTGGTCGGAGAACAGCGGCATCACTTCGCGGGCAAATCGTCGCATGCTCTGGCGCCCGCGTTCGCCGCCGCCCGAGCCCCCGCCATTGATCAGCACGTAGCCGACGCCGACCTGTTGCAGTGCCTCCAGCCGTCGGGCGATTTCTTCCGGATTGCCGTAGATCGCGCTGTTGACGTTGACCGCCTGCGGATCGCCGGTGGCGCGGTCGGGGCCGCCATGCACCGTGCCATCCGGTCGTGTTGCAAGCTTCAACTGGCGCAGCCGATTGTGCAGCCGCCGCTCCAGCGCCGCGTCGCGTTCCGCATCATCGGCTGCGACGAAGAACGCGCGGGTGACGCCGACCTGCATCGGGTCGTAACGCCGGCCGCTTGCCTCGACGGCTGCCCGGTACCACGCAATGCTCTGCGCCACGTCATCCGGCGAAGCATACTGCCCCAGCAGAAGATTGAAGCCCCTCTCGGCAACATTGCGGATCGAGCGCTCGCTGCCGGCGCCCATCCAGACCTTCGGATGTGGTTTCTGTGCCGAAGGCGGCTCGACGACGATGTCGTTGAACTGCCAGTATTTGCCGTGATGCGAGAAGCGTTCCTCGGATGTCCACGCCTTCAGCAGCACCGCCAGCGATTCCTCGAACCGCGCGTCGGCTTCCTCCATCGGCACGTCGAAACCGGCGAATTCGTTGTACCGGTAGCCCTTGCCGATGCCGAAATCCAGCCGACCACCCGACAGCAGGTCCAGTGTTGCCGCCTGTTCCGCCAGCAGAACCGGATTGTGCCACGGCAGCACGATCACCGCGGTGCCAAGCCGCAGGTGACGGGTTCGTGCACCGAGCCAGGTCAGCAGGTTCAGCGTCGCCGAGACCTGGCCAAAGCCGGTAAAATGATGTTCCACGACAAATGTGCCATGAAAGCCGAGCGCCTCGGCTTCGACGTTGTATTCGATGAAGTCGCGAAATCCCTCGGCGCTGTCGAACTCGCCGCTGCCGCGCCGCGCCGCGGCGCTGCCGAACAATCCGAACCGCATTGTGCAGGCCTCCATCACTCGTGTGGCGGTACGTTAGGCGTTGCATTGGAATGTTCCAAATGCCGCTTTCCTATTGGCGCCATAGCGCCGCGGCATGTCAGGTCAAGCGGCGTGACGTTGCATTTTGCCTCGGCGCGGCGTCGCCAGCGTCAGCGAGCCGCGCGCGGCCACTTCGTTGACCAGACTCTTCACCGCCTGCGCCAGCGCCTCGCGCGCGCCTGAACTGCCACGGTTGGCGGCAGTCCCGAGTGCCAGCTTGCGGAAGATGCCATCGGCGGTCAGGCGATGCGCCTCGGCCAGGCCGCGCGCGCATTCCCGCGCCACAGAAGAGTGCGGCAGAATCGACGCGCCGACGCCCTGCTGCACCATCAGCCGGATCGTTTCATGATCGTTCAGCTCGATTGCCACCTTCAGTTCGATGCCGAATCCGGCGAGCAGCGCGTCCATCGCTGCGCGCAGTCCGTCGCCCAGGATCAGAGGCGTGCGACGCAGCTCATTGGCACCGACTACGCCATGCGGGCGGGCGCCTGGCTTGGTCACCAACACCATTTCTTCCTCCGCAAGGGGAGTCGAAACAATCATGCGGCTGCGCGACAGTTCCGACATCAGGGCAAGATCGATGCGGCCGTCGATCAGCATTTCCTCCAACCGCACCATGCCCGCATGCACCACCTTCAGATCGATCATCGGATAGTGCAGGCGCATCCAGGCAAACAACTCCGGCACCAGCACAGGACACATGGTCGGGGTTACGCCGAGGATGATCTTGCCGCTGGGATGCGCGTCCTGGGCGCGGATTTCGTCGCCGGTGCGCTCGACGTCCCGCAGGATGCGATTGGCACTCTCGCGCAGTTTCTGGCCGGCCTCTGTCAGGCGGACGCCGCGGTTGACGCGGGTGAACAATGCCACGCCGAGTTCGTCTTCCAGGCGCTGCACCTGGCGCGTCAAGGCCGGCTGCGCGACGCGTAGGTGCGATGCCGCGCGGGTGATACTCCCCAGTTCGGCGATCCGGACGAAATAGAACAGACTGCGGAATTCCATCGCGCCAGACTACATCAGCGATGCCAGCCCATGCCAGGGCGATATGGGGCAGATCGCAATTCGGCATTTGTTGGATGGCAGGCGGGCGGCTAGCGTTCGACGTGCAGCACAGGAAGTGTCCATGGAGTTCGGCTGGTACCACGAATTCCACCGCCAGGTGGATCAGCAATCGGACGCCGATGCGTTTACCCAGGCGCTCGATCAGGTCTCCGACGCAGAACGCTGGGGCCTCGATGCGGTCTGGCTCGCCGAGATCCACCAGCAGGCAACGCGTTCGGTGTTGTCCGCGCCGCTGACGGTGGCCAGTGCGATCGCTGCGCGTACCAACCGCATCAAGATCGGCACTGGCGTGCAGGTACTGCCGTTATGTCATCCGCTGCGCCTGGCGGAGGAAACCGCCACCATCGACCAGATCAGCCGTGGCCGGCTGCTGCTCGGCGCCGGACGCAGCGGCAACCCGCGATCCTATGCCGCCTACGGCGTGCCGTATTCGGAAAGCCGCGAGCGGTTCTTCGAGACGTTGGAGATCCTCAAAAAGGCGTGGACACAGCAGAGCTTTTCGTACGAGGGCAGGTTCCACAGCTTCACCGACGCGCGCGCAGTACCGCGGCCCTATCAGCAACCGCACCCGCCGATCCGTATTGCCGGCGCCAGCGAGGACACGTTCCCGGTACTTGGGCAACTCGGCTATCCGTTGTTCGTCGCGGTACGCAGTGGCTCGCTGTCCGGGTTGGCGCCTGATCTGCAGGCCTATCGCGCCGCGTACCAGGCCGCCGGCCATCCTGGCAAAGGCGAGGTGTATCTGCGTCTGTCGCTGCATCTCGCCGACACCGATGCGCAGGCGCTGGAAGAAGCCGAACCCAGCATCATGCAAGGCTACAAGACGTTGACCACGCGTCTGGAAGGCTCGCCAAACAGTCGCCGGCGTGCGGAGCTCGAGACGGTGCGGACGATCACCTACGCCGAGGTGCTGCGCGACAAGGTCGTGGTGGGCAGCGCGGAGCGTGTGACCGACCGGCTGCTCCAGTTGCACGAGGAGCTGGACATCGACGGCATCCTGGCCGAGTTGAATTTCGGCAGCCACATCCCTGCGCCGATTATGATGCGATCGCTGCGACTGCTGTGCGAGAAGGTGCGTCCGCATTTCGTCTGAACGCCTGCACTGTCATTGCGAGTTCCGTACCGTCCGCTGGCCGACCGGCCCAGGATGAAACCGCGCCATGGCCGGGCTTGTCCCGGCCAGCAGTAGCGGCACCCTGTCACATCGGATGGCCGGGACAAGCCCGGCCATGACGACAAAATGTGCGTCGCTTTCTTGTTAGCCCCCTACACGCCACCTGCGGCAGGCCAGCGCGCGGCTGCCAGCAGGCCCCGGTTGGCCCTGTTCTTGCTCGATCCGGGATGGGAAAAGGCGTGCCTGGTTATCATTGCGGCATGTGCCGCTATGCCAGACGCGTCCTGCTCCTTGGAAAGGCTCATTGCCCAGGAAACGAGCATGTCGTGCGTTGCCGCCGAACCGTATTTGTTCAGCTTCGATCGAGCCAGCACGGCGCTGGTGATTATCGACATGCAGCGAGATTTCCTGGTGCCAGATGGCTTCGGCGCCGCGCTTGGGAACGACGTCGCCCTGCTCCGTTCGGCGATTGGACCCACCGGGCGGGCGTTGCGCGCCTGCCGCGATGCCGGGATGCTGGTGGCCCACGCCCGCGAAGGACATCGGCCCGACCTGTCGGATCTGGCACCGGCCAAGCGCGTGCGCGGCAAGTTCGCGACCGGCATCGGCGACCCTGGGCCGATGGGCCGCATCCTGGTCCGTGGCGAGCCGGGCCATGACATCATCCCGGAACTCGCTCCCGCACCCGGGGAACCTGTCGTGGACAAGCCCGGCAAGGGCGCATTCTGCGCCACTGACCTGGAGGCCATGCTGCACAGCCGCGGCGTCGCACAGTTGATCGTCTGTGGCGTCACCACCGAAGTCTGCGTCAACACCACCATGCGCGAGGCCAACGATCGCGGCTTCGACTGTTTGGTGCTGGAAGATTGCGCCGGTTACCATTTTGCCGAATTCCAGCGAGCCGGGATCGCAATGATCAAGGCCCAGGGCGGCATCTTCGGCTGGGTGGCGCCGTTCGCCGCCCTGCTGTCCGCATTGGCATGAAACGGCAGGACACTGCGATGGCAAACGCACGGATCTCGACACCAGCCGGACCCGCGTTGTGGGTCGCCGGCGACTGGAACGGCTTCTTCGGTTTGTTCACCAACGTGGCGTTGAACGTCATCGTCCTCACCGGCCTCTGCCTGGGCGTGGTGAAGCTGCCGGACAGCATCGTGTTCGGCCGCGTGCTGCCCGCGCTCGGCATCGCGCTGCCGATCGGCAACCTGTTCTATGCCTGGCTCGCCTGGCAACTCGCGAAGCGTGAAGGCCGCAGCGACGTCACCGCCCTGCCATACGGGCCGAGTGTGCCGCACATGTTCATCGTCGTCTTCCTGGTCATGCTGCCGATCTATCTGAAGACGAAAGATCCGATCCTTGCCTGGCAGGCTGGCCTGGCGTGGGCGTTCATCATCGGCATCATCATCCTGCTTGGTGCATTCGTCGGACCGACGGTCCGCAAGTACACGCCCCGCGCGGCGATGCTTGGGGCGCTGGCCGGCATCTCGATCGCGTTCATCTCGATGCGTCCCGCAGCACTGAGCTGGCAGGTGCCGTGGATCGCTTTTGTTTCGCTCGGCATCATCCTGGTGAGTTGGTGCGCACGCGTACGGCTGCCCTGGGGATTACCCGGCGGATTGGCCGCGGTACTCGTGGGCACCGTGCTGGCGTGGCTCGGTACGTTCACCGGCCTCAGCCCGGTGATGGATCCTCACGCCGTGGTGCTTGCGCTGGCGAAGTTTGGCCTGCACGTGCCGATGCCGTCGGCCGACTTCCTCGCCGGTCTGTCCGATATCGGTCCGCTGCTTGTCGTCGCCGTTCCGTTGGGCATCTACAATTTCACCGAGGGCATGAACAACGTCGAAAGCGCATCGGCGGCAGGCGACAATTTCGACCTGCGCAAGGTGCTGCTGGCGGACGGCATTGGTGCGCTCGCCGGCGCGGTACTCGGCTCGCCATTCCCACCGGCGGTGTACATCGGTCATCCTGGCTGGAAGTCGGTCGGCGGACGCGTCGGTTATTCCTTCGCCACCGGCATCGTCATCGCGCTGGTGTGCTTCCTGGGTCTCACCGCGCTGCTGCTCGCCGTGGTGCCGCTGGTGGCAATTCTGCCTATACTGTTGTATATCGGCCTGGTGATCGGCGCGCAGGCGTTCGAGACTACGCCGGCGCGCCATGCGCCAGCGGTCATCCTTGCCATGCTGCCCAACATCGCGTCCTGGGCGCAGAGCCAGATCGATGGCGCGCTGCACGCCGCCGGGACCTCTGCGGAGCAGGTCGGCCTGGACAAGCTGTCCGGCAACGGCGTGATCTACCACGGCCTGCAACTGTTCGGCGGTGGCGGTACGCTGGCAGGCCTCATGCTGGGCGCCATCGCCGCCTTCATCATCGATCGCAAGTTCGATCGCGCCGCGCTTTATGCGGTCGCCGCCGCGGTGCTGGCGTTCTTTGGCTTCATCAATGGCACGGCGCTGGCTGTCGGCAATTCCGCGCCCGTGGCTCTCGGCTATCTGCTGATCGGGCTGATCTGCCTGGGGCTAAGCCGTTATCCCGCCGCCGCCGCATTACCGTTGGACGAAGCGTCGTTGGCCGAGGAGGCTCCGGCCGAATGAAATCACCTGTCATTGCGACCCTCGCGAAGGCGAAGGGCAGCAATCTCGTGCCCGTTTGAGAACTGAAGGGACCATAACGCATGGGCATCACCCGTCGCTCCTTGCTTGCCATGTCGCTTGCAGCACCCGCAGTGCTGCGCGTGCGTTCCGCCATGGCAGACACCGTGACCATCCGCATGGGCGCGTTGAAGCTGATCCACTCGATCACGCCATGGTTTTACCAACGCTTCCTGCCCGACGGCTATCGCATCGAGATCATTCCGTTTGAGAGCCCGACCGACGGCAAATCCGCTGTCGCCACGAAATCGGTGGACTTCGGCACTTTTGGCATCGCCGCAGCCATTCTCGGTGCGGCGGCACACGAGCCCGTCGTTGTGTTCGGGTCGTCGTGCAACAAGGGCATGGCAGTGGTGGCGCGCAAGGACAGTTCCATCGCGACATTGAACGACCTGAAGGGCAAGCGCGTGGCTATCTGGCTTGGTTCGACGCAGGAGGTGTTCATCCTGGAACGCCTCCACATGGAAGGCATGACGATCAAGGACGTGCAGCCGGTGCGGGTGTCGTTCAGCGAGATGCCGGCTGCATTGGCGCGTGGCGACGTGGACGCCTATGTCGGCGCCGAACCGGGACCAGGCCTGTCGCTGGCAACCGGCATCGGCAAGATCGTGGAGTACCCGTATTCCACGCCGATGGGCAGCCTGAACATGATCCTGGCGACACATCGTGACACGGCGGCGGAGAAGCCTGACCTGACGAAGCTGGTGCTGAAGCTGCAGAAGCAGGCCAGCGAGTACGCCATGGCGCATCCGGACGAGATGGTGTCGATGACCGTCGCAAAACTCGGCATGAAGAAGGAAGCGGTGGAGCTGTCGGTCAGCAACGTGGAATTGAACTGGCGCATGACACCGGAGATGGTGAGTGAGGCAAAGTCCTATGCCGATCACATGCTGGAATTGAAGCAGATCCGCGACCTGCCGGATTTCGCGACATTCATGGACACGCGCTTCTCGGACGAATTGTCGCACGCCGCATGAGTACCACGACACAGCAGGTCGAGGCAGCGCCGGCCGTCGAGCCACGCAAGCTGCATCTGACCCTGCCCCGCAAGCCCCTGGCGCTGATCGTGCCGCTGTTGTTGCTCGCGTTGTGGTGGCTGGTGACTGCGGGGCGGCCGGACGGCCTGATCCCGCCACCACCTGTCGTTGCAGTTCAACTGTGGGACCTCGCGTTCGGCGGCATCTACGACGATGCGTTCAGCGGCATGCTGCTGACTGACCTGATCGCGACGATGAGCAGGGTCTATGGCGCGTTCCTGCTGGCCGCCGCCATCGCACTGCCGGTCGGCATGCTGATCGGCCGGTTGCGCCTTGTGCGTGAACTGCTGGAGCCGACGTTTCAAATGCTGCGACCGATCCCGGTCACCGCCTGGCTGCCGCTGTCGATGATCATGTTCGGCCTCGGCCCGAGTTCCGCATTCTTCCTGGTGGCGCTTGGCGCGTTCTATCCGATCCTGGTCAACACCGTGTTCGCGGTGCGCAGCGTGGAGCCGCGCCTGTTCGAGGCTGCGCAGATGCTCGGCGTATCCCCGGCGCGGCTGTTTCCGAAAGTCGTCTTGCCGGCGTCGCTGCCTGGCATGTTCACCGGCCTGCGCCTCGGGCTTGGTTTCGCCTGGGTGGTGATCGTGGTCGGCGAGATGACTGGCGTGCAGACCGGACTCGGCGCGATGATCATGGATGCGCGACAGTTGTCTCGCACGGAAATCGTGATCTCGGGCATGGCAGTCATCGGTCTCGCCGGCTTCCTGTCCGATCTGGCGGTGCAGGCGATTGGTCGGCGGCTGCTGGCCTGGAGTCCGCTGCATGGCTGAACCATTGTTGCGCGTGCGCGGTGCATCGAAGCGCTACCCAGGCGGCATCGAAGCGTTGCGCAACGCCGATCTGGTCGTGGAGCACGGCGAATTCATCTGCCTGATTGGCGCGTCCGGCTGCGGCAAATCGACATTGCTGCGAATGATCGCCGGGTTCGAGACGGCGAGCGAAGGCGAGGTGACCATGCGCGGCAAGCCGGTCACCGGACCAGGTCCGGATCGCGGCATGGTGTTTCAGGATTACGGTCTGTTCCCTTGGCTGACGGTGCGCGGCAATGTTGCGTTCGGACCCGCGGCGCGCGGCAAGCCAAAGGCCGAGGTGGCGCGCATTGTTGACCGATTCGTCGCAATGATGGGACTCGAACGTTTCGTGGATGTCTATCCGCATCAATTGTCCGGCGGCATGAAGCAACGTGTGGCGATTGGCCGTGTGCTAGCGAATGATGCACATCTTGCGCTGATGGACGAACCTTTTGGCGCGCTGGATGCGATGACGCGCGAACGGTTGCAGGAGGAGTTGCTGGCGATCTGGCGTGCCACCGGACTGTCGGTGGTGTTTGTCACCCACTCGCTGGAGGAAGCGATCTTTCTGGCCGACCGGGTAGTGGTGATGTCGCCGAGCCCCGGGCGCATCGTTGCAGAGGAACGTATCGTGCTCGAGCGTCCGCGCGATGTGTCGTCGCCTGAATTCAACGCGATCCGCCGGCGTCTGGCCGCGCTGCTGCATCCGGAACACGCCGAGGCTGCGTGAGCGATCCCATTGCGTCCGCCAAAGCTGCCCTGCTAGCCGACCGCGGCTGAAGCCCACGTTCGGCCGACGGTCGCGCGCCGGCAGCTTTCCGTTCGTCTCGAGCCTCGACCATCTCGGTCCGTTCGCCTGCAACACCACCTATCTGGCGCTGGCGTACAACTCCATGCTGGGACCGGATTCTCGTAATCCGGTCTTCGTCGCCGTACCGATGGCGTAACCAAACCGCTTGCCGATCGCCGTGCAGATCATTGCGGCACCCCGGCGCGAAGACGTGGCATTGCGCATTGCCTATGATCTGGAGGCGCGTGGCGTTGTGCGAGCGCCACAGCCAGCGGAATAGCCGTAAGGGCGGGCTACCAACATCAGTTGAAGAATCGGCTCGGGCGAAAATCGGTCAGCTCCGACCGCTGGCGATTGCGCACCAGTTCGTCCGCCACCGCCGCGCCAATGAATGGTGACATTGTCACAGCGCTGTGAGTGATGGCGAGATAATAGCCGCTGATGCGTGGCACTGGTCCGATCGCGGAGAAATGGTCACCGGGAATCGGCCGTATGGCGATCCGTACCGCTTCCGGCTCCGCTGCACCGATCGATGGCAATAGAATCCGTGCGCGTCGTACCATATCACGCGCTTCCGGCATGTCGGGGCTGAGTTTGCTGTCGATGTTCAGCGTCGCGTCAGTCGGATTCCAATGCAGTATCAGCCGTCCAGCGCCATCAGGCCGCGTATCGATCACCGGCGTGCGCACAACGCGCCCAACTCCGGCAGCCACGGGCGGCGTGAACACCAGGAATCCTACGGTCGGAGCCAGCGGCAAATGTAATCCGGCCTCGCGCACGACGTCGTTTGTCCATCGACCGGCACAGTTCACCACAACATCCGACTCATACAACGCGCCTTCTGTTGTCCGCACGCCACCGACGCGATCGCCTCGCATCACGAGGTCGGCGACCCTTGCGCCGCAGACGATCTGCGCGCCATGGCGCCGTTGTGCGGCGGACAACATCGCATAGGCATAAGGCACCGGATCAAGCCAACCTTCCTCTGGAAAGAACGCGACAGGCGCATCGCCAACCGTGGCGCGATCGATATCCGGCTCCAGCTCCTGCAACTGTTTGTGGTCGATCCACTCCGCGGCGTAGCCCCAGGACCGCAGCCGCTCGACATTGGTCTTCTGTGCGGCGCGATCGGCTTCTGCATGCCATTCCAGGCTGCCTCCGCCGTGCCACCAGGGTATCGCACCGAATTCGTCGCGTAGCGCCGCATGCGCCTTCATGCCCCCGACATTCAGGTCGTGATACGGACGCGGCGGTTTGCTGTGGGCATTGGTCCAGGCGAAACTGATACCGGATGTGCCGCCTCCAATGCGGGTGGCCTCTAATACGGTGACTGACGCACCGGCCTGCGCCAACCGGTAGGCCACGGACGCCCCCATGACGCCTGCGCCGATCACGATTATCTTTGCCATTGTGAGATCTCTCCGTTCGCTGACTTGCCGCCGCGGGTTCGTTGCGATGCTCGATGCGCGTCAGGCTTCGATGAATCGCCTGATCAGCCGGTTCACATCGCCAGACTTCTCCATGTGCGGCAAATGCCCCGCAGATTCCACGATGTGTACCGGCAGGCGGGACGCAATCGCCTCGGCATGTGCGACCGGAATGATCCTGTCGTCGCGCCCCCAAATGATCTGCACCGGGGCCGCCAATCCCGTGACATCCGCGAGGACATCGCAGGTCTGTTGTCCATCCGCGAACCACGAGTGCGCGATTGCTTCCAGGGCGCTCGTAACGCCATCGATCCGCTTGTAGCGCAGCAGGTCCTCCACCATGGCGCGGCTGACCAGGGCCGGATCGTGCACAAGAAGATTGAGCACCTCCGCCACCTCCTTGCGGCGTGCCGTACGCACGAATCCAGCGATGAACGCAGCATTGATCTCCGGACCGAGCCCGGCTGATGCGATCAGCGTCAGTGTCGCGACACGCTCAGGCCGCCGCGCGGCGAGCTTGGCGGCGACGGCGCCGCCCATCGAATGCCCGATCAGGTGAGCCCGCTCGACGCTAAGCTGCAGCAATGCATTTTCGACTCTCTCCACCAGCAAATCGGCGTCGCCGGCACCAACGTCCTTGGTGGAACCGCCATGTCCCGGCAAGTCTAATGCGATCGTTCGCCGCCCTTCTGCCAAGGCAGGCTGCGTGAACATCCAACTGTTGAGATCGGCTCCGAAGCCATGCAGCAAAACGACTGGCACGCCGTCGCCATCGCCAAGCTCCAGATACCGCAATCGCTGGCCTGCAATGTCCAGATCGCGCGGCGCGATGGTATCGGCGACGTCAGCCGCCGCATCCGGCGCCTCGACAACAACAAATCCGGCAACAAATTGGTCGATCTCTGTCGCGGAAGTGCTGTCCGGTGCGAGCACTGCAAGCAATGCGCCAATCGGTAATGTGGTGCCCTCGGGAGCCACGATGCGACGCAGCATGCCGTCCGCATCGGCTTCGACGACGTTGGTTATCTTGGAGGTCTCGATCTCGAGAAGCTCCTCGCCCTGAAAAAATGATGCGCCTTCCGGCTTCAGCCAGCGTACCACCTTGCCCTCGGTCATCGTGAGACCCCACTTGGGCATGGTGATCGCGGTGATGGATGCACTCATCGCCGGTATCCGCGGACATCACGCACCGCAGCCGCGATACGTTCCGGATCAGGGATGTAGAGCTTCTCCAGAGACGGCGCGAACGGCACCGGCGTGTGCGGCGCCGTCACGCGCCGGATCGGTGCCTTCAGCGACGCAAACGCCTTGTCAGCCACCAGTGCCGCGATGTCGGTGGCCATGCTGCAACGTGGCGTCGCCTCGTCCACCACGACCAGGCGGCCGGTACGCTCGACGCTTTCTAATATCGTGTCCTCATCCAGTGGCGAGGTGGTGCGCGGATCGATGATCTCGCATTCGATCCCTTCGGCCGCAAGCAGCTCGGCCGCCTCGCCTGCGTAGTGCACCATGCGGGCCAGCGCGACGATAGTTACATCATCGCCATCGCGCACCACGTTGGCCTCTGCGAATGGAATTGTATAGGCCTCGTCTGGCACTTCGGCCTTCAGGTCGTACATCAACTTGTGTTCGCAGAACACAACTGGATCATCGTCGCGGATCGCCTGGATCAGCAGACCCTTCGCGTCGTAGGCATTCGACGGAACGACAACCTTTAGCCCTGGCACCGACGTGAAGATGTGATACGGGCTCTGTGAATGCTGCGCAGCCGCACTGCGCCCGGCGCCGACCATGGTACGGATCACCAACGGCGTGCGCGCCTTGCCGCCAAACATGTAGCGGAATTTGGCAGCCTGATTGAAGATCTGATCGAAGCACACGCCGAGAAAATCGGAGAACATCAGTTCGGCAACCGGTCGCAGCCCGGTCATCGCGGCGCCCGCCGCCGCGCCCATGATCGCCAACTCGGTGATCGGCGTATCGATGACGCGCGCCTCGCCGAATTCCTTGATCAAACCTTTGGTGACACCAAGCACGCCACCGGCGGCGTCGCGTCCGCCCTGCGTTCCGGCGCCACCGGACACGTCTTCGCCGATCACCACCACGCGCGGATCACGACGCATCTCCTGCTCCAGCGCTTCATGCAGCGCCTGACGGATGGTTTTCACGGGCATGATGCGGTTCCCCTAATACGATACATAGACGTCGGTGAGCAGTGCGCTCGCGTCCGGCGGAGCTCCGGCCCTTGCCGTGCCCACCGCGTCCTCGATCAGTGCCGCAACTTCCGCCTCGACCGCATCGAGCTCGGTCGTCTCGAGTAATCCCGCCTCGCCGACGCGCCGGCGAAAATGCGTGATGCAGTCTCGTTCCTCGCGCAGCCGCCGTACCTCGTCCTTGCCACGATAGAGCTGTGCATCGCCGGAATGATGTCCGTAGAAGCGGCAGGTATCGACTTCGATCGCGCTTGATCCGCCGCCGCCGCGGGCGCGTTCGATCGCTTCGCGTGCCGCCTCGTGGACGGCGAAGAAATCATCGCCATCGACCTTCACTGCGGGCAGACCGAAGCCGGCGGCACGGCCAGCGATGTCGTGACTGCCGACTGCGTAAGCCGCGCCGGTATATTCGCCGTAGCCGTTGTTCTCAAATACGAAAATTGCCGGAAGTTGCAGCACCACCGCGAGGTTCATCGCCTCGAACGTGGTGCCCTGGTTGGAACCGCCATCGCCGGTGAACGCGATCGCCACGGTGCCGGTGCCGAGAGTCTTTGCGGTCAGTGCCGCGCCGACCACCAGCGGCGGGCCGCCGCCGACGATGCCGTTCGCGCCGAGCATGCCTTGGTCGAGATCGGCAATATGCATCGAGCCACCCTTGCCGCCACACAGCCCGTCCTGTTTGGCGAACAACTCCAGCATCATGCCGGTGACATCGCAGCCTTTTGCGATGCTGTGGCCGTGGCCGCGATGGGTGCTCGCGATGTAGTCCTTCGGTCCGAGATGCGAGCAGACGCCGACCGCGGAGGCCTCCTGGCCGGCATAGAGGTGCACGAAACCCGGGATGCCCCCCTTGGCGAATTCCCCCTGCACCCGCTCTTCAAACCGGCGGATCGTTACCATGTCGCGGTAGGCCTTGATCAGGGCCTGGTGGCTGAGCTGCATGGCGGTTCCCCTTTCATTCTTCCCGGCAGCATAGCATAGATTGCGTACTTGGCGGCATGCTTGCCGGATCGATACCCGGCCGCAGGCATGGCGCCGGGCGGGACACAGGAGGTTGTTCGAGATGACTGCACCGCACGGTCCGCTTCAAGGTGTTAAGGTCGTGGCCTGTTCCACCGCGCAGGCTGGGACAGTGCCTTACATGCTGATGGCCGATCTTGGCGCCGAGGTCATCAAGATCGAGGTTCCGGAGGGCGGCGACAATTCGCGTGGCAGCACCGTGATGCCCGGATTACCAAGTACCTACTTTGAAACCAACAATCGCGGCGTCAAAAGTGTCACGCTGAACCTGAAGTCCGCGGAGGGGCGCGACATTCTTTACCGGCTGGTCGCCAACGCCGACATGTTCGGGCAGAATTTTCGGCCCGGTGCAGCCGAGAAGAATGGCTTCGGCTATGAGGAACTCCGCAAACACAATTCGCGCCTGGTCTATGTATCGATTTCCGGTTATGGCCCAAATGGACCGCATGCGGCCCTGCCAGGCACGGATTCAATGGCGCAGGCGCTCGGCGGCATTGCCGAGGCCTATTCAACGCCCGGCCAGCCGTTGCGCACCGGCATCGTGTCCGTCGCCGATGAGACTTGCGCAATCCTGGCTTTCGGCGGCGCGCTTGCGGCCCTGACCTATGCGCGCACTACGGGCATTGGACAGAAAGTCGACTGCTCCCTCCTTGGCGGGCAGATTCGCCTGATGGGTTGGACGCTCACCACAACCATGTGGCGCAATCGCAATCCGGTCACCGGTCAGGCCCGCGTCACCGGGACGCCGGAACGTCCCGGGCTCAGCGCCAGTTTCAACGATCGCGACGGCAAGCCGCTGGTGTTTCAGTTGAATGGCGCCAGGCATTGGAAGGCAGCGATGTCCGCGCTCGGCTTCTACGAAATGCTGGAGAGGGCAGGCTTTGGCAATCTGGGCGTGATCATTACGTCGGACGAGAGACGGCAGACATTGCTGCGCACGCTCGACGATCTGTTCGCTACGGGCCTGCGCGAGGACTGGGTCGCCAGGTTGCGGGCGGCGGATATCGTTGCGGCCCCCATCAACACCCTGCTCGAGGCCTCCAGCGATCCCGACGTGCTGGCGAATGGTTATGTCACGGAAGTTGACTATCCGAAGTATGGCAAGACCCTGAAGGTGCATGGTACGCCGTGGCGGTTCTCTGAAACTCCAGCCCGGATCGGCATCGCCCCGGAACTCGGCGCGCACAACGACGATGTGCTGTCCGGTCTTGGCTACAGTCCAGAGCAGATCAGCGACTTCCGGAATCGGAAGATCATTTGACGCGGCCTGCAACAGGAAACGGGAGCGAACCAGCATGCAAACGGGTAAGCGGCTGCTCGACAAGGTGGCGATCGTGACAGGCGGTGCGTCCGGCATCGGCGCGGAGACAGCGCGGGTGTTCGCCGCTCATGGCGCAAGCGTGTTGCTCTGCGACGTACAGGATGACATGGGTCGTGCGGTCGCGAAGGGGATCACGGACGCGGGTGGTGTCGCGCAATATCGCACCCTTGATGTGTGCAGCGAGGCCCAGTGGATCGCGTTGATTGCGGCAGCCGAGCGTGCCTACGGTAAGGTCAACGTGCTGGGGAACATAGCAGGCATATCGGGCCGGCCGGCTGGCATGACCGTCCAGATGGGCAACATCGCCGGCATGACGCTCGCCGAACAGACGCTGGAAAGCTGGAACCGCATCATGGAAGTGAATGCAACCGGTGTTTTCCTGGGCACCAAAAGCGTAATTCCTGCCATGCTGCGTGCCGACGGTGGATCGATCATCAATATCTCGTCCATCTGCGGCATCGTTGGTTCGTTCGCCAACGCCGCCTACCATGCCTCAAAAGGCGCGGTGCGCATCTTTTCCAAGTCCGCGGCGATCCAGTACGCGAAGGACCAGATCCGGGTGAATTCCATCCACCCCGGCTTCGTCGATACGCCAATGGCGCGACCGGGCTTGCTCGGCAATGAAAGCGGCAAGGCGCGAATGGATGCGACACCGCTGGGCCGCTTCGGCAAGCCGATCGATATCGCCATGGGCTGCCTGTATTTGGCATCCGACGAAGCCGCTTGGGTGACGGGCAGCGAGCTCGTCATCGACGGTGGCATGACGGCGAATTAGTCATGGCAAATGAAACGGTTCGCCTGGCCGAATACGCGGCGGGCTTGCGCTACGAGGACCTGCCTCCCAACGTCGTGCAACGCGCCAAGGAGTGTATCACCGACACCGTCGCCGTGATCACGTTGGGTAATGACCTGCCATGGAGCCGTATCGTCGTCGCGTACGCACAACGAATCGGAGCGGGCGGGCGCAGCCGTATCCTGGGCATCGACGGTCCTACACTGCACGCGCCGGCGGCAGCGTTGGCCAACGGCGCACTGGCGCATGCCTTCGAGTCCGACAACCTGACCAAGCCGGGTGCGGGCGTGCATCCGGGCGCCACGTTGCTGCCGCCGGGCCTGGCCGTTGCGCAGGAGCGCGGTAACAATGGCCGTGCACTAATCACCGCGGTGGTCGCGGGATTTGAAGTAATGTACCGCATCGGCTACGCGACGAAACACAGCAATGAGCGCCGCGGTTTTCATGCGCCTGGCACTACCGGTCCATTCGGTGCGGCGGTCGCAGCCGGCGTCCTGCTGGGGCTGGATGCATCGCGTATGACCAATGCGCTTGGCATCGCCGGTTCGCTGGCGGGCGGCCTGATGGAATTTTCACGGTCCGGCACTGGTGCGATGGTAAAGCGACTTCATCTCGGTCGTGCCGCTGAGAGTGGTGTGATGGCTGCCAGCCTGGCCGCCGACGGCTTTACCGGTCCGCGCAGCGTGATTGAAGGCGAGGCCGGATTTCTCAAGGTATTCTGCACCGAGTGGGATGTTGCCGAATTAACTCGCGGGCTCGGCAGCGAGTTCGCGACTCTGAATCTATGCCTGAAGCGCTTTCCCGTTCATATGACGGCTCAAACAGCTGTGCAGGCTGTATTGGAGTTGCAGGAGGATCATGGGTTTACCGGCGCCGAGGTGGACCGGGTGACGGTGGCCGGAACCGAACGTATGGCGACGATCAACAACATTCCTGATCCCGCCGACATGATGATGGCACAGTATTCCATTCCGTTCTGTGTTGCGCTCGCGCTGTTCCGGGACCCGCGCGACCCGGCGTCATTCGATGATACGGCGCTGCATGACAGTGCGATCCGCGCGATGTGTGGGCGCGTTACGATAACCGTTGCTGACCCTCAGACCAAGGTGCCTGGTGCGAGCATCGTGACGATCCTGTTGAAGGATGGGCGTGCCTTCACGCGCGAGGTGGAAGAATTCAACGGCACGCCGGCGCGGCCGTTGGATCGCAGCGAGCTGCGTGAAAAGTTCATGACATTGATGCGAACGCGTTATGGCGCTCGGGCGGCAGGATTTTTCGATCGCCTGCAAGATCTGGAGAGCGAAGCCGACCTCGGATGGATCGGCGCGTAAATCCTACACCTCAAACAATTGATGGGTGCCGTCGGCTCCGATGGGCTTGCCACGCCGGCGCTTGGTCGGAATTGCATTTCGGCTTCTTCGGCCGCTCGCCGGACCATGTTGCCTCGACGCCATCAGGCTTCATCATGGGTATCGGCGTGTTCGAGGCCTATGACCCCGCTCGAGCTGTCGCGCTGCGCGACTATGTGCGGTAAGCGCGTGAAGCTGATCTCTACCTCAGCTATGTGACTCGCCATCACGCATTCCGCACCTTCGATTGGGATAACGCGTGCAGCATGGTGGTTGCAGTGATGCGCGTCACCAACGGCCCTGTTCAATGACACTGCCGGCCTCGCCATTACGTATTGCCAACGCAGCGGAACCCCGTGATCATATAGTATCCGCTGGAGTGACTGACGCATGGCGATCCGACCTGACATTCTGCAAGCGCAGGACCGCGCCTGGACCGGGATAGGTCATCCCGGCACCTGGTGGACCGGTGCAGACCGCGTGGCGATCGCGGCGGAGACACGCCACGCCGCATCCTGCCCGCTGTGTGCCGCGCGCGCAGCGGCGCTGTCCCCCAACATGGTTGGTGGCGATCATGTATCGCTCAGGTCGCTTCCTCATGCTGCCGTCGAGGCAATCCATCGCATCCGCACCGATTCCGGCCGACTGGGCGAAAGCTGGTTCCGGCGTTTGCTCGCTGGTGGGCTGGATGAGGAACGCTACGTTGAACTGGTCTCTGTCGTTGCGATTACCGTTGCGATCGATACTTTCCGTGCGGCTGTCGGACTGGATCCCTGGCCTCTGCCTCGCGCGCATCGGGGTGCGCCGCAACGCCGTCGCCCCGCGGGTATTCGCCATGACCTCGCCTGGGTAGCCACGCTTGCCCCGGAGGATGTCGGACCCGACGATCCCGACATATACCTGACCCGCCGTGACCCGACGCTGCGATCAGGCGCCAACATCCAGCGCGCACTGAGCCTTGTGCCGTCCGCCATGATGCAGTGGTGGGACTTGCTTGAGATCATGTACATGCCAGGCCCCTGGATGCGCGATTTCACCCACGAGTATCGCGCCGTTACACACGCGCAGATTGAAATGCTGGCTGCAAGAGTATCCGCGCTAAACCGGTGCATCTATTGAACGGTCAGTCATCTCGCCCTGCTCCGTGCGAGTGGGCAAACTGCAGACCGGACTTTCGAGATGGATGGCGTGATGGATGGCGCCAGTGACACCGGAGTGCCGCATGCGGCGGAACTGTTGGCGTTTGCCGAGGCTGCAATCGCGTTCGACGGCCCGCGGATCGGCTGCACCCGCGCGGCAGTCCTGCGGGCATTGGGCGAGGCCGCCATGGTGGATGCTGCCGCAGTAATCGCGGGTTTCAACGGCATTACCCGCATTGCCGACGCGACCGGCATCCCCTTGGAGGAAGTCAAGGCCGAGCAAAGCTCGGATTGGCGCGAAAGGCTTGGCATCAACCGGTTTGCCGACACGAAATCGTAAACTGACTCCGTCGCCGTGAGCGCGGACTGCTAGGGCGGCTGGGAACCGGTCGCCAGCGTCCGCCCGTAAATGCCGTGCCATGGATCAGCAGCAGGCCCGGCTCGTGTTCGCTGAAATCGCAGGCGATGAAGGTGCTGTCGCGCAATCGGATGCGCACGTGGAACTATCGCTGCCCCGACGCAGGCGCGTTAAAAGCCGACCCGATCGCCGCCCTTCAGCCTGAGAATCTCGCGCGCTTCCCTAGGTGATGCGATCTCCAGGCTGAGCTCCTCCAGGATGCGGCGGATCTTCGCCACCTGCTCGGCGTTCGATTTGGCCAGTGCACCGCGGCCGATGTACAGGCTGTCCTCCAGGCCGACGCGCACGTTGCCACCCAAGATGCCGGCCATCGTGGTGAAAGCCATCTGGTGGCGCCCCGCCGCCAGCACCGACCAGACATAGGCGTCGCCGAACAGCTTATCCGCCGTCTCCTTCATGAACAGCAGATTGCGTGGATCAGCACCAATGCCGCCGAGGATGCCGAAGATGGTCTGCACGAACAGCGGTGGCTCGACGATTTTCTGATCCAGGCAATATGCTAGATTGTACAGATGTCCGACATCGTAGCATTCGAACTCGAAGCGCGTGCCGTGCGCCTTGCCCAGACGCTCGACGATGCCGGCGATGTCGCGGAACGTGTTGCGGAAGATATGATCGTCGGTGCGATCGAGATATGGCTTCTCCCAGTCATGCTTCCAGGTCTTCACCCGGTCGCCGGCGCGAGAGATGTTGAAGTTCATGCTGCCCATGTTCAGGCTGCACATTTCCGGCTTCGCCAGCAGTGGTGCGGCGAGCCGATCGTCCAGCGTCATGTTCAGCCCACCGCCGGTGGTGATGTTCACCACCGCGTCGGTGCTCTGCTTGATCACTGGCAGGAAGCGCATGAACACGCCAGGATCCGGCGTGGGCTCACCGGTCTTTGGGTCGCGCGCGTGCAGATGGATGATCGCGGCGCCAGCTTCGGCAGCTTCGATCGAGGAGCGCGCGATCTCCTCCGGCGTGATCGGCAGATGGTCCGACATGCTGGGCGTGTGGATCGCGCCGGTGACGGCGCAACTGATGATGACCTTGCCGGCCATTGGTCCCTCCCGGTTCGCTCAGGTCCATCACTGTGCACCGTGCCGACGTCGCGGACCAGAGGGCAGGACACTGGTCAGGGCGCGGGATCGGGTGGCTATATGCGCGCGCGGGAGTCCCCGTAGCTGAGCAGGGCAGCACGCACGGCGCGACGTGTGGTCGTCGGTTGCGGCAAGCGGCCTGTGCGGCCTCCGCTTCCAACTTATCAACCATACGCAGGAATTACCGAGTTCGACCGTACGTCGGCTGATCCGGCGCCTGCCGCGAGATCTGCGATCGGATGCGAGTCGATCTAGAACGGCATCGTGGCAATAGCCTTCGTGCGGCATCAAAATGGTCCTGCGGCGGCAGACGTTCAGGTTTTCGTCAGGATGGGCCAGGCATGGGTGGGTTTTGCGTTAAACCGATAGCCGTGTCACGTCTGGGCTCCTGTCGCCCACCGTGGCATCGTCGCGGAACGGCTATACGCCGCCGCAGGATCCTGATCATTCAAGGAGGCAAGCATGAGCGATTCAGTTGGCGGTGGTATCCAGGACACGATCGGAGGTGCGGCGCAGAGGGTCGCCGGCGGCGTTCAGCACGCAGCGGATCAGGTCCAGAATGTGGCGTGCAGGACCCAGGGAGGCGTCAGCGAGGTGCGTGAGGTGATCCGCGCGCAACCGATCACCGCGGCTCTGGTCGTGTTCGCGCTGGGCTATCTGTTCGGCCGTCTAGGCTCGCTCATCCCATCGGCGCATTCATTCGGCGGCCGTCACTAGCGCCGGAGCGCGACGTCGCACCATGCGACCTGACGGCAAACTGATGCGACTGCCGGCAACGCCCTGACATCCACGGCGTTGTAGCATTCTCAACAGTATCAGAGGGGATTTTTATGGCCAGTGTGCATGATCCGAACGACACGTCCGGCCGGCTGATTGCCGCCGACCAGGTAGAAGGCACGCATATCTACAATCCCGCGGGCGAAAGTCTCGGCAGTGTCGAGGACGTGCTGATCGACAAGGTCAGCGGCAAGATCGCCTACGCGGTGGTAGGCTTCGGCGGCTTCCTCGGCATCGGCGACCGCCACTACCCGCTGCCGTGGGAGAAGCTGAAGTACGACACGTCGATGGGTGGTTTTGTGGTGGATCTCGACCGGCGAATGCTGGAGGGCGCGCCATCCTACGCAACCGATGAGACGGTTGGGTGGGAAGATCCGGCGTGGGGCAGGCGTGTGTATGACTATTACGGTGCCCGGCCGTACTGGGATATGCCGTAAACGGAACGAGCGGCGGCGGCGCCTGACCGCCGCCGTGACATGCCGCTCGAGCGGGACCCAGGAGGCAGCCTGACTATGCTCCGCCTGGGGTCCCGCCTGCGCGGGAATGACAATTTCCACGGGCAAATACAGTGTGCTCGACGTTGACTACTAGACGCGACGTAGGCATCGGCGCAGAGCGGTGGGTCGCTCATCGCGCAGCGTCTTTAACGGACACACATTCTTAACTACTGCGAATAACATTCCGTCCAATCGATCGCGCCTGCCCTGGCCACCGCATGAAGGACCTCGTATCACGGACAGTTGAGTGATGTGCCGCTCCCGGCTAAGTGAACATCTGCCCCGCCAAACGTTACAGCCGGCACTCGTGCCACTGCCGCAAACTGATTGCAGTGCTATTCCAACGCATACCATCTCCATGTAGCCCATAGCCTGATTCCAACGGAACCACGTGAGGAATGGCCCCCAAGATCTACCACCTGCATCCGCTGGTCGCCGGACCGCTGTCGGACTGGCCGCGCCACTTCGCGCGTTGCCAGGAGATGGGGTTCAGCGTCGTGTGCGTCGCACCGCCATTCGTACCGGGTGGGAGTGGCGACATATACATCACGGCCGACCATGCGAAACTGCATCCGGCCCTGCAGTGGCTTGGCGCGGCCGATGCAGGCATTGCATTGGCAGCAGCGGAAGCCAATCGGCACGGGCTGGCCTTCTGGCTGGATCTCGTGGTCGATCGCGTGGCACCCGACGCCGTGATTCACCAACGCGAAGCGGAGTGGTTCGCGGTCGGCGACTGCGGTGCGCTGCCAAATCCATGGCGCCCGCCACGTCGGCTGGACGTTGCCTATGCCAGGCTGGAGCGAACCGAGGTCGCCGAACAGGTGACTGCATGGTGGCTGGATCGCCTGCGCCAATTGGTGCGCGCCGGGGTTGCCGGCTTTCGCTGCGTGGAACCGCACCACGTGCCGGCTGCGGTCTGGCGACAGCTCATCTCTGGACTGCACAGCGACGCCCCGTCGTGCCGTTTCCTGGCCTGGACACCCGGCGTGGACCAAGCGGCACTGCCGCGATTGGAGGGCATCGGCTTCGACCATGTGTGTTCCTCGCTCGCGTGGTGGGACGGACGCGCCAACTGGCTGGTGGACGAGTTCGCACTGCTGCGACGCATCGCGCCGGTGATCGCCGCCCCGGAGCCGTCACTGTTTGATCGGCTTGCTGCCCGGTTGCCGCCTGCCAGCGATGTTCCGTCGGCCTACCGGCTGGCAATGCGCATGGCCGCGGCGACGGCGAATGGCGTCTTCGTCCCCATGGGGTTCGAGTACGCTGCACGCCGCCCGTTCGATGCCACGCTCGGCGGACCCGAGGATTTTGCCCGGGCAACTGCCGATGCTGCCGGCAATCTCGGCGCGGACATCGCGGCGGCCAACGCGCTGGTCGATCAAATCGCGGCACGCGGTGGCGATGGCGAGATGCGGCAATTGACCAGTCCGCGGGATCGCGTCACGGCGCTGTTGCGGGGTGACGCTCCTGACATGCGCGAGTCCTCGGGTGCGGTACTCGTGCTGATCAATCCCGATATCAACCGCGCCACACCGGTCGATCTGCCCCTGTCACCCTTGCCGCCGCAGGCCGGTATCGCCCTGGTCCTGCAGCAGGCCATCGCTGCCCCCCATGGCGCTACAGCCCCGATGGCCCCCGGCGAAGTCCGAGTGCTGGCCTACGCACCGACCGCGCCGATCATCCAGCGACCCGCGCGCGACCGGGATTTCGATCCGCATCACGCCTCGATCACACGAATTGCCATCGAAGACATCCAGCCCGTGGTGCCCGACGGCGCATTTGCCGTGAAGCGCGTGGTAGGCGAGAGCGTCACCGTCAGCGCCGATATCTTTGCCGATGGCCACGATGTGCTGGCAGCCGAATTGCTATGGAGCGCGGCAGATGAGGCTGGCTGGCATCGCGTCGCCATGCGCCTGGTGGAGAATGACCGTTGGGCAGCCAGCTTCACGCCCGACCGGATCGGGCGCTACCGCGTCACAATCGAGGCATGGTGGGATCTGTGGGGTACGTTCCGCCACGACCTGTCGGCCAAGCATGCCGCCGGCCAGGTCGTCACACTGGAACTCGCGGAAGGCGGCCAGATGCTGGCGGCTGCAATAGCGCGCCTGCCGGAACCGAAGCGCGGCGCGTTGTCCGACATCGCGGACCGCCTTCCGGCATTGGACACAGCCGCACAAATAGCGCTTCTGCTGGCACCACAAACGGCGGCCGCGATGCGCTTGGCCGATGACCGACCATTCGGCGTGCACCACATGCCGGCCATATCGTACGAAGTGGATCGGCCACAGGCCGGCTTCGCAAGCTGGTACGAGATGTTCCCCCGCTCCGCCACCGATGATCCAGCCCGACACGGCAGGTTCGCCGATGTGATCCAGCGCCTGCCGGCAATCAGCGCGATGGGTTTCGACGTGCTGTATTTCCCGCCCATCCATCCGATCGGCACGACCAACCGCAAGGGTCGCAACAACGCGTTGTGTGCCGAATCGAACGATGTCGGCAGCCCGTATGCAATCGGCGGTCGCGAGGGTGGTCACGACGCGATTCATCCCGCGCTCGGCACGCTGGACGATTTCCGCGCGCTGATCGCCGCGGCGCATGACAACGGGCTGGAGATCGCACTCGATTTCGCCGTCCAGTGCTCGCCCGATCATCCCTGGCTGCGCGAGCATCACGGCTGGTTCCGCTGGCGTCCTGACGGCTCGATGCGCTATGCGGAAAATCCGCCGAAGAAATACGAGGACATCGTCAATCCGGACTTTTACGCGACAGAGGCGATGCCATCCCTGTGGTTCGCGCTGCGCGATGTCGTACAGTTCTGGGTCGATCAGGGCGTTCGCATCTTCCGGGTGGACAATCCGCACACCAAACCGCTGCCGTTCTGGCAATGGATGATCGCCGACATCCGTGGCCGGCATCCGGAGGTGCTGTTCCTGGCCGAAGCGTTCACCAAGCCGAAAATGATGTACCGGCTGGCCAAAATCGGCTTCACGCAGTCCTACACCTACTTCACCTGGCGCAATACCAAACAGGAGATCATCGAGTATCTGACCGAACTGAATGCGCCGCCGGCGAGCGACTTCTTCCGGCCGAACTTCTTCGTCAATACGCCCGACATCAATCCGCCGTTCCTGCAGACGTCAGGACGGCCCGGCTTTCTGATCCGCGCGGCGCTGGCCTGCACGCTTGCCGGACTATGGGGCATGTATTCAGGGTTCGAACACTGCGAATCGGCTCCGCTGCCCGGCCGCGAGGAATACCTGGATTCCGAGAAATACCAGATCCGCGTGCGGGACCTTGCCGCGCCGGGCAATATCGTTGGGGAAATCACCGCATTGAACCGCATCCGGCGCTCGCATCCGGCGTTACAGAGCCATCTCGGTCTGACGTTCTATCCGGCATTCAACGACCAGGTTTTGCTCTACGGCAAGCGGCGGCCAGACGGACACGAGATGATCCTGGTTGCAGTCAGCCTCGATCCGCACAATGTGCAGGAGGCGACGATAGAAATCCCCACCTGGGAGTGGCAGCTTTCGGATGACGCGGCTCTGGCTGCGACAGATCTGGTGCGCGGGCACCAGTTCGTCTGGACCGGCAAGCACCAGCGCATCCGGCTCGATCCCGCCGATCTGCCCTATGCGATCTGGCGGATCGCACCACCAGGAGACGTATGATGGATATTGCCGTCTCTCGACCACGCCCGGTGCGCTCCGCGATGAGCGAGGACCGCCTGTGGTACAAGGACGCAATCATCTATCAGCTGCACGTAAAGTCGTTCTGTGACTCTAACAACGATGGCGTCGGCGACTTCGCGGGCCTGATTTCAAGGCTCGACTACATTGCCGATCTTGGCGTCAACACGATCTGGCTGCTGCCGTTCTACCCATCGCCGCGGCTGGACGACGGTTACGATATCAGCGACTATCGCGGTGTGCATGCCGACTATGGCAAGCTCACCGACGCGAAGCGCTTCATAGCCGCGGCCCATGCGCGGGGCATGCGGGTGATCACCGAGCTGGTGGTCAACCACACATCCGATCAGCATCCATGGTTCCAGCGCGCGCGGCGCGCAAAGCCCGGATCAGTATATCGCGACTTCTATGTCTGGTCGAACGATGACCACAAATACGCCGGCACGCGTGTCATCTTCGTCGACACCGTGCGGTCCAACTGGACCTGGGACGAGGTGGCCGGCGCGTATTACTGGCACCGGTTCTATTCGCACCAGCCGGATCTCAATTACGACAATCCGCGTGTGCTGAAGGAGGTGCTGGCGGTCCTGCGCTACTGGGCCGAACTGGGCGTCGACGGGTTGCGCCTGGATGCGGTGCCGTACCTGGTGGAGCGCGAAGGCACCAACAACGAAAACCTGCCGGAAACGCACGCGGTGCTGAAGCAGATCCGCGCCGAAATCGATGCGCATTATCCCGACCGCATCCTGCTGGCGGAGGCCAATCAGTGGCCCGAGGATGCCAAGGACTATTTCGGCGACGATGACGAATGCCACATGGCCTTCCATTTTCCGCTGATGCCGCGCATGTACATGGCGATCGCGCGCGAGGACCGCTTCCCGATCACCGACATCATGCGCCAGACGCCAGATATCCCGCCCAACAGCCAATGGGCGATCTTCCTGCGCAACCACGACGAACTGACGCTGGAAATGGTCACCTCGAGCGAGCGTGACTTTTTGTGGGAAACCTACGCCGCGGACCGTCGCGCGCGGCTCAATCTGGGCATCCGTCGCCGGCTGGCACCGTTGCTGGAACGCGATCGGCGGCGCATTGAACTGATGAACCATCTGCTGTTCTCGATGCCCGGCACGCCGGTGATCTATTACGGCGACGAGATCGGCATGGGCGACAACATCCACCTGGGCGACCGCGACGGCGTGCGTACGCCGATGCAGTGGTCGCCTGACCGCAACGGTGGTTTCTCGCGTGCCGATCCGTCACGCCTGGTCCTGCCGCCAATCATGGACCCGCTCTATGGCTATGAGGCGGTGAACGTCGAAGCACAATCGGCCGACCAGCATTCATTGCTGAACTGGACGCGACGCGCCATCGCGGTTCGCCGCCAGCACCAGGCGTTCGGACGCGGTGCATTTCGTCTGCTGTATCCGAAGAACCGGAAGGTGCTGGCGTATCTGCGCGAACTGGATGGGCGCAGCATCCTGTGCGTCGCCAACTTGGCGCGCACGCCACAGGCGGTGGAACTGGACCTGTCGGAGTTCACCGGGCGCGTGCCGATCGAACTTGACGGCGGTTCGGTATTTCCGCCGATCGGCCAACTCAACTACCTGCTCACCCTGCCACCCTACGGTTTCTATTGGTTCGTTCTTGCGGAGGAGGAGGCGGGCTGGCCGACATTACACACGCCCGCGCCGGAGCCCATGCCCGAATATCAGACCATCGTTCTGCGTGGCCGACTGGCCGATGGATTGATCGCCGTACGTGGCATCGTCGAACGGGATATCCTGCCGCCCTATCTTGGCAAGCGGCGTTGGTTTGCGCTGAAGGATCAGACACTGAAGGCCGTGCGGTTGGCGTCGCTTGCCGTGCTGCCGCAGTCCGACAACGAGATGCTGCTGGCGGAGATCGAGACGGATACTCAGAGCGGCACCGCACGTTGGCTGCTGCCCATGGCGATCGCCTGGGACGATCGGCCAACCGGGCCGCTGCCGACACAGCTTGCGCTGGCGCGAGTGCGCCGCGGCGCCCGCGTGGGACTGCTGACTGATGGGTTCGCGCTGCCCGAACTTGCTCAGGCGATCATGACCGGACTGCGCGATGCGGCATCGGTCATGACCAATGCCGGCGAGATATGCTTCGAGCCGACATCGCGCATGGCTGATGTGAACGTGCTGCCCGATGCAGAGATCAACTGGCTCTCGGCCGAGCAGTCCAACTCGTCACTGATCGTCGGTGATGTGGCGATGGTGAAGATATTTCGTCGCGTCGCGGCAGGTCCGCATCCGGAGGCCGAGATGGGGCGTTATCTGACCGAACAGGGCTTTGCCAACACGGCGCCGCTGCTTGGCGAAGTTGCGCGGTTCGATGCAATCGGCACGCGCCATGTGCTGGCGATCGCACAAGGTTTCATCCGCAACCAGGGCGACGCCTGGACGTGGATGCTTGATCTGCTGCTGCGCGGTCTGTCGGATCTGACCGCCAGCGCGGACGGCGTGACAGCGACGGAATCCGAGCACCACGAAGACTACAACGCGATCGCGAACCTGCTGGGACGCCGCCTGGGGGAGATGCACGTGGTTCTCCACCGGGATTCGGATGATCCGGCGTTTGCGCCGGAAACCGCCGGTGATGCGGTGACAGGTCAATGGGCAACACAGGCGGAACAGCAGCTTGTGGCGGCGTTCGATGCGTTGAGCGCGCAACACGAGTGGGACGCCAGTGCGGCCAACGATCTGGCAGTCGTCATGTCCGAGCGCAACAGGCTGATTGCACTGGCGGGTCGGCTCGCGCATTCTGGCGATGGTGCGACGCTCACGCGGATACATGGCGATCTGCATCTCGGCCAGGTTCTGGTAGCCAACGGCGACGTTTACATCATCGATTTCGAAGGTGAGCCTGCGAAGCCCATGGAACTGCGCCGTGGCAAGAACCATCGATTACGCGATGTGGCCGGCATGATCCGGTCGTTCGACTACGCGGCCGCGGTGGTGCAGCGGAAAAGTCTCGCCAGCCACGCGCATGTCGCCGACCCGGATCGCGACACTTTCCTGCGGGCCTTTGTCGAGCAGGCAACCCGATCGTTCCTGGCTGGCTACGGGGAAGTCTGCACCTCAATGGGTGAGACGGCGGAACGCGACCTGCTGCAGTTCTTCCTGTTGGAGAAAGCGGCCTACGAGATTGCCTATGAGGCGGCAAACCGCCCCACCTGGATAGATGTGCCGCTGCATGGCCTGGCTCGGCTGACCGAACAGCTAGTGGGGGCTGCTCAATGAACGACATGGTCGATCTGGTGGCCCTGCCACGCGATGTGGCGGAAGCGCTCGTCAACGGCACGCTACGCGACCCGTTTGCCGTACTTGGGCCGCACGACAGTTCGGCGGGCCGCATTGTTCGCGCCTTCCTGCCGGGCGCGCTGGCAGTCGAAGTGTGTGCGCGCACCGAGAGCCGCTCACTCGGCCGGCTGGCGCCGGCTGCGCCGCAAGGGCTGTTCGTCGGCAGCGTGAGCGGCGCCGATCCCTATCTGCTGCGCATCACCTGGCCCGACGCAGTTCAGGAAACCGAAGACCCCTACTCGTTCGGTCCCCAGTTGGGCGAACTCGATCTGCATCTGTTCAACGAGGGAAGGCACTTCGAGCTGGCGTCGCATCTCGGTGCCAGCGTGGTCACGGTTGACGGCGTGTCTGGCGTGCGATTCGCGGTCTGGGCACCGAATGCGCGCGCTGTTTCGGTGGTCGGCGATTTCAATACGTGGGATCCACGGCGCGATCCGATGCGACTGCGCTATCCGGCGGGCGTGTGGGAACTTTTCGTCCCTCGCTTGACCGCCGGCGCACGCTACAAATTCGCGATCATCAGCCCCGATGGCTGTCGCCTGCCGCTGAAAGCCGATCCGTTGGCGCGCGCGACCGAGGTTCCGCCGGCCACCGCGTCCGTTGTGGCCGATCCCACGCCATTGGTGTGGCGCGACGATGCGTGGATGCAGGACCGGGCGCGCCGGCACAAGGCCGATGCGCCGTTGTCATTCTATGAACTGCATGCGGCTTCATGGTTCCATCCTGACGGCCGCATTCCGAACTGGGACGAGTTGGCCGAACGGCTGGTACCTTATGTCAGCGAGATGGGCTTCACCCATATCGAACTGATGCCGGTCAGCGAACATCCGTTCGGCGGCTCCTGGGGATACCAGCCGCTCAGCCTGTTTGCGCCGAGCGCCAGATTCGGTCCGCCCGAGGGATTTGGCCGCTTCGTCGATGCCTGCCACCGAGCCAACATCGGTGTCGTCGTAGACTGGGTTCCGGCGCACTTCCCGACCGACGCACATGGCATGGCACGCTTCGACGGCACCGCACTCTACGAGCATCAGGATTCGCGCGAAGGCTATCATCAGGACTGGAACACCTACATCTACAATTGCGGCCGTCGCGAAGTGCAAGGTTTCCTGATCGCGTCGGGGCTTTATTGGCTCGAGCATTTCCATGTCGATGGCTTGCGCGTCGACGCCGTGGCCTCGATGCTGTACCGTGACTACTCGCGGGCCGAGGGACAATGGATTCCCAATATCTATGGCGGGCGCGAGAATCTGGAGGCGATCGGCTTCCTGCGCCACTTCAACGCGGTGGTCGAAGAGCGTTGCGCCGGTGCGATGACCATCGCCGAGGAATCCACCGCCTGGCCGGGCGTGTCGCGACCGATCAGCGAAGGCGGCCTGGGTTTCTGGTATAAGTGGAACATGGGCTGGATGCACGACACGCTGCGCTACATGGAGGAGGATCCGGTTAATCGTTCCTGGCACCACAACGACATGACGTTCGGCCTGCTGTACGCGTTCTCCGAACACTTCGTGCTGCCACTCTCGCACGACGAGGTGGTGTACGGGAAGCGTTCGCTGATCGCCAAGATGCCGGGCGACAACTGGCAACGCTTCGCCAACCTGCGCGCCTATCTCGGCTTCATGTGGGGCCACCCCGGCAAGAAGCTGTTGTTCATGGGCGGTGAGATTGCCCAGGAACACGAGTGGAGCCACGACGGCGAACTCGACTGGGCCGGACTCGACGATCCCATGCGCCTCGGCGTGCAGCGTCTGGTGCGGGATCTGAATCACAGCTATGCGGAACAGCGTGCGCTGCACCAGCGCGATACCGTGAACACCGGATTTCGTTGGGTGGTGGGCGACGACCGCGGCAACTCGGTATTTGCATTCGTTCGCATGGGCGACGAGACGTCGCCACCGGTACTGGTAGTTGCGAACATGACACCGGTGCCACGGTTGGGCTACGGCATAGGGGTGCCCAACACAGGGGTCTGGCGGGAGTTGCTCAACACCGACTCTGCATTCTATGGCGGTTCCGATATGGGCAATGGTGGCAGCGTGCGGACCGTTCCAGTGCAGCGTCATGGCGAAGCGCAGTCGCTCGAGCTGACGTTGCCGCCGCTCGCAACAATCTATCTCCGCCTCGGCGACTGAGCCGATGCGGGCCGTGCGCGTCTGACTCAAAGGAATGCAGCATCTCCCAGAGAAGTTGCTTCCTGGTCGACCATATCCACTCGGCGCTACGTGGGATGGGCTGGGTATAAATTTCGCAGTGTTCTCTGCTCATGCGGAGCGGATCGATCTCTGCCTGTTCGAACCGTCTGGCCGCCGTGAGATCGCGCGTTACAGTCTGCCGGAATACACCGATGAGATCTGGCACGGCTACCTGCCCGATGCGACCGCCGGCCTGCTGTACGGCTACCGTGCGCTGGGCCCGTACGAGCCGGAACGCGGCCATCGGTTCAATCACCACAAGCTGCTGTTGGACCCCTACGCACGCGCACTGGCCGGCGGTCTTCACTGGAGTGATGCGCTGTATGGTTTCCGGCCACACTCACCGCGCGTTGATCTGTCGTTCGATCGGCGTGACAGCGCCCCGGCAGTACCGAAAGCGGTGGTAGCCGACGATTCCTTCAACTGGGGCGACGATCATCCGCCCGCCGTGCCGTGGTCGGAAACCGTGACCTACGAGGCGCATCTGCGCGGCTTGACCATGTTGCGCAGCGACATCCGGCCGCTCGAACGCGGAACGTTCGCGGCATTGGCGCACCCGGTGATGATCGACTACCTACGCCAACTCGGCATCACGGCGCTCGAGTTGATGCCGGTACACGCCTTCGTGCAGGACCGTGCCCTGCAACTACGCGGTCTGCGCAACTACTGGGGTTACAACACACTCGGCTTCTTTGCGCCGGAGGCATCCTATCTTTCAGATGGCTCACCAAATGAAATGCGCGTAGCGGTGCGTCGCCTGCATGCCGCCGGCATCGAGGTGATCCTCGACGTGGTCTACAACCACACCGCAGAAAGCGACGAGCTCGGTCCGACACTCTCATTCCGTGGTCTGGACAATGCCAGCTACTACCGGTTGGAAGCTGCCGATCCACGCCGCCCCGTCAATGACACAGGCACCGGCAATACGCTGAACTTGTCCCACCCGCGCGTACTGCAAATGGTGATGGACTCGCTGCGGTACTGGGTGAATTCGTTCCATATCGACGGCTTCCGCTTCGATCTTAGCGCGACCCTGGGGCGCGAGCCGAACGGCTTCGACACCGGCGCCGGGTTCTTCGATGCACTGCGCCAGGATCCAATCCTGTCCGACGTGAAACTGATCGCTGAACCCTGGGATATTGGCCCAGGCGGGTATCAGCTTGGCAACCATCCACCCGGATTTGCCGAATGGAACGACCGGTTCCGCGATGGTGTCCGGCGTTTTTGGCGCGGCGATGCCGGCCACCGACCTGCGATCGCCGCACGGCTCTCCGGGTCGGCTGACATCTTTGCACGGCGTGGCCGGCGTCCTTGGGCGTCGGTAAACTACATCGCCTCGCATGATGGCTTTACGCTGTACAACTCGGTGAGCTACGCCGACCGCCATAATGAAGCGAACGGCGAAAACAACCACGACGGGCATCCCACCAACTTCACGAGCAACTGGGGGGTGGAGGGTCCTACCGACAATTCAGCCATCAACGCGGTACGTGATCGTGTGCGACGTGCCATGCTGGCCACCATGTTCTTGTCCGCCGGCACGCCGATGCTGCTCGCCGGCGACGAGTTCGGCCACACGCAGGGCGGCAATAACAACGCCTATTGCCAGGATAACGAGATATCCTGGCTGAACTGGGAGATGGCTGCCAAGCCTGCTGGCGCCGCGATGACTGGCTATGTCGAACGCCTGATCACACTCCGACATGAGTATCCGGTACTGCGCAGCCCGATATTCCTGCACGGTCATGTGCATCCCGCACCCAATATCGCCGACATCGCGTGGTTCGATCAGGACGGTGGCACAATTCCAGTCGAGGCCTGGAACGATCTGGAGCAACGCACGTTGGTGTTGCGTCGTGCCATGCAAAATCGGGAAGGAAAAGTTACAATCCTGACGTTGCTGCTCAATCCGACCGACCAGCAGCTTGCCTTTCGACTACCGGAACCACACCTGCCGAGCCGCGTCCTGCTCGACAGCGCCGATCCAGCAGTGAAGGAGCACGCCATTGCCGGCGCCGAACTTGCGGTAGCTGCGCACAGTGCGATGCTGCTGTGCGCCGAATGCCCGATGGAGAGTGGATGAGCAACCGCGTCGCCCGCGATCTTCGGTTCGGTGCATGCGTGCTGGCGGACGGACGCACACGGTTTCGTCTTTGGGCACCGGCGCAGGATGCTGTCAGTGTGGCCCTCGAAGGCGGACCAAAGCTGCCAATGGCGCGGTCCCCGGACGGCTGGTTTGAAGCTGTCGCACCATGCGCCGCCACATCACGCTATCGTTATTGCCTGGCGGACGGCACATTGGTGCCCGACCCCGCATCGCGGCTTCAGTCCGATGACGTGCATGGTCCCAGCGTTGTGACCGATCCGAGCGCCTACGCCTGGCGCAATGGTGGATGGTTGGGGCGCCCCTGGCGCGAAGCCGTGCTGTATGAACTGCACGCGGGCATTCTCGGCGGGTTTCGTGGCGTGGCGAAGGAACTGCCTCGGCTCGCCGAGCTCGGCATCACCGCCGTTGAACTGATGCCGATCAACGATTTTCCTGGTCGGCGGAACTGGGGCTATGACGGCGTGCTGCCGTACGCGCCCGACACGGCCTACGGCACGCCAGACGAGTTGAAAGCGCTGGTGGACGTGGCGCACGACCTTGGCCTGATGATCTTCCTCGACGTGGTCTACAATCATTTTGGACCCGACGGAAACTACCTGCCCCTTTATGCGCCGCAGTTTTTTCGCGACGAGCACCATACACCTTGGGGTCCGGCGATCGACTTTCGACAGCCCGCGGTGCGCGAGTTCTTCACCGAGAACGTGCTTTACTGGCTGATGGAATATCGCTTCGACGGCCTGCGCTTCGATGCGGTGCACGCGATCGAACAGCAGGACTGGATCGATGAGATGGCCGCCACCGTGCGCGCCACCGTCGAGCCGCGACGCCATGTGCATCTGGTGCTTGAGCATCACAATGACGCATCGCATCTCGAGCGCGATGTTGACGCCCAGTGGAACGACGACGGGCATAATGTGCTGCACGTGCTGCTGACTGGCGAGACTGGCGGCTATTACGCGGATTACGTCGATCGGCCAGCCGAGAAATTGGCGCGCTGTCTGGCCGATGGCTTCATATTCCAGGGCGAGCACTCGGATTATCTCCACGGCCCACGCGGCATGCCAAGTGCGCATCTGCCACCGACAGCGTTCGTGCTGCTCCTGCAGAACCATGACCAGATCGGCAACCGAGCGTTCGGCGAACGCCTGACCACCCTGGCCGATCCGGATGCCTTGGTGGCAGCGATCACGCTGCTGATGCTGTGCCCACAGATCCCGCTGCTGTTTATGGGCGAGGAGACCGCCAGCCGGACGCCGTTCCTGTTCTTTACCGACCATGGTCCGGAACTCGCCGATGCCGTACGCGAAGGCCGACGCAATGAGTTCGCGCGATTTGCCGCATTCGCCGACCGGGCCAAGCGTGCACGGATTCCGGATCCGAACTCGGCGCGAACCTTTGAGGCCTCGGTGCCGCATGCAGATCCGACGCTCGGGTCAGAACGTGAAGCGCTGTATCGACACCTTATCGAACTGCGGCAAAAGCACATCGTGCCGCGCCTGCAAGCCACACGCTCGCTCGAGGCGCGCGCAGTGGGGCCCAAGGCCGTCATTGCACGCTGGCAGATGGGCGTCGGTGCAGTGCTGACGCTTGCCAGCAATCTTGCCGCACAGCCGACCTCCATGACACCTCCAACCGGAGATTTGCTGTTCGCAACTGTAACAGATGCGGCGTCGCTGGCGCGATCCGGGTGGCTGCCCGGTCATTGCACATACGCCTTCCTTGAAACGGGAAGTGCGAGCGATGAATGACGAAGCAGTCCGCGATCTGGCTCGTCGCGCCGGCGTCGCCGTCGAATGGCATGACTATGCTGGCCGCCCGCAGGTGGTGACGCCCGATGTGCTCCGGCAAATCCTCGACGCGCTTGGGCTCCCCTGCAACACACGCGGCGATTTGGTCGCGAGCCGGAAACTGCTCGGTCGCAAATCCAGCGTGCAGGCGCTGCCACCCCTGATCACTGCTATCGCAGGACGGCCGACGCGGCTCGATGTCGGCGCGGGCGACGCGCGCCGTGCACTGCTCAGACTTGAAGCAGGCGGCGAGCGCGAGCTTTCCCTGTCGCCCGTGCGCGGTCGTCTGCGCGTGCCCGCGGTGAGCGAGACCGGCTATCATCGGCTACTGGTCGACGATCGCGACATCGTCCTGGCAGTTGCACCGAGCCGCTGCCGCACGATCGATGACGCGGTGCCGGATGCGCGCCTGTGGGGCATCGCTGCGCAGGTCTATGCATTGCGTAACAGCGGCGATGGCGGAGTTGGCGACGCGGCTGGCATTGCAGCGTTGGCCGAAGCTGCGGGCGCGCGCGGTGCCGATGTACTGACGCTGAGCCCGCTGCATGCATTGTTCTCCGCCGAACCGACGCGGTTCGGTCCGTACTCGCCGTCGTCACGACTGTTCTTCAATCCGTTGCATGCGTCTCCAGCCTTGGTGTTCGGCGCGGAACACGTGAAACGCGTGCTGGCTGAAACGCAGACAGCAGAAGCGTTTGCCCGACTGGAAACTTTGCCGCTGATCGATTGGCAGGCTGCTGCCACCGCCAAACTGGGACTGTTGCGATCATTGTTCGATGTTTTCGACGCTGATGGCTGTGGCGACAGCGCACTCGCCACCGATTTCGCGCGGTTCCGTGCCGATGGCGGTATTCTGCTGGCGCAACATGCGATTTTCGAGGCGCTGCATGCCGAACAGTTGCGGAGTGGAGCGGGCGACTGGCGCCACTGGCCGGTGGATTTGCGCGATCCGGCAAGTGCCGCTGTAGCGGTCTTTGCAGCTTCGTTCGAGCGCGAAGTCCTGTTCCACAGTTTCCTGCAGTGGCTCGCCGATCGCTCGCTTGGAACGGTGCAGAATCGGGCCCGTCAGGCGGGCATGCGCATCGGCCTGATCGGCGATCTTGCCGTGGGGATGGATCCGGCCGGCAGCCACGCCTGGAGCCGCCAGGGTGATGTGCTCGGCGGTTTGTCCATCGGTGCGCCGCCCGACATGCTCAATCCACGTGGTCAGAACTGGGGACTGACCGGATTCTCCCCGCGGGCACTGGTCAATGGCGGCTTCGCGCCATTCCTGGCGACAGTGCGTGCGGCACTGCGTCAAACCGGCGGTGTTCGCATCGATCATGCAATGGGTCTGACGCGACTCTGGTTGGTGCCGCAGGGCGCGTCTCCAGCGGACGGCGCCTACCTCGCTTACCCGCTGGCCAATTCGCTACGTTTGCTGGCGTTGGAGTCGCAACGCCACCAGGCAATCGTGGTGGGCGAGGACCTTGGTACTGTCCCGAAAGGGTTTCACGAAACACTGGAAGCAGCGGGTATCCACGGCATGCGTGTTTTGTGGTTCGAACGGACCGGCCACGCATTCGTATCTCCGGGCAAATGGGACCACTCCGCCGTTGCAATGACCTCGACGCATGACCTGCCGACAGTCGCCGGGTGGTGGCACGGCAATGACATTACCGCGCGCGCGTCATGTGGCCGTCTCGGTGTTGGTGTGCATGAGAGCGATGTATCAGCCGAACGCGCCGCGGATCGTGCTGCCTTGTGGGATGCCTTCATTCAGGCAAGGCTGACGCATGGTCAGGCTCCGCCGACGGACGACCCACAACCCGTGGTGGATGCGGCGCTGTCATTCGTGGCCCACACCAACTCGCCGCTCTGCCTGCTGCCGATCGAGGACTTGCTCGGGCAGGCGGAACAGCCAAATCTCCCAGGCACAGTCGACGAGTATCCGAATTGGCGGCGCCGGATGACTGGCGAAGCGGAATCGTTGCTGGATGAACCACGTGCCGCGGCGCGGGTGGCGCGACTTGCGGCGGAGCGGCCACGCCAATGAGCCCGCCGCGTGCAACCATGCGGTTGCAGTTGCACCGGAACTTCGGCTTCGCCGACGCCGCACGGCTGGTGGAATACTTCGCTGCTTTGGGCATTAGTCACCTCTACTTGTCGCCGATCCTGACGGCGCGCCCAGGCTCCGTGCACGGTTACGACGTGGTGGACCCGACAATGGTAAACCCGGAACTCGGCGGCGAAACAGGCCTGCGGCATCTCGTCGGCACGCTGCGCCGAGAGGGGCTGGGCATCATCGTGGATATCGTGCCAAATCACATGGCGGCAGGAGGAACGAGGAATCCCTGGTGGGGTGACGTGCTGCGTCGTGGCCAGGCGAGCCGCTATGCAAAATTCTTCGATATCGACTGGAACAGTTCTGATCCGTCGTTACGCGGCAAGGTGCTTGCCCCGTTCCTCGGCGAACCGTATGGCAAGGTACTGCGATCCGGCGAGCTCACCCTGACCAGCGACGGCGATCGGGCAACGCCGAGCGTTCATTACTATGACACGACGTTTCCCATTCGTTGTGAGGATCATGCTGAAATCACTGCCGCGGGTTCAGGTGCGTACGATGCGGCAACAGAAGCAGGCAGGGAGCGACTACATCGTCTGCTCGAGCGTCAGCACTACCGTCTCGCCTGGTGGCGCAGCGCAGGGGACGAAATCAACTGGCGGCGATTCTTCGATATCAACGGTCTCGCCGCACTGCGCATCGAAGACCAGGAGGTATTCGAGGCGACACACGTGACGCTGCTGCGCCTCTATCAGGAAGGTCTGATAGATGGCGTGCGGGTCGATCACGTCGACGGCCTGGCGGACCCGCCGGGCTATTGCAGACAACTACGGGCTCGACTGGAGGAATTGGCGCCATTACGCCCTGCGGTCGTCCCGACGGGTCCGGCCTATTTTGTTGTCGAGAAGATCCTGGGTGCTGGCGAGCATCTGCCGGACGACTGGTGCGTCAACGGCACCAGTGGCTACGATTTCATGGACCAGGTGAATGCACTGCTGCACGACCAATCCGGTGCAGCGGCATTGAGGGAGCTTTGGAGTTCGGTCAGCGGCCGGGCCGCGGATTTTGCCGTCGAAGAGGTGGCGGCGCGGTACGCTGTGCTGAACAGCAGCTTCACCTCGCAACTTGATGCGGTGACAGCGGCTTTGCATCGCATCGCGCAACGGGACGTGGAGACACGGGATACCACTTTTGCTGCGATCCGGCGTGCTCTCGTGGCGTTGCTGACACATTTTCCGGTGTATCGCAGTTATGGTTGCGAACGGCGCTCCGCCGCAGACGATGCCGCATTCTTCAAAGCCGTCACGGGAGCCATGGCGACTTGCCGCGCGGCCGATCGACCTGTCATCGCGCTGTTGGAACGCTGGCTCGGTGGCGAAACCTTTGGTGCCGAGGATCAGCTACGCCATGAGGCCACGATTCGCTTCCAGCAACTCAGCGCTCCGCTGGCTGCGAAAGCCGTGGAGGACACCGCATTCTACCGCTACGGTGTCCTGCTGTCGCGCAATGAGGTTGGCGCCGATATCGATAGCTTCAGTGCATCGACCGACGCGTTCCATGCGGCCTGCCTGACCCGGCAGCAGGATTTTCCCTATGCGATGCTGGCAACCGCGACGCATGATCATAAGCGTGGCGAAGACCTGCGCGCGCGCCTTGCGGTACTGAGCGAGATGCCGGATGAGTGGGGCCAGGTGGTTCGCCGCTGGCGCGACCTGAACGCGCCGCATCGGCGGCTTGCCGATGGACAAATGCCGTCGCCAGGTGATGAGGCGATGCTGTACCAGATGATCGTCGGCGCGTGGCCCACGGAACTGACGACAGCCCACGCGCAGGGTCTGCACGACTACAGCGAACGGCTGGCCGCCTGGCAACTCAAGGCGATGCGCGAGGCCAAACTCGCGACTGACTGGACCGCGCCGAACCTGGAATACGAGGATGCGGCACGATCGTTCCTTTACACGATCATGGCCGATGTCGGCGGCTTCGCGACGGAGGCGGCGAATGTCGCGCATCGCATTGGGCCGGCGGGCGCGGTGAACGGCCTGACACAGACTCTGTTGAAGCTCGCGGTTCCGGGCGTGCCGGACTTCTACCAGGGAACCGAATTCTGGGATTTGAGTCTGGTCGATCCGGATAATCGCAGGCCAGTCGATTTCGCTCGGCGCAACGCCGCATTGCACGCCGGAGAATCACCACAGGCGCTGGCACGGCGTTGGCGTGATGGCGGGGTGAAGCAATCCCTGATCGCGCGTGTACTGGCGAAGCGCCGCGCGACGCCCGAGGTGTTCGAGCGCGGCGACTACCGGCCGCTCGAAGCCGAGGGACCGCACGCAAAGCATGTCGTCGCATTTGCTCGGACAGCCGGCAGGTTCTGCGTGCTAACCATCGTGCCGCGTCAGTCCGGACGACTTATGGGGCGCGGGGATTCGATATTCATTCCGCCAGCGTCGTGGCTCGGCACCAGATTGCCGGTACCGGAGGACTTGCGTGGCCGCCCTATGCGCGATGCGATCACTGGCACAGACATCGGTCCATTGAGCGAGACTCTGTCCATTCAAAAAGCTCTCGCCGCTTTTCCCGTCGCATTGTTCACGACGGATTGAGCCACGGCGACGCACGGCCGCCGCCGCATAGAGCGCCGCTTCGCCCTACGAAGCGACCGCGGGCAGTGGTCTGTCCATCCGTCGCAGTGCTGCCGCGGCCGCCACGCTGGGAACTTCCACGTCGATCTCCAGTGTGGAAATCGGATCGCCACGGTCCAGCTTGATCTGCACCTTGTCGCGCTCAATCGTCACATGCTTGGCGATCACCGCGATGATCTCTTCCTGCAATACGGCGAGCAGATCGGACTTGCCGACAAAGGCGCGTTCGTGGGCGAGCAGTATCTGCAGCCGCTCGCGCGCGACGGGTGCCGAATTGTTGCGGCGGAACAGGCTCAGCAGATTCATGCGACAGCCCTCCGGCCAAACAGCCGTCCCATGAACGTCCGGCGTTCGGCGGGAACGGTGACAACGAGCGTCTCGCCCTTCAATCGCCGAGCCGCCTCGAAATAGGCACGCGCCGCGGCGCTGGTCGGATTGCCCAGCGTGACGGGCGTGCCGAGGTTCGAGGCACGCAGCACGTCCTCGCTTTCAGGAATGATGCCGAGCAACGGGATCGACAGGATCTCCAGCACATCGTCAGTGTTGAGCATCTCGCCGCGTCCCGCCCGTACCGGGTCGTAGCGCGTCAGCAGCAGATGCTTGTCGATCCGATCGCCGCGTTCGGCCTTGGCCGTCTTCGAATCGAGCAGTCCGATGATGCGATCCGAGTCGCGCACCGACGACACTTCCGGGTTCGTCACCACCACCGCAGCGTCGGCATGCCGCATGGCGAGTACGGCACCGCGTTCGATTCCGGCCGGACTGTCGCAGATCACCCAGTCGAATTTCTCGCGCAGTTCACCGATCACTCGCTCCACGCCTTCCGCCGTCAACGCGTCCTTGTCGCGCGTCTGCGACGCCGGCAGCAGCGACAGCGTATCGATTCGTTTGTCGCGGATCAGCGCCTGCGGCAGCTTGGCATCGCCCTGCACCACGTTGATCAGGTCGAACACCACGCGCCGTTCCGCGCCCATCACCAGATCCAGATTGCGCAGTCCGACGTCAAAATCGACGACAACGACGTTCTGTCCGGACTGCGCCAGCGCAGCACCCAGCGCCGCCGTGGATGTCGTCTTGCCGACGCCGCCCTTGCCGGATGTCACGACCAGTACCGTGGCCATCAGTTTCTCCCTTCGGTGTCAGTCGATCGTTGCCAACGTCATCGCCTTGCCGGTGAGCCACGCCTGCACTGGCCTGCCGCGCAGCGTCGCACTCATGTCATCGGCAGTCTGGTACACGCCGTCGATTGCCAGCAACTCGGCTTCTAGCCTGCGGCAAAAAATCCGCGCGCGGCTGTTGCCGGTGAGGCCGGCGATTGCGCGCCCCCGCAACGCGCCGTAAACATGGATCGACCCACCCGAGATCACCTCAGCGCCGGACGCGACCGAGCCGACGATTGTCACGTCACCCTTGTCGAATACCACCGATTGTCCGGAGCGCACCGGTCGATCGATCAGCAGCGTGTTGGCTTCCGGATGCGCGCTCTCTGCCGGCGTGGCGTTGCGTCGTTCATCCGGCACCTCGACCGCGCGTGCCGGACGCGTGCTGTTGGCATGCAGCGGCGCCCACGCTTCCAGGCCTTGCCACGACGGATGCGCCCCCTCGGTGCCGATGATGCGGACACCCCGCGCGCTCAGGCCTTGCAGCAGACCGGCGACATCCGGCTGTTCGCGCGGCAGGGCGGCGAGGTCCAACACGACAGGTCGGCCCTCGAAAAACGACGGCGAACGCGCGATCTGCGCCTCGAGCGCGTTCAGCCAGCCTTCGACCGGGGGCTCCGGCGACAGCACCAGCGCCATGAAGGAGCGGCCGCGTACCTTGATGAACTGTTGCGAATCGGCTGTTGACACATATCAGGCGTACCGGCGCGCGCGCGCGTGGTCAACCAGAACCGCCGCAAATTGGTGTTTAACATGAATGAGCTGTGGATATTTCATAACGTGCTGTGGACAACTCTGTGGATGACGAATTGCACTTGCGACTCGGAGCGAATCGTTCCCTGTTCCAGTCACGCCATGAACATCCAGGAACGCGCGACTGAAGGAAGCAAAGGCAAGTAGTTCTTTTTTGAAAAAAAGAACGAAAAAACTTTCAATCAATGCAGACCGTTGCCTTGAGAAGCACTGGCCCAATGAACAAGAGTTTTTTGCTTCTTTTTTGCAAAAAAGAAGCGCTTGCTTTACGTCGCGCCTGCCGTTGGCAACTGCCTCGGCCTGCCGGAATCGTCCACTGCCACCAGCACGAACTCGGCTGCCGTGACCCGGACACGCTCGCCCTTCCCGCGTCGCAACACCCACGCCTCCACGCCAAGCGTGATGGAGCTTCGGCCGGTGCGGATGACGTCGGTATAAACGCAGACCACGTCGCCCACCTTCACTGGCTGGAGGAAACTCAGATTGGACACCGCCGCGGTGGCGACACGGCCGCGCGCGAGCGTGCCGGCTGATACCCCGGCAGCCAGGTCCATCAGCGACATGATCCAGCCGCCGAAGATGTCGCCCGCCGGATTGGTATCGGCAGGCATCGCCACCGTGCGAAGCGACAGCTCGCCGGCCGGCTGGCTCGCGGCATTCGTCATGGCGCGGTCTCCTGCTAGGATCGCCCGCATGGTGGCGCGGAACGCCGCGGAGGGCGAGGGATGAACGAGCAATCGGCCGTGATCGATCGAGTGCTGCTGCGGCGCGACGTGGACGGCGTCGCCTGGCTGACGATGAACCGTCCGGCCGCGCGCAACGCGCTGTCGATCAACCTGATGGAAGCCATGCTGGCGGAACTGGACGTCATATCAACCGATGCAGCGGTGAAGGTCGTGGTGATCGCCGGCGCCGGGCCGGCATTCTGCGCCGGGCATGACCTGCGCGAACTCCGCTCGCGGCCGGAGCGCGAGGCCTATTACAGCAACGTTCGCCCTGTGCTCGCGGCTGATGACGCGCATCGTCCGGCTGGCCAAACCGGTGATCGCGCGGGTGCACGGCGTGGCGACCGCGGCGGGCTGCCAGCTGGTGGCGAGCTGCGATCTCGCCGTGGCCGCGGCGACGGCGAAGCTTCGCCACGCCCGGCGTCAACATCGGCCTGTTCTGCTCCACGCCTATGGTCGCGCTGTCGCGCGCCGTCGGCCGCAAGGCGGCGATGGAGATGCTGCTCACCGGCGAACTGATCGACGCAGCTCGGGCGCGCGAACTCGGCCTGGTCAACCGCGTGGTGCCGGACGCCGAGCTGGATACGGCGGTGGCGGCGCTGGCGGGGCAGATCGCCGCCAAGAGCCCGCTGACGCTGGCGATCGGCAAGGAGGCATTCTACCGCCAGGCCGAGATGGGGCTGGACGAGGCCTACGCCTTCGCCTCCGAGGTGATGACCCGCAACATGCTGGCGCGCGACGCGGCCGAGGGGATCGACGCGTTCCTCGCCAAGCGCACGCCTGTATGGACCGGCACTTGACTTTGCCGGCCACCGATCATTGATCACTGACCACCCATGGCCAAAGACCCCTACGAAATCCTCGGCGTGCAGAAGACCGACAGCGAAGCGGCGATCCGCTCCGCCTACCGGAAGCTTGCCAAACGCCACCATCCCGACGTGAACCCCGGCAAGCCGGAGGCGGCGGAGCACTTCAAGGAGATCAGCGCCGCCTACGACATTCTGTCGGACAAGGACAAGCGCGCCCGCTACGACCGCGGCGAGATCGACGCCGCCGGCAACGAGGTGCCGCCGCAGCGTCCGTTCTACCGCGAGTACGCCGATGCAGCGGGGCGCGAGAAGTACCGCACCCAGGCCGGTTTCGATCCGGAGGACCTGGAGAGCATCTTCGCCCAGGCATTCGGTGGCGCCAGGGCGGCGGGTGGCGGCGCGGCTGGCGGAAGGCGGTTCTCGGCGCGCGGCCAGGACGCCCAGTACCAGCTGACCATCGACTTCCTGGACGCCGCGAACGGCACGACACGCCGGATCACCCTGCCCGACGGCCGCACACTGGACGTGCGCATTCCAGCCGGCGTGCGGGACGGCCAGATCATCCGGCTCAAGGGCCAGGGCATGCCGGGCATCGGCGACGGCGCGCCGGGCGACGCGCTGGTCGAGATCACCGTCGCGCCGCATCCGCTGTTTCGCCGCGACGGCGACGACATCGTCGTCGAATTGCCGGTGACGATTCAGGAGGCGGCACTGGGGGCCACGCTGGAGGTGCCGACCATCAAGGGCGCGGTGCGGCTGACCATGCCGCCCAATTCCGGCAGCGGCACGCGACTGCGGTTGCGCGGGCGGGGCATCAACGGCAAGGGCCACCAGTACGTCGAGTTGCAACCGGTCATTCCACCGGGCGACGAACCCGAACTCGCGGAGTTCCTGAAGACCTGGAAGCCGCGCCATCCGTTCAACCCGCGTGAAGGATTGGAAGGGACCAAGTGATGGACATCACCGCGGTCACCGCCCTGTTCGTCGATCTTTCGCAGGTCGAGCTGGTCAACTGGGTCGAGCGGGGCTGGGTGTTGCCGGACACCGCCGAGACCGGCCTGGAGTTCCACGAGATCGACATTGCACGCGTTCGCCTGATCCACGACCTGCGCCGCGATATGGATGTCGACGAGGACGAGGTTCCGCTGGTGCTGTCGCTGCTCGACCAGGTCTACGAGTTGCGCAGCACGCTGAAGGCTGTGCTGCGAGCACTGGAAGCGCAGCCGCGGGATGTTCAGACCGCCGTATTGGGCGCGCTGGGCGGGCAGCGCTCACAGGGTGGAACGCCTCGAACCTGATGCCATCGAGGCGGTGAAACGATTGGTGCGCCGCACACCCGACGGATAGCCGGGACCGGCCAGGCGATGACGGTCGCGCGAGAGCAGGGCTTCCACCGGGGGCATTCCGCCGGCAGTCCGCCGGGATTCTGGATTGTGCCGCGCCCGTCCGCCCTACTGCTGGGTGTTCCTCCGATTCTGCTCCAGTTGTTCGGGCGTAAGCTGGAAGCCCGCCAAAATCGTATACGCCGCACCTGACTTGGTCGGGCTTACCGGCAGGACCAGATCCTGCTCGCCACTGCTCATTGTTATTCGATCGACGTTGGACGGGAACGTCACACGCACCGGATAGACGTGCTTGTCGAGGATCGTGTCGCCTTGGGTGACCGCCAGGAACACAGGCACATCTGCATCGCGCCCCTGCATGGCGGGTCCGCGTGTCAGTTCCACGCTGATGACGACCGTGGCGGCAAGCAGGCCCTTCTTGTCGCCCGCCTGGCAACTGCCGTTCAGCCCGACCAGCCGGCCATGCAGTATCAGGTCGGTCAGGTCCTGCCGGCCGTTCGGCGCGCTGGATGGACGGTACAGGTCGATGGTGGCCGCCTCGCCCAGGAAGGCGGGGCGAGGACAGGGCGGCGCGAATTCATTCGCCTTCGGCCCGCACTCAGTCAGTAGTGGCAGGAACGCGACGAGTACGCCGGCGCGCGTGGCCCATGCGAGGATCGAGGGTGGTGCGGGCATCGGGAACTCCGGACGGCGAACACTTCTTGCAATACCCTGGTCGTTGCCGGCAAGAGCGGGGAGCGGCACAGTTGGGGGGCGCGATGAACGATAGAAGGCAAGGGGCTTCGCCCCCGACCCCACCAGAGGGCGCTGCCCTCTGGACTCCCGCCAAGGGCGTCGCCCTTGGAACCTTCCACTTTCGACCGCTGGGGTGGGCGGTAGCGGAGCCTGGCGATCGCCAGGCACCGCTACCGCCCACCCCAGCGGTCGAAAACGATTGGATCCCAAAGGCGATGCCTTTGGTGGGGGTCCTGGGGGCAAAGCCCCCAGGCGGGCTTCAGGGCGGAGCCCTGACCTTCCATCGTTCGCCGCCGGTCTGATCAGCATGGCGGTCTACACCGAGGTTACCGACGAGGCGCTGGCCGAGTTCCTGGCCGACTACGACATTGGTCGCGTCGTGGCGTTCCGCGGCATCGCCGAGGGCGTCGAAAACAGCAATTTTTCCCTGCGGACCACGGGCGGCGACTTCATCCTGACGCTCTACGAAAAGCGGGTGGACCCGACGGACCTGCCCTGGTTCCTCGGCCTGATGGAGCATCTGGCAAAGCGCGGCATCGTCTGCCCGCTGCCGGTGCACGGGCGCGACGGCGCGGCGCTGCGTCGGTTGTCCGGGCGCCATGCCGCGATCACGACCTTTCTGCCCGGCGTCTGGCCACGTCGCGTGCGGCCGGAGCATTGCGGTCCGGTTGGCGCTGCGCTGGCGGCGCTGCATGTTGCCGGCGGCGATTACGCCCCGATCCGACGGAACGCCCTGGGACCAGACGGGTGGCTGCCGTTGCTGGAACGGTCCCGCGCGCGGGCGGACGAAGTGCAGCCGGCGCTGGCGGACGAACTGGATCGGGCGTTGACAGGCATTCTCGCCGGGTGGCCAAGCGACCTGCCGATCGGCCACATCCATGCCGATCTGTTTCCCGACAACGTCTTCTTTCTTGAGGGCCGACTGTCCGGCCTGATCGATTTCTACTTCGCCGCCACCGACATTCTGGCGTACGACGTGGCAGTGTGCCTGAACGCCTGGTGCTTCGAACCTGACTTCTCCTTCAACGCGACCAAGGCGCGGTCGTTGCTGATGGCGTACTCCGCGAGGCGGCCGTTGTCCGACGCCGAGCGGGCGGCGCTGCCGGTGCTATGCCAGGGTGCCGCGATCCGGTTCCTGCTGACGCGGCTCTACGACTGGCTCAACACGCCGCCCGGTGCACTGGTCACGCGCAAGGACCCGCGCGAGTTTCTGCGCCGGTTGCGCTTTCACCTCGCAGCGCGCAGCGAACATGCCTATGGCATCTGAGGACATCACCGTCACGCCCGGACCGCCGGCCGCTGAGCTTGTGGAGATCTGGACCGACGGCGGCTGCAAACCCAACCCTGGACCGGGCGGCTGGGGCGCGATCCTGCGCTTCCGCGGTGTCGAGCGAGAATTGTCGGGCGCCGAACCGGCCACCACCAACAACCGCATGGAACTGACCGCCGCCGCGATGGCGCTGGCCGCGCTGAAGCGGCCGTGCCGCGTCGTGCTGCACACCGACAGCGAATACCTGCGGAACGGCGTTACGCGCTGGCACGTCGGCTGGGTGCGGCGCAACTGGCGCAATGCGGCGGGCGATCCGGTGAAGAACATGGACCTGTGGCGCCGCCTGCTGGACGCCGCCGCCGCGCATCAAATCGAGTGGCGCTGGGTGCGCGGCCACTCCGGCCATCCGATGAACGATCGCGCCGATGCCCTGGCGACGGCAGCACGCGAGGCACTGTCGAGGTGATGATGTGGTTGTAGTCCTCGCGGCGTCGGCCTTTACCAGTCCTGCACCGCAAGTTCATTCTTGGGCAGCCCATTCACCTCCCATGCCTCGCGGTCGCTGCGGAACCATGACGCTGTCTTCCTCGCCTGCCGATCGTCCGGGGCAACTACGGACAGGTCGGGGTCACCTCTGCCGCGGGAGTCAGCGATCGTGGCACTTGCCCACTCTGCTGTTGCGAGTTGGTTTCGATTCGATGACCCCCCACTACGCAATTACCCGCGATCGTCAGCCGACCCTCCTGAGATGTCGCGTTCAGCGCGGTCAAGCGTTCAGCTCATTGCGGCGTAGACTGCCAGAACTTGAGGACAGCCTCGGTCAGTTCGTCAGGGCATTCCTCCGGGAGAAAATGACCGCAGCCTGTGTTCGAGCCTGTGATCGAGCCCCCCTGCACGTGGTCTCCGATGGTAGCAACCGTCGCGCGAAGCGCGTCGCCGACCCCTTCGGATCCTCCAAGCGCCAAAACAGGCATTGTCAAACGCTTGTCCGCACGCGCCTTCGCCTGCGCCAAGCCTTCCGCATCAAAGTTTGCCCGATACCAAGCGAAACCAGCGCGCATCGCTCCGGGCGCGGAATACTGACGCGTATATTCATCGAGAGTCGCCGAATCTATAGCGTACGATCGAAAGCTCTTCGTCGCGAAAATCCAGGCAAGGTAGGCGCGCTCGTGTCCTTGGACCAGTATCTCCGGTAGATCGTTCAGCCGATTGAACGCAAATTGCCAGCTCTTCAGATTCACCGCTTCGCTCGGAATTCCGGCCGGGGATACAGTAATTCCAGGAATGTTTGACTCGGTCAGCACCAGGCGTCGTACGTCCGCTGGATAATTCACGGCGTGGGCGTGCGCGATCCACGTCCCGACGTCATGCGCGATGATGTCAATTCCTCCCGCGGTCACGAGGTTGGTCGCTTCAAGGAAACCATGCAGGTCGCGTGCGGCTGTGTCGAGATCGTAACCTCCGACCGGCTTGTCGCTCTCACCGAAACCACGAGGGTCGAGTACGACGACGCGGCGGCCTGCACTGACCAGCAATGGCAGAACCTTCCGCCAAGCGATCCAGCTCTCGGGCCACCCCGGAAGTAGCAACACCGGATCGCCGGTCCCGGCCGTCACGTAGTGGAAGCGTATGCCGTCGAGCTTCACGATATGGTGGTCGATCTGGACAGCGCTCGTCGCGTTCTGGGCTGCCAGGATTGGCCTGGGTACGGGCTCGTTCTCAACGGCGACGTACGGTGAGGGGATGCGGATCTCCCTCGCGCTCTGGGCATGAGCGCTCGTGGCAAGCATGCAGCCAACTGCGACTGCGGCGGCGATTCCCATCGCGATGGTGGTCAAGAGGTGGCGCCGCTCCTGATTCATGACTTGAGAGTCCAGTCGCGTACGCATCTCGAACCTCCCCGGCCTCATTGAATTGTGTGAACCCAGCCGAGGCTGTCCCAAATACTGCGTGACACGAGGTGTCGGCTGCTCTGGCAGAGCCGCAGCGGCAAGGGCGTTGATGCGTTCGACGGAGGGGCGTATTTCCCTCCCACGCTGACACGACAATCTGCCCTGAGATGCGTCGGTTTCGTCGGCGAGCTGCAAACGGGCACCCATTGTACACCTCGAATTGACTGTCGCGCCTTCGGGAACACTGCGGCTTCGTCTGATGTCTCCCGCTCATCCAAGATCTAGGGTCTGTCGAAGTGGGAGCGGATACTCACGATTCGATTTACACTCTCCCGCGCTCCGATCGAGTGACGGTTCCGCGCCGGGCTGGGCCACCGGCCGCAGCCTGAGGGGCACAACTCTATTCGACGGGGTAGAATGTCTCCATTCGCGCGACTGGCCCAGGACTCTGCAGGTCGAGAGCGAACACATTTACCCGTTGGAGCCGCTCGCCTGTCCGCCCGTAAATGCCGAAATGACATCAGGTCTCACATGGGCCTATCCAATGACTCAGCTGTTTATTAATTCCACAATGAGCTTATGGCCGCTCCCGAATTGTGCGAACGCGCCATTATGTCCATGGCCGCGATATCTCTTGTGCGGTCTATCTTTGGTGTAATCGTCGCGATTGGGCTGTATCTCACCTATGTGGGTTGGCTCGCCAAGCCTGCTTCACCGTTGGCAAAGAACAGCTCCTGAGCAATGCGAACGATCCGGAATGCTGGCGTGCATTTTGACTTGGCTCCTCAGTTTCTGTCGCCGTCGAACCCGTAGGAATGGCCGCCCATCTCGGGACGCGGCTCCCCCTTACCAAACGGGTGCTCTACCACTGAGCTACGGCAGCGACCGAAGGCGCAGTCAGGCCGCGGGGTGTAGCCTGTGGCCCTCGACCCCCAGCCCACGCAAGCACCACCGGGATCAGGGGTTGACGGCACGACAACGGCCGCGATCCTGCGCCCATGGACAGCAAGCCGCCGCCACGTCGAGCAGCCCCCACCCGCCCGGCTTCGAACAAGTTGGCCGCCCGCCAGGAACGCCAGGCCGCCGCCTTGCGCGCCAACCTGCGCAAGCGCAAGGATCAGGCGCGTGCACGCGCAAAGCCCAACCAGGAGTAGATCGTGTCCGAACCGGCGCGCCAGCGCATGGCCTCCGACGAGATCATTGCCTGGGCGATCCAGCAGGGCGTGCGCTACCAACTGATGGCCGGCAAAATCGTCGGCAGGACGCCCGAGCGAGCAGCGCACGCTCGCGGCGAAGACGGCATAATCCTTACCCGAATCGCACGCGAAGGTCCGATACTTCTCCCCCGCCGGGGATAACCCCAACTGATTGCTTCCCTCCTGGAGTTGCATGATGCCCGTGATGTCCGACCGCTGGATCCGCACCATGGCGCAGCAGCACGGGATGATCGAACCCTTCGTCGAGGCGCAGAAGCGCCAGGGCGTCATCAGCTACGGACTGTCGTCCTACGGCTACGACGCGCGCGTCTCCGATGAATTCAAGATCTTCACCAACATCAATTCTGCGGTGATCGACCCAAAGGATTTCGCCCCGAGCAGCTTCGTCGACCGCAAGACCGACACCTGCATCATTCCGCCCAACAGCTTCGCGCTCGGCCACACCGTCGAGTATTTCCGCATCCCGCGCGACATCCTGGTGGTGTGCCTCGGCAAATCCACCTATGCCCGCTGCGGCATCATCGTGAACGTGACGCCGCTTGAACCGGAATGGGAAGGGCAGGTGACCATCGAGATCTCCAACACCACCCCGCTGCCGGCGAAGATCCACGCGCATGAGGGAATATGCCAGTTCCTGTTCCTCCAAGGCAACGAGCCCTGCGAGACCAGCTACGCCGACAAGTCAGGGAAATACATGCGCCAGCGCGGCGTCGCGCTGCCCAGGCTGTGATGATCGCCCGACGCGCCCGCTTGCCGAACAAGCCGGTGTCCACACCGACACCACCGCGCTGGCCCTCTGTGCAACCTCGGTGGCGCTCTGTATGCACCGTTGCCTTCTCGCCGACCTTGAACGCGTCAACCGGTGGTGATCTCTGATGGACCGTATCCGCATCCGCGGCGGCAGACCTCTCTCCGGCGAGATCGCCATCGGCGGCGCCAAGAATGCCGCACTGCCGCTGATGGCCGCCGGCCTGCTCACCGAGCAGCGCCTGGTGCTGTCCAACATCCCCCGCCTCGACGACGTGATCACGATGTCCGTCCTGCTCGCGCAGCACGGCATCGCCGTCGAACCGATTGGCAATGACGGCCGCAGCCTTTCGCTCGGCGGCCCGATCACCAGCACCGAGGCGCCCTACGACATCGTGCGCAAGATGCGTGCCTCCGTTCTGGTGCTCGGCCCGCTGCTGGCGCGCATCGGCGAGGCGCGCGTATCGCTGCCCGGCGGCTGCTCCATCGGCCCCCGCCCGGTCGATCTGCACCTGAAAGGGCTGGAGCAGATGGGCGCGCGCATTGAACTGGCGGGCGGCTATATCGACGCGCGCGTGGCAGGTCGCCTGCGCGGCGCCACCATCGTGTTCCCGTTCGTTTCGGTCGGCGCCACCGAGAACCTGCTGATGGCCGCCGCGCTGGCCGATGGCCGCAGCGTGCTGGTGAACGCCGCGCGCGAACCCGAGATTGGCGATCTGGCGACTTGTCTGAATGCGATGGGCGCGCGCATCGAGGGCATCGGCAGCGACAAGCTGACGATCGACGGCGTCGAACGTCTGCACGGCGCGCAGCATCGCGTCATCCCCGACCGCATCGAAACCGGCACCTACGCCTGTGCAGCGGCGATTTCCGGCGGCCAGGTGTTCCTGCGCGGCGCCCGGGTCGAACATCTCGGCGCCATCGTGCGCGCCTTGCGCGAGGCCGGCGTGGAGATCGTCGAGCAGGCCGACGGGTTCCACGTCCGCCGCCTGAACGGCCTGCATGGCGCGGACGTGATGACCGAACCCTACCCCGGCTTCGCCACCGACATGCAGGCGCAGTTCATGGCGCTGATGGCGGTAGCCGATGGCGCGGCCATGGTCACCGAAACGATCTTCGAAAACCGCTTCATGCACGTGCCCGAACTGAACCGCATGGGTGCACGGATCAATGTGCACGGCGCATCGGCCATCGTGCGCGGCGTGCCTACGCTGTCCGGCGCCCCGGTTATGGCGACCGACCTGCGCGCCTCGGTCTCGCTGATCCTCGCCGGCCTGGCCGCGCGGGGCGAGACGGTGGTCAACCGGGTCTATCACCTGGACCGCGGCTACGAGGCGGTGGAGCAGAAGCTGGCGGCCTGCGGGGCGGATATCGAGCGCCTGGCTGGATAGCGCACCGGCGCGTGCAGCAGGTCAGGGCGCTGCCCTGAATTCCGCCAGGAGGCTTTGCCTCCTGGACCTCCAGCAAAGGCAGTCGCCTTTGCAATCCATTCGTTTGTGTCCGGTGGGGTGGGGGATGGCGGAGCCTGGCGATCGCCAAGCTCCGCCATCCCCCACCCCACCGGACGAAAGTGAAAGGTTCCAAGGGCGTCGCCCTTGGCGGGAGTCCAGAGGGCAGCGCCCTATGGTGGGGTCCTGCGCGAAGCCCCGGCCTGCATCATTCACCCGATTGCCGGTGCGCAGCACGGCTTCTCGTTGCAATCCGCAAGGATACCTGGACATACTATCGCCCTGTCGTGCCGTAACAGCAAAAAGCGCCATCCTGGGGGAAACCTTCGATGCATAGATCCTTGCTGGCCGCGACCTTCATGGCAGTGACCGTCCTGGCCGGACTACCCACCGCGCAAGCAGGCGTGACGCAGGTATTCAGCCGAAGCGCACTGCCTAGCAGCACGTTCGACTGGAGCCTCTTCGGGCCACCGGCGACCGGGATCAGCACGCCCGAGTTTCAATCCAACGGCGCCGTGACCGTTGGCGTCGCGTCGTCTTCCGGATCGATGCTCATTCGCCAGGAAGGCACCGATTTCACCGGCAACTTCGCGCCAAACGACAATCTGCTGACTCTGGCGGACGACGACCGTAGCGACACGTTCATTGTTTCGTTCACCAACACTCCGCTGTTCCGGATCGTTGGCATGGGGGCCCAGATCCAGCCGGTCAGCGGCTTCACTGGTCCCTTCACCGGCATTCTCGACCTTTTCTCGGCCAGCAACGCCTTGCTTGGCGAGGTCACGGTGAACGGCAATTCCACGACGGCCGAGGACAACTCCGCGCCGTTTCTGGGAGCCATCAGCGGGACGCCGATCGATTACGCGCTGTTCTGGGTGGCTACCGGATTCCCGGGATTCCCCAGGGAAGGCGATCTGGCGATCAATGACCTGAGCCTGTTGATCCAGACCGTGGATTTCATCCCTGAGCCGGCAACGGTCCTGCTGTTCGGCACCGCTCTGCTCGGACTGATAGGGCTGCGGCGCCGCAGCCGCGCCGATTGAGGCTTGAACATCGAGCCGGGGCAGCCTGTCGGGCGGACTTCGAGCGCTCCGACAGCTAATCTCTCGTCCATGTTCGGTGCCAGCACGGAATTTCCTGTGGACTGACGCCGCGCCAGCCCCCATATGGTCGGGCGCGCTGGGACCCTGCAGCCCCCGGCCCCTGGGAGATTAACGTGACCACCCTGCTGTCCGCACCGCTGGCTTGCTGCCGCTGGGAGCTTGAGCGCCGCCACATGGTGCCGGCCTCGAACGACGCGCTGCGTCTGATCATCGAGACAGCGCCCGACCTTGTTGCGACCCTGAACGAATATTATGGCGATGCCGCGCCGGATGGCGGTCTCGACAAGCTGGAACGCGAGAAGCTACTCGACCTGCTCGGCCGGCACTTTGCCGGCCAGCCCTGGCCGCGGACCGGCGGCATGGACACGACACGCCGCTTCATGGCCGCTTTGCAGCGGGCCATGAGTGCCGCCGGCTGGAAGGTGGACGGCTTCGCGGTCGCCGCCTGAGCGCAGGCCTCAGCCGAGCATGTAGACGACATCGGACGCGGCGGTCGGATAGGTGTACACCGTGCCTCGCATCTGTGTCGGGCTTAGGTTGTGCCGCATCGCCAGGGCGAACAGGCTGATGACCTCCACGGAACCAGATGCGCGCCCAGGATCGCGTCAGTGTCATCGTCCACCAGCGTCCGGGCGCATCGGCCGCCGGCAGGTTCAGACTGGCAAGCTCCGGCGCCCGCCCGCGGGCGTGCACCGCCATGCCCGTCCCACGTTGAGCTACCCCACCGCCGTGCCGGCCAGCGTGCCCGACGCGCCTTGCCATCCACCGGCTTTCCCGTTGCTATGCGCGGACAGCAAGCCGCATAGCAACGGAGGCCGCCGATGCAATTCGCCAATCAGACCGTCATCGTCACCGGCGGCACCGGTGCGTTGGGCACGGCGGTGGTGGCCGCCCTGCTGGCCGCCGGCGCACGCTGCCGGATACCCTACATCATCGACGCGGAGGCTGCCGCCTTCCCCCACAAGGATCGCGTTACGCTGATCGGCAACTGCGACCTGACCAACGAAGTCGATGTCGCGCGGCTGTACGACGGCGTCACCGACCTTTGGGCGTCGATCCACATCGCCGGCGGCTTCGCCATGGGCGGCGTGGCCGACACCGACAAGGCCGGGATGATGCACATGCTGAACATGAACTTCGTCAGTTGCTATCTGTGCTGCCGCGCGGCGGTCCGTGGCTTCGGTCCCGCCGGGGGCCGCATCGTCAACATCGCCGCGCGTCCAGGCATCGAACCGCGCCTCGGCGCCGGCATGGCGCCCTATGCCGCAAGCAAGGCCGCGGTCGCCGCGTTCACCCAATCGCTTGCAGCCGAGGTTGCCGCGCGCGGCATCCTGGTCAATGCCGTTGCCCCGTCGATCATCGACACACCGGCCAACCGCGCCGCGATGCCGAAGGCCGACCATAACGCGTCGCCGAAGCCCGAGCAGATTGCCGCCACCATCGCCTTCCTCGCCTCACCGGAGAATCTGGTAACAACAGGCGGCGTCGTGCCAGTGTCCGGGCAAACCTGATGCGCCCACTGTTGCCGCGTCCGCTTCATGAATAGCTGATCGGTCTCACCCCGCAGCACACCGCCCAACAGCATGCCGTGATAGAATGGCGACGCATCGACGACCGATTTCGCGGCGACGTCGATCTGCTCGATGCCCGCGCGCCGGATGCCCTCGATCGACGACGCGAACACCACGCCGCCAATCCCCGCCCACACCAGCGCGCTCATGCACATGGAGCACGGCTCGCCCGTCGTTTTAGACCGAGCTTCCTCCATGCAACAGGCGCAAGGGCCTGAATTGGCGGCACAATTCGTGTATGGCGAGGTAAGTTACTGGCTACACCGGGATGCCCAGGAGGGCGAATGCCTTGTGCTGGATGGGTGTTGGCCTGGTCAGCACGGTGAGTGGATAACGCGGTGTGATTGCGGTGATGATGGTATTGCGCACCAAGGTTGCGAGGTCGGCCAGCAGCGAGTGGAAGCTGTGCACCGGCAACCCGTCCTCAGTGAGGCCTGTGGTCTGCTTGGCGACAGCGGCCGGTGAGCGCTGCGCCTGCGCCACGATACTTGTGCGCAGCGCTTCGGCGGCATCCTTGTCGGTGTCGTCGAACAGCATTGGTGCCAGGCGCTGCCGCATGTGCCATTCGAGGTAATAGGCCAGCATGCAGAGGAAGACGTGGGCGCGGACCCGGCCGGCCAACCGGTGATAGACAGGGCGGACGTGCAGATCGACGGTTTTGATGCAGCGAAAGGCTCGTTCCACCAAGGCGAGTGACTTGTAGCTACGCACTGTTGCCGTGTCGTCGGAGGCCTCCGCCGGCAGGCTGGTGCGGATGACATAGATGCCGTCGGTCGCCGCCTCGGCGGCAATCTCGGCGGTCTTGCGTGCAAAGCTGAAGGCGGCATCGGCGATGTCGAGATCGAAGTGCTTGGCCATCTTATGCTTGTTGATCACCTTGCCGACCGCGAGTGCGATCTCGGCGGTGCCGCGCAGCGGATCGCGCTTTCGGACGACGGCCGCCTGGATGCGGGCAAGGTCACGCTCAGTGGCGGCGAGCAGGTCTTCGCGCTTGCGGGTGCGCTCGGCGGCGAGATCGGGATTGCGGCAGACCACCAGGCGCTCGCCGGGGAATTCCGGTGCGGTGATGCTCGCCATGTCGCGCTGATCGAACAGTGAGAGCTGCAACGCGCCGCTTTCCACCAGCGCCTTGATCGCCGGCGCGCGCAATGCGGTGATCCAGTCCAGGCCTGCCGATTTGATGTCCTCGGTAATCCGCGCCTGAGTGATCATGCCGCGGTCGCCGACCAGCACGACGTGGTCGAGTTGGAAGCGCTGCCTGAGCTTCTCGACCTGGCTCGCCAACGTCGTCGGATCGGCGGTGTTGCCATCGAACACCTCGATGGCGACAGGGCAGCCGTCGGCAGCGCAGAGCAGACCATAGATGATCTGCAGCGTGCCTTTCTTGCCATCGCGGCTATAGCCACGTTTGGCAAGCGGGCAGCAGCGCCCTTCCATGTAACTCGATGACACGTCGTACAACACCAGCGTGCCATGGGTGAGATGGCGCCTGGCCAGTGTGGCCTCAATCGCGGGTTGGCGCTCCAGCAGCCAGTCGAGTGCGGCGTAGAGTTCGTCCTCATCGACCTCGCCAAGACCCAGCACTTCGCCGAGGCTCGATGCGGCAGTGGCTGGCGACAGCGCGCGAGCGGCGGCAAGTTTGGATGCAGGATCGAGGATGCGACTGACCAGCAGGGCGAGGACAAGGTCGCGGCAGCGATCGCCAGCAGGACCGAGGATGCGGTCGAGGCCGATCTTACGCGCGGTGCCGAGCGCGGCGGCGGCGTGGCCGTGCGGCAGGCTGCGGATGACGGTGAAGGCATCACGCTCGGCAGGGATGACCGTGCCGCCCTTTAACACGCCGCGCAGGCCTTCGATGTAGGCTGTGGGCCAGTCGGAAAGGTTGCACAGTGTCCGCTTACAAACTTTGCCACCTTCGCGGTAGCTTTCGCGCAGCAGGATCGCGGGCGGCGAGTTCCGATTCGGAACGGCTTCGATGTACATGGCAGAGCATGCGCATATCTGACAGCGTGGTACAAGTCTCAAATATGATATTACATGGCCACGATTTGGACCTCCTCAGCCGATATTGCGAGTCCTTTCAACAACTTCATCGCAAATGCACGAGGAAGCTCCGTTTAGAATATGCGCGGCCCAGTCCTGGTTGCCGTGGCGCGCCACATAGTCATTCATCGCGGCGATCTCGCCACGCAGGAGCAGCGGGCGATGCTGCCCAACGATGAAACCAATCTGCGTCTCGACAACATGGCCACCGCACTCAGAGCCTGTCTCGTAACGATAGAGGAACGGCCTATTGCGACCCAATTCGGCCGTGGCCCGGCCCCAGGGGGCGATCCCGGAAGCGGGCGTACAGTGCCGCCCTACCTCGGCAGCACCCTACTCGCCTCCGATCCGAGTGCCTTTCTCTGCGACCGAGCGCTTCATCAGCAGCACAGCGAACACAAGCGCGACCATGACAACGGCCAGCACCCAGAACACATCGAAGTAGGCGAGCGCCGAAGCCTGTTGTTCGCGGAGGTTTGCGAGCGTCTGCAAGGCCAGTTGCTGCGCGGCGACCGGATCGCCGGTCTGCTGCAGGAACGGTCCGGTAGCCTGATCAAGGAACGAATGCGCAGCCGGGTTGAAGGGATCAAGCCATTCGCCAAGACGCAGGCTGTGGAACTGGTCGCGGCGCTCCTGGATCGTCTGGGCCATCGAGGTCCCTACGCTGCCACCCTCGTTGCGGAGCAGGCTCAACAGGCCGACCGCCGCCCCGCGCAGCGCGACCGGCGTATAGAGGTAGGCCGCCACGTTTGCCGGGGCGAAGCACATCGAAAGTCCGATGATCAGCACCACTCGCGGCCAGACCAACTGTCCCGGACTGACGTCCAGGTTCATCTGCGACATCCAGTAATTCCCCGCGGCCATGGTCAGGAGACCCGCGGTGATCACCCACCGCGCATCGGTTCCCTTGCCGAGCGCGCGCCCCACGAACGGCATGGTGACGACGGCAAAGAAGCCAGCCGGCGACATGACCAGTCCGGCGCTCAGTGCATCGTAGCCGAACAGCGACTGGAGCAAGGCAGGCAACGAGGTGCTGGCAGCATACAGCACCGCGAAGGCGCAAAAGATGATGATGCAGCAGGCAGCGAAATTCCGCTCACGCAACGGCCGGAAATTAACCACGGGACTCGGATGACGCAGTTCCCAGACGATCAGCCCGACGAGGCCCACGGCGAACAGGATCACCAGCATCTGCACACGCCAGAACGGGTCGCCCAGCCAGTCCCATTCCTGGCCCTTGCTGAGCATCACCTCCCAACAGATGATGACGATGACCAGCAGCGACAGGCCAACGCCGTCGAAGCTGAACGGTCGCTTCCGCAACTCCATGCGCTCTGCCGTGAGGTAATCGGGATCCCGGAGTGTGATGGCACACGCACCGAATGCCAGGAGGCCGATGGGAACGTTGATCCAGAACACCCACCGCCAGGAGTAGTCGTCGGTGATCCAGCCGCCGAGTGTCGGACCGACGACGGGCGCGATCAGCGCGGCCAGGCCGAACAGTGTCATGGCCGTGCCTTGCCGCTCGACCGGGAACGCGTCCAGCAGCACGCCCTGGCTCGACGGCTGAAGACCACCTCCGGCAAGACCCTGGATCACGCGGAACAGGACCAGTTGGCCGAGGCCCGTGGACATGCCGCACAGCCCTGAGGCGAGGGAGAATACGGCGATGGAAAGCAGGAAATAGTTGCGGCGCCCGAGATGCGCGATCAGCCAGCCGGTGATAGGCAGGACGATCGCGTTGGCGGCGAGGTAACTGGTGATGACCCATTCGCCGTCATCGACCGTTGCCGACAACCCGCCCGCGATATAGCGCAGCGCGACGACCGCGATCGTGGTGTCGAGCACCTCCATGAAGGTCGGCACCACGACAACAGCGGCGACGATCCAAGGATTAATCGCTCCGCGAGATCGGGAATTCAGCGGTGTCGACGACAGTGCCGTGTCGCTCATTGCCTGGTGCCCGACGCGCTGGCGGTCGGACCAGGGTTCGCAGACTGCGGCACATAGGTCTGGAGGAACTTCCCGGCATCGGGTCCGGTTGGCGGCTTGTCGATATGGACGTAGGGAACCACCGAGGTGCCGATGAACAGAGGCGTCTGATCGGGGTTGTAATCGACGAGATCGATACGAACCGGCAACCGTTGGACCACCTTGATGAAATTGCCCGTGGCGTTCTCGGGCGGCAGCAACGCCAGGGTCGATCCGGTTCCCTCGGTGAAGCCCTCGACCCGCCCCTTGAAGACGTGTTTGCCACCGTACATGTCGACGTACAGATCGACGGGCTGTCCGATGCGCAGATCGCGCAGCTGCGTCTCCTTGAAGTTGGCGTCGACCCAGATTTCGTTGAGCGAGCGAACCGCCATCAGGTTCTGACCGACCTGGACGTAGTTGCCCGGATTGACGTTGCGCCGCGTGACGACGCCGTCGATCTCCGCGATGATGTCGGTGTAACGAAGATTGAGTTCGGCCTGCGCGAGATCGCGCTCGGCGGTTTCGAGTTTCGCCTCGGCCTGCTTTACGTCCGGGGCATTGGCTGCATAGCGGGCGAACGTGGTGTTGACGTCGCCCAGTTTATAGAACTGGTCGAGCATCGCTTTCGGACCCTGGTCGAACGAGTGCACGACGCCGAGTTGCGCGGCACTCTGAATGAGCGCCGCCTGCGCCTCGAGGACGGACGAAAAGGTCTCGTCGAGATCGGGCGGCACCTGACCGAGATCGCCGCCTCCGTCAGGTTGCCCCGGGAGCCCCAGCGAGACGCGGATTTGGTAGACTTCGGCCAGGGTCTGGGCGAGCTGCGCACCAGCCGTCGTCAGCTCCGCCTGCCGCTGGTCCAATACCTCACGCGGCACATCATTCCTGGGGACGAGCGCCTGCGCACGAGCGAATTCAACCCGCGCCAGCGCCAGTGCCGCCTTGCTCTTCTCGACATCGGCGACCCGCTGGTGCAGCAGAGCGACCTGGCTGTCGACCCCCTCCACGGCGTGTTGCAGGTCCCAGCGCCGGCTCACGGCCTGCGCTTCGGTCGCACGCGCCGCCGCGGTGGCTGCCTGCAGGTCTGCTTTTGCGGTGTCGACCGCTGCCTGCTTCTCGGAGACCACAACCCGGTACGGCTCCTTGTCCAACTCGGCGAGAAGATCTCCCTTGTGCACACGGTTGTTGTCATCCACCAGAACGCGGGAAATCTGTCCTGCCACGCGGGGCGCAACGAACGTCACGTGCCCGTTCACGTATGCGTCATCCGTGGAGACGGTGTTGAGCATCGCCTCGACCCACGGGATGCCGAACACCAGGAGAACCGCCAGGACAACAACACCGAGCCCACCGGCCAGAAGCTTTCGCTTCCGCGTACCCTTTTGGGCCTCCCGCGGCACGGGGCCGGACGCCGGCTGCTGCTGCGCGGATGTCGCGTCGAGCGCAGCCGAAGCATCTCCATTCGCCGTCGGTTGCGAGTTGATCGAACCTGGCTCGTTACTTTGCTCGGTCATGTCGGGCACCCGTTGCAAGGGAATGACAGCTCAGTAGAGGTAAGACCATTTGCCGGCGACCTTCACATGGGTTTCATCGACCCGCCAGCTGCCCGAGCGCGGCCGGCGCAAGTGCCAGCGCAGCCGCTTCTCGGCCTCGGGCGCGAACATACGGCCCCCCTCGCTCGACACTTCCATTGCGGTGCGCCAAAGGTTTTGCAACGGAGCCGGTCGACGAGATAATCAGCGAGCCCACTAACCCGCGACCTATCCCACTCCCGAGCCAGGCAGCGGGACCAGATCCTCCAGCATCGTTGGAATGAATTCCGCGACTGTCGGGTGAATATGCATCGCACGCCTGAGCACGGTGTAAGGTGCCTTCGCATACATGGTATCGAGCACGCAGTGGATCGCCTCATCGCCGCTGGTGCCCAGGAACGATGCGCCGAGGATTTCCTTGGTCTCGGCATCGACAAGTATCTTCATGAAGCCCTCAGTCTCACCTTTTTCGAAGGCGCGCGACACATCCTCCATAGCGAGTTTGGCGATCAGTGCAGGGCGGCCGCTCTTGTGAACATCCGCCTCGGACATGCCGGCACGCCCCAACGGTGGATCGGTGTAGAGCGCGTAGGCTTGAATGCGGTCACTCACCCGCCTGCTCTCGCCATCGAACAGATTGGCGGCGACGATTTGGTAATCATTCCACGATGTGTGGGTGAACGCGCCTTTGCCGTTGCAGTCGCCCAGCGCCCAGATGCCAGGGACCGAGGTACGCAGCTCATCGTCCACGACAATATAGCCGCGTCCGTCCCGCTTGACCCCCGCGCGGTCGAGATCGAGATCATCCGTGTTGGGACGGCGCCCCGTCGCGATGAGCAAGTGCGAGCCTCGGAGCTCTGAGGTACCGCCGCGATCGACCGTCATGACGATGTCGTCGCCTTGTTTTTCAATGCGCAGGCATTTCGCGCCGGGGAGGACAGTGATCCCTTCCCGCGCAAGGATATCGGCGACTGCCGCCGATACATCTTCATCCTCGCGCGAAATCAGCCGCGGCCCGGCCTCGACAATGCTGACCTCGCTGCCGAACCGCCGATACATCTGGCCGAATTCCAGACCGATGTAGCTGCCGCCGAGTACCAGCAGGTGGCGCGGCAGGAAGTCGATGTCCATCATCGAACTGTTGGTGAGGTAATCGACCTGATCGAGGCTGGGTATGTTGGGCACCGTCGCACGCGCACCGACATTGATGAAAATCCGGTCGGACGTCAGGAGCTCGCCGCCAGCTTGCACCTCACGTGGGGACACGAACCGCGCATGAGATTCAAAGACATGGCAGTTTTCCAGACTTTTGAGAGACCGCTCGACCCCGCGATTGGAAAGCCTGACGACATAATCCTTGCGCGCTTTGACGCGCTTCATATCGACCTTGACGTCGCCGGCGCTGAAGCCATAGTCAGCACCGCGGCGGGCTACATGCGCGGCATACGCACTGGCGACCAGGGTTTTCGTCGGCGTACAGCCCGTGTTGATGCAAGTGCCGCCGAAGCGACCGCGCTCGATGATGGCGACTCGCATGCCTGATCCTGCCATGCGTCGTGCGAGCGGTGGGCCTGCCTGGCCGGTTCCAATGATGATCGCGTCGTAGGCCGTCATTTTCTACTCCTGCCCGGTGAGTACATGACTGGCGAGATACCCCAATGCCGCCGGGCCGCCCACCATCCGCAAGGATTTCGCACCAGCACCCATCAGAGGTCGAGCCCGATGGCGGTTTTTGGCGTTGAGCAGCAGATCAACGCATTGCCTTCGGCTGGCGGGTCCAACGGCTCTGGCGCGTAGGCGAGTTCGCCTTCGATCAAGCCACTTTCGCAGTTGTGGCATACGCCTGATCGGCATGCCCAACGCACGGGAACGGCGCAGGCTTCCGCCAATTCGAGCAGGTTGCCGAAGCGGGAATCCCATGGCACGGCGAGACCACTTCGCAAGAACGTCACCATAGGTCCGCCGCCCGCGCGGCCGTCAGGACGATGAGGTAAGGCAGCGGCGACGCCGGAGATGCCTGGCGTGAGAGTAGGCGCGGGTCCGAACACTTCGACGTGGACCCTGGGCCAGGGAATGCCCCATGCCGCCAGGCCCTTCTGGAATTCCTCGAGGAAGCCCGGCGGACCACACAGATAGAAATCAGCGTCTTGGGGAATGCCGAGTTCCTGGAGCAGCTGGAGCGACAGATGGCCTGGCCGATCGAAGTCCTGCCCGAGCACGTCTCCCGGCGCGGGCCGACTGTAGATCACGCAGCGACGCGACGCATGGAGCGCAACGAGCAGATCGTCCGCCTCCCTGGCAAACGAGTGGTGCGCCCGATCGCGGGCTGAGTGCAGCCACCAAACCAGCCGAGACGCTCCGGCGCTTGTGGCCACCGCACCATACAACATCGCCAACATCGGCGTGACGCCGACACCGGCGCTGATAAGGACGACCGGAGTCGCACCCGCGGCGAGCGTGAACGAGCCACGAGGAGCGCTGATCTCCAGGCGACTGCCTGCCCGGACGCTTTGGTGGAGAAAGCCGCTTGCGAGGCCGCGCTCGTTCTTGACGCCAATCCGATAGTCGGGGGTCCCGGGCGGACCGCACAGCGAATAGTTTCGCGTGACGGCGCGAGCATCCGGGCCGGGTCTCATGCGGACCATGATGTATTGACCGGGTAGTGCCGGTGGCAGCGGGGAGCCATCTTCGGCAGCGAACTCGAACGATCGGACGTCCGCGCTTTCCTCGCGCGAAGCAACGACCACAGCCGGGCGGAAACCTCGCCACGCAAGGGGCGCCGACGCGCCTAAGCCGAGGCCGGCGTTGCCCGTCGTGCCTCCCGCTTCGGCAGCGGCGAGCAGCGCCTGCATCGAGCCTTGCCAGTCCAGGCTGAGTGCCGGAATTCGGACTGCGCGGCGCAAGGCTTCGAGCGGGTGCTCCGCGGAATAGAGGAGGGCATCGATCTCGGCGACCGTCATGCGCTCGGGGCCATCGGAGAGCTTCTCGATGCGATCGCCGGCGCCGATCTCGCCTTCCTGTATGACGCGGAAATAAAAGCCGGACCGGTGGTGTGCCACCAGCAGCGCAGCAATCTCCGGATGATTCAGCCTGATGCCGGCCCGGTAGCACGTGTCGCGTGGCTGGCTAACCTCGACGACGGCGCCGCCGATCCTGAAGCGATCGCCGATGCAGACCTCGCTGTCAGCGAGGCCCTCCACTGTGAGGTTCTCGCCGAAATTCCCGGCCACAAGATCCGACCGCCCAAGATAGCTCGCCCAGTACCGGTAGGAATCGAGCTGGTACACCATAATCGCGCGTTGCTCGCCGCCATGGCCGTGGAGGTCCCCTTGGCCGTCGCCATCGAGATTCAGCCGGCGGGCGAAAATCCGCCCCGTCACCGGCGTCTTCCAGACCGCCGTCCGAACGGTCCTGCCCTGCCAGGCGACGTCCTGCGGAAGTCCGACGTTAACCGAAACGATCACGCCCATCATCGAACCTCCGGTGACGCATCTGGTCCATCTCGGCAGTGGCGAAGACCATCACACCTGCATCGGACGTGAGGCGGCTGCCCTCGAATGCGGTCGTGGCGCGACGCAACATCGTTGAATTCGGCTCAAATGACCCGGGGAATAAAGCCAGGCACGCCGGTCCCCACCACCGCGTTGAACCGGACGTTCGTCGTGATGCTCTCTCGGATCTCCCGCATGGCGTCTTCAGGCAGGGCCGATATTTCAAAATTCTCTTGGATGTAGCGAGGCGTGGTCGAGGTGGTCAGGAAAGCGGTGCCTCGCTGTACGGCCCAGGCGAGCGCAACCTGAGCAGGCGTCTTGTGGACGCGTCGCGCGATCGCTGTGATTACCGGGTCATCCAGCACTTTCGGATCCAGGCCGTGTCCCAACGCCGCAAACGCCAGAAGCACAATCCCGTGCTCCCGACAGAAGTCGAGCAGGTCCCATTCAGGGAGGTACGGATGGGATTCGACCTGCACCACTGCGGGCTTGATCCGCGCAGCCGCAACGACCTCTCGCAGCCTGTCCAAGGTAACATCTGACAAGCCGATCGACTTGCACTGACCGTCGTCCATGAGGCGCTCGAGCGCTCGCCACGTCTCGACCAACGTCACTCCGGGATCATAGATCACCTGGCCGCGCTCATCCCTCGGATCCTGCTCGTCGCCGGGCCGAAAGGCAAAAGGGGTATGGATGAGATAGCAATCGACATAGTCGAGCCGCAGTCGCCGGCAACTCGCGTCAAAGGCAGGCTTGACCCGTTCAGGACGATGATTGGTGTTCCATAGTTTCGTGGTAACGAAGACGTCCTCCCGCCGGATCGTGCCCGCCTTGAACACTGCCTGCAGCGCATCGCCAACCGCTTCTTCATTGCGGTATCGTTCTGCGCAATCGAGATGCCGAAATCCCACTTCCAGCGCAGTCCTGGTAGCTTGGTCTGTCGCGACAGGATCGGGGATCAGCGTGCCGAACCCGACGGCGGGGATCGCGCCAGATCCGTGCGTAAGAGGAATCCTCGTATAGCGAAGCGCGTCGGGGCTAGCCATGGCCATGCTCCTTCGTTCGATCGACCGACTGCATGCGGACAGACAACACCTCAATTCGCTCAGTGCGGTTAAACTCGGCAGAAAAACCAGGGACGGACGCACCCCCCGCTGCCTGCGAAGCCCAGGTACCCTAGCGCCCCGGCCCCGATGAGAATTGCACAAAACCACCCAATCTTTGACATATCGAGTATTGCAAATCGCCACGTCGCGCGGGTGGCGGAAATATGCCGATCCGCCGAAGTAGAAGCGAAGCGTGATAGCGCGCGCTCGATTTCTGCAACGTCGCTTCCGAGAACGACATTCCGGTTGTCGCCGTCAGACATCAGGGCGCCCGCCGTCCGTCCCGGGTTAGGCCCGCCCCCTACCTGAGCAACCGGGTCCGGTAACGGACGGGCCGAAATCCACCCTAAGCGGTCCTCGCGATGTATCTCGTTCTGCAAGCGTTCAGAGATCAACTCTGAGCGTCGGTTGCAAAGTCGTGCCGCGCCGGGTTGCGCCGCGCTTTCCCCATCCTACGGCACGACGGACACGGCATATCGCAGGTATGGTGGGGGCGCAGCGACACCGATCGACTTCAGCCAGCCTTCAGTCGATGCGGGACGTGCCCTGCCGCAACCGTTCCAGCCATTCCCGCACAATGTCCTCATCCAGCGTCGTGATCGAATGACCCACCGGCAGCACATGATGCGAAACGACCGCTCCGACGTGCACCAGTTTTTCCGCCAGTCGCTCACCGTCGCCAGGCGATCTCCGGCTGTCCTTGGCGCCATCGATGATGAGCGCTGGCGTTGCCGGCAGCTGCATCCCCAAGACGCCCACGAACGGCGAGAGTGGTCGCAGCAGAACCGCCGCCGACAGCAGACCGGGTCGCATCAGCAGCAGTGCCGCCGCCATGATGGCGCCATTGGAAAACGCCACCGCGACCGGCGCGGAGCCAAAGCGATACCTTTCGGCCGCAGCCACGATGAAATCCGCCAGCACCGGGCAACGCGCGCCGATATCCGCCTCATCGATCGTCCGATCGGCATGTCGGTGAAAGAAAGCGCTGCCGCCGTCGAACGGCACCGCGCCGCGGATGCCAAGGACCGTGGCCCCTGGCGCAACCCGCCCGGCAAGTGACACCAGTTCATGTTCGCCGCCGCCCGAGCCATGCAGCAGGACAAGCGGCGCTACCCCCGGATCGTTGCCGGCGACCAGCACATGCCGATGCAGCTCCAGGTTCATGCGGCCATCGGCATCACGCCGCGTCAGATCGTCGCCAGGTAATCCATCGCCGCGTCCACACCGCCTTTGGCATGCGGGATATTGTTCATGCGCAGCGCCATCTCCACCGCGGTCAGCGCGCCAAGCAGCATCGGCTCGTTCAGATCGCCCAGGTGCCCGATGCGGAAGATCTTGCCCCCCAGCACGCCCAACCCACCGCCAAGCGACACGTTGAACCGGTTCCGCGCCGTGTTGCGCACCAGGTCGGAACTGTAGCCCTCCGGCATCAGCACCGCGGTCACAGAATCGGAATACCGGCTCGGATTGGTGCAATACAATTGCGGCCCGTTGTTGCCCGCCCACACCTGCACGGCGCGCCGCGTCGCCTCCGCCAGCCGCGTGTGGCGTGCGATCACATTCGCCAGCCCTTCCTCCTCCAGCAGCCGGATCAACTCGCGCAGCCCGTAGAACATGTTCACCGGCAACGTGCCGATGAAGCTCTTCTGCGGACGCTTCGCCATCAGCGTCCAGTCGAAATAGAACCGCGGCAGCTTCGCGTGTGCGTGCGCCGCCATGCCCTTCTCCGACACGCCGGTGAAGCTCATCCCGGTCGGCAGCATCAGCCCCTTCTGGCTGCCGCCGACCACGCAGTCGATCTTCCATTCGTCCATGCGGAAATCCAGCGAGCCGAGCGACGAAATCGTATCCACCAGGAACAGCGCCGGATGCTTCACCGCATCGATCGACGCGCGGATTTCGTCGAGCGGCAGCATCATGCCGGTCGCGGTTTCGTTGTGCACCACGCACACCGCCTTGATCGCATGCGCGGTATCCGCCGCGAGCGCCGCCTTCACCTGGGCGATCTCGACGCCGTGCCGCCAGTCGCACGGCACCAGCGCGCACTTCCAGCCCGTGCGCCGCGCGCCATGTTGGCCCATTCTTCCGAGAAATAGCCCGATTCCAGCACCAGGATCGCATCGCCCGGCGACAGCAGGTTGGTGAGCGATGGCCTCCCACGCGCCGTGGCCGGACGCGTTGTACATGAACAGGTGGTGCTGCGTCCGCAGCACGCGCTTCACGCCGGCGAACGCCGCATCGTATACCTCGACGAAGTCCGGATCATGGAAATCGATCGACGGCCGGTCCAGCGCCCGCAGCACGCTGTCGGGAATGTTGGTCGGCCCCGGATTGGCGAAGAAATGGCGGCCGCGGGGCTTGGTGACGGTGGTGCTCATGCGATGATCCTCATGGGTGCCGCGTGGTCGGTTGCCGGCGGGCGCATCCATCGCAGAACGGGCCGGTTTGTAAAGCTGCAAGTTGGACCTACAGCCATGCCGTGCATGAGACCATTGTTCCTCGCCCTGGCGTCAGGCGCCATGCCAGCATGCCCTCGTGTGCCGCTGCGTCAGCCGCCTTATGCGCTCTCCGAGCCACGCGGCCCCTCTGCGCACCGCCAGCCGGTTGGTGCTCGCTGCCTAAGCTGCCGCCGGCGGATTGCCCATATTTGCGGGACCCGACCGGGTCGGCGAACCGATTGCCCGGGCTTGTCCCAGGGATCAGTCCCAGCCATCGCCACCGCGCCGTGCCCCGACGGACGGCCGGGTCACGATGCCTGGCCATGACGTTTGAAGGAGCGATGAGCGCCTATCCCAGAGCATAGGGATCTATTCGAATGCACCGCTGGGGAACAGAAAGGTCAGGGTGACCTGAAGGATCCACGTGTCATTGGCGGCCTGCGCGCGGATGGCATTGTAATAGCCGTCGACCGCCAGCTTCATGGGTTGGTCACCCAGCCGGAACGTCTTGGAGATGCCGCCGCCGACCGGGACGGTCCAGACCTGTCCGGCCTTCGCCAACCAGTTCGCGGTGATGTTCGGCGACGAACCCACTGACCAGCCATTGTCGAAATGATAGCCGATGAACGGGTTTATCAGCAGGCTGTTAAATCTGCCGCTGCTATCAGGCGGGCCGCCGAACGACCAGATGTTGTTGGCGACCGTGCCAACCACCCAAGGCGAGGCACTGTTCTTCACGATGAACGCCACCGACGGGCCGGATCCCCATTTGTTGACGCCGAGAGCAGTGTTGGTTGCGGTCGGGTAATACAGTACCGGCCCGGCGCCCCAGTAGAAGCCGTAGCCTCGCGAGGGCGACAGGAAGAACGTGGTATATCCGTTGCCAAGCCCCGCTTCCCAGTGGTCGCCCAGCTTCTTCGGTGGCTGTGAGTAGCCCGGCAGCTTGGTCCGCGTGATCAGCGCCCAGTCGTCATTCAACCTGAACGGCACGATTGCCTGGTTGATCGCGAATGTATCCTTGGTGTCACGGTAGGCGCCATCGTTGAAGCCCGCCTCGTACCGCAGCGGCAGCGTTATCGTCAGGGCCACCGGGTTCTCGGATTCCTTCGACAATTCGTCGTCGCTCGCTTCCGCGAGACCAGCGGATTGATTCGCCGCAGCTTGCGTCTGGGCGCCAGCAGGATCTGCTGTGGAGAACAGCCTCATCGCGGTGAACAGGACAAGGATTCCGGCATTCTGCCTCACGCCTCAACTCCACCTTGGCTCACAAACACGCTGTGACGCGATCGTTTGCCCGTCGTGGCCGGAGTTTGTCCCGGCAATTCGCCGCGGCACAATGCCGGTGGTGATGGCCGGGACAATACCCAGCCATGACGGTCAAATCCGGGGATGGCGTGACGAAAAAACACAGTCACATCGCCGCGCCGCTCGCGACGATCCAGATCCATCGGTCGATTTGCGCAAGCCCGGCAAGAACCGCGTCACCGGCTTCGCGAGCCAGGACCATCAGCCTCGGTGCCGGGACCGAAGTCCCGACGCCGAGCATAGCCTAGCCTTGAATGAAACTCAGCAGGTCGGCGTTGATGGTGCTGGCCTCGGTGGTCGGCATGCCGTGCGGAAAGCCCTTGTAGGTTTTCAGCGTGCCGTTCTTCAGCAGCTTTGCCGACAGCGGTCCAGCATCGGCATAAGGCACGATCTGGTCGTCATCGCCGTGCATCACCAACACCGGCACCGTGATCTTCTTCAGGTCTTCGGTGAAGTCGGTCTGCGAAAACGCGACGATACCATCGTAATGCGCCTTGGCGCCGCCCATCATGCCCTGGCGCCACCAGTTCCAGATCACCGCCTGCGAGGCCTTCGCACCAGGCCGGTTGTAGCCATAGAACGGTCCGGCCGGCAGATCGTAATAGAACTGCGTCCGGCTCGCGGCGAGTTGCGCCTGCAATCCGTCAAACACCTCCTTGGGTAGCCCGCCAGGATTGCTCGCCGTCTTCACCATCAGCGGCGGTACCGAGCTGATGATCGCCGCCTTTGCCACGCGGCTTTCGCCGTGCCGCGCCAGATAGTGCACCACCTCGCCGCCGCCGGTGGAGTGGCCGACATGCACCGCATTCTTCAGATCGAGATGCGCGGTCAGCGCCGCGAGGTCGTCAGCGTAATGATCCATGTCATGACCGTCGCCGGTCTGTGTCGACCGGCCATGGCCCCGACGGTCATGGGCGATCACCCGGAAGCCCTTGCCGAGGAAGAACAGCATCTGCGCATCCCAATCATCCGCCGACAGCGGCCAGCCATGGCTGAACACGATCGGCTGACCCGTGCCCCAGTCCTTGTAGAAGATCTCGATACCATCGCTGGTGGTGATCGTTGGCATGTCCCCGTTCCTTGATTTTTACATCGCCTTCGGAGTGAATAACGGCAGCCGGCTGTCCCATTTGTGGCATGTTCTGGGCGTTTATCCAATGCAGGGAACCCTAATTCCCGGCCCGCGTTCACTGATCTCAACGGCAAGCGGCTCGCTCTGCGCCGCGACAACCTGGAGGACGCGATATGGACAAGACGACCGTCGGATTGCTCGGTGTAGCCGCCGGGCTGGCCACCATGGGATCCGCGCCAGCCGTATCGTCGCCCGGCCCCAACGCCGCGGAGGCACTGCAGGCGTCCTCGTATGCCGATCTGCTCTCGCCGGTGCAGGATGCCGTCGCGGTGATGAAGGCCGACGACGCTGCACGCGTCTCGCAGGTCGAACTTCCGAGCGGCGTGCAGCTCGCTGAGGGGTATTATTATAATTATGGTCCGGCCCCGGCTTATCACGACCATCACCACCATCATCATCACCACCACCATCAGCAGGCCTATTACCGCCACCATCATCACCATCACCACCAGCAGGGGACCTATGTTGGCGTCCCGGGCGTTGGGGGCGTCATGGTCGGCGGGCGGTGACCGCTGCGCGATCAGTGGTCTACAGTGCAACGTGACCGGAGCGGGGCCGTCAGGCCCCGTTCTCTTTGGCCTTCGCCCTGGCCGCGCGCAGGATCTGGCGATAGGTACCGTCGAACACGGTGTTGGTTGACGAGGTCCACCGTGTTTCCCTGCCCAATGTGTCGCGGCTGGCGTGAATGCGCCGGCTGCGCATTTCGCGCTCGGCCGCTTCCGCCTCATCCATCGCCACCAACTGGAACGGAGCTTCCGCCGGCAGGAACAGCATCTGCATGAAAGGTTCACCCGGCCGGAAAATATGGGTGCGGCCTTCAGGTGGCGCCTTGAACACGACGAACGAGATCATCGGCCACCAACTTGTGCGCAGCAACGCGGGCACTGCGATTGGCACATCGTCGCTGGGGTCGGTATAGAAGCGGGGATGCGGCTCGGTGCGTACCGCCATGTTGTCCACCAACTTCAGATCGAGCAGTAGTTGATAGGTATAATAATTCTCGCCAAAAGATCGGAATGGGGGCCAATTGATGCCGGTTCCCGGGTCGGGGCCGAAATCGCCTTCAAGCACCACGCGGCCGTTGCGTCTGCTCACGTGCAATTCATTTTCAAATGGATAGAACAGTTCGATGCCGTATTGCGCACCTTCAACAAACGGCATGCAGTGCCAACCATATTCATGCGAACCGTCGTGACGCGGCTCCGGCTTGCCGGCCCAGCCCGGCACCTCGATCTTTGTGCGACGTGGCATCAGGCGAGGTTCGAATAACCGGTATTTGACGGTGTTCATCGGGCGCTCCTCGATCAGCAAACCACTACGGTGGGACGGCGGGTCAAGCCAGCCAACGCCCGGGCGCCTGGAGCGGTTCCATCGGATCGGCGCCATCCTGAACCGCACCGTGTCGCCCAACGCCGCATATCGCCACCAAAAGGGCATTCGGTGTTGGCCGGTTATGCATGTCGGTCATGAGTCCTTCCGCTCGCTTCGCATGCTCACCCCCTGTCGTCGCCGCGCCAGCTCGTCGCCCCGCCGCGTCAGCTCTTTCTCCGCATCGAGCAGTTCGAGCCTGGCGGCAAGCCACTCTCCACGTGTTCCGGTCATGTTATCGGTCATCGATTGTCTCCTTTGACCGGCGCGGCTTTATTCCCAACTGTCGAGCTTGATCTCGTTTGGCCAGGGCGCGCCTTTGCCGGTTTCGAGCAGCGCCTTCAGGCTCAGCAGAAACACCGCCCACTTGGTGCTGCAATGGTGCATGAACTCCACCGGCTCCTTCCAACCCTCGTGTTTGAAAAGGACGATGGTCCAGTCGCCTCGCTGATCGAGCTCGAAGCTTATCCTCGTGCCGATCCATTCTGCGGGCCCCTCGACCACCTGCCAAATCACGCGCCTGGAGGGATCAAGCTCGAGCACCTTCATGTCGAAACCGCCGGCGCCAAAGCGGAATTGGAGCACGCCGCCGACTTCGCTCTCCCCTTGCGTGTCGGTGGTCCACCAAGCAGAAAGGCCATCGACCGTGGTCAAGGACTTATAGACATCATCCAGGGACGACGATCTGATTCCGACTTTGTGCAGAATATCGGGCATATCCGGTTTCTCCTTCCCGTGAGGTTGTTGGTCACGCGATAGACTTAGAGCCGGAAATCGAACGGCGTGAGTGACAAGTGTGGCGCGATTCAAGATGGACCGGCTGATCACACCCGTAGCGCGTGCGCTTGCCGCGGGTGATCCCCTCGGCTCACCGAAGCGGGTCGCCCGCGATGGCGCGGCTCGGCGATCTGGTTCGAGTGAAGGCTCTTCTGCCAAGCGCGGAGGGCGCACCGCCTACTGCAAGGTCCTGGCGCTCTAACCGAGCCCCGCGGGCCGGCGCTGCTTGGAACGGCCTCGTCACCCCCTGAGAGTGTTTACGGGCGGCGAAGGTCTGGCCCTATTCGATTTGGAGATCGTTAAATCACGAACCGGCAAGCACCGCTGCGTCGGCCGGAGAGCAAATTCAACCAAGGCGCCGAATGAAAGGCGCACATCAGCAAATACATCGGGACCATTCCGCTCAGTCGTGACACATCATGCGCGGCCGAACAGAACATATCCGGCGCGCCACCACCAAGAACACCCGTAAGCAGTGCCATGATCGCGAAGGTCGGCGCGGCCGCCAGGCATAGCCAATCGGCTGCGCCGCGGGCCGGTACATTGCCGCATCCAGCCGGGCCGTCCGCAATTTCACGTCGGGTAGCGATCATCGCGATGGATCCGAACATCCACTGTCGTGCCGACCGAACGGGTAGACGTGCATATGTCATTCGCCACCTCCATGAACCGACCGCACTCAGCGCCTGCCGGTGCCCAGATCGTCGGAATACCCAGCCTTCAGGCGAGGCCACTGGGTGATGGGGCGTCCGTCGACACGGTAATTGTGCTTGCCTTTCGGCCGTTGTGGCCAGCCGGCCGGCAAGTCCTCCCACCTCTCCTGCCGCCCGAAGACAGTCAGGTCGAGCAACGCGTAGCTATTACCCATCACCTCGACGCCGCGACCCGTCGTCCAGTATGTCTCGAAGACATTGGATCCTTGTCGCAGGTAGCAGACGATGTGCATCCTGCCCACTCGACGTCCAACCAGGAGCGTGTCGAGTGAATCCTGGGGTGCCGAATACCAAGGGATCTCCCAGCCCATGAAGTCGCGGTACCGGGCGCTCTCTTCGTATGGGCCCTGGCAGAACGTGGCGTAGGTGACGTCGCGGGAATGAATGAAGGACAGCTCGCGCACCTGGGATGTATACAAGGTGCACCCCTCGCACTGCTCCGGTGCAGCGTGGCCGGTTTGCCACATGAAGTAGTACGCGATAAGCATCCGGCGTCCCTCAAACGCATCCAACAATGTCACCGTGCCACGTTCGCCGATGAGCGGTGTGGCACCATCCACCTCAACCATGGGGAGCCGTCGGCGGGCGGCCGCAATCGCGTCGCCTTCTTTTGTGTGAGCCTTTTCCCGGGCCCGCAATGCGTCCAGCTCCGCCTGGAAGGTGTTCCGATCGACTACCTCAGGGGCTCCGGGTTCATCTCTCATAGTCTGTTGCATCGTTCCGTCTCCATCGGCCAGTAATTCAGGTCAATCATCTCTCCCTCTATCCGGCTCGAAATTTCGGCGCCTGGCATCCCCGTCATGTCGAAAGGCAGCCTCTCCGGCATCCGACACCTCGACCCACTTCGGGTCCGGCGGGGCGTCGGGGACGTAACTGTCGTGCCAGTTCCACCACTTGTACGGACGGCTCTGGGGGTAGCCCTCCGGCAAATCCTCCCATGTCTCCTGCCGCCCAAGCGCCGTCATATCGAGGTAGCTCCAGGTGGTGCCCATCGCCTCGTCGCCGCGGCCGTTGATGAAGTAGGTGCGGAACACGCGCTCGCCGTCGCGGATGAATGCGTTATGGCCGTGCCATTCACCCACCCCGAAATCGGTGTCGAAGCTGTCGGTGACGGTGTACCAGGGCATTTCCCAGCCCATCCGCGCCTTCAGGCGCGCGATGTCGGCCTGCGGTGCACGCGACGCATAGACAAGGGTCGTGTCGCGTGCATTCAGGTGGGCGAGGTGGGCGACCTGGTCGGCCCCAAGGGAGCAGCCAACGCAGGCGTGTTCCGGCCAGCCGTGCACCCCGGGCTGGAAGTAGGCGCGGTAAACAATCAGCTGACGGCGGCCCGCGAACAGGTCGAGCAGGCTCGCTTTGCCCTCCGGCTCTTCGAACATGTAGGCCTTTTCCACGGCAACCCACGGCATCCGTCGTCGCTCGGCGGCAAGCGCGTCACGGGCGCGGGTCAGGGCCTTCTCCTTGACGAGAAGCTGCTCGCGCGCAGCTTCCCACTCTTGCGGCGACACAATCGGTGGCGTGTTCATGGCGTACTATCCTTCCTTTCAGCCTTCTCGGGTGATGTGATCGTGATCATCGCAGCCTCCGCATTGGAGCGATCCCCCGTGTCTTGCGGCTGGAACGCGATACCGTTCACCACCGTTCACTCGCTGACGGTCATGAGGTAGCTATGCCGCCAGACGTCGAACGGTGGGAGTGACAAGTGTGACGGGATTCATTTTCTGACCCCTGACTGTTCTCGCCTTTCACCGTAAGCATTGTGCGTCGCTGACTTCCATATCATGCACGATTCAATCGTGTGCGATGTAGATTGCCATGTCAAGCGCTTGCGATTGCATCGCGCACGCTTTATATCTTCACGTCTGGGTGAAAGGGACACGATGAGGAACCGCCGGCACGAGCCTTCCACGAGCGCCCCCTTGGAATTAGGGGAATTCTTGTGCTTCGCCGTCTATTCGGCGAGTCACGCGTTCAATCGCGTGTACCAACCGCTGCTGAGAGAGCTCGACCTGACGTACCCCCAATTCATTGCCATGGTTCTTTTATGGGAGCAGGACGGTCAAAGTGTCGGGGAGCTCGGCCAAAAGCTCTTTCTGCAATCGAATACCCTGACCCCGATGCTGAAGCGGTTGGAAACAATCGGCTATATCAAGCGAAGCCGAGATTCCGCCGACGAACGCCAGGTTCGCATAAATTTGACCGAAGCTGGGCGAAAACTACACCTTGTCGCGTCGGACATTGTGCGATCCGTGCGCAATGCTACCGGTCTGCCCGACAAGCAAGTCGAGCAGCTCACCGAGCAGGTCAACGCCTTGCGTCAAGCCCTCGAAAGCCAGAATTCGCGGTGAGATAACCGGTTCAGATACAAATGTGGCGGAGCTCCGATGGACTCGCTGATCACAGCCGCGGCGCGTGCGCTCGCCGCGGGTGATCCCCTTGGCGCATTGAAGCGGGTCGCGTTGCGCGATGACGCGCCGGGGCTCGCGCTGCGCGGCATCGCGATGGCGCAGCTCGGCGATCTCGTCCGAGCGAAGGCTCTCCTGCGAAGTGCTGCGCGGGCGTTCGGCCCGCAAGAGGCCGTGGCCCGCGCCCGATGTATCGTTGCCGAGGCCGAGATCGCACTCGTCTCGCGCGACCTGGGCTGGCCCGCGAAGGCGCTCGATGCAGCGCGGGCGACGCTCGAAGCACACGGCGACCGGGTCAATGCCGCGCATGCGCGGACTCTCGAGGTCCGGCGCTTCCTTCTGATCGGACACCTCGACGAGGCCGAGCGTACGCTCGCCGAACTTGACCCCGCGCCCTTCCTGCCGGCGTCGAGGGCCGCCCACGAACTGGTCGTTGCGGGGATCGCGATGCGACGCCTCCGGACGCAGAAGGCACGCGCGGCACTCGCTCGCGCCGAACGCGCCGCTCGCGACGCAGATATCCCCGCGCTGACGGCGGAGGTCGCAAGCGCATCCCGCGTCCTGAACACGCCGGCGGCGCGCCTGATTGCGCGTGGCGAGGAGCGACTCCTCCTGCTCGATGAGGTTGAAGCGCTGCTGGCCTCGAAGTCGCTCATCGTGGATGCGTGCCGCTATGTTGTGCGTGACGCACGCACGGTGGTTTCGCTGGCAACACGCCCGGTATTGTTCGCGCTTGCACGCACGCTGGGTGAAGACTGGCCCGGCGACGTGCCCAGGAGCACGCTCGTCGCGCGCGCCTTCCGCGCGAAGCACGCCGATGAATCGCATCGCGCACGGTTGCGGGTCGAAGTCGGGCGGCTTCGCGTGGAGCTTCGGGCGCTGGCAGACGTCAGCGCGACAAAGCGAGGCTTTGCGCTGGCGCCGCGCCACGCACACGAGGTCGTCGTGCTGGCGCCGCCGGTCGACGAGCAGCATGCCGCGGTGCTCGCCTTCCTCGCCGACGGGGAGTCGTGGTCGAGTTCGGCCCTGGCGATCGCACTTGGAGCCAGCGCGCGCACCGTGCAGCGGGCGCTCGATTCACTTGCGGCAGCAGGCAAGGTGCAGCCGTTCGGTCGCGGACGAGCGCGTCGCTGGATGACCCCGCCTGTGCCGGCATTCCCGACAATCCTGTTACTCCCCGGTCCACTGCCGAGTGAGTAATACCTCGACACAGCGATTGTGACGGGTCGCGGGGCAGACCTCCTCGTTCAGGCCCCGAGCCCGGCAAATCGGCGGCCTGAGTACCGGCGCCCAACCACCGACGCACAATCCTCACGACCGCCGCCCTGCTTGTCTGCCTCACCGCCCCGCCGTATCTGTGCCGCCATGCGCCCGATCATCGCCCTGTTGGTAATTGCCCTCGCCACCCCTGCGGTGGCGCAGGCGCAAAACAAGCCGCCCGCCAAGCCCGCGGCGGCCGAAGCGCCGAAGCTATTGGGGAAATTCGACGACTGGATCGCCGCGACCCACCAGGAGGCCGGCCAGACCATCTGCTATGCGTTCACCCGTGCCAGCCATTCGGCCCCGGCGTTGCCCGGCCGCGGCGAGGTGATCCTGACCGTGACCGAACGCCAGGGCGCCCGCGACGAGGTGGCGATTACCGCCGGGTTCAACTATGCGCCGAACGCGGCGGTGACCGTGCAGGTGGATACCACCGGCCTCGACTTCTACACTGCCAAAAGCGACGCATTTGCGCGCGACGGCAGGGCGGCCGTCGCGGCGTTCCAGCGAGGGGTCGAGGCGATGGCCCGTTCGCCCGGGCCGCGCAGCGGAGAGGTGGTGGTCGATACGTTCAGCCTGCGGGGGTTTTCCGCGGCTCACGCGGCGATCAACAAGGCCTGCCCGGCGCGCTGATGTCCACAGCCAATCTGGAACTGACCGCGGCGGAGAGAACACGGATTCTCGCCAAATCGGCACTGTTCGATCCGCCACCGGTGCAACTTGCCGATGGACGGCGCGACCTCGTCGGCCTGTCGCGCGCGGAACTTGCCGGCGAGGTCGCCGCGATCGGCGAGCAGGCGTTCCGCGCCAAGCAGCTCTGGCATTGGATCTACCACCGCGGCGAGACCGAATTTTCCCGCATGTCGTCGATCGCCCGGCCGTTGCAGCAGAGGCTGGCCGAGCGTTTCGTCATCGGCCGCCCCGAGGCGGCACTGGTGCAGACCAGCGCGGATGAAACGCGGAAATTCCTGTTCCGGTTCCGTGACGGGCAGGAAGCCGAGACGGTCTACATCCCCGATCGCGAGGAGGATCGCGGCGCGGTGTGCATTTCCTCGCAGGTCGGCTGCACCCTGTCGTGCCGCTTCTGCCACACCGGCACGCAGACGGCTGACCCGCAACCTGGGCGCGGCGGAGATCGTCGGTCAGTTCATGGCGGCGCGCGATGCCTACGGCGAGTGGCCGAGCCCGGTCGGCGAGACGCCTCGGCTGCTCTCCACCATCGTGCTGATGGGCATGGGCGAGCCGCTGTACAACTACGCCAACGTCGCCAAGGCGATGACCATCGTGATGGACAACGAGGGCATCGCGCTGTCGCGCCGGCGGATCACGCTGTCCACCTCGGGTGTGGTGCCGATGATGGATCGCGCGGGGGCGGAACTGGGCGTGAACCTCGCGGTGTCGCTGCACGCGGTGCGCGACGATCTGCGCGACGAACTGGTGCCGCTGAACCGCAAGTATCCGATCGCCGAACTGATCGCGGCTTGCCGGCGCTATCCCGGAGCGTCGAACGCGCGCCGCATCACCTTCGAATACGTCATGCTGAAGGGCGTCAACGATAGCCTGGCGGATGCGCGCGAGCTGGTGCGGCTGATCGCCGGCATTCCCGCCAAGGTGAACCTGATCCCGTTCAATCCCTGGCCCGGCAGCCCGTTCGAGACCAGCAGCAACAGTGCGATCGACCGGTTTGCACAGATCGTCATGGATGCGGGATTTGCCTCGCCGGTGCGGTCGCCACGCGGGCGCGACATTCTGGCCGCGTGTGGGCAGTTGCGGACGGAGAGCGAGCGGGTCCGCCGATCCGTGTGATTACGCATCGTGATGCAGTCGGACCGTTGGTGGCTGTGCAGATGGCGAGCAAGAAAACGTCTTCATGGAGTCGAGGTGGGGCGCGGTATCTGAATGTTGCGTGTCGCGCGATCAATTCCGTGAACAAGGCATTAAGTCGTACGGCGGCCCAAGCACCAGGATCGGGCCGGGCCGCTCCTCGTCGTGTCCGAACACGTATCCGAAGAGTCCGCCGGCGAGGGTTCGAAACTGTCCGCGCGCTCGCGCGGGACTGAGCCGCTCTGCGGACAGGCAACCCTGGCAGTGGCGCGGGTCAGGCCTGATCCCTCGCCTTGTGCGCCCCGTCCATTGTCTCTAAGGTTTCCGGATACAAGATTCCGCGGTTGCGACGCCCGTCGCCGCCGACAAGGGGTAGGTCGGGAGAAAACGCTGATGGCGACCGTCGGGTCCGTTGCATCCGTTGGTTTCAAGCCGGAATATGTCCCCGCGCCAAAGCGGGGGCCAATCACTCAGTTGCTTGAGGACGAGCGCAAGCTGGCCATCTGCCTGATGCTGCCGACCGTGGTGCTGCTCGCTCTTTTTATCGCGTATCCCTTCGTCAACGGCATTTGGCTGGCGATGACCGACACCAGGGTGGGCGTGCCCGGCCATTTCGTCGGCATGGACAACTTCGTCAAGATCTGGAACGACGATATCTTCCGCGTGGCCGTGTGGAATACCTGCCTTTATACCTTCGTCACCACCATCTTCAAACTGGGCCTCGGGCTGTGGCTGGCGCTGCTGCTCAACCGGCATTTCCGCGGCAAGGCGTTCATGCGCGCCTTCATCCTGCTGCCGTTCATCATCCCGACGGTGCTATCAACCTTCGCCTGGAAGTGGATGTTCGACCCGACGTTCAGCGTGCTCAACTGGATGCTGTTCCATGCAGGCATCATCCACCACAGGATCAACTGGCTGGGTGATCCGGTCATGGCCATGGTGTCGGTGATCATCGTCAATGTCTGGCGCGGCGTGCCATTCTACGCGATCAGCCTGCTGGCCGGGTTGCAAACGATCAGCCCCGAACTGCACGAGGCCGCCGCGATCGACGGCGCGCGCGCCTGGAACCGCTTCCGCCATGTGACGTGGCCCTTGCTGCTGCCGGTGACACTGGTGATCGTACTGTTCTCGGTGATCCAGACATTCGCCGACTTCCAGCTCGTTTACGTGCTGACCGGCGGCGGCCCGGCCAATGCCACCCAACTATTCGCCACCTATGCCTATCAGCTCGGCATCGGCACCGGGTTGCTAAGCCAGGGTGCCGCGATCTCGCTGGCGATTTTCCCGATTCTGCTGCTCGTGGTGATCGTACAGTTGGTTTACATCCGCCGGACGGAGACCCTTTAGGCCTTGATCGAGGGAGCTCCCTGGCGCCGCTGGGTATTTTTCTATGTGCCGGTGACGGCGTTCGTCGTCGCATTGCTGTTCCCGTTTTACTGGATGGTCATCACCACGATACGGCCGGACAGCGAGCTGTACCGGCCCTGGAGCGCGCCCAATTACGCGCCGTTCTGGACCACCCATCCGACTTTGGAACACGTCCACGACCTGTTGAGCGAGACCCTGTTCACCACCTGGATGCTCAACACGATGTTCATCTCGTTGGCGGCGACGGCAATTTCGCTGTTCTGCGGGTTACTCGCCGGCTACGCGCTGTCGCGGCTCAAATTCCCGTTCGCCGGCAGCATCGGGACGATGATCTTCATTACCTATCTGGTGCCGCAGACGTTGCTGTTCATTCCTCTCGCCGACATCATCCGCAATTTCCGCCTTGGTGACTCGCCCTGGTCGCTGATTCTGACCTATCCGACGTTTCTGATCCCGTTCTGCACCTGGTTGCTGATGGGATATTTCAAGTCGATCCCGAAGGAGCTTGAGGAGTGCGCCCGCATCGACGGCGCACCGCGCTGGAAAGCGATGATTTACATCATCTTTCCGGTGGCGATTCCGGGCATCCTGTCGGCCGGCATCTTCGCCTTTACCCTGTCGTGGAACGAATTCATCTACGCCCTCGTCTTCCTGTCGTCGCCGGAACAAAAGACCGTGCCGGTTGGGGTCACCTCCGAACTGATCCGCGGTGACGTGTTCTTTTGGGGCGAACTCATGGCCGGGGCGTTGTTAGGCTCGATCCCGGTTGCCTTCGTCTATTCGTTCTTCGTCGAATACTACGTCTCCGGGATCACCGGATCGGTGAAGGGATAAGCCCATGGCTCGCGTCACGATGCGTCGCCTGAACAAGAAGTATGACGAGGTTCACGCCGTCATCGATGTGAACCTCGAAATCCGCGATCAGGAGTTCGTCGTGCTGGTCGGACCGTCGGGCTGCGGCAAGACGACAACGCTGCGCATGGTGGCGGGACTGGAAAGCATCACCGGGGGCCAGATTTCGATCGACGAGAAAGTCGTCAACGAATTGCCGCCGATGGATCGCGACATCGCGATGGTGTTCCAGAATTACGCGCTCTATCCGCACATGACCGTCTACGACAACATGGCATTCGGCCTGAAGATGCGGAAATTCGACAAGCCGGAGATCGAAAGACGAGTGAAGGAGGCGGCCGACATCCTCGGCATCCAGGAATTGCTGAAGCGCAAGCCGCGCCAACTGTCTGGTGGCCAGCGCCAGCGCGTTGCGCTTGGCCGGGCGATCGTGCGCCATCCGCGAGTGTTCCTGTTCGACGAGCCGCTGTCGAACCTCGACGCCAAGCTGCGCGTGCAGATGCGGGTTGAATTGAAGAAATTGCATGAACGGCTTGGCACCACCGCGATCTACGTCACACACGACCAGGTCGAGGCGATGACCCTCGGCGACCGGGTTGTCGTGATGTGCGACGGCCGGGTGCAACAGGTCGGCGACCCGATGGAGCTTTACAACGAGCCGGCCAACCGTTTCGTCGCTGGGTTCATCGGCTCGCCGGCGATGAACTTCGCCCAGGTACGAATCGCGGCCGAGAATGGTGCGCTGTGGGCAGAGAGCGAGGATCTGCGCATCAAGGTGCCGGCGCCGATTGTTCCGCGGCTTGGGCGTTATGCCGGGATGGAAGCGACGCTCGGCGTGCGGCCGGAAGACCTGCGCATCGCCGGTGCCGGCGACGATCAGGATCTTTGCTTCGATGTCGGGGTTGAAGTGGTGGAGCGGCTTGGTTCGGAAATCTTGCTCGATGTTGCCGCCGGTTCGACGACGATGGTCGCGTCGGTTGAGCCGACCGTCACCGCCAAGGTGCACGAAACGCTGCGCCTCGCAATCAATCCCAACCGGATGCATTTCTTCGACAACAGCACGGAAGCCGCGATTTAGCACGCCCAACCGACATGCGGCGATCGCACAAGCGACCCCAACAACGGCCGCTCCAACATAAAAGGGAGGAAACCATGGTCCAAATGCGCCGGCGCAAGACTTTGCAGCTTTCCGCGGCCAGCGTGCTTGCCGCTGGCACTGGCGGCCTCGCGGGCATCCTGGCCAGCGGGCGCGCGCCCGCCTACGCCCAGGCCCAGACGATGCACTGGCTTCGCTGGGCCGATTTCGTTCCGGCGTCCGACGTGCTGCTCAAAGGCGAAATCGCCAAGCTGTGCGAAAAAGATCTGGGCATGAAGCTCACGGTCGAGACGATCAACGCCAACGATATTCAGGCGCGCATCACCGCTGCGGTCCAGTCGGGCTCCGGACCGGATATCTTCATGACCCTCAACAACTGGCCGCAGCTTTATGCTGACAGTTGCGTCGACGTCAGCGACGTGGCCGAGGCTCTCGGCAAGGCGCAGGGCGGTTTCTATGAAATCTGCGAGGTCGTCGGGACCGTCGGGGGCAAATGGATCGGCGTGCCGTGGTGCGCCGGCGGCGGTCTCGTTGCCTACCGCAAATCCTGGCTCGCCGAAGCCGGTTCGCCAAACGGCTTTCCGTCCAATTGGGATGATTTCCGTACCGTCGGCAAGAAGCTCAAGGCCGCTGGCCATCCCATTGGCCAAACCGCCGGTCATACCTTCGGTGACGCGCCGGGCTGGTGGTATCCGTATTTGTGGTCGTGGGGCGGCAAAGAGGTTGAGGCCGACGGCAAGACGGTGGTGCTCAATACCAAGGAAACCGTCGAGTCGGTGAAGTTCGCCGTCGCCTTGTGGAAAGAGACGATGGACGAGGGCGGGCTCGCCTGGGACGACACCAGCAACAACCGCGCTTTCCTGTCCGGCAGCATCAGCGCCACCAACAATGGCGCCTCGATCTATCTCGAGGCGAAGAAGAAGCCCGACACGTATTTGACCGAGAAGGGCACGCCGATGAAGGACGACATCCTGCACGCGGCGATTCCCGGCGGGCCGGCGGTGTGTTCAACCTGCCCGGCCCATTCACCAACCTGGTGATGAAGTACTCGAAGAACCAGGATGCCGCCAAGAAGTTCATCAGCTGGATATCGTCGAAGGAAATCTTCGAAAAGTGGTTCACCTCGCAGCAAGGCTACACCTGTGGCCCGACCAAGATGTGGGAAGACGATCCGGTCTGGAACCTCGATCCGATTCTCGCGCCGTTCAAAAAGATACCGGTGACCGGGCGCCTGACCGGGTATGCCGGAAAGCCGAACCAGAAAGCAGCCGAGGTGCAGACCAAGTACATCATTGTTGACATGTACGCGAAGGCGATCCAGGGCATGGACGCCGCAGAGTCGGTGAAGGCGGCGCATGACGAACTGGTGAAAGTTTACGGAGCCTGAGTAACAACCGAACCGCGGGAAGCCGGATCAACCGGCTCCGCGCAGTAAAGTCAACGAACAGGGAGACCGGCGATGCCTGGCATCAAAAGGCGTAGGTTGTTGAAGCTTTCGGGCGGCGGCCTGGCAGGGATTCTCGCCTCCGGGCGAGCGCCCGCCTACGCCCAGGGAACCGCGCTGCATTGGCTGAAGTTCGTCGATTTCGTTCCTGTATCGGATCAACTGCTCAAAGGCAAGTTGACGGAGGAATGTCAGAAGGCGCTCGGCATCTCGCTCACGGTCGAAACCATCAATGGCGATGGGGTGCAGGCGCGCATCACCTCGGCAATCCAGGCCAAGACCGGCCCCGACATCATGATGGCGGTCAACAACTGGGCGCAGCTTTACGCCGATAGTGTCGTCGACGTCAGCGATATCGCGGAACCTGTCGGCAAGGCGCAAGGCGGATTTTTCGAGACGGCACGCGATGTCGCCAACGACGGCAAGAAATGGATCGCAATGCCGTTCACGATCCTGGGCGTGTTGTTCGTCAACCGGACGTCATGGTTCGCGGAGGAAGGCATCACGCCCGACAAATTCCCGAAGACCTGGGACGAATACCGCGCGGCCGGCAAGAAGCTCAAAGCGAAGAACCGGCCGCTTGGTCAGACACTGGCGCACGCGTTCGGCGACGGACCGGCCTTTTGGTATCCGTACATGTGGTCATGGGGCGGCAAGGAGGTCGAGGCGGACGGCAAGACCGTAGTGCTCAACAGTAAGGAGACCATCGAGTCGGTCAAATTCGCGGCGGGCATGTGGAAGGACGCATTCGATGAAGGCGGCATGTCGTGGGACGACGCCGGCAACAACCGCGCCTATCTCTCAAACACGATCAGTTCAACCAGCAACGGCGCTTCCATCTACCTGCTGGCGCGTAGCAAGCCCGACAACTATGTGTCCGAAACGGGAAAGCCGCTCAAGGATGACTGCTTCCATGCGCCGCTACCCACAGGTCCGGCCGGCCAGTTCAGTTATCACGTGCCATTCTCGAACCTTATCCCAAGCTATGGCGCGAACCAGAAAGCCGCCAAGGACTTCCTGCGCTGGTTCCATTCCACTGAGATCTACGACACCTGGTTCACCTCACAGCAGGGCTTCTCGGTGGGCACGACCAAAATGTGGGAGAACAACAAGCTGTGGAAAATCGACCCGGTGATGGCGCCGTTCCGCACCGCGGCGGAAAGCGGCCGCTTTGCCGGCTACGCCGGGCCGTCCGGGCGTGCGGCCGCCGAGACGATCAGCAAGTTCATCATCGTCGACATGTACGCCAAGGCGGTGCAAGGTATGCCCGCGGAGGAAGCGGTCAAATGGGCCCATTCCGAGCTGGTAAAGATCTACACCTGAAACCTGGACGCGAACGTTAGTGTGTCGCACTTCCGTCGCGCGAGCCACGCCCTTGGGCGGAAACTTTCTCCATAAGACGCCGCGGCAGCGATAGCCCTACTCGGGTCCGACAATGCGAGCCGCCGGCCCCAAACTCGCGACAGAGCTGCTATGGAAGGTAGCCGAAGCCTATGTCCGCTTTCGAGGAGCGAAGCCTTGCGGTCGGGCGACCGACGCCGGCGCAGAGACGCCATCAACGGGACATGTCGTGAATGGGCGATTTCCACCCTATGCAGTCGCCGCGATGTACCTCATTCCATAAGTGTTCAGCGGCGGGTCCTCAAGGTCAGCCAGAAAACACTCCTGCCCGTGGCGCATTCAAATCCGCTTCTGTGAAACCCCCCGCTGAATCTGTGTAATCTGTGCCAAGCGCTTGTTTGTTCGTTCGACCGTTGTTTGTCGGACGGCCTACCGTCGCGGCAGAGTGCGGGCGGTGATGGCAGGGACGGGGCCCGGCCAGGACAGTGAAGCGATGGGCGCGCCGAGCCAGTCGTTTCGCCGCCTCCCATAAGATCGTGCATCCCTGTTCGGAATGCCGTAGCGTGTCCGACAAAAGCGGGAGGATGAGCGGCCCATGTTCTATCGGCAGGAGGCTGGCAACCTTGCGGCCAGCGAACTGGCGACGTTTCGCCAGACCATGGCCCAGTCGATGAGCCTGAACGACAACCGCGGCTTCATCCATTTCGCCGGGATGCATGGCTGGCCCGGCAACCTCTGCCAGCATGGCACGCCGCTGTTCCTTCCCTGGCACCGCGGCTATCTCTATATGTTCGAGATGTCGCTCAGGGATATCTCGCCGAACGTGTCGCTGCCGTGGTGGGACTGGACCTCGGACGCTTCGCACGCGACCGGCATACCGGCGGCCTACACCGATCCGGCGCCGAACCCGCTGCTCGCATCGCAGACCGGACTGGCGGCCGATATGCTCGCGCAGATTCAGTCGCAGATCCCGGATTCGCTGGATTTTTCGGTCACGCCGCCGCAGACCGTGCGCGCCCCCGGCCCGCCGAATGGGCTGCCAAGCGCCGATACCATCGAATCGGTCCTGCAGGAGCCCACCTTCGACGGCTTCACCGCCCGGCTGGAGGATCAGCACAATCAGGTCCATGGCTGGGTGAGCGGCTCGATGGGCATCATCCCTCTGGCGGCGTTTGACCCGGTGTTCTGGGCACACCACTGTATGATCGACCGGCTGTGGTACCTGTGGCAGCTCCGCAACCCTAACGGCGGTGTCGGTTCGCTGTCGCTGACCCAGGCGTTGGAGGGCTTTCCGCTGACGGTCGGCCAGACGCTGGACATCAACAAGCTCGGCTATGAGTATGCAACCAAGGTGAATGTGGCATGAGCGGCGTTGCAACGCCTCCTGTGGCGCACCAGGGCGTGCTGCCACACCATCGGCGCGGCGGCCGGACCCGGACGCACGCGCTGGCCTTCGCGCGCGACCATCTGGTCGGCAAGAATTTTCGCGGCGCGGACCTGATCTTCGAGGATGTCGATCATGCCGGCCCAAGCTTCGAGGGTCGGGTATTCCTGAACAACCCGAACGCGACGGCGGAGACAGCGACGACGCTGGAGAACGGCTATGCCGGGTCGTTCCATATCTTCGGCCACGGCATCTGCCTTGGCGATCCTGGACACTGCGAGGTGACTGACCGCGGCAAGGCGCCATATGACCTGCGCGGCCCGCACCCCCTCGTGCCGCAGGAAAAGCGGCTGGTGGTCACCGAGGCGTTGAAGCGCATCCTCGATCGCGACGGCAAGCTCGACCAGGTTACCGTAGTGCCGGTCGCGTATGGCCACGCGGCGACCGGTGACACCGACCCCGAGGGTTTCCTGAAGTACAAAAGCGTCCGGCTGGCGACCTACGACTGACCGCCCCACGCGGCGCTGGCCGGCGATGCTCACAAACTCTCGGTTTGTGCGGGCACGGTTGGCTTATTCCGCGCGAAATCGCCGAGCGGTGCTAAATCCCATAGACGGCGCGGGCAGGGCATCAGCACCAAACCAATACATCAGACGAGATCAGCGCTGTACCACGTGTCGCAGCGGGCAGAAAAAGCATTTCAACCGCAGATGCACGCAGATAAGCTCCTTGTCGGCGACCCGCGTTCAGCCGGCCTCGGCTGAATGTTTCGGCACATTGTTTACGAAAATTATCTGCGTGCATCTGCGGTTGAGATTCCTTGACTGCTTCTCGCTCAAAGCCGCCCCGCACAATGCGGGGAACGCGGACTGGAGCAGCGCTTGCTTGATGCCCAGGACGACCGGGAATCAATCAGCCCTGCTGTCGCGCCGCAATCGGCCGCCGGCGCCGGTTCCGTGTTGAACCGCAGCAGACACCGTCCATACCGCCGCGCAAAATCCCCGCCGTTACCACCACTGTGCCCCGTGATACCCGCCGCCGTGCCAGGCAGATGACCCGTTCGGCGCAACCGCGAAGGCGCGCGGCAGGTTCGTCAGTTTCGGCGACGATGCCGAGGCCCGCCGACCATGCGAGCGCCGCCAATGCTGCCACAACACGCCACATCCCATGTCTCCGGTTCGCCAGCGCACCAATCCTGTGTGCCGGCGCGGCTTGCGCAATCCGGCAACAGAAGGCTACTCCGACCCCAGCCCGGACACGGCTCTCGCAAGGGGATAGGCGGACATGCGCGTAAAGGACGTAAAGAAGGTCGTGCTCGCCTATTCCGGCGGCCTCGACACCAGCGTGATCCTGCGCTGGCTCCAGACCACCTACCGCTGCGAGGTCGTCACCTTCACCGCCGATCTCGGCCAGGGCGAGGAACTCGGGCCGGCCCGCCAGAAGGCCGAAATGTTCGGCGTGAAGGAAATCTTCATCGACGATCTGCGCGAGACCTTCGTGCGCGATTTCGTCTTCCCGATGTTCCGCGCCAACGCGCTCTACGAAGGCCAGTACCTGCTCGGCACCTCCATCGCCCGTCCGCTGATCGCGCAACGCCAGATCGAGATCGCCGAACAGGTCGGCGCCGACGCGGTGGCGCACGGCGCAACCGGCAAGGGCAACGACCAGGTCCGCTTCGAGCTCAGCTATTACGCGCTGAAACCCGACATCAAGATCATCGCCCCGTGGCGCGAATGGGACCTCACCAGCCGCACCAAACTGCTGGAGTTCGCCGAAGCCAACCAGATCCCCATCGCCAAGGACAAGCGTGGCGAGGCGCCGTTCAGCGTCGATGCCAACCTGCTGCATTCGTCATCGGAAGGAAAGATCCTCGAAGACCCCGCAGTGGAAGCCGACCAGATCGTCTACCAGCGCACCATCAGCCCCGAGGACGCGCCAGACAAGGCGACGGTCATCGCCATCGACTTCGAACGCGGCGATCCCAGTGGCGATCGACGGCGTCCGCCTTTCGCCCGCCGCGCTGCTGACGAAACTGAACGAATTCGGCAAAGCCAACGGCATCGGCCGCCTCGACATGGTGGAGAACCGCTTCGTCGGCATGAAATCGCGCGGCGTTTACGAAACCCCCGGCGGCACCATCCTGCTGGCGGCCCATCGCGGCATCGAAAGCATCACGCTGGATCGCGAGGCGGCGCATCTGAAGGACAGCCTGATGCCGCGCTATGCCGAACTGATCTACAACGGCTTCTGGTTCAGCCCGGAGCGCCGCATGCTGCAGGCGCTGATCGACGAGAGCCAGCACAGCGTTATCGGCCGCGTTCGCCTGAAGCTCTACAAGGGCAACGTCAGCGTGATCGGCCGCGAATCACCCAACAGCCTGTATTCCCAGAACGTCGTGACGTTCGAGGAGGACCAGGGCGCCTACGACCAGTTCGACGCCCAGGGCTTCATCAAGCTGAACGCACTGCGTCTGCGCCTGGGCGCGATGGCGGGACGGCGCGGCGGCGGTCTGTAGCTGGGACTGACATGGCAGACCGAATGCGCGCGATTGCCGGGCGCGACTGTCCACCACACATCGGGCGGCAAGCGGATCCGTGCATCACGCGCCATCTTCGGCGCGCCGGCCCGGGTATTTGACCAGCCACCGGCCAAACCGGCCACGCAGACCCGGCATCAGCCTGATGCCAATCAACTGCGCCGAGGACTTGGCACGGGCGGCCTCGGACTTCCGAGCGCTCGCCTCCGCTTGCGCTATCATGCCCTCGGCATAATCGGCGCGCGCCAGGGCACGCGCCAGCTCTTCTCTGGTCGTGCTGATCAGCTTCGTGGCACGATTCGCAATCGTGCCATAGGTGACATTGTTGTCCGCAACGATGGGTGATCCCTCAACCGAGTCAGTTGTCAGCACCAACGTGAGACCATGGAGCGAGAGTTCGATGGTCTTTCGGGCGCGCTTCGGGATGGGGATGCGGCGGTCACCACAATACAGCAGCAGCGCGGCCACAATGTACTGCGCGTTCAGTTTATGGGGCTTGGCTGATAGTGGCGGCCGAAGCAGTACCGTCGCGGAAGGATCTTCGTGTTCGCCGACGAACTCGACCTCCGCGACATCGTTTGCCGTGGCCGCAATGCCCTGCTTCAGAACGAACGCGACGATTGCGCTCCGCGCCTCGTCGGGTGTGAATACGATATAGCGAACCTCCATGGTCACAACGGATCGTCCTTCTGGTCGGCAGCAGCCGCAGCCGTACGATCACCGCGACAACCATGTCTGCTGCGCTGCCGACAGCGCCAGTGTGCGCGCGTTGTTCTTGAGAAACTCATAATGCAACCGTACTTCGGTACGCCGCCCGCGCCGGCGCCTCCGACCTGACAGCGGGTTTGCCCTGATCGGCTGGCCGGCAGCAACGCGCACGGTTATCCTGCGCCAGGCCGATGCCGAGATGACGCTCAGCGGTCCGCGCTGTAACATCCGTGCTCGCCAGCAGTCTTATGTGAGATATGACCTCGGAGGCGGCACGATGCGGCGGCGGAACCTGCTGGCGGCGGCAATCGCAACAGCCATCTCACCGACGGCACGCGCCGCGGCCAGACCCGTCGTGCTGGAATTGTTCACCTCGCAGGGCTGCTCTTCCTGTCCGCCGGCCGACGCGCTCCTGGGCACGCTGGCGAAGCGGCCCGAGGTGATCGCGCTGGCTTGGCATGTCGATTACTGGGACCACCTCGGCTGGCGCGACCGCTATGCCAGCCGCGAGGCGACCGACCGCCAGAAGGCTTTCGCGGGTCAACTCGGCAGCGAGGTCTTCACCCCGGCCCTTGTGGTTGACGGCGCGCGGGTCGTGGTGGGCTCCGACCGCAAGGCTGTCGAGACAGCGATCGCCGCCGCCGCGGCACTCCCTGTCACGGTGAACCTCATCCACACGCAAGATGGCATGTCAGTGGAAATCGCCGCCGCCTCGATTCCGCTTCGCGCGCTGCGCATCGTCTATGACCCGGTGCAGGCTACCGATGTCGCGGCGGGCGAGAACGAGGGCGAGCGCCTGCATGAATACCGCATCGTGCGCGAGGTCGAGACACTCGGACTGTGCGACGGCGGTGCCTGCCGGTTCAGCGTGAAGCCGCCCGCCGCGGGTCAGGGAATCGTCATACTGCTGGAAGCGGCTGATCTGCGGATTATGGGGGCGGCAGACCAGCCACCGGCCTGATCGAGACGCCGCCAGACCGCCAACCGCCGATGCGGCCACGCGCACAGCCGCGCGCTGCCAGGTGTTGCAGGCAGGTTGTTTCGCCCGGCCTGCGTCAGGTCGGCCCAACTCGTCATGCCGACGGAGGTCGGCATCCACGTCTACCTGCTGCCGCGATCAGCAAAGACCGCGAATGGCGTGCCTTATACCAGAAGCTGGAAGTCCCGACTCTTCGGAGGGATTCCCGAATCGGCGGAACTCTGACTCCTTGTACCCTGAAGTTCTTTTGGGGGGTCACGGCATGGGCAAGGCGATCGAGATCACGCGCTTGGACCGGTCCGCTGCTGAGCTGCGCGGCGTTGCCATTAAAACCCAGGATGCCGCCGTTACGCGACGCCTGCTGGGCATCGCGCTTTTGCTGGACGGTTGGTCGCGTGGCGAGGCTGCTACGGCCAGTGGGATGGACCGGCAGACGCTATGCGACTGGGTGCATCGCTACAACGCGTCTGACGTTTCCGGCCTGGCAACCGGCAGGCGCTCTGGACGCCCTTCGGCGCTGAACGAGGCGCAAATGGCTGAACTGAAGGAGATAGTGATCAAAGGGCCTGATCCGGAGAAAGACGGCGTTGTGCGGTGGCGCTGCGTTGATCTGCGCGCGAAGATCGCCAGCCACTTCGCGGTTACGTTCCACAAGCGCAGCGTGGCCAAGCTGCTCTGCAAGCTCAAGCTGACGCGGTTGCAGCCGCGCCCCTACCATCCGAAGAAGGACGCAGCGGCGCAGGAGAGTTTCAAAATAAACTTCGCCAGCCTGATGAACGAAGTCCTGCCAGTATCCGCGACGGGCAAACCTGTGGAGGTGTGGTTCCAAGATGAAGCCAGAGTAGGCCAGAAGGGATGGCTCCCGTACCAGTGGGCGCCGATTGGTTCCCGGCCACCCGCAGTACGGGATAACCGCCACGATTCGGTCTATCTGTTTGGTGCGATCTGCCCCGCTCGTGAGGTCGGCGCCGCGGTCATCATGCCCGCCGCCAATACCGAGGCAATGAACGAGCATCTGAAGGAAATCAGCACGCAGGTGCAGCCCGGTGCGCACGCCGTCCTGATCTGCGACGGCGCCGGCTGGCATCAGCGCGGCAAGAAGCTGAAAGTCCCAGTCAACATCACGCTAATCTCACTGCCACCCTATTCGCCGGAACTCAACTCGATGGAGAACGTCTGGCACTACCTCCGGGCCAACAAGCTGAGCCTGTTGGTATGGGACAGCTACGAGGCCATCGTCACAGCTTGCAAGGATGCGTGGCATTTTCTGATCAGCGACCCCGATCGCATCAGATCCATCGGAACTCGCGCTTGGGCGTGCGTCATGACTTAGGGCTTCTGGTATTATGCCGCCGTGACGGGCGTTGCTGTTGCGTGGGTTAGTCATTCTGACGCTTGGTATTACCCAGTGACGATCAAACGAGGGTGCCGCGCGTCAATCGTTTCACCACCCGGTATTACGTGACGCGCCTGCGTTCGATATCCGGCAGGAAAGCCGTCAACAGCCCGATCAGCGGCAGGAACGAACACACGCGATACACCGTCTCGATGCTGGTCCAATCAGCGATCTGGCCGAGTGCCGCGGCGCCCAGCCCGCCCAGGCCGAATGAAAAGCCGAAGAACATGCCCGCCACCATGCCAACGCGTCCGGGCAGCAGATCCTGCGCATACACCAGTATGGCGGAGAACGCGGAAGCCAGGATCAGCCCGATCGCCACACTCAAAATACCGGTCCACATCAGGTTCGCGTAAGGCAGCATCAGCGCGAACGGAAAAGCGCCGAGGATCGAGAACCAGATGACAGGCTTGCGACCGAAACGATCGCCGATCGGTCCACCGGCGAAGGTCCCCGCAGCCACCGAGCCGAGGAAAACGAAAAGATGGATCTGCGCGCTCTGCACCGACACGCCGAACTTATGGATCAGGTAGAACGTGTAGTACGACCCCAGACTGGATGTGTAGACGTTCTTGGAGAACAGCAGCGCGACCAGAATCGCGATCGCACACATCACCTTCTTGCGTGACAGCACGGCATAGGCCGCACTTCTGGCGCTGCCGCTGCCCAAGCGCCGTGGCGCCAGATGCCGACTGTACCACTGGCTGACATGTGTCAGCAGGAAGATCGCCAGCAGCGCGGCGGCGGAGAACCACGCCACGCTGCCCTGGCCGTGCGGCACCACGATGAAGGCGGCCAGCAGCGGGCCGATCGCGGAGCCGGTGCTGCCGCCGACCTGGAACAGCGACTGCGCAAAACCATGGCGGCCGCCCGAGGCCATCCTCGCCACACGCGATGATTCCGGATGGAACACCGATGAACCCAGGCCAACCAGCGCAGCCGACAGCAGGATCATCCCGTAGCTGTGCGCGACCGACAGCAGCAGCAGCCCGATGAGGCTGCATCCCATCGCGACCGGCAACGAAAACGGCTGCGGGCGCCGATCGGTGACCATTCCTACCACCGGTTGCAGCATCGACGCGGTGAGCTGAAAGGCCAGTGTGATCAGGCCGATCTGGCCGAAGTCCAGGTGATAGGAATCCTTGAGCACCGGATACAGCGCAGGCACCAGCGACTGGTTCATGTCGTTGAGCAGATGGCACACCGAAAGCGACACCAGAATCGCGAAGGTTGTGGTCTCTGTGCCGGCCGACACCGGGACCGTGTATGCGGTATTATGCGGGACAGCAGCGCGTGCAGCCGTGATGGTGTTCTCGCTCAAGGTCGTTCCTGTCGTGCAACTCGTGCTGCATTATGCGTGCGTCGAGGCCGCGAACCTATGCGTCCATGTCAGCGCAGGTGCGCGCGCATTGGCCGCACATTGCGCATTCAGTGCAAGAAACCGCCGCATTCATCGGCTACATAGCATTCCTTGAGGCGCTCCGGTGCCTCCGAGAGGTGCACGATGAGCATGTCCAAGCGCGAAGCGACGGGCGGTCGCACCAGGCCATGGTTCCCCCGCGCATACTATGGTCCGGTAGCCTGGATTGCGGTTCTGCTCGGCTGCTGGTTCCTCATCGCCGAGTGGCAAATGCTGCCGACGATCATCGACAGCACGATGGCGGCACTTCCCTGATCAGCCGACTGGCGCCGCCGGTGATGGCGGCGCCTGTTCCCGGGCGGTGCGCGGCGTTTCAATCGGCGCCGCTGGGCGCCAGGTCCGCCTCGGCATCCGCGTTGATGTCTTCAAGCGAGCGCCTGGCGGTTTCCGGAATCAGCAGCATCGTGCAGATCGCGCCGATGATCGACACCACGGCCAGCAGGTAAATCACGCCGGTTTCGCCGAGTACGCCGAACAGCGTGGGGAACAGGAAGGCGCTGATCGAGGCACCGATCCGTCCGCCCACCACGGTAATCGACTGTCCAATGGTGCGAATGCGGGTTGGGCTGAGTTCCACGCCCAGGATGCCAGCGCCGGCGACGGTGGCTGGGCCGGCGGTGATCAGCAGGCTGTAGAGCCCGAACAACAACATGCCGAAGGCTGGCGCGGCCATCGCCTGGTCGTGCAGCCAGGCGAACAGACACAGCATCACCGCCGCGCCGATGAAGCCCCAGGTCTGTAGCTGCTTCCGGCCGATCCGGTCGATCAGCGAGACGCCGATCAGCGCGCCGGGGATGACGAAGACAAACGACGTGATCAGCGAGAAGATCGGCGGTGCCAGGCCGAGCCCCTGGGCGATCAGGGACGGGCCGAACAGGATGCCCGAATAGATCACGATATCGAACAGCAGCCACAGCAGCGCTGCGCCGAAAATCGCCGCCGCGTGTTGGGAGAATACCGCCTGCCAGTCGCGACGATCATGCGACGCCTTCGTCGTCGGCGCGGTGCCGGCAATCTGATTGACAACCTGAGCGGCGCCCGTGGCATCGCCGGCGAGCCGGGCGAGGTAGCGCGCCGTTTCCGGCATCTTGCGGCGCAAATACAGAACTGAAACCGCGGGCACGCTGCCGAATGCCAGCACCAGCCGCCAGCGCAGATCGCCATCGACCCCCAGCGCGCCAAGCAGCAGCGCCACGAGTGCGGCGGCAGCGGCGCCGGCCGGCCACATCACGCCGAAGCCCAGGCCGATCTTCTTGCCGCGATCGCGCCGATTGGCATGCTCGGCCATGATGGTGGGCGATAGAACGTAGTCGGCGCCGATGCCGATGCCGAGTACGAAGCGGATGGCGATCAGTGTCCAAAGATTGGGGGCGAAGGCCTGCGCGGCTGCCATGATCGCCATCAGCGTGACGTCGAGGCCGTAGAACTTCTTGCGGCCGCGCTGCGCCAGGGCGCCAAAGATCAGTGCGCCGACCGCGGCGCCGACCAGCGCGGAGCCCGCGAGCATGCCGCTTTCCAGCCCGGTGATGTGCGCCACGCCGAACGAGGCGAGCACCAGCGGCAGCACCACGGCGATCGACGACAGGTCATAGCCGTCGGTGAACACACCCATACCTGTGGTGAACAGTGCCAGCCAGTGGAAGCGCTTGAAGGGCTGTTCGTCCTGCTCTGCAAAGAAGTGGGTCCGCGGCATGATCGGCATCTCCGTGAATAGGGTTGCGTGTCGCAGGTAGCCGGAGTGCGTGACGAGGCCATTGCGCGGCCATGAAGCTTCCATGACCACACGGCGGAACGGGCGGAGGCGAAGGTCAGGGCTCCGCCCTGAAACCCGCCAGGAGGCTTTGCCTCCTGGACCTCCAGCAAAGGCGGTCGCCTTTGCAATCCAATCCTTCTCGACCGGTGAGGTGGGGGATGGCTGGGCCCGAGCACGGCAGCGGCCATGCTCGGGCCCAGCCATCCCCCACCCCACCGGTCGAAAGTGAAAGGTTCCAAGGGCGTCGCCCTTGGCGGGAGTCCAGAGGGCAGCGCCCTCTGGTGGAGCCCGGGGCACAGCCCCGGTCGTTGACTTGCATCCAGCGCCCGCGCATAAGCCGCCGCATCCGGGTCCCGTAGTCCGCCCGGTCCCCGCCCGACGCGGGGGCTCCGCCGCTCCGCGAGTGTTCGCGCAGCGGCGTGTTCGTCGTTTCGCGGAGTGTGGCCAGTGTTCGAAGCGCTGTCAGACAAGCTTACCGGGGTATTCGACCGGCTGCGCGGCCGCGGCTCGCTGTCCGAGTCCGACGTCACCGAGGCCCTGCGCGAGGTCCGCGTGGCGTTGCTGGACGCCGACGTGGCGTTGCCGGTGGTGCGCGACTTCATCGCCAAGGTGCGCGAGCGCGCGGTCGGGGCCGAGGTGCTGGCCTCAGTCACCCCCGGCCAGCAGATCGTCAAGATCGTCAACGACGTGATGATCGAGGCGCTGGGCGGCGAGGGCGCCGTGCCGCTCAACCTCAACGCCCCGGCGCCGATCCCGATCCTGATGGTCGGCCTGCAAGGCTCCGGCAAGACCACCACGTCGGGCAAGCTGGCGCCGGCGCATTCGCGAGCGGCTGCGGCGCAAGGTGCTGCTGGCCAGCCTGGATACCCAGCGTCCCGCCGCGCAGCTTCAGTTGGCGCAGTTGGCCGAGCAGGCGGGGGTGCCCAGCCTGCCGATCGTCGCCGGCCAGACGCCGGTGCAGATCGCCCGACCGCGCGATGGACACCGCGCGGCGCGAGGGGTTCGACATCGTCATCCTCGACACCGCCGGCCGCCTGTCGATCGACGAGGCGCTGATGGACGAGGTGAGGCAGGTCCGCGCCGCGACCAACCCGGCCGAGACGCTGCTGGTGGTCGATGCGATGACCGGCCAGGACGCGGTGAACACCGCCAAGGCGTTCAACGATGCGGTCGGCGTCACCGGCATCGTGATGACCCGGATGGACGGCGATGCGCGCGGCGGCGCGGCGCTGTCGATGCGCGCGATCACCGGCGCGCCGATCAAGCTGGTCGGCGTCGGCGAGAAGCAGGACGCGCTGGAGGATTTCCACCCCGAACGCGTCGCCGGCCGCATCCTCGGGCATGGGCGACATCGTCGGCCTGGTGGAGACGCGCCGCCGAGACGATCGACCAGCGAGGAGGCGGAAAAACTCGCCGCGAAGATGCTGCGCGGCAAGTTCGACCTGGAGGATTACGCCAGCCAGCTTCGGCAGATCGGCAAGATGGGCAGCCTGTCCGGCATCCTCGGCATGCTGCCGGGCGTGGGCAAGATCAAGGCGCAGCTCGAGGACGCCAATCTGGACAACGCCGATCCTGAAGCGCCAGGCGGCGATCATCTCGTCGATGACACCCAAGGAGCGGCGCGCGCCCGACATCATCAAGGCGAGCCGCAAGAAGCGCATCGCCGCCGGGTCCGGCACGTCGGTGCAGGAGGTCAACAGGCTGCTGAAGCAGTTCGACGACATGACGACGATGATGAAGCGGATGAGCAAGCTCGGGCAGAAGGGCCTGATGCGTCACGGCCTGTCGGCGCTGATGCCGAAGGGCATGGCGCCGCCCAACCGCCGCCCGTACTGAACCGACGTTTACCGAACCGACGATTTGTTCCACCAAGGAGATACCGAACGATGGGTCTGAAGATCCGCCTCGCCCGCGCCGGCGCCAAGAAGCGTCCGTACTACCACATCGTGGTGGCCGACAGCCGCAGTCCGCGCGACGGGCGCTTCATCGAGAAGCTGGGCAGCTACAACCCGATGCTGCCGGCCGAGCATGCCGACCGCATCCGGCTGCAGGATGAGCGCATCCAGCATTGGGTGAGCGCAGGGCGCTCTGCCGACCGATCGCGTGGCGCTGTTCCTCGGCAAGGCCGGGCTTGGCGCCGATGCCGGTGCAGCACGAGCAGCCGGTGAAGTCGGCGCCGAAGAAGAAGGCGCAGGAGCGGGCCAAGCGCCGCGGCGGCGCCGGCCTGAGGCACGTGTGCCGGAGAGCCGCATCCTGATGGGCGTGATCGGCCGGCCGCACGGCGTGCGCGGCTGGTGCACGTGTCACGTCACACCGCCGACGGACCTGACGGCGTATGGGCCGCTGTCGGACGCGAAGGGGCGGCGCTTCGTGCTGCGCTGGCGCGGCGAGGGTGTGGCCGAGGTTGCCGAACTGGTCGACGGCGCCGAGGTGAAGGTCGCCGACCGCACCGCGGCGGAGAAGCTGACCAACACGCGGCTGTACGTCGAGCGGCGCAAGGTTGCCGGAGCCGGAGGAGGACGAATTCTATCTGGCCGACCTGATCGGGCTGACGGCCTGCGATGTTGCTGGCAATTCGTTCGGCACGGTGACCGCGGTGCACGATTACGGCGCCGGGCGTGAGTCTGGAGATCGGCGCGACGGAGCGACTCCGCTGCTGGTGCCGTTCACGCGCGCGGCGGTGCCCGAGGTGGATGTTGCGCGCGGACGGGTGATTGTTGCGCCGCCGGAGGAATTGGACGCGAGGCCGGAGGACGGCAACCCAGGCGCGGACCAATCCGTCCTGGCCGCGCTTGTCCCGACCACCCGTGCCGCTTCGGATGACCGGGACAATCCTGGTCCGGACGGATCACCATGACCTGGCGCGCTTCCGTTCTGACCCTGTTCCCCGAGATGTTCCCGGGGCCGCTTGGCCATTCGCTTGCGGGCCGCGCGCTCGCAGGCCGGCATCTGGTCGCTGCAAACCTTCAACATCCGCGACTTCGCCACCGACCGTCATCGCACGGTGGACGATACCCCGTTCGGCGGCGGCGCCGGCATGGTGCTGCGTCCCGACGTGGTGGACGCCGCCCTCGCCTCGGTCGCCGACGACCGCCCGCTGGTCTTCCTGACCCCGCGCGGCGTCCGCTTCACCCAGGCGGACGTGCGCCGCTACGCCGCCGCCCCGGGCATCATCCTGCTCTGCGGCCGCTACGAAGGCGTCGACCAGCGCGTCATCGAGGCGCGCGGCATGCAGGAAATCAGCATCGGCGACTACGTGCTGTCGGGCGGCGAACTGCCCGCGCTGGTCCTGCTGGACGCCACCGTCCGCCTGCTGCCCGGCGTCATGGGCGCCGCCGACAGCGCCGCCGAGGAAAGTTTCCCGGACCGGCTGCTGGAATATCCGCACTACACCCGCCCCGCCGAATGGCAGGGTCGGCGCGTGCCGGACGTGCTGCTGTCCGGCCACCACGCCGCGGTCGCCGCCTGGCGCCGGGCAGAGGCCGAACGCATCACCGGCGAACGCCGCCCCGACCTTTGGGACGCGCACACATCAGCCGATCGCGCCAAGCCGGTTGCCAGGCCGGCGGCGGCGTCTTAAGGAATCGCACCGAAAGGACCACAGCGATGAACATCATCCAGCGATACGAGGCCGAGCAGATCGCCCGCCTGACCGCCAACCGTGCGGTGCCCGACTTCGCGCCGGGCGATACGGTGCGCGTCGCGGTGAAGGTGGTGGAAGGCGAGCGCACCCGCACCCAGGCGTTCGAGGGCGTGTGCATCGCCCGCTCCAACAAGGGACTGAACAGCAACTTCACCGTGCGCAAGATCAGCTACGGCGAAGGGCGTGGAGCGCGTGTTCCCGCTGTATTCGCCGCTGATCGCCGAGATCGCGGTGGTGCGCCGCGGCGACGTGCGCCGCGCCAAGCTGTATTACCTGCGTGGCCGGTCCGGCAAATCCGCGCGCATCGCCGAGCGGGCGCGCAGCACCACTGGCGGCACCGGAGCGGCGGAGGCTGCGGCGGCACCGGCAGACCCCGCCGCGGCCGAGTAGCTGCTCATCCATTGCACGGCAGAGGCGGTGCAGCCTCTTGCGCCTGATGTCCGCACTGCTATCATTGGCCGATAGCATCGCGGGGGTATTGTGGGTCAGCTTATCGTCCGAGGCCTCGATGATCGTCTCATCCAGGCCCTGAAGCGGCGGGCGGCGCGGGTCGGGCGTTCCGCCGAGGCCGAGCATAGGACAATTCTCGAACAAGCCCTCCAGTCCGAGACGGAGACCTTTGCTGAAGCCGCCGCTCGCTTACGGACGCGGACGCCGCCGCAGGCGACGGACAGCGCTGATCTGATCCGGGACGATAGGGACCGGGATCAAGCGCGCGTCGGCCGGTGAGGGAGGCTGTCGTTGATGCCTCGGTCGCCGCGAAATGGGTGGTCGAGGAAGAGTACAGCGCCAAGGCTGCCCTTCTATTGGATTGCGATGCGCGCCATGCACCGGACCATTGGCTAGCTGAAGCGGTCAATGTGCTTTGGTCGAAGGTCGTCAAGGGCGATCTGACCGCTGCCGACGCGGAGGAGCGCATGTACGTTCTGCTGCGCGCGCCGATCATCGGCACGCCTGTGGCCGGCCTGATGCAGCGCGCTTTTGCGATCTCGGCGGCACACCTGGTGACGATCTATGATTTGCTGTACGTCGCGCTGGCCGAGCAACGCGGTATCCCGCTGGTCACCGCTGACGCGAGACTGGTTCGCCGCATGTCGAGCCATGCGGCTTTGGGCGAACGCATGATCTGGGTGGGCGATCTGTCAGCCTGATAGCCAGGCACGGACACTGGCACGCCCCAAGTGTGGCCACTGCCGGCTTGCGCAACCAGCCGGCTTCGTCCAAATCTGGTCGGGCCCGGATGGCAGGCTGCCTGGGCAGACAACCAAGCCGCGCGTAGCAGAACCGAGGGAAGAGATGGCCGATACCAAGCCGCGCACGCTGTTCGACAAGATCTGGGACAGCCACGTTGTGGAGAAGCTCCCGGACGGGACGTGCATTCTCTACATCGACCGCCATCTGCTGCACGAGGTCACCAGCCCGCAGGCATTCGAGGGCCTGCGCGCGGCCGGCCGCAGGCTGCGCCGGCCCGACCTGACGATCGCGGTGGCCGACCACAACATCCCGACGGTCGGCTCGCGCATTCCGGGCGACATCAGGGAACAGGACAGCCGCATCCAGGTCCAGACTCTAGAGAAGAACGTCGTCGAGTTCGGCGTGCCGTACATCCCGATCCTCGATGTGCGCCAGGGCATCGTGCACATCATCGGCCCTGAGCTTGGCCTCAGCCTGCCGGGCACCACGATCGTCTGCGGTGACTCGCACACCTCGACGCACGGCGCGATGGGCGCGCTGGCGTTCGGTATCGGCACGTCCGAGGTCGAACACGTGATGGCAACGCAGACGCTGCTGCAACGGCCGGCGAAGAACATGAAGGTGCAGGTCGATGGCACTCTGGGCTTCGGCTGCTCTGCCAAGGACATCGTGCTGGCGATCATCGGCAAGGTGGGCACCGCCGGCGGCACCGGCCACGTGATCGAATACACCGGCGAGGCGATCCGCGCGCTGGATATGGCCGGGCGCATGACAGTGTCCAACATGTCCATCGAGGCCGGGGCGCGCGCCGGACTGGTGGCGCCGGACGACACGACGCTGGAGTACGTCAAGGATCGCGACTTCGCGCCGAAGGGTGCGGCGTGGGAGCAGGCGGTGGCGTACTGGCGCACGCTGCCATCCGATCCCGGTGCGCATTACGACACGACGGTGGTGCTGAACGCCGATGACATCGCGCCGATGGTGACCTGGGGTACCAATCCCGGTGCGGTGGTGCCGATCACCGGCGTGGTGCCCGATCCCGCGTCCGAGCCGGACGAAGGCAAGCGGGCGCAGATGGAGCGCATGCTGGAATACATGGCACTGACGCCGGGTCAGAAGCTGGCGGATCTGCCGGTGGACGTGGTGTTCATCGGCTCCTGCACCAACGGGCGCATCGAGGACATCCGTGCGGCCGCCGCGGTCGCCAAGGGCCGCAAGGTCGCGTCCAGCGTGCAGGCGCTGGTGGTGCCGGGTTCGGGCCTGGTGAAGCGGCAGGCCGAGCAGGAGGGGCTGGATCGCATCCTGCTTGAGGCCGGCTTCGAATGGCGCGACCCGTGCTGCTCGATGTGTCTGGGAATGAACCCGGACAAGCTGACGCGCGGGCAGCGTTGCGCCAGTACGTCGAACCGCAATTTCGAGGGCCGCCAGGGGCCAGGCGGGCGCACGCATCTCGTATCGCCGGCGATGGCCGCAGCGGCCGCGGTGACCGGGCGGCTGGCGGACGTGAGGCAATTGGGGTGAGCAGGCTGGTTCGCCGTGCTTCGACTTTGCATGGCGGGCGAAGGCCCGTCCCTTACCGTCATGGCGGGCGAAGGCCCGTCCCTTACCGTCATGGCGGGCGAAGGCCCGCGCCGTACAGTCGTGGCGGCCGCAGGCAAATCCCTTACCGTCAGGGCGGGGGAAGGCCCGTCCCTTACCGTCATGGCGGGCGAAGGCCCGCCATCCACGTCTTTCCGCCGATCGAAACAGGTGCGGCGTCAGATCAGATCGTCGTACAGATCCCGCCACCCAGGATTCATCCGGCCGATCAGCCGGGTCTTCCACGCACGAGGCCAGCCCTTGATGTTCGTTTCGCGTTGGATCGCCGCCGGGATTTCGTCGTGCCACTCAAAGTAAACCAATCTGACCAATCCGTAGCGCGCGGTGAACTGGCTGCCGATATGGGTCCGATGCTCATAGGCACGTCGCACGATGTCGTTCGTCACGCCGACGTACAGCGTGCCGTTCGGCCGGTTGGTCATGATGTAGATCCAGCCGCCAGTCATGGGCTGGAAATTACCAAATACGCGCTAACAAGACGTGGATGGCGGGCCTTCGCCCGCCATGACGACCGGGTGCGGGGCTTCGCCCGCCATGACGATAAGCGTGGGCCCGCGCCCGTCTTGCCGTAAGGAAACGCAATGGACAAATTCACCACACTGACCGCGATCGCGGCACCGATGCCGATGGCGAACATCGACACCGACAAGGTCATCCCCGCACGCTTCCTCAAGACCATCAAACGTTCCGGGCTCGGCGTGCACCTGTTCGACACGCTGCGCTACGACAACGAGGGCAAGGAACGCGCGGAGTTCGTGTTGAACCAGGATCCCTGGCGCAAGGCGCAGATCATCATTGCGCACGAAAACTTCGGCTGCGGCAGCTCACGCGAACACGCACCCTGGGCGCTGCTGGATTTCGGTATTCGCTGCATCATCGCGCCCGATTTCGCCGACATCTTCTTCAACAACAGCTTCAAGAACGGCATCCTGCCGATCCGCCTGCCCCGCGCGATCTGCGATGCGCTGATCGAGGATGCCAAACTCGGCGGTAACGCGCGCATCACCGTGGACCTTGAACGCCAGGTCGTGGTGCGGCCGAACGGCGAGGAAATCCACTTCGACATCGATCCGTTCCGCAAGCATCTCCTGCTCAATGGCCTGGACGACATCGGCCAGACACTGCAACACGCACCAATGATCGATACGTTCGAGGCGACACGGCGCCAGCAGCAGTCGTGGCTGCCGTCCACCGCAGCCTGACCGGGAGCATTCATGGCCGCCAACAAGAAGCTGCTGATCCTGCCTGGCGACGGCATCGGGCCGGAAGTGATGCGCGAAGTGCGCCGCGTCATCGATTGGATGGACCGCCGCCGCATGGTCTCGTTCGACATCTCGGACGACGTGGTGGGGGGCGCCTCGATCGATGCACGCGGCATGCCGATCACCGATGAGACGATGCAGAAGGCGCGGGAGGCCGATGCCATCCTGTTCGGCTCGGTCGGTGGTCCGAAGTGGGAGAAACTCGGCTTTCAGCTCCGCCCCGAACTCGCGATCCTGCGGCTGCGCAAGGAGCTCGACCTGTTCGCCAATCTGCGCCCCGCTATCGTGCTCGATCCGCTGGTCGACGCATCGACGCTGAAGCCGAACGTGATACGTGGCCTCGATATCATGATCGTGCGCGAAAGCACCGGCGGCATCTATTTCGGCGAACCGCGCGGTATTGAAACCCTGCCGTCCGGCGAGCGGCGCGGGTTCGATACCGAAAGCTATACCACCAGCGAAATCGAGCGCGTTGCCCGCGTGGCATTCGAACTGGCGCGTCAGCGCAAGCAGCGGGTGACCAGCGTGGAGAAGGCCAACGTGATGCAGTCCGGCCTGTTCTGGCGCCAGACCGTCACCGCGCTGCACGAGCACGAGTTTGCCGATGTCGGGCTGGAGCACATGTACGCCGACAATTGCGCCATGCAGCTCGTGCGCAATCCTAAGCAGTTCGACGTGATCGTCACCTCGAACATCTTTGGCGACCTGCTGTCGGATCTGGCCTCGATGCTGACCGGCAGCCTTGGCATGCTGCCCTCGGCCACGCTCGGGCCCGCCGCTGCGTCGGGCAAGCGGCTGGCGTTGTACGAACCGATCCATGGCTCCGCACCGGACATCGCCGGCAAGGGGATTGCCAACCCGATGGCGCAGATCTTCAGCTTCGCGATGCTGCTGCGCTATTCGTTTGGCATGGAGGAGGATGCGACGCTGATCGAGCGCGCCTGCACCAACGTCCTGGCCTCCGGTCTGCGCACCGCGGACATCATGGCGTCGGGCACCGCGAAGGTCGGCACCAACGTCATGGGTGAGGCCATCCTGCGCGAACTGGACAAGCTCGCGGCCTGACCCCTTGTCGCGGGACAGGCCATCCGCTACATGCCCCGCCCTGGCATGCGCCCGTAGCTCAATTGGATAGAGCACCAGACTACGGATCTGGGGGTTGGGAGTTCGAAGTCTCTCCGGGCGCGCCATAAGCCCCTGCAATCGTTTTGGTTTGTGTTCCTATACCGGACGAATAGTTGTCAGTTGTCAGAATGGTTGTCATGACTCCGGCAAGTGACAACCGCGGCGCGGTTTCCGCGCCTACAAACCGAGTTCGGTCAGCCCCGGATGATCGGCAGGCCGGGGTCCGGAAGGCCAGCGAAACAAGCGGTCGCCTTCGCGGATCGGTACGTCGTTGATGCTGGCCTCGCGCCGGTGCATCAGTCCTTCGGCGTTGAATTCCCATTGTTCGTTGCCGTGCGCGCGAAACCACGCGCCTGAGTTGTCGTGCCACTCATACTGAAAGCGCACGGCGATACGATTGTCGTGGAATGCCCAGACTTCCTTGATCAGGCGATAGTCGCGCTCGCGTTCCCATTTCCGGCGCAGGAACGCGATGATCGCAGGCCGGCCCTGAAAGAACTCTGCGCGGTTCCGCCAGCGGCTGTCTTCGGTGTAGGCGCCGGCGACGCGTTCGGGATCACAGGTGTTCCACGCGTCCTCTGCCATCCGCGCTTTTTGTGTCGCCGTTTCCAGGGTGAAGGGCGGCAAGGGTGGACGAACCAAGACAGATCTCCTTGCAAAATTCAATTCGTCGCTCTGGCGCCGCTTGCGTGGCAAGTATCACGCCGTGCTGGACGGGGCGCCATGAACCGACCGGGCGCCCCGCGCCAGGGTTTCCGCCGCCTGGGCGACAATACGCTCGATGATCTCGGCGGCGGACGGGACGTCGTCGATCAGGTCGACACCTTCGCCAGCCCAGACGACACGCGCGCTGAAGTCGTCCGAGGCCGCCGCCAACACTGCCTTTTCCTGTGCCTGCTGGTCGGCCGCCAGTTCGTCCTCGTGGCCATTCCAGCGCGCGGAGAAGGCGTTGCGGAGCGCACGGCCTGGATAGATCGCCGGCCACGGCGCGCCGCGCACGATGTCGAATACGCGGGTTTGCTCTGTCTGATCGCCACCGGCCGCCAGTGTCGCGGCTTTCATCGCCTGATCCCACAGTGACTCGCGGGATGCGGTGAAGCGGGTTCCCATCGAAACGCCGGCGGCTCCCAACGCGAGCGCGGCCGCAAGTCCTCGCCCATCGGCGATGCCGCCAGCGGCCACGACCGGGACGGGGGCGACGGCATCGACGACTGCCGGAACCAGGCCCATCGTTCCCCGTGTTGTGCCCGAGTGTCCGCCGGCATCGCGTCCCTGCGCGATGATCACGTCGGCCCCCGCGGCGGCAGCCTGTTTCGCCTGCGCGAGTGTCTGCACCTGACAGATGATCTTGCAGCCGGCGTCTCTGATGCGCGCGATGAAGGGCGAGGGGTCGCCGAACGACAACATGATCGCCGCCGGCCGGGCATCGAGTGCCACATCCAGCGCGGCGGGGTTCTTGTCGAGCGCCCAGAGAATAAAGCCTACACCGACACGCGTGTTGCCGGCCTCGGCCAGTTCCTTGCGGACAGTAGCGGCGTTGGCATAGCCCGATCCGACCAGGCCGAGGCCGCCGGCACTGGTTACAGCCGCGGCGAGTTTTCCTCCCGCGGCAGATCCCATGGGCGCGAGCAGGATCGGATGCTCGATGCCAAGCAATCGCGTCAAGGCCGTTTCGATGATGGGCATTGGGTGAACCTTTCGAGGTTATCGGGTTGTTTGCTGCCCTCCGCCTAGGTAACATGCCCGATGTGATCCCGTGCATCCCGGCGAGACATCAGATCACAACAGCAAGTTTCGGAGTTCGTACTCACAGTTGCAAGGATCCGCTTTTGGCTCGACCTGCCCGCTCGTGTCAATTTGAGCGGATGGCTGCCAGTGGCTGCCGGAACGCCCTACGGCCGGGCTGGCAACGCAGTCTGATCGCATTTATCGTGACGAGCTTCGCTGACGCGCAACCCATCGTCCCGGTCACCCCGACATAGCAATGGCCCGATCATTCCCCGTCGCAGTCGAGACCGAGGCTGCCATAGCATATTGCCGCGCCATGGCCGCGCACTTATGCTGTCGCAACGTTATGCGAAACATTCGCAACCGAGGAGCGCACCCGCCGATGGGTCACGACACAAGCCGGATCGCCCGACGCTGCGAGCGCGCGGTGATCACAGCCTATCGTGACCTGCGGCAGTTGGGTTCGGATGACATGGCGGCATTCCAGGCGTGCACCACGCTGTATCGCATTCACCATCCGGAAGCCTCGCTGAACGAAGCCCGACGGCTGGTGGCCGAATGGATCGACCATCACGTGATGCGCGGTGGCCGCGGGCCCACACCGGGCTGCGCCTGCCACTAGCGTTTCGTCGCTGCGATCCCGCCGTGCGCCGCGCCACGCCAGGACGCGTACCCCTCGACGATGCCATACACGACGATGACCAAACCCGCGAGCGGATCGGCCCACCACCAGTCGAACACTGTGTTCAGGCCAACGCCCACCAGCACTGCTCCGGCCAGCGCAGCGTCGATCAGTGTGACGCGCAATTCGGCGAGCAGCACGGAATTGCTGAGTGCGCGGCCCACGGTCTGCTTGCCCCACGCGAGCAGCAGCATCGCGAAGGATGTGGCCAACAGCCATAGCATGCCGAGGGCCGATGGCATGGGCCGCGTATCGCTGTGCCATGCGAATGCTGATTGCATCAGGAGGTAGACAGCGAGCAGGAAGAATGCGGAGCCGATCAGCCGCAGCGCCGTTCGTTCGCGACCAGCCGTGGTGTCGGTGAGCTGCCAGATCACCACGATCGACGCGAAGATCTCGATCAGACTGTCCAGACCGAAGCCTGCCAGCGCGATCGAGTTTGACCGCCACGCGGTGATCGCCATCGCTGCGAAGCCGATCGCATTCCAGACCAGGGTGGCGTATTCCAGTGCAAGCCCGCGCCGGCGCAGCGTGGCGCGCAATCTTCAGAGTCGCGCGCGGATCAGCGCGAAGGTTCGCTCCACCGCTGCAACGCGTATCGCTGTGCGGCCGCCGGGAAACACCTGACGCTCGCCGGCCACCGGTCTGCCGCGTTGTGCCAGGCCAAACCACACGAGCCCCACCGGCTTCTCCGCGCTGCCGCCCCCAGGTCCTGCAACGCCGGCGACCGATACCGCGATGTCGGCGCACGAGCGCTGCAACGCGCCCTCGGCCATGTATTGCGTCACAGGCTCGCTGACCGCACCGACCGCGTTGATCAGCTCAATGGGAACGCCGAGTACTTCCGCCTTCGCCGCGTTCGAGTAGACAACGAAGCCGCGGTCCACCACGTCGGACGAACCGGCGATCGCAGTGAGCACGGCGGCGATCAGGCCACCTGTGCAGCTTTCGGCAGTCGCCAGCTTGATCCCCTTTGCCCGGCACGCGGCCAGCAGCGAGGCAGCATCATCCAACAACGCCGGCGTGATCATTCCGCCCACGCCTCGATCAGACCGGATTTGATGGCCTCGACGAACTGCCGCCAGTCGCGCTCTACCTGTCCGGCATAGGCCATGGCGAAGTCGGCGATGGCGATATCGAACGCGCTTCCCGAACCGATGTAGCCGGCAATCCTCGCCGCATCGCCGGATCGGGCATGCGCACGTGCCAGAGTGCTGCCGCACAACGTGGCGTAGTACGCCAATGCCGCATCACCAAGTTCCCCGCCGATCGACGCAAGCCGCGAGTCCTTCAGTTGCCGCACGTAACAGTACTGGTCGCTGCCGTGTTCCTGCGTCCAGCCCAGGAAGATATCGCGCTGGCCCTGCATGATGCGCTGGCCGGTGGCCACGCGTTGTCCCTGATTGAGATAGACGCTGGGCGCGGCGTACGGCGCCAGCGCCGAAAGCTGTGCCTCCTTGAGTTGCAGCAGCAGCGTCGCGTCATCGCGCGTGGCGAACAGCCCGATGGCGCAAAAGGTACCCACGCTGCCGATGCCCACCACCTTGAACGCAACGTCGACCAGGCGATAGCGATCGAGCAGCACACCGCGCTCCTCCGGCAGGCTGAGCTTGTAGGTCTCGAAGGCGGTGCGCGCGACCAGTTCGTGCGTGTCGTCGCGCTGATCGGTCAGCGGTGTGATCAGCGGCGGCCGCGGCCGGATCCGCCAGCCGCATTTGTTGCGTTCCAGCAGCTTTGGATAGCCTCTGCGGTGCGCCTCGGTGGCAGCGCGCAGCCGCTTCAACTCCAGCCGGCGCAACCTGGCATCGGCGATGCCCTGCAATAAATCTGTCACATCGACATGCGATCGCCACGCGCGCACCGGATCGAGCTGCATCAGCAGCGCCATGTACCGGCGATAAGCTGCGACGACACCGCGTGCAAGCTGGCGGCAGGCGCGCTCCGGCATGCTGCGGTCATGGGCTTCGATCACGAAGCTCGTGGCGAGGCGCTTCAGGTCCCATTCGAACGGCGCCGGCAGCGTTTCGTCGAAATCGATGATGTCGAACGTCGGCGTGCCATCGGAATCGGCGTAACTGCCGAAATTCGCCAGATGGCAATCGCCGCAGGACTGCACCCAGATGCCGCTGGTCGGCGTGGTGGCAAGATCGGCCGCCATCACCGCGGCGGAACCTCGCATGAACGCGAGTGGCGAGGCCTGCATGCGCCCATGACGGATCGGCAGCAGCGAGGACATCCGATGACGGTCGGTCTCAGCGAGGATCTGCAGCGGATCGCGACGATCTGGTTGCGGCCGCCATGCAGCGTGCTCTGCGCGCGGCACCAGCCTGCGCAGATCGTGGCCGGCCTGGCGCCGTTCTCCCATAGGCAACAGGTCGTCGGGTTGGATCGATTCCAGCGGCATGGCTTTGCGTCCCCGACTTATCCGGCGATCACACCGCAGCGGCCGACGTGACGCAAGCTCAATCTTGTCACGCAGAAGAAGCGAGATTATAACGGAGATATAACGGTTCAGTCGAGCAGTGCCGGCCAGCGGTGGCGTATCGCCCAAAGTATGCTACCGGAGATTGCGCCGGCAACAAGGTCATCGGCCATGATGCCGGCAGCGCCGCCTTGCCGGTCCGCCCAGCCGATCGGACCAGGCTTGGCGACATCGAGCAGTCGAAAAATGACGAAGGCGGCGAGCAGTCCTGGCAGCGATGCTCGTGCGAGACCGCACATCGCGAGCCATTGTCCGGCGAATTCATCGATCACCACCCAGCCGGGGTCGCCGTCGATATGTGCGGCGCGGATTGCCCATACGCCACCGAGCGCGGCAAGCATCACGGCAACAGGGAGCAGTACCGGGGATACATGCATGAACCACGCGCCCAGCGGCAGCGCGACCGCCGACGCTGCGGTGCCGGGTGCAATCGGCAAAAGACCGCAGCCGCAACCGCTGGCGAGGAAACGCGATGGGGTCATCGCCGAACCGACGGAAGGGTTGCGACTTGCGGGTTGGCGTCGCGGGCGCTTGGCGTCACGGCAACCGGTCCAGAAAGCTGCGCAGCGCCACGAGAATCTCCGGCTCCGCCAGGGTCGGTGCGTGGCCGATGCCGGGGAGCGATGCCACTGTCATGTCGGGCCGCATCGCCCGCATGCGCGCGACGGTATCGGGCAGCAGAATGTCGCTGACCTCGCCGCGCACCAGCAGCAATGGCAGATGCGCCAGCCCGCCGAACAGCGCCCAAAGATCGGGTGTCTTGCCATTCAGAAGTTTGGCGATGCGCGTGTCCCAGAGCGGACGCAGCCTGCCATCGCCGTCCGGTGCATAGGTCAGCGCGGTCATTGCGCGCCATGCCGCGTCGCCATCGAGCGACAGTGGCGGCAGTAGCGCACGCAGATGCGCGACCGCGGCGTCAATATCGGTGAATGCGATGTCGTTGCCGATGAAGCGTCGGACAAACTCGGCACCATCACCGCCGATGTCCGGTCCGACATCGTTCAGCACGACCGCGCCGAACAGAGTCGGGCGCACCGCCGCCAGGCCCATGCTGAGCAGTCCACCGAAACTGGTGCCGATCGAGATCACCCGATGCAGATGCAGCGCGGCGCAGATGTCGAGCACGTCGCGCAGGCAGGCCTCGGGTGCGTATCGGGATATGTCGCGCGATCGGCCGGATGCGCCGCGGCCCGGATAGTCGGGGGCGACGACGCGCCGCCCCGCACCGATGGCTTGCGCCAAGGCCTCGAAGTCGCCGGACGAGCGTACGATGCCGGGCAGGCAGAGCAACGGGGTACGGGAATTGCCGTCCCGCCATTCGCGGACCACCAGCGGCAAGCCATCCCAGGCAGAAAGTCGATGGACTATCGCATCCATTGCGCGAGCAGGGTTGGCGTGTTTTCGCCAAGTCGCGCGCGATAGATCACCACGTTCTCCAGCACGCGTTGAACGTAATTGCGGGTCTCGTTCAACGGAATCAGTTCGATCCAGTCGATCATGTCGATCGGCCCGACCCGTGGATCGCCATTTTCCGGCAGCCATTCATCGACGCGATGCGGCCCGGCATTGTATGCCGCGATCGCCAGCGGCAGCGAGTTGTCGTAACGGTCCAGCATCTGCCGGAGATAGGCGGTGCCGAGGCGCATGTTGTGCGAAGGATCGGCGGTCAGCGAGACCAATGTGGTCGCGGTGCCGATCTGTTTTGCCACCGCATCGGCGGTGAACGGCATGAGCTGCATCAGTCCGCGCGCACCCGACGGGCTGACGGCACCGATATCGAAGCTGCTCTCCTGGCGGATCAATCCGAGCGCCACCGCTGGATCAACCGGTGTGGGTGGCGGATCGACGGCGATCGGCCATCCCGCATCGGGCAGCACCAAACCGTCGCGGCCCATGCGGCGGGCGACGAACACTGCGGTGTCCGGCAATCCGAGGCGCAGTGCGAAGCGTGCCGTCAACGCACGGTCGGCCGGATCCGGGGCCAGTTCGTCCATGCGCAGCAGAAAGGCGCGCGCGCGATTAGGATCATTCCACGCCACCAGCAATGCCGCCGCACGCACCACCTCGCGGTCGGTGAATGCCAGGACCTGGTCGCGGCTGAAGGCGGGGTCGTGCAGCGACGTGATGCGACGGGCCAATGTCGTGGCGTCATCGCCCAACGCCAGCGCCGCAAGCTGGCCGTAGAACGTCGTCGGCCACGTGGCGGCAAGTTTGTATTCCGGCCTGGGATCCTTGCCCTGGGCCGCTTCGGCGCGGCCGAGCCAATAGTGCGCGCGGGACTGGGTGATCGCCGCGTTGGAAAGCGTGGCCAGCGTTGCGAAATGCTGCGCGGCAGCGGCGGGATCGTTCAGCCAGCGCAGCGCGATGAAGCCGGCGAGGAACTCCGCGTCCAGCATCTGCGCGGGACTTATCGTGCCGTGATCCGAAGCCAGCGCGTAGGCGCCGGCGGAATTGCCCTCCTGCAGCAACTGGCGCGTGAGCAGGTTGCGCTCGGTCCAGAATGCAGCGAGATCGTCCGGCGGCGCATTCTGCTGCGCCGCATCGCCGTCGCGCTGCCACAGTGCGAGAGCATCGGCAGTGCGGTCCGCATGGCGCAGCCAGCGCGCATGCTCCAGCATCATGGCGGGATCGGCGCGTCCGGCGGCGGGCAGGGCGGCAAGCAGCGTCTCGGCGTTGGCTGCATCGTCCTGCAAGGCGAGCAGCGCCTCCGCGGCGGCGCGATGGGCCGGATCGAGGCGCGCGATCTGGCGCGCAGCCGCGGCGGGGTCGTGCCAGGACAGATGTGTGAAGCGCGCCCATTGGTCTTCGGCGTGCACAGCGCCGGACCAACGATGCAGAAATGCCGCCTCGGCTGCCGGATCGGTGATGCCGGTGAGCCAGGCCTTCCGAGCTTCCTCGGCGGCCTCGTTGTTGTGGCCGGCGTTCGCATCGGCTTCCGCACAGCGCAGGATGGCCTGCGGCAGGGTGAGCTTGTCCCGAGCGCACTGTGCCAGCGCGGATGCCTGGTCGGGCTCGGCAGCGATCGCCTCCTGGCGGCGGCGCTCCAGCAGGGCCTGATTGGGCCAGTCGGGATTCTGCGCCATGAAGTCGGCAATCTCGTCCGCCGTCGCGCCGCCGGGAGCCAGCAGGCGGTAATAGGTGACCAGCTTGGTGGCGACCGGATCGGCATAGCCGGCGGCATAGCGCTGCGCGTCGGCCCAGTGATCGGCGTGGATCGCCGTCATTGGATCATCCGCCGGTTGCGCCAACGCGGGCGTCGCGGCGAACAGGCCGAGCAGAGCGAAGCAAGGAGCGAATCGAGGCGCGCATGGCGCCTTTGTAGCCCAAGCCGGCCTTGCGATGCATCTCCCGCGCGCCTAGCCTTGCCCACCACGCCACAAGCGGCCAAATCCAAGGGAGAGGGTCATGTTCAAGGGATCGCTCGTTGCTCTGATCACCCCGATGCGCTCGGACGGTTCGGTGGACGAGAAGGCCTACGCCGAGTACGTGGACTGGCAGATCAAGGAGGGCACCGACGCGGTCGTGCCGGTCGGCACCACCGGCGAGTTGCCAACCCTGTCGCATGACGAACACAAGCGGGTGGTGGAAATCGCGGTCGAGGTGGCCAAGGGACGCGTGCCGGTGATCGCCGGCGCCGGGTCGAACAGCACCGCCGAGGCGATCGATCTCGCACGCCATGCCAAACAGGCGGGTGCCGATGCGACGCTGGTGGTGACACCATACTACAACAAGCCGACGCAGGAAGGCATGTACCTGCACTTCAAGGCGATCGCCGATGCGGTCGATCTGCCGCTGATCATCTACAACATTCCGCCGCGCTCGGTGGTGGACATGAGCGTGGAGACGATGGCGCGGCTGGCGAAGCACAAGAACATCATCGGCGTGAAGGACGCGACGGCGAACCTGGCGCGGCCGCTGCACACGCGTCGCGCATGTGGCGACGATTTCTGCCAGTTGTCGGGCGAGGACCACACCGCGCTGTCGTTCAACGCGGCGGGCGGTGTCGGCTGCATCAGCGTCACCGCGAATGTGGCGCCGCGGCTGGTGGCGGCGATGCAGGATGCGTGGGCCGAGGGCCGGCTGGGTGAGGCGATGGCGATCCAGAACCGTCTGGTGCCGCTGCATGACGCGCTGTTCTCCGAGACCAGCCCGGCGCCGGTGAAGTTCGCCGCGAGCCTGCTGGGCAAGACGTCGGAGCATTGCCGGCTGCCGCTGGCGCCGATCATGGAGAGTACGCGGGCGAAGGTGCGCGCGGCGATGACGGATGTGGGGTTGTTGAACTAGGCACCAGGCTGCCCGACATAGCCGAGCATTTGCCGGGTCCCGATTAGCGACCGCAATGCGCCAGGGCTGCGCCGCTGGCAGGAAGAAGATTTGTGACAATAGATGGCATGTGAGCTGATATAGTGTGGTGCGGCCGGCATTGCCGGTCGTCACCTGAACGGATTTTGGCGCCCGGCAAGCATTGGAGCCCTGGAGACGTTGTGCGATGGAGGCTCTAGCCAACCCGTCTGACCTCGTAGGCCTTGGCCGCGACGGTCGGAAGCTCATCGCGGTCGTTTACGCCGATGTCGTCGGCTACAGCCGATTGATCGGTGAGGATGATCTGGGGACGATTGCCCGGCTACGGTCGATCCGCACGACCGTCATCGATCCAGCAGTCGGCGAGAACGGTGGCAGGGTTGTTCAGACCGGTGGCGACTCCCTGCTCATCGTCTTCGACAGTGTCGCGGGAGCGGTCCGTTGCGCCGTCAGGGTGCAGACCGATATGCACAATCAGAGCCACGACAATTCGCCGGATCGACGCATTCTGTTTCGGATAGGTATCAACTTGGGCGACGCAATCGCCGATGGGACCGAACTTCATGGCGATAGTGTGAATGTGGCGGTCAGGCTCCAGGAGGTGTGTCCGGCGGGAGGAATCTGTATCTCGCGGCCGGTGCACGAGCATATTGGAGGCCGTCTCGAACTGAACTTTCAGCCAATGGGAGCGCTCACGCTCAAGAACATTACACGCTCGGTTGAAGCCTACGTATTGCAGATGGATACCGCTGTCGGCCGTCCGGCCATCGCGGTCGTCGGTGCGGGTTCCCCCGGGCGGTCGGGCAGACCGTCGCTCGCGGTATTGCCTTTCACGAACCAAGGCAACGACGCCGACGATGAGTATCTCGCTGATGGCATGGCTGAGGATATCATCACTGAATTGTCGCGCAGTGGATCGCTGTTCGTTATCGCGCGCAATTCAAGTTTTTCTTACAAGCACAAGCCCATCGATGTGCGACAGATCGCCCAGGAATTGGGCGTTCGCTACGTGCATGAGGGCACTGTCCGGCGCAGCGGCGGCCGTATACGCATCAGCGCTCAGCTCATCGACGCGGAGACGAGACATCATCTTTGGGCGGATCGGTATGAGTGCGATTTCACGGATCTCTTTGCGTTGCAGGACTGTATTACCAAGGCGATAGTGGCTACTATTCAGCCCGTCCTCTCTCTGGCCGAACAACAGCGTGCTCTCCGCGCACCTGTATACAGCCTGACCGCATGGGAGACCTATCAGCGCGGGGCCTGGCATCGTACCAAGCTTGATCCTGCAGAGAACATACGGGCACGCGAGCTGTTTCAAAGGGCAATCGAGCTCGACCCGACATTTGCTCGACCGCAGCATGCTCTGGCGCAAACTTATTACGATGAGGCACATCTTTATTTCACACGGCCGTTCTCCGAAGCTGCGAGGCTCGCCGAACCATTTGCTCACAAGGCGGTTCTGCTCGACCCGAATGAAGCCGACGCATATGTCACGCTGGCGCTGGTCTCGGCTGCGCAGGGCGATCTGCCGACGGAAATGGCGCGAGCCAGGCGAGCGCTGGAGATCAATCCCAATTGTGCCGCCGCTTACGGCATTCTTGGGCAGAGCCTCGTGTTCTCCGGTCGGTATGATGAAGGGTGTCAGGCTCTTATGAGCTACCTGCGTCGCAATCCATGCGATCCGCGCAACTGGCAGCAGCTGCAAGGTCTGGCGATTGGGCGCTATCTGATGGGAGAATACGCGGCCGCTGTCGATCTCGCGCGGCGCGCATTGGCGGCCCAGCCGAACGTGAGGGATATTCGTCGCTGGCTCATCGCAGCGCTTGGCATGCTTGGCCGGAATGAGGAGGCACAAGCCGTGATGCGGCAGAGCGCAGCCGTTTTGGCGCCGATCATGTTCGACGAGTTCGCGCGCCGTCAGTTGCCGTGGGTTCGAGACGCGGATCAGGCCCGCCTGATCGACGGGCTGCGACGGGCAGGGTGGCAAGGCTGACCAGTGATTTCGGCGTCGCGGAGGCTCTGTGCCACGATGCAGGACGCCTGGCAGGAGGGGCGGGTGAAGGACGCGATGGCGATACAAAAGCGGCTGGTGCCGCTGCACGACGCGCAGCTTGTCGAAACCAGCCCCGCGCAGGAGAATTCGGCTGCGAGCCTGCTGGGCAAGGCGTCGGCTCATTGCGGGCTGCCGCTCGCGCCGATCATGGAGGGCACGCGGGCGAAGGTGTGCGCGGCGGTGACCGATGTGGGGCTGCTGAACTGACGGATCGGACGCGCGGCAAGACAGCGAGACGGACGACGGCTCGATGAAGAGAATGCAGAAGCAATAGAGGAACGATCCAACACCGGGGAGGTCACAATGGCGTATGCAACTGCGATCACGGCGCGACCTGACATCCGCATGCCGTCAGTGGCGATACCGAAGCTGCGATGGCCGCGTTGGTCTCCGCGAACCCGGGCGCTGCTGATGATCGGCGTCATGATCAGTCCGACCTTCCTCGCTGACGACATCGGCTACGGCGTCAAGCGGCTGTTCATGACCGCCGATCAGATTGCCGAAGCGCGGGCGCCTGACTCGATGCTGACGCGCGCCAATGTGTTTCAGGTGGCCTGTCCCGAGGAGAAGATGTCGGCGACCGAGCGCGAGCGCTGGGGCTCCGAGGCGGACCTGAACGGTTGGCCGCAATATCCGCAGGCCGGACCGGGATGCTTCAGGCCGGATCGGAATCTGTACGGCCTGATTGGGCTGAAGGTGTTCGGTGTGGCGTGTCCCAAGGCGGTGTTGTCGGTGGCCGACCAGCGGCGATGGGTAGCCTATGCCGCGAACCACGACTGGGCGCCCTACCCGCAGGCCGGCGCAGGCTGCGTCGATCCGTAGTATCCGCCCACCGCCGTCGCGGGGACTTCCGCCTGAGTGCTGGAGCACGGTTGCCAGCGCGCGATTGCCAACCGCAATGTCACCAGCGGAAAGGGCGCTGGTGCATCCGGTCAGGTGCTGCGCTATTGGCCGTGGGGTTGCAATTGGCCGGCTCCGAACTGATTCTGTTTCCCGAGAGGCCGCCATGAATGAAATCCGCCCGCGTCGCCCCCGTCGCACAAAGCAACGATCCGACCTTGCCACGCCGGACGCGCCGCTGCATATCGCCGTCGCGCCGGGTCTGTTGAACCTGGAACACACGTTGGTGCGAGAGCCCGGCGAGAGCGACGAGCGATACCAGTCACGGTGCGATCTGCTCGCTGCACTGCTCGATCACGCCAAGAATCAAGGTTGACCGAAACACCTTATCGGTCCGGTGACTTCGTCTGGAGCAATTTCCCGGAGCGAGAGAACCCTGCCCGGCCAGGACCTCGCCATATCGGTTACATCGCCCTGAGCACCAATAGCGGCCATATCGACGCTGTCTTTCTCGCCTACACAAGCAGCCAGCCATGGATCGGACCGAGGCCGCCAGGTTTGTACAGCTTCACCCGAGAGGAGGCGGAGACCATGGGCCAGACCAGGCCGTTCACGCTCGATCTTCGGCGTATGGCATTCGTACCCGCCACGGTCGGGTGGTTTCCAGACCTGGCTGCACCGCGTCATGGCATTGTCGAACGTGCACCCGAGCGACTTCGAGCGGAGCTTGAAACCATGACGACCAGCATCGCCCGCCGTCGACCCGAGTTGATCGAACGGCTTGGCACGCTTTGGCCGCGTGGATGACGCTGATAGCGTCTCGTCGCACGGTGTCAAGAATGCTATTGGCTATCACCGAAGAACATAGATGGCAGAAGCAAAACCCAAGAAGGGCCTGATCTCCCACGGCGTCGCGGCGCAGAACCGCAAGGCGCGGTTCGACTATACCATCAAGGATACGGTGGAAGCCGGCCTGGTGCTGAAAGGCCCGGAGGTGAAGTCGCTGCGCCACGGCCGCGCCACGCTGTCCGAGGCGTGGGCCGGCGAACGCGACGGCGAGTTGTGGCTGTTCAATGCCTATATCCCGGAATATCAGGGCGGCGTGCTGTCGCACTTCGAGCCGCGCGCGCCGCGCAAGCTGTTGCTGAAGCGCAAGCAGATCCGCTCGTTGGCCGGAGCGGTGGCGCGCGAGGGTGTTTCGCTGGTGCCGCTGCAGATCCATTTCAACGAACGCGGGCGGGCGAAGGTGCTGTTGGGGTTGGGCGAGGGCCGCAAGAAACAGGACAAGCGTGCCGCGGTCGCCGCGCGCGACTGGCAGCGCGACAAGGCGCGGCTGATGCGGGCGAGGGGATAGCGTAATCTGCTGCTGAGGGTGGATTGCAAATGGCCGGACCATATGTTGCCGACGCGAAGGCTTTGGTGCCGCGGCCGACGCCGTTCGGTACCGGTCAGTGCGTCGCACTTGTCGAGGCGTTGTGCGGAGCGCCGAACCATCGGCTCTGGCAGCCGGGCGCCAGGTTGGCGGATGCCATTCGCCAGGTGAACGGGATCCCCGCGGGGACAGCCATTGCGACGTTCATCGATGATGTCTATCCGTCGCAACCAAGCGGCAATCATGCGGCAGTGTTCGTATCAGCCGCCGCCGATCTCAACAGCATCGTCGTGTTCGACCAGTGGGCCGGGCAACCGCCGCATCTGCGTACGCTGATCTTCAACCGCTCGGGCGAGCACTCGGTGGCGGATCGTGCCGAAGCGTACTCGGTCATCCTGTGACATTCCGGTGGTTGCCGTTCACCGTCTTGCTGGCGACATTGGCGCCGCCAGGCGTTCTCGCCGGCAAGGAGACGGCGCTTGTTGTGGAATGTCCGACGCGGGCGCCGGCCGAATGGGGCGGCGCGCGCGGTCTATTGGTCGGCGTGCAGGTGCTGTCAGCGCGACGCAATGAGGCGATCGACGAGGCGGCGCCGCCCGATCTGGTTCCGGATGAGCAACAGACGCGGGGCGGCGTGTTGCACCAGCAGTGGCAGATGAACTCGGACGGCCCCGATTGGCTGTTCTACGTGTGGTGTCGCTACGACGGTACGGGTCGGGTGCTGAAACTCGACGCGCCGGGCGTCACGCGATGCGAACGTACGCTTCCGGCGGCTCATCCTGATCGCCCGCCGCAACAGATGGTGTGTGATTGAACGATGGATGATGACGACGATGTGCCGATGGATGGGCAGTGCAGGCACAAGCTGATCGAGGCCAAACAGCAATGGGCGCGCGAGGGGCGATTGCTGACCGGCACGACGGCGGACCCGGCGCGCGATCGGCTGCCGCCGGGGCAACGACTGGTGCGCGACTGGCCGGTGCTCGACCTGGGTGCCGAGCCCAATGTCACGCCGCAGAAATTCCGGCTGGATGTCGATGGCGCTGTGGAGAATCGACTGAGCCTGAACCTCGATGAGTTCATGGCGTTGCCGCAGTCGGACAGCGTGTCGGACATCCATTGCGTGACGCAATGGTCGCGCTACGACAATCACTGGAAAGGCGTGGCTGCACAGGCGCTGCTGCGCATCGTGCAGCCGAAGCCGGATGCGCGGCACGTGGTGTTCCACAGCTTCGACGGCTACACCACAAATGTTCGCCTTGAGCAATTCAATCAGCCCGACGTATTCCTGGTCCACGAATGGGAAGGCAAGCCGCTGTCGCGCGCGCATGGCGGCCCGGTGCGGATGCTGATGCCGCGGCTGTACTTCTGGAAGTCGGCGAAGTGGCTGCGGCGGATTCAGTTCACGCTGAGCGACCGCCCGGGGTTCTGGGAGCAGCGCGGCTACCACAACAATGGCGACCCGTGGCTCGAGGAGCGCTATGGTTGAGCCCCCGCAGCGGGGACAGGAGCGGATATGGCAACGAACAGCGAAGTGCTTGCGTGGGACTTCGGTTTTCCGTCGATCGACGATGGCCGGCTGGAACTTGCCGAATTCAGGGGCCGAGTGCTGCTGGTAACGAATACCGCGTCGTTCTGCGGCTATACCTACCAGTACAAAGGACTGGAAACGCTGCACAAGGCAGCCTCGGCGCGCGGGCTGACGGTGATCGGTGTGCCCAGTCAGGACTTCAACCAGGAGTCCGCCGACAACAGGACGGTGAAGACGTTCTGCGAGACAAATTTCGCAGTGCGGTTTCCCATGGCAGGGATCGCGCATGTTCGCGGTCCGCAGGCGGCGCCGTTCTACGCCTGGGTGCGCGAGCAGAAGCACTGGGAGCCCAACTGGAACTTCAACAAGGTGCTGATCGGTCGCGACGGGCGCGTTGCCGGCACGTTCGGCTCGGGAGACGAACCGAACGGCCCCAGGATGCAGCAGGCGATCGATACTGCGTTGGATCAGGCGGCGGGTGGGTGATGCTGGGGCCTCGGGGGGGTGCCGGTGATGGTTGGCTGGGCTCGCTGCCGCGTCAGTCCGTCGGCTGTGGCGCAACCATGAGGTGGCGGGTTTCGAACTGGCCATCGCGCATCAGCCGCACCTCGACCTGGCGGCCGACACGCTCGGGTCCGAGCAGCGCCCGCAAGGCGTGAGCGCCGCTGACGCTGTGGCCATCCAGCGACAGCAGGATGTCGCCCGGGCGCAATCCCGCGAGTTCGGCCGGGCCGTTGGGCGCCAGGCTGACCACCATGCGGCCCGATGGCTGGCCGATGGCGCTGCGCAGCGTCTCGGAGACGGTAATCGGCTGCAAGGCAACGCCGAGCCAGCCGCGCCGTGCAGCGACACCATGCCCCTGTACGGAATTGAGCATGCGCACCAGCGCGGCGTGCGGGATCACCGTGGCCTGGTCGTAGCTACCGATGGTCGCCATGCCAAGCAGGGCGCCGGCGGCATCCAGCACCGGGCCGCCTGCCTCCACAAGGCTCGCCGGCATATCGAGCGTGAGTGCGTGCTCGCCGCTGTCGGTGCCCCGTGTCGTCACCTGGCGAATCGACGTCAGGCGTGCCAGCGGAGCGGCATCGATATCGGCGGCGAGCGCCAATGCCAGGGCGCCGACCCGGGGCTCCATGGGCACCAGGATCCGCACGGGATTGGCAGCGCCATCGAGGCGCAGGGTGGCCACGTTGCCGGCCGGGTCACGCCGCGCCGCGCGCGCCGCCGTCAGCACGCCGCCGTGCAGCACCACGGTGAAGGTGTCGAGCGCCGGCAATGCCTGGTCGGCGGTGACCACGAGATCCCCCTGCCAGACGATGCCGCTGATGTGCCGGTTGGGCCCGGTACGGATGGCCGCCAGCATGGGTGCGGCGGCGGCGACCTCACCGGCAATCGCATCGGACAGCTGGGCAAGTGCGCTGGTCACGCCGCCGGTCATTCAGTGGTCCCTCGACATGGTCACCGATGTGCGAACGTTGTGACACGTCGCGTCAGCCAGTGAAACCGAATCCAGGTACGCGACAGAACATGGCACGTATGTGTGGCATCAGGATTTCTGTTGTTGATAATAGTCACGGTAGCGGCTGCGCAGATCCGTCTTCAGCAGCTTGCCGGTCGCGGTGTGCGGCAACTCGGGCACCACCACGAACCGCGTCAGGCAGCCACCATTTGGCGACCTTGCCCTGGTAGATCTGCAGCACCGACTCCGGATCGACGGTATGGCCCGGCCGCGCCACCACCAGCAGCAGCGGCCGCTCATCCCATTTCGGATGCAGTGCCGCGACGACGGCGGCCTCAGCCACGTCGGGATGCGAGACCGCGATGTTCTCCAGCGTGATGGAACTGATCCACTCGCCGCCCGACTTGATGACGTCCTTCGAGCGGTCGGTGATTTCCATGAAGCCGTCAGGGTCGATCGTCGCGACATCGCCGGTGGCGAACCAGCCATCCGCGTCGCAGGCGCTGCCCGGCGCATCGCCGTAATAGCCGCTGCATACCCAGGGACCGCGCACCATCAGGTCGCCGAACTGCTGACGCCGTCCCACGGCAGTTCGTTGCCGTCGCCATCGACGATCTTCATGTCGATGCCGGCGAGGATGCGGCCCTGCTTCAGCATGTGGCGCACCGCCGCGTCGCCCGACAGCCCTGCCTGCGCCGGCTTCGGCGCGTTGTAGGTGCCGACCGGGCTGAGTTCGGTCATGCCCCAGCCATGCTCGACCGCAACGCCGTACTCGTCGCGGAATGCCTCGATCAGCAGCGGCGGCGCGGCCGAACCGCCGGTCATGATGCGCTTCACCGTGTGCAGCTTCTCGCCGCTGGCGCGCAGGTGCTGCAACAGGCCGAGCCATACGGTCGGCACGCCGCAGCTCATGGTGACGCGCTCCTGGTTGAAGATGCGCGCCAGGCTGGCGCCGTCGAGATGCCGGCCCGGCAGCACCAGCGCCGCACCGGTCAGCGCCGTCGCATAAGGAATGCCCCAGGCGTTGACGTGGAACATCGGCACGACGGGCAGGATGCGACTGGTGGCACGCAGCGACAGCACATCCGGCAGCGCGATCGCATAGGCGTGCAGCACGGTGGAGCGATGGCTGTACAGCACGCCCTTCGGCCGCCCGGTGGTGCCGGAAGTGTAGCACAGCGCGCTCGCGGTGTTTTCGTCGAAGCCGGGCCAGGCGTAGTCGTCGTCGGCCGCGGCCATCAGGTCGTCGTAGCAATGCAGCCGCATGCCGGCGGGCAGGTCGAGCGCCGGCACGCTGGCGGCATCGGTCATCACCACGATGTCGCGCACGCTGTCGGTGACCTTCGCCGCAATGTTGCCGATCAGCGGGGCGAAGCCGGGATCGACGAACAGCACGCGGTCGCCGGCGTGGTTGATGATGTAGGCGATGTCGTCGGGCGCGAGCCGCGGGTTGATGGTGTGGCAGATCGCCTGCATGCCCGACGTCGCGTAGTAGGTCTCCAGGTGACGGTAGTCGTTCCAGGCGAGCGTCCCGACGCGATCCTGTGACTGCACGCCAAGTGCCAGCAGCACGCGCGCGAGACGCCGCGCGCCGCGTTCGGTGTCCGCCCACTTGGTGTGGATCGTGCCGCCTTCGTTGGTCGCCGACACGACCTCGGCCTTGGCGTGATGCCGCGCCGCGTGTTTGAGGATCGACGAGATCAGCAATGGCTGCTGCTGCATCAGTCCAAGCATGGCGTGCCTCCGATCAGTCGTGGCGAAGCCGGATCATACGGCGCAAGCGGTGTGGAACAGAAGGGGATGGTGTGGTTTTGTTATCGGAATGGCAACTGGCAAGGGTCGTCTTGTCGTGCTTCTCGTTCGACCACCGTAGCGCCGTTGATCGCGTCTCGGCACCCACTTCGGCCATAGCCGATCCGATCAGGCGATCCACGAACCGGACATTCAGCACCGGATGGCGCCAACAGTCGTGCGCGGAGCGCGACTTTCGCCTTCCTCGCGCCGACCCGTTTCATCAGGCGCGCCCCCCAGGCTCTGAGGGGCGGCCAACTTCACGCCCTCGTCAGCAGCACGTCCGCCGCCTCACAGAGGCAGCTTTCTACGAAGGCGTCCCCGCGTTCCGATGTCCGGCCGGTCCGGGTCAGGCGATCGCGCCAGACAGGATCGGGCCGAATGGAACGTAGCGCTCGCCGTTGAAGCGCCTCATCTGGGCTTGCTTGATCGGCCCGAAGTCGGTCGGGCTGGTGTTGATCACGATGCCAGGCAGCAACATCGGCAATTCGAAATCATGCAGGCTGGCGATCTGCTTCATCACGTTCTCGCGCGTCAGGTCGTCGCCGCACTGCTTCAGGATCTGCACGGTCGTCTGGGCGATCGAATAACCGTAGACGGACTGGTTATCGGTCTTGTCTCCATCCGGGTAATACTTGTCCATGAACGCGAGCCACTGTTTGTAGCCCGCATCATTTTGCCATTGCGGATCGGTAGGGTCCTTGAAGGAGTTGTCGCTGATAATCCCCTTCGCGTTTTCCAGACCGGCCGGCTTCAGGGTCGCTCCGACGGACGAGGCGATGCCATTCAGGATGTGCAGCGGCTTCCATTTGATTTCCGCCATCTTCCTGATTGCCAGGGCGCCGAACTTGGGGATCGCGACCGTGACGAGTACATCGCAGCCCGACGCTTGCAACTGGATAATCTGCAAGTCGACGGTCGGGTCCGTGGTCTCATAAGAAAGTTGGGTCTTGATCATCGATGCCTTGGTGCCGAGCCCGTCGACCACCCCTTTCAAATAGTCCTTGCCGAAATCGTCATTCTGATACAGCACAGCGATCTTGGCATCGGGTTTGTTCTTCAGGATGTATGCCGCGTAGATGTGTCCCTCGGCCTGATAGCTGATGAAAAAGGCCGCGGTCCACGGATGCCCCTTGGGATCGTCCCACTTGGTGGCGCCGGTGGCGGGGAACAGTTGCGGCACCTGCTTTTCGTTCAGGTAGTGCCAGACCGCGGTGTTGGTCGGGGTCCCCACCGAGCCGGACAAGAGAAAGATCTTGTCTTCTTCCACCAGCTTGCGTGTCATCTCGACGGTCTTCGGTGGCGAGTAGCCGTCATCGTAGGAAATCCAGGTGATCTTGCGCCCGTTCACACCGCCCTGGGCGTTGATCATCTTGAAATAGGCTTGCATCGACAGCGGGATTGGACTGGCGTTCGCGAGCGGCCCGCTATAGGGGCCGGTGTTGCCGATCTTGATCTCGGTGTCGGTAACGCCGGGCCCATAATTCTTGGCGGCGCGGGCAGGCAGTGCGGCAAAGGCAACCGCGCTCGGTGCAGCGGCAAGGATCGTGCGGCGTGTCAGATGGGTCATTTGGAGTCTCCCTGTTTGTATGCCTAACGTCTGTTGTCCAGATCAACGGCTTGTCGCTCCTGGCCACGCAGGGCGCCGCCAGGGCGGACGCAGAATGATCGCACAACGCGTGCTTGCCAAGCGAATACTTGAGACAGCATCTCGGTTTCCTTCGGTAGACCCGGGCGGAATCGAAGGACCGCTTTGGGTAGGCACGAACCGCTAGCCCACGTCGGTACGAACGGCCGGCATGGATCGATTCGGGCCATTTTCGAATGGCCCCCGTCTGCGTCGCTGACCATCCGGTCGGATGCGTGCACGAACTCCCGCGCCGAGACACGAACGGGATCCACGAGATGTTCGATCCGCGCGACGTCGCGTCATCGGGTCAACCCCTGGCCAGCTCTCGTGTCGCCGTCATGGCCGGGCCTGTCCCGGCCATCTGTAGCGGCACACTGCCGGGGGTGATGGCCGGGACCAGCCCTGCCATGACGGTGCAACGACGAGTGCGGCGAGTCAGTCGTTTGGCCGACCGACCTTGATTACCACACAGAAACGCTTCTCCCGGTCGTGGACCGCGATCGCGGCCGGCATCACGCCGACGATGCGGCCAGCTTTGCCTGCACGTCCCGCGCCGACCGCAGCTGTATCATCGCCAGCGCGGCGGCGCTCATCGCGGCGGTCACAATCAGGTAAAAGCTCGGCGACAACGGATCGCCGGTCTGCGCGATCAGCCAGGTCGCGATGAACGGCGCGAAGCCGCCGAAGATCGTCACCGCTGTGCTGAAACTCAGCGACACGCCGATGGCGCGGGTCGCGACCGGGAACTGCTCGCCCAGCAGGGAGGGCAGCACGCCGCTGTAGCCCGCCTTGAGAAGTTGCAGCCACGCGCAGGCGAAGATGCACGCCCAAAGCGTGGGCCACGACGCCATCAGGAAGAAGCACGGCCATGACGTCAGGACGAACAGCCAGGCGGTGACCACCATGATCCGCGGACGCGCGATCTTGTCCGACCAATGACCGAACAAGGGCGCACCGACCGCGAGAACGACGCCACCGACCAGCGTCGCGACAAAGCCGGTATACGCAGGAAGGTGCAGGGTCTTCTGTCCGTAGGTCGGAATGTACAGCAGAATATAGAACGAACTGTTCGAAATGATCGAGGCGCCGATCGCGAGTAACACCGGCAGCGGATGCTTGCTCAGCAGTTCACGGATCCGCATCCCCTCCGGCTGTTCGGCTTCCAGGAACTCCGGCGTTTCGGACAGCCGCGAACGGATATAGAGCCCGGCTGGACCAACCAGCATGCCGAAGAAGTATGGCAGCCGCCAACCCCAGCTGAGCAGCTGGTCGTGGCTCAGCAGCGTGTTCAGCGCGACGCCGAACAGCGAGGCGATCGCCGTGATCAGACCGGCCACCGAGAACTGCCAACTGGCGGCGAAGCCCCGACGCTGCGACCCGTGCTCCATCAGGAACGCAACCGAACTGCCGAACTCGCCGCCGACCGAAAATCCCTGGAACAGACGCGCGAGCGTGATCAGGATGGGCGCGGCGATGCCGATCGCCGCGTAGCTCGGCGTCAACGCCATCAGCGTCGTGCCAAGCATCATCAGCGCGATCGACAGCGTCAGCCCGGCCTTGCGTCCGTGCTTGTCGGTATAGGAGCCGACGAAGATCGCCCCCAGTGGGCGCACGAGATAGGCGAGCCCGAACGCGCCGAACGTGACCAGGAGCGACACGGTCGGGTCTCCCGTCGGGAAAAACACCTGGGAGATCGTGACTGCGAGGAACCCGTAGATGACGAAGTCGAACCACTCGAGGACGTTGCCGATCGTGGCGGCGATCACGACGCGTCGCAGCGTCATTTCAGGCGGTGCGGCTCCGCCCAATGCAGCATTGGTGGCCATCCCTGTGTCCTTTTTATAACCGGCTTTTTTCGACGGACGTGTCCCTATATGACAACCCAACCGGTCATATTGCAAGCCGGGAACCCGGCATCCGAGGCGTTTTGCTATCGTGTCATCGCCGGGCTGACGCTGCTCGACACGCCGACCGAAGGTCGATCGCTTTTTTGCCTGAGGTCGTGAGCGGACGTAGATCGCGGATCGCGCTCGGGTTCGCTCTGCGCCCATCCCCGTTATCCATGCAGCCTGGTCGGCGCCTCGCAAGCGGACATAGCAACGAAGCCCGGTTGATCACACAGGTGGGTGGTCTTCTGCCAATCAGCTTCCAGGCTGCAATGTGTGGCATCAGGATTTCCGTTGTTGATAATAGTCACGGTATCGGCTGCGCAGATCGGTGTTGAGCAACCGACGAGATCAGCAATGGTTGCTGCTGCATCAGTCCGAGCATGGCGCGCCTCCGATCTGTCGTGGCGAAGCCGGATCATGATGCGCTTCGCCGAGTGCAGCTTCTCGCCGCTTCCTTCGCCGGCCCAGGAGCATGTGATGACTGGCTCGATCATTGCGTCGGAGTGCGTGATCGTGGTCAGGGAATCGCCGCACCAGGTCTTTATCGACTGAACCGGGAGATGGCGAAATAGCCTCTGGCCCTGGCTCCCAGGCAATGTCGCTGCTCACCCTATACCATGAAGGAAAATGACCCATGATGATGAACAGACGCGTGCTTTCGGCCTTCCTGGCCGCTGGTGCCGCGGCTTCGCTGGTCGCCACACGCGGGCTGGCGGCGTCTCCTGCGCCAACGAAGGCGAGCAACGTCGTACTCGTCCACGGTCTGTTTGCCGACGGCTCGTGCTGGGCCGAGGTAATTGCGCGATTGCAGGCCGCGGGCCTCAACGTGACGTCCGTGCAGAATCCGCTGACGACTCTTCCCGAAGCGGTCGCTTCAGCCCAACGGGTGCTGGCGCGACAGAATGGCCCGACGGTTCTCGCCGGGCATTCCTTTTCCGGCATGATCGTCACGCAGGCCGGCGTGCATCCGAACGTCTCGGCCCTGGTCTATGTCGCAGCGCGGGCACCGGATGCGGGCGAGGACTACTCAGCGTTGGCGCAGCGATTTCCGACGCCGCCGGCCACGGCCGGCATCATTTTCGACGGCGACGAAGGCCGCCTCTCCGAAGAACCTTTCCTCCGGGACTTCGCGGGCGACCTGCCGGAAGCGAAGGCGAAGGTGCTGTTTGCAGTCCAGGAGCCGTTCCACAAGTCCCTGCTCAGCGGCAAGACGACGCGTGCGGCATGGCGATCGAAGCCGAGCTACTACGCGGTCTCAACAGAAGACCGCACGATCAATCCAGAGCTCGAGCGCTTCATGGCGAAGCGGATGGGTGCCAGGACGATTGAGGTGACAGCAAGCCATCTTTCACTGATCTCCCATCCGGATGAAATCACGCGGCTGATTCTCGAAGCCGCGGGACAGTCGGCCTGACGGTGCCGTGCCGTTGTCAGAGGGCCGGCACTCCGGCGGCGGCGAGCGCTGGCCGCGCAAGCGCGAACATGTCGGCGAACGTCAACTGATAGCGGCGAAGTGTCCGGCAGGGCCGCCGTCAATTTGTCATGCTCGGGCGCGGTCGGTGGCTTCCCGGACGAGATACATTTCTTGCCGTCGCCGCTGTCCATTGCACGTTGGGACGACCGCGCCGGCATGTTTCTGCCGTTCACCGTTCAGCAACCAACCAGTCGCATCGTGCCGGCACAACCCGGCGTGGCGCTACCCTCCCAGGGGGACCGGGCAGGGCGCGCTTTTCGCGCGTCGCTTGGCGCCCTGCCTGGGCCGAGCCGTGGGAGATGTCAGATGTGCCGTGGTTGCTTCAACCAGTTGTTCCTGCGGGACGAGTTCCACGCAGGCGGGGTGGCCGGGCTGCTCGGCACGGCAGTCGGTATGCAAACCCGGCGCGCTTTCCTGGCGTGTTCGGCGGTGGCCGCATCCGCGTTGGCGGTCGGCGCGGCCGCGCCGGCGTTCGGAGCGGAGAGCGGAGCCGACCTGATCTTCCGCGGCGGAACGATCCGCCCGTTGGCGGGGGCGCCGGTTGCCTCGGCCCTGGCGATGAAGGACGGGAAGGTGCTGGCGGTCGGGAGCGAGGAGGCGCTGGCGGGGCTGAAGACGCCCAGGACGACGATCGTCGAACTTTCCGGCCGCACGATGCTGCCGGGGCTGATCGATCCGCACTGCCACACACTGCTGGCGGCGCTGATTTTCGATCTGCTCGATGACGTCGGCTACATGAAGTATCCGACCCGCGAGGCGCTGATGGCGCATCTGAAGCAGCGGGCGGCCGAGACGCCGAAGGGGCAATGGATCGTCGGGTCGAATTTCGACAACATCCTGCAGGGAGGCGGCCTGACGCGCACCGACCTGGATGGGATTTCGACCGACCATCCGATCTTCATCTGGTACACGAACGGGCACGACGCCTGCGTCAACAGCGAGGCGCTGAGGGTCGCCGACATCCCCCCGAATGTCGGGGCGCTGCCAGGCGGCGGCCATTTCGGTCGAGGGACCGACGGCAAGCTGAACGGCGTGGTCTACGAGGAAAGCGCGATGCTGAAGTTCGCCGCACTGTTCCTGGGCAAGATCACGCCCGAGGTCGCGGCCAAGGCGGTGACGGATTTTTGCCGGCACATGAGCTCGGTCGGCAACACGTTGCTGCACGAGCCGGGGACGATCCGCTCGGACTGGATCGAGCCGTTCGCGAAGCTGTCGACCACGCTCGCCTGCCGCACCAGCGCGAGCGTGATGGCCGACGACATGAAGGGGCTGGCGCCATGGCGCGGCCGCGGGCTGGGGCCGAAGGGCCTTACGCTCCCCGACTCCATGTTCTCGCTCTACGGCGTGAAGATCGTGCTTGACGGCTCGAACCAGACCGAGACCGGCGCGCAGACGAAGCCTTATCTGCACTCGGATTCCAAGGGGTCGCCGAATTTCGACGCCGCGCAGATGAAGCGCATGGTGACCGACGTGAAGGCCTTCGGCATGCCGGTGCTGATCCACTGCAACGGGGATCATTCGATCGACATGGCGCTCGATGCGATCGAGGCGGCGTATGCGGGATCGACCAGCTTCGGGGTGAACCGCATCGAGCACGCGACGATGGCGCGGCCGGACCAGATCCGGCGCATGAAGCAGCTGAACGTGCAGCCGACGTTCCTGATGAACCACGTGCGGTTCTACGGGGCGGCGTATCGTGACCACATCTTCGGCCCCGAGCGTGCTGCCTTCATGGACCCGGCCGGGGCGTGCGTGAAGATCGGCCTGCCCTTCACGCTCCACACGGATGGGCCGTGCTCACCGCCCGGGCCGCTGCCGCTGATCAGCACGGCGATGACGCGGCTCTGCATCATCGACAATTCCGTGGTCGGCGCGGATCAGCGCGTTTCGATCGACGACGCGATCCGTGCCGTGACGATCGACGCGGCGCGCCAACTGGGGCAGGGGGACCGGCTCGGCTCCCTGGAAACGGGGAAGGCGGCGGATTTCACGGTCCTGGAGCGCGATCCCTACCAGGTAAGCCCGGATGACATCGCCACCATCAAGGTGAGCGAGACCTGGGTCGCGGGCGAGCGGAAGTTCGCGGCGTGAGGCCGCGGGCACGTCCGTCCACGGACGCTCTCTTGCCCGTCGCGAACAGAGCCAGGCGGCAAGATCGATGAACGGAGCGCAGTCTCTTTTCAAGGCCCTGGCTGATGCCGGGATCACCACCTGTTTCGCCAATCCCGGCACGTCGGAAATGCAGCTTGTCTATGAAATGGGCCTGTCGGACGCGGTAAGGCCGATCCTCTGCCTGCAGGAGGATGTGGTGACGGGGGCGGCCGACGGCTATGCACGCATGAAAGGCGTCCCGGCCTTCACACTGCTGCAGGTCGGAAGCGGGTTCGCGAACGGGATCGCCATGCTGCACAACGCCGGGCGCGCCAATACGCCGCTGATCAATGTCGTCGGCGCCAATGCGTCCTATCATCAGCCAAACTACCCGGAGCATGAATTCGTCAACGGGCGGATCGGCGATCTCGCCCGCGTTGTGTCGCACTGGTGCGAGGAAGCGCGCAGCGCCTCGCAGCTGGGGGCGTTGGGCGCCGGGGCCGCGATGCTGGCGAAGACCGGGCGGATCTGCACGATCATCGCCCCGACCAACCGCCACTGGGAGGAGGCGCTGCCGCCCCCTTCCCCCATGACACAGGCCCGTCCCAGCCTGGCGAAGGACGCGATCGATCATGCCGCCCGGCTGCTGTGCAACGGCAAGCGGACCGGCCTGGTGCTGGGCAACACCGCGCTGCGGGGCGAGGCGCTGGAGACCGCGGGCAGAATCGCGGCGAAGACAGGCGCGGCGCTGCTGTGCGAGACGTTCCCTTCGAGCCACTGGGCACGCGGTGCGGGCCGCCCCATCGTCGAGCCGATCCCCTACGAGTTCGAGATGGGCGTGACATTCCTGGAACGCTTCGAACAGTTGATCTTCGTCGGTGCCCTGTTCCCGGTGGCGACGTTCGCGTACCGGAACAGGCCGGTGATGAAGTCGTCGCCGGGCTGCGACCTCTTCGAGATGGCGACGGTCAGGCACGATCTGGCCGCAGCCCTGCGCCAGCTTGCCGATGCCGCCGGCGCCGCGGACGCCGCCGCCGCACGGCATGCGCGCGTCTCCTGCCCCGCGCCGGCCGGACCGCTGACGGCCGCCGCGATCGGCGCCTCGTTGGCCTTGCTGATGCCGGAGAGCGCCATCCTGGTGGACGAAGCCGCGACGAACGGGCCGGGCATCGTGGGCCAGACGCGGGGCGCGCGCCCGCACGACTATCTGAACCCGCTGAACGGCGGTGCGATCGGCGGCGGCTTTCCGATGGCGTTGGGTGCATCGGTCGCCTGCCCGGACCGCAAGGTGGTGCTGTTGCAGGCCGACGGCAGCGGCATGTACGGCGTGCAGGCGATGTGGACGATGGCCCGGGAGAGGGCCGATATCGTCATCGTATTGTTACGGAACGATCGGTACAACATCCTCGGCCTTGAACTGGCGCGCGTGCGCGAGCAGGCGGTCAACGCCCGCATGGACTCCATGCTGAGCCTCGCAAATCCGGCGATCGACTGGGTGCGGACGGCCGCCGGCCTCGGTGTTCCGGCGGTCCGGGCGGACAGCGCTGAGGCGTTCCACGCCCTGTTCAAGGCCGCCATGGGCGAGCCGGGACCGAAGCTGATCGAATGTATCGTTCCAATTCCGAAGGAATGGCGCCACCTGGAAGACCTCGTGCACGCCTCGCGGTGACCGTCCGGCGTCGGCCGCCGCGAATACGGCGCGATGTGGTCAATCAGAACGCAAATCAAGTTCATCTTCTGAGTGCTGAGCTCGTCTTCTCTGCGAAGCCTGCGAAAATTCTACGCGACAGATGAAAGTCTGCCTCCGACCACAGCTCCCTTCGTCGGTAGGGGTTGCTTGTGAGGAGCACGACGGCGACGCAAGCTGATGAGGGTACCGCGCAACGGGCGGGAGATTGCCGCAGCTTGACCCAAGCGTTGCTGCGCTCCAAACAAGAAAGCGACGCAAATTTTGTCGTCATGGCCGGGCCCCGTCCCGGCCATCCGTCGTGACACGGTGCCGCTACTGATGGCCGGGACGAGCCCGGCCATGACGCATGGGAAGCGGGCACCACGGTTTCATCATGGGCCGGTCGGCCGAAGGACGGTGCGCTCTGCCCCCTGACAAGGGAACGCCATCATGCAGCCAGTGCTGATCGTCACCGGTGGCAGCCAGGGGATCGGCGCCGCAATCGCGCGACTTGCCGGAGCGCGCGGCTATGCGGTGGCGCTGACCTACCAATCCTCGCGCGATCGCGCCGAGGCGGTGGCGGCGGAGATTGTCGCCGCCGGCGGACGCGCGATTGCGGTGCAGGCGGAGATGGCGGACGAAAGCTCGATCCTAGCGCTGTTCCGGCGGGTCGATGCGGAGCTTGGGCCGGTGACGGTGCTGGTGAACAATGCCGGCACGCCGGGACCGGCCGGTAAGATCGATGCGATCACCGCGGCGGTGCTCGACGAAGTGCTGGCGGTGAACGTGCGTGCGCCGTTCCTGCTGATCCGCGAGGCAGTGGCGCGCATGGCGACCGATCGCGGCGGGGCAGGGGGCGCAATCGTCAACGTGTCGTCGCGCGCGGCGGAACTCGGCGGCGCCAACGAGTGGATCCAGTACGCCGCGTCGAAGGGAGCGCTGGACAGCCTGACGATCGGTGCATCGAAGGAACTTGGGACGCGCGGCATCCGGGTGAACGCGGTCAGCCCCGGATTGATCCAGACCGAACTGCATGCGCGCGCCGGATTGCCGGACCGGCTGGAGCGGCTGCTGCCCGGCGTGCCGATGGGCCGCGTCGGCAGCGCGGAGGAGGTGGCGCAGGCGGTGCTATGGCTGGCGTCGGACGAAGCATCGTATATCAGCGGCGCGATCGTACCGATCTCGGGAGGGCGATGATGGAGATGAAGTCTGCTTTGATCGTCGGCGTGGGCTCCGGCCTGAGTGCCTCGCTGGCGCGGCTGTTCGCCCGCAACGGATTGCAGGTAGCGCTGGCCTCGCGCAATCCGGATCGCCTGGCGGCGCTGGCGCATGAGACGGCGGCCAACACCTTCGCCTGCGAGGCGACGGAACCGGAAGAGGTCGGCGGCCTGTTCGACGCGGTGATCGCAACGCAGGGTGTGCCGGACCTGGTGGTGTACAACGCCAGCGCCCGTGCTCGCGGACCGGTGGCTGAACTCGATCCCGAGGCGGTGGCGCGCGCGCTGGCGGTCAGTGCCTATGCCGGGTTCCTGGTCGGCCAGCAGGCGGCGCGCCATATGCTGCCGCTCGGTGCGGGCGTCATCCTGTTCACCGGCGCGTCCGCCAGCGTGAAGGGCTATCCGCTGTCGGCGCCGTTCGCGATGGGCAAGTTCGCGCTGCGCGGCCTGGCGCAGAGCATGGCGCGTGAACTGTCGCCGCAGGGCATCCACGTGGCGCATTTCGTCATCGACGGTGCGATCCGCAATCCGGGCCGCGTGGAACCCGCGGACAAGCCGGACAGCATGCTGGACCCGGATGCGATCGCCGCAAGCTACTGGCACGTGGCGCAGCAGCCGCGCAGCGCCTGGACGTGGGAGGTGGAGCTACGGCCGTGGGTCGAACGGTTCTGAACCGGATCGCACCGCACGCCTCGCACTGGGGCGCCTTCGACGCGATCGTGCGCGACGGCCGCATCGTCGATGTGCGGCCGTTCGCGACGCGACCGCGATCCGTCGCCGATCATCTACGGCGCCGGCGATGCAGTCCATGCGGCGAACCGCATCGATCGGCCCTATGTGCGCAAGGGCTGGCTGAACGGCGATCGCTCAGGCGGCACGCTGCGCGGCAACGAGCCGTTCGTGCCGCTGGACTGGGATCGCGGCGACACGGCTGGTCGCGGACGAACTCGCGCGCGTCCGATCGGCGCGTGGCGCGGCGAGCGTGTTCGGCGGCAGCTATGGCTGGTCGTCGGCCGGCCGGTTCCATCATGCGCAGACGCAGGTGCAGCGCATGCTGGCGGCGACCGGCGGCTTCACCGAACCATCGCACGTGCTATTCGTACGGTGCGGCGCAGGTCCTGCTGCCGCACATCGTCGGCGACTTCGCCTGCGCGGTCGGCCCGGTGGCCGACTGGCGTGCCATCGCGCAGCACGCGAAACTGATGCTGTGCTTCGGCGGCATCGCATTGCGCAACGGTCAGGTCACCAATGGCGGCGGCGCGTTGCACGAGATGCACCATTGGCTGCGCAATGCGGCACAGGCCGGCGTGCGACTGGTGAACATCTCGCCGCAGCGCGCCGATATGGCGGACGATATCGCGTGCGAATGGCTGCCGATCCGTCCGGGCACCGACACCGCACTGATGCTGGCGATGGCGTTCGTGCTGATCGCGGAGGATCGCGTCGATCGCGCGTTCCTCGACCGCTGCACCGTCGGCTTCGATCGGCATTGCCGCGTATGTGCGCGGTGCGACCGATGGCGTGCCGAAGACGCCGGCATGGGCCGCGAGCGAAACCGGCATCGCCGCCGACGCGATTGCTGCGCTCGCGCGCGATTGCGCCGCGGCTGCCGACAATGCTGACCGCGTGCTGGTCGCTGCAGCGCGCGGAACACGGCGAGCAGCCGTACTGGATGCTGATGGCGCTGGCCGCGATGCTGGGCGGCATCGGGCGGCCGGGCACCGGATTCGGCTTCGGCTTCGGCAGCAGCGACGGCATGGGTACGCCGTACATGCACCTGCCGTCGGTCGGCATGCCCGACGCTGCGCAATCCGGCCGACAGTTTCATCCCGGTCGCGCGCATCACCGACATGCTGGAGCAGCCGGGCGCCGAGTACGACTTCAATGGCAGGCGGATGCGCTATCCGGATGTGCGTCTGATGTATTGGGCGGGCGGCAATCCGTTCCATCACCATCAGGACCTCAACCGCTTCGCGCGTGCCTGGGCCCGGCCGGAAACGATCGTGGTGCACGAGCCATGGTGGACGTCCACGGCGCGCCAGGCCGACATCGTGTTGCCCGCGACCACGACACTGGAACGCGACGATATCGCATCGTCTTCGCGCGACCGCTACATGCTGGCGATGAAGCAGGCGGTGCCGCCGCAGGGCCACGCACGCAACGACTTCGACATCTGCGCCGATATCGCCGACGCACTCGGCGTGCGCGACAGCTTTACCGAACAGCGCGATGCCAACGCCTGGCTGCGGCATCTGTACGATCGCTGGCGCGGCAACTGCGCAAAGCTTGGCGTCACGGTGCCTGACTTCGCCACCTTCTGGGCGGAGGGTGCGGTGGAAGTGCCGGTGCCCGAGGCGTATTTCGTGCCGTACGCCGACTTCGTGCGCGATCCGGACGCGCATCGGCTGAACACGCCGACCGGACGGATCGAACTGTTCTCGGCGACGATCGACGGTTTTGGCTATGCGGATTGTCCCGGTCATCCGGTGTGGATTGCGCCGCGCGAGTATCTCGGGCGCCGCGCGGGCCGGCGCAATATCCGTTGCATCTGCTGACGGTGCAGCCGGCGACGCGATTGCACAGCCAGTGGGACCATGTCGGCGTCAGCCGCGGCAGCAAGATCGCCGGACGCGAACCGCTGACCATGCATGCGGAGGATGCGGCGGAACGCGGCGTCGCCGAGGGCGACGTGGTGCGCGTGTTCAACGACCGCGGCGCGTGCCTCGCCGGCGTGCGGCTGACGCGCGACATGCTGCGCGGCATCGCGGTGCTGGCGACCGGCGCGTGGCTGGACAGTCGCGACGGGATGTGCGTGCACGGCAATCCGAACGTGCTGACGCAGGATGTCGGCACGTCGCGCCTGGCGCAGGGGCCGGCCGCGCAAAGCTGCCTGGTCGAGGTGGAGCGCTTTGCCGGTGAGCCGCCACCGGTCCGCGCGCACGAAGCGCCACCGATCGACACGGCCGCATAGACATGTCGCACGCGGTCCTGATCGACCTGGACGGCACGCTGATCGAACTCGCGTCCCGGTATCGCGGCGAGCTGTGCCGCGGCATTGCGCGCGCTGGGCCACACGCCCGATCCGTCGTTCGATGTCACGCCGCTGATCGGACCGCCGATGCCGCGGGTGATCGCACGCCTGCTGGAGACGTATGGCGATGACCGCGTCGAGGCCGGCATCGAGGCATATCGCGCGCATTATGGCGAGATCGGCCTGCATCAGGCGACAGTGTATCCGGGAATCGCCGACGCGCTGCGGCGAATATCGTCGGTTGTGCAGTGCTACGTGGTCACTTCGAAACGCGTGGTCTACGCGTCGCGCATCGTCGAATCATTTGGCCTTGGCGATTGGTTTCGCGGCGTCCACGGCACCATTCCGGACGGCAGCCTGGACGACAAGGCAGACCTGATCGCGGCCGTGCTGCGCATTGAGGCGCTCGAGCCGCGGGATGCCGTCATGGTCGGCGACCGCTCGCACGACATGATCGGCGCGCACGCGAACGGCTTGCGCGCGATCGGTGTGCTGTGGGGCTACGGCAGTCGCGCGGAGCTGGAGGCGGCAGGCGCGAATGCTCTGGTCGATGTGCCGGAGGAGCTGGCTGGTATCCTATCGGCGTTGGCTACTGGGTGAGGCCGCCCATCGGTCATTGCGAGGAGCGCAGCGACGCGGCAATCCCCCGCCCGCGTGGGCTCGCCCTTGCTGGCAGGAGATTGCCGCGTCGCTGCGCTCCTAACAAGAAACCCTTGTCGTGGCGATGGTCCATCCCGCTGATGATTGTTTTGGGGGCGCATCAGGCGGCTTCGGCGAGAGGTTCGAGTTTCACCGCGAAACCGAGGCTTGAAAGCCGCGCAACCAGACGTCTGGCTTTTGCGTCAGGCGAACGGCGATCGAAGTAGTCGGCGCCGAGATCGTGGTGCGGCGTGCCGTTGATCAGCATGTGGTAGATGGCGGTAAGGATCGAAGCGGCGACGGCGCAGATCGCCTTCTATGGTCCTCGGCGGCTTTTCAACCGATTGAACTGGGCCGCGTAATAGCTGTTCTTCTTGCGCCTGGCCGCCCAGGCACATTGCACGAGCATGGTCTTCAGCCATGGTGCGCCCTTGCGCAGGCGTGACGATTTCCGCTTGCCGGCGCTTTCGTTCTGACCAGGGCACAACCCGGCCCAGGAGACCAGATGACCGGCAGTGGGGAACCGGCTCATGTCGCGGCCGATCTCGGCGAGGATCGTGATTGCCGACAAGTGACTGACCCCGGGAATCGAGCACAGACGCAGGATCAAGGTGCGAAAGGGCGCCTCTCCCGCCTTGGCCTCCCCCTCTCCCGCCTTGGCCTCCGCGTCCATGCACTCGATCCGCCCGTCGACCTCCCGATCGATCTTCTGGATCGTCACGTCCAGCGCATCCCACTGTCGAGATGCAGCTTCAACAGGAAGCGGTGATGCCGCCTCAGCCGACCGTGCAGCGCATCGTGCAGTTGCTGCGGCGAAGCCTTGATGCTCCGCTCGGCCAAGGCCGCAAGCTGATGCGGCTGATCCACGCCCGCCACCATGGCTTCGATCATCCGCCGGCCGCTCACGCCGACGATGTCGCTGATCACCGAGTCCAGCTTGATGTTGGCCTCTTCCAGCGTCTTCTGGATGCGCTGCACGTGCTGCGTCTGCTCGCGCACCAGTTGCTTGCGCGTGCGCATCAGCGAGCGCAGTTCCTGGATGTCCTCCTCCGGCACGAAACTCGCCCTGATCAAGCCGCACGCCAGCAGATCGGCGATCCACATCGCATCGTTCATGTCCGTCCCTCGGGTCAAGCCCAAGGGCATGCTTGCGGCCAGGAACGTTCTTGATGTGCGCCGCGTTGGCCACAATCAGAGCGAAGGCGCCCTCGCTCAGGATCTTCCACACCGGCGTCCAGTACACCCCGGTCGCCTCCATCGCGACATGGCTGCACCGGCACACCGCCAACCACGCCAGCAACGCCAGCAGACCATCCGTCGTGGTCGCGAAGGTCCGGCATTCCCGCGTCACCTTGTTGCGTCTGCCAACCAGACGCACACAGGCCACCACCGTGTCCTTGTGCACGTCCAACCCAGCTACCCGTTTGTGCATCACTTCCATTCTGTCTCCTCCACACCTGCGCCGCCGGCGTGGGGGCCTCGCACAAAATGAAATCTAACAAACGTGCTCCAGGGCAGTCCTGCCCTTGGCGCCAGTGGCGGTCTTCGAGGCTCCTCCGGTCCAACTCGCAATCGGGCTCTCCAGCACCATGGAGCGCCGACCTCTTGCCGTCGGCTGTCCCCGCTTTACACCAGATACCTCCAGCAGGTTTCATCCAGGGCCGGTCGGCCGACGGCCGGTATGGAACTCGCAATGACAATTTGGGCGATCACTCCGCGACACTCAGCCGAATGTCGTTGCGACGGCCGACAGTGCGTCGGCAACAGTATCCTTGAACCCCTGCATCGCGCCCGCCACACCGCTGTCTGGTCCGGTCCAGTTCAACGTGAAGCAGAAGGTGACCGGGCGGCGACCCAGCAGCATCTGGCCGGGAACGCAGAGCGCATGGAAATCCTGCCAGTCGATGCTGCCGCCCTTGGCATACGCCTTGAAATCCGGCGGCACGATGAGAGGAATTGCATCGGCCATTGCCTGGATCCGCTTGAATTCGCCGAGCGTGGCGGGCTTGGTGAAGTAAGCGCCGCGCAGCGCCCGTTGGTAATACGTCACGAAATTGGCCGCGGTGCAGATCATCGATTGCTGGTCGTTGACCGGCGATCGCGGCGTGCCCGGCAGCTTGCCGTTGTTGTCCATCAGTTGCTGCATCGCCGCCCAGCCAAGGTCAACGCCGGGCGCGGCACCGGCCAGCCAGGAGAACAGGCGCCGCGTCGAGTCCGGAATGAGAATGCCGTTGAGGCCGGTGCTGGCGATGAATGCGCGAACCCGCTCCACGCCGACCCGGTGCAGCGTCACATCCGTCGCCGTGTTGTCGCTATGCGTGATCATCGCTTCCAGCAACACGCGGGCCGGTGCGGTTCCCGTCAGATGCAGGAACACCGGGCTGCTCGGCGAGCGGATGGCGTCGTCGATCGCCAACTGCTCATCCTCTGACAGCCGTCCTGCCTCCATCTCGCGCAGGAACGTCGCCAGGATGAATGTCTTGATCGCGCTGCCGACGAACAGCGGTGCCTGCGGCATGTGTTCGACGCGCCATGGGGATGGCGAACGCTCGAGTTCGACGACGTAGCTGGTGCTGCCGGGCAATGCGGTGAACCGGGCCAGCGCAGCAGCGATGGCTGCGGTGCGTGATGCCTGCGCGACGGCGGGCGGTGACAGCAGCGCAAGCGCCGGAAGCGCCAGCACCGCGCGGCGCGCCGCTGTCATGCGTGGCCGTCTCTGGCTGGTGGAGGCACGATCAGCGACGCTGTGATCGCAGGGTTCAGGCAGATGCCGTGCATCGTCTGGCCACAGTGTCGTCATGCCCGGCGGTGGTGTGCCGGACTTGACGGTTGGCGCATCAGTGTTGCAGTCCCGCGGGGCGACGGCGGCGCACCAGCGCCAGACCCGCGAGGCTGCTGCCCAGTACGAGCAGGGTCGCGGGCTCGGGAGCCTGGGCGAGGAAGCCGACCGTGTTGTCGCCAAGCACATAGAAGCCGACGATCTGCCCCTTGTCGTTGATGCCGTTGGCGGTGGTGCTGGTCGAACCAAGCGGGTCGATCGTGCTGAACACGCCGGCGTCGTCGAGGAAGCCGTGCATGACGCCACCTGCGTCAACGTAGTCGCCGACGATCTCGCCGAGATTGTTGACGCCTAGCGCCTGGCTGGATGTCGAGCCAAAGGCCTGGAACGAGGTCACCGTGCCGCCGATGTCCTCAAAAGCCGAGAAGAGGCCAGTGCCGGTGTAGTCATAGAAGCCCACGACGGTGCCAGCGTCGTTCACGCCGGTCGCCTGGCTGTTGAAGTTCGGCGGTAGCGGGATGGGCGTGAAGACCGGGGTGCTGAAGGTCGGTCCGCCGGAAACCACGTAGGCCGTCTGACCGGTCATGCCCGCCGGGTCGGTAGCGGACGAGTAGCCTGCCGCCATGGTGCCAGACTGGTTGATGCCGAGTAGCTGGTTGAACACGGTGCCCGGCTGATCCACCGTGGTGAACGTGCCACCGTTCTGCGCGAAACCATTGGTGACCCCGCCCGTGATCGAAAAGCCGACCGTGGTGCCGCTGCCGCTGATGCCGATCACCTGCGTGCCGCCATCGGCGCCGGGGACATTCTGCCGTGTGAAGTTCGCGGGGACCGCAGGCAGCGTGAGCTCGAAGCCATTGAACGTCGTGCCATTGCCGTAGCCCACGATGGTGCTCGAATCGTTGATGCCGAGCGCCTGGGTGAAGGTCGGGTTCAGCGGATCGATGATATTGGTGTAGGCGAAATTCGCGTGGGCGCTGCCGGCGGCCAGTGTCAACAGGGAAGCGGCACCGAAGGCTAGAGCCTGACGATTCATGGTCGATCTCCTGACGATTTGCTTCGCGATTGGGGAGCCAGCCGGACAGCGCTGCATCACGCAGTCGCGAACGGGTAGGGCCGAACGTCTCCGGAGCAAACCCTTATTGTATCGCAACACCGATCACAACTGCGTGCGATTCATGGTTTGGTAATATATGCGGAGAAGCGAGGTTCGGCTGTCAAATTGAACGACAATGCGGCGCAAACGCTGCGTTATTATACCAAGTGTCAGAATGACCGCCTCTCGCACAAGCAACCCGCGCCATGGTCCGAGAAGCCGCACCATCCACATCTTTGCTGATCGCAGCAGTGTACCGATGTGGGATGCCAACCTTCGTTGGCATGACGAGTGGCGGAGACCTGTGGGGCAATCATTACGATACCCGGTATTACCGGCCCATGCTGCCGTTCCAGGCGGCGAAAAGACTGCCCCGCCGCACCGTCCCCGGCTTGTCCCGGGGATGGCGGTCCTACGGGTCTAGGCGACGAATGTGACGATGTCGCCTTGCTGCCGTGCGGGCGCGGAGCCGGCCTGGACGATCAGTGCGGCCTGGCGCGCCAGATTGCGACGCGCGCGGTCGAGCGGTTCGCCTGACACGACCAGCGGGGCGTAGCCCTCGCTCTCCCACAGCATCGCATAGTGATCGCGCGGCGGGGCGAAATCAGGATGCAACTGGATGGCGCCGTCGAAGTTGGCGAAGGCGTTGCGCGCGCCGGCCTCGAGGTAGCTCTCCGCTGGCATGCCCTCGGCCAGCAGCACGTCGTGCCGTGGCAACTCGACGTGGTAGTAGGTGATGGTGTCGCAGTCGATCTGCACGATGGTGCTGTCGTTCACCAGATGCCGGATCGGGATCAGCACGTTCTCGACGAATACCGCATGGTCGGGCGACAGCACCAGGTCGCGCTCGGGCAGTCCCTGGCCGAAGGCATCGGCCGCGACGCGAACTGGCAGGAAGCGCTGCCGGTTCGGGCGGCGGCGGAAATCGACGCGGCGATGGCCGATCCAGCCGATCGGCTGCGTGCTGCCGGACACGGTCAGCGCCATGTCGCCTTCGCGCAGACGCTCCACGGGAACCTCGCCGCGTGCCGTGCGGATCCGCGTGCCGGCGGCATAGCAGGTGGCGGTCACGTCGGTCCCGGAGGACCCGTCGGTGGCATATGTGAAACCGGCGGTGCTGATGGCACCCTGGATGTTCAGCGTCGCGTTGTCACCGATGCCATCCGACAGTACCAGTACGCCGGGCGCGGCAATGGAGTCGCTTGTCGCGATGAAGCCGGTCAGGTCTATCGTGTCGTGGATCGTGAAGCCGCTGATGTCGATGGTACCGAGGCCGCTGGCGGCGTAAGTACCGGAAACCGTCCACTTCGCGCCAGGGTCGAACTGCAATGATGTGAAGTTGGTGATGGAGTTGCCGTCGAAGCCGGACAGGGTTCCCGCACTGCTGCCGGATGCCAGTTCAATAACTACGCCTGCCGCGCCAGCGATCGTGCCCGAAAACACCGCGCCGGGGTCAACCGCCAGAGTGCTGCCGCTGTAGCCAATTTGCACGGCGACGTCAGTGGGACCGCCGGCGTCGATCGTGCCGGCATTGGTGACAGTTCCGACGGCTTCCAGCAGTATCCCGCCGGCACCGGACGAGATGATGGCGCCCGCCTTGTTGGTGATCGAGCCACCGTCACCTAGGTAAACGCCAAAACTTGCGCCATAGACGGAGCCGCTATTGACGATGGTGCCCGGAGCAGTCGCGATGGATATGCCGTCGTGCTGGCTACCCCTGATGGTGGCGCCGGACAGGTTGGTGACTGTTCCGCCCAGATTCAGGTCAATGCCGCTGTAATAGCCGCGCACGGAGCCGCTGTTGACCACCGTGCCAACGCCACCCGTGACATAGATGCCATTGCTCAGGGTGCTGGTAACGGCTCCGCTGGATTGGTTGGTAACCGATCCGCCCAGTCCCAGGTAAACGCCGACGTACTTGCCGGCCACAGAGCCGTTGTTGACGACCGTTCCCGCAGCACCGGTGATCAAGATGCCTTGCTCGTCGGTTCCCGTGATGCGGCCGCCCGACAGATTGGTGACCGATCCCCCCACCGCCTCCTTGGCACCGATCGATCCGCCAAGCAGGATGCCTGAGTTGACGACAGTGCCCACGCCGGACAGCATGAAGACGGCATCAGCGGTGCCGGTGATCGTTGCGGCGGATTGGTTGGTGACCGAACCGCCCACAACCTCTTGGACGCCGTAGGCCCCGCCGAGTATTGAGCCGAAGTTGACAACCGTACCCGGAGCAATGTTGATCAGCACGCCGGCCACGGTGGTTCCCGTGATGATCCCGCCAAGCTGATTGGTGACCGATCCTCCCTGTCCCTCAGCGGCGCCATAATTTCCGCCAAGCAACACGCCTTGGTTGACGATCGTGCCTGCGCCAGACCCGATGTAAATGCCGCTGGTGGAGGTTCCCGTGATGCTGCCGCCAGACAGATTGGTGACCGAGGCGGGACCTACAATGTAAACGCCGGTGTTGAGCCCGTCGATCACGCCGCCAGCCGTGTTGGTGACGAAGCTGCTGGCGACGGCCGTGTTCACCAATCCAAGTCTAAGGCCGACGTTGAACGCGCTCCCGATCGTCCCCGAGTTTCTGATGGTCCAACTGTATAATGCGCCGCCGCCGCTGGCGATCGTGCCACCGATGCCGTAGAGCCCGTCGCTGGTGGGAGCGGCGATGGTGGCGGTCACCGACACCGGGTTGGACGCGGTGCTGTTGAGCGTGACGCCAGTGATAAAGCCGCCTGAGATGGTCGTCGGCATGAGGATCCTCGATATTGCGCCGGGCCGGCGCACTGGACCGCCTGCATATGTCTGACCGGCTTAATGAAGCGTGAACGGGCAGCGGGCTGCTGCCAACCGACTGCGAGCGTAATTCGGGCGACGGCAGTATCAGGCGGCGAGAGGCACGGTATGAGGCCGCGAAACATCGCGGCTGACCGGCCAGGCGGTCAGCGGGCGGGCCTGCCGCGCGAGCCGGTCCCGTGCCCGGTCGAGCATCGCACCGGCCACAACCAGCGGGGCGTAGCCTTCGCTCTCCCACAGCATCGCGAAGTGATCCTGCGGCCGCGCGAAGTCGGGATGCAGTTGGATGGCGCCGGCGGAATTGGCGAATGCGTCGCGGGTGCCGGCCTCCAGGTAGCTTTCCGCCGGCATGCCCTCGGCGAGCAGAACGTCGTGGCGCGGCAGCTCGACGTGGTAGTAGGTGATCGTGGTGCGCTCGATCTGCGCCACCGTGGTGCCGTTGACCAGATGCCGGATCGGGATCAGCACGTCCTCGACGAACACCGCATGGTCGGGTGACAGCAGCAACGCGCGCCTCGGCAGTCCCTGACCGAACGCGTGGGCGGCGATCCGGACCGGCAGGATACGTTGCCGGTTGGGATGGCGGCGGAAATCGACGTGGCGACGGCCGATCCAGCGGATCGGCTGCGCGCGGCCGGATATGGTCAGCGCAAGATCGCCTTCGCGCAGGCGTTCGACCGCAATCTCGCCGCGCGTGGTGCGGATGCGCGTGCCGGCGGCATAGCAGGAAATGTCGGTCACGATTAAATCGGTTGCGGTCGGGGTGACCAGAAAATCGCCGGTGGTGAAGCTGCCCCGAATGTGCAGCGTGGCGTGGCTGTTGAGGGCGTTGGTGAGCACCAGCGCGTTGCTGGCGAAGGTGTGGCTGACCGCGACGAAACCGGTCAGGTCGATGGTGTCGTTGCCGGTGAAGCCAACGATTGGCGCCGTGCCCAGACCATTCGACGAGGCATTGCCGATCACGGTCCATTTTGCTGATGGGTCGAATTGCAGCGTGCCCATTTGGGTGATTCCGGTGGCGCCAAACGTGCCCAGCGTCCCTGGGCTGCCGCTGCCGGCGGCCAGTTCCAACACGCCGTAGCCGTCGGTCACCTTGCCGACGAACACGGCACCCGGGTCGACGATGATGCGATTGCCAGCCTGGCTTTCGGTGAAGTTCACCGCATAGGTGCCGCCGCTGATCGTGCCGGCATTGGTGACGGTGCTGGACGCATGCAGTTCAATGCCGACCGCGCTGCCCGAGATGGTGCCGCCGGCGCCGTTTACCACCGATAGGCTGTTGAGGCCGACGATGCCCTTTGAGCCGGTGTTGGTGATCACGCCGTAATTGGTGACCGAGTCGGTGGGACCACTGTAGTTGTAACTCAACTTCACGGCGTCGTAGCCCATGCCGCTGATCGTGGCGCCGGAAGCGTTGGTGATCGTTGCTGGCCCGTATATTTCTACGGCGTAATAGTAGCTGCCGGCAGCGGAAATAGTGGCGTTCGCCTGGTTGATGACGACGCCGTTGGTCACTGGGCCCCGGATGCTGCCCAGCACGACTCCGTTGCTCGATGAAGTGGCGAGGAGGTGGCCGGAGTTGGTGATGGTCCAGGTGCCGCCGCCCTCGCCGTAAATCGCACCATAGCCGCCCGACGCGTTGACCGTCCCCGACGAGGTTACCGTTACCGGGTTGTCGCTCTGGCTGGTCAGCGTGATGCCGGAATTGTAGCTGGTGGAGATGGTGCGCGACATGACGATCCTCGCATGTGCCCGAGGTCGCCAGCTAACGAGCGAGGAGTACTAATTTCTGGTTAAGCTGACCTGCCGCTCAGGCTTCAGCGTCCATCGCCGCCTTGCGCGCCATCGCTTCCTCGGCCGAGGAAATCCCGCCGTGTGCGGCCGACCACGCCACCGGATCCTCCAGGAACTTCCGCACCTCGGCCAGCGCCGGCTCAGCGAAATACGGCCGATCCTTGCACGCCTCCAGCACGTCCCACCATGTGCACAGATGGTGCAGCGCGATGTCCATGCGCGCCAGCGTCTCGAACGCGCCGGGGAACACGCCATAGAAGAACACCACGAACGCGTGGTTGACGATGGCGCCGGCGTCGCGCAGCGCCTGGGCAAAGCGGATCTTCGACTGGCCGTCTGTGGTGAGGTCCTCAACCAGAAGCGTGCGCTTGCCCTCCGGCACGTCGCCCTCGATCAGCGCGTTGCGGCCGAAGCCCTTGGGGCGCTTCCGCACATAGGCCATCGGCGCCAGCATGCGGTCGGCGATCCAGGCGGCGAACGGGATGCCCGCGGTCTCGCCGCCCGCCACCACCTCGATCGTCTCGATAGCCGACATGGCGGTTGATCTTCTCCACCGCGAGTTCGCAGATCTTCGAGCGCGCGCGGGGGAAGAAGATGATGCGGCGGCAGTCGATGTAGACCGGCGAGGCCCAGCCCGAGGTGAAGGTATACGGCTCGTCGGGGCGGAAGTTGATCGCCTGGATCTCCAGCAGGATGCGCGCGGTGGTCAGCGCCGCGTCACGGTCCCAGTCGGTGGTGGCGGTACTTCGGCATGTTCTGCGGCTGCCTGGCCATGTCTGGCGGCCCTCTTTCGCTCTCAACCCTGATCCCTGATAACTGACCACCGAGCGGGAGGATAGTCCATGGCGAAGACGCACAGGATCGCGGTGGTGCCGGGCGACGGCATCGGCAAGGAGACCGTGCCGGAAGCGCTGAAGGTGCTGGACGCCGCCTCGCGACGCTTCGGCTTCGGGCTGGACTACGCGCATTACGACTGGTCGTGCGAGACCTACAAGAAGACCGGCGCGATGATGCCGGCGGATGGCATGGAGCGCCTGGCGCAATCGGATTCGATCCTGCTCGGCGCGGTCGGCTGGCCCGACGTACCTGACCATATCTCGCTGTGGGGCCTGCTGATCCCGATCCGCCGCGGCTTCGACCAGTATGTCAATCTGCGGCCGTGCAAGCTGATGCCCGGCGTGCGCACGCCGCTGGCGGGTCGGGGCGAGGCGGATATCGATTTCTACGTCGTGCGGGAGAACACCGAGGGCGAATACTCATCGGTCGGCGGGCGGATGTTCGTCGATACCGAGCGCGAGTTCGTCTCGCAGCAGAGCGTGTTCAGCCGGCACGGCGTGGACCGCATCCTGAAGTTCGCGTTCGAACTGGCGATGACACGGCCGAAGAAGCACCTGACATCGGCGACCAAGTCGAACGGCATCACGTTCACCATGCCGTACTGGGACGAACGCTTCGCGCTGATGGGCAAGTCGTATCCCGACATCCGCACCGATCAGTTCCATATCGACATCCTGTGCGCGCATTTCGTGCAGCATCCGGACTGGTTCGACGTGGTGGTGGGTTCCAACCTGTTCGGCGATATCCTGAGCGATCTGGGGCCAGCGGTGGCTGGGTCGATCGGCATCGCACCCTCGGCCAACATCAATCCGGAGCGTCGGTTTCCCTCGATGTTCGAGCCGGTGCACGGATCGGCGCCGGACATCGCCGGAAAATTCATCTGCAATCCGATCGGCCAGATCTGGTCGGCCGGGCTGATGCTGGAGCATCTCGGCGAAGTCGAGGCGGGCCACGCGATCGTTGCCGCGATCGAGACGCTGCTGCGGGACAGTGGACCGAAGACGCGCGATATGGGCGGGCAGGCGGGTACTGCCGATGTGGGGAAGGCGCTGGCGCAGATCGTGGCAGGATAGGGGCGCCGTTTGGGATTTCCGCTCGTCTCAAGCGCTCGGAAGGTGACCGAGCGCGCGGAGCAGCGTCATGTTGTCCCAGGTCACCCACCATTCGGCGATCTTGCCACCCTCGATGCGGAATACCGCCCCGAAATCAAATTTCGCTTTGGCGCCCGACGGTGGAAAGGGACCCATGGGTCCCTTTTGCGTGCCCTCATACGTCGTCCATGCAGCGACGAGATCCCCCTCGGCGAGCAGATGGGTGATGGTTTGAACGGAGTCGGGAAAGACCGCCGTGTCCTGGCGCAGGAATTCCTTTAGCTGACCGAGACTCCGAACTTCGACGCCCGGAGTTGCCTGGCAATGGCGAACGACGTCGGCGGCAACGAGCTCGTTGAACGCCTCGGGTTGACGGCTGTTCCACGCATCCAGGAACCGCCGGATCACGGCCTTGTTCCGATCTGTCGTCGCAGACAATGTGAGGCTCCTATGCCGCTGTTTGTTCCGTTTACTCTCAGAGAGGGTGCGCGGAGGAGTATCGCGGGGCAGGCGAGAACCGCCAATGGGAAAAGCGGCTGACGGAGATCCTCGCTTGTGGTGGCGATCGAAGAATGCTCGACACAGTCGTGTTACATTCGTGCGGTGTTGTTGGCGGCAAGTGGACTTCGGGATCGGTCACCGCTTCCTCGGAACCCGCGCCCGCAATCCGGTTGCGAATGAGGCGCGCCCATGAGCAGCGATCAGCCCGACCCGCCTCGCGTGACAGCACGTGTCGCCGAAGTCGCCGCCAGGGTTGTCACGCCACTCTCGTCGACAGAGATCGTCCGCAACTTCGTGTATGCCATCAGCTATGTGGTCCTTCCCGATCGCTATGTGCCCTACCGCATCGCAAGGTCCTTGCTGAGCAGCCTGGGGATCGGTGCGCGAAACTGGCGACCGCCGCCTGGGCTTGGCGACAAGGTGCTTGCAATCGAGGCTTGCGCCCACTCCGGAAGCTCGTTCCTGGTTGACAACATCCATCCCGACGTTCGCGACCGGGTGGTGTCACATTTCCATCGTCAATGGTCGCTGAGCCGCTGCCTGCGCCATGGCGTACCGACAGTCCTCCTCGTACGGAACCCGTTGGAGGCGTGCCTGTCCAAACACTGGCGCAGCGTGGCCCGGCAGGACTACGCCATGACGATTTCGATGATCACCGCGCTTGTGGTCTGGATCGCCTATTATCGCCATGCCTGGCGTGATCGCGATCGGCTCTGTGTCATCATGTTTCCTGAGCTGGCCCGCGACTTCGCCTCCGTTCGCCGTCGCGTCGAAGCATGGTCGGGGGTGCGCCTGGTCGATACGCCCTCGCACGCCGACCGCAATGAATTCCTTGGGGAACGACCGCAACTGCGGCTCTGTTTCCTGTCGCGCGTGCTCCTGAAGGCGGCACGCACCCGATACCGCAAGTTCGATCTCGTGGCGCGCGCTCAGCGTGGTGCCGGCCTGGCGTCGCGGCCGCCGGAGGGGACGGCTCCGCTCGGTCGGACGTCGCGCAGACCGGCTGCGTGGGCGAGATGGGGAATCAGCTTGCTGTGCGGCGTTGCTGCGGCGGTGCTGCTGATCGACTGGCTTTGCTCGCGGAAAATCGGGTTCCGCGATTTCGGATTGATCGACATCGTCGGTGCGCTTATTGGCGGCGTCGTACTCGTCAGGGCGGTGCGCCGCCTGGACTACATCGAGCGGGTCGTCACCATCGCGTCGGACCGCGAAACCCGGGAGGCTGAGTGGGATTCCGTGGTCTGCTGCGTCGCCGCCATGCTCTGCATTCTGGGCGGCGTGGGTGGCGGCGTGATCGGAGCCGCGCTCCTCCTGCCATGGGTCCGTCGCGCGGCGTCGACGCGGCTTGCCAGGGCGAGTCCGCGGCGACGCCCGCTGATAGTCGGCGACGCGGGCCGCTGGCGACGAGGGTCGGGAGGCTGGTGTTTCGCCTGAGCACCGCACAAACGTCACCGCCCGATCAATCATGAACCCGGGTGTGCTCGCGCCCATCCACGAGATCAAGGCGCTCTGTGTCGGCATGCTGTCCAGCCTGGTCGACATGCGACGCCGGCTGGAGGTGGTGCGAACCTCGCACTGACGCTGCCCTGCGACAGTCCCTGGTGCCATTCGGTCATTGGTGATCAAATTCGGACGCCTTGAAAATGTCAGACCACGTCCGACCCGCGCCAGCCTGTACCGTGTGAACCGATGACACCGCAGTGGAGTAACGATTATCGTCCCGCCCGCTCGCCCCGCGCCGCACGGCTCATCCCGCCGTTGCGCGTAAGGACAATGCAATGACGCGATTCGTGCTCGAACTCGTCCGGCCGTACCGAAGCTGGCTGGTGATCGTGTTCGTCGCCATGCTGGGGGAAATCGCGACGAGCCTGGCCGCGCCGTGGCCGCTCAAGCTGGTGCTCGACAACGCACTGGTGAACCAGAAGCTGCCTCACTGGCTGTCCTGGGCACACAACTTCGGCGTCGGGCACCACTCGATCGGTGTCGCGCTGTTCGCGGGTCTGGCAACCCTGGTGATCGCCATCGTCGGCGCGGCGGCGAGCTACGTTGACAACTATTTCACCGCCAGCATCGGCCAGTGGATCGCCAACGACCTGCGCATCCGCATCTACGAGCACCTGCACCATCTCTCGCTGCGCTTCTTCAATACCGCGAAGACTGGTGCGCTGATGTCCACCATCACCACCGACGTGGCGACCGTGCAGGCGTTTTCCTCGTCATCCACGCTGGGCATCGGCGTGGACCTGATGACCATCGGCTTCATGCTCGGTCTGATGTTCTGGCTCGACTGGGACTTCACGCTGATCGCCGTCGCCGTCACGCCCTTCCTGCTGATGTTCGTCACCCGCTTCAAGAGGCACCTCAAGGAGGTGACTCGCGTCGTACGCGTGCGGCAAGGCGACATCGTCGCAGTGGTGCAGGAGGGCCTGGGTTCCGTGCGCGCCGTGAAGGCATACGGGCGGCAGGATCTCGAGGTCGCGCACCTGGCGGCGGCGAGCCACGCCACCGTCGAGGCGGCACTCCAGGCGCGCTCCATCAAGTCGATGCTGTCGCCGGTGGTGAGCATCGTGGTCGCGTTCTGCACCGCCATCGTGCTCTGGCGGGGTACGGCGCTGATCGTCACCGGGGCGATGACGCCAGGCGCGCTGACCGTGTACCTGGCTTACCTGGCCAAGTTCTTCAAACCGGTGAAGGACCTTGCCAGCATGACCAGCGTGATCGCGCAGACAACGGTCGCGCTGGAGCGCATCCAGAACATACTTGCCGCCGATGACTTCATTCCCGAACGCGCGGACGCGATCGATCCAGGCCGCGTGCGCGGTGCGATCGCCTTCGACCACGTCGCGTTCGACTACGACGGCGAAGCCGCGGTGCTGCGCGACGTCAGCTTCACGATCGAGCCTGGCCAGTTCGTCGGCCTTGTCGGTCCGACCGGCGCCGGCAAGTCAACGGTGCTGAGTCTGCTGCCGCGCTTCTACGACCCGACCGCGGGCCGCATCCTGATCGACGGAATGGACATTGCCGCGTGCAAGCTGTGCGCGCTGCGTGCGCAATTCGGGTTCGTGCTGCAGGAGACCGTGCTGTTTCGCGGCACGATCCGCGAGAACATCGCCTACGGTCGTCCCGGAGCCAGCGACGAAGACGTCATCGCCGCCGCGAAGCTCGCCAATGCCGACGAATTCATCGACCGCATGCCGCACGGTTACGATACACTGGTGGGCGAGCGTGGCGACACGCTGTCGGGCGGCCAGCGGCAGCGCATCGGCATCGCCCGCGCAATGATCCGCAACAGTCCGATCATGATCCTCGACGAGCCCACCGCTGCACTCGACACCGAATCGGAACGGCTGGTGGTCGAGGGGCTAGAGCGGTTGATGAAGGGACGCACCGTCATCATGATCGCGCACCGCCTGAGCAGTCTGCGCGATGCCGACAAGATCATCGTGATGCAGGCCGGAGTCGTGGTGGAGCAGGGCTCCAACGACGAACTGCTCGCGCGCAACGGGGTCTATGCTGAGTTGCACCGCATTCAGTACGAAACAACATCGGCCCATGCGGCAGCATGAGGACTGTCATCCGACAACGGCGTTCTCGAACCTCGGCAACACTCAGGGAATTCGCATCATGTCGCACAGGCTGATCGTGCTGCCGGACGACACGGCGAAGCCGATCATCGACGCGATCGATGCCGCCGCGCATACGCTGAATGTCCGCATGTTCCTGTTCACCGACCCATCGCTGCTGGATGCGGTGATCGCCGCCAAGCGCCGTGGCGTGTACGTCAGGGTGATGCTCAACCCGGCGCGCCGCAGCGGCCAGCCGGAGAACGAGGCGACACGCGAAGCGATGGTCGCCGCGGGCATCGATGTCCGCGACAGCAACCCGGCGTTCGAGCTGACACATCAGAAGTCGATGGTGGTCGATGACAGGGTCGGCTTCATCGAATCGCTGAACTGGGAAACCAGGAACCTGACGGGAACCCGCGACTATGCGATCGTGACGACCCGCGCCCGCGAGCTGGCCGAGATGACGCGCTGTTTCGAGGCCGACTGGCACCGCGACGTGTTTGTGCCAGACCAGGATTCGAAGCTCATCTGGTGCCCGAACAACGGGCGGCAGCGCATCGCCCGTTTCATCGATGAGGCGAAGCACACGCTGTGGATTCAGAATGAGCGATACCAGGACATTGTGATCGTCGAACGACTGGTGCGGGCGGCGCTGCGCGGAGTGAAGGTGCGCGTGCTGGCGAGACCGCCGCACACGCTGAAGGCGGGCAAGCTGATCGAAGGCGCCGGCGGTCTGCGGATCCTCCAGGATGTCGGGGTGAAGCTGCGTACGCCGAAGCACCTCAGGCTGCACGCCAAGATGCTGCTTGCCGACGGTGCGCGCGCCATCGTCGGATCGATCAATTTTTCTCCGGGCAGCTTCGAAGTGCGGCGCGAACTGGCGATCGAGACCGACCACCGCCACGCGGTGAGACGGCTCGAGCATACCGCGCGGCACGATTGGCAGCATTCGCGTTTCCTCGACCTGTCGGATGCGGCGTTGCTCAAGGACCTGAAGAAGCGCGAGGGGTTGAGTCCCGACAGGCTGGTGCTCGATGTGCCGGACGTCAGGACAGAAACGGCAAAGGGCTGAAGCACAATCGCCAGAAATGCGCCCGGCCGGCACAAACGGATATTTGCCGAAAGAAAGTAACGCGCGAATATGCAAAACAGTTAACCGAGTCGGCGAGCGCTGATCCGAAAACGCCTCGCGCAATGGAGAATGCAAGCATGGTCGAGGCGACGGGCATCTACCGGACAGCGAAATCGAGCGACGGGTACCGGCGGCGGCTGCGCCCAGGAGCATTGGCGGGGTTCGCGCTGGCCGCACTGCTGACCTTGGTGGGATGCACCGGCTCGGTGCAGCTCGGGCCACAGGCGGTCGCAGGACTGACCCCTGATGCCACCGTCAACATGGATCAGGTCCAGGTGGCATATATCGGCAGCGCCGGCGGTGGCAGCGGCACACTGTATTATCAGGGCGCGGCCTATCCATTCGCGATCGGCGGGCTCGGCGTAGGCGGCATCGGCGCCTCAACCATCGCCGCCGAGGGCGAGGTCTACAAGCTCGGCAACCTGGCGAACTTCCCTGGTACCTACGGTCAGGCGCGCTACGGTTTCGCCATCGGCAACATGAGCGGGGGCGACCTTTGGATGCAGAATGAGAAGGGCGTCATCATGCACCTGAAGGCGAAACGCAGCGGGCTCATGCTAAGCCTGGGCGGTGATGCCGTCGTCATAACGATGTCACAATGAGAACGTCGCGCGGCCATCGCATGCGCCGTTGCAGCGCGTGCGATGGCCGCCTGCCTGCCGCTGGCTATTGTTGCCGCTTCGCCGCATCCCACCAGGGGCAAACGCCCTGCAGAGCCTGATAATTCCCTGTAATCACCCGCACCGGCTCGCGCATTCCATCCCGCGCCGCCTTCAGCCGCATCTCCCGCGCCTGCGCTCTTTGCTCCTCCGGCAGCCACGTCCGGTCATGTCCCCACAGGCTCGGACCCACCGTAACTTCGTTCGCCTGCCAGTTCCCCGGCGTAACGTCCTTGCCGCCCCAGCCGTATTCCAGCATGAACCCTGACGGCGACTTCAGGTAGAACGACGTGACGCAATCGTTCGGATGCCGTCCCAGCGTTGTCGCAATCCGCTCCGGCTCGCCCAGCGCGATGTCGTAGCCCTGCCCCACATCATCCAGCGAATACAGCTCCAGCATCAGATGATGCAGGTCCTGCCGGCCGGTCTCGATCAGCGCGACGCTGTGATGCCGTGCATTGATGTGCATGAAATACGCGCGGAACGGCGTCAGGATGTAGTCGCTAATGCCGAAGCCCAGCACATCGCGATAGAACCCCAGCAGGTCGTCGATGTTCTTCACGTGGAACACCGCGTGCCCCATGCCGAGCGGCCCGGTGCGGAATCCCGAGATCGAGCGCCCAGGGCGGAACGGTTCATCCGCCACCGCCGCACCGTGGAACGCCTCCAGCCGGTTGCCGCCCGGATCGGCGAAGCTGATCAACCCGCGCACGCAGCGCTGGTCCGCCACCGCCGCCGGCTCGCGCCGCACCGGCACGTGCGCCGCCTCCAGCCGTGCCGCCAGCGCATCGAGCGCGGCCGCATCGGCGACCTCGAAGCCGAAGTAGCGCTCGCCGTCGGCCAGCGAGCGATCCACCACCAGCCGCTGGCTGCGGTCGTCCATGCGGAAAGCCCGGCAGGCGTTGCCGCGCTCGACCATCTGCATGCCGAGCCAGTTGGTGGCGAAATCCGTCCAGTCGGTCAGGTCGGATGCGCCGACGCCGACATAGCCGAGCGACTGCACCTGCATGGCAAACCTCCGTTGAACCTCGATCGCCGATTCTACGCCGGCGGAACGGCAAGGCACAAAAGCCAAAGGCCCGGAGCGTTCCCCCGAGCCTTCAACCCGAACTCTATGCCCGCCTCAACTTGTGCGATGGTCGCAGGCGGCGACCGGCTGCGCGGTCAGCCCGGCGGAAACGACAACGGCGCCGGACAACCCGGCCAGCACCGCGAAGGCAAGGACGATGCGCTTGGTCATGGGATCCTCCTTTCCTGGAACACAGCCAGTCTATCACGGCGGAACCACGCCGCCAGAGGCAGCCGGGATGTGCCTGATCACCCTGGCTTCCTCGCCACGATCTGCACCTCGCACACACGCCCATCTTCGCGGGCACGCATGCCGTTGATCTGCATTTGCAGACCGTCGCCCGCCCGAACCGCGTGCGGACCGAGCGGCGGCAGTCCGTCTGCCTCCAATTTGCGTCGCGCCGCGGACGCCTCCTCTGCAACGGACGCTATTTCCCGAAAGACAAGAATTTCCAAACCCGCGGCGGCAAGGTCGCGACGGGTGTCATCATGAGTTGCGAGGAAGCTGTTCTCCGGCAACGACGCCCAGCCCACCGGGAAGTGTTCGACCGGTCCGTTCGGCCCGGCATTGACGTGCATCAGCACAAGCCGCCCGCCCGGCTTCAACACACGGAATGCCTCGCGATACACGGCCGCCTTGTCGGCGATGTTCATCACGGCGTTATGCGAATACGCCCCATCGAAACTCGCATCCGGCAGAGGCAGGGCGAGCGCGCTGCCCTCCAGAATCCGCACCCGGTCCGCCATGCCGCATGCGATGTTCAGTTCCCGTGCTGCGTCGCAGTGCTCCGGCGTCAGATCGACACCCGTGACATTGCAGCCATACGTAGCCGCGATCCACCGCGCAGGTCCGCCGAGGCCGCTGCCGATGTCGAGGATCGCCTCGCCCGGGCGCGGCTCCAGCAGCGCCGTCAGCTCCCGGGTCGCCAGCACGCCGCGGCCGTGCAGGTGGTCCACCGGCGCCAGTGTTTCCGGCGTGATCGCGACATCGGCACCGGCATGCGCACGCACTGCCGCAATGATGCGCGCGGCCATGGCGCTGCCTGAACCGGAGCGGGCGTAATGGTCCTGGACGCGTTGGCCGGACATGACCCTGATCCTCGATCCTGTTTGCGCGACTCTGGGCATGCTTTGCAAACCTGACAATATCAGGGCTCCGCCCTGAAACCCGCCAGGAGGCTTTGCCTCCTGGACCTCCAGCAAAGGCAGTCGCCTTTGCAATCCAATCCTTTTCGACCGGTGGGGCGGGCTCAGCCCGTCCTACCGGTCGAAAGAGAAAGGCTCCAAGGGCGGTGCCTCCTTGGCGGAGTTCAGAGGCGGGGGCGGTTTCACGTCGCAGGCAACCGCCGCCGTCCACGATAGGGCGGTGCAAGTGAAACGGGATCATTGGGTAACGCTGGCTTTCAGAATTTCCGAGGACTACGATTTTTGGGCAGTTGAGATCCACTCCGATTACGACCTGAGCCATCCTAAGCCGGCGAGCGTAGCCGACGCGTAGACCGGCCGAGCCGGCCGTTCCTTTACCAAATGGTTCGCCGCCGCACCTCGCATCGCAACAGCGCAATACCTCAAACTGTCGGACGGTTGCGGATTCTGATCGTGGAACAGCTGCTTACTAAACAGCCCTGCGCTCTGATCCACGTCGTAGCGGATCCCGTCGGCGCGCCGATCGCGAACGTCGTGATCGCCGCGGTCTGCGCGCTCGAGCCGCAGTCACGCCCGTTTTAGGAAAAATGCATATTGAACACTTTGCTGCGGAAGATCCTCCGCCACTTGGGTAACAATCGCTCCTTCCGCAGGCAGTCAATGGCATCAGCAATTTCGGAAGGATAGTTTTTTTCCGCCTCGCAAAAACTTGCCGCGAGCTGTCGCGTGAGCCTGCACGAGCTGTCGAAGAAATTTCGATCACTCAGAAGGCGAGCTACAATCTTACTATAGGCTGACGGAACTTCTGCAACGAGGCAGGGAACCTTCCGCTTATGCGCCAAATTGGCCGCGTCGCTCGTCACCAGGCCCACGACTGGCTTTCCTTTCATCACCATCTCGCGGCATGATGCCCCGCCGGGGAGGGGGAAAGTATCGAGAAAAATATCAAGTAAATCGCCCCAGACATGTCCGTCGACATATCGCTCTGCGATAATGAAATGGTCGGACATGCCCAGCGAGGCAATTTTGTTCCGTATCGGCTGGGCATCACCAGTCCCGCCAAAGAGAACAGTTACCTCCGGCCGGTCGGAAATAGCGTCAGCCACGGCCTCAATAAATGGGGGCGTGATCTTTGAAAGCCTTCCGTAGTTTCCAACAAGACACCGACCGGGCGCGATGCCGAGATTGCGCCTTTCGATGTCCACTAAATCCTTATCCGCCGGCCGCGTGAAGCGACGCAGATCTTCGCGCGGGATCCAGATCAATTCCCAATGCCGGCGGCCCGAAAGCCCGGCTTTGGCAAAGTTGAAACTCCATACATGAAAGATCGCATCGACCTGTTTCAGGGGCCATACGGGCATGCCGAATTGGTAGAAGATTTGAATCGGGGCGGAGCGCGCCGCGAAGATGACCGTCGGTAAAGAAGCGTTCATGTCGGTTATCAGCACGTCGGGGCGATCAGCCTCGATCAGCTCTCGCGTCTTGGCAATGCGTTCCGTCATGGAATTCGCGGAAATTGCACGAACCTCCACGCCTTGACTCGCCAGCGTCGCGAGCGACGCCGGGTCGTGAAACATCCAAGCGTACAGAATCGGCGGAGAAGATGGAAATGCCGCAGCCAACGCATTAAGCACGCCTCGATTTGCGTCTGCGATCGCATTTCCAGGACTCTGAGTGATGAACTCGGCAAGATAGCCAACCCTTTGCGACGCCGGGCGCCTCGGGAGGTCGGATTTCGGAATTCGGCGACCAACCGCTGCAGCGAAAGGAACGACAGCCGTCTTCCCAAGCCGCACTTGTTGGTCGAGCGACGTATTCCAGCACCAATAGAAAAAGTAGAGCAAATCGTAGGCGAGGCAGAGCGCATCGAGTGACGCTTGCGGATCGGAAAAGACGCGGTGGCTTCCGCGTTCAATGGCAGGGATCAATGCGCGGCCGCTCGCATGCCACGTTTGGGCATAGACGGCCAGCACATGCGAAAGGACGGCGGCAATCTGCTCGGTCGACAAGCGCTCGAGTTTGTCCTCGGTCAGGATGTCCTCAATCTCTTGTGCGATGTCTGCAGGAGGAATTGTTGCGATCGGTCGCTCGGGGGAGCCGATCAGCTGCAACTGCATGATACGTGCGGCTAGGTCGGACGAAACAGACATTTGCACAGCCAAGGTTCCAACTCTAAAGGGCAACTTCAGCGCGAGGATCGCGTCGTATCGATAAGTAACTACCTAGAGCGCGCGCGCATGCGCCGAATTTCGACGCGCCATTCCTTTCGGATTGAGGGATGCACGATATTCTACGGCGACATCTCGCTGAAGTCTCAGAGGAACGAGAATATTCATCGAATGAGTGCTGCCAGCGATTCCTGCAAATCGATTGAACAATGCTGTCGCGGTCGCCATTCGGTTAAACTCCTCTTGCTATTGTCTCTCAGGATTCCCTGGACGAAGTGTCGGCGGCCAATTGCAGTCGCACCAGTACAGGGTCGACTCTACGCTAAAATCCATTCGGAGCCCAATTCCTAAAATCTGTACGTCACGTTGAGCGCCGGTTTCAGGCCGCCACGACCGTCGAAACTGCCTTCAGCGCCCCCCTCGCGACCTCCGGGCTGTTCCACATCAGCACATCGAGTATCGATAGGTTCGGGATGAACGCGAACGGTCCGGTTTCATAAACGAAGCCCTCCGTCCTGAGAAATTCGAGCCTCACGCCTCGCTTCTCGAAGTCCTCGACCCGAAAGAGCGCCCGCCCGCCAATGGGGTTCACATAAGTCTCGGCACCGACCAAGCTCGCGATCGTCGGCGCCCACTCACCTGGCCCCATTTGCTCAGGCAATGGCAGCTTCATCGTCGAGCAGATCGTCCGGCTAAATGGCACTCCAAGATAGGCGCAGACGGCATCGAGTCCCGCAATATTGAGCCCGACTAGCGAGTCGCCGATCCCCTGCGTGGCGAAGGTCGCCTCCACGATCTCCTCCACTTGCCGAGCGTAGGGCGCCCTGTGGCGATAGTGGCTTAGTTTGCCGAGTGTCGATTTGGCCGCGGCGGCCAAGTCTAAGACGCAGGCCTCCCGGATCCGAATCGAGATGCTTGAGTTTTTGAGTGGAACGGTCACCCAGTTCGCGCCCGATGACGGATGCAGAACTCGATTGCGGTTGATCCAGGTCTTCGGCGTGTATTGCGTAACGTCGAACACGATCCAGGAATCCACATTGGCGATCAGCGCAAAATGCCCGAGATATGGAAAAAAATATGGCTGCATGATCCCCAGTCGCATTTGGATCAGAGGACTGTCCTGATGTCGTAGGCCAGATCCTTCATCGCGCGCAGCAGATCGCACAGCACTCCGACAGCGTCATTCGCGACCAGCGCGCCGATTGGAAACTGGATGATACGCTCGCAAAGCCTATCGGTGTTCGGCAGCGGCGCGAAGTCCGAAATTCGTTCGATCCAGGGGAAGCAGCGATGCGCGCCGGGATAGAAGTACCGACGTGCGACGACGTTCTCGGCTCTCAGAGCTTGGAGAAGCAGGTCGCGGGAAAGACCGAATTCGGCTTCGTCCACCTCGACGATGACATATTGAAAGTTTGATCGGCTGACGTTGACCGGCTGGTAAAGGCGCAGCCCTTCAACATCCGCGAGACCATGACGATAGAGTCCGAACAACTCTTCATTTCGTGCGAGGATGCCCGGGAAGTTGTCCAGGCTCATCAGGCCGATCGCGGCCTGCGCTTCGGACATGCGACCGTTACTCGTCTTGGCCACGGGAACCGGCGGACCGGCGCCGTAGCTGCTGCGGATGTTCCGCAGACGCTTGGCGAGTTCGTCGTCGTCGGTCGTCAGGCATCCGCCCTCAGCCGAGCTGAAAGCCTTGGTTGCGTGAAAGTAGAAAACCTCGACCGCGCCGAACCGCCCGATCGGAACGTCGTTTACGCAGCAGCCGAAGGCGTGCGCAGAATCGTAGAATAGTTGCAGATTGCGTTCGTCCGCCAACGCCTGCAGCGCCTGCTGGTCGCAACTGCCGCCCCAGAGGTTGACGGCCAGGATCGCGGAAACATCCTCGTCTAAATGAGGCTCGATAAGCGCCGCCGTGACATGGTGGGTCGCCGGATCCACATCGCAGAAGACAGGCCGCAGGTTCGCCCACTCAAGAGCCTGCGCGGTCGCGATAAAGCTGAACGACGGCGTAACGACCCTGCCCGTGAGCCCGAGCGCTTCGGCGGCCATGATGAGGCCAATCGTCGCATTGGTGACACAGATCGCATGCCTGACGCCGAAGACTGCCTGCAGGCGGCGCTCGAACTCCTGGACCAGCGGACCCTGGTTCGTGTACCACTGGCGCGCGAAAATGTCCCGGAAGTGCGCCTCATAGTCGTCCCAGCCGGGAAAATATAGCTGCCCGACCGGCAGCGGCCTTTCGAACGCAGGAGAGCCGCCGAATATTGCCAGGTCTTGCCGTCGGGAGCGAACCGAGCTCACGACGCGCGTCTGCTTCGGATCGCGCCCGCGTTCTTTTCGAGAAACGCGAGAAGCCCGCAAAATGAGTCAATATCGGCGTCGGAGACAAAGTGCCCGCAAGGAAGCAGCATAAACAGTTCGGCGAGGTGATCTGTCTCGGGTAGGACGGCCGGAACGTGGGGATAGTCCATCTTTTTCCTGTGCAGCGGGGGGACATAATAGGGTCGCGCGAGCGCGCCCTCGGCGTGCAGGAGGTCGAGAGTCTCGGCGCGGGTCAACGGCCAATCCCCGGTCAGCTCGATAACGACGTGTTGTAGCTTGTCTTCTGGCTCTCGTCGAATTCGAGTAGGCGTATTCCGGGACGCGAACGTAGCGAGTCGCGATATCGGTAGTACCGACCACGATTCCGGACAACCTGATTTTCGAGATCGTCAAGGCAGGCCAACGCCATGCAGGCATGTGTCTCGTTGAGTTTGGCGTTGAGCCCGAGTTCGGCGACGTTGTCCTGACCGACGAAGCCAAAACCGCGCATGACACGTAGCCGGTGTGCGAGCACGTCGTCGCTCAACGTGACGTATCCGCCTTCAAAACCGTTGATGAGCTTACTCGCGTGCAGGGAAAAGCACTCTGCGTCGCCGAACGAGCCGATCTTGCCGCTTGGAACCGTTTCGTAAACCAACTCGACGGAATCGAACACGATCGGCACACCGGAGTTGCGACCGAGAATTGCAATTCCCTCGACGTCACAGCAGTTGACGATCGGATGAGCGGCCAATATGAGCGCGGTTTCATCGTTGAGGCAGAGCGCGACCGTCTCGGCGGTGGCCGCGAGCGTCCCCGGATCGACTTCGCAAAATCGCGGTTTGAGGCGGGTCCAGGCGGCGATGTCGGCGAGCCGCCGATAGGTTAGCGATGGCATCACGATTTCAGTACGATCTGGAATAGCGAGCGCTTTGATCGTCAGTGCGATCGCCCAGAACCCGTTAGCGAAGGCCACGCAATGCGCGGCTTGGTGGAATTCGGCGAGCCGAGTCTCGAGAAGCCGGACCATTGGGCCGTTGTTCGTATAGTGCCTTTCTTTGTAGAACTTTCGCGAATATTCGAGGAACACCTCAACGTCAGGCCGCACCAGATTTGATATCGATATGATCGTCTCGAACAATCGGGGGCCGCCGAAAACGGCGAGATCGTCAACGGTTTGTTTTGGCATAGGGTGCATCAGGGTACGAGCCAGGGGATGCTCACCGGGTCAGGACCGCGTCGAAACGATAGTGCGCTGCGTAAAAATCACTTGGCATGATCGTGATTTCGAGTTTCCATCCCGTCATCGACCCCAAAACACGCAGCTCGGATTCCGACCTCCAGATCCCGATCGGCGCGGAATGGTCCCGCAGTTCCTTACCAGAGTCTTTCCCCGTCGGATAGAAACGATCCGCGCGCGCGGCGTCCGGCAGGTTGCCGACAAAGATCCGCTCTACATTGACGAATCGCCGCGCAAGCCCAGTCAAGACCCTGACAGAGTCCGCTTCCGAAAAATAGCTAAAGGCTCCATAACAGAGTACCTTGGTAAACCGCGTCGGATCCGGTTCGTTCTCTATGTAGTGCGCGGCGTCGTCAACAAGGAACGTCGTCCTGTCCGGAACCGCGAACCTGCTATTGGCGACTCCAATGAGATATTCCGACCAATCGACGCCATTGATCATAGCGCAGTCGTCGATCAGATAGCTTCCCAACGCACCATTGCCGCAAGCGAGGTCGAGCATAATATCGTCAGCGCGCAACTGCAATTTGGAGCGGATTGCTTGCACGATCATTGCGATCTGCTCTTCTGACACCGGCTTTCCGTTGACGGTCCTACGAACCTGCCTCCACAAGTCGTCACGATCGAGAGTCCTGTGGTGTTCCCAGTTGTCCGCTTTCGGAGAGCTCATTTGTTTCACCTAATCATTGGCGAGAAAGCGCCCGCACTGGGGCGGCGGCGAATAGGACGTCAGCGGGGTTGCCGGAATCTGGCTAACGCGCATTAGATTCAGTAACATTTTCGTGGAGGCCGCAGGCGTCGGAAAGTCCAGTTTTGAGGCAATTCTGCCTCCACACATGACTTGGAGCAAGACATGCCCGAGTTGCATATCACCTCCGTCAACCCCCCAACCCTGCACCACCTGCACACCTAATCCGTCTTCGCGGATTCGCCTACCGAAAAAGCCATTTTGCGATCGCTGCGATCCGCTACGCACTTGATATTGCGTGCAGATGTTTTACCGTGTCACCCGAAATCGGCTGAGTGAAGACCAACCCGTTCCCAAGGTTGGATACCCGCAACTACGATCGCCGTCTGAGAGCCTTCAATCGCGTTGCGTCGCAGGAAACTGCTAAAATCGCGCGACGTCGAAAAACCTCGAACCCGCGAAGGCGGGCTACGACGATGTGCCATGAAACGGCACACCCCACCCATTTCCCGTCTCCCATGCGGGAGTTTAGAGGACAACGCTCGGGCAGTGCGCGGTCCGGGGCGAAGCCCCTGAATTCCCCGCCCCTGTATTCATGGTTTGTTCACGTCTATGCCGTATACTCCCGCCGAGACACCGCGTGCAGGGAACCCGCCGCATGGACATTCAGACGCCGGAAACCGCCAGCTTCGATCCCGCCGACCAGGCGGACTTCAACTTTGTCAACCACGCCCTCGATACCCTTGCCGATGACCGGATGGCCGAGGCCGGCGCGGCGCGGCGGAAAGCCTCGCGTGCCCTGTTCAACGCCATGGCACCGCACGATGACGCGGAAGCCGCGCTGGTTGCCCTCGCTGTCGCCGCCTACCACGGGGCCATGGACAGTTTCGCCCGTGCCGATGAGCCCGGCGCAAGCAATGAGATCGTAATCCGTCTGCGCAGCAACGCCCTTGCCGCGGCCCGCTCGTACGCCGCCACATTGCGGCTCCTCCGCAAGCCGCAGTCGACCGCAGGCAAGGAAACCGCCCGCGGGCAGACGGTAAAGTCGCGCCCGCAAAACCACACCCCGCCACCCGTCGAGCCCAACGCGACACCCGACGCCGAAGCCGAAGCCGCGGTCGATTCCCCTCCGCCCCCGCCGCGCCAGCAATTCCAGCCGCGCGACAAGCACGGCCAGCCGATCCCGCTGTTTCGCAACGAATTGATGACGCTGGCCCAGCGGCGGGCGGCCTACTGCGATCCGCAGGACGCCGACTACCCCGCCAAATGCGCCGAGGCCATCGCCGAGGAAACCGCCGCCATCGCCGCACAGGCGGCAGCACCCGAAAACCCAACTTCTCCAGATGCGGAAGCGAGCTAGGGGAAGCGGTTCCCGCAAACCCCGAAAGCCTCAGATCGCCGCCGTCTCCGGATGCCGCATCGCCCGCTCGACCGCCCCCGCAAGCTCGCTCGCGCTGAACGGCTTCTGCACCGTCCGGTAACCCAGTTCCGACCACGGCCGCAGCGCATCATTCTCGACATATCCGGTGACGAACAGGATCGGTGCCCCCGGCCACAGCGCCGTCGCTTCCGCCGCAAGCTGGCCGCCGTTCATCACCGGCATCGCGAAATCCACGATCAGCAGATCGAACCGCCGATCGCCGGCCAGCATCGCCAGTGCCTCTTCGCCGCCGGGCGCTTCGACCACCTCGTGTCCCAGTTCCTCCAGCATCGCGCCGAGCGACAGCCGCACACTGGCATCGTCATCCACCAGCAGGATGCGGCCCGCGCGTGCCGCCCGTCCACTGCCATCCGGGCTCGCCGTTTCGGCCACCGGCGCACTGTCCGCCTTGCGCAGATACATGCTGACCGTGGTGCCCGTCCCCGATACGCTGTCGAACACCAGCGCCCCGCCGAGCTCCCGGACGAAGCCGTCCACCATCGACAGACCGAGTCCGGTGCCGCCGCCCGGCCCCTTCGTCGTGTAGAACGGTTCATGGGCGCGGGCCAGGACCTCCGCCGTCATGCCGATGCCGGTGTCGGCGACCTGCACGCACACGTAATCACCCTGCGCCAGCCCCGCGACCAGCTCAGACTCCGGCGCCGCGACCGCGGCACTGCGGACCGTCAGTTCGCCGCCCTCCGGCATCGCATCGCGCGCGTTCACCGCGAGGTTGAGCAGCGCAAGCTCCAACTGAGCCGGATCTGCCAGCGCCGGCCACAGATCTGCGGCCAGCTCGTGCTGCAACCTCACCGCGGGGCCGAGCGTGCGGCGCAGCAGATCGTCCATGCCGCGGATCACCCCGTTGACATCCACCGACTGCACCGCGACCTCGTGCTTGCGCGAGAATGCCAGCATCTGCGCAGTCAATTTGGCGCCGCGTTCCGCCGCCTTGGTGGCGGTCTCCAGCAGCCGGACGGTGCGCGGGTTGGTTTCGCGCTTCATCGCAAGTTCCAGCGAAGCTAGGATCACCGCGAGCAGATTGTTGAAGTCGTGCGCCACCCCGCCGGTCAGCCGGCCAAGCGCCTCCATCTTCTGGCCGTGCTGCGCCATTGCCTCCGCCTGCCGCCGCCGCTCGGTCTCCTCGACCAGGCGGCGCAACGCTTCGTGCTCCACGGCGGTCTTTTGCCGCGCCAGGTATTCGGCCGCGAGCAACAACAGGATCAGCAGGCAAGCGCATACGGCGATCACCGCGGCATGCACCGCCCAGGTGGTCAGGAATACCGATCGGTTGAGGGAATAGCCGACCAGCAGCGGCAGGTCGCGCAATCGCCTGAATCCGGCGATCCGGGTGTCGCCGCTGAGGCTCGACCGGCCTTTGAACACCGCGCCGACTCGCCCGGCGCGCGCCGCAATCAGCATGGGATTGTCGGGCGGCAGGAACGCCGGCCGGTTGGCCAGATCAGGGAACCGCACCAGGATCGCGCCGTCCAGCCGGACCAGCCCCGCGGCCGATTCACCGGGATGGGTCAGGACCGCGCGATAGAATGTCTCGAAATACGCCGGCGACACCGTCACCGCCACCACCCCGTCGAACCTGCCGTCGTGCACCCGGCGGCGGCTGATGATGAAGCCTTTCGTGCCCGAGATCGCCCCGAGGAATGGCGCGCTGACCACCACGCCATCGCCATTCTGCGCCCTGGTGTTGGCGAAGTAGTCCGCTTCGCGCACGTCGTAGCGCGGCATCGGGTAGCCGCGGCTGCTGGCGGCGATGAAGCCGTCCGGGTCGACCAGGTACACCGCCTCGACCTGCGGCAGTTCGTCGCGCAGTCGCACCAGGGAGTCATGCGTCTCCGGTGACCCTGCGATGCTCGCCCAGTCCTGCCGGTCGATGTGGTCGAGCACGCGCGCCAGCACCAGGTTGACCGTTTCCACCACCGTCTGCGCATGCTCGGCCAGCGCACCCGTGGTGGTCGCCACCTCGTCGCGCGTGCGCTGCAGCTCGACCCGGTAGTCGATCCAGGCCAGCCCGCAGAACAGCACCGCCGGAAACACCACACAGCCGACCTGCAAGGGCAGCGCCCTCTGCTGCCACAGCCTGCGGAGTGCGGTGATGATTGCGGTGGCTGCCTGCATCACGACCTGGGCCAACTCGGACGAACGCGGCGACATGATCAGGGAACGACGCCAAAACCAGCAATTGATTGCACTTTGGTTCAGATCGCGCGCCGGCACAATTGCGGGTTCGGCGGCGACGTCGCGAGGCCGGCGTCACGATTCGGTGACCGGCAGCATGGCGCACGGCGGCAGCAATAGCGTCGATGCGCAGGCTTCCCATGATCCTGGGTAGCGAGCCCCGCGTCGCGTCACGCGGTGGCGGCGGACTGCATTGGCGAGCCCTTGCGCCGGCCCGTGGCGCTCCGCCGCGGCGGTTCCAGCAGCTTCTTCAGCAGCAGCGACGCATCGTCCGGCCGATGCCCGGCGGCATACAGGTCGCCAACGACGGACGGCGTACCGCCATGCGCCAGGCTGCGCACCGCCTGGCAGCCGAGCCGTTCGGCCAGCGACTCCAGTTCCGCGACCAGTGCCGCCAGCACGGCGCCCGGATCGAGCAGATCGACCGCAACGAAATGGTCCGCCACCAGCACCTTGCCCAGCGTCAGGTCGTTCTCCACGCGATAGCAGAACAGGCCGCACGGGAACATGCGCCCTTCGCGCCGTGCCGCCACGATGCCGCTCTGGCCGGTGCGGCGCGGTCCGGTCAACTGGCGCGCGAACCGCAGCCAGCCCGGCAGATCGAGCGTCGGCACCGCCTCCCGGATCAGCGGATAGACCGCGCGGATCTGGTCCCGCGCCAGCATGTCGATCCTGAAGTCCGCCATGATTCGTCCGCCACTGTTGGAATGGCGCCACAATGCCTGGAAAATGGGTGCCGCGGCTTTGACTCAGATCAATGCGGCCGGTTCGCAACGCGAATTTAATCCACATGCGGCGAAAATCCGTCGCGCCAGCACGGAGAGGCCAGGCGTCACAATGGCCCGGTATGAGGAGTACATGGCGAATAGTCTTGCGCATCCTGGCGTCCTCGACCCGCAAGGCGGGGCGGACCCTTGCTTCACCTGCGAGGCCAGGCAACTCAGCGTCTGCAATGCCATCGAAGATGCCGATCTGATCCGCCTGGCGTCTATCGCGGTGGTCACCGAGGCACCGCCGGGACGCAGTTTCATCCAGGAGGGCGAGCCGGCCAGCAGCTTCTTCAACATCACCGCCGGCAGCGCCAAACTGTTCAAGCTGCTACCGGACGGGCGCCGGCAGATCACCGGCTTCGTCGGCGTCGGCCACTTCCTCGGCCTCGCCGTATCCGACACCTACGCGTTCAGCGCCGAGGCAATCGTGCCGGTGCGCTATTGCCGGTTCCCGCGGGCCAGGCTGCGCACCCTGCTGGACGACTTCCCGCTGATGGAGAAGCGGCTGCTCGAGGTTGCGGCGAATGAACTGGTGGCGGCACAGGAGCAGATGCTGCTGCTCGGCCGCAAGACCGCGCGCGAGCGGCTGGCGTCATTCCTGCTGCTGCAAAGCTGCCAGGGCCTGCCGTGCGGCCATTCGCGCCGGCGCTTCCCGTTGCCAATGACCCGTGCCGACATCGCCGACTATCTCGGGCTGACGATCGAGACGGTCAGCCGCACACTGACGCGGCTGCGCGGTGAGCGGCTGATCGAGATGCTGTCGCAGAACGAGTTGATGGTCGTCGATCATCACGGGTTGGAACGGCTGGCCGGCGGTCTGACCTGACGGCTTCCCGTCGCAGAGATGGCCAAGGTCGGCATCAGATCGATGGCGCCCGAACCGTTACGACCGATGGCAGCTCGGCGGGCAGGATCGGCGTCCGCGCTCCGGCGTGCGGCAAGCCGTGCGGCCATCCCGCAACCGGCGGCTGAGCCGCGACCGCAGCGGATCGCTGCCGTTGGTGCGCCGGTGCGCCAGGCGATTTCGCTGCCCGATGCGGCATCGCTTCGCCGCCATGCGATGCTGGCTGCCGTGCGGTGCGCTTCGCGGACGAATCGCCGGTCGGGCCCGCCTGCCTGATCGATTGCTTGAGGGACTGCGCGTCCAATCGGCGTAGTTCCCGGTAGACCGCCGCCGTTCGCTCCGTCGGGCTCAGCAGCAACCAATCGATGGACTTGAAGCTTGCGGCGGCGCGCTTCGCGGCGATCTGGAACCTGTCGGCGTCCACGGCATCCTCCCCTCGTTGCTCGTTACCCTTCCGCTTTTATGCGCGGCACGCATCGATGTGGCTCAAGCCAGCCTCCCGACGCGCGCCGTCGCATGCTTTGGCATTCCCTCGCGCCGCAGTAACGTCTGCATGGCCGGGCACAGCGGCACCACAAGCTCCGCGTTGTATGCGCCGGTCGGCGGCAACGGTGGTCGCCGGCTTGCCGACAAGCCGTTGCCGGCGAAGGTTTGCAGCGCCGCGACCGCATCGTTGCGTGACGTCGCGGCCGGCGACCCCAGCCGGATCGCCGGATCGACGTCGGCCGCGAAGATCGAGATCGTGTCGTCGCTGTTGCGGGCAATGTCGAACATGCGGAACTGCTGGGGAAAGTCGCGCAGCGACGCGGTCTCCACCTGCCAGAAACCCAGCTCGGGGCGCGCGTCATCGGGCGAACGCAGGGCGGTGACGACATTGCAGTGACGATGCCCGGCGAGCCACAATATGAGGTTTGGATACTCGTGCAGTTTGGCCAACAGTTGCGGCTCTGAAACATAGGCGCCGGCGTTCCAGCCGGTGTACGAGCTCGGCGGCTCGACGCCGAGCGGGACATGCGCCGCAATGATCATCAGTTGGCCGGCGGCCTGGCCGCTGTCCAGTTCGTTCACCAGCCAGTCGTGGCGTCGCTTGTCCAGCGAGCCATGCCCGTAGCCGGGCGAACTGCTGTGCGTCATCGGCTGGTTCGGATCATCATCCTGCTGCGTGTTGTCGAGCACGATGACCTTGAGCGGCAGCGTCGCCTTCGGCTGAAAGCTGTAGCAGGCGAGGTCGCTGTCGACATTGCCCTGGCTGAAGCCGTGACCGGCCGGCTGCGATGACGTGTTGAAGAACTCCTGTATCCACTGCTGCCGCGTGAGCGAGCGGCGGCTGGCATCCGCAGTCACCTTCTGCGGCGTGGCGAAGCCGCTGACCGGTCCGGCGCCGATGATCTCGCCGCGCGGCGTCGCGCCGTTAAGCGTGCCCATGTAGAACTGTCGCCGGTCGATGCCGTCCGGCTCGGCGAAGATGTCGCCGAGACGAAGGATGTCCTCGCCGACATAGGCCCGGCGGAGATAGTCGTTGACCGGGTTCGTCCCCATCCAGAAATGATCGTGGTTGCCGATCGCCTGGTACCACGGGATACGCCGATCGAGCCCGGCCGCCTGGAACGGCATCTGATAGTCGATGGTGGTGGCGCCGGCGTGCGCGCCCGAACTCGGCGCGATCGGCTTGCCGTCGAGCACATCGATGTACCAGCGCAGTTCGTTGTACTGCGTGTTGTTGCAGACATCGCCGAGCGAGATGCCGAAGTCGAACGGATCGCGCCGGTGCAGCGCGTTCACCGTCTGGACGGCGGCATCGAGCACCTGCGTCGAGCCGAGCATGACCGGCGAATAACCCGAGCTGACGTAATCCTTGAGGCCGAGATAGATCGCCGAGGAGGGCGACTCCTTGTCGCTGATGTGGATATCGGTGATGACGAAGAAGCGCAGCAGCCGTGCGGCACGGCCGACCGGCGCGCCGGCATGGTCCGCCGGCAGCAGGTCGCGACGCTTGTGGTATTCGATCCCCTGGCCGAACCGCCACGTGCCGTAACCCGGTGGCAGGTCTTTCGCCAACTGACCGGGGCGCAGCTTCGGCTTGGGTGCGGGTCCGGGGACCACGGCGCGCTCGACCGTCGTTACCACATCGGTTGCGATCGGGTAGCTGTCGGGCGGGATGTGTCCGGTGGCGCCGCCACCTTGCGCGTAGGCGGAAGCCGGCAACAGCACGGTTCCCATCAGGTAGGCCAACGTCTGGCGGCGGGTCGGAGCGTGGGAGATTGCGCGGGTGCAGGCAAAATGGCGCGCCGGTATCGCTGTATGAGGTGACGCCATCGGAGCCTGCTTTATTCCCGGGTTTGTGGTGGGCGATCGTCGACCGGCACCATGGCTTCGGCGTGCAATCTCGCGTGGCGGTCACCGCGACTGTGCGAGGAACTCGTTAACGAATGAAAAATTCCGACGCCGCCGCGGTAGTGCCCGACCGCTGTGCAGGCCGTGCGGCGGGCGATTGTCCGCTATGCCACCGACCGACGTTGCAGCAACGGTCAGTCCGCCGCCGGCTGTTCGTGCGGCGCCTGCACGTGCAGCGCCTCGTCGATCGCCGCCTTCAGCGCCTCGATGCGGTATGGCTTGCGCAGGAACGGCAGGTTAGCCGCAGCCAGCCGCGCGGTCACTCCACCGCCATAGCCGCTGGTCAGCACCACCGGAACGTTCAGCTCGCGCCGCGCAATCTCGCGCGCCAGGTCGAGACCGCTCCCGCCGCCCGGCAGCAGCACATCGGTGAACACCAGGTCGATGTGGTGCCTGCCCGCCAGCGCGCCCAGTGCGCCAGCCACGGAACCGACGTGCAGCGTGTGATGCCCAAGCCGCCCAAGCATTTCGACGACCACCGCCGCGACCGCTTCGTCATCCTCCACCACCAGCACCGACATCTCGCCGGGGGCCTGGGATGCGCGCCTGTCCGTTGGGTCAGCCGGGATTGCCTCCGCCACCGCCTCGCGCCAGGAGCGCGGCAGCAGGACGTGCACCGACGTGCCCTCACCCTGGCGGCTTTCCACCCAGGCGCTGCCGCCTGACTGCCTGGCGAAGCCATACACCTGCGCGAGCCCGAGCCCGGTCCCCTTGCCCACCTCCTTGGTGGTGAAGAACGGCTCGAACACGCGCTCCAGCACATCCGGCGGCATGCCCACGCCGGTGTCGCTGACGCTGATCTCGACATAATCGCCGTTGGGCAGGCCAAACCGCGCAGGCTGGCCGTCCTGCGCCGGAGCGTTACGCGCCGTCAGCACGATCTGCCCGCCCTTCGGCATGGCATCGCGCGCATTCACCGCCAGGTTCAGCAGCGCCAGTTCCAGCGCGCCGGCATCCGCCTCCACCGGCCACAGACCGGCATCGAACCGCATGTGGATGCGGATGTCCTCACGCAGCGTGTGGCGCAGCAGTTCCGTCAGACCGGCCGCCTGTACGCCCAGGTCCACCCGGTCGGGCTGCAGCGGCTGGCGCCGGCCGAACGCCAGCAGCCGGCGCGTCAGGTCCGCCCCGCGCCACGCCGCCTCATCGATCCGGTGCAACAGCCGCTCCCGCCGATCGGGGTCGTCCGTCTGGCGCAGGAACTGCGCGCTGCCGGTGATGACGGTCAGCAGATTGTTGAAGTCATGCGCGATCCCGCCGGTAAGCTGCCCGATCGCCTCGAGCTTCTGTGACTGGAACAGTTGGAACTGCGCTTCCTGTCGTGCCGCCGCCTCCGCGTCGACGCGGCGCTGCAGATCGGCGTTCATCTGCGCCAGCGCCGCATTCGCCGCGTCCAGCGCCGCGGTCCGCTCGGCAACGCGCCGGTCAAGGTCCTGGTTGGCGTTCAGCAGGGCATCGTTGGCGGCCTGCAACTCCTCGGCAAGCGTCTGCGCCTCCTCCAGCGCAACGCCCAGTTCCTCGTCCCTGGCGGCATTGGCCGCATCGGTCGCGCTGTGCTCCGACACGACGCGCAGCGCTTCGGCCAATTGCTGCCGCACCAACTCGATTTCGTCCTCCAGCGGCCGCAGCGCGCTGTTCGACTTTTCTCTGGTCGCAAGCAGCTCCGCGCACGACGCGGCCAGGGCGTCGCGTTCTCGCGCCAACGCGGAAACTTCCTTCTGCGCATCCTCGGCGGCGACCAGCGCCTGCTCGAGTTCCCCCTGCAAACGCGCGAATTTGTCGCGGAGGGCATCGTCCTCGGCAGCCCAACGTTCCATATCTGCCAACTACCCCTGATCGGGCTTACCATGCGATCTGGGGTGGGGCAGGGGCGATAGTGCCGCATTGTGTCCACTAACACGGGAACTTGAACTAGGCGCCAGACATTCTCCAGGGAGAACCAATCGATGCTCCGCCACGATATCATCGTCACGGGCGGCTCCGCCGGCGGTGTCGAGGCACTGATGCAGATCTGCGCCGGCTTGCCCGCCGATCTCCCCGCAGCCGTGTTCGTCGTCCAGCACCTCAGCCCGACATCGAGAAGCGTGCTGCCGGACCTGCTGGCCCGCGCCGGTCCGTTGCCCGCCAGGCACCCGCGCGATGGTGATGCGATCGAGCCCGGCCACATCTATGTCGCGCCACCTGATCAACACCTGCTGCTGCGCGAAGGCAGCATCATGCTGCGCCGCGGACCGCAGGAGAACCGTACCCGTCCTGCGATCGATCCGCTGTTTCGCTCGGCCGCGGTGGCCTATGGCCCGCGCGTCATCGGCGTGGTGCTGACCGGCCTGCTGGACGACGGCGCCGCCGGCCTGGTCGCGATCAAGCGCTGCGGCGGCATCTGCGTCGTGCAGGATCCCGACGATGCGCAGTGGCCGGAAATGCCGCGCCGCGCCATCGAACGCGCACAGCCCGACTACATCACTGCCCTGTGCGACATCGCGGCGTTGCTCAGCCGCCTCAGCCTCGAGGCAGCCGGTCCGCGCGTGCAGATCCCCAGCGCGCTGGATCTCGAGACGCGCATCGCCGCCCAGGAATTCGACCCGCTGGGCACCCCCGCCATCGGCCAGCCCAGCCGGCTGAGCTGTCCGCAGTGCGGCGGCGTGCTCAACGAGGTTCCCGACGCAGGCACCGTCCGCTTTCGCTGCCAGACCGGCCATGCCTTCACCTCCGACGGGCTGATGGTGGCACAGGCCGATGAACTGGAACGCGCGCTGGAAAGTGCGGCGCGTTCCCACCGCGACCGCGTCAGCCTGTGCCGGCGCATGGAAGAGCACGCGCAGACCCACCCGCTCACCGCTGCCCGCTGGCGAGCTGCGGCCGAAGATGCCGAAACCGCGGCCACCGCCATCGCCGGCGCCATCGCAGCGCTGCGCAAGCCGGCGGCCCGGTGACGGCGATGGCGTTGTTCGGGGGATGACATTGCCTGGATTGAGCGGGTTGGCAGTCTGTTTTGAACATGATGGCTCCATTCAATCGAGAGGAGCCCGCCATGAACCCGCCTGTTTCTTCTGTCGCGCGCATCGCGTTGGACTAACGTTCCGTATCAGACATGACATTGCGTGGGTCTTCGCCGAGGCGACGTGGGCCTTATCTTGGCGGAACGGCCAACGACGACCGGCACGAACTGATCTCCCACATCGAACGGCTCCGGGCGCTGTTGCGCCAAGCACGTGAGACTGTTGAGCATGCGGATCCAGAAGATCCGGTGCGCTATCCGGAGGGGATGTTGACGCAAATGGTGGGAGCACGAGGCGTAATCATTCCGGATTATTGACGTTTTGCCAACCCATGTGAAGTTTCGTTTTACGACACAAAATATAAAGTGGAGTTGTGAAATGTCCTTCGTATCGGTTCGCAGTGTGATACCAGGTGTCGTAATGATTGACCCACAGGTCGGCCCCACTCGTCATGCCGACGGAGGTCGGCATCCACGTCTTTATACTGCTGCGATCAGCAAAGACGTGGATGGCGGGCCTTCGCCCACCATGACGGGGGTTGTTTGTCCGAGAGTCGGTCATTCTGACGCTTGGTATGACACCGTTCGCCGGAAAATCCGCGGGAGGTTATGGTGGCATCGGCTTAGTCAGCACCGTCAAGCGTGATTTGCCGGACGGGGGCCATGCTGCTGCACATTTCTTAAGATTTGCGAGCCGTCCGACTGGCGGCCGGCCTTAACGGATTACGCCATTAGCCGACCCCGGGCCGGCGGGACATTCGGTTTCCCTCGCGTTTAAGCAATTCCGTTCCTCTTGATCCTCAATCTGCTTTTGGTTATGGGGGAGACTCGCAATTCAACCTTGCAAGGGTATGGTAGAATATGCGTTCGATGATGGCGGCAGCTTTATCAATCACCCTGGCGATTTGCGCGCTTTTCATCACCGCTCAGGCAGCGGCTCCTGACCCGCGTGTGGACCACGTTGATCGCGTTGTCTCGCTCACAAAGGCCTTGGTCAAGGGTGTGGACCAATGCTTTAACCCATCCCACACCAAGGGCAATGCCGCAGTGAAGAACAGATTAATCAGACTAGAAAACACAGCTCTGAGCGTGAAATCCAGCCTGACCACTGGTGACGCCCCGAAACTCGCGCAATCGGCGGCTGAACTGAAGGAGCAATGGGAGGCATTTTCTGAGAAAGCGCCCATTGCCGCCCGTTTTCATTGCGACACTCAACGCAGATGCATGGAGCTTGGCTTCGAGGGACATCCGAATTATCCACACTGCCAGCCCGTGAAGGGTGATAAGCATGCCAACGTTCAATACGTTCAGTTTCAGCAACTGTTGCGGTCCATCCCGCAACTCCTAGACGATTTGGCCCCCAAAAGCTGACAGGGCTAGGAGAAGCGTGGAGTGTAGTGCTGCGATGTGTTGCGTCAGCAGTCTATCAACATAGACTTGTACCAAGCGTGCACCATTTGGTACCTCAAGATGCAGTCCTTTAAATTCGCTTGGGTGCTGCAAATGGCTGGGGATGATATCGTGGCAGAACTCGATTGGCGGCAAGGAACGCCCGGGACGCACCAGCAAGCGCGGCGCCAAATACATCCGCAGCCTCCTCATCGCCGGTGCGATCGCCGTGCTGCGACATGCGCGCAATCGACCGACACGCGACGGCACATGGGTCCGCGCGCCTGGAACGCAAGCCGACCAAGGTCGCCGCAGTGGCGCTGGCCAACAAGACAGCGCGCATCGTGTGGGCGGTGATGATGCGCGGGGATGGCTACCGCGCGAAGCAGGTTCTCGGGCAGCCGGCGTAGACGCCGCAGGTCCGCACAGCATGCGAGGGTGAAGAGGACGTGATGGCGAGCGGTCGAGCCGTGGATCGGTAAGACCCGGGTAATTCAAGGCGCAACCATGGCGGCCGATGTCGTGGGCTATTCGCGTCTGATTGCCGCCGGCGAAACCGGCACGTTGGCGCGCTTGCGCGCTGTCCGAGGCCTGAGACATTATACTCCGGACAAGCCCGATACGCATTACGGTCGCGGGCATGACCGATCAAAGCGCAACACAGTCCTAATCTACACGACACGTGGGAGGATGATATGGCTTGGCTGGGTCGAAAGAAACTCGCATTCATTCCGTTGTCTCGGACAAACATCGATACGGTGCCGCCAGACTGGTCCGATGAGATTATGCAGCGACTACTTTTCGACCCGACCATAGACCCGACAACCGGCGCTCCGATACCAGGCTCCAACCGATCCGTCCGCGCCTATTTCCGCACTGTATCTTCCGGACTGGCGGATCTCGATGTCGTCGTGCTGCCTGCACAAACCATCGCGGAACAGGACGTTCCGCCCGACGCTCTGGAGGCGACAATGGGCGCCCAGCTGAGATCCCAGGGCTTTGTCGGCGCGGCGATCGTGATGCCCGGTGGGGCGTGCGGTACGACCACCGTGAATACGAGTTTCAATTGGACCCGGATTTGCATGGGTGATGATCTCGGTGACTGGGTGGGCGAGCTCCTACACAATCAGTGCAATCTTATCGACCTGTTTGATTACGCTGGGGACTATCAGTCCGGCGACAACATGGGTCCCTTTGACGAGGAGGCTGGCTATGAAGCTACCCATCCCTCGGCTTGGACGAAGCGGGCCGTCGGATGGCTGGATCCTTCGGCCGTTGCGCTGCACCCGGGTGGAGTAGCCGAATATACCCTGTATTCGGTCAGCCTCATTCAACCGCCCCCGACCGGCAGAGTAGCCGCTGTCCAGATCGGCGCCGAGGTGCCATACCTCATGGTAGAAGCACGCCTGCAGGCCGACCAATTTGATATCAATATTCCTAACGAAGGCGTTATCGTGTACCGGGTCCAGACAACAGATCAACTGGGGACTGCGCAGAATGAGATCGCTCCCCTTGCGCTGCTCACGACAAGAGCACTAACGGCGGGACAATCGTTTAGGACAGATGGCGTAACGATTGATGTGGGCAGCGCCGTGATGGGAGGCGGCTTCTCAATTCAGGTCGAGACCATCGAGACCGGCCAACTGCTGTCCTATGGAGACGCCGGGGTTTCGGACCCGGTGGTCGTCGGCTTCGACGGATGGCTGCCGTTCAAGTTTCTCTTCGCGGGTGTGAACCATGCCGGCGAGAACCGTATCTACGCAGTCAACCGATTACAAAACGGGCAGTTGCTGTCCTATGGGGACGATGGAACTCCCGGCAATGTTTCGGACCCGGTGACCGTCGGCAACGACGACTGGCTGCCGTTCAAGTTTCTCTTCGCGGGCGTGAACCAGGCCGGCGAAAACCGTATCTACGCAGTCAACCAAGTCCAAAACGGGCAGTTGTTGTCCTATGGGGACGATGGAAGTCCCGGCAATGTCTCGGCCCCGGTGATCGTCGGCAACGACGACTGGCTGGACTTCAAATTTCTCTTCGCCGGCAAGAATCTCTCCGGCGAAAACCGCATCTACGCCGTCAAGCAAGGGCAACTGCTGTCCTATGGGGACGATGGAACTCCCGGCAATGTTTCGGACCCGGTGATCGTTGGCAACGGTGACTGGCTGGACCTCAAGCTTATGTTCGCCGGCACGAATTTCTCCGGCGAAAACCGCATCTACGGGGTCAACCAAAGCGGGCAGTTGCTGTCCTATCGGGACGATGGAACTCGCGGCAATGTTTGGGGGCGGTTCGTCAGCCTCGGTGGATGGCTGGATTTCAAGTTTCTTTTCGCCGCCGAGAATCTTTCCGGCGAAAACCGCATCTACGCTGTCAACCATAGCGGGCAGTTGCTGTCCTATGGAAACACCGGAATTCCCGGCAATGTTTCGGACCCGGCGATCATCGGAGTCAACCAAAGCGGGCAGTTGGTGTCCTATGGAAGCACCGGAATTCCCGCTAATGTTTCGGACCCGGCGATTGTCGGCTTCGGCGGATGGCTGCAGTTCAAGTTTCTCTTCGCGGGTGTGAACCAGGCCGGCGAAAACCGCATCTACGCAGTCAACCATGTCCAAAATGGGCAGTTGTTGTCTTATGGGGACGATGGAATTCCCGGCAATGTTTCGGACCCGGTGACCGTCGGCAACGACGACTGGCTGCCGTTCAAGTTTCTCTTCGCGGGTGTGAACCAGGCCGGCGAAAGCCGTATCTACGCAGTCAACCAATTACAGAACGGGCAATTGCTGTCCTATGGGGACGATGGAGCTCCCGGCAATGTCTCGGCCCCGGTGATCGTCGGCAACGATGACTGGCTGCCGTTCAAGTTTCTCTTCGCGGGCGTGAACCAGGCCGGCGAAAACCGTATCTACGCAGTCAACCAAGTCCAAAACGGACAATTGCTGTCCTATGGGGACGATGGAACTCCCGGCAATGTCTCGGCCCCGGTGATCGTCGGCAACGACGACTGGCTGGACTTCGAGTTTCTCTTCGCCGGCGAGAATCTCTCCGGCGAAAACCGCATCTACGCGGTCAAGCAAGGGCAACTGCTGTCGTATGGGGACGATGGAACTCCCGGCAATGTCTCGGCCCCAGTGGTCGTCGGCTACGGCGGATGGCTGGACTTCAAATTTCTTTTCGCCGGCAAAAATCTCTCCGGTGAAAACCGCATCTACGCTGTGGTTGGCTAGACGTTATATCCGTTTCTCGGGCCGGTCGCCGAAGGAACCGCTTGGCAGCAACGCCATCACGCTTTTCCTGCACCAGGAAATCCAGGACCACTCCATGTTGGTCCGCGGCGTGCCACAGATGGTGCAGCACGCCGTTGAGGCGGACGAAAACCTCGTCCAAATGCCACGTATCCCTGGCCGTGGCCTGCGTCGGCGCAATCGCCTGGTGAATTCAGCGCTGAACTTGCGGCGCCAGTGGCGGATGCTCTCAAGCTGGCTTTGGTTCACAATTCTTGAATATCGGTTCGCGACCAATGCCGCCGAACGTCCGGAAGCTACCCAAAACGGTCGTCAGGAATGTAAACCGTTCTGCGTTCGGTCAGCGACGGACCGTCACCTCATCGTTCAGGGGCTGCCGCTGCTCACTGCGGCTTGATCACCTCGACCACCAGCACCGCCCCGTGCAACTCGCGATCCGGATAGACCAGTGACGTGATGCGCACGCGGCACCGGATCGGCCGGCCACGCCGATCCACCGCGCCGACTTCCATATCCACCGTCTCGCCCTTGTCGATCACCCCCTGCACCGCGGGCGCGATTTGATGCACCGGCAGGCCGATATCCAGTTCCACGAAGGCGCGATCGATCGTCTCGTCCTCGCGCAGCCCCCAGACACTCTCGCTGCCGCGGTTCCAGGAGCGCACCTTCTGCTCCCGGTCCACCACGATGATCCCGGCATCGGTGCTGCGCAGGATTGCCTCGGTATACCGCTGATAGGTCAGCGCCAGATCCGACTGCCGGCGCAGTTCCTCGTTGGTGGCCTGAAGCTCCTCGTTCGTCGCGCGCAATTCCTCGTTGGTCGTCTCGAGTTCCTCGTTGGTGGATTGCAGTTCCTCGTTGGTCGTCTCGAGTTCCTCGTTGGTGGACTGCAGTTCCTCGTTGGTCGTTTCGAGTTCTTCGTTGGCCGACTGCAACTCCTCGATGGTGGTCTCCAGGCTTTCGTGCGCCGCATCCAGGTCCTGCTGAAGCTGAAAACCCCGCGTCGTGTCGGTGAATGTCAGCAGGGTGGCCGACATGTTGCCTTCCCTGGTCACCAGCGGCGCCACGTCGATGCTGAGGCGGATCGGCTCCGCCGGCGGGCGGTGATACTCCTGGTGCTCGATGCGGATCGGCCGGCCCTGCCGATGCACATCGTCGATGCAACTGCGCAACTCGGCTGGACGATACGAGATGGCAAGATCGCGGAACGGCCGGCCCACGTCCGCGCCGCCTACCTCCAGCATGCGCCGCGCCTGCGCATTGGCGAACACCAGGATGCCGTCGCTGTCGATCACCAGGACCGCGCTGATGGCATTGTCCAGGATGGTCTCGAGCAGTTGGTGCTGCAGTGCAGGCGGGTCTTCCTCCGCGTCGCCGCTACGCAACCCTGTGTCGCCCCGGCCGCGCCGCCATTCCTGCGGCACCTTCTGGAACAGCCGTTGCTTCAGGTCGATCGCGCGGAACAGCTTGGACCGTGCGAGCTGCGTCTCTGCCTTGCCGAGAAACAGGATGCCGTCGTCAACCAGTGCGTAGTGCAGCCGCGGCAGCACCGCGTTCTGCGTTTCCGTCTCCAGGTAGATCATCAGGTTGCGGCACACGATCAGGTTGATGCGCGAGATCGGCGCGTCGTGCACGATGTTGTGCCGGCCGAAGATCACGCTTTTGCGCAGTTCGCGGTTGACGATGAACTGACTGCCCGTGTGCTCGAAATACTTCTGCCGCAGGGCTTCCGGCACGTGCTCCGCATCGCGCGCCGAATAGGTCGCGCGGCGCGCCACATTGAGCGCCGGTTCGTCGAGGTCGGTGGCGTAGATCTTCACCCGCTGGCTGAATTCGCTGAGCCCCATCGCCTCGGCGAGCAGCATGGCAATCGAATATGGCTCCTCGCCCGACGCGCAGCCAATGCTCCAGATCCGGACGGTATCGTGCCGCTTCGATGCCACCAGCCGAGGCACGATCTCGGTGTTCAGCAAGTCCCATGCGTCGGGATCGCGGAAGAACGAGGTGACGTTGATCAGGATGGTGTTCAGCAGCTCGGCGAATTCCTGCGGATGCGTTTCGAGGAATTCGTGATAGGCCTCGTGGTCCTTCGCCCCCACCTGCTCCATACGGAGTGCGATCCGTCGGCGCAGGCTGGTGCTCTTGTAGCCGCGGAAGTCGATCCCGCGACTCTCCTGGATGTAACGGATCAGGTTCTGGAACGCTGCGTCGTTACGCTCGTCGGCCACTGGCAGGTTTCCCCAAGCCTCGTGCCATAGCACCACGCATGGCGGTTCCGCGCCAGTCTGGCCGATGCTACGGTGCGGCGGTGAGCGACAAGCCTCCCGAGGATATCTTCACGATGGCCGAACGCCATGTGCGGGAGGGTGAAGTGCGTGTCGCCCGCCAGGAAGCCAGCATCGCGAAGCTGACCCGCGACGGCCACCATGCCGCCGCCGCGCGCGGCGCCGAGGTGTTGCTGCAGATGCGCTGGTCGCTGGAACTTGCCCGCCGCCACCTGGCGTTCGAACGCGCGTTGCGGTCACGCATGCCGCCTGCTGGCGCCTGACGGGACGCCACGGCCGGCTGGTTGCGGTTGCCGCATTCGGAGCGGGACAATAAACCCGGCCACCGCGGAACCCGGTGTTTCTGCCTGCCGGCCAGTCAAGCCGGCCGGAGACGCGCCGATCCGCCGCTTCGACGATGCCACGACCGGGCGCATAGTCCGCAAACGCAGCTTTACCGGCGGTATGGCAACTCGCCGGGCCTGATGCGGACGTGCCTGATCGACCCATTGTCCTGCGTCCGGTCAAGGGCCATGTTGATGGCATCGCCGGCACGGCCTTGCCATCAGGACACCGGCGGCAGAGAGAGGCGCGCGCTCCCCCTGACCAGCAAAGGGGAAGGTTCGGATGCCAGAGAGCCGCGCTGGCCTTCAGCACGATATCGGCCTGCTGGAGCAGGCGATCGAGATCAGCTCGGACATGTTATCGTCGCCATTGCTCGGCGCGACGGACTCCGTGGCAATCCAAGCGGAGATTGCAAGCATGGTGGGACAGCTTGCAGCACTGCAACGCCGCATCGCGTCGGTCAATTAGCCCGATGCCCACACGCGACCCGTTCCGAACGTTCGGCCGTGATACGAGGAAGGCCGTGTCGGCACGTTTCCCCGCGACACTTTGAATCGGCCGATGAAGTGTCAGGCCGGCGCCGAATGCGGCTACGCCTGCCACTTGGCCGTTGCGGCGCAGGACCATATCTTCGGAGACGCCGAACCGCAGCATGATCCATGCGCCTGCGGAGCCGGCAGTGGGCTGTCAGCGCAAGATGGAGAGTTCACCGGCGCGCAAAGTTGGAAATGACACGCCGCGGCGGCAACACCGGCCGTGGTGCTGGCGTTGTTGGCCACTACCGCGGCCCTGCGCCCGAGCCGGCCTGCTGTGCGCAATTCATGCGGCATTCTCTTGGAGGGCGATTTGGACGCGGCCTATCTCTCAGCACTCTCCGCCCTGGCAGGCGCGACCATCGGCGGGTTGACGTCGTTCGCAACCTCATGGACGACGCAGCGGACGCAGCTTCGTCACGCGCATCGCGAAGCTGAAAAGGCCAAGCTGGAGGCGCTTTATAGCGACTTCATCGCAGAGGCGGCACGCCTCTATGGAGACGCCGTGACCCGCCAGACGGAAGAGATCACTGGTTTGGTGCAGCTCTACGCCATGGTCGGGCGTATGCGCCTGGTTTCTGATCGGGCAGTGGTTGTTGCGGCCATGCGGGTCGAGGATGCCATCATCGAGACCTACCTGGGTCCCAACCGCACCCTTCATGAATTGATGGACTTCGCCCACCAGGGTGGAATGGACTTCCTGACCGAATTCGGCGAGGCCAGCAGAAAGGACTTGGCAGACCGCGCAACGGCGGTGCGGTGACGACTGGCCATGTCGTCAACGCGTCTGTTGTGCGATGGCATTTAGGATCGAAGGCAGACGCCTCGTGGGGCCGCGAAATTCAAGGGTTCCGCACTTCTGAAAAATGTCAGATGCCAGCATAAAGTTCGCGCCATGCTCACGAACGAAACTCCCTTTAGGGGCTGCGGGCTTCTTCAATCCGCTGCAGGTAATCCGCCACCGCAGCTTTCCACATGCCGACATGCTCGAATAATGCGTGACCATTGCCGGCAGTACTGCTCGGCACCCCGGAAACTTTCCCGAAAGCCAAAAAATCGCCGATGCCGCCATTGGCACGGAAGGCGTCGAAGATCTTCCGCGCGTATGCGATCGAGAAGAACATGTCGTTATCCGCGTAGAGCCAGAGCTCTGGCACGCGTGCGGTTTGCCCCGCCGATGTCAGCAGTTCGCGCATCTGATGTTCCTCGGCACCCGATGTCTCCGGTTCATACTTGCTTTCAAACTCGCTCCACCAGCCACCGGAGAAGTTGATGACGCCGGCTACCTTGTCGGGGTGCCGCCGCGGCATAAACGACCGAGAGGCCGCCACCGCGTGACCACCCCGCGACGATGATACGCGCCGGATCGACCCAAGGTTCGGCGCGCATCGCATTGACGACGGTATCCTCGTCTTCGACAGCGGAATCGACCTGAATGGCGGTCGGAATGGTGGTCCGCTCGAGGTAGGGCCCTCCGGATTGGCCACGGCCCTTCCGCATCGGCGCCACAACATTAAATCCGCGCGCGAGGAAAAACCGAGCCTCGGCTTCGAAATGCCAGGTCCTCTCCACTGCGCCGTCGGCAAACCCCGGCGCTCCGTGATTGAGGATCACCAGCGGCTGCCGCCCGGGCAAACGCGAGCTATACAGCGTTGCCGCAAGTTGAATTGTCTGACCCGATGCGGCGCCGACCAATGAATGCTCCGGAATACGAATCTCGTGCCAGATGGGTCGGAATGGTAGTGCGGCGGTGGCGATAATGGCCGCGGGCGGACCGGGGATTAGCTGAAGGAAGGCCTGCGTGCGCCAACCGTCCCAGGTAGTGAGGTCGCCTTCGAGCCGGCCCGGCGCCATGATCCGATACTGGACCCGAAAGCCGGCTGACGAGTTGGGGTCGGGCAGATGGATGGTCAGGCAATGGTCTTCGATGCGGCCAGTCAGGCGCAGCCAATGGGCGGCAATGTTCGGGTGCTCGGTGGCGCCCCTGGCATAGATCACCTTGGCGGCTCCGTCCTCGTTGACCTGTTCGACGATGAGAGCAGTCGGTATGGAGCCGTCCCATGCGCCGTTGCCCCACGCACCCGAGAACGCTGCATCCTCTGCGGGCACACCCGCACCTGGCGGCTGGATGGACAGATCGGTTGGCAACGGAACCTGGGCCGATGCCACGCTGTACACCGCAGTCAGCATGACGCTGGCGAGAATAAAGCGGAGGCTCATGGTGAAGGCGCTCCATTATCAAGTGCAGCCGGCTCGCCAGTCACGATATTTGTTCCCGAGTTGCCTGCCACCACCGAAGTAATGCATGGGCATAGCATTGCTTTGCTTCCAAGGCGTCCGTCACGCACGACAGATCTCATGAGGGCCGGCTTGCGGTCGTCCGGGGAATCCGCAAAAGCTGCGCGGGACTCAGCCTCACAAACGGGCCGCCTTGAGCCGCAGCGCGTTGCCGATGACTGATACGGAACTCAGCGACATCGCCAGCGCCGCGACCACCGGACTTAGCAGGATGCCGAAGAAGGGATAGAGCACGCCAGCAGCCACCGGGATTCCGATCGCGTTGTAGGCGAAGGCGAAAACAAGGTTTTCTCGGATGTTGCCCATCGTCGCGCGGCTGAGGGCGCGTGCACGTGCAATGCCTGCGAGGTCGCCCTTGACCAGCGTCACCCCTGCACTCTGGATCGCGACCTCGGTGCCCGTTCCCATCGCGATACCCACGTCTGCCTCTGCCAACGCAGGCGCGTCATTCACGCCATCGCCCGCCATGGCGACGATCCTGCCGTCGGCACGCAGTGTGCGCACGATGCGGGCCTTGTCCTCGGGCAGGACATCCGCCTTGACATCGTCGATCCCAAGCTGTCGGGCGACGGCTTCGGCTGTGGTGCGATTGTCGCCAGTGAGCATGACGATACGGATGCCGTCCGCCCGCAGGCTGTCGAGCGCCGCGCGGGTCGTCGCCTTGATCGGGTCCGCAATCGCGATGATCCCGCCCGGCTTGCCGTCCACGCCGACGAACAGAGCCGTTGCACCTTGGCGGCGAAGTTCATCGGCCTTGCCGGCGAGGTCGCCCAGTTCTATCCTCTGGTCTGCCATCAGCCTGGCGTTGCCGAGTGCCACGGTCTGCCCGGTGACTTTGCCGGTCACACCCTTGCCGGTTGCGGAACTGAAGTCGCTTGGCTCTTCGAGAGCGATGCCATTTTCCTTGGCAGCTGCGACGACGGCGGCTGCGAGCGGATGCTCGCTCGACTGCTCCAGGCTTGCGGCGAACCGCAACACGTCGTCTTCGGTAAGTCCGTTGGTCGGGACCACGGCTGTTACCTTGGGCTTGCCCTCAGTCAGTGTGCCGGTCTTATCGACGACAAGAGTGTCGACCTTCTCCATCCGCTCCAGGGACTCTGCCGACTTGATGAGTACCCCTGCGCCCGCACCCTTGCCGACCCCGACCATGATCGACATCGGTGTGGCCAGCCCGAGTGCGCACGGGCAGGCGATGATGACAACGGACACCGCCGCGATGAGCGCGTAGGCGAACGCGGGCGGCGGACCCCACGCCGCCCAGGCAACAAAGGACGCGATGGCGATGGCGAGCACCGCCGGGACGAAGTAGCCCGCGACCGTGTCGGCAATGCGCTGAATGGGAGCGCGGCTGCGCTGCGCCTCGGCGACCATGGCAACGATGCGCGCAAGCACGGTGCCTGCACCGATCGTCTCGGCGCGGATGACGAGCGAGCCGGTGCCATTGACGGTGCCGCCGATGACCTTGTCCGCAGGCCCCTTCGGCGTTGGCATGGATTCGCCCGTGACCATGGACTCGTCGACGGCGCTTTTGCCGTCCAGCACCACGCCATCCACGGGAATGCCGTCGCCTGGACGGACGCGCAGCCGATCCCCGACCTTGACCGCGCTCAGCGGGATCTCTTCGTCGTCTCCGCCTTCACGCAAGCGGCGTGCACTCTTGGGAGCGAGATTGAGCAGCGCGCGGATGGCGCCGCCGGTCTGGTCGCGTGCCCGCAGTTCCAGCACCTGGCCGAGCAGGACCAGCACCGTGATGACGGCGGCAGCTTCGTAATAGACAGGCACGGTGCCGCCCATCATCCGGAAGCCCGCCGGAAAGGAGTCCGGCACGAAAGTGGCCGCGAGGCTGTACAGGTAGGCAGCACCGGTCCCGAGCGAGATGAGCGTGAACATGTTCAGATGGCGGCTGACGAGCGAGGCCCAGCCGCGCTGAAAGAATGGCCACCCGGCCCACAGGACCACAGGCGTCGCCAGCCCGAACTGGACCCAGGTGGAGATGGCGGGCGGCACGATGGCGTCCAACCCGAGGCCGGGGATGTGGCTGCCCATTTCGAGACCGAAAACGGGTAGGGTTAAGACCAGGCCGATCCAGAACCGCCAAGTCATGCGGGAGAGTTCGCGGTTCGGCTGGGCTTCCCCGGACGCCTCCAAAGGTTCGAGCGCCATGCCGCAGATGGGGCAGTTGCCTGGCCTATCCTGGCGTATTTGCGGGTGCATAGGGCAGGTGTAGGCCTTGGCGAGTTCGGGCGGCTCGACCTCGGGCTTGAGGTAGGAGTCAGGAGCCGCTGCGAACCTGCTCTGGCAGCCAGCAGAGCAGAAATGGAAAATCCTGCCGCCGTGGTCGAAGCGGCGCTTCGACGTGGCGGGGTCCACCTTCATCCCGCAGACCGGATCGAGTTCTTGCACGCCAAGAGCCCCCGATACCGTATGCCGGTCGTTGGTCTGGCGCTCGCTTATCACAAACTCTCGCATAGGGTGAACCCCGTCAGACCGAGCCGAAGCGATAGAGTTCGGAATCTGCTCATGACATTGCGACCACCGCACCGTGCATTCGCCCAGTCCCCACAGGATGAGATTGACCTTGCCCACCACCGGGGCGCGTCCAATCTCATCCGCGATGAGTGAAGAACAGGAATTTGAAGAGCGCAGCAACCCCGAGCAGCACAAGAACTATAACCAAAAGCCACAACAGCCCCATGCCCCCATCGTTCCGCCATTCATCATGTCATACACGGCCTATGTTCCTCCCGGTCACTGAGGCCGCCGTGGGCGTGCCGAAACGAGGGGCGGGCGGCGTGTATTCGCAGGTCAGCGCGGGCGCGGCGCCAAGCGCGAGCGACAAGAGGGAGTCCGCTCTGGCGATACTCGGTCAACGCTGACCCATCATGCCCCGTCCGTAGGCAAATCCGGGAAGGATCGACTGCGCCTTCGCCTTTTGTGCTGGACTGAGGGTGGCCATCAGCTTGGTCGCTGCTTCTTGCACCGTGGCGAACGCCTGCTGCCTCGTCTGGAACATCTGGTTCATCAGGTTCCGGCGCTCCTGCCACGAGGCGGTGCCCATCGACTCGAACATGGTTTGGTGCAGGCCGTGCATCTGCTCACCGACACCCGAGACAGTGTCGGCATACTCCTTCCACGCCGGCTCCTCATTCGGGGTGATGGCAAGTTGCGTCTTCAAGCCGTCAAGATAGGTCCCGGTATTCCAAGACCCGCCCATCATCCCCGTGCTGCCGCCGCCCATCATGCCCGGACCGCCAGCACCCATCATCCCCCGACCCGGCCCGGCCGCCGGCTGGGCAACAGCAACCACCGCGGCGCTGACCAGAGCGGCAAATGTCGTCGTGAGCAGGAAGCGTCGTCCAGCGGCGCGCGTCATGTTGTTCCACTCCCTATCAGACAGGATCAGAATAATAGGCCCTTTTCGCCGATTCCTGGCGCGGCGCATTGACCTGGATCAAAGAGAGATTTCCGGGTGGTTCCGTCGCGACAGTTCGGCGGCGAGGCGAGACTCTGGCGATGCGAGATTCCAGTGCCGTCTGGAACGGCGGGGACCGGGACATGTGGACCAGCGCAGCACGCGCCGGGCACAGAACCGGGAAAGCGTGTCACACGCGCTGGGCCACGTGATGATACGCTGCGTGTCGCCAAATACTCCCGGTAGGAGCCGGATGCCTTAATTGGGCACGTCCGGATTTGTGCGGAAGGCGGTCAGTGATGGCCGTCCTTGCCGCGGACACATGGGAAAATGCCAGTTACGGTCTTCGGATTTCCGGATTTTGCGCTATTTTGTGTAGACAGGAAGGAACGCCACTAAACCGATGGCCGCGGCTACGCCAACCAGGAGTGGGCCGCTGATGCGAAAGCGCAGCAGCGCCACCGATCCTGCCACAGCGATCATCGCTGTTACCCAGTCGCCGATTGCGCGCCCGCCGAGCAGGATCGCGGCTGCCAGAATGGCTCCGATGGCGGCTGCATAGACGCCCTTGACGAAGCCCTGCACCAGCGGATTGGCGCGATGACGCATGAGTGGCGGAGCGGCGAACTGAACCAGCAGGAACGAAGGCAGGTAGATGGCGACGGTGCAGACCACTGCTCCCCAGGGTCCGGCCACGAGATAACCGGCAAAGGTCGCCGCAGTCATCACCGGCTCGGGCGTCCCGATGCCAACGGCGAGCTGGGCCATTTGATCCAGATCAATGCGCCGAGCATGGCAAGGACACATGTTTGCTTGCGACCTGGAAGGGTGATCGAGCCGGCAGTCGATTGATTGATGAGGGGGCGCTGTAATGTCAGTCTGGCGGTTACAGGAATTCAGCCCTCTCCCTGGGACGCAGCCTCAGGTTGATGTCGTCCGCTCCCGGCTGGGAGCATGGTTTCGTCCGCCATCCTGGCGCAAGGCGCTGTTGCTGACCGCCATCGTCCTGGCGCTTGTGGCGGTGGCATTCTGGACCTGGTCAAACTTCCTGCGGCCGATCGACGTGCAGACCGCTCTCGAACAGACAGATGTGCGTCAACAGGTCTTCGGCCTCGGCACGATAGGGGCCCGCGTCGCTTCCAGCGTAGGGTTCAAGGTTGCCGGCGTGCTGGTCGACCTCAAGGCTGATCACGGCGATCATGTCCGGGCCGGCGCCATCATCGCGCGGCTTGATGCGCGCGATGTCGAAGCGCAGCTTGCAGTGGCGAAGGCAGGCGTGTCGCAGGCCGAAGCAAATATCGCCAAGGCAAAGGCGGACGTGGAGAGCGCCCAGGCGAATCTGACCAACGCCCAGGCGGTTAGCGCCCGTCGCGCGGAGTTGGCGCGGTCGGGCTACGCCTCGAAGGAGGAGGCGCAGACGACAGGCGCGGCAATGCGCGTCGCGGGCGCCAATGTGGACGTGGCGGCCAGCGAGATTGGCGTTGCGCGCGCCACCCTAGAGGCGGCCCAGGCGCAACTAGCCTTCAACCAGGCGACGCTGGATAACTACACGTTGCGTGTGCCGTATGACGCCCTGGTGGTTTCGCGCAACCTGCAGCTCGGCAGCATGCCGGTGCCGGGGCAGGCGGTGTTCAATCTGGTCGACCCACAGACGATCTGGGTCGTGGGCTATGTCGACGAGCGGCTGGCCGGCCGCATTCAGCTTGGCCAGCAGGCGGACATCGTGCTGCGCTCGCGGCCTGGCGAGCGCTTGCCCGGCCATGTCGCGCGGATCGAGATCCAGAGCGATGCCGTCAACGAGGAGCGGCTGGTCGAGGTGGCATTCGACAATATCCCATCGGACATCCACCTGGCCGAACAGGCGGAGGTATTCATCACCACCGGTGTCCTTCCGCACGCCGTGACGGTGCCGCCGACTGCCGTGATCGGCCTTGGGGATGGGACCGGGACGGTCTGGACGCTGGAGCACGGACAGTTGGCCCAGCGCAGGGTGTCGTTCGGACCGGAATTACTGGACGGTCGGCTGCCCATCGTTGCCGGATTGCTGGATGGCGTGCAGGTCGTGCTGGCGCCGCAGGCCGGGCTGCGCATCGGGCGGTCCGCGAAGGTTGCGGAAGGGACCGCGCCGTGAACCTCGCGCTGCGCGACATGCGCCACAACGCCATGCGCTTCGCGCTGACCGCTGTCGGACTCGGTCTGCTGCTTGGCGTCGTCGTCACGATGATGGGCATCTATGAAGGCGCGCTGGACGATGCGCTGCGCCTGCCGCGCGCTGCCAGTCCTGATCTGTGGGTGGTGCAGCCGCGCACACGTCGGTCCGTTCGCCGAGCCGTCACGCATCCCGCGCGACACGCGTGATCTGATTCGCCGCATTCCCGGCGTGAAGACGGCCGGGGCCGTGACGTTCCAAACGGTGCAGACGACTGCGGAAGGCAACCCGTTACGGCTCTTTCTGGAGGGCTACGAGATCGGCCGTCCAGGCGGGCCGGTCAACCTGACCTCGGGTCATGGGCTGACCGAGAGCCATTACCAGATCGTCGTCGATGCATCGTCCGGCGCCAGGTTCGGGGAACAGATCCCGCTCGGCCCCTACCGCGACCTCTATACCGTCGTGGGTCTGACGACCGGCATGGTGACGTCCGCGGGTGATCCGGTGGCTTGGGTTGCGCTGCTCGACGCGCAGGCGTTGCAGTTTGCCGTGCCGCCAGCCCTGCAACGCCGGGAGGAGGCAGCGGGCCGCAACCCCGCGACGACAGCGGACATCAATGCGGTGTTGGTGTCGCTGCTATCCTGGTGTGCCAACGTCGGGAGTCGCGCAGGAGATCGAGCGCTGGAAGCACCTCTCGGCGGTGACCGAGCAGCAGCAGGAAGACTACCTGACCGCAGTTCATCATCGAGAAGATGCAGCGCCAGCTTGGCATGTTCATGGGGATCCTGATCGCGGTATCGGCGGTGATCATCGCGTTGATCATCTACACCTTGACCATGGACAAGTTGCGTTCGATCGCCACGCTGAAGCTGATCGGCGCACCTGACCGAACCATCATCAGCCTGATCGTGCAGCAGGCACTGGTGCTCGGCGTCTCGGGTTTTGCGTTCGGCGTGCTGCTGATCCTGCAAGTCAAGAACATCTTTCCTCGGCGCGTAATGGTCGAACCGCGAGACCTGGCTATCCTGTTCATTGTGGTCGTCGTCGTCTGCCTGCTCGGCTCGGTGCTCGGCGTGCGCGCGGCGGTCAATATCGATCCGGCAAAGGCGCTGGCCAGTGGCTGAGCCGCCACCAACCGAACCCACGCTCCCGCGCATCGAGCTACGCAGGATCTGCAAGCACTTCGGCGCAGGCGACACGCGCGTTGACGCGCTCGTGGATATCTCCCTCACCATCCATGCGGGTGAGACCATCGGCCTGCGGGGGCCGAGCGGATCGGGCAAGAGCACGCTGCTCAACGTGATCGGCTGCGTCACCGAACCAAGTTCCGGCTGGATGCGGCTCGACGGTGATTTGGTCTACGATGGGCGCTGGCTTCGCCACGACCTGCGCAGGCTGCGGCTGATGAAGATCGGCTTCATCTTCCAGACCCACAATCTGCTGCCGTTCCTCAATGCAACGGAGAACGTCGCTGAGGCCATGGAACTGGCCGGCGCGTCGTCACGCCAGGCACGCTCACGAGCCGTGGCGCTGCTGGATTACCTGGAGGTCGGCAGCCGGAAACACGCCATGCCGGGCGCCCTGTCGGGCGGAGAAGCGCAGCGCGTCGCGATCGCCCGTGCACTTGCCAACAGCCCGCGTATCATCCTCGCCGACGAACCGACGGCGCCGCTCGACTCGCAGCGCGCCGGCGTGGTTATGGACTTGCTCCGGCGAATCGCCGTCGACCAGCAGGCGGCGGTGCTCGTAGTGACCCATGACGAGACGATTTTCAGCCGGTTCGATCGGCTGCTCCAGTTCCGCGATGGGCGGCTCGAAACAGAGGCGATCCCTTCTGCTGACAGGATGGCCCATGCATAGCGTTGGACGCGCACGCTTGCTGCCCTGCCGTTTACGGCAAACGACAGCGTCCGACTGCGGCCCGAACGCGCCTCTGACGCGCCGCTAGGGACCCTAAGGCCAGTCGGGGTGCAGAAATTGGAACGCCGCTAAACCGAGGGCCGCCGCTACCCCGACCAGGAGCGGACCGCTGATGCGGAAGCGCAGCAACGCAACCAAACCTGCCGCAGCGATCATTGCCGTTACCCAGTCTCCGATTGCACGCCCGCCGAGCAGGATCGCGGACGCCAGGATGGCGCCGATGGCGGCCGCATAGACGCCCTTGACGAAGCCCTGCACGAACGGATTGGCGCGATGTCGCATGAGCGGCGGAGCCGCGAGCTGAACCAGCAGGAACGAGGGCAGATAGATGGCGATGGTGCAGACCACTGCTCCCCAGGTTCCGGCCACGAGATAACCGGCAAAGGTCGCCGCAGTCATCACCGGCCCGGGCGTCACCATGCCAACGGCGATCGCCGTCAGAAAGTCAGCGGTGGTCAGCCAGTGTCCTTGCTCCACCAGCCCCTTTTGCAGCAACGGGACCACGGCGAGGCCGCCACCGAAGGTGAACGCGCCAGTCACCAGGAAGAACCACGCCATTTTGGCGAGCAGCACGAACGACGCGAGATCGCGTAATCGCCGGCTGGCATCGTGTCGTCGCGCCTGTAAGCTATACCAGCCGATGCCGAGCAACCCCGCGCCGAGGAACACGGCAGTGAGAAGACCGGGCAGCACGAGCGTGGCCACCACAGAAACGGTGGCAACGGTGTATTGAAACCGATCCCCCATGCCCAGCCGGGCCAACCGCCACCAGGATTGCAGGATCAGCGCGATAACCGCCGGGCTTACGCCGTAGATGATAGCGGTCAGCCACGGCAGGCCGTGCAGGTGGACGTAGGCGGTGGCCAGCAGCGCCACCATCATCGACGCTGGCAGGATCAGCGCCCAGCCACTCACCCAGGCGCCCCAGAGGCCGCAGCGCAAGTAGCCCACAAATATGGCCACCTGCACGGCGAGTGGGCCGGGCATGGTCTGGCAGACCGCGATCACGTCGCGCATCTCCGGTTTGTCGAGCCAGCCACGCCGCTCGACCAGGTCCCTCTCCATCAGCCCGCACAACGCGACCGGACCACCGAAACCCGTCACGCCGAGCCACAGGAAATACCTGGTGACCTCCAGCAGGCGATGCGCACGGGTTGGCGTGGCGGGTGTTTCCAGGCTCACCGATTTCTGGCCTTTCTTCGTCCAGGTCGGCGCTAGACTACCAATAATCCTGCATATGCACGCGCGCCACGACCAGGCACAGACCGTGTGATCGGCGATCGTCCAAACTTGGCAACCCGCTTGCCGGTTCGGGCCGTTACTGCATGTGCATGGGCTCGCCCTTGGCCATGGCCAGATGATGCATCTGATGGGTTCCCTGCACCATGATGCCCATGAAACCCAGGGCGCGGATCTTCTGTACATCCGCTGGGTTGCTGGCGGTGACCGTCAGTTCCTCACCGTTTGAGATCGCCTGCGCCTGCACGGTCCAGCCGTAAAGTCCGTTGATATCCCGGGCATGCGCTGGGATCATACGCTGAATTGCCTCCAGGGTGCGGCCGTTGCCAGTCACCTTGATGCGCAGGCCGTTCTCGATCGGCTCCTTCTGCGCATCCGCCCGCAGCGTCACTTCGTCCATGTCGATCAGATGCTGGCGCAATGCGTCGATGTCGACCTTGGACCAGTTTGTCATCGGATCGGCTTGCAGCATCTGCACGATCTCCTGGATCGCCCCGAATGCGGCCTGACCTGGTTCCGTGGGCATCCCGCTCTGCATGCCTGGACCATGCATCATCATGCCGCCCATCGGATGATGCATCGGCATCGATCCCATCGGCCCCAGGCCAGGTGGCGGGTTGCTCTGAGCGCTGGCACCGGTAGCTGTCGCTGCGATGGCGAGAGCCAACACAGCGGTGCGCAGTGGCTTCATATTGATCTCCTGATAGTCGCCAAGACAGCGTGCCTAGCCTGACGCGGGGCAAGTCCATATGATCCTGATCATATGGCCCTCGACATGTCAGCATTTTCACCCGGCAGCCTGGCTGCCCGCTTGCTGGCGGTGCTGAATGACTCGCGGGTGATACGTCACCGCTTCAGCCGCGGCGCGGCTATTTTCCGCCAGGGCGATCCTGCCACGGCGATGTTCCTGATCGAGACGGGGCGCGTCCGCCTGGCCCGTGTCCTGGCGGATGGCACGCCACTCATCGTGTATGTCGCGCAGGCGGGCGAGGGCTTTGCCGAAGCGTCTTTGTCGGCGGACCATTACCACTGCGATGCCATAGCCGAAACCGATGCGGCGGTGCTGGCTCTGCCGAAAGCCGATCTGCTTTCCGCCCTGGCGGCTGATCCGGCCGAATGTCTCGCGTTGACGCTGGCGCTTGCCGCGCAGGTGCGGGATTTGCGCGCCAGGCTGGAGCTCCGCAACATCCGATCTGCGAGCGCGCGGGTTCTCGCTTGGCTGCGCCTGCATGCGTCCGGCAATCCGCCTTCTGTGCCGATGCATCGCTCATGGACGCAAGTCGCCGATGAACTCGGCCTGACGCGAGAGGTGGTCTATCGCGCATTGGCAACGCTGGAGCGCCAGAAGCGAATCAGCCGGGGGCCTGGCTTCGTCAGCCTGACGACCTGCGAGGACCTATAATGGCATCGCTCTGCCCGCGCGGTGCGTCGGTCAAGACTTTTGGTGCGCCGGTGAAACCGGCAGAGAGCGGGAGGTGCAAGTCCACCACAGTGAAGCAGTAGCGATCCGCATCCGCACCGAGCCGTGCGTTCCAATGACACGTCGCTATCTGCTCGACTTCGGTTTCACGCCGGATGTCTACGCCAACAACCTTGAACTCCTGAAGATCGATGTCGCCCAGGTGGACGCCTTGATCATCAGCCACGGCCACTACGACCATACAGGTGGCCTGATGGGGTTTCTGCAAACACAGCGCCCCAAGTTGCGCAAGGACATTCGCCTTTACACTGGGGCGAAGATGATTTCTGCCATCGCTACTTGCGCAGCGAGGACGGCAGCTTCACCGAGCTCGGCACCCGCTGGACCGGCGCAGATTGCGGGCACTGAATGTCGAGCCAGTGTTATCGGAGGCACCCACTGTCATCGGGGACCACGCCTTCACTACCGTCGTTGTGCCACGCACCAGCATGGAACATGTGCTGCCCAACACGTGGGAGAAATTCGGCCAGCAGGATGGCCTCGGTTGCGACACGGACGCTTATATGAACCACCATTTCACCGCTGAGGAGCTGGCGGGCACAGCTGTTCCTGACCAACATTGGCACGAACATGCCACTTGCTTCCGCCTCGGCGATCGTGGGCTTGTGGTGCTCAGCTCATGCGGCCGTGCCGGAATCATCAATACGTTGCATCGCGCGCAGGAGGTGTCCGGCGTGGAAAGGATCTATGCGCTCGTCGGGGGCTTCCGCCTCGCACCTGTACCTGATGACTACCTGCGCCAAGTGATGGCGGAACTGAAGAAATTTGACCTGGAGCACGTGCTGCCAATGCATTGCAGCGGCATCAATTTCGTCGAGCTTGCCAAACAGGGGATACCCGAGAAACTGGTTCAGTGCGCCACCGGCAGCAGCTTCACCTTCACCGCTTGATCTGCTCGCCAAGTTGGGTCACGAACGCGAGGCCCCTCGATCGACTGGAATGCGCGAATCTGCTGTTGTTATCGACGAAGTTTCCAGATTCGCCCCCCTATCGGGGTCTCTCGAAAACAGACGCGTAGTGGTAAGGCGGCAGATCGATGACAAGGACTGGCCGCAGCCCTGCCAAACTGACAGCGGCTGTAACCTCCTCAGGAGTCATGCGCAACTCAGTCTTCGGTCCGCGCGGCTGACCTAGAACAACCGTTTGCTCCCGCGGACGACGGTGCCAGTTGATCACGACGAAACGGCCGCCTGGTTTTAGGACGGCAGCCACTGCGCCGGCGAGCCGTGTCTTGTCGGGCACGCCATGGAAGGTGTTCGCGATCAGCACCCAATCCACGTGGCCTGCCACCAGCTTTGCGAGATCATATGCGTCACCCCCTGTGAAAGTGCAGTTGGTCGGGCCCTCTGCGAAGGCGCGGTCTCGCGCAAGCGCCAGCATCGCGGGATCGAGATCGATCGCCGCGACGTGTCGGACCATCCTGGCAAGCGGAATGGTGAAGAGGCCGTCGCCGCAGCAGAGGTCAACGACCTCTGCTGCCGGTTCAATCCCCAACTTCTCCAACACCTCAGCCGGACGAGGCCACAATGCGTGCCACCAGTCAGGATCCGGCATGGAGGTAGCCGGGAAAAGCCCCTCCAGCGCACTCACGGTTTTCGGGCGAGGAACGAGTAGCCGTAGACCTCGAAACGCCGCGCGTTCTTCGCGCCTCCGGCTCCCTGGAAGGTATCGACCGGCGGACCGACCTTCACGTCAACGAAGCCGGTCTTTTCCAACATCTGTTGCCAGGCTGCACACGGCAGACCACCGGCAATTCAAGCAGTCCAGAGATCGATGTTTTGAACGGCAGCCGCGGGCACGGGTTTTCCGTTCGCGATGTCGGCAAACTCCAGATGACCGCCCGGCCGCAGCACGCGATAGATTTCGTTGAATATCGCCTGCTTGTCAGCGCACAGGTTGATCACACCGTTGCTGATGACGACATCCGCCCAGCCCGTTGCAACGGGAAGGCTTTCGGCCAGGCCTTGCCGGAACTCGACGCGATCGAAGCCGATGGATGCCGCCGTTGCACGCGCTTTCGACAGCATCTCTTGCGTCATATCCACGCCCACCACGCGGCCGGAAGGCCCGACGTGCTGGGCTGCCACGAAGCAATCGAAGCCGGCACCTGATCCCACATCGATGACGCGCTCGCCCTTGAGCAAGGGGCGGAGCGACAGCGGGTTTGCGACGCCGGCGAACGACTCCACGGCCGCATCCGGCAAGGCGTCAACGACAGCAGCATCATAGCCGAGCCGTGCGGCAAGTGGCCGGCCCGTGTGGAAGTGATAGGTTCCATGCGGATTGGCGGCCACTTCTCGATATTTTTTCCGGACCTCCTCCCGGAGGGCTTCGGCGTCCACGGCCAGATCGCTACTCATGGGCACTTCTCCCTTGTGTGTTAACGGTAGGCGGCGAAAAGATGTGGGTGGTCAGAAAGGGAGGGGAGGTCATCTGAACGGGTTGCGTTCGCCTCGGGCAATCGCGGCTTGCAGCCGGTGGCGGGCTTGACCATCCGCGCCCCCTTCATTCAATATTTCAATTGAAGGATAGGAATTGAAAGCCAAACCCATGTCAAGCCGCACTGCCGCCGGAGCCGTCCGGGCGGCGCTGGCCGAAGTGGCCAAAGCGCTTGGTCACGAGCACCGCGTCGAACTGATCGAGCAATTGGCGCAAGGACCACGCAGCGTTGAAGCCCTGGCCGAGCGGGTGGGCCTTACCGTGGCGAACGCCTCGCAACACCTGCAGCAGTTGCGGCGTGCCGGCCTGGTCAGCACGCGGCGCGACGGCAAGCGCGTGGTCTACCGCCTGGCTGACGACGCCGAGACGGATATCGTGTCGTTGCTCGGCGCCCTGCGGCACGTCGCGGAGCATGCCGTCGAATCGATGGAGCGCGTCGTCGCGGCCTATTTCCGCGCGCGCGACCAATTGGAACCGGTCGCCGCCACGGAGCTTGTCACGCGGCTACGCGAGGGCAGTGTCGTGTTGCTCGATGTGCGCCCCGAAGACGAATACGGCCTCGGCCACTTGCCGGGCGCACTGAACATACCGCTGCGCCAATTGGAGCAGCGGTTTGCCGAGCTACCACGTAAGCAGGAGATCGTCGCCTATTGCCGAGGCCCTTACTGCGTCTTGTCATTCGAGGCGGTCGCCGCCTTGCGCGCGCATGGTTTCAACGTGCGTCGGTTCGAGGATGGTTTTCCGGAATGGAAAGCGGCCGGGCTACCGATTGAGACGGCAGCCTGAGTCCGGCTCTCTCGACCGACAGAGGGACCACAGTTTGCGGGCAAGGGAGGGACAACATGATGAGCAGCACCAGTGAGGGCGGGTGCCTGTGCGGGGCAGTGCGATTTGTGGCCACCGGTCAGCCGATAGGGACGGCCTGGTGCCACTGCCAAAGCTGTCGCAGGCATAGCGGTGCGCCTGTCTCCGTGTTCGTAGCATTCAGGCGTGACGCTTATACGGTCACCAAAGGTATGATAGCGAAGTTCAGCTCGTCGCCCGGCAGGTTGCGCGGATTCTGCGCAAGGTGCGGGTCCACTTTGACGTGCGAAGGTGAAAGTTCGACAGAAATGCATTTTCATATCGGTGCATTCGATGAAGCCGCCCGGTTTCAGCCGACGAGGCACATCTTTGCGGAAGAACGCCTACCGTGGCTACATCTGAGCGAGAGGGACTAAGGTTGTTTCACAAGGCTTCCGGGCGAGGAGTGTAACCCACTGATCGAAGCTCTAGCCCGGTAGTGCTTCCGGTGCCCGTGCATAAGTGAAGACGTCTGCTGCGTCGCAGTGGCCCAATGACACCAGCAGCTTGGCGTGTGCAGAAGTCCGGCGCAAATCACTGCTGATCAAAGGTCGCTGTCTGGCTGACCAAACTGATGTCAATTCAGCGGGCCACAGCTCGGACGTTATGGCAACGTCGGAGCCCACGTGCAGGGACCGACGGCCGCCGGTAGACCATTTGCTCCAGCAAGCCACGGCCGCGCCGGCAGCCCAACCGCCACAATCAACGAATCGCCTTCCGTCACCTATGCTCGCGGCAAGCATCCCTGACGCAAGGCCGCCATGACCTCCGCCGCCTGCCTCCTGCTCGGCTACCTGTTCGGCTCCATCCCGTTCGGCCTGCTGCTCACCCGAGCCGCCGGGCTGGGCGACATCCGCCGCATCGGCTCCGGCAACATCGGCGCGACCAACGTGCTGCGCACCGGCAACAAGGGCCTCGCCGCGGCGACCCTGCTGCTCGACGCGCTGAAGGGCGCGGCCGCCGTCCTGCTCGCCGCGTGGTTTGCCGGGCACGAGGCGGTGCTGTGGGCCGGCGCCGGCGCGGTGATCGGCCACAACTTCCCGGTCTGGCTACGCTTCAAGGGCGGCAAGGGTGTGGCCACGTCCTATGGCGTGCTGCTTGCCGCCGCCTGGCCGGTCGGCATCGCCGCAGGTGCGGTCTGGCTCATCGTGGCGGGCGTCACGCGCCGGTCCTCCCTGGCCGCCCTGGTGTCCTTCGCGCTGGCTCCGGTCATCGCCGTCCTGCTGGCCGATTCCACTATCGTTAAGCTTGCGTTGGTGATCGCTGTGCTGGTGTTCGTCCGTCATCACACGAACATCCGCCGCCTGCTAGCAGGCACCGAGCCCCGCATTGGTCAGAAAACATGATCCCCCCGCCGACCCGACGCCGGCCGACACGCTGGACCGGCTGCGTCTTGCCCGCGCGGAAGGCGTCGGCCCGGTCGCCTACCGTCGGCTGCTTTCCCGCTACGCCACCGCCGCCGAGGCACTGGATGCGCTGCCGGCACTGGCCAGCGCCGGTGGCCGGCAGGCCGCACCCATCGTGCCGTCCGCGGCGGATGCCCGGCGCGAACTGGACGCCACGCTGCACCTCGGCGCGCGTCTGATCTTCGCCGGCCAGCCGGAATACCCCGCACTGCTGGCGCTGCTGGACGATGCCCCGCCGATGCTGGCGGTGCTGGGCGATCCCGCCCTGCTGTCGGCCCGCGCCGTGGCCCTGGTCGGCGGCCGCAACGCGTCGGCCAACGGCCAGCGCATGGCCGAGGACCTCGCGGTGGACCTGGCGGTCACGCTGGTGGTGGTGTCCGGCCTGGCCCGCGGCATCGACGCCGCCGCGCACAAGGGCGCGCTGCGCACCGGCCGCACAATCGCCGCGGTGGCCGGCGGCCTCGACATGCCCTACCCCCCGGAGCACGCCGACCTGCAGCGCCGCATCGCCGAAGCGGGCGCCGTGGTCACCGAGGCGCCGCTCGGCACCGCGCCGCAGGCTCGCCACTTCCCCCGGCGTAACCGCATCATCGCCGGCCTGTCTCTGGGCGTCGTCGTGGTGGAGGCGGCGCTGCGGTCCGGCAGCCTGATCACCGCCAGACTGGCCCAGGAAGCCGGCCGCGAGCTGTTCGCCGTGCCGGGCTGCCCGCTCGACCCTCGCGCGCGCGGTGCCAACGACCTGATCCGCCAGGGCGCGCATATCACCGAGACTGCGGCCGATGTGCTGGAGAACCTGCCGGACCACCCGCAGCGCGAGGGCCTGGACCGCCTGCCGCTGTTCGTCCGCGGGCCCCCGACCGGATTCGCCGAGGCGCCGCCAAACTGGCAGGAACCCGCCGAAACGGCCGTGGATCTCTCCCAGGCCCGAATGCAAGTGATTGATTTGCTTGGTACTTCGCCAACAGCCGTTGACGATGTCGTACGCCGCTGCCAGTTCTCTGCGGCTGCGGTCATGGCGGTTCTACTGGAACTGGAGCTCGCCGGCCGGATAGAGACGCTGCCGGGGAGCCGGGTTGCGCTGCTGCCGGAAGCCGATTCCTAAGGTCACCAAAAAGGTCAGAATGTCAGACGTCGTCGTCGTCGAATCCCCCGCCAAGGCCAAGACCATCAACCGCTATCTCGGCGGTGGCTATACGGTGCTGGCCAGCCTGGGCCACGTGCGCGACCTGCCGCCGAAGGATGGTTCGGTGCGGCCGGAGCAGGACTTCGCCATGGACTGGCAGTCCGATGCGCGCGGCGACAAGCAGGTCAGTGCCATTGCCAAGGCGCTGAAGGGCGCCAGCAACCTGTATCTGGCCACCGACCCGGACCGCGAAGGCGAGGCGATTTCCTGGCACGTCAAGGCCATGCTGGCGGACAAGAAGGCGCTGAAGGGCATCAACGTCCGCCGCATCACCTTCAACGAGATCACCCGCAACGCCGTGCGCTACGCCATGGCGCATCCGCGCGACCTCGACCAGCCGCTGATCGAGGCTTACCTGGCGCGCCGCGCACTGGACTACCTGGTGGGTTTCACTCTTTCGCCGGTGCTATGGCGCAAGCTGCCCGGCAGCCGCAGCGCCGGGCGTGTGCAGTCCGTCGCGCTCCGGCTGATCTGCGACCGCGAAGCCGAGATCGAGGCGTTCCGCGCCCGCGAATACTGGACGGTGGAGGCGGATTTCACCACGCCGGCCGGCGCCCCGTTCACCGCGCGGCTGACCCACCTCGACGGCAAGAAGCTCGAACAGTTCGACCTGAACAACGAAGCGCTCGCCATGCGCGCCAAGCGCGCGGTGGAAGCCGGGCGCTTTCATGTCGGTTCGGTCGAGAAGAAGCGCGTCAAGCGGCACCCCTACGCGCCATTCACCACGTCCACCTTGCAGCAGGAAGCCTCGCGCAAGCTGGGGTTCGGCGCACAGCAGACCATGCGGCTGGCGCAGCAGCTCTACGAGGGCGTCGATATCGGCGGCGAGACCACCGGCCTGATCACCTACATGCGCACCGACGGCGTGCAGATGGCGCGCGAGGCGATCGCCGCGATCCGCGACCATGTCGGGGCGACCTACGGCGCCGACTACCTGCCGGCCGCGCCGCGCGAATACCAGAGCAAGATCAAGAACGCCCAGGAGGCGCACGAGGCGATCCGCCCGACCGACGTGTCCCGCACGCCCGACAGCGTGGCGCGCTATCTGAACAACGATCAGCGCCGGCTGTACGAACTGATCTGGAAGCGCGCGGTAGCATCGCAGATGCAGTCCGCCGAACTCGACCAGGTCAGCGTCGATGTGACCGACGGCAAGGGGATCACCCTGCGCGCCACCGGCTCTATCGTGGCATTCGACGGCTTCCTCAAGCTGTACCGCGAGGACACCGACGATGCGGCGGAAGAGGATGACAGCCGCATGCTGCCGCCGATGGCGGAACGCGACCCGCTGGCACTGGTGCTGGTGAATGCGCTGCAGCACTTCACCCAGCCGCCGCCGCGCTACTCCGAGGCATCGCTGGTGAAGAAGCTGGAGGAGCTCGGCATCGGCCGGCCGTCCACCTACGCCTCGATCCTCTCGGTATTGCAGGACAGGAAATACGTCCGGCTGGAAAAACGCCGCTTCATCCCCGAGGACCGCGGGCGTCTGGTGACCGCGTTCCTGGTCAGCTTCTTCGAGCACTACGTCGATACCGGCTTTACCGCCGGCATGGAGGAAAAGCTCGACGACATCTCTGCCGGTCAGATGGATTGGCGCGTCATGATGCACGCGTTCTGGGACGAGTTTTCCAAGGCTGTTGACCAGACCAAGGACCTCAAGATCAGCGACGTGATCGCCGCGCTGGATGCCGACCTCGGCCCGCATTTCTTCCCGCCACGCGAGGACGGCACCGACCCGCGGGTCTGCCAGGCCTGCGGCACCGGCCGGCTCGGCCTGAAGCTCGGCCGCTACGGCAGCTTCATCGGCTGCTCGAACTACCCCGCCTGCCAGTACACGCGGCGCCTGGCGATCGAGAACGGCGAGGACCAGGGCGAGACGCTGAAGGAGGGCATGCGGGTACTCGGCCATCATCCCGAGACCGGCGAGGAGATCACCGTCCGCCGCGGTCCCTACGGGCTGTATGTGCAGCAGGGCGAAAACGGCGAGGACAAGTCTGCCGCCGGGGGAGGCGCCAAGGGCAAGGCGCCGAAGCCGCGCCGCACGTCGTTGCCGCGCGGCCTGGATGGCGAACAGATCACACTGGAGCAGGCGATCGGGCTGCTGTCGCTGCCGCGCGTCATCGGTCTGCACCCGGAGACCGGCGAAAAGATCGAGGCCGGCATCGGCCGGTTTGGCCCCTATGTGCGGATGGGCGCGATCTATGGCTCGCTGGACCGCGATGACGATGTGCTGGCCATCGGCCTCAACCGTGCGGTGGACCTGATCGCGCGCAAGATGGCCAGCGTGCGCACCATCGGTCCGCACCCGAAGGACAACGAGCTGGTCGCGGTGCGCAAGGGGCGCTTCGGCCCCTACGTGCAGCACGGCAAGACGGTCGCCAACCTGCCGCGCGGCGTGATGATGGAGGACATCTCGCTGGACGAGGCGGTGGCGCTGCTGGCGGAGAAGGGCAAGCAGTTGCGTCCCCGTGGCGCCGGTGGCCGACGCGGACGCTCGGCTCCCGCAGCGAAGCCGGCGGCCGAGACGACACCGGCCGCGGCGGCGCCAGCGAAGGCGGGACGTGCCAAGGCGGCGGCCAAGGTGGCGCCGGCCAAGGCAAAGGCCAGGCCGGCGAAACGGCGGACTGCGAAGGCCAAGCGCACGGCGCCCAAGCCACCGGCGAAGCGGGCGGCAACAGGCAAGTCGCCCGCGAAGAAGAGGACCGCTGCTCGCGCGGCAAAGATCGCGGCACGACCGCGTTCGTCGCTCTGACCGGGTCTGGGGGGCGTCGGCGGACCGGCTGGGCGGACTTTGGGTGCCGCTACGCCCAATCCATGTACCAAATCGTATCGCCAATTCGCCGTTTTATAACACGTTACATGAGCGCTTTGAGAGCCTGTATCTGAACGGCACCGGAACGGAACCGCTGAAGCGATGGCCGCCTTGGTGACGGGTTCCGGACGCCGGCCCGTCACGGCGCGTCATTCATCCGCCGCCTGGCGTCCGGAACCCTTCACCCTTTGCGGCCATTGTCGTTGCGCCGATGCGCGGAACAGGAAATGGCATTGATCTAAATCAATGCCCTTGCCGTTGCAGCATGCCAACTGGCTCTGCGCCACGACGGTAAAGGTAACCTGACATGATACGTTTGCGACGAATTGCGCAGGCCTTCAGCCTGAGCCTGCTGCTCACGACCGCTGTCGGTGGGTACTTGCAGGCTGACGCGCAGGCACCTAACACACAACCCACCAGGCCGCCGGCGGCGCAAGGCCAGCGTTCTGCACCAACGAAGATGGTGCTCGAGCCACGAGCGATGGTGTTGCTCAAGGCTGCCAGCGACCGTCTTGCGGCGGCGAAGTCGATGTCCTTCACGGCGGTCGCGAGCTACGAGTATCCTAGCCAGCTCGGGCCGCCAATTCTCTATACCGTGCGCTACGACGTGACCGTGCAACGGCCCGACAAGCTCCGCGTGCTCATTCCGGGCGACGGGCCGGCTTCCGAGTTCTATTACAACGGCAAATCGATGACGGCCTATGCGCCGGTGGAGAACCTGGCCGCAGTGGCCAATGCGCCGCCGACGATCGATGGCGCACTGAAGGCCGCGTTCGATACCGCAGACATCTATTATCCGTTCACTGACCTGATCGTCGCAGACCCCTACGCCGCACTGACTGATGGCACCGTTCTCGCGTTTTATATCGGTCCGTCGGGCATGGTGGGCGGCACCAAGACCGAGATGGTGGCGTGGGCCAACAAGGACGTATTCCTGCAGATCTGGATCGGCAGCGACGACAAGCTGCCGCGACGGGTGCGCGCGGTCTACCGCACCGATCCGCTGAGCCTGCGGCATGAGGTGGACCTGAGCAACTGGCAGATCGATCAGGCGATTCCCGCCGGCACGTTCGCCTCGGAAAAGGCCGAGAGCGCGCAGCCCATGAAGTTCGACAGTCCTGCGCATGCGCCGATGCCGCCGGGCCAGAAACCGCTGGGCATCACCAAGCACTCCAGCGCGGCGCAGACGCCGAAGTCACCCTGAGAGGTCAGAAGTCATGAAAGCGATCGTCCTTGTGGCCGCAGCCGTGCTGGTTGGCACCTTGCGGCCGGATCCGGCCCACGCATGGGCGAGCGCCAACCGCTGGGGCGGCAGCACCAGCCACAGTTGGGGCTCCACCAGCCACACCAACGCCTGGGGTGGCAGCTCGAGCCATACCTACGGTGAGGGCACCGAGCACACCAACATGTACGGCGGCAATACGGCACACGCCTGGGGTGGCGGCACCGAGCACACCAATGCGTATGGCGGCAGTACCTATGGGGCATATGGGGAAGGCGCGACGCACACCTATGCCTCGGGGGCGACGGCCTATCATCCGCCGGGTTACGGCGGGTACTATGGCTATCCGGCCTATCACCCGCCGATCGCAGTGTCCTCCTATTCGGCGTCGGGTTGTTATGGTTGCGCGGCCGCGGCTGGAGCTGTCGTTGGCGCCACGGCCGGGATGGCCGCGGGCGCCGCCGCCGCGAGTGCGGCGTACGCACCGCCGGTATACACTCCGCCGGTATACACTCCGCCGGTGTATGCACCGCCCTATGCGCCAGTGGCCTACGCGGCTTTGCCAGCCGGCTGCATCTATCGCTTGCTGCCCCGCGAGTACGAGTGTGGCGGAATGTGGTTTGCCCCAGCCTATGGCGCCAACGGCGTCTATTACCGCATCGTTCCGGCGCCATGAGACCGCCGACGCGACCTGTTCAAATGAACCTTGGACCGCACATGCTCAGGCAGAGCGTGATCCTATCCTCATCGTGACAGGTCGGTTGGGGAGACGATTGATTTTGACACCTTCGTGCAATTGCACGGGTCCGGTTCGCAGATACCAGGAGAACCCCGCATGAAGCGGCGCCAATTGTTCGAGACGACAGCAAAAGCAGCGTTGGCGACGGCGATCGGTGGCTCCGTGCTGGCAGACGCGAAGGCGCAAACCGCCGGGCCAGGCGCGGGAGCGACGCCGCCGCGCGAACCGATTGGCACGAACGTCGGTTGGGCCGGCGGCACGACGACAATCCCCGGAAACCAACTCCCGCCCCCCGATCCGAAATTCGGCGGTGTGATCAAGGACAGGGCCTCGGAGTCGACGCCCTGGTGGCCGCCCCGTGTCGTGCCGCCGAAGGGAGCGCCCAACGTTCTGCTCATCATGCCGGATGATTGCGGCTTCGGCACGCCGGCGACGTTTGGCGGTGTCGTCCCGACCCCAGCGCTGGATCGCGTTGCGAAGAACGGACTGCGCTACACCAATTTCCACTCGACCTCGCTGTGTTCGCCGACCCGGGCGGCCCTGATCACGGGTCGCAACCACCATGTCGCCGGCTTTGGCGTGGTCGACGAAATCGGCACGGGATATCCGGGCTACAACTCGATCATTTTGAAGGCGAACGGCACCGTCGGCACGATCATGACGGGCGGCTTGACTGGCATTCGCCTTTGGCCGGCTGCGGTTCTGCACCTCGTCCCGTCGGCGCTCTTGGCACGGGCAATTCGGCAAGCCACCGGCCAGTAAAGGTCGGCGCGCATAGGCGGGAGATTGCCGCGTTGCTTTGCTCCTAACAAGAAAGAGTTGCGATTGCCAGGACCGGAAAATGGCAGAAATCCTAGCTCTTTCGTCCAGGGCCGGTCGGCCGACGGCCGGTATGGAACTCGCAATGACAGGCTGAATTGATTGGCGATTTACTCAGTCAGCCCGACGATGCTCAAATGCAAAGCGGCGATGGGATTGGATCGCCGCAACCCTCGTTTCACCACCATGGCGGTAAAACGAGGGATGACTGGGATCCGGTCACGTCTTTGAAATGCGCGCCACGTCCTCAGCCCAGCGTCGGCGATCCAGGGCGCGGTCATACGTGGGTCGCAATCAAACCGATATGCACGCCATGTTCAACCAAGCGCCGCCGCGACCCATTGCGCCCATGCCAGCGCCTGACGGTCCTCGCCGATCCGCGTGACGATCTGGATGCCGAGCGGCAGCCCATCGTGCCCGACGCCCGCCGGCACCGTCACGCAGGGTACGTGCAGGCTGGTCCAGATCAGGTTGAATGCCGGATCGCCGGTCCATTCCAGCCCGGCCGGCGCCTGTCCGGGGGCGGAGGGCGTCACCAGCGCATCCAGCCCCTCCATGCAGGCCGGGAACGCCCTCTGGGCGCTGACGAACAACGCATGGGCCGCCGCGACTGCGGCCTCGGGCTGCGACAGGCCGAATTCCAGCCGCTCGCGCAGCCCGTCGCTGATCTGCTCGCGGGCATTCGCCAGCTCCCAGCCCAGCGCCCGGGCGCTTTCGTTGTTCATGACGATCGGATGTGCCGCCTCGACCGCCGCCACACCGGGCGACAACTCGCGATCGGTCACTGACGCGCCGGCACGTCCCAACGCCGATGCAACCCGAGCCAGCAACAGCCTCGGTCTCCGGCAGCGCCTTGTCCCAGGCAGGCGAACGGCAGATGCCGATGCGCGGCGCCTGCTCGGTCCGCGCGTCGGGGTCGCCCAGATCGCACCCCGCCACCGTCCCGGCGAACAGCGCGCAGTCAGCGACGCTGCGCGCCATGACTCCCACAGTATCAAGGCTCTCCGACATGAGCTTCATGCCGAACCGGTTGATCATGCCGATAGCTCGGCTTGTAGCCCACCACACCGCAATAGGCCGCCGGCCGGATCACGCTGCCCGCCGTTTGGGTGCCGAACGCCAACGGAAAGAAGCCATCCGCCACGCCCGCCGCCGATCCGCTGCTCGAGCCGCCTGGCGTATGCGCCAGGATTGTGCGGATTGCCGGTCGGGTCCCGGCTTGCGGGTGGCGAACTCGGTGGTGACGGTCTTGCCGATCACCACGCCGCCGGCCGCCCGCGTCCACGCCACCGCCGCGGCATCCGCCCGCGGCCGCCAGCCACGCCAGATTGGCGAGCCATATTCGCTCGGCATATCAGCGGTATCCAGCACGTCCTTCACGCCGATCGGCAGGCCGTGCAGCGGCCCGGGCCGCGGCCCTCGCCGCTGCCTCGCCGCGCGGCATGGCCGTCGAACCAGGCAAACGCCCGCACCGCCAGTTCGCGCTCGGCGATCCGTGCCAGGCACGCCTCCATCAGCTCGATGGGCTCCAGCTTGCCGTCGCGGATCAGCCGAGCCGCCTCGGTCGCCGTCAGTTTCGCTGGGTCCTGCATGTGTTGAAATCTCCCAGGCATGGCTCGCGCAGGCTGGCGCAAGCTTGTTGCTGCAGGTCCATCCTTCATGCCGATGGAACCGGCCGAGCACCCCCCTTCCGTGCACGTCGGCGTCGGCCCCGGACGGGTCGCTGACCTACCTCGTCGACCTGCCCCCCGAGGAGCTTCCGCCGGTGCATCGGCGCGACCTGGAGCGCGCGTGGCACGCGGCGCGCGACGCCGCCCTGGCACAACGCTGGGGTGCGGCGCGAGGCTTCCGCTTTCGCCGCGCTGACGGCTCGCACGCCGATCTCGCGCTGGCGGATCGCGATGCATGCTGCTGGGCCGGTGCGGTCGATGGCACCGTCGGCCTGCGCAACAGCTACGGGCTGTCGGTCTGCCTGCGCCTGCTCGCGCTGGTCGATCTGCTGGCGCGCGTGCGCTGGGCCGAATCGCTGTGCCTGCTGCAGCGCGACGGCGCGGAGCTGCACCCCGTACTGCTGCGGGCCGCGGCCACCACGCCGCTGACGCAGGACGCGCGCTTCGACGAGACCGGCTTCCGCAGCCGGCTGGCCCGGTTCGCGTTCGGCTTGGCGTTGGAGGGGCCGGCGGCGCCGCAGCCTCACGGAGCCACACCATGAGCCGCTGCCGTCGCCATGGCTCTGCCGATGCTGCTGATCCTCGCGCAGTGCGCACCGCCACCGCCGCCGACCGGACAGGCGAAAGCCGATGCGGAAACGCTGGCAGCCTGCCGCGCACATGCCGATGCGGTCTACGATCGGCAAAATCGCGACAGGATCTACACGATCAACAATCCCAACTCGCCTTATTCGGCCAACGACGCCTACGGCACAGTCGATCATGGACTGGCGCAACGCTTCGGCTACCAGAGCATGACCAGCGATTGCGTGCGCAACATGGGCACCGAGAGCGATCGCACCGATATCCCCCCGGCCGGTCCCACGGCCCTTGGACCGCCAGGCAGTGGACCTCCAAGTCCTGAACCGGCCAAGCCCTGAACCGGCCATTTCCCGAACCGCGTGATGTTTCAGTCGCCCCGAAAACGCTCTAGAAGGCCGTGAGCCACAGCAACATCGGGAGACAAGCAGCGATGCCCAAGATTGACCGCACCGAGCCCGGCACCATCCTGTCAAAGGCCGTCGAATATCACGGCTTCGTTTATCTTCAGGGTGTTACGGCGAAGGACACCAGCAAGGACATCAAGGGACAGACCGCCGATGTGCTGGCCCAGATCGATCAACTGCTGGAAACCCACGGCACCGACAACACCCGCCTGCTCCAGGCGCTGATCTGGGTGAAGAACATCCGCGACCGTGATGCAATGAACGAGGTCTGGACCCCGTGGCTGCCGAAAGGCGCCGCGCCGGCACGCGCCTGCGTGCAAGCCGAGTTGGCCAATCCGTCGATCCTGGTCGAGATCATGGTGACCGCCTGCAAGTAACCGCTGGGTGTGTTCCCGGCGCCACAGTATGCGCCGGGAGCCGTTCAACGGCGCGGCACGAGGCATTCGCCGAGTCTATAAATCGCCGGCACATGCCGCTGTATGGCGGGAACAAACCGGGGAAGCAGGAAAATCTTCCCGGATTGCGTGCTTATCCACAGGGCATTTGCCGCGAAATGCGTCGCCGCCTACGAAACGATCACTGTTACGGGTTGTCACATATGCAACCCTGTTGCTAGCGAATCGCAGACCTGAAAAACATAAGGGGAGTGGGTCGCGATGCTGGCATGGGGCACCGGCGCTAAAACTCTGGTTCTTGGCTCGTTTATCACCTTGAGTTGTCAAATCACCGCACAGTCTGCCGACGCTACCACCACTCACCACCAGCGAACATCGACGGAACCTTCCTCCCACATCAGACAAGCCGTCGCCGGGCACACGCTGCACGGCAAGGTACTCGGCCGGGGCCATCAATATGCCCGTGGCGGCATGTCCTGCGTGCCGTTCGCGCGCAGCGATTCGGGCATTTCGGTTGCCGGCAATGCCTGGCAATGGTGGGACAACGCGGCCGGCGTGTATCAGCGCGGCAGCGTGCCGGAACCGGGCAGCGTTCTTACCTTCCGCGCCAATGGCCGCATGCGGCTCGGCCACGTCGCGGTGGTCAGCCGGACGATCAACGCGCGCGAGATCGAGATCGATCACGCCAACTGGTGGGGGCCCGGCATGCACGGCGGCGTCGCCCGCAACATCCCGGTGGTCGACGTGTCCGAGGCCAATGACTGGACCGCGGTGCGGGTCGGCCTGGGCCAGAGCGGCGAGTTCGGCAGCGTCTATCCGACCTACGGGTTCATCTACGATCGGCCGGACAACGGCACGATGCTGACGGCGAACGCGGCACCCGCGCCGCAGGCCGTCGACCTGAACCCGGCGCCGCGCGATCTGCGCCCGGCGAGCGAACGCGGCTGGCAGACCTACGAGGAGGTTGCCGAGGCGCCGGCCCTGCCGCTGCATCATCGGCGCGGCGTGCACCTGGTGGCGCACCATATCCGCCACGGGGTGACGACCGTCGCGGACCGGCGAGACTAGGGCGCAGGCGCCCGGCGCTGGGTAGCGGCGCGGCATGGGGTGGGGCGGCCGGCGCGGCGTGGGTGCTGTGCCTGTGCGGGGACAGAACGGGTGACGGCATCGCTCGCGTTAGCGGCGTGGCAGTGAGCGGCGTGTCCCGGGCACCGCCATGACGGTCGGACCGGAGATGGCCGAAGGTCAAGCATTCTGCCGGCTGGTATTGGCGTGGCGCGAGGGCGCGGATCGCGTACGACGCGGATCAACGAGACTTGGTGGCGCTGTAAGGTGCCTGATAAACCTTGATAAGTTCAGCTTCCAGCATGAAGCGTGAGTTCACCAGCTTTATAGCTTCAGGCTGAGTTACGGACGTCTTCCGGCTAAATGTAGTAAGACAATCAATCAGGCCAGTGTCGACCCAATTGATGACTTCCTGTATCAGCACAGTGCCTCCATGTTGCTGAACGAGTCGCTCCATGACCGAGCCTGAGACTGTCCTACCGCGCCCATGGTCTCTCATACCGTCTAATGGGCCCAGGTCAGCCAGGTTCGAATGGTGGATGAATGCGATACCACTCGGGGTGAGCTTTTGCATGAGTTGGGGAACATAATTTTCGAAGACATCCAACTCGGCATGAACCAATGAATCAAATGAGAAAACGAAATCGTATAGGCCATCTTCCGCTGCGTCGAGCGATGTCCCGTCATTGACTACAAACCGAGCGTGGGTGTCGTGTTTGAACCTAGCAGTACAGGCCTCGATGCATTTTTCGCTGAGATCAATGCCAATGTATTGCGAGCAAGATCTGACCAAAAACCGGGACCACCGACCGAATCCCGGCGCGATTTCTAGAACTCTGCAGGTTGGTAGAAACCGCTGAAGCCGAGGATAAATAGAACCAAACCACTGAGCTTCACTACAGCCCCATCGCTCACTCCAGATTTCACCACCGTCTGGCCAGGAGTACCCATCCCAAGCCAGTTTATTCCATGCTACATCAGGCATTTTTCACCCCGGGCAAGAGTTTGCATGCAAGCTTTCTGTTGGCGGAACGGGTCGTAATGGTAACCAACGCATCGTCGGGGAACCTCTGAACGTCTCGGCACCACTCGCCAACAACGCAAATTGCATCGCAAGGGATGCAAAAAGAGCGGAAGGCAGGTTAGCATGATTGATGCCTGCCGTAATCTGGCATGCGGCAATTCGGTCGGTGTGGTAGGGATGGCAATGCGGGCCCGCAGGTTGTTGGCCTGTCCCTCGGACGGTATTAGGCGGCGGATGGCTGGGAGATAACCCAAAATGGCGAACGTATCATGAATGCTAGACGACTCTACCTTGCTCTAATGGCGCTCCTGCCGATTGCTGGCAGTAAGACTGCAGCGGCGCGAGATCTGTATATTGCACCCCCTGACAATGCTGAGATGTCGGCCATTTTCCACTCGCCCGACCAGTGGGCGCAGAGCAGGAAGTATGTAACTGGCATTATCCGCTCCGATCATTCGCTGGAGCAGGTCGACGAGACCGAGCTGCGCTTTTGGTTTCAACAGCTCCGCACCTGGCACCTCAAACTCGAATTGGAGGTAGGCGCGATCAAACCCTGGTCGGCGAGGGGCGAGGAAACCTATCGGAAAGAAGTGGGCCATTGGCACGGAGGGAAGAGCGGAACGTCTAGGGGGCACGCTAGCATCCATAGCCATGGACGGCCCACTCGCGGAGACGGTAAACGGTTTTCATTTCGATACGAAATATGCGATTGACGAAACTGCAAAGTTCATCGCCTTGGTCCGGAAGAACTACCCCAACGTCAAGATTGGCGATATCGAGCCTTTTCCCGGCTTGGCATTGCCAGTTCACCAAGCTTGGCTGGACTCACTTCAAGCCAAATTGAAGGAAATCGGAGTTCCGGGATTAGACTTCTATCGCCTTGACACAAATTGGGTGAATTTTGCCATCCAGGGCATCGGCAGTTGGCAGCAGGTCAAATCGATTGAGCAGCTATGCCATGACCGCAAGATTCCCTTCAGCCTCACGTATTGGGCTTCAGACTATCCCGTGCAGGAAAAGCTCGGACGTGTCACCGAAGATATATGGCATGACTCCATTATGAGCCAAGGGCGTGCATTTGCCGCTGTCGGAGGGACACCCGACCAATTTGTGATAGAGAGCTGGATTGGACTTCCGGGGGCTGCACTTCCCGAAACCAATAGCGTTACGTTTATGGGTTCCGTACTGGATTTCGCCCGCCAATTTGTCAAATGATGATGTTTGATCCTTCCCTCCAACAACTAGGACGGCAGGAGGCAATATGATGTCTGGCGCAAAGAAAATATACGACTGCTTCATTTTCTTCAACGAACTCGATTTGCTGGAATTGAGATTGGAGGAGCACTTCGATCGTGTAGATATATTCGTGCTTTGTGAGGCGAATACTACTTTCACGGGAAGACCTAAGCCTCTTGTCTTTTTAGAGAATTGGGGGCGCTTCGAGAAATATGCGTCCAAAATCCGTCATCTGGTCGTGGATGACATGCCGCAAGACGGCGATGCCTGGAGACGCGAGTTTCATCAGCGAAGCGCTCTGGGGAGGGCGCTTAAGGACGCTGGCCCTGACGATATTATTATCGTTTCTGATTGCGATGAGATCCTAAGCCCGGCGGCGTTTGAGGCAATGAGGAATAACAGCGGGTATTTCATGTTCGATCTGCCAATGTATCAGTTTTATGTCAATATGATGGCGGTGCCGAGCGGTTGGAGAAAGCCCTTCGCGTATTCCTACCGCCTTCACGAGCGAGTGCCCGATTATAACAGGGTCCGTCAGGTTCCTGAGGAAGTGTTCAAGCTGTTCGAGGGAACTAACCACCTTGTTTCGGCTGGAGGCTGGCATTTCACATTTTTAGGTGGCGCTGATAAAGTCACCGAGAAACTTCGTGCATATTCGCATGCTGAGGCTTGGCAACAAAGCATGCTACGCAGCGACAATCTTAAAAAGCAGATGGTCCTTCTCAAGGACGTCGGTGGCGGCCGTTTCCTGACATATTGCGAGATCGACTCGTACTTCCCTGAAACTCTGAGGGAACGGTATCAACACTTTGTGGACATTGGCTTTATAAAGGAACCTACCGGTCGTATTGGCGACCTTGAGCCGCTCGTTGCAAGATACGACGGAGACCAGCAAAAACTGGAAGCCAGGATTCGATACTTGCAGGCGGAATTCGATCGGGTCTGCAACGGAAGCCTGGCGAACGCTGACCTCGCTCTGTGGAAGCCGGCAACCCAGAGCTCAATTTCCCGGTGGTCCGTCGGAAGGACTGTCGAGGACGACGCGCGGGGCGGCAACAACGGCATGATATCGGGTCAATATGGATTCCATACAGCGTCTGAAATGAATCCATGGTGGCGACTGGATCTTTTGGACCTCTTTGTTCTTCGTGAGATCCGCATATTCAATCGCCCGGATCAAGCTGAACGGTTGCGACACTTCAGCATCTGGATATCCACGGATGACCGGGATTGGTCCTTGGTTTTCAGGAAGACCGACGATTCCATATTTGGCGCCCGGCGTTCTCTGCCTTATGTCGAACCTTATGTGGTGCGTCTCGGTGGATCCAGAATTGCTCGCTACGTGAAGATACAACTCGACGATACCGGATTTCTGCATTTTGATGAGTGCTTGATATTCGGAACTAAACAGGAATGAGTAAGAATGAGCAAGACCTTCGAATTGGGTTCGGCGCCCGCCGTTATGTGGGCAGAGAACATCGCAACGTCTGACGCCGGTGCCAGCCACCACCTATCGACTAATTGAGTGCTGGGTGCTCCCATCGTGCCCACGCGTGTCCATTGCTCTTAGAGCCTTCGCTCATTTGCGTGTACAAAACCAATATACAGGGGCCGCGATAGTCCGGTAACGGCAGTGCTACGTCCAGCCTTTCGCCTGGGCCTACCACCCAGGTCTGTTCGGCCAATTTGTGTTCGCCGACGTTGATACGTGCGCCGAATATCACGGAATAGTGACCTGCTCCAGCTAGGTGGCACGAAGCTGAAAGTGCCTTTTGTCCGCTTAGGGTTAGGGAAAACCTGATTTCGCTCGGGTCACAGCCGGGCGCCTGTGGATGCAACTGAAAAGTTCGGTCTCCAATCAGCATGAAGCCCCATTCCTCGGCCGGGACGTTGCACAGATCGAATGCGAAAAACTGCTTGTCGTTCGGAAACAACTCGATCGAGCCAGCGACCTGTTTGCCGCCGGTGTTGCTACATTGGGACACTCTCCGGTAAACGTAGAATTCTCCGCTTTGCTGCCTGATGAATGATGCAGGACGAAACGCTCCTTCCACCGCGGCAGTGGAACCCGGTCGAAAACGGTCGTGTGTCTCCACCGACGCGATATGGACGCGCTCGAGCCACTCCGGTGCATCAGGCGCAGAAAAAAGTTCCAGCTCGGCTCCCTCAATGTCACACTTGAGAAGATCGATGTCGGGCCAGTTGAGATTATCCATCAGTTCATTCACTGTATATGCGCGCACCAGTTTTGACGTCTGAGTAGACTGTTCAGAGAATGTCGTGCCCCAGTGGCCACCCACATTTCCGGACATCGCAAGGAAAGTCGGTCTGTGCCATGCTGCGCCAGGGATGATCTCGATATTGTCGTAGGCTTGGGTGTTAATCGCCAGGATCTTGAAGTTCGCTGTCGATGGTTCCAGGCATGCGATTTGTGCGGTGGGAAATCTGTTGGCGAAAAACACCGCGGCGTAGCCGGCATATGCTCCTAAATCCAATATTCTCCTGGGCACATACGGGAACTCGAAACCGTATTCCTGGTGAAGGAAGATCTGTCGGAAATTCATCACGTCCGACGTGTTCGCTCGAATTGCTAGCGGGTGAGCGATTTCGGGCAGAGAGGCATAGAATATGCCAAAACTGTGTCGGGAAAGGTCGATCAAATTAGCAAAGTATGCTTGTCGTACCTCGTGATTAGCGGGATCGTGATGCAGCAAACCCTCCATACGGAATTTCTCCTCCAGAAGGTCGCTAGCTTTGATAGCCTCAGCCATTGTAGCCAAATGAGGTTAGAAACTCGGACCAGCTCGTCATGCACAAATCCTTCTGATCGTACGTTAGGTCGGATCGCCACCTCCCGACAGACGCCGCCGGTGACGCACTTGTGCCATGTACCCGGAACACGGAGTTCTCCTGCGTATCGTTCGGAGCTTGCAGCGGATCAATCCCAAGGTAACAGGCAAGCCGAGCCAAAGTCAGCTCGGCGTCAAAGATCACGTCTTCGTACCGAATAAATAGTGTGCGTTCAGACTCCTCGCGCTTGATGCGCATCAGCTCGCGTGACGACTGGTTGATTTCCTGCATCACCACGTCAGGCTTGCTGCCGAAATATGACATATGGGAGCACAGCAGATCGCGCGGATCCCGGATCAGAACGACCTCCTTGAGATCGGGGAACAACGTCCGGGCACCAATCCTTGTCGGACGGTCGAGATTGTTGGTCTTCTCCGCAAAGAAAATCGCACCGGGCTTCTGCCGATCCTCCTTTATCCGCAGGTAGTACTCACCGATCACCTTCCGTGCGACGTCGCCGAGCTGTTCCGGCACATACGTCTGGAAGTACTCGCTCTCCAGCTCTCTCGTCCGGAACACGTCAACGTAATCGGGGTGGGAAAATGGATTGGCTCCCACCTTGAAGCCGTCTCCTTCGAGCCGGTCAGGGTGCATCGAACGCTCGTAATCAGCCGCGCCCGCCAAGGTCCGTACGACGGTCGACCAATAGGACACGTGGCGCACCTCGAAAGGATGCGCCTCGGCGACGCAGATCTGTGGCGACCGGGACAGCCGGCTCAACAATACCGTTGTCCCGGAGCGTCCGGGCGCCGTCACCAGGATGGCGTTCAGGCTGTCCGGCCTGCGAAAGATCCGATTGCTATCGGGGAGAATGGCCCCGGTGTGCGCGACGCGGACCGTTACCCGATCAATCAGATGCAGCGGCAGTGGCGGACAAATGTGCCACTGGAAGCCGTGTCTGCCTTCGCCGTAAATCCCGAGGTCTCGCAAATCGGGCCGGAAGACATCGCAGCGCAGGCTGCTCGCCCGCTTGCCGTCGATATAGACGATGACGTCCACAATCCGGTCCGGCGCTTCGGTATCCGCAGCCCAGCCGCCGATGAAGTTGGGCTCAACCCGCCCGACATGTCCCACCAACATGCTCGTTTGTCTCTCGCAATTGCCTGACTGCCAGAATGGCCGACGCGGGAGACTTCATGATAAACAGTTTACCCAGGCGTTACGCAACGGTCGTGGCCAAACTGCCGACAAAATGGGATATTCAGGTTATCCTCATGCCCCCTTCGCGTCCTTACCTCGACATGATCACCCGCACCGTGGGGGTCAACGCCAACACCGTCCTGCACCAGGGCCAGCCCTGCAAGCTGTGCGGCGGGTTCTCGCCGCCGTTCGACAGCCTCGACTTCTTCAAATACTGCTCGCCCACCAACCCCTTCGCCTTCGGCTTCGCCGGCATCCACGTGGACTACCGCCGCTGCCGGGACTGCGGCTTCATCTTCACCGCGTTCTTCGACGACTGGTCGCCCGAGGAATTCGCCACCTACGTCTACAACGCCGACTACCCGCGGATCGACTCGGAATACGCCGACATCCGCCCCGGCAACGTCGCCGCCATGGTCGCCGAGCGCCTCGGCGCCTGGCGCGAGATCGACATCCTGGACTACGGCTCCGGCTCCGGCGCCTTCGCGGAGCGCATGGCGGAGCACGGTTTCGCCAACATCACCAATTACGACCCGTTTTCCAGCCCGGCGCGGCCGGACGGAAAATTCAGCCTGATCACCTGCTTCGAGGTCATCGAGCACACCGTTTCGCCCGCGCGCCTGCCTCGCAGGACATGGCGTCGCTTCCTGGCGCCCGGGCGGCTGCATCGTGTTCTCCCAGCCGCTGCAGCCGGACGACATCGAGACGATCCGCGGCAACTGGTGGTATATCGGCCCGCGCAACGGGCACGCCTCGATATTCACCGCTGATGCGCTTGTCGCGGCTCGCGAGCTGACTGCGGCCTGGTCTTCCACTAGGGCGACTGGCTGCACGGCTTCGGCCCGGCGGATGCCACGGATAGCCTCGCGCGGCATCCTGGCGGCGATCGGCTCGCCCTATGCCTCGCTTCGGCTGGACGCGCCGCTGGATGCCGCGTCGCGCGCGCCGAGCGCGTGCCCAACAGTCGGACGCCTGGCACAACCTGGAGCGGGGTGGCGGCTTCCGCTTCCGCTGGACGCGCGAAGGACCGCATCGCCTGGCATGGCGTGCTGCCGGAGGTGTATCCGCTGCGGCTGCGCATCGCCGTGCCGTTCCTCAACCAGATCCGCGACGGCTTTGCCGAGGCGTGCACGATCGAGGTGGGCGGCCGGGTGCTGACGCACTGACGGTGCAAGGCACCGAACTGGTCGCCGAAACGACGCTCGAGGAACCGGTGGACAACGTCGTGACCTGCATACACCGGAGCCGGCTAACGCCCCGCTCGCTGCGCGGGCGCGGACGATGACGGCTGCTTGGGCCTGGCGATCGCCGTGTATCCCTGGGTGCCGACCGGCAGCGGCGGCTGAGCGCGATGCGCCCCACGGTCCTGCTGTACGACTGGGACAACACGCTGGTCGACGGCTGGGCCGGCATCACCGCGGCGCTCAACGCGGTGTTCGCCGCGTTCGCCATGCCGGCATGGAGCGTCGGCCGACACCCGCGCGCGGGTCCGCGTCGTCGCTGCGCGAGAGCTTCCCGGTGATGTTCGGCGCCGAGTGGGAGCGCGCGCGCGACATCTTCTACGCGGCGCTTCGACGGAACAGCACCTGGCGCACGTGCGGCCCGATGCCGGGGGCGGCCGACGCGCTGGCGGCCGGCGCGGCCTGGCCGCAGGGCGTCGTGTCCAACAAGGCCGGACGATACCTGCGGGCGGAGGTGGCCCATCTTGGCTGGGCCGGCGCATTTCGGCGCCGTGGTCGGCGCCGGCGACGCGGCGGCCGACAAGCCGGACCCGGCGCCGATCCTGCTGGCGCTCGATCAGCTTGGGCCGTACGCGCCGACCGGTCGGTGTGGTATCTCGGCGACACGGCGCTCGACATGCGCACCGCGCGCGCCGCCGGCGTCACCGCGGTGCTGATTGGCGACGCTTCGCACGATGGTGGGATTGACCGGGCGCGTCCCGATCTCCATTTCCCTACCGCGCTCGACCTTGCCGCACGGCTTCGTGCGCTTGCGTGAGAGGGTCGCGACTGGACTGACGAACCGAGGCGGCCGTGCCACGCCCGCCCCGGTCTGAACAAGAACAACGGCATAGAGAAGAAGAAGGATAACAACCGTGGCCAATGAGAAGGCGCAGAACGTTCAGGACGTGTTCCTGAACCATGTGCGAAAGCAAAAGACTCCGGTGACGGTGTTCCTGGTGAACGGGGTCAAGCTCCAGGGCATCATCACCTGGTTCGACAACTTTTCCGTCCTGCTGCGACGGGACGGGCATACGCAGCTGGTCTACAAGCATGCGATCAGCACGGTGATGCCGGGCGCGCCGATCCAGTTGTTCGACGCCGCCAAGGCGGAGGGTGCCGCGAGCGCCGGCGCGGGAGATGACACCTGCCGCAGGCGAGTGACGGCGGTACAGCTGCCCGAGCGGATGAACGGTGCCGGCGCCGCGCCTGTCGCGGGCGGCGGTGATGTTGCCGTGGGATCGCGAGCGACCGCGATCGCGGGGCGTCCGCTGCGACGCGCGCCGTTCGGCCGAGCATCGGCTGGCCGAGGCGGTCGGGCTGGCCGCCTCGATCGGCTTGGTGGTGGTGCATACCGCGATCCTGCCGTTGCGCGAGCGTCGGCCGGCGACGCTGCTGGGCGAGGGGCAGGTGGCGATGCAGGGCCGGGCGCATCGCCGAGCAGGGCGTGACCGTGGCCATCATCGATGCCGCGCTGTCGCCGGTGCAGCAGCGCAACCTGGAGCGCGCCTGGGGCTGCAAGGTGATCGACCGCACCGGGCTGATCCTCGACATCTTCGGCGAGCGCGCGGCGACCACGGAAGGCGCGCTGCAGGTGGAACTGGCGCATCTGGACTATCAGCGCTCGCGGCTGGTGCGGTCGTGGACCCACCTGGAGCGGCAGCGCGGCGGCTTCGGCTTCCTGGGCGGCCCCGGCGAGACGCAGATCGAGGCCGACCGCCGCCAGATCGGCGACCGCATCGTGCGGCTGAAGAAGGAGCTGGAGCAGGTGCGCCGCACCCGCGGGCTGCACCGCTTCGCGCGCCGCCGGGTGCCGTTCCCGGTGGTGGCGCTGGTCGGCTACACCAATGCCGGCAAATCCACGCTGTTCAATGCGCTGACCGGCGCCGAGGTGACGGCGCGCGACCAGTTGTTCGCCACCCTCGATCCCGACCATGCGCGGGCTGCGCCTGCCGTCCGGGCGGCGCGTCATCCTGTCCGACACCGTCGGGCTTCATCAGCGAACTGCCGCACGAACTGGTGGCGGCGTTCCGCGCCACGCTGGAGGAGGTGGCGGAGGCCGACGTGATCCTGCACGTGCGCGACGCCGCGCATCCCGACAGTGCCGCGCAGCGCGCCGATGTGGTGGCGGTGCTGGAGGACATGGTGGCCGACGGCGCGCTGGACGCGGACTGGCCGTCGCGCACCATCGAGGTGCTGAACAAGGCCGACCTGCTGGGCGGCGTGGACGTTCGTGCCGGAGCGCACCGGCGCGGTGGCGGTCTCCGCCATCACCGGCGAGGGGCTGGCCGCGCTGAAGGCGGCGATCGACGCGCGGATCGCCGCCGGGATGGAAGTCGCCGACTACGACATCCCGCCGCAGGACGGCGCTCGGCTGGCCTGGCTGTACCAGCATGGCGAGGTGGTGGACCGGCACGATGCCGATGCCGCGGTGCACGTGACGGTGCGCCTGCTGCCGGCGGATCGCGCGCGGTTCGAGCGGCGCGAATGACGTTCGGCCGGCCGAACTCGCGGCGCTGGCCGAGCTGCTGCGCGACGCGGCGCAGAGCGAGATCATGCCGCGGTTCCGCAAGCTCGGCGCCGGCGACGGTGCGGCAGAAGACCGGGCCGCTCGATCTGGTCACCGAGGCGGACGAGGCGGCGGAGCGGCGCTGATCACCGCCGGCGCTGCCGAGCGGTTTCCCGGCTGCGGTGGTGGTCGGCGAGGAGGCGACCGCGGCCGATCCGTCCCGGCTTGCGTCTGCTGGCGGATGCCGAGCTGGCGTTCGTGGTCGATCCGGTCGATGGCACCGCGAACTTCGCCGCCGGCCTGCCGCTGTTCGGCGTGATGGCCGCGGCGATCGTGCGCGGCGAGGTCGTGGCGGCGGCGATCCACGATCCGGTCGGCGACGATACGGCGCTGGCGCTGCGCGGCGAGGGGGCGTGGATCGAGGCGCCGGACGGCCAGCGCAGCGGATCTGCGCGTCGCCGCGCCGGTGCCGGTCGCGGGAGATGACCGGCAACGTGTCGTGGCGCTTCCTGCCCGAGCCGCAGCGCGCGCTGGTCTGCGCGCAATCTGCCGCGGCTTGGCGGGAGCTGGGACTATCGCTGCGCGGCGCACGAATACCGCATGGCGGCGCGGCGGCCACTGCCATTTCCTGTTCTTCAACCGGCTGATGCCGTGGGACCACGCGCCTGGCTGGCTGCTGCACCAGGAGGCCGGCGGCTATTCCGCGCGGCTGGACGGCAGCGCCGTATACGCCCGACTGGTGACCGATGGCGGGCTGATCTGCGCGCCCGACCGGGCGAGCTGGCAGGCGGTGCGGGACGCGCTGCTGGGGTAGCGACCAGATGTGGGCAAAGTACGCGTGGCGATGGCCGGGATGGCGCCCGGCCATGCGGGAATGAGGGGCTGGTGGCGAGCTCAGGCTTGCCTGCGACGGGCGAAAGCGATGCCGAAAATTCCGACGCCGAGCATGGCCAGCGAGGCTGGTTCCGGGGCGGCCGTATAGACGCCGGCGATGTCCGTCACCAGCAAGCCGGTTGGGTTGCCGCCGTTCTGTGCGTAGTTCGCCGCGCGGAAGTCCAGATAGTTCCATCCGGCATTGCCAGTGCCGGTGACGACGAACGGTGTCAGGCCGCCGTAGCCGTTTGCACCGGCGGGTCCGGTCATATCGCCGGTACTCGCGCCATTGAGCAGGATATCGCTGCCGCGGTTGTCCACAGCCCAGTCGCCGGAGATCGTGAGAGACGTGGCCTTGGTGTTCAGAAAGAAGCGGAGCTGATAATCGTAAGTGCCATCAATCGTTGGATCCAGGTTCGGATTGCGTCCGTAAGCGGAAATCCAGTTGGCACCGGAACCCGTTGGGGGCGCCACCCAGTATCCGAAGGGGAAGCCGCCGCCCACCACGGCGAGGGCGTGTGTCGACGGGCCATCGATGGCGGGGGTCAGCATGACGGCATAATTGGGATCGATCTGACCATCGGTCAGCCCGGCCCCGGTATTGACGAGGCCCGTGATTGTATTGGCGTCGGCTGCCGATGTCGCGAACGCAGCCACGGCCAGCATCGCGGCTGACGTCAGGTAAAGCCTTTTCATCACTTCCTCGGTTCATGGCGGCAGCCACCCAAGGGGCTTGCCGCGCGTCAATTGTGGCAGGTCTGTTAAAATTGCTTGTAATCAAAATTACTCCAGGTTGCAAGAATAAAAACATGAGTATCGTATTTATTTTAGTACTATCGGCCACGCCGAGTTGCCGCGTGGGCGCCGGGCGCCGATTACTTTCCGGCCCACTCGATCGCCGCGCGCGCCAGGGCGTCGATCGTGTCGACCAGCGGCAGGTCCGGCGCTGGACCGGCCTGGATGCCGAGCGGGAATTTCGGTGCAGCCCAGCACCACCGCATGCCGCCCCGCGCGCGGCCAGGCCGCGTACCGCCTCGGCCAGCGGCGCATAGGCATCGGCGACCCGGTTGGCCTTCACCAGCGCGATCGCCGGACTGACCAGCCGGTCCATCTCGTCCTCGGCTCGGCACGATGCAGTCCCAGCCCAGCGCGCCCAGCCGGTCCTGGTAGAGCCGCATCGCCAGCGTCGCCTGCGTGCCCATCACGCCGATCGTGCCAGCCGCCGATGCCCATGCGGCGCAGGTCGGCCGCGGCGGCATCGACGATGTGCAGGATCGGCACGCCGGCTGCGTCGGCGCATCGCGTCGTACCAGCCGTGCGCGGTGTTGCACGGGATGGCGATCGCGCCGCAGCCGGCGCGCTGCAGTCCCGCGATGCCGCGCAGCAGCCAGGGCAGGGGATCCGCGCCGCCGCTCAGCTTGCCGCCCGTGCGGTCCGGCACGCGCGGGTCGGACCACAGCACGGCGGGGATGTGGTCCTGGTCGCGCGTCGGCAGGGGTCAGCAGCGTCAGCCGCAGCATGAACTGCGCGCTGGCCAGCGGGCCCCATGCCGCCGAGCACGCCCAGCACCTTGTCGTTCGCCGTGTCCATGGCACAGCATTGGCCGCGGCTTGACGCGGATACAAGGGCCGACCTACGCGGAACGCATGACGCGCTCGATCGATCTGCAAGGCCATCGCGGCGCGCGCGGCCTGTTCCCCGAGAACACGCTGGCGGGCTTTGCTGCCACGCTGGCCATCGGCGTGGACACGCTCGAGCTGGATGTGGCGATGACCGCGGATGACGTGGTGGTGGTGACGCATGACCCGACGCTGAACCCGGACATCACCCGCACCGCGGACGGCGCCTGGCTGGCGCAGCGCGGACCGCCGATCCGCTCGCTGCGGGCGGCGGAGCTGGCGCGACTACGATGTCGGGCGGATCCGTCCCGGCAGCGCCTATGCCGCGCAGTTTCCGGACCAGGCGCCGCACGACGGTGCGCGCATTCCGACGCTGGCCGAGGTGCTGCGGATCGATCAGGCGGTGAAGTTCAACATCGAACTGAAGACGTTTCCGGCGGTCCCGACGGTGCGGTCGACGGCGCCGCGGCTGGCCGATGCGGTGGTCGCGGTGGCGGATGCCGTGCGGCGACTGCCGCGCGGATCACCGTGCAGTCGTTCGACTGGCGCGGGCCGCGCCATCTGCGCCGCATCGCGGCCGGATATCCGTGTCGCCTGGCTGACCCGGTCGGCGATCCTGCCGCGAGGCGCGCGCGTGGTGGGACGGGCCGGAGCCGTCCGACTACGGCGGCTCGGTGCCGCGCGCCGTGGCGGCGGAGGGTGGACCGATCTGGGCGCCCGACCACCACGACCTGACCGAGGAAGCGCTGGCCGAAGCCCATGCGCTCGGACTGCGGGTCGTGCCATGGACGGTGAACCGGCCGGAGGACATGCGCCGGCTGATCGGCTGGGGCGTCGACGGGCTGATCACCGATCGGCCCGACCTGGCGCGCGTCGTGCTGGCGGACGCGGGATTGCCGCTGCCGCCACCGCGCCCCCGGCTCATGGGGGCGTAAGGAAGTTGGCGTTGGCCGATGCGCGGGCGAGCAGTGCCTGCAACGCGGGGTTCTTGTCGCCGTTCTCGGCGGTCAGCGCATCCATCGGCACGAAATACTCGTGCGCGTGCGGCAACTGGTGGCGGGCGAAGCCCGCGTAATGCTGTGGCTTCAGGCCATACAGCACATGCATGTCGCGAACCGGCAGGGCGAACGGATCGGCCGGCTCCTTCAGCAGCACGCCGGTCGCCTTCCAGCGCGGTGTCGGGTCGCCGGCCATGACCGGCGCCAGCAGCCACGGCACCGGGCAGACGGCGAGCAGCGAATGCGTGCTGGGCGCGAAGCGGGAGCGCTTGTCGAGCAGGTTCTGCAGCGAGCCGCAGGCCTCGATGGCGAAGATATCCACAAAAGGATCCACAGGCGTTCCGCCGAAGTTGAGCCACAGCCCATCCGGCAAGGTCCGCCAGCGCGTACTGCCGGGCGACTTCAGGAACGGCTCGCGGGGGCACTTGGCTGTGCTGGGGAGATCGTCGGTCGGGCAACCCCGCAGCCATGCATCGTCGCCGCGCGCGCCCGGTTTGACGCCGTGGGGCCGCTGAGGCCATTGCTTGAGGCGGTGCTTGACCAACGAATCCAATGATTGCAACAGGCCCATTGCTTTCCCCATATGGTTTCATCAATAAGTATTAAGACAACTAATAAGTGTATGAGCATACAAGCGTAAGTTGCAATGGGGTTCTCATAGATTTGGTCAAGAACTGGTCAGAAAGTCCGCTCGGCCGCAGATTTATTGCTGGCGAAGCGACCCGCGATGGCGCCAGCCCGAGAGGTCTGTCGGGGGCAATCTCCCCTTGTTCAGGGAGGCTTGGCCATCATTGCTGAAGTGATTTATCAACAGCGTGTGGATAAGGATATCCACAGACCGGCAGGGACCGGATTTTCAGCGACCGAAATTAACACTTGGCGGCAGTAGGCTGGATTTACGACTTTTCTCTTGCATGGCCGTCATTGCCGTCTCCGGGACAGGCCTCGGGACGACCACCGGTCGAATGGAACGGCGCGTCAACCATGTCGCCGCCCGGTGTGACCGCTCCACCCGCGGCGGCTGGGGGCAACCCCTCAGCCGCGCCGGTCGCGCGGCACGTAGTCGCGCCGGGTCGGTCCAGTATAAATCTGCCGTGGCCGACCGATGCGCTGTTCCGGATCCTCCATCATCTCCTGCCATTGGCTGACCCAGCCGACGGTGCGAGAGACCGCGAACAATGCGGTGAACATGCTGGTCGGGAAGCCCATCGCCTTCAGAATGATGCCGGAATAGAAGTCCACATTCGGATATAACTTGCGGTCGACGAAGTACTTGTCGTTCAGCGCGATCTTCTCGAGCTCCATCGCGAGGTCGAGCAGCGGATCGCCCTTGATGCCGAGCTCCTGGAGCACGTCGTGGCAGGCCTTCTGGATGATGCGCGCCCGCGGGTCGTAGTTCTTGTAGACGCGGTGGCCGAAGCCCATCAGCCTGGCGTGGTTGTTGCGGTCCTTCACGTCCTCGAGGAAGTCGGGGATGTTCTTCACGTGGCCGATCTCGTGCAGCATCTTGAGCACGGCCTCGTTGGCGCCGCCATGTGCCGGGCCCCACAGGCTGGCGATGCCCGCGGCGATGCAGGCGAACGGATTGGCCCCGGTCGAGCCTGCCAGGCGCACCGTGCTGGTGGAGGCGTTCTGCTCGTGATCGGCGTGCAGGATCATGATCAGGTCCATCGCCTTGGAGAGCACCGGATTGACCTTGTATTCCTCCGCCGGCACAGCGTGGAACATGTGCAGGAAGTTCTCGGCGTAGCCGAGGTCGTTGCGCGGATAGATGAACGGCTGGCCGATCGAATACTTGTGGGCCCAGGCGGCGATCGTCGGCACCTTGGCGACCAGGCGGAACGCGCTGATGCGCCGGCTTTCCGGATCATGGATGTCGAGGCTGTCGTGATAGAACGCCGACAGCGCGCCGACCACACCGCACATCACCGCCATCGGATGCGCATCGCGGCGGAAGCCGTTGTAGAAGGTGCGGATCTGCTCGTGCAGCATGGTGTGCCGCATGACGCCGAGCTCGAATTCCTTCTGCTGCGCCGGGGTCGGCAGGTCGCCGTTCAACAACAGGTAGCAGATCTCGAGAAAATTCGATTTCTCGGCCAGTTGCTCGATCGGGTAGCCGCGATACAGCAGGACGCCTTCGTCGCCGTCGATGTAGGTGATCTTGCTTTCGCACGAGGCGGTGGCGCCGTAGCCAGGATCATAGGTGAAGATCCCAATGTCGCCGTACAGCTTGCGGATGTCCGCGACCGACGGGCCGATGGTGGCATCGAGCAGCGGCAGTGTGCTGGATTTGTTGGAGCCATCGAGCGTGATGGTGACGGACTTCTTGGCCGAGGCGCTCATGCGCGTGTCCTTTATCGTGGCGAGGCAGGTGCCGTCCGCCGGTACGCGTCGCCGCCTGGTGACGCTGGCGACGAAATTATGGCGAACGGGTCCGGGACGCAACCTTCGCGGTTGCAGCATAAGCCGGGCAGGGGGCGTTGGAGCGGTGCCTCGGCAGGTGAGCCGGGCAGGCGTGGTTTTCGACAAGCGTGTCTCTGAATGATGGCGAAACGGCCGCGGTCGACCCAGATTCGCCATAGCTCTGCCTTCGAGGTGATCCAGGAACCGGACATTCAGCATGGCTAGCGTCGACGGCTCTGCGCCCATGCACGAGTTCATGGCGATGCCGGGGCTGGCCCAGCCGATGATACCTGGTCACTGTTGGGCGAGTGCCGCATCGGGCGCCCGCAGTGGTCGCAGCGATCACGGTGATCCGTGCGACAACGATCGTACTCTCACCGCCTGACGCAGCTCCGATGGGGACATGCCAAATCGGCGACGGAAGGTGCGATTGAAATAGGACAAGTCGCCAAACCCGGCGGCGAAGGCAAAGCCGCTGATGCTCGTGTGGGTGAACCGTTGGCCGCAGAGCTCGCGGTACACGCGCATTAGCCGCTGGCCGAGAACGAACCCCGAGAAAGTCACTCCCTCTGCCTCGAAGAGCATCTGCACGTAGCGTGGGGTGACACCTTGGCGCAGCGCGACGAGGTTCACCGTCAAGTTCGGATTGCCAAGGTTTGCCAATATATGGGCCTTGATCGCCCTCAGCCGGGCGGCACGCAGTCCGCGGCCCTCCGCGACTGCCACACCATCGCGCGTGGCGCCAAGCGCCACCGCGATTAAGTCATGGATGTGTATAGACACCATCTGCCGCAGTTCGGGCGCCATCGGAGCAGGACCTTGGCGCAGGATCCCGGCATAGTTCGTAAGAAGCCGCAGCGCCTCGCAATGGCCGGGTATAACCCGCATTGCCTTGTTTGCCACGTCATTTCCTATCAACGGCGCGAGCGCGGCGCGTGAAGTGACGAGAACGAGGCACTCGACTTCGGAAACTGTCGCGCTGGCTGGTTCGGCGCCAAGAAACCCGACGCCGTCTCCCTTTCTAAGTGATACATCGCGCCCTCGCTGCGACACTGTCGAAGAGCCGTCCCGTCTGATGAGAAAGACGAGCGAGTCGTCACCATCGGCAGCCTGCCCCCGAGACCGCGAGTAGCGCAGAGGCAATTCCTTGGACCATAGCGCGCGTAAATCGGGCCACAACAGAAGTTCCGCTTCGGCATGAAAGGGTAAATCCGATTCGACTTCGACGTCGCTATGCACTACTGAACGCGCCCAATACTCGCGCCAGAAGGGAAGGCGGTCACGCTCTGCAACCCCGCTCGTCGAGAAGCGAATCAGATCGCAATCTGCCGTTGCAGAACACATGCTGCACCCGATCAGGAATTGCGGGATATTCTCAAAATCTTAAGAGCCACACAAGCGCATAGTTCGCGCCAAGCGAGGTGGGCGTTCGCTCCTGTCCAAGCCTACCGGTCCTGGTTCTGTTAGGTTTTCATGATCGACTCTCGATGCGCCAGGCATGCAGCACGGCCACGGTCACTGTCAGACTTTGAATGAGCGCAAGGCGGCAGGGGTGCGGGATCAAAGAGAGTGTTGTTCAGATGGGCGATTGGTCATCAAGGGAATGCTGGCTTCGGCAAGTCACTTCGTCGCGCCTACCATCCTGGGAGAAAAAGAACATGAAACGCCGCAGCTTCCTGGCCACCTCCGCCTTAGCTGCACCGCGAGCTGCCAAGTCGGCACAACAGGGGGGCGAGATGGTGCATTTCACTTCGGCGTTCTGTCGTGCCATGATTACCACGAGCCTCCGTTGCCTGGCACTCGTTGCTTTGATGGCAACGATATCGGCCCAGGGCGCTCTGGCGGAGCCCTTCACCATCATGACGCAGAACATGGACGAAGGGACCGACTATTCCGCCTTGGCGAGCGCCCATACGCTAGGTGCATTCATCGCAGCCGTTACGCAAACCTATCAGGAGATCGAAGCGACACAGCCGGACGCCCGGGCTGGGGCTATCGCAAATGAAATCGCCAGCCAACACCCGGACCTCGTAGCGCTGCAGGAGGCATCGATCGTCCGTACCGGCGTCACACCACCGGCAACGACAGTGACATCGGATCTGCTGGGGGCACTGGTCAATCAGTTGGCAGTGCTAGGTCAGCACTACGCGCCCGTCGTTATCGGCACCGAGTTTGATGCCGAGGCGCCCAGCACACTCGGGTTCGATGTTCGCCTTACAACACAGGATGTCATTTTGGCTCGGACCGATCTACCTAGCACGCAGTTCAGTGTATCGAATCCGCAAGCCCACCAGTACGCAACACAGTTAACGACACACTCTCCAGTGGGCCCTATCTCGTTGACACGCGGATGGGCTTCGGTGGATGCCAAGCTGGACGGAACATCGTTCCGCTTCGTCACCACGCATCTCGACACCGGGCTGTTCAGTCCAGCCATCCAGTTCGCGCAGGCGCAGGAATTGCTGAGCTCCGCCGGTAACACCACATTGCCGGTGATCTATGCGGGCGACTTTAACAGTTCGGCGGACGATCCGTCGGATCCAACCTTCCCGACGTACAAGTCCCTGATCGATTCCGGGCTCGGAGATGCATGGAACGCGGCGAACCCCGGCGATCCCGGCTTCACTTGTTGCGAGGCTCCCGATCTGCTCAACGCCGATCCAATGCTTACGCAGCGTATCGACCTGGCCTTGTTTGCCGGACCGTTCGGCGTCGATGATGCGCATCTCGTTGGTATATCGGGATCGGACAAAGTGGACGGTCTATGGCCATCCGACCATGCAGGACTTGTGGTGACGTTCGATGTGCCGGTTCCTGAACCTGCGTCGATGAGTCTGTTCGTTCTGGGCATCGGGGCCCTCGCTGCGGCGCGCAGGCGTGGGCCCAGGTAGTCTCTATGGAGCCTCTGTCATGTCCGCGATGTGCCAGAAGCTGACTTTGCGCGCGCGAGCCGGGATCGAGAGGGATCCGCGCGCCGGAAAGGTGGGGGAGGGCCCAGTGGTTCCGAAGGCTTCGCCGAACCGCGCCCAAGGGGCCATACGCAACCATATGCGACGGGGACAAATCGGGAGGGGGAGATGAAGACGAGGCTGGCTCTCATCGGTGCTGCGTTGCTGGCACTGTTTGCGGCGCCAGTTTCGGCGGCGCCGATCAGCGCGATCTATGCTTTCGGCGACAGCCTGTCGGACGCGGGTAACGCCTATATCGCGACCGATGGGAAGAGCCCGCCCGCACCTCCCTATGCCCTTGTCAATGGCTTCGGCGTGTCCAGCAACGGGCCGGTCTGGGTGCAGAACCTGGCGGGCAAACTGGGTCTCGGCGCGTTGCTGCCAAGCCTTGCCGGCGGGACCGATTTCGCCGTCGGCGGTGCCCAGACAGGCGCGTTCGGCGCCTATATCGGTTCGCCCGGGGATCTGTTGCCCGCCCCCGGCAACCCGGCCGCGGACTCGCAGCTCGGCATGTTCGCGGCCGACGTGCCGCACCCCGCGGCACACGCGCTCTACACGCTGTCGATCGGCAGCGTCGACCTCGCTAACATCTTTGCCTTGGATTCCGGCAACCCGGCGCAAGCGACCGCCGATACAACCGCGGTGCTCAGAAATATCGGGATCTTCATCGGCGATCTGACCGCGGCTGGAGCCCACTCCTTCGATGTGCTGAACGTGCCCGATCTCGGGCTCACCCCGAGGGCGCAGGCGCTGGGTCCGACCGTCGCCGCCGAAGTCTCGGCCTCTACCGCCGCGTTCGACGCGGAATTGCGAACCACGCTTGCAGGCCTCGCGCAGAGTGACGGGCTCGACCTGCACCTTATCGACACCTTTGCGCTGGTGGATCAGGCGATAGCCGACCCGGCATTGTTCGGCTTGACCAATGTCAAGGATGCCTGCCTGCCGTCCGCCATCCTCACCCCTTGTGCCAATCCGAACCAATACCTGTTCTGGGACAACATTCACCCGACCGAAACCGGCCAGCGCCTGATCGCCGCCGCCGCCGTGCCGGAGCCCAGCGCGCTCTCCCTCTTGGCGGCTGGCCTCGGCATATTCGGGCTCATCACACCGCGCCGACGGATTTGGGATAAACGGGGTCGCCTCGGGCGAGCCTAAGAGGCTTCTCTGACTGGGGGCGCGTACCTACCATCGGCACACGGAATCGTCGTCCAAAGTCACGCGGGAGGGAATCATGGCGGACGTGTCACCTGATCTGCTCATTGACGCGGTTCTCGGCTTCCAGCAGACCGCCGCGATCAAGGCGGCTATCGAACTTGACCTATTTTCCCAGGTTGCCAAAAGCAACAATACGGCCGAGGGCCTCGCGAAGGGAACCGGAGCGGCGGTGCGCGGCATCCGCATTCTTTGCGACTACCTCACGGCTTGCGGCCACCTGGAAAAACAGGGTGACGAATACCGGCTAACCCCATCGACGGCCGTGTTCCTGGACCGAAGCTCGCCGTCCTGCATCAGCAGCGTCGTCGAGTTCCTCGCCGCGCCCGAGATGATCGGCCGCTTCCTGGACGATCCGGCCTCTTATGTCCGGAACGGCGGTTCGATCGGGTTGGCGAATAACGCGCCCGATCATCCGATCTGGGTGAAGTTCGCGCGGGCGATGGCTTCGTTCAGGGCTCCGGTCGCTACGAAAGTCGCGTCCGAACTGGCGCACTGGTCCCCGCGGAAGGTGCTCGATATCGCCGCCGGTCACGGCATGTTCGGAATTGCGATCGCGCGAGCCGTTCCGGAAGCGCAAATTACGGCAGTCGATTGGCAGGCCGTGCTTTCAGTCGCGCGAGAGAATTCTGAGGCCGCCGGGGTGTCGGAGCGCTATCGCACGTTGGCGGGAAGTGCATTCGACGTGGACTGGGGCAGCGGGTTCGATCTGGTTTTGCTGACCAACTTCCTACATCAACTTGATCATGACGCCTGTGTTGCCCTGCTTCGAAAAGCACGTGAGAGCCTCGTCCCTGGGGGACGTGCCGCCGTGGTCGAGATGGTGCCGAACGAGGATCGGGTGTCTCCACGATTCCCGGCCATGTTCTCATTCCAAATGCTCGGTTCGACGCCACAAGGTGACGCGTACACGGCCCATGAGTTTGAGGACATGGGCCGATCGGCTGGATTTCCAAACGTGACCGTGAAGTCGCTGCCACCCACTCCGCAGAGCCTCATTCTGCTCGAGCGCGTATGATTGTGGCCGGTCCGTGCCGACGTCCATCGGACGCCATCTTGCCACGAGATGTCACGCGGCGTGTCAGCGCAGACCACCCGTGCTGCCGAGTGCTTGGTGACCCGGCCGGAATATCCGGTTTCTGCCGTGCCAGTCTCCGAAGCAGTCAGTCAGCGTTCCACCCTTAGCGGCCATCGGCAATGGTGTCCCGTACCGAGTTCGTTCAGAGACCAGCTCTCAGTACAGAACTGTCCATTGCCAGATATGCGATAGGTGCCAGCATCATCCGAAAAGTTTTTAGATGTTGTCCTGTGGGTCAAACCTTCCGCTGCCTGGTATTGCTGTTGCGGACGATGGGCTTCGCTGGGTTCGTCTCCTCCAACATGCCATCGTTTCAGCAGCGATCTATGCGGCAGGAGTAGCAGCCGCGGCGCGCGTTGTGGGCGTGCAGAAACGCAACATCGTCGCGGGCGAACATCCGCTGGATCGCTGCCTCGAGTTCGATGCCTTCCATGACGTCCGCGTCGACCATGATGCCGTCCGCATCGTAGGCGCGGACAGACAGCAACCGAATCCGCTGCTGTGCCAGTACTTGATTGATGACGCTTGTGGTCTCTTGCACGCCTTCGCGCACATAGATCGGGCCGGTCGCGCGATATGGGGAATCCGGTGCGAGGTGGTGCGGGAAGTTCAGCAGGATGGACACTTCGCCGGGCGCCGCGTCGCGCAGGCTGACGCGGCATGGCGGCATCAGGTTCACCGGCATGGACGACGTGGCGACCACGCGACGTGCGCCATGCGCCAGCAAATCGGCATCGCTCATGGCGAAGTAGGGTACGAACGGCTCGACCGGCAGGCCGGAAATGCGGTAGTCCATGCGACAGTTCCTTCGTGCGATTGATGGCGCATGTGATGCGCGCGTCGGCTGCGCTGGCGCCATCCGACTGTTGCGCTCAGACGTTGATGATGACCCCGCGCTGCATTGCCACCGCAGCGGGCCGCGACTTTGAAGGTGCGGCGAGTCGCCGTCCCTGCGCGTTGGTATGGATACTAAACCCAACTCGGTCGAGCGAGATTCCTGGCCGGGCGTGTTCCGGTCTTTTACGATTCGTCTGGTTGCTTCGGCGCAGAGTCGTCGATCGTCGGTCCACCCGCGGCCATGACGGTGGATGCGGTGGGCGCCGGCTTCAGTTGACCAAGCAGCGCCTCGACCACGGCATGGAACATGGCCTCGGTCAGCCGGCCGGTGTTCGTGTTCAGCCGGGACACATGATAGCTGTCGGCCAGCAGCCTGTCCGCGGGCAGGGCGTGAAGGTTGCCGTGGCGGAATGGCACGCGCGCCGGACGCATGCCGTGCGCGCGCAGCACGGCGTTATGCGCCGTCCCGCCCAGCGCCAACACGCCGCGCAGCCGCGGCATTGCGGCGATCTCGGCGGCGAGGAAGCGATTGCAGGCGCCGATCTCGCTGGGTGAGGGGAGGTTGCCGGGGGGCACGCAGCGCACGGCATTGGTAATGCGGCAGTCGAGCAGGGTCAGCCCGTCGTTCGGGTCCTCGCCGTAGCGGCCTCGCGCGAGGCCGAAGTGCAACAGTGTCCGGTACAGCAGCATGCCGGCGAAATCGCCGGTGAACGGCCGTCCGGTGCGGTTGGCGCCGCGCACGCCAGGCGCCAGGCCAACGATCAGCAGACGCGCGTCCAGCCTGCCGAAACTTGGCACCGGGGCGTTGAACCAATCGGCGTGGGCGGCCTGGTTGGCCACGCGGTAGTCGGCCAGCCGGGGGCACAGAACGCAGTCGGACGGGGGAAGCTCCGGCGGCCCGTTCCGCGGGCCGTTCACGCCGCGTCGGTTGAGTCGGAAAACGGTTCGGCCGGCGTCTGGCGCAGCGGCACGGGCCTGGCCCGCGGCTCGGTCTGGCGGCGGGTGAACTCCGGTGCGATGTCGGCGAGCTCCAGGAACTGATCGGCCTGGCGGCGCAGTTCATCGGCCACCATGGGCGGGCTGGTGCGGATCGAGGACACCACGGAAACCCGCACGCCCTTGCGTTGCACAGCCTCCACGAGCCGCCGGAAATCGGAGTCGCCGCTGAACAAGATTGCGTGATCGAGCCGCGGAGCAAGCTCCAGCATGTCCACGGCGACCTCGATATCCATGTTGCCCTTGACCCGCCGCCGTCCGGCCGAATCGGTGAATTCCTTGGCCGGCTTGGTGACCAGCGTGTAGCCGTTATAGGCCAGCCAGTCGGTCAAGGGCTTCAATGGCGAGTATTCATCGGTCTCGAGCACGGCGGAATAATAATAGGCGCGAATAACATGGGCCTTCTTGCGAAAGAACTCCAGGAGGTTTCGGTAGTCCACATCGAAGCCGAGATTGCGCGATGCGGAGTAGAGATTGGCGCCATCAATGAACAGCGCAACACGTTCATCTGGAAGGAATTGCATGGATTATGACCTCTCGAAGCAGCGGCAGGAACCAGTCGGATGGCGTGCGAACCGGATAAAGCGGACGAACCGGGGCGATCGCGTAGCAAATCATCGCAGTTTCTTGCCGAATTGTGAACTGTCCTGTCGGAACCATTGCAAATGATTCTGATCGGTATCGGCGCCAATCTGGTCGGGCCAGACGGGTCGCCCCCGTTGGCGACCTGCCAGCGGGCGGCGGCGGCGCTGGATGGCCTGCCGGGGCTGCGGCTGCGTGCCCTGTCGCGGTGGTACCTCACCGATCCAGTCCCGCCATCTGGTCAGCCGTCCTATGTCAATGCGGTCGCGGTTCTGCGGGCTGAGCGGCTGAGTGCGGATCCTGAGCCGGGTGCGCTGCTCGCCACGCTGCAGGCCATTGAGGCGCGGGCCGGCCGGGTGCGGGGGGAGCGCAACGCCGCGCGCAGCCTCGATCTGGACATCATCGCGATGGGCGAGGGCGGCCAGACGGTGCGAAGCGCGCCGGACCCCGTCCTGCCGCATCCGCGTGCCCATCTGCGTGCGTTCGTCCTGGTGCCGCTGCTGGACGTGGCGCCGTCCTGGGCACATCCGGTGTTGGGGCGCAGCGCGGGGGAACTGCTGCGGGGCCTGCCCGAGCAGGGCATTCGTGCCCTATGACCGATCGCGGCCAATCCGGCCACCGCGAAGAGGCCGTCAGATCAGACGCAGCGCGGGTTCTCCACCAAGGACGGCGGCAACGGAAAGACGCCGATCCAGGCTGGCAAGCTGACCGCCATGGGCTACGGCGAGGGCGAGAAGATAGCTATCGGTGACCTGTCCAACGGTCAGCAGCCGCTCTGCCTCGACATACCGCCCGTCCAAAAGACTGATGTCGTCGGGCCAGAACGCATGACCGGGGACCGTGCGTAGCCGGCCAAGCACCGCCGCGACCACGGCGGGCGATCCCGGCGTGTTCGGATATCTGGGGTTGCCCACGATACGGAGCACGCCGTTCTCGGTGATCGGACAGGTAGCCCAACTCGCGCTGCCCTCCTTGGCGAACCAGCCATGCGCATCGCCGTGGCTGATGTGGGTCGGATCGATCAGTGCGATCAGGACGTTCACATCGAGCAGAAACGTCACGACGTCTCGTCGCGCAGGGCGTTGACAATGTCCAGCGTCACGACGGCTGCGGCATTGCTGACCGGCAGGAGGGGAACGCCATTGCGCTGACGTTGTGCCACGGGGCGGCTCAGGGATCGCCTGGCCAACTCGGACATGACCTCGCCGATGGTCTTGTGCTCCTGCCGTGCCAGCGCCTTTGCGGCGGCCAGGACATCGTCGTCGATTGTCAGGGTGGTGCGCATTGCATCAAACATCACGCATCGGATGATTGGTGTCAAACGGAACGGATGCACCACATGAGGGTATGCACCACATGAGGGTAATGCCAGGCGGTCGGGCTTGCTCCGGTCGTCGGTCGCGGCATCCCGCCGGTGGTGATGGCCGGGACGGGGCCCGGCCATGACGGGAAGTCGGGACAGTGCGAACCGAACCCACCGTGACGGTTGACCCGCGCGATTTTTCGCCGAATGGTCAGCCGAAGACCTTGCGATTCCCGCCGGTTCCGTGCGGCGGGCTTGCTTTGGCGGGTGGCCTCGCCTAAATCAATGGCTTGCCCAAGTTCAATGCCCGGAGGTCGAGCGCATGGCGCGCGTCACCGTCGAAGATTGTGTCCAGAAGGTTCCCAACCGCTTCGAGCTGGTCCTGCTCGCCGCCCAGCGCGCGCGCAACCTGAGCCGCGGCGAAGAGCTCACCATTGACCGCGACGACGACAAAAACCCCGTCGTTGCGCTGCGCGAGATCGCCGAAGAGACCATCGAACTCGGCAAGATCGAGCAGGACCTGGTGAAGTCGCTGTCGCGCGCGCCGGAGCCGGAGCCCGCGGACGAAGAGGTGCTCGACCTCATTCCGACCGACCAGAACATCTTCGGCTTGCAGGACGTCACGGCCGAAGAAGAAGCGGCGAGCCTGCCCGTCGAAGGAGAAGAGTTGTCGCCAGAGGATCTCGAGGCGGCGATCGAGGCGGAGCTGGGCGGCGGCCGTTCGCCACGGTAATTGCCGATGGCAGCCGGGGGTGAGGGCAGCGCGGTCACCAGGCCGACCCCGGCTGCGGTTTTCGCGCCCGATGGTACTGCGGTCGAACTTGCCCGTTCGGACAGCATACCCCTGGCCGCGAAGGTGCGCGCCTATGATCCGAAGGCGAACACCGGGCTGATCGACGACGCGTACACCCTGGCCAGGCAGGCGCACGGTGCGCAGCTTCGCGACAACGGGGAGCCCTACATCACCCATCCGGTTGCCGTGGCCGACATCCTGGCCGGCTACCGGCTGGATACCGCGTCCATCGCCACCGGCCTGCTGCACGACGTGATCGAGGACACGCCGGTCAAGCTGCCGGAGATCCAGACACGTTTCGGTCGCGAGATCGCCGGGCTGGTGGACGGCGTCACCAAGCTGACCCGGCTGGAGCTGCAATCCGACCGCACCAAGCAGGCGGAGAACTTCCGAAAACTCGTGCTGGCGATCAGCCGCGATATCCGCGTGCTGCTGGTGAAGCTTGCCGACCGGCTGCACAACATGCGCACGCTGCATTTCGTGCAGGACCCGGAGCGGCGCAATCGCATCGCGCGCGAGACGATGGAGATCTATGCGCCATTGGCCGAGCGGATTGGCATGGATGCGGTGAAGACCGAATTGCAGAACCTGGCGTTCGCACAGCTTGAGCCGGAGGCGTTCGACACGATTCAGGCGCGGCTGAATTTCCTGCGCGGCCAGGGCGCCGACGTGATCGAGGAAGTGCGCAAGGAGCTGAAACGGGTCTGCGAGGAAGGCGGCGTGAAAGTGGTCGAAGTGTCGGGGCGCGAGAAGTCGCCCTACTCGATCTGGGAGAAGATGCACCGCCGTAACGTCGCCTTCGAGCAATTGTCCGACATCATGGCGTTCCGCATTGTCGTGCCGAGCAAGGAGGCGTGTTATCTGGCGCTCGGGGCGGTGCATTCGTCGTATCCGGTGATCGCCGGGCGGTTCAAGGACTACATCTCGACGCCGAAGTCGAACGGCTATCAGAGCCTGCACACCGGCGTGACGCTGCGCGAGCCGCGCAACCAGAAGATCGAGATCCAGATCCGCACCGCGGACATGAGCGACGTGGCGGAGAATGGCGTTGCCGCGCATTGGTTCTACAAGGAGCCGGGCGCGAAGGCCGATGGGCGCGATCTGCAGCGCTTCCGCTGGGTGCAGGATCTGCTGGAGATTCTGGAGAATTCCGCGGCGCCAGACGAGTTTCTCGAGAACACCAAGCTGGAGCTGTACGAGGACCAGGTGTTCTGCTTCACGCCGAAGGGGCAGCTTATCCAGTTGCCGCGCGGCGCGACGCCGGTGGATTTCGCCTACGCGGTGCACTCGCAGGTCGGCGATGCGTGCGTCGGTGCAAAGATCAACGGCCGGCTGCTGCCGCTGCGGCATCAATTGCAGAATGGCGACCAGGTCGAGATCATGACCGCGCGCGGCGGCACGCCCTCGCCGCAGTGGGAACGCTTCGTCGTCACCGGGAAGGCGCGCGCGCGCATCCGCCGCTTCATCCACCAGCAGCAGCGCCAGCAAAATCTGGACGTGGGGCGTGCGGAACTGGCGAAGGCATTCCGCCAGGCCGGGCTGGATGGGTCGGAGAAGTCGCTGGAGCCAGCGTTGAAGACGCTGAAGTTCAACACGGCCGACGACCTGTATATTGCTGTCGGCAACGGCAATCTTGGCGCGAAGGATGTGGTCCACGCGGCCTATCCGGAGTTGCGCCAGGCGGCACGCGCGCCACGCATGATCCCGGCGCCGCTGCTGCGCGGCAACAACCGTCATCCGCATAAGACGGATTTCGACATGCCGATCACCGGCCTGGTGCCGGGCATGGCGCATCACTTTGCCGGCTGCTGCCATCCGGTGCCAGGCGACGAGATTGTCGGCATCATCACCACCGGAAAGGGCGTGACGATCCATGCGCGCGACTGCCAGACGTTGACCAGTTTTGCCGCGACCCCGGAGCGCTTCATCGATGTTGACTGGAATCAGGCATCGGTGTTGAGCGGCCGTTCCGATGGCAAGGGGCCGCATCATACCGCGCGGCTCAGCGTGATCGGCGCGAACGATGCGACTGCGCTGGCCAACCTGACGAATGCGATCGCCAAGCAGGAAGGCGCGGTCGCGAATCTGAAGATCATCAATCGCCAGCAGGATTTCATGGAAGCGCTGGTCGATGTCGATGTGCGAGACGTGGCGCATCTGTCGAAGGTGATCGCGGGGCTGCGCGGCGCTGTCGGCATCAAGGGCGTCGAGCGCGGATGAGTTCGGTGATCAGTGGTCGGGGGTCAGGGGTCGGTGGCGCGTAGCGAAGCGGCCAAGGGGTCAATCCGGATGGCGTGTGCGACAATCGCAACCGCGGGGCGGTACTGGCTGGAGATTGCCGCGTCGCTTCGCTCCTCGCAATGACAGGGGCGCGCGGTGCCGGGGAGTTGCAATGACCGGTGTGGCTGGTTGCGGACATGATTCTCGGTCTCGGGTCTGACATCTGCGATATCCGCCGCATCGAGGCGGCGATTGCGCGACATGGCGAGCGGTTCATTGCACGTGTGTTCACCGTAACGGAACGGGCGAAGGCGGGCAGCCGCACCGAGCGCGTGCAGGCCGCCACCTATGCCAAGCGTTTCGCGGCGAAGGAGGCGGCGGCGAAAGCGCTGGGGACCGGCTTCCGGCGCGGTGTGTTCTTTTCCGACCTTGGCGTGGTGAACCTGCGTTCGGGTCAGCCAACGTTGGAGATGACCGGGGGTGCGGCGGAACGGCTTGCGGCGATTACGCCTGCGGGAATGGTGGCCTCGGTCGCATTGACGATGACCGACGAATACCCCTACGCCTTTGCCCAGGTGATCATTTCAGCCGAACCTGCGGCATGAGGAAGCAAGCCATGCGACGAGTGGCTACGATATTGGCGCTGGCTGCTGCCGCGGCATTGCTCGCCGGCTGTGTGTATGATCCGTATACGGGGACGTGGATGCCCTGCTGCGGCTACTACGGCAATCCCTACTACGGCTATCCCGGGCCGTATGCGCCATATGGCTATCCGCCCTACGGCGGGCCGCAAGCCCAACAGCCGGGGATGTATCAAGCTCCGCCAGGCGGGTATCAAGCTCCGCCCGGTGGGTATCAAGGTCCGCCCGGTGGGTATCAAGGTGCGCCAAGCGGGTATCAGGGTCCGCCCGGTGGGTATCAGGGTCCGCAGGGCCCGACGTCCTCGGCCGCGCCGCGTACCGCGCTGGCGCAGCGGTTCGCCGCCGCCAACGTGACGCACGACGGGCGTCTGACGCGACAGCAGGCAGCGGCCGGCATGCCGCTAGTCGCGCAGAATTTCGACGCGATCGATCTCGATCAGAAGGGCTATGTCACCTTGCCGGAAATTCGCGTCTTCATCGCGCGGCAACAGGCCGCCGGCGGGCAGCCGGGCCAAACCGACCAGGACTAGAATTGCCCGATCGGGCACTCGCTTGACACGCCATCCCCCGCTGGGCTTGATCCGCCCGGTTTTTTTGGACGGAAGCCCCCCACCACATGGCGACCAAGGCAAAGGCCAAGCGCAAACCGAGCGTCTGGGTCGAGAACGTCAAGACGATCGTCTATGCCGGCCTGATCGCCGTGGCGGTGCGCACCGTTGCGTTCGAGCCGTTCAACATCCCGTCCGGCAGCATGATTCCTACCTTGCTGGTGGGTGATTATCTGTTCGTGGCGAAATACAGCTATGGCTACTCGCGATATTCCCTGCCATTCGGCTGGCCGCCGTTCTCCGGGCGCATCTTCGGCAGCCTGCCGCACAGGGGCGATGTGGCGGTGTTCAAGTATCCGCGCGACAACACGACCGACTATATCAAGCGCATTGTCGGCCTGCCTGGCGATCGGATCCAGGTTCGCCAGGGCCAGCTCTACATCAACGGACAGCTCTGTCCGCGCCAGCCGGAAGGCGACTTTGTCGCCGATGATGACGGCATCCATATGGTGTTGCGGCGCTATCAGGAGACGCTGCCCGACGGCGTGAAGCACGATATCCTGAAGGCGACCGACGAAGGCGAAATGAACAACACGCCGGAATATCTGGTGCCGCCCGACCATGTGTTCGCGATGGGGGACAACCGCGACAACTCCGCCGACAGCCGCTTCATGAACGGCGTCGGGTTCGTTCCGGTGGAGAATCTGGTTGGCCGCGCGGAGATCATCTTTTTCTCCGTGAACGAGGAATATTCATGGTGGGAATTCTGGTGGTGGCCGTTTGAAATTCGCTGGAGCCGTCTGGGGATGCTGATCCACTGAATGCGCCAATCTTGAGCACCCCGATCGAGACCATCCTCGGCCACGACTTCGCCCGTCCCGAACTGCTGCGTGAAGCGACAACCCACCGGTCGGCGGTGCATGGTCGCCGGCATCCCCGCGGCCGTGGTTCCAACGAGCGCATGGAGTTCATCGGCGATCGGGTGCTCGGTCTGATTATCGCGGAGTGGCTCGCGGAACGCTTCCCGCGCGAGCAGGAAGGCGATCTCGGCCGCCGCCTGGCCCTGCTGGTGTCGCAGCCGGTGCTGGCGGCGGTGGCCGAGGAGGTCGGGCTGGGTGAAACATTGTCGGTGGCGCCGGGCGAGGCGCGTGCCGGGGTGCGGCGGCGCGCGACGGTGCTGGCCGATGCGCTGGAGGCGGCGCTGGGCGCGCTGTATCTGGACGGCGGACTGGATCGGGCGCGCAACTTCGTGCGGCGGGCGTGGGGCGGCGTGATGGAGCGGCAGGAAGCGCCGCCGAAGGATGCCAAGACCGCACTGCAGGAATGGGTGCAGGCTCGCAGCCTTGGATTGCCTGACTACGTCATTGCAGCGCACGCCGGGCCGCCGCACGCGCCGGAGTTCGTCGTGACGGTATCGGTTGGTGGTTGCACCGGGACCGGCACCGCCGGCAGCAAGCGCGCGGCGGAACAGATCGCGGCGGAGGATCTGTTGCGGGCGCTGGCGACATGACTACGCGATGCGGCTTCGTCGCGGTCGTCGGCACGCCGAATGCGGGCAAGTCCACGCTGCTGAACCGGCTGACCGGGGCCAAGCTGTCCATTGTCACGCCGAAGGCGCAGACCACGCGGTTCCGCGTGCTTGGCATCATGATGCGCGGCGACAGCCAGGTATTGCTGGTCGATACGCCGGGCATCTTCGCACCACGTCGCAAGCTGGATCGGGCGATGGTGGCGGCGGCGTGGACCGGCGTGCAGGACGCCGACCTGACGTTGCTGCTGGTGGATGCGAAGACCGGTGCGACGGATGCGGTGCGGCAGATCGCGGTCCGTTTGGCGGAGCAGAAGCGGCGAAGCTGGCTGGTGCTGAACAAGATCGACCTTGTGTCGGTAGCGAAACTGCTGCCGCTGACCGCGGCGCTGACAGCGCTGGCGGCGTTCGAACAGACGTTCATGGTGAGTGCCGCGACCGGTGATGGTGTCGAGGCGCTGTCGGATGCGATGGCGGCGGCCGTGCCGGAGGGACCGCATCTGTATCCCGATGACGATCTGACGGATCTGCCGGACCGGCTGTTGGCGGCGGAGATCGTGCGCGAACAGATCTTCCTGCAAACGCACGAGGAGGTGCCGTACGGCACGACGGTGGAGACCGAGAACTGGCAGGAGCGAAATGATGGCTCGGTGCGGATCGAGGCGACGGTGTATGTCTCGCGCCCGGGACACAAGGCGATCCTGATCGGTGAGAAGGGGCAGCGGATCAAAACGATCGGCGCGAAGGCGAGGGAGCAACTGGCAAGCCTGCTGGAGCGCAAGGTGCATTTGTTTCTCAACGTGAAGCATCGCGCGGGTTGGGACGAGGAGGGGGCGCGGCTGCGCGCGATTGGGCTACAGGATCCGGGGTAGCGGTTCGTTCACCGGTTGGCGGTAGGGTCCAGGCGGCAAGGAGCAATCCCGATGCCCGACACACCGGTTGCACCGCCCGGGGGCGGCCCGTATCCTGCCGACATGGAAAGCCGCGTCGCAGTGTTGGAGCAGATTGCCCGGACCTCGGCGGCGAGTTCGGAGCGGATCGAGCGGCGGTTCGATGCAACGGAGCGCCGGTTCGACGCAATGGAGCGCCGCTTCGATGCGCTCGCGGCAGACCATCGCGCCGATTTCCGCTGGCTGCTCGCCTTGATACTGGCGCAGACCGGAGCATTGCTCGGCGTAATGGCGCACGGCTTCCACTGGCTGTAGCGAGCCGGCTGGCCATCGCGCGAGCGCCGCAAAACTGCTAGCCGATAGCCGCCATGGAGTGGGATGCACCCGCGATCGTGCTTGACGCACGCCCGTACGGCGAAGGCGATGCCATCGCCACGGTGCTGACCGAGGAACACGGCGCCCATCGCGGCCTGGCACGGGGCGGCGCGGCGCGGGCACGCACGGCGATATGGCAGCCAGGCAATCTGGTGCAGGTGCGCTGGGTCGCGCGGTTGGTGGATCAGCTCGGTAGCTTCAGCGCGGAGCTGGTGCATCCTGGCGCCGCGCTGGCGATGGACGATCCGCTTGCGCTCGCGATGCTGTCGGCGGCCTGTGCCGTGGCGGAAGGCAGCCTGCCGGAACGCGAGCCGCACCCTCGTGTGTTCGAAGGACTGTTGCAGCTTATTGCGCGCCTTCCGGAGGGGAGCGGGATATTGGCCGATCTCGTCCGCTGGGAGGCGGTGCTGCTGGGCGATCTCGGTTATGGGCTTGATCTGACGAGTTGCGCGGTAACCGGCGAGACGGCCGGCCTTGCATTCGTTTCACCGAAGACCGGCCGTGCGGTCACCGAAGCGGCGGCCGGCATATGGACATCGCGCCTGCTGCGACTGCCGGCATTTCTGGTTGGGGACGGCGCGGCTACGCCAGCGGATTGGCGCGACGGACTGCGATTGACCGGGCACTTCCTGGAGCGCGATGCGTTCGGGCATCACCATCGGCCGCTGCCGGCGGCGCGTCAGATGCTATACGACCGGGTGGCGGCGCTGGCCGCCGAATCGGAGCAACGGGATGCCGGATGACCTGATCGGCCATATCGAGGATACGCGACTGTCGGACGCGCTGTCCGAACGCTATCTGGCCTATGCGCTGTCCACCATCATGTCGCGCTCGCTGCCGGACGTGCGCGACGGACTGAAGCCGGTGCATCGGCGGCTGATCTACGCCATGCATCTGCTGCGGCTGGATCCCACCGCCGGCTTCAAGAAATGCGCCCGCGTCGTCGGCGACGTGATCGGCAAGTTCCATCCGCACGGCGACGTCGCGGTGTACGACGCGCTGGTGCGGCTGGCGCAGGATTTTGCGGCGCGCTATCCGCTGGTGGAAGGCCAGGGCAACTTCGGCAACATCGATGGCGATAATGCCGCGGCGATGCGCTACACCGAGGCGCGGCTGACCGAGGTCGCGCGCGCGCTGCTCGCCGGCATCGACGAGGACGCGGTGGATTTCCGCCCGACCTACGACGGCGAGGAATCCGAGCCGATCGTGCTGCCCGGCGCGTTTCCCAATCTGCTCGCCAACGGCGCGGCCGGCATTGCGGTGGGCATGGCGACGTCCATTCCGCCGCACAATGCCGGCGAGGTGTGCGCCGCTGCGATCCACCTGATCAGGCATCCGCAGGCGACGACGGCGGATCTGCTGCGTCACATGCCGGGACCGGACTTTCCTACCGGCGGCGTGCTGGTGGAGGACCAGGCGGCGATCCTCGCCGCGTACGAAACCGGGCGCGGCGGCTTCCGCGTGCGCGCCAGATGGGCGGTCGAGAAGGGCAAGCACGGCACCTGGCAGATCGTCGTGACCGAAGTCCCCTACCAGGTGCAGAAGGCGCGGCTGATCGAGCAGATCGCGCAGTTGCTGGAGGAGAAGAAACTGCCGCTGCTGGGCGACGTGCGCGATGAAAGCACGGAACTGGTACGCCTGGTGCTGGAACCGAAGACGCGCGGGGTCGAGCCGGAAGTGCTGATGGAGACGCTGTTCCGTGCCACCGCGCTGGAGTCGCGGTTTCCGCTGAACATGAACGTGCTGGATGCGACGCGCACGCCGCTGGTGATGTCGCTGCCCGCCGTGCTGCGCGCGTGGCTCGATCATCGCCACGAGGTGCTGATGCGCCGCTCGCGGCATCGGTTGGCGGCGATCGAACGCCGCATCGAGATCCTCGACGGCTATCTGTTGGTCTATCTGAACGTGGACGAGGTAATTCGTATCATCCGCAACGAGGATGAACCGAAGCCGCGACTGATGGAGCGGTTCAAGCTGTCGGATGTGCAGGCCGAGGCGGTGCTCAATATGCGCCTGCGCTCGCTGCGCCGGCTGGAGGAGATGGAACTCCGCACTGAACACAGATCGCTGTCCAAGGAGCGCAAGGACATCCAGGCGCTGCTGAAGGGCGACGCGCTGCGCTGGCAGCGGATTGCCGAGGAACTCGAGCAGACGCGGCAGAAATTCGGTTCGGGGGCGCTCGGCGCCCGGCGCACCGAACTCGGTGTTCCGCCGGCCGTGGTGGAGGTGGCCAGCGATGCCTTCGTGGAACGCGAGCCGATCACCGTCATTCTGTCCGACAAGGGCTGGATCCGCGCGGTCAAAGGCCACGTCGGCGAGGATGCCGAGTTGCGCTTCAAGGAAGGCGATCGGCTGAAGCGTCTGGTGCAGTGCCAGACGACCGATCGGCTGACGCTGTTTGGCACCAACGGCCGTGCCTACACGCTGAAGGCTGCCGACCTGCCGCGCGGGCGCGGCGACGGCCAACCGGTGCGCGTGCTGGCCGAACTGGGCAACGCGGACGATGTCGCCGCGCTGTTCGTCCCGATCGACGGTGCGAAGTATCTGGTGGCCTCATCGACCGGACGCGGCTTCATTGTGCCGGGCGCAGAGCTTGCTGCGGAGAAGCGCACCGGCAAGCAGGTGCTCAACCTGAAGTCCGGCGAGGAAGCGGCGCTGTGTGTTCCGGTTGACGGCGACCACGTCGCGATCATCGGCAGCAACCGCAAGATGCTGATCTTCCCGCTGGAGCAGGTGCCGGAGATGGTGCGCGGCGGTGGCGTGATATTGCAGCGCTATCGCGACGGTGGCCTGGCGGATGCCAAGGTGTTCCGACTGGCGGACGGGCTGACCTGGCGGCTTGGCGAGAAGACGCGGACCGAACACAATCTGCGCGACTGGATCGGCGAGCGCGCACAGGCGGGGCGTCTGCCGCCGAATGGTTTTCCGCGTTCGGGGAGGTTCGGTTGAGGCATCGATGCACGCTCACACGCTCATGTTGAACGTCACCAGGTACGGCTAGTCCGGCCCGCGCCGCTCCGCCTTGGGATACGGCGTGCCATCCTTATGCATGTGACCACCACGGCTCTCGGCGCGCAGGTCGATGTCCGGATATGCCGCACCTTCCCCCGCGATGCGCGACGCGATTTCCAGCACCGTCGCGACCGTCGTGCCGCGATTTTGCAGGCAGTGTCCGTCAGGATCGCCGCCCTTGAAGCTGGCGCGGTCCCCAGCGAGCAACACTTCATCGCCCGTGTTTGTTACTGGCACAACTTCGCCCGAAAGCACTAGACGTACTCGTATTCCTTGACGTGCCAGTGCCGCTTACTCGACCAGGCCGCCGGGCGGCAGACGCAGCAGGTTCACCGCGTACTGCGTCAGCCCTGCGGTAAATACGCGCTGGATCGCTGCCTCCCCCCAACCTGCATGGCACGCACGCGCTCCGATGACGCTCCCGTCAGATCGCGAGGTCATCGGTGACGACGAGGATCACGGGCGTGCCAGTCTGCGCCGTATCCCGACCATGCCTAGCAAGCCCGGCAGTATCAATAACACAGAGGCAGGTTCGGGGATGGCGTCTATGTTGCTTGTCACAGAGGTATCGATGCTAATTTGACCACCAGTTGGAAAATATGTGGGATCAACAGGAAGATCCCAGGTCATCGAGCCACCGACTGCGACAACATGCTTGCCGGGCGAGAGTTGGAGCATCAGGTAATATCCGGTGGAGATCGACGGACAAAGGAGATCAGGCGTGAACCCCGGACACGCAGGATCGCCTGGAAAGCCCACTGTTTCGAAATCAACACCATACGTGCCAGGCATCGCATGCCCCATCGAGAAGACACCGCTCGTCTCCAGGTGGCTCGACAGGTTCGAGACCGGCGTGCCGTCGATTGTCGCGGTGAGACTTACAGGTGTGTGGCACTATTGAAGTTTGAAATGATCTGGTTCTCTAACGGAACGGGATATTGAATACTCGCGAAGTTGAGAACGGGGAACAGCAACAGCTTGCCAGCCGGGACCGAAAAGGATCGAGTGTTCGTCCCGCCAGAGTTTCCTGCGACGAAGAACACCGGTCCGTTGTTGTTCTGATGCGCAAGCGCGCCAGTCGTATCGGTTTGAGGGTTGGGCAGTGTGTCGGACATTTGCGAAACCCATGTCCACCATGCGCCACCCCAATCACCAATCGACTGGCCATCCACGATCGAATGCGGCGCAAGAGGCACATCGGGCGTGGCGCTCGCCGGCTGTGAAGCCAACGCAAGGACAGCGGCGGCGGCTAGAGCGCGTATGTTCCGTATCATGATCCCCCCCTTTGGCGCATGCTGATGATGTGCTGAACCGACGCTACGGTGTGGCTGCGTGTGCCGATACCCCGCAATCGCGGGGTATCAGCGTGTCCCACAGTTATTATGCCCCGCTGATTACTGCTGTTGTCGTCAAAGGACACAACTCCGAAGTAACACTACGCATAGTTTGCATCGTCGCTCCCCTTCTCGATTTGGAGGCTCAGGTCATTGCGGTGCCATGTTCATTGCCGAACATTGGGTGGAGCGACTACCCCGCGATCATGGGGCATTTTAGATTTTCGCGGCCGGCATATGTGAACGCATTCACACTCACGGGTCTCAGTGCCGACCACCCAGCGCACGCCTCGGCAGAGAACCGAGGGAGAGCCAGGCTTGGCCTGCTACCTTGCCCCACCCTCCAGCTTGCTGCGCAGCTCGTTTCGATTGTGCACGTCGAGCTTGAGATAGATCTTCTTGAGATGATCGACGATCCTGTGCTGGCTGACGTTCAGCCGCTTAGCCACGGCAGGAATGGACATGCCGTCGAACAACAGCAGGCAGAGCTGGCGCTCGGTCAGGCCGCTCGCGCGCATGTTGCGCAACCGGCGCAGCGACAGCAATTCGTGGCGCTCGATCGTGACTCCCACTAGGCCACTGTCTTGTGGCCGTAACGACTCCAGCCAATACGCACGCAGGATGAACAGGCCCCACGGGCTGTTCAGGCTCGCCATCGGCGGCGACGATGGCTGGCCGGTGAATGTGTCGCGGAGGTTGGTGCACAGGCGCGTCAGGATCGGCAGCAATGCCTCGTCGATGCCGCGTTCACCTGTGGCATCTGGCGTCCGATCGAGTGCGAAGTGAACCAGGGTACGGGCCTGCGGATTGACGTACAGCACATGCGAAGGCGGCTGGACAATCAGGAGCCCCCTTTCCTCGCTTTCCGATGCGGCATCGGAGAGGTCCGGCCGAGGCTGCATCCCATGGGCTATATGTGGAAGGAACGAGGCCATCAGTCTCATCTCCTCCAGTGAGTAGTTCTGCTGCTCTCCGGGTCCGCGCTAGATCAGCATCGCGCCGAGTGCCCGCCCGCTGCGGTCGCGGACCGCTGATTGCGATGGGATGTGGATGCCCTGCTGACGGAAGATCAGGTTGTAGAAGTCGGAACGGAAGAACTCTGGACCGGGATACACAGCTTCATTGGCTTCCACGCCAACCTTTGTCCCCACGCACTCCGCAAAGCCCGGTGTGCCGTCGGCGCCATTCACATACTCACGCAGGAACAGCGCGCCGAGTTCCAGGAATTGCGGGTATTCGCTGTAAATGTCCGCCAGTTCGCCATCGCGATCCGCCCAAAAGAACACGTTCAGATGCGACGGGATCGCATCGTGAAACGCCCGGATCAGCTCGGGCATGACGGTGTTGCCGCCCAGTCCGAGCGAACACACCTGACGGATATATGCGGCGGCGGCTGACTGCTTCATGATCGCGGTCCGTGGAAACTCGTGGGAACCGTGGCATTCGGGCAACCAACGTCACAGTCTGTTACAATAGCTACGGTCAGTAACAATCTGCAATTTACGGTAGCCTGTTACATTCGATATTGCAACCAGATTGTGGTGGCACCCTCGGATGGGCCAGACGCGGTACGCCGATCATGAATGATCCGTATCTTGACGGCGCGTTGGCCGGCCGCTTTGTATCGCCGACGGTCCGATGCCGACGCCGCTGGCGCGTAGGCCCCCCGGTGGCCGTTTGGGAGTTTCGTTCTGATGGAGTACCGTCCAATGCAGCTATCACGCCGCGGCCTGCTCGGCAGCGCCGCCGCCCTCTCCACCGCGCCACTTGTCCGCGCCCGCGCGCAGGGGAAGCCAACCATCAAGCTCGGCGTGCTGACCGATCTGTCCGGCACCTATCGCGACAACACGGGACCGACCACCGTGGTTTGCGTGCGCCAGGCAATCGAGGAGTTCAATCCGTCGGCGCACGGCTTCGAGGTCGATCTGCGCCAGGCCGACCACCAGAACAAGCCGGACGTGGCTGCATCGATCGCCCGCCAGTGGTACGATGAGGGCGTGCTGGCAACCATCGACGTGCCGACATCGTCGGTCGCATTGGCCGTCGCGCAGGTGGCGAAGGAAAAAGACAAGATCATGCTCAACGCGTCAGCCACCACGACGGACCTGACCGACGGGCAGTGCAGTCCCAACACCATCGTATGGAGTTTCGACACCTATGAGAATGCCGCATCCACCGGCGCGGCGATGGTGAAGGCGGGCAACACGTCATGGTTCTTCGTCACCGCGGATTATGTGTTCGGGCATATCCTGGAAACCCAGAACATGGCGCTGGTGAAGAAGGCCGGCGGCGACGTGAAGGGCACGGTGCGCTATCCATTCCCTGATACCACCGACTTCTCGTCGTATCTGACCCAGGCGATGGCGAGCGGGGCAAAGACGCTGGGACTGGCCAATGCGGGCCTCGATACGCAGAACTGCGTGAAGCAGGCGCACGAGTTCGGCCTCGACAAGAAGATGAAGATCGTGCCGCTGCTGATGTTCATCACCGACGTGCACGCTCTGGGTCTCGACCTTGCGGCCGGTCTGGTAACCACCGAGACGTTCTATTGGGACCTGAACGACCGTACGCGCGCCTTCACCAAGCGGGTGTTGCCGAAGACGCCGAACAACTATCCGAACCAGGCACACGCCAGCGGCTACGGCATCACGCTGCACTATCTGAAGGCCGCCGCGGCGATGGGTGCGGCCAATGCGTCGAAGAGCGGCCGTGACACGGTGGCGAAGATGAAGTCGATGCCGACCGACGATGACGCGTTCGGCAAGGGCAGCATCCGCGCGGACGGTCGCGGCGTGTTCCCGGCCTATCTGTTCGAGGTGAAGAAGCCGGCCGAGAGCAAGTATCCGTGGGACTTCTACAAGCTGCTGAAGACTTCCACGCCGGACGAGGTACTGCATCCGCTGAACGACAAGTGCAAGTTCCCGACGAGCGTGTGAGTCTGGTGCGGCGAGGCCGGGGGGCATTGCGCCGCCCCGGCTGACTACTCCGCCGCTGACATCGCGGCCAGGAGGTCATCGTTATCGGCGCCTTGCGGTGCGGATTGTGTTTCGCCGGCGCCGTATTTTTCGACCCATTGACGGCCGAGCATTGCAGCCTCGGCCGGGGTGAGCCAGGACCATTCCGCGCCGCGCGCGCGGATCGCCACCCAGACGGTTTCGCCATGGATGACGCGTTCCTCGACCGAATATGCGCTGACTGCCTCGGACATCACGTATTGATTCCACAATAGTTGCAAGACCGCCGTAACGCGCAAAGTCCCTGTCGCTGAAAGAAACATTCGCGTCGTGGGTTCGGGACGGTGACCCGAAACGCGCGGGAACATAGCCAGTTGGCGGGCAAGTCGCCATGAAAATGCCGTATTTGGTCTGAGTTGGCCGGGAAATGCCGGCGCTGTTGCGCCGGTACCGCAGCGGTCCCTGCTACCTACGACGCATTCTCCAGTCGCACGCCAGGATGGAAATGCGCATAGACGCGGCGCGCGATTTCCCGACTGATGCCAGGTGCCGCCTCCAGATCGCCGAGACCCGCCATCTTCACCCCGCGCGCTGAACCGAAATGATTCAGCAGTGCGCGCTTGCGGGCCGCGCCGATGCCCGCGACTTCGTCCAGTTCGCTCTGCCGGATGTTCTTTGAACGTCCGGCACGATGCGTGGTGATGGCAAAGCGATGCGATTCATCGCGCAGACGTTGTAGGAAGTACAGCACAGGATCGCGCGGCGGGAGTTGGAACGGTTCGACGCCATCGCTGTAGAACCACTCGCGTCCGGCGTCGCGATCGGGGCCTTTGGCGATCGCCACCAGCTTCACGTCGTTCACGCCGAGGTCCTGCAATGTCTGGCGGGCGGCGGAAAGCTGGCCGGCGCCGCCGTCGATCAACACCAGGTCGGGCCAGTCGGTCTGCGGCGCACCCTCTGCCTGTTCCTTCAGTGCACGGGTAAATCGGCGCTGTAGCACCTCGCGCATCATGGCGAAGTCGTCGCCCGGCGTGACCGGGCCGCGGATGGCGAACTTCCGGTACGCCGCCTTGATGAAGCCTTCGCGGCCGGCGACGATCATCACGCCGTACGGATTGGTGCCCATGATATGGCTGTTGTCGTACACCTCGATCCGCTCGGGCGGCGTCGGCAGGCCGAACACCTGCGCCACGCCTTCCAGCAGCTTGGTCTGTCCGGCCGACTCTGCCAGCTTGCGTTCCAGTGCCTCGCGCGCGTTGATTTCCGCGTGCTGCACCACGGCGCGCTTCTCGCCGCGCTGCGGCATCAGGATTTCGACACGCCGGTCCGCCTTCAGGCCCAGCGCCTCGGCGACCAGTTCCTGTTCCGGCAGTGTGTGATTCAGCAGCACGCACGGCGGCGGCGGCTTGTCGTCATAGAACTGCGCGATGAAGGCGGCGAGAACTTCGGCGGCTTCCTCGTTCTTCGCATGAGAGGGAAAGAACGCGCGGTTGCCGTTGTTGCGGCCGCCGCGGAAGAAGAACACCTGCACGCAGGTCTGGCCGGCGATCTGCCAGGCGGCGATCACATCGGCATCGGTCAGGCTGGCGGGGTTCACCACGTCGCCGCCCTGCACGAAGGTGAGCGCGCGGATGCGATCGCGTACGGCGGCGGCATGTTCGAATTCCAGACCCTCGGCGGCGTGTTCCATTTCCGCGGCGAGTTCGCGCTGCACGGTGGCCAGCTTGCCGGACAGGAACGCTTTCGCCTGACCGACCAGCCGGCCATAGTCGGCCTCGCTGATCCGTCCGACGCAGGGCGCCGAACAGCGGCGGATCTGGTAGAGCAGGCAAGGCCGGGTGCGGTTGGCGAACACCGTGTCGGCGCAGGAGCGCAGCAGGAACACGCGCTGCATGGCGGTGACGGTCTGGTTCACCGCCCAGGCCGAGGCGAATGGCCCCCAGTAGCTGCCTTTGCGAACATGCGCGCCGCGGTGCTTGGCGATCTGCGGGAACGGATGGTCCTCGGTCAGCATCAGCCACGGGTACGACTTGTCATCGCGCAGCACGATGTTGAAGCGCGGCTTGAGGCGCTTGATCAGGTTGGCCTCGAGCAGCAGCGCCTCGGCCTCGGTGTGGGTGGTGATCACCTCCATGGCGACGGTCTCGTTGACCATCCGCCGCAACCGCTCATCCAGGCGGCCAAGCTGGGTGTAGGCGGTGACGCGCTTCTTCAGGCTGCGCGCCTTGCCGACGTAGAGCGCGTCGCCTTTGGCATCGAGCATCCGATAGACGCCCGGGTTCGCCGGCATGGTCTCCAGCGCGCGCTCGATCGCGGCGACGCCGGTTGGCGGAGGGGCTGCCGGTAGATCGCTCATGACTGACATACTTGGCTTGTTGTGGAGCATTCGACCAGTGCCGGGATGTGTGGTCTGGCGATAACCAGCGAGGATGAATTGGCGGGATGCGACAGGTGGGTCGGCTCACTTCCAGCATGCAGCTCAGCGCGACGGGCAGGGCCGTTGCTGCGTGGGCGGTTACGGGGCCTGGTTGGTCGACTGACCTGTGTGATGGACTGGATTGACCCGGATTGCCGATGGTCCGACATGTCGTTCGACGCCGTGAGCGGCCGTGGCCGGCACGCTATCGGCGGCGGAATTTCGGATGTCGGCCATTGCCGCGCGGTGGCCTGCCGGATGATCCACTGATCCTGTGCATAAGTTTGTGGGTATGGCTGGTCGCAATCGTGTGACAGCGGCGGATTTGCTGGGTTGCAGAAGGATTGCCGGTTTTTTGGGCATCCGATAAGCTATTGATTTAATGGAATTTCGCCAATTCGAGATTTCATAAAGTTAACACAAGCGCCCATCCCACTGTAGTTGTTCAGGCCGGCGTCACGAGGTGGACAAGTCCGTTTGGCGCCGTTCGATTTCCACGCCCGCAGATGACGCATCCGCGAATATATCGAGCTTTTCCACACGCACGCGGGCCAGGTGCACACGCCGGTCTGCGAGGCAGGCTTCTGCAATGCGCTCGGCCAGCGTTTCCACCAGACGGACGTGGCCCGAAGCCACGATGGCACGCGCGGTATCGGCCACCTTTTCATAGTCAACGACGCGGGAAAGATCGTCGCGGCCGACCGGGGGGCGTGACAGCCGCCGGCCGCCGTCGTCCTCCACGCCAAGATCGATGTTGATCCGCACCCGCTGCGGGGCCGCGTGCTCATGCGGATGGACGCCGATGCTGGCGGCCAGCACGAGGTCGCGCAGGAATACGTGGCGGAGGGCCCTGGCGCTGCTGGCGATGCGCGGCGTGTCCATGCGGGTTACTCCTCGGGCGGCGGGGCGGAGCGGCCGGCTAACGGCTTGGGTTGAAAATCATCCTATCAACCGGCTCCAACAGCGTCGTTGCGCCGACGGCGGTACAATCGCCATATTGGTGCTATGGTCAAGCATCGCGAACGTAAGACCGCATGTCCGCTGAGCGCTTGAGGTGGCTCGCCCCGCATGTGCGGAAATAGGCGAGGGTTGCCCGGATGGTCCGGGCCGATCCTCAACGCACAGGGGACGAGCCATGAGGAGATGTGGGGAAGTATTTGTCGGGATCGATACCGCCAAGGCGAAGAACGCAGTTGCGATCGCCGAGGCCGGTCGGCAAGGAGAGATTCGATATCTCGGTGAGTTTGCCAATACACCGGATGCCGTTGCCAAACTGGTTCGCAAGCTCGGTGACCGCTACGAGACGTTACATTTTTGCTACGAAGCGGGACCTACGGGCTATGGGCTGTATCGACAGATCGTTGCAATGGGACATAGCTGCACGGTGGTTGCGCCATCGCTGATTCCGCGTCGACCTGGCGAGCGGGTGAAGACCAACCGACGCGACGCGCTGTCTCTGGCCCGGTTGCTGCGCGCAGCAGAGCTGACGGCGGTCTGGGTACCTGACGAGACGCATGAGGCGGTTCGCGATCTGGTGCGCACCCGGGCAATGGCGATCGAGGATTACCGTCGCAAGCGCCAGCACATCAGCTCGTTCCTGCTGCGGCATGGCCGTGTCTACGAAGGAGGCACGACTTGGCGAGGACGACATCTGCGCTGGCTGGACGGACAGAGTTTCGTTCATGCCGCCCAACGGTTCGCGTTTCAGGAGATGCTGAACGCGATGCGAGCGGCCGTTGAACGGATCGACAGGTTGGATGCTGCGCTGGTGGAAATTGTGCCTGCCTGGACGATGGCACCTGTGGTTGCGGCGTTCCAGGCCATGCGTGGCGTCGGCTTTCTAACTGCGACGGCAGTCGTTGCCGAAGCCGGGGACCTCCGCCGCTTCGAGCATCCTCGTCAGCTGATGGCGTTCCTCGGCCTGGTACCATCCGAACGCTCCACGGGCGACACAAGGCGGCAGGGCGGGATCACCAAGACGGGCAACAGCAGCGCACGGAAGGCACTGGTCGAAGCGGCGTGGACCTATCGACATTCTGCCGGCGTGGGAACCACACACCAGCGACGGCAGCAGTTGCTGCCGCAACGAGTGCGCGAGATTGCCTGGAAGGCGCAGAGCCGGTTGTGCGCCCGTTATCGACGACTGACCGCGAAGGGGAAGCGCAACACTGTGGTAATCACTGCGATTGCGCGGGAAATTGCGGCCTTCCTCTGGGCCATCGCGCGCGAGGTCGAACCTGCACCGATCACACCACATACGATGTAATACCGCCGCTCCTGAGCGCTGCACGTTATGCAAAGAGATTAACGCCAGCAAAGAACGAAGACCCGTTGTGCAAGGCTGGGGGCGGGACCACGGTGGGGAACTCCCGAGCTCCGCTTGGCGGCCGGCTACGAGCCGATGCCCGTTGTAAGACAGGGACCAGCCCCGGACGGAAACCGGAAATGCGGTATCCAACCCGCGCATCAGAGCAGGTCAACCGACGTCCAGCGGTCCCGTCTCCTGCCTTGCACAGCTACATCGCTATCGGGAAAACTCGCGCGACGGAGCGGGATAGAAAAAACGCGTCTTGCCCCTTGAAAGCGGACATCAGAGCGGTACAGGCAAGCTCGGCTGGGGGTGGTTATCACCCCCCGCAGAGCGTCATCGGATCCGCGAAAATCCCAGAGACGGCGAGAGGCAGATAATCAGATCGAAGTTAAAAATGATCACGGCGATCAGCACGATGGCCCAGATGAATATCGAAATTGCCCGCGATACGACATTGGCGATTGCTCCATCGAGTCCGATCTGTGGCAGTACAAAGCCAATTATCAGTCGAAGTAGTGCTATAATCGCACAGACGACAACCAGCCAGATCAGAACCTGTTCTATCCAAGGTAATGAGAAACACATAGTTAATACTTCCTTTCCGAAGTAGTGATGAACTAGTCTTACGCTCTAAAGTAATCAGTCAAAACTCGACGGGTGCGGCTGTTGGGGTGATGATCAAGTCGGCAGCGATGACTTTGGTCTCAAGCCCGAAGACCAGCTGGCGCACTGCCTCCGGATCCATACGGCGCCCCGTCAGTCTCAAGCGCATCATAGCGCAAATTAGAAGTTATGGGAAATATTTCCTCTAGGACCTTGATCCTATGTCCGGCCGGGCTGCCATTGCAGATGCTGGCCGCCATCGAGTGCCAGCATTTGGCCGGTCATGGCCGGCAGGGCGAGAATGGCAAGTGCGGCGTTGGCGACCTCCTCGGGGCTGGTGCCGTGGCCGAGCGGGACCGACGCCGATTGCCGGGCAAATTGCTCCGGACTCTGCCGGGAGTTCGGCAGCGCCGGTCCGGGACCGATGCCGTTCACCCGGATCCGCGGCGCGAGTGCCAGGGCCATCGACTGGGTCAGCGCCCACAGGCCGGCCTTCGCCACGGTGTAGGAGACGAAATGCGGGGTGATCGACCAGACCCGCTGGTCGATCAGGTTGATCACTGCACCCTCCGCATTGGCGGGCAGCGCGCGGGCGAACTGCTGCATCAGCACGAACGGCGCGCGCAGGCCTGGCTCGAGATGGGCGTCCCAGGAGGCGCGCGTGGCGTCGTGCCATTCGTCACGATTGAACGGGCTGGCGTTGTTCACCAGCACACCGATCGGGCCGAGTGCGGCGGTGGCGTGGGGCAGGAGGGCCGTCGTCTGGGTTTCGTCGGCGAGGTCGGCACGCAGGACGACGCAGCGTCGGCCGGAGCTGCGGATTTCGGCGCAGGCGGTCTCGGCTGCCGCGACGCTGGTGTTGCAATGCAGTGCGATGTCGAAGCCGGTACTGGCAAGGGCAAGCGCAATGGCGCGGCCGATGCGCTGCGCGCCGCCGGTGACCAGGGCGGCACGCGGAATGGCGGGTGGGATGCTGGCGACGGGCGACATGGTGCCGGCGAACAGTGGTCCGCTGCGATGGCGCGATCAAGCACGGCCGCGCGCCTCCGTCACAATTGCTGGCATGTCGGCAGCCGCCTTGGCGGATCACTACAATGCGCAAGCGGCGGTGAGATGTGCCTCTCGCAGCCTTCTGGTCAATTACGCCGCCAGACCCGGGATCGCAGAGACGTGGACGTCATGGCTGCGTACGGCCCGAAGTCGGCGTGCATCGGGGCGTCCACCAGCCGTCAATCGCCTCGCGAAAGCGAGGGTGATTGCTACATGCCTTCGACGAGGAATTGAGTGGACTTCGTCGTTCTGTCCCGAATGACGTCAACCTCCTTCGAGTTTGCCGAAGCCTTCCAGGCGTTTGCTTTCGCCACGCTGTCAAATGCAATGACGACAAAGCGCTTGGGGGGTGTGCCATCAAGCGCGGTAATCTTCTCGGTGCGTATGATGTATTTGCCACCGAAAGGCGCCAGCGTCTCCGGGCCGGATTTGGGCGGAATCGCCTTGAAGCCTTGCGGGTCTGTGATATCGCTGATGTCGACGACAACATAGACTGGCGGCGTGGCCTGGGCATGCAGGCCCTGGATGATTGCACCGCCAACGGCAACACCAGCGACGAGCGTGATGGCAAGCTTATGATTGAGTTTCATAGGATCGGTCCTCCCGTGGGCTGCTGACGCAGCAGAATCCTTCGATACACGTGAGCAGATGACGATGCAATGCGTGTACAATCGCCGGCGCGACTGTTCAAAATTAGGTTATGCATCGGGATCAATAATAACCCGTACGACGAATGATCTTCGCGGCGATTGGTAATGAGACCGCGCCGGTCGACCATCAAATAAGTTGTCACAGGTATGGGTCAGGCCTACCGTGCGCTCCGGTCGGACCAGTCGCGGACGGTTCCGTCGTTTATCGCAAAGGGAAATGACATGACCGATTTCTTTATCTACAGCGCATTGGATTCCAGTCTGGTGCTCGACGTAAAGCATGACGTTGGTCAACCTGGCACACATTTGCAGGTCTTCGACAAGAACTATGGAATGAACCAGCTTTGGACTCTGGCCCGCATCGGGCGGATACACCAAGATCAAAAGTCGACTGGAGGATTCGACAACCTCGAGCGCCGACCTGGTAATCGACATCAAAGGCGGCAACGCCGCCACGCATGCGGCGATCGAGGTCAATCGCGGCTCTTCCGCCGGGAGCCAACTCTGGACATTCGCGGGAATTCCTGGCCCACCCGAGGCGATCAAGAGCAGTCTCGATGCAAACATGGTTCTCGACATCAAGGGAGGCGCGGACAAATCGGGCGCGGTGGTCCAACTCTATCACTATCACGGCGGCAACAATCAAGTTCGGTTCATGTCGCCGCTCTACAAGGCCAGGTTTCCAAACACCGATGCCGGACAGATCGTTGCGAACGGTGACCCGATATTAGGCACGAACAACAGCTTCAGTGTCACGAATGGCGGTCGGTTGGATTGGACGAGTATTCAGCTGACTATCGTCAATCCGCAAGGGGGATTTGAACCTGGCTTCGCCGGGAATTACCAGGGACCAGGCACCGCCGCGTATTCCAATGCAAATTCCGTACTGGATATAACGGGCTTGCGTGTAGCGTCGGGAGAGGTGTTGAACTTCAGCCTGGACATCGAGGCCGGTGAAGGTGGTTGGCACATGACAGGGACCGCAAAGGCGCCCGCGAGAATAGGGTGACACTGCTCGCGTGGCGGACTTTGGAGCCGCAACCCGAATAGCTCGTCCGTCCCCTGCCGCAAATCGGCCCGACGTCCGCTGTTGCCGGTCAGGGTATCGCCCGGCTCAGCGTTTCCGGCCGCTATCTGCACAGGCTGATGGCGATGCCGATCGTCAACATCGAATTACGGCGCTGATGCAATGACGTTGCGGCGCTTCTGGGTGCGGCAGCACTGGTCGCGGCTGGAGCCGCGCGGGCCGGCGCCGCGCCTAGCTGCCCGCATCGGGCAGGCCAGGCACAATAGAAAACGGTTTGTTCAGGGCAACGGTGCCGATCGGCGTCGTGATCGACACGGTCAGGTCCCCGTCACTGCTGTCGAGCATCAGTATGTCGGCCACCGGCGCCCGCACCACCAATTCCCAACCTCCGTTACGCCGCGTCACCCGGCGCCACGCCGATATACTTGAACTGGTGCACCACGTCGTCGGCCGGATGCGTGGTATCGAGCTGAACCTGGAACACGCTGACGACATGCGAGGCCAGGTCACCGTTGGCATCGAACGACAGCGTGCCTTGCAGCGTATCCACTGTGCCGGCCTGGATGGCGTCGCGCACCGTCGAACGGTTCATCGGCTTTCCCGACGCCGCCACATCGCCGATCGCCGCCAGCACCACCAGCGCCGCATCGTACGCAGTGATGGCGTAATCCGACGGAGGCATGTGCCAGCGCTTCTCGAACCGCGCCAGCCAGGGGCTCAGCTTCGCTTCGTCCAGCATGTGCGGCGCGGCGATCGTGCTGTACCAGCCCTGTGCAGCTGGAAACCCGCCGGCCGTCAGGATCGCCTGCTGATGCATCCCGTCGCCACCGGCCTTTATCATCTGCGGCATGATGTCGTAGCTCTGCTTCACCAGCTTCGCCCCAGCCAAAGCACTGGAGCCGCAGTACATCGCCTGCGGATTGAGGTTATTGATCTTGGTCAGCAGCGGCCGGTAGTCGCTGATCAGCGGATCGACGCGGTCGCGGCCCAGCACCTGCATGCCGCGCTTCACCGCCTGCGCCTGGAACGCATCGGCGAGGCCGACGCCGTACGCGCCGCTGTCATCCACCACGAAAACTGACTTCACCTTGAGCCGGTCTGCCATGAAATTGGCCATGTTGGGACCTTGGTAGGCATCCGTGGTCACGGTCCGAAAGTAGATCGCGCGACCCGCGGGCCGGTACTGTGCGGCGAATTTCGGATCGGTCAGGTCGGGGTTGGTGGAGCTCGGGGTCACCGTGGCGAGATCGGCCTGGCTGAGCAGCGGCGCCATCGCCTTGCCGCTGCCGCTCGCCATCGGGCCGATCGCGGCAACCACCGTGGGATCGACCACCATCTTGCGCGTGTTGGTGGCAGCCTGCGCCGGATCGTACTGCCCGGCAGTCGCGGTGCCATCGTCCAGCACCAGTGGCCTGATCTCATAGCCATCGACGCCGCCTTTGGCGTTGGCCTCCTCGATCGCCAGCAACGCGCCGTCCAGGATCGTGGTCGCATCCTCGGCGCTGGCGCCGGTCAGCGGCAGGTTGATGCCGACGGTGACGAACTTACCCTCGGCGCGCGCCGGCCTGACGAAGCCAGCCAGCGCAGACGAACCGAGCAGGGCGAGAGCGGAGCGACGGGCAAGGCGCATCGGGACCTCCCATGAACAGGTGCGCTGCACGGGATCGCTCGATGGCCACTGTCCTGCGGCCGTCAGCCGATCCGCAGCGTTACTGATCAGGCAAGCGCCATGCCATTGCCGCTGCGTAGCAGGCGGAGCCATGCTGTCGGCTGGGGCCAGCGGCTTCCGCTGACCCGGCAGCTCTGGAGGCGCTGATGGATGCCGTCCTGCCGTACCGCGCGATGGCCTACAATAATGGCTGGGCCAACCACCGTCTGCTCGCGGCGTGCGCACATCTGTCGCAAGCCGATTTCGTGGCGCCGCGGACCGGCTTCTTTCGAAGCCTGTGCGCCACGCTCAACCATATCCTGATCATCGATCGATTTTATGTGGACGCCATGGCAGGCGGGTCACTCGGGCCGGCCGCATAGGCAGACCCGGAGCCTTGCGAGACCGTCGTGGCGCTGCAAGCGGCCCAATGCGAGGTGGACCGGCGACTCATCGCCATCGTCGAAGGCCTGGATGGCGACGACCTCATGCGCATTGTCTCCGTCCACCGCGGTGACCGCATTCAGCGCGAGCGGATGGACCGGCTGCTGCTGCACCTGTTCCAACATCAGGTTCATCATCGGGGACAGGCGCACGGCATGCTGAGCGCCACCGACGTGCCGCCGCCGCAGCTCGACGAATTCTTCTCGATCGATGAGGCGCCGCTGCGCGCTACGGAATTCGCCGAGCTGGGTTGGACAGAAGACATGGTCTGGGCCAGGTGAATTTGTCGCGGCCGACCAGCTTTGTGAGGGCGCGTCCGTCTCGACGCCTCAGGCGCGCATCTCCTTCCCCGTCCCTCGCATCAGGATCTGCGCGTACGCACCGGTGATCGCGGCATGATGGGCGACCGCTGCCGCCGACATGTCCGCGTCCGGTTGGTGTTCCGCCTCGAAGTGGTGGAAGCTGTCCACCCCCCGGACCAAGGTCGCGCTGTCGTGGCTGCCGGCAACCTGGCGCACATACGTCGGAATATACCGGATCGCGAACCCGATGCGCCGGTCATCCGACGGGTTTGGGTCGGAGCCGTGGATCAGCCGCACGTGATGCAGCGACATATCGCCCGCCGCGAGTTGCAGCATCGCCGCGTCACGTTCATCCACTTCCACTGTGATCTCCTGGCCGCGCGACAGCAGGTTGTCGGCGACGAACGTGTCGCGGTGCGGCACCTGATCCAGCCTGTGCGTGCCGGGGATCACCCGCATCGCACCGTTCGCCGCGGTGCTGTCGGTGAACGCGACCCAGGCGGTGACGATGTCCGGCGGCTCCAGCCCCCAATAGGTCGAAATCCTGGTGCCACGACACATAGCCCGGATTGCGCCGCTCCTTGATGAAGAACGAGCTGCCCCAGCACAGGATATCGGGGCCGATGATGTCCTCCACCGCATCGAGGATGCGCGGGTGCCGGATCAGCTCGTTCAGCCAGGTGAACAGCAGATGCGACTTGTGGCGCAACGGTCCCGCCAGCACGCCGGCGCCGGCCTCGTACGCCTCCAGCCTCGCGCGCAGCCTGGCCGCCTCTGCCCTGGTCAGGGCGGCAACCGGTGCGCAGTAGCCCTGCTCGCGATATTGCCGCACGGCGGCTTCGGAAAGTGATTTCATCGATCGTCATCCTGCTGCGGGATTTGATGGACAAGATCGATACTCCCGCGCCACCATCGCGGGCAAATCAGGGAGGGAGCAACAACAACCTGGGAGACTGAGCAATGCGCAGACGCACCTTCCTCGCGGCCGCGGCCGCAACCCTGGTGCTGCCCGCCGTGACGCGTGCGGCAAACCAGCGGGTCCTCAAATTCATCGCCCAATCCGACCTGGCGATCGTCGATCCGATCTGGACCACGGCCTATGTGACACGCAATCACGGCTTCATGGTGTTCGACACGCTGTATGGCCAGACCGGGCAGAGCGGCGGCTTCAAGGCAACACCGCAGATGGTTTCCGGCCATACCATTGAGGACGACGGCAAGACCTGGAAGCTCACCCTGCGCGACGGGCTTGTGTTCCACGACGGCGAAAAGGTGCTGGCGCGCGACTGCGTCGCCTCGATCAGGCGCTGGGGTGCCCGCGACGCATTCGGCCAGGCGCTGATGGCGCGCACCAATGAACTGTCCGCCCCCGATGACGCGACAATCATGTTCCGCCTGAAGCAGCCATTCCCGCTGCTGCCCGACGCGCTCTGCCATGGCGCATCGAACATGTGCGCGATGATGCCGCAGCGCATCGCCGAGACCGACCCGTTCAAGGCGTTCACCGAGGTCATCGGCAGCGGCCCGTTCCGCTTCAACGCAAACGAACGCGTGCAGGGTTCGCTGTTCGTCTACGACAAGTTCGACAAATACAAGCCACGCGAGGACGGCGAGGTCAGCTTCACCTCGGGTCCCAAAATGGTCCATTTCGACCGGGTCGAGTGGCATATCCAGCCCGATCAGGCCACCAAGGCCGCAGCCATGGAAGCGGGCGAAATGGACTGGTGGGAGAACCCATCCGGCGATCTGCTGCCGGTGCTGCGGAAGGCGGGTATCCTGACACCGATCACCGACCACACCGGAAGCGTCTACATCCTGCGGCCTAACCATCTGTATCCGCCGTTCGACAAACCCGCTGTGCGCCGGGCGCTGATGGGTGCGATCGACCAGAAGGAATTCATGCAGGCGATCATGGGCACGGACACCTCGCTCTGGTCCGTGCCGCTGGGCTTCTTCCCGCCGGCCTCGTCCCTGGCGAGCGATGCCGGCCTGACAGCGGTGACCGGCCCGCGCGATGATGCTGCGGTGAAGACCGCGTTGGAGAAGGCCGGCTATCAGGGCGAGAAGGTGGTGCTCATGGGGGCGACGGACCAGCCCACCAATTATCCCTTGGCCGAGGTTTCGGCGGACATGCTCAAGCGGGTCGGTGTGAACGTGGACTACCAGGCCATGGACTGGGGCACCGTGGTGCAGCGCCGCGCCCTGACCAAGCCGCCGGCGGAGGGCGGGTGGAACCTGTTCTGCACCGGCTTCTCGGGGCTCGACTGGTCCACACCGGCGAGCCATCTGCCGCTGCGCGGCAACGGAAAGGATGCCTGGTTCGGCTGGCCGACGCTGCCGAAGCTGGAGGAGTTGCGGGAGGCGTGGTTCAACGCCGAGGATTCGGCCGCCCAGAAGAGCATCGGCGAGGCGATCCAGCGTCAGGCATTCGAGGACGTGCCGTTCTATCCGCTCGGCGTGGCGCGCCAGCCGACCGCGTTCCGCCAGGACATCACGGGCGTTCCGGAGGGTTTTGTCATCTTCTGGAATGTGCGGCGCACCGGATGATCAACGCCGGCATCGTCGGCCTCGGCTGGTGGGGCAGGAGACTGGTGGAGGCGGTCCAGGACAGCAGCGACCGCCTCCGCTTCGTGCGCGGCGCCTGCCGCAATCATGCGCCGGTGGCCGGTTTCGCCGAACGCCACGGACTTCCACTGTCGTCGTCGCTGGCCGACCTGCTGGCCGACGACAGCGTCGAGGCCGTGGTGCTGGCGACGCCGCACTCGCTGCACACCGAGCAGATCATCGCGGTTGCGGCGGCAGGCAAACCGGTGATGTGCGAGAAGCCGCTCGCACTGACCCGCGTCGACGCGGCTCGGGCGATCGAGGCCTGCCGGCGCGCCGGCGTGGTGCTGGCGCTCGGCGAGAACCATCGGTTTTGGCCCAACATGCAGGAACTGCATCGCGTCGTTGCTGCCGGCGAACTCGGTGAGCCGATCCACATCGAGGGCCACGCCAGCAACGAGAACGCCGGGCAGCACTTCGGTGCCTGGCGTCACTCGCCGGCGGAATTGCCTGCGGGCGGCATGACCGGCGCTGGCGTCCATGTGCTCGACGCCTTCGTCCACCTGATGGGGCGGGTGCAGTCGGTCGATGCGCAGCTCGTGAGCCGCAAGCCGCCGCCGGATCCGACCGACATGCTGGCGGCCATGTTCCGCTTTGCCTCGGGCGCCACCGGCCTGTTCGCCACCCTGCGCTCGACGCCCGACTATCGCCGCGTGCACGTGTTTGGCCGGGCGGGTTCCGCGGAGGCCCTGGGCGACTCCGAGCTGGTGATCCGCCGCAGCGGCAGGCCGGTGCAGCAGCTGCGCTTCGGGCGCATCGATTCGCTGCGCTGCGAGCTAGAGGCGTTTGCCGATGCGATCGCAGGTCGCGCCGCCTACCCGATCACCGATGACGAAATGCTCGACACGATTGCCGCGTTCGAGGCACTGGTGAGGTCGGCGGACACGGGCCAGCCGGTCGCCTGCTGAGCAGCGGCATGGACGTCGTTATTGTCATCTTCGGCGCAGCGGTGCATCCGGGCGGCCACCCCAGTGACACACTGCGCCGTCGCGTCGATGCAGCTGCCGCGTTCGGCATGCGCTTCGTCGCGCCGCTGTTCGTGCCGACCGGCGGCGTTGGACGGTTCGGCCCTTCCGAGGCGTCGGTCATGGCACGGCTGCTGGTCGAGCAAGGCGCCGCGGAGCAGCAGACGCTGTTGGAGGAAACCGGCACGGATACGTTGTCATCCGCGCGCGCGGTCGCTGCCTTGTTACGGGATCGGCGTGTGACCGCGCCGGTGTTCGCGGCAAGCAGTCTTTACCACCTGCCGCGCTGCCTGGTGCTGCTGCGGCTGTTCGGCGTTCGGGCGCACGCCGCCATCCCGCCGGTCGTGCCGGCCGCAACGCACTGGTGGCAGCGCTGCTACTGGTGGCTGCGGGAGGTGCCGGCATTACCGTACGACGTGGCGCTGGCGCTGCTCCTGCGCCGGCGAGCCAGGTTGAGTGAATGCCGGCGTCCCGCCCTCCGGGAGTGAAGCGCCATGGCGGCAGCGTGAAACCGGTGGTTCGCTCAGCCCGGTGCGGTTCGGCAGGACGTGGCCAAACGGTCGCCGACGGTGCGGTTCGTCTGACCGCGGCGCGGTAACTGCCAGATCAGTCCAAACGCGCTGGCACTGCCAGCCGGTGCTGGCGCTAGCGCTCGGCCTCGTCGGTATCCGGTTCCACCTCGATATCCGGGCCGATCGCGTCGGCATCGTCCTCGAGGTCGGCGGCATCCTCGATGATGTCCTCCTCGGCCTCCTCCTCGACGCCCTCCACCTCGATGTCGGCTTCCTCCAGACCGGGCGCGGGGACCGGCTTCTTGGGGCGCTTCTCCTCGGCGACGTTGCCGCCGGTGCGGCGTGGCCGCGGCTGCTCGATCGGCTGCTCGGTGCCGCACTTGGGGCAAAGGGCGGGCACTTTGGTCAGGTCGTAGAAGCGGGCACCGCAGGCGACGCAGACGCGCTTGGTGCCGAGATCAGGCTTCGCCATTCAGTGGCCTCGCATGCGTTGCCGGCCCCGTCGAGGGCCGCCCGTGACGGAAGGGCGCGCCCATGCCACCGCCGCCAGCCGCTGTCAAATACGTTGGTGCGGAGGCGCCGCGGACGCGGCAACGAGCGGACAGCCCAGCCGGATCGACCGCCGGCACCGAACTGGCGCCTCGCAAGCATACGTCGGAGCGACGCGTCGCTGGCGCCGTCGATCACTGCGCCGAACCCGTGTCGGCCTGATCCCGCAACACGACGATCGCCAGCCTCCCATCGGTGCGCCAGGGATCGCCGCCGCCGTTGCGCCCTTCGCACTGCGAGTGGAAGCCGTCCTGCCATTCGATCGACTGCACCACGCCAGCATTCTGCAGTTCGCTTGTGACGTGGTCGCGCTCCGCATCGACATCGGCACCGATGTGATGCGTGATCTGTCCGGTGGCGTGGCTGAACCCCACCCGTTCGTCGAACGTCGCCGCACCGAACCAGGTGCACCTTCCGTCATACAACGTGTCGCAACGCCAGAAGCGGACATGGTGCCGGTGGCGCGGGCCACCGCCGATCGGCTGTTCGAATGCCAAATCCTGCTTGCGGCTGAACAGGAACAGGTTGCTCACCGGCGCTTCGTCATCGGGCCGGCGCAGTACGGAGGCGGTCACGATTCGCACGCTGCTCATGAAGGTGATCGGGTCGGCGGGAAACCATCCGGCCGCGGTCATCCCCCGCACCACTTCGGCATCGCTGCCCACCAGTGCGATATTGATCGGATCACCCGGGTGGCTGTCCGATGTCAGCGTGACACGATCGGTGTCCGCGCCGGACGAGTGATGCCGGAAGTAAAGCTTCGATAGCTTCGGCACGATCAGGTAAGCCGCCGCGGCCCACACGACCGCGGACAGCAGCACAAGGTCACCGATGTCGCTCATGCCGCTGCTCGTTCATCGCTGGTGCGGGCTGGTGCTGCCGGAGGGGATCGAACTCTCGACCTCTCCTTTACCAATACACTGCGCCTGTGCGCGAGCATTGATTTTCCTCGCCTTTTGCCGCAGTAAAAGCTGCTTTCGCGTTCTGTTCATGGTTTTCCGAATCAGTTGCCCAGGTAGCTCCATACTCGCTCTGGCGGTCGTTCACCCGGTGTTCGGGCGACCGCGATTATGTTCCCGCAGCAATAGGCCATTACCTGGCCGCTTGCATCGGTCACCACCCAGCTCTTGTGGACAGCCGATTTGACGACTCCTCAGCGCATGCCGCTCAGAGCGGCGAACGTCGAAGGTCACGCGGGATGGGCTGGCAGACGGCCAATTCTCGACGCGATCGACCGCGATATCTTTTACAGGTACGATGCGGTTTAAGAACTGATGGCAAATTGGATCAGCCTGGCTGGACGGCCCGTCACACTGCTCGCCACGGTGATCGTGGCATTGTTGCTGCTAGGCATCGGCCGCACCGTCGATCGCTGGAATTCATCGGATGGAGCGAACCTTTCCGCGCCGATGGCCTGGTTGATCACTGGCTGGGCCACGGCGTCGCTGGTTAGTGTTTTCGCGGCGGTGTGCGGCGTTGCCCTGTTCTGGCCGGCGGTTTGCCTGGGTGTGGCTGGCATCGTTGGGTATCTCATCGGCATGCCGCGCCTGCCGCTGGCCCTACTGATATTCAGCTGGCTGATTGTTGCACCGCTCCTGCTGATTGCCAGTACGATCCCACCAACAATGTACGACGAGTTCGCGCAATGGCTGCCTAACACCCGTTTTCTCGTTGATCATGGAAGGTTTCCCGATGTTGCCATTCGCAATATCTGGAGCGCGAAGGCCGCCTATCCACCAGCTATTCCGATCATCGGCTACGGCGTGGACGCTTTGATTGGCCGCGGATGGGAGATGGCCGGGAAGACCTTTTCTGTCCTTCTGGCGGCGAGCTTCGGCCTGACGTTGGCCGAACTGATCCGGCGCCGCTTCGGCATCATACTCGCTGTCGTGACGGGCGTTTCATTCGCGACCGTGTTGAATCCTTTTTTCGATCCGCGCATATCATTGACAGCCTATGCCGATGCACCCACGGGCTTCGTTCTTGCGTTCCTGGTGTATGCAGGCTGGCGCGCATTGGACGAGAATGCAGTCCGCAGCCTGGGGCGACCTATCGCTGCCAGCGTGCTCATGATCCTGCTACGCGAGAGCAACGTAGTGCTGGTAGCGGGGGTTGCAATCGGCTTTGGGCTGGCTGGCCGGCGAGGTCGAACGCTGTGCATTGCCATAACGATTGCGTCAATCGCGGTATTCCTTGTTTGGCGAGGTTACGTTTTGGCTGCGGCAATGCCGCCGACTGACCGGCCGCGAGCATTGGCAGATTGGCAATGGGACGCGCCATGGCTCGTTGTCAGATCGCTCATCACCGACCGGTTCGCCAACAATATAGCGCTTGGCGGCGGTGTGGTCCTGCTGGTGGCGTTGGCGATCGCCGCACTCGCGTCGCGTTGGCGAACCTTCTCTCCATTGCGACATCTTCTGCAGATTTGCTGCACCGTCGCATGCCTGTGGTTAGCGTTCTTACTCTGGTCCTACGTCGCCGTCTTCAGCCCCCAGGAGATAGCGAGGGCTGCATCTACATGGCGGTATCTGTCACAGTTGGGCCCAATGCTCATACTGGTTTGCTTCGCAATGTTGGCCGCAGCGTTTCCGGCCGGCGCCGAGGGCGTTGCTGCTATGGGTTCCACGGTCCCCTCGACAGGAAAACTAGCCATTGTCACCTGCATTCTCCCCGGTCTTCTCGTCGTGGCTACCCGCGCGCATTGGCAAATCGACTTACAATATCCCATGAAGCGGACAATCCATGCGGTCGCGCCCACCATTGCTCCGTTGATCGGGACTGGGGTCCTCACGGTGGTTCATCCGATCGAAGCAGAGGGAATCGCCGTGGAAATCGACTACGACCTGCAGCGGCCGGTGGGCAGTTCCGTTCCGACACGGACCTTGGACCGGGACCATGAGCATGGGTTAGTTCTCGACGCCACTGGTTTGGAGAACGGTCGGTGTCCACGCTTGCTGCATCGGGTCGGTCCCGGGTGGACCGACGCGAACTCCTGCCGATCTGCTGCACTACTGCGAACAGCATCATCTCAATATGGACTGAACCAAATCCGAATTCATGCGGTGTTGCGGCAGGCGTGCATCGACTACTTTACGAATCCAAATATGAGCCTCAAATGCGCGCTACACACGGCTGTTGCCGCTGATCAAGCGGTTCTCCGTCATGCTCGCGGAACTACCCGTGTTTGCCGATGCTTCGGGGTGGTGTGAAAATGAGGGGAGTTGTAAGGGCAGTGACGCGCCGTCCATCTCCCATCGCCGTACGCGCATCAGCCAGGTAATTGCGCCAAACGCGTGCCGACGTAGGACCGCACACTCTTGACCGCTGCCGGCTTGCCGTCATCCTCGGTGCGGATTGTTCCATTTTCGGCTGGCAGCACGCGCTGTCTACTTGGCCTCGGCGACCAATACATTGCCTGCCATGACTTCTGGCATCCCTTTCGTGAACTCCAGGACGTTGTTCCGGATCCAGTTCGCTGCGATCTCGTTGGAGGCGAGCGCTTCATCGGCGCTGTCAAACACTCTGATGCTGACGAGCACATCCGGGGCGCCATCAAGCAAATAGTAGGCCCTGAACCCTGGCTGCTCTCGCAACAGTGGGACAAAGCTGTCCCGAACCCGTCGCACAACTTCAGACGCCGAGCCGCGTGTCAGCGTGAACTTTCTGACGATTGTGAACATGATCCTGCCCCCGGTCAGTGCGAGCGCGACAGCTCGTCAATCCTCTCGGCCCCCTCATAAAGCGCGAGGCCGTCAGACAGCCCCACCATGCCCTGACAATAGTGTATGCCGGTCCGAGAAGCGAGTAATCATCAGCATCCACGGCTCGCGAGGCAATTACCGGTGTCATGTTCAGCCCGGCATGGGCAGGGTCGGCGCAGGTTACCAGCCGCCGAACCACACCCCCACGCCATGAACAATACCCACCGGGAAGAACATCGCTGAGGCAATCAGCAGCGGCTTATGGCCACCGGCAGCACAGAACACGATAGAGGTGAGCCACGCCGAGTAGCAGAACGCTGATCCCAAGAGCAGCAAAAGCGCCGTTTTGAGGTCCATCGCACCAAGACTTGCAACACGCATCGATCGGCCCTTTCAACGGCTTCGGCTACTTCGCCCGCCTGGGCTTCTCCGCCTTTTCGGCATTCAGACCCAGCTCAATCAGGAGGACGATGGCTTTGGAGCTGGTTCCGTCGGCGCAACCGAACCGCGCCGCTTTCGAAAACCCTCGACTGAATTGAATGGTCGAGGAAGGCGTCGGCGGCGTCCGCCGTGCTGCTGTTCCGCAGTTGGACGGTACTGCGCAGATCGCTGCGGTAGCGCGCTGTGGCTTACTCGGCGCCCGTCGTTCACCCGCCTAGTACGTCTTTCGTGAGCAATGCGGGGATATTCGCATCGGGGCGGCCTGCGAGAACCTTCTCTTCATCCTCCATCGGTTCATCGTTTCGGCCATGCTCCGCAATGAAATTCCCGTTGATCGCTCGCACCCAATGATCCTGCGCCCGACCGTCGGGGCGTCCCTCGCGCTCCCAAATGAAGTAAGCCATCTCGCGAATGGCTTGTTCCTTGTATCGATCCGGTTCAGACATCCATCACTCCCGGTGCATATATCCGGTACGGGAACGGCCGCGCACCGTACAATAGCCCCCGATCCAAGCGCCTCGCAATGATATATCGGCGCCAAGGTCGAGCCGCGAAACGACGTCCCGATTTGCCGAAGCCGAGCGAGGCGGATGAGGGACAGGTGGGCCTATCCAACCAGGCAGGCGTATCGCACGCGGCGGGAGAACGATATCGCGCTTGCCTTCCGGCCGACGCAGGCTTGGGATGGGCAAAGGGGGATGCCGTATGGCGACGGAAACGGCACGACGGGACGCGGTCATCGTCGGCGGCGGCCACAACGGCCTGGTCTGCGCCTGGTATCTGGCCAGGGCGGGACTGAAGGTGACGATCTGCGAAGCTCGGCCAGTCGTCGGCGGCGCGGCGGTGACCGAGGAATTCCATCCCGGCTTCCGAAACTCGGTGGCCAGCTACACAGTCAGCCTGCTCAATCCGCAAGTGATCGCCGACATGGGCCTGCACGGCCACGGCCTGCGCATTGTCGAGCGGCCGATTGCGAACTTCCTGCCGCTCGATGAGACCCGCTATCTGAAACTGGGCGGCGGGCTGGAGCGCACCCAGGCCGAGTTCGCGAAGTTCTCCAATTGCGACGCCGGGGCTCTGCCGGCCTATTACGCCATGCTCGAGGAGATCGGTGAAGTTCTGCGCAGCCTGGCGCAACAAACCCCGCCCAATCTGGGCGATGGCCTGCCCGGCGTGATGCGGGCCCTGCGCCAAGGCAGACTGCTGGCGTCGCTGTCACTAGGCCGCAAGGGTGACCTTCTGGATCTGTTCACTGAAAGCGCTCGCAGTTTCCTGGATGGTTGGTTCGAGAGCGAGGCGGTCAAGGCTGCCTTCGGTTTCGATGCGGTGGTAGGCAACTACGCCAGCCCCGAGAGTCCGGGCTCGGCCTATGTATTGCTGCACCACACCTTCGGCGAGGTGAACGGCAAGAAGGGCGCCTGGGGCCACGCGATCGGCGGCATGGGCGCCATCACCCAAGCCATGGCCAAGGCCTGCGCCACCCAAGGCGTGGAGATCCTGACTGACGCGCCTGTCCGGCAAGTGCTGGTTGACGGGGGCAGGGCAGCGGGTGTGGAGCTGGCCGATGGTCGGCGCATGGCCGCTGGGATCGTGGCCTCCAACCTCAACCCTTCGCTGCTGTTCCAGCACCTGGTCGCGCCCACCGACCTGTCGGCCGAGTTTCGCAGCCGCATTGCGCGCTATCGCAATGGATCGGGCACCTTCCGCATGAACGTTGCCCTGTCGGAGCTGCCGGACTTCACCTGCCTGCCGGGCAGGACGATGGCTGAGCATCACCAGTGCGGCATCGTAATCGCTCCATCGCTCGGCTACATGGACGAGGCCTATCGTGACGCCAAGACGTTTGGCTGGTCGAAAAAGCCAATCGTGGAGATGCTGATCCCCTCGACCCTCGACGACAGCCTGTCCCCGCCCGGCCAGCACGTCGCCAGTCTGTTCTGTCAGCAGTTCGCGCCACACCTTCCGGGCCGGCGTTCTTGGGATGACGCGCGCGATGAGGCCGCCGACCTGATCATCGACACGGTCAATGACCGGGCGCCCAACTTCAAGGCCTCGGTGCTGAGCCGGACGGTCCTCTCGCCCTTGGACCTGGAGCGCAAATTCGGCCTGACCGGCGGGGACATCATGCACGGCCACTTGTCGCTGGACCAACTATGGGCTGCACGCCCGGTTCTTGGCCACGCCAGCTACCGAGCGCCGGTCAAGGGTCTCTATATGTGCGGCGCCGGAACCCATCCGGGCGGCGGCGTCTCCGGTAATCCTGGGCGCAATGCCGCGCGTGAAATCCTGCGCGATCGCAGCCTTCCCACCGCGATCGGCCTGACCCTGCGGGGCCGCTGATCTGAATCTCGTCGACGACCTACACCATCTTCGCGACCGGGATGACGATGTCGGTCTGCCGGCAAACTCCCCGGAGGCCGTTTCGATGGCAGCTCTGGACCAGCTACATCCTGAAAATGCCGCACACAATTTCCGAATATCTGCGGCGGCCAATGCACCGGATGGCAAAACACGATAGACCGCGTGCGGGCTGAATACCGGTAGAACATAACCGCCCCCAAGGCCCGTGTGGACGCACGTTGCTCGTTATGATGTGCAGTCATGTGCAGGATCTGGTAACCGAGCTGCACCGATTAGCGCGCCGCGAATCCAAGGCCCCGTCATCGGTCAGATCGAAGGAGACGGCAGTTGGCTCTCCACTTCACGCGCGATGAATTTGCCGCTCGTCAGAGGTGCGCCTGTGAGCAGATGGCCAAGATCGGTCTCTACGGGCTGCTGATCTTTCGCCAAGAGAGCATGTATTACCTGACCGGCTATGACACCAGCGGGTACAGCATGTTCCAGGGCATGTATCTGGGAGCCGACGGCGCCCTGGCGCTGTTGACGCGCTCGGCCGACCAACGGCAAGCCCGCATCACGTCGGTCATCGAAGACATCCGCATATGGACCGATCGCGAGGGGGCGAATCCGGCGGTCGAACTGCGCGACATGGTGGCAGATCATGGTGGCCGCGGAAAACGGATCGGGGCCGAATATCACGCATATGGCCTCACCGCGCAGCGCGGCAAAATGGTCGATGCCGCGTTCGCCGGCTTTTGCGAGTTGATCGACGCATCCGATCTTGTCCGGCTGCTGCGCCTCGTCAAAAGTCCCGCGGAATTGGCGTATTTGCGCCAGGCCGGCCGGCTGGTCGACGAGGCGTGCGAGGTGTCGCAGCGCATGACCGTCCCGGGAGTGTCGATCGGCGCTGTCTATGGCGAAATGATCAACACGGTCATGCGCGGCGACGGCGACCCGACTGCCAGCAGGTGGCCGATGGGCGCCGGCGAGGAAGCCCTTCTCGTCCGTTATCACACCGGTCACGGCACGGTTGCCCCGCGCGACCAGGTGCAGTTCGAAATCGCCGCCGCGTACCGACACTATCATGCGGCGTTGATGTACGTGATTCTGACTGGCCAGCCCGACGACCGCCACCGCCGTATGTTCGAAGCGTGCGCCAAGGCCCTCGATGCGTGTGAGGCGACATTGCGGCCAGGCAACACGGTCGGCGAGGTATTCGCGACCCACGCAAGGGTGCTGGCGACGGCGGGGTATGCCGGGCATTTCCTCAATGCCTGCGGCTATACGATGGGGGCAACCTATCCGCCGACCTGGATGGACTGGCCAATGATCTATGCGGGGGAGCCGCAAGTGCTGGCCCCGAACATGGTATTCTTTCTGCACATGATCCTGCTCGACAGCGATACCGGCTTGAGCATGTCGCTCGGCGAAACAGCTATCATCACTGAAACCGGCTGCGAGCCGATCAGCCGCGCGCCACGCCATCTGCTAGTCGCGGGGAACTGAGGACACGACGTGTGGAGGCGGATCGGGAACTCCTGGTCACCCACGCGTTGTCAGGCGCAAACGTCGCTGTCCGCGCCGGTGGCGCAGGATGCCATCCATGACAAGGATCAGGGATGTCACCGCAATCAGGAATGCGCTGACCGCGGCGATCGTCGGTTCGATCTGCAGATTGAGGCTGTTCCAGATCCGCACCGGCAAGGTCTGGGCATGCACGCCAGCAAGAAACAGCGCAATCAGCAATTCATCGAATGACGCAAGGAACGCGAAGAGGGCGGCGGAGAGCACGCCCGGCAGCGCAATCGGCAGCACGACGCGAAGGAACACGCGGACACGGCTGCTGCCAAGGCCGAGCGCCGCCCGTTCCAGATTCGGATCGACGGCGTGCAGTGCCGACAACAGTATCAGCAGCACGATCGGCATTGCGATCACGGCGTGGCAAAGGCCCAGCCACAGAAAATTGCCGATCAGCCCCAGCTTGCCGGCAAGATAGTACATCGCGATCGCCGTAATGATGCTCGGCACGATGACCGGCGTCAGCATCAGCGACAACAGCAGCTTCTTGCCGCGAAACTCGACGCGCAGAAACGCATAGGCGGCAAAGAATCCGGCGGTCGTCGAAACGATGCAGGCAATCGAGCCAATGATGAGGCTCGACAGCAGCGCGCGCTGCCATTGCAGGTTACCGAAAAATCTGCCGAACCATTGCAATGACAGCGAGCTCGGCGGAAATCGTAGATAGCCGTCGCCACTGAAGGCGAGAATGAGAACGATGACGATGGGCGCCAACAGCCACACGCACATCACCGCGACGTAGATACGCAGCAAACCGGCAGTCCAGCTCCGCATGGCTCAGCGTGCGCCGATCAGGCGCCGGATGTCGGTAACGCGGTAATAGATGGTGTAGAGCACCAACGTTACCGCCAGCAAAGTCAGAGACATCAATGCTGCCGAGGGCCAGTCAACCGCAACTTCAAGCGCGCGATCGATGAGCATCGCTATCATGACGTCGTGCTGTCCCCCCATCAATGCCGGTGTGATGAAAAAGCCGATCGACAGAATATACACAATCAACGCGCCGGACAGGACGCCGTGCAGGCTCAGCGGGAAATACACCCTCCGGAAAGTATAAAAGCCACTTGCGCCGAGACCTTCAGCGGCGCGCAGCAGTGACACGTCGATCCCTCGCATCGCCGCGTAGAGCGTCAGCACCATGTAGGGCAAGAGTACATAGCTCATGCCAATGAGGACGCCGAGCCGATTGTACAAGAGGGGTAGGGGTTCGGCGATTAAGCCTGCTGACAGCAGCACATTGTTGACGAGCCCGTGCTCTCCGAGCAGGACCATCCAGGAGAAGGTGCGCACGATGATGCTGGTGAAATACGGCAGCACAATCGACAATATGACAAGGCGGACACCAATACCGTTCGCCGTCGTCAGGTAGTACGCGATGGGGTAGCCGATCAAAAGTACCGTCACGGTTACGATCAGTGCGATCCAGTTGGTCGTGCCTAGCGCGGTCAGATACGCTTGCGACAGCAGTACGCCCCTCGCCTGACCGACGAACTCAGTGGTCGTCCCGTCGAAATCCGTGAACGTGCGAACGAAGAACAAGACCAGTGGCACCAGGAACATGAAGATCAGCATCACCAGTGCTGGCAGCATCAGCAGCAGCGTGAGGTCGCGTGGCGTCGCACGCGTGGGCGCCGCGGCAGATCTCGGCATTGCGATTGTGGGGTTCATCCGCGTATCAGGTTTCAGGTGATAGGATCAGACTGTCGGCGATCGGCCAGTGCAGTGTCACCGGCGTGCCTGCGGCCAGCGGCATGACCCCGACGGCGTTTTGCAGATCGACCGTGATTGGCGCGGCGCCGTCCACATCAACGGCGTAGCGCAGAATATTGCCGAGGAAGGAGCAGCGGCGAACCCTGCCTGCAAGCACGTTGCCGCACGGATTGGCGGCAACGTTCGTCCCCGGCGCGATCTCGACCCGCTCAGGGCGAATGAACATCATTCCCCGGCCGTTGCGGCAACTGTTGCTGGGCGGGGCGCGCAACTCCTGGCCGGAAGGCAACGCGAGCCGCAGGACATCGCCGGTCTGCGCTCCCACTGTGCCTTCGATCAGATTTGCTTCACCGAGAAAGCGACCGACAAAGGGATTGGCCGGACGCTCGTACACCTCGCCGGGTGGGCCGACCTGGTCAATTCGGCCCCGATTCAGGATGGCGATGCGATCGGACATGCTCATCGCTTCCTCCTGATCGTGTGTGACATACAGCACGGTCATGCCGAGGCGTTGCTGGATTTCCTTGATCTCGACCTGCATTTCGAAGCGCAGGTTCTTGTCGAGCGCGCCGAGCGGCTCGTCCATGAGCACGACCGACGGGTGAAAAACGATCGCACGCGCCAGCGCAACGCGCTGCTGCTGTCCGCCGGATAACTGGCGCGCGTAGCGATCGGCGAAACGGCCGAGCCGCACCAGGTCAAGCGCCCAGACCACTCGCTCGGCAACCGCGGCTTTCGGCCAGCGCCGCGCGCGCAGAGGAAAGGCAATGTTCTCGAACACGTTGAGGTGGGGAAAGATCGCATAGTTCTGAAACACCATGCCGAAGCCACGCTTCTGCGGCGGCACCGACGCGATGTCCTCGCCATCGAGCAGGATGGCGCCGTCGTCGGGATGGACAAACCCGGCGACCATCATCAGGGTGGTCGTCTTGCCCGATCCCGACGGCCCGAGCAGCGAGAAGAACTCGCCGGGGGCGATCGTGGTGGCGATGGCGTTGACGACGGTCTCTTCGCCGTAACGCTTGGTCAGTCCGCGCAGTTCGATCGCACCGCGCCCTGCCGTCGCGATCGACGCGGGCGGCGCGAAGTCAGCCACCATTGACGCTACCCGGCATCATGTCGCTACGACAACACCCAATTCGACCATATCGTATTGACCTTGGCACGGTTCGCGTCCCACCAGTTCACATCCTGCACGAAGCTGCGCTTCAGGTTCTCCGGACTGCCGGGCAGCTTGGCGACGACGCCGGCCGGAATAAGGTCGAACGCTTTGCGGTTGGTCGGGCCGTAGTTCAACTCCAACCCGACGCCGACAATGGCCTTTGGGCTCATGGCGTAGTCAACGAAAAGCTGCGCTTCCTTGCTGTTGGCGGCACCCTTGAAGATACCGTAGGCCTGGATCTGCAACATGTGCTGGTTCCATTCGATCGCCAGCGGTGCGCCCTTGTCGGCGATCGCCTGCAGGCGGCCGTTCCAGATCGAGCCGAGTACGACGTCCTTGTCGGCCAGCATTTGCGCCGACAGTGCGCCGGTATCCCAGAATTTCTTGATGTATGGCTTCACCCTCGACATCGACTTGAACGCCCGGTCGATATCGATCGGGAAGATCTTGTCCATCGGCACGCCGTCGGCGATCAGCGCGAACTCCAGGTTCGGCGTACCGGAGGCCATGTCCGCCAGCATGCGCGGCCCGGGAAATGCCTTTGCATCCCAGAACTCGACCCAGTTCTTCGGCTGCTTGCCGGTCGGAAAGGTCTCCTTGTTGTAACCCAGCACGGACGCATAGAGGTAAATCCCGAGTGTGGTCGCGGTCTTGTAGTCCTTCGATATGTCGTCGGGGTTTGTGTATTTCCAACTGGCGTAGTCGATCGGCGCCAGCGCTCCAGCCTTGGTGAGGGTGACAAGACCGTCCAGTCCGGCGTCAGCAACATCGAGCTCGGTATTGCCTGACTTCACCATCGCCAGCATCTTGGCCATCGGTACTGGCAACGACCACGACCTCGATCCCGGTCTCCTTGGTGAACGGATCGTAGACGTACTTCTTCTGCGTGTCGCCGTACGCGCCGCCCGGGTTGCGTACGACGACCTGTCCAGCGGCGCGCGCCGGCCGTGACCACACGTAGGGCATGGTGAGCCCTGTTGCGCCGGTGACCAGGATATTGCGTCTCGTCAATACAGACCGTGTCGTCATCCCAAGTCTCCCTTTCGTCTCTGGTAATTCGGCCAGCGCTGAAAAGCGGGCAGCGGTGTGTCCCGCAGTTCTCCCGCCGTCAGCGAACGCGCCCACCGGTCGGCTCGCCGCCGGTCATTCCGGCATGACACCGTGCAAGAAACAAGCCATGATTGCCGATCTCGCGTCGATCACCGGCGCACTGTCGCCAAACGACGGGCGATTGTCCATCCGGATCGAATAGCCTCCCGCCCCAAACCCGCACAGTACGACCGTTGCCCGCCAGAACAGCATGTTTGCCCGCTCCGTGTTCATTGGCAGGTCGCGCCTGTCGATTTCGGCCGCGCTGACTGGCGAGGAGGCGAGCAACGTGGCGGCAGTGCAGGCTACAGCGATAACGACCGAGTTTGTTCGCGAGATGCATCGCGGCGATCTGCGCATCCGGCAACGTACGGATCCGATCGGCTGTGGCATGGCGCTCGGCGCTTGCACCGACGACGACGGCGCAGCACATGCTGCGTGCGCTGTAGCCTTCGGAACGTGTCAACGACTTTGATACAGCCGGGATCGGCATTTAGGCTCGGATGATTGACGTTGCCTGTGGTTGATTGATCCAAGCTGCGGTTGGTTTGGCAGGTGGTGTTGGTGGCCTGTTGACGAAGCGCGCGGGGTTTTCGTGGAACGCACGATCGAGTGTGAGCTGACGGGCGGTATAGACGGCGTCGGTCTGGCCATAATGCACCTGATCTGGGGTCATCAGGCCGATCCCGACGTGATGATGATCCTGGTTGTACCAGTCGAAGAAGCGTCGGCAGAAGCTTCTGGCGTCCTCGATGCAGCCGAAGCGTTGGGGGAACCGTGGCTGATACTTCAAGGTCTTGAAGTGGCTTTCGGAGAATGGGTTGTCGTTCGATGTGTGTGGCCGATTGTGCGAGCGGGTCACGCCGAGATCAGCGAGCAGCAGCGCGGTGGCCTTGGCCTTCATCGGTCCGCCACGGTCGGCATGCAGGGCGAGCTGGCCGGGCGGCACATCATGTTTCGTGATCGCGTCATCGAACAGTGGCTTGAATTGCGCGGCACTTTCCGCATCGGCGACACACCAACCAACCACCCGGCGGCTGAAGATGTCGAGGATGACGTAGAGATAGAAGTAGGTCCACTTGGCGGGTCCCATCAGCTTGGTGATGTCCCAGGACCACACCTCATTCGGACGTTCCGCCAGCAGTTCGGGTTTTTGATAGGCTGGATGCCGCAACTGCTCGCGGCGTTCGCGGACTTCGCCGTGCTGGCCGAGGATGCGGTACATGGTGCGGATCGAGCAATGATAGACGCCTTCATCGAGCAGACTGGCGTAGATCTCGGCGGGCGCCTGGTCGGCAAAGCGCGGCGCGTGCAGCAGATCCAGCACCAGCTGTTGTTGCGGGATGCTCAGCGCTCGGGGCGGCCTCGGTCGCGGACGGACGATCGCCGGCGGCGCGGCCAGGCGGGCGCGCCTGCGCTGTACGCTGGCGCGTGAGACCCCGAGCGCGGCACAGGCCGCGGCGGTCATGCCGCTGTCCGGCGCGAATGCGATCACGGCATCCGTCAAGGCTCGTCGTCGCTGGACGCCAACGGGATGCCCAGCAACGCCGCAACTTTTTTTTGGATGTCGATAATGGCTTCGGCGCGCGTCAGGCGCAGCGCAAGACGCGCATTGTCCCGTTGCAGGCGCGCCACTTCGGCTGACAGCGGGTTGGCTTCGGCGGTCTTTCGACCACGTTTGCCGGGAACCAGTGCGTTGAAGGCCCCGGCGTCGCGCTGCCTTCGCCAGTCCGTGAGGGCCGATGAGTAAAGCCCCTCGCGACGCAGGATCGCGCCGATGCCACCGGTCTCGGCGCGATCGGTCTCGGCCAGGATGCGTAGCTTATCCTGCGCAGTGAATGTCCGGCGGCGCGGGCGGTCCGATAATTCGGGCGATGCCGAGGCCGGCGCTGCCACGATCCTCGGCCTACGGCCTCCGCTCGTGGCAGCGCCGGCCTCGGCATCGATCAGTGTCTGCTGCATGGGCATGTGCGAGATGATCCTTCCGCGCCCTCAAGTCTAATTTCCCGGCGAGGCGATGTCTCATCTTCATTGGCACGGAGGGCTTCGACTGGCTGCATTAGCTCGAGAGGAACGATAAGGCTCGCCGCAATGGCCCCAAACACGCGAGCCGCGCTTCAACCTTGTCGCGCCATGTAATCGTACGCCGACAGGACATGGCATTTCACGACGTGGAAGAACTCCTCCACTGTCACGTGCTCGTCTACGCTGCCCATGCCGGTCGGTGATGGGCCGTAAACGATGGCCGGCAGGTCTTTGTAACGCCACAGCCGGGCGTCGGTGCCGCCGAGACTGATGACCGGAGTGGGATCGATGCCGGACACCGCCTGGGCATTCGCGCGCACAAGCTGCGCCATTTCGGCATCGGGCGGGCACCAACTCGGCGGGTTGTAATTGGTTTGACGGTAGGACACCCCTGGGTAGCGCCCCACGATCTTGTCGATCTCTGCAAGGATCTGCGGCGCGTCAAGTCCGTTCGGCAACCGGATATCCACCTCGAGCGTGCATTGCGAGGCGACCATGTTGACCTTCAGTCCGCCCTGAACGACACCTGGATTGACGGTGACGCGACGCAGGATCTTCGACGCTCCCGCGCCGTATGCTTTGTCGATGGCGTCCGCCGCCTGATCGAGCGCTGCTGCGAGGTTGCTGGCCTCTGGCGCCGGGATGTCCTGCAGCCGATCCAGTTCGCCGATGACCTTGGCGGCGATCGCGGTCGCGCTCTGGCTGAGATGCGTGTAGGCGCCGTGCGCGCCCTTGGTGCGGACCGTGAATTCGAGCCACAGCGGACCTTTTTCGCCGAACCGCACCGTCCATGGGCTGCTTGGCTCACCGTTCAGGCAACAGTCGCCGATCACCTCGGGATGGTTCTCGAACAGATAGCGCGCGCCCCACGGCCCGAATGTTTCCTCGTCCGACACTGCTGACAGCGTCAGCCGGCCGTGCAGTTCGTCGCGCAGTTCGTGCAGGTAGAGGAACGTGAAAATCGAGGCCGTGGTGCCGCATTTCATATCGCACGCGCCACGCCCGTAGATACAATCGTCAACAAACGCGCCACCCCACGGATCCTGCGACCACCCAGCGCCGTCGCCGACTGGAAAGACGTCCATGTGGCCGTTCAGGGCCAGATGCCGGCCTGGTTTGCCACCGGCGAACGTGGCGACGATATTCGGCATCGTCTGCTGTGGCGCGATGATACGGTACGGCACATTGCGCTGGTCCAGCAACTTGCGGACGTGTGCCGCCGCCTCGCGCGTGTCACCCGGCGGGTTGGGACTTTGGCAACGAATGAACTCCCGTAGGAACTGGAGCAATATATCGCGGTCGCTTTCGATCCTTTCCAGCAACTTTGTCTTGCGGTTCTCCATGCCAAACCTCCCGGTGCAGATGCCGGGCCGCAGTCAAGGCCCTGACTGTCAACGATGCGGACTTGCGGCTCACCCTACGATAAGTGGCAGGACAGGCGAAGAGCAATTCCGGGGTACACATTGCTGCCGGTTGAGCGTGAAGAGCCCTGAACAAACTCAATAAAGCTGGGACGGATCGACTGCCCGAGCCTCGGCTCCGCGTTATCAGGCAGCGCACCGAGCTTGGCATGACAATCCGTTCTGCGGCAATTTGACTTGTCCGGAAGTACTCTGCAACGCAGGTCACTCCGTTCTTGGGAATCGTGACGAGCGGGGCCGCGCATCGATGAAGCGCCCATACAAGGCAGCGGGCACGATCCTGCACCCGATTTCCCTCGAAAGCATCTCAGCCAGCCCGTCCGTACCGGACGGGATACCATTGCAATACCCCACGCAATGGTTGCAGCATGACGCTAACACCGGAGAAGCGTGAGAGGCAGGACCAATGAAGTCGAGCCGCATGACAACTTACATCCTCGTCGCGATGGTGCTGGGGATCGCCGTTGGCGGCCTGATCCACGACCAGTTCCCCAGCCCGGCGACGCAGAAGCTGTTTGCCGGCTATATCTCGTTCGGCAGCACGATCTTCCTGCGCCTGATCAAAATGATCATTGCACCGCTGGTGTTCTCGACCCTCGTCGTGGGAATCGGCCACATGTCCGATGCAGGGGCGGTTGGCCGCGTTGGCGGCAAGGCGATGCTGTGGTTCGTCAGCGCTTCCCTGGTGTCGCTGACACTGGGTCTCGTCCTGGTGAACCTGTTCGAACCTGGCATCGGCGTCCACAAGGTAGCCAGCGGCGTGAGTTCAGGGATCGACGCGCACGCCATGACGTTGGACGGTTTCGTCAAGCACGTCTTCCCGGATTCGGCGATGCGCCCGATGGTGGACAATGAAATACTGCAGATCGTCGTGTTCTCGATCTTCTTCGGCGTCGCATGCGCTGCCATGGGTGAACGTGCCAAATTGGTGCTCGAAGGCATCGAGGGCCTGTCGCACATCATCCTGCGTGTCACCGGCTACGTCATGAAACTGGCACCGCTCGCCGTGTTCTGCGCCATGGCGGCGACCATCTCGACCAACGGCCTGGGGATCCTCGTCAACTACGCCAAGTTCATGGGCCAGTTCTACTTCGGCCTCGTGTGCCTTTGGGCCATTTTGATCGTCGTGGGATTCATCTTCCTCGGTCCCAGCGTGAAACGACTTATTCTACTTGTGCAGGAACCATTCCTGCTCGCCTTTTCCACCGCCAGCTCAGAAGCAGCCTATCCGAAGATGCTGGAGCAATTGGCGAAATTCCCGATATCACGAAACATCTCGAGTTTCGTCCTGCCACTCGGCTATTCGTTCAATCTCGACGGCACGATGATGTACTGCACGTTCGCCAGTGTATTCATTGCGCAGGCCTACGACATTCCGCTGAACCTCGGCACGCAGATCGCCATGTTGCTGACACTGATGCTGACCAGCAAGGGCGTTGCCGGAGTGCCGCGCGCCTCGCTCGTGGTAATTGCGGCGACGCTCAGCCAGTTCAACCTCCCTGAGGAAGGACTATTGCTGATCCTCGGCATCGACACCTTCCTCGACATGGGTCGGTCGGCCACCAACGTCATTGGCAATTCACTGGCGACGGCCGTGGTTGCCAAGTGGGAGGGGCAACTGATCAGCGACCTCGACACGCAGGAGATGATCGAGGAGATGGAAGTGGAGCCCATTCCGACATGACGCGTGTTGCAGTCATTTCTCTCCTGGCACTTGCCGTGGCTTGGACTTGCGGCAGCACCCGGGCGGAGGAGGGCGAACTGCTTACCGGCACGCTGAAGACGATCAACGATCGTGGTACGATCCTGATCGGGTACCGGGACAACGCGCTGCCATTTTCCTTCCTCAACAGGGCGGGGCAGCCCGTGGGGTTCTCGCTGGACCTGTGCCACGGCATCGCCGAAGACGTTGCCCGAAAGCTCAGTCGCGACCTGTTGGAACCTGATGCACCAGCCTGGCAAACCGGCGTTCGTATCGTCTATGTGCCGGTCACCCCGGATGAGCGGCTGCCAAAGATCATTTCCGGCGCGCTCGATCTGGAGTGTGGCTCGACAACGGCCAATGCCGAACGCGCCAGGAGCGTCGCGTTCTCGCCGATCTTCTTCCTTGCGGGCACCAGGCTGATGGTTCCCTTGGTGGACGGGCGAGCCACGATTGCCTCCTATCGTGACCTGGCCGGCCGCACGGTCGTGGTCGGTGCCGGCACTACCAATGCGGAAGTGATGCAGCACCTGGCCGACCGCATATTACCGCCGATCAAGGTGGCCGAGGCGCCCGATCTGGATGCCGCCTACACCATGCTTGCCACGGGCAAAGCGGCCGCATTCGCTTCCGACGACATCCTGCTGTCCGGTTTCATCGCCACACGTCCAGACGGAAGGCGGTTCCGCGTCGTAGGTGACTACCTGTCTTACGAACCATACGCGATCACGCTGCGTCGCGACGACGCCGCCTTTGCCGATCTGGTCCGATCCAGCTTCGAGCGCATGGCGAGCGAGGGAACGCTGAGCCGGCTGTATACGCGCTGGCTCATCGATCGGCTGCCAAACGGCGAAACACTCAACGTCCCCATGAGTCCGCAACTCGCGGAGATGTATCGGGTGCTCGGCCAGCCTGACTGATGCGCTACCCCATCTTATTCACCGCATAACAGGGATTCGCCAACGGGCATGGCGGGTTCTGTCCTCGCTTCGAGAGTTGCGTGGAGGCGGGCGGATCCGGGCGAACTACGGTTCGGGCGATGAAAGCCGGTCTGGGCGCCGAGGCAATCGGCTCTGTGAAGCACTTCATAGCGCTAGGCCTGTCGCATCTTCATCCTTCCCCGCGCCGTGCAGCAGAAGATGGAGGTGGCTATGTGGCCGCACACAAAGGTGATGCAAGCGTCTATGGCCATTGCGGCCGCTGCCGTTGTGGCGGTTGCGGGCAATTCCCTGACGAACCGTGCTTCAACGCAAAGCCCCGTGCAATCGATCCGATCGAACAACCCCTGGCCATTCAACCGGGAATTCGTTGAGTACCGGCGTTCAAGGGATGTGTATGCGCCGGGAGGCACGTGTTGGTTCGACGCCGACCTGCCGCGATGCGAGTGAATTTTTGATCTACTGTGCAGCAGGAGTCAGTGACACTGATACCGTGCCTTGTTGGTGATGACTCATGCGCTGCATCGCCGTCATGGGCGGGGTTGTCCCGGCCATCCGTCGCGGCACAATACCGGTGGTGATGGCCCGGACAACAAGCCCGGCCCTGACATTTGAGGGAGCGATGAGCCGCTGTCCCCGCGCATTGATATTACCCGAGCCGCCTGCCAAATTGCGACCCGCCGCCGCATTGCAGTTCGCATTTCACACTGCCCCAACAGGACGCTGGCTCCGGCGTCGCTGAGCGCGAGCTAGCGGAGCCTGGATGATCGTGCTGCGCTGCTACCTGGTTGCGGCGGTTGCGCTGGTGGCGGTGAAGGTGATCCAGATCGCCGTCGGTTCTTAGCGGGAGGGCGCCACGATGATCGCATCTCAGTTTCGGCGGAGCGGCCAACTACGGGCGCGGCGGTAGGCGGCGACGCTTCACATATTCCTTGTAGGTCATCGTTCCTTTCGTTTAGGGAGACCGGTGTTGGAACACGTCCGACCAGCGCTGTGGCTGCGCGCGCGTGGCAGCCTGTTGGCTGCCTGTGTGCTGGCGAGCGGTCCCGCGTTTGCGCAATCGCCGCCGACAGCGCCAGCCGCACCAGCAGGCTTTTGGGATCGCAGCAATCTGCTGAACGATATGGGCGGCCTGCGGACCGTCGTGGGGCAGTACGGCATCAGCGTCGGCCTGCAGAACACGGTCGAGGTATTCGCCAATGCGACAGGCGGGGTCAAGCGCGGCGCCTCCGGTGACGGGCTTGCGATGCTGAGCGTGGGCGTGGACGCGCAGAAGGCGTTCGGTTGGGATGGCGGTACGTTCAATGCAAGCACGCTTGGCATCTACGGCCCGAACTTCAGCCAGGGCTACCTTGGCACGCTGCAGTCCGCCAGCGGCATCATCGCCTCGCCCACTGCACGGCTTTGGGAGCTGTGGTACCAGCAAGCCTTCCTGGCAGGCCACATGGACATCAAGATCGGTCAGCAAAGCCTCGACCAGGAGTTCATCACAAGCCAGGGATCGAGCTTGTTCATCAACGCCGTGATGGGCTGGCCGCTGGTTCCCTCTGCGGACCTCTACGCCGGTGGCCCCGCTTACCCATTGTCATCGCTCGGTGTGCGGCTGCGCGGACAGCCAACCGGGGCGCTCACTCTGCTCGGCGGCGTGTTCGACGATAATCCACCCGGCGGCGCGTTCACCAACGACTCGCAGCTTCGCGGCGCCGAGCGCTATGGCGCCCTGTTCAACCTCAGCACCGGCGCATTGTTCATTACTGAACTGCAATACGCGATCAACCAGCCTGCCAATGACGGCACAAAAGCAACCGGTAGCGGTCTGCCCGGCACCTATAAGATCGGCATGTGGTTCGACACCGCGAAATTCCCTGACCAGCGCTTCGACAGCACCGGCCTTTCGCTCGCCAATCCAGCCAGCAGCGGGGTCCCGCGTTTCCACTGGCACAACTTCAGCGTGTACGGCGTGATGGACCAGATCATCTGGCGGCCAGGCGGCAACGACCAGCGCGCCGTCGACTTCTTCATCCGTCCGATGGTCGCTCCCGGCAACCAGAACCTGGTCGATTTCAGCATCAACGGCGGCGTGACCCTGAAGGCGCCGCTACAGGGACGTGCCAATGACACGGCTGGCATTGGCTTCGGCATCGCCAACATCAGTCAGCCAGCAAGCGCTCTCTCGCGTGATGCTGCGTTCTTCTCGGGGGCCTACGTCCCGACGCGCGGTGCAGAGACCTTCGTCGAGGTCACCTACCAGATCCAGATCGCCCCCTGGTGGCAGGTGCAGCCGGATTTTCAGTATTTCTGGATGCCTGGCGGTGGCGTCGTGGATCCAAGCAATCCGGCCAAACGGATCGGCAATGAGGCAGTGTTCGGAACACGCACCAGTGTTACGTTCTAGTGGTGAAAACCCACATTGCAGGACTTGTCCCGGCTATTGCCACTGAACAGTGCCGCGACGGATGGCCTGGACACGCGCGGCGATAAGGTTCGTGGCTTTCGGCGAACCGCCGTTCGGCTTGTCAGGACGCTTGCCATGCATGTGCGAGACCAGGCTTTTCCTGTCGTCAAGGAACCTTGGTCGCAGGATTTTGTGCGAATGCCCACACCAAGAGTGCCGTCAAGCCGATATGCAGTAAGACTGCCGGCCAAAGGAGAATGCCGGTCAAACCATGTGCGAAGCCGACATAGGCGAGATACAAGGCGACGGCCGCGCTATAGATCAACATGCCGGCCACCGGCGGCCCCGGCCAGCACGCGACGCCCAACGCGATCAAGGCAATGCCGGTCACGCGTGCCACTGCTACAGCGACGCCGATAAGTCGCTCACCGAGCAACAACTGCCCAACCAGCGACGGAACCGACAGCAACGCCAATCCCGTAAGATCTTCGGCTATAGCTGTGAGAATGAGCGCCTTTTTCATCATCCGTTGAAACCCAGTGCTGTCTTCTCCCGGATCGGGCCACCGGAGCTGTTACGGTTTCGTGCCTGACTGCCAGGTATCGAGTTCAAAGGTCAGTTCAGCGATCTTGCCACTGAACTTGAACGGCACATCGATCGCCCCGCATCTCGAAATATTGCGTCGTGCGCTAGCTCGGGGCATCGGCATTCGATGCCGTGGATTTTGTCGAGCTATGGCATGCCCGTCGCGTCTAGGATCGTGGGAAACGGCGGACGCCGCCGACGTCATTGATGTGGCGGGCCCGGGACATTGCCGCCCGGTGGGCGGTTCCGCCGAAGTGCGCCGACACGGTGGTAAATCCGTTACCAAAACGGCGCGGATCGGGGCGAATTCATCCGGCGGGCGGCCATGGCGGCGCTCACAACTGCACCTCATTCATGCGCAGCTTGCGCATCAGTATGAACACCAGCGGGATCAGCAGGGGCAGGGCCGTCATGACAGTCGCCACGCCGAGACGCGGCAACGCCGTGGTGAATGCATAGCGAATGGCCAGCGTGGCCAGCACCTCAGTGGACATCGCCGGGCCGCCGCCCGATACGAAATAAGTCGAGTTGAAGTCACCGAGGGCAAAGACCGTATCGAGCAGTGTGCAGACGACGTACAGGTTCGCCATCAGCGGCAGCGTCACATGCACGAGCCGGCGCAGGCCGGTGGCGCCATCTACCGCGGCTGCCTCGTAAAGCTCCTGCGGGACTGCCATCCTTCCAGCCAGCAGGATGATCGTCCAGAACGGCATGGTCTTCCAGATATAGGCCCCGATGTTGGCGGCAAGGGCGGTCCAGTGGCCGTTCAGATAGATCGGACCGTCGATGCCGAACAGCAGGTAAAGGACATTGTTGAGCATGCCCCACTGACCGTTCATCAACCAGTGGATCGAAATGTAGGCAGGCAGTGCCGGCGTCGCCCATGGCAGCATGAACACAAGCAGCAGCGACTTGGTCCACCAGCTCTTGCGCATGAAGAAACCCGATAGCAGGAAGGCCAGGCACATTTTCAGGTTCACGCCGACGCCAACGTATATCAGCGTGTTGAGCACGGCAGTCGGGTAGCGGGGATCGTCGAACAGTCGATGGTAGAGCTCCGGCTGACTGCCGAGCCACAGCCCATAAAGGATCGGATAGATGACGAACGCGAGGAACACCGCAGCATATGGCACGGCGAACGCGACTGCCCAGACGTAGTCCGAACCTTGCAGCCCACCGCGCCGCACCCTTCGCACCGGGCGCGTTGCCACAGCGGGCCCGATAGTAAGTGCCCGCTGTGGCACGCTCATGATCGCTGCGTCAGGTTGCCGGGCTATATCGTGATCTTCGCGAAGACCTCATTGCAGCGCTTCAACGCCTTGTCGACCGCGTCGGCAACCTTCATGTTGTTCCTGATGACATCGGCATGGGCCAGGCCCCAGACCTGCTCGGCCTCGAACTGACCCCAGGCTGGCGAATAGCCGTTATAAAGCGGCACGGTCGGGTTCAGCACGCCTTCCGTGATATAGGGCAGCAGGCACGGCATCTCGGTGCTGAGCCAGAACGGGTCATCCTTCACGAGTTGCGGGATGGCGGGGAACCACCGGCCCAGGCCAGCCTTCAGATTCGCGTTCATGACCTTTGGCTGCATGAAATATTTCATGAAGTCCTTGGCGACCTCGATGTTCTTCGCCCCTTTCGGAATGTAGCCGCCGCCGGCGTTGACCTGCGCCTTCATCGGCGTACCGTCGTTCTTGTTGACCGGGGCAAGTGTCCTCATGTCGTGGTAGAATGCCTGCTTGTCCTTGATCATCGCCAACTCGGTGGACAGTGTGCCGTCGAAGTCCATTACGAACAGTTTCTCGTGATAGGCATTGTTGTCATCTGCGTCGTTCCAGCTCAGCGCCTCCGGTGGCACCACGCCTTCCTTGTACAGGTTGGTCATGAACTCGACCGACTTGATCGCCGCCTCGCGAACCTTCGGATCATCGGTGTGCAGCTTGCCGTCCGGTGTGACGATACCCTCGCCCCCGTTGGCGATCAGGAAGTGTCTGAACAGGTTGTTGCCGTCGTTCGGTCCGACCGTGGTGATCTGAAGACCACAGGCGTAGACCTTCCGCATTCCCTTGGCGCGCAGCGGCGCCTGCGCCTGCTTGAGGTAGGTCCACACCCCGTCCCAGTTCTTGGGTATCTCCTCCATCTTGAGTCCGGCCTTCTCGACCAGGTCGCTCCAGACATGGAACGGCGTGGTGCCCTGCTTGATCGGGCACAGATAGTAGCTCCGCTGCTTCGTCGCCTTGTTGTAGAAGGTCGAACAGAGCTTCGCCGTTTCCGAGAGTTGCGAAACATAGGGCGCCACGACGTCGGACACGTCGACAAGTTTGTCATCCCAGGCGTTCTGCGGGAGGATTGTCTCGGGCGCGTCCATGAACACCAGATCCGGCACGTCGCCGCTGGTCAGCGCGGATATCGTCTTCTGGTTCAACGCCATGAACGGCAGCAGGCTGTAGTCGAGCTTGTTGCCGCTGGCCTTCATGTAGTCTTCGCAGACCGCCCGCATCGCCTCATCTTCTTGAGGGATGAAGCCCTGCCCGGCCCAGTAGACCGCGGTCTTCGCCTGTGCGTTGGCGATATACGGGCGTGCCAGAACTCCCGTTGCCGCCAATCCCAACGATCCCTGAATCACCGATCGTCGGCTCATGCTTTTCATGACCGTTTTCCTTCCCTGCTGACCGACTTGTTGCGCGCCGGCATTTTTTGCACAAACTTCATTTGCTGCGCGTACCTTACGGCGGCCTGTCCAGCCCAGTCAAACCCTCATTGCAATGCTGTCTTGCGATGCCGGCAATTGTGCATAGACACCGGTTCGGTTGGGCCGGCATCGACGCCCCAATCCGGCAGTTCCACTGTCTGGGCCGCTATCACGGCTTGACTTGACGCGATGAACGCCCGCCAGGGGTCGACGCCGGTCGTGCGGCGCAATGGCAGTCGACGTACACCCGTGGCGCATTGCCGTTGCAAGCGCATGAAGCATTGGAGACCGCGACAATTCACAGCAGGTATCGCGCGATGGCAGCTACCAGGAACGGCCGCGACGGCAGCCCACCGAGGCATGGCGGTACTGAGAGGCCGTCTCGAAACTTCGGGAAGGGGCTTGAAATTCGGAGAATCCAGGGAATCTGGGGCGTCCCGCTACTCTTGGAGCCTTCGATGTGGACCCCAAAGACCCGGGCCGAGCATGACCGGGACGACCTGCGCTACCCAAGCGATCTGACCGACGCCGAATGGCAGATACTCGCGCCACTACTACCAGCACCAGCGAAAACCGGCCGGCATCGATCCTGGCCGATGCGCGAGGTGATGAACGCGATCTTCTTTGTGCTGCGCGGCGGCTGCACCTGGCGCATGCTGCCGGAGCATTTCCCGCCACACCAGACGGCCTATCGTTGGTTCACCCGCTTTCGCGACGACGGAACCTGGGAACGCCTGAACCACCACCTGGTGATGCTGGATCGCGAGCGCGTCGGTCGTGAGGCCAGTCCCAGTGCGGCGATGATCGACAGCCAAAGTGTCAAAACCACCGAAGCCGGTGGCCCGCGCGGGTATGATGCGGGCAAGAAAATCAACGGGCGCAAGCGTCAAGTCATGGTCGATACCGATGGCCGAGGTGTGATGCTCCAGGTGGATCCTGCTTCGATCCAGGACCGTGACGGCGCAATCCCTCTGCTGCGAGATTCTCGCCCGCTGCTGCCGTTCATCGAGCGGGTCTTCGCCGATAGCGCTTATGCTGCCGAACGCGTGGCGAATGCCACCAGGATCATCGTCGAGATCGTGCGCAAGCAGGCCGGCCAGATCGGCTTTGCCGTGCATCCCCGGCGCTGGGTGGTCGAGCGCTTCTTCGCCTGGCTCGGGCGAAACCGCCGTCTGGCGAAGGACTTCGAGGCAACTGTCGCTTCGGCAACGGCCTTCCTCTATGCCGCCTCCGTCATGCTGCTCACTCGACGCCTCGCTCGTTCGCTTTGAGATTCGAGTCGGACTCTAAGGTAATGTCGCTTGTTTGCCGGATTTGCATAGCTTGCTTCCGCGTGGTCACATCAAATTTGGACCGGATGCCGAGATGACTTCTGTGCATAGCAACCAACGAGGAAGAAACTAATGACCAACTGGGCCAAATGCCGCCTGATCACGAGTACGCTTTTGTCAACCGTATTCCTGTCAGGCTGCGTCTGGAAGAGCGACTACGATGCGCTCCAGGCGCAAAATGCGCAGCTTCAGCAGCAGGTGACAACTCAGTCGTCGCAGATCGCGGCCGACAAGGAGCAGATCAGCCGGTTGCAGGGCGCCATAAAGTATACCGTCAACAGCGATCTGTTGTTTGCGCTGGGGAGTTGGCAGATGAGTGCCCAGGGCAAGCAGATCATTGCCAGGATGGCAGCAAAGCTGGCACCAACGCAGCAGAACCATCTCGTCGTAAATGGTTACACCGACAATACACCGATAGGCCCCGGGTTGCAGCAAGCGGGCGTCACGTCGAACCAGGTGCTCTCGCAAAAGCGTGCTGAGAGCGTCATGCAGTTTCTGATCACGCAAGGAGTGAAGCCGGACCTCGTGTCCGCACACGGCTTCGGCGAGGCGGACCCGATCGCTTCGAACGCCACTGCGTCCGGCAGGGCAAAGAACCGGCGCGTGGAACTGACGCTGGGCGGCCCGGCCGGTTAACAACTCCAAGGGATGGCCCGCGGTTTGCCCGTGGGCCATCTTCCGCGCCGTCGAATAAGCGCGCTAATGTCGGTTGCTCTATGGATGTGGATCGGCCCGACATGGCAATCTTCAAGCTGAACCGCCTCAGCCTGACGGATTGCGCCTCGTGCCTGTCATCACAACGTCGCCAAATCTCCATATGGCGACATTGGCCAGGTGCAGCGGGATCGATTTCTCCGTGACTTCTGCGCCGATATCAGCCAACCGCTTGGCGGCGTCGCGCACTTTCAAACACACAGCGCATTCCGCGCGGCTGCCAATCAGCGCGTCCGGTAACGATCGATACCATCACGCCCGGTCTCCAGCACCAATTGCCCGCGCCCAAGCATGTGGTTGACGTGCGCCAGAACCTCGCCGAACGCAAAACCAGTCTGATGCTCGTCAAGTTCCCGATGAAACACATGCGGCACGATGTCGGCAACCGACAGTGGTCGCGCTCGGCATGCCTCGGCTATCGCGCCACAACGCTGCTCATGGTGTTCCAGCAGTTCGCCAATCCGTTCATGCAATCCATAGAACGGCAGGCCGTGACCCGGCAGCACAAGAACATCAGGTGCGACCGAGTCACGCAGGCCCGACAGCGACCGCAGGTAAATCCCCAGCGCGTCCAGGTCCGGTTCCATGGCGTGCACGCTCACGTTGGGCGATATGCGCGCAATCACCTGGTCAGCGGCAAAGAACAGCCGCTCGTCCGGCCGGTATAGCATGGCCTGCTCGAGTGCATGACCGCCGCCGGTGATCACCTGGAATGCCCTGCTGCCGATGCGCAGCGCATCGCCGTGCTGGATGCGGTGATAGGTGGTCGGCACGCCGGTCGTTCGCCGCAGGTATTCATGCCCTCGGCTCAGCACCGCCTCGGTGACCTGCGGCGATAGTCCGTGGCGACGATAGAAGGGCCGATGCACGTCGGCGCCCAGATCGCCCGGCGCGTATTGCAGTGCGAGGCTGTAGAGGTATTCCGGACGCGGCATCGCCAGCGGCAGGCCGAACCGGTCCGCCAGCCAGCCCGCGAGCCCGACATGATCGGGATGATAATGCGTCACGATCATCGAGCTGAGCCGCTGCCCGGCCATCGGTCCGCGCAGCACCGCCTCCCAGGCCTCTCGGCAGGCGTCGGTGCCCAGGCCCGTGTCGAGCACCGTCCAGCCGTCACCCTCCTCGATCAGGTAGACGTTCACGTGATCGAGCCGATACGGCAGCGGCAGGCGCAACCACTGCACGCCTGGGGCAATCCCGATCAGCCTGCCTGGCTCAGGTGGTTGCGTGTGCGGGAATACAAGCGCCGGAACGGCTGGGTTCTGCTCCATCGCAGCATTCTAGCCCGCGGACGCGACAGTGGGAAAATGCCATGTTCGCTCGCCCGGATTGCGTCCCAGGCCGGAGCAACGCAATCTCGCCAAGACGGCCAGAGCGCGGATCGAGGAAGCAGCCGGATGAATGAAACGGTGGACGTGTTGATCATCGGCTCCGGTGCCTCCGGCGCCGCGGTGGCGTGGAGCCTGGCCGACACGCGCATGAAAATCCTCTGCCTTGAACAGGGCGATTGGATGAAGCAGGCCGACTACCCGAGCAATGGTCGTGACTGGGAGGCTCGGCTGTACGACGATTTCGCCACTAGCCCGAACCGGCGGGCTCGGCCGACGGACTATCCGATCAACGACGACAACTCGCCGATCAAGGTGGTGAATTTCAACGGCGTGGGCGGCAGCACCATCATGTACACCGGGCATTATCCCCGGCTGCATCCGTCGGATTTCCGGGTTCGCTCGCTCGACGGCGTGGCCGATGACTGGCCGGTCGACTACGCGACGCTGGAGCCGTTCTTCGCCGAGAACGACCGCATGACCGGCGTCTCGGGGCTGGCCGGCGATCCGGCCTATCCGCCGAAGCAGCCGCCCATGCCGCCGCTGCCTCTTGGCAAGAGCGGCACACGTTTCGCCAAAGCGATGAATCAGCTCGGCTGGCACTGGTGGCCATCGGACACCGCGGTCGCCACGACGGAGTACGACGGCCGCGCGCCCTGCATCAATCTTGGCCATTGCACACCCGCCTGCACCCAGGGTGCCAAGGCAAGCACCGATATCACCTACTGGCCACACGCCATCCGCGCCGGCGTGGAACTGCGCACCCGCTGTCGCGTGCGCGAAATCACCACCAACGAGCATGGCATGGCGTCGGGCGTGATCTACTACGACGCCGACGGTATTGAGCAGTTCCAGCCGGCCGAGGTCGTCATCGTGGCGTGCAATGGCGTCGGTACGCCGCGGCTGCTGCTCAATTCGGCATCGGGACGATTCCCCAATGGCCTGGCCAATTCCAGCGGTCTGGTCGGCAAGAACCTGATGTTCCATCCCTACGCCCAGGTCTATGGCTATGTGGACGAACCGCTCGACAGCAATCGCGCGCCGCCGCTCTGCCTGTGGAGCATGGAGTTCTACGAGACCGATCCCGCCCGCGACTTCGTCCGTGGCTACGCCTTCCAGTTCGGACGCGGCATCGGCCCGGTCACCGAGGCGGTCTTCAGCAACGCCGACGGGCGTCTGCCGTGGGGCGAAGGCCACCATCATGCATTTCGCAAACTGGTGGGCCGGCGCATCGGGCTGTCCGCGATCTGCGAGGACCTGCCGGAGGAACACAACCGGGTGACGCTCGATCCCGTGCTGAAGGACTCGCACGGCATCCCCGCGCCCAAGGTCGATTACATGCTGAGCCGGAACTCACTGCGCATGATGGACCACGGTATCGCACGGGCAAAGGAAGTGCTGGCGGCTGCGGGTGCCATCAATGTCGGCGTGCAAAGTCCCATCCTGAATGGCGGCTGGCACCTGCTCGGCACGGCGCGCATGGGGCTGGACCCGGAACGGTCGGTGGTGAACGGATGGGGCCGCTGCCACGACGTGAAGAACCTGTTCATCGTCGACGGCAGCATCTTCGTCACGTCGGGCGGCGTAAACCCGACCTGCACCATTCAGGCGCTGGCGCTCTATATCGCCGACAGCATCAAGCAGCGCCTGGCGACGCTGTTCGATTGATGGCTGCTGACTGCACGTCAGTTACCGTCAATCCCGGGCATGACGGTTGCTGCCGTAGTGTTGCCTTCCTTTGTGTCCCAATGCTTCAGTGTGTCGGTGCAAGATGCCAACCAATGAGATCGTCGACGTCCTGATCATCGGCTCCGGTGCCTCCGGCGCCGCGGTGGCCTGGAGCCTCGCCGAGACGCGCATGAAAATCCTCTGTCTGGAACAGGGCGATTGGATGAAGCAGTCCGACTTCCCCAGCAACGGCCGCGATTGGGAAGCACGACGCTACAGCGATTTCGACATCAGCCCGAACCGCCGCGCGCGGCCGACCGATTATCCGGTCAACGACGACAACTCGCCGATGAAGGTTGCCAACTTCAACGGCGTCGGCGGCGGCACCATCATGTTCACCGCGCATTTCCCGCGCATGCATCCATCGGATTTTCGCGTGCGAATCGCTCGATGGCGTCGCCGATGACTGGCCGATCGACTATGCCACGCTGGAGCCGTTCTTTGCCGAGAACGACCGCATGATGGGCGTCTCCGGGCTTGCCGGCGATCCGGCCTATCCGCCGCAGCAATCCGCCGATGCCGCCGCTGCCGCTCGGCAAGACCGGCGCGCGTTACGCCACGCGCGATGAACAAGCTGGGCTGGCACTGGTGGCCGTCGGACGCAGCGATCGCGACGACCGAGTACGACGGGCGGGCGCCGTGCATCAATCTCGGTCATTGCACTCCCGGCTGCGCCCAGGGAGCCAAGGCGAGCACCGACATCACCTACTGGCCGCACGCCATCCGGGCCGGCGTCGAACTGCGCACGCGCTGCCGCGTGCGCGAGATCACCACCAATGAGCACGGCATGGCGTCGGGCGCGATCTATTACGACGCGGATGGGCGTCGAACGGTTCCAGCCAGCCGAGGTGGTCATCCTGGCCTGCAACGGCATCGGCACGCCGCGCCTGCTGCTCAATTCGGCGTCGTCGCGCTTCCCCAACGGGCTGGCCAATTCCAGCGGTCTGGTCGGCAAGAACCTGATGCTCCACCCGTGGCCGCAGGTCGGCGGCTATGTCGATGAGCAGGTGGACGGCGACCACGCGCCCATGCTGAGCCTGTGGAGCAAGGAGTTTTACGAAACCGACCCATCCCGCGATTTCGTCCGCGGCTATACGCTGCAATTTGCCCGCGCCGGCGGCGCGGTCAGCGAGGCGATCGATAGCGAGGCGCGCGGTCGTCTGCCCTGGGGCGCAGACCATCACCGCGTCTATCGCCAACTGTTTCACCGCCGCCTGCGTATCGGCATCGCCTGCGAGGACCTGCCGGAGGAGCATAACCGCGTGACGCTGGATCCGGTGCTGAAGGACAGCCATGGCATCCCGGCGCCGCGGATCGATTACGCCATCAGCGAGAACACGCGGCGCATGATGGAGCACGGCATCGCGCGGGCGGAGGAAATTCTGACCGCAGCGGGGGCCACCAACCTCTTTACCTCGCGCACCAGCGCTCAACAGTCCCGGCCATCTTGCTCGGCACGGCCCGCATGGGCAATGATCCGGAACGCTCCGTGGTGAACGCGTGGGGCCGCTGCCACGATGTGAAGAACCTGTTCATCGTCGACGGCAGCATCTGGGTCACGTCCGGCGGGGTGAACCCGACCTCCACCATCCAGGCGCTGGCACTCTATATCGCCGACAGCATGAAGCGGCGCCTGGCAACCTTGTTCGATTGAGGCAACCAATGACCGACACTCTATCGCCGGCCGAAAGCCGGGACCTGCGCTGCATCGCCGGCATGATGATTCCGCCGAGTACGGAATTCGGCGTGCCTGGCGCCGATGATGCGATCATCTTCGCCGACATCGTGAAGTCGCTGGGCCGCGACCTTGCCGACGTGTGCAAAGCCCTCGGCGCACTTCGCGAACTCGCCGGCGGCGCCTTTGCCGATCTGGACGCGCCACGCCGCGAGGTGGCGGCGGCTGCGTTCCGCGAGCGCGGCGGCGCGGAGGTGGCGACGCTCTCGCGCGTCATCCTGCAATGCTACTACCGCGACGACCGTGTGGTGCAATCACTTGGGTTGGAGCCGCGTCCGCCGTTCCCCAAGGGGCACACGCTGGAACAGGGCGACTGGTCGCTGCTCGATCCGGTGCGCGCCCGGCCGAAGATGTGGCGCGACGCGGGCTGATGCCGTTACAGCCATCGCCACCGGCATGGTGCCGCGACGGATTGCCGGAACACGGCTGGCCATGATGGTCAAACGGCGATGGCCGCAGGTCAAACCTTCAGCCGCCTCGGCTAAGGCAGTGCCTTCCAGAACTGCTCAATGAACCCGCGCGCATCGACATCGAACGTCTGCCGAACCATCTCTGGCGAACCGTTCCGACAGCGCCACTCATAGATGGTATCGTGTCCACTCGCGAAAGCGGGAACGAATGTGGTCCCAGGATTGTCGCGGCACCATTGTACCACCCCCGTGCCCGGTGTGCGGCTCGTGTTCGCCTTCTCACACGGCAGATTGGCCCCGACCGTGCAGACCATCACCCGTCCCTCGGCGCAGCGAAACACCGAAGTATCGACCGCCACGCGCCTTGGCATCTGCAATCCGAACGCCGTGTTGACCGCTGGCACGAGATCCTCCGGGATTTGCCGCAAGGTGTCGTCAGTGCCGACCCGCAGGCAGAGCGCCGCCGGTGTCTCGGCGCGCACAGGTACCGTCCATGCTGCGCCAAGCACGGTCACCATCGCGGTCATCATGCACACTTCGCGACCGACGTGTCGCATTGCTGCTTTCATCATCCCTGGCGACCAGTGCCATCTGACTACGCGGCTTCCCGTGCGTGTCGCTGATCTGATGCCAGCCAGCAATAGCCGTGGATGCCGACCTGCGTCAGCATGACGATATGGCGGCGATCGGTGGGTCGATCTATTCGACACCTAGGGCCGGTCGGCCAGCGCCCGGTGTGGCACTCGCAACGACAGTCTATCCGCCTGTCACACTCATATGCCGCGCCACCGCCGGCCGATCGTGCCGCCGGTCAATGATGAAATCGTGCCCCTTCGGCTTGCGGCTGATCGCCTCGCGGATCGCATCCTCCAATTCCGCATCGCTCGCGCCGTCACGCAGCACCGAGCGGAAATCCGCCGCATCATCCTGCCCCAGGCACATGTACAGCGTGCCCGTGCACGTCAGGCGCACGCGGTTGCAGCTTTCGCAGAAATTGTGGGTCATCGGCGTAATGAAGCCGATCCGACGGCCGGTCTCCACCACGTTGAAATACCGTGCCGGACCACCGGTGCGGTAGTCGGTATCCTCCAGCGTCCACCGTCGCCGCAGGCGAGAACGCACGATCGACAGCGGCAGATACTGCTCCGTCCGATCGCCGGTGATATCGCCCATCGGCATCGTCTCGATCAGACACAGATCGAACCCATGATCGCCGCACCATGCGAGCATGCCGTCGAACTCGTCCTCGTTTACGCCCTTCATCGCCACGGCGTTGATCTTGATCGCCATCCCTGCGGCCTTGGCGGCAAAGATGCCGTCGAGCGTCGCGCCGATCTTGCCCCACCGGGTGATGCTGGCGAACTTCTCCGGATCGAGCGTATCCAGCGACACGTTGATCCGCCGCACGCCTGCCCCGTACAGACCCTCCGCCATTTTCGCGAGCTGCGTGCCGTTGGTGGTCACTACCAGCTCCTTCAGCCCGCCATCGCCCAGCCGCGCGCCCAGGCTCTGGAAGAGCGTCAGTACATCGCGACGGACCAGAGGCTCGCCGCCCGTGATGCGGATCTTGTTGGTGCCCAGTCGGATGAATGCGGCACAGACCCGATCCAGTTCCTCCAGCGACAGCAGGTCGCGTTTCGGCAGGAACGACATATCCTCCGCCATGCAGTAGACGCAGCGAAGGTCGCAACGGTCGGTGACCGATACGCGTAGATAGGTGATGGCGCGGCCGAACGGATCGATCATGGTGGTGTTGCGGCTCCTTCCCCCCGATTGACTTGCGCCATCATGGCACCCGGTTCAAGTGGTTGGCGGCAATCTCGGCACTCGACTTTAGCGTGCATTAAATTGTAATTTACACGTTAAAGGCGCGGTAACGATATACGCCGCCCAAGGGAAAGGCTCCGGTGACCAGGATGAGCGAAGCATTGCGCCTGGCGGAAATGCTGTGTGCCCGGCTCTGCCATGACCTGAGCGGCCTGCTCGGATCGCTGATCGGCGTGCTGGAGATCGCCCATGAGGAGCAGCCGGACAGCGAGGCGCTGGCGATCGCCGAGGAGACCGCGGTCGAGCTCGGTCAACGGCTGAAGTTGCTGCGCGCCGCCTGGGGCCTGGAGGCCGAAGCGCTGGATCTGATCCGGTTGCAGAGCTTCGCGGACAGCCTGTCCAGCACCCGGCATCTGCGTTTGGACCTCGGCGGATTGGACCCGGAGGCGGTGTTTCCCCCCCCGGAGGCTCGTCTGATCCTGAATGTTCTGCTGCTGGCCGCGGAAAGTCTGCCGGCCGGTGGCATCATCGCATTGTCGGGTTCGCCGGCCAGCAATATTTTGATTACCATCGCAGGCGTCCGTGCGGCCTGGCCGGCCGGCCTCGCCGCTTGCGTGGCCGACGAGGCGGCTGCCTGGACGGCTGTCACGGCGGACCCGCGCAACCTGCAGGCGCCACTGACTGCCCTGCTGGCCCGCGCGCATGGCTTCCGGCTGTCGATGTTGCTGCCCACGGGCGCGGAGGACGGCAACACGGCTCCCCCACTGCTGCTGTCTCCCGCAACCTGAATGGCTGCCGGTCGCTGACCAATTGATTTACCGTTTATTCGTCTGCGTCTGCCCAGGATGGTCCTCCGCCCCGCGATGTGCCGGGCTCGAGAGGGCTGCCATGGACGATCTGCTCGCCGACTTCCTGACCGAGACCAACGAAAACCTCGCCGACCTGGACGTCGCCCTGGTGAAGCTGGAGCGCACGCCGGACGATAGCGAGACGCTGTCGCTGATCTTCCGCCTGGTGCACACGATCAAGGGCACCTGCGGTTTTCTCGGCCTGCCGCGGCTGGAGCATGTGGCCCACGCCGCCGAGAACGTGCTCGGCAAGGTGCGGGACGGCGTGCTGACCGTGACGCCGGATACCGTCAGCCTGGTGCTGACGGCGCTGGACCGGATCAAGGCGATTCGTCGCCGGCCTGGCCGCAACCGGCACCGAACCGGCCGCCGACGACAGCGAACTGATCGACGCGCTGAACGCGGCCGCCGCCGGGGAGGCGCCGAAAGCGGCCCCGATCCCACCTCCAGCCGCCGCCGAACCGGAGGAGGTTCCGCCCGCATCGCCGGCGCCGCCCCCAACGGTCGAGGCCGCGCCGACATCTCCGGCGCCGCCCCCAATGGTCGAGGCCGCACCGACGTCTCCGGCACAACCAACGCCGGCCGTTCCGGAAGCGCCGCCAGGCGAACCGGTCGCGGCCACGCAGACCATCCGCGTCACCGTCGACGTGCTGGAAGACCTGATGACCCTGGTCAGCGAGCTGGTGCTGACCCGCAACCAGCTTCTGCAGCTTGCCCGCACGCAGGAGAACACCGGCTTCACCGTGCCGCTGCAGCGGCTGTCGCACATCACGTCCGACCTGCAGGAAGGCGTGATGAAGACGCGCATGCAGCCGATCGGCAATGCCTGGAACAAGCTGCCGCGCCTGGTGCGCGACCTCGCGCGCGAGATGGACAAGAAGATCGAGCTCATCATGCTCGGCGCCGATACCGAGCTCGATCGCCAGGTGCTGGAGCTGATCAAGGACCCGCTGACGCACATGGTGCGCAACAGCGGCGACCACGGGCTGGAAATCCCGGCCGAACGCCGCGCTGCCGGCAAGCCGGAGACCGGCCACATCACGCTGAACGCGTACCACGAAGGCGGCCACATCATCATCGAGATCGCCGACGACGGCCGCGGCCTGCCGGTCGACCGAATCCGCGCCAAGGTGCTGGCCAACGGCCTGGCGACCGAGGCCGAGCTGGCGGCCATGACCGAGGCGCAGATTGCAGCGCTTCATCTTCCGCGCCGGCTTCTCCACCGCCGCCGTGGTCACCGCCGTGTCCGGCCGCGGCGTCGGGATGGACGTGGTGAAGACCAACATCGAGAAGATCGGCGGCACCATCGACCTGAAGAGCGCGCCGGCGCAGGGCACCACCTTCATCATCAAGATCCCGCTGACCCTGGCCATCGTCTCGGCGCTGATCGTGGAGGCCGGCCGGCGAGCGCTTCGCCATTCCGCAGATCAGCGTGGTGGAGCTGGTCCGCGCGCAGAAGGAAGCCGGCCGCAGCCATAACGAGGCCGGCGGCATCGAGAACCGTCATCGAGACGGATCAACGACACGCCGGTGCTGCGCCTGCGCGACCGGCTGCTGCCGCTGGTCAACCTGAACGACCTGCTGGCGCTCGGCGCAGTCACGTAACGACGACAGCGGCGCCTATATCGTGGTCGCGCAGGTCGGCGCCAACATGCTCGGCATCATCGTCGATCGGGTGTTCGACACCGAGGAAATCGTGGTCAAGCCGGTGGCGCCGATCCTGCGCCACGTCACGATGTTCAGCGGCAACACCATCCTGGGCGACGGCTCGGTGATCATGATCCTCGATCCCAACGGCATCGCGCGCGCCACCGGCATCGGCGCCAGCGGCGACAGCAAGGCGGTGTCGGCCAGCGCCAAGGATCAGACGGCGCGCTCCAGCGAGCGCACGGCGATGCTGCTGTTCCGCGCCGGCAGCGAGCAGAAGATGGCCGTGCCGCTCGGCCTGGTCGCGCGGCTGGAGGACATCCCGCGCGACAAGATCGAGACCTCGTGCGGCGCGCCGGTCACGCAGTACCGCGGCAAGCTGATGCCGCTGGTGGCGCTGTCCGGCAACCTGGACACGACGAAGCCGCGCCAGTCGGTGCTGGTGTTCACCGATGGCGACCGCAGCATGGGCCTGATGGTCGACGAGATCATCGACGTGGTCGAGGACCGGCTGGATATCGAGCTGTCCGGCGCGCGGCCCGGACTGCTCGGCACCGCGGTGATCGGCGGCCACGCCACCGATGTGATCGACACCGGCTACTGGCTGACCCAGGCGTGGCAGGACTGGTTCCACGGCGCGGCGCAGTCGGACAAGCGCGACAAGACACGCCGCGTGCTGGTGGTGGAGGACAGCGACTTCTTCCGCCAGTTGCTGGTGCCGATCCTGGGCGCCGCCGGCTACCACGTCACCGCCGTGCCGAGTGCGGCCGAGGCGCTGCGGCTGCGCGAGGCGGGCGCGATGTTCGACGTGATCGTGTCGGACATCGAGATGCCGGACATGGACGGGCTGGACTTCGCCCGCGCCGTGCGCGCCGGACGGACCCTGGGCAGAGCTGCCGATGATCGCGCTGTCGGCGCGCGCCGACCCGCGCGACATCGAGGCCGGGCGCGACGCCGGCTTCACCGACTACGTCGCGAAATTCGAACGCGAGGCGCTGATCGCCAGCCTGCAGCAATGCCTGGCCGAACCGATTGCGGCGGGGTGACGTGCCATCGCTTCGCCATGTCGAACCTGGCCAAGCATGGCCCGATTGTGACGCAGAACACAAACGTGCCCACAGCGGCTGACCACGACACAGGAGACGACGCATGACCACCGATGTACTGGAACGCACCGACGCGACAGCCGCCGATGAGGAACGCGTCTTCGTCACCCTGACCGTGGCGGACCAGCTTTGCGGCGTGCCGGTGCTGGCGGTGCGCGACATCCTCGGCGAAGCAGGCGATCACCCGTATTCCGCTCGCGCCCGCCGAGATCGCCGGCAGCCTCAACCTGCGCGGCCGCATCGTCACCGCGATCGACCTGCGCGAACGCCTGCATCTGCCGCCGGCACCGGCCGATCAGCCGCGCATGTCGGTGGTCGCCGAGCAGGGCGGCGAACTCTATGCGCTGCTGGTCGATCAGGTCTCCGAGGTGATGAGCCTGAAGGCCAGCGCATTCGAGCGCAACCCGCCGACGCTGCCGCCGACCTGGGCGCAGTTCAGCAGCGGCATCTACCGGCTGGAAGGCCGGCTGCTGGTGGTGCTGGACGTCGGCCAAGCTGCTCGCGCTCGATGAACCAGGCTGAGGTTCGCCACATGCCCCGCACCTGCCTGGTGGTGGACGACAGCCGCGTGGTGCGCAAGGTCGCGCGGCGCATCCTGGAGGCGCACGGCTTCGCGTTGCCGAGGCCGGGGACGGCCAGCAGGCGCTGGATGCCTGCCGCCAGCAGATGCCGGATTGCGTGCTGCTCGACTGGAACATGCCGGTGATGAACGGCCTCGACTTCCTGAAGCAGCTGCGCGCCGAGTACGGGCCGGACAAGCCTCCGGTGGTGTTCTGCACGACCGAAACCGACATGTCGGCGATCGAGCAGGCGATCGAGAACGGCGCGCAGGAATACATCATGAAGCCGTTCGACGAGGAGATTCTCGTCGGCAAGTTCGCGCAGGTCGGACTGCTGTGAGCCTCGAAGCACGAACGCTGCCCGTTGCGGCGTCGCCCTCGGTGGCGCGCGTCATGATCTGCGATGATTCGGTGGTGATCCGCGGCGCGATCGCCCGCATGCTGGAGGCGACCCGGCGGTGCGCGTCGTGGCGCGGGCGGCGAACGGCCAGGCGGCGGTCGACGAATTGCGGCGCACCCCGGTCGACGTGCTGGTGCTCGACATCGAAATGCCGGTGATGGACGGCATGACGGCGCTGCCGTTGCTGTTGCGGGCCGATCCCGGCCTCAAGGTGATCATGGCCTCCACGCTGACCACGCGCGGCGCCGACATCGCGATGCGTGCGCTGCGGCTGGGTGCGGCGGACTACGTGCCGAAGCCGTCGGCGGTGCAGGGCGACGACATGTTCCGCCGGGAATTGCTGGAGAAGGTGAAGGGCCTGGCGCGCCTGCGCCACCGCGCCAAGGCGCCGGTGCGCGAGACGCCTGGCTTGCGCCTGCATGCGCCGCCAGTCATGCCGCCGCGGCTGCTGGCGGTCGGCAGTTCAACCGGCGGCCCGCAGGCGCTGTTCACGCTGGTGCAGGGGCTGGGCGCGACGCTCAACGTGCCGGTCGTGCTGACCCAGCACATGCCGGCGACCTTCACGCCGATCCTGGCCGAGCACATCAGCAAGCTGGGCGGCATGCCCTGCGCCGAGGCACAGGATGGCGAGGCGCTGCATGCTGGCCGCATCTACCTTGCTCCGGGCGATCGGCACCTGCTGGTGGAACAGTCGCGCGGCGGTCTGCAGGCGCGCATCACCACCGATCCGCCGGAGAATTTCTGCCGCCCCTCGGTCGATCCGATGCTGCGCAGCGCCGCCGCCGCCTGCGAGGGGCGCGTGCTGGTGGCGATGCTGACCGGCATGGGTCAGGACGGGCTGGTCGGCACGCGCCGCGTGATCGAAGCCGGCGGCGGCGCCGTGGCGCAGGATGAGGCTACCAGCGTGGTCTGGGGCATGCCCGGCGCGGTTGCGCAGGCGGGGCTGTGCCACGCGGTACTGCCGCTGCCGCGCATCGCACCCAAGCTGCTCGAGCTGCTGCGGATGGCGCGCGCATGAGCCAGGCATTGTCGAATGCGGCCTTCGATACCTTCGCAACGCTGCTGAAGAGCCGCTCCGGTCTGGTGATCGGCACCGACAAGCTGTACCTGCTGGAGACGCGGCTCGCGTCGATCCTGAAGCGCAGCAGTTGCGCGATCTGGCCATGCTGGCCGAGCGGCTGCGTGCTCCCGGCAACGAAGTGCTGATCCGCGAGGTGGTCGAGGCGATGACCACCAACGAAAGCTTCTTCTTCCGCGACGACAAGCCGTTCCAGCATTTCCGCTCCCAGGCATTGCCACGCCTTATGGCTGCGCGACCGGCGAGCGCTCCCCTGCGCGTCTGGTCCGCCGCATCCTCGTCCGGGCAGGAGGCGTATTCGATCGCGATGATCCTGGCCGAATGTCGCGCCAGCATCGGCAATCGCAGGTTCGAGATCATCGGCACCGACCTCGCGCGCGATCAGGTGGCGCGCGCACGCGACGGACTGTATACCCAGTTCGAGGTGCAGCGCGGCCTGCCGGTGCAGATGCTGATGCGTTACTTCCGCAAGGAAGAGAGCGGCTGGCGGATCAGCGAGGCCATCCGCGGCATGGTGCAGTTCCGCGAATGGAACCTGCTCGGCGATCTGCGCGCGCTCGGCCAGTTCGACGTGGTGTTCTGCCGCAACGTGCTGATCTATTTCGACCAGCCGACCAAGGCGCAGGTGCTGGACGCAATCGCGCAGCAGATGCCGGGTGACGGACTGCTGTATCTCGGTGGTGCGGAGACGGTGCTCGGCATCAGCAGCCGCTTCGCGCCGCTGCCGACCGAACGCGGGGTGTATGGTCTGGTGCCGACTGTGGCCGCGGCGCGGAGTGTTGCCTAGGGCGGGGATACCCGGTTGCGCAACTGACGCTGCTAGAGTCCCGCCCTGTCCAGACGTAGGATCGCCCTGGCGCAGGCCTGCGCACGCGGCACCAGGCTGTCGATCCGCATGAACTCGTCGGGGCTGTGCGCCTTGCCACCGACCGGCCCCACCGCACAGATCGTCGGCGCGCCTACGCCGGCCGTGAAGCCGGAGTCAGCACAGCCACCGGTGAACTCGCCGGCAGTGGTGAAGCCGGTGTCCGCCGCAGCCGCAACGTAGATCTCGAACAGCTTCTTCGCCGTCGGCGTCTGCACCAGCGGCAGGAATTCGCCGCGCACCGTCAATTCAGCTTTGGTTCCCGGCACGAAGCTGCGCTCGACGATCGACGCGATATGCGCCATGGCATCCTCGCGATCCGGCGGGCTGACGTAGCGCAAGTCAATCTGGCCTTCCGCCCAGGGCGCCACGGTATTGACGCTCTGCCCGCCGCTGACCAAGCCCACGTTGACCGTGATGCCACGATCGAGCTCGGTCAACGCATGCAGCGCCTGGGTCTTGCGCGCCAGTTCCTCGATCGCGCTGATGCCGTCGGCGAAGTTGGCGCCCGAGTGCGCCGCACGGCCGACGATGCGAAACACCATGAACACGCCGCCCTTGCGCCCGGTCACCACGTTGCCCGACACCCGCCCCGGTTCGCTGTTGAACACCACGCGCGCCCGGCGCGCCTCGGCTTCGATCACCGCCCGGCCTTCCGGGCTGCCAATCTCTTCGTCACCCGTGAACAGTCCGACCAGCGGCGCCGGCGAGCCGCCGAACTTCGCGAACCCGGCGAGCACGAAGCAGTTCATCACCAGTCCCGCCTTCATGTCGGCGACGCCTGGGCCATAGGCGATGCCGTCGCGGATGGTGAACGGCCGGCGCGTTGCCTCACCATCGGGGAACACCGTGTCACGATGACCCATCAGCACGATGTTGCCGCCGGCATTGCCCGTCGGGCCGTCCCACGGCACCGCCGCACGCAGGCAGTCGCCGTGCTTCTGCTGTCGGGCGACCGTGACGGGGATCCCCTGCGCCTGCATGAAGCGCTGCACCACCGCGCCGACCGCGTCGATGCCGGGCTTGTTGTAGCTGCCGCTGTCGATGTCCACCATTTCGCGCAGCAGCGCGACCATGGCGTCGTGCTGGGTGGCGAGCCAGGCGGTGATGTCGGTTTCGCTGGTCATGGGAACCTTTCGGATGGAATTTACAGATCGAGCATAGTGCCAATGCGCGACTTCACGTCATCCATCAGGGATCGCGGCACCCGCTCGATAAATGCTGCACCGCGCGTCTGCCAATCGAGGCTCTTCAACTGCTCGATCATGATGAAGCCGCTGGTGCTCGTACCGACCAGCGCAACTCGCGTGCGCCACTTCCGCTCGGTGCGGGTGACGGGGCATGCGACAAGCAATCCGGTGGCGGCGTTGAAGTCGGATGTGGTCAGGACCAGGGCTGGCCGGTTCTTTGCCTGCTCACGGCCCGCCTGCGGATCGAAATTGATCCAGGCCAGATCGCCCTGGTCAGGCAGATAGGTCACTACCACACTTCGCGGCCGGCCGGCGGGCCCCAGTCGACCTCTCCGGGCTTATCGTCGGGTGTGAAACCTTCCAGCAGCTCCGCCATCGTATAACGGCGGGGGCGGACCGGCTCGATCACCAGGCGATTGCCCTCGACCTTCACGTCCACCTCCGCCCCCTCCTTGAGTCCTACTTGCTCCAGCAAGGGCTTCGGTAGCCGCAGACCGACACTGTTGCCCCACCGATGCAGTGTAACCGCCATGCAGGTCCTCCACAGCTCGCGGGATATACAATAGGTAAACCAAGGCGGTCCACAAGAGCGTGCCGTTGCGAAAGTGATGGCTTGCCAGCGAACAGAAAATCAGGCTCCGATGATCGCGTGGTTCCTGCGAGGGGCAGTGGGCTCGTTAATGCGGCGTGCTGCCCGTGCCTGAACTGACGTCTCAGGAGTTTGCAGACATCATTGCCTGCGCGCCGGAAGACAGCTCGAAGCCGCTACGCCAAACAAGAACAGACGGAGGAAGACCATGAACGCACCAGTCGACCTCGACCATAAGGCGCTCGCACATTCGCTGCCGCTCGACAAGATCGATGTCAGCGATCCGCGGCTGTACTACGACGATGTCTGGCAGCCGTATTTCGAGCGACTGCGGCGGCAGGACCCGGTGCACTTCACGCCGGAAAGCCCTTATGGTCCGTACTGGGCGGTCACCAAGTACCGCGACATCGTGCAGGTCGAAGTCAATCACAAGGTGTTCTCTTCGTCCGACGAGGTTGGCGGCATCATGATCAACGATGCGCCGAAGGGCATGGAGCGCACCAGCTTCATCCGCATGGATCCGCCCGAACACGATGAGCAGCGACGGGAAGTCAGCTCGACGGTCAATCCGATCACCCTGGCGAAGATGGAAAGCCTGATCCGCGAGCGCACCAACATGGTGCTGGACGGCCTGCCGCGCGGGGAGACCTTCAACTGGGTCGAGCGCGTCTCGATCGAACTCACGTCGATGATGCTGGCGACGCTGTTCGATTACCCGATCGACCAGAAGGCCAAGCTGATCCGCTGGTCGGACACATTCATCTGCGACATCAATGCGCCGGACGCGCCGGTGCACTCCGAGGAAGAGCGCTTTGCCGAACAGATGCGCTTCGCCGAGCATATGAACGGGATCTGGGAAGAGCGCGCCAAAAAGCCGAAAAGCTTCGACGTTATCTCGATCATGGCGCATGGCGAGGCGACCAGCAGGATGACACTGCGGCAGCGTATGGGAATCCTGATCCTGTTCCTGGTCGGCGGCAACGACACCACGCGCAACTCGATGTCGGGCGGCCTGTTGGGGCTGAGCCGATTCCCCGAGCAATTTCGTAAATTGCGCGAGAACCCCGAGTTGGTCACCAGCGCGGTCTCCGAGATCGTGCGCTGGCAGACACCGGTGATCCATATGCGGCGTACCGCTTTGGCGGATGCCGAGATTGGCGGCAAGCCGATCAAGGCCGGCGACAAGGTGGTGGTCTGGTACATCTCCGGCAACCGCGACGAGGAGCAGATCGAGCGAGCGGACGACTTCATCGTCGATCGCAAACGCCCGCGCGAGCATATGTCGTTTGGCTTCGGTATCCATCGCTGCCTGGGCAACCGCCTGGCCGAGCTGCAGCTTCGCATCCTGTGGGAGGAGATCCTGCGGCGCGACCTGCAGATCGAGGTGGTCGACAAGCCGGTATATGCGTATTCGAACTTCCTGCACGCGATCCGTTCGCTGCCGGTGCGGATCGCCGCGTGACGGTGGCAGGTTCCTGTCTGCGCCAGACGCTACTCTTTACGGCGGTTGTGGGCTCGGCCAGTTCGGGCGGTTCATCGGATCGACCGTCACCGGCCGTTCCATGTGGTCCTCCACGCCACGCACGCCCGGGATGTTCTCGGCCACGACCACCACTGCCTGACGCCGTTGCTCATCAGGTGCGATACCCCAGAGGTGGACAACACCGTCCGTCACGACAGCGTTGACCCAGCCAGGGCTGACGATCCATGCCATGCCGCGCAGCCCGGCATAGAAAGCTTCGCGGATGGTTCGATCATCCGCTGCGACAGGGGGCGCTGACAGGCTGGTGGCCAGTGCCTGGAGCAGGTTGCGCCGGCTGACGATGCCGACCAGCCTGCCATCGCGCGTGACCGGCAGGCGCTTTATGCGCTTTGCCGCCAGCAACTGTGCGATCTCCGCGACCGAGGCGGTATCGGCAACTGTTATTACATCATGCGTCATCACCTCGGCCGCCCTGCGCCCATGCGACTTTGCATAGTCCTCGGCCAGCCGATTGCTCGGGGTCACCAGCGCGAGCCAGCGCGACGGATGCGGTTCCGTCCCGGTTTCCACCCTACGCAGCAGATCGCCCTCGCTGACAATGCCGACGATCCGGCCATCCGACACGATCGGCACCGCACTGATGCCATTCTCCATCATCAGGCGGATCAATTCGGCAACCGGTGTTTCCGGCCCGGCGCTTATCACGTCCGGCGTCATGATATCAGCTGCGTGCATCGCGTCTCTCCCATTGCGTGCTGCCTGGATGTAGCGCCCACCGGAGACAGCGCATAGGCCCAGCTGGCTTCGTCAGTGGTGAACATAAGGCGGACCGTGGAGGCGCTTGACGGCGGCATGCCAACCGACACGACAATGGCGACGCTGTCAGGGGAGCCGTCATGCCGTATCCGGCCGAAGCCGAGTTGCTCGCCGACGCCGCGCGCTACAGCTTTCGCGCGCGGATGGACAAGAAAACCAATGAAGGGCCTGTGTTCGCCGGCGCACGTGACTCGGTCGTCACCGACGTGAACGGCAAGCAGTACCTGGACTTCAACTCCGGTCAGATGTGTTCGGCTCTCGGCCACAATCATCCCACTGTCGTGGCGGCAATCAAACAGGCGTGCGACGAAATGCTGCACGCCCACTCCAGCCACTACAACGTGCGCGAGATCGAACTGGCCACGCGTCTCGGCCAGATCGTGCCGCCGCCGTTGCAGAAGACGCTGTTCGGCAAGTTCAGGGTCCGACGCCAACGAGATGGCGATGATGATCGCCCGCAAGTTCACGGGCGGCTACGAGATCGCCAGTCCGCATATCAGCTTTCATGGACTGTCGGATGCGACGCGCTCCGTCACCTACGCTGGTTGGCATGCCGGGCACGGCCATCTGCCCGGCGGCAGTTACGCGATGGTTGCGCCGTACTGCTATCGCTGCCCGCTGGCGCAGACTTTTCCGGGGTGCGACTACGCCTGCCTCAAGACCAGCTTCGAACTGCTGGATGCGCAGGCCACCGGCCAGCCTGCGGCGGTCATCACCGAACCGCTGTTCAGCGCCGGCGGTGTGGTGGAGCCACCGCCGGGTTGGCTGAATCGGCTGCACGAGATGTGCAAGGCCCGCGGCATGCTGTTGATCGTCGATGAGGAGCAGACGGGGCTGGGGAAGCTCGGCCGGATGTTTGGCTTCGAGACCGAAGGGATCGTGCCAGACATCGTCACGATAGCGAAACATCTCGGTGGCGGCGTGGGGATCAGTGCACTGACCACTACCGAGGCGATCGAGGAGAAGGTGATTGCGTCGGGCTATGCCGCCACCCACTCTCACGCCAACGACCCGCTCATCTGTGCCGCGGGCGTTGCCAGTCTGGAGGTGATTGAGCAGGAGGACGTGCCGGCCAAGGCGCGCCGCATCGGCGGCCAAATGCTGGAACGGCTGGAGGCACTGCAGCAGCGTTACGAGTTGATCGGCGATGTCCGCGGCCAGGGCCAACTCACCGGCGTCGAATTGGTACGCGATCGCCACACCAAGGAGCCGGCAAGCGACGAGGGTCGCGAGATTGGGCGAATGTGCTTCGAACAGGGCCTGATATTCAGCCTGCGCCGTGGCGGGAGCGTTCTGCGTTTCGTTCCCCCCGCGACCACGACGTCTGGCCAGATCGACCAGGCGATGGATCAACTGGGACGGGCACTGGAAGCCGTGAGCTCGGCGACCGCTTGAACACCGGTCGGCAACGTGCCGATACTGCGCCGTGAACTAGCAAGCCCGGGGAGGGAAAAATGGCAAAGACCGTCGACAAGTCGAAGTCGAAGACTGCCGGTCGCTCCACCACGCGCGCCAAGACGCCGGCCAAGCGTCGCGCCGCCCGCGCAGCACCGGCCGCGAAGCCACGTGCTGCCGCGCCGCGCAGGAAGCCGCAGACCTTCACCGTCAGCCATGCACGTGACAGCGAATTCAAGCCGGACGGCCTGCGCCCCTACGCGCGTTATCGCGATCTGGGCATCGCCGCGGCGACCGGCGGTCTGTGTCAGGCGCACGTGATCCGCATGATCCCGCCGGTGACCGACGATGTCCGCAAGCGTCACTACCACGAGACAGAACTCCAGCTCATTTATGTGCTGAAGGGCTGGATGAAGAACGAGTTCGAGGGGCATGGCGAGCAGTTGATGGAAGCGGGAAGCTGCTGGTTGCAACCGCCGAGGATCAAGCACACGGTGCTGGATTACTCCGACGATCTTGAGGTGCTGGAAATCATCATTCCGGCAGACTTCAAGACCGTCGAACTGACGAAATGACGTACGACATCACACAGGGAGGCAAAAAATGACCGCACGCACGGGCTTCACCCGCCGGGCCGCCATGCGCGCTGGAATCGCCGCCGTCGCCGCACCCGCCGTGCTGCGTTATGCGCGCGGCGAGACGCCGATCAAGATCGGCATGCCGCTGGCACTGACGGGTCCAGCCGGCGAGATCGGCCTACAGATGCGTCACGGCGCGGAATTCTGGGCCAGGCAGGAAAATGCCAAGGGCGGCCTGCTCGGCCGGCAGATCGAGCTGCATGTCGAGGATACCACCGGCGATCCGGCTACCTGTGTGCGCAAGGCGCAACTGGTTGTGGAACGCGACAACTGCCATCTGCTGTTCGGCATGGTGCTGTCGTCCGAGGCGCTGGCCGTGGTGCCGAAACTGGCTGACTGGAACGCGATCTTCATGTCGTCGGACAATGGCGATGGCCGGCTGACTGGATCTTCATTCGTGCCGAATTTTTTCCGCGCCAATATTTCAGGCCCGATGGAAACGCGCGCCATCTCATTGTGGCTCCGCAAGGCGGACTTTACGAAGTTCTACGCGCTCGGCATGGACTATGCCTGGGGTCACAACAGCATCGGCGTGTTTGCGGACGAGGTGAAAAAGGCGAAGAAGGATCTGGTAGGCACGGTGTTCTCGCCGATCGGCACGACGGATTTTTCGACCTACATCACAAAGATCCGGCAATCCGGCGCGGACGCCTGCTTCCTGGTGCTGCAAGGCGACGACAACAACGCTTTCCTGTCGCAGGCGCACGAGTATCGGCTGTCCGACAAGGTGCAGTTGATCACGTCGATTGTTGACCTGAACAGCATTCATGCGGTGGGCGATGCGGCAATCGGCCTGGCGGGTTCCACGCGCTACGTCTTCACCATCGACAATCCGGCGAACAAGGCATTCGTCGCCGAGTGGCAGAAGGAATACAACGCGTTGCCCGACGTGTTCGAGGGCGAGCAGTACCAGGCGTGCAAGATGCTGCAGACCGGGATCGAGAAGGCGAAGAGCATCGATGCAGACAAGCTGCGTCCGGCGCTGGAGACGGCCGCGATCGATTCGATCAAGGGCCACGTCGCGATGCGCGCGTGCGACCACCAGGCGGTGCAGGGCGGTTATATCGTGAAGGTGGAGAAGGTGGCGGGAGCCAAGACGCCGGTGCCACAGATCATCGCCAATTTCCCTGGTGACGAAATCACTCCCGACTGCCGGCAGATGACGTTCAATAGCTGAACAGAATGAGGCCTGCGGAAACCGCGCCAAACTACTTCCCCTCCCCTTGCGGGAGGGGGAGACGCGTGCATCGCGCCCATCCGCATCGCTGATGGACTTCCTCGGCTTCCTGGTCACCGAGTGCCTTAACGCATTGTCGCAGGCGGCACTGCTGTTCTTCTTAGGCGTCGGCCTGACGCTGATCTTCGGCATCATGCGCATTGTCAACTTCGCGCATGGTGCCTTCTTCATGCTCGGCGCCTATGTCGGATACACAGCCGTCTATGTCACCGGCAATTTCTGGGCGGCGCTCATCGCGGCGCCATTGCTGGTTGGCGGCTTCGGCGTCGCCTTCGAACTCGGCATCCTGCGTCAACTCTACCGCCGCGATCACAGTGCGTTCCTGATGGTGACGTTTGGACTGACGCTGATCATGGGCGAGGCGATCCGTCTCATCTGGGGCGTTGCCGCTTTGGAAGTGCCGACACCGAAATCGCTCTCCGGCATCGTCTTCATCCTGGACGAACCGTTCCCGATCTACCGACTGTTCCTGATCGGCGCCGGCATCGTGGTCGCGATCGCGATCTGGCAGTTCCTGGAACGCACGCGCCTAGGTCTGTTGATCCGCGCCACCGCGCAGAACGCCGAGATGGTCCACGCGCTCGGCACCGATGTGCGCTTGGTGCGATCAGCGGTGTTCGGCATCGGATGCGGTTTGGCCGGCATCGGCGGCGTGTTCGCGGCGCCGTTGGTCACCGCGTCGCTCGGCATGGCGCCGAACGCGGTGATCGACACGTTCGTCATCGTCATCATCGGTGGCATGGGCAGCTTTGCCGGGTCACTGATCGGTGCACTGCTGGTCGCGTTCGTGCAGGTATTCGGCACCTATTACTTCCCGGACCTCGCACTTGCTCTGATGTACCTGGTCATGCTGACGGTCCTTGTCGTCCGTCCAGGCGGACTGCTCGGCAAGGAAGCCTGATCGGATGAACGCGTGGCTGGTTCTGGCAGTAACGGTGCTCGTCCTCGCACTGGTGCCCGCGGGCCTGCCGCCATACGCCATGACGTTGCTGACCGAAGCGCTGATTCTCGGTCTGTTCGCGATGAGCCTGGATCTGATGGTCGGCTACACGCGTCTGCTGTCGTTCGGTCATGCCGCGGCCTACGGACTTGGCGCATATACCGCGGGCAACCTGCTGCTGCACACCAGCATTCCGCTGGTGTTCGCCGTGCCGTTGGCAGGCTTATTCAGCGGGATTGTCGCGATCGGTGTCGCCTGGGTTTGCACGCTCGCGTCAGGCGTGTCGTTCTCCATGCTGACGCTCGCCATCGCGCAATTGTTCTATGCCGTGGCTTTCAAATGGACCCCCGTGACCGGTGCGTCCGATGGTCTGGCGGGAATTCCGCGCAATCCGGGCCCGTTCGGCATCACCGTCTTCACCGACAGGATAGGCTTCTATTACCTGGTTCTTTCTTGTCTGGTTGGCGCGTTCATGTTCTGCCGTTCGCTGGTTCGTTCGCCGTTCGGCGCCGTGCTGCAAGGTATTCGCGAGAACGAAGCAAAGACCCGTTCGCTTGGCTTCGATACGCGCCACTACAAGATCGCAGTGGTGGCCATCTCATTCGCGTTGGGTGGTCTGGCCGGCGCGTTGTACGCGCCTTTCGCGGGATTCACCAATACCGAACTGCTGTTCTGGCTGTTTTCCGGGCAGGTGCTGATCATGGTCATCGTTGGCGGCGCAGGGACGTTGATCGGACCGATCATCGGCGCGGCATTCTTCATGCTGGTCTCCAACCTGCTGAGTTCGTGGACCAATTCCTGGGCGTTGTTCTTCGGCCTGATCTTCATTTTCTTCGTGTTGTTTGCGCCGCAAGGTATCTGGGGACTCGCGATGCGCTGGTTCAACCGCGGTCATGCCCCCGAGGTTAAAGGCAAGCGATGGCGCTCCTTGAACTGGACGGGTTGACGCGACGCTTCGGCGGCATTGTCGCGGTCGATGACGTGACGATGCGCGTTGAACCAGGTGAGGTGCGCGCGGTGATCGGGCCGAACGGTGCCGGCAAGTCCACACTGTTCAACCTGATCACCGGCGTGGTGAAGCCAAGTGCCGGCACGGTGCGCTTTGCCGACGAAGCCTTGACCGGTTTGCCGCCGCAACGGATCTGCCAGCGCGGCATTTCCCGCACCTTCCAGTTGACCGCGCTGTTTCCGGAAATGACCGCGCGCGAGAACGCAAGGCTTGCTGCTCAGGCGCGGCATGGACGGCGGTGGCAGCCATACGGTGGCGGTGCGGTGTTCAGGGTGGCGGAGCGGATGGCCGACGCCGCGCTGGAACGGCTTGGATTGACGCATGTCGCGCAGCGTCCGGCGGGGTTGTTGTCGCATGGCGACCAGCGTCTGCTCGAGGTGGCAATGGCACTGGCGCAGGAGCCGCGGCTGTTGTTGCTCGATGAGCCGACGCAAGGTCTGTCGGTGGAGGAAACCGAGCAGGCAGTGGCAACGCTCGCCGCCTTGCTGGCTGACGGCAGCATGACCGTGCTCCTGGTGGAGCACGACATGGAGGTGGTGTTCCGGCTGGCGCGCATGATCACCGTGTTGCATCGAGGCTCGGTCATCGCCGACGGCACACCGGAGATGGTGAGGGCCGATGCCGAGGTGCAGCGGGCGTATCTTGGGGGCCTCGCCTGATGCTGATGATCGAAGATCTCAACACGCATTATGGCGCGAGCCACGTGCTGCAGGGCGTGGATCTGGCGGTGCCGGTTGGGCGCATTTGCTCGGTTCTTGGCCGCAACGGTGTCGGCAAGACGACAACGCTGCGCACCGTCATGGGGCTGGTGCCGCCGAGTGGCGGACGGGTGTCGCTGGATGGTACCGATATCACCGGATGGCCGCCGCATCGTGTCGCACGTGCCGGCGTCGCGTATGTGCCTGAGGGACGACTGATCTTTCCTGATCTGACGGTGATCGAGAACATCCGGGTGGCCGAGCGGCACCCATCGAAGTCGTGGCCGTTGGCGCGGTTGATGGAGCTGTTTCCGCCATTGCGCGAACGGTCGAGCAGCCGCGGCGGCTATCTGTCCGGCGGCGAGCAGCAGATGCTGGCGATTGCGCGTGCTCTGGTCAGTGATCCGAAGGTGATGCTGCTCGATGAACCCAGCCAAGGGCTGGCGCCGCTGGTCGTGCGCGAGTTGGCCGAAGTGATTCGAGGTTTGCCAAGCCAGGGTGTGACGATTCTGCTGATTGAGCAGAACATGCGGCTGGCCGAGGCGGTGGCGGACGAGATTCACATCATGGTGAAGGGCAGGGTGGTGTATGCCGCCTCGCCCGAGCGGTTCCGTGCCGAGGAAGCGGAAATCCGCAGCCGGTATCTGACGGTTTGAGACAAAGGGGATGGCGTCATGGACCTGAATCTGCGGGGTAGGACGGCGCTGATAACCGGTGCGTCCAAGGGTATTGGCCGTGCTTCGGCCGAGGTGTTGGCCGAGGAGGGGGTGAATGTCATTCTCGTCTCGCGCACGCAGGCCGATCTGGACGCAGCGCGCGACAGCATCGCCTCGCGTTGGAATGTTCGCGCCGAGGTGCATGCGTTCGATATTTCCGATAGCCGAAATGTTGACCGGCTGGTCGCGCAGCATCCCGACATCGACATCCTGGTCAACAATGCCGGTGCAATTCCAGCGGGCAATCTGCAGGAGGTCGATGAGGCACGCTGGCGCGAAGCATGGGACCTCAAGGTGTACGGCTACATCAACATGTGCCGCCGTTTCTACGCCCAGATGAAGCAGCGCGGCCGCGGCGTGATCATCAACATCCTCGGCATGGCCGGCGAGCGGATGGATGCCGGCTACATCGCCGGCTCGACCGGCAATGCCGGATTGATGGCGTTCACCAAGACGCTCGGCGGTGCCGCATCGGCAGACAGTCTGCGCGTGGTCGGTATCAATCCAGGCGCGATCGCGACCGATCGTCTGGTGACGATCATGAAAAAGCGTGCGCAGGATCGTTTGGGTGACGCGAACCGGTGGGAGGAACTGATGACGCCACTGCCATTCGGCCGCGCCGGATCGTCGGAGGAGATCGGCTGGATGGTGGCATTCCTTGCGTCCGACAAGTCCGCCTATACCAGCGGTACAATTATCACCATCGACGGCGGCGCGGCGAACCGCGGACCGATGTTCTAAGGAGATCGCAATGAGCCTGCAAGGCAAGGTCGCTGTTGTCACCGGAGCGAGCGGCGGAATCGGATCGGTCACTGCGCACAGGTTGGCCGAGGCCGGATGCAAGGTTGTGGTTGGCTACAACAACCGCGCGGACGGCGCGCAGCAAGTGGCTGCGGCGTTACCTGGCAGCGGCCGTCAAACCGCGCGCATGCCGATGGAGGACACTGCCGCGTTGCGCGAAGTCGCAGCAATGGTGGAACGGGAGTATGGGCGCTGCGATGTGCTGGTGAATTCCGCGGGCTTCACACGCATGATCCCGCACGCCGATCTGGAAGCGCTGACCGACGAGTTGATCGACGCGATCTTCGTCGCCAACGTGCGCGGACCGTTCGCCACGATCCGTGCATTTGCGCCGCTGATGAAGCGATCGGATGCAGCAGTGATCATCAATATTTCCTCGGCTGCGGCATTGTCCGGTGGCGGTAGCAACATCGCGTATGGAGCTTCGAAGGCGGCGGTCGATACGATGACCAGGTCGCTGGCGCGCGTGCTGGGGCCGAACATCCGGGTCCTGTCGGTTTCGCCCGGTGCGGTGGACACCGGGTTCGTGCCTGGCCGGACGACGGAGATGGTGGAACGTTCGGCACAGCGTACGCCGCTGAAGCGTGTGGTTCAGGCGGACGAGGTGGCGCAGACGGTGATGGCGGCTATTACCCACATGACGGCAACGACTGGGGCCGTACTGTTGGTCGAAGCAGGTTCGTTGCTATAATTGCCATTGTCATTGCGAGCACAGCGAAGCAATCTCTGGCCAATTGTGCGCGCACAACTGGTTCGAGATTGCCGCGTCGCTTTGCTCCGCGCAATGACGGGTGCTTACGCCGCCTGCTGACCGCGTACCAGCTTGCCCGGCAACTCGCCAGTCGCCTGACCGTCGCGGTATGTGATGCGGCCCGAAACGATCGTTGCGTCGTAGCCGTGCACCTTCTGCATCAGCCGCTTTCCGCCGGCCGGCAGGTCGTGCACCACGTAGGGCTTGTCGCAACCAAGGCGATCCCAGTCGATCACGTTGACATCGGCCTTCTTGCCGACCGCCAGCACGCCACGATCGTGCAGGCCGGCAGCCTGCGCGGTGTCCGACGTCAGGCGACGGATCAACTCCGGCGTCTCCCAACGATGCATCGTCTTGCCCCAGTGCGTCAGCAGCCAAGTCTGATACCCCGCATCGAGAATGAACGCGACGTGAGCGCCACCGTCGCCGAGGCCCATGATCGAATTGCGGTTTGCCAATGTGGTCTCGCTGACCGACAGATCATAGTCCGCATAGTTGCCAAGCGGGGTATAGATGAAGGCCTGGCCATCATCTTCCAGCAGCATGTCGTAGGCGACTTCCTGCGGTGTACGGCCTTCGCGTTCAGCGATTGCCGCCAGTGAATCCTCGCGCCGCGGTTGGTAATTTGGCGGATTGCCGAAGCGGAACATCTGCGAGAACGACAGGCGGTGAAATAGCGGGAAAGTGCTGTCCTTCTTCGGATCTTCCGACAGCATCTGGCCGCGAAATTCCGGATCACGCATGCGGCGCACGCGTTCCGCCAGCGGCAGATGCGCGATCGACCTGTACGATGGGGTGCCGGAGAACGGATTCTGGCTACCTTCCAGCCCCAGCAGCACACCGATCGCACGTGGCGCAACCACTGGTCGGATAGACAGGCCCGCCGCGTTGGCCTCGTCCGCATAGCCAAGCAGTTCGCGCCAGACATTCGGGCGCGTGTGGCGCTGCGTCAATGTAAATACCGCACTGCGCCCGCACTTTTCGACCACGCGCCGGATCATGGCGAATTCGGCTGCCGGATCAGGCGCCCATTCCGACACGATCTCCAGGAATCCCGATCCTGCATCGCGCATTCCCATCGCTATGCCGGTCAGTTCATCCTCCTGCGCGCGCAGAGTAGGCGTGGGATCGCCTTTCAAACTCTTGTGGCTGAGGCTCCGCGATGTGGAAAAGCCGAACGCACCGGCACGCATCGCATCGGCAGCGATCTCGCGCATCTGCGCTATGTCGGCCTGATTGGCATTCTCCAGTGGCACCGCGCGTTCGCCCATTACGAACACGCGAACTGCGGCGTGTGGCAGCAGCGCGCACAGATCGATGTCGCGGTTGCGGCGCTCCAATGCGGCCAGGTACTCGTTGAACGACTCCCATTCCCACTTCAAACCTTCGTGCATGACCGGGCCGGGAATGTCCTCCACGCCTTCCATCAACTCGACCAGCTTTTCGCGATCGGCTGGCTTGCAGGGCGCGAAGCCGACGCCGCAGTTGCCCATCACCGCGGTGGTGACGCCGTGCCAGGAGGACGGCGTCATGTGGCTGTCCCACACCGCCTGACCGTCGTAATGCGTGTGGATATCGACAAAACCCGGCGTGACCAGCTTGCCCTTGGCGTCGATTTCCTCGGCCCCGCTGCTGGCGATTTCACCGATCGCGGCAATTCGGTTGCCTCTGATGCCGACATCGGCCTCGATTGGTGCGCGTCCAGTCCCGTCGACGACTGTGCCACCGCGGATGACGAGATCGAGTTCTGATTGCATCGGACTTTTCCCTCCGGCTCCTACCTTCTGGTCTATTGTGCGCCGATCGGCTTAATTCGTCACCCCCGCAGTGCAAGGGATCGCCACACCATGCCCCTCGACGTCAGTTCCGTTCCTCCTGGGACCACGCCGTGCGAGACCCGGCTGGCCGATTATCGGCCGCCGGCGTTTCTGATCGATACGGTCGAGCTGTCGTTCGACCTGGACGAGGCGGCGACGCATGTGCAATCGCGCCTCGCATTGCGGCGCAATCCGGCTTCGGCCGATCAGCGCGCGCCACTGTTGCTTGATGGACAGGATGTCACGCTGGTGCGGCTTGCGCTCGATGGTGCCGATCTGGGTGCCAATCGATACCTTGTGGAGGATGGCAAGCTGGTCATTCCCGATATGCCGGATGCCTGCACATTGGAGATCGAAACGCGCATTGCGCCGAAATACAACGGCGAACTGTCCGGCCTGTATACCTCGAACGGCAGCTATTTTACCCAGTGTGAAGCGGAGGGTTTCCGCCGCATCACGTATTTCCCCGACCGGCCCGATGTGATGGCACGCTTCACCACCACCATCACCGCCGACAAGGCGAGCGTCCCGGTGATGCTGTCGAACGGCAATCCCGGCGCGTTGGTTGACGTGGGCACCGGCCGCCACCGCATCACCTGGGTCGATCCCCATCCGAAACCGTCCTATCTGTTTGCTCTGGTCGCTGGTGACCTTGTCGCAGTGAAGGACAGCTTCACCACGAGTTCCGGCCGCCATGTCGAGCTGGGCATCTGGGTCCGTCGCGGCGATGAGGACCGTTGCGCCCATGCAATGCGTTCGCTGAAGACGTCGATGCGGTGGGATGAGGAGGTGTTCGGTCTGGAATACGACCTCGACGTGTTCAATATCGCCGCGGTGTCCGACTTCAACATGGGCGCGATGGAGAACAAGGGCTTGAATGTGTTCAATACCAAATACGTGCTGGCCAGGCCGGAAACCGCGACCGACAGCGACTACCAGGGCATCGAGTCCGTTATCGCGCACGAATACTTCCACAACTGGACCGGCGATCGTGTCACCTGTCGCGACTGGTTCCAGCTTTCGCTGAAGGAGGGTCTTACCGTCTATCGCGATCAGGAATTCTCCGCCGACCAGGGCAGTCGCGTGGTGAAGCGGATCGGCGACGTGCGTGCGTTGCGTGCCGCTCAATTCCGCGAGGATGCCGGACCGCTGGCGCATCCGGTGCAGCCGGACCATTACATCGCGATCGACAACTTCTACACCGCAACGATCTACAACAAGGGTGCCGAGGTCATCCGCATGATGGCCACGATCATCGGCCGCGAGAACTTCCGCCGCGGCATGGATCTGTATTTTGCGCGCCATGACAATCAGGCGGTCACGATCAACGACTTTGCCCAGGCGATGCAGGATGCCTCAGGTGTCGATCTGACGCGTTTCAAGCTGTGGTACCATCAGGCGGGCACGCCGGAGGTCACGGTATCCGACAGCTACGATGCCGCTTCGCGTCGCTACACGCTGACCCTGGCACAACGCACACCGCCGACACCTGGCCAGCCGGACAAGCAGCCGCTGGTCATACCGGTTGCCATGGGGCTGCTGGATGACGGAGGCAACGAAATCGCCGCCCGGACGCTGCTGCTGACGGAATCCGAGCAATGCTTCACGTTCGAAGACGTGGCGGGACAACCGGTTCCTTCGTTGCTGCGCGGATTTTCCGCGCCGGTGAAGCTGGCTGGCATGACGTTGTCGCAATTGCAGTTCCTTGCGGCGCATGACACCGATCCGTTTGTTCGATGGGAGTCCGGCCAGCAATATGCGACCAGGCTGTTGCTCGACGTGGCGGCCTTGTGGCAGGGCGATGAGACGCCGGTACTGCAGCGTGGCATGATCGATGCTCTGGCTGCCATTCTGCGCGATGCGGACCAGGACCCTGCGTTTGCCGCGGAGGCACTTACGTTGCCGACCGAGGCATTTCTCGCCGACCAGATGGCGGTCGTCGATGTCGATGCCATTCACGCGGTCCGTGACATTGCCCGCACGACAATCGGCCGTGTGTTGCGAGCGGGACTGCGCGCCACCTACGACCGGCTGACGGATACCGGTGAATATCGCATCGACGGTGCTGCGATCGGTCGTCGTGCACTGCGCAACGTCTGTCTCGGTTATCTTGCCGCGAACGGCGAGGCGGCAGGGCTCTCGCTGGCCAAGGCGCAGTTCGATGCGGCACAGAACATGACCGATGTGTTGGCCGCACTTGCCGTCCTGTCGGCGATCGACTGTCCGGAGAGGCAGGCCGCGCTTGATGCTTTCCATGCCCGCTGGCACAACGACGATCTTGTGTTGGACAAGTGGTTTGCCATCCAGGCGATGTCACCACTGCCGGCCGCGCCGGAAGCGGTGCGAGCGCTCGCCGCGCATCGGGACTTTGACCTGACGAATCCCAATCGTGTTCGCGCGCTCGTTGCCAGCTTCGCCTCCGGCAATCAGGTACGGTTCCACGATTCGTCAGGGCGTGGCTATCGGTTTTTGGCCGACACCATCATCCAGCTCGATCCGAACAACAGCCAGATCGCGGCGCGTCTGGTACCGCCGCTCGGCCAGTGGCGTCGGATGGACGCAGCGCGCCAGGTGCTGATGCAGCAGGAGCTGCAGCGCATCCTCGACGCGCCAGGGCTGACGAAGGGCACCTACGAGATGGCGTCGAGGAGCATCGCCTGATCACGGTCAACCGGCGAAAAGCTGCGCGCCCAACCGCGCCTGGCGTGCCAGCCGGGGGCCGCGTGCGACGGACAGCGACGTTGCGACATCGCGGAACACGCGGTCGATCGCTGCGTCTGCTGTCGGGTTGAACGCGTCGCGATGAGCGCGTGCCCTCTGCAGCAACTCGGCCGCCAGCAAACGCAAGCCGACCAAGGCTCCTGTCTGATTCGGCAAATTCCCGGCATCGAGCGCGGTAACCACCACTTCGGCTGTCACGGCAAACACCGCGGTCAGGGCAGCCAGGCCGCCCAGCGATAGCACTGCCTCATCGCCTGCATTGCACTGCCTGGCGAAGCACGCCAATAGAAAGCGGAATGCGCCGAGAAGGCCGAACGTGCCGACCGCATCCTCGACATCGCGAAACGGCAGCGCCATTGTTTCGTAGGCGGATCCGGGTGCGCCAAGCAGTGCGGACTGCGGAACCAGGCAGCGGTCCAGCACAAGGCCGCAATGTTGCGCTGGCGCCAATGCGCGATATTCCGGCATTTCCTTGATCGACAGCCCCGCTGTGTCGCGCGGCACCAGAAATGCGCCGTAACGCTTGCGACCATCTTCCACTGCCATTACGGCCAACACGATGAACACCGCGGCGATCGGCCCATTGGTGACCCAGGCCTTTTCGCCGCTTATCCTGTATCCGCCGCGCTCGACTTCGGCGTGCGTGGTCAGCAATTTCGGATGCGCGCCGACGCGTGGTTCGGAAATCGCCACCGAGGCGATGCACTCGCCGGACTCCAGACGCGGCAGCCATGTTGCGCGTTGTTCCACGTTGCCCAAACCGGCAATGAAAAACCGCGCCACCATCCGCCGTCCCGCCCAGGAGGCACTTTCACCCAGCAGCCCGCTGCGCTCGACCAATGCTGCTTCGCCATGCGCAATGTCGGCGTAGCTGGTTGCATGTTCGTCAGTCACCGCTTTCTCCATGTCCTCGCTGCCAATTTGACTGGAACCGCGTGCGCTGCCCAGACTGCGGCCATGGTTCGACGGGAGGAGACCCAACATGCCGACCGAACTCGAAGAGAAGGATGCCATCCGCGAAGTCATGGCAGAATATTGCTTCCGCTTGGACAACGATCGTTTCGCCGACATGGCCGCGCTGTTCACCGAGGATGGCACCTGGGACACCGCGTTCGGCAAGGGAACCGGTCGCGCCGGTGTCGAAGCACTGGTGCGCCGACTGCGCAAGTCGGCCACGGCACGGCCGCGCGTCATCCACCACTGCACCAACATCGTGATCAAGCTGGACGGTGCCAGCGCGAAGGTAGTCTCCAACTGGGTCACTGTGCAGAACAGCGACCAGGGTCCGAAGATCGGCTCGGCCGGCAGCTATACTGATGATCTGGTCAAGCAGAACGGCCGATGGCTGTTCCGCTACCGCAAGATCGACCGCTTCATTCACGACAAGGCGTGAGCATTGCTCAACACCCCTTGAACACAGGCGGGCGCTTTTCCACAAATGCCTGCGCCGCCTCCTTGTGATCCTCGCTGGCGCGGCAACGCAGCATGCCAAATGCCTCGCTATCCAGGCCGGCGGCTAGGTCGCCACGCTCCGCGACGTTCAGGTTGCGCTTCATGTAGCGCAGCGCGACGCTTGGCCCGTTTGCCAGCCGCGCGGCCAATGCCATCGTTTCGCGTGCCAGTTCTTCGTCCGCCACCACGCGGTTCGCGAGCCCAAGCGCCTCGATACGGCCTGCGTCCAGCACGTCCGAGGTGAAATACAACTCACGTGCGCGTGCTGTTCCAACAAGTTGCGTCAGGAACCATGTGCCGCCGTAGTCGCCGGACAGGCCGACCTTGGCGAAAGCCGTGGTCATGCGCGCACTTTGTCCAGCGATGCGCAGGTCGCAGGCCAGCGCCAGCGACAGACCGGCACCTGCGGCAACACCATTCAGCATCGCAATTGTCGGCTTCGGCATCTCGTGCAGCAACCGCGAGGCCTCCATCGATGCGCGCAGCAGATCAGTCCGGCGTTCCGGCGTTTCAGTGGTTCCGCTTGCCGCCGTACGGGCCTGCACTCGCACGTCGCCGCCGGCACAGAACGCGCGACCCGCGCCGGTCAGCACCACGCAGCCAACCGCGTCGTCAACAGCCAATCCCGCAAGGAGCGAGACCAGTGCCTGCATCATGCCCTTGGTCATTGCATTCAGCCGTTCCGGCCGGTTCAAGGTGATTACCGCGACGCGGTTTTCCAGCCGATGCAGCAGTTCTTCCGTCACGGTGTTCTCCTCATTCGGCTGCCACAGTGGTGACGTTAGCGGATTTCCAGGCCTGTAGCACCGGCAACACTTCCTTGGCGAACAGACGCAGCGATGCTTCCGCTGTGTCGTAGGGGATCCCACCAAAGCGGAACGAAGTGTTGAGTTCGAACTCGCCGATGACCGCACGACGCGCTTCGAGTTCGCGCAGGATACGGTCTGGCGATCCCCACACCGCCGCCTTCATGAAGCCGGCGATTGCGCCATCCATGCCCGCCTCGCGCGCGATCGCAGCCTTCTGCGCATAGGCATCGTAGCCCTTCACCGTGTTGAAGTGCTCTCCCAGCAGTTCGTAATGTTCAAAGTTGCTGTGCACGAAGCTGCCCATGTGGCGCCGCGCCAACTCCTCCGCTTCGTCCGGATACGGCCAGCAGAGGCAGAAATCGGCAATCAACATTGGTGGTGCATCGGCGCCATGGAATTTGCGGAACAGCTCGCGATTGCGTTGGATCGCCGGCAGGCGCATCGGCCAGGGACGATCGGAGAACATCACCATGTGCGCACCAAGCCGAGCGGCGGCCTCCACCGAATCCTCGCTGGACGCGACGGCATAGATACGATTATCGAAGCTGTATTTCGGTCGCGGCCGCAGCTCGATGCGCGGCTGCGGGTAGTATTTACCGTTGCCTTCCATGAAGCCGCTGCGCAGCGCCTCCACGATCATCGGCGCCGCTTCGTCGAAACGTTCGCGCAATTCGTTCATCGTGCCACGGAACGCCGCGAATTCACGCCGCGCGAGACCACGGCCGAGGCCAAGCCGCAGTCGGCCCTTGCACAGCAGATCGAGCACTGAAGCCTGCTCGGCCACGCGAAGTGGATCGTGCCAGGGCAGGATCACTGCTGCGGTGCCAAGGTCGACGTTTGGGCATACCCCCGCCAGGTACGTCATCAATTGCAGGTTGTCGGGACAGAACGAATAATCGAAGAAGTGATGTTCAGCCGACCACAGCGCGTCAAACCCGAGATCTGCTGCCTGCCGTGCCAACCGCAGTTCCTCGTCCCATACCTGGTCGTCGCTGATATTCTGCCAGCCGTAGGCGGCGAATATCATCATCATGCCAGCGTCCATAATTGCCTCCTCGGCGCACGGTCTACCGGTCGGTATCGTGTCACGCCATTAGGTACGACGCAATGTGACCGACCCCGCGTATCATCGCGGAGAATGCGGGAACAGCCGCCATGATATCACCGAAATGCCGCAATCTGGCCATGGCTGGTTCCCAACTTCCACTGGCATACGCCGCGAAGATCAAAGGGAGTCTGTCATGCAAACGTGGTCGAAACTGCTCATCGCCGGCCCGGTTGCGGCCGCCCTGTTGGCGGCAACTCCTGCTGCGCATGCAGACTGGCATCACGGCGGTTGGCATGGGCATGAGGGACATGACCATGACGACGGTGGCGCAGTGGCTGCTACGGTCCTTGGGCTAGGCGCCGTAGCCGTACTGGGCGGCATTATCGCCTCACAGCAGCCGCAGTATTATGCGCCGCCGCCGCAATATTATGCGGCGCCCCCACCGGTGGTTTACGCGCCCCCGCCAGGCTATTACCCGCAGTATTAGCAATCGGTTGAGTCTTCCGAAAGATCGTGCGCCTCTCGCGCTGTGTCGGGAGGCGCACGTTTGCACGAAATTACCGGTCACGACGCGCGTGTCCTAGTCTGCTCTCCCCTAGCGGGAGGTGGTCCGGATGCCATACGAGAGACTGCTGCCATTCAACGCTGCCCCGTTCATGCCGGCGCAGAGCACGCCATCGCCAATCGCAGCAGCCATCCGCTGTGGCAGTCGCGTGTTCCTGAGCGCGCGAAGTGCACTACTGCCGGACGGTTCTGTTGTCGGTCTCGGAAATGCCGCCGCGCAGACCCATGCTGCACTGGATAGCATCGAGACCGCGCTCCGCGCTGCTGGTGGTTCGCTGCGCGACATCACCAAACTGACCACCGCGCTGGTCGATAGGGCGCATCGCAAGCCGGTCTATGAAGCGATCGGCCGGCGCCTGCGGGATGTCTTTCCGGTCAGCACCGGACTGCTGGTTTCCGGTCTGCCACTGCCGGAACTGATGGTTCAGATCGACGCCGAAGCCGTGGTAGGATCGTCGGCGCAACGTCTGCGGCCGTTCGAGATGAAGGATTGGTTCGGTCAGGATATTGCCTGGCAGGGGGCGATGGTTGCCGCCGGCGATGCCGAACTTTTCCTCCGCGGTCAGACCGGTTCAGCGCTCGACGGCAGCTTCATGGCAGGTCCAGGCCGGCGGCCCGAGGATGCCGCGGTGCAAGCCGAGCTTGCACTGACCAATCTTGCCATGCTGTTGCGCGAGGCCGGCTCCGAGATGGACGAGATCTGCAAGATCACAGTCTATATCAGCGACCGGGCGTATCGGGGCGCAGTCTACCCGGTGATCGGCCGGCATTTTCGCGGCGTCTTTCCGGTATCGACGGGCTTGATCGTGGCCGGCTTCGCCCGACCGGAAATACTGTTCGAGATCGATGCCACCGTATTGCGCAAGCAAGGAGCACCCCATCAACGCTTTCGCCGCTACCATTCGAATGCCGTCCGTTACGGCTTCGGCCAGCAGGCGCTCGACTGCGACTTCTGCATGGCGGTGCGTGCCGGTGACCAGGTGATCCTGCGCGGTCAGACCGGCACCGATCTGAACGAGATCCTGCAGGGCGTCGGCGACCCGGTCGGCCAAGCCGAACAGGCGATGGGAAATGTCGCGATTCTGCTGAACGAAGCCGGTGCGAGCATGTCGCAGGTCGTCAAGGCCACCGTGTTCGTCACCGATCGTGCCTATCTGCCCGGTGCGACCGATGTCGTGCTGCGTCATCTGGACGGCATATCGCCATGCTTCAGTGCGGTCGTGGTGAAAGGCCTCGCCAGCCCCGAACTGCTGATGGAGGTCGATATCGCCGCGATGACATAGCATTCGGCTCATCGTGCGGTCTCCGCCAATGCGTCCCGGAGGGCCCGGCAACATTCGCATATTTGCCGTTGGCGGGTTGTTCTGGACCAGCGTGCTCGGTTTTGACGCGATGGATCCACTGACGCGCGTGGACCATTCAGTCGGACAAGCGCCCTAGCCGAACGCGCCGACCTCATGGGTGATTGCTGTCGCAATCTCGCGCACCAGCCCGTGCAATGATCGCATGGGCGCGAAGATCTCGGCATGTTCGCGCACATACGCCGTCGTGCCACGCGGCGCGGCCGGTTCGGCGTAATCATAGTCCTCGGACTGGTCGGGTGCCGCAGGGAAGATCTGCGCGAGTACTTCCAGCGACGGCTCGATCTCCAGACGCAGGATCGCCGCCTCGAGGATCTGCCGCGTCAGTCCATGCCGTGGCGAGAAATCGGAAATCTCCGTGGCAAGCAGCCAGATGCGATGGATCAGCGCAAGCCGCAAGGCGTGCAGCAGCACCTCGCGCGTTGCCATGCGTGGGGCGTCCGGCCAGATGTCCCGCAATGCGAGGTGGTCGGCGTGCACACGGCGGAACATCGATTGCGCGGCCGCCCATATACCGAGGCGTTCGAGTGCACGCGCCACGGAAACCAGCGCCTCGCGGCCGGTACGCACTTCGGTATGCCCTGCGCGGTCGAGCCACGTGCCGGGATCCAGGGAGGCAATCACCGCTCGCAGCACATCGATGTCCGAATGCGCCAGCGCATGCGTCGCCAGATCCATCGCGCGGTGGAAGCGCCGGCTGTTCTGCCGCAGATCGGTGAACAGCTCAGGATGCCGCGCCGCGGCGGCACCGATCCCCTGCAAGGTGTTGGCGCACCAGCCCAGTTGCTGAAGGATCGCGTTGTTCGGAATCGCCCGCAGTTCGCGAGGATGGCGAATGCGCCCGGCGCGCACCATGCCGTCTGCCTCCCTTGCCTGCGGGCGCGACCCTGTTCTGTCCACCAGCGCCGGGCCAAACGCACCGAGCAGGGCGGCGTAGCCTTCGTCTTCCACCAGCTCTTCCATGCCGGCGCGCACGGTGGCGAAGAAATCCGCGGAGAAGTCGGGATTGGCATACACCGGATCTTCGATCGGACCCGCCGCCGGATGATATGTCTGCTCGGCAATGCGCGTGATCGTCGCAAGCGCGAGTTCCGGCGTGCCGAACAGCAGATAACCGTCGCCGCCCTGGAAAGCCGCCTCCTCACGTACGCTGAGGCCCGCGCGGTTCAATGCCTGGCGCGACGCGGTCGGTGACAGGTACTTCAGCCGATCGGCCAGCGAACCGGGATGCGCTCCGCGGCCGATGCTCTCGCCGTGCGTATCGAACAGCACGACTTCGACACCGGAGATGCCGTGCGCCGCCAGCGTCTGGCCGATCTTTAGACGCAACCGTTCGATCAGATAGCTGGCCGCTAGTTGGCCGACATAGCGCCCCGAATCAGAATAGCCGAACTGCAAGGCCAATCGTTTCGTGGCTTGCAGGTACGCGCGATAGTGCGGACTGCGCAGCGCTTCCTCGAGCACATTCGCGCCCTGTTCCAACGCATCGGCGGTTTCGAACAGCGGGCTGATCTCGACATGCCGCTCCATGCCGAACAGCCGCGCCAGCCAGAGCGCGGCGAGCAGCGTGTAGCCGGTCTCGGTTTCCGCGATGAGGAAGCGGACCGGTACCGAATCATCGACGTGCTTGACGATCTGCGCCACCGTCATCATCAGGCGGATCGCCGAAGCCTGCTCGGCCAGCAACGCACCGAAATCCACGCCGACCGGCTTCACCGCATCCAGGGCTGCGTTCATCGCGGCGAACAGCGCGCGCCGATGCGCCGGATCCTCCGGTGCATCTGCGATGCCGAGACGCTGGCGCACCGCGTTGTGGATCTGCGCAGCATTGAGGCGAACATGCGTATGGGCCAGCGCAAGCCCATGGGAAACCAGCCCAGCCCGGGCGTTGCAAAGCGCCAACCTCGTATCGTCGTCGGCCGCCGTCCCGAGTGCCTGCGCGAACAACGGAAGCAGCGTCCGCGGCGAGGTCAGCGCGTCGTCGCGACGCCCAACCAGCACCTGAGCGAACGCGGCAACTTGCGGCGGGTCGGGCGCGTTGGGACACAACTCGAGCTGTGCCACGACCGCATCGAGCGCCAACGCGATGCGGTCGGCCAGCAGTTCCGTCGCCGGCTGCGCGGTCACCTGCGCGTGCAGACGGGCCAGTTGCCGCCGCTTCATGTCCAGCCGCAGCCGCAACGTGTCCCACCAACCGATGTCGGTGCGTCCATCGGTGTCGTAGCCGACCCAACTCGACAGGATCACCGGACTGGGATCGAGCTCCATCCACCGGTCCGGCCACGCACCGCGTGCCACCGTCAGCAGCGCCGCGTTGAACTGGTCCACTGCATCCCGGCCGCGCGCGATGGCGGCGACCGCCTGTGCATACTCCTCGGCGAGCGTGATCGGGTGCGGCCGGTGCGAGCCAGGGGCGGAGACGGGACGTCCGCTGGCGCTTTCAACCAGCGCGTGAGCCACCTCGGGCGGCAGCGCGAATGTCGGGTGCGCGGTGAACACCGCGGCGAAGCGTGTGCGCTCCACCAGCGCGCGGTACTCGGCCCAGCGCACGGGGCTGTCGTTCGGGTCCGGCCGCAGCAGGCGTTGCGCCAGTTCCTTCAACACCGCAACGTGAGCCGCGCCATCGGTGCCACCGACGTAGTCGGCGATGCGCCGCGCGCGATCGGCGAACGCGGCGTCGCGCAGGTGCGCGATGACCGCGCCGATCGTCTTGTCGTCCAGCGCGCCGATGTCCATGCGGCGGCTGATAGCGAGCGCCACGAGGAGGACGGGATTGCCGAATGGGTCTTCGTCGGCGCGGGCGCAGACACGTGCCGTCAGGTCCAGGAGTTCCTGAGCTAGCGGCCTTGCGGATTCCAGTACAGCGTCCAGCATAGTGGCATACTGCGGCGGATTGTGCAGCGCAGCAAGAATTGTCTGACGTGGACCACGTAGGCCCTATTTTCCCTTACGCTATTGGGGCTCGGTTCGACCCTTCGAGCGGCATTGCCATCGTCTTAACGTAATGGCTGTAAGAGCGGCCATGCACTGGCAGGCAGGGCAGGAATACGCCTTCACTCCAAAGGGTGAAGGCCTGCTTCTCGTTCCGGTGCGAAGGCATGAGGAGCTAGCGCGGCTCGCACGTTGCGCGAAACCGGTAAGCTACCGTGATCGTACAGACCGCGTTTGATGCGACTCGTCGATACGTAGGTTCGGAGCAAGTGGCTGATCGGCTCGCGTATCGGCGCCACGATTGCTGGCGATCTTGTGCTGAAATCACCTGCTGACAGCCTCATTCACAGAGCAAATGTCGGCCGGGTTTGAGAAATCCAGGCTAACGCGTCGGCGCGATACACGGTCAATCGAGGGCAGTTCCCGGCATGGCTGATCTCCATCGACAGGCAAGATCAGCCAGCCGCCACACGGCCAGCATGAGTAGATTCCGAACCTACAATTCGAACCGGAAAGTAGCAAAATCAGTGAAGCTACTGGAACACAAGGAATTCCTCCCATGCGCTATTCCCTTCTGATTCCCCTTCTCATGCTGGGTTTGGCTGGATGCGTCGTTGCGAACCCGACCCCAGCGCCGACCTCGACCACTTACGTGTCGCCGCCGACGACGTCCACTACCTATACAACACCCACCAACACCACGACTGTGGTGCGCACACCATAGCCAATTGGCCGCCGCGTCTGACACGCATGGTCTGCGACTTACCGACCTTGTCAGTTGGGTGTGGCAGACCTCGCGCCGTCGTTGTGCTCCAATCACGGCGGCTTGTGCCTGAGGTAGTCAACCTGCCGTAATCTGGTCGTGGCGGCAGGGACTTCCGGACATCCATATAAACGCATTCATCATGAACGCATTGACCAGGCGTACCCTGGTCATCGCGTTGGTCGCTGGACCGGTCGGAGTTGTCGCAGGTGAGCGATTGGCGGCAGAGCAAGCACCGTCACAGGCGGCAGGCACTACTCGGAGAGAGATCAATCCCGGCGAACCTGTTTGGAACAGGAGCTGGCCTGAGGCCGCTTGACGCATGGTTCGAGTAGCCATAGGCACGGGCTGATCTCGGAAGCGGCCGGGATCGATGTCTGGAGTCCATTCGATGCGCCCGCCAAGACACCCATTCGGTGCTCCCGCCAAGTCACCGATGCGTGTAGGTCAATATCGGTTGTTTCAATTCACCTCGCGTTCATTATTATAGCTATTGCGCTGCAGCCGCTCCAGAGGGAACGAAGTTCATGAACCTAATAATCCTCCTCGTTATTCTGCTGATCGTGTTCGGTGGTGGAGGCTTCTACTACGGTGGACCGTATGTGGGCGGCGGCCTCGGCACCATCCTGCTGATCGTTCTGATCGTGTTGCTCCTGCGAGGCTGATGTCCGAGCGGATACCGGCCCCTCCTTTGTAGCGTCTTGCGTCATTATCCGGTCACGGACAACGGCGTCAGAGTCGGTTCAATAGCGAATAAGGCCTGACGTTTGAGTCCCGCGACCCTGCGAGATGCCAGCAGTGCTGGCCCCGACTTAGCTGGTAGCGATTGTCAGATCCTGATCACTAGGTAGATTCCGATCCTTTCGATTAACTCGTAATGGGGTAAGTTCAAAGCGAACAGGCAAGTCGAACAAGTGCGAAAAGTTAGCGAAACGCTCCTCGAGGCCCACAGCACGCTCGACAACGCGATCCTTTTCATGCGGGCCTTTTCATGCGGGAATTGGAACAGAAATCATGCACAGCAGTCAGCCGGCGGCGAGCCGGCCCAACCAGGTCATGGCGCTATTTGCCGACAGCGCTTTGTCATTCGACCTGCCAAAGGAGGCAACGTTCGCCGACTTAGCGGAACGTCTGGATTACCTCGGCGGGCATCACATCGGTACGCCGATGGCGGTCTACCTGAAGTTTAGCATGGCAAAGCAACCGATCACCGCGGGTCACACCACGGTTTAATCCGTCGACGCATCGATACGCATTCATCAGTACCCTGATCGGCCGCTGGCAAGCCAACTGAGATAACCGTGTTGTTCCTGCAGTGCGGCATGTAGATAGACCGCTATCCCTGAGCGACGCTCTATCTGCCCGTCAGCCGTTGGGACGCCTCTATTGGAGAACCAGTTTGCGCTATTGGTTTTGAGGCAGCGGCAAGCGCCAGCCTGGCCAACGCGGGCAGCGATTTCGAGCCTGTCTTTTTCATGATCGCAGCACGGTGGTTCTCGACAGTGCGCTGGCTGATACCGAGATCCGCGGCGATATTCTTGCTGGGGTGACCGGCAAGGACCTGGTCCATGATCTGGCGCTGCCGCGATGTAAGGTTCGCGACGTGGTTAGCCGCATCCTCCTGCCAAGCCAATCGCTTGCTCGAATCCCGCGACAGTTCCAAAGCGCGTTGGACGCCGACGAGCAGATCGCTGCGGCTGATCGGCTTCTCGATGAAGTCCGAGGCACCAGCCTTCATGGCCTGAACAGCCATAGGTACGTCACTGTTGCCCGTGATCATGATGGCCGGCAAAAAACGGCCCACGTCGCGCAGTTGCCGTAGCAAGTTCAGCCCGCTCATGCCTGGCAGGTAGGCATCGATCAAGAGGCATGCTTCACGGCCAGGATGATAGGCGTCAAGAAATGCCTCGCAAGACGCGTAGTCCTCCACGGAGTGGCCATCTTCCTCAAGCACTGCACGCATTGCCTCGCGAACCAGGTTGTCATCATCGACGATGAAAATGATCGGCTGCCCGGCATTGCTGGTTGCCGCCGGGGAGTTCGGACCCTGCTCCAGCACCCCTGACTGCACCCCTGACTGCTGTAGTGGCAGCAGACGTTCAATGGTCTGCGTCAGGTCGTTCAATTTTACTGGCTTGTTAAGCTGCTTGCAGTTCTGACGAGCGATTTCGCGCAGGGTGCCAGTCGATATGTCGCCAGTCACTATGATTGCCGGAACCTGGCTCCGAAGTTGTTCCCGTAGCCCCGCAGCGACCTGAAGTCCGTTCATGCCATTCGGCAGATTGAAGTCTGCCAGAACAAGATCCGGTCGGATCGCCCCTTGTGCCACCAATTCCAAAGCCGCGATGCCGTTGGCCGCCGTCGCAACGCGATGACCCTCGCCATTTAGAGCAAGGCTGAGAAGTCCGGACACCTCGGGGTCGTCCTCGACGATCAGGATCGTGCCAGTATGGTGAGCGCCAACCTTGCCTGCATCCGCGGCGTATCGATGAGCTTCGGGCGGCACCGCCGCCCAGCCTGGGGTTAGCACGACGCCGACGGTGAAGACTGAGCCCGTGCCCGGCCAAGACCGGACGTCGACCCGGTGGTTCAACAACTTCCCCAGGCGTTGTACAATTGCCAGACCTAGGCCGAGGCCACGGTTGCGTTCGCGCGCGGCGTTGTCGAGTTGCTGGTACTCCTCGAAGATCGTCTGGAGTTCGCTGGCGGGGATGCCGATGCCCGTGTCCCACACCTCGATGTCCAGAATCTCCGCGCGCCGTCGGCAACCCACCAGGATCTTGCCCTGCCTGGTGTATTTCAACGCATTCGATAGCAGATTGCGGAACATCTGTTCGAGCAGACGCGGATCGCTCCGAATTGAAAGGCTGCATGGCAGCACACGCAGGGACAGCCCCTTTGCCTGCGCGTGATAGTTGAACTCATCCTTTAACCGATCAAGCAGATCGTTGACTGGGAAGTCGGTCAATTCGCCTTTGATACCGCCGGTTTCGATCTGGTTGATATCGAGCAACGTGTTCAGCATGCCCGACATGGCGCCCAGGATCTCGTCAAGCTGCCCGACCAGCCGCTGCGCGCTCTCTCCCTGGACGGTCTTCGCCAACAGGCCTTGCACCAGGGCGAGCGTTTGCAGTGGCTGGCGAAGGTCATGGCTCGCCGCGGCCAGAAAGCGCGACTTCACTATGTTCGCCTGTTCCGCCTGCCGCTTGGCCTTTCCCAGTTCGTCCGCCACATGCCGCCGATCGGTGATGTCGGCAAAGGTGATGACCACGCCGTCGATACCATTGTCTTGGGTGCGATAAGGCAATATGCGACGGATGAACCAGGCGCCGTTCCGTGCTTCGATCTCGCGTTCGATCGGTGCGTGGCCCCGCAGCACTGCTCTTGCGTCGCCTAGCAGCGCACCATCGGCCGCCAAAGAGTTGAGATCTGCAAGCGGCCGCCCGACATCACTTGGGATGACGCCGAAGAGCGACTTCGTGGCTGGTGTGAAGAATCGTATCCTGAGGTCGGTGTCGAGGAAAATCGTCGCGACGCCAGTACTGTAAAGGACATTTTGCAGATCGTTCGATGTCGTGCGCTGGCGCTCCAGCGTTTCCTGGAGTTGACCGTTGAGTGCGGTAAGCTCCTCGTTCAGCGACTGCAATTCCTCCTTCGAGGTTACCAATTCCTCGTTGGTCGATTGATATTCCTCATTGACGGACAGTGCCTCTTCATTGATCGCCTTGTGCTCCTCACTGGCGATCTCGAGGTTGCGGATAGCGCCCAGCAGCTCCGCCCGGGCGAGCTTCAGTTCCTGTTCAAGCTCGGCGACCTGCGCAACATTCCGTGCCTTGATCGGGCGGCCTGACGTCGGTGTCTGGCCCGGATCGTCGATGAAACAAACCAACAGCAGGCCGTCGCCCTCGCTCAGCACCGGCTGCACGTCGATGTTGAACGAAACTGTGTGGCCGCTCTGGCCAATCCTGCCGCCAGCGATGGTTACACGCACATTGTCCTGACTGGCCTGCTGGATAGCCGACCAGAGCCTGATGCGCATGTCCTGACGCGCCATGGCGAGCAGATCGTGGGTTGAATGCCCCGGCGCCACGCGCAGATACCGGTCGGTGGGTCCCAGGGAATACAGACACTCGTGCTTGCGATTGATCAGAACAGCGGCCGGCGCATAGGTGTCGATCACCAGCCGTCTACAGAGCTCGGCTAGATGGGCCTGGCGCGATGGGGCCTGCGCTTGTCCGGTGCGGACGAGAAGCCGCATGCCGTCGCCGGCGCTGCTTGCGAAACCGAATTCACCGGATCGTGCGCGGCCGATGTGGCGATAGAGCTGTTCCGATTTGGATATCACCTCGAAGCGGCCATCGACGTTGCCGGCGGACTCGGAGCTGCCGAGCAAGAGAATGCCCCCCACGCGAAGCGAGAAATGAAACAGCGAGATGACTCTCGCCTGCGCCTCGGGGAGCAAATAGATCAGGAGATTCCTGCACGATACCAGATCGAGGCGTGAGAACGGCGGATCGGCCAACACATCCTGAACCGTGAAGACCACCGCCGAGCGCAGCTCGGGCAATACGCGGTAGCTGTGATCTTCGCGCGAAAAGAAGCGAGCAAGTCGTGCCGGCGACACGTCGGCCTCAATCGTGGCCGGATACAGGCCCTCACGGGCACAGGCAATGGCATCCGGGTCAACGTCGGAGGCGAAAACCTGCAGCTTGATGTTGAGTTTGGCCGCAGTGATTGCCTCGCGGAACAGCATCGCGAGGGAATAGGTCTCCTCGCCCGTGCTACAGCCGGCGATCCAGATACGGATCGGTTGGTCGCCCGAATGGTCGCGTATCAGCTCAGGAATAATCGTCCCTGTCAGAACTTCAAACACCTTTGGATCACGGAAGAAACTGGTGACATTGATGAGCAGGTCTTTGGCGAGCAGGTCTAGCCCGCATTTCTCACCGAATCAGGTGCATTGGGGCGCGGATTCTGAGAGAATCGTGTTGCGACCACGGTTTTTCTCGAATCCATAGGAGGCCCCAATGCCGACAGACTGTAACCGCGCCTTGTTTGAATTTCCAGCCGTCGAAGGCCGCCGCGTGGTGGCCTCGTTCGACGGTGGCGCAATCACCTCGGATGCCGGAGCCCTGCTACTGGGCCAAACCGACCGGGCGATCCGGCTGACCGAACGGTTCGCGGCCTGCTTCGCCGACACGCGCACCGCCGGGCTGGTTGAACACCAGGTGGAGACCCTGGTGATGCAACGCGTCGTCGGCATCGCCCTGGGTTACGAGGACCTGAACGACCACGACGAGCTGCGGCGTGACCCGGTGCTGGCGGTGCTGGCCAGCAAGCTGGCGGCGCAGCGCTCGGACTGTGCGCCGCTGGCCGGCAAATCGACGCTGAACCGGCTGGAGCTGAGCCGCGCCGAGCCAACCCGCTATCACAAAGTCAGCCACGACCCGGCGGCGATCGAAAGCTTGTTCGTCGATCTCTTCCTCGACGCCCACCAGAAGGCGCCGAAGCAGATCATCCTCGACCTCGATGCCACCGACGATCCGCTGCATGGCAACCAGGAGGGCAAGTTCTTCCATGGCTATTACGACTGCTATTGCTACCTGCCGCTCTACATCTTCTGCGGCCGCCACCTGCTGGGCGCCAAGCTGCGTCGCTCCAACATCGATGGTGCGGCCGGGGCGGTGGAGGAAGTCGCGCGGATCGTGGCGCAGATCCGCCGCCGCTGGCCGCGTGTGTGCATTCTGCTGCGCGGCGATTCCGGCTTCACCCGGGAACCCTTGATGGCGTGGTGCGAGGCCAACCGCGTGGACTACGTGTTCGGCCTGGCCCGCAACGACCGGCTGGAGAAGGCGATCATCCCCGAACTGCTCACGGCGACGATCGACAGCATCCGCACCGGCAAGACGGCACGCCGCTTCAAGGACTTCCGCTACACCACGCTGGACAGTTGGAGCCGCGCACGCCGGGTCATCGGCAAGGCCGAGGTAACCGGCGGGGAGGCTAATCCGCGCTTTGTCGTTACCTCGCTGAAGCGGAGCGAGGCAGCTGCGCGGCAGCTCTACGAGAAGATCTACTGCGCGCGCGGCGACATGGAGAACCGCATCAAGGAGTGCCAGCTCGACCTGTTCGCCGACCGCACCTCGACGGCGACGATGCAGGCCAACCAGCTTCGTCTGTGGTTTGCCTCGATGGCCTACGTGCTGCTGTGCGGCTTGCGCCGCATCGGGCTGGCGCACACGCAGTTCGCCGAGGCAACCTGTGGCACCATACGCTTGAAGTTGCTGAAGCTGGGCGCCTTGGTTCGGGTCAGCGTGCGGCGGATCAAGATCGCCATGGCATCGGCCTGCCCGTGGCAGGACGAATTCGAACTGGCACATGCCCGACTGCGCAACGCCACCGCCTGATACGAACCAGACAGCGCATAGGCACCATGCTGTCTCGCCAACGCCGCCGAGATCGCGGTGGCGGCGGAGCTTGGCCGGAATTAGGAGTTCTCCCATGGTGGCGTCGGACGGCTCCGGGATTCAGTCCGTAATAGAAACATAAATCCCAGCGCTACTCACCAGTATGAGAAATGCGGGCTAGCTCGTCTGTATCGCCGCGCAGAATTTCGAGATACCGGGCAATGTCGGAAGTTTCGATCGCCTTCATCGCCATGCGCCGCTCGATCCGACGCTGCAGAGTGCCTGGCTTGTAAAGCCTGAAATCGTGGGCGGTCCTCGTTCGCAACAGATCGATAATCTCGGGCAACCATTCCTTTGCTGCATCACGTGGGCGCTGGCGGTACTGCGCACGCCGGACGGCCATGTGTCGGTCGTATCTGATGAGGGCATCGGGGATATTGGCCACAGCTAAAACCAGATCCACCGCGCCCGTCATGATCGCGCTTCGCGGCATGCCATCATAGCCCGCCTCGTCGGGATCCTGGGCAATGATCAGCCCGTGTTTTTCCTTCACGGCCTTCAACCCAAGGCTGCCATCGGCCCCTGATCCCGACAGGATCACGCCGATCGCGCGGGGGCCATACTCCTCGGCGAGCGAACGCAGCAAGAAATCAAACGGCAGGCGCGCGCCGTGACGTGCCTGAGGTTGCGACAGGTGCAAGGCATTGTTAGCAACAGACAGATAGGTTCCAGGTGGAATGATGTAGAGGTGTTCGGCCTCGATTGGCATGCCGTTCGTCGCCTGGCAGACAGCCATTGCTGTATGGCCAGCCAGCAGGTCCACCATCATGCTTTCGTGGGTTGGATCGAGATGCTGAACCAGGATGAAAGCCAGGCCACTGCCAGCCGGCAGCGCGGTCACGAGTTTTCGGCAGGCATCGAGTCCACCCGCCGAGGCGCCTATTCCGACGACCAAAAAATCGTCGGGATTGGGGGCTGGTACGCGCGCCGGCAAGGTTCGCCGGTTCGACAGCGGCCGAGCCGTTTTGGCCTTATGCCGTCGGCTCTCAGGCATGATGCAATTGTCCCCGAGCGTTCGCTTCCCCGTTGGAAGGCTGATGCGACGTTAACATGTTCACTCTGCCGCCGCCATGCCAGTGCGCATATCGCCATCGGAATGCGTGACCCCGCGTGAAGGCACGAAGCATTGAGCCGGTGCGGATATAAGTAGATTCCGAGTCTGCGCTCGCCCGTCGGCATCCGGCTAATATTAATCCGCATGTCACGGTGCAGTCATCAGGCTGGAGCATGGGGCCGCATGATCATAACCAATGAAACGCGGTGGAAGCCGTCCAGCCGCCTCGCCGTAGATACAATCGGCTGGCTGTTCGCATGGCCGTTCCGCCGAATGTTGGATGCTGGAGTATTTTGCCAATTGCGACGCACCATGCCAGGCGCCCACCCGCGGTGGGTGAGCGCGACGTACGGAATAAAGCCGGAAAGCAATGCTGAGTACCTGGCGCGAATGCGGCGCCTCTCGTGCGGGCGTTCCAGCCGGTCACCCTCCGAGCGGACAATTGTGCCGGACCCGACGTGAAGCGATGCTAACGCTGCGCATCCTCGTGGTGGAGGATGACGCTCAGATCGGCATGCTGCTTGCCGAGCTGCTCGCAGGGATGGGGCACGACGTATGCGCAATCGCGGCGACGGAGGCTGCTGCAGTAGCCGCAGCGATTCGCTGCCGACCACACCTGATGATCGTCGATGTGCAATTGGGCGAGGGAAGTGGCGTTGCCGCCGTCAACGAGATACTTCGTAGCGGCACCGTTTCGTACGTGTTCATCAGCGGCGATGCGGCAGCGCCAAAGGCGCTCAAACCAGACGCGGTGGTCGTCCAGAAGCCGTTTCGTGAGTTGGACCTCGCTCGGGCCATGCAACGTGCGCTCTGCATCGCTGCTGTCCCCACAGATGGTCGGTAGATTGGTCTAAATTGCGGGTGGCCAAGGCTGCACGCGAAATGGCGGTGTTGGGGATCGTACTCTACTCACTGGTCATGGCACGGTTTTCTTGATTGTGGCCGCACGGTCATTAACGGCGCTCGGACCACGCGAACCAGACCGGCGGCACTCGACAGGCTCTGGATCGACCGACGCGCCTCCAGCAGTAGATCGCGCATCAGCAGCGGATCGGTTGTGCCGCCGGTTTCTTGCACGAAGGAGAGGCGATGCAGGGAATACAGGCCGACCACAAATGCCAGCCCGAAGAAGAAAGTCCAGGAGTGGAAGTTGAGGACCTGAACCGTGACCGCATCGACGCTGCCCTGCCAAGTGAAGGCGAGCGTGAGCTGATGAGCGGCGAAGAAGTCGGCACAAAGTCCGCCGATCACCGCCGCGGTCGCGGCACAGGTCGCGCTCAACACACTGCTGGTGGCGAGGAAGGCGGTTGCCTGGCCGGTCGGAGACAGCTTCATGACGATGTTGCTGGAGGCGAGTGCCACGCCGGCGGTCGCGATGCCCATCAGCACATGGATGGCCAACAGCAGATAAAGTGTCGCGGGCGCGACCCATGCAAGGCCCGTGAAGGTCCAGGCCAACGTGCAGGCAAGGAAGAGTGGTGCCGATATTTCGAGTACGGCTTTGTTGCTGAAACGGTCGATGAGGTGGCCCCAAAGCCCGAGCGCGGCGAGGTTGCTGAGCTGGCTTGCCGTCGTCAGGACAATGACGATTGTCATCGAGTAACCCAGCGTCCTGAGCATATAAACGGCGAAAAATGGGGCAGCGAGGTTCGCGGCAAAATTCCACGACGATAGAAACACGATCAATCGGCGGAAATTCCTGTCACCGAACGGTGTTGTCAACAGCGTGACAATGTGCGTGCGCTGGACAACCGGCGGCATCGGCTGCTCAGGCGTAATCGACAGCAGCCAGACACCCAAGAAGCCGATCCCGGCGCTGATAATGAACAGGCCAGCATAAACGAAGGCAGGATGTGTCGGCATCGCTCGCTTCCAGCCATCGATTAGGACACCGCCGAGCAGCGCAAGCGTCGTGGCGAGCGCGGTCGTTGCCGTGGCGCGGCGGCCGAAAAAGCGACCGAAATCATTCTCCGGAACGAGGTCGCGCATCCAGGAATTCCAGGCGCAGCCGGCGATGGCGGCCATCGCTTGATATATCGCCACGCACACGACCAGCATGATGATGCCTGCCGTTGCGCCCAGGAACGGCGCCGTCGCGGCGGCGATCAGAAACGAGCGGCCGATGCCCGCGGCCCAGGTGGCGATAGCGCGCCTGCCGCGCAACCGCTCCACCAGTACCTACAGCCGGCAATTGAAGGAACTGCACGGTAAAGGGCACCGCCGCAAGCAGGCCGATGGCGAGATTGCTGGCGCCGAGTTCCACGAGAAAGCCAGTCAGAAACACTCCGGCTGTGAGCGTGCCCATGGCTTCGCTGGCAAGCGCGTCATAGAGGATCAGCCGGAATGTCCGCTCAGTGTCAATCGATTCCATGGTGCGACCGTGGCAGGGGGATGGTTCACATAAGGGTCCGCCGAGACCGCCACGACCTTAATCCGTCGCGCGCTGTCGCGCACTGGGGCACCGACTTTCACCATCGCCTGCCAAGTTGTCCAGCACGACGCCTGCTGTAACCACGTGAACTTGTGCGCCAGCCCAGTGCGATGCACGGCACGGACCAACACATTGAGATAACTGCCGTTGGCTCTGCGTGGCGCAGTAACCGCCAGCTCATCTCGCTGTCAGATGGGTTGTGCACTCGACGGGTGACAGGCCACCGATCCAGGTAGTGTTCCGGTGAAGACGCGAAGCGCCTGGTCACGGCGGAGTTCATACAACTTGCTGCTGACCGCAAGTGTCATCGGCTCCCCGGTTTCCAGCGTCGCTTCGACACGCTGCCTCGTCTGGTCGATTCTGATCTTAAGGCTGCGGCCGCGCCACTGAATACCGAAGCTGAGGCTCTGCCATTCAGCCGGCAGTTGTGGATCGATCCGTACGCAATTGTCTTGCAGCGACAGCCCTGCGAAGCCGAATACTGCCGTCAGCCACGTGCCCCCCAGGGCCGCTATGTGCACGCCGCCATCGATCGCCACATGGCTATCCGAGAGATCGATCGCCGCCGCCTGCCGGAAGTGGTCCAGCGCCATTTCAGAGTACCCCAATCGCGCGGCAACGAGGCCATGCATGGCGCGGCTAAGCGAGCTGCCATGGCTGCATCGAGCCTCGTAGAAGCGGAAGTTCTCCGCTCCGGTCTCGCCAATGAACTCCTCCGGCAGCAGGCCCAGAAGTGCCACGACATCGGCCTGCTTGATGACCTGGGATCTTGCTATCCGCTCCCGCCCAAGCACCACGTCCATTGGCACGGAGCGGCCCGCATACTGCGTCAGATCGATGTCTTCGAGAGCGAAATACCCCGCGAACTGCTCGAATAGTCCCGTATCAGAATGCCTGCCGGTCGCCATTGTCTCGGCGACATCCAGCCACTGCTTCATCTCTGTATCATCCACGCCGAGGCGGGATGCGAGGCGCGCCCAGCGCTCGGGCCATCGATCGCGTAGCAATGTCGCCACATCGAGTGCCCGCCGGATGTTCCAGCGTGCCATAACGTTGGTGAAGGCGCTGTCGTCTATATGTTCGTGATACTCGTCCGGGCCGATGACGCCGCGGATATGGCAGTAACCGTCGGCCTCCTTTTGAGCACGGCTCGACCAGAACCGGCCAGTCTCGAGCAGGATCTCGGCACCGGCGTCGAGCAGGAATTCTTCATCCCTGGTTGCCTGCCAGTACTGCCAGACCGCGTAAGCAACGTCCGCACTGATATGCTGCTCCTGCCTGCCGCAGAGGACATCTACGACCTGACGATCCGGCGCGATCACCTGCTCTGGCGTCGTCTCCGCGCCGGTATCGGCGGACTCCCAGGCATAGAGCGCACCGCGCCAGCCCATGCCCGCCGCCTTCGCTCGCGCACCCTCAATTGTGTGGAAGCGATACATCAGCAGCGCTCGGGCCGCTTCCGGCCAGGTCAGGACATAAAAGGGCAGCAGGTAGATCTCTGTGTCCCAGAACACATGACCGCGGTAGTCGCCCCCGGTCAGTGCCCTGGCGCCAATCGAGACCCGCTCGTCGGCTGGGTTGGCGGCGCTGTTCAGGTGGTAGATTGCGAACCGCAAGGCCTGCTGTGCAGCCGCGTCGCCGTCGACCTCGACGTCGCTACATTTCCAACGGTTCGACCAAGCCACCTCGTGCTCTGCAACCACGCCGCGCCAGCCGAGCCGTCGCGCATCGCTGAGCTTGTCCCGCGCCCCACGGCCAGGGTCCACAGCTAGCGTGTCACTCCGCGCCACGGCGACTATGCGCTCGAAACACACGACCTGCCCGGGGTGAGATTTCCAGGTCCAGGACCATTTCAACGGGCCGAGGGTGGTCGGCTGAAGATCGTGGCCGTCGATCAGCAGAGACGACGCGGCCGCCATGGCGAGGCGCTTGCCGGAATGCCGGGTACGCCACACACCGAGATCCTGATCGAGCTGTTCGGGTACGAACTCGAGGTTCATTCCTCTAAACGACGCTTCGAGCGTGACCTCAAGGTCTCCAATCCCAAACTCCAATTGGATCAGTTGCAGCCCCACCGCGCGTTCGCTCAACGACACAAGGCGCATAGTGTGCCCGCGCAGGTGCAGGTGGGGTATCTTTCGTTGGTCGCTTTCGGTGAGCAATACGCCTCGCCGCATGTCGAGCGTCATGCGATGCCAGGACACATCACCTTGGTAATTCACCCAAGGTCCGCCAGGCAGCAAGATGCGGACATGCAGCCAGTCGGGGGCTGGGACAAGCGCCGGTATTGGCCGCCGGGCGCCGGCCGTGTCGAACAGCCCGGCGACATAGGTGCGCGGCGGAATTACCGAACGCGCGCGCCACATAATCTCTCGTGCGGCCCTTATGCCGAGCAAACCGTTGCTGATCGCGAAGCGCGACGCAACACTGCCCTCGCGCAGCGGATCGTAGCCCTCCATGTCGATGAACCAAGCGGGATCGGCGGTCGGCTGCAGCGCGTTTCCCATCGTCCTTGGCTCGATCATGTCGACCGCCGGCAGAGCTGCCCGTTAGCCAGTTCATTCACTGCAACTTCGTCCAGGCTCGTCACCACCAGATCCGCCCGTGCTGCCCGCAGTAGTGGCGCGTCGCCAACTCGGGCGACACCAAGCGCGGCCATGCCGCAAGCGCGAGCTGCCTCGATGCCGGCAGGGGCATCCTCGATGACAAGGCACCGTGCGGGTTCGACCCCGAGCTCCGCGGCAGCCAACAGGAAAATCTCTGGATTCGGTTTACCCTGCTGCAGATGACGGCCACAGACGTTGGCACTGAAGATATCGAGCAAACCCTGGCCAGATTCGAGGCGGATCGACTGCATCATTTTGGTTGCGTTTTGCGAGGACGATGCGACCGCCATTGGCCAACCCAGCGCCCGGACTGCCTGCACAAAGCGAATCGCGTCGGGGAAGGCAGTAACATTCCCGGCATCGATCAGCTGTTCCAGCCGCTTCTGCTTGCACTCGGCATAGCCCACGGCCTTCTGCCCGGCGTTCGGCACACCCAATGCTTCCAAGGCGGCGCGGGCGCCGCTGAGGCGCGGTTTGCCCGCGACATAGGTCTGGTACATCGCGGTGGTGAAACGAGCCGGGTCAGCAATGCCGCGAAGTGCTTCGCGCCAGGCACGCTCATGCGGCGTTGCGAGCAGAACACCGTCGACGTCGAAAATCCCCGCAGTCAATATTCGGTGTTGGTCAAGCCGGCGGTCCGCGGATCCGCAGGTTGTCATGGGTTTACACCTTGCTGTGCTTCAGACGGCGTCCTTGAAACTTGCGAGCTGGCTCGCGTGCTGGCCGGGGTGCGAGAGGTCAAGTCACGATGTCCCGTTCTGCCTCGGAGAAGTGGCCGAGAACTGGGTAAAGGTTAGATGGGGTCCCCAGAACAGCGGTATGGCTGCAGAGCAGTAGTAATAATCGGCGAAGTGCAAGGCCTCAAGCATGTCGGATCTGCGTGGCGGTCGTGAATACATGGAACGGCACCAGGACGGTCAATATGGTCAGGCTGGCGTTGAGCGCCTGGTCAAGGCAACGTCGTATTGGGCAGCTTTGCCGGCCAGTCCCGGCGCATCTGTCGCTAGCAGGTGTTGCAATACAATGCCATTCTTCCGGAACAGCAATCACACTGATGGGCCAGATGGAACGGGCCACCCATAACGAAGACTACTGTCTCTGTGCAATCAGTTGCTGCATCCCCTGGATGAGTTCGTGAATATTGTATTGGTGACGCGCAAGATAGGCCGTGAAGTCGCTGCTTTGGGTCAGCCGAAGACTAGTGCCTTCTGCCAGCAGATCGACGATCTTTGGGCTGCCGGTGGACGTGCTGACGACCCAATCCACCTGGGTGGTGGGATCTCGCGGTCGCTCGACAGTGGTGATAACGATCTCGGTATCCACACTGGTCCGCGCAAGCCCCATGGTGACCCGTACTCCCTGATAGTCGCCCAGATGGCTGGCGATATTGGTTACCAGGAGATCGTGGAACAGGGACATGTATTGCGCTTGCTGATCGGGCGTGGCGATGCGCCAGAAGCGGCCGAGACAAAAGCGCGCGATGTCATCTACGTCGACGGTTGAATCGATAACCTTGAGCAGTCGACGATGCTTTTCCTGAGGTGATTCAGCGCTGTTGATGATCGCCACCAACCGGTCGCTTGTGCTCTTCACGAAAGAGACTGCCTGTGGGCCGGGTTGCGCCCACGCGTAGTGTGCCAGACCCGGCGGTGTAACCAGCAAAACGGTGGCTCCAAACGTGGCCATGGCAGTTCGGCGTGTCATCATGGTGCACTATCTTTTCAATTGGCCCTCTGGCGTAGGCATCTACTACAAAATGTTTTCGCTGCGGTTGATCCAGATCAATCGGCCACAGCGGGAATGAGCTAAATATTGCGGGACTTTGATCTTGATGTCGCAAGAAAACACAGTCGATGTCGCCCGCCGATGGCGACACATGGCGTACTGCCGCTCGGACAGACCCGCCGATCGTGGGTTCGGTGTGCCGCACCTGTTCGACGGCTTCGTTGACGATCTTGATGAAGCCAGGGGTCTTGTAGCCCCCGCGCAAGGAAGACGCCAAGACGCACGACTATTGGAGCGTGGTGGGCAGCAGCACAAACGCGCCGGTCATCACAATGCCGAACGGCACGCAGGACGGGCTGGCTTTACCAATCCTGCAATGCGAGGTCGGCTTCCGGGAGCCCGTTGACCTGCCAGGATTCAAAACCGCCGCGGTACCAGTAGATCTGGGTGTATCCGAGCGCGACAAGGCGCCGTGCCAGATTGTATCCGGAGAAGCGCTCGGAGTTTACGCAGAAGACGACGGTAGGCGCCGCCAGGTCACCTTTGGTAAGGTCCTGCATCGCGCGGTGGAAGCGGGCCTGCACTCTGTCCGAGAAGCTGGCTCCGTAACCGGCGCGCTGCATGCCGATGGCGCCCGGTATCGAGCGGCCCCAGCTATCTATGGCGGCATCGAGCAACAATGGCTTTTGCCGTGCCAGCAGCGTGACGAGCTCAGGCGTGCGGATCGTCGTCGCCCCCGGCACGGTGGTCGGTGTTCGTCCGACAAGATCGGTGTGTAGCAACTCATCGGGCGCGACACCGAAATCGGCGTCTTCTTCGGCATGGTCGCGCACGCCGGCGAGCCGCAGTCCTTCCTGCAGATGGCGCATCTGCGCCAGGACGGCGGGATCGGGCAACCCGACCGGGCTACGCGCGCACGGCGGAAAGTTGCGCACGGTCCAGAATGGCCAGAGACGGATGGCCTCTGCCGCGGCATGCCGCGCTTCCTCGCGCCGGCCGATCAGCGCATAGGCGGCGGCCATGAACACATTGCATCCGCCGCGCCACATCGAGGGGTTTGCCACATCGGCAGCAAGCGCACGCTGGTGCCACTCGATCGAACTCCCCGTCGCGGCCGAGAAGCAGGAGTGCCTGGCCGGTAAAATGGCAGGTGATCTTGTGGCCCGGCGAGAACGGATCAAGGCGGATCGATCTTTGGAGGAAAGGTATCGCCTCGTCTGCCTTGCCTTTCGCTATTTTGCTGATCCCCAAACGCCGGAATGCGTCGCAATGATTCGGATCACGTTCGATAACGCGGTGAAACGTCGCGATCGCACACGACCAGTGTCCCTGGGCATACAGCAGGCGACCTTGCAGGTAGACGACCCGCGCGGTGTTGCCTTCGGTGGTCGCCGCGGCAGAAGTCAGATCGGAGGCCCGTTCTATCAGATCCTCGTTGCCGCGATCCGGATTGCCGGCCAGGATGTAGCGGTCGATCAGCGCGGTGGCGAGGCCGACCATGGCATTCGCCGATGACGGGTCGGCTCGCAACGCCCGTTCAAACAGGGCCACCGCGTCTGGCGACTGATTGCCGTAGGCCGACCGTGCGCGGAGGAAGAGGTCGAATGCGTCCGGATTGTTCGGCCTTTCCTGTGTGCTGCGCGCGCTTTCGGCCGCGATCAGTTCCACACCCAATGCGGCCGCAAGTCTGTGGGCAATTTCGTCCTGGCCGGCGCCGAGGTCCTTCGCATCCTGATCGAAACGCCCAGCCCAGAGATGCGTGCTGGTTTCAGTTGAGATCAATTGTACGTTGACGCGCAGCGTGTCGCCCAGCTTGCGTACACTGCCCTCGACTGCGTAGCGCACGCCGAGTTCCTGACCAACGCGGCGGACATCGATCGACTTGCCCCGATACGTGGCGGCAGAAGTACGGGCGATGACCAGGGCGCCGGGCAGGCCGGAAAGATCCGTTGTCAGATCCTCGGTGATGGCATCGGCGAGGTAGTCCTCGTGCGGATTACCGCCGAGGTTATCGAACGGCAGGACCACCAGTGACAGCCTTGGCGCGGCAGCAATGCCGGCGTCCGGCGGCGACGCCGGCATCGTGCGTTCTGCCAGGACGGGCGATGTTCGCGGGATCGTGGCGACGGGCGCTGCATCCAAGGTTGTGACGGGTGCAATGAAGAGATAGCCGCGCCCTGGCACTGTCTGGACGCAGCCCGGCCCTGCGCGGCCGTTATCGAGGACGCGACGCAGGGCCGCGATCTGCACTGTCAGATTATTCGGCTCGACGGCAACGCCCGGCCAAACCGCCTCCATGATGGTGTCCTTGGATACCAAAGTACCAGGCCGCTCCAGCAGAACAGCGAGGATGTCCAGCGCACGCGAACCAACTGAAACCGGGATTGCCGACGAGTCCGCGCGAAACAACAGACGTGTCTGACGGTCGAAGCGCCAGCCCTCGAATACCAGGGTCCTGCCAGGAACGTGCGCTTCCACCCCCCGTCTCCTCACGCAACGGCAGCAACGTCAGACCCGCTAAAACCGGCAGTGAAGTGAGGCATATCAACAGCGGCAATCAGCTTCCTGCCATTTGCGATTTTCCGCAAGTTTTTGAAATGATGGCGTTTAGCAAGAATTAGCACCGAGCTGCTTGAGATTTAGCAGGCACCCCGTCCATCCATCCATGCAAGCACGGAGTGGTCCCACCAATGGAACCGCCAACGCAGGGGAGCAGGCCATGAACAGCGAACGCAGTCGGCAGTACACGGGTCGTGCGAGCGGCGTTGTACTGGGCGTGGTGCTCGCGGCGGGTGCAATGCCGGGCACGGCGTTCGCCGGTGCGACGGTGTTCACATGGGATCCGGCAGGCGCATTGCCCGCACTGGCAGGCGCGGGCTCGGCCTTCACGGCGGACGCCATCGATGGGACGCACTACCTGTACTCGGTGCAGCCATCGACCAGCATCCCCCTCGCGCTGCAGACTCCGTATACCGTGTCGTTCATCGAGCAGGTACAGGGCTTCACGCTCAATGGCGCCCCAGTTGCCGCGCCCGGACTCAACGGCACGCCTGGTGCTGTGGGTTCCTATGCGCTGTATCTCGCGATGCAGGCGAACGTGCTGTACGTGGGCGCGCCGAAAATCTACCAGTACAACAGCCTGAGCATGTCGCTGATGGCGGACCCGGGAAACAACGATGGCGCGGTGAGTGCGACGCCTTCAGGCATTGGGTTCGCCAACACCGGTGCAACCGGTGCTGGTGATGACATCACGCTAGCCAGTGGTTCGCTGGTGGCGGGGACCTTCAAACTGAACCCGGCGCCTAGCATACGCAGCATAGGCCATTTCTTCGAGACGTTGCACGCAGCGCCGGGTGAGGCCGGCTTTTTCGTCACGCCGCTCTCGCCGTACGCGATGCTCGAGGAGTTCCTGACGACCCCGACCTCGGCGTTCAGCAACATTGTGGACCCGGCCAACCCCAGCGACACGATCACTTACATAAATGGCGGCACAGCGGCCATCGATCTGCGCGTGCCGGAGCCTGCGTCACTGGTGCTGCTGGGCACCGGCCTGTGCGGCATCGTGGCGTTCCGACGGCGGCGAAGCTGACCAGAGCGATATCGCGTGCAGGCGTTGTGTTGGTCGCGGGTCGCAGCGCCGCAGACTGGACTGTGTCGGCATCCGACGACACATGAACTGCGGCAGGTGCCGATCCGACGCACTTGAGCTGACGGGCCTGATCGTAGGCATGTTGATGGGGAACACCAGCGCCGCCGGCTTTGCTCGAAAACGGCAGCGCAGGTGACGCGACAGAGCTATATTTTCACGCTGCCACCGCAACCTCCTCGCCTTCGCCCTCGGACACCGTCTCCAACTGCCCGACCGTCTCGCGGCCGAACAGCAGCGGCACGAACGCGCCGATCGCAACCACGCCGAGCAGCGTGCCAAAGAACACCACCGGTGATGCTGTGTAGCGTTCCAGGAACAGCGGAAACATCACCCCGGCCATAAGCCGCGCTGTGGATTCTCCGAAGAAATGACCGCGGCCGCGCAGTTCGGTGGGGAACTGTTCGGACAGATAGACCCGCGTGCAGGGAAATGCCGACAGCACGGTGAAGCCGGTGATCAGTCCGCCGGCGATGAACAGTACCGCGGACATCGAACCGACCCAATGCGCCGCCGCCATCAGTGCTATGCCGGGCAGTGAGCCGGCGAGCGAATACGTCATTGTCCAGCGGCGGCCGATGACCTCCATCAGGTAGCCGGTGAACAGCTTGCCCGGAATGCTTGCCATGAACAGCAGCGAGCTCAGTCCGAAGCTCAGCGCGACGGCGCCGCCCTGATCGACCAATGCCTTGGGCAGCAGGATCGCGCAGGTGTAGTAGGCGCAGCCGGCACTGACGCCGGCGAATATGCCGACCACGGTCCAGCGCAACTGCCCTGGGCGGAACAGCGCGGCGAACGGCGGCAGTTCCTCGCGCGCGATGGCGAGATGCGTGCCGAGCCCGTCCACCGTCAGCGGCGGCACGCGGTTGCCGGCGCGTCGGATCAGCAGGTTCACGGTATTGACCGCTGCCTGCACCTGGCCTCGGCGCAGGTACCAGCGCGGGCTTTCCGGTATCGCGAAATGCACCAGCAACGGCACCACGCCGAGTGCCAGGCCGCCCGGCAGCGCGATCAGGCGGAAGCCGAGCGGGTTGTCGGCGAGGGTGAACGCGACGAACGGCAGCAGGGTGAAGGCACTGGCCAGCATGACCTCGTAGATCGCGCCGTAGGTGCGGCGGTGCTGTGCCGGCATCAGTTCGGCCGCGATCGGGAAGGCGGCCGGGATGGCGAAGCCGAGGCCGATGCCGGTGACCAGGCGGATGATGACCAGTTGGTCCGCGGTCTGCGCCAGCGGGATCAGCAGGGTCAACCCCGTGCTGACGACCACACCGATCTGCATCACCAGCTTGCGGCTCAGCCGGTCGGACAGCAGCGAGGCGATGTAGCCGCCGATGACGACCAGGAAGGTCGGACCGGCGACCAACCAGCGGATGTCGGATTGGGTGAGCTGCAAAGGCCCCTTGGCAAGCACGATCAGCGAACCGCCGATGGCGAGGTCGTAGCCTTCGACGAAACCGACGGTGCCGAGTACCACGATCAGCAGCACGTGGTAGGCACTGAAGGGGATGCTGTCGAGCTTGCGCCCGAGTACATAGCTGGCGGTCAGCGGCGGCGCCGTCATTGGGTCCTCCCGGACTGTGGTGCCGGGCGGCGGTGCGAAAGCACGGAACCGGCGAGGTCGCCGCAGTGACATTCCACGCACAAACTAATTACGTCAGCGGCTTGATCGCTTCCAAATCCCGTCGCGGCCACACCATAAGTGCCGCCGGGCTGACATCTTCATCCCTATTGCGTTGGGACGGTTTACCCGTCCTCCGGCTTGCTTGCGGCGCATGTTGCGATCCGCCGACGGAGCTTGGGACCCGGATATGACTCTTGTAAAGGGAAATTGCAGGCGTCCAGGTGTCGGCCGACGCCTTGCCGCGACGCGTCCGCATCAACATGATGCGCGCAGAGTCCAGAAAGGCCGCAGTGACCATGTCCCACAGCCTCGCCAACGACCCGACGACGGCGATCCGCGACGCAACCCAGCGCATCGAGCCGGGGCTGATCGAGGTGCGGCGCGACATCCATGCGCACCCGGAGCTGGGCTTCGAGGAGGTGCGCACCGCCGGCGTGGTGGCGCGCGAGCTGATGCGGCTGGGCATTCCGCACCGGACGGCGGTGGGCAAGACCGGGGTCGTCGGATTGATCGAGGGTGGTCGCCCCGGGCCGGTGCTGGCGATCCGCGCGGACATGGATGCGCTGCCGATCGAGGAGAAGTCCGGGCTGCCGTTCGCCAGCACGCACGCGGGGCTGATGCACGCATGCGGACATGACATCCATACGACCACGCTGCTCGGCGTTGCGGCGGTTTTGCAGGAATTGGCGCCGCAACTCGCCGGGACGGTGAAGCTGGTGTTTCAGCCGGCAGAGGAAGGGCTGGGCGGGATGGACGCGATGATCCGGGACGGCGTGATGGAGGGGCCGAAGGTCGATCTCGCGCTGGGGTTCCACAATCATCCAGAGATGGCGGTTGGAACGTTCGGGTTCGTGCACGGCGCGTGCCTGGCGGCGTCGGACCGCTTCGATATCATGGTGCGCGGCAAGTCGGGGCATGCGGCGTATCCACACACCGCGGTCGATCCGCTGGTCGCCGCGGCGATGCTGGTCGGGCAGTTGCAGACTGTGGTTTCGCGCGAAGTGCGTCCGACTTTGCCGGCAGTGGTGACGGTGGGCGCGATTCAGGGCGGCACCACCTACAACATCATTCCCGATACCTGTCTGATCAAAGGCACCGTGCGCACGCTGCATCCGGAGGCGCGCGACGTCGCGGAGGCTGCGATCAAGCGGCTCGCCGCAGGCATGCTGGAGGGAATGCGGGTTTGCTGCGAGGTGGATTATCACCGCGGCGTGCCGCCGCTGCGCAACGACGAGCGTGTGCTGGGGCCGACCGTTGCGGCGGTCCGCAAGCAGTTCGGCGATGCGATCAGCGAGGGGCAGGCTGGCCTCGGCGGCGAGGACTTTGCGCTGATGGCGGATCTGGTACCGGCGTTTCAGTTGCGCGTCGGATCATCCCAGCCGGGGCGCAACGACAAGCTGCATAATTCGGCGTACCAACCGGATGAACGTTGCATCGGGTTTGGCGTGCAGGCGCTGTCGCGCGCGGCGCTGGAGCTGATGGCATGACGGGAGGAGGCCCGGGCTTACGCCTGGAACCACACATGATGAAATACCGCATGGGCGAGATCACCGCGCTGGAGATGCGCGAGATATTGCAGGCGCGGCCGGTGGTGCTGCTGCCGCTCGGCAGTTTCGAGGACCAGGGACCGCACGCGCCGATGGGCGATTACCTGTCGGCGGAGCGAATGGCGGAGCTGATCGCGGAACGTGCGACCTCGCGCGGTGTGCGGACGCTGGTGGCGCCGGTGCTGGCGTATGGCGGCGCGGATTTCTTCGGCACCGCGCCGGGCGGGATTGCGCTGGGGCAGGAGACCTTTCGCAGTGTGCTGCGCGATATGTTCGGCTGCCTGCTGCGGCATGACATTTTGCGACTTGTGGTGGTGAACGGGCATGCGGGCAACACGCAGGCGGTGCTGGATACTGCGCGCGAGATCTGGCGCGAGCGGCGTGTGCTGATACCGAGTTTCTATCTGTGGAAGATTGCGCGCGGGCTGATGCCCGGTGTGGTCGGCGTCGAACAGACCAAGCTGACCAGCGGACATGGCGGCGATCCGCTGACCTCAATCGCGACGCATCTGTTCCCGCAGTTCATGCGATTGGATCTGACGCCGATGCCGCATGCCGCGCCCGATATCATGGGGATGACGGTCACCGGGTTCGGCACGGCGCGTTTCGAGGGCGCGGAAATCGACGTGCCGATCGAGCTGTCGGAGATCACGCCAGACGCGGTGTTTGGTGCGGATGCGCGCGGCTGCTCGGCGGAGACCGGTGCGAAGCTGGTTGAGGCGGTTACCGAGCTCGGAGCGCGATTTGTGCGCCACTATGCGGAGCGAACGCAGTGAAGGGGAAGCGGTGCGCGCGCAGCGGCTCGGGCGGTGGGTCGGGGCGCGGCACAGGGATTGGTGCGGGCGGCTCCTCGACCGGGACGGGTGCATCCGGATCGGGCTCGACCGGTGGCTGGCCGGGGGGCTTCGGCGGATCGGACAGGCGAGTCAACTGAATCATTCCGCAGGCAACTCCGCCAACACCACCGGAGCAGGCGTTTCCGCTACCTGTCGCAACGCGGCGCGCGCGCGGTTAAGCGCAACTGATCGCTTGCCGTTCGGTTCCAGTGCGAACAGCAGGAGCGATCGTCCGGTGACCTCGTACTCGTCGCCGTTCTGGAAGCGCGGCGCCTCGGTGCGGTCCGGCACGTTGGTGTCGAGCAGACAGCGCCAGGTGTGGCCGCCGACCACCTCCGGCAGCGTGAATTTCACTACGTCATGATACGCATTCAGCACGAGTAGCACCGTCGCATCCATTGAAGGCCGCTTGATGCCAGTCGCCTGCGCGCGCCCGTCCATCAGCATGCCGAAGCAGCGAGCGTTCGTATCATTCCATTGTTCGGCCTCGATGTCGGTTGCGGCGGGCGTCAGCCAGCGCACGTCCTTCACGTCGAGGTCCGCGTTGTATTCGCCGGTGAAGAAGCGCGAGCGGCGCAGGATCGGGAACGCCTGGCGCAGGGCGATCAGCCGGCGGACGAAGTCGATCAGTGCGACGCCCTCTTCGCCGATCTGCCAGTTGAGCCAGCTGATCTCGTTGTCCAGCGCGTAGGCGTTGTTGTTGCCCTGCTGCGTGCGGGCGAATTCGTCACCGGCCAGCAGCATCGGCGTGCCTTGCGAGAGCAGCAGTGTCGCCAGCAGGTTACGCATCTGGCGGTCGCGCAGGACGATGATCTCCGGATCGTCGGTCGGGCCTTCCGCGCCATGGTTCCAGGAGATGTTGTCAGAATGACCGTCCTGGTTGTTTTCGCCGTTCGCCTGGTTGTGCTTATCGTTGTAGGAGACCAGGTCGTGCAGGGTGAAACCATCGTGCGCGGTGATGAAGTTGACACTGGACCACGGCCTGCGGCCGCGGCGGCCAAACGCATCGGCCGATGCCGCGATGCGCGTCGCCATTTCGGCCGCCTTGCCCTCGTCGCCCTTCCAGAACGCACGCGCCGTGTCGCGGAACTTGTCGTTCCACTCCGCCCAGCCAGGCGGGAAGCCGCCGACCTGGTAGCCCCCCGGGCCGATATCCCAAGGTTCGGCGATCATCTTGACCGACGACAGCACCGGATCCTGCATGCAACTCTGCAGGAAGCCGTGCAACTCGTCGAACCCATCGTGCTGGCGCGCGAGGATGGTGCCGAGATCGAAGCGGAAACCATCGACGTGCATCTCGGTCACCCAGTACCGCAGTGAATCGGTGACCATCTGGAGCACGCGCGGATGGCTGAGGTTCAGTGTGTTCCCGGTGCCGGTGTCGTTGATGTAGTAGCGCTGTTGCTCCGGCAGCAGCCGGTAAAACGACGCATTGTCGATGCCGCGGAATGACAGGGTGGGGCCGCGCTCATTGCCCTCGGCGGTGTGGTTGTAGACGACGTCGAGAATAACCTCCAGACCGGCATCGTGCAGGTGTGCCACCATTTCCTTGAATTCGGCGAACACGAAGGCAGGGACCGAGGAATAGCGCGGATCGGGGGCGAAAAACCCTATCGAATTATATCCCCAATAGTTGGTGAGTCCCCTCTCCAGCAGATGCCGATCGCTCACGAGCGCGTGCACGGGAAGCAGTTCCACCGAGGTGACGCCGAGCGAGCGGATATAATCGACCACCTCCTTGCGTCCGAGGCCGGCGAACGTACCGCGCAATCTCTCGGGCACGGCAGGGTGCAATTTGGTGACGCCGCGCACGTGCGCTTCATAGATGATCGTCCGATCCCAGGGCACCTCCGGACGGCGTTCCCGTCCCCAGGTGAACGCCGGGTCGATGACCCGGCATTTCGGCATGAAGCGCGCGCTGTCACGCCGATCGAAGCTGAGGTCCTCGGCTTTCGATCCGACGTTGTAGGCAAACAGCGCATTGTCCCAGCGCAGCGAACCAACGAATGCCTTGGCGTACGGGTCCAGCAGGAGCTTGTTGGGATTGAATCGATGGCCGTTCCGCGGATCGTACGGGCCGTGCACACGGTAGCCGTAGATGGTGCCGGGACGCGCGTCGGGCAGATAGCCGTGCCAGATCTCGTTGGTGTACTCCGGCAGCTCGATGCGTTCGAGTTCGTTGCGGCCGGCATCGTCGAACAGGCAGAGTTCGACCTTGGTGGCGTTCGCCGAAAACAACGAGAAATTGACGCCGAGGCCATCCCATGTCGCGCCGCGGGGGTTAGGGGAGCCCTCGCTGAGACGCGATCGCAGTGTGGCGGCGGCCATGGTCGCTCCTTGCTTGCTTTGGCGGCGCGCGACGGAACGCCGTCCCGCCGCAGTTACATGCGGCGGGACGCTGGCCAATGCCAGACAACTCTTGGTCAGGCGGTCAGGCGACCGAGCAGATAGCCAATGCCGACCGCGACAATCGCGGCGGCCAGCGGCTGCTCCTTGATGACATCGCTGAGCCTGGCGGCCTGCTGCTGCGCCTGGCCAGCCGCCTGGTTGTACAGACCAGATGCCTGGGTCTTGGCGTCGCCGAGGGCTTCGCCGACCTTCTGTTGTACCCTCCCACCCATCTCGCGTGCCGCACCTTCAAAACCGTCGTTCATGACGTCAGCCTCCTTGCAAAGAGGAGACTTGAACGATTGGCGCGAGCGCGGGTTGCCTGCGATGCCGGTACCGCGTTCAACCGTAGTTCAATTTCAGGCCTGGCTCTGCCCAGTCGAGCGCACCAAGCCGGCCGGTTGCCGACAACGTGACATAGGCCGTCCGCATGTTGGGGCCGCCGAAGCAGATGTTGGTAGGGAATTCATCCGGCATGGAGACCTGACGGACGATCTTGCCATCGGGGGCGATGACGGTGATGCAACCGGCGTGCAGCGTGGCGACGGCAACGTTGCCGCTGGCTTCCACCGCGAGGCTGTCGAAGCGCTGAAAGCCCGGCAGTCCGGCAATGATGCGGCCGCCGTTTGGTGACGGCCACGGGTGCTTCTGCACAATGCCGGGCTGGACGATGTCGAAGGCCCAGAGGCGCGCGGGTTCGGTGTCGGCGACATAGAGAACCTTGCCGTCCGGCGAGAGGCCGCAGCCGTTGGGGCTGAGGATCGGATAGGCGACCTCGACGATGCGCGTACCGTCGGGCAGCGCATAATACAGGCCGCCGTGGTCGCGCGTGCGGGCGTAGCGTTTGCCGAGATCGGTGAAATAGAAACCGCCATGGGTATCGAACACGAGATCGTTGGGCGCCGACAGCTTGTGCGTGCCACAGTGCGTGTAGAGGATCTTCGTGTCGCCGGTTTTTGGATCGATGCGCTGGATGTAGCCGCCGGCGTAGTCATCGGCGGGCCCGATGGCCATCCAATGGTCCCGCGGGTATTTGCCGCCGCCATTGTTGCAGAGATAGAGCGCGCCGTCGGGTCCGATGGCGAGGCCGTTCGGTCCGCCACCGGCGCTGCCGATCGTCGAGCGTGCGCCGTCGGGTCCGATGCGTGTACAGCATTTGCCGGCGATCTCGGTCAGGATGATTGCGCCGTCCGGCATTACCACTGGTCCTTCGGGAAAGCCGAAATTGCTCGCCACGATCCGCACGTCCGCCATTGGCTGTTTCCTCCGTTGCTGGTTCTTGGGAGTTCTTAGATGCTCGGTGGGGTTTGTTCAAATGGCGTGGTCAAGTCGTGGGTGCTCGCGCCGGGCGCGAGCGTGACGACGGGGGCTGGTGTGCATCCCACGGGATGGCGGTTTGCGAAGCGATGCGATACCGGAATCGCTGCCTGCCGAACGCGATGCAGGGTCGTTCAATGAACCGCCAACTGAACCATGCCGCGGCCAAGGTGGCGCAGGTGGCGAGCAGCAGATCGAGCGACCATCGATTGCTGTTGTGGGTGAGCACGTCGAGCATCGGCTGATGGAACAGATAGATTGCATAGGCGCCGAGGCCGAGAAGTCGGAATGGATGATGCGCGATGCTCGATTTGAACCCATCGGGCCGGGTTGCCAGCAGGAGAACCACGCCGGCGTAGAATGCAGCGATCCAGGTGTAGCCGATGGTGATCATGAACCACGATAGATCGTGCTGCCCGGTGCACAGCATGACGACCAGACCGAGGCCGAGTATGGCAATCGTGCCATACAGCGGAGCGGGATGTTGTGGCCGGAGGGCGGCGAGCCGCGGGCGTCGCACCAACCAGGCGACGAGCACGCCGCCGAACAGCGCGTCCATGCGGCAGGGCATCAGCATGTAGGACGCGTAATGCGACGAATACAGCCAATGGGCGCACAGCCAGCGCGCGATCGGGGCAGCGCCGCACAGTGCAAGCACGGCGGCGGGCAGAAAGCGCGGCGGGGTGGCCCAGACGATCAGCGGCAGCATCAGGTAGAACTGCTCCTCCACTGCGAGCGACCACGTGACACCAGTCCACGTCGGACCCCAATGGCCATCGGCTGCCCAAACCATATTCTGGGTGAATGTCAGATAGGGCCAGATGGAATCCGGACTGCCGAACATCTGAAACAGCGCGATGGCCAGGACATAGAGCGGCACGATGCGGAGTACTCTTCTCGCGTAGAATACGCTGAACATGTTGGTGGCGCTGCGGTTGTCGATGAGTATTCCGCCGATCAGGAAACCGGACAGCACGAAGAACAGGTCGACGCCGGTCCAACTCAGATTGAGGCTTGCTGCGAGCAGGAGACTCAGGGGCGTGGCGTGGTGATTGAGGCTGGGCACGAGATAGTGCCAGGCGAGTACCTGTAGGATCGCGATGCCACGAATGGCGTCCAGGGTGTGGGATCGCTGCACGAGCGGTACCGCCGGATTGTGTTACGCCACGGCGCCGGAACACGGTTGCGGGCGCGCTCCGCGGTGCCTTCGATCGCATGGTGCGGCATTGGGATGACTGGGCGGTAAACGCGGGGGGGGTACGATCGAGGCGCGGGGTGATGCGGCAGTCGCGAACGACGTGCATAAACGACGTGCATACTTGGCACGAGATTGCCGCGTCGTTGCGCTCCTCGCGATGACAGGAGCGGGGTGAAGTGCTCGCGGGGGAGGGGGCGCTATGCCACGCGCCGGCCGGCTTTCCAGGTGCCGAGTACCACACCCTCCAGGGCGCGGCCGTCGAACGGCGTGTTCTGCGCCTTGCCGGGCAGCTTGCCGGCCTCGACCTGCCAGATGCGTTCCGGATGGAACAGGCAGAGGTCGGCCGGCGTACCCTTGACCAGTCGGCCGGCGTCGACGCCGAGCAGCGCCGCTGGGCGGACGGTCAGTAGTGCAATCGCAAGTGGCAGGGCCAGCGCGCCGTTGTGCACCTGCGCCAGCGTGACGCCGAGCAGCGTGGCCAGTCCGGCGCCGCCTGGCGTCGCCTGGGCGAACGGCTGGCGTTTGTCGTCGGCATCTCGCGGCTGATGGTCGGACGCGATCGCATCGATGGTGCCGTCGGCCAGCGCGGCTACGACTGCGAGGCGGTCGGCTTCCTTGCGCAGGGGTGGCGACAGTTTGGCATAGGTGCGAAAATCGCCGATCGCGGTTTCGTTCAGGTCGAAGTAGGGTGGTGCGGTGTCGCAGGTGACCGCGACGCCTTCGGCTTTCGCCTGGCGGATCAGGGTGAGGGCCTCGGCGGTAGAGATGTGGGCGAAATGCACCGTTCCGCCGGTCAGTGCAGCGAGGCGAATGTCGCGGGCGACCAGGATGGCCTCGGCGGCGGCGGGGATGCCAGGCAGGCCGAGACGCGTGGCAAGTTCGCCCTCGGTTGCAGCGCCGCCGTCGGCCAGCGAGGGATCCTCGGGGTGCTGCACGATCCTGGCGCCGAAGCCGCGGGCATAGGACAGCGCGATGCGCATCATGCGGGCGGAGCGGACGGCGCGGCCACCGTCAGTGAAGGCGACGGCGCCAGCTTCGCGCAGCAGGCCGAGTTCGGCGAGTTCTTCGCCACGACACCCAGTGGTGACCGCACCATAGGGCAGAATGGTCAGGCTGCCGGTCTCCTCGCCGCGGGCGCGCAGCAGGCGCACCAGTGCGGGGTCGTCGATCGCAGGGAGGGTATCGGGCAGGGCGGCCAGCGTGGTGATGCCGCCGGCCGCAGCGGCCGCGGCGGCTGAGGCGATGGTTTCCCGATATTCGTAGCCTGGTTCGCCCAGCGCGGCACGCATGTCGACCAGGCCGGGACATAGGATGGCGTCGTCCTCCGCGACCACTATCGCGCCATCAGGGCGGCCGAGGCTGGGGCCGAAGTCGGCGATGCGGCCGTCACGCACCAGCAGGTCGCCATGCTGGTCGAGGCCTGATCCGGGATCCAGCAGGTGGACGCCGGTGAAGATTGTGTCGGTCAAACGGCACCCCCACTCCCGCCCAGCCTTCCCGCGCGGGAGAGAGGGTGGTGCCAAGGGACTGAGGCGCGATCAGTCATTCCGGCCATGGCGGCGCGACAGAGTGTCCAGCACCGCCATGCGGACTGCCACGCCCATCTCGACCTGCTCTCGGATCAGGCTGCGGTGGGGGTCGTCAGCGACGGCGCTGTCGATCTCCACGCCGCGGTTCATCGGGCCCGGGTGCATTACCAGGGCATCCGGTTTGGCGAATGCCAGTTTCGCCGCGTCCAGGCCGAAAAAGCGAAAATACTCGCGCGCGCTCGGCACCAGGCCGCGCTGCATGCGTTCGCGTTGCAGGCGCAGCATCATCACGATGTCGGCGCCGGCCAGACCGGGTTCCATGTCGTGGAACACCGCCACGCCAAGCCGCTCCGCCTCGGCTGGCATCAGCGTTGGCGGGCCGACGACGCGTACTCGGCTGCCCATCGTGGTCAGCAGGTGGATGTTGGAGCGCGCCACACGGGAGTGGAGGATATCGCCGCAGATCGCGACGGTGAGGCCTTCCAGCCGCCCCTTGCGCCGCCGGATGGTGAGCGCGTCGAGCAGCGCCTGGGTCGGATGTTCGTGCGTGCCGTCGCCCGCGTTGATCACCGCGGCATCGACCTTCTGCGCCAGCAGGTTGGGCGCGCCGGACTGGTCGTGGCGGACCACCAGCAGGTCGCAGTGCATTGCGTTCAGCGTTCCCGCGGTGTCGAGCAGTGTCTCACCCTTGTTCACCGAGGAGGTGGCCACCGGCATGTTGATCACATCGGCGCCGAGACGCTTGCCGGCGAGTTCGAAGCTGGTGCGGGTGCGGGTGGAGTCCTCGAAGAACAGGTTGATCAGCGTGCGGCCGCGCAGCAGGTCACGCTGGGTCTTGCCCGAACGATTGAGCAGCACGTAGCTCTCGGCCAGGTCGAGCAGGTGGTCGATCTCGGGCGGATGCAGCCCCTCGATCGCCAGCAGATGTTTTTGCCGGTACGACACGAGCCTAGGTCGCAGATACCGGCGCGGGCAGTCAATGTCTGAGCCGGCGCGGGCGGCGTGCGGTCACTGCACGGCGGCGGGCGTGGTCCACAGCGAGTTGTGCGCCAGCTTGGTGGCGGCGACGCCGAAACCGCCGGCGGCCAATGCCAGGATCTGAATATTGTCCTGGTTGAGCAACAGGTCGGCGGACGATCCACAATCGGCGGCGTCATTGCTGCTGTGTCGTCCCGCCCAGTGCACACGGAAGTCAGTTTGGCCGGGTAGCTGGCGGGCCTCGATCACCAGGCTGCCGCCTGCCGCATGCATCGTCGCGACATCCAGCACGCAGCCAGCGCCATGCGCGCCGCCAGCCTTGGTGGCGTCTATTCGCGCCGTCATGTCACGGGGAAATGATTCCTGCGGATCGAATGAGATGATGTCGCCAACCTTCGGACCGAAATCGCCGACTTGCTGAAGCAGGCCGATGGTGCCGACCATGCCCGCGAGTGCCAAAGCGGCCATGCCCAGTAGAACACTGCCCAACCCGCTGGATTTACTTTCATTTGCTCGCATGGCAGGCCTCTTGCACTGGCTGTCAGGGCTCTTTGCCCGACGCCGCATTATGCTGGGTGAAGGTTCATATTTAATGAAGTGACATAGGAGAAAATCCTTTCAAGACCTTCTATTAAAGGCAAAAAAATGGCGGCACTGATGAGTGCCGCCAAGTTTGGGGAGGAGTCCAAGAGAGAGGGGATGGCGGGGACATATCCGCCGACCTCACGAACGGCAGAATGCAACGGATGCCGCGCATGGGCATTGATTTAGATCAAGCTGGCGCATTTTTTTGCGCTGTAGTTGGAGCGCGAGCGGGATCCGAGCGCACCGATCCGCGTCCCCCCTCATGACGCCTTTACGCCCAGGGGTCGCCCCCATAGGCATCAGGATAAGGCCGGAAGTGGAGAAAACATCTGTCGTTTCCTCTTTCGCTTGGGGTCGGCGAGGAGTTGGTGGGTGCGCGGATCGGCCAACTGGATGGAGCGCAGGGACAGCGCGGCCAACGCATGGACGACGGCATCGATTGCCAGTTTGGAGGCCCGCCACAGCGAGCGTCGGCCGTCTGCAGCAAGGTCCTCAGGGGGAAGATTCCAGGAAATCCTGGCAAATGTCTTCGACCAGCAGAAGCATAATAAGGTGAGCATACAGCCAACTCAGGCTGCCTGCCTCGGTACGGGTGGGTAATCGATCGATATGGATCAGCGATTTCAGCCGCTTGAACGCCAGTTCGACCCTCGCCTTCGCAAGGGCAAGCCTGCCAGCGCAGCCGGTAGGCGGCACAGATTTCGCCGAGCGTTATTTCCTGTGGCAAGGAGGTCGCCAAGACCATAAACCCGGCCGCGATCAGGCTGCGCGGATCGAGCGTGTCCTGGTGCTTGCTGGCTTTGCGCGTCAGCTTCAGGCGCGCAATCTCGAGCTTGTCCGCAGGCAGCGGCATGGCGATCAGGCGCACCGGCAGCAGGCGGGACTGCGCCGTGCCGCCAACCACGGCCTGCACCGCCCATTCCTGCGGACCAGAGTTGGGGAGCACCTTCTCCAGGTGCTCGATCAAACTGAACGGGTTGTTGTCCTGATCCCGCAAGGCCAGTGCCTTCCAGCCAACCCGGATAATGAAGTCGCGCGCGTCGGAGCCGGAAGGATCGAGACAGGTCCACAACTCCTTGGCCCTGGCGTAGCCACGATCGGCCATCAGCACCTCGCCCACGACCGGCTTGCAGCGCAGCAGCGACTCTGCACCTTGCCGGTCCGTCAACTCCAGATGGCTGAAGCCGCCACGTTCCAGATCGTAGACCCCGTGCCGGCGCCAATCCGTCCCCTTGCTGCCGCGTTGGCTCAGGCTGCTGCTGTCGGTAATGCGCAGACAGCGCCCGGACCAGAGCAGCGGCCGGCCAGCCGGACGGCCCGCCAGCAGGTGATGAAGGATGCCACCCAGGAATGTGACCGATCGGTGCAGCCGTTCGTTCAACGACTGGCCGGTGACCTCGGCCAACCCGTTCAGGCGTGCCCAGGCCGCGGTGTCTTGCAAACTCTTGCCGCCCGGACCGCGCGCCAGGCTCAGCCGCAACAGCGTGATGCCGTCGGTTATACCGTCCCCTCGGCGGCGTTGGATGGCCTTGCTGGTCCGGGCCAGATCGTCCAGGTCCAGATCGGGGGGGAGCCGGGTCAATATCTCGGACCAAGCGTCCCAAAGCGGAGATGCCGTGATGTGCATCTGCGCCAGGAATTGTACCGATTCGCGTCGGACCAAGCACTAATTTTCCCCCCGGAGCTTATCCTGATGCCTATGGGGTCAAGCCCGGCCATTACGATCGGCAGGGTGCCGCGACTGATGGCCAGGACAAACCCGGCCATGCCGGGAAGCCGCGATGAGTTTCCGGCGTGCCTAGGACGAGACGGCGGCGAGGCGCGCGAGGGTTTCTTCCTTGCCCAACGCCGCGACGGTCAGGTCGATGCCGGGACTGGCGGTGCTGCCGGTGAGCGCCGCACGCAACGGCTGCGCCACCTGACCGAGCTTGCGTCCGCTGGTCTCCGCGAACCCGCGCAGGGCTGCGTCGATCGCCGCCGGGGTGAAGTCGGCCGTGGCCAGCGCATCGGCGACACCGCGCAGCATGAGCCGGGCTTCCGGCGTGAGTTGCGCGGCCGCCTTCGGCTCCATCGGCAAGGGCAGCGGGCGGGCCAGAAAAGCTGCGGCGTCCGCCAGTTCCACCAGCGTCTTGGCGCGTTCCTTCAGCGCCGGGACGAGGGCACGGATTCTACCGGCAGCCTTCGCACCCAGTGCAAGATCGGTGCGATGCGCCAGGCGCTCGAGCACCTCGCGGGTCAACCGGTCATCGTCCGCCTGGCGGATGTACAGGCCGTTCAGGTTGGTGAGCCGGGCGTAGTCCATGCGGCTAGGCGCCCGGCCGACGCCATCGAGATCGAACAGCCGGATCGCCTCATCGCGATCGAGTACCTCCGCGTCGCCGTGCCCCCAGCCTAATCGCAGCAGGTAGTTGCTGAGGGCCTCGGGCAGGTAGCCCTGCTCGCGAAATTCCAGCATCGATACCGCGCCGTGGCGTTTCGACAGCTTCGCACCGTCCGCGCCATGGATCAGCGGGATGTGGGCGAATCTGGGCAGATCCCAGCCCATGGCCCGGTAGATCTGCACCTGGCGAAAGGTGTTGGTGAGATGGTCGTCGCCGCGAATGACATGTGTGACGGCCATGTCGTGGTCGTCCACCACCACCGAGTGGTTATAGGTCGGCGTGCCGTCGCTGCGCAGGATGATCATGTCATCCAGTTCGGTGTTGGCGACGCGCACCGCGCCCTGCACGAGGTCTTCGACCACGGTTTCGCCGTCGCGCGGCGCCTTCAGACGGATGGCGGGCACGACGCCGGGCGGTGCAGCGGCGGGATCGCGATCCCGCCAACGTCCATCATACCGCGGCGAGCGTCCCTCAGCGACCGCCTGTTCGCGCATCCGGCGCAATTCCTCGGCCGTGCAGTAGCAATTGTAGGCGTGGCCCGAGGCCAGCATTTGCCGAGCGACTTCCGCGTGGCGCGCCAGCCGGGTCGACTGGAAGATCGGCGGCTGGTCGGGCGTAATGCCGAGCCATTCTAGGCCTTCCAGGATTACCTTGGTCGCCGCTTCGGTGCTGCGCTCGCGATCGGTATCCTCGATGCGGAGCAGGAACTCGCCGCCGTGGTGGCGGGCAAACAGGTAGTTGAACAGGGCGGTACGGGCACTGCCGATGTGCAGCAGGCCGGTGGGGCTGGGGGCGAAGCGGGCGCGAACGGTCATGGTGCTGATGTAAGCAGAGTTGTTGGCGCGTCCAAAGGCGAGGCAGCGCGGTGATGGTGGGGATGCGTCCAAGCAAAGCGTACCTTATCGGCACCGACCATGCGCCAACCGGCTAACAAGACCATCCACCGCAAACAAGCGGGAATCAGGCCCCCAGAAATTGCGGCGTGGCTTGGGATCGGAAGGGCTGCTGACTTTCGGGTGCCAGGTTCCAGTTCCGAAGGTGACCGACGCGCGGCAGCATGAACACAACACTCAACGAGCACATGGCCTTGGCTCGTCAGGCGTGCCGCAGTTGTTGGGGTCCAATCGGGTCGACATGCCATAACCCTGATTCGCATTGAAGGGAGGTCGTGGCCCGCCGGAACCATTGTAACCGGGGGCGTATCCATATTGATACGGCGACGATTGCGAGTAGTTAGGCGGGGGCGGGTTGTATCCCGGCCCGGGGAAATAGGCTGGCGGCGGATAGTAGAAAGCCGGTGGGGGCGGGTAAAAGATTGGTGGTAGAGCAAATCCGAAGGCTACGCTCGGTCCCCAACCCCATCCCCAACCGCCGGGCCAGCCCCAGCCGCCGCCGCGCCAGCCCCAACCGCCGCCCCAACCCCAGCCGCCGCCGCGCCAGCCCCAACCGCCGCCCCAACCCCAGCCACCGCCGCCGTGCCAGCCAGCGCCGCCGCCCCAACCACCACCATGCCAGCCGCCACCACCTCCACCGCGCCATTGAGCCTGGGCACCTGAGAAGGGCAGAGCCACGGCCAAAGCGACGGCCGTTGATCGGAGGAGAAAGGACTGCATTTTGGCGATCATGGTGTTTGCTCCCGGCGAGCAGTAGAAACCCGTTTCAAACCGGTCAGAAAAATACGGCCCAACTCAGGGCCGATTGGTGCGCTTCCTTGATCCGCATCGCGCGCCAGCGAGATATTGTAGCTCGCATGATGTCCACGGCGGAAGGCAATTTGGCGGAAGATCCTGATATCGGTCCCAGCCTTGACGGGGCGGCGGTCCTGCAACGTCGTTTCATCCAATGTGCCGGTAGGGTACGGGCCGGTGTCGAACTCGCAATGACAATGATCGGTTCAGCCGCCACATCATGCTCGATTTCTTTGTGAGCTTCGCGGTCCTTGGCGGTCTTTGCGTGAAACCTTCTTGGTGACCTCGTCGTCGCCCAGTCGCGCTGCGATTGCCGACACATTCGCGTTCACCTGATGTAGACGCTGCGAGCGCTAAGCTCCCCTACGTGCAGCAGATGATTGTCCTGGCAGGTCTGGCGCGAAGGCGGGCGGCCGCCTGGGTGGAAGTGTGGTTGGCAGCCGAGAGGGGGCGCTTTGCGCTGTGGCTGCCGGTGTGTATGGGCATCGGGGTCATTGTCTACTTCGCGCTGCGCAGTGAACCACCCGGCTGGGTTGGCGCGGCCATCGCGCTGCCGGCGATGATCCCCGCGGTGCTGCTGCGAAGCCACCCGCTGCCGCGAGCCGTGGCGATGGCACTGGCGGCCGGCGGGATCGGCTTTTGCTCGGGACAGTTCGCCACCGCACGCGCACCGCCGCTGGAAGTTCTGCCGCTGCACGCGACAATACTGACTGCCGTCGTGCGCGGCGTGGAGATATTCCCCGAGGGCAGACGCATCACCTTGGAGGCCAGCCAACTCGACGGCGGCCCGCCGCTGACGCGATGGCTGCGCGTGCGGCTGAAGCGGGGCGACGAGGCGGAGATCACCGCCGGCGACACGGTGCGCGTACGGGCATTGCTGCGGCCGCCGGCGTCACCGGCCTATCCAGGCGCCTGGGATCTGCAGCGTGACGCGTGGTTCAACGGCCATGGCGGTTCCGGCTATGCGCTGGGTTCGGTGGAGCGGATCGCGGAAGCGGCGCCCGGTGCGTCATTGCGTCTTGTTCAGCGGCTGCGGGAAGCGATCGCCCGGCACATCTCGGCTGTGGTGCCGGGCCCGGCCGGCGGGATATCGATCACTTTGCTGACCGGCGTGACGACCGGCATCCCGCCACCCGACCACGACGCATTCCGGGCGTCGGGCCTCGCCCATCTGCTGGCGGTCGCCGGGCTGCACATCGGTATCGTCATGGGCTGGGTGCTGGCGTTTTCCCGTTTGGCGTTTGCTGCATCGGAATACGCCAGTCTGCACTGGCCTACCAAAAAACTGGCTGCGCTGGCGGCGCTGTCCGGCGGCGGTTGCTACATGGTGCTGACCGGCATGCATCTGCCGATCACGCGCGCGTTCGCCATGGCGTGTCTGTACACCGTCGCGGTGCTTGCCGGGCGGCGGGCGGTCTCGCTGCGCGGCTTGGCGCTGGCGGCAACAGTGCTGATGTTACTGGAGCCGCAGGAGGTGCCCGGGGTTTCCTTCCAGATGAGTTTCTCCGCGGTGCTGGCGCTGATTGCCGGCTACGAGGTGCTGCGCCCGATGCTGCGGTCGCTCCAGGTTGATGGAAGCTGGCAACGGCGATTCGCGCTTTATTTGACGGCGCTCGCACTGACCAGCGCGCTGGCGGGGACCGCATCGGCGCCGTTCGCGGCCTACCACTTCGGCCGCATCCAGGTCTATTTCATCGTGGCGAACATGCTCGCCGTGCCACTGACGGCGCTCTGGGTGATGCCGGCGGGACTCATCGGGTTGGCGTTGATGCCGTTCGGCCTCGACTGGCTGGCCTGGGTGCCGATGGGCTGGGGAGCGGCGGCAGTCCTGTGGGTCGCGCGGACCGTGGCAGCGTGGCCCACCGCGACGTTCGAGGTGCCGCAAATGCCATCGTGGGGGCTGGCGGCAACGGCATTCGGCATTGCATGGGTCGGCCTGTGGCGGAGCAGGTTGCGGCTGCTCGGTGTGCCGGTGATCGCGCTGGGCCTGGTGTCGCCGGTGTTGGTACGGCCGCCCGACGTCATGGTGTCCGACGATGCGCGGCTGATCGCGGTGCGGGTGGGGGACATGGTGTTCATGCAGCATGAAACGGGTGCGTCAAAGTTCACCCGGGACGCGTGGCTGCAATATTGGGCGTCGGGACCGCCCCGCTCGATGCCTGCAGAAATGACGGAAGCGGACGGAGCCGTCGCGTGCGGCAAGGATGCGTGCCTGCTGCGTCCAGTGGCGGGAGCGAAGGCTGTGCTGCTGGTACGCGGCGCATCGCATCCGGATGGTTGCGCCGAGGCATCCGTCATCGTGTCGGCGGAACCCGCGCGCGGGCTGTGTCCGCGGCCGTGGCCGGCACTGGTCGACCGCTTCACCGTGTGGCGTTACGGCGCGACGGCGATCTGGCTGGACGGCGGACACGCGCGAATCGTGACCGATCGGGCATGGCGGGGAACGCGGCCGTGGGTGGCGCCGCTGCCGTTGCCGCGCAAACAATCGGTGCTGTCGCTGCCTGCGGCGAAGACCGAAACAGGCCCGTTACTGCCGCCAGCAGAAACCGACACAACTCCGGAGATCGATCGACCCTGAACTGAGGCTGGACGCGATTATCCGCTGTCAGTAGCGCCGCAGCAGTGCCACCAGGCGTCCTTGCACCTTCACCCGGTCGGCCGGGAAGATGCGCGTCTCGTGGCGGGCGTTGCACGGTTCCAGAGCGATCGAATTGCCCCGCTTGCGCAGCCGCTTCAGGGTGACCTCGTTTTCGTCGACCAGGGCGACGACGATCTGGCCGTTTTCTGCGCCTTCGTCCCGGCGGATGACGGCGGTGTCGCCGTCGAGGATACCGGCCTCGACCATCGAATTGCCGGCGACCTCCAGTGCGTAGTGCTCGCCGGTGCCGAGCAGGTGAACCGGCATGTCCACGTAGCTGGTCGGGTCGCGCAACGCCTCGATCGGCATGCCGGCGGCAATGCGGCCATACAGCGGCAACTGGATCGCGGTCGCGTCGTTCGCTGCGCGGACGCCGGCGATGCGCGAGGTGAAATCGCCGCGGATGACGTTGGGGGAGAAGCTTTGGCCGGGCTCCTCGGCGGTGGCCTCGCCGGCGCTGCGCACAGCGAGGTTCTCCGGCATGCGCAGAACCTCGAGTGCGCGAGCACGATGCCGGCGCCGGCCAAGGAAGCCGCGTTCCTCCAATGCGGAGATCAGGCGGTGGATGCCGGACTTCGACTTGAGCTGGAGCGCGTCCTTCATTTCCTCGAAGCTGGGGGAGAATCCGGTCTCCTTGAGATGCTTGTCGATGTAGATCAGCAGTTCGTACTGCTTGCGCGTCAGCATGGCGGACGATCTTCCCTGTGGCGTATCGCTATGGAACAAACCGGCAACTGAAGCGATGTTCTAGATAGGTTCGCGCCGCGCCGTCAAGTTTTTCTGATACTGGAGTGAAAAATCGGCCTCAAATGCCGAGCGAATCGAGGCGTATCACGGTGATTTCGCTACCTTCCGGCAGCGCCGGGGCGTTTGGCGCGCGCAAAATGAGCGCATCGGCATGGGCGAGGCGCCGCAGCATCGCCGAGTCCTGCACCGGGAACGGCGTTGCCACGACCCGCCCCTGCGGATCGGTGGCAACGGTGGCGCGCAGATGATCGGCGCGGTGATCGTTGGCGCGCAAGGCGGCGCCGGCGATCGCCTGCGTGGTGGGAGGTGGCGCGGCGGGCAGGCCGGACATCCGGCTAAGTGCCGGAAGCAGGAACAATATTGAGCAGACCAGGGCGGACACCGGATTCCCGGGGAGGCCCAGCACTGCAATGGGGCCGAGGTTGCCGAACAGCAGCGGCTTTCCAGGGCGCATGGCGATCTGCCAGAAGTCGAGTTCAAGGCCCCGGGTCTTCAGGCCGTCGATGACCAGGTCATGGTCGCCGACGGACGCGCCTCCGGTGGTAACCAGCATGTCCATGCCGTGCACTGCATCGGCGACGGCGGCGACCGCCTCGCGGGTGTCGGCGGCGACCGGCAGGACGATGGGATCGCCGCCAGCCGCGCGCACCAGGGCGGCCAGCGCATGGGAATTGGAACTGACGATGCCGCCCGAGGGGATGGGTTCGCCGGGCATGGCGATTTCGTCGCCTGTGGCGAGAATGGCGATGCGCGGACGGCGGTGGACGCTGAGCCAGGGATGGTTTGCCGCGGCGGCCAGACCGATGTCGCGTGCGGTCAGGCGGCGGCCGGTGGGAACCACGACATCGCCGGCGGCGAAGTCCTGGCCGGCGCGGCGTATGTGGCGGCCAGCGGTAACAGCCTCGTTGACGCTGACCTCGGTGCCGGCCGCGGTGGCGTCTTCCTGGAGCAGAATGGCGTCGGCGCCATGCGGGACGACGCTGCCGGTGAACAGGCGAACGGCTTGGCCGGGGCCGACCTTGCCGGTGAACGGATGGCCGGCTGGGGCGCTGCCGATCACTGCCAGGGTTGCCCCGAGGCTGCCGTCGGCGGCGCGGAGTGCGTAGCCGTCCATGGCGGAGACATCGGCTGGCGGCTGGGTCAGGCGAGCGATCACGGGCGTGGCGGTCACGCGGCCCCAGGCTTCCGCGAGGGCCACGACTTCGGCGGGGGTGGGATGTAGTGCCGCCAGGATGCGGTCGCGGGCTTCCTCGACGCTGATCATCGGGGGGCCGGTTGTGCTGTCATGGCGGGCGCCGGACTGCCATCCATGTTTCCCATCGTCGCACGCGAGACGTGGATGGCCGGGTCAAGCCCGGCCGTGGCGGTGGAAGCCAGTTCCAGCAGATTGTCGTCGATCATCGGCCGCCGGCCCTCCTCCAACTCATGGATCATGTCGACGAGTTTGCGCGTGGCGCGGCAGTCGATGCCGCGGCGCGCGCCGATCTCGGCGATGGGTGCGATCTGCACGTCCACCTCGGTGCGCCGCTTGCGAATCGCAAGATCGCGCCAGACGCCGGAATGGGTTTTCGCACTGGTGCTGTTGAACGCGACCATGGCGGCGACGCTGGCGCGGGCGGCTGCTTCGGTGGCGCCCGGTTCGAACGCCTCGATGTCGTAGCCGTTGAAGCCGCGCGGCGCGACGCCCTCGGCCTGGGCGACAGCGATCGCTTCCTCGCCGAGGCGGCGCCAGAGCGGCAGGAGTTCGGGCCGCGCCAGGCAGTCGGCGATGCCCTGTTGGCCAAGTGCCTGGGCGAACAGCATCGCGCCGTAGCCGAGTTTGCCCCAGAGGTAAGACCAGATGTCCGGCGTGGTGATCGCGTCGGGCTCGAAATCGCGCATCACGGCATGCAACGCGGCGAGCCGCGGCGTCATCGCCCCGTCGAGTTCGCCCAGCACCACTGCGCCGCGGTTGCCGAACATGATATCGCCGGGCGCGATCCAGTCGGCACCGTAGTTGATGAATGCACCGATCGTCCGGTCGCGGCCGACGATGTGCTGGATGATGGTCTCGTTCAGGCCGTTCTGCAGCGACAGGACGAAGCCGTCCTGCGCCAGGTGCGGCGTCAGCGCGCGCGTGGCCGTCTCGGTGTGCTGCGCCTTCACCGCGAGGAAGATACGCCGCCAGGTGCCGGACAGTTGCCCGGGCAGGAAGGCCGGCGCGGCGACGGAGAATTCCTCTACCGGTCCAGTGATGTGGAGGCCGGTTTCGCGGATCGCCGCGACATGCTCGGGCACCACGTCGACGAAGGTGATGTCGTGGCCGGCGCGTTGCAGCCAGGCACCCGCTGAACCGCCGATCGCACCGGCGCCCCAGATCAGGATGCGTTCCGCCATTACCAGTTCTCCAGCAATGCGCGAGTCTCCAGAACCGCCACGTCCCAGAGTTCCAGCATCTCCGTATCGTCGCGCTGGTAGCGGCCGCCGAAATTGCCGTCATCAAGCAGCGTGCGCACCTCGAACGGCGGCATGGTGCGCAGGCGATCGACGTCCACCATCGGCTTGGCGCTCTCGGCTGGCGGGCAGTTCGGCAGACGCGTCCAGGGGAAGTTCTCCATCCAGCTTGCGTGGCCCGCCACCGGATCGATCGCCCGCACCGCGGCAGCCGTGAGCGGCGCGCGCCACCATTCGTGGTAGCGCACATGTGCATCGGGGTTGTCCATCATCCATTCCTGCGCAATCGACGCAGCAGGCTGATTGCCGCCATGGCCGTTGACGATCAGCACGCGGCGGAAGCCCGCCTGCTTAAGGCTGTCGAGCACATCGCGCAGCAGCGCGGCAAAGGTGGCGAGGCGCAGGGTGACGGTGCCGGGAAACGCGGTGAAATACGGCGTCAGGCCGTAGGGCAGGGCGGGGAACACCGGAATGCCGAGAGGTTCGGCGGCATCTGCCGCCACGCGTTCGGCGAGGATTGCGTCGGTGGCGAGCGACAGGCCGGCATGCTGCTCGGTGCTGCCGAGAGGCAATACGCAACGGTCATCCTGGCGGACCCAATCCTCCACCATCCGCCAGTCCATCTCGGCAATCCGCATAGCGGTCCCCATGTGCTGCTGCTTGGGGAAGCACGCTGGAGAGAGACGCCCCGCGCGTCAATGCGGGGGCGTCGCTTGGTGGCGACCACTTGATTTTTGGCGTCCCTCTGCGTGGAACTTTGCGCGATGATCGGTTCGATGACGGTGCTTCCCGATTGCACCGCCGGGCCGGATCAGAGGCTCAGAGATTGGTGCCGACCAACTGGTCGCAGTTGGAGCGTCCCGACATCAGGCAGTCCTCGATCATCGCCTTGGCGTGCAACTCGCGCACCAGGAACAGGCCGATCACCAGCAGCAGCAGCGTGATCGCCACGCCGGCGAGGCTCGCCGTCTGCCGGTTGGCGACTTCGTCCTCGTCTTCGATGAGCCAGGGGCGCTGCTGTTGCATACTCGCGGGTATCTTACGGCGGTTCGGGGTGGGGATTGCAAGTTACGGTTGCGACAGTTGAACGAGCCGGCGATAAGCCGACGCCATGAGCGAGGAAGCCATGCGCCATCTGCGGCGCGAACGGAATTTTGCCGCGCTGATCCGCAGGGTCGGCACGCCACGGCTCGGAATAGAGCGTCGCCGCAGCCCGTACCAGGCGCTGATGCGCGCGATCGCCCACCAGCAACTGCACGGCCGGGCGGCACAGGCGATCCTGGCGCGATTCGAGGCACTGTATCCGTCGGATGGGTTTCCGCCACCTGAACTGGTGCTGACCACACCGGAGAGCGACCTGCGGGCGTGCGGCTTTTCCGGCGGGAAGATCGCGGCGATGCGGGCGATCTGTGCTGCGGCGCTGGACGGCACGGTCCCTTCGCGGCGCGCCTCGGCGCGCTTGTCGGACGCTGAATTGATCGAGCGGCTGACCTCGATCCGTGGCGTGGGGCGCTGGACGGTGGAGATGCTGCTGATCTTCACCCTCGGCCGGCCGGACGTGCTGCCGGTGGACGATTTCGGCGTGCGCGACGGTTACCGGGTGCTGTATCAGCTTGATGTCCAGCCGAAGCCGAAGGCGCTGGCCGAGATCGGCCTTGCCTGGTCGCCGTTTCGCTCGATCGCGGCATGGTATCTGTGGCGCGCATCGGACGAGGGCAAGCGCGCGAAGTTGCCGACTTCGCGGGCGTAGCGAGCGATAGTGCATGGGCTGCCCGATGTGCTGCGACCTGGTCCGCGGCTGGTGATCCGCGGACCGGCGGCAGGAGCGGCATCGGCTGCGATGATCTAGATCAATGCGGCTGGTTCGCGAACCGGCATGCTCGGATCTGCATCTGTGGGAAATCTGCCATGGAGATTTCGTTACGCGATCTCTTGACCGTGCTGCACGGCATGGGCTTTGGCGCCCTGTTCATGCTGGCATTTTCGGGGGCGCTGGCGGAACTCTTCCGGATGTCCGCGCCAGGTGCGCCGAACCAGCCGGGTACGCGGGAGCAACACCTGCTCAAGTTCTATCTCACCGCCATGGTGATCGTTGCCTGGGTCACGGTGATCTCGGGCGCCTACGTGATCTATCCATGGTATCGCGCGGCTCCGCCGGCCGGCACCACAGACCTGGCGGGCTATCCTCAGCGCTTCCTGATGGCGAGCAGGCGGACGTCGGGCTGGCATAGCCTGGGCATGGAATGGAAGGAGCATGTTTCCTGGCTCGCGCCGATTGCGATGACGATGGTGGCGTATGTGTTCACGAAATACGGGCCGGCCTTGACCAGGTTGCGGGAGATGCGCAGGGCGGTGCTGGCCTTCGCCGTGGTTGCCTTCATGGCGACCGGTGTCGCCGGCGTGTTTGGCGCGTTCCTCAACAAGTACGCGCCGGTGCATGGCGGGACGACCATCCAGCTCATGCAGGGGGAATAGCTGTGAGCCAGTCACAACGTCAGGGAACTGATGGCATTCCCAGCGGGCCCGGCGCGGCCGCCATTCTGGCTGCCGGCATTGGCTGTTTTGCCGTCGGGCTGTTCGCGACGCTAGGGGATGCGTTTCCGGCAATCGCGCACTTCTTCGTCTTCTACACGCCGACGGGGCCACTGTCGGGCGTGACGACCAGCGCGATCATTGTCTGGCTGCTGTCATGGTATGGGCTCAATCGGCGCTGGGCGACCCGCACGATTGCCATGACCAAGGTGAATATCGGTGCTTTCGTGTTGCTGGCGCTCGGCGTACTGCTGACCTTCCCGCCATTCACGGATGCTCTGCAAGGCAAGTAGCGCGGGTAATGTTCAGAACCGCTACTGCCCTGCTGGCAGTTTCAGGCGGAGATAGTCGCCGATCACCACGCTCATCGGCTCGAGCAGCTCGATGTCGTTGAGCGAATTGGCGACGGCGGACTGGGCGAAATTGAGTGCCTCGACGTCGTGTGCCTGTCGCGCGGCTGCGGCGAGGGCATTCATCGCATCGGTGATTTGAGTATGTTCCTGAAATATCTGCTCGCGCTCCGCCTTGACCCGGTCGGCCATGGGGATGGCCCATTTCATGTCGGGCGTAACCTTTCCGTCGGCGAGATAGGGAAGCAAGGTGAGTGGCGGGAGGATATATTCTTCCTCGCGTTGAATATGTTTCTTGAACAGGACGAGCGCCTTGCGCGCTTCGGCGCCCACTGCGGTGTGACGCTTGCTCAATGCAGTGAGCCGGTCAAGCGTATCCTGGTGTTCGACGCGGAGTGACTGCGGGATGTCGCTGGTCTGTGGCGCAGTTTGCGCCATCGCTGCGGGCGAACCGCTCGCCATCGTTATAGCGACAAACAGAATAAGTGTCGTGATGTTTGATACCGATTTCATCGCGCACGCTCCGGGGCCCGGTAGCGACAATCATCGGCCTTTCATCAGATCGATGCAATGAGCACAAAGACGATGCAATCAGCAAAAACAAGTTGCATCATGGCTCCGCTGCTATTTCCGGCGCCCGCGTGGCGATGTAGGCTGCGCAGACAAGCAGGAGGCGCTGTGATGCCCGACTATGCTGTGCAGAGGTCAGTCGCCATCCTGGTCGGGCTGTTGCTAACAGGACTGGTGCATGCGGCGCAGGCCGCCGATCCGGCGGCGGGAAAGGCAGTGTTTGCCTCGCAGTGTTCGATCTGCCATTCGCCGCAACCGGGCAAGAACATGATCGGGCCGAGTCTGTTCGGTGTGGTTGGCCGAAAGACCGGATCGGTTCCCGGATTCCATTACTCTCCCGCCAACCAGGCAGCGAACCTGACGTGGGATGAAGCGACGCTCGACAAGTACCTGCAGGCACCGAGGGCGACCGTTCCGGGTACGACGATGACCTATGGCGGGTTGAAGGACGACACCAAGCGGGCCGACCTGATTGCCTATCTGGCGACCCTGAAATAGGGCCGATGACAAATTCCTAACGAATTGCCTCGGATTTTCGATCTGGATTGATCCAGATCAAAGGCAGGCCGTGCGTGGGGCTGCATCGTTAAGCCGTCAAGATGGGGAAAAACGCGATGTCCATGAAGCTGGCGCGGATGTTCGGCCTGCTTGTCCTGGCTACGTTGGCATTGGCGGCGCCATATCGTTCCGCCTCAGCAATACCGGCGTTTGCCACGCAGACCGGTCAGCCATGCACCGCCTGCCATATCGGTGGCTACGGTCCGCAACTCACGCCGCTGGGTCGGGCGTTCAAGATCGGCGGCTATACGCAGTCCGGTGGCGACGGTTGGCAATCCTATGTCCCGTTGTCGGCGATGGTGATCGGCTCGTTCAACAATACCGGTTCGAGCATGCCGAGCGACGCGATCATCCACCACTATGCGGCGAATAACAATTTCGCGCTCGACCAGATCAGCGTGTTCCTGGCCGGCCGGATCGGCGATCACACCGGCGGGTTCGTGCAGACCACCTATTCCGACATTCCGAACGCGTCGCACCTGGATAATACCGATCTGCGGCCGTACACCACGACATTCGATGTCAGCGGCAACGAGTTGCGCATTGGCGCCACGATCAACAACAACCCGACCGTGCAGGATCCGTACAACTCGACGTTTGCCTGGGGATTCCCCTACGTTCAATCGGGCTTGGCGCCGCTGCCAGCCGCATCACCAATTCTCGCCTCGGGTTTCAACAACAATTCGATCGGCTACACGGTGTATGCCTGGTACAATCACAGCCTCTATCTGGAAGGTGGTGTCTATCAAACGTGGAGTCCCTGGGCGCTCACCCGATTCGGTGACGGCTATGGCGTGGGCAGTTCGCAGGGCGCGATGCCGTATCTGCGCGCGGCCTATGAGTGGGACTGGAACGCCCAGGCCGCCCATGTCGGCGCCATCTATATGCAGTCCAATGTCAATCCAACGGTGGACACGTTCGTCACCGACGGATCCAATGGGCGTGACCACTATCAGGACTACGCAATCGACGCGAGCTATCAGTATCTCGGTGATGGTACCCACATATTCACGGCGCAGGGTATCTACGTTTACGAGAACCAGAATCTCGAAGGCACCACGACAGCATCCAACAATGCCAATGGCACCAGTTTCGGTCCAAAATCGAGCCTGAATCAGTTCCGCGCGAATGTTTCCTATTGGTACCAGAATACCTACGGCGTGACGCTGGGCTGGCAGAAGACATGGGGGCCGGCTAATCCGGTGCTATACGCGCCGGCTGAGGTGACGGGCAGCAACAACAGCAAGCCGAACACCAACGCCTTCACCATCGAGGCGGACTGGGTACCGTTCGGCAAGGCCGATTTGCTGTGGTCGCCATGGGCCAACCTGAAGCTGGGCGTGCAGTATGTCGCCTATACGCAGTTCAACGGCGGCTCCAGCAACTACGACGGCTTCGGGCGCAATGCCAGCGGCAACAACACGCTGTACCTGTTTGCCTGGATGGCGTTTTGACACTGGGCGGCCTCGCCGCACCCGCTCCTTCCCGGTCTTGGTCGGGCTTGTCCCGGCCATGACGATCACGTCCGCGGGTCAGCGATTCCGTCTCGATCAGGCTGTGTGTCGCAGGCTATGTGTCGGCAAGTTCTGCCAACGCCTGGGTCAGCACCTGCGTTCCCGCCGCCAGTTGCCCTGGGTCGGAGGTACTCGGCCGGGTTATGGCTGATGCCTTTGCGGCACGGCACGAAGATCATGCCGGCCGGACACACCGGCACGACGAACTGCGCATCGTGGAACGCGCCGGATGGCAGCCGCATGTGGCGATAACGTTGGTGCGCTGCTGCACGTTCCACCGCGTCGATCACCAGGGGTGAAAACTCCACCGGCAGGGCGTGGAAGGTTTCCTGAACGGTTACGCCGGCATCGCGCACCGCGGACTGCACCACCCCGGCCACCGCATCGCCGCGGGCCAGCAGCACGGATTTGTCGGGATGGCGGAAGTCGATGGTGAAGCTGGCGCGGTTTGCCACGGAGTTCGACGTGTTCGGCTCCACCACGATGCGTCCGACGGTGAAGCGCAATACATCGTGCGGATCGTACATCAGGGTGTTCAGCGCCGCGATGGCGCGCAGCATGTCCTGCACAGCGTCGCGTCGCAGTGCCAGCGGCGTGGTGCCGGCATGTGCGGTGTCGCCGGTGAGGGTGACGGTGAACCAGCGGCTGCCCTGAATGCCGGTGACCACGCCGATATCGTGACCCTCCGCTTCCAGACGCGGTCCCTGTTCGATGTGCGCCTCGATGTAGGCGTGCGGCTGGCCGCCCAGCGGGCGTTGCGGGAGGTCGGCCTCCGCAGCCAAATGCGCCGCCAGGGCATCACCGAATCGGATGCCGTCGGGGTCGCGTATATCGGCGAATTCCGCGATGCCGCGGAAGCCGCTCCAGGCCATGCTGCCCATGCAGCCGGGGGCGAAGCGGCCGCCTTCCTCATTGGTCCAGGCCACCACCTCGATGGGGCGGCGCGGCGTGACGCCGGCATCGTGCAAGCTGTTCAGCGCTTCGAGGCCGGCGATGACGCCGTAGATGCCGTCGAACCGACCGCCGTTCGGCTGCGTATCCATGTGGCTGCCGGTGAGGACGGCAGCGGCGCGCGGATCGCTGCCTTTGCTGCGGAGCCATAGGTTCGCCGCGGCATCGATTGACACTGTGGCACCGATTTCCTTTGCCCAGCCGATCAGCAGGCGGCGCGCCTGGCGGTCCAGTTCGGTCAGACAGGCACGGTTCACGCCGTCGTCCGCGATCGCGCCGAGCTTAGCCATTGCCATCAGGCGGTCCCATTGCCGCCGCTCGTTCACGGTCGCAGCGGCTTTGCCGGTCATCGCGGTCTCCGAATGCGGTGCATTATCGCCATGTTGGTCACGGTGCGTAAGCCGGTGAAGATTGCCGCGTGGCTGGGCGTGTCGCAACGATGGGTTTGTTGGCGGAATGCTTCATCTCACCAGCCCCGGGGCTGTGGGAAAAATCCCGTTTATCGATGTAGAAACCCTTTCGTTTATGCCAGGCCGTCGAAATCCTGGAGGTCCGGGCCGGAATTGAACCGGCATACGCGGATTTGCAGTCCGCTGCATCACCACTCTGCCACCGGACCAACTGGGTGGGAGTGCCGGTATATCGGGTGGGCAGCATCACGCGGTCAAGTCCGGATCTGGCGCGTGACGACGGGTCGCGGGGGGCGGCGGCTTGGCGTGGTAGACTGCACACCGCTATAAGCGGCGACGTTCCCACCACGACGAGCTCGCAATGGATCGTGCCGCCCAGGCATTCGCCGACGCCCGCAGCCACATGGTCGACAGCCAGGTGCGTCCAAACAAGGTAACGGATCCCCGGATCATCGCCGCGATGCGCCATTTGCCGCGCGAACGTTTCGTCCCGCCAGAGATGGCCGCACTGGCCTATGCCGACGCGGATGTGCCGCTGGGCGGCGGCAGGGTGCTGATCGAGCCTATGGTCATCGCCCGGTTGGTGCAATTGACGGCAGTGGCCCTTGGCGAACGGACCCTTGTGGTCGGCACAGGCACCGGCTATGGCGCCGCGTTGCTCGCCGCCTGTGGCGCCCGGGTAACCGCGCTCGAGGAGGCCGCGCCGCTGTTGGCGACCGCGCGATCGGTCCTGGCCGAGTTGGCACCCAGCGTCAGTCTGGTGTCCGGCCCACTCGCGGCAGGCTGGCCGCCCGGCGCACCATACGACGTGATCCTGATCGAGGGGGCGGTGCACGAGGTGCCGCCGGCGATCGCCGACCAGTTGCACAAGGAGACCGGCCGGCTCGTCACAATCTGCATCGGTCAGGGCACCGGCGGCCAGGCGGTGCTGGCGGAGGCCACCGTGGCCGGTTTACGCACGCAACCAGTGTTCGACTGCGCCGCCCCGCTGCTGCCCAGCCTGGCGCGGGCTCCGGGTTTTGCGTTCTGAATCGCCTTGCGGCGTTGCGATGGCCTTGATCCGCAGCAAGGTCTTGGCGTTAAGGCGCTCACTGTGGCACATGATGGGATGATCAGGAGGCTCCGGGCTCGGTTGCGCTGACTTGCGCCGTGCATCGAAGACAGGGAGCGGACATGGTTTTACGGCACGGTATGATTATCGGCGTCGGCGCGATGCTCGCGGCGGCGCCGACATTCGCCCAGGCACCGGCCCAGAAGACAGCCCAGGCGACCCCGGTGCGTGCGGTTCCGGTGCCGGGCGCGTCGACTGCTGCCTCGCAGCCCGGCGTGCCGCACACATTGGCCGAGGCGCTAGCCGCAACCTATGCCAACCAGCCGGCGCTGCAGGCCGAACGGGCCAAGCTGCGGGCGACCGACGAGAATGTGCCCCAGGCGCTGGCCGGCTGGCGCCCCACCGTGGTGATGGCGGGAACCGCCGGCTACGGCGACGGCATGAGCCGTGCGTATTCGGGCCAACTTGGTGGCTACCTCAATGTCCGGACCGATCGCTTGATCGGCACAGCGCAGGCAACCCTGACGCAGCCCCTGTATACCGGCGGCAAGGTGCAGGCGAACGTCAATCGCGCCAAGAATCAGGTGATGGCGGAGCGTGCCAATCTGATCGCGCAGGAACAGACGAGCTTTACCAACGTGGTGAACGCATACGTTGGCGTGATTCAGGCACAGCAGCTTCTGGAACTGAACGTCAACAACGAGCAGGTGCTGGCCAAGCAGCTTCAGGCGACGAATGACCGCTTCCGGGTTGGCGAGATTACCCGGACCGATGTGGCGCAGGCCGAGGCGGCGCTGGCCGGCGCGACCGCGCAACGCCAGACCTCGGAAGGCAATCTGCAAACGGCACGCGGCACGTACCAGCAGGTGGTAGGCTATCTGCCGCCCGGCGATCTGGTCGAGCCGCAACCACTCGCGCTGCCGGTGAAAACCGAGCAGGCGGCCACGGCGATGGCGGGCAACAACAATCCGACGGTAATCAACGCGCTGTTCAACAATGCGGCCGCGAAGGATGCTGTGGACGTGGCATTTTCCCAGCTCATGCCGCAGGTCAGCTTCCAGGGCCAGGTTCTCCAGTCGAACAACGCCAGTGGCCGCAGCGTGGATGTCAACGGCTACCAGGCTGTGGTGCAGCTTTCGGTGCCGGTTTACCAGGGCGGTGCGGAGTATTCTGCGGTACGCCAGGCGAAACAGTCAGCGCAGCAGACCGGCAAGTTGGTCGACGATGCGCGCCGCGCCGCGGTACAGAACGCCGTGCAGGCCTGGGAGACGCTGGTTGCGGCAAAGGCTTCTGCCGCCAGCACGCGTGAGGCGATCCGTGCCAACCAGATCGCGCTGGAAGGTGTGGAGCGCGAGGCCATCGTCGGCAGCCGCACCACACTCGACGTGCTGAACGCGCAGCAGGCGCTGTTGAACTCGCGCGTCACGCTGGTGCAGAACCTGGCGCAGCTTGTCACAGCATCCTATGGACTCGCCGCGGCACTTGGTCGATTGACCGCAAACGATCTGCATTTGCCGGTGCCATTGTACGACGAGACGGCGTATTACAATGCGGTGAAGGACAAATGGATTGGCCTTGGCGACTCTGCCACCGACCAGCCGGGACGTTGATGGTTGGCGGCAACAGGACGCGGTCACAGAGATCATGAGCGCATCGCAGACACCTCCCGCATCAACCGCTGCCGCCGCGCCGACGTCGGCGGCTGGCGGGGATCCGTCGATGGAGGACATCCTCGCCTCGATACGCCGCATCCTGAGCGAGGATGAGACGCCGGCAACTGGCGACAATCCGCCGGCGTCGGCTGCCAGCGAACCAACCAAGCAGGAGGGCGACGATGGCGTTCTGCTGCTGGACGCCGCGATGATGGTGCCCGAGCCAACGCCTGCTGTTGCCCACGAACCGCCTGTGATCGAAGAAGCACCGCACCCTGTGGCAGAGCCACCGTCACCGGAGATGCCGACTGTAGCAGCGCCACTACCAGTGGCGGCGCCGCCGCCGCAGGGGCTGGTCGCGCCGGAGGCTGCGGCGGCCGCGGCCTCCTCGGTTGGCAGTCTGGTGCGCACCCTCGCGGAACGAACGGTGCAGGTGCGCAGCGGCGGCCCCACGATCGAGGACATGGTGCGCGAGGAGCTACGGCCGCTGCTGAAGTCCTGGCTGGATGTCAACCTGCCGCCGATGGTCGAGCGCCTTGTCCGCGCCGAGATCGAGCGCGTGGTAGGCCGCGTACCCTGACCTGATTTGCCATAGCCGGCCTCGTGCGGCATCCGCGTGGGGCCGCAAACCGAGGCCATGCCATGTTGGACAAGACCTATACGCCGTCGGAGATCGAGCCTCGCCTGTATGAAGGCTGGGAGCGGGCAGGGGCGTTTGCCGCCGATTCAGGTTCCAACGCGCAGCCATTCACCATCATGATCCCGCCGCCGAATGTCACCGGTAGCCTGCACATGGGACATGCGCTGACCTTCACCGTGCAGGACGTGCTGATCCGGTGGCGCCGCATGCAGGGGCGCGATGTGTTGTGGCAGCCGGGCACCGACCATGCGGGGATTGCCACGCAGATGGTGGTGGAACGACTGCTGGCCGAGCAAGGCGTCGATCGCCGCGATCTGGGGCGGGACGGGTTCATCGATCGTGTCTGGCAGTGGAAGGCAGAGTCCGGCGGTACCATCACGCGCCAATTGCGTCGGCTCGGGGCGTCGCTGGATTGGCCGCGCGAGCGGTTCACCATGGATGCCGGGTTGTCTGCGGCGGTGCGCGAGGTGTTCGTCACGCTGTATCGCCAAGGACTGATCTATCGCGATCGGCGGCTGGTGAACTGGGACCCGAAACTGCAGACCGCGATCTCCGACCTGGAGGTGGAGAACCTTGAGGTGAAGGGGGCGCTTTGGCACATCCGTTACCCGATCGACGGCGATCCTGGGCGTTTCATCACGGTGGCGACGACGCGGCCGGAGACAATGCTCGGCGACACGGCGGTGGCGGTGCATCCGAACGATGCGCGGTACGCCGACCTTGTTGGCAGGTGCGCCATTCTGCCGCTGGTCGGGCGGCGACTGCCGATCGTGGCGGATGAGTATTCCGACCCGGACAAGGGTACCGGCGCGGTGAAGATCACACCGGCGCACGACTTCAACGATTTCGCGGTGGGACAGCGGCATTCACTGCCGATGCCGTCGATCCTCGATCGTCAGGCGCGCGTCACGCTCGCGGAGACTGCCGACGTGTTGACGGCGATCGACGGCGTGGCCGATCCAGTGTTCGTCCGGTCGCTGGAGGGGGTGGATCGGAATGCGGCGCGCAAGGCGATCGTGGCGGAACTGGAGCGACTGGGGTTGCTGGAGAAGACCGAGCCTCACACGCATCAGGTGCCGCACAGCGATCGCGGCGGCGTGCCGATCGAGCCGCTGCTGACGACGCAGTGGTACTGCAACGCCGAGGTGCTGGCGAAGCCGGCGATCGAGGCCGTGGAAACAGGCAGGACAGTGTTCGTGCCGAAACAGTGGGAGAACACCTTCTTCGCGTGGATGCGGGATATCCAGCCCTGGTGCATCTCGCGCCAGCTCTGGTGGGGGCATCGCATTCCGGCCTGGTATGGCCCCGACGGTACGGTGTTCGTCGCGTACGACGAAGCTGAGGCACGGGCCGAGGCGCGTGCGAAATACGGCTGCGAGGAAGTGCTGACGCAGGACGAGGATGTGCTGGATACCTGGTTCAGCTCGGGGCTGTGGCCGTTCTCGACCCTGGGCTGGCCGGAAAAGACGCCGGAGTTGGATCGGTATTATCCCGGTGACGTGCTGGTAACCGGGTTCGACATCATCTTCTTCTGGGTCGCGCGGATGATGATGCAGGGCATCCACTTCATGGGCGAGGTGCCGTTCCGCACGGTCTACATCCACGGCCTGGTGCGCGACGAGCGCGGCCAGAAGATGTCGAAGTCGAAGGGCAATATCATCGATCCACTGGAGTTGATCGATCGCTATGGCGCCGACGCACTGCGTTTCACGATCTGCGCGCTGACCGGGCCGGGCCGCGACGTGAAGCTCGGCGCGGCGCGGGTCGAGAGTTACCGGCGCTTCGTCACCAAGTTGTGGAATGCCGCGCGGTTCTGCGAGATGAACGGGATCCGGTCGGATGTGTCGTTCGACCCGGCACGCACCACGCTGCCGCTGACGCGGTGGATATTGGACGCGATGAATCGTGCGATCGGTGAAGCCAGCGCCGCACTGGAAACGTATCGCTTCGATGAATACGCGGCTGCCTGCTACCGGTTCACCTGGGATACGTTCTGCGATTGGTTCGTGGAATTCGCCAAGCCTGTTTTGGCGCCGGGATCGAGTTCGGGGGCAGTGTCCGAGGATAGTGCGGCGGCGCACGAAGTGCGATCGACCGCGGCCTATGTACTAGGAGTCATTCTGCGGCTGCTGCATCCGGCGATGCCGTTCGTCACTGAGGAATTGTGGGACCGCTTCGGTTATGGCGAACCATGCAGCCTGATCCGCGCCACGTGGCCGGAGCCGGCCGTGGTGCCGGATGCCGCGGCGGCACAGGTTGAACTGGATTGGGTAGTGCGGCTGATCTCCGTGGTGCGTTCGGTGCGTACCGAGATGAACGTCCCACCGAGTACGCCGACACCGATCCTGCTGCGCGATGCCACGCCGGAAAGCCTGGCGCGAGGTCGCCGGTGGTTCGACGCCATCCGGATGCTGGCGCGTGCCTCGGAGTTGCAGACGTTGGACGGCGAGGTACCGAAGGGCTCCGCGCAGGCCATGGTGGACGAGGCCACGGTGGTACTGCCGTTGGCTGGTGTAATCGACATCGGTGCTGAACGTGTGCGGCTGATCCGAGAACGTGACAGGGCGCTGGGCGAGGCACGCAAGATTGCGCAGAAGCTGGACAACGCCGATTTTGTGAAGCGTGCGCCGGAAGAGGTGGTGGAGGAAAACCGCGAGCGCCTGGCAGCCGCGCAGATGGAAATCACGCGGCTGGAGGCGGCGCTGAAGCGGATAGGTTAGTGGTCCAGGGGGTATTGCGCGTGCCACTGTGGACGATTGGCAGAAGCCGCCGGAGTGATTGGTGCGTGCTCAGCCAAGCGTGAAATTTGCCGCTCTGCTCGTCATGCCATAATGCGATGGACGACATGCCCTGAAGTACGGAGCGAATCCATGACGATCGATGTGGTAGCCATACAACCCCTTGTCGCGCTCATCGCCGGGATACTGATCCTGATCGTGCCACGATTGCTGAACTTCATCGTTGCGATTTATCTGATCTTTGTCGGCATCATTGGATTGTGGCCGCATTTCATGCACCTGCGTTGATATGAGCTGTTCTGGCCGGGACGAGGGTTGAGCCGGACAGCCGCGCCGCGCACAATCGCGCGAACCGCAAGGAAGCACCGACGTCCATGGCCAGTACACCACTTCGCGGCGCGGACATTGTCATGCGCACGCTCGAACGTGCCGGGCGCACCACGATCTTCACGTTGTCCGGCAACCATATCATGTCGCTGTTTGATGCGGCGATCGACACGCGGCACACGCTGGTTCACACGCGCCATGAGGCAGCGGCGGTACACATGGCCGATGCCTGGGGCCGGCTGACCGGCGAGCCGGGGATCGCGATGGTAACTGGCGGCCCTGGTCACGCCAACGCCGCCGCGGCACTGATGACAGCGCTCGGGCAGGAATCGCCGCTTGTGCTGCTGTCGGGGCACACCGAAACGACGCAGCTTGGTCGCGGCGGTTTTCAGGAATTGCGCCAGGCCGAGGTGGCGGCGCCAATGGCCAAGGCGTCGTCGACGGCGACGGCCACCGAGACGCTGGGGGCGGATGTCGCCAAGGCGATCAGGATAGCACGGTCGGGCCGACCCGGGCCGGTGCATCTGAGCCTGCCGTCCGATCTGCTCGACGCGAGTGTCGCGGCCGATGCCATCGTTTGGCCGGAGCCCAGTGACTTCGCCGCGTCGCCTGTAGGGCTCGGCGAACCGGTGGCGGATGCCATCCTGGGCATCATTGCTGCCGCGCGACGACCGTTCCTGCTCGCCGGTCCGGCGCTGGCCAATCGTTCCGGGCGCGACCTGCTGGCCCGCATCGAAGCTGCGACGCGGATTCCGACCGCCATCATGGAAAGCCCGCGCGGTTTCAACGACGCGACACTCGGTGCGTTCGCCGACGCGATACGACGCGCCGATCTGATCATCCTGCTGGGCAAGGCGCTGGACTTCACGCTGAAGTTCGGCGAGCCGCCCGCGATCGATGCGGCGTGTCGCTGGATCGTCATCGACCCCGAGGCGGCGCTGGTCGATCGTGCGATCCGGGAGCGGGGTGATCGCGTTGTGTTCGGCTGCGTCGCGGATACGCGCCCGGCAGGTGAGGCGCTGATCCGCCGCGCTGCGGGAAGGGCGCAGTCGAGTGCCGCCTGGTTCGACGAGGTGCGCGCGCATTTCACCGAACGGCCGGCCGGGTGGGCGACGTTGGCCTCGCGGACACCAGGCAAACTGCATCCGATCGAGGTGTTCCGCGCGCTGAAGCCGTACGTCGAGAAGCACGCCGACACGGTGCTGATCTGCGACGGCGGCGAGTTCGCGCAATGGGGCCAGAGCGTGCTGCCGGTGGTGCCTCGGCGCATCATCAATGGGGTCGGCGGTTCGATCGGTTCGTCGCTGCCGATGGCAGGTGCGGCGCGCGTGGTCGAGCGCGACGCGCCGGTGTTTGTCGTGCTGGGCGACGGCACGTTTGGTTTCCACATGGCGGAATTCGAAACCGCGGTGCGCTGCAATCTGCCGTTCGTCGGAGTGGTCGGCACCGATGCACGGTGGAATGCGGAGTATAATCTGCAGGTTCGCGACTATGGTCCCAACCGGACGTTTGGCTGCGAGCTTTTGCCGACGCGTTACGATCTGGTGGTGACGGCACTAGGTGGACACGGCGAATTGGTGCAAAGCGTGGACGAGTTGCCGGGGGCAATCGAACGCTCGCTGGCGAGCGGCAAGCCGGCGTGCATCAACGTGATGATCGAAAGCATTCCGGCACCGCTGGTGCGGCGCTGATGGTCGGAGCACCTCGCCCGCAGCAGATCGAGGTGCATACGCTGTCGGCGCCAATCAACCTGTCATTGCGAGGAGCGCAGCGACGCGGCAATCTCCGACCAGTACCGCACTGGCCGGGGATTGCCGCGTCGCTACGCTCCTCGCAATGACAGGTTGAACCCGTTCGATCGACAGCCAGGGTATTCAATGGGTCCGGTAACTCGACCAGTCCTACTCCGCGGCAGCCGCGACGTCGTCGCCCAGCCGCACGCCGCGCACCGCGTATTCGGCGGCGACCTTGATCGCCTCGATCATGCTGACCGCGCTCGCGCGGCCGGTGCCGGCGATGTCGAACGCGGTGCCGTGATCCACGCTGGTGCGCAAGATCGGCAAGCCCAGGGTCACGCTGACGGTCTTCTCGAAGTCCATCATCTTCGCCGCGATGTGGCCCTGGTCGTGATACAGCGACAGCACCGCGTCGTAGCGGCCGATGCGCGCCATATGGAAAACCGAGTCAGCCGGCACCGGGCCGCTGACCCGCATGCCGCGCGCCCGAGCGGCTTCGATCGCCGGCTTGATCGCCTCGATCTCCTCGCGGCCGAACAGGCCATCCTCGCCGCCGTGCGGATTCAGCGCGGCGACCGCCAGATGAGGGGCGTCGATGCCGAGTTGATGCAGCGCCTTCACGCTGTTCTCGATGCCTTTCAGCGTACGGTCGCGGGTGATCTGTTTGCAGGCGTCGACCAGTGAGAGATGACGGGTCAGGAAGAAGATCTTCAACCCGCTGATGGTGAACATCGTCATCTCTTCACGTGCGCCGGTCTGGTCGGCGAACATCTCGGTGTGGCCGATGAAGGGGATTTTTGCGGCTTTCAGCAATTCCTTGTTGATCGGCGTGGTCGCTATGCCATCGACGCGGCCGGCCATCGCCAACTCGATCGAGGTGCGGATAGCGGCATAGGCGGCCTCGCCACCCAGCGCCTGCACCTTGCCCATTTGCAGGGCGTCGGGGTCGGCGGTCTGCTGGTGCACCACGTCGATCACGCCGGGGCGGTCGGCGATCTGTTCCGGTCCTGCGATGCGGTTCAGCAAGGCGGACAGGCCGCATACCGCCAGCGCACGCTCGAACACGCGGGCATCGCCGATCAGGAAGCTGCGGGAGACGTCCCGCACTTCCGGCGACAGCAGGGCACGCACCGCGATCTCCGGACCGATGCCGGCGGGATCGCCCATCGTCACGGCCAGAACCGGCCTTGTCTCGGTCATGTCGGTGCTCTCCTTTGGCTTCCACTGCCGAACGCTCCATAGCACACTGCCGGGCGAAAATAACGCCCAAGGAGAAAACGCATGCTGCGCATCCATGGTTCGGCCCGTTCACGCGCCACCCGCACGCTGTGGCTGGCCGAGGAACTCGGCCTGAAATACGAACACAACGACATTGCGCCGCGTTCGCCCGGCACCCGCACGCCGGAATACCTGGCGCTAAATCCCAATGCGCGTGTGCCGACGATCGAGGATGACGGGTTCGTGCTGTCCGAAATCGATGGCGATCAATCTGTATCTGGCGAAGAAATTCGGAAAACTATATCCGGCGGATGCGAAGAATGAGGCCCTCGCCTGGCAGTGGAGCTTCTGGGAGACTGATCGGCTCGACCGCCAGATGACCACCTATGCCAACAACTCGTCCGCACTGCCGGAGGCGCAGCGGAACGCTGCCGCGGCGAAGGCTGCCTGGGACGAGATCGCGCCATCGCTCGATGTGCTGGAGATCGCGCTGGGCAAGGCGCGATGGCTGGCGGGCAGCGAGTTCACCGTGGCGGATCTGAACGTTGCGGCGGCGATGTATCGTGCCCTGTCGTTCGACCTCGGCAAATGGCCGAAAGTGCACGAGTGGCTGCATCGTTGCTGGGACCGCCCCGCAGGCAAGCGCACGCGTGCGATGCGCGAGTAAATCCGGCAGCGCGGCACGGCGGCACCGCGAATTTTGCCTCAGTGCGCCGCGCCGCCGCTCGCGGACCCCTTGCGTAACAGCGTGATCATCGCCGCTGCCAGCAACAGCACCACGCCGAGCAATCCGAACGTGTCGCTGTAACCCATGATGACCGCCTGCGACTGCACAGCGTTGCCGACTGCTATCATCGCTTGATGCACGGCCTCGGCCGGATCGGTCACGCCGCGGGCGAGAAAATAATGCTGAAGATCGGCCAGGCGTGAACGGGTGGCAGGATCCAGCAGCGAAACATGCTGACCGATGATGAACGAATGGTACTGCTCGCGCTTGGTGTAGAACGTCTCCAGCATCGCTGTGCCGATCGCACCGCCCAGGTTGCGCATCATGTTGAAGATGCCCGAGGCATTGCCGGCATCCTGGGGCGCGATCCCCAGCAGGGCGATCGATGACAGCGGCGCCAGCACAACGGCTTGCCCCACGGCGCGCACGATGTTCGGCAACAGCAACTGCGGGCCGGCGTAATCCGCGTCCATGTTCAGGTTCATGAAGCAGGACACGGCGAAGATCACCATGCCGGTGCCAACCAACAGACGGGCATCGATCCTGCGCATCAGCAGCGGCACGAGCGGGATGATCACAAGCTGCGGCAGCCCGGTCCAGGCCATCACCGCGCCGATCTGCTGTGAACTGTAGCCTTGCGCATTGGCAAGATACTGCGGCAGTAGATACGCCGCGCCATATAGGGCAAAGCCAAGCAGGAAGTTGCCCATGGTGCCTAGGCCGAAATTGCGTCGCCCCAGCAGCCGGAAATTGACCAGCGGATCAGGCCGCGTGAACTCGACGATCGCGAAGCCACCGAGAGCCAGCGCCGCGATCAGGCTCAGCTTCACGATGAAGGGCGAGCCGAACCAGTCGTAAACGTTGCCTTCGTCCAGCACGGTCTGCAGCGCGCTTAAGCCGATGGCCATCAACGCGATACCCAGCCAGTCGCCGTTACGCAGCAGGCCAAGCTGCATGGGCGAGCGTGGCAGCGCATAGACCAGCATCGCCAGCATCGCCGCCCCCGGCACCAGATTGATGTAGAAGATCGTGGGCCAACCATAGGTATCGGTGAGATAGCCGCCGATCGTCGGGCCGATCGCCGGCGCAAACGTCGCGGTCAACGCGAACGCGGCCATGCCGATGGCGCGCCGCGACGGCGGCAGCATCCGCACCACAATGGTGAAGGCAAGCGGGATCAGCACGCCACCGGCAAAGCCTTGCAACGCACGCAGCACGATCATCTCCGGCAGGCTGGTCGCCTGGCCGCACGACGCCGAGAACACCAGGAACAGGGCAGTGTTGGTAATCAGGTAACGGCGCAGCGAGAACACGCGGCTGAGATAGTCGGACAGCGGAATCACGATGATCTCGCCGATCAGATAGGCGGTGGTGATCCACGCGCCGTTGATCCCGCCGGTACCGATGCCGCCTTCGATGTCACGCAGCGAGGCGTTGGTGATTTGGATGTTCAGCACGGCCATGAAGGCGCCGATCAGTGCGCCTGCGACTGCAATCCAGGTCTTGGCCGAGACTGGCGGGTCGCCGGCGGTTATGGTTTGTGACATCGCCGCCTCCCTCTCAGCCCTTCTTGGTGTCGATCGTCGGCTCGACCGACATTCCCGGGCGCAGCATCCCGGCCAGCGGGTCGTGGCTGTCCACCACGATCTTCACCGGAATGCGCTGCACGATCTTGGTGAAGTTGCCGGTCGCGTTATCCGGTGGCAGCAACGCGAACTCGGCGCCGCTCGCCGGGGCGATGCTGTCCACTTGGCCATGCACGACCGTACCAGGGAACATGTCGACGCTAATCGTCGCCGGCTGGCCGGGCCGCACGTCGGTAAGCTGCGTCTCCTTGTAATTCGCCGTGACATACACCGCCTGCAGCGGTACCACCGCCATGAGCTGGGTGCCGGCCTGTACATACTGGCCAACGCGCAGCGTGCGCACGCCAACCGTACCGTCGATCGGCGCCACGATGGTGGTGTAGCTCCGGTTCAGCTCGGCCTGGCGCTCGGCCGCCTCGCGCTGTGCCAGCGTCGCCTGGGCGCGCTGCAACTGCGCGCGCAAAACGTCCACCTGCTTCAGCGCCACCGCAGTGCCGGCCTGGTCCTGCTCCAGCTTGGCTTGGTGCTCCTGGATTTCTGCCTGGTACTGCTGCGCCGCCTGCACCGTGCCGGCGCCGGTGCGCGCCAGCTCCGCATAGCGGCGGAGCTGTTGTTCCGAGAATGTCACAGAGGCCTGATCCGACACGACCTGGGCGCGGGCCTGGCTCACGCTGAGTATCTGTTGCTGGATGGATTGCTGCAGGTTGTCGATGTCGGCCCGTGCGGCGTTCACGTCCGCGTGCGCCTGATCCAGTGCGGTGCGGTAGTCGCGATCGTCGATACGGGCGAGCACGTCGCCGGCCCGGACCTTCTGGTTGTCATTCACCGGCACCTGGGACAGGTAGCCGGTGGTCTTCGGACTCACGATTACCGAATCGGCCGCGACATAGGCGTCGTCGGTGGAGACTTGGAATTGCCCGGTGGTCCACCAGAAGTCGCCGTAATACGTCGCGCCCGCCAACAGCCCCGCCACGCCGGCTGCCAGCAGTACTTGCTTCGCCGAGAAGCGCCCGCGACGGCCGCCCACCGCTTGAGGGGGCAGCGTGATTCCTTCCGCGCTACGCGTCGTTGCACTCATTGGCTTGGACTCCGGAAAAAGTTTTTTTTGCGTAGGACCGGCGCTAGCAGCCGCGGCCGAACGAGCGGGTTTACGGCATCGCGTGGCCGGACCGCGCCGCCCGGCCCACCGCCCGCGCCGCCGTCTCCTGGGTCGGCGCCACCAGGGCTCCCGCGATCATCGCTGTGATCAGCCCACCCAACGCCGTGAGAATTGTCAGGATCATAGCCTCGCCCTCCGCTTTCGGGCTGCCATATGACCTCTTGCTCAGCTCCTGATAATCTGGTCAGTGAACACAGCATTTGTGCATGGAAACAGGAAATCATGGACCTCCTCCAGGCACTCCGCAGCTTCATCCGCGTGACCGAGACCGGCTCCTTTTCCGCCGTCGCGCGCGAGGCCAACACCAACCCCTCCTCGGTAACCCGCCACGTTGGCGACCTGGAGGAGCATTTCGGCGTGCGTCTGTTCCAGCGGACCACCCGTCGCCTAAGCCTGACGGAGGATGGCCAGGACCTGCTGCAATACGCACGGCGCATGATCGAGATGGAGCAGGAGTTGGAAGGCGCGCTGGGCCGGCAGCGCGCCTCACCCACCGGCCTTGTCCGCATCGGGGTCACCACCGCGGGCGCCACCCTGATGACCCCGCGGCTGCGTGGCCTATTGGACGAGCATCCCGCGCTGTCGATCGAGCTTGTCGTGCGGGACCAGTTAGGCGACATGATCGAGGAGCGGCTGGACATCGCGATGCATGTCGGTCAGCCGCCGGATTCCTCGCTGCTGACGCGCAGGATCGGCGCCTTTGGCCGCGTGTTGGTCGCCGCCCCCGCCTATCTGGAGAGGCGCGGCGCGCCGGCGCGACCAGCCGATCTGGCGAGCCATGACTGCGTCATCCACGAATATGGGCCCGAGAGCCCCCAGTGGCACTTCAAGGGCCCCGATGGCCCGGAGACGATCCGGGTTTTGGGCCGCTTCCACGCCAACAATGCCGCGATTGTGCGGCGCGCCGTGCTGGACGGGTATGGCGTCGCCATGGTCCCCGAAGCACTGATCGTGGACGACGTGCGATCGGCGCGGCTGTATCGGCTCCTGCCTGACTACCAGACGGAGCGCCTTGCAGCCTTTCTGCTCTACCCCTCGCGGCGGTATCTGCCGCCGCGCACCCGGGTCGTCATCGAGTTGATCGCCCACGAAACCGCGAAGATAGCCGCCCGGCTGGCCGAGGATGACGTTTGGGGCGCCAGCAGCGACACGGTGTGGCTGACTTGATGGGCCTGTTTCAGTCTTGGCGGGCCTGACTCAATCCGTGTGACGTTCAGATCGATCGCTGTAATACCAGGCGCAAGTGTGTTTGACCTTCGGCCAACTCTCGTTTGGACTGGTCATCCGTTCTGCGCGGCCAGGATTTCGGCGATGCGTGCGTTGGTGCCGTTGATGTCGGGCAGCCGCTCACCCTTGGCGATGCGCGCCAGTGACAGCTTCTCGGCTTGCTGCATGCCTATTGCCCTCTCCGCCGCAGCCTTGATCTCATGCGGCGCCATCACCAGCACGCCGTTCTCATCGGCCAGGATTGCATCGCCTGGTTCCACCGCGACGCCACCACAGGAAACCGGCGTGGCGAACTCGCCGTGCAGGAACAGACGCTTGCCGGTTACCGTGGACAGGCCGCGCGCCCATACTGGCAGGCCGTATTCGCGCAACTCGTCGATGTCGGTCGCCATGCCGTCGATGATGATGCCGACGCACCCCGCAGCGCGCGCAGCAAAGGCCACGCCGCCGCCGCACGCCGCGTGACGCAAATCGCCGGCACGGTCGATCACCAGCACGTCGCCGGGCCGCAACTTGCCGAGTGCGTAGTGCACGATCGTGGTGTCGGGACCGAAGCAGCGCACGGTCACCGCGGTGCCGGCGATGCGGTGGCCGGACAGCAGGGAGCGCAGGCCAGGATCCATGAAGCCGACGTGACGGAAATGCCCGATGGTGGCGGGTTCGGCCTGGCACAGCAGCGCCACCATGTCGGCGGCGATCTGTGTCGGCGGCTGGTTGACGACGAACATGGTTTCCTCCGTCTGGCGGCAGTTGCGCTTGACGATGCCATTGTTCGCGGGATCGGTCATCTCGCCAAACGTCGGGATACGGGTAGGATCGTCAGACTGCGCTGCGACAGCGACAAGGATGAATCATGACGGTGGCGGTCTGATGCGGATCTGCGTGTTTGGCGCCGGCTCTGTTGGGGGCTACCTGGCTGGCTTCCTGGCCAAGGGCGGTGCCGATGTTTCCGTGGTGGCGCGTGGCGCGCATCTCGCGGCGATCCGTGCCCATGGGTTGACGGTGGAGACACCTGACGGCGCCATCAATGTGAAGCTGCCGGCGAGCGACGACCCTGGAGAACTTGGCCAGCAGGATGCGGTGCTGGTCACGGTGAAGGCGCCGGCACTGAATGCGGTCGCGGCCAGCATCGCGCCGCTGCTGGGTCGCAATACGTCTGTGGCATTCGCGATGAACGGCATTCCGTGGTGGTATTTCCATGCACATGGTGGGCGGCTGGACGGCCACCGTCTGGCGCGACTTGATCCGGATGGTGCGCTGTGGGATAGCGTTGGGGTGGCGCGCGCGATCGGCGGCATTTTCTGGCCGGCGTGTTCGGTGCCCGCGCCTGGAGTGGTGCGTCTGCTGACCGGCGCGGGGCGCGGCACGGTGTTCGGAGAACCCGACGGGAGCACCACGCCGCGCATCACCGCTCTGGCCGATGCGTTCCGCGCCGCCGGCCTGCCTGTCGCCATTGCCGGCAACATTCGCGAACTGATCTGGCAGAAGCTGGCGTTCAATCTCAGTGCCGGCCCGATGTGCGTGCTGACCCAATCACCGGTGCGTGCGACGCACGAGGAGCCGGCGCTGATCGAGTGTTCGCGCCGTATGCTTGCGGAAGCCGAGGCGATCGCGCTGGCGATGGGGTTCCGGCTCGATATCGATGCCGAACGTGTGGTCGCAATCAACGCGCAGCTTGCACATCGGCCGAGTATTCTGCAGGACCTCGAGGCTGGGCGGCCGATGGAGATCGACGCGCTTTATTCGGTGCCGCTGGATCTGGCGCGGGTGCTTGGCGTGGCGACACCGATGCTCGATCTGCTGGTTGCGCTGATCAAGGTGAAGGCGCGGGCGAGGGGGCTTTATGCTGGGTAGCTAGAAGGCAGCAGCACAGGAACGTGCGTCATCAAACAGTGGGTACTGTGTCGTGCAGCCGACATGCAGATTCAGCTCTACTGGTCCGTGGAAGCCGTCGAAGAGTGCCGCCGGCAGTTCTGCATCTCCGTCGGTCCAACGTAGGCCGTTGGCTGGTTCGAATGTGTGAAACCCGTCGGTCAGCAACGCGTTGTCCGGTTCGACGTGACGGACCTGCGTGCCGCTGCGCAGCGTGATCCGCCGCAGCGCCACACCAAGAACGCGCGGGTCGCGCATCAAGCCCAGCTCGGCAGGGGCGCCGGAGCGCGACACGATGCGTACTGTGGTCGGGCACTTCGGGAGATGGAAGGCACGCGCCACTCCATCCCACTCCGCCGCGTCCATCCTGGCACCATCCACCAGCAGGTGCAGGTCGGGATCGTCGGTCAGCACGAAGCCGGGACGCGGCCCCGCGCGATCCAGCAGCCGGCGCCAGATCGCGTCCACCACAGGCCCACCGGTCAGCACCGGTGCACACGGCTCCTGTGGTGGCAGCGCCCAGCCGGAATTGGAGTTCTGGAACAGCCAGCGGTTGCCGTCGTCGCGGTAGCTCTCGGCCGGCGCGCCATCCGCGATCAGCACGTCGTGGGCCTCAAGTTCGATGTGGTGGACGGCCACTTCCTGTGCCCGATCGTCCCACTGGATCGAGCGATGGTTGACCAGGAACTCCACCGGGATCAGCACATCGTCGATATACAGTGAGTGGCCCTTGGTCACACGCAGGTCGCGACACGGCACGTTGTCAGCCAGAGCGCCTTTGCGCACGATTACCGGCGTTGCCGCATTGCGCCGTCCCCGCGTGGCCAGCACCTTGCCGGTGCCGATCCATTCGATGCGCCGCGGCTCGCCGCGATGCGTGGATACAATGTCGCCGACCGACAGGCGCTCCACCGGCACCTCGCCGTTCGGCGTGGCGATCCGAGTGCCCGAGAGGAAGCACAGACCGTTGACCGTGTCGGTCGGCCCTTGGTTCTCGATGGTGGCCGAGAAGGCGGACGGATCGAGAATGTTCAGCACTGCATTCGTGCCGGTGAATTCGATGGTCTGCCCTGCCGCGACCGTGCCGCTGGCCGTGAGCGTGCTGTTATTCCCGATATCGATCGTCCCGATGCCGGTTATATCGGCGGCTGTCAGCGTGCTGGGATCGATATTGATGACCCCACTGTTGACCAGCAGGCCATTCATGTTGAAGCCGGCCGCGAACTCCTTCAACGTGCCGAAATTGGTCAGTGTCGCCCCAGCGGCAAGCGTGTTGGTGCCGAGGAGCTTCCAGTAGGCACCCGCATCGATCGTGGTCTGGGCAAAGTTGATATACTGCGAGCCGAGTCCAGACAGCGTGCCTGCGCTGGCCCCCGACGCAAGTTCCATCGTGCTGATCTGGACCGCACCGACCGCGTTGCCACCGTTTACCGAGCCACCGAACACGGCACCGGGGTCCGCTACCAACAGGTTGGTGAAGCCGGCAGCGAGCGATACAGCTTTCGTGTTGCCGGAGCCCTCGATGGTCCCGGCGTTGGTCACCCTGCCAGCCCCGCCGAAGATGACAACGCCGGTTTTGTTCACGCTGGTAATGGTGCCGGTGGCGGCGTTACTGACATAGCCGCCGGCCGTGAACGCCACGCCCCCTGTCCCACTGGTGCCAGCTCCGGTGATGGTCCCGGCGTTCAGCACCGTGGCGGCCACAAGAGTGCCGTAAACACCGGAATGGTCTTTGCTGTAGATCATCCCTGAGGCGGCGTTGGTGATCGTACCGCCATCACCTAATGCGATGCCTGGAGCAATGGTCCCCCCAGCGAGGCTGCCCGCATTGATCACAGTGCCGATCCCGCCATCAATATTAATGGCTTCGCCGCCGATCGCGGTGATTGTTCCGCTTAGGGAGTTGTTGACATAGCCGCCGTGGAGCAGAAACACTGCGGCATGTGTGCCCCCGCCGAAAATGCTGCCGGCATTGATCACGGTGCCCGCCGCGCCCGTAACATCGACACCATCTGCGTTGCCGCCGTTGATCGTACCGGTCATCTGGTTCGTGACGCCACCACCGGTAAAAAGGTCAACGCCACTTATCAGCCCTGAGTTGGATACGGCGCCGCCTGATCCGCCGGTGACATAAACGCCCGCATGGTTTGTGCCGCTGGTGACTGTGCCACCAGCTTCGTTCAAAACCGCGCCGCCGGCCTGCAAATGCACGCCAGCGACGCCGCTTCCGGTGAGCAGACCGTAGTTAGTCACCGTGCCGGCCGCACCGGTAATATAGACAGCGCCGTGTGTTGTTCCGCCGGTGATCGTGCCACCGGACTGGTTGGTGACGTTGCCACCCTTGTGCAGGTGCACTGCGACGTGCGTACCTCCACCCACTATCTGCCCGGCGTTCACCACCGTGCCGAGCGTGCCTGTGAGATAGACTCCGGCGTTGCCAACGCTGATGATAGATCCCGTCGCGGCGTTACTCACCAGACCGCCGCTGGTCAAATCAATCCCTAAGCCGTTTGTGCCCAGGCCCGCGATGCTGCCGTAATTTACGACGGCCCCTGGGCCGAAGGCGCCGCCGGAAATCCCGTCGAACCCGCTGATCGTGCCGCCGCTTTGGTTTGTGACGCTGACACCCGCGCCGAGGGTAACCCCTGCACCGCCAATGGACGTAGCGTTGCCCGCGATGCTGCCGTAATTCACAATCGTTACTTTGCCGCCGGGGTCGGGGCCACTACCGCCATACAGCCCGATATACCCGCTGATTGTGCCGCTGCTTTGGTTTGTGACGCTCCCGATGCCTTCGAGCATAATGCCTTTGCCGGAAGACGACGTGGCATTTCCAATGATTGCGCCGGAATTCACAATGGTCGTGACGCCGAATGCGACACTGAAGCCGGGGCCGCCGAAGCCGAAAATCCCTCTGAAGCCGGCAATCGTGCCGGTCCCTTGATTGGTGAGGCTGCCGCCACCTGAGAGCTCAACGCCGATGCCGGAGGAAGATGCTGTGTCGCCAGTGATACTGCCGATATTCACGACCGCTACGGTGCCAAGGCCGCCGTTGCCGTAAACACCGCGAAGTCCACTGATCATGCCGGGGCCTTGATTGGTAAGGCTGCCGTGGAAGCTAACCCCCGTGCCGGAGGATGCTGTTGCGTTACCCGTGATGCTGCCGGCGTTGACGACGGTCAGAGAGCCGATGCCGCTGCCGTAAACACCCTTGAAACCGCCGATCACGCCGCCGCTCTGGTTGGTGAGGCTGCCCGCAAGACTGACGCCTATGCCGGAAGTTACGTTGCCAGCGATGCTGCCGAAATTCACCACGGTCCCCGCGCCGATCATCGCGCCGGCAATCCCGTCGAATCCGCTGATCATGGCGCCGCTTTGGTTTGTGACGCTGCCACCCGCATCGAGGGAAATGCCCGCGCCGGGCGAGGACGTTGCGTGTCCCGCGATGGTGCCGGCGTTCACAACCGTGCCGGCGCTTTGCAGCGTGATCCCCGCTCCCAGCACGCTGCCCGCGTTGGTGATCGTCCAGTCCGTGCCGAGGATGACCGCGGAGAGGCCAGCGTTCAGCAACCCCACCGTGGTGATCGTGGTGGGGTTATCGGCAACGCCGGACAGCGTGTAGAGACTGGAATAGGTTCCTGAGAGGGTCTTTGTCATTGGACGTTCCTGTCGTTTCTTGTGAGACGCCACGTGCTGTGACGATTGCCGTCGCGATCAGTCGGCGAGGGGGGGGGACGTTATGGCGGTCGGCGACGGCTCAGGTGCGGTCGGCGGCACTGTTCGACCAGAGGGTTGCCCCGGTCAGTCTTCCGAGCTTAATCATTGCCGGTCCGAGTTCGTAACGCAAGATTAATGTCGACTGTGGCGCGAGCGGCGGGATATGGGGCCGGCTCGGTAGGTTCAATGGTACACTGGCGTCCGGCCGAACAAGTTTGGTCTGCTCGGCGGGTTGAGGGGCCCAATAGTGCGATCGCGATGCGAAAACGCGTTGTGGAAAGCCGCTACAGCCTCCCTACGGTTTCCCCGCTACCACCCCTGGCTAGCGCTTGCGGTGATGGGTCCCGCTGACGCGTAGGTTGGGCAGAGCATCAGCGCAACCCACCGTTCCTGCCCGTCACTCCGGCTGTGCCGCCACGCCGATCAGCCAAGCCCGCGCGTCGCTGGCGGACCACCAGCTAACGACCAGATGCGGCGCATGGGCGGCGATGCGCAGCGCCTGCTCGGCGTCGCTTTCGACGAAATGCGTGCATCCCCAGCGCGTCGCGGTTTCCGCCTTGTAGCGGGCGACCGTGTGGGGATTGTGCGGCAAGTCAGCCGGCCGCAATTCCAGCGGCAGTGTGCCGTGTCCCCACCGTGCGAGCCACGCGCTGGTGCGTTCCCGGTCGGAGTTCGGCCGCCCGGTGATCACCACCGCGCGCTCCGGCGAGAAGAACGGCAATGTGGCGAACGGCTCCAGGCCATGCCGTCGTGCGACTGCTTCGATTATGTCGGCATGATAGACCGCATCGGGCACATCGGGCAGGAACACACCGTCGAGATCGAGACCGTAGAACGGCAGCTCCGCCGCGCGGTCCGGCCCCGCGCCGGTGGCACGCAGCGCGCGCCCAGCGGGCGTGGCCTCGCCGCGCTCCCACGGGAACCGCCACAGCGTGCGCATGGGGTGCGACAGGTCCGGCACATAGGATGTGACGTCGGGATCGTGCACCACCGCAAGGGTCAGGCATTCGCGCCCCTCGCGCAGCAGCGCTGATCGAACGGCGTCCATGGTGCGTCCGGAACTGCAGCCGTCATCCACCAGAAGCACGCGTCCACCTGATGGTGGTGCACCGATCCATTGCGTCGCGCCCGTTGCGCGCTCGAAGCCGACCATCGCCAGGGGGAGCGCCAGGATGCCGGCGGTCATGGTGGCGGGCACGAGGCCGCCGCGGGCAATCCCGACAACCGTGTCGGGCTGCCATTGGGTCGCACGATCGAGCAGCGCGGCGATCATCCGTTCGGTCTGATCGTAGCCAAGAAATACCGGCATGCGTCCGATCTCCAGTCCCTTCCATGCCGGAGCGTCGGGTTTTCGCGGCTGATCAGTCATGTCATCGCATTCTCAACAATCTTGCGGCTTGTCAAAATAGCGCATTCATGTAACGATGGAGCCGTTACCGAAAGCAACCTTTGGCGCGTCCGGACGGGCGCGCCATTTCTTTGCGGCTTCGATGGCAGAGGACTGAACCGGCCAGTCCTGCGGCATTGCGGTCTGCCCTAGCACCCAGCCCTCCCAACGCGTGATCCACGGGTCGGCGGGCGCGGTGTCCGGCCGGTTGCCCGCCAGCACGTTCAGCACGCACAGCACGCCGATTACGCAATCGAAGCGGTCCTCGCCGGCGGCGTCACGTCCGAAGCCATCGGCCAGGGCATCATCCAGTGTGGGTTCGGGCAATACGTCCAGCGTCGCCATTGCTGCGCGAAGCTGGCCGGCCACTGTCGCCCGATCCGACTGCCGCCGCTTGCTGCCTTTTAGCCGAATGCCGAGATGGCGCAGTGCCTCGGCCGGGTAGGTTTCCGCCAGCGCTACGGCATTGGGTGCAAGCAGCGTGCGGAATGCCCCGGCGAACGGCCAGACCCGGACATCATCGCCGCCGGACAGCGCCGGGATCAGCATCTGCTGCCATGCCGCGATGGCCGCCTTGCCGGACTGGTTGGCGCCCAGGGTCCAGAACAGCGGTGCGCCGGCCGGGCGTTCCGCTGTGGCACGGTCGCAGGCGCGGGACAGCGCGGCAGCGCCGGCCAGGCCCAGCGCTTCGGCGTGGGCGGCACGGGTCATCCCGGCGACGCCGCGCACCGGATAGAACGGCCGGCCGGGTCCGACTTCTGCCAGCGTCGCACAGACACGGAAGAAGTCGGGTCGGGTGGCGGTGGTGGTCAGGAAATTCAGGAAGCCGTCTTCGCTGAGATCTGCCGCGTAGGCGCGGGGCAAGCCAAGCGGCAGATCGACGCCTAGCGCCACCGCTCCGCCATCCGCCGCAGTTCGCAGCCGGTCGAGAAACGTCGCAACCTCGCCAACCAGGACAGGAGCGGCAAGCCGCCAGACGGCTGCTTCGCGCCGCGCCACCGCCACCCAGCGCTTGCGCGGATCGACACTCCAATCCGCATGCGCGGCGATTGTCAGGCTGTGATCCGATGAAGCCGGCCGATGGCGTGCTGGCTGCATACGGCAAATGCTATAGCGGCTTGTGCGCCCGATCCAGCAGGCGGGAGATCAGGCCGGGCTTTTTCGTCGGCTTCGCGGATTCCGCGGCTTTCGCCTTGGCGCGCGTGTCGGCCTCAAGCTGACGCTGCTTGCTGCTCAGCCATTTGTCGAGGCTCATGCCGGCCTTCGCGGCTCGCTTCGCCTCGTAGGCGCGCTGGCCTTCGGTCAGGGTCTTCGGCGTCTTCAAGATGGTCCCTCACTGGTTAGCAGCCGGTTTTGGCAGGCTGGCCGGCGGCGTTCAAGACCTGCCATGCTGACGGCACAACGGGAGCAGGAAACGATCCATGCCGAATGGGTTGGAGGGCGTTGTCGCCGCGGATACCGTGCTGAGCCACACCGATCGCGAACGCGGCATGTTCTGGGTGCGCGGTGTCGCGTTGCCGCAGCTTGCGGCTCAGCACGGCTATGAGGGCACGGTCGCGCTGCTGTGGGAGGGATTTGCCGGCGATAACCTGAGCCACGCCGGCATCGCCGCCGAGCTGGCCGCGGTGCGCGTTGCAGCATTCGAGGGACTTGGCAGGTGGCTGGCGGATGCCACGGCACGGCCACTCGACGAGGGTATCCGGCTTTGCCTGGCACAGTTGCCGGATGGCACGCCGCCGGCTGCCATCGTCGCCACGCTGAGCGTCGCCGTGCCGGCATTGCTGCGCGCGACGCGCGGCGAGGCACTTGTGGGTCCGGATCGTGCGCTTGGTACCGCCGCCGATCTGCTGCGCATGCTGCACGGCGTGCCCGCGGAGGAGGCGAAGGTTGCCGCGCTCGACACGTATTTCGCAGTGATGGCCGAGAGCGGGCTGAGTGGATCGAGCTTCACCGCGCGCGTCATTGCATCGACACGGGCATCGCTGGTTTGCGCGGTACTCGGCGCGTGGTGCGCTTTCACTGGGCCGCTGCACGGCGGCGCACCCGGGCCGACGCTCGATCTGCTGGACGCACTGGCGGCGACGGATGATGTGGACGGCTGGATCGAGCGCAAGCTGGTTGCCGGCGAGCGGCTGATGGGGTTCGGCCATCGCGTGTTCCGCGGCAACGATCCGCGCGCGGCGGCGATGCGCGGTGCGCTGCGGCGGATCGGTCCAGCGGCCGGCCGACTGGCGTTCGCCGAGCAGGTGGAGCAGCGGGTCGCCGCGGTGCTGGCGCGGGTCAAGCCAGGTCGCTTGTTGCCGGCCAACGTGGAGATCGCCGCGGCTCTGCTGCTGGACGCGGTCGGCATTCCGCGCGAGGCATTTACGCCGGTATTTGCGGTGTCGCGCTGCGCGGGATGGCTGGCGCATGCGATGGAGCAGCAGAAGAATGGACGGATGATCCGGCCGACTTCACGGTACGTCGGGCCAGTGAACTTGATGCAGTGAGGCGTAATCGCAGGATGCCGCAAACGAAGACGATCACCCGCGCCGTTCTGGCGTCCGGCATCATCTGCGGCTACTACGCACGCCGCCGCAATGACGCAAAGTGTCACCCCCGCTGGAGGTCAGCAAGATGACCGTGTCCGCGCCCATGGATGCGCCTCAGCCAATACCACAGCCGGTCGCGGCATCGCTGACGCGTGCCGCGATCTTCCTGGTGGTGACGGTGAACCCCGGCCCCGACAGTATTGCAGTGGTCAGGTCATTCTGCGGCGACTTCGCCGGCCTGCTGCGCGCGGTCAGGTTCCGCGATCTCGAGGCGAACGTTTCCTGCGTTGTTGGATTTGGCTCGGATCTATGGGATCGGCTGTTCGCGCCCCAGCGACCGGCGGAGTTGCATCCGTTCCGCGAGATCCTGGCCGGATCGCGCCACGCCGTCGCAACGCCGGGCGATCTGCTGTTCCACATCCGTGCCACGCGCATGGACCTCTGTTTTGAACTGGCGACGCAGATCATGACGGTACTCGGCTCCGCGGTGTCGCCCGCGGACGAGGTGCAGGGCTTCCAGTATTTCGATAATCGCGACCTCCTGGGCTTCGTTGACGGGACGGAGAATCCCACGGACCAGGCCGCGATCGACGCCACGGTGATTGGCGAGGAGGACGCCGCGTTCGCAGGCGGCAGCTATGTCGTCGTCCAGAAGTACCTGCACGATCTGGCGGCATGGAACGCGCTCTCCACTGAAACACAGGAACGCATCATCGGTCGCAGCAAACTCGCCGACATCGAGCTGGACGATGCGGTCAAGCCAAGCTTCGCGCACAATGCGCTGACGGTGATCGAGGAGGACGGCAAGGAGGTCAAGATCGTGCGTGCCAACATGCCATTCGGCCATCCGGGCCAGGGCGAATTCGGCACCTACTTCATCGGCTACGCACGGTCGCCCAGAACGATCGAGCAGATGCTGACGAACATGTTCGTTGGCGTGCCGCCCGGCAACTATGATCGGCTGATCGACTTCAGTCGCGCGGTCACCGGCAATCTGTTCTTTGTTCCCTCGACGAATTTCCTCGACAGTGTCACACCAGACCCGCCTTCGATCGCGGCAGATATTGCACGGCAACCGGTGGCCGACGCGGCTCCGGACAGGTCGGAGCAGCAGGGCTCGCTCGGGATCGGCTCACTGAAAACAGCCTCGCAGGATTGAACCACTCCATCGCGAGTGGTTGCGGAACCTGCTGCTTCCGACACTGACGGGCACTATGGATTCGCCGAGAAACAAACGAATCAAGATAGTCCGAAGAACGCAGCGATAGAATTGCAGATTTGCGACCCGCGACGCGGATGCGGGCAGCTACCGTGGCGGGGTGATCGACGTTGACGACATTCGTTTGCGCTGGCGGCAGGCCGAGACATTTCTCGACGAGCGCGGCCGACGGCTGTTGGCGGCGAATGAGGCCCTGGCGCACGGCTATGGCGGCGTCTCGGCAGTTGCGAAGGCGACTGGCCTGGCGCGGAGCACCATCAATCGCGGCATTCGCGAACTGCGATTGGGCCGCAACGAGATCGGCAGCCGGGTCCGCCGTGCTGGCGGCGGACGCAAGAGCGCCGTGGTGCGCCAGCCGGATTTGCCGGCGGCACTTGAAACGCTGATCGAGGACGCCATCCGCGGCGATCCGTGCTCACCGCTGCGCTGGGTGAGCCGCAGTCTGCGTCACCTCGTCAAGGCATTGGCCGCGCACGGCTTCAAGGCGAGCCAACGCGTGGTGGCAAACCTGCTGCGGGAGCAGAACTACAGTTGTCAGGCCAACCGCAAGACGCGAGAGGGGGGCAATCACCCCGATCGTGATGCCCAGTTCGCTCACATCAATGCGACGGTGAAGGCCGCGATCGCGGCCGGCGAGCCGGCGATCTCGGTCGATACGAAGAAGAAGGAGCTTGTTGGCGATTTCAAGAACCATGGTCGCGAGCTACGCCGCAAGGGCGATCCGGAGCCGGTCCGGGTGCACGACTTCAAGATACCGGAACTCGGCAAGGTCGCGCCATACGGGGTCTATGACATTGCCGCCAATCATGGCTGGGTCAGTGTCGGCATCGATGCCGATACCGGAGCATTCGCCGTTGAGAGTATCCGGCGCTGGTGGTGGAAACTCGGCCAACCGCGTGACCCGAACGCCAAGTGTCTCACCATCACCGCGGACTGCGGCGGCAGCAACGGGCCACAGGTAAGGCTATGGAAGCGCGAATTGCAGCGCTTCGCCAATGAGGCTGGCCTGAGGATAACCGTGACGCACCTGCCCCCTGGCACCAGCAAATGGAACAAGATCGAACATCGCCTGTTCGCCTTCATCACCATGAACTGGCGTGGCAAACCGCTGGTCAGTCATCAGGTCATCGTCCAACTCATCGGCGCCACGACGACCGACACCGGCCTCAAGGTCTGCTGCGAGATCGACGCCAACCTCTACCCGAAAGGCCTCAAGGTGACCGACCGCGAGATGCACGCGATCAACATCTCACACGATGAATTCCACGGTGAATGGAATTACACCATCTCACCTAACCAACAACCGCCTTGAAGCAGTTATTCCTCGGCGTACCCTAAGGGCTGCAGGACACGGCGCCCCGGTCTGTTGCGGGGCTCCGGCATCTGCAAATACACTGCATCGCGTATCACAGTCCCGGATCCGACCCCATGTCCCAATCCATCGTCTCCGAGCTTGCCCCGCACGGCGTCCTGCGCGCCGCGATCAACATGGGGAATTTCCTGCTGGTCACCGGCAAGAGTGCATCGGGCGATCCGGAGGGCGTGTCGCCCGACATGGCGCGCGCAATCGCCGACCGGCTGGGCGTGCCGGTGAAATACGTGCCGTTCGCCAAGCCCGGCGAACTGGCGGATGCGGTCGGCACCGACGCCTGGGACATCGGCCTGATCGGCGCCGAACCGGCACGCGCGGAGAAGATCGCTTTCACCGCCGCCTATGTGGAGATCGAGGCCACCTATCTGGTGCCCGCAGGCTCGCCGCTTAAGACAATTGCCGATGTGGACAAGCCCGGCGTGCGCATCGCGGTGTCGGCGCGCAGTGCCTACGACCTCTGGCTGGAGCGCAACATCAGGCACGCGACGCTGGTGCGGTCCGACGCGACCACCTCCGCCACCGAGAAGTTCGTGCGCGACAAGCTGGATGCGCTGGCGGGACTGCGGCCCGGGCTGCTGACGGATATCCAGAAGATGCCCGGGGCGCGGATCCTGGACGGGCAGTTCTCCGCGGTGCAGCAGGCGGTCGGCACTTCGCGCGTACATGCCGCGGCCGCGAAGTTCCTGCACGACTTCGTCGAGGAGGCGAAATCGTCCGGGCTGGTAGCGAAGCTGATCGAGAAGCATGGGGTGGTGGGGCGGCTGTCGGTCGCGCCGCCCGGGTAGTGTCAGGCGTACGGCGGGGCTGACAAGTGCACCTGCGATTGCTGGCTCGTCGCGAAAGTCGAGCGTGCCCGGATGGACCGCCTTATTACCGATGACGCGCACAGTGTCGAGCGCCTTCTGCACGCGTTCGGTCAGCCCGTCCTGAACCAAGGCAGCAATGTCTGCGTTGATGTCCTTCCCCGTCTGACCAAGTTCCCTGCATAGCTTCTGGATTGCCAGTCGCACGAGCGCGGCCGCGCCTCGTGGTGACCGATTGAGGATTGCGCGCGCCTCCTCGTAGTTGGCCTTGAAGTCGTCAGGAAGGTCGGGATTGGGCAGCGGTGCGGTTCCGCCTGATGGGGAGATCATCGTCTCGTTGGACCAAACCGCGTCCTTCTGACACCGGACGTAATGGGATATGCGAAAGTCCGGCAACACTTTCGGATCTCTGTCGATATGATCTTGCACCAAGACCGTTGGCCAGACCTGGTGCGCTAAGGGTCCGCAGTTCGGACAGTGGAATGCCTGCTCACTCAACGTGGCCGGAACGTAGTCAGGCGTAGGCGATGCCATCAGTTCTCCGGGCTCGAACTTTTCGGGGAACGGATCGGCGTGCACATGGATTCGACGGCGATAGCTGGGACAAAGGCGCACCAGGAGTGCAAGTGCTGGCGTTGCCGCGCTCGGGCGCCAATCCCGAGTTGGTCTCGGCATCGTCCGGCAGGTTTCCGCCCCGGGCTGTCACGCCGCTTGGCGCTTCTTCGCCGCGCGCATGAATAGACCCCACGCACCATTTATTGCCCGGCCGATCGCCGGTAACAAGCCGTGTGGGCCTGTCAGAATGGCTTAGGGCATGCCAGCGAGCGCCCATCGGCGGCCGCTGCGTTATGCGGTGGTCGCAATCTGGTGAGGGCAGTCCACCTCCGCAACGGAAGGTCTGCTGTCTGCAACAGCAGTTACTCGATCTGATCAGGTCTGGCGGAGGGAGTGGGAGTTCTGATTTCCGCGATAAGCTGTTGATGAAAAATACGTAACAGCCCAGGTCATCCTCGCGAAGGGAGCTGTTGACAGGTCACGGGTGAGTACGAGTTAACGTGTCGATGGCACCGCCCGCCGACCCGTCCGGCCGAGATTACGCCACGCCTGCGGCTGGCGGCGATGCAGTCATTGCCGCATTGCAGGCGGAGATAACCGTGCTTCGCGCTGAGAATTCGGCCCTGACGAAGCGGCTGACGGAATTGGAGCGCCGTCTTGGGCTGAACAGCAGCAACAGCGGCAAGCCACCGTCGAGCGACGGGCTGAAAAAGCCGCCGCGGGTCAGCAGCCTGCGCGAACCGTCAGGCAAGAAGACCGGCGGCCAGAAGGGGCATCCTGGCACGACGCTTTGCCGGGTTGAAAAGCCCGATGCCACGATCGAGCATTATCCAGAAGCCTGCGCTGCGTGCGGTGAGCCTTTGACCACGGCGATGGCGAGCGGCCATGTTTCCCGGCAGGTGTTCGATCTGCCGGAACCGAGGCCGCTGCTCGTTACCGAGCACCGCGCCTATTGCTGCCGTTGCGCGGCCTGCGGCACGCAGACGCGGGCGGCATTTCCCGAGGGCGTTGCCGCGCCGGCGCAATATGGCAAGCGGATCGGCGCATTTGTGCTCTATCTGCTGCACTACCAGTTGCTGCCCGAGAAGCGTCTGGCCGAACTCATGGCACATCTCTTCGGTGTGCATCTGGTCACCGCGACCATCGCCCGGATCAGCCAGGATTGTGCGGGGCGATTCCAGGGCTTTGCCGATGCCGTGCGCGACCACGTCGCGGCGGCACCTGTCAAGCACATGGACGAAACCGGCTTCCGGATTGGCGGCAAGACGCAGTGGCTGCACATCGCCTCGACCATCTGGCTCACTTTCTACCGTGTCTCGCCGCGGCGTGGCAGCCTGCTGGCACATGTCACGGGCATTGTCGTGCACGACCACTGGAAGCCGTACTACACCCTGAAAGGCGTGCTGCACGCGTTGTGCAACGCGCATCATCTGCGCGAACTGAAGGCGCTGGTCGAGATCGAGAAGGAAGACTGGGCGCACAAGATGCAACGCCTGTTACGACGCGCCTGCCACGCAACGAACCTCGCGCGCGAGCGGGGCGTCGCACTGAAGCCGGGTCTGATTGGGCTGATCGAGCGTCGTTACGACCTGATCCTCGCGCAAGGCTTTGTGTTCCATGAGGCACAGCCCACACTGATCCCTGCCGAGGTCAAGGCCAGGCGTCGTGGCCGCCGGCCCCGGCGGGTTGGCCACAACCTCCTGCTGCGCCTCAGCACCCGTAAGCGGGACGTGCTCCGCTTTCTCATCGATCCGTTGGTGCCCTTTACCAACAACCTCGCCGAGCGCGACGGGCGGATGATGAAATTGCGCCAGAAGATCTCCGGCGGATTCCGTTCCGAGCAAGGCGCCAACGAGTTCGCCGTGATACGCTCGCTCCTCTCAACCGCAAGGAAGCAGGGTTGGGACATGCTCATGGCTCTGACCAGCGAACCCGGCCATTTGATCGCCGATCTGCGCGTGGGTTGACCCGTTCGGCTACCTAGGCAGTAACCAAAAATACAAAAATTACAGCACGGCCCAAGTCACCCACAAAATCACCCACAAAAGGTGGCCCCTCACTGGAGCGCGAGATGCGGGACACACTATGCAACTCCGCACAGCGATGATTCGCCGCTGGCCCACTGCGGCGGTAGGTGAGACGTAGTGGCCTCATGTGCATCGCTCGGGCCGAGATGCCGAGACATCCCATCCATAGGGACTGGCATGGGTCACGCCGTCAGTTTGCAACCGCGCTTGCCGCGACTTTCGGATTAGTGGCAGCGTCGCGGCTGGCGCGGCCACGGCGGCCACCGTTTGCCCGGACCTCATGTCGGGCTCGGCCGCGCCATCCTTTCCGATGTGCATGAGGAAGCCGGCGTGAGGCGGCAATGGAAACAGATGACACTGCGGCGGGCCCGCATGGGGACCTTATCTACGGCATTCCCTTGGAGGATGCGCTGGAGCGATTCACCGAGCCTCGTTTGACGGCGGCGATCGACGCTGCTTGGCGAGCCTGGGTGACCGCCGGCCGGCCGGCCAGTCCGTCCATCGCAAACGTGGCCACTCTCCTCGCCGGCGGCGGCGCCGTGGCTGCGCCCCACGCCACGAGGGTCGCTTTGTTCGAAGCATATCATGCTCGATGCGACTCACTGAGGGCGCAACTTGCGGCGGGTGAGCTCGAACTGCACTGGACAACCGATCCGGTCAGTGGGGATTGGCAACACGTTCGAATGGCCGCATGGCAATACCTGCTGATCAGATATCGGCCTGCCGTGGGTCACGCCCTCACGCGGGAAGCGGGAACGCCGACCCTCATCTGGCCGCGGGGTGTTCCGAGACCAAAGCGCAGGCTATGGGCGCTGGTGCGCCAGGTGCATCGGCCCACTGACGGCATACCACCACAAGATCCCGGCAAAGAAGTCCCACCCCGGATCGAGGGCGGTAGGGTCTCCAACGGTGAAGGCATGCAGGCTGCTGATCATCGTACCTTATTCAACTGGTCAGGTTCCAATTTCGATCAGCACTTCGAAAGCCTTCTCAACGATTTCTAGGCGTTGGCACGCGCCGTGGGAGAAGAGCAAACGTTTCTTCAATATGCCTGCACTTATGCCAAAACCCACGTAAGACACCGTGACAACCCGAAGATGCCTCCTGTCCCGGCGACGGTAAAAAAGCACCTCACCACGAGGTTCCCCGACTGGAAGGTTCTCAGTTGCCTAGCTTTGTCGAAAGCAGAAGTGCAAGGGCCGACCGAGTCGGAACCATGAACTGCTGAACCGACGCCTTCGGTTCAGGAGTTCAGCCTTGCGGTGGCGCGGGTGCGTCCACCATGTTCCACCCGCCACCGCTCACCAACGTGACGATCCGTTGGCGAAAGCCTCGTTGCTATCGGCGTCGTGGACAAGGGTCAGCGAGGGCCCGGTTCCTACAACGGCTGCTTGGCGGCCCGGACGCTGTCTATCGTAACGCCGTGATCGGCCGTCGTACTTCGGCTACGGGATTGGTTATGGTCAAGCAGAAGGAGCCAAGACGGGATAACAACACCGATGCTTGTGGGGTTGCGGGGACCACCGTCTTGAAAGCGGCGCCGCCCGTCGAGCCGATCACAATTCGCCCTCGTGCCGCAGCAGCCGTAATCGGCGTGGGCCACAGCAAGCTATGGGAACTGATCCACGACGGGGAGTTGAAGGTCTCCCGTATCGGCCGTGTGACGTTGGTTCATGTCGATAGCATTCGGGAACTCATAGCCCGGACCACCGCCAACTGAGGGGAGGAATACATGCGCGATCAAGCGAGACTCGGCGTTCCTCGGCAATGGGTTTATTCGCCGAAAGGAATGATGCAGGCGGGCATACGAGTTCGCGCATTTTCGTGGCCTCAGCCCCCGCACGCACCGTATCACATCAGAATCCGGCGTCCCTCCGGCGAACCGCACCGCTGCACCCGGCCCGATGGCACAGGTCCATGATGGCGATGTGAAAACCCCAAAGTCGCGGGCTGGAGCGGCCAAGTCGCAATCGGCGGGACCGAAGCGTCGCAAGGCGAATGCGCGTACGCCGCTGCCCAACTACTCCGCTTTGATCCAGCTCGCTCGCAGCACGGTCTCGCCGCCCTCGCTGTCCAAAGCAGAGACCCGGGCGAGCTGGGACCGGGCCTTCCGTCGCGCACGTCTCGGCCCGGCAGCACTCGCAACTTGGACGAATAGCGTGCCGTCCAAGTGTCAATCCGAAAGCGATCGTTCGTGGGACGATGCGTTTCGGAAGGCAGCACGCAGGTGACCACATAACTGGAGATTCATGTGATGTTACACGTTCCAGAACAACTCCGGCGCATGATTGGGGATACACGCGACGTTCTGGAAAGGCTCGATCGCCTTCCGGCAGTTGTCGCATCTGAGCATGCGGCTGCCTCGGCTGAATACGAACAGGCTGTCGCCACACGGGATACGGTCGTGGCGGATGCGCTTCTTGCTCCAGCAGATCCCGAATTGGCCAATCGCGCGGAAGTCGCGCAAACACGCGCGCAGGAGATTGGGGCGAAGCTGGCGCGACTGGAGAATGCCAAGCGTGCGCTGCCAGGACTGTTGGCCGAACTGGATGGTCGTGTGGTCGCCGCATCCGCAACTTTGCGCGAAGCGGCGGCACCGCTGAAGAACGCCATCCAGCGTGATGTCCTGGCCGACCTGACGACTGCAACTGCCCAACTCTCAGTAGTTCTGAAACGGGCATATGCTGCACGAGCAGCCGGAGTTGGATTGCCTTGGATAGATGGCATCGAAATCCGCCATCCATTCGACAACGGATATCTCCTGCACGACGGTCGTCTTGGTACAGGCGAGGATTTGGCCGCCACATGGCGCGACGATACTGATGCTGCTGCCTGGTTCGCTGCACTTCAGCCACTCAAGGAGGTCGAGGACCGCGTCGCGTCGCATATGCGTCGTATCGATCGCAAACGCTCGACGGCACAGATTGCGGCAAATGCGAAAGCCCGTGATGAAAGCTTCAGTGGCCGGAGGCCGCGCGCACCGCAGGCTGCTGCCGAAGCAGGCGAGTGGAGTCCGCCTGCAAATCCTCATCCGTTTGTTCCTCCCATTTACCGCAATCTACCGGAGCGCAATCAGGAGTCCGGCGCCAAGCGTGATCCCGCGGCGTTGGATCAATTCTAGGGTGCATCGCCAGGCCAATCTATGATCAGCGTGGCCTATTTCAGCGGATCGCTTAGCAAGCGGTCCGCTGCGCTGTGCCTGGCAGTCCTTTTGATCGGGCGCATGGCCACCGGGTTGAGGCGCGCCTGATGTCAACCGCGGCTCCGGATGATCGTGATCTCACCCAGGCCTGGGCACGTTGGGACCTCGCCGCCGATGGCGTGGGTCTGCCACCAGATCATGAGTTGCGGGGCCCAGCAGTCGATCCAGGACCGACTTGCCCGCTAACCCCGCTTGGCGAACGAGAAGGACAGTTCCATTTCCTTGACCCACGGGGTGCGTACCGTGTGCTGAGCGCGCGGCAGCTTGGCTCCAACGCGGAACTTATTGGGCTGCTGCTCGGCAGCACAGTCTGGCTCTGGACTTGCTTCCCGCGTTTCGCGACACGGAAGATCGATGGCCAGTTGCGGATGATTCCCATCGGGTACTCAGTCTCTGCTGCGTGCGCTTGGCTGATGGAACAATGTGCTCGCCAGCCAATGTTCGGCTCTCACATGACGATCCGGAAACCTGGTGTCTGGCCGGGTGAGGACGGCGACCCCGTTATGCACTGCGGAGATGTGTTATTCATCAATGGCCAGTTCTGTCCCGCCGGTATTCGCACGGCCAACACCATCTGGCCGGCTGACTATGCCATCGAGCGCCCCGGCCCACCCTGCGACGCCGAAGTCGGCCGGTATATACAGGCTCGCATGCAGGAATACTGGCGCTTCCGTCACGGCGGAGGCGCCATCATGCGCTCGACACGTTCCGTGACGCGCTGGCTCGCATCGGCTGCGCATCGCGCCAGATGGATCAGCACGGTGCGATCTTGGCTGGTCACTGGCTACTCTGCCATGACGGCGTTCCGGATGACCGCGAGGCACTGAACCTGGTCGCGGCCATTCGCGACTTCGTGCAAGACGCCGGCGAGGTGGCCGAGCAATCGGCTGGCCGCCAGGTGGTCGAGCATCTCGCCAGCTATCGGCTACGCCGCGACCACTCCACGGAGGAATGGCCAACGGCCGAGCTTGCCGTGCGCGCTTGGGAAACCCGGCAAGATCCCGAGTCGGGCGAGCAATTGGACCCAGGCGTTGTGGCGGAGAGTGCGCAAAGAGACCTGGGTCGGAATGGCATGCGTGCGCTGCGTGGTGATGAGACCGGCTCGCGCTTCGGTCGTCCGCCGCCACAGCGGGGTGGACCAGGTGATGGGCTGTGGATCGCTTACACCTCCGCTCCCGTCGTTAAGCTATTCGAGGGAACCGCTTGGGCGGGACAACGGTTCCGCTACCTGCTTCGCAGTCTGCCCAGCGCGTGCGAGCTGGCCGCAGGCTGCTTCGTGAAGATTGGTGACAGGACGGTGCGCAAGGCAATTTGGATTTCGCGTGCCGATCTGCTTGGCGAGATCGAGAGGGACCAATGAGCACGGCGCGTAAGGCGATCCACGCACTTGCCGAGCTGGAACGTATCGTCGACTGGGGCGAGGTGACGAAGTTAGAGGCTGCGCTGCGCGCGGCGATACCGCGCGACACGGGAATGGTAACGGGCTTCTTCGCCTTCGCGGAGCTGGTTGCGGAGCTGGCAAATCAGGACGATGACGACAGCATCCGGCAGACGGTCGCCTTGGCGTTCAGTCTGGCCGTGGCCGAGAGGCTGGAGACATAGGCGGGACTCTTGTCACGCCGTCACCAAAGCTGTCACGGAAAACGCCCACAAATTCAGCGCTGTCACGCTGTCACCGCTGTCACGTCTTTCGGCCCGATGCGCAGGTGCGCGTGCATGTGTGCGTTCGCAGGGGTATCGTGGGTGCCAACGTGACAGCTTCATCTTTCTTTATGGGATGAGTAAGTGATTCATATTTTTGGACGCGCCCGGCGCTGTCACAAATGCTGTCACGCGGCGCGCCCTGCGGTGTGACAGCGTGACAGCGCCACTTGGCGGGATCGTCGCTGCATCCGGCGAACTCGCAGGCGTCGCGTGGACGTACGCCGGCTGCGCTGCGGTGGCCCTAGAGGCGGACGGGCACACCCAGACGATCCTTGGTGGCACCGCACTTTGGCTAGCCCGTAGCGCGCGCCTATGCGCCCCAGCCGCAGGCCGCGGGTCCTTCCCCGGAAGTCGCTCTGTCACGGGTAATTGGCGCCCGCGGTCAGAGACAGATTTTGCGCTTCCGATTGATGGACTACATTGTTGCTCATGCTGGCGTCGGCATGGCGGACCTTGACGCACTGCATCTTACACCTTACGTAAAATCGTGATCCGGAGCTTTCGCGATAAGGCGACGGCGTTGGTTTTCGCGGGAGGTCTACCGCGGGGCATGGCGCGCGATCTGGCGGTGGCGGCGCGCCGCAAGCTCGCAGCGCTGGACGCGGCTGAACGCCTGGACGACCTGCGTTTTCCGCCTGGCAACCGTCTGGAGGCACTACGCGGTAACCGGGCTGGGCAGCATTCGATCCGGATCAACAGCCAGTGGCGCGTCACCTTCATGTGGCGGGAGGATGGCGCCCATGAAGTCGAGATTGTGGACTGCCATTAGCCGACGATCGGTGCAGGAAGGTTCGAGATGGCGAGGCGACAGGTGATATCTCGGGACGATCTGGATGCCGGGCGTGTGGACTTCTCGGATACGGCGACGGGCGAACGCCTGCCACCAGTGCATCCGGGCGAGGTGCTGCGGCACGACTTCCTCGATCCGCTAAGTCTGACCGCCCATGCACTCGCGCTCGCGCTTCGTGTGCCCCCCAACCGCGTTACCGCGATCCTTGCTGGCGAGCGTGCCGTGACCGCGGAGACAGCACTACGTCTTGCGCGTCATTTCGGCACCAGTGCCGGCTTCTGGCTGAACCTACAGAAAGCCTACGAGTTGGACGTCGCGGAACGCGCGGCCGGCGAACGCATCCGTGCCGAGGTAGCGCCGCGCGAAGCCGCCTGAGCCAACTCCATCGTCGACAGTCCGGTTGCAGCCGGACAAGGACCCAGTTCTCAACATGGGTATCGGCTCGCTGAACCTGTTCGAGCTGAGAGCAGTCAAAGTCCCAGGTCCTCCAGTGTGACGGAACTGGCACTTTGGCGCAGCTCGTCTGCTAAACTCCACGATTCATCATCTGGAAATTTTATCCACAGATCCCGCCAGGCATTACGGCTGCTACCAGCTATGCTTCTGGCCAACGAGGACGGGGTAGCAGTATGGCCATTGTAGACTATGTCGGCGCCTTCCACTCTCGCGGTGTAGTCCTGCCCTCTATATGTCATCCGAATCTCAGTGCCATGTGGCAGGAAGAGCCGTGAGTTCCCATGCTTCCACAAATATCCAGCGGTGTCGTAATTGGTTTCAGGTTGTGCTTTTTGAACCTTCGCAGTTTGCGATGCAAAGAATTGCGCGGCGAAAGCTTTTGTCGCAGCCTCCCCTTTGGGATGGCACGCTTTGTGAACCAGCGCAGCGTTGCTGAGAAGCGTGGGACCTCCCTGCGAATGCTCCATCACATGATGGACCTGCGCCTCACTCCAGGAAATCTGGGACCCCTCACTCATCCCCTCATTTTCCTTGAGACATGAAAGAATCGGTCGGCCATAAGGACGATTCCGGAAAGAATCGCATGAGCAGCGACGGCGGCATATCCTTGCGAATCCGCCATGGCCAGTTTTGCAGTCGCGTGAAGCAACAGATCTCCCGCCCAGCAACGGCAGGTCGGGGGATACGATGGTCATCGGGCAGCAGCAGTTCTCCATCGACCAGGTCAGGCAGGTTCTTGGCGGCGTGCTTGGCCATGATCTTCACGCCAAGCGCGTCGGCTCGCTCTGCGATGCCACCCTCGGCGTGCTGCGCGGCGCCTCCCTGGCGGTCTGCACGATCGGCCAGGGGCTCGCTGCCGCACGTGGCCTGAACCCCAAGCATGCGACCAAGCAGGTCGACCGCCTGCTGTCCAACCGGAATATCAACGTCGATGACATCCTCACCCGCTGGGTGCCCTACATCATCGGCACACGCAACGCCATCGTGGTGGCATTGGACTGGACCGACTTCGAGGCCGACAAGCAGGCCACAATCATGTTGTCGCTGATCACCGATCACGGTCGTGCCACACCGCTGGTATGGCTCACGGTCGACACGTGCACACTCAAGGACAACCGCAGCCTCTACGAGCATCGGGTACTGGTGCGGTTGGCCGAATTGCTGCCGGCCGACATCGCGGTGTGCGTGATCGCCGACCGCGGCTTCGGCGACCAGAAACTCTACCGGATGCTGACCGAAGAGCTGTGCTTCGACTACGTCATCCGCTTCCGCGGCAACATCGCTGTGACCACCACCACCGGCGAAACCCGCACCGCTGCCGCCTGGGTGCGACCCGGCGGACGCGCCCGTGTGCTGCGTGGCGCCGCGGTCACCGCCGACCGCTATGCAGTGGGGACCGTGGTCTGCGTTCAGGACCCCGACATGAAGCAGGCCTGGTGCCTGGCGGCCAGCAGTGCCGATGCCACGGCCAAGCATCTGACCGGATACTACGGTCGTCGCTGGGGCATCGAGTGCGCGCTACGCGATACCAAGGATCTGCGCTTCGGCATGGGGATGGGCGCGATGCATGTCAAAACTCCCGAGCGGCGCGATCGGTTGTGGCTGATCAACGCTTTCGCCGTGGTGCTGCTGACGCTCCTCGGTGCCGCCGGCGAGGCACTGGGCTATGACCGGATGCTCAAGACCAACACCGCCAAACGCCGCGTCCATTCGTTGTTCCGCCAGGGCTGCATGCTCTACGACCTGATCCCGATGATGCCAGAAGCCAGGCTGCGTCCGCTGATGCAGCGCTTCTCCCGCATGCTGCAGGAGCAGCCGCTATTCGCAGACGTTTTCGGGCCGGTCTGACAAATGAGGGGAGTCGTGAGCCGCTACTCTCCTGTAACAGGTGTTCGGAGAGCGAATAGTGTCCGGCCTGTCACGCTTGGTCGTCATCAAAATGATTCTTACGATTTGTAAACCGAACTAGGAAGGAAATCCGCGACGCGCTGCGCCGGTATTCTCATATGTTCCCACTATGGACGCGCCTACCACCTCCAGCCCGGCCGACCTATTCCTCCTCCTCTCGCGGGTCAGCCGCTACCAACCACCCAATGCTTCGCCCGCTCCGCCACATCCAGATCGCGCGTAATTTCCTCAGTCTCATAGCCAACTCCTCGGCACATCCGCCGCCCGCCTCTGGTGCCGCCCCGAAGCCTGACCCGATCGCTGCCATCGACCACTACGCGCTGCACCAACGAAAGCGCACCGCGCTGATCCGCCGCCTCGGCCGCCTGCCCGACAAGCTTGCCATCGGCTGCCCGCCGCCCGCCGTGGTGCGCGCCATCGCCAGCGGCACCGACAGGCCCGCCTGACACCGACGCCAATCCCCTCCACCAATGGCGCGCCTTTCCATCACCGTCATCGCAGATCGAAACTCTGAGACGCCGTCGAGACGGCCCCCGCCGCGGCACCACCACCGCGCAGCACGTCCTGAACTCCACTTCTCCGTGGCCCTCGGTGCGTCCTCCGCGGCCCTCCGTGAGAAACCTCTGGCACGCCGCCACGTCACAACCCACCCAGCCAACCGCCCACCGCCGTCACCCGACATAAGCTCGCCCCCCACCCCCGAATCGCTTACTCTTCGACCCGCATGAGCGATCTCCCCGTCCCGCCCGTCTCCAACGTCCCCGAATACACCGTCTCGGAAATCTCCGGCGCGGTGAAGCGCACGCTGGAAGGCAACTTCGGCCGAGTCCGCGTGCGCGGCGAAATCACCGAACTCAAGCGCTACCCTTCCGGGCACATCTACTTCTCCCTCAAGGACGAAACCGCCAAGATCGCCGGCGTTGTCTGGAAGTCCGCCGTCCCCCGCCTCGGCATGGTGCCGGAGGACGGCGTCGAGATCATCGCCACCGGCCGCATCTCCGCCTACGCCGAACGCTCGTCCTACCAGCTCATCACCGAGCGCATGGAATACGCCGGCGCCGGCGCCCTGCTCGCCCGCATCGAGATGCTCCGCCAGCGCCTCGCCGAGGAAGGCCTGTTCGCCGCCGACCGCAAGCGCGCCCTGCCGGCCCTCCCCACGATAGTAGGCGTGGTGACCAGCGAACGCGGCGCCGTCATTCAGGACATCCGCACCACCATCGCCCGCCGCTTCCCGCGCGCCATCCTGCTCTGGCCGGTCCCGGTCCAGGGCGAGGGCGCCGCCGACCGCATCGCCGCCGCCATCGCCGGCTTCGACAGCCTGCCGCTGCACGACGTCCCACGTCCCGACGTGCTGATCGTCGCGCGCGGTGGCGGCAGCCTGGAAGACCTCATGGCGTTCAACGAGGAAACCGTCCTGCGCGCTGCCGCCGCCTGCCGCATCCCGCTGATCTCCGCCGTCGGCCACGAGACCGACACCACGCTGATCGACTTCGTGTCCGACCGCCGCGCGCCGACCCCAACCGCCGCGGCCGAACTGGCGGTGCCGGCGCGCGCCGACCTGATCGCCGACCTGGAGCACAAGGCCGCCCGTCTGATCGGCGGCCTGAACCGCCTGACCCAGGAACGCCGCCTGCGCCTGTCGCGCGCCGAACGCGGCCTGCCCGACCTGCCCGCACTGGTCGGCGTCGCGCGCCAGCGCCTGGACGACCGCGCCGAGCGCCTGCTGCTGGCGCTGCCCAACCTGTTGCACAAGCGCGCCGCCGCGCTGACCGGCGTCGAACGCCGCCTGCCCGATCTACCAGCCACGTTGCGAGGCTGGCGCGAGCGGGTGCAGGAACGCGGCGTGCGCCTCGTCACGGTGCTGCCGAACGTCGTCGCGCGACGGCGGGCAGCGCTCGATCTGTGCGGACAGAAGCTGCTGGCCGGCCTGCGCCACGGCGTGTCCGGCATCCATAATCGATCAGGCCGCACCATGGCGCGCCTTACCGACGCGCCGCTGCGATCCTTGTTGCGCGAGTCCCGCGCCCGCCTTGACGGCGCGGCCGCGCGGCTGGAATCGGTCTCACCCCTGGCCGTGCTCCAGCGAGGCTATGCGCTGGTATCCGATCCCGCCGGCCATCCGCTGACCAGCGCTGCCGAAGTGAAGCCCGGCGCACGCCTCGGTCTGCGCTTCGCCGATGGCGAGGTCGGTGCCATAGCCGACGGCGGCCGCGCAACCGACCGCCAAGGCCGCCTGCCGATCTAGCCCCAAATTGTCATTGCGAGGAGCGACAGCGACGCGGCAATCCCCCGCCAGTAAGGCGCAACAACTTGTCGCGACCAATGGCCCCTTACCGCACCGCTCCCATCGCCCAGGCCAGCACGCCCTTCTGCGCGTGCAACCGGTTCTCAGCCTCGTCGAACACCACCGATTGCGGGCCGTCGATCACCTCTTCGGTGACCTCTTCCCCGCGATGTGCCGGCAGACAGTGCATGAAGATCGCATCCGGTGCGGCGCACAGCATCAGCGCCGACGTGACGCGATACGGCGCCAGCAGGTTGTGGCGGCTGGTGTTCGGATCGTCCGACATCGACACCCAGGTATCGGTCACCACGCAGCGCGCGCCCGCCACCGCCTTGTCCGGATCGTCGGTCAGTTCGATCTTGCCGCCCTGCGCGCGTGCCCACTCGATCAGGTCCGCCGGTGGCTGCAGCCCATCCGGCGTCGCCAGCCGCAGCGTGAAGCCGAAGCGCACCGCCGCCTCGATCCAGCTTCGCGCCACGTTGTTGCCGTCGCCGCACCAGGCGACCACCTGGCCGGCGATCGGCCCGCGATGCTCCTCGAATGTCAGCACGTCGGCCATCAACTGGCAGGGATGCGAGGTATCGGTCAACCCGTTGATCACCGGCACGGTGGCGTATTCCGCCAGCTCATGCAGCTTCGTCACGTTGTCGGTGCGCAGCATGATCGCATCGACATAGCGCGACAGAACGCGCGCGGTATCGGCCGGCAATTCACCGCGCCCGCTCTGCATGTCGCGCGCATTCAGCACCACCACGTCGCCGCCAAGCTGGCGCATGCCGACCTCGAATGAGACGCGCGTGCGCGTACTCGGCTTTTCGAAGATCAGCGCCAGCATCTTGCCGGCCAGCGGGCGCGACGACACGCCGACGCGCTTGTAGTTGGCCGCAACATCCAGCATCTGGCGCAACGTCGCGGTATCGAAATCGCGCAGATCGAGGAAGTGCCGCGGGCCGGCCACCTTGTCGGTGGACCGGCCCTCGACCTCACGCTTGCGCTTCAGCGAGGCACTCACTTCGCTGCTGCCTTCGCCTTGGACGGCAGCACGCGCAGCGTCGCACGCCGCAGCATCGCCACCGCCTCGTCCAGGTCGGCGTCGGTGACCACCAATGGCGGCGCAAGACGCAGCACGTTGTCGCCGGCGGTGATCGCCATCAGCCCCTCGGCCACGCAGGCAGCCTGCACCTCGCCCTGCGGCAGAACGCACTTCATGCCCAGCAGCAGGCCCATGCCGCGCGCGTCCTCGTACACCTGCGGGAATTCGCGGGCGATCTTGTCGAGTTCGCCGCGCAGCTTGTTGCCCTTGCGCTGGACATCTTCCAGGAAGCCCGGCGCCAGCATCACGTCGAGCACGGCGTTGCCCGCGGCGCATGCCAACGGATTGCCGCCGAACGTCGTGCCATGCGTGCCGGGTTTCAGCGCCTTGGCGTACTGCTCCTTGGCGAGAACGGCACCGAGCGGGAACCCGCCGCCGATGCCCTTCGCCGCCGACATGACATCCGGCACGATGCCGGACCATTCATACGCGAACAGCTTGCCGGTGCGGCCCATGCCCGACTGCACCTCGTCGAAACCGAGGATGATGCCGTACTCGTCGCACACCGCGCGCAGGTCGCGCAGGAACTGCATGTCCGCCGGACGCACGCCGCCTTCGCCCTGGATCGGCTCGACGATGATGCCCGCGGTCGCGGGACCGATCTTGTCGCGCACCGCGTTCATGTTGTTGAACGGCACCTGGTCGAAGCCTTCCACTACCGGGCCGAAGCCTTCCAGGTACTTGGCGTTGCCGGTGGCGGCGAGCGTCGCCAGCGTGCGGCCATGGAACGCGCCCTCGAACACGATGAAGCGGAAGCGCTCCGGTTTGCCGGCGTCGAACATCGCGCGGCGCATCATCTTGATCATGCCCTCGTTCGCTTCCGCGCCCGAGTTGCAGAAGAACACGCTGTCCGCAAACGTGTTGTCCACCAGTCGCTGCGCCAGGCGTTCGGCGCCCGGAATGCGGTACAGGTTCGACACGTGCATCACCTTGGCGGCCTGATCGGCAATCGCCTTGGCGAGATGCGGGTGGCCATGCCCCAACGAGGCCGTGGCGATGCCCGACCCGAAATCGAGGAATCGTCGCCCGTCCACCGTCCACAACCAGGCGCCTTCGCCCCGCTCGAAGGCGAGGTCGGCACGGGCGTAGTTCGGCAGCAGAGCGGAAATCATGGGTATGCAACCCTCTTGTGTGGTTCCCCAAATGGATCTCCCGCCCGCGACCTTTCGGGGCGGGTCCAAAGGGAAGCGCGGATCATTGGCGGGGGTTGCGGGCGCTGTCAAACCAGCCGGAGCGGCTGACCGAGCGGATCGGCCCGATGGTGCGTCGACGGGTGGCGTCTTTCATGGTCGGACGCAAACAGTGTCCACGCAAAGCCCACCAAGAACGCAAAGGTCGCCAAGAATGTTCAAATGCGCTTCGCGTGAGCAATATCTGCTTGGTGATCCTTGCGTTCTTGGCGCCCTTTGCGTGGAAACTTCGCTTCGCGCCGATAGGGCGGCGGCGGCACAGGCGGCAACCGGGCAGCAGCCCGCCGAGCTTGTGTCAGGCCACAGCCATGGCATCGTCCGGCGATGACCACCACCCCGACACGCCGTGGCAGCGGGCCGCCGCCTGACGCAGCCGAACTGCATGACGCCGCGCTGGCGCATCTCGCGCGCTATGCCACCACCGAGGTAGGACTTCGCCGCGTGCTGGAACGACGCATCGATCGCTGGGCCCAGATCGCATCGAATGGCGGAGCCGACCGCGACGCCGTCGCGACACAGGCCGCCGCCGCAAGGGAGGTCGTGCGCGAAGTGGTGGCACGGCTGGTCGCGGCAGCAGCGGTGAACGACGTCACATTCGCCCAGAGCCGTTCACGCAGTCTGACACGTGCCGGCCGCTCGCGCCGCGCGGTTGCCGCACACCTCGCGGCCAAGGGCGTGGACAGCGAAGCGGCGCGCGCTGCCTTGCCAGAGGATGAGCAGAGCGAGTTGGCTGCTGCACTGGTCCTCGCGCGCCGCCGTCGGATCGGTCCATTTCGCCACGACGATGCGACCGAGCCGGCGCAGCGAACGCGCGAACTGGCCATCCTGGCGCGTGCCGGATTTCCACAGGATGTCGCCAGGCGCGCGTTAGCCATGGATCCCGAACAAGCCGAGGCGTTGGTCATCCAACTGCGGCGTTAGGCGTCAGGTTCGGAAAGACCGGCCCCTGCTATGACGGCACTCGGGCATGCGCCCGGCCGCGGTCGCGGGCGATGTCGAGAAACACCTCCTCCATGTCCTCGCGGCCGTAACGATCCAGCAGTTCCTGCGGGCTGCCGCGATCAACGATGCGCCCCTGCTTCAGCATCAGCACATACGAGCAAAGCCGCTCCACCTCGGCCATGTTGTGCGAGGCGAGCAGGATCGTGCAGCCGCTTTCTTCACGATAGCGCTCCAGCCAACTGCGCACCCAGTCGCCGGTGTCGGGGTCCAGGCTGGCGGTTGGTTCGTCGAGCAGCAGCAGTTCCGGCCGGTTGATCAGCGCCTTGGCCAACGCGACGCGGGTCTTCTGTCCAGCCGACAGCTTGCCGGCCGGGCGATCCAGCAATTCGTCCAGGTCCAGTTCGGCGGCGAGTTCGGCGATGCGGCGTTCCAGGCCGGCAACGTTGTACAGGTGACCGTAGACCCGCAGGTTTTCCGCCACCGACAGGCGCTGCGGCAGCGACACGTAGGGCGACGAAAAGTTCATCCGGGCCAACGCGGCAAATCGGTCGCGCGCCATGTCGTGGCCAAGCACCCCGATCGTGCCGGCGGTCGGGATAAGCAGTCCCAGGAGCATGGCGATGGTGGTGGTCTTGCCCGCGCCGTTACCGCCGAGCAGACCCACGGTCGCGCCGGTCCGCACTGTGAAGCTGATGTCGTCCACCGCCAGCGTTTCGCCATAGCGCTTCGTCAGGTTGTGGACCCGGATCGCATCCATGCGGTTGGCATTAGGGCCGCCGGACAGTTACGCCAAGGGTTGTGGCTGGAGACCCGGCGCTCTGTCGCCTAGGGTAAGCGGTCATGATCGATTTCACCCCGGCGCCCGCAACGTTGTCGCCCGGCCAGCGGGTCTACGCCATCGGCGACATCCATGGCTGCCTGGACCGGCTGGCGGCATTGCACGCACAGATCGCCGACGACCTGGCGGAACGCCCGGTCAGCGACCCGCTGCTGGTGCATCTGGGCGATTATGTGGATCGCGGACCCGATAGCGCCGGCGTGGTGGCGAAGCTGGCCGACGCGCCGCCCCTGGCGGATGTGCCGACCATCAACCTGATGGGCAATCACGAATACATGATGCTGGCGGCGGTCGCATCCGGCGACACCGAGGCGACCGATTTATGGCTCGCCAACGGTGGCGCTGATTCGCTGTTGAGTTGGGGGGTGCCGCGTTCCGCGCAGGCGAAGGATTGGTCCGGCTATTTGCCCAGGCCGCATTTGCTCTTCCTGCGCGACCTGGCGATGCGACACGAGGTCGGCGGCTACCTGTTCGTGCACGCGGGGATAAGGCCCGGCATCCCGCTGGAACGCCAGAGCCGCCACGACCTGCTGTGGATTCGCGAACCTTTCCTGTCGTTCAAGGAGCCGTACGGCACCGTCGTGGTGCACGGCCATACGCCCGGGTACGAACCGGTGGTGCGGCCGAACCGCATCGGCATCGATACCGGCGCGGTAATGGGTGGCGTGCTGACCTGCGTGGTGCTGGAAGAGGACCGGATGGCGTTCATCACCGCGTGACGTCGCTTCCGCAACGGCGTCCTGACACTGTGCCTGGCGGCGCATCGCGGCGTGCGATGACGTTCGCGTGGGATTTCATCGGGGCGCTGATGGGTTGAGCCTCGACCGTGACGGCGCTGTGGCATTGCACCGCGTCGGCGAGCGCCGGTCGTCATCGACCAGGCAAACACCCGGCGACCCACGGGGCTGCTAATCCTGTCCCGCCAGGTGCCGATAGCCAGCCGTCGCGTTGATCCAGATCAATGACGCGACAAGGCAGCGAGGCGAATACCCACGCAACCACCGGATATATCCAGCCAGAGGACTTCCCAGATGAGTGACGCGTCGAAAGCGACCGCGGCGAAATGGATAGAACCCTGTTGGAGCGCGCAAGCTGGGCCGGGGACATGTCGCTGATCGAGCTGACCGTGGCCGCGCCATGCTGCTGTTCGGCATCAGCACAGCCGACATTTTTGCTGTCACCCATGGGTACGGGCCTACGCTCTACCCCGCAAGCGGACCCGGCACGCATGTCTGACAAATCGCAAATGCGATTCTCCCGCGCATCCCACTACCTTTGCTTGCACCACCCGATCCAGCAGGCTAGGGCGTTGCCATGAACGACAGCTCACCCGCCGAGCCCCCGCTGCCCAAGCCGGAAGCCGACCTGCTGGCGGCGGTTCGCCAGCTCGGCCGGACCAGCGTCCTGGTCGTCGGCGACGTGATGCTGGACCGCTACGTCTACGGCCAGGTCGAGCGCATCAGTCCGGAGGCGCCGGTACCCGATCCTGGCAATCGATCGCGAGCTGTCAATGCCGGGAGGCGCCGGCAACGTGGTGCGCAACCTGACCGCCCTGGGCGCGGCGGTGGCGTTCATCACGGTGGTCGGCGACGACCAGGCAGGCTCCGATCTCACCGCGTTGATCGGGGGCCAGCCCAATATCGAACCCTGGCTGCTGGTACAGGGCGGACGCATTACCACCCTCAAGACGCGCTACCTCTCGTCTGGCCAGCAATTGCTACGCGCCGACCGTGAGGAAACCTCGCCGGTGCAGCCTCGGCTGGCGGCGGGACTGATACGCATTGCGCGCGATGCCATGGCGGCGACCTCGGTCACCGTGTTGTCGGACTACCAGAAGGGGCTGATGACCGGCGAACTGCCGGGTCAACTGATCGCCGCGGCGCGCGAAGCCGGCCGGCCCGTCATCGTCGACCCGAAAGGCCCGGACTATTCGCGCTATGCTGGCGCCGACGTCATCATGCCGAACCGCACCGATCTCGCCGAGGCAACCGGCATGCCGGTGGATACCGAGGCCGCGGTCGTGGCCGCCGCCACCGCGTTGCGGCAGCGCCATGGCTTCGGAGCGGTGGTGGTGACGCGCGGCAACGCCGGCATGACGCTGCTGGATGACGCGGGCGCCCTGCATTTTCCGGCCGAGGCGGTCGAGGTGTTCGACATCGCCGGCGCCGGTGATGCAGCCGCGGCGACACTGGCGGCTGGGCTGGCGGCACGGCTGGACCTGCCGGTCGCAGTGCGCCTGGCGAATATTGCCGCGGGTATCGTGGTGGGCAAGCTGGGAACCGCCGTGGTGCGCGAGGCGGATCTCGAGGCGGCACTGTCGCCGGCGGGTGGCGCGCTACGGAAGGTCGTCTCGCGCGAGGCGGCGATCGAACATGTGCAGCGCTGGCACCACAAAGGCTGGCGCGTCGGCTTCACCAACGGCTGCTTCGACCTGCTGCATCCCGGCCACCTGCGTCTGCTGGAGGAGGCGCGCGAGTCCTGCGACCGGCTGGTGGTCGGGCTGAACTCCGACGCCAGCGTGCGCCGGTTGAAGGGGGCCGATCGTCCGGCCCAGCCCGAAGCCGCCCGCGCCGCGGTGCTGGCAAGTCTGGCCAGCGTCGATCTGGTCACGGTGTTCGCGGAGGACACGCCCGAGGCACTGATCGCCGCGCTGCATCCGGACCTGCTGGTGAAGGGCGCCGACTACACGCTGGATCAGGTGGTCGGCGCCGAGATGGTGCGCGGCTGGGGCGGTCATGTTGCATTGGTCGATCTGGTGCCGGGACATTCGACAAGCGCGACGGTGGAGCGGATCCGCGGCTGACTCCAGGCGGCGTGCAGATTGACTCGCCGCACCACCGCTCGTTTGACCGTCATGGCCGTCCCCGGGTTTGTCCCCATGGGCGCTGATTCGGACCCTCGCACTCGCAAGCGCACAGGGGACCATCGATCATCAGCCAATAAACCAGAGGTGCAGGATCGGACACAAAGTTCAAGGTAACTTCGGTCCCACGGCCTCATACCGTTTTAAGCGATTAGGCAGACCATACCGAGCGTGACGCAGATAGGCGACGGATTCGGCTGGTGCGAACTGCTGCAGCGCGTCGCGGAAGGCTGCTGTCAATCTCTGCGGTGAGCGCGGTGCCAGCTTGCGCAGGAACAATCATCGAGTTCGGCAACCTGGCGACACCTTCTCCCCGACTGCTGCCGTCAACGGCGCGTCGGCACCAGTTCGATCGCCCAATCTGGTGGGCCCCCCCTCACGGCGGTGCCGAGAGGGTCAGTCCGTCGAGGACAAGCTGATAAGAATCTACCGAGACGCTGATGGATCCCCTGAACGGGTAGTCCATTTCCACGATCAGGGCGACGACCAGCGTCAGCGCGATGGTCAGCCCAGCCAGCATGAGCAGATGGACGATCATCCCGTCCGATCGGACGAAGCAACTGTAGCCAACGGTCAGCGCCCCCACTGCGATGATTACAGACCAGACCATGTCCGGGATATGCCCTTGCACCGCATCCAGCCGACTGGTGCGAGCGCTGTAGAGTTCGTTCAAATCACGCAGCATTTCTTGCATCAGTACGGCCTGACCCAAATTCGCTGGGTTAATCGCGACAATGCTCTGGTGGATCTTGGCAAGGATCGGCCATCCATCCTCCGGCACCACGCCATCCCGTTGCTGCGGCCATTCCTCCTCGATTACGACTTGCAGATATTCCCGAATCCAATTGCGCAAGTCGCCGTCCACCGGCTTCGGTAATCCGAGCGTGTCGCGAAACAGATTGCCAGCCAAGGTTGCCTCGGTTTGCGCCAAATGGGAGGCCCTGGAGAACAATTCCCAGGTGGCGACCGCAATGAACGCCAATAGGACCGCGTATAGAACGGCAATGTTGGTGACGGTGAAGCTGGTCAACTCGCCATGCCGCTCGCGCGTAGTCCTGGAGGTAATGGTGTAGACCAGCACCAGCCCGATCGATGCGATGACGAGTGCGACACCCAGGAACGTGAAGGTCACCAACCACGCCGGGTTGTTGTAAATCCAGGAGGTAAGCCCGTTCCGGTTCAATGCCGCCGCTCCAATTTGTTTCCGGAGTCGGTACTTGACCCCGTTCGGCGCTCAATTTTGACCCCGGTAAAAGGCCAAAATTACCAATGAGAACAATATCACGAGGGCGCAAGAAGGGGGCAATCTTGGAAGCTGATCGTCTCTCGGTACGAACCCATAAAATATCAATACTGTCAATGCAATAGATAGAAATCTGGCGGGCTCAAATTTGGACGCCGAAACACACCCGGACTTGTCCCCATGGGCGCTGATCCGGGCCCTCGTACTCGCAAGCGCAAAGGGGGCATCGATCATCCGCCGACAAGCCAGACTGCCGGATTGGATACAGCGTTCAAGGTAATTTCGGTCCCACGACCTCATACCGTTTCACGCGATAAATGATCGTCGAGGCCACCCAGCACAGGATGAAGATGCCGACGACGGCAAACCCGAGATTGCCGATACTATAGTTCAGCGACCCGACAGCGGCCCAGTATGGCCCGCTCAACGTGAACTGGCTGCCAATCAGCCCGAGCACCTCGATGCCGCCGATCAGCAGAGCGATCAGCACTGAGACGGCGGTTATCGTCAGGTTGTACCACAGTTTGCGCAGCGGATTGATGAAAGCCCAGCCGTAGGCGCCGACCATCAGCACGCTGTCCGTCGTGTCCACCAGCGCCATGCCCGCGGTGAAAAGAGCGGGAAACACCATGGCCTGCCAAGGCGACATCCCGTGTGCTGCCTGCGTCGCCGAGATCCCCAGCAGACCGACTTCGGTCGCCGTGTCGAAGCCCAGGCCAAACAGGAAGCCGAGCGGGTACATATGCCAGCTTTCCATGATTGCGCGGAACAACGGGCGGAACAGACGCGCCAGCAGCCCCCGGCCGGCAAGCAACAGGTTGAGCGCGTCATCGTTCAGGCTCCCGCCGCGCCGGACCTCGCAAAAACTGCTCCAGACGCCGCGCAGAATGACCAGGTTCGCCACCGCAATGGCCAACAGGAACGCGGCCGATACGACGGTCCCGATAATACCGCCAACCTGCCTGGCCGTGTCGAACCGGTCCTGCATGGCCGCGGCCGTCGCGGCAACCGCCAGCGATGCCAGGATGACGATGGTCGAGTGGCCGAGCGAGAACCACAACCCGACGGCTTGCGGGCGCTTCCCATCCTGCATCAGCTTGCGGACCACATTGTCAATGGCAGCGATATGGTCGGGGTCGACCGCATGGCGAAGCCCAAACACCCAGGCCAGCATTGCGATCCCGAGCAACGCCGGGCGATCACGGAACGCCGCCCAGGCCCAGGTCCAGGCCCCGACATTGGCCGCGACCAGGCCGCCATACAGCGGCACGGCCTCACGAAGGCCATGCAGTCTGCGCAACGATGTCGCCTGACCGCATGGCGCGTGTTGTGTCACCGACGACAAGGCTGCTCACGCGGCACGAGCAGCAGGTTCAAGACCGGTCGCCGCCGCGGCGTCGATACAACCCGGCGAAAGCTTCCGTCGCCCCGACCACGGCATCGGTGTTCTCGGCGAAGAAGCGCTCCTCCGCCTCGCTGCTGTCGCGTGCCATCCCGCGCATCGATCCGAGCAAGGCACCTCGCAGCCTAGGCACATTGTGTGCTCCATCGACGTTCGAGACTGGGCGTAAGAGCGCGGGCGGCGGCGATCACCCCCTGGCCGAGCGCAAGCCCGCCATCGTTGGCCGGCACTTGCGTGTGGGTGAGCACCCGCAGGCCCAGCGTTTCCAGCCGGCCGATCAGCAGTTCGAGCAGTACGCGGTTCTGCAATACGCCGCCAGAGAGCGCAACAGTCGTTACCGGCGCCATATCGGTGTCGCGCCGCCGCAACTTGTCCACCATGCGCGCGATGACTGCGGCGAGCCCCTTGTGGAACCGCGCGGAGATCACCGGCACCGGCGTGTTCTCGATCAGGTCGCCGAGCAGCGCCTGCCACATCGATAGCGGCTCCACGTACGGCAGGTTGCTGGATTTCAGCCGGCGAATCGCAAACGGATAGACGAGACGCTCATCCTCCTGCGTGAGGGTGTTCGGATCCACCAGCGCCTCGAACTCCACGGCCGCCTGGCCTTCGTAGTCTGCATGTTCACGACAGATACCGGCCGCCGCTGCCACTGCATCGAACAGGCGACCGCATGAACTGGCCAGCGGGCTGTTGACACCGCGCGCGATCATGCCCCCGAGCACCGCGCGGGGCTTCGCATCAAGGTACCGGTAAATCGATATGTCGGCATAGTCCATCGCAAAGCGCGCCCAGCCCATCCCGGCCATCAGATGCGCATAGGTGTTGCGCCATGGCTCGCGGATCGCCTGGGAGCCGCCTGGCATGGCGACCGGCTTGAACGTTGCCAGGCGATGGCAGTCGCGGTAGTCGGCGAGCAGGAATTCGCCGCCCCACAACGTGCCGTCCAGGCCATAGCCAAGCCCGTCCAGGGCCACGCCGATTACCGGCGCGGCATCCAGCGCTACGCCGTTCTCCGCGAGACAGGCGGCGATGTGGGCGTGATGGTGCTGCACCTCGACGACATCCACCTGATGCCGCGCGGCGCGATCACGCCCCAGCTTGGTGGAAAGATATTCCGGGTGCCGATCGACCGCGATGATCGCCGGCGCGTGCTCGAACAATTGCTGATACGCGTCGATCGACCGCGCATAGTCGGCGAAGGTCCTGGCATCTTCCAGATCACCCATGTGGTGCGACAGGATGGCCTGGCCGTCGCGCAGCAGGCAGAACGCCCCCTTCAATTCCCCGCCCATCGCCAGCACTGGCGGTGCCGCAGCGAAGCCCTCCGGCAGGAGCATGGGTGCTGGGGCATAACCGCGTGCGCGCCGCATGACGCGGGGCTTGCCGCCGATGATCCGCACGATGGAGTCATCGACCCGCCTCGCGATGTCGCGATCATGCATCAGGAAATAATCGGCGATGCCGCCGATCGTCTGTCGTGCTTCCTGATTGTCAATGCATTGCGGCTCGTCCGACAGATTGCCGCTGGTCAGCACGATCGGCCGATCCACCCCCCGCAACATCAGATGGTGGAGCGGCGTGTTCGGCAACATGAGGCCAAGCGTATCGATGCCGGGCGCGATTGCCTCGACGACACGCCGGCCGTCGGCGCGCGGCTGGACGATCACAATCGGCGCGGCAGCACTGCGCAGGATGTCTGCCTCTTGCGCGTTGATGTCGCACCAGGCTTGCGCGACGTCGAGATCGCGTATCATCAGGGCCAGTGGCTTGCGCGGGCGGCGCTTGCGGGCGCGCAAGCGAGCCACAGCCTCCGCGTTGGTCGCATCGCAGGCAAGCTGAAATCCGCCGATCCCTTTGATCGCCAGGATCTGCCCGCGCATCAGCAGCGTTGCCGCACCGTCGACCGCATCCAGCGGGGTGATGGAGTCGAGGGTGAGCGGTCGTCCATCGCTGCGCTCCAGCCAGGCATGCGGCCCACACACGTGGCAAGCGATAGGCTGCGCGTGAAAGCGACGATCGCCCGGCGATTGGTATTCTCCGGCGCAGGCCGGGCAAACGTCGAACCATCGCATCGTGGTGGATTGCCGATCGTAGGGAATCGCCTCGATGATCGACAGGCGCGGGCCGCAATGGGTGCAGTTGGTGAATGGATAGCGATAGCGCCGCTCGAACGCGTCGAACACCTCCGCGCGGCATTGCGGGCAGGTTGCCGCGTCAGGCACGACACCGGTGCGCGCCCGGGTCGGAAGACTGTCGGTGATACGGAACGCGACATCCTCCGGTGTCGGCAGGCTCGGCGTGCGTTCAATCCTGTCAATTCGCGCCAGCGGCGGAGCTTCGTCCAGCAAACTCTTGATCAGCCGCTCGATCGTTTCCGCCTTGCCGCACAACCGGATGATCACCCCGTCGCCGTTGTTGGCCACCCAGCCCTGCAGTCCGTAGCGGCGTGCCAGAAGCCATACGGTCGGCCGGAATCCAACGCCCTGAACCAGGCCACGCACACGGATCAGTACGGCGACGTCGCGCTCATCAGGCAACCGATCCGCAAGCGTGTTCATGACATCGGCTCTTTCGCGATCAGTTCCGGGGCAAAGTGGCAGAGCTGCACACGGTTGTTTCTCGGCGGATTCCGCCTCAGAATCGACTGCCCTCTGTGCGGCATCGAATTGTGATTCGGATAGCGTAGGCGCCACCGCATCCTCCCAAGGCTGCCACATCCGTGTGGCGCAATCCGGATTGCCAAGACGTTAAGGGCGCAGGCGGGGTTACCGTCAATCGGTTTGTCGGCAAGCAAAATATGTTTGCACTTCGGGCAATCCCAAAAATTGCCGGCGCCGTCAGCTCATCAGTGACCCATCGGACGGGAACCGGCAGCAGCCCTCCGTCAGCGACCACCGCGCATTTCGGGCGCCAACCCGGCTGCGAATTGCGGCTGGACCGGCAGTGGTGTGAACGAAGTGTGATGGCCGGCAGACGGATGGTCGCACCGTCATACTCTCGCACTACACTGAACCGGAGGCGGATCAGGCCATCCTGCTCCAACGGTCGAAGATGAGCTTGCCCGCCCAGTCACCACCCAGGGTGACCACGGCTGACGTTCCGCAGTGGTGCCGACCTTGGCCGCACCAGCCACGTAACATCAGCCGCTCTGACCAATTCCAAAGCGCGGCGGGACTTTGCAGCGCTGCGGATTATCCTGGCTGTAGCGTCAGGCGATCTTGCTCCAAGGTTTTGGTGCGGGGACCGGGACCGGGCCGTCGACGTCCAGCGTCTTGAAGTCGGCCGGTGAAACCACCTCCAGGTATTCCATGTCCGGCGAGTAATCGAACAGGTAGTGCGTGATGCCTGGCCGTTGATGCACGCAGTCGCCGGCGGCGACCAGGTGCTCCTCGCCTTCGTACATGAAGCGCGCCCAACCCTTCAGCATGATGACGATGTGGAAGTGTGCGACATGCTGGTGCCAGCCAGTGCCTTCCACCGGCGGGCTGTTGGCCTTCACCAATTGCGCCAGCACACGTCCGCCGGTAGCGGTGGCGACACCGAGATCGCGATACAGGAAAAAGTCGCGCAGACCCTCGCCGACCCAGGGCGTGTCATCGGGCTTGACGTGGGCGAACTTGTTGACAACGGGTTGGTCCAGCATCAGGCACACTCCCCCATGTTCGAGAGCTGCTTCCTGCCGTGCCTCCCCTCGCTCCCCGGCTATTCCCGCGGGATGCTGCGCTGCAGCGTGACACGCCCGCGGTCAGGCTGGCAACAAGTTTCTTGTGATACCAGGAGGAACCATGTCCCTGCCTCTGGGCGTGCTGCCCGACACACGTTATCCCGACCCGCGCATCGAGCGGCTGGATCCACGGTTCATCTATCAGCAGGGCAACGCGGCGATCGAGCGCATCGCCACCGGGTTCCGCTGGGCGGAAGGGCCGGCGTATTTCCGCGACGGCGGTTTTCTGGTGTTCAGCGACATTCCGAACAATCGCATGATGCGTTGGCTGGAGGAGGATGGGCATCTGTCGGTGTTCCGCGCGCCGTCGAACTACGCCAATGGCAACACGCGCGACCGCGAGGGGCGGTTGATCACCTGCGAGCACGACACGCGTCGGGTGACACGTACGGAATTGGATGGCCGGGTGACGGTGCTGATCGACCGCTTCGAGGGCAAGCCGCTGAACGCGCCGAACGATGTGGTGGTGGCGTCGGACGGTGCGATCTGGTTCACCGATCCGGGCTATGGGATCGATGGGCCGTACCGAAGGCCACAAGGCCGACGCGGAGTTGCCGTGCAGCGTGTACCGGCTGGACGCGTCGAGCGGTGCGGCAAGCGTAGTGGCGGGTGACTTCGTGCGGCCGAACGGGCTGTGCTTTTCGCCGGATGAACGCCGGCTGTACATGGTGGATTCGGGCATCTCGCATGGAGGTCCGGCACATATACGGATGTTCGATGTCAACGGCGCACGGCTGCGCAACGGGCGCGTGTTCGCGGAGGATTTCGCGCCGGGGATGACCGACGGGTTGCGCACCGATGTCGATGGGAATGTGTGGTGCTCGATGGGCTGGGCGGATCCGGCCGAGGATGGCGTGCGGTGCTATGCGCCGCACGGCGACCTGATCGGCAAGATTCATCTGCCGGAGAGCTGTGCCAATCTCTGCTTCGGCGGGAAGAAGCAGGACCGGCTGTTCATGTGCGCCAGCACGTCGGTCTATGCGCTGTACCTGAATGCGCGGGGGGCGATGGTGCCGTAAAAAGCATGTTCTTTTTTCAAAAAAAGAACCAAAAACCATTGATCATTCGCGCTGTTGCCCTGTCACCGCCACCGTAACAACCGCCGCTCGATCCGATCGGTGATGGCCAGCAGCAGCAGTACGAACACCATGATGAGCAGCACCAGCGCCAATGTCAGTGCCGCATTGAAGCTGGACTGTGCAAAGTTCAGCAGATAGCCGAGGCCACGGCTGGAGGCGACAAATTCGCCTACGATTGCGCCCGTGAAGGCAAATCCGACGGCCACCTTGAGGCTCGAGAGGATCACCATCGTGATCGAAGGTATATACACTTCGGTCAGCAACAGTCGGCGCCCGCAGCCCAGTGTGCGGACGCGGTCGATCAGCCGGCGGTCGACCTGCGCGATTGCCGTGTACACTGCGAAAAACATCAGCACGGCAACGAGCAGCACGGCGAGTGCCACCTTCGAGGCGATGCCAATGCCGAACCAGATTATCAGAAGCGGTGCCAGCACAATCCGCGGCACCGCATTCATCGCCGTCATGAACGGCTCCAGCAGCAGCAAAGTCGGCCTCGATGCTGCTGCAAGCACCGCCAGTGCCATTCCGATCAAGCTGCCGATCAGCAGACCAAGCAAGGCAGCCCCGAACGTCGCCACGATATGCGTCCAGATTTCGCCGGAAATGAAAAGCTGCACCAAGGCGCCACCGACCCTGCTCGGTGGCGGCAGGTAGAACGCGTCGATCACACCGTATCGCGCCAGCACTTCCCACGCTACCAGCAACAGCACGAGCGTGCCTGCCTGGATCGCCCAGTCCTTTGCGCGGGGGCTCATTGCACAGTGGGTCCAACTGCGACCGACAGGTCCTGCCACAGCCGCGTCACCAGCGTTCCGAACCGGGGGTCGGCGCGCACTGCGCCGAGGTCGCGGGGCCGGCCGAGCGGCACTACGTAGCGTTGGCTGATGCGCGCCCGCGGTCCCGCGGACAGCAGATAGGTTTCGTCCGACAGTGCCAGCGCTTCTTCCAGATCGTGGGTAACCAGCAGCACCGCGATGCCCTCGCGCTCCACCAGGCCCAGGAGGTCCTGGGAGATTCGGTGGCGCACGATCGCGTCGAGCGCCGAAAATGGTTCATCCATCAGCAACAGTCGCGGTTTCAGCACCAGCACCTGTGCCAGGGCTGCACGCTTGCGCTGGCCGCCGCTGAGCCGTCCGGGGTAACGCTCGCCAAGCCCGGCGAGGCCCACCCGGCGCAGCCACGCCTCCGCCTCGTCGGTCCGCCGTGCGTGATCCCAGCCGCGCGCGCGTAGGCCGAGCGCCACATTGTCACGCACGCTGCGCCACGGCAGCAGAGCGTCGTCCTGGAACAGCATGCCGATCTCCGCGCGATCCACGCCGAGCGTGATCCGACCGGCAAGCGGCGCCTGCAGCCGCATGACCGTGCGCAGGATGCTACTCTTGCCCGCTCCCGACGGTCCGACCAATGCGACGATCCGGCCGGCGCCAACTGACAGATCGACGCCATCCAGCACCGGCTCGCCACCATAACCCAGCACGAGCCCCTCGATCGTCAGCATGTGCGCCAGTGCCGGCTCAGCTGCTGGCGATCGTCAGGTCAGTAATGGCCGCGCGGCAATGTCTGGACCAATCAGGCCGAGATCGCGCAGCACCAGAACGTTGCGCTCGCAGGCAGCGACATCGATCGTTGTGGTGACCGGATACAGGGCCTGTCGGTACCGTCCCAGCACATCGGACATCAGGCCCGTGTCGAGGCCGATGAGAAGCGGCGCTGGCAGCGCACGGACGACATCTGTGGGCGGCGCGCGCTGCAGTTCAGCGAGTCCCTTGTTGAGTGCCCGTTTAAGCGCGATCATTTCATCGCGCCGGGAGGACGCCTCCGCCGGTCGTGTCGAGACGCCCATGAACTCGTAGCGACCGCCGAACACTTTGGTGGCGTCATCGGTCTCCATGAAGTTCACCAATGTCCGCGCGCCCTTGGCGACCAGCAGCGTCAATGCCGGCTCGCCAACCCAGGCCGCATCGACCTGACCCAGCCGCAGCGCGTCATAGATGTTCGGACCGAGCGTCGCGAAACGCACCCGGCTGCCATCTGCGCCAGCCTGTTTCATGACGGCACGTGTCCACACCTCTGCAGGCCCGCCCGCCGCGGCCTCACCGATGGTGCGGCCTTCGAGCTTTGCCGCCGTGGTAATCTCGGCGGCAAACGCGGGTGCCACTGCCAATGCGGACAACGGCAACTTCGCTGTCGACAGAAAACGGGTGAGCGACACACCGTGTTGAGCGGCGGTCAGCACGTCCTCGAATGTACTGGCACCATACTCGATCGCGCCGCCGGCAAGCGCCTGGATCACCGCCGGGCTACCGCGCAGGTTAACGATCTCGACATCGAGGCCCTCGGCTTTGAAGAAGCCGCCGGCCTGAGTGACCATGTACGGCGGAGCGCACAGCAACTGGCTACAAAAGCCAATGCGAATTGTCTTTGCCGCCGCAATGGCCCGCCCGATAGTGAACGGGGCAGTAACGGCTGCCGGGACCCCGCGCGTTAGCAGCATCCGCCGCGCCAGCGGGATCGGCTCGGGACCGAGATGTTCCGCCGAGAACGGGACGTTGCAGCAACTCATCGGCGTGACGCCTCCGGTGAAAGGGATCGTAAATCATGATAGAACAAATCAGATGAAAGGCCAGGAGTCCCGCCCTATACCGTAACGGCCCGCATATCGCGGGGGCCGAGCCACATGTCCGCTGGGTGCCAAAGGTCGCGAGCAGCCATACCGGAATCATTCAGAGGCACGCTTTGACACCGGTGCAAAAAGGATAGACGTTTTTGCTTCTTTTTTGCAAAAAAAAGAAGTTCTTGCCGTTGCTCTGCTTCGCAATAACAGTCGGACTTATGCCACCACCGCTTCTCCTGCTGCAGGACATCGCCCTTACCTTTGGCACCACGCTGCTGCTGTCCGGTGCAGGACTGGCGGTTGCCGCGAACGACCGGATCTGCCTGGTCGGACGCAATGGCTCCGGCAAGTCTACCGTGCTGCGCATCGCTGCCGGCCTCATGCAGCCGGATTCGGGAAGCCGCTTCACGCAGCCGGGTGCGACGATCCGCTATCTGCCGCAGGAGCCAGACCTTTTGGGATTCGAGACGACGCAGTCCTATGTTGAAGCCGGATTGGACACCGAGACTGACGAAGATCGCCACCGCGCACGGTACCTGCTCGAGCAGCTTGGACTGACCGGAGCCGAACAGCCGGGAACCCTGTCGGGCGGCGAGGCGCGACGGGCCGCGCTGGCCCGTGTGCTGGCACCTTCGCCGGATATCCTGCTGCTCGATGAGCCGACCAATCATCTCGATCTGCCTGGCATCGAATGGCTGGAATCGGAGCTGGCAAGGATGCGCGCGGGCATTGTGGTGATCAGCCACGACCGGCGCCTGCTGGAGCGCATTTCACGCGCCACCGTCTGGCTGGATCGCGGCATCACTCGCACGCTTGACAGCGGCTTCACTGAATTCGAGGCATGGCGCGATGCAGTGTTGGAGCAGGAGGAGATCGAGCACCACAAGCTGGGCCGCAAGATCGCGATGGAGGAGGACTGGCTGCGCTACGGCGTCACTGCACGGCGCAAGCGCAACCAGAGGCGGCTCGCCGATCTGCATGCGTTGCGAAAGAGGCGCAAGGAACGGCGTGCGGCGACCGGCACCGTGGAGATGGAAGCGGCCGAGGCAGTGTTGTCAGGCCGGCTGGTGGTCACCGCGGATGCGGTCTCGAAGTCCTATGGCGAGCGTCCGATCGTGCGGGATTTTACTACTCGCATCCTGCGTGGCGACCGCATCGGCATCGTCGGCGCCAACGGTGCCGGCAAGACGACACTGCTCAATCTGCTGACGGGGGTGCTGGCACCCGATGCCGGCGAGGTTCGGCTGGGTACCAACCTGGCGCAGGTCACGCTGGATCAACGGCGCGAAACACTGGACCCGGCACTGACGCTGAAGCAGGCGCTGACCGGCGGGACCGGCGACACGGTGGAGGTTGGCGGCCGCGGCCGGCACGTCATCGGCTTCATGAAGGAGTTCCTGTTCGGGCCCGAACAGGCCAATACACCGGTCGGCCTGTTGTCCGGTGGCGAGCGCGGCAGGCTGACCTTGGCCATTGCGTTTGCGAGGCCGTCGAATTTCCTGGTGCTAGACGAGCCGACCAACGATCTGGACCTGGAGACGCTGGACCTGTTGCAGGAGCAGTTGGCTGATTATGCGGGCACCGTGCTGCTGGTGAGCCACGACCGCGATTTCCTCGACCGTGTGGTGACTGCAGTGATTGCAGCCGCGGGCAACGGGCGCTGGATCGAATATGCCGGCGGCTACAGCGACATGCTCGCGCAGCGGGGGCCGCTTGCGGTGCCAGCGCCCGGCGCGGCGAAGCCACGTCGTGCGGCGACCGTGACGAAGCCGCAACTGGTGTCGCGCGCGCGCAAGATGACATTCAGGGATCGCCACCTGCTGGAAGCGCTTCCGGCGCAAATCGCTGCGCTGCAGGACGAAATTGCCAGGCTGCACGCGGCACTTGCGGACGCTGAACTTTATCGGCGCGATCCGGCGCAGTTCTCAGCGATGACGAAGGCGCTGGCTGTCGCGCAAAGCGGTCTGGCGGACGCCGAAGAGCAATGGCTGTCGCTGGAAATGCTGCGCGAAGAGCTGGAGGGCTGACCGTGGCTGTCGCCCCGGGCGACGAAGTGATGCGGTAATCTCAGTCGTTGACAGCGGGCGGGAGATTGCTTCGTCGCTTGGCTCCGCGCAATGACATTGGCGCGCTGCAGCGTCAGTGGAATTTCGGCATGACCTCCTGGCACAACAGGCGCAGAGCGGTCATGACGTTGTCATGTGGGATCTTGCCGCCGCAGTTCAGCTCCATCAGCACGCCATCCAGGCCAAGTTCCTGACGCAACTCCTCCAGCCGTTCGGCGACTGACGCCGGGGAACCGATCAACACCGTGCCGGACAGCGCCTCCTCATAGGTCATGTTGGCCAACCGCCGCGCCGTGGCGGCGCGGCGGTCGGCGCCATCCACGCCGGCACGCTTTGCCAAATCCGCGAGCAGCGCCGCCTGCTGGCGATAGAAATGGATCAGGCTAGGCTCCGCCTCTGCGCGCGCCTGAGCATCGGTCGGCGCGATATACGCAGGAACGCGCAGGAACACCCCGCCGGTTTCGGCGTGGCCGGACGCAGCCAACGCCTCGCGATACGTGCGGATACTGGGCGCGATCTCTGCCGCGGTCTCGTAGCGCACCGCGACGAAGATCGGCATCCCCTGTTTGCCGATGGATACAAACGTATCTGCACTGGTGGCAGCGACGCGAATTGGTGGCGTGGGCTGCTGGTATGGCCGCGGCACTACCGCGACATCCTCGAAGCGATGATACTTGCCCTGGTACGACACCGTCTCGTGCGTCCACGCCTGCTGCACGATGTCGAGGATCTCGGCGAAGCGCTCGCGGCTTTCGCCGTAAGGAACGCCGTACGCCTCGTAGGTGCGCGCCACGCCGCTGCGTCCGACACCGAAGATCAGCCTGCCATTGCTGATCTGATCCACTGTCGCGGCTTCCTCGGCCAGGCGCAGCGGATGGCATAGCGGCAGCACCTGCACGGCGAGGCCGATCTTGATGCGTTGCGTCCGCGCCGCGATCGCGCTGGCGATGCACAACGGTGCAGACAGCACCGAACGTGCCGGATCGAAATGCAATTCGCCCAGCCACATTGCATCGAGGCCCCAGCGTTCGGCGCCGTCAACCAGTTCGAATGATTGCGCGAACGCTTCCGCGTCGGGCCGTCCGGGGATGGACGGGAACTCATGGAAGATGCCGAATTCCATTGCTGTCGCTTTCCGATTTCCTCGTTCGATGGCAAGGCCGAGCCAAGCCTGATAGCGTAACACGCATTCGCTGCGAGGAGAATTCGCCATGTCTTATCCGACGCATCTGCTGCCGACCACGGTGGTGGGCAGCTATCCGCAGCCTGACTGGCTGGTGGATCGCACGGCCCTGGAAAAACACGGCGTGCCGCGCACCCACGCGCAGGATATCTGGCGCATTCCCGCCGACTTGCTGGAGCGGGCGCAGGACGATGGCACGATCCTGGCCATACGTGACATGGAACGGGCGGGGATCGACATCATCACCGACGGCGAAATCCGCCGCGAAAGCTACTCGAACCGGTTCGCGCTGGCGCTGGAAGGAATCGATGCGGTGCATCCGGGCGAAGTGAGATCGCAAACCGGACGCGCGACGCCGGTTCCGCGCGTGGTGGGCAAGATCCGCCGCCGCGCGGCCGTGGAAGTGCGGGATGTCGAATTCCTGCTGCGGCAGACGGAACGCAGCACGAAGATAACGCTGCCCGGCCCGTTCACCCTGTCGCAACAGGCAAGAAACGAGTTCTACGCGGACGAGGAAGAGATGGCGATGGATTATGCCGCCGCGGTGAACGCGGAATTGCGTGAGCTGAAGGCGACCGGTGTAGACGTGGTGCAGTTGGACGAGCCGTGGGTGCGCACCGCGCCGGACAAGGCGGAGCGCTACGGCGTGCGTGCGATCAATCGGGCGCTCGAAGGCATCGCCGGTCCGACTGTCGTGCATCTTTGTTTCGGCTACGCACATGTGGTGCACAACAAGCCGAGTGGCTACGCATTTCTGCCGCAGCTTGCCGATACGATCGCGCAGCAGATCTCGATCGAGGCGGCGGAACCGAAGCTGGATCTCGGAGTGCTGGCCGATCTGTCGGGAAAGCAGATTCTGCTCGGGGTGCTGGATCTCGGCAATGCGGCGGTGGAGACGGCAGAGCAGGTTGCGGCGCGCATCCGCAACGGTCTCCGACACGTCGCCGCAGAACGCCTGATACCGGCACCCGACTGTGGCATGAAGTACATGCCGCGCGAGCGCGCCTTCGGGAAACTGCGGGCGCTGGCTGACGGTGCGGCAATTGTTCGGCACGAACTCGCAGGCTGATGCCGACCGGGATTGATTTCGAGGGCGTCGCATTGCCGGATTGAAGCGAGAGTTTGATCCGCGGATCACGCGGGTTCGACGCGTCATCGGCACCCACATGGCTGGCTGCTATCGAGCGCCTCCCGCAGCTTTGGCAGTTCGCCTCGGATCTACCTGCTCGCGGTCTGCGGCGGGTGCGACACCAAGCCAGTCAATATGGCGCGGGCAAGCACCTGGGACACACAGAAATAACCGTGGTCGTTATGGTGGAGCCCGTCGGCGGCAATAAACTCCGCCAATGATTCGCCCTCCCGTTGCCAGGAGCGCATCAGTGCCCGCCGCGAGAACAGCGCGGCACCGGTGTCCGCCGCGACGTTCGCCAGCGCGCGGTCCAGCAAGGGTTCGTCAGGTGCGGCCAGCAACCTGGGGGACTGCTGGTTGTCCATCAGGACGACATCGGCGCCGGCCGCCCGCAGCTTGAGCACACCCTGCGTGACCATGTCGCGAAAGACCAGCGGATCGGCATTGTGCAGCGCGCCGTTGGCACCGACCTGCCAGATGACGACCTGTGGATGCAGGGCGATCACGTCGGCGTCCATCCGGGCCAATTCCTCAGCTGCATCCTGACCGCCGATGCCCCGGTTGATCACCGCGACGTGGTCCTGCGGTAGGCCGGCCGACAGTAGATCCTGCAGCACTGCGGGATAGGAATGTCCGAGATCGGACGCCATGGCCCCCTGCGTCGAGGACGAACCCAACGCAACCACGAGGCCCTGTATCCCATGGCCCAGCGCAGACCGTAGGTGCGGCAGGTTGATCGGCGGAAAGACAGGTGCTGCCGGACAGGCATCAGCCTCGGCCAAGGCGGGGCCGGCGAGAGGCAGTAGCAGGCCTAACGCCAGGGCGACCACAGGCACCCAGCGTGCGGCCCGGTTTCGGGCGACGTTTCCCATGGCTGGGTTCAACTATACGCGAGCAAGTATGTCCAGTCCGTTAACGCATTATTCGGACGGTTCGTCCTCCGCATCGGCGGCGCGGCGTTTGCGGGCGGCGGCGGCGTACTGGCCACGGGGCCGTACCTCCTGAACGTGGGGACGCACTACGGTGTCGTAGTAATCGTCCCAGTCCTCCGGTGTGAGCTGCTCCAAACCGGGCACCAGCTCGTAGTTGTTCAAAGTTGCATCCTGGTATGCCTGGCGCGGAATTGGTTGCACCTGGATCAGCGGGAAATCGGCGCGGAAGTCGATCGGCACGTCGGTCTTGGTCAACCGCATGTTGGTGATCAGCGGACCGAACCAGCGGTCGGTCTCGATGATGCCCTCGAATAGCTCATAGGCGCCGCTGCGAGGGATGTTGGCCGGGGCACGCACCATGAGGCTCCAGCCTGGTGCGGTGCGGGCGACGAGCCCGGTCCAGCATTGGATGAGGCCCGGCTCCTGCAGCGCACCCAGGAAAGGCGGCGAGTACTCGCGGATCCCCTCGGGCGCCATCGCGTCGAACTGGTCGCGGAAATTGGGAAACTGGGCGGAGGTCAGCGGCAGCCAGGTGCCGGCGCCTTCCCAGGTCCACATCACGTCGCGGCCGTCCCACTGCAGACTGAAGCTAATCGGCGGGAAGATATAGTAGCCGTAGCCGGATGCACTGGTGGAGGGCTCGCAGTAACGAAACGCCCGCGTTGGCAGCGAGCCGGCAGCGGAACGATCAGCCCGCTGCGGCAGGCGGGCGGTCGGAACGAATCGATGGAAGGTGACGAGAGGCGTCTTCCTCCGCGTCGGCTGTGGTGAGGGGGGCGCGGAGTGGGTCTCGGCGGACAACGGCGCTGATCCTGAACAGGAGGCGTGAAACGCCACGGACCGAGCCAGCAGAGCCCGGTCCGGTAACGTAGCAGCGTTGAAGGAGCCTGTCTTGGTCGGTCGGTGCCTGGTTCAGCGGGCCGGCGGAAGGGTCGGGGCGAACGCGCCGAGGCGGACCTTGCCGGCGTCGGCGGTCGGGGCGAGCGTCGGGGCGAACGCTCCGAGGCGGACCTTGCCGGCATCGGCGGTCGGGGCGAGCGTCGGGGCGAACGCGCCGAGGCGGACCTTGCCGGCGTCGGCGGTCGGGGCGAGGGTCGGGGCGAACGCGCCGAGGCGGACCTTGCCGGCATCGGTGGTGGGGGCGAGGGTCGGGGCGAACGCGCCGAGGCGGACCTTGCCGGCGTCGGCGGTCGGGGCGAGGGTCGGGGCGAACGCGCCGAGGCGGACCTTGCCGGCATCGGTGGTGGGGGCGAGGGTCGGGGCGAACGCGCCGAGACGGACCTTTCCGGCATCGGTGGTTGGGGCGAGGGTCGGGGCGAACGCGCCGAGACGCACCTTGGCGGCATCGGCGGTCGGGGCGAGGGCCGGGGCGAACGCGCCAAGACGGACCTTGCCGGAGTTGACGACTGCGCGGGCAGAGATGAAGAAAAGCATCGTTCGGAACCCTTCCTTAATAAGTCTGCGTTCAGTTTTTTGCGTAGGGGACCACCCAAGTCCCCCTCTTGACGTTCGTGATGATTCCACGTTGAGGATTTTTTATCGTTGTTTTAACGTTATCTCACCGTCAAATCGCGTCCATGGTGACGAGAGACCCATAGATATCCCTGTCCACGAGATTTTAATGGATTCTTCCACAATAGAGGATATTGTCTGAAAAAATTTTTCGGCGGCTCTTTTAGTCGCCGGAGCTCGCGCCGCCGCGGCGACGGCGCGAACCCAACATTATGGTTCGGTCCATTTCCCGACTGGCGCGGGCAAAGCCAGACGGCGCGATATCACTGACGTTAAAACGATCGTTCAAAGCAACGATCGAGCGCAGTCAACGGTTACACCGTGGTTACCAGGCCATCAATCCGTCAATCCACGGAGGCGTTGATTGACGCTTCAGGTGGCAGTGCCGCCAACGGTCAGGCCGCTCAGCTTCAAGGTTGGCTGGCCGACACCCACCGGTACACCCTGACCGTTCTTGCCACAGGTGCCGATGCCCGGATCGAGCGCCATGTCGTTGCCGACCATGGCTACCTTGGTCAGCGCGTCCGGGCCGTTTCCGATCAGGGTGGCACCCTTGACCGGTGCGGTCACCTTGCCGTCCTCGATCAGGTAGGCCTCGCTGGCGGAGAACACGAACTTGCCGGAGGTGATGTCGACCTGCCCGCCGCCGAAATTCACCGCATAGAGGCCACGCTTCACCGAGCGGATCATCTCCTCCGGGGCGTGCTGGCCGGCCAGCATCACGGTGTTGGTCATGCGTGGCATCGGCGCATGGGCATAGGACTGGCGGCGACCGTTACCTGTCGCGCGCATCCCCATGAGCCTCGCATTCAACCGGTCCTGCATGAAGCCGACCAGGATGCCATCCTCGATCAGCACGGTGTGGCTGGTTGGCGTGCCCTCATCGTCCACGGTCAGGCTGCCGCGCCGGTCTGGCAATGTGCCGTCATCGACCACGGTGACGCCGGGCGAAGCAATGCGCTTGCCGAGCAGACCGGCAAAGGCCGAGGTCCTCTTGCGGTTGAAGTCGCCCTCGAGACCGTGGCCGATCGCTTCGTGCAGCAGGATGCCAGGCCAACCGGAGCCGAGTACCACCTCCATCTCGCCGGCGGGAGCCGGGACACTGTCGAGATTGACCAGCGCCTGGCGCAACGCTTCGTCCACCGCGCCGCGCCAGATCTCGGGGGCGGTGATCCTGTCGTAGGCGAAGCGGCCGCCGGTACCGTAGCTGCCGGTCTCACGCCGGCCGCCCTGCTCCACGACGACAGCGACATTGAGCCGGACCAACGGCCTGAGATCGCCGACCCGCGTGCCGTCCTGGCGCATGATCTGCACCGCCTGCCACTCGCCGCCCAGTGAGGCCATCACCTGGACCACGCGGGCATCTTTGCCGCGGGCATAGCCATCGATCTCGGCGAGCAGCGCGGTTCGGGCGGGAAATTCCGTAGCGCCAAGTGGGTTGGCATCGGAATAGAGCCGCGCATTGGTGGCCCGCGGCGGTTCTGCGGCAATGCCGGAATGGCCCGCGGCGACGGCCGCCACGCTGGTTGCTGCGCGGCGCAACGCGGGCTCCGACAACTCTCCGGCATGCGCATAGCCGGTCGCCTCATCGGCCACGGCGCGCATGCCGAAGCCAAGCGACGTGTCGAACCCGGCGCTGCGTATGCGGCCGTCATCCAGGCTGATCTGCTCGCTCTCGCGATACTCCAGATACAGCTCCCCGTCGTCGCTGTGCGCCAGGGCTGATGCCAGGACGCCTTCGGCTGCCGCGCGATCGAGTTGGGCATCTGCACGCTCGAAGAACAATCTGTCGGTGGCGGCAAGCGGCGTCATGGGGCAGGTCCCTTGCAGTGGTCAGTGGTCACTAATCAGTGGTCAGTAGAGTGGTGCATTCCAAGTGGTTTCGCCACCCACGCGCGTTACCGACCGCTGACCGCTGACCGCTGCGCGCCGACCAGTCGATTGGCGGGGAGGCGGATCTCGGCAGCGGTGCCCTCGCCGTGGGTGCTGCGCAGGACGAGTTCGCCGCCGTGGCCGGCCACCAGGGCACGCGACACGTAGAGGCCGAGACCGGCGCCCTGGAAGCGGCGGGCGAGGCTGCTGTCGAGCTGAGTGAAAGGTTCGAAGACGCGGTCGAGATCCGCCTCGGCGATACCGATGCCCGTATCGCACACAAAGATCACCAGCGTGCCATCCGGTTCGACGCCGGCGCCCACCGTTATCATGCCGCCGGCTTCGGTGAATTTCACCGCGTTCGACAGCAGGTGGTTGAGCACCTGCTGCAGCCGCCGTTCATCCGCAACGATCAGCGGCAGGTCGTCCGATAGGTCGGTGGTCAGGACGATTTCGGCGGCATGCGCGGCGGCTTCCGATTGGCGCACGCAGGCTCGCACCAGGCGGGCAACATCGACCGTGTCGGATGCGAGATCGAAGCGTCCCGCCTCGATGCGGGCAACGTCAAGGATGATGTTGATCAGGCCGAGCAGATTGCGGCCGGCCTCGTTGATCTGCTGGGCGAATTCGGCCACCCGGCCGCTTGTGGGATTGGCTGCCTCGTGCAGCAGCGCATCGGAAAAGCCGATGACGGCGTTAAGCGGAGTGCGCAACTCGTGGCTCATGGTGGCGAGAAAGCGCGACTTGGCTTGGTTGGCCGCTTCCGCTGCCTCCTTGGCACGCCGCAGCTCATCCTGCGCGGCCTGCGCCTCGGTCACATCGGTGTAAGTGGTAACCCACCCGCCGGCCGGCGTCGGATCGGAACGGACGTCGAGTATGCGACCGTGCGGGGTGGCGACCTGGCGTAGATAAGGCTTGGATCTGTCAAGCTCGGCCAGCATGCGCGCCCGCGCCCGCGCCGGCTCGCCTTCACCAAAATGGCCACGCGCCAGCATGATCCGCAGGACTTCGTCCTCCGTCATGCCCGGAGCCAGCACACCGGGAGGAAAGCGCAGCAATTCCATCGTGATCGCGTTGCTGGCGAGAAGCCTGTGGTCCGGTCCCCATAGCTCCACGCCATGGCGAATGCATGACAGCATGACCGCCAGGTCGTCGGCGCGGCGAGACACCTCCGCCTCCGCCTCGGTGAGCTGGGTGATGTCGGTGACCACGCTGATGTAGCCGCCATCGGGCAACGGCGAGGTGCGCACATCCACCATCATGCCGTTCGGGCGCCGCCGCTTGCGCGACTGCATGCGGGTGACGTCGAACGCCATCTGCTGCGCGTAGATCTGTTCGGGATCGCCGGGACCGTACTCGCCGGCCACCGCTCGGCGCCTGATGACCTGTTCCAGGTGATCGCCGATACTCAGCGGTGCATCCTTCATGATCTCGCTGTAGGCGCGATTGAACATGGTGACGTGACGGTCGGCGCTATAGACGCAGACGCCGTGCGGGACGGCCTCCACGATGGAGTGCAGCATGGCAGCGCGTCGGCGCGCCTCATCTTCCGCGCCGGCCAACGGACTGATATCGGTCACCGCCATTGTCCACCCGCCGTCGGGCAATGGATCCGAACTGATGTCGAGCACCTGGCCGTTGCCACGGATGCGACGGACGGTCATTGGGCGCGAGCGGTCGGCGTCACGCTGGCCGGCGATGAAGGCCTCTCCGTCGCGAGCGCCGAACTCGTCGCGCGCCGCCCAGAGTGCGAGCAGGTCGGCAAAACCGGTGCCGGGTTGCAGGCGCTCGGGTGGCAGACCGAGCAGTTCGGCAAACCGTGGATTGCTGAACAGCAGCGCACGATTTGATGCGAATGCTGCAAGACCTGTGCGCAAGGTGGCGAGCGACGTCGTCACCCGTGCCAGTGTGGTTTCCGCCTCCTCGCGCGCCACGAGCAGCGAGGTCGTCTCGACCGCACAGACCACGTAGCCGCCCTGCGGCAGCGGCGCACTGAGCAGGTCATAGCTGCGGCCCTGGTAGCTGCGCCGACGCAGACGACCTGCGTGGGTGCGATCGGCGGCCAGCAGGGCGGCTACCTGCGCTTCCGGATCACCTGGTCCGTAAACGCCGCGATAGGCCGCAACGCGAAGTGCGTCCTCCAGTTTCGTGCCGGGCGGGAAATGGTTCGGCGGCACCCCGACCGATGCGCAATACGCCGGATTGATCATTACCACGCGCAGGTCGGCGTCGATGATGGCAACGCCGACCGGTAGCACGTCCAACACCGCCCCGAATGGCACGATCGGCGGCGTGGCGCTGGCGTTCATGCGGTGGATCGCCGCCTTGCAACGGCTACCGGCCGGAGCCCGTGCAGCAGGACGAGCGCGGCGGTCAGCAGCAAGATGGCATTGGCCTGATGCGCGGCGGCGAGCCATACCGGGACCACCAGGAGTAGGGTCGCGATTCCGAGCAGGTACTGCACGGCGACTGCCAGGGCGAGTGCCAGCAGGGGAAGGCGGACCAGGGGGGGCGGGCGCGCGGCGAACCCTACGACCACAAGGGCGGCAGCGGCGAGCGCCGTGAGCGTCGCCAGCAACCGGTGATCGAACTGCACGGCGGCGATGTTTTCGGTGAGGTTGCGCAGGAACGGCTCGAGACGCGCGTAGCCCTCCGGCACCACATGGCCGTCCATCAACGGGAAGGTGTTGTAGTCGAACCCGGCGTGGGTGCCGGCGACAAGTCCGCCCGCCGCGATCGTCAGCCCGATGAGGGTTGTGCAGGCCAGCGACAGTGCCCGCAGCCGGCTGGCGGCGGGAAATCGGTGCGGGGGCGATCGCAGCACCGTCAACCCGGTCCACACCAGGGCGGCGTAAAGGAACAGCGCGAATATCAGGTGGATGACCAACCTATACGGCGATACGTAAGTGGTTTCGGGGGCGAAGCCGGATGCCACCATGATCCAGCCGACCAGGCCTTGCAGGCCACCCAGCAGGAATAGCAGCACCAGCCAGGGCCGCAGGCGCGGCTCGATGCGTCCGGTCACCCAGAACCAGACCAGCGGCCCGAGGAAGGCGGCGCCGATCAGCCGGCCCCAAAGGCGGTGGGTCCATTCCAGCCAGAAGATGTGCTTGAAGCCAGCGAGGCCGATCCCTTCGTTGACGAGGGCGTATTGCGGGATCTGCTGGTAGAGGTGAAACAGCCGCTGCCATTCCGCCTCACTCATCGGCGGCAGCGCCCCGCTGAACGGGTCCCATTCCATGATCGACAGTCCGGAGCCGGTCAGCCGGGTGATGCCGCCAAGCACGATCATCACCAGAACCATGGCGGCGACGGTGAACAGCCACAGTGCGACCAGCCGGCGATTATGGCCGCCGGCCGCACGGTCCTCAGGCGGAGCACCGGGAAAATCGCGAACGTCGAATGGCATGGGGCGCCAATATAGACGGGCGAGACCGCGGTGCATAATGGTTGCTGGTGAGGTGGCGAACGCTGAGCGCACTGCGATCGATGTGGTCGAAGACGTACTGGGCGCAGTCCAATATGGCTGTGTCATGAAACGACTTGTATCAGGGCGACCAAAGAATAAGTAACGATAAGCGCTTCTTTTTTGCAAAAAAGAAGCAAAAAACCTTCAATCATTGGTGTAGATGCTCAATCGGGGCGGCAGTTTGCCTTTCGACAGTTTTTTGGCACTCTCCTTTGAGAAAAGAACGTCTTTTCTGTGGGTGATTCACGCACTAGCGGTACAGGTGCTACGGTGTCGAGGATTGCCTTGCGGTTCGCCCAAATGGTGAACCGATCGGCGGATCGGCCGAAGGTAGCTCGGCCACGACCACGCCTGCGCGGGCTGGGCGGCTGAGTGCCGCCCTTGCCGGGCCCCCCTCAGTGCAGCGTGAAGGACGCGCGCTGGTGTCGCCACTGGGCTGGCTGGATCAGTCGGGCTGAGGCGACCTTCACTGAATGCAGCTTGCCATCCAGCGACTGCTGCCAGAAATTCAGGAACTTCCGCAGTTCGGGGAACTCGGGCGCCAGATCGAGCTGCTGCCAGACGTAAGTCTGTAGCACGGCCGGATAATCCGGCAGGTGGTAGTATATTCTGGCGGTGGTCAGGCGATAGTCCTTCAATTGCAGCGCAAGGCTCATGGTCGTCTCCGTCTGGTATTCTGCCGGGGCCTTCCTGGTCCTTGCATCGCCCCGCCCGCTGGCTAACGGCCCAGCATGACAACAGCATGACATAAGCATACGTTGCTTGCGCAAGTATTAAATCGCAGTCAATTCAACGACTTAGCACTCGACTAAGGGAATTGCTGCCAACGCTCTTGACTCCGTGAGCGTAGGAGCCTAGATCGCTGGCACTCCCGAGAGGGGAGTGCTAACAACCGCGTCCGCGGTGCCCATCGGGGGCCGCGGCGGGGCGTTGGCAAACCCATTAATCCCATTGGCTGAGATCACTCAAGGAGCGATCCGCATGAAGTTCCGTCCTCTGCACGACCGAGTTGTGGTCCGTCGGCTCGAAGCCGAAGAGAAGACCGCGGGCGGCATTATCATTCCCGACACGGCGAAGGAAAAGCCGATGGAGGGCGAAATCATCGCCGCTGGCCCTGGCGCCCGCGACGAAGCCGGCAAGCTTGTACCGCTCGACGTCAAGCCCGGCGACAAGATCCTGTTCGGCAAATGGTCGGGCACCGAGGTGAAGCTCGATGGCGAGGACCTTCTGATCATGAAGGAATCCGACATCATGGGCATCATCGAAGGCCAGCCCACCGCGAAGCGCAAGGCCGCCTGATCGGCTTATCGCGAACGTTCGGATAACCCGTCTGTAATTCGAAGGAAACTGACACATGGCTGCCAAGGACGTTAGGTTCGGCGGTGATGCGCGCGCGCGGATGTTGCGCGGCGTTGACATCCTGGCCGACGCAGTGAAGGTCACGCTTGGCCCGAAGGGGCGCAACGTGGTGCTCGACAAAAGCTTCGGCGCACCCCGGATCACCAAGGACGGCGTGACCGTCGCCAAGGAGATCGAGCTTGGCGACAAGTTCGAGAACATGGGCGCGCAGATGGTGCGCGAGGTCGCGTCGAAGACCAATGACATCGCCGGCGACGGCACGACGACAGCGACCGTGCTGGCGCAGGCGATCGTGCGCGAGGGTGCCAAGGCGGTGGCCGCGGGCATGAACCCGATGGACCTCAAGCGCGGCATCGACAAGGCAGTGAATGCCGTCGTGGAAGAGTTGAAGAAGAAGTCCAAGAAGATCACCACCCCGGCCGAGACCGCGCAGGTTGGTGCGATCGCGGCGAATGGCGAAAACGAGATCGGCAAGATGATCTCCGAAGCCATGCAGAAGGTCGGCAACGAGGGCGTCATCACGGTCGAGGAAGCCAAGGGCATCCAGACCGAGCTCGACGTCGTCGAGGGCATGCAGTTCGATCGCGGCTATGTCTCGCCGTACTTCATCACCAACGCCGAGAAGATGGTTGCCGACCTGGATCAGCCGTACATCCTGATCCACGAGAAGAAGCTGTCCGGCCTGCAGCCGATGCTGCCGCTGCTGGAAAGCATCGTGCAGTCCGGCCGGCCGCTGTTGATTGTCGCCGAGGATGTCGAGGGCGAGGCGCTTGCGACATTGGTGGTGAACAAGCTGCGTGGTGGATTGAAGGTTGCCGCGGTGAAGGCGCCTGGCTTCGGTGATCGCCGCAAGGCAATGCTGGAGGACATCGCGATCCTCACGGGTGGTCAGGTGATCAGCGAGGATCTCGGCATCAAGCTCGAGAACGTCACGCTGGCCATGCTCGGCAAGGCGAAGAAGGTGCTCATCGAGAAGGAGAACACCACGATCGTCGAAGGCGCCGGCAAGAAGACCGACATCGTTGGCCGCTGCAACCAGATCCGCGCGCAGATCGAGGAGACCACTTCGGACTACGACCGCGAGAAGCTGCAGGAGCGGCTGGCGAAGCTGGCGGGCGGCGTTGCCGTTATCCGCGTCGGTGGTTCCACTGAAGTGGAGGTGAAGGAGCGCAAGGACCGCGTCGATGACGCGCTGCATGCGACGCGTGCGGCCGTCGAGGAAGGCATCGTGCCGGGTGGCGGCGTGCCGCTGGCGCGCGCATCGCTGATCCTGTCCAAGCTGAAGGCGGACAACGACGACCAGCGCTTCGGCATCGAGATCGTGCGCAAGGCGGTGCAGACACCGCTGCGGCAGATCGCCGAGAATGCGGGTGAGGATGGCGCGGTGATTGCCGGGAAAATCCTCGACCGTGACGAGTACAACTGGGGCTTCGACGCGCAGACCGGCGAGTTCAAGGACCTGGTGAAGGCGGGCATCATCGACCCGACGAAGGTCGTGCGGACCGCGCTGCAGGATGCGGCCTCGGTCGCCGGCCTGCTGGTGACCACCGAGGCGATGGTTGCCGAGAAGCCGGAGAAGAAGGGTCCGTCGATGCCACCGGGCGGCGGCGGCATGGGCGGCATGGGCGACATGGACTTCTGATCGGAAGTCTCTGTCGAGGCGAGTAAGGAGGGGCGGACCGCAAGGTCCGACCCTTTTTCATTGCGACGTGGCGGGCCCGTGTTGGTCGCCAAGTCGTCCGCGCCGGACGCGGTCATCTGCCGGGTTGTATCCGGACGGGTAACGCCTAACATGCCCAAGTGTTCGAATCGCTAAAAGCTAGCAGCCTGTCGGACTTAACGCGACGCGGAAGCGGGCGGTAGAATCGGCGCACACGATTGGCACTGCCGGACCCCCGTCTCATGAGCAACTTCCGCCCGACCAACCGCGACATGGACGTCCTGATGCCGCCATCGGTCGATGAGTGGCTGCCGCAACGCCACCTCGCGCGGTTCGTTGTGGAAGTGATCGAGGGACTGGACCTGCGGGCAATGACCGGCAGCTACCGGGGCTCGGGCGAGGCATCCTACCACCCTCGGCTGCTGTTGGGCCTTATCATCTACGGCTACGCGACCGGGGTGTTTTCCAGCCGCAACCTGGAACGGGCGACGCATGATTCGGTGGCGTTCCGCTTCATCGCCGCCAACGAGCATCCCGACCACGACACCATCGCCACGTTCCGCCGCCGCTTCCTGCCGCAGATCGAGGCGCTGTTCGTGCAGGTGCTCGGTGTGGCCCGCGAGATGGGGGTGTTGAAGCTCGGCACGGTGGCGCTGGATGGCACCAAGATCCACGCCAACGCCAGCCGCCACAGCGCGCTGTCGTACGAGCACGCCAGCAAGATCGAGGCACAGTTGAAGGCCGAAGTGGCTGATCTGCTGGGTAAGGCGGAGGCGGCTGATCAGGCGGATGTGCCGGACGGGATGCAGGGTCCCGAGGAACTGGCGCGGCGCGAGAAGCGGCTGGCCGGGATCGCTCGCGCCAAGGCGGTGATCGAGGCGCGGGCGAAGGAACGCCATGCGCGCGAGCGAGCCGAATTTGAGGCCAGGATGGCGGAGCGTGAGGCGAAGGTGACGCAGACAGGCAAGAAGCCCCGCGGTCGCGTACCGCAGCCGCCGATCGAGGGCCCGCTGCCGACCGATCAGGTCAATCTGACGGACGAGGAATTGCGGATCATGCCGGTGGCCGGCGGAGGGTTCGAGCAGTGCTACAACGCCCAGGCAGCGGTGGCAGCGGACAGCCTACTGGTGGTGGCCGCCGATGTGGTGCAGGCGCCGAACGACAAACAGCAGCTTGAGCCGATGCTGGGCAAGCTGGCCGCACTGCCCGGCGAACTGGGCAAGGTTGGCGCGTTGCTTGCCGACAACGGGTATTTCAGCGAGGGCAACGTGAACGCCTGTGCCGACGCCGGGATCGAGCCGGTGATCGCGATGGGGCGTGAAGCGCATCATCCTGCGCTGGCTGAACGTTTCGCAGACGATCCTGCGGCGCCGGTAGACCCCACGCCGGTTGAGGCAATGGGCCATCGGCTCCAGACGAAAGAGGGCAAGAAGCTCTACGCGCTGCGTAAACAGACTCCCGAACCTGTGTTCGGGATCATCAAGTCGGTGCTCGGGTTCCGCCAGTTCCTGCTGCGCGGACTGGACAAGGTGCACGGCGAATGGAACCTCGTGACCATGGCGTGGAACGTGAAACGGATGTTCGCCCTGGCAGGGGCGAACTGAGCCGCATCGCGCCAATCGTGATCCATTTCGGCGTGTTCGCGCGCGGCCAACCTTGCGTTGGAATGGCCCGCGTGAAGTCAAGCGTGAAAGTCGAATCCCTGCTCCGCGTCAAGCGGCGTAGTGGCTGGAAATGCAACGCGCCGACGATGATTTCCTAATTTCCGGCAAATCAACTCCGACAGGCTGCTAGAGGCTTTCAAGTCGAGTTCCACTCTCACGCTGAGGCGATACTCGGCGTTGATTTTCCTGCTGCGGTCACTGAGTTGGAAGCTGCGCTGTCCGATTCCACCATTCCTATCGAGGAAATCATCGCGGGAGGGGGAGGCGAGGCGAAGGGGACACAGCGCTTGCGCAAGGCGCTTTACGATCTGAACTGGCCGAAATTCACTTTCACCATAGAAAAACGCATCAATGGCGTGCCGCGGGAGAGTGTATCGCATGAGATTGACCACGTTCGAACGTTCGACAGTGGCGCTCGGATTGCGCTCGAGATCGAGTGGAACAACAAGGATCCCTTCTACGATCGAGATCTAGAGAACTTCAAGCGACTCCATGCGGATGGCGCAATCTCGGTCGGCATCATAGTTACCAGAGGCAAGTCCCTGCAGGAGAGCATGCGTAAGATAGTACGCCGCTTTCTTGATGAGAGGCAGGTCGAGGGCTTCGATGACCTTGAGCAGTGGGACTACAGTCCAACTCCCAAGCAACGGGCAGCGATCGTAAAACGCGTGGAGCGCAAGAAGAATCGCCTGACGTTTAGGGAAGCGTTCACCGACAAATTCGTCTCCGATAAATTCGGTGAAGCAACAACTCATTGGAGGAAGCTGGAGGATCGGGTGCACAGGGGCGTCGGTAATCCCTGTCCTCTCCTGCTCGTTGGGCTCCCGGACAACATTGTTACCTTCCACGAGGGCAAGGCGGCACTTGCCGAATTGAATGTCGATGATGTGAACGACGACGATGCTGCGGATGAATTTAGCAGCTCTTAGTCGCGATGGTTCCGATCCGTCTGGCGAGCCGTTCTAGCTTCTGCTCATTCCGCAGCAATACGACGTTCCGTTGCCGAGTTGTGAGCATATGTCTTCCATGTCGGCTCGTACACCCCTTCAGCCTGGTTCCCCCATACTGTCCAGCCTGTGCGTGTTCCCCGAGCGAACAGCTCAATGCGAGGCCCAGGACTACATGCCTCAATGATAGGATAGATCTCATCGGGCTTGCGAGAGTGCTCTCGTTTGCGGCTCTCTAAATAGTTCACCTGGGTGCGGCCAGGCTGCAATGTTCGCGCATTCTTCCCACGAATGCCAAACAGGATGATTTCTGTGACATTGCGAAAGTAAAACCCAACACCTCGACCATCGCTACCACCATCCTTCCTAATTTTGCGCCATATTACATTCGACTTATATTCAAAGCCCCACGCGCTCATAACCTTGAGTCCTTCTGGCAGAAGCGCGTTTGGAACCCAGAGGTAAAGGTGGGAAACTGGTGTTGAAATTTCGGCAACAGGCAGCGAACAAATGAGCTCAGTGTTCATCGTTCCGGAACGAGACAGGCGCCGATGCTCGGGCGCAACCTTCCCAGTTCGGTTAATGAACTGCCAAGGAGGGTCGGCGAGCAGGCAGGCAAATCTTCGCCCATTGGTTGCTGCCCGGAGGTCTACCGCGACGTCGGCGGCGCGAGTGGTCGTCATTTCCAAATCCATCGCATACTGCATGACCCGCATCTGCCAGCCGATTCGTCAAGGCATTTGCCGCTACTGGGCCGCTCGAATGCCAATGTATGCGGGACTAGAATGCGTCACCGCATGTTTGCTGAACACGTTTTGTTCCTACGGAAACATACCCCGGGTTTCCGGAAACTTCAACCCGGATTTCGCGCACGGACTGCGGGTCCCGGGCGATTCCTCCGATGGCGCGGTGATTGCCGGCAAGATCCTCGACCGTGACGAATACAACTGGGGCTTTGACGCGCAGACCGGCGAGTTCAAGGACCTGGTGAAGGCCGGCATCATCGATCCGACGAAGGTCGTGCGGACCGCGCTGCAGGATGCGGCCTCGGTCGCCGGCCTGCTGGTGACCACCGAGGCGATGGTTGCCGAGAAGCCGGAGAAGAAGGGGCCGTCGATGCCACCGGGCGGCGGCGGCATGGGCGGCATGGGCGACATGGACTTCTGGGTCGAAGCCCGAGCGCTACGGATGGGTGGGGCGGGCCGCAGGGTCCGCCCCTTTTCATTGCGCTTCAGGGGCAGGGGCTCGAACAGCGACCGCGGCGCTATTGTGAACCGGATCACATGCGGGCTTTGCGGATGGGCGTAATGCTCCAGTCGTGGCACATCCCTCGTGCCGGACAGGAGGCACGCGTCATGATCCGCAACCCCAATCTCAAGCACCCGTCCGGGCGGCCGCGCATGCAGCCCGTCAACCAGATCGCGTCGGGCCAGTCAGGGCGCGACGAGATCATCCTCTACTTCGAGGACAGGCGCAGCCGGCGTGAGATCGTGAAGACAACGCGCACGCTCACTGGCCAGATCATCGACTGGGTGCCGATCGAATCGCAATGCCGCGGCGGCCGGATCGCGCGCCCGCCGGCGGCCGCGCCGCGCCTCGTCGCCGGAACCGAGCCGCGCACGTTTTTGACCCGCTTCGAGCTCGAGCACCCGGACGCCGAGAGAGGGCCGCCTGGCACAGTGCCAATCCCGCACCGGGATTTCACCAGGCTGCAAACCGATCGCTCGCTCGCCGACTATCTCTCAAAGCACGGGCGCGCGCGTAAGCGCTTGGTCCCGCTGGCTAACGGCTTTCCCTTTGTCGATCCCGAGATCGGCGGCCACGCCTATGCCTTCACAGGCCAGAACGTCGTATGCTTCGGCGGCGAGGGCAATTTGAGTGCGTGGGATCCCTACACCCAGTCCTCCGGCGATTTCTCGTTGATGCAGATCGGGCTTTCGAACAACGAAAGCGGCACGTTGCAGACTGCCGAAGGCGGCTGGCAGGTCTATCACGATCAGTATGGTGACTGGGCCGCGCACCTCTTCGTCTATTACACGACGAATGGCTACGCGAAGGATGGCGACAACATCGGTGGCTACAACCAGGATGTCGACGGGTGGGTACAGTACGACAACTCTATCTACCCCGGTGCGCTTTCGACCCCGACGAGTACCCTGGGGCGGTGACCAGTACATCGTGCAGATCAAGTATCAGTTCTATGAGGGCAACTGGTGGTTCCGCTGCAACGGCCGCTGGATAGGTTATTACCCGTCCGGGCTCTGGGAGGGAAACCAGAGCGTGTTTGACAACCTGGGCGATCATGCATCGGCCATCGCGTTCTGGGGCGAAGTGGCGGATTCGGAAGGCGGCAACACCTGGACCGACATGGGCAGCGGTTACTGGGCCGAAGATGGTTGGACGTACGCGGCGTACCAGAGCAACCTGCTCGTGCAGACCGACCGCAACGGTGGCCTCACCGACTACAACGGCAACGGCTGGTCGAGCGATCCCACCATGTACGACACCGTCACGCAGATGCAGAGCGGCACATCCTGGGGCAGCTATTTCTGGATGGGCGGGCCAGGTGCCGGGTAGCATTCTCGGTTGCACGCGCTGGCCCGCGCGCAGCCATCTCTGGCAATGCAGGAACTAACTGAAGGCAAAAGCAAGCGCGCGGCCGCAGCTACCACGCTGTTCAAGGATCTGGGCATTTGACGTGCTTGCGCCGGTTCGATCTAGCCGATTCAAACGTGACGAGCGACTGGCCGAGATGCGCGGCAAGGACAGGGAGTAGCTCAAGACTGACCTGTCGCTGCTGATCGAGGGCTGACCGATACCGAGGCTCTTCTACGGTTTGCGGCACCGAATTGCGCCAAGTCCAACCAAGCCGCCCGCGAGTATGGCAAGGGTGCCAGGTTCGGGCACGCCTGAACCGCCTGCGGTGCCGATCATCTGGAGACCGGACAAGACCTCGTATTGCGTGGCGCCGGAAAGCACCTGCAGGCTTTCCCCCTGCTGCCCGGGCACACAGCCGTCTGAACTCAGACACGACGTCCCCAACGGCCCATCAAAGGGCGGCTCGTAAAGCAAATTGTAATCGGGACCGTTACCGAGATTGGTGAAATTATAGAGTAACTGCCTGCTCGTCGCCGTCAGGTTGTAGCAATGACAGCCACCGCCCCGGAAATTGCGGTCGTCTTCACCGCCCGCGAAGCAGGAGCATTCAGTCTAGCCAGCATGGATGCGTGCCGGGAACCATGCCGGATAACCAACGTCGTTGACACCGTTCCGGTACGCGCACTTGGTCGGTTCGGCGTGGGTCGGCTATGGGATGTTCGCCAACTGGCCGGACGCACTGATCCGGCAGGACGCCGTAATCTGATCGGCTCCGGCCGCCGTATCGGCTGGATCCGGAGCCGCCGCTGAGGAGAACAGACCGCATGGCCACAGGAGCCACCGACTTCGACATCGCGACCCTTCGCGCCCGCCGCACCAACAAGTGGCACAAGTTCCCCGACGACGTGCTGCCCGCCTGGGTCGCCGACATGGATTTCGGCGTGGCACCCGCGATCGCCGAGGCGCTGGCGCGGCTCGCCCGCAACCAGGAATATGGCTACGCCGCCCGCGAGGGTGCGCTCGCCGCTGCTTTCGCGCGCCGCATGCAGCGTCGCTTCGGCTGGCAGACCGATCCCGCCGACGCGCATCCCATCGGCGACCTCGTGCAGGCCAGTTTTTCATCCGTCATGGCGTTCAGCGATCCGGGCGATGCGGTGCTGCTGCAACTGCCGTCCTATCCGCCCTTCATGGCGGCGATCAACGAGACCGGCCGCCGCCTGATTGCCAACCGCATGCGCGATAATGGCACGCGCTGGGTGCTCGATCTCGCCGCCTACGAGGCCGCACCCGATCCGCGCGCCCGCGTGCTGATCTTCTGCCATCCACAGAACCCCACGGGACGCGCCTTCAACCGAGAGGAACTCGAAGCGGTGGCAGCGTTCGCCATCTGCCACGACCTGATCGTCGTGTCCGACGAGATCCACGCCGATATCGTCTATCCTGGCAACACCCACGTCCCGCTGGCCTCGCTTTCCCCCGACATCGCCAAGCGCACCATCACCATCACCTCGGCGACCAAGAGCTTCAACATTCCCGCGCTGCGCTGCGCCGTGATGCATTTCGGTGCACCCGAACTGAAGCAGCGCTTTTTCGCGCGCATTCACGCCCGTTTGCTTGGCTCGCCCGGCGTGACCGGCGTCGATGCCACGATCGCGGCGTGGGACCACGGCCAGCCCTGGCTAGACGAGATCCTGGCGCTGCTCAAGGCCAACCGCGACTGGCTGGCGCAGACCATCGGCGCCGAACTGCCGGGCGTGACGCTGCGTCTGCCTGAGGCGACATATCTCGCCTGGCTCGACTGTTCCGCGCTCAAGCTGCCGACCCCGGCAGGCCAGTTCTTCCTGGATCGCGCGCGGGTCGGGCTGAACTTCGGCGAGACCTTCGGCGCGCCTTACGCCGACTTCGCACGGCTGAATTTCGCGACGCCCGCTCCGGTGTTGCGCGAGGTCGTCGGCCGCATGGCCGAGGCGGTGCGGCACCGGGAACGCCAATGACCGGAACCGTCAGGGGCAATCGGGTAAACGGTGCAAGGCCAGGGCTCTGCCCTGAAACCCGCCAGGAGGCTTTGCCTCCTGGACCTCCAGCAAAGGCAGTCGCCTTTGCAATCCAATCGTTTTCGTCCGGTGGGGCGGGAATGGCTGAGCCTGGCGTCGCCCAGGCTCAGCCATTCCCGCCCCACCGGACGAAAATGACAGGTTCCAAGGGCGTCGCCCTTGGCGGGAGTCCAGAGGGCGCTGCCCCATAGGCGTTAAATTACTGCTTGACCCGGCGCGACTCGGCCTGATTCTGGGGGCGGATGCAGAACACAGCATCGATCCCGGCGGACCAGTTCGAGGCACTGCTGCGCCGGCTGCCGGCCGACCTCGATCTCGACAGTCTCGCCCGGCGGACCAAGGCAATCGAGCGCAAGCGCGAGATCGCCTCCGGCGCCACTCTGTTGCGCCTGTCACTGGCACGCGGCCCGGGCGGGCTGTCGCTGAGCCAGGCGGCAGCCTGGGCGACGATGCTGGCAGGCGTGCGGATCAGCGACCCAGGCGTGAAGTACCGGTTGGACAAGTCGGTCGAGTTCCTGGAAGCGGTGATGATGCGGCAACTGGCGGCGAAGGCGCCCGGTGCCGCGGTGCGCTGGCCAGGACGCATCCTGCGTGGCTGCGACGGCAGTTGCATCCGCGAGCGCGGCAGCGCGAGTGCCGATTGGCGGGTGCATGCGGTGTACGACCTGGGGCGCGGCGGTTTCTCGCACCTCGAGTTGACCGACAAGCACGGTGCCGAGGCGATCGACCGTGGCGCAGCGATCCCCGGCGAGATCCGCATTGGCGACCGCAATTTCGGTCGCGCCGCGAGTCTGCAACGCTTTCGCCAGCAGAGCGCCGGCCAGGCCGATTTCATCGTCCGGGTCGGCTGGAACGCGTTCAATCTACGCCGGCCGGATGGGCCGGATTTCGACCTGATCGGCCATCTCGGCACGCTGCCCGGCGACACGCTGGCGCACGAAGTGATGGTGCAAGCCAAGGTCGGCCCGCTGGACCCACCCCGGCCATTGCGCCTGATCATCCAGCGCAAGACCCCGGCGGCAACCGAGACGACACGCAAGAAGCTGCTGGCCGCGGCGTCGCGCAAGCAGAAGACGCTCGATCCGCGCAGCCTGATCGCGGCCGAATTCATGATCGTGGCGACCTCATTGCCGGCACAGCAGTATCCGCCCGACGAGGTGCTCGCGGTATACCGCCTGCGCTGGCAAATAGAGTTGGCGTTCAAGCGGTTGAAGTCCCTGTTGCACATCGATCGCTTGCCGACGCGCACCGAACGGGCGACGCGAAGTTGGCTCTACCCGCACCTTATCCTTGCCCTGTTGTGCGACGATCTCAGCCAGGAGTTCCTGGAATCTTCCCCCTGAGGCGTTGCTCGACGCGGCCTATGTCCCCTCGCTCTGGCGCGCGCAAAGCACCGCCTTGCTGGTGCTCGGTCTGGCGATCATCGGCCCGCTTACTCTCGATGCCCTGGCGCGCGCCGATCCGAACGTTCATCACCGGCTCGCTCACTCCCGACGAAAACGAAGACCGCACATCTGCTATCCGCTACAGCACTAATTTAACGCCTATGGGGCAAAGCCCCCGGTGGGGTTCGGGGGGCAAAGCCCCGAGCTTCCGCTGTTCACCCGATCACCCTGTAGGCAGCGTCTCGATCCCTATACAGAACGTTCGGCCGGCGATATCCTACCTGTACGATGGCCTGCCTGGCCGTTCACGCGAAAGGCCATGCAGGAGAAACGATGAAACCATTTCTGAGACGTGGTCTGCTGGCCGCGACCGCAACAGGCGGTGCCGTGCTGGCCGCGACCGTGGCGCGCGCGGCCTCGTTCGGCAATCCGGACCTTCCGCCGGAAGGCTCGATCAACGTGACCGATCCCAACGCGTTGACCATCCCCGGACCACATGACGCAACGCTCGCCAATACCATGCCGACGTTCACCGATCCGCCGCCCACCGATGTCGGCAGTTCGCCGCAATTCTGGGCCTCGTTCAACCTGGCGCCGAGGCGCATCCAGGATGGCGGCTGGGGGCGACAGGTGACACAGGCCGATTTCGCGATCTCGAGCGAGATTTCCGGCGTGAACATGCGGCTCTCCGCCGGCGGCATTCGTGAACTGCACTGGCACCAGCAGGCCGAGTGGTCGATCATGACCTACGGCAACTGTCGCATCACGGTGCTCGACGCCCAAGGTCGCCCTTCCGTCAAGGACGTCAAGGAAGGCGACCTCTGGTATTTCCCTGCCGGTCTGCCGCACTCGCTGCAGGGGCTGGGGCCGGATGGGGCGGAGTTCGTGCTTGCCTTCGATAATGGTGCCTCGTCGGAATTCAACACCCTGATGGCGACCGATTGGCTGGCGCACACGCCGCCCGATATATTGGCGAAGAACTTCGGCGTGCCGGCCGAGGCATTCCGGAACATCCCATTACAGGACCGGTGGATCTTCCAGGGCAAGGTGCCGGGACCGCTGGCCGAGGCGCAGGCCTCGGTGGCATCGAAAACCGGTACCCCGGAATTCCCGTTCGTGTTCTCGCTATCAGAGCAGGCGCCGGCCAGCGTCACCGAGGGCGGGCAGGTGCAGATCGCCGATAGTTCGAACTTCCGCATCTCCAAAACAATCGCAGCGGGTCTGGTGACGGTTAAGCCTGGCGGCCTGCGGACGATGCACTGGCATCCGAATGCCGACGAGTGGCAGTACTACATGAAGGGCTCGGCACGAATGACCGTGTTCAACGCCGGGCCGTCGGCCAGCACAGCCAATTTCCATCCTGGCGACATCGGCTACGTGAAGAAGGGCCTCGGCCACTACGTCGAGAACACCGGCTCGACGGACCTGGTGTTCCTGGCGCTCTTCCGATCGGATCGTTATGAGGAAGTTGCGCTCGCCGACTGGCTCGCACACACGCCGCCCGAGATGGTGGCAGCGACCTTCAATCTGGATCCCGCGGTGATCGCAAAATTCCCGAAGGACCGCCCGGGCGTCATGCCTGCCTAAATCCGAAATGGAGCCGACATGACGGCGTCCCCCGGCTACATCCCGCCCAACACCGAACTGTGCAATGGCGATTATACGACGTCGCCGAGCGGCGCATATTACGGCGACTTCGTCCTCCAGCCTGTCTACCCCAGCGGGGACACCTATGAATTCTGGATCGTGCCCGGCTCAAATCCCAGCGTGGCGTCTTGCTGCCTCGGGTATAACCCCCTGACGACCGTATCGAATGCAAACCTTGGTGGGTTTTTCGCCCATATGTAGACCGACGGCAATTTTGTCGTGTATACCTCAGCGACCGGATTGGACCAGGGCACGGTCATTCCGGTTGCCGCCACAAATCTCACTCATCCCCTCATTTTCCTTGAGACATGAAAGAATCGGTCGGCCATAAGGACAATTCCGGAAAGAATCGCATGAGCAGCGACGGCGGCATATCCTTGCAAATCCGCCATGGCCAGTTTTGCAGTCGCGTGAAGCAACAGATCTCCCGCCCAGCAACGGCAGGTCGGGGGATACGATGGTCATCGGGCAGCAGCAGTTCTCCATCGACCAGGTCAGGCAGGTTCTTGGCGGCGTGCTTGGCCATGATCTTCACGCCAAGCGCGTCGGCTCGCTCTGCGATGGCACCCTCGGCGTGCTGCGCGGCGCCTCCCTGGCGGTCTGCACGATCGGCCAGGGGCTCGCTGCCGCACGTGGCCTGAACCCCAAGCATGCGACCAAGCAGGTCGACCGCCTGCTGTCCAACCGGAATATCAACGTCGATGACATCCTCACCCGCTGGGTGCCCTACATCATCGGCACACGCAACGCCATCGTGGTGGCATTGGACTGGACCGACTTCGAGGCCGACAAGCAGGCCACAATCATGTTGTCGCTGATCACCGATCACGGTCGTGCCACACCGCTGGTATGGCTCACGGTCGACACGTGCACACTCAAGGACAACCGCAGCCTCTACGAGCATCGGGTACTGGTGCGGTTGGCCGAATTGCTGCCGGCCGACATCGCGGTGTGCGTGATCGCCGACCGCGGCTTCGGCGACCAGAAACTCTACCGGATGCTGACCGAAGAGCTGTGCTTCGACTACGTCATCCGCTTCCGCGGCAACATCGCTGTGACCACCACCACCGGCGAAACCCGCACCGCTGCCGCCTGGGTGCGACCCGGCGGACGCGCCCGTGTGCTGCGTGGCGCCGCGGTCACCGCCGACCGCTATGCAGTGGGGACCGTGGTCTGCGTTCAGGACCCCGACATGAAGCAGGCCTGGTGCCTGGCGGCCAGCAGTGCCGATGCCACGGCCAAGCATCTGACCGGATACTACGGTCGTCGCTGGGGCATCGAGTGCGCGCTACGCGATACCAAGGATCTGCGCTTCGGCATGGGGATGGGCGCGATGCATGTCAAAACTCCCGAGCGGCGCGATCGGTTGTGGCTGATCAACGCTTTCGCCGTGGTGCTGCTGACGCTCCTCGGTGCCGCCGGCGAGGCACTGGGCTATGACCGGATGCTCAAGACCAACACCGCCAAACGCCGCGTCCATTCGTTGTTCCGCCAGGGCTGCATGCTCTACGACCTGATCCCGATGATGCCAGAAGCCAGGCTGCGTCCGCTGATGCAGCGCTTCTCCCGCATGCTGCAGGAGCAGCCGCTATTCGCAGACGTTTTCGGGCCGGTCTGACAAATGAGGGGAGTCGTGAGGCCACAAATAGCCAACAGGCTATATCAAAACCGTACTTCGCCTAGGTCGGCGATAACGGCAGCTTCACCACCTATACGGGATCAACTCCGGCGACCAGCCTCGGATCTATTTTCACCACGGTCAACAACAGTCATGGCGCGGTTACCGGGATAAACCTGCAAAACATCACGTATGACTTCAGCAAAGCCAATGTTTTGTCGGAAACCGGAGTCGGGTGGTTCAACGCCGACTACGTCAATCCGACCGCCACGCCGTTGCCGGAGAGAACATCAGCTACACCCAGACTGCGACCACGACCTTCAGCGTCGCCGATGCCGTCAGTGAGGGTATTACCGGAAACGTGACTTTTGGCGTTCCTGGTATCGTCAAGGATTCGCTCGGCTTCTCGATCACCAACACGACAACCATTACGCACGGCAAGGCAGACTCCGCTTCAACTGCCGTCACCTTTATCGCGGGTTCGCGGCCGGTCGTCCCCCCATTCGAGACCTACAACGTCCAGATAACGGTACGGCAGAGTCATACACCCTCCCTTACTCATGGTCCGGTGTGGCGACTTATCAGGACGGCACGACGGCCAATGTCATCGGTACCGGTGTCTTCGATGGCGCGTCAGAGGGCAATTTCCAGGTAACCACGCCCTGCGTCCTTGCGCTTCTCCCGGCGACTTGTGCCCCGTGCAGCACAGAAGTCCCCGCCATGATATTTCCGGCGCCGGAACCGGCAACGGTGACGCTGTTCCCGTTGGTGCTTGTGGGTTTGACAGTCGTGGGGCGGTTTCGCCGGTCCCCAAGACGGGCTGCATCACGACGGAAGGCGGCGGAATTGGCGGCGGCAAAAAGAATACGCCACCCGCAACAGTGACCCTGGGTGAACGAGCGAAGCACAGGTCAGCGGGATGTCCGCGCACGTGGATCTGCGCGGACCTGGTTCATGGGAGTCGATAGGAAGGTTGCGGAACTTTCCGCCGACCCGACTATGATCTGGTCACGCCAAGTCGGCGACACCAAGGAGCGCAGCCCATGCCTGCCAGTCTGTCACCAGAACAGGTCGCCCAGTACCAGCGTGACGGCTTTCTGTTTCCGGTGGATTGCCTGACGCCGGAGGAGGTCCGGCATTATCGTTCCCGGCTCGAGGCATTCGAGCACGCGCAGGGCGATACGTTCGGCAAGCTCCCCGACCTCGTGCGCTCCAAGTCGCATCTGCTGTTCACCTGGATGGACGAACTGGTCCGCCACACGAAGGTGCTCGACGCGGTGGAAAGCGTGATCGGTCCGGACATCCTGATCTATCACCTGACCTCCTGGCTCAAGGAGCCGAACGAGCCGTCACACGTCTCGTGGCATCAGGACGGGACTTATTTCGGGCTAGAACCGGCTGAGCAGATCACCGCCTGGATCGCGCTGACCAACTCAACGCCTGAGATGGGCTGCATCAGGATCATTCCCGGGAGTCATGCGATCGGACAGCAGCCGCACAAAGATACGTTCACGCCCGGCAACCTGCTGTCGCGCGGCCAGACCATCGAGCACAGGCTGGATTACGCGCGTCCCGTGATGATGCCGCTGAAAGCCGGGCAGATCTCGCTGCACCATACCCACATCGTGCATTCCTCCGAGCCGAATCACACGAACCGGCGCCGCATCGGCATCGGCGTCAGCTACATCCCGCCGCATTGCCGCCTGGTCAACGACGTCCGGGTGACGGCCGCACTGGTGCGCGGTAGCGACAAGTACGGGCATTTCGATCCGGAACCGCGGCCGACAGGCGACTTCGATGCCGGCTCGCGCGCGGTTCACGCCGCGGCGGTGCGGCGGTTCTTCGAATCCAATAAGCTGTTGGCGGCGCGGCGCAGATCGGGCAACGTCGGCATTTGATTCGAGTGCGCATGCCCGGAGGTCAATCGCGCACAGATGTCTGTTCAGCGCAATCGCGTGGCCGATAGAAGTTCAGGGCTCTGCCCTGAAACCCGCCAGGAGGCTTTGCCTCCTGGACCTCCAGCAAAGGCACCGCCTTTGCAATCAAATCGTTTGCATCCGGTGGGGCGGGGGACGAGGGAGCCTGGTGATCGCCAGGCTCGGCCATCCCCAGCCTCACCAGGCGAAAGTCAAAGGTTCCAAGGGCGGCGCCGTTGGCGAATGTCCGGAGGGCAATCGCTGATAGCATCTTTCACGGATGCTGGCCTGGTTTGAGAAATTGCGGCTAAGTGCGTTCGTTTGTTGAGACAGGCCCTATTGCAATCTGAAGCCAAGCCGACGCGTTCGCATCGTCAATTCTGCAGCAGATGCGGCCGTGCCAGCGAGAAGTGCGAATTGGATACCGGGCAACAAGTTCGGCCCTCCTTGGTCGTTGTCTCGGTCGACCTGGTCTGTAATCGGCCTGGGCCGCAAGCGTTCTTCTGCTGTTGCTGACCGGCCACTTCGCGCAACCAAAAGGTTACTGACGACGGAAAGATCTGTCCGACGCCGTTGGCTCCTGGCATGATGACGTCCTACACCGTCGGAGCCCTGGATGCCGACACGAGTGCGTCTCATATTCTCCGCCAGTCCTCGCATCCGGTTGCGTGTTGCCTCAACATTGGCTCTGCTCTGCGTCCTTGCAGCTTGCACGAGCAACTATCGGCCGGTTGCCCAGCAGCATGGCCGCACCTACGCGGGGCCAACCCGATATTATCCGCCGCCAGGGACACCAGAAGATCCCTGGGGCCCCTATATCCTCGAGGCGTCGGCACGATTCGGCGTGCCTGAGCAGTGGATCCGCGAGGTGATGCGCCAGGAGTCCGATGGTCAGGAGCAAGCCGTATCGTTTGTGGGCGCAATGGGACTGATGCAGATCATGCCTGACACATTCGACGATTTGCGCCATCGTTATGGCCTGGGCAGCGATCCCTTCGAACCACATGACAATATCACGGCGGGCGCCGCATATATTCGCGAGATGTACGATCGCTACGGCGCACCTGGCTTTCTTGCAGCGTACAATGCAGGCCCCCAGCGTTTGGACAACTACCTCGGTGGCAGCGATTCGCTGCCTGATGAAACCGTCAACTACGTCGCCTCGATAGCGCCGCGTCTGGGCAGCAGTGTACCGTTGACCGGACCACTTGCCGCATATGGGCAGGGTAGCACCGTGACTCAGGACCCGACGGCCTCTGTCGGCCAGGTCACCCGGCCTGTTGCAGTGGCGTCCCGCGCAGGCGAAGCGTGTGACCAGGACGCTGCTTACGATCCTGATCGGCCGTGCGTGCTCACCCCCACATTGGCTGCTGCCACGCCAGCCCTGCAACGAGTGTCGCTGGGTGCGATCCCGACGCCGCCTACGACCCGTCCTTGATTTGCGCGGGTCCAAGTGCAGCGGCCTCCCTGGACGTTCCCACAGGCACTGTGTCGCGGTCCTCACTCTATCAGCCCGCGGTGCCTGTTGCCTCGACCAGCGCGCCTGCGGCAGCTACGCCGCGAGCAGCAGCTTCAGCACCGGCAAGCGGCGGTGTCTGGGCGATTCAGGTCGGCGCGTTCAGCGACCCGGTGTCGGCGCGTGCAGCCGCTACCGGCGTTCACGATGCCCTGGCGGATCTGCTCACCATCGCTCAAATCGAGCTTTTGCCAACGTCGCCCTTCGGCGGCAGGGTTTTGTATCAGGCGCGCCTTGGTAATCTGACTGCCCTAGCAGCAAATGCAGCTTGCGCCCGACTGGCGGCCAACCAGCAGCCCTGCATGGTTGTCCCTCCCGCGCAGGCGTTGTAGCCAGCCCGGATTTCTGAAATCGCTGGACTGGCGAGCATGACGTCCTTGCCTTCAAGATCGATGTATCGGGGAGTAGACGGACGTGCACCGGAGATCAGAGTAACCTTGCTATCGAGACGGTTCATATCGTTGGACTCCGCTTCCACCCTTTTGGCCGAACTATTACAGACCGGGCTTTCCCACGGCACATCACCGCCTGAATACACAGCGGTTAACGCCGTGAGCATTGCCAAAGTGCCGGATCGCCGACCAGGATCGTCCTCGACCTGAAGGGAACCCAGATCGTGCGCTATGGTTTCTACCTTCCTACCCGCGGTCCCACCGCCACGCGAGACGGCGTGCTCGCCTTGGCACGCGAAGGCGAGCGGCTTGGCCTCCACTCCGCGATGATCGCGGACCACATCGTCTTTCCGGTCGAAAGCGAGTCGATCTATCCCTACACGCTTGACCACAGACATCCCGGTGGCGGGGACGCGCTGGAGACCTTTTCCATCCTCGGCGTGGTGGCAGGTGCGACGGAACGGCTGCGACTGGTTACGTCAGTGCTGGTGCTGCCCTACCGCAACCCGGTACTGACCGCGAAAATCGTCGCATCGCTTGATGTGCTGTCAGGCGGGCGTGTCACGCTGGGCGTGGGCGTCGGCTGGTTGAAAGAGGAATTCGAGGCGCTGGGCAGTCCCGACTTCGACAAGCGCGGCGCCGTGACTGACGAGTGGATTGCCATATTCAAGCAGCTCTGGACCAGGTCGCCCGTCAGCTTTACTGGCGAATACTACCGTTATGCCAATATCCGCGCTGAACCCTTCCCATTGCAAAAGCCGCATCCGCCCATCTGGGTCGGCGGTCATTCGCGCGCGGCCTTACGCCGCACGGCGCGGCACGGCGATGGCTGGCATCCCGTAGGTGCCATCGCCGCCTCACCGCTGCCGCCGCAGGAAATGCGGGCGCACCTGGATACGTTGAAGCGTCTGACCGAAGCCGAGGGGCGGGATTTCTCGGCGCTCACTATCTCCTACAAGGCCCCGCTGTATGACACCGCCATCCCCGATCGCGACGGCACCCGCCGAAGTTTCTCTGGCAATGCGGAGGACATCGCCGGTGACATTCGTTCCTTTGCAGCTATCGGCGTGCACGAATTGATCCTCGACTTCCGCGGCGAGTCCGTCGCCGAGAGTATCGCGCGCCTCCAGCACTTCGCTGCCGAAGTGATCCCGCTGGTGGGTGAATAGCGCGGCGGAGCGGTATGACCAGGCTTCGCTAGCTGAACGAAATGGTGCTGGCGGGCTCCTCGTAAAATTCAGGGTCGCGCCGCAGACGCCCGACCATCGCCTCAACGTAGGGCGCTGTTGCACAGAGTTGCTGGAAGTGCCGTTCGTTCAGCGTCAGTCCGGCCCGGCAGCAGATGGCGGCGATCTCGTCGCGCCGCGCCGCGTTGATCTCCGACTGTACGGGTTCGGGAACCGGGGGTAGTGTGTTGGCGGCGGTGGTGTTCGGGTCCAGTGTGGGCCTGCTGGCCCGCCATGGCGTCGCACCTTCGTAGGCGTGCGCGACGCGCAGCACCGTGGCATCATCGAACGGGCGCCCGACGATCTGCATCGACAATGGCAAACCGTCGTCGGTGAAGCCGATGCATTGTGCCAGTGCCGGACTGCCCAGCACATTGAATGGCGTTGTCAGCGATGCTCGCTGCCAGAAATTGATCGTGCGCCAACTATCAAGGCGCGGCGCCGGTCCGGGTCCCGCGGTTATCAGCACATCGTATTTTGTGTAGAGCGGAGCCATCTCGGCGACCAGCACGCGCCGCCAGCGTGACGCCTGCACATAATCCGCTCCCGATATCAGCAGTGCGCCCAGCGTTCGGCCAAGGAAATCCTCGCCGAAATCGCTGAGCCGCGTGCGCAGCACCGGCTCGTGCACGGCGTAAAGTTCGCTCTCCGCACCGGTAATCTTGACATCGTGATAGACCTGTACCGGACGAATGCGCGTGTCCTCGAGCGTGGCGCCGAGGCCGCGCAGCACGTCGAAGGCGGCTTCCAGTGCTGTCTTTGCGGCCGGAGGTATCGGCGCATCATCCTCGAACAGATGGCGCAGCACGCCGATATGCAGACCCTTGATGCCGCCGGTCAGCGCAGCGCGATAATCGGGCACCGGCCGTTCGGCGCTTGCCGGATCCTTGGGATCATGGCCGGCTATCGCACGCAGCATGATGGCGCAATCTTCGACCGACCAGGTCATCGGGCCGGCGTGATCGTAGCTGAACGAATTCGTATAGACGCCAAACCGGCTGACCAGGCCATAGGTTGGCTTCAACCCGGCCAGTCCGCACAGCGCGGCCGGATTGCGGATCGAGCCGCCCGTGTCGGAACCAAGCGCCCCCATCGCCAGCCCCGCCGCAACGCCGGCGCCCGAGCCGCTGGAGGATCCACCCGTGAAGTGCTCCCGGTTCCACGGATTGCGTGCCGGCGGCCAGGGAAGGTCGAAGGACGGCCCGCCATGGGCGAACTCATGCGTGGCCAGCTTCCCGAGCAGCACCGCGCCTGCCTGATGCAGCTTCGCGACGGTAGTGGCGTCGAAGTCAGGGACATAGTCGGCGCGCGTGCGCGAGTGGCTCGTCGTGCGGATGCCTGTCGTGCAGTAAATGTCCTTCAACGCGAACGGAATGCCATGCATCGGGCCGCGGTAATTGCCGGCCATGATCTCGGCTTCCGCCACGCGGGCCTGATCCAGCGCCTGCTCTGCCGTGACGAGCAGGTAGGCGTTGAGCTGCGGATCGATCGCAGCGATGCGGTCGAGAAAGGCGCGGGTCAGCGCCACCGGCGAGAGCTTTCGCCGTTCGATCAGGCTGGCAGCCTCGGCGATTGTTAGGAAGTGCAGATCGGTCGTGCCTGGTGCGGCGTCGTCGGGCATCGGTTGGGTCCTTTCAAACAGGCGGCCGTGCGAATCTCATCGGTTACCTTGCGCGGCAGGGATTACGGCCCAAAACGGATATGCAGGCATGATGTCTTCGACCCAAATGGACGATGGCGGATCGGTCAACCACCGGCCATCATGCGATCGCCGCGATGAACGACGCCGAAGTGGCAATAGCGCCGAACACGCCCCCCTGCATCTCAATCATCTTCAGTGCGGCCTCATGGTTGGAGCGATCGGTAGCGCCCGTGCAATCCTCCAACAGCAGGCATTCGAAGCCGCGGTCATTGGCCTCGCGCATCGTGGTGTGAACACAGACGTCCGTCGTAATGCCTGTCAGCACGAGATTGGCGATATCGCGGGTCCGAAGCATGAGCTCAAAATCGGTTGCGCAGAAGGACCCTTTGCCCGGTTTGTCGATGATCGGCTCGCCAGGCGACGGCGCCAGCTCGGCAATGATCTCCCAGCCCGGTTCACCGCGTACCAGTATTCTCCCGCAGGGACCTGGATCGCCAATGCCGGCACCGATGCGCTGTGAACGCCAGCGCTTGTTGGCGGGCAGGTCGGAGAGATCCGGTCGATGGCCCTCACGGGTGTGGAACACATGAAAGCCTGTCAGGCGCGCAGCAGAGAGCGTCCGCTTGAGCGGCTCGATAGGTGCGCGGGTGAGTGACAGGTCATAGCCCATCTTATCGACGTAGCCGCCGACACCGCAGAAATCGGTCTGCATGTCGATGACAACCAGGGCGGTGTTCTCGGCGCGGAGATCGCCGTTCCATGGCCAGGGATATGGTCGAGAGTCGACAAACCGCTGAGTCATGGCTAGCGCTCCTGGTGAGGCCCTTTGGAAAATAATGCTGCGGCCTCGCGTGGCTGTCCAACCACCATCTTTCATGACACCGGCGGGCTGCTACGATAAAAGCGGCGCGGCGCCACGCGCCTGACCAGCGGCCGCACCTGTGCGCGAAGGAGCCTCATGAGCTTCAATCCAGAGATTACGGCGGTCGTTGTCGTTGCCGGGCTGTTTTGCGGCTTCCTCAACACGGTTGCCTCCTCGGGTTCGGCTGTCTCCTTGCCCATTCTTCTATGGGTCGGTCTGCATGCCGTCGACGCCAATGCGACCAATCGGGTTCCGGTTCTTGTCGGTGCGATCGCGGCAACTGCTGGCCTCGCCCGAAACGGGGCCATCCCGTGGCGGCGGGCTCTGTTGGCCGCAATTCCGGTGACACTGGGCGCGGCCATTGGCGCCTTGCTGACCGAAGTCATCCCCAGCCATGACCTTCGGTTGTTCATCACCGGTGCGGTAGTCGCCGCTCTCGTCCTCATTCTCACAAAGCTGAAAGACGTCGTCAGTTCGGCCGCCATTGGAGACGCCCGGTTCGGGTGGGGACCAATGCTTCTGCTGTTCCTCGTGGGCATTTGGACCGGCTTCATCGTCCTAGATTGTGCCACCTATATGCTGCTCGTGCTGGTGCTGGCGTCAGGTCTACCCCTGGTCGAAGCGAATGCGATCAAGAATGTCCTGCTGGTACCCACAACCGCGGTTGCGATGCTGATCTTCGCTTCGAACCAGAGCATCGATTGGGGTATTGGCGGTGCAATGGCCCTGGGCAGTATTGTCGGTGGGTCTCTGGGTGCACGCTTGGCCATATCCGATCTGGCGAGACGCTGGATCGTAGGATTGCTCGTCGTGGTCATCATCGGCGAACTGGTTCACCTATCGATCCAGTATTCCCTGGACCTCCTCGGCTGATCGATCAATCCGATTACTGACAGATCTGGAGGAAATGCCATGTTGTTTCGCAGGAACGTTCTGTTGGGCACCCTCGCCGTTATCGCGATGCCGATCGGACAGCCGCATGCCCAGATCGCATCCAGCGGCAGCACTGATGCCATCACCGTGCTTCGAGTGCAGCGGCGCAGCATTGAGGTGAATGGCAAGCCAGCCTCGATCCTTTCAGTGCGCCAGCCGGATGGCACGCCGGGACTCGTCACCGCAGTAGGACGACGTTTTCGTGTGCATCTGGAGAACCAACTCGACGTGCCCACCCTGATCCACTGGCACGGCTTGACACCGCCCTGGCAGCAGGACGGCGTCCCTGGCATATCCGCGCCGCCGATAATCCCCGGTGGCAGCGCCGACTACGACTTCCCGCTCCGCTTCGGTGGCACGTTCTGGATGCATTCGCATCAGGGACTACAGGAGCAAGCTCTCCTCGCGGCGCCGCTTATCATCCACGACGCGCGCGATCGTGCAGACCAGCGAGAAATCGTCGTGATGTTGGCGGATTTCAGCTTCATGCCAGCCGAGGAAATCTTCGCGGGTCTGCGCAAAGGCGGCGGCATGGCCGGAATGGCGATGGCGACGAAGGAACCGGTCGCTGCCAAGATGACCAAGGTGGGATCGATGCCGGGAACCGCGGCGAGGCCCGATCTGAATGATGTGAAATACGACGCCTTCCTGAGCAACGACCGCACACTGTCTGACCCAGAGGTGATCTCTGTCGAACCAGGCGAGAACGTTCTGCTGCGTGTCATCAACAGCTCGTCCATGAGCGCCTATCACCTCGACCTCGGTGCACTGAGTGGCGATTTGATCGCGGTGGACGGATTCAGCGTCCGGCCGGTCACCGGAAGCAGCTTTCCGATCGCCGTGGCGCAGCGTCTCGATATCCGCGTCACGCTGCCACACGAGCCGGCTGCGCACCCTATCCTGGCAATTCTGGAGGGGGAGCGCAGCCAGACCGGCGTGATTCTCAAGTCCGGCGGCCGTGCCAAGGTAACACGCGTGCCCGATGTCGGGGCGGTGGCCTCGCCTCCTCTCAATCTCGATCTTGAGCGAAGCCTGCGCGCCACCGAGCCTCTGGCACCTCGCAAGGCCGATCGTGTTCACCAGGTCAACCTGACCGGACAGATGGCAGGTTATGTCTGGTCAATCAACGGCATTGCCTGGACCAAGGATGTGCCACCATTGCCGGTTGCTAACGGCGAACGCGTCGAACTGGTGTTCCGAAACCAGACGCCGATGCCGCATCCGATGCATCTGCACGGGCACGAATTCCAGGTGGTCGAAATTGACGGCAAGCGCTTCCCCGGCGCCATGCGCGATACTGTGCTGGTCACTCCGGGGAGCAGCGTCGTCGTGGCGTTTGATGCGAACAATCCCGGATGGTGGGCGTTGCATTGTCATCTTCTGTATCATCTCGACGCCGGTATGTTCACCACATTGCGTTACGTGTGATGGCTGGGACAAACGATCAACTTTGCAGCGCATGTTTGGCATGGCGTCAGGCGATGCCGTTCTGCTACGTGTGAGAGGCTGTTGGCCTCCGCGTGGGATCCACTGTGTCAAGTATGTTATTGCCCAAATTAGACCAGCATTGGCCAGGAAGCTGGATTATGTGACGTACGCTGGCTGGTGGAGAGGGCTACATGTCGCAGAACGCCGCGCCGCAATCCGGGGGACATCTATCTCCAGTTTAACGGGGTAGACGCCTACGTAGAAATTCCAAGCATCGCTGACTATAGTCTTGCGACAGCCGGAGCGTTGACCGTGGCCGCCTGGATAAGACCGTATACACTGAACTTTCCCAATGTTGAACCAAACTCCGATTACATCCACTGGCTTGGAAAGGGCGACAAGTCAGGCTCCGAGGGGAACCAGGAGTGGACGTTCCGTATGTATAACCACAGGACACCCTTGGAGAATCCGCCCCGAACAAACCGGATCAGCTTCTACGTCTTCAACCCGCAGGGCGGGTTAGGCGTCGGCAGTTACGTCCAGGTCGAAGTCGGGCAGGGGCATTGGATGCATGTCGTGGGTATGGCGGACAGCACGTGCACATATTTCTACTTGGATGGTCACTATACCGCGACTCCCCGGGAAGGCGAAAATACCCCTTGCCAAACGGCCGGAACGCGATTCTACCGTCCGCATGATCCGACGTGGCTTCCTGGACAGCGAATCGCGCAAGGACCTGACCGAGTTGGCTCGGGACGGGTCTGCCGCCCATCGTTTGGCCCGGCGCGCCAATGCGCTGGTGCTGCTGGACGACGGCATGAGCTGCGAAGCCATCGCGAAGGTCCTGTTGCTGGACGACGACACGATCCGCAGCTGGTATCGGCTGTACCAGGAAGACGGGATCGAGGGCCTGGCGAGCTTCGGCTATGAGGGCGGCGCCTGCCGCCTGAACGAAGAGCAGCGGGACAAGCTGGAGGCCTGGATCAGCGATACGCTGCCGCGGACCACGCGCGAGGTGGGCGCCTGGATCGAGAAGGAGTGCGGCATCGAATACCAGGGCCGGTCTGGCCTGATCGCGCTGTTGCACCGCCTTGGCATGGAACATCGCAAACCAAAAACGGTGTCGCGCAAGCTCGATCCAGAGAAACAGGCTGCATTCATCAAGGCGTATGAGGAGTTGCTGAATGGCCTCGACGCCGATGAAGCAGTGTTGTTCGCCGACGCGGTGCATCCGACGCATGCGGTACGGCCGGTAGGGTGCTGGGCGCCGAAGGACACGCCGATCGCGGTGGCGCAGACCAGCGGGCGGCAACGCCTGAACATTCATGGCGCGATCAACCTGGAGACCGGCCACACCCAGATGCTGGAGGTGGAGACGGTTGATGCAGCCAGCACGATCAGGCTGATGATCGCGCTGCTGGCGATGTACCCGCGCAAGCGGGTGATCCACGTATTCCTGGACAACGCCAGATATCATCATGCGAAGTTGGTGCAGGCCTGGCTGGCGCGGCCGGGCTGCCGGATCAAACTCCACTTCATCCCGGCCTACTGCCCGCACCTCGACCCGATCGAACAACTCTGGGGCTTGATGCACAAGCACATCACCCACAACACGTGTCATGAAACCTTCCGAGACTTCAGCGGCGCGATCCTGACGTTCCTGCGAGAGGAGGTGCCCAGGAACTGGCGCCTCTACTGCGATGAGGTCACCGACAACTTCCGCATCATCTCGCACGAGGATTTTCGGATTCTGGCGTGAGCGGGGTATACATCCGCTGCAGCACCTATCGCGGGCCCGCGCAAGGCGATTGCGAAATTCAGGAGCAGAACGGGACGCAGGTCGTCGTCAACCCGCAGGCTGGATCCGCTGCGCTCCGGCTAGGGACCAAGGACCTTGGCAGTTTTCTTGAGGGTGGCCTTTCGCGCGTCCGGCTGTGGAACCGAACCCTTACTGCAACGGAGGTCTCATCTCTCTACGCAACGGACATAACCCCGCGCGACGGGCTAGTGGCCGAGTTTCTCCTGAACGCTGATACCGGTGCCGTCGCCAACGATACGGCACAGGGGAACAACGGATCCATCGTCAATGCTCTTTGGGCCACGCAGACGTAGCCGCCAATTCACCATCCGGGAGCCTGCGTCACTGACCATCTTCAACCGAGAAGGAGTCGGGCGGTCTTGGTTCCGCAAAGTGGCAGGCGGACGAAGAGTGATTCTGCTGTTTGGCATGATCCGTGCGATTGTGCTGCTGGATGTGGGCTGGAGCTGCGCGGCAGTCGCCGCGTCGCTGCTGCGCATGATAAAGTGCACCGGAGTCAACCCGGCAATTCGCTGCCGGCCGGCGGAATGTCGAGGTACGAACTGACGGTACGCCAGACCGCCTCGCCGGCGCCCAACCCGCCGATCGGTTTGCTGTTCTCAATGATATTCGCGATCACCGAAATCTCCGGTGGCGATGGACGTCGCCCCTCGTACCTGGTGCTGGCCATGCCGTAATGCCGCTCAAGCACGCGGTTCGCGGGGCATTCGAGTTCACCGAAGTTGCGCGTGAATGCCATGTGCTCTTCGTCGTCCAACGAAGCTCATGGCCAGCCACAAATTCACCCAACCGAACAACCTGCATCGTCCTCAACCGACCGCCAGCAGCGGTACGCCGATTGCCAGCAGCGCTCCCAGGAAGATCAGGCCGAAGATCGTTCCCAATCGCCAGAAGTCGGCGGGCGGGATGAAGCCGCTGTTGTAGTACGCCAGCCCCGGCCCGGTGGCATATGGCGTGATCACGCCCATGATGCCGGTGGTCATCGCCAATGCCACCGCCAGCGTCTCTGCCGGCAGTCCGGGAATTCCCATCCCTGCCGCCAGCATCATCGGCATCATCGCCGTGGTGTGCGCGGTGAGGCTCGCGAACATGTAGTGCGAGAGGAAATACACCGCGACCAGCAGCACCAGGATCAGTGTCGGCGAGTAGCCGCCGACGTGCGCGGCGACAAAGTCGGCGAACCACTTGACGAATCCGCAGCGCGACAGCCCGTCGGCCAGCGTCACCAGTGTTGCCAGCAGTACCAGCGTGGTCCAGGCGGCATGGTTCTTCGCCATGTCGTCCCAGGTCAGCACGCCGGCGATCAGCATCAGCGCGATCACCACGAATGCTGCCAGAGCGGGATCGATGAAGCTGCCCGCCAGCACCCAGAGCAGGATGGCACCGGTTACCAGCACCGCGAGGATCACTTCATGGTGCGAAATGCGGCCCATCTTGCCGAGTTCGTTGCCCGCCCAGGTGGACACCTCGGTGCTGCTCTTGATCTCCGGCGGATACAGCACATAGGCCAGCAGCGGCAGGGCCAGCAGCAGCGGCAGCGCGAAGGGCAGTGACGCCCTCATCCACTGCGCGTAGCTGATGTTCACATGCACGATCTGACGGATGAACTCGACCGCCAGGAAGTTCGGCGCGCAGGCGGTCATGAACAACGAACTGGTGATGCAGCCGGCGGCGAACGTCGTCCACATGATGTAGCCGCCGAACCGGCGTGAGGATGCATCATTCGGCTTGGAGTTGTACAGCGCCGGCAGATTGGCGACGATCGGGAAGATGATGCCGGCACTGCGTGCTGTGTTGGATGGCGTGAATGGTGCCAGCACGGTATCGGCGAGCGTGGTGGCATAGCCGACCAGCAGCGTGCTCTTGCCGAGAGCGCGCACCAGCAGCAGCGCGATGCGTCGTCCGAGGCCGGTCTTCTGGTAGCCGAGCGCGAACATGAACGCTCCGGCCACCAGCCAGACCGTGGTGCTGGCGAAACCCGACAGCGCCCAGTTGACGGTCTGGCTCACCACGTTGAAGCCCGGCTTTGCCTGGTCGGCGGGGCTGTAGAGCACCCAGCGCGACACCAACGCCATCAGCGACAGTCCAACCATGCCGACGGCCGGATTGGGCAATGGTTCCGTGACCAGTGCGGCGATGACGCCGGCGAAGATGGCGAAATAGTACCAGGCGTGCTGCGCCAATCCGGGCGGTGGCGGCAGTGCCATGAGTGCGAGCGTCACGATCACCGGTATTGCGACACGCCACCAGTGGAATATAGGACCGATCTGCGGCTTCGGTGGGGCGAGAGTGGCCGTACTGTGGCTCATTTGTCGGGTGCTCCGGTTTACACGCATACGGTCAGTTCGGTCGTTGCGAGCGGCGACACAACGCGGCAGTTTCGTGCCGGGTACCCGACTGGTCCGGTCGGTTGTGGGGTACGAACCGGCAGCAGATCCGCAACGCCCTCAGCAATGCCTGGCTGGATGGCCCGTCTCCCACCGCACATCGCCATCCACCGAACGCCGGCACGCGCAAGGGATGGGAGAGCGCGAACGCGACAAGCCGCGGCGTGTTCCTTGCGTGGCTCGCGATGCGTGATGAGATGGGCTATCCGCAGCCGCTCTCCGCGGCCGGCCGCGGCTTCAGCGCTGTCTACCTGAAGGGTGAGCCGGTGGAGCCTGACCGGCCGCTCGGCCACTTCTTCATGGACCGCGTGATCTTCAAGCTGTTTCCGTGCCAGCGGAACGGCTCCACTGTGGTGGAATATGCCCTGCGCCTGCACGAATGGCTGCGCACGCAGGCTGCGCCGATCGCGGCCGTTGAGGTCCAGACGCACGACGAGGCAATCAATCGCATCTGCCATGAAGGTCCGCTGCCCAACGCGGCGGCGCGTGACCGTTGCCTGCAATACATGGTGGCGGTCGCATTGCAGAAAGGCAGCCTGACCAGCGAGTACTACTCCGACGCCGCCGCCACCGATCCCGCGATCGACCGAGTGCGCGACGTGATCCGTGTTACGGAGAATACCGACTACAGCGCCGCGCACCATGATCTTGTCCGCGGAAGTTGCGCGTCCACCATCCGCATCAAGTTGGCGGATGGGCAAGTCTCGCCATTGATCGAGATCCACCATCCGGCAGGCGACCCGGTCCGGCGTACCGAGGCTTTGCCGAGGCTGTCCGACAAATTTCATTCGCTGACCCGCACCTTCTGGCCGGAAGGGCGGCGCAACGCTCTGCTCGCCCACATTCTCGACGTGGACGCCTTGTCCGGCACAAGCGTTAACGATTTCCTTACCAGTCTCAGTTGACTTTGCCCGCGCAAAATCACCCGACTGCGCAAAACGCGCATTGAGCTAGATCAAGGCCTGTGCAATTCTTTCATGGTCTTGTGCGACAGCCGATGAGGGCCAGGACGCATGCAGGAACACCCACAGGCTGTGATTACGCGCGATGGTCTCGACAGCCTGATCGCCGGCCTGCGCGCCGACGGTTTCCGGGTGGTCGGCCCAACGCTGCGTGATGCCGCGATCGTCTATGACGATATCGAGTCTACCGCGGACCTGCCCGCAGGCTGGACCGACGAGCAGGATGGCGGTCACTACCGCGTCAAACGGCGCGAGGATGCAGCGCTGTTCGGCTACAATGTCGGCCCGCATGCCTGGAAGCGATTCCTGCATCCGCCGCTGTTGCGGCTTTGGCGGGCGGAGCGTGGTGCCAATGGACTGACTGTCACGCCGACCGCAGAGCCGGCAGAACGCTACGCATTCCTTGCGGTGCGTTCGTGCGAGCTGCACGCGATCGCAATTCAGGACCGCGTGTTCCTGCAAGGGCCGTATGTCGATCCGCATTATCAGGCGCGGCGCGAAGGCGCCTTCATCGTTGCGGTGAATTGCGGTCAGGCGGGCGGCACGTGCTTCTGCGTGTCGATGAACACCGGCCCGAAAGCAGCGGAGGGTTTCGATCTCGCGCTGACCGAATTGATCGCGGACGAGCATGAATTCCTGGTGGAGGTCGGCAGTGAACGCGGCGCCGCGCTGCTGGCAACACTTCCACATCGACCGGCGGACGCGCCGCACATGGCGATGGCGGCGAATGCCGTGGCGAACGCGGAAGGCAACATGGGGCGGCACATGCGCTCCGACGACGTGCGCGAGCTGCTGCTCACCAATCTGCAACATCCGCGCTGGGACGATGTTGCGGAGCGCTGCCTGACCTGCGGCAATTGCACCATGGTCTGCCCGACCTGCTTCTGCACCGCCGTGGAAGATGAGAACGACCTTGCCGGTGCGGCCGAGCGCAAGCGACGCTGGGATTCCTGTTTCACCATGGATTTTTCCTACATCCATGGTGGATCGGTGCGCAGTTCGGGCAAGTCGCGCTATCGGCAATGGATGACGCACAAGCTGGCGAACTGGGTCGATCAGTTCGGCACCTCAGGGTGCGTCGGCTGTGGGCGCTGCATCACGTGGTGCCCGGTGGGCATCGACATTACCGAGGAAGTGCGCGCCATCCGAAGCGAAGGAGGCAACGATGGAAGGGCTTGAGCGGATCGTCGCAGAACACAGGCTGTTCGAGGGACTTGGCCACGAATTCATTGCGCTGGCGGCGGGCTGTGCGAAGAATGTGCGGTTCGATCCCGACCAGTATTTGTTTCACGCCGATGATGACGCCGACTGGATCTATCTGATCCGGCACGGCCGTGTTGCACTGGAGATGGCAGCGCCCGGTCGCGGCGCCATGCAGCTCGAGACGTTGGGCGAGGGGGAGATCGCAGGGCTGACCTGGCTGCTGCCGCCGTATCGCTGGGGCTACGACGCGCGGGCGATCGAACTGACACGCGCGATCGCGCTCGATGCGAAGTGTCTGCGCGACAAGTGCGAGGCCGACCACGACCTCGGGTATGCGTTGATGAAGCGGTTCCTGCCGGTACTGGTGCAGCGGTTGCAGGCAATGCGGTTGCAGATGTTGGACGTGTATGGACCGGATCGCTGAAATCGGTCCGGTGATTGTGCCGGATGCGATGCTGCCGCGCGTGGTCCGCGTGGTGCGGCGCACGCGCGATCTGCCGGACACCTGGACGCTCGAGCTGGTCTCCGCGGACGCGGCACCGCTGCCGCGCTATGCGCCGGGGCAGTTCACCATGCTCTACGTGTTCGGTGTCGGCGAAATACCGTTGAGCATCAGCGGCGATGCATCCGATACATCGCGCCTGGTGCAGACGATCCGCGCGGTTGGCAAAGTGAGCGAGGCGTTCACCCGGGTGGCGGTTGGCGACACGCTCGGAATGCGCGGTCCGTATGGCACGGCGTGGCCGGTTTCTGATGGCTATGGTCGCGACGTGGTTGTGGTGGCTGGCGGACTTGGTCTCGCGCCGCTGCGGCCGGCGCTGTACCAGTTGCGCGCGGAACGGCAGCGGTTCGGCAAACTGGTGTTGCTGTACGGCACACGTCGGCCGGAGGATATCCTGTTCCGCCGGCAGTTGGCGAACTGGCGCAAGCAGCTCGACCTAGAGATCGAGGTAACGGTGGATCACGCTGGGCCTGACTGGCGCGGGCATGTCGGCGTGGTTACCAAGCTGATCCCGCGCCTTGGCGTGGACGCGGCGGGTGCCATGGCGCTGGTATGCGGGCCGGAAGTGATGATGCGGTTTTCGGCCAGCGCGCTGCACGATGTTGGGCTGCCGGAAGATGCGATCCACCTGTCGCTGGAACGCAACATGAAATGCGCCGTCGGGCTTTGCGGGCATTGCCAGTTCGCCGGTAGTTTCATCTGCAAGGATGGCGCGGTGATGCGCTACGACCAGGTGCGCAGGATGCTTGCGCTGAAGGAGATTTGATGAGCTCTCCCGCCATGACAGGTGGCAGCACGCCATGACGCCCACCCGCAAACCAAAGCTCGCCGTCTGGAAATTCGCCTCATGCGATGGCTGTCAGCTAACGCTGCTCGACTGCGAGGACGAACTGTTGGCGGTCGCCGGCGCGATCGACATCGCCTACTTCCCCGAGGCGACCCGCGGCGTCGTGCGCGGACCGTACGACGTGTCGCTGGTGGAAGGCTCCGTCACCACGGCGCACGATGCCGAACGGCTGCACACCGTGCGCCGGCAATCGCGCACGCTGATCACCATCGGCGCCTGCGCCACCGCCGGCGGCATCCAGGCACTGCGCAACTTCAAGGACGTGCGCGAGTTCACCCAGGCGGTTTACGCGCGGCCGGAGTTCATCAACACGTTGGCCACCTCCACGCCGATCAAGGCGCACGTCAACGTCGACTATGAATTGCACGGCTGCCCGATCAACAAGCATCAACTGCTGGAAGTGCTCACTGCGTTCCTCAACGCGCGCAAGCCGAACATCCCGGCCCACAGCGTTTGCGTCGAGTGCAAGCTGCGCGGTACCGCCTGCGTGCTGGTGCGCGGCATCCCCTGTCTTGGCCCGGTCACGCACGCCGGCTGCGGCGCGATCTGCCCGGCGTACAACCGCGGTTGCTACGGATGCTTCGGTCCGATGGAGACGCCGAACACCGTGTCGCTCAGCCGGAAGCTCGCTGCCTGCGGCATGAGCGAACGTGACCTGCAACGTGTCTACAGCACCTTCAACGTCGGCGAGTTGCCGTTCCGCGAGGAAAGCGCCCGGCATGACTCGTAAGACGATCGATGTCGACTACCTCGCCCGTGTGGAGGGCGAAGGCGGCGTGCGCATCACCTTCGAGGACCGCACGGTGCGCAACGTGGAACTGCGCATCTTCGAACCGCCGCGCTTCTTCGAGGCGTTCCTGCGCGGCCGTGCTTACACCGAGGCACCCGATATCACCGCGCGGATCTGCGGCATCTGCCCGGTCGCCTACCAGATGAGTGCGGTGCATGCGATGGAGGACGCGTTCGGCGTCACCGTCAGCGAGCCGGTCCGCGAATTGCGCCGTTTGCTGTATTGCGGCGAATGGATCGAGAGCCATGTGCTGCACATCTACATGCTGCATGCCCCGGATTTTCTCGGCTACCAGGGTGCGGTCGAGATGGCGAAGGACCATGGCGATGTCGTGCGCCAGGGACTGGAGCTGAAGAAGGTCGGCAACGAGATCCTGGAACTGCTCGGCGGACGCGCCATTCATCCGGTGAATGTCCGTGTGGGCGGATTCTATCGCGACACCGTCACGCCGTGAACTGCGTCCCCTGGCGGAAAAGCTGAAGCGCGCGCGTGACATGGCGCTGGCGACGGTGCGCTTCGTTGCCGGCTTCGATTTCCCCGATTGCGAGCGCGACTACGAATTCGTGTCGCTTGGCGGCGCGGGCGAGTATCCGTTCAACGCCGGCCATGTGGTGTCGAACAAGGGCCTCGACATCACGGCGCGCGAGTACGATGCATACTTCGAGGAGTCGCATGTGAAGCGCTCCAACGCGCTGCACTCGCATTTGCAGGGACGCCCTTACCTGACAGGCCCGAATGCGCGCTACAGCCTGAATTCCGCTCTGCTGTCGCCGCTGGCGCGTGAGGCGGCGAAGGAAGCGAGGCTCGGGCCAACCTGCAACAATCCGTTTCGCAGCATCGTGGTGCGCGCTGTCGAGGTGGTGTACGCCTGCGACGAGGCACTGCGCATCATCGATGCGTTTCGGCCGCCGGAGCAGCCGCATCTCGAGATGACGCCGCGTGCCGGCATCGGCTACGCCTGCACCGAGGCGCCGCGCGGCATGCTGTATCACCGCTACCGGCTGGATGGGGATGGCACCATCGTGGACGCGAAGATCGTGCCGCCGACCTCGCAGAACCAGCCGAGTATCGAGGATGACCTGAAGCACTTTGCCGCCGACTGGCTGGACATGCCGGACGAAGCGCTGCGCGTGCGCTGCGAACAGGCGGTGCGCAACCACGATCCGTGCATCTCATGCGCGACGCATTTCCTGAAGCTGGAGGTGGTGCGTGGCTGAGTGCCTGGTACTCGGCATCGGCAATCCTGATCGAGGCGACGATGCGGTAGGCCGGTTGGTGGCGCGCGCGCTGCGGTCGCGCGTGCCAGTGGATGTGCATGTTGTCGAGCAGGACGGCGAGGCAACGGCGCTATTGGCGGAGTTGCAGGCGGCGGAAAATGTGTGGCTGATCGATGCAGCCGCTTGCGGGGCGCCGGTGGGGACAATTCATCGTATTGATTGTTCCGGGACCGATGTGGCCTTGCCGGCTGGAGCTGTGTCGTCACATGGGTTTGGTCTGGCGGATGCGATTGGCCTGGCGCGCGCGCTCGATGTGCTGCCGCAGCATTGCATCGTCTATGCGATCGAGGGGACGGAGTTCAGAGCCGGGACGGTGATGTCGTCTGAAGTGGAGGCAGCAGCAGATCAAGTTGTGGTGCAACTGTTGGCGGAGATTTGCTGTCATTGCGAGGAGCGCAGCGACGAAGCAATCTCGTGCCCCAATTGGGGCGAGATTGCTTCGTCGCTGCGCTCCTCGCAATGACAGGTGTACGGTGCCGTGATGCCGAGGGTTACGTCACCGCCTTCACTCCGCCGCCGCCCTTACTCCGCCGCCTGCTGCATCCAGTGCCTGCGACAGATCGCCGATGATGTCGTCGATGTGCTCGATGCCCACCGACAGGCGGATGTAGCCCGGCGTCACGCCGGTCGCGAGTTGCTCGGCTGGCGATAGCTGCGAGTGCGTCGTGCTCGCAGGATGGATCGCCAGGCTGCGTGAGTCACCGATGTTCGCCACGTGATAGAACATCTGCAGCGCATTGATGAACGCGCGGCCTGCCTCAATGCCGCCGGCCAGCTCGAACCCCAGCAGGCCGCCGTGACCATGCGGCAGGTATTTCGCGGTGCGCTCCGCGCCGACGCCCTTGTGGAACGCCGGATGGATCACCCGCGTCACCTCCTTGCGGCCCGACAGATACTGCGCCACCGCCAGCGTGTTCTTGCTGTGCTCGCGCATGCGCAGCGGCATGCTCTCCAGGCCCTGGATGAACAGGAACGCGTTGAACGGGCTCATCGCCGCGCCGAGGTCGCGCAGCAGCACCACGCGCATGCGCAGGATGTAGGCGATCGGACCAAGCGGCTTGGCGGCCTCCGCCCAAACCGCGCCGTGATAGCTGGGGTCCGGCGTGTTCAGCAGCGGCTGGCGTTCCTTGTGCTGATCCCACGGGAAATTGCCGCCATCGATCACCACGCCGCCGATCGAATTGCCGTGGCCGCCGATGTATTTGGTCGTCGAGTACATCACCACCGCCGCGCCATGGTCGAACGGCCGCACCAGCGTCGGCGCCGCGGTGTTGTCCATGATCAGCGGAATGCCGAAGCTTGCGGCCGATCGCCGCGACCTCGGCGATCGGGAAATGCGATCAGCTTCGGGTTCGGCAGCGTCTCGGCATAGTAGGCGCGCGTGCGGTCGTCGGTGGCGCGGGCGAACGCCTCGGGGTCGGTCGGATCGACAAAGCGCGTCTCGATCCCCTGGTCCTTCAGCGTGTTGGCGAACAGGTTCCAGGTGCCGCCGTACAGGTCGGTGGAACTGACGATGTTGTCGCCGACGCGCGCGAGGTTCTGCACGGAGAACGCCGATGCCGCCTGGCCGGATGCCAGCCGCGAGCGCCGCCAGCGCCGCCTTCCAGCGCCGCCATGCGCTTCTCGAACACATCCTGCGTCGGGTTCATGATGCGGGTGTAGATGTTGCCCAGCTCCTTCAGGCCGAACAGGTTCGCCGCGTGTTCGGCGCTGTCGAACTGATAGGACGTGGTCTGGTAGATCGGCACCGCGACGGCATTGGTCGCGGGGTCGCGCCGCCAGCCGGCGTGCAGCGCCAGCGTTTCCGGATGCTTCGTCTGGTTGGACATGGTTCGCTCCCGCCTGACTGTGGCGCGACTATAGCCGACGGCAGCGCCGGCGTGAAGCGCGGCGGTTACTGCGGCCCGCTGGCGCAGGATCTGGCTGACCCTTGCGCAGCGCGTCGGCCATGGTTTCGGCTGGCATTGCGCCGGAAAACAGGCCGTAGCCGTCGAGGAAGAACGACGGCACGCCGTTCACCCCGCCTCGCGCGCCGCGCGATCGGCCGCCAGCATCTCCTGCGCCGCGACGTCGCCGGCCAGGAAGTCGGCCACGGCCGCGCGGTCCATGCCGGCTTCGGCGGCGCAATCGGCCAGCACATCGGCGTCGCCGATGTCGCGGCCCTGGATGAAGTAGGCGGCGAACATCGCTTCCATCGCCGCGTCCTGCACGCCCTCGCGGCCGGCGAGCCAGATCAGCCGGTGCGCGTCGATCGTGTTCGGCGTGCGCAGCATCAGGTCCTGGCGGAAGCTGCAGTCCGACATTCGCGGCGGCGTCCGCCACGCGTTCGTCCAGTTCGCGCGCCCGTTCGGCGCTGCCGAACTTCATCGCGCGATAGGCGGCGCGGTCGCGGCCTTCCTTCGGCATGTCGGGGTTGAGCTGGAACGGGTTCCAGTGGACCGAGAAGTGCAGCCCCTCCTGCGCCAGCGTTGCCAGCGCGCGTTCAAGCTGGCGCTTGCCGATATAGCACCACGGGCAGATCGCATCGGACACGATGTCGATGCGCAGGCCCACCGGCGCATCGGTGCTCAGATTGGTCACTGTGGCGGTGTCGTCACAGCCGTCAGGGCCGCATATTGCGCCATCCGCAATCCTGTCCTCCATCGCCCGCACTCCTTGCTGTTGGCGGTAACATGGGGGCGGACCGTGGTAGCCGCAACTGCGCGGTGGCGGTGGGGCACGGGTCCCCTGTCATTGCGAGGAGCGCAGCGACGAAGCAATCTCGGCCGAGTTGTGCGCGCACCACTGGGTGGAGATTGCTTCGTCGCTGCGCTCCTCGCAATGACAGGGGACGGCGGCATAGGCGGCTTCGACCAGGTCCATCGCTGCCGCCATGTCGGTCAGGTCGGCGATCGGCTGCTCGCCGCGCGCGACGCGGCGCAGCGTATCTTGCACGAAGGTCGGGATAGAAGAACGAGTTGGTCAGCGGCATCGACCGCACCTCGCGCTGGCGGTCGTTGTCGAGGATCTCCAGCGTCTGGTTGTCGCGCGCGGCGAAGTAGTGGCCTTCGGTGCGGATCGAGTAGTGCAGGTCGAACACCGAATTCGGCGCCGGATAAAGATAGCCGGTCTCCACCAAGCAGGTCGCGCCGCCGCCGCGCATCAGCACCATCGCGTGGTCCTCGATGTCGAGGCTGCGAGAAGTGGTTCGACATCGCCGCGCCGACGACGTGCAGCTGCGCATCGGGCAGCAGCACGCGGCACAGATCGAGGAAGTGCACGCCGAGGTTCAGCAGCGGCCCGCCGCCGGCGGTGGCGCGATGCAGCATCCACTCGACCCGCTGTTCGTGGTAGCGGTCCACCATGCCGCCGACGAATTTGAACACGACGTATTGCACGGCCTCGCCCGCGGCGACTTCGCGGATCGTGTCGATCAGCGGGCTGTAGCGAATCACGAACGGCACCGCAGCGAATACACCGGCTTGTGTGGCGCGGGCGGCGATGTCGTGCGCATCCGCCGCGGTGATGGCGCACGGCTTTTCCATTGCGAACGGAATGCGTTCGGCGATCAGGAAGCGCGCCTCCTCTGCCATGTCGCAATGCCGGCCGAGTGCGAAGGCAAAGTCCGGCTTCAGTCGCGCGCACATCTCGCGATAGTCGGCTGAATGCGGGGCAGTGCGCCTTGGCCGCCGTCTCCTGCGCGCGAGCGAGATCCGGATCGCTGACGCCGACTACCGACATGCCTGGCATGGTCAGCAGCGGATCGAGATAGAACGGCGTGTGCCAGTGCGACACGCCAATCAGAACGATGCGCATGCACGCCTCCTTTGTTGCCGGGGCAGGGTGGTCGTAGCATGCGTGCGGGCAATGTCCAGGAGACGGCCGATGGCGATCCGGCTTTCGGAGAATTTTCGAGCGCTGTTCTATGCGCCGTTCTATGCCGCACACGCCATCGACGCGTATCACGCGGAAGGTGTCGACGTGACGCTGCTGTCTTCGCCCGAACCGGCGCGTACCGCGGCCGCCCTGCGCGCCGGTGATGTCCGATGTGATGTGGGGTGGACCGCTTCGCGTGCTGCTGACCCATGCGCAGGATGCCGACGGCCGACAGCGTTTGCTTCTGCGACGTCATCGCGCGCGATCCGTTCTTCATCATCGGCCGTGAGCCGCGGCCGGATTTCCGCGTTGCCGATCTGGCGGGTGTCCGTTTCGCGCTCGGTGGCCGAGGTGCCAACGCCGTGGCTCTGCCTGCAGGATGATCTGCGTCGCGCCGGCGTCGATCCCGCGACGCTGCACCGGGTCAGCGGCCCGAGCATGGCGCAGAATGCCGCGGCGTTGCGGGCCGGCACACTCGGCGCGGCGCAGCTATTTCAGCCGTACGCCGAGGAACTGATCGCATCCGGCGCCGGCCATGTCTGGTATGCCGCGGCGGATCGTGGCCTGACCGCTTATACGGCACTGATCACGCGACGCCCGCTGCTCGACACGCGACGAGAGGAATTGCTGGCAATGACGCGCGCCATGACGCGCACGCTGCGCTGGATAGATGCCACGCCGGGTAGCGACATCGCACGTGCGCTGGGCGAATTCTTCCCCGAGGTGGCCCAGGACATCTTCGCCGCGGCGATTGATCGCTATCGTGCGTTGCACCTGTTCGCGACAGATCCGGAGCTGCAACGCGAAGGCTTCGACCGATTGCAAGGCGCCATGCGGTCCGGTGGTGCGCTCAATCGCCCGATTGCCTTCGAGACCTGCGTTGACAACGCACTGGCCCGGCAGGTGATCGTCGATGGGTGAGGGGCGGGGGCAATTGAGCTGAGGTGTCGCGGCAATCCCGGAATCAGGTGATCAGTGGGCGGAGATTGCTTCGTCGCTGCGCTCCTCGCAATGACGGCGGTGGCGTTATAGCAACTGCCCGCCGTCCACGACGATGGTCTGTCCGGTGATCCACGACGCCAGCGGCGAGGCGAGGAACAGCACCACGTTGGCCACCTCCTCCGGACGTCCGAGCCGGCCGAATGGGATGGAGCGGAACACCGCATTATAGAGGTTCGGGTTGTCCGACTTGCGTTTCTCCCAGACGCCACCAGGGAACTCGATCGACCCGGGTGCCACTCCATTCACGCGGACACCGTCCTTGGCGTACATCGCGGCCTGCGTCGCGGTGTACTGGATCACCGCGGCCTTGATGGCGCCGTACGGCGGCTGGCGTGCCGCAGGGCGCAGCGCGGCGATCGACGAGGTGTTCACCACGCTGCCCTTCGCCGCGTTGAGGAACGGCAGCGCGGCCTGCGTGGCGTGCACGATCGCCATCATGTCCACCGCCATGCTGGTGGACCAGCCGGCTTCGTCGTCGGACGAGCCGAAAGCGGATGCATTGTTGACCAGCACATCGATGCCACCGAGTGCCTGTGCCGCGTCGGCAATGTAGCCTCGGATCGCCGCGCCATCGGCAACATCGCAAACACTGACGTGCGTTGCGTGACCGTGTTTCGCGATTTCGCCGCGCGTCTGCTCCAACGCATCGGCGCCGCGCGCGCAAATCGACACGGCGGCACCGGCCTCGGCCAGGCCAAGCGCGACGGCGCGGCCGATGCCGCGACTGCCGCCGCACACCACGGCGCGCCTGTCGCTGAAATCGAAGGTCATGTCTGCATCCCTCCTAAGCCGGCGGAGCAGGAACCAACAAGTCTGATGGAGCCTGCCCGGCGCCATTGTCGCCGGGGGGCAGCATGAGCCAGTTGCTGACGGAACGCTACGACGAGCGGATCGCCGGAATGCTGTCGTGCTACGACCGATTGGTGATCACCGGGACGCTGCCGATGGTTTTCTATGCCGCCTGGATGACCGGATATCTGAATGCCAAGGGCATCCGCATTTTCGACTACCCCGAATTCGCCAAGACGCTGCGTGACCGCGTGCGTGACCGTGCGGCATCGCTGGCCGCTGAGGCGGGAATTACCATCGAGCACATTGCGAAGCCGCATGTCCGCAAGGAAGATGTTGTCGCGCGCGTGCTCCGCCAGCGTGGCGACCGCCTTGGTGCACATCATCTCGGCGATGGAAGCCTGCGATGCCTACAAGCCCTGGCACGACAAGCAGACCCACAACACCTTCATCCGGCCAGACAGCGGCAAGTGCTCGAACAAGATGTATGACAATGTCAAGCCATGCCCCCGGGCACTTGACCCGGGGGACGGCATCGTGCTGCGTATCGAGACCACCACCAACGATGTTTCGTTCTTCAGGCACCACCGAAAGGTGGAACACCGCACAGGCCCCGCGACCCGGGAACTCGCGCCGGTCAAGAAATCAATCTACAGCCTGATCGACCTGCGTGAGATCCTGCTTGGCTGCAACCGGCGCTATATCGCCCACCTGTCCGCGCTGGACGACTTCTCCGCCGGGATCCGCGCGCTGGGGCGCCTGTCCAAGCCACGCGAGGTCGACGGCAAGACGGTGCAGGGGCTCAACTTCTTCGCTCCTGTCGACAACGCCCTGTTGCACGCCTTACAGAGCCCCAGGGTTAACATCGCAGGCATTCGCCGGTCCGACCTGATGGCGGACCTCGGCATGCTCTCGCCAACCCGCCTGTCGCGACAACTGCGCCGGCTGCTCGATCTCGGGGTCATCAAACGCGTCACCGGTTCCTACCGCTACTACCTCACCAAGGCCGGACGTGCCGCGACCGCAGCAGCGGAACACAACACCGAGGCGGTTATCGTTCCGGCTATGATTTGATGGGATTTAGCGGACGGTGGGATTCAACGCAGCAGGCAAGAAGAGTTGGCCAGTAACATTCTACGCTTTTCCCGTAACAGCCCAGGTCATCCTCGCGAAGGGAGCTGTTGACAGGTCACGGGTGAGTACGAGTCAACGTGTCGATGGCACCGCCCGCCGACCCGTCCGGCCGAGATTACGCCACGCCTGCGGCTGGCGGCGATGCAGTCATTGCCGCATTGCAGGCGGAGATAACCGTGCTTCGCGCTGAGAATTCGGCCCTGACGAAGCGGCTGACGGAATTGGAGCGCCGTCTTGGGCTGAACAGCAGCAACAGCGGCAAGCCACCGTCGAGCGACGGGCTGAAAAAGCCGCCGCGGGTCAGCAGCCTGCGCGAACCGTCAGGCAAGAAGACCGGCGGCCAGAAGGGGCATCCTGGCACGACGCTTTGCCGGGTTGAAAAGCCCGATGCCACGATCGAGCATTATCCAGAAGCCTGCGCTGCGTGCGGTGAGCCTTTGACCACGGCGATGGCGAGCGGCCATGTTTCCCGGCAGGTGTTCGATCTGCCGGAACCGAGGCCGCTGCTCGTTACCGAGCACCGCGCCTATTGCTGCCGTTGCGCGGCCTGCGGCACGCAGACGCGGGCGGCATTTCCCGAGGGCGTTGCCGCGCCGGCGCAATATGGCAAGCGGATCGGCGCATTTGTGCTCTATCTGCTGCACTACCAGTTGCTGCCCGAGAAGCGTCTGGCCGAACTCATGGCACATCTCTTCGGTGTGCATCTGGTCACCGCGACCATCGCCCGGATCAGCCAGGATTGTGCGGGGCGATTCCAGGGCTTTGCCGATGCCGTGCGCGACCACGTCGCGGCGGCACCTGTCAAGCACATGGACGAAACCGGCTTCCGGATTGGCGGCAAGACGCAGTGGCTGCACATCGCCTCGACCATCTGGCTCACTTTCTACCGTGTCTCGCCGCGGCGTGGCAGCCTGCTGGCACATGTCACGGGCATTGTCGTGCACGACCACTGGAAGCCGGTACTACACCCTGAAAGGCGTGCTGCACGCGTTGTGCAACGCGCATCATCTGCGCGAACTGAAGGCGCTGGTCGAGATCGAGAAGGAAGACTGGGCGCACAAGATGCAACGCCTGTTACGACGCGCCTGCCACGCAACGAACCTCGCGCGCGAGCGGGGCGTCGCACTGAAGCCGGGTCTGATTGGGCTGATCGAGCGTCGTTACGACCTGATCCTCGCGCAAGGCTTTGTGTTCCATGAGGCACAGCCCACACTGATCCCTGCCGAGGTCAAGGCCAGGCGTCGTGGCCGCCGGCCCCGGCGGGTTGGCCACAACCTCCTGCTGCGCCTCAGCACCCGTAAGCGGGACGTGCTCCGCTTTCTCATCGATCCGTTGGTGCCCTTTACCAACAACCTCGCCGAGCGCGACGGGCGGATGATGAAATTGCGCCAGAAGATCTCCGGCGGATTCCGTTCCGAGCAAGGCGCCAACGAGTTCGCCGTGATACGCTCGCTCCTCTCAACCGCAAGGAAGCAGAGGTTGGGACATGCTCATGGCTCTGACCAGCGAACCCGGCCATTTGATCGCCGATCTGCGCGTGGGTTGACCCGTTCGGCTACCTAGGCAGTAACGCTTTTTTTTTGCAAAAAAGAACATGCCTTCCTGCCGCCCCATCAAGTCCGCGCCTGGTCCGGCCGGAATCGCACCCCCTCACGCGCATAACCCCCACCCAACCCGATCGGCGTACCATCAGCGCGCCAGCAAGCCGCCCCCGTCATCGTGCCATCAGCATCGAATTCGATCGCGCTCATGCCGCCGCCGACATTGCCGACCGCCGCGACATCGTGGCCGCGATCGCGCAGCGCGGTCAGCACATCCGATGGAACCGCATTCTCCACTTCCACGCCGAACCCCTGTGTCCACAGCCGTGGCGCCTCCACAGCCTCCTGCACGCTCATGTCGTGGTCGATCAGGTTCGACAGCGCCTGCATCACCGAGTGGAAGATCCGCAGCCCGCCAGGCAGCCCCAATGCGTAGCGCGGCGCACCATCACGCAGCACGATGACCGGAGACATCGACGACGTGACGCGCTTGCCCGGCGCGATCGAACTGGCGCGCCCAGGATGCGGCGTGAATACGAACATATAGTTGTTCGGGATCATGCCGGTGCCCGGCACGATATAGCGCGCACCGAACAGCGAGTTGATGGTCTGCGTGCTGGCGACGATGTTGCCGTAACCATCGGCCACGGTGAGGTGCGTGGTGTGTGCGCCTTCGCCAGGCGCGACCTCGGCGCTCCACGCCTGCGCGCGCGCCAGTTCGATGTGTGCCCGGCGCTCCGCGGCGTAGGCTTTCGACAGCAGCTTCGCCACCGGCACCTGCACGAACGCCGGATCGGCGGTCGCCGCGGCGCGATCGGCGAAGGCGATCTTCAGCACCTCGGCCAGCAGATGCAGCGTGTCCGCCGACGCGAAACCCAGCGCGCCGATATCGTAGCCTTCGAGAATGTTCAGCATCTGGATGATGTGCAGCGCACCCGACGACGGCGGCGGCGGTCCGACGATGTCGAAGCCGCGATACGTGCCGCGCAGCGCCTCGCGCTCGATCGTGCGATAGCCGGTCAGGTCGTCGCGCGTGATATAGCCGCCGGCCGTTGCCATGTGGTCGGCATAGAGCTGACCGAGCGCGCCGCTGTACAGCAACTCCGGACCCTCGCGCGCGATGTTGCGCAGCGTCTCGGCATAATCGCCGGTGACCAGGCGCGTGCCGGCCTCGATCGGCGCGCCGCCCGGCAGATACAGTCGCGCAATCGGTGCATCGCGCGCCATGTCGGCGGCGCAGTCGGCAACGCATTCACGCAGATACGGCGTGACCCGGAACCCGCGCGAGGCGTGGCGGATCGCCGGCTCCATCACATCGGACAGCGCAAAGCTGCCGAACCGCGACAATGCCTCACACCAGCCCTTCAGGTTGCCGGGCACCGCGACCGCACTCGGGCCAAGTGCATTCTTCCGCCCGATCGCATCCATGGTGCCGGGCGCGGCGTTTGGATCGGGCGTGTAGGTGGTGGGACCGGTGGCGAGCGGCGCGGTGCTCTGGTTGTCGATCACGACATGCCGCCCATCAGCCAGCCGGATATGCGCCATGCCGCCGCCCAGGATGCCGACCATCATCGGCTCCACCACGGTCAGCGTGAAGAATGCCGCGATCGCGGCGTCGATGGCGTTGCCGCCGGCGGCCAGCATCTCCGCGCCGGCGGCCGAGGCGAGCGGATGGTTGGTGACCACCATGCCGCGCCTGCCGGTCGCCGGCTGCTTCTCGCAGCGGAATGTGGCACCCGCGCGAGCGCGCCAGTCGGTCTCAGGCATGGCCGGTCCTTTCGTACGATGATCGTCCGATCAGGATGCGCCGCTGATTGCGTCACAGCAATTCTCGGCGGACCGGCAATCGGTGGTGACTCAGATTGAAATCAGGCGATCCGGCGGTATCCGTACAGCAAAGCCGCGATGTATGTCCCCAGCACCCCAAGTCCGAACCCGGCGGAAAACACATTCAGGCTGTACAGCCGGGGCATTCCTGCTTGCCACGCTATGCCGTTGAGTGCGGCCAGAACGATAACGACGCCGATCCCGTAAGCGGTAAGTGTGCGCATCTGGCAATCTCCCTTTCCTGTCGCCCCACCCCCTTCGGTTCGTATCCATCCGCCGAGCAACGCGGCGAGGCTAACTCAGGCGGCGACCGCAGTTTAAGTCTTCTGACCCGTATCCTACACCGAATGTCGGAACTATCTACGCCACGCTGGGTGTTTCCGGACAAGGTGAAAGTGCTCCAGGCCATTCGCGTCATTTTGACCGTAGCCCAGTCACTTCCGGTCTATCCCAATCAACGGACATCGCTTCACCGGCCCGACTGGTCCGGTTCGTACCAACAGCGTACTCGAATTCATGTTTCAAAATGAGGTGCTGCAGGAATTACGCTCCGTACTTAATCACCGGCCTACGTTACGAATTTATATTCCTTCCAGCATAATCATGACATCAGTAGCAGCGCTTCGGCGCAACGCGATGAGTGGCCGGTACTCCGGTGCCCGGTACCAATTTTTGATCGATGCGATGTCGGGAAATTCGATTATTACCACCCGATTGGGCTTCCAACCCCCTTCCAAAATTTCGTGTGAGCCCGCCTTTGTAAGATAGCGGCCGCCGAAGCGCTCGATCATCGGCACCACTTTCGCAAGATAAGCGTCAAACAACATGAAATCGGAGACTATGTGCTCACCAATGTAGTAAGCGGGCATATAAACCTCCATCAAGTTATATAGAGAGAAGTACACACCGGCTGCTGGCACAGTTGCGACGGCCGCTTTTTGCCCCAGTGAACAGACATCGTCAGCTTGGCCGCCTTGGTGCCCGTCCGGGAACAAATGGAGTTCTTTAGAGCTCCTTATGCATTGTCAACCACGGTTGGATCATACATGCATTTTCAAACTGCGGCGCTGCCCGGCACTTCATGCCATCGTGCAGAGGATCAGGAGGTCGATGCGTGGACGGATATACGGATGCCGGCTTCGTCGGGGTCGCTATTATCGTGACGGCCTATTTCACCAACCAGCAGGGCTGGCTCAGCTCGGAGGATTGGCGTTTCCCGGCGGCAAACCTGCTCGGCTCGCTGCTGATCCTGACGTCGCTTTGGACCAACTGGAACGCCCCGTCCGTGGTGATCGAGGTAATATGGTCCGCGATCAGCCTGTTTGGGCTGAGCCGGCGCGCGTGGCGTCGCTAGACCGCCTCGGCGGAGAATCGGCGCGGCGCGGCGCAGCAGGCGCAGCCGCCGGGGTGTGCGCGGAATGGCGAGGCCGCGGCTGGTTCGGCACTGCCGCCACCGATCGCGGGCAGCGTCAGGGCGCGTGGCGCAGGGTCGCCGCAGGCAGGGCAGGGCTGCGGCAGCGCGAACTCCGCCATCGGGTGGCTCTCGCTGAACGGGCCGCAGCGTCCGCAGTCGTAGTCGTAATTCGGCATTCGGGCCTCACGGATCGTGAACCGGTCGGCCCAGTTTGCCACTGCGAGGCAGCGCCGGTCCAGACGTGTTCGGCATGACGTCGGCAGCGGCGTTCACCGCGGCGGTGCTGCGGCGGAGCGAAGGCGACATCAACCTGTTCCACCAGCGGTGGGTTGTTCGATCTCGCAGCGATCGCGCAACACCCGTTCCCTTAGCCAGCAAGACCGCGACCGGAACGCCAATTACCGTGGCAATCAGCAACCTCAGCGCGATCAACGCCACCGGCGACACAGCCCCCCCGATCGCGTGCGACAGCAGGAACGCCCCGCTGGTCGCCAGCAGCATGGCGCCGAGCATCGGCAAGCCTTGCCAAATCGGCCGCAGCGGACCGCACCCCAGCACCCGCGCATTGGCCAGCAGCACATACGGACTGACAAAAAGCTGCGCGCCCAGCCAGACGAGCACAGCGCCAATCGGCGACGATGGCCGCAGCAGCATCACGCCGGCGACCATGGCGGCCAGACCGACGATATTGGCTATCAACGTGTAGCGGGGCTCGCCGCGCGCGATCACCGCGACGCCGGCGGGAAACGCCAGGAACAGCCACGCGGTCAGCCCGATCAGCGGCAATGCCGCAACGCCGGACGGCTGCCATACCGGACCCAGCAGCAACCGCACCACCGGCTGAATGCAAAGTGCCATTGCGGCGCACAGCGGGAATGCCAGCAGGCTCGACCAGGCGAGACAGCGGTCCATGCGGGCGTGCAGCGCCGGCAGATCGTCCTGGCGTTCCGACAGCAGCGGCAGCATCAACCGCCATTGCGCGGTGAAGGCAAGCTCGCGAACCGTGTCGACCAGCCGGAACGCCATATGCACCTGGCCGAGGGCCGCCGAACCCGCCGTGCCGCCGATCAGCAGCGCGAACACGCGGTAGCGCCCGTGCTGCACCAGCGTGCTCGCCGTCAGCGGCAGGCCGATGCCCAGCATGGCGCGCAGGTCCTGCCAGCGAATGATGCAACGAGGGCGGGTGGGACAGCGCACCAGCAAGGCCAATGCTCCCGCCGACGAGATGACCATCTGCTGCAACACGATGGCCCAGGCTCCGGCGCCCGCAAGCGCGGCGATGATGCCGGTTACAGTGCCCAGGCCCTGGCCGATCAGCGTGCGTCCGGCCAACGCCTTGTAGGCGCGATTCCTGGTCAGCAGGCCCTGGATCGGCCCTCCTGCGCCGACCAATGGCAGCGGCAACGCCAGCAGCACGGACATGCGTACCAGCCGGCCGTCTCCAAGCCACCAGGCGATTGGCTGCGCCAGGGCCAGTTGCAGCATCGCAGCCGCGCCGCCAATCGCGACAGAGGCCCAGAGCGCGCTGGAGAATGTCGTCTCATCGACGGCCGCGCGCTGCACCAGCGGATCGGCGAACAATGCGTTGACAGCGACCCACAGCAGGACATGCACGGCGACGACCGCCGCGCCGATGCCGACCTCTGACGGACCAACCAGCCGCGCGACAACGAACGCGGACGCGAAGGACAGCGTCGCCGAAGTTGCTGCCTCGAAACCCGACCAGAACACATTGTTCGCGTGCGCACGCTTCACGCGCCCCCTGTCATTGCGAGTTCCATACCGGCCGTCGGCCGACCGGCCCTGGACGAAAGAGCTAGGATTTCTGCCATTTTCCGGTCCTGGCAATCGCAACTCTTTCTTGTTAGGAGCAAAGCGGTGCCCGGACTTGATCCGGGCAAGCAATCTCCCCCCAGGAACGCCCTCAATCAGCACGTTCCGCGTCGCTTCCCCTTTTGCCATGACCGCAAACGTCATCAGCCCCGCAACCAGCGGCGGCAGCCACATGATGCGGCTCTGATAGCGGTCGTGGGGCGCCGACAGACCGCCGGTGATTGCGGCATTGCCCAGCAGGGCCAGCAGCACTGCGACGGCGAAACCGGCCGCCACCTGCCGTCGACGCACAGCGATCGGCAGCAGCGCGCAGCACACGGCCACCCCCAGGACCGCGACCACGCTGTGCAGCGTCTGCATCCACGCCGGAACTGCCAGCGTGCCGTGGGTCTGGCGCGCTGCCGCATAGGCGATTGCCTCGCGCCGCGAAAAATCGCGTTCGATCCGCGGCGTGACGGTGGTCGGCCAGGCCTCCAGGCCATCGCCGCTGGCAAACCGCGTCAACTGGCGCAGGCCGTTCGCCAGGAACGCGCGCGCTTCCGTGCCGGGATCGGCGCTCAGTGCAGCGGCGATGATAGCATCGGCTTCCGCCGAGACGCGTTTCGCGCCACCGGCTCTCACCACCGGGCCGTCATCGCGCCAGAGGAATTCGTCCGAATTGGCCGGCATGCGATCGATGAAGGCGCACAGCCGCCAGTCAGCCCGTGGGCACTCGCGATGCAGCGCATCCATTCCCGGGCCGTCGTAGATGACGCGCGCCAGCAGGAACACATTGCCGTACGGCGACAGTGCAACGCGTCCGAAGCCGGCGACGTTGACCGAAATCATGGCGATCGCCGCCAGCACCGGGGGCGCCAGCGCCATCAACGTGCCGCGCCATCCGAGCCGCGTTGCCGCGCCAAGCCAACGCCGCAACGGCAACAGGACCAGCAGCAATCCCAGCACCAGTGGGACGTGCGACTGATGTGCCGCGACCATGAACGCCGCAAACACCATCAGCCACACGCATTCCCGTCGCGACAGCCGCTCGGGAACCAGCACCAGCAGCGCCAGAACAAGCACCAGCAATGAGGTGAATATGTCCGGCATAAGCTGCGAGGCAAGCCAAGGCAGGGCAGTTGCAATCGACAGGAATCCGACGCCAGGCAGCAGCCACCATGCGGACAAGGCCGGCAACAGCGCGCGCCGCACCAGATGCAGCGTATGCGCCACCAGCAGTGCCTGCACGATGATCGCCGGCCAGGTGGTCAGCGTCAGGTGCAGCGGCAGCAGGAACAGGCTGTAGAAAACCGGACGATCCCAGCCGAGATAATGCTCGATCGCCTGCGACAGGTACGTGCCGGTGTCGGCGAAGACCAGTGGATAACCGTTCCACAGCGCCGGCCACAGCAGGAGTGCGGCCGAAAGCAGGATAGGGACGACGGTGGCTGATCGTTCCTCAGTCGCCATAACCGTTAGGGTGCGCCTCGCGCCACAGCAAGGCGGTGCGCACGATCTCATCCAGGTCGGCGAAGCGCGGCCGCCAGCCGAGCTCGCGTTTGGCGCGCTCGGATGAAGCGACCAGGACCGCCGCATCGCCCGGCCGTCGCGGGCAGATGCGGTACGGCACCGTGCGACCCGACACGCGCTGCACGGCCTCGATCACCTCCAGTACCGAATGGCCCACGCCGTTGCCGAGATTGATGGTGATGCTGCCGTGCTCCAGATGATCCAGTGCCAGCAGGTGCGCCGTCGCCAGATCGGTGACGTGCACGTAGTCGCGCAGGCAAGTGCCATCCGGCGTGGCGTAGTCGTTGCCGTACACCTCGAGTTCAGCTCGCCGCCCGAGTGCCGCATCGATCACCAGCGGCACCAGATGCGACTCGGGCCGGTGGTCTTCGCCGAAACGCCCCGACGGATCCGCGCCGGCCGCGTTGAAGTAGCGCAACGAAGCGTAGCGCAAACCATGCACCACCGCCGCCCAGTGCAGCGTGCGCTCCAGGAACCATTTGCCGTCGCCATACGGCGACTGCGGATCGATCGGCGCGTCTTCCGGGATCGGCTTGGTCGAAGGCACGCCGAATAGCGCCGCGGTCGAAGACAGCACGAAGCGCGAGACGCCGTGCTGCACGCACGCCTCGATCAGCCGCATGCCGTTGACGCCATTGTCGATCAGATAGCGGAACGGCAGACGCATGCTCTCGCCCACCTGGGTAAGGCTGGCGAAGTGAAACACCGCGTGCCATGGCCCGTTGTTCAGCACCGCATCCACCGCGTCGCGGTCGCCCAGATCCGCCACGATCAGTTCCACGTCAGGCGGTACCGCCCGGCGATGGCCGGTGCGCAGATTATCCAGCACCACCGCGGTGTCGCCGCGCTCGACCAATGCCGCTACCAGATGGCTGCCCACGTAACCGGCTCCGCCGGTGACCAGAAATCGCCGCGCCATTGCCCGCCTACTCCCGGAGATAATTGCCGTCGCGCAGACGATACACCTCCGCATCGGCATAGCCCGAGTGCTCATGGACGTTGACATTCACCTCCGTCAAGGCGACGCCAACCACGTTGGCGTGGGCTTCCTCCAGCAGTTCCAGGGCATACAGCACCACGTCGCGCGGCGTGTCGCGCCAGCGAATGCAGAGCAGCGTGGCATCGGCCAAGCCAGAGAGGATACGGGCGTCCGTCACCGCCTGCGCCGCCGGTGCATCGAGGAGCACCAGGTCATAGTCTTGCCGCAATGTCTGCAGCAGGCCCCACATCGTTGCCGACATCAGCAGGCCGAGCGCATTGGCTTCGCCGCGCCCACACGAAATGGCGTGCATGCCGCTTGCGGCATCGGTGTGAATGACATCGGCCAGCGCAGCCCGCTCCTCCAGGTAATCCACGAGACCCGGCGGCGCACCACTCTGTGCCAGTCGGTCGAACCTCGACTGGCGGATGTCGCAGTCCACGACGATGACCCGTTCGCCGTTCATCGCCGCCAGCCGTCCCAGTGCGCGGGTGACCGTGGTCTTGCCCTCCCTGGGTCGAGCGGCCGTGATCGCGATCACGCGCGGCCGATCGGGCCACAAGGACAGACCGGCAAGCAGCGCGCGCAGCTGTTCGGCCATTGGCGAAAGCGGCCTGCGCGCCGCGTAGTCCTCGATGCTGAGGTTGCCCAGCTCGCGGCGGCGGATCCGTGGGATCAAGGCGAGGCAATGCAGGCCCAGCACCGTGCGGATATCGTCGCCACTGTGAAAACTGTTGTCGGCGAGTTCCAGCAGATAGACGAACAGCAGCCCCAACAAAATGCCCGATGAACCGGCGGCCGCCATGATCCCTCCGGTGCGCGGGAAACTTGGGTGCTGCGGCGGCAGTGCCACGGAAACCTCATGCGCGTCTGGCGTCTCGATTGCCGCCTGCTGAGCGATCTGCTGCATGCGATCGAGCACCGCCTGAAGCAGGCTGCGCGATGCCTCGACGTCGCGTTGCATTGCGTTCAACGGAATCTGTGCCTCTGAATCGCTTTCCACATGGGCCTGCGCGTCACGCAGGTTTTGTTCCAGCGAGGCCACGCGCTCGCGGTCGCCTCGAACATCGGCGTCGGTCGCGGCCGTCACGCGGGCAATCTCCGCGGCAACGCCTCGCTCCACCTCGGCCAGTTGCGTGCGCGTGCTCCGTACATCCGGATGGCTGGGGCCGAGCCGGCCCAGCATCGATTGGAGTTCGCCGGTCAGCTGCCCCTGGCGCGCGCGCAATTGGACGACCGATGGGGCGATCGCCGCCTGCGCCGCAGCACCCGCCCGGCCGCTGGCGGCATCGAGCCGCCCCTCCGCTTCAGCCAGCGCGTTGCGCGCATTCACCAGATTCTCGCTCAGCAGGCTGATCTGTTCGGTGTCAAGCCGCGCATGCATGCCCTCGACCAGCCCCTTGCGGGCGCTGTACTGGGCGATCTGGTCCTCGCTGTGCCGCACCTCGGCGCGCAGTTCCTTCGCGCGCTGCTCCAGCCACTGCCTGGCCCGGTACACCGCGCCGAACTTGGCACTCAATTGGGCCTTCACATAGACATCCATCGCATCGTTGACCGCGGCCGCGGCTATCACCGGGTCTTCCGCGTCGAACGTGACCTCCAGCATGTGCGACGTCTTCAGCGGCGTGACGATGAGTGCGGCCTGCACTGCCCGCAGCGTGGCGTTGCGCACCGGATCCAGCTTCGGGCCCGGATAATCCTCGGTCGGGTCAGCAGCCACGGCCAGCCCGGGAATCAGTCGCCCCAGCATCCGGCGCGCCGCCGCCGCCGCCCGACGTGGCCATGATGGCTCCTGCAGCGCAGTATTGAATTCCGGGTTGCTGTGCAGATTGAGCCGATCGGCCACCTGCACCACCACTGGCATGCCCCGGAGGACCTCGGCCTGCGTCGCCATCACGGCATCGGTGATCGGATCGACCCGCAATATGCTCTGCAACTCTTGCACCTTGTACTCGCTGGCATCGTACAGCAGGGTGCCGCTGGCGGTGTACAGCGGGGTAATGCGGCTGAGGGCGGCATAAGCCAGCAACGGCACCAGCAATATAGGCACCAGCAACGCCAGCTTGCGCCGTCGCAGGATGGCCAGGATGGCGGTTCCGCTCAGCACAGCCTGATCGCTCGCATCGCCCGGTGCGCGCGTCTGCGACCGATCTTGCCTTGCGAAAGGTGGCGCGGAGGGGACTGGTACGGATCGGTCGAGCATCACCTGTCCTGGCTCGCGAGCTGGTCGTCCCGTTTCATACCGTCGCGGCCTTAATTCTCAGTTAAAGGAATGCCATTGTAATCATTGAGTTTTTTGGGAATTCGGGGAATTTGGCTACGTCCTAGGCTACAAACTCGGCGCGTAGCACCGGGGGTTTCGATCGAGCCGATCGAGCCGGAGCCGGTCTGCGCCATACCCCCGCGCCGGCCGTAGGAGCGCGCTACGCGGCGGCGGCGCCATTCGCCTTGCCGTTTGAGCCGCCCCGGCGCGGTCCCTGGCGTAGCGCCCGCCGGAGCCGGCGCGTCGTCGCCTTCGCCGTCTCCCGTTCCGCCCGGCCGGCCGCCGACCGCTTGCGGCTGGAGCTTGTCGCCCTCGGGCCGGGGGTTGAGCCCGAGTTGCTCGCGAAGCTCATTCGGCGTCGCGACGCCGGCACGGACAAGGTTGATCCCGACCTGGGCCTGGGTCTCGAAGTCGCCGCGCAGCATGGCGGACAAATCAAGCTCGAGGTGGAAGCGCGTCGGATCGTTGAACACGACGCGGGCAAACTCGGCCTCGATCGCCTTGCACCAGGGCAGGAGCGTCTGCGTGCCGAACCAACTCATTGCGACGGCCGTCGTGCTGAACGTCGCGTCGCCCCAATCGCCGATCAAAGGTGGTGGGACGGAAAAAAGCCGCGCGATCTCGGCGACCGCGAACTTGCGCGACGCGAGCACCTCGGCGTCCTCCGGCGAGACGGTCAGCGGGTTCGCCTTCATCCCCTCTTCCAGCACGAGCGGCTTGCGCGCGTTGAGCGGTCCGGCGTGGGTGTCGCGGTAATTTTGCCCGAGCCGGTTCGCCGCTTCGGCCGATAGCTTGCCGGGATGCTCCAAGGCGACATTCGAGGATCCGGCGTTGTCCCAGAGATAGGTTGCGAACTCCTGCACCCGGAGCGCTTGCTGCAGCACCATCGGAGCGCGTTGCAGGCGCGAGCTTCCGAGCACGCCGGTATCGGATCGCTCGCGCAAGTAGAACACTTCGTCCGCGAAATAACGGCGCGGCACGCCGGTTCCGCCCCACGGCGCGATGATCCGCAGCGTATCGAACGCGAGCCGCGCCGACGGCGCGATCGGTCCCATTGCTTCGGACGGCGGCGCGGGGACAAGGATCGGCTGGGCGTTCCACCAGGGCAGCGGCGACAACGCGACCGGCTGGCCGGCGCCGTCATGCTCGATCGTGCAAAGCGCGTTGCCATAGAGCAGCACCGATCCCATGAAGAACCGCACGAGATCGGGCCACGACTGGAGATCGTTCGGCTGGCGGAGGATGCGGCCGACCGGATGCGTCGCGGTGACGTCAACTCTATTCCCGTCCGCCAGTCGCTCGTAAACGATCGCCGGCAAGCTCGCGAGCGCGGACGCGATCACGTCGATGCACGCGCATACCGTCGCGACATTCTCGGCGCCGGAGCGTCCGCCGTAGTACGGCGCCGACATGAACGATCCGGCGAACGGCGGACCGTTGCCGGACATGTCGCGCGTCTCGGTCGTAGCTTCCGCCTTGCGTTCGAAGCCGAGCCGGCGGGCGAGACGATCGAGTAGCGGCATCAATAGTCGTCCTCGGGTGCAACCGATCTGTTGCACCGCCCAGCAAGCTCGATCTCGCACATTGCGACGCGCCGGGTCAGATCGCGGACAATTTCGATCAGTTCCTCGATCGTTCTCGCGGCTAATGCGGTCTCTCGCCTTGTTAGACCCGACAAGGCCGGGCAATCACCCGCTAGCTCGACCAGAGACGCGCGGTATTTTCGGTCGTCGCGCATTTTATAGCGTCTCGATCAACCGACGCCGCGCGGCCGGCGTCATGGTCCGCGTTGCCCATGATCGAGCCTGGACGGACGTTTGTGGATACGCCGGGAACGCCTGGACGATACTGATCTCGACAAGCTCGACCGATTGCAACACGCGGCGATCCGGAGCGGGCCAACTATCGCGCTCCAGCCGAAAGCCGATCGAGCAACCGCCGCAGTCGCCGCGCTCGACCAGCGCAAGCGTATCGTGCGCAAGCTGGGTGTCGGGCAACTGTACGGTGAACGCCAAGCCGCGTTGATCCTCGGCGAGCGTCAAGGTTCCGCTTTTGGTGCGGCCGAGTAGCGCGCGGGGATCGTGATCGACGAGACACAGCACGTCCGCGCCGGCATCGAGCGTCGAGCGGAAACAACCCGGCGCGACGCGCTCGACGAAAGAACCGATCCGCGCGTCCACGCCGAACACGCTCGCGTAGCCGGTTAGCTTCCGCCCCGTGGTGTCCGCGCGAAGCTCGCCGGCGAGCGCGCGGCGCTCGATCTTGGCGCTCATTTGCCGCGCGCGGACGGCGCTTGTCTCGCGGCCGTCGTCGTGGTGCCGGTCAGATCAAGCCCACACCATGCGAAGCTTTCGGGGTGGCGGAGCGCGATGTCGAGCGTCATCGCGCCGCGAAGCTGCACGTTGCCGGCGGCGAATGCACTATCCGAATACGGATTGATTAGGAGGTCGATCTCGGACCAAAATGCTATTACGAGATCGTTCCAATTGCCGAATACCAGCGGGGCCGCGTTGGTCGTGTCGGCCGCGAGGTTGGTGAAGCCGAACGGATAGCCCTGGCCCATTACGTCGAGACCGTACGGGCGATTGTATGCGTCCTTCACCTTCAGCAGCGCGCCGCGCACGTTCATGCTCGCGGCCCAGCCCAAGGATCCCATGAGCGCGTTCAGTTCGGCGGGCGCGGTCGTGATATCGACCATGAGATCATAGGTCGGCGCGGCGGACGTTACGTTCGTTACGCCCGGCGTGTAGATGATCCCTTGCGGCTCGATCGCCGATCCGGTCGGTCCGACCAGGGCGGCGCTATCGACGGCGCGCGCGAGGACTTGCGCGAGATCGTCGCGCACGATCGCCTCGATATCCGGCGTCGATTGCTGGAGCATGTTCCGGCTGACCGTCAGGATCGCTCCGGCATGGCGCGGCCGCAGCGAGACGCGGTCGAACGTCTCATCGGATGTCGGGATCGCGGTGTTCTCCGCGAACCATCCGTAAGTCGTCGCGCCGGACAGTCGCGGCAGATCGAGGTTCGCGCGAAGGTCGGACAGCACGCGCGCGCCGAGACCGCGCACGACCATCGCCGGCCGCAGCACGTCGATGTATTGCGTCGGATCGAGCACGAGCGGGATCAACGCGCCGCCAGGACCACCGGCCGGCGTCGTGCTGCTGATTACCCGTTGCTCGACGTTCCTTCGGCCCATCGCGTCGCGCATCGGTCCGTTGTGCGATAGCGCGCGCAACGGGATCGGAATGCCCTCGAAATTGCGTCCGCTCCGGCGCGCAAGCTCTGCGCTGGTCTCGCGCTCGCGTCCGGCATCGACGCCAGGGATGTTGCATTGCGCGGCAATGGCGCGGGTGAGCGAGTATTCGCAGCATTGCCGATCCCATGTCGCGTCGCCTGTGCCGTTGACCTGCTCGCCGCGCGCGCGCCGGTCGAGATCGTCGATTGTCGCGGTGCGGCTGATCTTGTCGCTGATCTCCGACATGAGCGCTTCAAGTTGGGTCCAAAGCGCTTTCAATTCCGCGTTGCCGTCGCCGCCGTCGCCGTCATCGTCCATCGCGTCCGAGGTCTGCCGCATCGCGACGCGGCAGCGCTCGCGACATTCCAAGAGTTGCGGCATGCGTGTTGCGCGACGGAACGCGGCGCGGATGTCCTCCGGTGCGCGGGTCGGCACAGCCGTTGACGTGGCCATGTTGGGTATTCCTTGTCAGTCAGTGTCGCGGCTATGCGCGCCGCTGCGCTCGGTCAGGTGGTAGACACAATACTGTGTCTACGGTGTTGGTCGGGCCGGCGACGCATGCCGACACGTCGCCGGCCCTCGGTCGCGCCGCGCCATGTCAGAAAACGCGCGCAACCGATCTCGATCGCGGAACGTCACAGTCGGCGCGACGGATCGCGCTATCGTCCGTCCGGGGAGGAACGCGCCATGCGTCACGCCGCCGCCCTCGATTGGCTCGCCGAGCACCTGATCTTCGTCGGGTCTCGGATTGTGCCGGTGATCCGGCTCGACGCCGACGACGTCATCCGCGCGGATCCTCGCCGGCCGCGTCGTCGTCGGCCAGGAACTCGGCGACATGCTCAACCATCAGCCCCGGCAACGCGCGGGTCGCGGTAGCGTCCATACGCTCCAGCGATGCCGCTGATATCGGACGCGTCGCCCACAACGCGATAGCGGGCCGGCCGGTCGGGGCCTCGCGATAGACCAGCCGCCAGATGCCTAGCGACGGCGCGCATTCGATCCGGATCACGCGCCGCGCGCTCACGAGCCGGCCGAACATCGCCCGTAGCGCTTTGCCTAGGATCGCTTGACCAGTCAGCGGACATAATCCGTCCGGCCAGTACTGGCCGTCCCGATACAACCGCGCCGCTGACCAATGCGCGCGGATCGAGGGCTTCCATTCGCTACCACGCGCCGGGGCCTGATCGGACAGCGCGGCGATCGTCAGCAACGCGAGTAGGCCGGGGGCGACGGCCGGACGTTTGCGGCTTCCCCACACCAACCCAGCGATCGGCGCAAGCTCGCGATCAACCGCGAGCGCTCGCACGCACGCCAGGAAGTCCGCCTCGGTCATGCCGAGACGCCCGCCGCTATCGAGATATTGCCGCAAGCTGGATTGTCGCATTTTGGGGAAGCGTCGCGCGTCTCGCGACTATGACGAAATTGGTAGGCCCGTTTGGCAGAAGCAATCAAGCCGCACCGCCGCTAGGCCGGCTAGGAGCGCGCTACGCCGGCCTGGGCTTCTCGCCGCGACCCGCACAAAGCCGGATCGGACGCCGGACGCCGCGTAGCGCGCTCTCGCGAAGCCGGTCCCGGCGCGTCTCCAGTGTCGCGCCGAACGTCTCGCGGCCGGAGCCTGAGAGACGGCGCGAGCCGAATTCGTCAGTTTCGGCATGTTGAAAAATCTGTTGGGGCACGGTCAGCAGAGCGTCAGATCGCCGCGATCCGGAACAGGGGGGCTAGCCGCTTCGGCCGCGCGTTGCCCCTGCCGGGGGTGGCATCCGATACCATCCCTTTCCATTGCTCAGGGGCAGCGACCCTAAACCCCCACGCCTACATAACAAACTCGGCCCGCTTTGAGATTGTCAGTCAGGCGGCGGGTGATGCTCATCGCCGCCTCCTCTTATTGCACCGCTACCAGCCGGAACGGCACGCCGACGCGCGACCAGACTTCGGCGAGCTCACCGGGAACGTCCTCCGGGTGCGGCAGCGCGATCAGGACGGCGGCAAGCTGCATGGCAACGGCGATCGTATGCACGCTCGGCGCGGCGGCGTCGCCGAAGGTCCGGCGTATCTCTTCGAGCATCTCGTGACCGTGGCGCGCGGAGATGTCGCCGATCGCGATCCACGTATCCATGTTGATCGGCAGAGGGGTTGTGGTGTCGGTCATGATGTTCTCCTCCAGGTTGCGTCGTCGTCGTTGTCGTCGTCCTTCCCGGTCACCCCGGCTACAAAAGTGGGAATGTGGGAATATTGCTTGCGGCAGTAGGAAAACCACGTTTGCAAAAGTGGGAATAGGCTTTTCGGTATTCCCACTTTGGAAATCGCAGAAACCCTTGTGGCGCAGCGATTATTCCCACATTCCCACTTTTGCAGGGGCAAGGTGCCGGATTAGGCATCGAGATAGCGCCGGAACGCTTCGTCGAAGTCGATCAAACGGAAGCCCCAGGCGCCCGCCTTCTGCGTGGCCGGGTCATACGCGCGACGGCGCTGGACCCCGAACCTACCGACCATCTGGGTGAACCGCGTCGTCGTGAGCGGCTTGCGGCTCCGTCCCATCTCGGGCCACGGCCGGTTGTCCATCGACACCAACCGATCGACGATATCGCTGGTCGGAAGCTCGGTGACCGGACAAGCCGCATCGAAGATCGTTTTTATGTCGGCCAGCAACCGCTCGCCCAGGCTGTCCGCATCGTCGTCGTCGGCGCTGGCGATCGCCTGCATGGCGTTCCTTGCAACCTCCGGCCAGTCGCCGCCCGCGATCTCGGCGATGGCATACAGCGCCCGCCAGCGGTCGGCAGCACGGTTGATTAGCGGCTTCATGTCGGGCCGGATCGCGCGCAATTCGGCCGCGTGATCCTTGGTCCAACGCGCGGCCTTGCGGCGTAACCGCTCGCCGAGACGGCGGGTGATGTCCTCGATCGGCCGGATCGTTTCGCCACGCAGCCGGCGCTTCATCATGACCTTGATGCTGCGATCCTCGATCGTGCCCGGTAGCGAACCGATACCGGCGAGCGCGATCGGCGCATGGCACGAGAACACGCGCGGCTCCTGATTGTCGCCGACGCAGCGGCCTGCCGTTGCCCCAGGCTTGACGCCGGCATTGACCATGCCGCGCAGATCCTCGTCGTCGCGCAGATAGGTATCGGCTTCGTCCATCAGCACCGTCGGCCGCGCCATCTCGATCGCGCGGTATAGGAAAGCTTGCGTAATGGTCTCGGTCTCCAATGGTCGAGGCGCAACATATCCGAGCAGTTCGATCGCGGTGCTTTTGCCGCTACCTTTCGTCACCGACTTGAACTGCAACCGCGGTGTGAAATGGAACGCTTCGAAGCAATGACAGTGCAGCGTCCACAACGCCATCGCCGACGCTCCACCCTTCGGCAGCACGAGATGGCGCGCATAGAAGCACCGGAGATTGTGCAGCATCGCGGCGCCGTTCACCGGCTCCGGCCAGGGCTCGGGCGATGGCAGATCGAGCGGCTTACCCTGGCCCTTGGTATCGCCACCATCACCGCGCTCGATCCGCACCAGCTTGTCGAGCACGCCGGCGCGCATGCCATACATTTTCGCCGCGCCGTCGCGTTGGTGCTCGAAGGCGACCATTGATAACCGGGCGAGCCGCTTGATCCCTTCCTCGATCGCTTCGTCCGATAGCTCCGGTGTGTGCTCTTTGTTAGCGGCACCATTCTCGGCTTGTCGCTGCTTTGCGCGATCTCGACGTTGCTTGTTGCGTTTGGCCCTATCCAAGCTGGCGCGCACATCCACATCATCGGGATCGGGCTTGTCGCTCATGCTGTGCACTCCGCGATGGCATTGCGGACAAGGTAGGCGATCGCATCGGGATCGTCGGGCCAGCACCGCACCTCGACGGCGAGATGCACCATGACCTCGATGATCTCGGCGAACGTCATGCCTGCGATCGCACAATGTCGCGCGACCGCGATGGCGGCGTCGTAATGGCCGATATTGTGCGTATCTATGGACGTATCTACTCTGACCAGGCCGAGGATGCGATCGACGATCTGCTGATCGGAAAGCGCGCCGGCCCAGCAGCGCAGCGCGCGGCGCGCGCATTCGTCGCCAGCGGCGAGACATGCCGCGTCGGGCCGCCACGCCTCGACGGCGGCTAGAACGTCTCGGAAGTCAGGATCGGGTGCGTCGAGCATGGAAGTATCTCCATGCCCAGGCGACGGAGTTGCGGATTAGGCCAGGAGCGTGTATTGCATTTTGTGCAAGATTTTTCCCCTTACTGCCCTCGCGGCTTTCCGTCGCGGGGGCATTTTTTAGGTGGCGGGAACAGCATCGGCTACGCGGCGCGAGCGCGACTTTTGCGAGGGGTAGGTCTTACCGATCTCGCGGCGGCTGTTCGGCAGCGTGACATTGGCGACGGGCAGCGATCGCAACCACGCCAAACCGTGCGGCACGTCGATCAGCACGCGCCGGCCGACCTTTCGGCCGCGCAAGTGTCCAGCGGCGAGCGCCTGATAGGTCGCGGTGCGACCCATGCCGGCGATCTCGCACCAACGCTCGATCTGCGCGAATTCCGGTTGCGGTGTTATGTTGCGGTCTCGTGCTCGCATGGGCGCAATTCTCCGAGGATGACCTTTGGGGGGTTCCTCGGGTTGTCCGCACCCACCGAAGGTGCGGCTACGAGCGGCGATCGCCGTCGTTCCGGTTCTATTCGGGGCGCTTCTCGCTCCCGGTGCCCAGGGGGCACGAGCGAAGGGAACCCGTCCGGGGAGGCGGTTGGCGCCCATTCCGGTGGGTGACCCGGTCCGGCTTACTCTAACCTGTCCCTATTGACCGCGGTCAGCCTAATCCTGGTCAACGCCGGAACGCAACGCCCCCCAGTTCGCCGACATTCGCGGTCCGTTTATCTCACAGGCAGGCGGACGATCTCGGCGCCGCCCTGCTCGATGCCGTCGAGCGCATCGGCGAGACGCTGGAGCGCGTCGGCGACTTCCGCGCGGTAGCGGCTCCGGTTGTAGACGGAGGCCAGCCGCGAGTGCACGTCGGTGTGGTTCAGCGCCGCTTCGATGACGTGCGCCGACACGCCCATCTCGCCCATGAGCGTCGCCGCCGTCCGTCTCAAATCATGTCGCGTCCAGTCCGCGGTGCCGGATGCCGCCTGGATGACATTCGTCGCGGCATCCCAGGCCGTCAGGGGACGCCTGCCGTTGGTGGTGAATACGAAGGCCTCGGGAGCCGCCCGGGCTGGCTGCAGGCCGCGCAGGAGCGCGCTCGCCTGCCGCGATAGCGGGATGACATGCTGCGTGCCGTTCTTGGTCGCCGGCAGGGTCCAGGTGTTGGCGGCGAAGTTGATGTCCCGCCACCGCGCAGCCTCCACCTCCCCGCGTCGGACCGCGGTGAGCAGGATGGCTTGCATCGCACCGGCGAAGCGGCTGTCCGACGCGCGCAGCGCCGGCAGTAGCTTGGTGAGTTCCTCGCGCGATAGCACGCGATCGCGGCTGGGCTTCGGTGCCGACGTTCGCAGATCGAGAAGATCGCGATCGACGTAGGCACGTCCGGGTGCGACGGCCCAGCGCAGTACCGTCAGCAGGCAGCGCGTGCCGAACGATGCGGACTTCGGCCTGGGATGGCTGTCGATCGTCAGTTGCAGATCGCCGACCCGGAGCGCGGCGAGCGCGGTCTCCAGGTGCGGTCGGAATACGCGCTCGACCTGAGCGCGCATCTGCGTGGCCCAGGACTTGGCTGGGTTCGCCTGCTCGCCATAGACGCGCAAGAGATCGGCGAGCGTGTGGCCGGTCGGCGCGTCCGTGCGTCTGCGTGCCGCGCGCGCATCGCGGATCGGATCGGCGCCGCGCGGCGCGTCGTGGCTCATCTCGCGCGCCAGCCGCCGCGCCTCGGCCAAACCGACATGCGGGTATCGACCGAGCGGAAAGCGCCGGACCCGGCCCTCGGCGTCGCGGCCGAGCCACGTCCAGGTCGTGCGCTTCTTGCCGACGCGGAGATTGAGACCGGGGGTGATCGGATCGTTGATCGCCTTGGTCGGCTCGCCGGCTCGGGTGGCGCGGATTGCGGCGTTGATTGCGGTCGGCGTGAGCGTTGTTCGCATCGGGCAATGTCCAATTTGGCTACGGCTTGGCTACAAGTTCGAGCCGGTAGCGAGCGAATATACGCGAACGGATACGCGCGATCCAGCGGAAGTGGATCGCGGAAAACTCCAGTCATTTTCAAGGGATTATCCCCGGTAGCGGGAACC
>CAVOKY010000006.1:0-216968 GCA_963696645.1 uncultured Alphaproteobacteria bacterium
TTGTTCGGCTTGTTGCTGCTGCCGTTCGATCAGGCGCGCGTAGATGGTCTCGGTCGGCAGCCCTGCGTAGCGCCGGTCCCGATCAAACAGGCCGTCAGGTGGCAGTACATATTTGTCGTCCTCCAGCAGTCGGTTGATCAGCAGATCGGCTGCGACGTTCCAGAGCTCGGCGTCACGTTCGCCGCGGCGGAGATGGTGCCGGTTGACGACGTGCAAGACCTCATGGGCGATCACGCCCATGGTCTTCTCGACGCCGTGCCCTTCGCACCATTCCGGGTTGAACCACACGCGGCGCCCGTCGGTCGCCATGGTGCCGATGTCGGGCGCATCCACCCATGCGAGGCCGAGCGCGATGGAGCCGATGAAGGGCGCCCGGACGAGCAGCCGGGCGCGTGCCTTGGTGATGATCGCGGGAAGCTGTTCCATGGCGGCCTCACGCGAAGGCGCCCTGCATGCGCTCGAGGATCGCGTCGGCTTCGTTGGCGACGCTCGCGCGCAGTGCCTCGGAGTTGCGCAGCTGCTCGGGGTCGTGGGCCGTGAGATTGCGCTCGATATCGGCGCACAGCTCGGCGATGCGCGGGTCATCCATGAGGTTGAGCGCTGGCGCGAGCCGGACGATCGCCCGCACGTTCTCGACCAGGCTGTCGCGGAACGGATGTTGCACCTTGCCTCCGGAGGTGCGGTGGAACAGCCGCAGGCGCGTTGCCATGCGCGCGACGGGTTCCTGCAAGCGGTCGAGCAGCGACAGCAGCGCATCATTGACCGTGCCGCGCAGGGCTTCCTCGGCGTTACGCCGCACCGCCGCGATCTCGTCCTCGGAGAGATTCACGCGGAAGTCCTCGGTGCTGGGCACCGGCAGATAGGTCAGCTTGACCCCGAAGCGCTGTTTCAGCCGGCCTTCCGCAGGAAAATCCGAGTCGGCGTAGGCATCGCCGAGACGGCGGCGTGCCTCGTACCTGATCTCCGGGTAGGCAGCGATGAACGCATCGACCGCTTCGTCGAACTGCCGGATCGGCTCGGCCATCGCCTCGGTGAATGCCATGAAGACGGCCCCCTTCAGGATGCGGGTGCCGTCGTCCATCCAGGGCAGGGTGCGCTCATTCACCGCGTGGCGCACGGCGCGCTCGGCAGACTGCACACCATGAATGTGCTCACCGAGCAGGCTCTTGTTGGCACGAACCGCGTTGTCCTCCGCGCCCTTGATCGTGCAGATCTCGCGGGTGATCGCGCGGTCGCGCTTTTCGCCGGTCCAGACCCGGACCGTGGTGTTGACCAGCAAGGCGCGCGCAGAGATGTCCATGGCGGACCTCCATTGAATGCAAGGTTGGGGGATGAGGCGGACTGATCAGCCGCTCCTCATGTCTCGTCTCGAAACACCTCCCTCCGGCCGCTGCGGGCGAGCGGCCGCAAGGGCGCGCGCCTCTCCGGCGCGCGGGAGCGCATGCGACGAACCCTTGCTGCCGGTCGGTCGGCAGTGGCACGTCGCATTCGGTTCGGATTCAGTGGCCGCTCAACAGATCGCCATGTGCCGCGGCCCAGCTCTGATACGCACTGGTGATCATGAGGTCGCGATTGCGCGCGGCTGCGTCGACAATGCAGACCACGGCGTATTCCTGCTCCGGCAGGCGATCGAGATACCGCACGATCGCGGCGAAGTTTGACTGCGTGGCGTTGTAGCTGAGCGCGCCCATCAGCGCATGGCTCGTCATCGGGTCGTTCGGCATGATCCCGTGGTCGGGGTCTGCGATGATCGCATTGACGTCCGGCAGGCTGGCGTAGATTTCGCAGAACCCGGCGAAGTCCGCGCCGGCACCGGGACCGATCATGCCGCCGGTGCATTCGCGTTTGAGGGCTTCCGGCAGATCGAGCCGCAGCACCTGGTGGCTGGCTGTCCAGCTTCGTGGCGTCGGGTAGGCGTTGTCGGTTGCGGAGAACTTGTGGTGGAACTCCTGTGCGCGATAGCGATTGTACGCGATCAGCATGGGGTTGATGCCGCGGGCGCTCGCCCATTTTGCCCAGGCATTCGCATCGGCATTGATGTCCAGATGCAACAGACGGTTCCGCACATGGCTCGGCATCGTCGTCGTGCCGGCGCGATTGTGTTGGTAGTTGCCGGCGCATGTCACCATCCAGGTTGGCGGCAGCCGGTGCTCGCCGATGCGGTGTTCCCTGATCAGCGTCGCAGCAATGTTGAGATTGGCGAGGCCCGCCTGCGGTAGCTCGTCGAGGAACAGGATCCCCCTGCCCTCGGTCGGAAGCCAGTCCGGTCGGCATCGCACGGTGCGGCCGTCGGTGACCCACGGCATCCCGCCCAGGTCGGCCGGATCGCGGGTGGCGAGATCAGCATAGACCATCTGCCAACCGAGATCATCTGCGACCGCCTCGGCAACATCGCTCTTGCCGAGGCCAGGGTCGCCCCATGCCATCGGCACCAGGTAGTCCTTGATCGAGGTGCCTTCGTCATGCAGGCGCATGTTGTGGCGCATGACCGTGGTCAGCACGGTCGCGAAATCGGGAATGTTCATCGGTGCTTCCCTCTTCATGGGGTAAACACCTTCCGACCCCGCATCCCGTCCGCCCGGGGCAAGGGCGCGGCGGAGCCGCGGGCGCGCAGCGCAGAACCCTTGCGGCGGGCGGGCGGTGATGCGGTAGATCAATCCCCTTTCTACTCGGTTTGCGCACCGTTTCCTGGCATGGCTTCTCGCTGTCGATGCCCAGCGAGTTCGCCGGGCTCGGTCACGTGGAGAGAGAGCCAGTCGGCGCAGTCGATGCTGGCAACCGTCTCGCGCTTCGTAAGATCCAGGACGAGCCCGCCGCCGCCAAACCCTTCGATGCGCGGCTTCGAGCAGGTGAGGCTCCAGCAAAAGCCCCAGGCACCCTTGAGGTCGAATGCTTCAGCGCATCTGAGCACGAAGCGCGTCACGTGTTCCTGCTCCCCGCCCTCGTCCGCGTGGAGCCAGAGAGCGCCAGGGCCGGTTTCGTGGTCGATCTCTATCTCGAAACCGAGCGCTGCGCCTTCATGGCGGTCGAGTTCAGCCGCCAGCTCGCCGCGAATGGCGTCGGCCTGCTCTGCCGATTCGGACGAACCGACGTCGAGTACGCACGAAAACTGGCAGAAATAGTCAGCCATCGGTGGTCTCCGTGGATGTGCCGGTCTCACCGGTGAATTGTAGCCAGGGGACGATATGCGCGTGGTCGGTTCGCGAGGCGTGAGACAGCCAGCCGTCGGCGATCAGATCGCTCACTGCCTGTCCGTTGAGCACGGCGCTTCCTGCCAACCAGACAAAGGCGTGGGGGCATGTTTGGAGCCGGTAGGCACAGCCAACACCACTGTCGTGCATGCGGCGCATCGTCGCTGCCATCAGGTCAATGTCACGCATCGCTCGCCTCACCTGCGTCGAGGTGACTCGCGTGACCCATCCACGGCTCCGGGCGGATATGCCGTACCCAGTCTGCGAAGGACGGAATGCGGCCCAGATCCTCCCGCACGTGTTGTTCGCCTATTAGGCGGACAGGAACGATGCGTCCGCAGGAGTTGGTGATGGTCACACCGAAAAGCTGCTCCCGCCAGGAAGATGCCCTCTGCGTGATGGCGCAGTGCGCGGTGCCTGAAGTCGGCGACGATTTCCTTGCTGCGGTCGATTATGTGGACAGTCATTGGCGGGTTCTCCTGCTACAAGGGTTCGGCTCCATTCGGGCGAGGTGAGCGATGACGTCTGTCAGGCGGTGCTGCAGCGCGAGCGATGTTTCGACGTTGCTGGTCGATGACGACGGCGCGCCAATCGCGATCGCAACTGAGTTTCTTACCTACGTTTCGCTGCGAGGATGCTCGCCCAATACCGTGCTCGCCTATGCATACGATCTCGCTCACCTTTGGCGTTTCTTCGCCGCGGCTGGCCTTTCTTGGGACCAATTGATTCCGGCGCGCGCCCCCGAGTTGCTCGCCTACTTGCGCTCAGTGCCGTCCTCACGCCGCGGTTCAGCGACTGGACCTGTGCTCGCGACATCTGGGGGCGAGCCGTCGAAGACGCGCTCGCCGAGAACCGTCAACCGCGCGTTGGCAGCCGTGTCGGCGTTCTACGATTGGGCGATCCTGTGTGGTCGGCTCGACGGGGTGAATCCGCTCCTGCGCATTGCCGAGCGTAGCGCCATGATGGCGTCCGATAGGCACCGGCCCTTTCTCACTGGCATCGCCAGGAGCCCGCTTTCGACCAAGGCTTTGCGGGTCAGGACCGCACGGCGACTGCCGCGGCCCCTCGACCCGGAGCAGGTCGGGAAGCTTCTGCCTCAACTCCGCAACCGGCGCGATCTGGCCATCGTGCGCTTGATGCTCGATGGCGGTCTGCGGCCGGGCGAGGTGCTGGGTCTTCATTTGACCGATATTGCTTATGGACGCCGGCGGTTGGTGGTGCGTTGTCGCGACGATCACCCGCGCGGCGCTCGGTCCAAATCGCGGTTCGAGCGTATCGTCGATCTGCATGAAGCCGTGACGCTGGAAGCGGTCAGCGCCTACATCATGTGCGAGCGGCCTACCGATGCTACGTCGCCGCTCATATTCCTGGTCGGCGGTCGCGGACCGGGGCGTGAGGAGCCGCTTTCCTACGCCGCCCTCGTCAGGATGTTCGCACGTGCCTGCGAGCGCGCCGGGATTCGAACGCCCTGGGTGACACCACACGCCCTTCGGCACACGCACGCTACGCGGATGTGGGAAGCGGGCATGCGGGAGCTGACGCTACAGAAGCGGCTCGGACATTCCACCATCGAAGCGACCCGGCTCTACACGCGCGTGTCGGACGCCAGCGTCGTCGCGGAGTACCGTCGCGCGCTCGGCCTCAGCGATGCGGAGGTCGCATGAGTCCCGCGCGGCTCTCGTCCGTTGCAGACCGTGCTGCGGGTCCCGCAACTGCCTTCCTGCATTGCAATGACGGCGAGTACCGATGCTTTTCTCGCGGGCCTGCCGGTTACCCAGGGGTTTCGTGCGATGCGCCGCCGCTACCGGCGCGCCTTCGTCGAGCGATGGCCGGCGATCGAGGACTGGTTCACCGCCCCGTTTGAGGAGCGGGTTGGACGCCTCTGCGGCGAAACACAGAAGCGACCGAGCTTCCCGGCTTCCTACCGCGCGCGATCGTATCTTTACTACTTGGCTTTAACCGATCGACTGCGGCTTGATTACCGCTGGCTGCTAGCCATCGGTGATCTCTGCGTCGCGCCGATTGCGGAGGGTCTGGGACTAGACCTCGGTATTACGAAGCTCGCGGAGCAGGGTGTTCGACACGGCTACGATCGCGCGAGCGTTGCGACCAGCATGACCTGGGTGATACCTCGCATAGCGCTGCACAGCGGGATCCGATCTGTGGACGACTTGCGCTACAATCACATCGAGACGCTGCTTGATGCAATTGAGCGGTTCGGCGATCTGCACGATGTCGGCAAGTTCCGGGACTCCACTACGTCGGATCTCAGGTGATACTGGCGCACCAACGTCCGGCAGCTTCAGCTCTTGCTTTTCCACCGCGGACAGATCGGCGAGTATCCGGTGCTCCCGTCGAAACGTCCCCAGCCATCACCGTCGGACCGCTCCAAAATGCAAGTCGCGATCGATCGATGGGTTGCAATTCGCCGCCTGACGCTAAACACGTACACCGTCGATCATCAGGTCGTGTCGCTTCGGCATTTTATGACTTACCTGGCGACCACGATCCCTCAGGTGAAACGTTTTTCTGATCTGACCCGGGATCAAGCGCTCGGGTTCGTCTCCGCGATGGCGAAAGACGTGAGGTCGAGAACGAGTCAACCGCTGTCCGCTACGGCGCGACGCGCACGGATCTCCGCAGTTATCACGTTCTTTCGTGACGCGATCGCATGGGGATGGCCGGACATGCCGAGCCGTCCGCTGCTCGACCATCGGGACATGCCGAGGCTTCCAGAACGCATTCCTCGCTATATTCCGACCGACGAGTTGGCTCGGGTGATGGCCGCAGTCGCGCAACTGCCTTGTCCCTACCAACGTGCGGCGTTGCTGGTGGCCCGGTGGTCGGGCGCGAGGAGAGGCGAGATCTGTCGACTATCGTTGGATTGCCTCGACACCTATCCGGACGGAACGGCACGGCTGCGCATCCCCGCCGGCAAAACCATGAAGGAACGGGTCGTTCCCCTACACGACGAAGCCGCCGAGGCTTTGCGCACGATCATCGCCGAGCGGCGGAGCGCACTCGAGCAGCCGCTCCCCGACAGGCGAACAGCCGATAAGCTGCAGTACCTGTTTCTTCGCCGCGGTCGACCGATGTCGACCACTTCCCTGTTCGACTATGCGCTTCGCGACGCCTGTCAGACCGCCGGTTTGGTCGATGCGAATGGAAGACCAGCAGTCACCGCGCATCGCTTTCGGCACACGGTTGGAACCCAGCTCGCCGAGCGCGGCGCCAAGCTGCATACCATCATGAGCGTGCTCGGGCACGAAAGCCCCCACATGTCGATGATCTACGCACGGATCAGCGACGCCGAGGTTCTGCGCGATTACCGGTCCGTGCTTGGGCCAGGTGCGGTACTCGCAGGCGCTGGTGCCGAGGCGATCCGCACCAGCGCGCTCGGCGGACGCGCGATCGACTGGCTACGCAGCAACTTTCTTAAGACCGAACTTGAGCTGGGACATTGCCTGCGGCTGCCGAGCGAGGGGCCGTGCGAGTGCGACCTCTACCTCAGTTGCTCGCGTTTCGTGACGACGCCGGCCTATGCGCCGCGCCTCCGCGAACGCCGCGCGTTGGAATTGACGCTTGCGGACGATGCGCGGGAGCGCGCATGGACACGCGAAGCTGAACGGCACTGCGGCATCGCCCGCCGCATCGAGCAGCTTCTTAGCGACCTTGGTGAGGCAATGGAATGACCATCAATTCGAGCATGACCGTTTATACCCTGGCCGATGCGATCCTCGATCGCATCATCCATAACGCCTATCGCGTCGAGCTGAGCGGCGAGAGCCTGCGCAAGCCGAGAGCTTCTGCTTGACCCCGATCAGTCACTCATGACATGAGCCAAATCGACCTGCCGAGACGACACCACCTGGACGCCATCACCTCAGAACGGTGGACGGCATCAGATCAGAATAGGTGGACGCCTTCAGTTCGGTATGCCCGGACGGCATCGTTGGAATCCGCACCTTGGTCGGCCGTCGTCTATTTGCCAGCGATGGTTAACTTGGCAATGCCGGCGGTAGAAGTCGGCCATCGCGACGACGCTGGTAAGAGAGCTAAGGACGTAGCCCCGCGGCTTCGAGCCCCTCAGCTACTCGGTCGAGATGATTCGGCGTATGCGGCAGCGCCGATCTAACATCGGCGATGGTGAGGTCTGGATAATGGCGGAGGAGTTCAGCGACACTCTGCCTTGCCTCGTCCTTACGACCAGCCAGCGCATAGGCCGGCGCTCGAAACCGATCTGCCCAGATCGCAGATGGATGTTCCGCGATGCCTCGCGTAAACCAACGCACAGCCTCGTCATAGCGGCCCGCCCCGAAGTGACTTGAGGCAATTCCGATAGAGCAAAAGAAATTCAGCGGATCATCGGGGGCAATGTTGCGCGCGATCTGGAACCGGTCGATGGCTTCCGCCGCTTCTCCGCGATAGACACTGACCCAGCCACTTCAATTCCATGCCCAGACGCATCCGCCGTCAAGTGCAAGCGCCCGCTGGAAATGAGCCGCCGCCGCTGGCAGATCGTGCGCCAAAGTGTAGGCCGAGGCCAAGAGTGCCGTCGCGACAGCATCGCCAGTATCAAGCTGCGCAGCGCGCCCGGCGAGTTCGCGAGCCGCTTGCTTCTCCGCAATCGAACGTGTGGTGAATGACTTGCTGCCGCGCTGTCCGTGGCACCATGCCGCCAGCGCTATCGGCAACGCATCTGTGGGCGCCAGTTCCATCGCCTGCTCGAGCAACTCAAGCGCCTCGCCAAGCGGAGCCGCACTGATCGACAGCGCGCGGGGCATGGCCCGCATCGTCAGCTCCCACGCGTTGAGCTGATCAGGATTTTTGCGACAGGCCCGATCGATCTCCGCATTCCGCACCGACCGCTCAATCGAGACTGCCACACGAGTGGCTACGCGCTCCTCAAACTCGAAGGAGTCGTTCGCATCGCCATCCCAACGATCTGCCCAGACATATCGGCGGGTTGCCGCGTCGATAAGCCAAACCAGGACACGCAATCGGCCAGCACGATCGGCTTGGACGCTTCCGCGTAACTGATAACGGGCGTGACCAGGCTCGGTAACCGCGAGTGAGCGATTGCGGCAAAGCCTTGCTGCAATTTCCTCGGCAACGGCAGACGACGCGTGCGCGCCGCTTCCGGCCAGGTGAAACGGGGTGATGCTCACGGCTGGCCGGTCGAGAGACAAGTGAGAACTACCGCCGCCGAGCGCCACAATACGCTGCGATCGCTCTAAGGTCGCCGACGGACTTTCGCCAAAATGGGCGCGATAGAGCGCGGCAAAGCGACCGAGGTGATTGAAGCCGCAATGTAGCGCGATCCCGGTCACGGTGATGCCAGGCTGAGCCATCAGCAGGTCGCGTCGCGCACGCTCCAAGCGCAAGTCCCGACGGACCTCGACGGGAGTGCGGCAAACAAATTTGCGGAAATGCTTCTCGAGCGTACGGCGCTTGACGCCGGCAGCCGCGGCAAGCTCGTCGATGCTGCCTTCTCGGGCGGGATCCGCCCTGAGCAGTTCCAACGCCCTTTGCACATCGCGAGGAAGCGGTTGCATTAGCTCCTGCACAGTCGGCACGTACATTAGCATGGGAAAGTGGCGGGTGCCTACTGATTCGGGCGCAGGACGGATGGCATGGGCGCAAAATGGATAGTGCCGCGGGTTGGCGTAACCCCATGCTCACCGTCGCATTTATTGCGCGGTTCACCTGCTAGGCTCCCGCCAGCGAGGAATGTCATGAAGTATCTCACCACGGTCGCCACGGCGGCCTCATGCCTGTGGACTGCCGTTCCCAGTGCTGGCGCCCAAACCGTCAAGGACTTGGTTGGGACCTGGACTCTCGTATCGGATACCAACACCGGTCCGGACGGCCATACGGTGCAGCCATTTGGCCCCACCCCGCAAGGCATCGCTATATTCGACAGCAATGGTCACTTCGCGATCGTCAACGCGCGCTCCGATCTTCCGAAATTCGCCTCCAACAACCGGATGCACGGCACGGCGGAGGAAAACCAAGCCATCGTGCAAGGGAGCCTGGCCTTATTTGGTACCTACTCGGTCGCGGACGGCGTCATCATCCAGCACATCGAGGGCGGAACCTGGCCGAGCCAGAATGGGACTGACCAGGAGCGAACGATCACCTCCTTTACAGGCGATGAGCAGACCTGGACCACAGCAGCTACGTTGGGTGGAAAGAGCACGCTTCACTGGAAACGCCTAAAATGATGAGCCCGCGCATATTTGCCAGACCGAGGAGTGGTCCGTCCCATTGGGCCGCAGTCTCGGGCCGACGAACCAATATGCACAGACCCGACGGCAAGCCGCGCCCCGTCCCGCGTCAAGTGGCGAGAGGTTCGGTTCAGCAAGGCGGCCCGGATCCTCTTGCAGCGTGGGCGACCCATCAACCAAGGAGCAGATAGATGGCCTTCCCCCGATCCACGCCGAATTCCAGAGTCGGCATCCCACACAGTAAGCCAGCGGCGCAAAGCTTTTCGCGGCGTGATGCCATTCGCGGCGGCGCCGCGGTGTTGGTTGCGGCCACCACGCTTGCCGCACCGTTCCGCTCCTTTGCCGGAGAGGGAGCACCGCTGGCCATCGAGGGCTACGATCCGGTTGCCTATTTCACCGACGGGAAGCCGACGCCAGGCGTGCCGGCGTTCGAATATGAATGGAATGATCACGTTTGGCGCTTTTCCAGCGCACAGCACCGTGATCTGTTCAAGGCCGATCCCGCGCGCTATGCGCCGCAATTCGGGAACTACTGCGCGATGGCGCTGAGCCTGGGTCAGATCGTCACCGCAAATCCGAACTACTGGCTCATCAGTGACGGCAAGCTGTATGTCTTCGGCAAGGCGCCCCCCGCCGGCCCTGTGCTTTTCCAGCGCAACCTTGCTGAGAACATTGCCAAGGCGAACCACAACCGGTCGCTACTGCCGAAACAATAACGGCCATTGGCTTGGGTCTGGCCGGAGAGCGGGTCCGTGGCGGCGTTGGCGCTGCGTCCTTATCGCCCTGAAGAAGTTGGAATCGACGGAGTATCCTATGAAAGCATGGTTCTTGCGCACTTCGTTTGTGTTTTTATGCGCAACGACGACCATCGCGATCGGTCAAACTTCCCGAGCGACTGGCTCGCTCAAAGATGAGATCGCCGGAACCTGGATACTTGTCTCCAACTCGGACAAGAATTCCAATGGACGCCTCAAATGGGGCGAACATCCGGACGGCAGCCTGATCCTCGCAGCGGACGGACGCTATTCGCTTATAATCGTTCGCTCCGATATTCCTGCGTTCGCGGCGAATACCGCCGACAAAGGAACCGCCGAAGAAAACGCGCTCGTTGTCCGCGGAAGCATTGCGAATTTCGGTACGTACTGAGTCGATGAGTCGAAGCGAACTTTTACGACGAGCATCGAAGGAAGTACTTATCCTAACCTCAGGAGAAAGTCCCAAACGAGAGTGATCAGTTTCATTAACGCGGACGAATTCCGATACACAAATCCGGCAACGGCAACTGGCGCGTCGGCCGAAGCTGTATGGCGACGAGCTAGTTCGGGAACGCCGTAGCATTGGTCAGCGTCTCATCTCGGTCTGTGTCGTGGAGCTTGAGTTCCGCTTTCAGCCCAAAGGCGGCTCCCGCGATATTGCCGAACTAGGTCAGCTATTGCGAGTTTGCCCGACCTAAAAATGACAAGCAGGTAGTGAAAGACCGCAGTAGCGGGCTCTGGCATGGTGTACCAACCGAGGCAGAATAAGGAGCAGGAACGTGAAACTGTCGCTAACCGGAGGCCGGTCCCTAGCCGCATTGGTAATGTTTGTCGCCGGGCTATGCCTGATGCCTTCAATGGTGGTGGCGCAACAAAGCTACGTGATTGAGCCGATTGCTGAGATGAAGGTTAAGCGACTGCCCACAGGCGATTTGTTTTGGCGCGTCGAGAGTTTTCCGACGCTCGATGCGGCGAAAGCCGCCGCGCCGCCGTATCGCTGGAATCCAGACACAGTAAGCTATGATGGATTGCCATCGCTGACGGCTGAGGCCGCCGGCAAAGCATGGCTTTTCACGCTTGGTCCGAAGGGTGGAGCGACGGTCGGGGGAACGAAGGTTGCTGAGATCGGACCTGTTCCTCCGCTCAGTGCTCCCGAGTATCTGTTGCGTGTGAACTTTAGCCACGGGCCGCCGGGTTCAGCAACGCCGGTACATATGCATTTTGGGTCCGAAGCGTTCTATGTCGTCGCTGGCACATTGAGTCAACGAACGCCGCAGGGCGTGATGAATGTCGAAGCCGGGCATTCCATGAACGGACATCCGGCCGGGATGACAATGGAAGTCTTCAACAGTGGGACGACGCAATTGACGGCGCTCATAATGTTCGTCGTGGACGCGACAAAGCCGTTCTCGGTGCCGGCCAAGTTCGAGTAAAGCTAGCGTATCGATTTCGATAGTGCGTGCGGTAGGGCGCGCCATCCCGTTTGCCCTACATATGTTAGCTTCTGGGCGCTGACAGTCCAATTGTACCAATTGAAGTCCACAGGCACCTCCCCGCCTATGGACTACCGGGACGACCAGTTCCGTCGAGGAATGGCCCGAAAATGGCTTGACTGTCCAGATAACATCAAACCATGTGTGGATCGCAAGGTAGTCCTCGGCGGTGCCACCCCATTTGCGAGCCTAGGAAACCGCGTGGTGATAGCTGTGTGCCATCGCGACCCCCTCAGAACTCGTGTTGATAGTAGTTCGAAATCGACGTATCGCTCGTTGAACTCGAGCGTGATCGAATGGTCTGCGACGGCGAACGTGAACTGGCCGAAGGCGCCGTCTCCATCCTCCCACCCGGAGTAAGTCTGCTCGAGGAAATCGTATGCCATGGCCTCAATGATTTCGTGTGGTGTTCGGGTCACGAGGCTGATGGTCAGATCATCGAATGTTACCTCGCGCATCTCGACAGGTGCGGAGGGCAGCGCGATCACCTCGTTGTCCGCGGCGAGCCCCGATACAGACTCGATCTGACCGGAGTCGCCGCAGCCGTCGAATTCCACGACAACCGTGTCGATCCCCGCTGAAGCGAGAACTTCGAATAGCATCCTCTCGTTGTCGGGATAGATCTGAGCTCTCAACGCGGCGAAGGCCGACGATTTGGCCTCGTACTCGGTGAAGTCTGGGGACGTATCCATCTGCGCCTCGTATTGGATGGTGTGCCTGGTTCGAGGATGGGCAGCCGTGCGCGCGCGGCGCTTTGTTAGCTCGGTGCCCCGTGCATCGTGGCCCGCGCGACGATGCTGTCTCGGCCCGACAACACTCCCGGCAGTGCCAGTACCGAGGTAGAGAAACGGCGCGAGCAGGCATCCCCCTGCCGCGACGCAGAGGGCGCGCGTGATGATTCGCATTGTGCCAATCTCCTTCAGGTCTTCTTTTCCGAAGACCGCATCCCGCAGCCGCCATCGCAACGGCGGGGCAAGGGCGTGCGCAGCACGGGGCCGCTCCGCGGCCCGCACCCTTGCGGCGCCGGAAGCGTATGCGGCACACGACTGCTCCGTTTGTGATTTCTCGTTTGGTCGATAAGGCGTTTGCGGGCGGCGATTAGATCAGGTTTGGCTGCCCGTCCTCGCATATCGCAGATCGGTCCGAGTCCATGGGTCCGGGTCGAGGAGGTCGAGTTGCTTGTCGGACGGCAGCAGAATCCAGGCGCGCTCGGATGTCACTCTGGCCTCCTTTTCAAGACGTCGTTCCAGTCCACCACGCTGGTCGGGCGCAAGCGCTCGACGGTGATGCCAGATTCGGCGGCAATTTCGCTGAGGCGCTCGGCGTAGCGATCGCCGGCCCGGTTCGCGTCCGTGGCCGCAACCAGGCGGGCACCCGGAGCGCCGCCAATGAGCCTCATTGCGCCCTGGAGAGCGGAGATCGTTCCCGGCCCGATGCCACCGCCTGTGGCAACGTAGAGCGTGTCAGTGCGGCAGCCATCGATCGCGGCCAGACTCAACGCGTCGATCGGCGCCTCGGTCACGGCGAGCCGGCAGACCCCCTTCCCTGCCAGCCCGAACCGGAACAGCGTCTTGGTCCCACCCCTCAAGGAGCCCTTATAATCGGGACCCCGAATCTCGACGTGACTGACGCTGCCGTCCCCGGCGCGATGGGCGAACCAGGCGCTGCCGAACGGACCATCCCGCACGATGTCCGCGTCGGCCGCGGCCGCCAGGATCGAAGCTGGAACGCGACGCCGCTCGGAAAGATAGGACCAGGCTCGCGACCCTGGTCCTATCTTCGGCCGGTGCTTCCAGCGCTCTGCAACCGGGCGATCCCGCACCTCCGAGGATGACGGCCGCAATGCCTCGGGGAACGCCGGTACCACGCCAATGAGCCGCCGGAGCTCCTTGCGTACCTGCCCGAAGTTCAAGCTCGGATCGAGATACTGCACCAGGTCGAAGACATCGCCCTTGGCCGCGCTATGCGGGTCCCACCAGCCGTGTCCATCGTGGTTGATGATCAGAATCTCACCCTTGCTGCGGCGGTATTTCAGGGCACGACGGGTGCTTTCCCGGCGATCGAGCCGCCAGCTGGCGGGCCAACGCTCCAAGAGCGCAGCGCAGCTGACCTCGCGGCGAAACAGGTCAAGCTCTGCGTCATCGGCTCGCATGGATTGCTTCTCCTGTGGGGGACGGGTGGCGCCGACGCTCTGCCATCGCTCACCTCCGGCCTCTGCCGTCCCGCGACCGCGAAGCGGCCGGGGCGCAAGGGCGGAGCCGGCATGGCCGGGCGCGCGGCCCACTGCGCGACCCTTGCGGCGTGGCTGGCGCAAGCGGTACCGCCATCGCCTGCTTCGGCTTCTTCACCCCGCCAACGTCACGACACTCCGCGCGAACAGCGCGCGCCATTTGAGGCTTTGCTGTTCGTAGTCGCGACCGAGGGCACGTTGGGTGGAGGTCAGTCCGATGACGATTGCTATGGAGGCGCCCGCTCCGGCGCTGAACCGCCTTCGATCCTGGACCTTGGCTGCAGACCGGGACCTGTTCGGCCAGTGGCGGGCCGTCGTGATCTTCGGTCGCATCGGACGGCATGGCGACACGCGTTGCAGGAAGAGGCTGGTCTCTCTCACTTTGTGCGACGCGCGCTGCTATGGCGGAGAAACGCCACGCGCAGGATCGGCGTCAGCTACGAAGCGATGGAAGCTTCACCGTCGGTTCTCCCACGTCTCGCGCAGCTCAGTCTCGACGTTCGCTGCCATCAGCGCCGGAGCTTGGGAATACGGCCTCAGAACTGGTGGCCGCCGCATTCGGGGTTCGCTCGATAGGTCGTGTCGAGCACGCCGGCCTCGGAGGCGAGTTGGGTAAGTTTGGGGTCGTCACTCGATGTTCGGTCGGAAGGGCATCGGCCCCGCGTCGATCAGGACGACGTCCCATGACTGCGTGCGGGTGGCGGCAACGAGCCTCACCGCCTTGGTGACAGCAAACAGTGTTCGGTTTGGAGCACATGTCCCCGCGCGCTAGCTACCGTTCTGGCCCAAATCTGAAATTCGATTCTCCTGGGAGATCAGTCCGGACCATTTTCAGGCGTGGGGGGTGCGGCCTCGATCGCACGCCAACTCTATGGGAAGGCCATAGGATTAGCGGGTATCGGAGCGGGTATATAAGGGGAGAACACGGAAATTTCTGATTATTTATCAGCATCATAGTCCATTCGTAGCATTCCGCCCCTGGGCACCATAGGTTCACCCAAGCTACTAACAATTCTAGCCAATCGGCGTACACCTGTCGGTATCCGGCGAGGTGGGCAATTGAGGTGGGGAACATGGCGACCAAAACCCATCGGGTATCACCACTTTAGAACACATAGTGAACGAATGGGGCAGCGTACACGCGACCGAGTCCGCGGCCACAACCCTGTTCCGACTGCCTCAAGCGGTGGGCGTCCAAAGGCAATTCCTCAAAGAGCGTGCCGCGTCGGGCCATCGATCCGCCTGCCAATCCAGGCCGGCCGTCTTGCGAATTCGGACCTCAAGTTATTTCAGTTCGGCCTGCGCCGTTGCCCCATTGGCGGCATGACATGCAGCGGCGCGCATCGGTGCGCTTGCTCGGAGAGCGGCCGTCGCCGCTTGCGGCGCAACCCACCGCTTCTTCGAGAACCTGCGGACGATCACGGCCTGCTTCGTCCTCCGCAACTGGCCCCACCTTCTCCGTGCCATCGCCACGGTCGACCTACGCTCGCCTTGACGACTGGCCGCCACCTCCTCAGCCCCTCAAGACCAGGAGCGATACCAAGAAAACTCAGCCAAGATTCACTTAGAACTGCTGGATCACCGCCGCGCGCACCGGCCAGTAGGCAGGCGCGGACGCGTCGGTTTATGGACCGACGGGCGAACGCAAATTCACCGGCGAATTCGAGAACGACGACGGCAGCAAGCGCAACGTCGAAGTCAAGCTGCGCTTCCCCGACTGGTGCATGGTCACCGTCTGGCGCCTGGAGAGCGGTGAGCGGCGCGCCTTCACAGAGCAACTCTGGTGGGAGGAATGCTGCGGGCTAGCCGCGCGTGGGACGCGGCGCGTCGCAAGACGGGGCTGCCCGCGTCGCAGCGGTGCGATCTCCGGCGTACGGCGGTTGTGTTGATGGCGCAAGCCGGCCTCGGTGTAGATCGGATCAGCGCGGTAACCGGGCATCGGGTCGAGACCACTGCCGCAATGCTGAACGTCTTATACCAGCCGCCGAAAAGAACGCCTCTTGTCCGGGGGCCAATTCCCGAAATCGGCCTGAGTACAATTCCCTCTGCGCGTCACTGCAATTCGCCGAGAGGGGAGCCAAATGAGCAGGCCGATCGAGATCACGCGTTTTGACCTTTCGGCGAGCGAGCTGAGGGAGCTGGCGGCGCAGACCCAGGACGGCACGGTGGTGCGACGTCTGCTGGCAATAGCTCTGGTCCTGGAGGGCCATCCACGCGAGGTGGCTGCGGAGCTCAACGGCATGGATCGGCAGACGTTGCGCGACTGGGTGCTGCGCTACAATGCGGAGGGCGTGGCCGGATTGCGTTCGCGTCGCAGCCCGGGACGCCCTGCGGCACTGAACGAGGCCCAGATGGAGGAGCTTCGGACGATGGTGCTGGAAGGTCCGGACCTCGAGCGCAACAAGGTGGGACGCTGGCGCTGTGCCGATCTGCGGGAGGAGATCGCGTCTCGTTGGTCTGTCAGCGTGGCCGAGCGTACGGTCGGCAAGCTGCTGCGCCGGCTTCGCATGACCCGGCTGCAACCGCGGCCCTGTCATCCGAAGAAAGACGCAGCAGCCCAGGAGGCTTTTAAAAAAACTTCGCTGGCCTGGTAACCGAGGCCTTGCCGGCCTCGGCTGCCGGCAAGCCGATCGAGATCTGGTTCCAAGACGAAGCCAGGGTCGGGCAGAAGGGATCGCTGGAGTATATCTGGGCGCCGGTGGGCTCACGTCCGCCTATGGTGCGCGACAATCGCCATGACTCGGTCTATCTGTTCGGCGCGATTTGTCACGCGCGTGGTGTCGGCGCGGCAATCATCATGCCGACCACCAACACCGAGGCGATGAATGAGCACCTGAAAGAGATCAGCACACAGGTCTCGCCAGGCGCACATGCCGTGCTGGTCTGCGACGGTGCCGGCTGGCATCAGCAGGGCAAGCGTCTGCGCACGCCCCACAACATCACTCTCCTTCGACTGCCACCCTCCTCACCGGCACTCAACCCAATGGAAAATATCTGGGACTATCTCCGCGGCAATAAGCTCAGCAGGCTCGTCTGGGACAGCTACGAGGCCATTGTCGCCGCCTGCAAGGATGCTTGGGACTTCCTCATCGGCGGTCTGGAGCGCATTCAATCCATCGCTCATCGCTCCTGGGCATCGGTCAATCATTAGGGCCGCTGGTATAAGCCGAAGTTACCCCCTGCAGTAACGCGCAAAGCGGCGGGGATCCTGGGGTTTCTGCCGAACGGCCGCTGAATTGTTGGCATGTAATCTGCAGAAAATCCTTGACAGATCACGAATCGGTCTGATTCCACAGCCGCATGTATGTTGCCAAGGTGCCGAACCGGAATTCGCCGCCAGCCTACCTGCTGCGGGAGGGCTACCGCGAGGGCGAGAAGGTCAAGAGCCGAACCCTGGCCAATCTGTCGCATTGGCCGCTCGCCAAGATCGACCGACTGCGCCGCGTGCTGCGCGACGAGGTGCTGAGCGGCGGCACAGAGGGGCTGACGATGCTGCGCAGCCTGCCGCATGGGCCTGTCGCGGCAGTGCTTGGCACCGCTCGCAGGATCGGGCTCGATCGCCTGCTGGCCGCGGGCCGGGCACCCGCCCGCCTGGCCGCCTTGGTTCTGGCGATGATTGTCGCGCGGGTCATTGATCCTGCCTCCAAGCTGGCCACCGCGCGGCAACTCGACGCCGCGACAGCGACCACCTCACTGGGTCCGCTGCTCGAACTGGACATGGTCAGCGAGCAGGAGCTTTACGCCGCGCTCGACTGGCTGCTCAGCCAGCAGTCGCGCATCGAGCGCCGCCTCGCACAACGCCATCTCACTCAGGGCACGCTGGTGCTCTACGATGTGAGTTCGACGTATTTCGAAGGCCGCACCTGTCCCTTGGCACGACGTGGCTACAGCCGCGATGGCAAGCGCGACAAGCTGCAGATCGTGTTCGGTCTGCTGTGCGCCAGGGACGGCTCCCCGGTGGCGGTCGAGGTGTTTGAAGGCAACACCGGCGACCCCAGCACGCTGGCAGTGCGGGTCGACAAACTCAGGCAACGTTTCCGTCTCGACCATGTCGTTCTGGTCGGTGATCGCGGCATGATCACCGAGGCACGCATCGACACACTGCTACGGCCGGCTGGCCTTGACTGGATCACCGCATTGCGTGCGCCGACCATCAGGACACTGCTCGATCAGGGCGTCATTCAGCTCTCGTTGTTCGACCAACGCAATCTTGCCGAGGTGACATCGCCCGACTTCCCCGGCGAACGTCTGGTGGTCTGCCGCAATCCCTTGCTCGCCGCCGAACGCGCCCACAAACGACTGGACCTGCTGGCTGCCACCGAAGCCGACCTGCGCAAAGTCACCAAGGCCGTCAATCGCAAGACCAGGCCGCTGCGTGGCGCCGATCAGATCGGCCTGGCTGCCGGTGCGGTGCTCAATCGCCATAAGGTCGCCAAGCACTTTACTCTGACCATCACCGATGACACGTTCAGCTTCACGCGCAACACCGATGCCATCGAGGCCGAGGCTAGGCTCGATGGCTTCTATGTCATCCGCACCAATCTCGACAAAACAACGCTGGAGGCCAGCGATGTCGTGCGGGTCTACAAGAGTTTGAGCCAGGCCGAACGCGCCTTCCGCTCGATCAAGACCGTCGATCTTGAGATCCGACCGATCCACCACCGTCTGTCCGATCGCGTCCGCGCCCACGTGCTGCTGTGCATGCTCGCCTCTTATCTCGAGTGGCACATGCGCCAGGCGCTCGCTCCGATCTTGTTCGATGATCATCAGCGCGCCGAGGCTGCCGCCGCGCGAACCTCAATCGTCGCACCCGCGCAGCGCTCCAAGGCCGCGCGTCGCAAGGCCGCCACCAAGCGCACCGATGACGGCCTGCCGGTCCACAGCTTCCAGTCCCTGCTCGCCGAACTCGCCACCTTCACACGCAACACCATGGTAATGGCGGCGGCGCCGCTCGACACGTTCCTGCTTTACCCGCAACCGACACCAACACAACGTCGAGCTTTCGAACTCCTCGCCGTGCAGCCCAGGCTGTAGGCAGTAGACCCCCATCCCCGTGTCGCATTATCCAGCGGAATCAAACCTCTACGTCTCGCGCAAAGGGTAACTTCGGCCTAACGGACCGCAGTTCGGACCGAGGTCGCCCTGAGCGGGATCGAGGCCTGGGAAAGCGCATCCGCGCCGACGGCCTTGAGCACGGTCGTCGTCCCCGCTGCCGAGCGTCATCGACGCGCGAAAAAGCGATAAAGGGGAAAAGGGAAAAACGTTGCGGCATTGTATTTGCAACTGGTGAGCCCGGTGGGACTCGAACCCACGACCCCAAGATTAAAAGTCTCGTGCTCTACCACCTGAGCTACGGGCTCGCCGGCCGCCTTAGAGCGCCAAGCCGCGCTGCCGGTCAATACGCCGAATGAGGGATGCGCCGATCGGCCCGTCACTCCTTCACATCGGCTGCCACTCGCATGTGCACGATCCGATCGGGGTTCTGCACCGTGCCGCCCCCGCCGCTGCCGCGCTTGATCTGATCGACGAACTCCATGCCCTCGATCACCTGCCCCCAGATCGTATACTGGCCATCCAGATGCGGCGCCGGTGCGAACATGATGAAGAACTGGCTGTTCGCGCTGTTCGGGTCCGATGTGCGCGCCATGCCGCATGTGCCGCGCAGGAAATGCCGCTTGGTGGTGAACTCCGCTGGCAGATCCGGCAGCTTTGAGCCACCTGTTCCGGTCCCGGTCGGGTCGCCGCCCTGCGCCATGAAGCCCTCGATGACCCGGTGGAACGGCGTGTTGTCGTAGAAGCCCTGCCGCGTCAGCGCCTTGATCCGTTCGACGGACTTGGGCGCCAGGTCGGGAAACATCTCGATCACCACACGGCCCTGCTTCAGGTCCATGTAGAGCGTGTTCGCCGGATCCGGCTTGGTCTGGGCGTCTGCGGTGTCGCTCATCGTTACTCCCCGTGTCAGGGTTGCGATCGCGGCGCCCGCGATCAGGGTGCGTCGGTGCATTGGCGCCCTCCTAGGAACGTCTCAAAAGCTCGTCACCGGACCTGATCCGGGACATCGTGGCCGGACTTGTTCCGGACATCAGCCGCGGATGCGCTGCAACACGCGCTGATGCGTCAGTGGTGGCACGAATGAGGAAATGTCGCCACCCAGCATCGCTACCTCTTTCACAAGGCGCGACGCGATGAACTGATGAGTTTCGCTTGCCATCAGGAACACGGTCTCGATGTCCGGCGCCATACGATAGTTCATGCCGGCCATCTGGAACTCGTAGTCGAAATCCGACACCGCGCGCAAGCCGCGGACGATCATCGATGCGCCGACCTTGCGGGCGAAGTCGATGAGCAGTGTATCGAATGCCTGCACCTCGATCACCATGCCGTTTTGCGTGGCGATGCGTTCGATCTCGGCGGTCACCAGTTCGACGCGTTCCTCCAGCGTGAACAGCGGCCCCTTGCCGGTGTTGATGGCGACGCCGACCACCAGCTTGTCCAACAGCCGCGCGGCGCGGGCGATCACGTCGAGATGGCCGTTGGTCACCGGATCGAACGTTCCGGGATACAGACCGACCCGCAGCTTCTTCACTGGTCCAGCCATCTAGCCTGGCTCCTCCGGCGCCGTTTCCGGTTCGCCGTTGTCTTCGGTATCGTCCTCGACCACCGGGAACACGCTGGTCACATGCTCGCCAGCAACAACCCGGAACAGCGTCACACCCATCGCCTGACGGCCGGTGATGCGCACCTGGTCCGCCGGCACACGGATCAGTCGGCCGGCATCAGTCATCAGCATCACGTCGTCGCCGGGCCGCACCGGGAAGCTGGCGGCCACCGCGGTGCCATTACGCGGCGCCAACGTGATATTGGCAATCCCCTGCCCGCCCCGACCGGTCACCCGATATTCGTAGGCCGACGACCGCTTGCCGAATCCGGCGTCGGTCACGGTAAGCAGGAATTCCTCCTTCTCCGCCAATTCGTTGAAGCGGGCATCGTCCAGCGTCACATCCTCGACAGGCTCATCGCCATCCACCGCCGGCTCACTGTCCTCCTCGCCATTCCCGTTGCCGTTGCCCCGTCGCTTCGCATTGGCCAGCTTCAGATAGGCCGCTCGTTCCTCGTTGGTCACCGCGACGTGCTCCAGCACCGACAGGCTGATCACTTCATCGCCAGGCGCCAGACGGACGCCGCGAACGCCGGAGCTGTCACGGCCGGCGAACACGCGCACCGTATCGTCCGCCAGTTCGAAGCGAATGCAGCGGCCCTTCCGCGTGGCAAGGAATGCATCCTGGCCCTCACGGCAGGTCGCGACGCCGATCAGCCGGTCGCCCTCGTCCAGCTTCATGGCAATCAGTCCGGCGGAACGCACATTGCGGAAATCCGACAGCCGATTGCGCCGCACATTGCCGGACGCCGTCGCGAACAGCAGATGGAGGCTGTCCCACAGCGTTTCATCCTGGGGCAGTGGCAGCACCGTGGTGATGGTGTCGGAACCGAGTTCCGGCAACAGGTTCACCAGCGCCCTGCCCTTCGCCGTCGGTCCGGCTTCCGGCAAGCGCCAGACCTTCTCGCGGAATGCCTTGCCGCCGGATGAGAAGAACAGCACCCACTGATGGGTATGCCCGTGGAAGCTGCGCGTGACGATGTCGTCGCCGCGGGTCGAGGCGCCCGCACGCCCACGCCCGCCGCGGTTCTGCGCACGGAAGGTTTCCAGCGTGGTGCGCTTGATGAAGCCGTCGCGCGTGATTGTCACCACCATCTGGCCAGGCTCGATCAGACTTTCATCGTCCTGGTCGGCGGCGCCCTCGACGATGTCGGTCCTCCGCGTCGATGCGATTTCGGCGCGCGCCTTGATCAGTTCGTCGCGCATCAACTCCATCCGCCGCGGACGCGACGCGAGGATGTCCAGCAGATCGCGAATCTTCGCCGCGACCTCGGTCATCTCCTCCTGGATCTTCTCGCGTTCCAGTCCCGTCAGACGTGCCAGGCGCAATTCAAGGATGCCGCGCGCCTGTTCGTCAGTCAGCCGTACCGTGCCTTCGGGCGTGATGACGTTGCCCGGTTCGTCTATCAGTGCGAGCAATGCGCCGATGTCCGCGGCCGGCCAATCGCGTTCCATCAACGCCTCACGCGCGGCCGGCGTGTCGGCGCTGGCCCGGATCAACCGGATCACCTCGTCGATGTTCGCTACTGCGATGGCGAGTCCGACCAGCAGATGCGCCCGATCGCGCGCCTTGTTCAGTTCGAATCGCGCGCGGCGCAGGATCACGTCCTCGCGGAACGTGATGAAGCATTGCAGCGCGTCCTTCAGCCCCATCTGACGAGGCCGTCCGCCATCCAGCGCCAACATGTTCACGCCGAAGCTGACCTGAAGCTGGGTGAAACGGAACAACTGGTTCAGCACCACTTCGGCAGTGGCATCGCGCTTCAGTTCGATGACGATGCGCATGCCGGAGCGGTCACTTTCGTCGCGCATCTCGCCGATGCCCTCGACCTGCTTGGCGCGCACCAGTTCGCCGATGCGTTCCAGCAGCGTCGACTTGTTCACCTGATAGGGGATTTCGCTGATGACAATGGCTTCGCGGTCACGGCGCACCTCTTCGAATTCGGTGCGCGCACGGATCGTGATGGAGCCGCGCCCGGTTTCGAACGCCGACCGTATGCCGGAGCGGCCAAGAATGATGCCGCCGGTGGGAAAATCCGGACCCGGAACGATCCGCATTAACTCGTCCAGCGAGGTGTCCGGGTCGGCGATCAGCGCCAGCGTCGCGTCGATGATCTCGCCGGGATTGTGCGGCGGGATATTGGTGGCCATGCCGACGGCGATGCCGTTGCCGCCGTTTATCAGCAGGTTGGGAAAGCGCGCCGGAAGGACTTTCGGTTCCTTCTCGGTCTCGTCGTAGTTCGGCTGGAAGTCGACCGTGTCCTGGTCGATGTCGTCGAGCAGCAGAGCGGCGGCGCGGGCCAGCCGCACCTCGGTGTAGCGCATCGCCGCCGGCGCATCGCCATCAACCGAGCCGAAATTGCCCTGGCCGTCGATCAGCGGCACGCGCATCGAGAACGACTGCGCCATGCGCACCATGGCGTCGTAGATCGCAGCGTCGCCGTGCGGATGGTATTTGCCCATCACCTCGCCCACCACACGGGCGGATTTGCGATAGGCCTTGTCATGGGTGTAGCCGGCGTCCTGCATGCCGTACAGGATGCGCCGATGCACCGGCTTTAGGCCGTCGCGGGCGTCGGGCAGCGCGCGCGCCACGATCACGCTCATGGCGTAGTCGAGGTAGGAGCGGCGCATCTCCACCTCGATGGTCACAGGTTGAGTGTCCTCGGGATTGCCCGGGGGGATGTCGTCTGGGGTGTCGCTCAATCAGGGCTCGATTCAGTGGCTCGGTCGGCGCGCCGGAACGCCCGACGTTGCACCGCATCATGGCTCTGTAGATAGGCTGATTCGGCGCCAAAAGCGAGGGGTGCCAGCCCGGTGGGGACGCATGCCGGGGCAGCACCTGAACATCTGCGTGCGAACGGCGGCGGAGGCGTCAGCAGGCGTCCATGCGCCTGCTTTCTCCTATGGCGTCTGTTGCAGGCGGGCCAGCAACTGCGGTGACGGGTAGCCGTCCACCGGCAGGCCCGAGACGCTTTCGAACTGGCTAATGGCAGAGCCGGTCTGCGGCCCGACGACGCCGTCAGCCGTGCCGTGCATGTAACCCAGGCGGATGAGCTGGTGCTGCACCGCTGCGGTGAGACTGGGGTCGGGTGCGAGCGGTAGCGGCGGCGGTGACTGCGACATCATCGGGCCGTAGCCGGGCACCATATTGCCCTTTGCATACATGCACTGCGCGAAGGCGTTATCGTATTGCTGCTGGATGCTCATCTGTTCCCCGGAACTGCCACTCGCCCCGATCCCGGTGCCGAGGACCGCGCCACTGCCGGCACCGATTGCCGCGCCACGGCCGCCACCGATCGCCGCGCCAAGCCCGGCGCCCAGCACTGTGGTGAGCGCCGCCGCGCCGACCGCCCGGTTGTTGGCGTTCTGCGCCTGACCGGCCACCGCCTGCTCGGCGAAGCCTCTGCAGGATGCCTGGTCGTATTGGAATGCATCGAAGGGCTTTCCCGGTCCCGGCATGACCTGAATGGTCGGCCCCATTGGCGTCTGTGCGCAGCCGGTCAGCAAGAGGCTTAGCACCGCTACACCAGACACGCCGGCGTTAGCCAGACCACGTTGTTTCACTGCTCGTTTCCCTTTGGAATTAATGATTGCGGATCGATCGCAGCCGTCCGGGGGCCTGCGCGCAGGCGGCACCCAAGCCAGCCGGCTGGCACAGCTGGGATGCTCAGAACGGGATTTCGTCGTCCAGATCGCCGCCCTTCGGGGCATCCCACGACGGCCCGCCAGCGCCGCCGCCGCGCGATGCCGCCGCAGGTGCCCGCTGGGCCGGCGCCCTTTCGGCGCGGTAGCCGCCGCCCTCGGTCGCGCCGCCCTCGCCACCGGCGCTGTCCAGCAGCGTCAGTTCGCCACGGAAATTCCGCAGCACGACCTCAGTTGTGTATTTCTCCTGGCCCGACTGGTCGGTGTATTTCCGGGTCTCCAGCGCGCCCTCCAGATAGACCTTGCGGCCCTTGCGCAGAAAGCGTTCAGCGACATCGGCCAAGCGCTCGTTGAAGATTACCACCCGGTGCCACTCGGTGCGTTCCTTGCGCTCGCCCGTCTGCCGATCGTTCCAGTTCTCGCTGGTCGCCACCGACAGGTTGGCGACCTTCGTGCCGGATTGCAGGGTCCGGATCTCCGGATCCTTGCCGAGGTTACCGACCAGGATCACCTTGTTCACGCTGCCCGCCATCGATTCCATCCTTTACCAAGTGAGGCAATCTAGCCGCTGCCCCCGCACCCTGCCATCATCCTGACCGGCATGGGTTAAACAGGCCTTCCCAATGAGCCGGGAACTTGCCATATAGACCGTGAACATCCCGAGAACAAGCTAGGAAGTGGCATGGCCGGCTCCATCCACGTGCGCGGCGCGCGCGAGCATAACCTGAAGAATGTGGATGTGGTCATTCCGCGCGACCGGCTGACCGTCATCACCGGCCTTTCCGGCTCCGGCAAGTCGTCTCTGGCGTTCGACACGATCTATGCGGAGGGCCAGCGCCGCTACGTCGAGTCGCTGTCGGCCTATGCGCGGCAGTTCCTCGAACTGATGGGCAAGCCGGACGTCGACTCGATCGATGGATTGTCGCCGGCGATCTCGATCGAGCAGAAGACCACCAGCCGCAATCCGCGCTCCACCGTCGGCACGGTGACCGAGATCCACGACTACATGCGCCTGCTCTGGGCGCGCGCCGGCGTGCCCTATTCGCCCGCGACCGGCCTGCCGATCGAGGCGCAGACCGTGTCGCAGATGGTCGATCGCGTGCTGGCGATGCCCGAAGGCACGCGACTGCTGCTGCTCGCGCCGGTGGTGCGCGACCGCAAGGGCGAATACCGCAAGGAACTGGCCGAACTGCAGCGCCGCGGCTTCACCCGGGTGAAGATCGACGGCACGCTGTACGAGATCGGCGACGTCCCCGCGCTGAACCGCAAGATCAAACACGAAATCGAGGCGGTGGTGGACCGCATCGTGGTGCGCGATGGCATCGCACCGCGGCTCGCCGACAGTTTCGAGACCGCGCTCGCCCTGTCGGATGGCGTGGTCTACGCCGAGAACGCCGATGCCAAGGGAGACAATCCCGAACGCACGGTGTTTTCCTCGCGCTTCGCCTGTCCGGTGTCCGGCTTCACCATCGAGGAGATCGAACCGCGGCTGTTCAGCTTCAACAGTCCGCACGGCGCATGTCCCGCATGCGATGGCCTCGGCGTGGAGAGCTTCTTCGATCCGCAACTGGTGGTGCCGGACGAAAGGCTTTCGCTGGCGGATGGCGCAATCATGCCGTGGACCGGCGCGCAGAGCCCTTACTACGATCAGACACTGCAAAGCCTCGCGCGGCACTTCAAGGTGACCACGAGGACGCCGTGGCAGGACCTGACGACTCGGGTACGCGATGCGATCCTGAACGGCACGGGCGATGAACCCGTTGCGTTCAGCTACAAGGACGGCGTGCGCGCCTACACGGTGACCAAGCCGTTCGAGGGCGTGCTGCGCAATCTGCAACGCCGCTGGCAAGAAACCGACAGCGTCTGGGTGCGCGAGGAACTCTCCCGCTATCAGGCCGAAAAGCCGTGCGCGGCATGCAACGGTGCACGGCTGAAGCCCGAAGCGTTGGCGGTGCGCGTCGGCGGCAAGAACATCGCGGAAACATCCGAACTGTCGATCCGCGCTGCCTCGGCGTGGTTTGCCACGGTGCTCGATTCGCTGACGCCGCAACGCCAGGAGATCGCTCGCCGCATCCTGCGCGAAATCGGCGAACGGTTGCAGTTCCTGGTCGATGTCGGGCTGGACTATCTGACGCTGTCGCGCGGTTCCGCCACGCTGTCCGGCGGCGAGAGCCAGCGCATCCGGTTGGCCAGCCAGATCGGCTCCGGACTGACCGGTGTGCTGTATGTGCTGGACGAACCCTCCATCGGCCTGCATCAGCGCGACAACGAGCGTCTGCTCGGCACGTTGCGCCGGCTGCGTGACCTCGGCAATACCGTTCTGGTCGTGGAACATGACGAGGAGGCGATCCGTGCGGCGGATCACCTGATCGACATGGGACCGGCAGCGGGGGTCGATGGCGGACGCGTGGTGGCGGAGGGCACGCCGCCCGAGGTCGCGGCAAATCCCAAGTCTCTGACTGGCGACTACCTGTCCGGACGGCGGCGCATCGAGGTGCCGCTGCTGCGCCGCCCGGTGCAGCAGGATCGGATCGTGCGGGTGGTGAACGCGCGCGGCAACAACCTGAAATCGATCACCGCCGGATTTCCGCTCGGCACCTTCACCTGCGTCACCGGCGTGTCGGGCGGCGGCAAATCGACGCTGGTGGTGGATACGCTTTACAAGGCCGCGGCGCGGCGATTGATGGGCTCAGGCGAGGTGCCGGCACCGCATGAACGCATCGAAGGGTTGGAACATCTCGACAAGATCATCGACATCGACCAGTCGCCGATCGGCCGCACGCCGCGCTCGAACCCCGCCACGTATACCGATCTGTTCGCGCCGATCCGCGACTGGTTCGCCGAACTGCCGGAATCACGCGCGCGCGGCTACAAGCCGGGGCGTTTCAGCTTCAACGTGAAGGGCGGGCGCTGCGAGGCGTGTCAGGGCGACGGCGTGCTGAAAATCGAGATGCATTTCCTGCCCGACGTCTACGTGACCTGCGACGTCTGCAAGGGCAAGCGCTACAACCGCGAAACTCTGGAAATCAAATTCCGGGAAAAATCGATCGCCGAGGTGCTGGCGATGACCGTGGACGAGGCTGTACCGTACTTCAGTGCGCAGACGCGCATCCATGACCGGCTCCGCATTCTGCAACAGGTTGGGCTTGGCTACATCGCGCTGGGCCAGCAGGCCACCACGCTTTCGGGCGGCGAGGCACAACGGATCAAGCTGTCGAAGGAACTGGCGCGGCGTGCAACCGGCCGCACGCTGTATATACTCGACGAGCCGACGACCGGCCTGCATTTCGAGGACGTGCGCAAGTTGCTCGAGGTGCTGCACACGCTGGTCGATCAGGGCAACACCGTGGTGGTGATCGAACACAATCTGGAAGTGATCAAGACTGCGGACTGGATTTTGGATCTCGGTCCTGAGGGCGGCGATGGCGGCGGCCGCATTGTGGCCGAGGGCACGCCGGAAGACATCGCCGCGACCGCTGCCAGCCACACCGGGCGCTTTCTGGCACCGCTGCTGATGCGCGCCGCGCCGAAAAAGGCCCGTCGCCGCGCCTGAGATGTTGCGGTACCGCACCGTAGGCGCAGTCTTCGATAGGACATTATTATAAATATTTAGACGACAATACCCACGCCAGCGGGACATTGCCTAAATCACCCTAGAGGATTCCCCGGACGTATGGTTATTGGAATAAGGTCTCATATTTTATGTTTGCGAAAGGTCAAATGATCTGCTACCTCGACGTGCACTGAGCATCGAACACACGTTGGATGAAATCATCATGAAACTGCATCTTACTGGCTTGGTAGCATTGTGGTCGGCCACTGCGTTTATGACGGGTTCGGCATTAGCAGCGCCGACCGTGTACCAACTCACGGACGGCTCAGGCTTCAGCAGCGGCGATCTCGTCGGGTCGATCAATTACATAGGCAGTCCGCCTGGCTATCCACCCGTCACGTTCAGCGGCAACGTCTACATTGGCCCGCTGAATATGCTGGTGACCAACGAGACCACGCTGCTGCCTACCCTGCAGACTGTCTATTGCACCGATATTTTCAATGAGTACAACGCTGGAGGCCTCTACACACTGAGCGCAACCAATTTGACCAGCCAGTTCAGCGCGCAATTCGGCAGCGCGAGCGACGCAGCAATAAAGGTCAGGCAGATCACCGCGCTGCTGAGCAATGCGCCGCTGGCGGGCCCGGCCGGCGGTGCAGCCATTCAGGCAGCGATCTGGGAAATCGCCAACGAGTCGGGGATCACCGGCTATAACCTGACTACCGGTCTGTTTACTGCAAGCGTCGATCCAGGCGATGAAGCCACCTTCGCCGCTGATGCCGCGACCGATCTGGCCGATGTCACGGGCACCAATGGCAGCAACGGCATATGGCAGCCGATCCCAGGAGCAACGGTTTGGCAGTACGTCGTCGCTGACGTACAAAGCCCGAACCAGAGTTTCGGCTTTCTGGTTGCATCAAGCGGCGGGCGGGGCGCGCCAGTGCCGGAGCCCGCGTCGCTGGGCCTGCTAGGCCTTGGCGTACTCGGCGTCACAACGATCCGCCGTCGCAGGTCATTGCAGCAGCCGACCTGACTTCTTTCCAAGACTGTCGCACAATCTGAGCAGTGGCCGCCCGGCGGACGGCCACACTTTGCATTACCCTTGCCATAGCGATCCATACCGCCCGTAGCGCGAACCGGCGAACTGCAATGGCGCTCCGAACAACGCGGTGCTGAGCACCAGGACCGCCGTCACAGGCTGCGCTAACCATGGCAACATCGATCGCCGAATCGTCGCGCCGTCAGATGCGGCCGGTAAGACCGGCGAACAACACCGCCAAACGGTCCCCCAACCCACGTTGCGCTACAAATTCCGGAACTCGCCGCAGATCGCGTCGCGCCAGCACAGCCGGCAGCGTGGCAGCAATCGCGCTGCGCGGTATGCGTTGCCGCGTTGCCAGCAGATCGAGGCCGACTCCGGCCAACCGATGCATCACCGCCTGCACCGGTGCCGCCATGGGCGCCGCAATCACCAGCTCGTGCGTCAGGCCATGCTGGCCCAGCACATCCTCTGGCAGCAGGCACCGTCGCTGTCCTGCATGTGCCGGAATACTGCGCAGCAAGCCTGCGACGCCATAGGCGGCGCCGAGTGGCCGCAGGCCCTCCGAAGAGGGGGCGCCGAGCAGACGTCCGGCAGCGACGGCCAGACCACCGGCATTTCCGAGCAGATAGGCCCGCCACGCCGCCAAAGTCTCGATCACCGGATCGGCCTCTATCTCGCGGGCATCGATCAGCGCCAGCAGATCGCTGCGGTCGAGGTCACCCGCCGCGATCGCCGCTGCCAGGGATTCCGCGACCTCATGGCGCCGTCGCGTGCCTTCCACCACCTCGCGCCACCATTGCAGGCGGATCAATGCCAGCGGTGGCTCCGACACGACTTCGCGAGCCCGCGCCAGCTCGTGATTGAACGCGTACAGTGTCATCAGCGCGTCGCGCTTGTCAGGTGGCGCGAACAGCGCGGTCAGGAACCGGTCGGGGTCGTGGCGGCGCACCAGCGCCGCAATCGCCTGGTTCATGCGGCCGATTTGGCGCCGGCCGCCAACCCGTGCCAGCTTGACGCGTTCCAGCACGGGTCATAGCTAACAGCCGCTCCCGTCGGACTGAACCGCTTCACTGCAACCTGCGGAGGACGCTCCATGGCATTCGAACTTCCTTCCCTCCCGTATTCCAAGACCGCCCTCGGGGCAAAAGGGATGTGCGAGGAAACCCTCGACCTGCATCACGGCAAACATCACCAGGCCTATGTCACCGCGTTGAACGGCTTCGTCGAGAAGGACCCATCGCTGCAAGGCAAGTCGCTCGAAGAGATCGTCAAGCTGTCGCACAACAAGCCCGACATGGCGCCGGTGTTCAACAATGCGGGCCAGCACTGGAACCATATTCTGTTCTGGCAGTGCATGAGCCCGAACGGCGGCCGCATCCCCGGCGCGCTGGAGGCCAAGATCAAGGCCGACTTCGGCGACGTTGCGAAGTTCAAGGACGCGTTCAAGGCCGGCGGTGTCGGCCAGTTCGGCTCCGGCTGGGTGTGGCTGGTGGTCGGCTCCGACGGCAAGCTGAAGGTGACGCGCTCACCCAACGGATCGAACCCGCTGGCCTCCGGTGAGGGCAAGGTGCTGCTCGGCTGCGACGTGTGGGAACACAGCTACTATCTGGATTTCCGCAATCGCCGGCCGGACTATCTGCAGAACTGGGTCGACAATCTCGCCAACTACGAGTTCGCGGAGGCGCAGTTGAAGGCGGCCTGAGGTCGGCAACGGCAAGGGCCCCACACGGGGCCCTTGTTGTGCGCTGTTACGACGAATGTAGCTTACATTGTCGCTGCGCTGTGCATATCGATGCAGCAATCTCCCGCCCATCGAGTCTCACCACCGGCCAATTCCCGTGTCGCCGCCCCCTCGCGGTGACAGTGTAAAGCGTTACGACGCCTTCTCCTTCACCGGTTTGACATCGTTTGCCGCGGTCGGCCGCACCACGCTGGAGATCGTGTCGCGCATCACCGTCACGCGGATGTTGGGCGCAATCTCCACCTCGATCTCGGTCGAAGCGACCTGCTTGCCGTCCTTGTCCGTCACTGTGGGCACCCGCTGCACCGTACCGATGATGCCGCCGCCGGTCACCACCCGGTCGCCGCGCTTCAGCGCCGACAGCATGGCGCGCGCCTCCTTCGCCTTCTGCTGCTGCGGGCGGATCAGCAGGAAATAGAACACGACGAAGATCAGTACCAGCGGCAGAAACTGCGTCGCATTGCCGAACATGCCGGTAATGTCCTGCGCGTAGGCGGGGGAGATGAGCATCGGCATGGTTTCCTGGGTTGCTTGGATTGTGCCGGGACCATACTTTCCGCCCTCTTCCCGTCAAGTTTTTTGGATTACCCGATGGATCAGCGCCTGACCGAGCTTGCCACCCGCATCGCCGAGGCGCTGGAACGGCTCGCGCCGCCGCCGCCATCGGTGGTGGACCTGGATTCGGCGGATGCTTTCGTTTGGTACCCATCGCCGCCGCACCTTGCGCCGGTGGCCAAGGTGTCGCGGGTGGATATCTCGCTGTTGCAGGGGGTTGAGCGGCAGAAGCAGATCCTGCTCGACAACACGATGCGCTTCGCCCGTGGCCTGCCAGCCAACAACGCCATGCTGTGGGGCGCGCGCGGCATGGGCAAATCGTCCCTGGTGAAGGCCGTCCATGCGGTGACCAACGCGCAGCTGCCAGACAGCCTGGCGCTGGTCGAAATCCATCGCGAGGATGTCCGGTCACTGCCCGAGCTGCTGAACGCACTGCGTGGCAAGTCACGCCGCTGCCTGATCCTGTGCGACGACCTGTCCTTCGAGCGTGAGGATTCCGATTACAAGGCACTGAAATCGATTCTCGAGGGCGGCATCGAAGGCCGCCCGGACAACGTGCTGTTCTACGCCACGTCCAACCGGCGCCATCTTATGCCGCGCGATATGATCGAGAACGAGCGCTCCACCGCCATCAATCCGTCTGAGGCAACCGAAGAGAAGGTATCACTGTCGGACCGCTTCGGCCTCTGGCTGGGTTTTCACAACTGCGACCAGGATACGTTCTTCGCCATGGTGGAGGGTTATGCTGCCAGCATGAAACTGCCGATCGGGTCGGACACGTTGCGCGCCGAAGCGGTGGAATGGTCGATGACGCGTGGCTCGCGATCGGGCCGCGTCGCCTGGCAGTTCATCCAGGATCTGGCCGGCAGGCTGGGAGTAAGGCCGGGTTGACGCCGTGCTTTCCGAATCGAATCGGCTGTGCCTAGGGTTTCCCTCTGGTAAACGGGAAGGAGCCCGCCATGTCGGAATTCCTGTCGTTCGATACCTTCATCACGCCGAAAATCATCCGCATCGTGTTCGCCCTGGGATTGCTGTTGATTGCGATAGGCACGCTGATCCGTGTAGTGATCGGTATCTGGTCGATCAGTATTCTCAGCGGCATAATCCTGCCGTTGATCGGTGCGTGCGCCGTCGCGCTGCTCTGGCGGATCTATTGCGAGCTGATCCTGGTGTTCTTCGACATGCGCGACAAGCTGGCCGAAATCGCCGCGCGGCCACGCACGTAGTCCGCGCGAACAGCCGCTCTGGCCGCGCAGCGGGGTACGGACCAAATTGCACCGCGCTCCCCGGAGGTACCGAATGGACCAACCAGCAGGTTCCCGCGTCAGAGCCACCATCGTCGGCAGCCTGCCGAAGCCTGCCTGGCTGGCAACTCCTGGCGAACTGACCGCGTCGTGGCGTCTCAACGGCGCGTTGCTTGAAGAGGGCAAGGAAGACGCCGTGCACATCTGGGTTGCGGCACAGGAGAAGGCCGGGCTCGATGTCCTGACCGACGGCGAGCAGCGCAGACGCCATTACATCTGGGGGTTCTACCAGGGACTGGACGGCATCGACACCGTCAATCTCGCGATGCGCGCCCAGCGCGCCCAGCGCTATCACAAGGAGATCGCCGCTGCCCGCCTGATTGGTGAACCAACCTGGCGAGTGCCGATCTTCGTCGATGCACTGCGGGCAACGCAGGCGATGACGACGATGCCCGTCAAGGTCACCTTGCCCGGCCCCATGACGATCGTGGACAGCATCGTCGATACCATCGGCGGCCGCACTGAGGCGCAGCTTGCCATGCGCTTCGCGGAGTTGCTGAACCTCGAGGCACGCGCGCTGTCTGATGCCGGCGCCGCGGTGATACAGTTCGACGAGCCCTGCTTCAATGTCTATGTGGACAAGGTGAAGGACTGGGGCATGGCGGCGCTCGAACGCGCGGCGCAAGGCGTTATAGCCACGAAGGCGGTGCACATCTGCTACGGCTATGGCACAGCCGATGTGAAACGCTGGAAGTCCGGCAACTGCGACTGGAGCCACTACGAGCATACGCTGCCGCTGCTGGCAAAGTCGTCCATCGATCAGGTGTCGATCGAAACCGCCGCGAGTGGCGTCGATGTCAGTGTGATCGAAGCGCTGCGCGGCAAGGACGTGCTGCTCGGTGTGGTCGATGTCGGCAACGAGACCGTCGAGACACCGGAGCTGGTTGCGCAGCGGCTGCACGATGCGCTGCGCTACACCGACCCGGGACATCTCTACGCCTGCACGGATTGCGGCATGCTGCCGCTGTCGCGCAAGTCCGCGGCAGGCAAGCTCCGCGCGCTTGCTGACGGTGCGGCTCTGGTGAACGCGATGCAGTAGTCCGTGCCACGAGCCGACGCCTCAACGGCGCGGCCGTCGGAATGGGCGGGGGAAACGACATGGCCAGCGAAACTTCGATTGCATTTGGTGCACAACCATTCGGTGAGCGCGAGCGCCTGCGCGCCATCCGGCTGACCGCAACCGCGAGCCTGATTGGCACTACCATCGAGTGGTATGATTTCATTCTGTACACATCACTTGCCGGCCTCATCTTCAACAAGCTGTACTTCCCGGCCGACAACCCGGTTGTGTCGCTGCTGCTCGCCTACGCCACGTTCGCTGTCGGCTTTTTGACGCGTCCGATCGGCGGCGCGTTCTTCGGACATTTCGGTGACCGCCTCGGTCGCAAGCCGCTGCTGGTGCTCACCCTGACGATGATGGGCGTCGCGACATTCCTGATCGGCCTCGTGCCGACCTACGGCGCCATCGGTGTAGCGGCGCCGATCATGATGGTTGTGCTGCGCCTGATTCAGGGATTTGCCATGGGCGGCGAATGGGGGGGCGCGGTGCTGATGGCGTTCGAATACGCCCCGCCGGGACGCCGAGGATTCTACGCCAGCTTCCCGCAGATCGGCTTCGCCATCGGACTGTGCCTGAGTACCGGTGCCATCACACTGCTGTCCTCGCTAATGTCGAACGACGCCTTCCTGGCCTGGGGATGGCGCTGCGCGTTCTATGTCAGCATTCTGCTGCTGGCGGTCGGGCTGTACGTGCGTTTGAAATTGTTCGAGACGCCGGAGTTCGAGCGCATCCGGGACAGTTATCACGTCACGAAACTGCCGATCGGCGAGGTCGTGCGAAAATACCGGTGGAACGTGTTGCTGGGCTGGCTGGCACGCATGGGCGAAGGCGGCATCTTCACTGTCTATACGCTGTATATGCTGCCCTATCTCACCGGCATCATGCATCTGCCGCGCACATTGGTTCTGAGTTCGGTCACCGCGGCGGCACTGGTGCTGATCTTCACCGTCCCGCTTGCCTCCGCCTGGTCCGATCGCGTCGGCCGCCGCCGGCTGTTCGGAATATTCACGCTGGTGAACGGCCTGGCGTGCTTCCCGTTGCTATGGATGCTGCAGACCGGCAGTCCCGCACTGTCGGCCGCTGCGATCGTGATCGCCATCGGCATCTTGTGGGCGCCGGTATATGGACCCGAGGCGGCGCTGTTCTGCGAGTTGTTCGACACACCCGTACGCTACACCGGCGTCTCACTGGTCTATCAGTTCGGGTCGATCATCTTCCTGGCACCTGTCCCGATCATTGCCACGCTGCTGGTCGCCTGGAACGGCAATCAGCTGTGGTATCTGGCTGTCTACCTGCTGCTCGGCTGCGTCGTGAGTGCGATCGCCACCGCACTGATGCGACGAACGTTCACCTGATCGTCAGAGCCTCTCCAGCGCCGCCCAGTCGAACGCAACCCCGTGCCCCGCACGCTCCGGTGCAATCGCGCGCCCATCCCGTATCACCAGTGGCTCGGCAATATAGCGATCCAGCCCAAACCCGTGCACTTCCAAATAAGAACGGTTCGGCGCTGCAGCCAGCAGATGCAAAGTCAGGTCATGCACGCCGTGTGATGTAAGCGGCAGATTGTATGCTTCCGCCAGATGGGTCACCTTCATGAACACCGTGACGCCGCCGCAATTCGTGACATCGGGTTCCGGAAATGTCACGCCGCCCGCCTCGATCATCGCCTTGAACTCGTGCAGCGTATGCAGGTTCTCGCCGGTTGCGATGGGCAATCCGCCATCCCGCACGATGCGCGCGTGGCCGGCGACATCATCAGGGATGGTCGGTTCCTCCAGCCAGATCAGGTTGCTGTCCCGGAATGCGCGCGCGGCGCGGATCGCCTCATCCACCGTCCAACGCATGTTGGCATCCACCATCAGCGGGAAATCTGCCCCGAGATGCGCGCGCATTGCTTGCACACGTTCCACGTCCTCCGACAGACGTGCACGGCCGACCTTCATCTTGATGGCGCGGAATCCCTTCGCCAGATTGGCGTCGGTCTGCCGCAGCAGCGCATCTATCGGAAAATCCAGATCGATACCGCCGGCGTAGCACGGCACCGTCGCATCGAAGGCCCCAAGCAGCCGCCACAACGGCGTTTCGTAGCGTCGCGCCTTCAAATCCCACAACGCAATGTCGCATGACGACACCGCCAGGCTCACCGAACCGCCGCGCCCGCCGAAATGCAGATGCCACCACATCTTCTGCCACAGCGCCTCGATCTGCTCGGCCTCCGCACCAAGCAGCACGGGTCGCAGTCCCTGATCGATCAGCGCATGCACTGCGGACCCACCGGCGCCCACCGTGTAGGTGTAGCCGACGCCCTCCGCGCCATCGGAATCGCGCAGCTGTACCGTTATCAGCTCGAAATGCGTGATCGTCCCGTGGGTTGAATCCGACAACGCCACCGGCAGTTCGATGCGATACAGTCGAGTGTCCAATGATGCAATCCGCATGATCGATCCTCCCGGTTTGGTCGGCAGCATCGAACCGCCATATGGTTTTGGGAAGAGGTGGACGATGCACAAGGATCGCCTTCCGCGCTCCGCCATGCCATCGATCGCGGTCATGGCGCTGCCTTCGGTTAGAACTGCCCGGCTACGCAGACTACGCCGCACGCGTGAAATGGCGCTTGCTACCCGGCGTCTGGTGACGCGATGCGCTCCATCCCGCCCATGTAAGGCCACAACACCTCAGGGACCAGGATAGAGCCGTCAGCCTGCTGGTGGTTCTCCATTACCGCGATCAGCGCTCGCCCGAGTGCGACGCCCGAACCATTCAGCGTATGGACATACGCGACGGTCTTGCCATCGGTGGAGCGAAATCGCGCGTTCATCCGCCGCGCCTGGAAATCGCGGCAGTTGGAGGTGGAACTGATCTCGCGCCACGCCTGCTGACCGGGCAGCCATACCTCCAGATCGAACGTCCTGACGGAGGGAAAGCCGGTATCACCGGACGACAGGACGACGCGGCGGAACGGTATTTCCAGCAGCGTCAGAACCTTCTCGGCGCACGACACGATACGCTCCTGCTCGGCAACACTCGCATCGGGATGCACGATCGATACCAGTTCGACCTTGCGGAACTGATGCTGGCGCAGCATGCCACGGGTATCGCGCCCTGCGGCCCCCGCTTCCGCCCGGTAGCAATCGGTCAGCGCGGTGAGACGTATCGGAAGGTCCTTCTCCGCCACGATCTCGCCGGCAACCGTGTTGGTCAGCGGCACCTCGGCGGTTGGAATGAGGAACCGTCCATCTTTCGTTTCGAACATGTCTTCGCGGAGTTTCGGCAGATTGGCAGTGCCATAGGCGGTGGCTTCATTCACCAGCGACGGTACGACCATCTCGACATGGCCATGCTCGCGCGTGTGCAGGTCGACCATGAACTGGCCGAGCGCCCGCTCCAGCCGCGCGAGTGCACCACGCAGCACGACGAAGCGCGTGCCGGCCAGCTTGGCCGCGGTGGCAAAATCCATCATACCGAGAGCCTCGCCGAGTTCAAAGTGCTGCTTCGGCTGGAAGCCCAGATCGCGCGGTTCGCCGGACTGCTTCAGCACGACATTGGCGGTTTCGTCGGGACCATCGGGCACGTCAGGGTCGAGGATATTGGGCAGGCTCTCAAGAATGCTTCGGATATCCGCATCAAGCGTAGCGACCCGCTGCTCCAGGTTCTCTATGTCAGCGCGCAGAGTGGTGGATTCGGCTTCCAGAGCGGAGGTATCTGCGCCGGCGCGCTTGCCCTGCCCTACCTCGCGCGACAGCGCATTGCGGCGTGCCTGTTTCTCCTGCAACACGGTCAGCACCGCGCGCCTTTCGGAGTCCGTCGCGAGGATCCCCGGCGATGCCGGCGCCAAACCACGACGCGCCAGCGCGGCGTCGAATGCAGCAGGATCGGCACGGATCAAGCGAATGTCATGCATGGCTACACCAATCGAATGCCGTCATGTCCGGATTTGTCCCGGCCATCCGTCGTGGTACGGTGCCGCAAGCGAGCGGTGAGAGGGCGACCAACATTACACCTGGACAGGCTTCGGCTCGACCATCTTCGCCGCAAAGATGGATATCTCGTAAAGCGCAATCAGCGGCAGCGCTAATCCGGTCTGGGTGATCACGTCCGGGGGCGCCAGGATCGCGGCAATGACGAACATGCCGACATACGCATAACGGCGGAACCGCTTCAGTCCCTTCGACGACACGATGCCCACCTTGGCCAGCAAGGTCAGCAGCACCGGCAGTTCGAACGTAATGCCGAACGCGAAGATGAGCTTCATCACCAGGTCAAGGTACTCGGACACCCGCGGCAGCAACTCGATCGGCAGCCCGCCGCCGCCGGTTGGAGACTGGAAGCTGGCAAAGAACTTCCAGGCGAACGGAAACACAAAGTAGTACGCCAGCGCTGCGCCGAGCAGGAACAGCACCGGCGTCGCAATCAGGAACGGCAGCAGCGCCCGCTTTTCGCTGCGATACAGCCCGGGTGCCACGAACAGCCAGATCTGCGAGGCGATGATCGGAAATGCGATAAACCCGCCGCCGAAGAACGCCACCTTCAGACGGGTGAAGAACGCCTCATAAAGCTGCGTGTAGATTAAGTGCGGATCGGGATTCCCCATCTCGCGCAGCACGTTCGCCAGCGGCTTGGCGAGGAAGAAGTAGATTGCCCCGGCGAAATAATAACAGACCACAAAGCTGACCATAAATGCCGCGATCGACCACATCAGCCGCCGGCGCAGCTCGACCAGATGGTCAAGTAGCGGCATCGGCTTGTCGTTGATCGGATCGTCTTCTTCGATGTCGGCCATGTTCAGTGGTCAGTTGTCAGCGTGACGGGCGCGAGCGGTGTTGCAGCACGACGTCCGGAGGAATGAAAGCCGGCGGCTCCGGTTCGGCTGCCACCGGCTTTCCCGTGCACATCCCTGGAGGTGGCAGCATGTTCGGCGGAATGAAGGCCGGTGCCTGCAGCGCGACCGGCACCGGCGCCGGCACAATCTCGGCCGGCCGTTCCAACTCGGCAACCGCCGGCTCGCTGACGGCGATCTCTTCGACCGCCGCCATTGTCGTGGCCGCCGGCAGTGTCGGCTCTAGCGGGTTGCTGGCGAACGTATCGCGCAGCGAACCATCCGGGTCCACCGCGCGTTCGATGTGCCCACGCACGTCGAAGTTGCGGATCTCGTTGATCTGGCTGCGCACCTCGTTGAGGTTCGCCTCGCGCAGCATCTCGTCGACATGGGTCTGGAATTCGCCGGCCATGCGGCGCGCCTTCTTGATCATGTCGGTCACGCCGCGGATCGCCGCCGGCATATCCTTCGGCCCGATCGCGATCAACGCGACCGCCGCAATCAAGGCAATTTCCGACCAGGCAAAATCGAACATGGCGCTAGGTAGCAGTGATCAGTGATCAGTGACCAGTGAGCCAGGGGAGCCGTTCTCGGTCGCCGCTTCCGCGGACGTTTCCGGCCGGGCGGAGGGTTGCGGCGGCTCCAGCAAAAGGTCCTCGCGGCGCGGCAGTTCGCGCAGATCCTTCAGGCCGAACTGCGCCAGGAACTGCGGCGTGGTACCCCACAGCGTCGGCCGGCCGGGGCTTTCCCTGCGACCCTTGGGAGCAACCAGATTGGCCTCCAGCAATGCGTCCAGAGTCTGCTGCGAGAGGCTGGTGCCGCGGATCTCCTCGATCTCCGGCCGGGTCACCGGTTGGTGGTAGGCGATGATCGCCAGTGTCTCCATGGCCACGCGCGGCAGGCGTCTGGGTATCTCGATCACCCTGCGCAGTCGTGGCGCAAGATCCGGCGCGGTACGGAACTGCACGCCGCCACCGATCTCGACCAGTTCGACGCCGCCGCCGGCATAGCGTTCGCGCAGGGCGGCGATCACCCCATCGGCATCGACGCTGTCGGGCAGCAGCTGCGACAGGGCACGCGCGCCGACCGGGCCTACGCTGGCAAACACCAACGCTTCGGCAAGGCGCAGCGCCTCGTCGGGGATTTCGGGGGCGGTCTCAGGCACGGTCAACGATTCATCGCTCATGCGCCCTCCTCTACTCCGCCGGGGCCGCGGCGCACCAGGATCGGGCCGAATTCGTGTTCCTGCCGTAGCCGAACGGAGCCGCCGCGCGCCAATTCCAGCCCTGCCAGCAGCGTGCTGGCCAGGGCTGCGCGGCGTTCCAGCGGGCCGCCGAGCGTTTCCGGCAGGAAGTGGTCCAGGTTGGTCCAGTCGGGCACGCTGCCAAGCAGCGCAGCCAGCCGCTGCAGCGCGTCCTTGACACTCCACAGGTTCAGCGGCCGCGGCTGGTAGCGCCTGGTTCCCGCGCCGCGTCTCACTCCGAGCAGGTAAGCGCGCACCAGCGAGCCCAGATCGAGCGCCAGGCGCGAGCGATCGATTTCCGTGTGGTCCTCCGGCGCGCCGCGGGCAAACACGTCCTGGCCAAGCTGCGGCCTATCGGAGAGCCAGACGGCGGCGGCACGGATGGCGGAAAGGTCGCGTAGACGGGCGGCCAGCACGTCGGCCGCCTGTTCGCCTTCCTCCGCTTCGGCACCATCGGGCAGCAGCAGGCGCGATTTCAGCCAGGCCAGCCAGGCCGCCATCACCAGCCAGTCCGCCGCCAGTTCCAGCCGGACCCGCCGCGCGCCCTCGACCACCGCGAGGAACTGCTCCACCAGCGAGAGTATCGAAATCTTCGCCAGATCGACCTTCTGCGCCCGCGCCAGATCGAGCAGCAGATCGAGCGGACCCTCGAAACCGTCCAATGTCAGCAGCAGGCTGTCGGCGTCAGATGTGGACACCGGCACCGCCTACGCCGCCGATATGGTGACCAGCCAACTGCAACAGCAGGTTGATTGCCCATGGTACCACCGTGTTCAGCGCCTCACCGAACGGGTCGAAGCCCGGGATCACATGCGGCAACAGGAAGACGATCAGGATCACTAGCACGATGCCGACCCGCTCCAGGCGAGCCCAGCTCCGCGCCAGTTCGAGCGGCAGCAGGCCCACGGCGATGCGTCCGCCATCCAGCGGCGGGATCGGCAGCAGGTTGAACAGGCCCAGCACCAGATTGGTCAGCATGAAGTAGAACAGGAAAAGTCCCACGATCGGATGCTGCGCAATCGCCGCGTCGAGGTAGTCCAGCCCGCCTCCAGTCTCACCGACGGGCGACGGCAGCAGCAAGGCTCCCACCCAGGCGAGAAAGAAGTTCATTGCCGGGCCGGCCACGGCGACCAGCGCCATGCCGCGGCGCGGATCGCGGAACTTGAACGCCGAGACCGGCACCGGCTTGGCCCAGCCGAACATGAACACGACCCGGTGGATGGTCAGCAACTGGAAGATCAGCAGGAAGCCCGGCAGCAGGATGGTTCCCACCCGGTCCACGTGGCGCAGCGGGTTGAGCGACAGGCGCCCGGCCAGCCGCGCCGTGTCGTCGCCGAGAGCGAGCGCCGCATAGCCGTGTGCCGCCTCATGCAGGGTGATGGCCAGGATCGCCGGGATCACGGCCAGTGAAAGCTGGAGGACGAGGTCCATCACGCCAGCAGCCGATCCCGCTCGATGGCCAGAGCTACTTCATCCAGCGCCATGCGTCGCCGCAGGGCGAGGGCACGGGCGGCCACCAGGCGCGCGGCAGCGGCACTGCTCAATGGCGGGCAGCGTTCCAGCAGGTCGGCGGTCGGCGCGTGTTCGCCGCTGCAATACAGCGCAATGTCACAGCCTGCCGCCAGTGCTTGCCGCGCCAGGTCGGCGGGCGCACCGGACAGCGCCTTCATGGCGAGGTCGTCGGTCACCAGAACTCCTTCGAAGCCGATCCGTCCGCGGATGATCGCCCTGATCACGGTCGGGGACAACGTTGCCGGCAGCGCGGGGTCCCAGGCGGGATAGACGATGTGCGCCGACATGGCCCAGGGCAGGTCGGTGTTCAAGGCAAACGGCAGCAGATCGGCAGCCAGATCGTTGGCCTCGACGCGTGGCAGCGACAGATGGCTGTCAACACCGGCGCGGCCATGACCCGGTACGTGCTTGCCAACCGGCTGCACCCCGGCGGCCAGCAGGCCGGCAGCCAGCGCGCGTCCCAGCCGTGCCACCGACTGTGGCTCCTCCGCCAGCGCGCGGTCGCCGATCACCGCGTGCGCGCCGGCGATCGCCAGGTCAAGGACCGGCGCGGTGACCACGTCGAAGCCGGCGGCGGCGCAATCCAGGCCGATCAGGGCGCCGGTCAGCCATGCCGCGCGCAGGCCGGCTGCGCAACTCGCGGCGAACAGCGCTCCCACTCTGGCGGCAGCCGGATGTGCGCGCCACTGCGGCGGCCGCAGACGGGCAACGCGACCACCTTCCTGATCCACCATCAGCACCGCATCCCGCGGCAATGCGCGGCGCAGGTCCGCGATCAGACGGTGTAGCTGCAAGGCGTCCGAAATGTTGCGTGCGAACAGGATCACGCCGCAGGGCGGGTGCGCCCGGAACAATGCTGCCTCATCCGGCAACAGCGTCGGGCCGGCGATGCCGACGATGGCGGCTTTCATGCCAATATCCGGGCGCCCGGGGAGAAAGGAGACGACCGCTCTTCCCGACGCCTTGCGGGTGGGGATAGTGGGAGAGGCCGCCTCATCCGCCGCAACCAAAGCTGCAGTTGCCTCGCGCGGCCTTGGGCCCCGGAGAAAGACTGTGCCGGCGCGCCCCTAAAACTCCGCCACCGAACACCCGCCCCCCTTGGCTCGCACGTGGTCGCAGAAAGCGGCGGCGGCCGCGAGGTCGGAAAAACCGCCGGTGCGCACGCGCCAGAGTACACGCCCATCATGCTCTATCTTGCTGAATGCCGGCTGCCGGCGATCGAGCAGGTCGGGCATCCGCTTTTGCAGCCTCTGCCATTCGATCCTGGCGGCGGCCTCGGACGACACCGCGGCAAGCTGTACCAGCGTGTTCGTCACGACCGGCGCGACGTGATCCGGCGCGGATGACGCCGCCGCATCGCGCTTTTCCGGTGCCGTAACAGCTTTGCCCGAAGCAGCGACGACCCTGTCCGGCGCGGCAGCAGACCTGTCCGGTGCCGAGTCGGCGCTGGCCGCTGCGATCCTCGGTATGGCCGTCATCGCCGGCTGAGAGGGCGGCGGTGGGGCACGCAAGGCCTGCGGATCGGGAACCTCGGGAGGCGGCGCCAGTTTGCCGCTGTTGGTGTCCGGGTCACCCGAAAGGATGTCCTCGTTCGCACCGGGGACCTGCATACCGCCTGGATTCGCCGGCTTCACCCGGATCGGAGTGCTATCGGCCTGCACCACCGGTACTGCACCGCTGTGCTGGCCGATCATCGACCAGCCGCCGACCACCAACAGCAGGCTGCCGCCGAGACAGCCCGCAATCAACGCAAGGCGCCGTGTCGCCGGATCCATCCCGCGTTGACGCCGGGCAATGCGGTAGGTGGGGCTGGGGATGCTGAGATCATCTGACACCGGCGGCTTCCTCGCTTGTGGGCGCCGCCATCGGGCCTGAGCCGATGATCAGCGCATTTCCTCGACGGGCTCCACGCCCATCACGGCGAGGCCAGAGCGAATCACCACGGCGGTCGCTGCCACTAATGCCAACCGGGCCAGAGTCTCAGCCGGCCGGTCCGCTTGCAGGAATCGAAGCGTGGCGTCGTCCTTGCCTCGGTTCCACAACATATGAAAGTCGGCCGCCAAGTCATAGAGAAAAAACGCGATTCGGTGTGGTTCACGCGCCTGTGAGGCGGCCTCGACGGTGCGCGGCCACTGTGCCAGGCGGCGGATCAGGGTCAATTCGGGCTCGGCCTGCAGGCTGTCCAGCGGCACCTCGGCCAGCGCGGCGTCGGTCGTCGGCGCGTCGCCGAACATTTCGGCAGCGGCCCGCAGCACCGAGCGGCAGCGGGCGTGGGCATACTGGACGTAGAACACCGGATTTTCGCGGGTCTGCGCCACCGCCTGGTCGAGGTCGAACTCCATCTGGGCGTCGGCCTTGCGCGTCAGCATGGTGAAGCGCACCGCGTCCCTGCCGACTTCTTCGAGCAGGTCGCGCAAGGTCACGTAGGTGCCCGCACGCTTCGACATGCGCACCAGTTGGCCGCCGCGCATGATGTGCACGATCTGGCAGAGGATCGCATCGAACGCGACCGCACGGTTGGTGGAAAGCGCCTTCACCGCCGCCTGCATGCGCTTCACATATCCGCCATGATCGGCGCCGAGTACGTCGATCAGCATGTCGTAGCCACGCCGCAGCTTGTCGGCGTGATACGCAATGTCATTGGCGAAATACGTGTTGGAACCGTCGGATTTGCGCAGCGGCCGATCCACGTCGTCGCCAAACTGCGTCGCGCGGAACAGGGTCTGCGGCCGCGGCTCCCAATCGTCGGGCGTCTTGCCCTTGGGTGGTTCGAGCACACCCTGGTAGATCAATCCTTGCGTTTGCAACCATTCGATCGCTGCGTCCACTGCACCGCTTTCGATCATCGCGCGCTCGGACGTGAACACGTCCTGATCGACGCCAAGCAGATGCAGGTCCTCGCGCATCTCCCGCATCATCGCGGCGACAGTGAAATCGCGCACGATATCGAGCCACACCTCCGGCGCGGCGATGTTGCCGTCCGGCAGTGCGAGCGACGACCCGTACCGCTCCGCGAGTTGCTCGCCGATCGGCACCAGATAGTCGCCGCGGTATTGCAATCCGCCCGGCACTTCGTCGGAAAAATCCGCTTCGCTGAGCGGCGTGCCGATCGCCTGCAGGTAGCGCCAATAGGCAGCCCATGCGAGCGCGGTGACCTGCGCGCCGGCGTCATTGATATAGAATTCCTTGGTGACCTCGTAGCCCGACTTCGCAAGCAGGTTGGCCAGCGCGTCACCGACGACCGCACCGCGGCAATGGCCGATATGCATCGGTCCGGTTGGATTCGCGGAGACGTATTCGACGTTGATGCGGATGCCCTGGCCGATGCTGTTGTCACCGTAGGCAACGCCGGCGCGTAGGATGTCCGATAATTTCTCCCAAGGGTTGGACCGCTCGCGAATGTTTATAAAGCCTGGACCAGCGATTTCTACGTCCGCGACCTCATCACGCTTGCGCCATTCCGTAGCGATGGCTTCCGCAACTTCCAGTCGGGGTCTGTTAACATAGGTCGCAACGACCAGTGCAGCATTGCTCACATGGTCACCATGAGCTGCGTCGCGTGGCGGACCGATGGTAAGACGCTTCCTAATATCCGGATGTAGTGGCGGCCAACCGTTCTGGTTCAAGACAGCATCAACGATTGCCGTGTTTGCAGCACGCCACTTACTGTCGTCAGCTGTCATTGGCTAGCCCTTCACCCTGACACCGACAAATCGGTCAGCCTGCGGTGTTCATCCATCGCGTAGCGATCGGTCATTCCGGCAATGTAATCCCCAACGATATTCGACGCACGTTGCGTGCCCGCCTCCCCTGCCCGTGCGCGCCAGTCGTCGGGCAGCAGCGACGTATCCGCGTGCAACAACCGGAACAATTCCGTGGTCAGCACCCGTGCCTTCGTCGTCATCCGGTTCACCCGCCAGTGGCGATACATCCGTGCATGGAGAAAATCCTTGATCACCTGGTTCGCCTCCGCGATCGGTGGACTGAATGCCACCACCCTCTGCTTCGAGCGCCGCACCGCATCAGCATCGCGCGGCTCGAGCTTCGCCAATCGACGGCGAGTCTCCGCGATCAGATCGGTGACCATTACGTCGATCACCCGGCGGATCGTCTCATGCCGCAACCGCGGCGGCGGCACGTCCAGGCTCGACATTCGCGCCGCCGACAGCGCCTCGCCAACCACCGGCAGATGAGCGATCTCGTCCGGACCGAACAGCCGCGCGCGCAGTCCATCGTCCAGATCGTGGCTGTGATACGCCACATCGTCTGCCAGCGCCGCCACCTGGGCCTCCGCGCCGGCATGCGTCGACAGATCCAGCCGCTGCCGCTCGTTGTACTCGGCGATATAGGCGGGCGGGTTGCGCAGCGGACCATTGTGCTTGGCCAGGCCCTCCAGCGTTTCCCACGTCAGGTTCAACCCGTCCCAACCGGCGTATCGGCTCTCCAGCAGCGTCACCACACGCAGGCTTTGCGCATTATGGTCGAAGCCGCCGAACGGCTTCATCGCCAGATTGAGCGCCTCCTCGCCGGCATGGCCGAACGGCGGATGGCCGAGGTCGTGCGCCAGCGCCAGCGCCTCGGTCAGGTCCTCGTCCAGCCCAAGTTCGCGCGCGACCGAGCGGGCGATCTGTGCCACCTCGATGGAATGCGTCAGCCGCGTGCGGAAGAAATCGCCCTCGTGGTTGACGAAAACCTGCGTCTTGTACTGCAGCTTCCGAAACGCCGAACTGTGGATGATACGGTCGCGGTCGCGCTGGTATGGCGAGCGCGTCGGTGCGTCCGGTTCCGGGTGCAACCGGCCTCGCGACAAGCCGGCATGCACGGCATACGCCGCCAGGAAAGCATCACGCGTCATGATCGGCGGGCTTACACCCCCCAGCGCATGGCTTCAATTCCGTGCCCGGACGCCCTATGTTGCTGGATATGGAACAGTTCGCGCTGACCGACCGGGCCGCTGCCCGGATTGCCGAGATCGTCGCCGCCGAGGGACGTGCAGCGGCGCTGCGCGTGGCGGTACTGGCCGGGGGGTGCTCCGGGTTTCAGTACCGCTTCGAACTCGACGACACGCCGCAATCGGACGATCTGGTGATCGAGCGCGGCGCGGCGACGGTACTGGTCGATCCGGCCAGTCTGGACCTGCTGGCGGGATCGGAACTGGATTACACGGACGAGTTGATGGGCAGCCACTTCGCGGTCCGCAACCCCAATGCCAAATCAGCATGCGGCTGCGGGACCAGCTTTTCGGTTGATTAACCTGCCTCGGGTTATGGGGGCGAATGCCCTCATATTTCGACACGTTCGGAATGCCGGATATGTCGATCCACATGAAGAACCGGCTGCGCGAGCGGGGCATTTCTCTCGCGGCGCTGTCCCGGGCGCTGATGGCCGAGCCCACGCCCGGGACTGAGCCTGGAACCATCAGGTATCGTGACAGGATTGGTGTTGCCAGTGTTATCGTCAACGCGGTGACGGGCAGAATCATAACGGTCTGGCAGGAATGATCAGTTCTACGCAGCTTCAGCAGATCCATGGACGCTCGCGACTGAACCGGCAGTTCATGACGCCGGGAGCGGCGTGCCGCTGCTTCCATTGCCTGGAATCGTTCTCCGCGGAGCAGATTGGCCATTGGGTTGACGACGGCAACACGGCCCTCTGCCCCCATTGCGGCATCGATTCGGTGCTGTCGGGCGGCGCCGATTCGCTGTCGGATGCACTGATCCAGCAATTGCATGCGGTTTATTTCGGGTCATCGAGGAAATATACTGACGAAGAGTGGCGAAGGGATCTGAATGAAAAGCCGCGCCGCCGGCGGAGCGCGATAGCGGGTGGCGCGTGAAAATCGCCACCTGGAACGTCAACTCGATCCGCCAGCGCGAGAAACATGTCGCAAACTGGCTGGAACGCTGCCAGCCCGACGTGCTGCTGCTGCAGGAGATCAAGTGCGAAGCACCGGCTTTTCCGGCGCTGACCTTCCACGGCCTGGGCTACCAATCCGAAGCAGTCGGCCAGAAGTCGTACAACGGCGTTGCCGTGCTGTCGCGCGTGCCATTCAGCGTGACGCACCGAGCGCTGCCCGGACTGCCGAGTGACGACGCCCAGTCACGCTATATCGAGATCGAGGCCGACGGCCTGACCATCGCCGGCATCTACCTGCCCAACGGCAATTCCGGCGGCGATGCGGGCTTCGCCTACAAGCTGGCCTGGCTGGATCGCCTGGCGGAACGCGCCAAAGCGCTGCTCGACGACGACACGCCATTGGTGATCGCGGGTGACTTCAACGTCTGCCCGACAGCGGACGATGCCGCGCCTGGGGCGATCTCGCCGACTGATGCTCTGGTGCGGCCGGAAAGCCGAGCCCGGTTCCGCCGACTCCTTTGGCACGGCCTGACCGACGCGGTTCGCGCGGTGCATCCGCATGGCGCGATCTACACCTTCTGGGATTATCAGGCGGGTGCCTGGCAGCGGGATTGCGGGCTGCGCATCGACCACGCCCTGCTTTCTCCCACGCTCGCGGAACGGCTGATTGCCGCCGCGCCCGACCGGCAGGAGCGTGCCGAACCACAACCGTCGGACCACGTCCCGGTGGTTATCGAGCTGCGCTGACCTGTCCACCCTTCAATCGAACGCCGGAAAAGCCGCGCGACGGAAAGCCTGCCCGGTTCAGATATCCGCGTAGCAGTGGGTCTCCGCCTCCGCCCCAGGATGGGTCACCGCCCCGAGATGCGCCGGCCCCACCAGTTGCGCGTATTTCCAGATCGCCCCGCTCTGGTAGTCGGTCTTGCGCGGCTGCCAGGCAGCGCGGCGTGCCGCCAGTTCGGCGTCGGACAACACCACGTCAATCGTGCCCCTCTCCGCGTCGATCACGATGCGGTCGCCGTTGCGCAGCAGTGCGATCGGCCCGCCCACGGCGGCCTCCGGCCCGATATGGCCGACACAGAAGCCGCGCGTCGCACCCGAGAAGCGCCCGTCGGTGATCAACGCCACGTCCTTGCCCTTGGTCTCGCTCTGCCCATAGATCGCCGCGGTGGTCGACAGCATCTCGCGCATGCCAGGCCCACCCTTCGGACCTTCGTAACGGACGACAATCACATCGCCCGGCTTGTAGGCGCGCAGTTGCACGGCTTCGAACGCGGCCTCCTCGGAGTCGAAGCACAACGCGCTGCCCTCGAAGCGCAACTGGTCCCGTTCCATGCCGGCGACCTTCACGATCGCCCCGTCGGGCGCCAGGTTGCCGCGCAGCCCGACCACCCCGCCGGTCTGCGAGATCGCCCGCGACACCGGATAGACCACGTCCTGGTCGGTCGGGAACACCACGTCCTTGAGATTCTCCGCCATCGTCCTGCCGGTTGCGGTCAGGCAGTCGCCGTGGAGCAGACCGCCATCCAGCAGCGCCTTCAGCACCACGGGGATGCCGCCGATGCGATGGATGTCCAACGCGACGTATTTGCCGCCCGGCTTCAGATCGGCGATGTACGGCGTGCGGCGCATGATCTCCACGACGTCGTCCATGGCGAAGGGGATGCCCGCCTCATGCGCGATCGCCGGCAGATGCAGGCCGGCGTTGGTGGAACCACCGGTGGCGCCGACGATCACCGCGGCATTTTCCAGCGCCTTGCGAGTGACGATGTCGCGCGGGCGCAGCCCGCTATCCAGCAGTGCCATCACCGCGCGGCCGGATTCCACCGCCCAGCGGTCGCGGTCCTCATACGGCGCCGGCGCGCCCGCCGACCCGGGAAGCGCCAGCCCGATCGCCTCGCTGACCATTGCCATGGTGTTGGCGGTGAACTGCCCGCCGCATGCACCAGCCGATGGGCACGCTACACATTCCAGCTCGTGCAGTTCCTCGTCCGACATCTTGCCGGCCGAGTGCTGGCCCACCGCCTCGAACACGTCCACCACCGTCACGTCGCGATCGTGGAAACGGCCGGGCAGGATCGAACCGCCATACATGAACACACTCGGCACGTTCAGCCGCAACATCGCCATCATCATGCCAGGCAGCGACTTGTCGCACCCCGCGAGCCCGACCAGCGCGTCGTAGCAATGTCCGCGCATCGTCAATTCCACGGAATCCGCGATCAGGTCCCGGGAAACCAGCGAGGATTTCATGCCCTGATGGCCCATCGCGATGCCGTCGGTCACCGTGATGGTGGTGAATTCGCGGGGCGTGCCGCCCGCCTCATTGACGCCCTTCTTCACCGACTGCGCCTGGCGCGACAGCGCGATGTTGCACGGCGCGGCCTCGTTCCAGCAGGTCGCCACGCCGACGAACGGCTGGTCGATCTCGTCCGCTGTCAGCCCCATTGCGTAGTAGTAGCTGCGATGCGGCGCGCGGCCTGGACCCACGGTGACGTGGCGGGACGGCATGCGTGACTTGTCCCAGCGCCTGGTCAGCATCGAAGTGTCCTTTCGAGGTCAGGCGGCGGTTATAGCGCCGGGCGGCAGATCGCCAAACCAGGGCGTAGGTTGGGCATCCTCCGTCGATCGAAGGGACGCCCGAACGGCGCTACGCAAGTCCGCCACAACTTCCAACCGCCGGCAATGACAGTAGCGTCCGCACCGCCTCGGCCAGCGTGGCCCAGCCCGATGTCTCTCTGAAGTACGACCAGGACACCGAACCAGTGGCAATTGCCAACCCGCACGCGATGGCGTTGCATCCAGGCGGAACACACGAGGGAACCCACCCATGAGCGACAGATCACGCTGGGATCCGGAAATGCGTGCCTATCAGGCCGCGGCCGAGACGATCGCTGCGAAGTATCCGCCGGTAAAGCTGGAGTTGCCGCTCGAACCGCACCGCCGGGTGAACGATGCGATCAGCCTGGCGCGTGGCGGACATGGCCCGGACATGGCTGAAACCACAGAGCGCTGGGTCGCCGCGCGAGGCCGGCGTATTTACTGCCGCGTGCACCGCCCACGCACCGACCGCTCCCTCCCTGCGCTGGTGTACTTCCATGGCGGCGGCTGGGTCTGGGGTTCGGTCGACACGCATGATTCCGCCGCCCGAGAATTGGCTGCCGCCGGCGAGGTCGCCACCATCAGCGTGGACTACGCGCTGTCGCCGGAGGCCAAATTCCCGCAGGCACTGGAGGAATGCGCCGCGGTGGTGCGGCATGTCGCAGAACACGGTGCCGATTGGGGCCTCGACCCTTCGCGCATCATGCTGGGCGGCGACTCCGCCGGCGGCAACCTGGCGCTGGCCACCGCCCTGCTGCTGCGAGATACCGCCGGCCCGAAGCTGACGGGCATCGTCGTAGGCTATCCCGTGTGCGACAGCCGCTTCGACACGTCCAGCTACAACGAATTTGCCACCGGCCACGTGCTGACCCGCGAAAAGATGGCGTTCTACTGGAGCGTCTATATTCCACACGAGGCCGATCGTGCGCATCCACTCGCCGCGCCGTTGCGCGCCGATCTGACCGGCCTGCCGCCGGTGCTGATCCTGCTGGCGGAACTCGATGTGCTGCGCTCGGAAGGTGAGTCGTTGGCTGCGAAGCTGCGCGAGGCGGCGGTGCCGGTGGAATTGGAGACATACAGCGGCGTGCTGCATGGCTTCCTACGCGCCACTGACGCCGTGCAGAAGGCGCGCGACGCAATGGCAACGGCCGGCACGTGGATCCGGCGGATCGCGCATTAGCGAAAGTTCAGTCTGGGGGAAAACGCGCACACCTCTTCCAGCGATCGACTGCGCGGCCAGCGTGCGCGATACGCTTGGCGTCGGTCCCGGGGCCAGGATTCCCAACCATTGACGGATGCCAAACAGCATTCAACGCAAAGGTCGCCAAGAACGAAAAGATCGCGGAGCCGTCCACAGAATGTGTTCGAGCGAAGCGTGTCCTCGGACCTGATCCACGCGTGTCATTCTTGCTTCCTTGGCGATTTTTTAATTCTTGGCGACATTTGCGTCGAATCATTTTGGGCGGAAGTTCTGGTCAGGGACCGTCACGGCACAGGACACCCGCGACAGCGTTTGCTTCCGATTGGCTGATCTGATCCCTTAGGCTGACGTTAAGGCCATACCCCTATCATCGCTTCGTGAGGTTCCTGATTCCGCATCAGGCACCCGCAACCGCGTGAGCAGGCGGATGAAGCATAGTCGAACTCGATCAGCAAACGCTGCGCCACAAGCTGTACGATGCGCTGGACCATTCGGATGACATCGTCTTCGTCGTTGAACAGACGAGTCAGGACGCGGACGGCGTTGTTGTCATCTCCGGCAATGACGCGTTCTGCCGCGCCTGCGGCTATGATCAGGATGAGCTGGATGGTCGCCCGCTGCACTCGCTCGCCGCGGCCCAGTCGCAGTGCGCCGAGATCGCCGGCGCCGTGCAGCAACACACGTCGTTCCGTTCAGAGATGCAGTGCTGCCGCAAGGATGGCACGCTGTTCTGGCTCGGGCTGCACGTGATGCCGGTTCACGATGCCAATCCGCCATGCTCGATAGTTCTGGGCCGCGACATCACCGAAGCCCTGCAGACACGCCAGCAACAGGCCGCAATTCAGGGTCTGCTGGCAAAGGTCTTCCAGTGCGTGAAGGCGCCGGTGGCCATCGTCACCGACAACGGCATCATGCAGATGAGCAATCCCGCGCTCGACGACCTGTTGGGCTATCCGCCCGGCGGCCTCGTGGGCAAGCGCGCCATCGATCTCAATGCGCCGCGCGACCGGCCCGCCGCAACCGCGATTCGCCAGCGCCAGGTCACGGACGGCAAGGATTACACCACGGCGACTAACCTGCTGCGGGCCGACGGAAGTGAGATTGCAGTCGAGATCACCTCCACCACGGTCCAGCGCGACGATCTGCGGCATTTCCGGATCATCACCGTGTTCAGGCGCCCGGATGGGGCGCCGCGGGCCACGATTCACGTCGCCGGCAAGATCCGGCTCGTCGGGCTGGACGAAGTGAAGGTGGCGCTTGGCTCCCGCTGGGCTGCTGTGGCCGCCAAGGCGCTGGTGAGCGCCGAACATGTCGTGCGTCGGCACTGCGGGCCGCGGGACACCTGGTCGCGCACGTCTGACGGCGGCTTCCTGATCTGCTACGCTGACGCCAGCGAGGACGAAGGCGCCTTTCGCGCCGCCGCCTTGGCACGGGACATACGCAACAAGCTGATCGGCGAGGGCGAGACCGGGGCAACAGCCACCGTGTCAGCCCATACCGCTGCGGTGGATGTGCCGGACGTGCCGGGCGGTCGGTCGGCGGACATGCTGGCCTCGATCATCGACCAGCGCCTTAACAGCCGGCTGGCCGCGATCGAAACCCAGGCCAGGGAGACCCTGCGCCAGGCCGCATATACCACGACCTCCCGGCTGGAACCGGTGCGCAGCCGGCGCACGAGGGAGATTTTCGCCCAGTTCGCCAAGCTTCCCCCCGCGATGGAGCAGCACATTCTGGCTGCCTACTCCGCGTTGCCAATGAACGAACGGAAGGGCTTCGATTTCGACCGGTTGGTACTCGGCCTTGCGGCCGAGCAGGCGATCACCGAGATCGCCGCGGGTGGATCGTCGCTCGTTCTGGTGAATGTGGATTTCGAGGTGTTTCTCGATCGACACCGGACCGAACGTTATGTCGCAGCCTGCCGGACGCTGGACAATCGACTGCGGGAGCGTCTCGTCCTGGTGCTGTCCGGCATGCCCAAGGGCTTTCCCAAGAGCCGCGTACTTGAATGTGTCATGCTTCTGCGCCCGTTCTGCCATGGCGTGGGCTTCCAGTTGGACAGCATTGATGCACCATTGATCGATTCATCGCTGCTAGGGGCGGCGATCGTCGTGCTCCCGGTGGAGCGGAAAGATCTCCAGACCGGGAAAGACCTGGCGAAGCTCGCGAAGGTGCTGGAGACCCTGCACGCCTACCAGGCCCAAGTTCTGATCCGCCACGTGCCATCCTGGGAGGACGCGAAGAACCTGGCCCGTGTTGGCGTCGATCTGCTTTCCATGGTTGACGATGAGCGCGACGCGAGCCCCGCGACTGCCGGCCACTGATTGCACGCGCCGCGCCGCGAAGTGGCGGTCACTGGCTTTCATCGCGCTTCGGCGCCTGCCCACCGGCCAGACCAGCGGCGGGACAGGCGTCCGGTGCCTTTGGCAAACACAGTGCCATAATCATTCCAGGAAAACGGCTCTGAACCTGTGGATGACATCGCGCGCGTTGAATTTCTGGGAGTGCCTGTCCCAGTCGGTGCCCTCAACAAGCCTGCCGTCGAATTCCAGGAGAATCCTCAGCAGATCGTCATAGCCATCATACAGCATGGCTCGATCGCCCAGCAGATCGAGATGGCATGTGTCGTATTCCTGGCGACCGCCGCCAGTCCAGGTGATGACCGGCTTGTTGGCTATCGAGAACTCGGCGACCGCCAGGCCGAACGACTCTCCAACCATTCTCGCATGAAGCATGGCATCACAGGAATATATGAAGTCGAATATCTCCTGTCCCGCTTCCGTCCACGGAATATATATCACCCGATCGTGTTCATAGAATCTGTTCGTCGCAAGAAACAGAAAGTACATGTCCTCGCGTCGCGCAAGGATACGGGACGAAAACATCATGGCCGAACTTACCTGCAATATAGGACGAGATGCCGGCATAGACACTGCCGTGAGGCTCACTCATATCGAAAACGCAATGCACTCCGGTTTTGCAGTTGTCCGGAGTAATGAAGTCATTGGTGCCGCATTTCATGAGATATACCGCGACTCCCCGGGAAGGCGAAAATACCCCTTGCCAAACGGCCGGAACGCGATTTTACCGTCCGCATGATCCGACGTGGCTTCCTGGACAGCGAATTGCGCAAGGACCTGACCGAGTTGGCTCGGGACGGGTCTGCCGCCCATCGTTTGGCCCGGCGCGCCAATGCGCTGGTGCTGCTGGACGACGGCATGAGCTGCGAAGCCATCGCGACGGTCCTGTTGCTGGACGACGACACGATCCGCAGCTGGTATCGGCTGTACCAGGAAGACGGGATCGAGGGCCTGGCGAGCTTCGGCTATGAGGGCGGCGCCTGCCGCCTGAGTGAAGAGCAGCAGGACAAGCTGAAGGCCTGGATCAGCGAGACACTGCCGCGGACGACGCGCGAGGTCGGCGTCTGGATCGGACAGGAATGCGGCATCGAATACCAGGGCCGGTCTGGCCTGATCGCGCTGTTACACCGGCTCGGCATGGAACATCGCAAACCAAAAACGGTGTCGCGCAAGCTCGATCCAGAGAAACAGGCTGCATTCATCAAGGCGTATGAGGAGTTGCTGAACCGCCTGGACGCGGATGAGGTGGTGTTGTTCGCCGACGCGGTGCATCCGACGCATGCGGTACGGCCGGTGGGATGCTGGGCGCCGAAGGACACGCCGATCGCGGTGGCGCAGACCAGCGGGCGGCAACGCCTGAACATTCATGGCGCGATCAACCTGGAGACCGGCCACACCCAGATGCTGGAGGTGGAGACGGTTGATGCAGCCAGCACGATCAGACTGATGATCGCGCTGCTGAGCATGTACCCGCGCAAGCGGGTGATTCATCTGTTCCTGGACAACGCCAGGTACCACCACGCGAAGTTGGTGCAGGCTTGGTTGGCGCGGCCGGGTTGCCGGATCAGGCTCCACTTCATCCCGACCTACTGCCCGCATCTCGACCCGATCGAACGACTCTGGGGCTTGATGCACAAGCACATCACCCACAACACGTGTCATGAAACCTTCCGAGACTTCAGCGGCGCGATCCTGACGTTCCTGCGAGAGGAGGTGCCCAGGAACTGGCGCCTCTACTGCGATGAGGTCACCGACAACTTCCGCATCATCTCGCACGAGGATTTTCGGATTCTGGCGTGAGCGGGGTATACATGAAATCCATTTTCTCGTCGTCAACAATTCGAGACAACAGGTCCCTGACATTCCGGTTCGCCTCACGCGAGCCAAGCGAACCGCCGTAGAGGATCGCCTTGAATTCGCGCCTGAGCTTGTCGAGCGTCGGGTTGAAGCTCCGTCCGGACGCTACGAATATCACGTCATGTCCGAATTGATCCCGGAGTTCGGTGCCATAGTCGTACACCGCCTTCCCGGTGCCTCTGCCACCAAACTGATTGAGATGAATTGCGATCCGCATGATTCGTCTCCCGACCGGTTCACGGATGATCAGCCCGGCACCGGTATCATCCAAAACCCGCGCCGCAGGACATCCGTCCTTACAGCGCCAGCCGCAGCGCGCCGCCGATCTCGCCGATCACCCCGCGGCGGAACGCCAGCACACAGAGCACGAAGATCGCGCCCTGCGTCACCGTGACCCACTCGCCGAACTGCGCCAGGTAGTTCTCCATCGAGGTCACCAGCACCGCGCCAACCACCGGCCCGAACACAGTGCCCAGGCCGCCGAGCAGGGTCGTCAGCACCACCTCGCCCGATGTCGAGTAATGCACGTCGGTCAGCGTCGCGATGCCGAACACCAGCGCCTTGGTGCCGCCGGCCACGCCGGCCAGCATGCAGGAGAGCACGAACGCGATCAGCTTGTAGTCGTCGGTGCGATAGCCGAGCGACGTCGCGCGCGGCTCGTTCTCGCGGATCGCCTTCAGCACCTGGCCGAACGGCGAATGGATGATGCGGTGGATCAGCAGGAAGCCGGCGAGGAACACCAAGGCGACGACCCAGTACATCGCCATGTCGTTGTCGAGGCTGATCACGCCGAACAGATGGCCGCGCGGCACCTGCTGGATGCCGTCCTCGCCGCCGGTGAATGGTGCCTCGACACAGAAGAAATACACCATCTGTGCCAGCGCCAGCGTGATCATGGCGAAGTAGATGCCGGACCGCCGGATCGCCAGGTAGCCGAGGCAGAGCCCCAGTACCGCGCCCGTCGCACCGCCAAGCAGGATCGCCGCGACCGCATCGATATGCCAGAACTTCATGGTCCACGCGGAGACGTAGGCGCCCATGCCGAAGAACGCCGCCTGCCCGAACGACAGCAGCCCGACATAGCCGATCATCAGGTTGAACGCGCAGGCGAACAGCGCCATGCACAGCACGCGCATCAGGAACACCGGATACAGCATGTACGGGGCAACTATGATGATGGCCACCATCACGACGAAGGCGATCAACTGCGAGCGCGAAAATCCGAACATATCAGGCCCGCCTTCCAAACAACCCGTGCGGCAGGGTCAGCAGCACGATCACCATCACCAGGAACACCACGGTGGCCGAGGCCTGCGGATAGAACACCTTGGTCAGGCCCTCGATGACGCCGAGCCCGAAGCCGCTGACGATGGCACCCATGATCGAGCCCATGCCGCCGATCACCACCACGGCGAACACCGTGTTGATGAAGTTGTCGCCCATGTTCGGATTGACCGAATAGATCGGCGCCGCCAGCACGCCGGCGAAGGCAGCCAGCGCCACGCCGCCGCCGTAGGTCAGCGTGATCACCCGCGGCACGTTCACGCCGAACGCCTGCACCAGCGGCGCGTTCTCGGTGGCGGCACGCAGCGTGGCGCCGAGCGAGGTCTTCTCGATGATCGCCCACGTGGCAAGACAGACCACCAGCGCCGCGAGCACCACCCAGGCGCGGTAAATCGGCAGGAACATGAAGCCGAGATCGACCGCGCCGTCCAGCAGGTCAGGGATGCGGTACGGCAGGCCGGAACTGCCGTAGTAGTTGCGGAACAGTCCTTCAATCACCAGCGACAGACCGAAGGTCAGCAGCAGGCCATACAGGTGATCCAGCTTGTACAGCCGGCTGATGACCGTCTTCTCCAGCACGATGCCGAACGCGCCGATGATCAGCGGCGCCAGGATCAGCGACGGGAAGTAGCCGATGCCGGCATATTGCAGCAGCATCCAGGCGGCGAACGCACCCATCATGAACAACGCGCCGTGCGCGAAGTTGATGATGTTCAGCATGCCGAAGATCACCGCCAGACCGAGCGACAGCATCGCGTAGAACGCGCCGTTGATCAGACCAAGCAGCAGCTGGCCGAACAGCAGCGGGGCGGGGATGCCGAAGATCATGATCATGCCGCGTCCCTCCGCTGCTCCGCTGCCTGCCGCTTCACGCCTTGATGAACGGGCAATGGCCGTCGGCCAGCGGCCGATACGCCTGCTCGCCAGGCGTGGTGGCGACCAGCTTGTAGTAGTCCCACGGCGCCTTGCTCTCGGACGGCGTCTTCACCTCGAACAAATAAGCGGTCGTCAGATTGCGGCCGTCCTCGCGGATCGTGGTCTTGCCGAAGCAGTCATCCTCAACCGGGATCTGCTTCATGCGTGCCACCGTCGCCGCACCATCCTTCTTCGCCTCCGCGGCCCCCATGTCGGCGATCGTCTTCAGGTAGTGCAGCGTGGCCGAGTAGCAGCCGGCGTGCACCATGTTCGGCCAGTTGTTCGGGGTCTTCGGCTTCACCCGATTGGTGAAGGCACGGGTGCGGTCATTGAGGTCCCAATAGAAGCTCTCGGTCAGGTTCAGGCCCTGCGCGGTATCGAGCCCAAGCGCATGCACGTCGTTGACGAACATCAGCAGTGCGGCAACCTTCATCGACTTGTTCACGCCGAACTCGCGCGCCTGCTTGATCGAGTTCACCGTATCGGCGCCGGCATTGCACAGGCCGAGCACCTTGGCGCGGCTCGACTGCGCCTGCACCAGGAACGAGGAGAAGTCGGTGGTGCCGGGGAACGGATAGGCCGAGGAGCCGACCACCTTGCCGCCGGACGCCACCACCAGTGCGGTGGTGTCGGCCTGCAACTGCTTGCCGAACGCGTAGTCGGCGGTGAGGAAGTACCAGGTGTCGCCACCTGCCTTCACCATCGCGCCGCCGGTGGAACGGGCCAGCATGTAGGTGTCGTAGGTCCAGTGGATGAAGTTGGGCGAGCAGGATTTGCCGGTCAGGTCGGACGAGGCGGCGCCCGAGTTGAGGTAGACCTTGTTCTTCTCGCGCACGACCGACTGCACGGCGAGCGCGACCGAGGATGTCGGCACGTCGAGCAGCATGTCCACGCCGTCGCGGTCGAACCACTGGCGTGCGATGGAAACCGCGAGATCGGGCTTGTTCTGGTGATCGGCGTTGATCACCTCGACGTTCATGCCCTTGCCGGATACGCCGAAATCCTCCAGCGCCTGCTTGCAGCAGACGATCGAGGTGGGACCGCCGGTGTTCATGTAAGGACCGGACATGTCGTTCAGCACGCCGATCTTGATTGTCGGCGCGCCCTGTGCGCGGGGCCGAGCAAGCGGCACCGCTGCTGCGGCGGCGGTCGCGGTGAGCAGGGTGCGGCGGGAAATTGTCATGTTTGATAATTCCTTCATCCTGTCATTGAGAGGAGCAAAGTGACGCGGCAATCTGCAGCCGGGTGCGCACCTGGAAGGAGATTGCCGCGTCGCTTCGCTCCTCGCAATGACAGCGAAATCACACCCCCAGATACTCATGCAGCTTGTCCATGTTGGCTTCCAGCCGGTGGTTCGGGATCATGTCGATCACCTGGCCGTGTTCCATTACGTAGTGCCGATCTGCCACCGTCTGGGCGAAGCGGAAGTTCTGCTCAACCAGCAGCACGGTGAAGCCGCGCTGCTTGATCTCGCGCACCGTGCGGCCGATCTGCTGCACGATCACCGGCGCCAGTCCTTCGGTCGGCTCATCCAGCAGCAGCAGCTTCGCTCCGGTGCGCAGGATGCGGGCGATCGCCAGCATCTGCTGCTCGCCGCCGGACAGCCGCGTGCCGTGCGCGGTGCGTGCGCGCTCCTTCAGGTTGGGAAACAGCGTGTAGATCTCGTCGATGCCCAGACCGCCAGGCGCCACCACCGGCGGCAGCATCAGATTCTCGGTCACGTTCAGCGAACCGAAGATGCCGCGCTCCTCGGGACAGAAGGCAATGCCGGAACGCGCGACTTGGTTCGGCATCAGGTCGATCAGTCTCGGCGCCACGATACGTGATGCTGCCCTCGCGCCGCGGCACCAGGCCCATGATGGATTTCAGCGTGGTGGTCTTGCCGGCGCCGTTGCGGCCGAGCAGCGTCACCACCTCGCCCTCGCGCACCTCGAAATCGACGCCGTGCAGGATGTGGCTCTCGCCGTACCAGGCGTTCAGGCCTTTCACTTCAAGCATGCGGCGTCCCCAGGTAGGCGGCGATCACGTCGGGATTCGCCGATACCGTGGCGTAGTCGCCTTCGGCCAGCATGCGCCCGCGCGTCAGCACGGTGATGATGTCGCACAGCCCCTCCACCACCGACAGATTGTGCTCGACCATCAGGATGGTGCGCCCGCCGCGGATGCGCCGGATCAGTTCGACGATGCGGGCCACGTCGCGAATGCCCCATGCCGGCGGTCGGTTCATCCAGCAGCATCACCTCGGGATCCAGCGCCAGCGTGGTGGCGATCTCCAGCGCGCGCTTCTGGCCGTAGGGAAGCTGCGTCACCACGGTGTCGGCCTCGCCGGTCAGCCCGACATCGAACAGCAATTCGCGCGCCCGGTCGTCGTAGACCTGCAGCACCTTCTCCGAGCGCCAGAAATCGAAACTGGCGCCGCGTGCACGCTGCAAAGCCAGGCGGACGTTCTCCAGCGCCGTCAGATGCGGAAATACCGCGGAGATCTGGAAGCTGCGCACCAGGCCAAGCCGTGCCACCGGCGCCGGCTTCAGGCCGGTGATGTCGTTGCCCTTGAAACGGATCGTGCCGCGCGTCGGCGGCAGGAACGCGGTCAGCAGATTGAAGCAGGTGGTCTTGCCGGCGCCGTTCGGACCGATCAGGGCATGGATCGGTGCCGGCGCGCACGGTCAGCGACACATCGTCCACGGCGACGAAGCCGCCGAACTCGCGGGTCAAGTTCACGGTCTCCAGGATGGTGTCACTCACCCCCGGACGTCTCCCTGTAAGACAGCCCCTATCCGCCGCTGATTGCATATCGGTGTCGGGGGCGCAAGATTGCCGCCCCTGTTCATTGCACGAGGCCACTCGCATGCGACTCCGCAGCCCGCTGTTCGCCCCCGGCAATTCCGAACGGAAGATGACAAAGGCGATCGCCTCGGCCGCCGATGCGGTCATCCTCGACCTGGAGGATTCGGTCGCCGCACCGGCAAAGCCGACCGCGCGTGCCATGGTGCCGCAGGTGGTGCGCGCGCATCCTGGGCGTGACCTGATCGTGCGGGTCAATCCACGTGGCACACCATGGTACTTGGCCGATCTTGCTGCCGTCGTACCGGCGCGGCCGACAGCCATCATGCTGCCGAAATGCAGCGGCCCCGATGATCTCGCCACCCTCGACCATCATCTGGAGGTGTTGGAAACCGCCGCCGGTGCACCGGTGGGCAGCATCGGGGTGGTCGCCATTGTCACCGAGACCGCGGGTTCGGTGTTCACCCTTGGCGCCTATGGCGGCGTGGCGTCGCGTCTGCTGGCAATCTGCTTCGGCGCTGAGGACCTGTCGGCCGACCTCGGGATCAGCCCGCGGAATCCGGATGGGTCATATCCTGCACCGGTGATCCTGGCCCGCGCCCAGATGCTGGTGGCGGCCGGTGCGTTGGGTGTCCCGGCGATCGACACCCCATATCCGGATCACGGCGACCCGGTCGGCCTGCGACGCGAGGCCGATGTGGCGGCGGTGGATGGCTTCGCCGGCAAGATCCTGATCCACCCGGCGCAGATCGACCGGTGAACGCCGCCTTCACGCCGTCGTCCGGAGCGGGTGCGCTGGGCCGAGAAGGTGCGTGACGCGTTCGCCGCCAACCCGGATGCGGGTGTCTTCGCGCTGGACGGGAAGATGATCGATCGGCCGCACTACAAGCTGGCGCAACGCATTCTTGCCGCGGCGGGATAAGCGCCGCGATACCCCTCCCCTGCGAAGCGGTTGCACGTGGGGGTGGGGCCCTCGCCTGCTGATCCGGCACGGACCCTCGTTGCTCAAAGTTTGTCACCAGCCATTCATGACCCACACTTATGACGGACTGGCCTTGCGCGCGGCGCGCCTATGCGCCGGCCCGCCATTTTCCAGGTTCAACGCTGTGTTGATCAGCGCCAGGTGCGAGAAGGCCTGCGGGAAATTGCCAAGCTGCCGCTTGTCGCGCGGTTCGTATTCCTCGGCCAGTAACCCCACGTCGTTGCACAGGCCCAGCAGCCGCTCGAACAGGACACGCGCCTCGGCACGGCGGCCCTGGAGGACCAGGTTGTCGGCCAGCCAGAAACTGCACGCGAGGAACAGGCCTTCCCCGGGCGGCAGGCCATCGACGCTCTCTTGCGTGCGATAACGCATCACCAGCCCGTCGACCACCAGTTCCCGCTGGATTGCCGCCACTGTACCCTTGATGCGCGGATCATCGGCCGGCAGGAAACCAACCAGCGGCAGCAGCAGCAGCGCAGCGTCCAGCGCCGTGCCGCCGTAATACTGCACGAAGCTGTTCTTGCCTGCATCGAAGCCGTCGCGGCAGACCGAATCATGAATTCTCTGCCGCAGCCCGCGCCATTCATCCAGCGGTCCCGATAGCCCGAACTCCTCGGCGCCACGGATCGCCCGATCCATCGCCACCCAGGCCATCGCCTTGGAAAAGGTGAAATGCCGCGGGCCACCGCGCACCTCCCAGATACTTTCGTCTGGTTGGTCCCAGATGCCGGCGAGATGCGTCACCAGATTGCGCTGCAGGTCCCAACTCGTAGCGGGGCTCGCAAGGTGATTGTGCATCTCCTGGTACAGTGCATCCATCAGCTCGCCGTACACGTCGAGCTGTACCTGCGCGCTGGCGGCGTTGCCGACGCGTACCGGCTTTGCGCCATGATATCCGGCGAGCCACGGCACCTCCCATTCCATCAGCCACCGCTCGCCCGCCAGGCCATACAGCGTCTGCACTTGGGACGGCGTGCCGGCGACGCTACGGCGCAGCCAGGCGCCCCAGGCCTGCGCCTCCTCGCGGTAGCCGGCGTGCATCAGGGCGAGCAATGTGAATGTTGCGTCGCGCAGCCAGCAGAAGCGATAATCCCAGTTACGCTGCCCGCCGAGTTGCTCGGGGAGTGACGAAGTGGGTGCGGCAACGATGCCGCCGGTCGGATAATAGGTCAGCGCCTTCAATGTCAGCAGCGAACGCTGCACGGCGTCGCGCCACCGACCCTGGTAGGTACAGCGTGTGGACCACGCGGACCATACCGCGTCGATCTCCTCCAGCGCCGTCTCGGCCTGCGGCACCACCGGATCCGGCAAATGCGACTGGCTGTGCGTCAGCACGAATGGAATGCGCTGACCCGCGGTGACGGTGAAGTCGCTGACCGTCGTCATCTTACGCCCACGCAGTTGCACGCCGCTGTGCAGCACGACCGCATCGGGTCCCGCGATGGCGCGCAGCCCGGTGCGATGCTGCAACCGGGTCACCCAGGGGATGGCGGAGCCGTAGTCGAAGCGCAGGGCCAGCTCGAGGTGCATGGCGACTTGGCCGCTGCGGCCTTCGACAATGCGCACGACCGATGAGTTCCCGGTGGCGGCGGTCATGAAGTCGATCAGCGCGACGCTGCCATCCCTGGTGTCAAAGACGGTCTCGAGGATCATCGTGCCGGGTCGGTACTGGCGCGCGATGCGCACTGGCGGATCAGCCGGTGCAATTCGCCAGCTTCCATTGTCCGAGGTGCCGACCAACGCGGCGAAGCAGGCCGGGCTGTCGAAGCGCGGCCAGCACAGCCAGTCGATCGAGCCCTCGCGGCTGACCAGTGCGGCGCTGTGGCAATCGCCGATCAGGGCGTAATCTTCGATCCGCGCGGTGCTGCGAACAGCATCCGCGGACGGCGACTCACGTGGGTTGTTGTCGGAGCGCCCAGGGGCCTTCGCCGCGGACCTGGTTCGGGTTTTCCGCGGAGCCTGCTGAGGCGGACCCGCGCCCGGCGTCCCCGCCATCAGTTCGCACTGCCCCAGGCACGGCCCTGCGCGGTCGTGCAATAACAGGAGGCCCCGGTCGGAACGGGACGCTCCATTGGACGGGCGGTGCCGCCGGCATAGCAGGACTGTCCCGAAGGAAGAGCCGACGGACCATAGTGCGGCGCACGCGTATGGTAGGGCGGCGGGGGAGGATAATAGACCGGCGGCGGGTAATACACCGGCGGACCGAATAGCGGGAACCCGACCCAGACCTGGGCACCGGCCGGCGCCGCCAGGCCCGTGATTCCCCCGTGAGCGTCGCCAATCGCTACCAGTACGAGCGGTCGGCGGAGTATGCCAATCAATGCCTGGGTCATGCGCAATGTCCTCGCCTTACCTCAGTCGCTGGCATATCACCCGGTCCGGTCCCAGTTAAATGGTGTGGCGCTCGGCTCGCGCAGCAGTGTGCACGTACCGACAACCGAACTTGACTTTCCGCGGTTTCCTCCCGATACCCGGTTCGTTACGCGCGGCCGGCCGCCAGGCGGCTCCACGCGCAGGCGTTGCGCCGCAATGCCGCAACCTGCCAGTCGACTGGACCCGAATTGAACGATAGCACGACCGCCCCGGCGGAACCGACCGAACACGCGCCGATTGAGGCCGTAGCCATAGCCGAACCGATCAGCGGCGAAATGCCGCGTCCGCTGTTTGCCGACCTCGGCCTGTCAAAATCAGTGCTGCGTGCCATCGCCGAAATGGGCTACCGCCATCCTACGCCGATCCAGGAGCAGGCGATCCCCACCGTGCTGATGGGGCGCGACGTACTCGGCGCGGCGCAGACCGGCACCGGCAAGACCGCCGGATTCACCCTGCCGTTGCTCGACATTCTGACCGGCGCCCGTGCCCGCGCCCGCATGCCGCGCAGCCTGATCCTGGAACCAACGCGCGAACTCGCCCTTCAGGTGGCCGAGAATTTCGTCCAATACGGCAAGTATCTGAAGCTTACCCATGCGCTGATCATCGGCGGCGAAAGCATGTCCGACCAAAAGGACGTGCTGATGCGCGGGGTGGACGTGCTGATTGCCACGCCCGGCCGGTTGATCGACATGTTCGAGCGCGGTTCGATCCTGCTGTCCGACGTGAAGATCCTGGTGATCGACGAAGCCGACCGCATGCTCGACATGGGCTTCATTCCCGACGTGGAGCGCATCGTCTCGCTGCTGCCGCGCAACCGGCAGACGCTGTTCTTCAGCGCCACGCTGTTCCCCGAGATCCGCCGGCTCGCTGATGCATTCCTGCAGAACCCCAAGGAGATCGTGGTTTCACGCCCCGCCTCGGTGGCGACCACAATCGTCGAGGGCCTGGCGCTGGTCGCCGAGCATGACAAGCGCGAGGCGCTGCGCCGGCTGATCCGCACCCAGAAGGTGCAGAACGCGCTGATCTTCTGCAATCGCAAACGGGACGTGGACATCCTGCACAAGTCGCTGACGCGGCATAAATTCGACGTTGGTGCGCTGCACGGCGACATGGCGCAGACGGTGCGCTTCGCCACGCTGGAGAAGTTCAAGGCGAACGATCTGCGGCTGTTGGTGTGCAGCGATGTCGCCGCGCGCGGACTGGACATCGGCGGGCTGTCGCACGTGTTCAACTTCGATGTGCCGATGCATGCTGAGGACTACGTGCACCGTATCGGCCGGACCGGGCGCGCGGGGCTTGAAGGCCATGCGTTCACCATCGCGATGCCGGACGACCGCGCCGCGGTGGAGGCGATCGAGAAGCTCACCGGCCATCCAATTCCGCCGATCATTGTGGAGGGCCTCGATCCGGTTGACTGGTCCGAGGACGATGGGCGTCGGCGACGTGGCCGCAGCCGTACCGTGGCTCGACCGAAGGCAGCACCACGCGAACGATCTGCACCGCGCGAAAAACCGCCGCCACGGGAGAAGCCGGTCCGCGAGAAATCGGTGCCGCAGCCGCGCGTGGCCAGGCCAAGGCCAGAACCGCAGCAGCAGGCTCAGCCGCCGCAGCCGGCGCGAGAGCCGGAAGCGCGACGCGAATCCGCGCCCCGGCGAGAAGCAACCCGGCGGGAACCGCGCCATCGCGATGATGATCTGGGCCCGGCCGTGAAGGGCTTCGGCGACGATCTGCCGGCCTTCATGATGCTTCGGCAACGGCGCACGGCGAAGGCCGCCGCAAAAGAAGGGGAGAGCGAGGCATGAATGACGCACCGCGATCCGGCAGTCATTTTTCGCCGTTCCAATGGGACGATGCGCTGCGGCTCGACCAGCAGTTGACCGAGGAAGAACGCGCCATACGTGACGCCGCGCACGACTACTGCCAGGAGAAACTGTTCCCGCGCGTGATCGAAGCAAATCGCCACGAGAAATTCCATCGCGAGATCATGAACGAGATGGGCGAGATGGGATTTCTCGGCGCAACCCTTGATGGCTACGGCTGCGCCGGCGTCAACTATGTCAGCTACGGCCTTATTGCACGCGAAGTGGAGCGGGTGGATTCCGGCTATCGCTCGGCGTTCTCTGTGCAGTCGTCTTTGGTGATGTATCCGATCTGGGATTTCGGCTCCGAGGCGCAGAAGCAGAAATACCTGCCGAAACTGCGCAGCGGCGAATGGGTCGGTTGCTTTGGCCTGACCGAGCCTGACGCGGGGTCCGATCCGGCGTCGATGCGCACGCGTGCGAAGCGGGTCGATGGCGGGTATGTGCTGAACGGCTCGAAGACCTGGATCACCAATGCCCCGATCGCCGACGTGTTCGTGGTGTGGGCGAAGGACGATGCAGGCGACATCCGCGGCTTCATCCTCGAGAAGGGAACGCCGGGGCTGGACGCGCCGAAAATCGAAGGCAAATTCTCGCTGCGCGCGTCGGTCACCGGCATGATCATGCTGGACAACGTGTCTGTCCCCGAGGATGCGATGCTGCCGAAGGTGAAGGGCCTGCGCGGGCCGTTCTCCTGCCTGAACAACGCGCGCTATGGCATCGCCTGGGGTTCGTTGGGCGCGGCGGAATTCTGCTGGCAGGCGGCGCGCGACTACACGCTGCAACGCATCATGTTCGGCCGGCCGCTGGCAGCGACACAGCTTATCCAGAAGAAGCTGGTGGACATGCAGACCGAGATCACGCTCGGGCTGCAATCGGTGCTTCGCCTGGGACGGCTGATCGACGAACATAACGCAGCGCCCGAGATGATCAGCCTGCTGAAACGCAACAATTGCGGCAAGGCGCTGGCAATCGCGCGCGAGGCACGTGACATGCACGGCGGCAACGGCGTGTCCGACGAATACCACGTGATCCGCCACGTGATGAATCTGGAAGCGGTGAACACCTACGAAGGCACGCACGACGTGCACGCGCTGATCCTCGGCCGCGCGCAGACCGGCCTGTCGGCTTTCGGCGCCTGAACCCCACCGAGACTCCCTCTGACCTCGCGGGAGAGGTCTGGCAAGAGGGGTTGCCGACGCACCTGCCGGATCCCGGCGCGGCCCGCATTGACCCGCCCTGCGCGCTGTTCGGCACGTGTGGCGGCTGCCTGCTGCAGCACTGGCGCGATGACGCCTATATCGCCTGGAAAACCGAGCTCCTGCGCACTGCGCTGCACCGCGCCGGCTACCAAAATGCGGTTCTCGCCCAACCGGCTCGCACCAGGCCGGGTGAACGCCGACGCATGGACCTTGCCGTGCGGCGCGCCGGCGGCAGGGTCGTACTCGGCCTGCATCGGTGGCACAGCACAGAGGTGGTGGATTTCATCGAATGTGCAGTCCTGCATGCGAAACTGGCCTCTCTCATCGCTCCGTTGCGTGTGCTGCTGTCGCAACTTCGCGCGTTCCGCCGCGAAGGCTCGGTGATCGCCAACCTGCTCGATACCGGTGTCGATGTGTTGCTGCGCACCGACGGCGCATTGGGCATCACCGACCGGCTCGCAGCAACCACATTCGCGCGGGCGCATGGATTGCCGCGAATTTCGTGGGCGCAGGGCGACGACGAATCCGAGCCAATCGCGGTGTTGCTCCCACCGACGACGCTGCTGTCCGGCGTCACCGTCACACCGCCGCCAGGGGCTTTTCTGCAGGCCTCGGCACCGGGCGAGGCAGCAATCATTGCCGCTGTGCTGGATGCACTCCCCGCCAAGGGCCGCATCGCAGAACTGTTCGCCGGGTGCGGCACCATCACCTTCGCATTGGCGCAGCGGACACGCGTTGCAGCATGGGAAGGTGATCCGGCGTCCGCATTCGCCCTGCGCGCCGCAGCCAACCACGCCGGCCTGGCCGGCCGCATTACCGTGACGCAACGCGATCTGGTGCGCCAGCCGCTGCGAGCGAATGAGCTGGCCGGATTTGCCGGTGTGGTGCTGGACCCGCCGTTCGCCGGAGCCGCCGTTCAGGTTGCGCAGATCGCCGCGGCAAAAGTGCCATTTGTCATCTACGCGAGTTGCAATCCTGCCAAGCTGGCAAGCGATGCACGACAATTGGCGCAGGTTGGCTATTGCTTGTTGTCAGCGACGCCGATCGATCAGTTTCTGTGGTCCTCCCGGCTCGAGAGCGTGTGCGTGTTCGGGCAGCCAGGCGCCTAGACCGGACAGACCGATCGATATGGGCACGGTCGCCAGCGCGAAAACGTTGCGGCTGTGCTGCCAGGAACAGCTCGGGATGAGCCCCAAGCAGTTTCTGCTGATCCGCCGCATGCAGATGGTGCGACGGGAGTTGAGGCTGGCCACGCCCGCCTCGACGACGGTGACAGAGGTGATCACGCGCTATGGCTTCTGGAACTTCGGGCGGTTCGCGGGAACCTATAAGGCGAAATACGGTGAGCTGCCATCGGTCACGCTCGGACGTCCGCCCGAGTAATCGGTCCTGCCTGCCATGTCAGTGGCCAGTCCAGTGCCGCCTGTGGCTCCAGTGATCACTGCGACCTTCCCGTGACATAGTCCCGCGCCCATCCTCCGATCGGCCGAAAGCCAGGGCCTCATGACCTCATAGCAACCTGTGGCGTCGGAGCTGACGAGGGGACATAGCCGAATTGTCTCACCCAAGGTTCAAGAATATCGAGGACTGGTGCGATCTGCTTTTCATAGCGACGCCACTGTCCGACCCCGTCGGCGTTAAGGCCGCGCGCGAGTTGCACATCGCTTGGGGTTCTCGGGGCGGCTCGCATGTTTGCGGCAAAGCGGCTGACCGCCGGGTCCCATTGCAACCCGATGAAATCAAGCAGGCAGCGCACCTCTGCCTCGAAATCCGCCACCATGGCCTCGTGCCGGACCTCGTGTATCGATAGCGGCAGCACGCCTCGATAGATGCGGGCAAGGGTCATCACCCGATCGTAGTATCGCGCGGTATCATCGAGGCTCAGGAACTCGAACATCGCCGAATTGATCTGGAACCGCCGACGGAAGCAGCTGAGCACCACGTCGCGGGGATCGCGCACGGCGAACAGGATCTTGGCGCGTGGGAACAGCTTTGCAATCACGGGCAATGCCACGGTGTGCAGCGGCATCTTGTCCAGCAGCACCTTGCCGGACAAATTCTCCCCGACAGTCCCGCGCACGCCGTGCCAATAGGCCTCGCGCGCGGCGTCTGCAAGCGCGGGCGCCAAGCGCGCCAGGGTATCGAGCGACGCCCGATCCACGAGCAGATGCCTACCAACCTGGGCTAGATGATCAACCTCCTCCAGCGTCACGACATCGGGGTGGCCGGCGAGCACCTTTTCCAGCAGGGTTGTTCCCGACCGGGGGAACCCGACCAGGAATACGTGTCCGCTTGCAGCACCTGCGCCGATCTCATCCTCGCCCGCCCCATTACGCCAATACTCGGCGGGCGTGGCGGAAAAGTAGTCAGCCAGTCGTCGCGCCTGGTCCACGCGGCGTTCGCCGATCTCGCGCTCGATCCGCGGGGCGTTGACCCGACGCAAGATCGTGTTGCGCGCCTGATAATCGGCAAATGCCTCCTCACGACGGTCCAAGGCATCGAACGCCTCGGCGCGCAGGTCGAGCGCCCCGACCCGGTTGTCATCATTGAGGTCGAAACGGCTGAGCAACCGTGTCATCCGCTCGCGTGCGCTCTCGGCAAGGTCCTCTGCCAGATCAGCGCGATCTATGGCCATCTCCGCCGTCACGATATTCGGTCGAATGGCGAGGGCTCGTTCAGCCAGCGCCCGGGCCTCCCGTGGGCTTTGCCGCCGTGCCGCGATCGCCGCCAGGGCAGCCAGCGGTTCGGCATCCCCAGGAGCGAGTTCCGCCGCGCGCCCGAAATAGTCGCGCGCAGCGGTCAGCTCGCCCAGGCGAAAGCTCGCCGTGCCTGCGTGGATCAGTGTCGCAACGCTGTCGGGATCGATCCTCAGCGCTGACCTGAACGCCGCAAGGGCTTCGGTCAACCTTCCCTGACGCACCAGCGCGCCGCCAAAACGACGCCAGATCTCGGCCTCGTCGGGCCCCATGTCCACGGCGCGTTTGATCAAACCGATCGCTTCCAGCCCACGGTCCTGCTCTTCGAGGCCTTCGGCCACAAGTAACAGCACCAGCGGTTCGTCCAGGCCCTGGTCCAATGCTGTGGCGGCAAGGCTCAGGGCCTGGACCCGATCGCCGCGGCCAACGGCGGCAACAATGTCTTCATAGGCGGCGTCGGCCGTTTCAGGAGACATGACCATCGGTGCGATCTCAGTCTGATTGCGGATTCGTGTGCGACAGCGGCCGTCCAGGGACCAGTCTTGCCGTCCAACCGTGGCTGTGTCGCATTCTCGTTGCAAGTGGTGGAAGTTGATCGGTTTGCAGAACCCCTCAGTCGATGGCGATTCTCGCCGATCGCGCCGGTGAACAGGCTTGTTGGAAAGCGGCGGCGCAGAAGAGTGCCGCTCGCATTTCACGGAACGTTGTCGGAATTTTTTACAGTTTGTTGACGATCATGCCGCGAGCTGAATATAAGCCATTGAAATGAGACAATTCCACTGCTTGGCATGGCGCTTGCTACACTGGAAACCGCATCGCAACAATATTCGGTGAGCGTTCGGACCAACTCCGCTAACGCACCGGTCTTGGATCAGAGGAAGTACAAACGATGAGATACTTGAACAGGCTTGCTGTTGGTGTGGCGGCGATCGCATGCATCGGCGGTTCAGCGAGCGCGGCTGTGATCGATCTGACGTTCGAGGGCATCAACTCGCCTACCGACACGACCGCGTACGCCGCGGTCGAGAACTTCTACAACGGTGGCACCAGCAGCGTGGGCACGAGTGGGCCAAACTACGGGATCAGCTTCCCCAGCAATGCCCTGGCGATCTGCCTCAATACCCTGAACTACTCTTGTTCCAACACCTCGCGCGGTGGCCTGGGGGATCCCACTTCACAGGCCGGCGCGTTGTTCTTCCTGGCTGGAACGAGCACCTTCCTTGACGACCCGGCAGGGTTCACGACGGGCTTCTCGTTCAATTACACCGCGGTCAATGTGGGTGGCAGCATTCAGGTGTACAGCGGCTTGGACGGCACGGGTAGTCTGCTCGCGAACCTGATCCTGCCGACGACCACGTCCGGTCCCTGCCCAGGCTATGGTGCCGGGTTCTGCCCGTTCGTCCCGATAGGCGTAACTTTTGCCGGCACCGCCGAGTCCATCAACTTTGGCGGCACCGCCAACCAGATCGTGTTCGATGATGTGACTTTCGGCAGCTCCACTCCGGGCCCTGTGCCGGAACCCGCGACGCTGGCGCTGCTCGGTGTCGGGCTTGCCGGCCTCGGTGCGATCCGCCGTCGTAAAGCCAACTGATCCGTACCACGGAACGCATGTTCAGCGGCGCCTTCGGGCGCCGCTTTCGTTTTTCCAAGAGGATTGCGGTGGTCGCATCGTTCGCAGCGTAAAGCCGCTTGCGCGCCTCACCGATCGCGAGCGCCTCCCGGCCTGATTGCGTCGCGACGTGCCAGCAATCACCAACTTCTCGAGCTCTGCGGTAATCCAATTCAACCACGTCATGGCCTGATCAACCGTAAATCGGCGATTTACCGGGCTGGCTGCTTTACGGTAGCATCGGGCGGCGGCCAACCAAGCCGATCCCAGTTCTGTTCACGGGACCGGACCATGCAACAACCATAAGTGGGGAGCGCAAGATGTCCGAAACAGTTCGCCTGCATCCGTCGATCGACCAAGGGGTAAAACCTGCCGCCACGAATTTCGCCGGTGGCACGTTGGTGTGCAAATGCACCACGGCCCCCGTGAAGGTCGCGATCACGGGACAGGTCGCTTACGACCACGCCTGTGGCTGCACGAAGTGCTGGAAGCCGGCCGGCGCGATCATGTCCGTCGTCGCCGTGGTGCCGCGTGCCAATTTGAAGGTGACGGAAAATGGCGACAAACTCGCAATAGTCGACCCGAGCGCTGCCATCCAGCGCTATGCCTGCAAGGGCTGCGGCGTCCACATGTACGGGCGGATCGAGAACACCAAGCATCCGTTCTATGGGTTCGACTTCGTCCACCCCGAGTTGTTCCAGGAATCTGGTTGGGCGCCGCCGGAGTTCGCCGCGTTCGTGTCATCGGTGATCGAATCCGGCGTGAGTCCCGACCGTATGGCAGGAATCCGTGGCCGTCTGTCAGAGCTTGGCCTCTCGCCGTATGACTGTCTGTCGCCGCCGCTGATGGACGCGATCGCCACCCACATCGCCAAGGCCTCAGGCGCGCTGCCGAACTGATCTCGACAACACGCGCTGCGGGAGCGTCAGTAGGTCACCACGCTACGGATGCTCTCGCCGCGTCGCATCAGGTCGAACCCTTCGTTGATCTGTTCGAAGGGCAGCACGTGTGTGATCAGATCGTCGATGTTGATGCGCCCGTCCATGTACCAATCGACGATGCGCGGCACGTCGGTACGTCCACGCGCACCGCCAAACGCGGTGCCCTTCCAGATGCGGCCGGTCACAAGCTGGAATGGCCGCGTGGCGATCTCCTGTCCGGCGCCGGCAACCCCTATGATGATCGACTGCCCCCAGCCACGATGGGCGCATTCCAGGGCCTGGCGCATGACCTTGACGTTGCCAATGCACTCGAACGTGTAGTCGGCACCGCCACGGGTCAGATCCACGATATAGGGAACCAGGTCGCCCTGCACCTCGCTTGGGTTGACGAAATGCGTCATGCCGAATTTCTCGGCAATCTCGCGACGACGCGGATTGAGGTCGACACCGACGATCATTTCCGCACCCGCCATCCGGGCGCCCTGAATCACATTCAAGCCGATACCGCCCAGGCCGAAAATCACGACGCGTGCCCCCGGCTCGACCTTGGCCGTATTGATCACCGCACCAATGCCGGTGGTGACGCCGCAGCCGATGTAGCAGACCTTCTCGAATGGCGCGTCCTCGCGGATCTTTGCCAACGCGATTTCCGGCAGCACGGTGAAGTTGGCGAAGGTCGATGTGCCCATGTAGTGCATGACTGGTGCGCCACCTGATGAGAACCGGCTGGTCCCGTCGGGCATCACGCCGCGGCCCTGGGTGGCACGAATCGCCACGCACAGATTGCTCTTGCGGCTGAGGCAGTATTCGCACTGGCGGCATTCCGGTGTGTAGAGCGGGATGACGTGATCGCCCTTTTTCACGCTGGTCACGCCTGGGCCGATATCGGCGACGATGCCGGCGCCTTCATGGCCAAGGATCGATGGGAATATGCCCTCGGGGTCCCCGCCGGAGAGGCTGAATTCATCAGTATGGCAGATGCCGGTCGCCTTGATCTCGACCAGCACTTCACCGGCGCGCGGACCGTCGAGGTCTACTGTTTCCAGGCTGAGCGGCTTGCCGGCCTCGCGGGCCACGGCGGCGCGAACCTTCATGGCACTACCTCCCTGCGGCAGAGCGTGACCATAGCAGGATGGTGAACAGCGCGCCATCGACGGCTGCAGCTTGCGGGGCGTCTTGCTGGAAGCGGACCGTTACTGCTTTTTTTGCCCGTCCGGGCCAAATTGTTGAAGGAACGCAATCACGTCCTTCCGCTTCTGCTCGTCCTTCAATCCAGGAAAGATCATCTTGGTGTGCGGCACCACCGTCTGCGGCGATGTCAGATACTTTTCGAGTTCCTCGGGCGTCCAGACAATACCCAAATCCTTGTTGGCATCGGAATATATGAAATCCGGGTAGGTGCCCGCCTTGCGTCCAACCACACCATTCAGCACGGGGCCGACCGCGTTCTTCGCCGCGGGACCGATCTGATGGCAGGCGCGGCAGACCAGGAAATCCTTCTCTCCGGCTGCGACATCCTGCGCCAGCACCGGAGCCACGGCCGTGAACAACAGTGTCAGTGCCAGGAATGCTGTGCGCAACACGCGATGTCCTCCTTGTCCCACAGGTTGCGAAGGCCCGGTGCCGCCTGTCAACGGCCGCTCAGCTTTTTTGCTCCTCCCGCTCAGGCCAGGCGCAATGCCAGCGCGTCACGCGCATGTTCGGATGTTCTCCCACCCACTGCGCCAGATACGGCTGCGCCCGGATCGTGCAGGCTTCCAACGATCCAGCGGACTGGAACAGCACGTGGTACTCGTGGCACGAGGTCACATTGGTCAGGCTGCATGCCAGCAGGATCAGGTCGACCAATTGCATTATCGCCTCCGTCACTGGTGCGTCCTGCCAATACATCCCGCGCGCGCGGATTGCCATAATTTCACGCCCCGTCGCCGCCATTCCAGCGAGCCCCGAGCGGTGGCGCCCTTGAATGGCGGCATGGACTTCTCCATCCTGGCCCGAATGGAACGTCCAACGCCGACGCCGCGCGCCCGGTTCGGCAGGCGAGCGCTGATCACTGCGACGACTGGTGTCGTGCTGGCGGCGGTACCGCGCGCAGCACGCGCCGATACGGCGACCATCGGCATCGGCTACGTTCGCTGGGCTGTCCAGCGCCAGACGATATCGCTGCTGGACAAGCCGCCGCGGGATGACGGGCTGGCGGGCGCGAAGCTCGCCATCAACGACAACAACACGACCGGCCAGTTCATCGGTCAGCAGTTCGAACTGACCGATACCCTGGTGCATGCCGGTAATGATCCGGTGCCCGCACTCGCTGCGCTGGTTGCGCACGGGATCACCCTGATCATGACCGACGTTCCGGCGGACCTGCTGCTGAAGCTTGCCACTGTCGGCCGAGACAAGGGCGTGACGCTGTTCAATGTCCAGGCGCCCGATGACGCTTTGCGTCAGCAGGATTGCCGCGACAACGTGATCCACGTTGCGCCGTCACGTGCCATGCTGGCCGACGCGCTGGCGCAGTACCTGGTATGGAAAAAATGGACCCGCTGGGTGCTTGCATACGGTTCACATCCCGCGGACGCCTTGCTGGCAGACGCGTATCGCCGGGCGGCCGGGCGTTTCGGTGCGCGCATCGTGAAGGAGGTGGAATACAAGGACACTGGCGGTGCGCGTGAGACGAACTCGGGCGTGGTGCAGACCCAGCAGCAGATGCCCGTCTTCACGCAGGATCTGCCGGATTACGACGTGCTGGTCACCGCGGACGAGAATGACGTGTTCGCCGACTACCTGCCGTTTCGCACATGGGACGCGCGGCCGGTTGCGGGGTCGGCTGGCCTGCGGCCGGCAAGTTGGGATCCAAGCAGCGAATCGTGGGGCGGCACGCAATTACAGGACCGGTTCATGCGGCTGGTGCATCGTCGCATGACCCCGCTCGACATGCAGGCCTGGACCGCCGCAAGGATGATCGGCGAGGCTGCCAGCCGGAGCGCTTCGGCAGATCCGGCGAAGATCATGCACGACATGAAAAGCCCGGATTTCGGCGTCGCTGCCTACAAGGGTCAGAAACTCTCGCTGCGCGACTGGGATTGGCAGCTTCGTCAACCAATTCTACTTGTCGATGGTCGTACTGTTGTTTCGGTGTCGCCGCAACCAGGTTTTTTGCATCAGTTTACCGCACTCGACACGCTGGGCTTTGATCGACCGGAAACCAAATGCAGGTTGCAATGACACACCGTGGCTGGTTGTCGGTACCGCTGTTGGCCGGTTTGCTGCTGGTATCGACGCCAGGTCCGGCGGATGCCTATACCGCCTACGTGTCGAACGAGCGCGACAACACCATCAGCGTGGTCGACCTTGACCAGATGAAGACCGTCCAGACCATACCGGTTGGTCAACGTCCGCGCGGCATCACGATGACCCGGGACGGTGGCGAGCTGCTGGTTTGCGCCAGCGACGACGACATCATTCAAATCATCGATCCCCGCACGCAGCGCATCATCGGCACGCTTCCATCCGGATCGGACCCTGAAACTTTCGCCCTTCACGTCTCTGGCAATCCCTTGTACGTGTCGAACGAAGACGACAACATGGTGACCGTGATCGACGTGCCAACGCGCAAGGTGATCGCGCAGGTATCGACCGGAGTCGAACCCGAGGGCATGGCGGTCAGTCCGGACGGACAAACTATCGTCAATACGTCCGAAACCACCAACATGGCGCATTTCATGGATTATAAGACGCGCAAGATGATCGCCGGCGTGCTGGTCGATGCGCGGCCGCGGATCGCGATGTTCAAGCACGACGGATCGCAGGTCTGGGTCTCCTCCGAGCTCGGCGGCACCGTCAGTGTGATCGATCCCGATAAGCACGTCGTGACCCATAAAATCTCGTTCGATGTGCAGGGCCTGCGTGGCGACACGATCCAGCCGGTGGGGATCCAGTTCACCGCAGACGATGCCATCGCGTTTGTGGCTCTCGGCCCCGCCAACCGCGTCGCGGTAATCGACGCGAAGTCCTACAAGGTTCGCAAATACCTGTTGGTGGGTCAGCGCGTCTGGCAGATGGCGTTCACGCCGGACCAGAAATACCTGCTCACCACCAATGGGCTGTCCAACGATATCTCGGTGATCGATGTAGCAGCGCTGGATGTCGTGAAGTCGATCCCGGTTGGACGGCTTCCCTGGGGTGTGGTCGTGTCTCCGAAATGAGCGTGGCCACCGTCACCGAACCGCCGGTCAATACCGCGCACGATCCGGCCCTAATTGTGCCGGCGATCGCGGTGCGCGGAGTGAGCCATGCCTACGGCACGCGCAAGGCTCTGGAAGATGTCAGCCTGACCGTTCCCGCGTCGCGCTTCACCGCGTTGCTCGGGCTGAACGGTGCGGGAAAGACCACGTTGTTCTCGCTGATCACGCGGCTCTACGATACGCGGCAAGGCTCGATCGACGTACTCGGCCATCGTGTGTCGCGCGAGCCGGGCGAGGCCCTGCGCCGGCTGGGAGTGGTGTTCCAGGCGCGCACGCTCGATCTCGATATCTCGGTCATGGACAACCTGCTGTATCACGCAGCACTGCACGGCATCGGCAGCCGCGACGCACGCCAGCGCGCGCTCGCCCTATTGAAGGATATCGAGCTCGAGGATCGCGCACGCGAGCAGGTACGCAAATTGTCGGGTGGCCAGATGCGGCGGATCGAAATCGCCCGCGCATTGCTGCACCGGCCGCGCGTGCTGGTGCTGGACGAACCCACCGTTGGGCTGGACGTCGCATCAAAATCGGCAATCCTGCGGCACGTGCGTGGCCTCGTTCGCGAACGTGAGGTGGCGGTGTTGTGGGCGACGCATCTGCTCGATGAGGTTGCGTCTGGTGATGCAGTCGTCGTGCTGCATCACGGTCGCGTGCTTGCGTCGGGCGATGTCGCCGATGTCATAGCGGCTGCCGGCGCCACCGATATGCGCAGTGCGTTCATCGCCCTGACCGGTGGTACGCCGGAGACACCGGAATGAGCGCCAGTACGATCAACAGTGAACGCCGCGGCTTCACGATCGGGCAGTACCTGATCTGCCTGCACGGTATCGCCTGGCGTGAGGCTTTGCGCTTCATTCATCAGCGCGAGCGTTTCATCTCAGCCCTCGTGCGGCCGCTGGTCTGGCTGTTCATTTTCGCCGCCGGCTTTCGCCAGATCCTCGGTGTATCGATCATACCGCCATACGAGACGTACGTGCTGTACGAGGTTTACGTCACGCCAGGACTGATGGCGATGATCCAGTTGTTCAACGGAATGCAGTCCTCGCTCTCCATGGTTTACGACCGGGAAATGGGCAACATGCGCATGCTGCTCGTCAGTCCGTTTCCGCGCTGGTTTCTGCTGACCGGCAAGCTGTTGGCCAGCACGTCGGTGTCGCTATCGCAGGTCTATGCCTATCTGTTCGTCGCCTGGCTTTGGGGCGTCGAGGCACCCGCCTGGGGCTACGTCGCCGTGCTGCCCGCGCTGGCCTTGACCGGCGTGATGCTCGGTGCGTTGGGCATGTTGCTGTCATCGGTGATCAGACAGCTCGAGAACTTCGCCGGCGTGATGAATTTCGTGATCTTTCCGATGTTCTTTGCGTCATCCGCGCTATACCCGCTCTGGCTGGTGCAACAGTCGAGCCCCGTTGTCTACACTATCTGTCGACTCAATCCGTTCACCTATGCCGTGGAACTGATTCGTTTTGCGCTATACGAGCGGATCGACTGGATCTCGCTCGCGGTCGTCACGGCGATGACAATCCTGTTCACGACGGGTGCGATCATAGCCTATGACCCGGCACGCGGTCTGATCGCACGGCGCGGCGGGGCCGCGGGATGACAGCGGGCATTGGCGGATTTGCGCTTGGTGTGGCGCTGTTCACGGCATCGGCTGCCGCTGCCGCACCACCGGGGCCGCGCGATCCGGACTGGCCGTGCCAGCAGATCAAGGTGCCGGAGCTTTCGCTCGCGGCGGTCTGGGCGGGGCCGCCAGTCGATCCGCAACAAATCGACTGGCAGCGCGACCAGTCTGTCGCCGATCTGGTGCACGCGATCGCACAGCGCCGCGTACCGCTTGTGCAGGCTCAGGATAAGGTTCAAGCGTTCGCACAACTGGCGAAAGGACAAAAACAGCAGAAGTTGCTGGCGCTGGTTGCCGGCCTGTTCAATGTGCTGGATCAGGAGCGCAGCACGGTCATTGCTGGCCTTGATCGATTTGGCGCCCGCCAGAAGGAGCTTGCCGCGGGCATCCGTGACGATAACAACAGGCTGCGGCAGATGCAGTCCGATCCCACCGCTGATGCCGGTGCGGTCAATCAGATGATGCAGCGCGTCAACTGGGAAGCGGAGGTCTTCCAGGATCGGCGGCAGGCCTTGAGCTACGCCTGCGAGGTACCCGGCAAGATCGAACAGCGGCTGTTCGCGTTGGCTCGCACGATCCAGCAGGATTTGCAGTGACAGTGAAAGAGCGGCGCCGCAACGACGGCTTTCAACGTTACCAGATGGCCGATTTATTCCGCCGCCTGCGGTCGCGCTAGTGGCACGCGCGCCTCCAACGGCAGGCCCAGGGCAGTCCAGCCGTCCGTGCCCTCCGGGTACCACGCAACATTTGTATAGCCAATTGTCAAGGCGCGTTTCGTCGCATTCCACGACATCCAGCAACTGGCGAGGCAGTAGAACACCAGCATGCGGTCGCGCTGACCCCCGCTCGCCTGCTGCAACCCGCGCGCAAAATAGTCTTCCATGACCGGAGCCAACGCTCCATAGCCGGTGTCCGGCAACCATACGCTGCCCGGTATGTCATCGCGCGGTTTCGGCCGCCAGATCGCGGATGCCGGCAGCCCAACCGGACGCGGTGGCTGAGGCAGTACATCGACGAACACCGCATCATGGCTTTCCCAGGCGGCACGCGCCTGCTCGTTGGACAGCACGATTGCGCCACGCAGCGTCGCCGGCGTGGGCGCGCGATAATCGCTCATGCGATAGTCCGATGGTTCAGGTGGCGCATTCGCGCCACCCGCGGCGCACAACAGCAAAGCCGCGCATAGTGCCGCTATCGGTCGGAACCCGGCAGCACTCACGGCGACCGCAACTTGCCCTGCTCGTCCAGCAAAGGCACGCCATACTGTTGCAGAATCCGATCTATCTCCGGCTGATTCTCGGCGATGATCCGATTGAGCTGTCGCTTCCAGTCCTGGTCGCTGCGCCGAACGCCCATCGCAATCTGGAAATCCATCCTCGATTGCTCCTTCAACAGCGGCACCACTACAAGGCGAGGCGTTGCATGCTGCGCATAATAGCCGGCGATCGGACCCCACAGCACGCCGGCATCGATCTGACCGGACGCAATGTCGTTCACCATGGTCTGTGACGGTACCTCGATCCGCGTATCGACGGTCAGTGCATAAGGCCTGGCCAACGCCATCAGCCCCTGTTGTACGAGCACTTCGGACGGCGGCGTGCCGGCAATGACTCCGATATGCTTGCCCTTGAGTCGCTGGTCCTCAAGCGTCTCGATACCGTCTAGTCCGTTCCCAGGTTTGAACACCAGCGCGTACGTCGTGTGGTAATAAGGGTTGGTGCTCTGCACAAGGTCGTCGCCGACGGCCACGCCCATAACCACATCGCAGCGTAATGCATTCAGCGTATTGCGCACGAAGCCGATGACCTGCGGATAATAAGTGTAGCTGGTGGGTTTGCCGAGCTTGCTGGCCAACAGGACGGCGATCTTGTTCTCGAATCCGTCACCCGCCTCGTTGGAAAATGGCAAATCATGCGGATCGGCGCAGATACGTAACGTATGCGGATCGACGAGTTCCGCGGACGATCCAAGACCAGGCGCCTGCGCCGATCCAGGTCCCGTCGTCAGCAGCGCCAGCAAGGCAGTGACCGATGCCACCGCCACCACGCGTCGTCGCATCACCCCATGCATTCGTCCTCGGCTTTGGCGAATGACGCCGGCTTCGGCGCGTGGTCCTGCGGACGACCTCGTCCAAGAGCGTCGTCGCCACGCGCGCGCAAATATACGTAGATGGCATCGATGTAGCACATGACGTTCTTGTTCTCGCCGTTGGCCGGCATCACCAGCTCCTGCGACGATGACACATCCTTCTTCCCGCCAGCGACGACTGCATAGAAATCGGTGTAGCTGAGGCGCTTCATCGAATCGATCAGCGCGGGAGCATAGGTAGATCCCACGCCGTCCGGGCCATGGCAGCGCAGGCATTCAGAGTTGTAGCGCGTGAACCCGGAGAAAGTGTACCAGTCCACCGTGCCATCCGATGTGACCTTGAACGTCGGATTGCCGTCCTTGTCGGTCCATTTGCCGTCGTCGGAGTTGACGGCGGTCGGATCGCCGGAGCCATCCGTGATGGCGTACGCTCCCACGGTCAGTGTCAGTGCCACGGCGATGCAGATGGCTGCGCGCAGAATTCGTCGCACGATTTGCGTTCCCATCAGTCAACGAAAACCGCGGCCGGCCTGGGCGCGTTGCCACAATGCCGGCCGCGAATTCAACCACCAGCCGAGAGCTCGGGTCAGCTCGGCGGCAGCGCGAACACCGTCAAGGTTCCACCCAGCGCGGTGTAGTTGTTGAGGCCGGCATAACCGCCGACGGCGCCGAGCCCGGCATGCGGATCAGTCAGCCCCGCTGCCAGCCCAATGCCGGCCCAACCGCCGACGCCAGACAGCACTGCGACGTACTGTCTGCCGTTGTGCTCATATGTCATCACGTTGCCGATGATGCCGGACGGGGTCTTGAACTTGTAAAGCTCCTTGCCGGTCTTGGCATCGACCGCCTTCAGGTAGCCCTCCAGCGTGCCATAGAACACCACGCCACCCTTGGTTGCCAGCGCACCGGACCACACCGAGAACTGTTCCGGGTCCGACCACACGATCTTGCCCGTGCGAGCGTCCCACGCAATGAAGTTGCCCATGTCGTTGCCACCCGGTGCCGGGAACATCGCCAAGGTTGCTCCGACATAGGGCTGACCCGCCGTGTAGGATACGCGGAACGGCTCGTAGTCCATGCAGACATGGTTGGTAGGCACGTAGAACAGCTTGGTGTCAGGCGAATAAGCCGCCGGCTGCTCGTCTTTGGACCCGAGCGCCGCCGGGCAGATGCCCTGGTAGTTCACGTCAGCGCCTCTGGAACCAGGGGCGAATTTGTCGACGACAGTCGGCCGGCCGTAGTTCGGGCTGCTCTTGTTCATGTCCACGCCGGTGGTCCAATTCACCGCCGGATCATATTTGGCTGCGACAAGCAGTTCGCCCGTCTCTCGGTTCAGCGTGTAACCGAGCCCGTTACGGTCGAAGTGCACCAGCGTGGGCACTTCACTGCCATTGATCTGCTGATCGGCCAGGATCATTTCATTGACGCCGTCGTAGTCCCACTGGTCATGCGGCGTCATCTGGTAGACCCATTTCGCCATGCCGGTATCCGGGTCGCGCGCGAAGATCGTCATGGACCACTTATTGTCGCCCGGCCGCTGTACCGGGTTCCAGGTGGAGGGGTTGCCGGAGCCGTAATAGATCAGGTTCAGTTTCGGATCGTACGAATACCACCCCCAGGTGTCGCCACCGCCGATCTTCCACTGGTCGCCTTCCCAGGTCTTCAGGCTGGAATCGGCGCCGATCGGCTTGCCTAGCACCGTCGTCTTCTGCGGATCGACCAGCAGATCGCTGTCCGGGCCTTCGGAGTAGGCACGCCAGATCTGCTTGCCGTCGGCTATCGAGTAGGCCGTCACCCAGCCGCGTACACCGAACTCGCCGCCCGATACGCCGACATACACCTTGTCCTTGACAACCATCGGTGCGCCTGTGCCGGTCTCACCCTTGCTGGCGTCGCCGGTCTTCACCGACCACACCACCTGGCCGGTCTTCGCATCCAGCGCGACCAGCGTGGTATCTGCCTGGTGCAGGAAAATCTTGCCATCCGAGTAGGCAAGACCGCGGTTGACGGTGTCGCAGCACATCACCGGAATGACGTTCGGGTCCTGCTTCGGCTCATATCTCCACAGGATCTTGCCGTCGTTGTTCAGGTCGAGCGCGAACACCGTGTTAGGAAACGGTGCGTGCACATACATCACGTCGCCGATGACCAGCGGCGCACCCTCGTGCCCACGCAGGACGCCGGTCGAGAAGGTCCACGCCACCTGCAGCTTGCCGACATTCTGTGCCGTGATCTGATCGAGCTTGGAATAGCGCTGGTTGTCATAGGTGATGGTCGGCATCACCACATTGGCCGCATTCGCCTGCATCGCGACGAGGTCGCTGCCACCCGTTGTCTGCGCGGTCGCAGCCGCCATCATCAGGCCCGAAGCCAACACTGTGCTCGCCGCCAGCCAAAGTCCCGCTGAAGCACTTCGCATAGGTTCCTCCCGTTTCTTTTTTAGCCGAGCCGCTCGGGGGTATCACCTTCGGCAGCAGGCTGCGACGATGCGGTCTGTGCTCGTTGTGCTGAAACGGTCCCTGGCCCGTTCGCCTTGGCGCGTGCCGATGCTCCCCTGTCCGTCGACGCTATGGCACGTAGGGGGCGGCCGCAAATCACGCAATCGTGAACAACCCTCACTGGTCGGGCCGGTGCACGGCTTTCCCGATTGCGACTCTCGGTGGTAACGCCATCGAAGCGCCGCCGGATCGTCGAAGCGGAGTAACTGTCATGCCGGCCATGCGTGTCCTCGCGGGCCTCATTGCGATCCTGGGCAGCGGCGTAGTGCAGGCCGCACCGCACGATGCTGTGCCACTTGTCATCCAGCGCGTGGCCGACGGCGACTACGTGCATTTCGGCCAGGTCGCGCTGACAACGCCTGACAATGCCGGTGATATCGCCAATCTCGGTATCATCGTCGGGCACGATACTGTCGCCGTGGTCGACACCGGCGGCAGCGTCAGCGTTGGGCGCCGTCTGCTGCTGGCCGTCCGCAGCGTCACCCAAAAGCCGGTACGCTACGTGATCAACACGCACGAGCACCCGGACCATGTGTTCGGCAACGCGGCCTTCGGGTCGGGCGTGACGTTTGTCGGACACCACAACCTGCCGACTGAGTTGGCAAAGCGCGGCGACTACTATCTGCATTCATTCCGTGACCAGCTCGGCGAGGCGGCCATCGCCGAGGTCAGGATCATTCCGCCGACTTTGCTGGTCGACGGAGACACCACGCTGGACCTCGGCGGCCGGCGGCTACGGCTAACGGCATGGACGCCCGCTGCCCATACCGCCTGTGATCTCACCGTGCTCGATGAGGCCACCGGCGTGCTGTATTCCGGCGATCTTGTGTTCCTCCAGCACGTGCCCGTCGTGGATGGCAGTCTGACGGGCTGGCTCTCGGTGTTGCCGCGTCTGGCGCAACTGCCTGCCAGGGTCGTGGTACCCGGGCACGGCCGGCTGGTGGCACCATGGCCGCAGGCACTGGATGATGAGCGCCGCTACTTCACCGTCCTGGCTGACGATACGCGCCGGCTGATCGCCGCGGGGGTGCCGCTGGCGGCTGCGGTGCCACAGATCGGCCGCTCCGAGCACGACCGTTGGCAGTTGTTCGATGACTACAATCCGCGCAACGCGACCGTGGCATTCAGCGAGCTGGAATGGCAGTAGCGCCAGTACGCACGGGGCGGCCTCGATAGGCGTAGCGAATATCGGCACCTGCGGAAGCCTGATTCGCCAGTGCCAGCAAGTGCGCGTGGTGAGGCGACAGCTCACAGGCCGGATCGGTGGCGCCGGCGTCGCCAACGATGGCCAGCGCCTGGCAGCGGCAGCCGCCGAAATCAATCTCGCGCAATTCGCAGCTTCTGCACGGCTCCGCCATCCAGTCGGTGCCGCGGAACGCCTGGAACGCCGGCGACGCGATCCAGATCTCTCGCAATGCATGTTCGCGAACCGACCAGAATTTCAGGCCCGGAATGGTCTCGGCGGCATGGCATGGCAGCACGCGGCCGGATGGCGTCACGTTCAGCGAACGACGCGCCCAGCCGCCCATGCACGCCTTCGGTCGCCGGGCATAATAGTCCGGCACGACCAGGTCGATCGACAGGCGGTCGGCATAGCGCGGACGGATCTGCTCGACATCCTGCATAGCCCGGTGGACCTGCTCGCGCGTCGGCATCAGCGCCTGACGGTTGCGAAGCGCCCACCCGTAGTACTGGGTATGTGCGATCTCTACCCGCCCGGCACCAAGGCATGCCGCCAGTTCCACCAGCGCGGTGATCCGCTCGATGTTGGCGCGGTGGATCACCGCATTGACGGTGAGTGCAAGCCCGAGTTCCACCACCGACCGCGCGAAAGCGAGCTTGCGGGCGTGTGCGCCAGCGTAGTCGGCGATGCGATCCGCGCTGTCCGCATCCACGTCCTGCACCGAGAGTTGGACGTGGTCCAGGCCCAACTCCCGCAGTTGCGCGAGACGCTTGAGGTCGAGCCCGATCGCCGACGTGATCAGGTTGGTGTACAGCCCCGCATCGTGAGCCGCGGCGGCGATATCGACAAGATCGCGGCGAGACGCGGGTTCGCCGCCGGACAAATGTACTTGCAGCACGCCCAGCGCGGCAGCCTCACGAAACACCCGCGCCCAGGTGGCCGCGTCCAATTCATCGGCACGGTCGTCCAGCGCCAGCGGATTCGAGCAATACGGGCAGGCCAGGGGGCAGCGGTGCGTCAGCTCCGCCAACAGTCCGAGTGGCGCGGAAAGCCGGGGTTGGACGGCCGGCACGGTCACGGTACCAGCATCCGCTTCACCACGAGTTCCGCCAGCATGTCGGCCACGTCGCCTGCGATCTCCGTGCGATCGGCGGTGAACAGGACGGCGAGTTCATCGACGATCTGATCGACAGTCCGGGTTCCGTCGCATCGGCGCAGGATTTCGCTGGCCGGCCCCTCCGTCTCGATCACCCGTTCCGGTCCGAGCAGCACCCACGCGTTGCGGGTCGTGTCGAAATGCAGCCGCACGCCGGGCGCCAGCCGAGGACGATCCGGCAAACTGGGTGACTGGTCATCAGGCATCGGCCGTATCCGATACGTCCGCGTTGTCACACGCGATCAGCGGTCGCCACATCACTGGCGCCACGGCGCTCAGGTCGAGGCAGCGTGCCGGTCAATCCCGGGCAGCGTGGCAGACCCATGTCACGGGTCTGCCAGAAGCGAGGACGGAAGTCGTGTCCTGTTACAGCGTTCCGGGGAAATAGCCGTTGATTTCCATGCCGATGCAGATTTCGCGAAGCTTCGGGCGGGTCCAGGCCATCGAATGTCTCCTCGGTTTTTATCGTTCCATACGTACGCCGTGCCGGCTCTCACGCCGGCATCGCCAGCCTAGCAGATCGGCACCGGCGGCGTCCATCTGTCGTCAATGTCTTGTGGGCGGACGGCGGGATCTGGTGATATGGTTTCCCGGCCGGCGGGGGGGGGCACGGCCCATGGGTCGCGCCGGGTGGGAGTGACCATGCACAAACAACCAATGCGACTGAGACTGCATCGCCGGACCTTGCTGTCCGCAGCGGCGCTCGGAGCAGTCGGCCGCCACGCCGCCGCACAGGCACCTGCCGCGGAGGACCCGTGGCCGTCGCTCGCTGCGCAGATATTCGCCGGGCGGCCGCTCCAGGATGGCGACGCGATCGTGTCGATCGATGCGCCCTATCGTGCGGAAGACGCGGCCCTGGTTCCGGTCAGCCTGCATTACCTGCAACCGGCCAACGACCAACGGCAGCTTCGCAGAATCACACTGGTGATCGACGCAGAATCCCTCCCCGCTCGCGGCGGTGTTCTCGTTGGGCCCAGCCAGTGGAATGCGCACCCTGTCCACTCGCGTCCGCGTCGACGATTACACCAACATCCACGCAGTTGCCGAATTGAGTGACGGTCAGCTCTACGCATCCGCGCGCTTCGTGAAGGCAGCCGGCGGTTGCTCGGCGCCGGCGGCGAAGCTGGAGGCGGATTCGATCCCGCTCGGCACGATGCGGTTCCGGCAGTTCCCGCCGGAAGACGGTGTCGCACCAGGGCTGCGCGAGGCGGAACTGCTGATCCGGCATCCCAACTATACCGGAATGCAAATGGACCAGCTCACCCGGCTCTACGTGCCGGCGCATTTCGTCAACGCGGTGCGCATCTGGCAGGGCGACGACCTGCTGCTGTCCATCGAGGGCGGAATTTCGATCTCGGAGAATCCGGCATTCCGCTTCGACTACCGGCCGAATGGCGCCGGCGCCTTCCGTGTGCAAGTCGACGACAGCGAGGGCAGCACGTTCCGACAGGAGTGGCCAGCGGCGCGCGCCTGACGAACACCGCTCATTGCTTCAGAAGCAGCGCACTTCAGCCTCGGCCTGCGCCTCATCCAGATCACGCACGATATTGTTGGTCAGCGCGCTGCGGAATTCCTCACCGAGGTACCCGCCGGCCGACCGGCGCATGCGCAACACGGTCTCGGCCTTCTCGTAGTTGTCGTAGGGCAGCACGGATGCAATGACATCGATGGCGCATGAGCAGTGCTGCAGCGCCTCCTGGTTGTTTCCATTCGTCGCCATGCAGGCGAATACGAATTCGGCGCGAGCTGCCGTGGGATAGGCGCCGCCGCTCTCCGCACGACCCGATTGCGAGAGGGGCAGGCTGCACAGCGCCAGCAGCAGATAAACACGACGGACGGTGGGTACCATGTCAGATCCCGCGCTCAGGTTGACTTATGCGAAGCATATTGCCCGACTGTCGCGTGGACAGCCATCCTCGCGCGGCGAAGAATGCTGTTTCCGATTGAATGTTTGCGGAATGTACGTAGCAACCACCGTGATCATCTGAACGTCCGATGTCGATATAAATGGAGGCCTTGTGTGCCGGGCAAACCCAGTCGCATTGCCGACGCCGTATTGGCACTCGCCACTCTTTCGCTCGTGGTGACGCCGTCATTGGCAGCCGATCGCATGACGGCTGAACAAGTTCGGGGAATTGTGGCGACTGTTCCGGCAGGCAAGGCAGACCTGTCAGGCAGGAACATCAGCCACACCGATCTCACCGGCCTTGATCTGAGCGGTGCCAACCTGTCGGGCACGAATTTGTCGGGGAGCAACCTGCATGGTGTCAAACTGGTTGGGGCAAACCTCACAGGTGCCGACCTGAGCAATGCAGACCTTACGTTCGCCTGGATCATCCGCGCCAACTTCACCCGTGCCCGCCTCCGCGGCGCGACGTTGCAAACAGTCGTCACCTCGACCGGCATGGACAACACACTCGATCAGGCCGCCACGTTCGTGGAGGCCGATCTGTCGGACGCATCCATCACGGTGCATTTCAGCTTCGACGATATGCGCGGGGCGAACTTCTCGCATGCCCACATGACGGTGAACATTGCGAACCAATCCATGGGTCTGCTGCGTTCGGAGTTCATGAGCGCCAATCTGGACGGCGCAAACTTCACGGGCGCCGGGCTAGGCCACGTCACTTTCCGTTTTGCCAGACTGAACGATGCACGCTTCAACGGTGCAGACCTGAGTAACGCTGATTTTACCGGCGCATATCTGACCGGTGCCGACTTCACCGGGGCGAACGTTCAAGACGCGACGTTTGAGGGTGCCACGCTGACCGGCGTCAAAGGTCTTGCTCCAGCCGCTATCGCAGGAAGCTCCCGGTAGGGCAGGTTCGTGGCGTACGAGCGAGAACCTTGCAACCGCTGTCATTTGCCCTGCCGACCCGTGCCTTGACCCCGCATCGGTCGTGCCGATAGGCTTTCAATTGCAACGCGTCGGGTGACGAAACCAGCGCGTACGCCTGTGCTGAACCGGGGGAAACGCAGCCAACCGCGGGGTCATGTCCATGCAAGCGCTCATTCTTGGCGCGGCTGCAGGCGGCGGCTTTCCGCAATGGAATTCGAACGCCATCGCCTGCCAGCGGGCCCGCTCCGGCGACCCACATGCCAGGCCGCGCACGCAGGCTTCGATCGCCGTCAGTGCCGATGGCGATTGGTGGTTTCTGTTCAACGCATCGCCGGATCTGCGCCAGCAGATCGAGGCAGCGCCCTGCCTGCACCCGCGTCAGGGCTTGCGATCGTCGCCAATCGCGGGCGTCGTTCTAACCGGGGGGGATGTGGATGCGATCGCCGGGCTGCTGACATTGCGCGAGCGCCATCCGTTCACAATCTACGGCACGGCACGAATGCACGAAGTACTGGGTGCGAATCCGATCTTCGAGGTGCTGGCACGCGATGTGGTCACGCGGCAGAACGTTGCAGTCGGCACTCCGATCATGTTGGCACGACCGGATGGTTCGCCCAGCGGCCTTTCGGTGGAATTGTTCCCGGTCCCTGGCAAGGTACCGCTCTATCTTGAGGACGCTGCGGTGGCACCGTCCATTGTCGAGGGTGAGGAGACCGTCGGCGCGGCGATCAACGACGGGCATCGTCGCTTGCTGTTCATTCCGGGCTGCGCGGGAATGACCGGCGCACTCGTGCAGCGCCTGCAAGGTGCGGACGTCGTGTTGTTTGACGGCACGTTATGGACGGATGACGAGATGTTGCGCGCAGGCATCGGCGGCAAGACCGGATTGCGCATGGGTCACATGAGCGTCAGCGGACCGAATGGCACGCTCGCCGCCTTCAAGGGGATCAATGTGCGGCGCAAGGTCCTGCTGCACATCAACAACTCCAACCCGATCCTGCTGGATGATTCGCCTGAGCGATCCGAGGTGGAAGTCGCAGGTTGGGAAGTGGCATACGACGGAATGGAGATCCAGTTATGAGCGCCCGATTGCTGTCGCCTGATGAACTCGACGCCGCGCTGCGACAGATCGGTGCCGAGCGCTATCACTCGCAGCATCCGTTCCATAAATCGATGTACCAAGGGAAGCTGAGTCGTGGACAGCTCCAGGCCTGGGCACTGAACCGCTATTACTACCAATGCCGCATCCCGGCAAAGGATGCGACGCTGATCGCGCGGCTGCCGACACCGGACCTACGCCGTGCCTGGCGGCGCCGGCTGCACGACCATGACGGTGACGGACCGAATACCGGCGGCATCGAACGGTGGCTGCGGCTGACCGATGGGTTGGGGCTCGATCGCGACTACGTCATGTCCACCGAGGGCCTGCTGCCGATCACACGGTTTGCCGTCGATGCGTACGTGGACATCGTGCGCGACCGGTCCATCCTGGAAGGGATTGCCTCGTGCCTGACGGAACTGTTCTCCCCGGCGATCATTGCCGAGCGTGTCGGAGGCATGCTGGCGAACTATGATTTCATCACGGCTGATACGCTCCACTATTTCACGCCGCGGCTGGACCAGGCGCCGATGGACGCCGAATTCGCCCTCGCCTACGTCAAGGAGCATGCGCGCACGCCGGATCAGCAGGAGGCCGTTCTAGCGGTGCTTCGGACCAAGTGCGACATCCTGTGGGCCATGCTCGACGCGTTGCATCTGGCTTACGTGGAGCCGAAAATGATCCCTCCGGGCGCCTTCGTCCCACGCGACAGGTGATATCTACCCCCTCACCTCGGGCGAGATTACATCCGCGGCTGCAGCTTCGCCCTCAACCGCCCCTCACCCCCAGGCCCCCATCGTCTCGCCCAACGGGCAATGAGACAACCCCGAGATATCAACCATCACGGAGCAGCGGAGACGCCGGACCGCAAAACCAAACACTTCCGGATGGGGCGAGCAACGGGACTCGAACCCGTGACATCCAAGACCACAACCTGGCGCTCTACCAGCTGAGCTATGCCCGCCATCCGGGCGGCGGCTTTAGGCCGATCAGCCGGCAGCCGTCAACGCTTGTGACCGCGCCGCACCGAAATGCCGCCGCAACCGACCCACCGCCTCGTCCAGCACCTCGTCGCGCTTGCAAAAGGCGAACCGGGCATAGTGCCGCGGCGGGTCCGGCGCGTCGTAGAATGCGGTGACCGGGATCGCCGTAACACCCGCGTGCTCGGTAATGTGTCGGCAAAACGCCACATCGTCGCCGGCAAACCCAAGCGGGGTAAGATCGGTTGTGATGAAATAGCTCCCGTGCGTCGGCAGCACCGTCAGGCCCAGATCCGCCAGCCCATCCGCCAGCCTGTCGCGCTTGGCCTGCAGCGCAGCGCCCAGTCCAGCGAAATACCCGTCGTCCTTCGCCAACCCGACCGCCACCGCGCGCTGCAGATTGGGCGCCGTGGTGAATGTCAGGTTCTGGTGCGCCTTCGCGACCAGCAGCGCCAGCCCCGCCGGCGCGGTGACGTAGCCCACCTTCCATCCGGTCAGTGAGAATGTCTTCCCCGCACTGCCGATCCGCATCACCCGCTCGCGCATCCCCGGCAGAGTCATCAGCGGGATATGCCGCCACCCGTCGAATGTCAGGTGCTCGTAAACCTCGTCGCAGACCGCATAGGCATCGTGTCGCACCATCAACTCGGCAATGAACCCCAGCTCCGCGGCTGTGAACACCTTGCCGGTGGGGTTCATCGGCGTGTTCAGCAGGATCACTTTGGTCCTCGGCCCGAACGCGGCCGCCAGTTCAGCCCGCGGCAGTTCCCATTTCGGCGGCAACAGCCGGACAAACCGTGGCGTCGCGCCTAGCATGCGAACCACCGGCGCATACGTGTCGTACAGCGGCTCGATCAGCACCGCCTCGTCGCCCGGATCGAGCACCGCCATGAGACACGCGGTGATCGCCTCGGTGGCACCCGAAGTCACCACGACCTCGCTTGCCGGATCGATCTCCAGCCCGTAGAACCGCGCATTCGCCGCCGCCACTGCCTGGCGAAGCTCCGGCACGCCGGTCATCGGCGGATACTGGTTGCGGCCGTCCATCAGTGCATCCGCCGCCGCCTTCAGCACATCAGCTGGCCCTTCGGTATCAGGGAATCCCTGGCCCAGGTTGATCGAACCGTGCTGCACAGCCAACGCCGACATCACGGTGAAGATCGTGGTACCGGTGGCGGCAAGCAGGGAATTGACGCTTTTCACTTGTGGACGGCCTCCTCCGCGAGCGGTGCCAGTATGGTTTGGCCCGCCCGGTCCTTCAACCGGGCCGCTAAGTGCTCAAAATCCGGGCAGCAGGCGAGCGGGGAGTGGGCAGGTCAGGGCTCCGCCCTGAAACCCGCCCAGGGGCTTTGCCCCCGGGACCCCCAGCAAAGGCGGAGCCTTTGCAATCCAATCCGTCTTCGACCGGTGGGACGGGGAGGGGTGGGGATAGCGAAGCCTGGCCAGCGCCAGGCTTCGCTATCCCCACCCCTCCCCGTCCCACCGGTCGAAAGTGAATGGTTCCAAGGGCGTCGCCCTTGGCGGGAGTCCAGAGGGCAGCGCCCTCTGGTGGGGTTCGGGGCGAAGCCCCGCCCCTGCCGCATTGCCGCTTGGCACGCCGCGTGCAAACCTGTGGCGACTGCCGTTCAGCCAATCGTGAACCCAGGCAGCCAGAACACAGGAGGCCCGGTCAGCCCGGGCGTTGAACGCGCATGAAGAAGATCGAGGCCGTCATCAAGCCGTTCAAACTGGATGAGGTGAAAGAAGCGCTGCACGAGGTGGGCCTGCAAGGCATCACGGTGGTGGAAGCCAAGGGGTTCGGACGGCAGAAGGGCCACACCGAGCTATACCGCGGCGCCGAATACGTGGTCGACTTCCTCCCCAAGGTGAAGATCGAGGTGGTCTGCGAGGATGCAGTCCTCGAACGTGCGGTGGAGGCGATCATCAGCTCCGCCCGCACCGGACGCATCGGCGACGGCAAGATCTTCGTCTCCTCGGTCGAGGAGGTCATCCGCATCCGCACCGGCGAACGCGGTGAGGACGCCATCTAGCGCACAACAACTGACGCTCACGAATTCCGCATCTGGCCCACGGCGGAAAACATCAGACGGGCCGCTTCTCCAGCGCCCAGCCCCCGACCGGGGTTGCCGGCGCGCCAATCGAGACGAGGACGGGGAAACCATACATGGCTAGGAAGCCTGCAGGCACGACAAACGGCGTTGGCAAAGTGCTGGAAATGCTCACTGAGCATTCCGTGGAATACGTGGACCTGCGGTTCACCGACCCGCGCGGCAAGTGGCAGCACACCGCACAACACGTCTCCACCATCGAGGAGGACACGTTCCGCGACGGCATCATGTTCGACGGCTCCTCGATCGCCGGATGGAAAGCGATCAACGAGTCCGACATGATCCTGATGCCCGATGCCGACACCGCGGTGATGGATCCGTTCTCTGCCAAGCCAAGCCTTGTGCTGATCTGCGACATCATCGAGCCGTCGACCGGACAGCCGTACAACCGCGACCCGCGTTCCACCGCCAAGAAGGCCGAGGCCTATCTGAAATCGTCAGGCGTCGGCGATACGGCGTTCTTCGGCCCGGAAGCCGAGTTCTTCGTGTTCGACAGCGTAAAGTACGGCACCGGCGGCAATTACGGCATCTACCAGATCGACAGCCAGGAAGGCCCGCAGGCCAGCCTGAAGGATTATCCGGAAGGCAACATGGGCCATCGCCCCGCGGTCAAGGGCGGCTATTTCCCGGTGCCGCCGGTCGACAGCGAGAGCGACCTGCGTGCCGAAATGCTGTCCACCATGGCCGAAATGGGCGTCGTGGTGGAGAAGCACCATCATGAGGTGGGCCAGAGCCAGCACGAGTTGGGCATGAAGTTCGGGCCGCTGACCAAGATGGCCGATGGCCTGCAGATCTACAAATACTGCATCCACAACGTGGCCCACAGCTACGGCAAGACCGCCTGCTTCATGCCGAAGCCGATCTTCGGCGACAACGGCTCGGGCATGCACGTGCACCAGTCGATCTGGAAGGCCGGCAAGCCGCTGTTCGCCGGCAACGGTTACGCCGATCTGTCGGAGACCGCGCTCTACTACATCGGCGGCGTCATCAAGCACGCCAAGGCGCTCAACGCCCTGACCAACCCGCTGACCAACAGCTACAAGCGCCTGATCCCCGGCTTCGAGGCGCCGGTGCTGCTCGCCTACTCGGCGCGCAACCGGTCGGCGTCCTGCCGCATCCCGTACGCGACCAACCCCAAGGCCAAGCGGGTCGAGGTGCGCTTCCCCGATCCCGGCGCCAATCCGTACCTCGTCCTTCGCCGCCATGCTGATGGCCGGCCTGGATGGCATCCGCAACAAGATCCACCCCGGCGATCCGATGGACAAGGACCTGTACGACCTGCCGCCCGAGGAACTGAAGGGCATCCCGACGGTGTGCGGCAGCCTGCGCGAGGCGATCGGCGCGCTGGAGGCCGACCACGAGTTCCTGCTCGCCGGCGATGTGTTCAGTTCCGACCAGATCGAGAGCTATCTCGAGCTGAAATGGACCGAGGTGTATCGTTTCGAACACACCCCACACCCGGTCGAGTTCGAAATGTACTATTCGGTCTGACCACGCCGGTCAGCAATCAGCCTGCCCGCGCCCCGCCGTTCGCAAGGATGGCGGGGCGCTCTGTTTGAGCCCTGCGGGCCGCCGTGATCGGAAATATAAATGGCATCTAAATGCCCTCTCTGCCTGGAATTTGGGCAGGGTGCGATACAGCGCGGCGAAGCAACCCAAGGTGGTCGGTGTCTGAGCAGTTTCATTCTGAACCGACGACTAGGGCCGACCCGCTTTCGCCATGACGATGGCGGGCCGCGGCCCAACCCCGCGGCCTGCCGCCAGTGACGCCTGACCCGCCGGTGCCCATGCCATCGAAATCGCATGGCCAGATCAGCGCGGCACGATTCTTGATAGGCAACCCGCACGGTCGTCCCCGTCGATTGGCGGAGGCGGTGCGGCGGGGCAATCAAGGGACAGCGACATGAAGCTGATCATGGCCATCATCAAGCCCTTCAAGCTCGACGATGTGCGCGAGGCACTCACGCCACTCGGCGTCCAGGGCCTCACCGTCTCCGAGGTCAAGGGCTTCGGCCGCCAGAAGGGCCAGACCGAGATCTACCGTGGCGCCGAATACCACGTGAACTTCCTGCCCAAGGTTAAGATCGAGGTCGTGGTTCCCGCCGAACTCACCGACCAGGTCATCGAGGCGATCGCCAAGGCGGGACATACCGGGAAAATCGGCGACGGCAAGATCTTCGTACTCGACATTGAACGCGCCGTGCGCATCCGCACCGGCGAAGTCGACGTCGCCGCACTCTGACCGAACAAGGGAACTGATCACGATGAACCGACCCCGCCGTATCTGGGGACTTGCTGTGATGCTGCCATTTCTGCTGGCGGCTGTGCCGGCCCTGGCCGACGAAGCCCCGCCAAAGCTCGACTCTGGCGACACCGCCTGGATGCTCGCCAGCACGGCACTGGTGCTGTTGATGACCATTCCCGGGCTGGCGTTGTTCTACGGCGGCATGGTCCGCAAGAAGAATATTCTCGCCACGCTGATGCAGTCGTTCGCCATCACCTGCATCGTCACCATCGTCTGGACCGTGGCGGGCTACAGCCTGGCCTTCACCCCTGGCACCGGCAGCACCGCCGGCTTCGTCGGCGACCTGTCACGCTTCATGCTGAACGGCATCGCCGATCACATCAGCAAGGGCAACGACACGCAGGCGTTCGTGCTCGCGTCCGGCATCAAGGATGTCGCGCCGATGGCGACGACCATCCCCGAGACCGTCTACATGATGTTCCAGATGACCTTCGCGATCATCACGCCGGCGCTGATCGTAGGCGCCATCGCGGACCGCATGAAGTTCTCCGCCCTGTGCATCTTCATGACGCTGTGGTCGCTGCTGATCTACTCGCCCGTCGCGCACTGGATGTGGGCACCGAGCGGCTGGGGCAGCATCAACGGACAGCTCGACTTCGCCGGCGGCACCGTGGTGCATATCAATGCGGGCATCGCCGGCCTGGTAGCCGCCCTGGTACTCGGCAAGCGCGTCGGCTACGGCACCGACAACATGGCGCCGTACAACCTGGCCTATTCGGTAATCGGCGCCTCGTTGCTCTGGGTCGGCTGGTTCGGCTTCAATGCCGGTTCCGCGGTGGCCGCGAACGGCCGCGCCGGCATGGCGATGACGGTGACGCAGATCGCCACCGCCGCCGCGGCACTCGGCTGGATGTTCGCCGAGTGGATGGCCAAGGGCAAACCTTCAGTGCTGGGCTGCATCTCTGGCGCGGTGGCAGGCTTGGTGGCGATCACCCCGGCATCCGGATTCGTGCTGCCCGGCTCGTCGATCATCATCGGTGTGGCCGCCGGCGTGATCTGCTTCTGGACCGCGACCAGCCTCAAACACATGTTGGGATACGACGACAGCCTTGACGTGTTCGGCGTGCACTGCATCGGCGGCATCGTCGGTGCCTTGCTGACCGGCGTGTTCGCCTACGGCCCGCTGTCGGCGACCGACGCCAACCCAGGCGGCAGTCCGGGCGGTCTCCCGCAGCTCTGGATTCAGTGCCAGGGCGTCGCCGCCACCCTGGTTTACAGCGGTGTCGGCACACTTGTCCTGCTCTACATCACCAAGTCTCTGGTGGGATTGCGTGTAAACCAGGACGAGGAACGCGAAGGCCTCGACCTGGTGTTGCACGGAGAGCAGGTCTTCTAACAATCGACATGGATGCTGTGGCGCTGCATTGCGGCGCCACCTCATTTGTGTCTACAAACGATTCGGGGAAAGACAGAAGGTTAATATGGAACACATGAAACTAAATGGCATGGCCCCCTGGCTGTTGGCAGCATGTGTCGCTGTTGCCGCGCCCGTGGCGAATGCGCAGACCACGCCGCCTGCCGCGGGTCCTCCGACCTCCAACGCAACGGCTCCCGCGGCAACGGACGCCACCGCCGCGCCGGCGGTGATTGCCCAGGCCGCACCTCCAGCCGCCACTCCCGCGGCACCTGCTCCTGCGGCATCAGGCACCACCGCCGCACCGGCGGCACCCGCACCCGCGGCGCCGCCGCCCGGACTTTGGATCGACGGTATCCATCTGTCGGCGCAGATCCAGGGCGGCATCACGGGCAACCCGTCGACACCACTGGACGGTGTCAACTATGGTCGCCTGTTCGACGATCGTGCCAACCAGCCGCAGCTCAACCAGTTGATGCTGACTGCCAACAAGCCGCTCGACCCAAAGGCCACTGGCTTCGACTGGGGCTTCAAGCTACAGGGGCTCTACGGTTCGGACGCGCGCTATACCCACTTCCTCGGCATATGGGACCAGAACCCTGGGCCGAAATACGAAAACCAGTTCGACATCATCGAAGGTGACGTGCTGCTGCATCTGCCATTCCCGACCGATGGCGGGATGGACATGAAGGTCGGTCTTTATCCGACACCGCTCGGCTACGAGTATATCGACCCGTCGCTCAACCCGTTCTACTCGCACTCCTACATCTTCAACTTCGGCATCCCGCTGAAGCACACTGGCGTTCTGACCACGTCGCATCTCACGCCATTGGTCGACCTCTACCTCGGCATCGACACCGGCGAGAATACCACGATCGGCTGCTGCCAGGCTGACAACAACGGCGCACCGGCTGGTCTCGTCGGCGTTGGGTTGAACATGATGGGCGGCAACCTGACGTTGGTTGCACTGAGCCACCTGGGTCCGGAAAATGCCCAGAACGCGCTGGGGCCGGCTGGCTTCAACGCCAACAGCTACATGCGCTATGAGAACGACCTGGTGGTCACCTGGAAGGTCAACGATTCGCTCACGCTGGCCGGCGAGGCAAACTGGATCCGCGACGACTTCCTGGGCAACAATCCATTCGTGACGGGCCAGCCGAAACCAGCCAACGCGTTCGGCGCGGCGGGCTACGCGTCATACACGTTGAGCGACACGGTGACCTTCAACGCCCGCGCCGAAATCTATCGCGACGACAACGGCGCCTTCGTCGCCGCGTTCCCCAACAACAACATTTACGGCAACACCAACTTCGTCCGCTCGGAACTGGGCCTGCCCAATTTCGCTGTCGGCACCGGGGGCGTTGGGACCACCTATGGTGAAATCACCATCGGCCTGACCTTCCATCCGAGCCTGCCGGCGCCGATCACCGGCCTGCTGATCCGGCCGGAACTGCGGGTTGACAGCGCGCTGGGCGGTGGCAGCCATCCGTTCGGCAGCAACAGCAGCGGCACCAGCATGGTGACGCTAGCGTCCGACTTCGTGCTGACGTTCTGATCGCAGCAGACCTCTCCCGCTGGGCGGGAGAGGTCGTCGGGCACGTCGACCTCAGAGTGTCAGCCCACCGTCCACTGTGATCGTCTGCCCGGTCACCATCGCCGCGCCGAAGCCCAGGAACACGATGACCTCGGCCAGGTCCTCCGGCTGACAGCGCCGTTTCAGCAACGCACGCTCGATCGATTGCTGGCGCTCCTCGTTGGTCCATTCCACCATCCACGAACTGTCCACCGCGCCCGGCGCGATGGCATTGACCCGCACCTCGGGTGCCAACGCGCGCGCCAGGTTCTGCGTCAGGCTGACCACGCCAGCCTTCGTCGCGCTGTACGCCAGGCTGCTGCCGGCACGCCCCAGTCCGGCGATCGAGGCGGTATTGACGATCGCCCCGTGCGACGCCTTCAGTGCCGGCGCCGCCGCCTTGGCGCAGCGGAACACGCCGAGCAGATTGGTTTCCAGCAGTTGCGACCACAGATCTTCGGTGATCAGGTCGAGCTCCGGCGGCGCGATCCGCCGCCGCGTGCCCGGCGTGCCGGCGTTGTTCACCAGCAGATCGAGCCGGCCCAGATCGCTGACCGCCTTCAGCACCATGCGTTCGGCAGCGCCCCTCTCGCCGACGCTGCCAGGCGCGCCGATCGCCTTGCCGCCTTCATCGATCAGCTTGTCGACCGCCTCCGGTCCGCGCGGGTCATCAGCGAGATGGTTCACCGCCACGGTGGCACCGAACTTCGCCAGCATGCGCGCGGTGGCGAAGCCGATGCCCGACGCGCCGCCCGTCACCAGCGCCGTCTTGCCGGCGAGATCGTAGCTGATCATGTTCCCTCCATCGGTCCGATCTCGCGCAGCGCGCTGCTTCAGCGCGAGCAGCTTGCGGTCGCGTTCGCGGAACAGCTCTTCCGGGCTGCGGTCGCCCCAGTCGAAATAGCCCTTGCCGGCCATCACCCCGGTGCGGCCTTCGGCGATCAGCCGGTCGAGCGTCTCGCTGCGGCCGCGCGGCTCGGGCGGCGTGTAGCTGCGATTGGCCATCCCCTGCTGCATCAGCGGCAGACCGGTGAAGTCGGCCTTCGCCATCACGCCGAGGATCGGCATGCGCAGCGCAATGCCGTGGATCACCGAATCATCGATGTCCTTCGGCGTCACCAGGCCTTCGTCCAGCATGCGCTGCACCTCGAGACCCATCGCCGCCTGCAGCCGGTTGGCGACGTAGCCCTGCACCATCTGCTTGAACACCACCGGCACCTTGCCCATCGCGCGCACCATGTCGCGCACGGTGGCGATGGCGGCGGGATCGGTCCGCGGACCGGGACACAGATCGACCAGGTCGCACAGATAGGGCGGCGTGTACCAATGCGCGATGATCGTCCGGCTTTGCAAATCCGCAGGCACCAGCGGAAAGATATCGAGATTGCTGGTATTGCTGGCGAGGATCGCATCCGGCGCCATCAGCGCCTCGAGCTGCGCATAAAGCGCACGCTTGGCATCCGGCCGTTCGACGATCGCCTCGACCACCAGCGAAGCGCCTGCAACGGTCTGCCCGAGCGACGGTATGCAGCGCACCGCGTGCGACAGGCGTCTGGCGATCCCATGACGCGTCGACCTCGCCCGCCTCGGCCAGCGTGGCAAGCGCGGTTGCCATCAGTCCAGGTGCGCGCTCCAGCGTTTCGGCGTTGCTGTCGGTCAGACGCACCTGGTGGCCGCCCAGGGCAAACACCAAGGCCAGCGCGTGGCCCATCAGGCCCGGCGCCGACGACTGCGACTTCGGTCATGTGGCTGCTCCCGGCAGCCAAGGTTCCGGTGCGCGCGCATCGATGTCGGTGGCAACATCGACGATCACCGTCTCGTCCGACGCCAACGCATCGTGCAATGCCGGCGCGATCTGCGAGGGCTCTTCCACGCGAATGCCGCGCAGGCCGAACACCCGCGCAATGTCGGCAAAATTGGTCGGCCCGAAGCGCACCAGGTCGCGTACGTCGCCAGGCTTGTTGCCCTGCTGGCGCTGGATGTTCGGCCAACCCTGACCGAAGCCCGAGTTGTTATTGATCACCAGCACCACGGCAATGCCGCGCCGCCGAGCGGTCTCCAGTTCGGTCAGGTGGTAATAGATCGCGCCGTCGCCCGACCAGCAGATCACCTTGCGCTTGCCCGCCGCGCACTTCGCACCGAGTGATGCGGGGAACGACCAGCCAAGCGATCCGGCGGCGCGTAGATACGTTTGTCCCGCACCGTTCAGTTCGATGAGACTTGAAGTCCAGATGCCGGAATAGCCGGTGTCGGCAACCAGGATGCCATCCTCCGGCAGCGCGCGCGTGATCTCCGCGCACAGCCGATCCGGCAGGATCGGCGCCGCGTTGCTGGCAAGCTTCGGCGCGCGCTCCTCGCGCCACGCGGCAACGATGCCGGCCGCGCGATCGGCGAACGCAGTGTCGCGCGCTGGGCGTCCCGATCGCGGAGAGCAGCTTCGTCAGCGTCGCCTTCGGATCGCCCATCAGACCGAGCGTATTCTTGTAGCTACGGCCAAGCTCCGTCGGATCGATGTCGATCTGCACCACTTCGGTATCGAGCGATGGAATGCGCCAGGTGTGCGTCACCTGATCGCCGGTATGGCAGCCGACGAACAGCACCAGATCGGCCTCGTGCACGATCTGGTTCGCCGGCGGCGCGGCATAGTTTCCAGGGCAACCAATCGACAGGCGGTGCCGCGTCGGAATGATCCCGCGTCCTCCGAGCGACGTGCCGATCGGTGCGGCCAGCGCCTCGCCCAGCGCCAGCACTTCCCGTCCGGCGTCGGATGCCGCAGCACCGCTGCCGGCAACAATGACGATCCGTTTCGCGCCACGCAGTTTTGCTGCCGCGCGCTCGATCTCGTCATCCGCCGGCGACGGGCCGATACGGCGGCATGGTCAGTTGCAACGCCGGATCAACCACAATCGGCTCGCTCACCATGCCCGGTCTCGACGATGTTTGCCGATCGCCCGTACAGATCGAGATGCGCCGGGCGTGGCGAGCCCGTCATCGCCTCGCGCCAAGCCTGGCGCAGCAGGCGCGGCAGATCGGCGGCATCCGTCGACGTCGGCCGAGAACTTCGTCACCGACTGCGTAGAGCGGCGCGTGCGGCAGCTCCTGATAGGTGTTGCGATGCTGCAGCAGCGGCGGCTCGCGCCCGGTCAGTGCGATCACCGGCGTGTGGCCGAGATACGCGTCCTGCAGCCCCGCCGCCAGGTTCGCCGCGCCAACCGATTGCGCGAAGCAGATGCCGGGCTTGCCGGCGATGCGCGCATAGCCGTCCGCCATGTAGGCCGCCGACTTCTCCGCATGTGCCAGCACCCGCGTGCACGCCCAGCGTGCCAAGTTCGATCAGCGTGCGGCGCAGCACCGCGTCGATGAAGAACACATGCGTGGTGCCGTTCGCTGCCAGCGTGCGCGCCAGCCATTCGGCGCCGGTGATCGCCTCCGCCTCGCTCATGTCGGTGTCCCCCCGTGCTCCGCGCCGAGCTTACGCCGCCGCCTCCGATCGGCGAAATCCTGCATCAGACGTCGCGGCTCTTCGCTGCGCCACGCAGCGGCAAAGCTGTCGATGCCGCGATGGATCGCCTCGCGCAACGGCAGGTCTTCCCACGCGGTGATCAGCGCCTTCTGCAACCGTATCGCCTGCGCACCGGAACGCCAGGATCGACGCAACGACCCGCTCCACCGCCTGATCGAGTTGCTCTGCCGGAACAACTTCCTCGACCAACCCCCAGGCGTGTGCGGTCGCCGCATCGATGGTATCGCCGGTCAGCAGCAGTTGCCGCGTGCGGCCCCAGCCGATCAATTGCGGCAGCAGAGCCGCTTCCACGACGGAGGGAACGCCAAGCCGTACCTCCGGCATGCCGAACTGCGATCCGCTTGCGGCAACGCGCATGTCGCACGCGGCGGCAACCTCGACGCCGGCGCCCGAACACATAGCCCTCGATGCGTGCGATCACCGGCACCGGCAGGCGACGGAACACATCGCAGCTCCGATGCACCAGCGTGATGAATGCGCGCGCGGATGCGGGATCGAGCGCGGCCATCTCCGTGATATCGGCGCCGCCGATGAACGCGCGTTCGCCGGCGCCGCGCAGGACGACCACGCGCAGCGCATCGTCTGCGCCCAGCCGTTCCACCGCCGCAATCAGCTCGCTCATCACCGGCGTGTTCAGCGTATTCAGCTTGGCCGCATTGTCGATCGTCACGATCGCCACGCCGCGGTCATCCTGTCGCACATCCACCCAACTACCATCCGCCATCACACACCCTCACCGATTTGCGCCGCGCGTCGCGGCATCCCATACTGCGCGGGAAATCGCAACGAGGGGCCTTATGGCCATCGCTCCGCTGCAGCCGCATGAATCCTGGTACCAGCATTTCTGGTACGCTAGGCGTTCGCCACGCGACACGCTCGCCGACCGCGCGCTGCTGTTTGCTATCGTTGCGCTATCGTTGATAGTGGGGGCAACCTACCTGATCCGCCACAACGCCGCGCCGGGAACCGAAATTTCTTTGCCTGCCGCCGAAACAGCGCGCTAAACCAACAACCATACCACGGGGGAAACGCAATCATGGCTCTGACGCGGGCACAGTTCATCACGCTCGGCGCGGCAACCGCCGCGGCGTCGCTGGCCGGCCCGCGTCGCGCACGCGCAGCCGATGCAAAGCATTACAGCTTCGGCTACGACCAGCCGCACACCACCGCCTATGGCATCGGCGCCGACATGTTCGCCGCAAAACTGGCAGAGCTCAGCAACGGCACGATGATCATCGATCAGTTCCCCGGCGCGCAGCTCGGCCAGGAACCGCAGATGCTGCAGAAGATCCGCACCGGCGATATCGACTTCATCTTCAGCGCCTCGGCCAATGCTGCAACCCTGTCGCCGCAATCAGGCGTGCTGTCGATCCATTTCCTGTTCCGCTCCGAGGATCACCTGGTGCGCGCTGTCGCCACGCCCGCGCTGGTCGATGCGATCCGCGCCATGTTTGCCGAGACAGTAAAGGATGCGCACTGCCTGACCCTGCTCACACTCGGCCTGCGCAACCTCTACGGCAAGAAGGAAATCCACAACATCGCCGACATCAAGGGCCTGAAGGTGCGCGTGCAAGCGACGCCGACCGAGGACACGATGTTCCCCGCCTATGGCGCGCAGATCGTCCACATGCCGTTCGGTTCGGTCTACACCAGCCTGCAGACCGGCGTGGTGGACATGGCGGAGAACGGCATCAACGTATACGACAGCAACAAGCACTACGAAGTGGCGCCGATCATGTCGCTGACCGGCCATGAGGCGAACTGCAACCTGCTGTGGTGCAGCGACAAGGTGTGGCAGTCATTGACGCCGGAGCAGCAAGGCTGGGTGCAGACGGCGGCGAACGAGGTCGCCACCAAGGAGCCCGCGCAGGCCATCGATCTCGAACACAAGTCACGCGCCAAGCTGGAGAAGATGGGCGTGAAGTTCGTCGACGGCGTCGACAAGTCGGGCTTCATCAAGATCGCCGAACCGTTGCAGGAGAAGATCGCCGCCGACCTCGGCCCGCACGCGGCGAAGATCCTGCAGATCTGCCGGTCGATTACGTGATCGCATGACACAGGCCTCCGGCGGCGGTCCGGGCATCGTCCTTGAAACCGACCGGCACCTGAAATGGCGCGCGTTCGACATCCTCGAGCGCACACTGATGATCCTGTGCGGCGTCTGCCTGACGGGCTTCACCGCCTCCACGCTGATCGACGTGGTCACCCGCGAAAGCGGCCATCCGCTGCTCTGGCTGCAGGAGGTCACATCGGCGTTCTTCGTCTACGGCATCTTCATCGGCACCGCGGTCGCGACACGGCGCAATGACCACCTGTTCCTCTCCGCCATCACCGAGAAAATGACCGGCGCGCACGCGCCGCTTCTTCGAGGTGTTCAACCGCACCGTCGTGTTCGCGGTCGGCATCTGCATGGTCGTGTTCGGCTGGCAGAACTTCCTCACCGGTTTCGGCAGCTTCCGCATGCCATCGATGTGGCCGATCGCCTATCTCTACATCGCCATCCCGGTATCCGGTGCGCTGGTGGCGCTGTTTTCCCTCGAACAGATCGTCAATGGTCTGCGCAACGGCTTCGCCACGCCGATCGGCGACGGCGTGCTGCGGGACACCGGCATATGATCCTGCCCAACGCCGTCCTGCTCGCACTGATGACGACGCTGTTCCTGGCACTCGGCTATCTCGGCGTTCCCGTCGCCTTCGCGCTGATCGCCGGCGTGCTGGTCGGCACGCTGTTCACGCCGATCACGCTGCAATCGATGATCGCGCAACTGTTCAACGGCATCGACTCCGAAGCCCTGATGGCGATCCCGTTCTTCCTGCTGGTCGGCGAGTTGATGACTTCGGCCAACGTGGTGATCCGCATCGCGGAATTGTCGCAGGCACTGGTCGGCCACATCCGCGGCGGCCTTGCACAGGTCACCACGGTTTTCTCGATGTTCTTCTCCGGCATGTCCGGCTCGTCATCGGCCGATGTTGCGGTACTCAGCCGCACCATGGCAGTGCCGATGGCGCGCGAAGGCTATCGCCCTGAATTCACCGCGGCCCTGATCGCCGCCGCCTCCACCATCGCCGCCCTGGTACCGCCATCGATCATGGCCGTGGTGTATGGCGCGATCGGCAACGTCTCGATCGCCGGGCTGTTCCTCGGCGGCATCGTGCCTGGCATGCTGATCGGCTTCGGGCTGATGATCTACTGCTACTTCTTCGGCCCCGCCGGCTTCCGCCGTCCGCGCTCCAGCTTCGGCAATCTCCTCGGCGCCACCAAATCCGCCGCCCTGCCGCTGATGATTCCGGTGATCCTGTTGGGCGGCATCCTGACCGGCTGGTTCACGCCCACCGAGGCCGGCGTCATCGCCATCACCTATATCCTGCTGATCGTCATCCCGGTCCTCAACCCATCGCATCTGCGAAACGTGCCGCGCGATTTCGTACTCGCCGGCATGATCTATTCACTGCCGATGATCACCATCGCCGCGGCATCGGCATTCGGCTGGTTACTTGCCTATCTGCGCGGCCCCATCGTCGTGTCCGGCTGGATCGGCTCCGTGGCAGGCAACGATCCGCACAAGATCATGCTGCTGCTGGTGCTGGTATTCGTCATCGTCGGCGACTTCATCGAGCCGGTGCCGGCGATCATCATATTCATGCCGGTCGTCAACATGCTGACCGACGCCGCATCGATCAACTCGGTGCACATGGGCGTCGTGCTGATCGTCACGCTCGCCTTCGGGTTGATCACGCCACCCTACGGACTGGCGCTGCTGATGGCATCGAAGTTCCTCGACGTGCGCTTCTCGGCCGCGTTGCTGGCGTCGTTGCCGATCTACCTCGTGTTCTTCGCCGTCATCGCTTTCACCATCTTCGTGCCCGAGGCGGTGCTGTGGCTGCCGAAGCACGTGTTCCCGGAATCCGTCGGCTGCTTCAAGTCCCCGGCAGGAACCGGCTATATCTGCCCCTGAACCAGGAGGGTCCGATGCGCATCGTCATCATGGGAGCCGGCGGCCTCGGCGGCTATTTCGGGGCACGCCTTGCAGCGGCCGGCGACGATGTTGCCTTCGTCGCACGCGGCGCGCATCTGGCGGCGATAAAACAGCAAGGACTGCGCATCACCAGCGCGCGCGGGGATCTACACCTGCGCGACGTGGTGGCGACGGACAATCCCGCCACGCTGGCGCCGGCTGATGTGGTGATCGTCGCGGTGAAACTATGGGACACCGAAGCCGCCGCGGAAGCGGTGAAGCCGCTGGTTCGATCCGGCACCGCGGTGGTGTCATTCCAGAACGGCGTCAGCAAGGATGAGGTGCTGACACGCATCCTTGGCCGCGAGGCGGTGATCGGCGGTGTGGGTCAGATCGGCGTTGTCATCGCCAGCCCTGGCGTCATCGCGCACACCGGCACCATGGCGAAGCTGATCTTTGGCGAACTGGACAACACGCGATCAGCGCGCGTCGAGGCATTGCTGGCAGCGTGCACCGCGGCCGGGATCGATGCCGAAATCGCCCGCGACATTAATCTGGCGATCTGGGAGAAGTATGCCTTCCTGGTCGGTGGATCGGCCTGCACCGCGTCCATGCGCTCCACCTTCGGGCCAATCCGCACCAATCCGCAGACCCGCGCCTTTCTGCACGATGTGATTCAGGAGGCGGTTACGGTCGGCCGCGCGCGGGGTGTGCCATTGGCCGAGGACTTCGCGACACGGCGGATGGTGATGATCGATGCGCTGCCGCCGGAAATGACCGCGTCGATGGCAGGCGATCTCGCGCGCGGCAACCGGCTGGAATTGCCATGGTTGAGCAGCGCAGTGGTCGAAATGGGCAGGCAGGCAGGCGTGCCGACACCGCTGAACCGCGCGGTTTCCGACATCCTGGCGCTCTACGTGAACGGCACGCCACGCAGCTAGTTCCCCCGTCCCCCGCCCTGGACCCCGTCCCCGTCCAACGTACTCCTGTCATTGCGAGGAGCGTAGCGACGAAACAATCTCCCACCAGTGCCGCGCACACTACAGCCGATTGTCACGCCAGAGCGGCGTCGTATTGCATGATCCGAATCGAATAGGAGCCGCTCGATATGATCGGCACCCGCTGGTCATAAAAATGCAACTCACACTGCGTGCTTCCGGCTGACGGAGATCAATGCGAACATCTGCAATGCAGACGGGATCAGAAGCACCCCAGGGAAAGCTCCTTTTCTCCCACGGCGGGTGGTAACTCCCAGCCGAATGGGGAATCCTGGCCATCATGTGCTTGGAGGATCGCGCCATGTCCGAGAACGCTGCCACCGAATCCGAGAGCACGGCCGAAGGGACGCGTCTCGCAGAAGCTCGCGACCGTGGAGTTCCGTGGAAGCTCTGGGGGCCGTATCTGAGCGAGCGCCAGTGGGGTACCGTCAGAGAGGACTACAGCGAAAACGGTGACGCATGGAACTACTTCAACCACGATCAGGCGCGCTCGCGCGCCTATCACTGGGGCGAGGACGGTATCGCCGGTATCAGTGACGAACAGCAGCGCCTGTGCTTCGCGCTGGCGTTTTGGAACGGCCACGATCCGATCCTCAAGGAACGCCTGTTCGGCCTGACGAACAGCGAGGGCAACCACGGCGAAGACGTCAAGGAGTACTACTTCTACCTCGACAGTACGCCGACCCATTCCTACATGAAGTACCTCTACAAGTATCCGCAAGGCGAATATCCGTATAGCGATCTTGTCGAGACGAACCGGCGGCGCGGTCGCAGCGAGCCTGAATACGAACTGCTTGATACCGGCATATTCAACGGCGATCGCTACTTCGATGTGTTCGTGGAATACGCCAAACAGACACCAACAGACATTTTGATCCAGATCAGTGTGTGCAATCGGGGGCCTGATGCGGCCTCGCTTCACGTGCTGCCCACGCTCTGGTTCCGCAATGTCTGGTCATGGTGGTCCGACGTGGCAAAACCGTCTCTGCACGCCATCGCGGAACGCAGCGGTGTCGCCGGCATTGCCGCCTCCGACGCCCAGCTTGGCAACTATTTCCTGTATTGCGATGGCAACTCGCCGCTGCTCTTCACGGAGAACGACACCAACAACCAGCGGTGCTTCGGCTCGTCCAAACCCGGGCCCTATGTGAAGGATGGGATCAACGACTTCGTCGTGGCGGCCAAACAGGATGCCGTCAATCCGCAGCAGATGGGGACCAAGGCGTGCGCACACTGCATAGTGGAGGTCGCGCCGGGACAGACTGCTGTCGTGCGGCTTCGTCTGACCAACATCGCACCAGACGACATCGGCGATCCGTTTGGCCAGTCGTTTGCCCAGACCATGGCCACGCGCCAAGGCGAGTCCGATGCATTCTACCGCGCGGTGACGCCCCCCGGTGTCAGCGAAGATGCGGCGAATGTGATGCGGCAGGCGTTGGCAGGGATGCTGTGGAGCAAGCAGTGCTACCAGTTCGATGTTGACAGGTGGCTCGAGGAGCATGGCGTCGACACGATGCACCCTGGCGCCCGACAGATGCGCAACAGTGAATGGCTGCATATGATCGGCCAGGACATCATCTCAATGCCCGACAAGTGGGAATATCCCTGGTTCGCCGCGTGGGACCTGGCGTTTCATGCCATGGCGCTATCGACGGTGGATGTCGATTTTGCCAAGCGGCAGCTCGATCTGATGCTGCAGGGGTTCTACCTGCATCCGACCGGACAGATCCCCGCCTATGAGTGGAATTTTAGCGACGTCAACCCGCCAGTGCACGCCTGGGCGACGATCTTCCTGCACCGGACGGAGCAGGCACTAGGGCGCGAACCCGACATGGCGTTCCTCGCACGCGCCTTCAACAAGCTGGCGCTGAACTTCACCTGGTGGACCAACCGCAAGGACCGGTTCGGCAAGAATCTCTATGAGGGCGGCTTTCTCGGCCTGGACAATATCGGCGTGTTCGACCGCAGCGCGCCATTGCCCACCGGCGGAAGTCTGGAGCAGGCCGACGGCACCGCCTGGATGGCCTTGTTTTCCCAGAACATGCTTGAGATCGGCGTGGAGCTCGCCGTGCGCTACCCGGCCTACGACGAACTGGCGACCAAGTTCGCCGAGCAGTTCCTATGGATCGGCCGGGCAATGAACGGCGCAGGTCCGGATGGCATGTGGGATGAGGCAGACGGGTTCTACTACGATGTCCTGCGCCTCCCGGACGGTCATGCGACGCGGCTCAAGGTGCGCTCGATGGTGGGCCTGCTGCCGATCTGCGCCATCACGGTTATCGAGCCGTGGCAGCGGGAGAGCGTTCCCCAACTGTTGAATACCTTCAAAGAACGGCTGCGGCGGATGCCGGACCTGCTCGACCATGTTCACCCGACCGGGCCGGGCCATCTGGGTGTGGGCGGGCGCGGCATCATGGGTCTGGTGAACCAGGAACGGTTGCGCCGGATCCTCATGCGAATGCTCGACGAGAACGAATTCCTCAGCCCGTACGGCATCCGCGCGCTGTCGCGTCATCACGCCGAGCATCCCTTCGTGTTCTCGGTGAACGGCAACGAATACCGGGTGAATTACCTCCCCGCCGAGTCGGACAGCGGCATGTTCGGCGGCAATTCCAACTGGCGTGGCCCGATCTGGATGCCGGTGAACGCGCTACTGCTGCGTGCTCTGCTGCAGTACTATCTGTATTACGGGGATAGTTTCAAGGTCGAATGCCCCACCGGCTCCGGCAACTGGATGAACCTCTTTGAAGTGAGCCGCGAGATTGCCAATCGGCTGATCCGCATTTTCCTCCGCGACGAAGGAGGCCGGCGTCCGGTGTATGGCGGAGCCGAGAAGTTTCAGACGGATCCAAACTGGCGGGATTACCTACAGTTCTACGAGTATTTCCATGGTGACAACGGCGCTGGTATCGGCGCCAGCCACCAGACTGGATGGACCGGCATCGTGGCGAAACTGATCGAAATCTACGGCCGGGTTGATGCCGGCGCTTTCCTGGAGGGCGGCAAGGGCGAGGCCTTTCGCCGCCTGACGGAAAGGGAACCCGCGGCGCCAGCCTGAACATGGCAGGCGCCAGAGAACAGTGCGCCGCTTCGCGGATGCTAGAACACCAGCCGACCACCGATCAGAATCAGCGTCGCTGCCATGATCGGACGCAACACGGCGTCCGGCACCCGCGCGGACAGATAGCTGCCAATGATGATGCCCGGCACCGAACCGGTCAGCAGTGACGTCAGCAATGGCCAATCCACCGAGCCGAGATACCAATGGCCGAGCCCTGCCACCAGCGTCAGCGGCACCGCATGAGCGATGTCGGACCCGACAATGACCGCCATCGGCAAGCGCGGGTAAAGCAGCAGCAGCGCCGTCACGCCGATCGCGCCCGCGCCGACCGAGGAAATAGTCACCAGCGCGCCTGAGTACTACACCCACGACCACCGTCAGCAACGCCGTCTGCCCTGGTGAGGCCGCCGACAGGCGCGTGCCGGCCAGGCTGAGGAATCGCCTGCGGAACATCAGCGCCAGCGCGGTGAGCAGCAGCATGACGCCCAGTACGCTGTTGATGAGGCCCGAAGCCGCACTGCCGGACAGTCCGTAGCTGGAGATACCCACCAGGGTCAGCGCGGTCGCGGGCACACTGCCCGCGGCGAGTAGCGCGACGATCCGCCATTGCACGGTGCGGTTCAGTCCATGCACCAGGGTGCCGACGGTTTTCGTGGCCGAGGCGTACAACAGATCCGTGCCGACCGCGGTCGCCGGATGGATGCCGAACAACAGGATGAGCAAGGGCGTCATCAGCGCACCGCCCCCCATGCCGGTCTGCCCGACCAGCAGGCCGACGAAGAAGCCGGACATCGAATAGAGCGGATTAATCGAACTGAGCATGGTCGCCTCTTTCTGACGTCGACGGGCCTGCGGCGTTCATCATGCGTTCATCTGATGCAGCATAACTGACGCTGGCACGCGGAAGCCAGCGACATGAGTGATCTGCCCATCGGTGTCTTGCTGGGAGCCGACAGCCTGCTGAGCATCCGCTCGGGGGTCGGCCGCCAGACGCTGGAGGTCGCATGGCAGCTGCGACTGAACGCCGCAGTCGGCGAGCTTGCATTGCTGATGGGTGAGCGCTGCATTGCTGCCAACGCCCTCGACGCATTGACCGATTCGGCGGTGCCAGCACCGTCTAGCGGCGCCGCGCGCACCATCGCCGCCGCCATTCCCGGTGCGGCCACGGTTCGTGCGGCGTTGCGGCGTCGGCGCATGAACCGTTATGCAGCCGCGATGGCTCAGCGCACGAATGGCTGCGTCGTGTATCACGAGTTGAATATGATCGCGCGACCTTTCGATGGCGTTACCGTGGTGACCGTGCACGACCTTTCCTGGCGCGCCAATCCTCGGTGGCACCCCGCGGAACGTGTCGCCTGGATCGAGCGTCGCCTACCGCACACGTTGTCGCAGGCGAGCCGATTAATTTGCGTCTCCGACTTCACTGCCCGGGAGGTAGAGCGCCATCTCGGCATTGCACCGTCGCGCATCGATGTCGTGTGTCCCGGCGTGTCGGCAATCTTCCGGCCGAGGCCGCGTGAAGCCGCCCAGCCCACGCTGGCCCAGTTCGATTTGTCCGATCGCGGCTATCTGCTGGCGGTCTCGACACTTGAGCCACGCAAGAACCTCGATGGATTGCTGGCGGCGCACACCATGCTGCCACATGCTGTCCGACAGCGTTTTCCGCTGGCGGTTGCCGGCGCGCGCGGCTGGGGTGAGGTGCTGACCGATGCCCGTGCCGACCGCGCGCGCCGCGACGGCACCCTGCGGCTGCTCGGCTTTGTCCCGGACGATGACCTTGCCGCGCTGTATTCCCGGTCCGCCGCGGTCGCCTATGTCAGTCTCTACGAGGGCTTCGGCCTGCCGGTACTGGAAGCAATGGCATGCGGCGCACCTGTCGTGGCCTCTCGTTGCACGGCTGTCGGCGGGACTGCCGGCGATGCAGCACTACTGGTTGATCCGCGGGACACGACTGCCATGACCGACGCACTCAACCGCGTGCTGACCGATCAGGTGTTGGCGTCGGAATTGACCCGGCACGGTACCCAGCGAGCCACCGGTTTCGATTGGGACGTGATGGCTCAAGGGTTGGTCGCAAGCTGGCGCAAGGCGGTCGAGCAGTCAGATCACCAGCCAGACGACCAAACCGAGCAATCCCCAGAACAGGCCGCTGACCGCGCCGGCAGCGATAAATCCGGTCGTGGTGTGGAGCGGCGAGGTCGGGCCACGGATGATCTCCAGTTCGCTGGTCCGTCCCTCCGACGGGGCGAAGTCGGCGTTCAAATGACTCATGAACGGCCCTCCCCGGACGCCAGGAATGTAACAGCTCGATGAAAAGCCAGCGATATGGCGCCCAAATAGCGGCAATGAAAGCCAAGTACAATTTTGTTCAGCGGCTGATCCGTCACGCAGAGGACCCAATTCCATGCCGTCTGCGTAAGCAAGACAGCAGCCTTGTTGCTGATTCGTATCCGTCAAATCATCGTCTTTCTTCAGATACTTAGCGGCAGGTGTTCGAATGCGATCTCGAAACACCCGCGATCCGATTGAACAATCGTTCGAATCTAAATTTGAATACTTGTGTTCACGGGAACGTGAGATGCATTATCACGGGTATGTGAAGTGTGGCCCTCTCAAGGATTGAGACTCGTCATGGATATGCCGCTGATGACGCCAAAGGCTCCCACCGGTTTCGCCTTTGAAATCGCCGATCTCATGCTGTTGCAAGGGTGGGCGGAATTCCATGACGTGCAAATGGTCGTGGAACTCGACCATTGTGTCGAGGGCGAAGAGTATGAGGAGGTCGTGGCCTTCTATGCGAGGGACAGTGCGATCCGGCGCTGGATCCTGTGGCGGGCCGCGTGCGACATTGTCGTACAGCCGCTGATCGGCCGCGGCTGCCGCTACAGCACGGTTGCCGATGCGCTGGAAAGCCTGATCCCCGCACGATCGTAGCGGCGCACGCCGCGCCAGCGCCATCATCGGCGTCCGTCAGCTTCGATACGACCCGTTGATGTCGATGTACCCGTGCGTCAGGTCGCAGGTCCACACCGTGGCCTTGCCGCGGCCCAGGCCGAGGTCGATGGCAATTTCCACCTCGCCGCCCTTCATGTGCTGCACCACCGGCGCCTCGTCATAGCCTGGCACCACGCCACCGTTGCGCGCCATCCACACGCCGCCCACGCCGACCGACAGCTTGTCGCGGTCGGCCGGTTCGCCGGCCTTGCCAACCGCCATGACGATGCGCCCCCAATTGGCGTCCTCTCCGGCGATCGCGGTCTTCACCAGCGGCGAATTCGCCACCGCCAGCCCGACACGTTTGGCCGACCGCGCCGTCGTCGCACCGGTGACATCGACGCGCACCAGCTTCTGCGCCCCCTCCCCGTCCCGCACCACCTGTAATGCCAGATCCAGCAGCACGGCATTCAGCGCGCGGGCAAAGTCGGACAGCATCCGGCCGCCTTCCGCCGGTACGCGCGGATGCTTTGCCTGGCCGGTGGCGAACAGCAGCACGGTGTCTGAAGTGGAAGTATCCGAATCCACCGTGGTGCAGTTGAAGCTGGCATCGACGCCCTTCTTCACCAGCGTCTGCATCGCCCCCGCCGGCAACTTTGCGTCGGTGAACACGAAGCACAGCATGGTCGCCATATCGGGCGCGATCATGCCGCTGCCCTTGGCGATGCCGGTAATCGCGCACCTCGGCCCCCCCGATCCGCGCGTTGCGCGAGGCGGCTTTGGGGAACGTATCCGTGGTCATGATGCCGCGCGCCGCCGCCTCCCAGCCATCGTCGCGCAACCCGGCATGCAGCGCAGGCAGCGCCGCCACCAGACGGCTCGTGCGGCAGCACCTCGCCGATCACGCCGGTGGAGGCGACGAACACCTGCCGTGCCGGACACCCGGCCAGCTTGCCCGCTGCTGCGGCGGTTGCCGCACAGGCATCGCGCCCCGCCTTGCCGGTGAACACGTTGGCGTTGCCGGCATTAACTACCACGGCCCGCGCCTTGCCGCCGCGCAGCGACTGCGCGGCACCAGTCCACCGGCGCGCCGGGGCACTTGCTGGAGGTGAACACCCCGGCCACGGTAGTGCCCGGCGCCAGTTCGATCATCACCAGGTCGGTGCGCCCCTGATAGCGGATGCCTGCCGCCGCTGCACCCAGGCGGACGCCGGCGAGCGGCGGCAATTCCGGCAGCGGAACGGCAAGCGGCGAGACGGACGGGTCCATGGTTTCCTTCCTCGGTCGATCGGTGCGTTGGATTACTTCGTGGGGGGCGGTACAGCCGTGTCGGTGGCGCGGATCGGCGAGCCATCGAGGTTGAATTTCTCCACCGACGCCGCGGCCCGCGCCTTCGCGACAGCCTTCTGCACACCTTCCTGGATCATCTTCTGGCGCAGGTCGTCGCGCGCCTGCTCGAAGCTTGGCGGTTCGGCGTTGCGGCGATCAAGCACCTGGATGACGTGCCAGCCGAACTGGGTATGCACCGGCTCCGGCGTGACCTGCCCCGGTTGCAAGGCAAAAGCGGCGTCGGCGAATTCCGGCACCATCTCGTCCTTCTTGAAGAAGCCGAGGTCGCCGCCATCTTTGCGCGCCGCCCGGATCCTTGCTGTACTGCTTGGCGAGGGCGGCGAAGTCGGCACCGCCCTTAAGCTCGGCAATGATCTTCTTCGCGTCCGCCTCGCTGTCCACCAGGATGTGCCTGGCATGCACTTCCGCCTCGCCCGGCTTCCCGGCGTATTCCTGGTTGTAGCGGGCGTGCAGTGCATCGTCGGTGATGGTGGGCGCAACCTCCTTGCTGAGCATGGCGGTCTGTAGCGCCCGGTCTTCCGCAGCGGTGACCTGGCGCTGTACCGCCGGGTCCTTGTCCAGGCCGGACTTGCGTGCTTCGTCAACCAGAGCCCGGCCGTCGATCACTTGATCGAGCAACATTGGCAGCAGAGTCTGCTGCGGCATGGCGCGCATGTTCGCCGGCAGCGTCTGCTCCGCGTCCTTCAGGTCGCTGAGATGGATTGGTTGGCCGTTCACCTTGGCAACAACCGGGTCCGCCGGCGCTGGCGTCGGCGTTCCCTGCGCCAGCGCTGCAGCGCCGCCTAGCAAGCCGGTTGCAAGCGCAGCGGAGATCAGGCGGGAACGGGTCCCGGCAATGCGTGACATCAAAACTCCTGCTGAATGCGGGCGCGGATCATGGCCGAAGCGACCCAGCCCGACAAGAACGGCCAACTGGAGAAGATCAGGGCTACGCCCTGAAACCCGCCTGGGGGCTTTGCCCCCAGGACCCCTAGCAAAAGCATTGCCTTTGCAATCCAATCATTTTCGACCGGTGGGGTGGGGGATAGCTGAGCCTGGCCAATGCCAAGCTGAGCTATCCCCCACCCCACCGGTCGAAAATGAATGGTTCCAAGGGCGTCGCCCTTGGCGGGAGTCCAGAGGGCAGAGCCCTTTGGTAGGGCCCGGGCGAAGCCCCGCCCTGCGGAGCTACGCCGCCACCTGCGCTGCCGCCAGACTACGGCGGACCTCCGCCAACATCGCTTCGATCGAACTCTGGGCCGGCTCCTCGACAGCGCTCCCGCCGCGTGGCGCCAAGGGCGCCGGCACGTCGCCCTCGACCGGCTCACCATGCATCGCCGCCTGCGCGTTCTGAGCCAGTTCCAGGCACTCGCTCAGCGCCGGCATCGCCTCCTCGGCAAAACCGCCCTGCGCCAACAGCATCGCCATGCGCAGCTTGCGTTCCGCGCGGCCAGCCACTCGGTGCACTGCGCCAGGCGCTGGCGTCGCACTGCCTCGGCGGGATCCGCCAGCCGCGGCGACCGCACCAACTCAGTCTGGCCTTCGGCTGTCGCATGCAGCAGCCCGGCACCTGTCAGGCGCTCGATCGCCTCGTAGGTCGCGCGATCGAGCACCTCGATCCGCGGCGCGCCCGTTTCCGCCGAATCCGCCAGCCGCTCGCGCTCGGCACCGACCGCGGCCGCGTCGCCATCCAGCACGACCAGCAGTACCTCCTGCCCGTCCGCCGCCTTGCGCGCCTGCAACAGCAACAGCGCGTCGCCATGCCGCGCCAGCAGATCGTCGCGCAGGCTGACGGTCAGGCGGCGGCGTCGCAACCTCCGGCGCGGCCTCCACCGGCGGGGTCCATCAGCATCGCCATGCGATCGAGGAACGCCGCGCGCCCGGACGGCATCTTCAGCGTGGTCAGGTCGCCGGTGCCGTCCAGCACGCCATCGGCCAGCGCCTGCTTCTGCGCCAGCAGATGCAGCATGTTGTGCTCGATGCTGTCCTCGGTCACCAGGTTGATCACATCCACCGTGCGGAACTGGTTCTTCCGCCACGCCCGCGCGATGCGCTGTTCCAGCTTGGCCGGATTCCACGGCAGGTCGAGATTGATGACCGCACTCGCCGCCTGCAGATTGAGCCCGACGCTGCCGCTGTCGGTCGACAGGAACAGCCGGCAATCGGGATCCTGCTTGAACCGCGCGATCTCCGCGCGCCGCCGCTCCTGCGGCACCGAGCCGGTGTGCCAGGCGAACTCGAGCCCCATCTCGGACGCCAGTTCGCGCACCAGCGTCAGCATGCGCTCCCATTCCGAGAATATGATGATCTTGCGGTCGGGGTCGGCCAGCAGTTCCGCCAGGATCCGCTCCAGTTCCTCCAGCTTCGGGCTGAGCCGGCAGTTGGCGTCGAGGATGTACGGCGTGTCGCACAGCATCCGCATGCAGGCGAGGAACAGTTGCAGCCGCTCGAATTCCTTCTGCGTCAGCGGGCGCCGTTTCGCGATCGCCGCGATGCGCGCCGCTTGTCCCCGGTAATCCTCGTAGCGCGCCCGCTGCTCCTCGGCCATGCCGACCAGATAGTTGGTGACCGTGCGGCCCGGCAGCTCGGTCTCCACGTCGCTCTTGCGCCGGCGCAGCAGGATCGGCTGCAACTTCCGCATCAGCACATCGAGGTTCTGGTAGCCGGTCGGCCGTCCGCGCTCGTCGAGCTCATAGAAATCGCGATTGAAGCGGAACAGCGGACCCAGCAGCCCCGGATCGAGGAACTGCACGATGGAATAGATCTCGTCGATGCGGTTCTCGATCGGCGTGCCGGTCAGCACGAACGCATACGGCGCCGCCAGCGACTTCACCACGCGCGCGGTCTTGGTGTGCCAGTTCTTGATCCGCTGCGCCTCGTCGAGGATGACGACGTCCGGCTTGACCAGGCGATTGATCTCACCGGCATCGATCACGACCTGCTCGTAGTTCACCACCGTGAAGAATGCAGGCTGGGCGTATTGGTGCAGGCGGGCGGCCCGGCTGCCATTGATCAGCCGCGTCGGAGCTTCGCTGAACCGGGCGATCTGCTCCTGCCATTCACCCTTCAGCGACGCTGGGCACACCACCAGCACGCGCCCGATGCCACGCAGCCGGCGCAGCAGTTCGCATGCCGCGATGGCCTGGATGGTCTTGCCGAGACCCATGTCGTCGGCCAACAGGGCGCGCTCGCCGAAGGCCAGATGCAGCATACCTTCGCGCTGGTACGGCAACAGCTTATGGCGCAGCACGTCGAAGGTCTGCTCGCCCGGCCTCAACATCGGCCAGGAATTGTTCGCGGTTTGCGATGCGCGCCGCCCGCCGCTTTGCTTCCGCAATCCAGGGCGCCAACTGGTGCGAGACCCTGACGTGCCGTCGCAGGATGGGGTCGCCGGCTTCGATGGTCTGTATCACCGTTTCGAGCGCTGCCGGCGTCGCATCCGATAGCGCACCATCGGCAGTCAGGTACGGTGAGAGGGCAGTCCGCACGGCCGCACCCACAGAGGCGTCTGCCGGCCACATGATCCGCGGCACCGCTTCGCCACTGCGCGCCAGGAACAGTTCCACCCGAGAACTGCCAGCCCGCGTCGCCGCCGCGAACGCCCGCACACCGCGCCGGCGCAGTTGGGCCAGCACACCCTCGACATGTTTGCAGGTCCCCAGGCCGTTGACCCGATGATCGGCACAATCACAGGAATTCAGCGGCTTATCAAGCGATCGTATCTCCACGTCATAGCTGCCGCCTGAAGCGGACCGCACCCGGAACGTGCCAAAAAATCGATCGGCCTGGTCGATCGGTTCGGCGCCGACGACCTCGGTTCGGCCACGCCAGCGCCGCCGCTCGATCTCTTCCTCGTCACTGGAACGCCAGCCCTGCATCGGTGGCGCACGCTCGATCACGCGCCCGGCGCGGGATCGACGCGGCGGCTTGGTGCTGCGGAGTGTCGCGGCGGCTGGCTGTTCCAAGGGTCACTCCGTCAAATGATGGGAAAGCGGTTGCCGCCCCTGCTACACCGCGCACTCCGAGTCGGAGGAGGCGAAGATCCTGGTCCCAGGGCGCTGCCGGGCACTGTTCTTCCTGCCAGCGCCTTGATTGGCGTCCTGTCGTTGACCCGGGCGGTCGCGGGTCCTATCTGAACTGATCGCTCCGGCCCGGCGCCGGCCATCCGAGAAGGTCTCATGTTCGCTGCCATTGCCCGCGCCGTTTTCGGCACTTCCAACGATCGTTCGCTCAAGGCCTATCAACGCCGCGTGCCGCAGATCAACGCGCTCGAACCGGCAATGGAGGCGCTGTCGGACGAGGCGTTGCGCGCCAAGACCGCCGAATTCCGCGAACGGCTGGCCGACGGCGCCACGCTCGACGAGATCCTGCCGGAGGCCTTCGCCGTGGTCCGCGAGGCCGGTAAGCGCACCCTCGGCCAGCGGCACTTCGACGTGCAGCTGGTCGGCGGCATGGTGCTGCACGACGGCAAGGTCTCGGAAATGAAGACCGGCGAAGGCAAGACCCTGGTCTCAACCCTGCCGGTTTATCTGAATGCTTTGGCCGGCAAGGGCGTGCACGTCGTCACGGTGAACGACTACCTGGCGCGCCGCGATGCCGAATGGATGGGCCAGATCTACGGCTTCCTCGGCATGAGCGTCGGCGTCATCGTGCATGGGCTGGACGATGACCAGCGCCGCGCGCAGTACGCCGCCGACATCACCTACGGCACCAACAACGAATTCGGCTTCGACTACCTGCGCGACAACATGAAGTACCGGCTGGAAGACATGGTCCAGCGCGACTTCTGCTTCGGCATCGTCGACGAGGTGGACAGCATCCTGATCGACGAGGCGCGCACGCCGCTGATCATTTCGGGTCCGGCGGAGGACAGTTCCGATCTGTATCGCCGCGTCGACGAGGTGGTGAAGGAGCTGGTGAAGGACGAAAGCACCTACGAGAAGGACGAAAAGTTCCGCACCGTGGCGCTGACCGAGCCTGGCTCCGAACATGTCGAGGACATGCTGCGCGAAGCTGGCATCATCACCGAGGGCAACCTCTACGACATATTCAACGTCTCCGTGGTGCACCACGTGCAGCAGTCGCTGCGCGCGCATACGCTGTTCACCCGCGACGTCGATTACATCGTACGCCAGGGCAAGGTGGTGATCATCGACGAATTCACCGGCCGCATGATGGAAGGCCGCCGTTACTCCGACGGACTGCACCAGGCGCTGGAAGCCAAGGAACACGTCGAAGTGCAGGCGGAGAACCAGACGCTGGCCTCGATCACCTTCCAGAATTATTTTCGGCTATACCCGAAACTCGGCGGCATGACCGGCACAGCGATGACAGAGGCCGACGAACTCGCGGAAATATACAAGCTGGACGTGGTGGAGATTCCCACCAACGTGCCTTGCGTGCGCAAGGACGAGGACGACGAGGTTTACCGTTCGGCCGATGAGAAATACGAGGCAGTGGCGACGCTGATTGAGGAGGCGCGCAAGGCAGGCCAGCCGGTTCTGGTCGGCACCACCTCGATCGAGAAGAGCGAGACCATCAGCGAACTGCTGCACAAGAAGAAGGTACCGCACGCGGTGCTGAACGCACGCTTCCACGAGCAGGAGGCGGAGATCGTCGCGCAGGCGGGCGCACCGGGTGCGATCACCATCGCCACCAACATGGCCGGCCGCGGCACCGACATCAAACTCGGCGGCAACCTGGAGATGCGGCTAAAGAAGGAGTTAGCGGGGATCGACGACCCCGGCCTGCGCGCCGCGCGCGAGGCGGAAATCCGCGATGAGATCGCCGCGGCGCATGAGACGGTCAAGCAGGCGGGCGGCCTGTTCGTGATCGGCACGGAACGCCACGAGAGCCGGCGCATCGACAATCAGTTGCGCGGCCGATCTGGGCGGCAGGGCGATCCGGGGCGGTCGCGCTTCTTCCTGTCATTGGAAGACGACCTGATGCGCATCTTCGGCTCCGAGCGGATGGGCGGAATGCTGCAGAAGCTCGGCCTGAAGGACGGTGAGGCAATCGTCCATCCCTGGATCAACAAGGCACTGGAGAAGGCGCAGAAAAAGGTCGAGGCGCGCAACTTCGACACCCGCAAGAACGTGCTGAAATACGACGACGTGATGAACGCGCAGCGCAAGGAGGTCTACGCGCAGCGCAAGGAGTTCATGAAGGCGACAGACGTGTCGGAGACGGTTGCCGAGATGCGCGCCGAGATCCTCGAAGCGATGGTGCTGCGACGTGTGCCGGAGAAGGCTTTCTCCGAGCAGTGGGAACTGAAGGACCTGGCAGACGATGTGCGGCGGGTGTTGAACGTCGATCTGCCGATCGAGGAATGGGGGCGCGAGGAAGGCATCGACGAGAGCCACCTGCAGGAGCGGGTCCAGCATGCGGCGGATGCGATGATGGCGGCGAAGGCGGCCAACATGGGCCCCGAGTTGATGCGCTTCATAGAAAAGTCGTTGCTGATCCAGACGATGGATGCGGTGTGGAAGGAACACCTGTACGCGCTCGACCACTTGCGACAGGGCATCGGGCTGCGGGCATACGGTCAGCGCGATCCGCTGAACGAATACAAGAGCGAGGCGTTCGCGCTGTTCAACGCCATGCTGGATGAGCTGAAGGAACGGGTGACCAGCATGCTGGCTCGGGTGGAACTGGCGCCGGAGCCAGTGCGTCCGCCCCCGCCGACGCAGTTTCTGGAACTGCATCCGCAGCCGATGTCGGCCTTCGCAGGCGAGCCGGAGATGGCGCTGGAGGGTGCCGGTGCGCCGGTCTCCGCGACCGGGGCGGCGCCGATGGCGGTGGCGGCGTCGCAATCGCTGCGGTCCGATGCGGTCGATCCGAACGATCCCGCGACGTGGCGGAATGCGTCGCGCAATGCGCCCTGTCCGTGCGGATCGGGGAAGAAGTACAAGCACTGCCACGGACGGCTGGGGTAGGGTACCTGAACAGGCCCTCGTGGGTGGCCGGGCCGGGGCTTGCGAAAGAATTGCTGAATGATCGCCGCCACACGGCATGGATGGGTTAGCATTTTATTTATTGTGCGTTGGCAATCTGCGTTAACGCGGGCGGAGACCCTTTCATGCGTCTATTCTCAAAGCAGCACACCCTTGGCTCTGAAGACCAACTTTATCGCGCCGCATTCGAGAAGAATCCGGATGCCATCGTGGTTCTAAAGAACACCACCATCGTCGCCTGCAACGAATCGGCCGTTCGACAGCATGGCTACAAGAACAAGGCGGACATTCTGGCACTTCAGACGAGTGACTTGGCGCCAGAGTTCCAGCCTAACGGCCAACCATCATCTGACTATGCGCGGGAGAACCTGGCAATCGCCGCGAGGGAGGGGTTCGCTCGCGTAGAGTGGTTAATTCGACGGTCAGATGGCTCTACGTGCCCAACGCAGGTGACCCTGCTTCCAGCGGTGATCAACGGAGAATCTTTGGTCATCAGCTTTCGCCGGGATATCAGCGATCTTGTAGCAGCGCGTGAGGAAAAGAAGAGCACGATGGCCCGGCTTGCCAACGATTTCGAGGCGAAGGTCGGCGCAATCGTCAATGTCGTCTCATCGGCCGCCACAGAAATGGAGGCAACGGCTTCGTCGTTGAACGCCACCGCCGAACAGACCTCCCGGCAGGTAACGGCAGTTGCTGCTGCGTCCGAACAGGCTTCGGCAAACGTTCAGTCAGTCGCTGGTGCAACGGAGGAACTGTCGAGTTCCGTCGCTGAGATCAGCCGGCAGGTTGCAACGTCGGCCGCAGTCGCAGCCAAGGCGGTGAACGAGTCAGAGCGTACCAACGTCCTGGTCAACGGATTGGCTGAAGCGGCGCAGAAGATCAATGCGGTAACGGGCATGATTCACGAGATCGCGAGCCAGACCAATCTGCTTGCCCTCAATGCCACGATAGAGGCGGCTCGCGCTGGCGATGCAGGCAAGGGGTTTGCAGTAGTTGCATCCGAGGTGAAAAGTCTGGCCAACCAGACGGCCAAGGCCACCGAAGAGATCAGCGCGCACATCGCTGCCATGCAAAATGTCACCCGTGATACTGTAGCGGCCATCCAGTCGATCGGGTCAACCATCGGCCAAATCAACGAGATCACCACAACGATCGCTTCCGCTGTCGAAGAACAAGGCGCGGCAACGCAAGAAATCGCCCGCAACGTCCAGCAAGCAGCCACCGGCACGACAGAGGTCTCGGGGAATATTGCTGGCGTGATGCAGACTGTCAGTGCGACTGGATCGGCTGCGGGCGAGCTGCTGGGCGCCGCGGGGGAACTGGCAAAGCAGGCGGAGACGCTAAACGGCCATGTGGCTGCTTTCGTGGATGAAGTCAGGGCGGCATAAAGTGCTGTTTGTCACCCGAACGATCGCCACTCCGGGCTTGGCCTTGGCGGCTACCAAAGTCCGTCAATATCACGCGTCTTTCGCCTGGGTCCATAAGCGGCATCACTTGCGGCTGATCGGCAACGCTGTGGTTTTCGGCAATTGAGAACCTCGAGCGGCCACAGCGAAGGCGCGGTGGCGCCATCCTGCATGACCTGATCGAGCACCGCCGTTGTCGCTGACGAGGACCGGCCTCGAGCAGCCGATCCGCGATACAACGGGCCTCTGCCGGTCATGGTCCGCCCGGGTGGGCACAGGCTTCGCGACCGGCTTGCCGTGCCGTGCAATGACCACCTCCTCGCCGGCTTCCACCAGGTCCAGCATTTGGCGCTGCCGGGTCTTGGCCTCAAATGCGCAAATCTGCTTCATGCGCCGGTCTAATCGGTCCAGTCCACGAGACGAGCCCAGCCTGACCCAGGGTCCCACACAGGGCCTCGCCGCCACTCTACGCCAACGCACCAAGCCCCCCAACCAGGTGCATCCAGACATGCCGACGCACGGCGAAACCGCTGCAACACCCCTGCCCTCCCTGCTCGCCATCAGCACGCTGCCGCCCTGGCCGGCGCTGAACGGCTACTCGCTCCGCGTCTCGCACCTGCTTGAACAGCTCGCCCCACGCTGGTCGATCACCCTGATCGCGCCGCCGTCCGATAGGGTCCCTCCCACCATTGCCCGCCACATCCCGCTCGACCTGCCGTCCAACGGCGTCACCTACCCATGGCGCTTCGACCAGACCAGCCTGCGCGCCACCGTGGATCGGGCACTGCGCGAAAACCTTCCAGACCGTGCCCTACTCTGGGCCGGCGCCGAGGCGCTGTGGTTCGACCGCCCCGACCTGCCGCGCGCCGTCGCAGACGTGATCGACTGCAATCCGCTGGAATTCTGGCGCGGCTTCCTGTCCTACCGCGACCTGCGCCAGCGCTACCGTGCCCTGCGCGAGCTTGCCGTCGCGACGCGCTACGCGCGCCGTACCGTCCGCACGTACGCCGCGACCGTGTGCGTCGGCGAGGCAGACGCGCGCTGGCTGCGCCGGATCGGCGGCCGCGACACCGTCCACGTCGTGCCGAATGGCGTGGAAGCGCCGCCTGCCGAGACCCTCGCCGCCGAAGCCCCCGTGCCGACCCTCAGCTTCACCGGCGCACTGGACTACCAGCCAAACATCGAGGCGGTTCGCTTCTCCGTTGGCGTGATCTGGCCGCACATCCTCGCCGCCGCGCCAACCGCGCGCTTCGTCATCGCCGGCCGCAACCCGAGCGCCGAAATCCGCGCCCTCGCCACGCAGCCCGGCATCGAAATTGCGGCGAATGTCCCTGACATGGCCGCGGTAATCAGCCGGTCGTGGGTATCGATCGCGCCGATGCGTTCGGGTGTCGGCGTCAAGAACAAGGTGCTGGAGGCGTGGGCCTGCGCGCGCCCGGTGGTGCTGACAACGCTGGCGACCAACGGCCTGATCGTGCCGCCCGACCATGCGCCACTGGTGTGTGACAACGCCGATGCGCTGGCCGCCGCCGTCGTCCGGCTGTTCAACGACATAGACGACCGCCGTCGCCTCGGCCGGTCAGCACGCGAGACGGTGCAGCGTCACTTCACCTGGGCCAGGGCCGCGGCACAACTGGATGCGCTGCTGCGATGAAGGCCGCCTTCAGTGCGCCAGCTTTTCAAGTGCGGCGAAGTCGATCGCGCCGATAAAGCTCCGTAGCGTCGGATCCGGCGTGTCCTTGCCGCCCTCCACCTTGACGATCATCTTGTCGGCGACCAGCGTCATGTAGGTGTTGTCGTTGTCGGTGTACGACATGCGCCGTCCGTCGATCACCACCGTCGTCATGCCGCCGGCCGCGGCGAACGCACTGCTGAGCAGGGCCGCCATGCCCTGCAGCATCGGCGAGTCAGCCATTATCGACACTTCCACTCGCTGGCCGACGTCATGGTAGACGCGGCTGGCGGTGATGCCGCCGCCGAGCATCGCCGCGCTCACCGCGCTGGTTTCGGCATCGTCGGCCGTCCAGCCCTGCGGCGTTGGCGGCAGCAGGTTGTTTCAGCGCATCGGCACGCGCCTGGCGCAACAGGTTCCCCGCCGCGTCGAGTGCGGCGATGGCGGTCGTCGTGTCATGGTTCTGATACGCCTTCAGCGCCTGGACGATCTGGTCCGTCACGTCATCGGCGCGCGCGAGAGGCGCTGCTGCGGTGACCAGGAGCAGGGTCGCTATTCCATGGCGCAGCCGCATTGGGGTTTCCTCGCACATGGCATTGCGCCTATGGCATAGCCGAGCGGCCGCGCAGCACAAGCGTGGCGCGGATGCTGCTGCCGTCTCGTCAGGTCCTGACGCCGATGACGCAGCGTGACGGGCTGCTCGGACGCCGAGCGCCCGAATCGCCCGCTGCAGCAGGCACCCGCCGGCTCACCCGCACGCGTTGCCATGCAGGGTGAACGTCTTCACCGTCCCACCGACCACCTGAAACGTCGTCTCGCAACGCAGATCGACGACCTGCGGCGGGAAGCCGGCACCATACCACCCTGGGAAGAACGGGCTGTACGTCGGAATGCCGGGGATGACGTCCACGCGATGCTCGACATAGGCCAGGTACCTTACGCCGTCGGTTTCGTAGGTCCTGGCTGGAACTCCCATCTGCTGAACCAGCACGGAATCAGGCTGACCGATGAACTGGTTCAGCCGTGCCTCACGCGCAGCCAACTGGTTGACACAGCCGACCAGCAGACCAGCCAACAACAGCACAACGGCGCGTCGCATCAGCGTACTCCCGTGCGGTGGCCGCGCTTATCTGGTGTCATTCTGACCGTTGACCACTGACGGCTGACCGATGGAAGGCAGCCATAGCACCTGATCGATGTGGTCGGCACCAGCGGCGATCATCGCCAACCGGTCGAAGCCGAGAGCAATGCCGCCCGATGGCGGCATGCCGAAGGCCAGTGCAGCAAGGAAGTCTTCGTCGAGCGGCCAGTCAGGACCACCGGACAACGCGTGGCGCCAAACTCGGTCAGCCTCGAAACGCGCACGCTGTTCCGCCGCATCGGTCAGCTCGACAAAGGCGTTGGCCAACTCGATGCCGCAGACGAACAGCTCGAACCGTTCCGCCACGCGCGGGTCGGCTGGATCGCGGCGCGCCAGGGCGGCCTGGGCCGCAGGCCAATGCGTGAGAAAGCTCGGATATGTCCGCCCAATGCGAGGCTCGATGCGCTCCAACAACAGGCGGAAGAACAGGTCTTCCCATGTTTCGCCATCACGCAGCCGTGTCCCGGCGGCGGCGGCCAGCGACGATGCGTCACCGGCGGTGGCCAGCACATCGGCGCCGACGCAACGCGTGAAGGCTTCGGCCACAGTGATCCGTTCGATGCGTGCTAGATCGGTGGCGATGCCGCGGCATGCCACGACCGGCGGCAGGACTGCGCGCAGATACGCGACGGTCTCATCGATCAGTGAAGTCATGTCGGCACCCGGTCGGTACCATTCCAGCATGGTGAACTCCGGCGCATGCAGGTCGCTGCCCTCGCCATTCCGCCACACCCGGGCCAACTGGAAAATCGGACCGGCGCCAGCGACCAGCAGCTTTTTCATGGCGAACTCGGGACTGGTGTGGAGCCAGAGCGGTTCACTGCTTCCGTCGGTCCGCTCGCGCACGGTACGGAAGGTGCGCAGATGGACTTCCTCGCCGGGCGCTGCCACCGCACAGGGCGTTTCAACTTCTGTATAGCCACGTGCGGTGAAGAAGGCGCGGGTCGCCTGGGTCAGCAGCACCCGACGCCGCAGGAACGGCAGACGGTCGGCCAGACTACCCGGATGCCAGCTAGGGCGAGCCATGGCGCGAACGTGACTGTTCGGTAGGGCCTCGCCGCGGCATGGCCACATTCGAACCATGTTGAGACCGCGGTTGGCGCCAACCTGGGCACCTGTAACCCTCGAAGGGGGATGACATGGGCCTGTTACTTCTCATTCTCGTTATCTTTCTCCTGTTCGGCGGCGGCGGTTACTACGGCTACCGCTCCGGCTATTACGGCGGCGGCTATTATGGCGGCGGGCTGGGCCTGATCGTGCTGATCCTGGTCCTGTTCCTGCTGCTCGGCGGATTCCACACCTACTACTAGCTGAACATGGCGGCAGGGGTTATCTCCTGCCGCCATGACTGCCTTCTCCAGGGCCGATCGACAGGCGCTGCGCGATACCGATGCGCTGATTACCGCGGGTCTGGTCGCGCCAAACGCACGCTGTAAGGTGGCCGCGGTGGAACGGCGCTATGCCGTCGCGATCTCTCCGGCGATGCGCGCGCTGATCGAGCGGCCTGACGATCCGATCGGCCGGCAGTTCGTTCCCGATGCCCGCGAACTTATCACCGCACCGCACGAAGCCGCCGATCCGATCGCCGATGACGCGCTGTCGCCGATCAAGGGTGTGGTGCATCGCTACCCCGACCGCGCGTTGCTCAAGCCGCTGCTGATCTGCCCGGTATACTGTCGCTTCTGTTTCCGCCGCGAGCATGTCGGTCCGGACGGCGGTCTGCTGACCGAGGCCGAACTGCAAGCGGCATACGCCTGGTTCGCCGATCGCCCGGCGATCCGCGAAGTCATCCTCACCGGTGGCGATCCGCTGATGCTCTCGCCGCGCCGACTTGCGGCCATCGTGGGCGCAATTTCAGCGATCCCGCACATCGAACTCCTGCGCATCCACACGCGGGTACCGACCGCCGATCCGTCGATGATCACGGATGCCTTGGCTACCGCGCTTGCCACCGACAAGGCGATGTGGCTGGTGCTGCACGCCAACCACGCGCGCGAATTCACCGCCGAGGCGCGCGCCGCGATCCGCCGCATCCAGGCTCAGGCGATTCCGGTACTTGGCCAGTCGGTGCTGCTGCGTGGCGTCAACGACAGCGCCGAGGCGCTGGAAGCATTGTTCCGCGCCATGTTGGCGGAGCGGGTGAAGCCCTATTACCTGCACCAGCTCGACGCCGCGCCTGGCACGGCGCGCTTCCATGTGCCGATCGAGGAAGGACGCCGATTGCTGGCAGAACTCCGTGGCCGCGTCACTGGCCTGGCGTGGCCGACCTATGTGCTGGATATCCCAGGCGGCCATGGCAAGGTGCCGATCGGCCCCGACTTACCTGGAGCCGGACGACCAGGTGCGCGATTACGGAGGAATCCTACGCCCGACTGTCGGCCCGAGCATCACCTGATCGCGGTGCCGCTAAGGTGACGTCGAAGCAGCCCCATCCTCGCTGGCACCGGCGAACTCAACATCAGCATAGATCTCGGCAAGCGTCAGTTCGATGCCGATCTCCGGCATCTGCAGCACATCGCCGTCGGTGAGGGCATGCGCGATCCAATCCGCGCCGAGCCGGGAGAAGACCGTGGCGGCAATGCTGTCCTGCTCGAGGATGACGTAACGCTGGATCGACGTGGTCGCCTGGTATTCCCGTAGCTTTTCGATCCGATCGGTGCGCGACGTCCTCGGGACTCAGCACCTCGAATACCACCACCGGTTCCGGCACAATCGTGTCGCCCGGGGAGAACGGCGTGCAGTTCACGTATGCGTCCGGATAGCGAATTCGGCCCTGCACCTCGATCTTGGTGGTTGGTCCCCAGGGACGCCATGGCTTGCCCTCCAGGCGCAGCATGCAGCGAGCGTCCGCAGCCTGTAGCAAATGGCCTCGTGCCCGAGGTTGCCACCCGTCATTGCAACTGGCTGGAACCCATCGAACTCGTAGCGCAGCTCCTGCTTCTCCTCCCACGCGAGGAACTCCGCCAGACGTCATCGGCCGTTGCAGGACTGCGCTCATGGCGCCACCTTAGCACGGTCGCACTGGCAATCGCGACCCCGGCGCCAGCTTGCCCCTCCCGCCGCCCCGGTCTAGAAGCCGGCACCTCCGAATCAACCGACACAGGCTCTTTTCCAATGAAGCAGCAGGCGAACCTGATCCGCGCCGGACAGGTGATCGAGCACGAAGGCCGTCGCTGGACCGTGCTGAAGCAGCAGATCATCACCCCCGGCAAGGGCGGCGCCTTCATCCAGGTGGAAATGCGCGACCTCAAGTCGGGCAACAAGACCAACGAGCGCTGGCGCACCGCCGACACCGTCGAGCGGCTGATGACCGAGGAGAAGGAGTACACCTACTCCTACACCGACGGCACCAACCTCGTGCTGATGGACCCGGAGAGCTACGAGGAAGCCCACGTCCCGCTCGACCTGCTGGGCGACACGGCGCCGTTCCTGCAGGACAACATGCGCGTGACGCGTCGACCTGGTGGAGGGCGACCCGGTCGGCATCCACCTGCCGCCCACCGTGGTGCTGGAAGTGGTCGAGGCCGATCCGGTGGTGAAGGGCCAGACCGCCTCCTCGTCCTACAAGCCGGCAAAGCTGTCCAACGGCGTGAAGACCTCGGTGCCGCCGTTCATCGAGGCCGGCGAGCAGATCGTCGTGAAGACCGAGGACGCCAGCTACGTGGAGCGCGCCAAGGGCTGAAGGGGCCTGCCGGATGGCACTCCGCCTCTCCCCGCACCTGACCGTGATGGCCAACGCCGCGCAGAAGGCGTCGAAGCGCCTGCTGCGCGACTTCAACGAGGTCGAGCAGCTGCAGGTCTCGGTGAAGGGGCCGTCCGACTTCGTCTCCCAGGCCGACATCCGCGCCGAACAGACCCTGCGCGAGGAACTGAACAAGGCCCGCCCCGGCTACGCCTTCCTGATGGAGGAGTCCGGCGCCTCGGGCTCGGACAACTGGGCCTGGCGCTGGGTGGTCGATCCGCTCGACGGCACCACCAACTTCCTGCACGGCATCCCGCACTGGGCGATCAGCATCGGCGCTGGAACGCCGCCTGCCGGATGGCGGCTCGCGAGCTGGCCGCCGGGCTGATCTACGCCCCGGCCGTCGGACGAGATGTTCTGGGCGGAAAAGGGCGGCGGCGCCTTCGTCAACGAGCGGCGCCTGCGCGTCTCGGCGCGGCGCGAGCTGAAGGACGCGGTGTTCGCCACCGGCATCCCGTTCGCCGCGGTCGCCGCGCACCGGCGGCTGGCATTCGCCCGCACGCTCGGACAGCTGATGCCGCAGGTCGCCGGCATCCGCCGGTTCGGCGCGGCGGCGCTCGACCTCGCCTGGGTCGCCGCCGGCCGCTACGACGGCTTCTGGGAACTCGGGCTGAAACGCTGGGACATGGCCGCCGGCCTGCTGCTGGTGCGCGAGGCGGGCGGCTTCGTCACCGATCCGGCAGGCAAGGACCCGCGCGATACCGGCGACGTGGTCGCGGCCAACCCGCACCTGCATCCGGCACTGAGCGAAGCGGTGCTGGAGGGCGTCACGCGCAGCCACCACGTGGACGAATGATGACGGTCGCAATGACTGTAATTCCGCGTCCGTCCCCGGTATCCTGAGCCAATGCGACAAGTCTGCCTTCTGCTCATCGGCCTGCTCTGCGGCAGCCGGCCCCGCCTCGGCGCAGGTCACCGTTGACCTGCACGCGCTCGACGCCTTGCCTGGCGTCAGACCGCCAGCCGAGACGACGCCACCGCATCGGCTGCCGCGCAAGCCGGCAGCAAAGCGAGTCGTTGCCGCCCAACCGCACAAGCCGGCACGCGAGCAGGCAACAACCGCGCCCACGCCCGTAACCGCGGCGCCAACCACGGCGGCGGCGACACCCAAGCCGACGCATGCCCGCATCGGCGACGCCTGCTCCACCGGCAGCCACGCTGCCCACCGGTCCGCCGGCGACCGTCGCGCTTGCGCCGATCGTGCCGCCGCCGCCCGCCCAGGCGCCTCCGCCGCCGCAGCCGCCGATCTCCGACAGCGCCGCCAGTGCGGCGACCGCCACCAGCGGCGGACTGCGCGTAACGTTCGGCTCCGGCGAGACCGACCTGAGCCCCGCCAGCGCATCGGCGATCCACGGCTTCGTGCAGTCAGCGCCGTCCGGCGACAGCACCAGCTTCAATGTCGTGGCCTATGCCGCCGGCACGCCGGAAGACCCTTCCACCGCGCGCCGGCTTTCCCTGTCGCGCGCGCTGGCGGTCCGCAGCGCGCTGATGGCCGATGGCGTCAGTTCGACCCACATCTACGTTCGTGCGCTGGGCGCGCCCGAAGGCGACGCGACCCCCGACCGGGTGGACCTGGCGGTGCTGGGCGGCAACGGATCGACTGCGGTCAGTGCTACGGGACAGGCTCCGGGCGCCGCCAAGGGCCAGCCATAGTGACCCGGCCCAACACCTATCTGGTCCGCATGGCGGTGTTCCTGGTGGCGGTGCTTGCCGTCGCCGGGCTGCTGTCGCCGGTGCTGCTGACCGCCTATGGCAACAACCCGGTGCTCAACAGCCTGATCCTGCTGGTGCTGCTGCTCGGCATCGCCTGGAACCTGCGTCAGGTGCTGCGCCTGTCGCCCGAGGTCACCTGGCTGGAGACCTACCAGACCGCGCGCCACCGGCTTGCCTCGCTGCCATCGCCGAAGCTGCTGGCGCCGATGGCCAGCATGCTGGCGGCGCGCGAGACACAGGGGCGCGCCGACAAGGCACGCTTCACGCTGTCCACCACCGCGATGCGCAGCCTGCTCGACGGCATCGCCTCGCGCCTCGACGAAAGCCGCGAGCTGTCGCGCTACATGACCGGGCTGCTGATCTTCCTCGGCCTGCTCGGCACGTTCTGGGGGCTGCTGAAGACGGTCGGCGCGGTGTCCGACGTGATCGGCTCGATGTCGGTCGGCTCCGGCGACCTCAACGCGCTGTTCGAGCAGCTCAAGTCCGGCCTGGCGAAGCCGCTCGCCGGCATGGGCACGGCGTTCTCCGCCTCGATGTTCGGCCTGGCCGGCGCGCTGGTGCTGGGCTTCCTCGACCTCACCGCCGGCCAGGCGCAGAACCGTTTCTTCAACGAACTGGAGGAATGGCTCGCCGGCCTGACCCGGCTGTCCTCCGGCGTGCTGGCCGAAGGCGAAGGCTCGGTGCCGGTCTATGTGCAGGCGCTGCTGGAGCAGACCGCCGAGAACATGGAGAACCTGCAGCGCATCCTGTCGCGCGGCGAGGACAGCCGCGCGCAGGCCAACCAGGCGGTGGTGACGCTGACCGAGCGCATCGCCACGCTGTCGGACACGATGCGCACCAGCCAGCAGCTGATGCTGCGCATCGCCGAGGCGCAGGCAGCGATCGGGCCGGCCTTGCAGCGGCTGGCCGAGCAGCGGCGCGACGCGGGCTTCGACGATGCGGCGCGGGCGCATCTGCGCAACATCGAGCTGTATCTGCAGCGCCTGCTGGCGGATGCCGAGCAGGGCCGCGCGCAGAGCCACCGCGGAGCTGCGCAACGACCTGCGCATCCTGACCCGCACGGTCGCCGCGCTGGCAGACGAGCCCCGATAGCCATGGCGCTGTCGGCACGACGGCGCGGTGGCGGCAGCGAAAACGGGCTGTCGGCGTGGCCCGGCTACGTGGACGCGCTGTCCACGCTGCTGATGGTCATCATCTTCGTGCTGCTGGTGTTCGTGCTGGCGCAGGCATTCCTGTCGGTCGTGCTGTCCGGGCGCGACAAGCAGCTCGACCAGGTGAACCGCCAGCTCGCCGAGCTCACCGACATGCTGTCGCTGCAAAAGGGGCCGCAGCGCCGACCTGCAGCAATCGATCGCGCAGCTCAATCACGAACTGGCAGCGACGAGTGCCGCGCGCGACACGCTGTCGCAGCAGCTTGCCGCGCTGAAGACGCAGGCGGAGCGCGCCGACGCGGACCGCGACACGCTGCGCGCCGATCGCGACAAGCTGGCGCAGCAGCTTGCCGATGCCACGTTGCAGGCGCAATCGGGTGCGGCTCGGGTGGATCAGTTGCAGCAGCAACTGAGCGCGGCAGCCGGCAAGACCGATGCCGCGCGGCAGGAGACCACCACGGTCGCAACGCAGCTCGCCGATACCAACCAGCAACTGGCCGATGCACAGAGGCGGCTGGCCGACATGCAGCAGCAGATGGCCGAACTCGACAAGACGGTGCAGGCCGACAAGGCGACCATCCAGGCGCGGCTGTCCGATCTCGCCAAGCTGGCGGAGCAGAACCGCGCGCTCGCCGCGCTGCGCGACGAGCTGGAGAAGCAGGCGCAGGACGCGGCGGCCCGCGCGATGACGGAACAGCAGCGTCGCGCCGCGGTCGAGGCGCAGCTTGCCGACGAGAAGCAGCTCGGCGATTCGGCGAGGGCGCAGATCGCGCTGCTCAACCAGCAGGTGGATGAGTTGAAGGCGCAGCTCACCTCGGTCGCGCAGGCGCTCGACCTGGCGCAGGCGCAGGGACGCGACAAGGACACGCAGATCGCCAATCTCGGTCAGAAGCTGAACGCGGCGCTGGCCGGCAAGGTGGAGGAACTGCAGCGGTATCGCAGCGAATTCTTCGGCAAGCTGCGCGAGGTGCTGGCGAAACGGCCAGGCATCCAGATCGTCGGCGATCGTTTCGTGTTCCAGAGCGAGGTGCTGTTCCCGCTCGGCAGCGCCGATCTGACGCCAGGCCGGGCAGAGCGAGATCACCGCGCTGGCGGTGACGATCAAGGAGATCGCCGCGGAGATTCCGCCCGACATCAACTGGATCCTGCGCGTGGACGGCCACACCGATCGCCAGCCGATCAAAGCCCGGCGGTGCGTTCGCGTCCAACTGGGAGCTGTCGGCGGCGCGCGCGATCACGGTGGTGAAGCTGCTGATCGCCGACGGCGTGCCGGCTGAGCATCTGGCCGCGACGGGCTTCGGCGACAACCAGCCGCTGGATCCGGCCGACACGCCGGACGCCTATGCGAAGAACCGCCGGATCGAATTGCGGCTGACTGACAGGTAGGGGCGGCCCGCAGGCGGCAGCTGTCGCGAACTTGTCATGGCCGGCGATATTTCGGCCACCCACGTCATGTGCTGTGGCCGCCATGACCGGAGCAGCGAGCGATGGACAGCATCACGACAGACCTGACCGCGATCAGCGCCTACGGCCCGGCGCGCGCAACGATCCCCGGCACGCCGCTATCGGTCGAGGAACTGCGTGCCACGGTCACCTATTGGCGTGCCACGCTGTACATGTCGGCGGCGATGATCTACCTGCGCGACAACCCGCTGCTGCGCGAACCGCTGACGCCCGATCACGTGAAGCGCCGGCTGCTGGGCCATTGGGGATCGGACCCAGGTCTCAGCCTGACCTACGTGCATCTCAACCGGCTGATCCGCAAATACGACCTCGACATGATGTATCTGGCCGGCCCTGGCCACGGCGCACCCGGCGTGCTGTCGAACCTGTATCTGGAAGGCAGCTACAGCGAGATCTACCCGGAGATCACCAACGACGCCGATGGCCTGCGCCGCTTCTTCGGCCGCTTCTCGTTCCCCGGCGGCATCGGCAGCCACTGCACGCCGGAAACACCCGGCTCGATCCACGAAGGCGGCGAACTCGGCTATTCCGTCTCGCACGCCTACGGTGCCGCGTTCGACAATCCGGACCTGATCGTCGCGGTGGTGGTTGGCGACGGCGAAGCGGAAACCGGGCCGTTGGCAACCTCCTGGCATGGCAACAAGTTTCTTGATCCGGTGCGCGATGGTGCTGTGTTGCCGGTGCTGCACCTGAATGGTTACAAGATCAACAATCCGACCGTCCTGGCGCGCATCCCGCACCATGAGCTGGAAGCGCTGCTGCGCGGCTACGGCTACGCGCCGTGCTTCGTCGAAGGCTCCGACATCGACAGCATGCATCAGGCGATGGCGGCGACGCTGGAGCATTGCGTGACCGAGATCCGCCGCATCCAGGCCGACGCGCGCGCAACAGGCAGAGCAGAACGGCCGATCTGGCCCATGGTGGTGCTGCGCAGTCCGAAGGGTTGGACCTGCCCGGCGGAGGTGGACGGCCATCGCGTGGAAGGTTTCTGGCGCGCGCACCAGATTCCGATTGCCGATATCCGCCAGAACCCCAAACACCTCGCGCTGTTGGAACAATGGCTGCGCAGCTACCAGCCCGAGGACTTCTTCGACGACGCCGGTCGTGTTCGGCCATCGCTCCGCGCGCTGGCGCCGCAGGGCGGTCGGCGCATGGGCATGAGTGCGCACGGCAATGGCGGCTTGCTGCGCCGTCCTCTCGTCATGCCCGACTTCTGCGACTACGCGGTGAAAATTGGCGAACACGGCAGCGAAGACATCAGCGCAACCTACGAGTTGGGAAAATTCCTGCGCGACATCGTGCGGCGCAATCCGTCAACGTTCCGCGTGCTCAGCCCCGACGAGAACACCTCCAACCGGCTCGACGCACTCTACGAGGCAACCGGCAAGACCTGGCTTGGCGCGTATTTCCCCGAGGACGCGGATGGCGGACATCTGGCCCCCGATGGCCGGGTGATGGAGATGCTGAGCGAGCACACGCTGGAGGGTTGGCTGGAAGGCTATCTGCTGACCGGCCGGCATGGCTTCTTCTCGACCTACGAAGGCTTCGTCCACATCATCGATTCGATGGTGAACCAGCATGCCAAGTGGCTGGAGAAGTGCAATGACCTGGCTTGGCGCGCTGACATCAGCTCGCTCAACCTGCTGATCACGTCAACCGTCTGGCGGCAGGACCACAACGGCTTCACCCATCAGGATCCCGGCTTCCTCGACGTCGTGGCCAACAAGAGCCCTGACGTGACGCGCATCTATCTGCCGCCCGACGCGAACTGCCTGCTGTCGGTCGCCGATCACTGCCTGCGCAGCGTCAACTACGTCAACGTGATCGTCGCCGACAAGCAGCCGCATCTGCAGTTCCTCGACATGGACGCGGCGATCAACCACTGCACCAAGGGCGCCAGCATCTGGCGCTGGGCCAGCAGCGATGCCGACAGCGAGCCCGATCTGGTGATGGCGTGTTGCGGCGATGTGGTGACGATGGAGGCGCTGGCGGCAACCGGCCTGCTGCGGCACCATTTTCCCGAGCTGAAGATCCGCTTCGTCAACGTTGTCGATCTGTTTCGCCTGGTCCCCGCCACGGAGCATCCGCACGGCATGACGGATTACGAATTCGACGCGCTGTTCACCCGCGACAAGCCAGTGATCTTCAATTTCCATGCGTATCCCTGGCTGATCCACCGGCTGACCTATCGGCGCGCAAACCACGACAACCTGCATGTCCGGGGCTACAAGGAGAAGGGCAGCATCGACACGCCGCTGGAGTTGGCGATGCTCAACCAGATCGATCGGTTCACGCTGGCGATCGATGCGATCGACCGGGTGCCGGGTCTGCGCAATCGCGGCGCCCATGCGCGCGACATGCTGCGCGACCAGCAGCTTGCCTGTCGTAGCTACGCGCACCAATACGGCGAGGATTTGCCGGAGGTCGTGGGCTGGAAGTGGCAAGCGGAGTGATCAGCCGACGTCTCGTCACCACGACCAGTTCAACCTGTCATTGCGAGGAGCGCAGCGACGCGGCAATCCCCTACCAGTAATGGCCAGCCTATACGTGCGGGAGATTGCCGCGTCGCTGTGCTCATCGCAATGACAACTCGCAATGACAACTCTGGGCCAGCACTCGAGTTGCCCGCTACGCCTCCTCGCCCAGCGCGTGACGCCGCAGATCGTTCAGACGTTCCCCGCCGCCGGGCGTCTTAGGATCGATCTCCAGCACCTTTTGCCACGCCTCGTAGGCGCCCTTCCAATCCTTGCGTGCCTCGGAGATGTCAGTGAGCGTTTCCAGTGCAGCGAAGTTGCGCGGCTCGTGCTGCAGGGCCGCCGCGATGTCGGCGATCGCGCCTGCCGTGTCGCCGCTGGCAAAGCGCGCGATGGCGCGCTGGTGGTACGCCTCCGCCAGGTTCGGATCGAGCGTGATCGCGTCGCTGAAGTCCTCGATCGCGTCCGGGTTGGCGTTCGCCTTCAACTCGCGCAGCCCGCGGCTCATCAGCAGCGTCACCGCGGGCGTGCCGGCATTCAGCCAGAGCCGCTGGATCTGCTCCTCCAGCGGAGCGGCCGCCTCCGCGCTGGGCGCCGATTTCAGTGTGCCGAGAAGCTTGTCGAGCGCGGCACGCCTTTCCGCACCGGGGCCGCCGGCGTTTTGCGCAAATGCCGGCACCGCGAACAGCAGCAGGATCGGCAGGAGGATGTATCGCATGCCGCATGCTGGCGCGCCGCGGTGAGCAAAGGCAAGCATCAACCGGCGATCCGGCGCCGCACCTGCGCCAGCGCAGCGGGTGGGGGACCGCCAGCCATCCAGTCGAGCAGCTCGACAGTGTGCACCACAGGAATGCCGCCGCGATCGAGCTGCGTGATGCAGCCGATGTTGCCCGCAGCGATCAGGTCCGGCCGCGTGGCGCGCAGATTGGCCAACTTGCGCTCGCGCAGGCGGCCGGCGATCTCCGGTTGCAGCAGATTGTAGGTGCCCGCGGAGCCGCAACAGATATGGGGTTCGGCCGGCTCAACGACGGTGAAGCCGGCGCGCTGCAACAGCGCTTTTGGCTGGGCAGTGACCTGCTGGCCGTGCTGCAGGCTGCATGCGGAATGATACGCCACGGTTAGCCCGGGCTGCTCGATCGTCGGGGTATAACCGACGCGCACGAGGAACTCGCTGATATCGCACGCCAGCGCCGCAACTCTCTCTGCGTCACTCCGCCATGGTTCCGGCTCGGAACGGAACATGAAGCCATAGTCCTTGACCGTGGTGCCGCAGCCCGAGGCATTGATGACAATCGCGTCCAGCCCCTCGCCGACGATTTCGCGGCACCACGCCGCGATGTTTGCGCGCGCGCTGCGCATTGCCGCGGCGTGCTGACCCATGTGGTGCGTCAGCGCGCCGCAGCAGCCGGCACCCTGCGCAACCACCACCTCCACGCCGCTTCGCGTCAGCAGACTGATCGTCGCCGCATTGATCTGCGGTGCCAGCACCTGCTGCGCGCAGCCGGTCAGCAACGCGACGCGCGCACGCCGTCCGCCGTGCGCGCGATGGACCTGCGGCCGCTCGATGGTACTCGGCGCGGGAACGCGGCCAGGCGCCAGCTCCAGCATGGCCCGCAGGCGCCGGCCCAATCGACCGGATGCGGGGATCAACCCAGCCAACGGCCGCACAACGCGCGTGGCCAGCAGCGCCATACGAAACAGCGCCGGCCGCGGCAGTACCGCACCCAGCATCGCGCGCAAGGCGCGTTCGTGCCATGGCCGGCGATAGGTCTGCTCGATATAGCTGCGCGCGTGATCCACCAGGTGCATGTAATTCACGCCGGACGGACAGGTCGTCATGCAGGCCAGGCAGGACAGGCAACGATCGACATGGCGCACCACCGCCGCGGTGGCGGGACGGCTCGTCTCGAGCATATCCTTGATCAGGTAAATGCGCCCGCGTGGGCTATCCAGTTCGTCGCCTAGCAGCAGAAAAGTCGGGCAGGTCGCGGTGCACATGCCGCAATGCACGCAGCTTCGCAGTACCTGGTTGGATGCAGCGATATCCGGATCGCGCAGGGCCTCGGCGGTAAAACTGGTCTGCATGGCTCAATGTCGCGGCGGCGGCAGATGGCGGAACAGATAGAGCGTCAGGCCGACCCAGAACAGACCCAGCACGAACAGAATCGGCGACATGAACGGACCCCCCATGACGACCGCAGCGATCATCAGCACGATTGCCCCTGTCATCAGGCCGAACTGCAGGTTGAGCACACGCCTGTCGGGGTTGACGCGGTAATACTGGAACACCAGCATGACAAAGCTTGCGATAAAAAGCGGCATGATGGCGCCGGTCGGAATTTGCATAGGAATATACATTTACCGCTACAGGCCGGCATACATGCGGCCGGGATTGAGGATGCAGTGGGGATCGAGCGCCGCCTTCACGCGCCGCGTGATGCGTGCCAGTTGCTCAGGTTCGGGCGGGATCACGTCCACCGCGGCGCGCAGCGGTTCGGCCGCCCGCATCAGCATCCAGGTGCCGCCGGCGGCTTTGGCGGCTATCTCCACCGCCGCATGAGCGGCCGCCGTAGCTGGTCCGGCGATCCATAGCAGGCCGCCGCCCCAATCGAGGAAGCCGCGCGCACCGAATGCATCCACCAGCGTCCCAAATACGATCGGTCCGGCGGAGGGACGCACGGAAACCCGCCAGACCGCATCGGCGGCATCGGCCTGCAACGGCAGCAGGTCGCGCACCGCCCGCCACACCGCACGCGATGTGGCATCGTCAAGCAGTTCCGCGCCGGCGCAGCCAAGATCGTCGCGCAGCTTCGCGGTGCGATAGGCCACCGACGCTGTGAAGTCCTCGATGCGCGCGAGTGTTGCAGAGCGTCTAAGGCCGGCGAGCGCCGGAACCCGCGCGGCCGCCTCGGCGGGCAGCCAAGCGGCAGCCGAGACGCTGTACGGCGAGCCAAGTGCCGCCGACAGTGCCGCCACGCCAGCCATCGCGTCCAGGCTGGGCAGCAGCACGGAGCCGGTCGCTTGCGGCGCGGGCAGCACCTTCAGCGTGACCTCGGTGATCACGCCCAGTGTGCCGTGGCTGCCGGCGAGCAGTTTGCACAGATCCAGCCCTGTGACGTTCTTCAGGACGCGCCCGCCGGAGTGGATCACTTCACCCCAACCGGTCACAGCCCGCACCCCCAGCACATGATCGCGCATTGCGCCCCAGGCGACACGCCTTGGACCCGACAGGTTGGTGGCGACGATGCCACCGAGTGTCTGCTGCGCCGACGCGCCGAACAACACCGCGAAGTCCGGCGGTTCCGCGATGATGTGCTGGCCGCGTTCCGCCACTGTCGCCTCGAGCTCCGCCAAAGGGGTGCCGGCGCGCGCCGAGATGATCAGTTCGTTGGGCGAATAGAGCGTGATGCCGGTGTGGTTGCGGCTGGACAGGCTGCGCGCCGCCTGCACCGGGCGCAGCATGCCCGATTTGGTGCCATTGCCGGCGATCAACAGCGGTTCCTGCGCCGTCGCGGCCTCGACCACGGCGGCAGCGATTGCCGCCTCCTCGGTTGGAGCCGGGATGTCGATCATCTGGCCAGTGGCGGCTTAGCGAATGCGGACATCGCGCAGCATTAAGCCTAAATCAATGGGTTAGGGACAAGATGATGGGTCTGCGCGGTAGGTAGCACTTGCCCTTCCTTCTGTCACACAATGCCCTTGCGGCGGCCACGCCATGGGTCTGACTATCCGTCGTTGACGGATGTCCGTCTTTGACCTATAGAGCCGATGGACTTCGTATGGGACCAAGCCAAGAGTGAGAGGAACCGTTGGGAGCGACGCCTGCCATTCGAGTTGGCGATCGAATTGTTTCGGGGTTCCGTCATCGAACAGGTCGATAATCGGCGGGACTACGGCGAGAAGCGAGTGAAAGCCATTGGCCGGGCCGAAGGCAGAACACTGGCATGCATTTATACCGACCGTGGCGACATACGCCGAATTATCAGTCTGCGTGATGCGAGCAGGAGAGAGCGCGATGGCTATCGTGCGTTATACCCAGGCTGAGTATGCACGCGACCGAGATAAGTTGCTGGCCGAACTGGAGGCCAGGCCGCAGCCCGGTGAGGAACAAATCGAAAAATGGGCAACGGAAGACGGCGATGCCTGGACCGATGAGGAATTGGCGAACGCTGTTCCAGTCTATCCTCCGCCGAAGCCCGACGAGATCCGCGCATTGCGGGCGCGGACCGGTCTGAGCCAGTCGCAGTTCGCGCTCATGTTCGGCTTCAACATCGACACCTTCCAGCAGTACCGAGCAGGGCCGGCGAGTTCCCTCCGGCCCGGCATCGACGTTGCTACGGGTCATCGCGATGGAACCAGAGGCGGTGCTGCGCGCCCTCGACCCGCGCCGCGCGCGTCAGCGGGCAACGACCGCCGCGGCGGGCTGAGCATTCTGCAGCGGAAACACCTTGTTGGCGTTCAACAACCAGCCGGGATCGAACGCGCTCTTGATGCGGCGCTGCTGATCCAACTCATGCATGGTGAACTGCACCGGCATCAACTCGCGCTTCTCCACGCCAACACCGTGCTCGCCGGTCAGGCAGCCACCAACCTCGACACACAGCTTCAGGATGTCGGCGCCGAATTTTTCGGCCTTGCGGAAGCTCACCGGATCATTGGCGTCGAACATGATCAGCGGATGCAAATTGCCGTCGCCGGCGTGGAAGATGTTGGCGACCTTCAGGCCGTAGGCCTCGGACATCTCGGCGATGCGACGCAGCACGTCGGGCAGACGCGATGTGGGGATCACGCCGTCCATGCACATATAGTCCGGACTGATCCGACCGATCGCACCGAACGCGCCCTTGCGGCCTTTCCAGATCGCCAGCGATTCCTCCGCCGACTGCGACACCTTCAGGCTGATTGGATCGTGCTTCTCGCAGATCGCCCGAATGCGTCCCAGCAGATCGTCCTGCTCGGCTGGGCTGCCTTCCACCTCGATGATCAGCATCGCTTCGGCGTCCATCGGATATCCGGCGTGGGCGAACGCCTCGCAGGCGTGGATCGCGGGCTTGTCCATGAATTCCAACGCCACCGGAATGATTCCGGATGAAATGATGGAATCGACGCAGGCGCCGGCGATCTCGTTGGAGCGGAACGCCGCCAACATGGCGCGCGCGCCTTCTGGACCGCGCAGGATGCGCACCGTCACCTCGGTGACGATGGCAAGCTGTCCCTCGCTGCCCGTGAGCAGGCCGAGCCAGTCGTAGCCGGCGGCATCCAAATGCGCGCCGCCGATGTCGAGGATCTCGCCCTCCACGGTGACGATCTTCAGGCCGAGAAGGTTGTTGGCGGTGACACCGTATTTCAGGCAATGCGCGCCGCCGGAGTTCATGCTGACGTTGCCGCCGATCATGCAGGCAAGCTGGCTCGACGGATCGGGGGCATAGAAGAACCCCCTTCCCTGCACAGCATTGGTGATGCCGATGTTGGTCACGCCGGCCTGCACGGTTGCGCAACGGTCGGCGTAGTCGATGTCGAGGATGCGGTTCATCCGCATCAGCCCGATCACCACGGCGTCAGCCATCGGCAACGCGCCACCCGACAGCGACGTGCCCGCGCCGCGCGGCACCACGCGTATGCCGGTCTGGTGGCAGAAGCGCATGATCGCGGCGACCTGCTCGGTGGTGTCGGGCAGCACGACGGCCAGCGGTATCTGGCGGTACGCGGGCAGCCCATCGGTTTCGTATGGCTTCAGACGCAGGTCATCGGCGATGACCGCCTCCGCCGGCAACAATGCTGTAAGGCCGGCGACGATAGCGTCGCGGCGCGCGAGGATGTCGGCCTTGGGCACGGGTTGGCTGATCATGGGCCGCAAAATGGTCCCACATGGGGTTCAAGGCAAGAACTCCTGTCCTCGCAATGGCAGGGTGGTCGCATGCAGTGCCTCGGCGCGCGAGTGCTTCGGAGCAAATCTCGATCACACAACCTGATTGTGCAACGTCGCCTGACCGCGCCACATGCGTTGCAGGTTTTCCATCAGGATCTCGATGACGTTCGCTTCGTATTTGCGTGTCTCGCCGCCGGTGTGCGGTGTGATGAACACGTTCGGCATCGCCCACAGCGGCGATGACTCCTCGGGCGGTTCCGGATCGGTGCAATCCAGCGCGGCGCCGGCAATACGCCCCGACCGCAATGCCTCGATCAACGCCGGCTCCACCACGCAGCCGCCGCGCCCCACGTTGATCAGATATGCCGAGCGCTGCATCAAGCCCAGTGCCTTTGCGTCGATCACGCCCTTGGTCTCCGGCACCAGTGGACAGGTCAGCGCAACGAAGTCCGCCCGCGGCAGGAACTTGCCCAGCTCCGCCAGCGTGTGTACCGAGTCAGCGGCTCCGCGCCCGCCGGCCGGATCACGGCGGAAGCCGATCACGTTCATCTCGAACGCCTTCGCCAGTTGCGCCAGCCGTCCGCCGATGCGTCCCAGGCCGATGATCAGCAGAGTCTTGCCGGTGAGTTCGTCCTCGCGCTGCGTCAAGTCGCCGATCATGCCGCGCCACACGCGTTTCGCCTGATTGTCGCGCGCCTCGGGCAGCCGACGCGCCATGGCAAGGATCAGCGAGATCGCATGCTCGGACACCGCGCGCGCATTCACGCCCGCGGCACTCGCCAGCCGTACACCGCGTGCCGCGAGTTGCGCCTTGTCGAACTGATCGGTGCCGGAGCCGATCGATTGGATGAAGCGCAATCTCGTCGCCAATGGGATCAAACCGTTGTGCCACATTCCTGACACCACGATCACATCGGCCTCATGCACCCGGCGATCGAATTCCGCACGCTCGCGTAGTTCGAAGTTGGCGATGCCGGTGTTCAACGCGTCGAAGCAGGCCCCCATCTGATACGCGGCATGGGCGAAACAGATGGTGAGCTGGTCCTTCGGCGGGATCATGTCGAGTGGCCTTGCTGCTGCAGTATGCCACGACAATAGCCAGCATGATCCGGCGCAGGAAGTGGCGGACGGCATCGTCGGCATCGCCACCACCAGTTACTTGTTGCGTGATGGCCATCATGTCGCCGTGGTAAGGCCTCCAGGACGCATGGTTCGGCAACCCGGCTGCGTCAATCCGTCGCGCCGGTCGCGACGCCGGATACTTGGCGCGCAACGGCATCCTGATCGCATATCGTACGCAGGCCGCATGGGTCGACGATGCGCGCGCCCGGGACATGCGCCGCCGCTCCCGCATCCTGTTGCAGCAGGCCTAGCGCAATCCTATACGCGGTAACGTGGATGGGTCATCGGCCAAGCATGCCCGATTCTCTGCCGGTCCTCGGAATGTAATCGCGGTGCAGTAGCGTGTTCCACGCCTTCGACCACGGACATGTCGGCATGACCGGCGGCCCCTATCCCGGAAAGGCGATTGCCGATCCGCTTTCGGCCGGCCGTCATCGATCGGTCTTGCGCCGTTCCGTGCCACGCGGTTCTAAGTTCTTAAGGCTGCTGGTATAACAACGCTGGTCGCCCCGATCGCCTCCAGGGAGTGTAAGCGCAACGACGCCAGGCACGGATCAAATAGATGTTCACCGCAGAACGCGCTTGCACCAAGCTGGCACATTCAAGGAGTCATAATCACTGTGCAGGGGGGCCAGGCGCCTCCCGTCGCCGCATGGGCGCAGCCGTCGTTCCTGATGCTCCGGCTCACCCGCCGGATTCGCGCGCCAACGAGCCCTCCACGGCCGGATCAGCCAAGCTGTCGTATGCGGCCTCCTGCGAAATGTCCTGATTGGTGTAATCCGGCAGCATGGCGGTCGTGACGACGCTGACGACTGCACAGGCGAAGATATACAACGCGACCGAGTAGCCCGAGCCGGTCGCGGCCAGCAGCGCGGTCGCGATTATCGGCGCCGGCCCGCCGGCGACGACCGAGGCGAGATGGTAACCGAGCGACGAACCGCTGTAGCGCAGGCGCGGACTGAAGCATTCCGCGATCAGCGCGGCCTGCGGCCCGTACATCATGTCGTGCGGAATGAATGACAGAATGATGGCGATGAAGATCACCGTCGGGATCGCGGTGTTCAGCAGAGCGAAGTAGACGAAGGCGTAGAGACCCATCGCCACCGCGCCGATCAGATACATCCGTTTGCGACCGATCAGGTCGGATATGTGGCCAGCCAACGGGGTGGTCACCGCTGACAGGCCGGTCGCAATCAGCAGCGCGGTCAACAACAGATTTCGCGATGTGTGCAGGACTGTCGCGCCGTAGGTGAAGATGAAGCCGGCAAAAACGTAGAACGGGGCTTGTTCGGCCATCCGGCACAACGCGGTCAGCGTAATCGTCCCTGGCTGGCGCCGGATCACCTCGATGACCGGCGCGCGTGCAACCCTCTCCTCATTCAGGACGCGGCGAAATACTGGCGTCTCCATGATGCCGAGGCGAATATAGATGCCGACAACGACCATGATGATGCTGAGCCAGAACGGCACCCGCCAGCCCCAGGTGTAGAACTGATCTCCGGCGATCCAGCTCACTGCCAGCACCGCCATATTCGCGAAGAACAGTCCACCCGGGCCTCCCCATTGTGGCCAGGAGGTGATGAAGCCGCGATGCCTGTTGGTCTTAGCCCATTCCATCGCGATCAGGGTTGCGCCTCCCCACTCGCCGCCGATGCCCAAACCCTGGATGAAGCGCAGCACAGTCAGGATGACGGCCCCCCAGATGCCGATTGTGGCGTAACCCGGCACGAAGCCGACCGCGAAGGTCGACAGGCCGGTCAGCAACAGGGTCGCGATCAGCGTCACCTTGCGGCCGATCCGGTCGCCGTAATGGCCGAACAGCGCCGCTCCCACCGGTCGCGACACGAAGCCCACGGCATAGATGCCGAAGGCCTGCAAGGTTCCGATCAGGCGATTTGATCCGGGGAAGAACAGGGTCGCGAAAACCAGCGGCGCGACCTGGACATAGAGCAGGAAGTCGTAGGCCTCGATGATTGTGCCGACTGTGCCGGCGACCACGGCGCGGCGCAGTTGCGCGCTGTGCTCGGCATCCGAGAGGCCCGATCCGGTCGATGCGATCGTCGTCATCAACTTCCTCCCATCTTGTCGTGTTGTCGAAGCGGCTCGTGGTCCTCCTGGGTGTCGATACGAATCGGCTGGTCTTGTCGTTGCTGCCGATCCCGTTCAGTGCGCCGTGCCATGATCGAGGACCATGGCCTTGCCATGCGTCTCGACACCGAGAAACAGGAACGAGAGCCCGACAAGCGCCATGGCGAAGGCCAGAAACAGGAAGGCAGGAAGCACCGCGGCCGCGGTCTGCTGCGGTGAGACGAGGTGGCTGGTGCCGGCGATCAACGCGAGGCTCAGCGGGCCGATAATCTTGCCGAAGCCGTTCGCCGTCTGGCCGAGGCCCGAAGAACGGGCGCCAAGGCTGACACCGTAGCTTTCGACGGTATACGGCGCGAGGTTGGAAAAGCCGCCCTCGATGCAGAAGGTGGATGCGCACATCAGCACGACCATCAGCGGGACACCGCCGACGAACGCCGAATTGTAGTACCCGGCCAGTGCCAGCGCGACGGTGCCGCCGAAGCCCCAGACCACGCCCAGCACGCGCCGTCCGATCAGGGGGGCGATCAGCGTCACGACGATCTTGCCGGTTACCCCGGCGGCCGAGACGAATACGAAATACGCCGCTGCCTTCGGCACCGGCACGCCCAGCAGCAGTGCGACAATCGTCGGTCCCCACAGGTAGACGCCGTAGGCTGCGGTCGAAGATCCACCCCAGATCAGTATGGTCTCCCAGAACATGCGAGGCTGGGACAACAGGTCCAGCAGGTTGCCGCGCGGGGGTGCCGCGGGGGGCACGGTCGGCAGCGGCACGCGGTCAAGCGGCAGACCGAGGTGCCGCGCCACCCCAGCGCGGGCCTCTGCGAACCTTCCCTTTGCAGTCAGCCAGCGGACCGATTCCGGCGTGAAGATCCATACCAGGACCCCGATGATCAGCGCGACGAAGCCCAACAGCGCGACGCGACGCCAGCCATAGGGACCCATGATCGCCGCCGAGACCGCCGGGGCGAGGAACCCGCCGGCCGATGCAAACACGACATAGAAGCTGGTCGCGCTCGTACGGTGACGGGTCGGCGTGAGTTCGACGACCATGGTCAACGACGGCGTCACCGCCGCCGTCAGACCGACACCGACGAAGAATCGCAGAATGGCAAACAGCAGCCACGAGCCTTCGGGGATGAATGCGATCAGCCCGGAGCTGATGGCGCAGACGAAGGTGCCGATCACCATCTGCTGCTTGCGGCCCCAGGCGTCGGCAAAGGCGCCGAACATCACCGCACCCACGATCGCGCCGACGCCGCCGCTGTACAGGATAACCGCGGACTGGCCGTAGGTCAGGTGCCACTCCTGCGCGACCGCCGCCAGCAGATAGCCGACCACAAGGAAATCGAAGAAATCAAAAACAAAGACTGCCGACATCAGGATGAAGATGGTCCAGTAACGACGATTGAGCGGCGCATTGTCGAACAGCGCCAAAAGGTCGTCGGCGGTAGAATTCGACTGCATTATTCCCCCTTGGACTCCGCGGCCGTGTCTATCCATGACGTCAGGCGCGGCAGATGACGCTTAGACGGCAGGACCTCGCCCGGCGTCAGGCTTCGACTGCTAACGGCCGTCGGGTACCCTGGAAAACACTGCCGTAGGCTGTTCTGCGCGAGGGCAACCAGCGATCCGGCGCAGGCTCCTTTGCTGGCCCGACGCTACCAACCGTGCGTTAGCCAATAGCGCGGCCGGTGTCTCTGCTCTGGATTAATGATCTGCATCAATGTCAGCGGCCGTACCGGCGCGTTTCCGTTGCCGACGAAGGACGGCCAACGGTAGGTCGAGAGTTCAATATACCCCGCTCACGCCAGAATCCGAAAATCCTCGTGCGAGATGATGCGGAAGTTGTCGGTGACCTCATCGCAGTAGAGGCGCCAGTTCCTGGGCACCTCCTCTCGCAGGAACGTCAGGATCGCGCCGCTGAAGTCTCGGAAGGTTTCATGACACGTGTTGTGGGTGATGTGCTTGTGCATCAAGCCCCAGAGTCGTTCGATCGGGTCGAGATGCGGGCAGTAGGTCGGGATGAAGTGGAGCCTGATCCGGCAACCCGGCCGCGCCAGCCAGGCCTGCACCAACTTCGCGTGGTGGTACCTGGCGTTGTCCAGGAATACGTGGATCACCCGCTTGCGCGGGTACATCGCCAGCAGCGCGATCATCAGCCTGATCGTGCTGGCTGCGTCGACGGTCTCCACCTCCAGCATCCGGGTGTGGCCGGTCTCCAGGTTGATCGCGCCATGAATGTTCAGGCGTTGCCGCCCGCTGGTCTGCGCCACCGCGATCGGCGTGTCCTTCGGCGCCCAGCATCCCACCGGCCGTACCGCATGCGTCGGATGCACCGCGTCGGCGAACAACACTGCTTCATCGGCGTCCAGGCGGTTCAGCAACTCCTCATACGCCTTGATGAATGCAGCCTGCTTCTCTGGATCGAGCTTGCGCGACACCGTTTTTGGTTTGCGATGTTCCATGCCAAGGCGGTGCAACAGCGCGATCAGGCCAGACCGGCCCTGGTATTCGATGCCGCACTCCTTCTCGATCCAGGCGCCCACCTCGCGCGTGGTCCGCGGCAGCGTATCGCTGATCCAGGCCTTCAGCTTGTCCCGCTGCTCTTCGTTCAGGCGGCAGGCGCCGCCCTCATAGCCGAAGCTCGCCAGGCCCTCGATCCCGTCTTCCTGGTACAGCCGATACCAGCTGCGGATCGTGTCGTCGTCCAGCAACAGGACCTTCGCGATGGCTTCGCAGCTCATGCCGTCGTCCAGCAGCACCAGCGCATTGGCGCGCCGGGCCAAACGATGGGCGGCAGACCCGTCCCGAGCCAACTCGGTCAGGTCTTTGCGCAATTCGGCGTCCAGGAAGCCGCGGCGGATCATGCGGACGGTAGAATCGCGTTCCGGCCGTTTGGCAAGGGGTATTTTCGCCTTCCCGGGGAGTCGCGGTATACCATCGACAGCACCCAGATTTTATTGAATTTTGCCAGCCGAGGCCATCGTCGGCTGCATGCCGCCGTGCCCAGTTGTGATTAGCCGCCACCGTCTCACAGAATGCCATCCTGGATACATGCCTTGCTGTGTCCCGGCGCCACCTCCACGAGGGGTGGTTCGATTCGCGCACACGCCGCCTCCGCGTACCGGCACCGTGTACGGAATACGCAGCCGGAAGGCGGGGCGAACGGGCTTGGCATCTCGCCAGGCAGCCCGGCCAATGGGCGTCGGGCGCTCGGATCGGGCTCCGGTACCGCCTCGAGAAGCGCCACCGTGTAGGGATGTAGTGGCCGGCGATAGATCACCCCCGCCGGAGCCACCTCCATTACCCGGCCGAGATACATCACCACCACCCGGTCACTCACGTACTGCACCACGGCCAGGTCGTGCGCGATGAACAGCATCGCGAGACCCAACGAGCGCTGCAGATCCAGCAGCAGGTTCAGCACCTGCGCCTGCACCGACACATCGAGCGCCGAGACGGGTTCGTCGGCGACGACAAACACCGGCTCGACTGCCAGCGCACGGGCAATGCCGATGCGCTGGCGCTGCCCGCCGGAGAATTCGTGCGGATAGCGCTCCATCGCATCCGCCGGCAGGCCGACACGGTTCAGCAAGTCGACAGCCCGCTCGTGCCGATCCCGCCTGGTCCCGATGCCGTGGATGACGAAGGCCTCTGCAATGATGTCGCGCACCTTCAGCCGCGGGTTCAGGCTGGAATAGGGATCCTGAAAGATCATCTGCATGCGCCGGCGCAGCGGGCGAAGCGCCGGCTTGTCCAGATGCGTGATATCGGTGCCCTCGAACCGTATCGCTCCGCCGGTGGGCTCCAGCAGCCGCAGTATGGCCCGCCCTGCAGTGGTCTTCCCACTGCCCGACTCGCCCACCAGTCCCAGCACCTCGCCTGGGGCGATCGACAGGCTCAGATTGCGCACCGCGTGCAACATCGTGCTGCCGCGGCGCAGCAGTCCGCCGCCGGTAGGGAAGCTCACGGTCAGGTCGGTTGCCTCGACCAGTGCGGTGCTCATCGGGAGACCGCCCAGTGATGGCAGCGGACATCGCGGCCAGGCAGCACTTCCGCAATCGGCGGCATCTCGCCGCGACACCTGTCATCCGCGAGCGAGCAGCGCGGCGCATAGCTGCAGCCCGGTGGCAAGGCGGCCGCGCTCGGCACCTGCCCGGGAATCGACAGCAATCGCCGTGCCGGGTCACGGCCGCCGCCCTCAACGCGAGGGATGCTGCGCAGCAGGGCGCGTGTATACGGATGCAGTGGCGACGCAAACACGGTCGCCACCTCGCCCTGCTCGACGATGCGCCCGGCATACATCACCGCGACCCGGTCGGCGATCTGTGCCACCACACCGAGATTATGGGTGATGAACAGCACGCTCATGGCCATCTCCGCCTGCAGCGTGCGGATCAGTTGCAGGATCTGCGCCTGGATCGTCACGTCCAGCGCTGTCGTGGGTTCGTCCGCGATCAACAGCGCCGGATGACAGGCCAGAGCCATCGCGATCATCACCCGCTGCCGCATGCCGCCGGACAGTCTGTGCGGATATTCGACGGCGCGCCTGGCGGGATCGGGGATGTTGACGCGCGCCAGCATCTCAACGGCATGGCGACGCGCCGCCGGCCGCCTGAAGCCCTGATGCAGCCTCACAACTTCGGCGATCTGCTCGCCCACCGTCAGCAGCGGATTGAGGCTGCTCATCGGTTCCTGGAAGATCATGCCGATCTCGTTGCCGCGAACCGCGCGCATCGCCGGCTCGGTTAACAGCAGCAGGTCATGGCCGCGGAAGCGCACGACGCCGCCGGCGATCTCTCCAGGCGGTGTCGGCACCAGGCGCATGATGGACAGCGCGGTCACCGACTTGCCGCTGCCGGATTCGCCCACGATCGCCAGCGTCTCACCTGCCCGCACGGTGAAGCTGACACCGTCCACCGCATGCGCGACCGCACCGTCGGTGTGGAAGAAGGTCCGCAGGTCCTCGACCTCGAGCAGCAGCGGCGGCCCCACGCTCATGTCAATCGGCGCAGTCGGGGATCGAGTGCGTCGCGCAAACCGTCGCCAACCACCTGCAGCGAGAGCACCGTCAGCACGATGCAGAGGCCGGGCGCCAGGATCAGCCAGGCGGCGTTCTGCATGTATTCCTGTGCCGCGGCGATCATGTTCCCCCAGGTCGGGCTGGTCGGCGGCACGCCGGCGCCGAGAAACGACAACGCCGCCTCGGTAAGGATGGAGAATGCGAACACGAAAGTGCCCTGCACCAGCAGCGGCGAGACCAGATTGGGCAGCAGGTGCACGACGATCACCCGTCTTCCGGTGGCACCCAGCGCCTCCGCCGCCTCGATGAACTGCAACTCGCGCAGCACCAGCGTCGCACCGCGTGCGACCCGGGCGACGCGCGGCGTATAGACAGTGCCGAGCGCGATGACTACGTCGGTCAGCGATGCGCCAAGTGCGGCCATCAGCGCGATCGCCAGCAGGATATCGGGGAATGCCATCAGCGCGTCGGTGACGCGCATCAGCAGCCCGTCGAGCCTGCGGACGTAGCCGGACACCACGCCGAGCAGGGTGCCGCAGGTCAGCGAGACGATCACCACGAGGAAGCCGACAGTCAGCGAAAGCTGCGCGCCGTACATGCAGCGGGTCAGAACGTCGCGGCCGAACTCGTCGGTGCCGAACCAATGCGCCACGGATGGCGCCGCGAGACGGTGCGCGATGTCCATCCTGCGCGGCGAATAGGGCGTGAGCCAGGGTGCACCCGCCGCGGCCACCAGCATGACCAGCAGAATGAACAGGCTGATCACCACCAACCGCCGCCGCACCAGTCGGCGCACCAGCAGCAGCGCCGGCGAGGCCGAGCGCGTACAGGGAGGCTTGCAGCGCGATATCCGACATCTCAGTAACGCACCCGCGGATCGAGCACGGCATAGAGAATGTCGATGCCAAAATTGATCAGCACATAGACGCCGGAGATCACCAACAGGGCACCCTGGATCACCGGGTAGTCCCGCCGCAGCACGGCGGAAACGACGAGATTGCCGATCCCGGGCAGGGCGAACACCGTTTCGGTGACGATGGCGCCGCCGAGCAGCCCTGCGACAGTCAGTCCGATCACTGTCAGCACCGCGGTGCGCGCATTGCGGAACGCATGCTTGAAGATCACGGTCGCCTGGTGCGAGGCCCTTGGCGCGCGCAGTGCGCACGTAATCCTCCTGCAGCACATCCAGCATGCTGGTGCGGGTGAAGCGGATGATCAGCGCCGAATTCGGGATGCCGAGCGCAATCGCCGGCATGATCAGATAGGTAAGGCGTTGCAGGGCGGTCGCGTCGGGCGGCCCGTAGCCGGCCACCGGCAGCACATGCAGCCGCACGGCAAGGTATTCGATCAGGGTCAGCCCGATCCAGAAGCTCGGCAGGCTGGCCCCGGCCATGGAGACTGCCGTCAGCAGCCTGATCGACCAGACTGCCGCGCTTTACTGCCGAGAGCACGCCGATCGGAACGCCGATCAGCGTTGCGAGCCCGGCGGCCAGCAACGTGAGTTGCAGCGTCAATGGCGCCCGTTCGGCAAGCGCCTGCGTCACGCTGCGGCCGAGGAAGATCGAATTGCCCAGCCGCAGCCGGACGACGGATTCCAGGAACTGGACATACTGCACCGGCAGTGACGCATCGAGCCCGAGCCGGCTGCGCAGCGCGGCGATATCGGCGGCGGTCGCCGCGGAACCCAGCATCACCGCTGCCGGATCACCTGGGATGACATGGGCGATCATGAAAACGATCGTCGCGACCAGGAACATCACGACGACCATGCCTGCCAGTCGGCGCAACAGATATTCGGTCACCCGCACCGGCTCCGACGGAAATTCAGCCGGTCAACCTGGTGTTCCAGAACGCCGGCCAGATGCCCGGATAATATCCGCTCATACGTTTTGAGGCGCCGAAGGTCGTGTAGCCGGCGCCAATCTTCACAGTCGGCACGTCGATGTAGAACTGCGCCTGAAGCCTGTGCCACAGCGGCACCCGCTTCGCCGGGTCGCTTTCGGTCGTGAAGGCATCGAGCAGTGCGTGCTTGTCCGGCGTGTCCCACCAGCCCGGATAGCTCGGGTTGAACACCGTGATCGAGGATGGTTCCGGCACCACGCCATGCCCGGTCACGAAAGCCTCCCACTGATCCGGTTTCTGCCGGCGTTGCAGAATCGTTGCCCAGTCGGTGACCACCAGATCGATCTTGAAGCCGGCATCGGTCAGGTTGGACTCGATCACCTGCGCGGTCTTGTACTGATAGTCGTACTGCACGCTGGTCAGGATCCTGATCGGTTCGCCGTTGTAGCCGGCCTGCTTGAGCAGTGCTGCGGCCTTGTCCGGATTGCCCTGGTTGTAGCCTGGCGCATCCGCATCGAACCACGCGGTGCCCTGCGGATAGATCGACCCTTGCAAGGTCCACAGTGACTTGTCGCCGAATGCCGCTCCCAGCGCGTCGGTGCAGTTGATCGCCGCCTGCGCCGCGCGACGCAGCAGCACGCTGCTCATCGCGCCCTGCTTTGTGTTCATGATGAACAGCACCCACAGGGCCGCGGTCAGCACGCCGGGCACCACGTCCGGATTGCCATGGATGCGGGCATAGCTCTCCGGCGTCAGATTATCCGCCCAGTGATACTGGCCGGCCAGCAGACCGTCGGCACGCGTCGTCGGATTGGGTGAAGGCAGGAAGCGGATCTCGTCAACCAATGCCTCCCGACGCCCGACATACCCGTTCGGCGTTCCTGGCGGCGAGATGTACTGCGGGAATTTGGCGACGCGGACCCAGGTGTCGGGTTTGTACTCGATCAGCCTGAACGGGCCAGTGCCGGTAAAATCCTTCAGCGGGTCAGGTGCCGTGGCAATGCGCTTTGGCATGATCTGCGGCGAGCCGTTGGGGAACGCCAACAGGTTGAGCAGCGGCGAATATGGCTGCTTGAGCGCGATCTCGACAGTCGAAGCGTCCTTCGCCGAAATCGAGTCCAGAAAAGCCCACGGCGTCCGCCCGCGCGGCGACAACCGCCCCCATCGCTGCAGCGAGGCGACCACATCATCCGCATTCATGGTGCTGCCGTCGTGGAACGGCACGCCGCTGCGCAGCCTGATGACATAACGCCTGCCGTCCTCGCTGATCTCGGGCAATGTGGCTGCGAGCAGCGGGGCGATCGCGTAGTCGGGGCCGAAAATATACAGCGTCTCGTAAAACAGCTGGGTGATCTCCGACAGGAGATCGGAGGTGACCGGCGTGGGGTCGAGCGGTCCCGGATCGCCGCTTGTGGCGATGTTCAGCACGCTGGTGGCCTGCGCCTGCGCGCGAGAGACAGGCAGCCAGGCGCTTGCTGCGCTTCCCAGCAGCAGTGCGCGACGCTGAACCGAAAGGGATCGCTCGTGTTCCGGTTTCCGCATGCGTTCCTCCGCCTTGTCGGTGGCATTGCTCGGAGCATGGCAGAGACCGACACGACACGAAAGCGCAGTTCATGGCGGATCAGGATGTGTCTTCACGGCAGGCAACTCGTCTGCACGATCACCGCGACTGTGCTGGTAATTGGTCTGCGTGATGCGGCGAAGCGCCGCGCTTCAGGGCTCCGCGGCAGCCGCCCTTGGCAGGTGTCCAGAGGGCGGCGCCCTCTGGTGAGGTCGGGGGCAAAGCCCCGGCGCACATTCTGCACAATCACCGCTGCATCTGCATGATCTGATCCATAGGCATCATGTTGTGATTCATGTGCCCCATGATCCAGAGCGAACCCGCAATGATCAACAGAACAATCAGCACGCCAAACGCAAGCGCCATGACATTGTTCACGTTGTCAGGGCCAGTGGTGATGTGCAGGAAGAACACGAGATGCACGCCCATCTGAGCTACCGCCAGCACAGCGAGGGCGACGGGAATGCTCGGTTCCCACACCAGCGTGGTGCGCGCGATGAAGAAGGACACGACGGTGAGCAGAATAGCGAGCGCCAGCCCGATCAGATAGCTGCCAACCCCCTCGATGTCTGCGGCCGCGTCAACCGGCGTGTAACCGGGTGCGGTGTCGGCGCGATCCAGTTCCCGCTCCTGCTCCACGCCGCTCATGTCGCAACTCCCATCAGGTACACCACCGTGAACAACGCAACCCAGATGATATCGAGGGCATGCCAGAACAGGCTGAAGCACAGCATCCGTCGGAGGATGTCGGGCCGGAACCCCTTGGCGAACACCTGCGCCATCATCGTCAGCAGCCACAGCAGACCACAGCTCACGTGCAGCCCATGACAGCCGACCAGCGTAAAGAATGCCGAGAGAAACGCGCTGTGTGTCGGACCTGCTCCGCGTGCCACCAGGCCGGCGAATTCATGGGCCTCGAGGCCGATGAACGCGACGCCGAGCACGAACGTCACCGCCATGGCGCAATAGAACCAGGAAGCGCGGTGCGCCCATGCGCCGACGCTCGCGAGGCCACAGGTGAAGCTCGACAGGAGCAGACAGCCTGTCTCGATAGCAGTGTTATCGAGGTTGAACAGCTCCTGCCCGCTTGGCCCGCCCGCCGTTGCTCCAACCAACACCGCGTACGTCGCGAAGAAGGCCGAGAACATGATGATGTCGCCGAGCAGGAAAATCCAGAAGCCGTAACCGACGATGATGCGCTTCGACAACAATGCGTCGTAGGCGTGACCAGCCATTGCGCGGCGCTCGCTCGCCTGCCGGGCGTGCCCAATGCCGAAAGGCTCGCCGCTCCCCGCGGTCGCCCCGATGCCGCTCATGGCGCTGTCTGCGGTTGGGCGAGCGATCCGCCGCGTGCGGCGCGACTGGCCCGATCGATGCGCGCGACCTCGTCAGCCGGAATGACTTCTTCGACCCGGTCCCGCCACGCGAAGACAACGAACGTCGCATACGCGCCCACTATGGCGAGCCCCGCGAGCCACCAGATATGCCAGATCAATGCGAAGCCCAGGAACGTGGCAAAGAAAGCGCTGACGAAACCGGTCGGGCTGTTTCTCGGCACCTCGATTTCAGCGTAGGTGGGTGCGTCACCGAGCCCTCCGGTCTGCCGCGCGCGCTGCTTCATGGTCCAATATGCGTCCCTGCCCTCGACGTATGGCATCACCGCAAAGTTAAAGGCCGGCGGCGGTGACGATGTCGACCATTCGAGCGAGCGCCCGTTCCACGGATCGCCGGTCGCGTCGCGCAGCGCCTCGCGTGCGCGAATGCTGACCGCAAGCTGCGCGATCTGTAGGATGATTCCGGTCAGGATGATCACCGCACCGCCAGCCGCAATCAGCAGCCACGGATGCCATTCAGCCACATCGTAGTGCTGCATGCGTCGCGTCATGCCCATGAGACCGAGGACATAGAGCGGCACGAAGGCGACGTAGAAGCCGATGAACCAGCACCAGAACGCCGCCTTGCCGAGGCCGTCGTGCAGCCGGAAGCCGAAGGCCTTGGGAAACCAGAACTGGTAGCCGGCGAACGCGCCGAACGCCACGCCGCCAATGATCACGTTATGGAAGTGGGCGACGAGGAAAAGGCTATTGTGCAGCACGAAGTCCGCCGGCGGCACGGCAAGCAGCACGCCTGTCATGCCGCCGATCACAAAGGTGATCATGAAGCCGGTCGACCACAACATCGGCGCCGCATAGACGATCCGTCCGCCGAACATCGTGAACAGCCAGTTGAACACCTTCACGCCCGTCGGCACTGCGATGATCATCGAAGCAATGCCGAAGATCGCGTTGACGTCAGCGCCGGCACCCATGGTGAAGAAGTGGTGCAACCACACCGAAAAGGAGAGTACGCAGATGGCCATGGTCGCCATGACCATCGATCGGTAGCCGAACAGCGGCTTGCCGGAGAAGGTCGAGACCACCTCCGAGAACACACCGAACGCCGGCAGAATGAGAATATAGACCTCCGGATGGCCCCACACCCAGATCAGGTTCATGAACATCATCACGTTGCCGCCGCCCGTGTCGGTGAAGAAGTGGAAGCCGAGGTAACGATCCAGCAGCAGCATGGCCAAGGTCGCCGTCAGCACGGGAAACGCGGCGACGATCAGCAGGCTGGAGGCGAGCGTCGTCCAGCAGAACACCGGCATTCGCATATAGGTCATGCCGGGGGCATGGATCTTCAGCACCGTCGTAACGAAGTTGATGCCGGTCAGCAGGGTGCCGACGCCGGAGATCTGCAGCGACCAGAGATAGTAATCGACGCCGACACCCGGCGAATAGGTGATCTCGGACAGCGGCGGATACGGCAGCCAGCCGGTGCGCGCGAATTCGCCGACGACCAGCGATACGTTGACCAGCAGCGCACCACTGGCGGTGAGCCAGAGACTGACCGAGTTCAGCGTCGGGAAAGCCACGTCGCGGATGCCAAGCTGCAGCGGCATGACGAAGTTCATCAGTCCGATCATGAGCGGCATGGCGACAAAGAAGATCATCAGCGTGCCGTGGGCTGAGAAGATCTGGTCGTAGTGGTCGGGCGGCAGGTAGCCCTGCGAGTGGAATGCCAACGCCTGTTGCGACCGCATCATGATCGCATCGGTAAAACCGCGCAGCAGCATGACCAGGCCGAGCAGCATGTACATGATGCCGATCCGCTTGTGGTCGACGCTGGTGATCCACTCCTGCCAGAGATACGGCAGCCAGCCTTTCAGCGTCACCCAGGCGAGTACCGCGATGATCACCGCACCGACCAGGGCCGCTGCGAACAGTGGGATCGGCTGGTCGAATGGAATGGCCGCCCAGGTCAGCTTGCCCAGCATGCTAATGATCCGTCCGCGGGGATACAGTGGCGTCGGGTCGCCCGGATTGCGGTCCAGGCCCTGGCGGCAGTTGCTGTGTGACGATCTGCTGGAACAGCCCGGGATCGACTGCTCCGTAGCTGGACGCTGCCACGTTTATGCTCTGCTGCGACAGGACGGTGTAGCGCGCGCGATCGAGCGTCTGACCTGCTTTGCGCGTGGCCTCGGTCCAGGCAGTGAACTGCTCCGGCGGCAGTGCGCGGACGTTGAAATGCATGTCAGAGAAACCATCGCCGCTGTAATGACTGGACAAGCCGTAGAACGTGCCTGGCGTGTCGGCGCGCAGGTTCAACTGTGTCGTCATGCCGTTCATTGTGTAGATCATGCTGCCGAGCCCCGGGATGAAGAACGCATTCAGGACGCTTCCCGACGTCAGTGAGAAGTGGATGGGCACGCCGGCAGGAACCACAAGCTGGTTCACGCTGGCGATACCCTGGTTCGGGTAGATGAACAGCCACTTCCAATCCAGTGAGACGCCCTGGATCTCAAGCGGTGGCGTGCCGGGTGCCAGCGGCTTCGCGGGATCGAGATCATGCGCTCCAATCCACGCCACGCCGCCCAACAACATGATGACGAGCAGGGGAATCGCCCAGACGATAAGCTCCAGGCGGCCCGAATAGGCGAAATCCGGCAGATAGGTGGCCCTGGTGTTGGCCGCGCGAAACCACCAGGCGAAGGCAACAGTCGCGGCGAGCGTCGGCAGCACGATGGCGAGCATGATGGCGACCGAGTCTACCAGTATTGTCTTTTCCGCAATACCGATGACCCCGTGCGGATCGAGTACTGCCGCCTGACATGCCGTCAAGGCGAGCGGTGCCATGACGACGCCGCGACGTGCGGCGCGAAATCTCAGCGATCGAGGCGGCCGCGATGACTTTTGGCTGCATAACAATCCGTCTGGCTGGGCGGGCATCGCGACCATCATGGGCCTCATCGCTCAACAGTCGACAATGTGTTCTGTCGCTGGCTCTGGGCAAAAGTCAGCGCCGAAGTTGTTCGATTATCTCCATCTGCACACCGTCAGGACACTCCACGAAGCAGACGTGCCGGTCATTGCTCAGCGGCAACTCTTCCGGGATGCGCGCGCGGTTTTTTCGCAACTGCGCCAACATAGTCGTCGGTCTCCACCGCAATGTGCTCGATGCCATTATACTGCGAATGATGCTGCACAGCAATCCGGCCGGTCATGTTGAGCTGCTGTCTGTGCAGATGTTTAACAGCGACTACCATTGTTGACTTGCTCGTTGCAGATCATGCGTGCCTGATCTGCGGGGTGGGCCGGTGGCAGTCGATCGGCGGTCTGACGATCGCGTAATACATGAACGGCATGGCTTCTTGCGCGCGCTTTTACCGGTTCCGCGTGTTGTCGGCGTAAGCGCCGCAACATTTGGGGAAGCCGCCGAGTGTGTTGGAGAATGCGACCTTATAATCGGGCGTACGGCCGGCCCATCCACCCGTGGCTGAGGCGACCCCATCCGACGATCGCCTGTTGCGCGCCGCGAATGTCGTCGCGCGAGTGGACGACACGGAAGCATTTGTGGGTCTAACCGCTGGAGCCGGTATCGATTGGACAAGTGAGCAGGTCTTCCAACTCCTCGCCTTGCGAGGGTGAAACCAATCGCGAAATGAGCCGGCGCACGGACTTACCGCCGGCCGGATCAGCCAGCGTTATCCCCACAGAGCACCTGCTGCGCCACGCCATCCGCTATTCTGAGACGACGATCAGATGGCGAACGTTGCAGCTTCAGGCGGCACGGATCTGGACGGATTCCGACACACATTCTTGGATCGCCCTGGGCCAATCTGGAGGATCTGATTGCGACTCGTAGCGCATTTGCTACGCAATGGACGCATGCTAAGGCCGTGTCTTGGTAAGGGGGAGGTCGAGAGAACAATCCCCTCCGGCAACACCAGGAAGCACTTTGTCGCGGCAATTCCGGACGTGACCTCGACAATCTGTCGCATCGGCCGCTCGAGCACTTCGCCTATCGGGAATCGCGCCACCGGTCTGACCAGCGTCAGTCGACTTGTGGCGCACGGGCTCGGGGCGGCGGCTCTTCGCCGAAGACGCTGCGAGCACCATAGTGGTGCGAGCGTGCGCGTTCGTCGGCGAGCAGCGCCTCGACAGACGGTCCACTTGCATGCAGTTCGAGCCGACGCGCCTGTTCGTCGAGCCGCCTGATCGCCGCCAGTTCCTCATAGTGGCCAAGCCTTGCCTGCCGCACCGCGGTCTTCAGCACGGTGATGGCATGATCGTAGACTTTCAGCGGCACAGGAAATGGATGGCGGCCCTTGCCACCATGGGCAACCGAGAACCGCGCCGGGTCGCCGAAGCGGTAGGGCGCACCATGCACGATTTCGGCGACCTGGGCCAGGGCGCGGACCGTCCGCGCACCGACGCCAGGCACCAGCAGAAGCTCGGAAAAATCCTGCGGTGCGCATGCGACGGCGGCCGCCAGATTGCCGAGCAGTCGTCGGGGGACGATGTCCTCCGGCCGGACATCGTGATGCGCGGGGCATGACGAGATGCGGCAGCAAAGGCTGCGCTTTGGGGTTCGGGTTTTCCATTGAGCTGCCCTGCAGTTTTGCGAGACGCCGCTCGATCCCGTCCAGTCCTAGCTCGCCGAGAATGTCGAGCTGTCGACGTCGCGAAGCGTCCGCACGGTGATCGGTCAGGTTGACGATCACGCCCTGCTCGACACCATCGATCGCGGCGTGCGGTTCGTCGACGAAGCTGCGCAGACCTTCGGAGAGCCAGTGATAGCGCCGGGCCTGACGCCGCTCGCCATTCATGCCATGCTGAACAACAACCCAGTGTCCGTCGTTGGTGACGATGAAACCATGGAGATACAGATCGGAAACCGTCCTGCACCGCCGAGCTGTCCACTTTGGCGACCAGCCCGCTCGCCATGGCGAGGGCCGCGCCATCGAGACCGGTCCGATCACCGATCGCGACAAGCTCATGCGGCGCCTGGCGCGAATGATTGCCGCGCCCGCCGCAGACATGGATGCCGAGTTCGGCGGACAACTGTGTCAGCCCGCGCTTCAGTGCTCCGATCACGCTCGTGGTGATGCCGGAGGAATGCCAGTCCATCCCCATCACCGCACCGAACGACCGGAACCAGAACGGATGCGCCAACCGGCGCAGCAACTCGTCACGGCCATATTCGAGAATGATCGCTTCGGTGATCACCGCGCCCAGCCGGGTCATGCGATCGCCCAGCCATTTCGGCACGCGGCCACCGTGCAGCGGCAGGTCGGCACTGCCGGCGCGACGCGCCATCAGTGCATATCTGTCGATTGCGGCATGACTGCTTCGGCGGCATCGAACAGCGGCAGCTCCCCGGCGGCACTGACTGGCACCTGATCGAAGTTCGATACCGTGACGCCGAGCAACCGGACAGCTTTGGTAGTCGGCAGCAGCGTGCGCATCAGTTCAATGCTTGCCTGGTGCAGCAGGTCGTGGCGCGCGATCGCGGTCGGGAAACTGCGGCTGTGGGTGACCTGGCGGAAGTCGGCGAACTTCACCTTCACCGTCACGGTCCGGTCGAATTGTCTCGACTTCTCACACCAGGTCCAATCGGCGGCCATGGCAGCGACGCCGGCTTCAATCTGATCAGGCGCGGTCAGATCGCGCGCAAAGGTGATTTCCGAGCCGGAGGATTTTCGCTGGCGATCAGCAATGACCGGACGGTCGTCTTCGCCGTTGGCGATGCCGAGATACCAGGCGGCCGATTTGCCAAAATGGCTGCTGTGGAAATTCCAGCGGCTGCGCTCGCAGATCAGCACCAGTTTGAATGCCGAGCCGCTGCATCCTGGCCGCGGTGACAGGCCCGACGCCATGAAACCTGGCAACCGGCAGCGACGCGATGAAGTCGGGGCCCATCTCCGGGGTGATGACGAACTGCCCATTCGGCTTTCGCTGGCTGGACGCCAACTTGGCGAGGAACTTGTTGTAGAAGATGCCGGCGGATGCGGTCAGACCGGTCTCCTCGAGAATGCACGCGCGGATCTCTTTCGCTGTGGCGGACGCGGTCTGCAATCCGCGAAAATCCTGCGTGACATCGAGATAGGCTTCATCGAGCGAAAGCGGTTCGATCAGCGACGTATAGCGCTCGAAGACGGCGCGGATCTGGCGCGAGACGGCGCGATAGACCTCGAAGTGTGACGGCACGAAGACCAGTCCGCACTGTGCCGCATGGCCGTGGTCGAAGTCATCGCCGAGCGCACGCCGAATGCACGGGCATCATAGCTCGCCGCGGCCACAACATCCCGCTTGGCACCATGTCCGACCGCGACCGGACGGCCGCGGAGAACCGGATTGTCGCGCTGCTCGACCGACGCATAGAACGCATCCATATCGACATGGATGATCTTGCGCGGCGGCACAGCACGAAGGGGAACTGCTCGACCGTCTCCATCGGCTTGGCGAGGTTGAGCGACATGAACCGCCGCGACATTTTCGCGTCGACCTCCTCCTCCGTGTAGTTTTGCGTGCGCCCGAAGTTCCGCAGGTTCCTGGTGAGCAGTTCTCGGCAGCGCACGCGGCCGCTGTTGTCGTTCAGATCGTTGTGCACGAGGTCGACGTAACGGGCGTTCACCACTGGGTTCTTGTTGTCCTGGTCTTCCGTGCGGTCGCCCGCGTATTCCTTGTCGAAGACATCGTGATTGTAGACCAGCGCGTCTGTTGCATGCGGAAAGAACTCGAGAAGAGGCTTCTCGATCTCGGGGTAGAACACGCGTTCCACCTCGGCCGAATCGTAGTAGTTCGGGCACTTGGACTCGAGGTGGGCCAGCGCTAGACCAAGCCGGTCCGTACACTCGGGACTGCTCGGCGACAGGCCCGGGTGGTACTCGCCGATGCGCCGCGCATCGCGCAGCACCTGCGGGAAGAACAGGTCCCGCCGTCGGTTGTCCTGCTCGTTCTTGCGCAGGGTCACCACGATGTCGGCGCGCACCGGGTCCCGCCAGATGGCGTTGGATGGGACGACGGAATAGGTCTGCCTCTCGCAAACCGTATACTGCACCGGCAGTGTCACACCGCCTTCAGGGGCTTTGAGGCTGTTCGAGGCGCGGATGTAGGCCACGCACTCGTCGAAGTCGCGGAACGCGAGGCCCCATTTGGTCTTGATCGGCCCTGGCAATGCCTTGTCGATCATGTCGACTACGCGCTGGCCCTCGCCTTCGGCGATCTCGGTGAGCGCGTCCTGGATTGCTACGGCGGTCCCTGCGTCGCCGTTCTGGTCGAATGACATGTAGGACAGGCCGCCGTGCGCCGCGATAGGCGGCGGCTGCCCTTCCGTGCGTTGCAGTGACGGCACATAGGCTGACATAGCTGCCTTCGCGACAGTATTGTCGGCGGCCTCGAATGGCTCATGGCAGATCTCCGGTTCTTCCTAAGCCGGCGGAGCCGGAACCAATAGGTCTGGTGTAGCCTTCCCTGCGGTTACCGCGCGGGGGCAGCATGAGCCAGTCACTGACGGAGCGCTACGACGATCGGATTGCCGGGATGCTGTCGTGCTACGACCGGCTGGTGATCACCGGGACGCTGCCCGTAGTGTGCTACGCCGCAGGAATGACCGGGTATCTCCATGCCAGTGGCATCCGCATCTTCGACTACCCGGACTTCGCCAAGACGCTGCGCGATCGGGTGCGCGAGCGTGCGGCGTCGCTGGCCGCCGAGGCTGGGGTCCGCATCGAGCACATCGCCAAGCCGCATGTCCGCAAGGAAGATGTTGTGGCGCGCGTGCTTGAGCGGCGTGGCGACCATCCCGGCCTGGTGCACGTCATCTCGGCCATGGAAGCCTGCGACGCCTACAAGCCCTGGCACGACAAGCAGACGCATAAGACCTACATCCGGCCGGACAGCGGCAAATGCCTGCACTACTACTTCTATTTCCAGGACGCCAAATTCGGGCTGGTCTATCTGCGCGTGCCGACCTGGGCGCCGTTCCGCCTGCAATTCTACTGCAACGGCCATAGCTGGCTGGCGCGCAGGCTGGCCGCGCAGGGCATCGGCTACACCATGGCCGACAACGCTTTCGTGCGGATCGACGACTGGGGCCGCGCCCAGCAACTGGCCGACAGTCTCTCCCCCGATCAATTGCACCGTACCCTGGATCGCTACGCCGCGCTGTGCTGCCCGGTGTCGGAGGTATTCGGGCAAACCTACCACTGGAGCCTGATGCAGGTGGAATACGCCACCGACCTGGCGTTCCAGTCCACCACAACGCTCGGCCCGCTCTATGAGCAACTGGTCCGCCAGTCGGTGCTGAGCGTGAAGGCCGAGCAGATCGCCACATTCCTCGGCCGGCAGATCACGCCATTGTTGGCCCAGGAGGTCGGCTCGCAGTTCTCCACCCGGATCGAGGGTACCTGCATCAAGCACCGCTTCGGCAAGTGCTCGATCAAGATGTACGACAAGCACGGCATCGTGCTGCGCATCGAGACCACGACCAACGATGTGTCGTTCTTCAAGCACCACCGCAAGGTGGAACACCGCCACGGCCCGGCGAGCCGGGAACTCGCACCAGTCAAGAAATCGATCTACAGCCTGATCGACCTGCGTGAGATACTGCTCGGCTGTAACCGACGCTACATCGCCCACCTGTCCGCGCTGGATGACTTCTCCGCCGGCATCCGGGCGCTTGCGCGGCTGACCAAGCCGCATGCGGTGGACGGCAAGACGGTCCAAGGGATCAACTTCTTTGCCCCGGTGGACAAGGCCCTGTTGCACGCCTTGCAGAACCCGAAGGTCAACATTGCCGGCATCCGCCGGGGCGAGTTGTTGCCCGACCTCGGCATGCTGTCGCCAACCAGACTGTCGCGGCAACTGCGCCGGCTGCTGGACCTCGGGGTGATCAAACGCGCCACTGGAACCTACCGCTACTACCTCACCAAAGCCGGACGCGCCGCGACCGCAGCGGCGGAATGGCTTGCCGAGGCGGTGGTCATTCCGGCTATGATTTGATGGGATTTCGCAGAGCATACGATTTAACGCAGGACGCGAGAAGAGTCGGGTGGTAAGGGACTACGCTTTTCCCCAGACATGGCTGTGGAAAAGTGGCCCCTGCGGGGCAGTTCCGCCGCGTCAAATGCCTTGCCACTGGCCAATGTGCCGTCGGTAGTCGGTATGCTCGTCTCGGATAGACATCGGAGTTCGGCAGTACGCCGAGGGAGCGGGCCATGACCGACGGACTGAGCGAGCTCTATCAAGAGCTGCTGAGCGGCAGCTACGATTGCGTGGACCGCATCGTTCTGAACGCTTACTTCGGGATGGGTCATAGCCCTGGTGGTTTCCGCGTGTGGTGGCGGGCGCTCACTGGATCAGACGACACTCTGGACAACGCCCATCTGATGCGGTTGGCCGGCCGGTTCAGCCGGCGCGTGCGAGGCTACGCCAAAGCGCACGACATCCCGGTAATCGATTGTGTGGCAGGAGAGCGCAAGCATGACGTGGCCGACGATTATCTGGCCAAGACAGCGGTGATCGAGGGCTTGTTTCTGGTCCTGGTCGGTCGAGCCCAGGCACCGGTGTGGCACGTCGAGTCGAATTACCACCTTGAGCGGAAGAAGCCTTATGTGAACCACTACTCGTTTCATATTCTCGACCGTGATTGGGGGCATGTCACCATCAAGATCAGCGGGCACCCACCGTTCCCTGCCCAGGTGATCTTGAACGGCCATGAATACGTCGCCTGCCAGGCGCGCAAGGCGGGCATCGGGTTCACCAAGGAAGGCAACTGTTTCACCGCCATCGGTGACACGTCCGGTTTCGCGAAGATCGCAGAGACCTTGTCCGAGCAACGGGCTATAGGGCGATTGAGTGAGGTCTGTGAGCGGTGGATTTACCGCTGCTGCTTGTGCTTTGCGCTCGACTTTGAGGAGCAGAAACGCAGCGGGTTCCGTTATCACTTCTCCAACTATCAAATGGAGTACAGCCGAAACCTGATATTCCTGGTTGGCGGACGCATGGAGCAAGTCTTCCAAGCCCTGATCGATCGTAGCCGGGCGCCGTTGGACCTGAAGACGATAAAGACCATCCTCGGCGACAAGGGCCGGCCGAAATACCGTCCACGCAACATGCGGGCGGCCGAATGGGGAGTCGCGGTCGAGAGACCTACGTATGATCTGACGGTCTTCAAGCTGCATTGCGGCAAGCTGGCGTTGAAGATCTATTCAAAAGGCGAACGCGTACTTCGCATTGAGGCTGTAGCTCACAATATCCGGGAGTTCCGCTGCGGGCGCTTACTGGATAACTTCCCCGAAATCGTCCGCCGATTGAAGGGCATGCTCGAGCAATTCATGGAGGCGCTGAGTTGCATCGATCAATGCTTCGTCGGCGATGAGATGCTCGAGCGTCTGCCGTTGCCGTCACGGGTTGGTAAAACCGTGGTCGGGGGAATCGATCTCAACAAGCCGCGCCTGCGTCACGTCGCTGAGGCTGTCATCGCGTTGTCAGCCTCAGCTGATGGCTTCACCGCCTCGGCACTGGCCGATCAGGTCCGCGCGTTCCGCAATCACAGCGCACCGCTCTACGGCCCCCGCCAGGCCGCGTATGATCTGAAGAAACTCCGCGGCAAACAGATCGTCCAGCGGATCGGCGCGACGCGTCGCTACGAGGCGATGCCGTCCGGTCTGCGCGCTATCACGGCCCTACTCGTGCTCCGAGAGAAAGCCCTCAAGCCACTCCTCGCGGCCGCTCAAGACATCAGCCCCACCCGAGGAGGACAAAACCCGCGCGCCATCGATCGCCACTACCAGGACCTGCAACTCGCCATGAACGGCGTCTTTCGCGAACTCGGCATCGCTGCCTGACCATCGACAAATTTTTTGTCGGGCTTCGCCCTTAAGCGCCTAGTACCCCAAGTCGCTCATAATGCCGGGTATAACCTGTTCAGCTTTACGCGGGCGTCGGCGGTGGTGAATTGCCAATCTGCTCTGACCTGCTTGTGGTTGCGGCTATGTTCCCAGGCGGCGACCTCCTCGATGAGGCTGAGCTTGTCGGGGATCCTGCGATCGAGACATTGACCGGATAACACGCTGAGCTCGGCTTCGGCCATATTGAGCCAACTGCCGTGTTTCGGGGTGTAGTGCCATTCGAACCGCTCGACGAGACGACGGGCTTCGGCTGCGGGGAAGGCTTCGTAGAGTGACGCTGGTTTGTGGGTGTTGAGGTTGTCCTCCATGAGCACAATCCTCTTGGCTGCGGGGAAATGTGTATCGGACAGATCCTTGAGCATGTGGGCGAAATCCACAGCGGTGTGGCGATCGGTTACTGCGACGTGCCGCCAGCCCTCCAAAGGCGCGAACATCATGAACAGGTTGGCGGTACCATTCCGCTCATACTCATAGTCATGCCGTGCGGGCTGTCCTGGCTTCAGCTTGATCGGCACACGCGTTTCGCTGATCAGTTGCTTTGATGTCTCGTCCACGCAGACCACGGGGTACTCTGGATCGTGCGGCCGATGATAAACCTCCAGCACATCTTCCATGTTGGCTACGAACGCCGCATTGGCATCCGGAGGGATGACCCATTGTCTTTGCAGGTGGGGTTTGAGCGTGTTTTTTTTAGCGTGCGCCCAATGGTGTTGTCGCTGGCGCGCTCGACGATATTCAGTTCCACGACGGCCTCCTCCAGCAACTGCAACGTCCACCGCTTGCGGCCTTTGGGCGGTCGGGAACAGGCCAACGCGATCAACTTCGCCTCAGCTGCCCCGTCAAAGATGCGTGGCCTGGCCGAAGCCGGCGAATGCTTGCGGACCAGGACCGCCTCGAACCCTTCTTCCACCAGCTGCTGGCGGGTCCGCGCCACCGTGTCGATGCTGGTATCGAGCGCCGCCGCAATCCGGCTGTCACTCCATCCTTCGCCGGCTTCCGAGGCGTCGGCCTTTAACAGGATGCGTGCCTTGGTCAGCAGCCGGGCAGAGTGTTTGCCGGCATCTATCAGCGCTCCGAGCCGCTCCCGCTCATCATCGCTCAGCTTCACCACATATCTCTTCACGGCAGCTTGTTTCGCGGTCACGATGCATCTCCGCCATTGCGGAGCCATCGATTCGGAAATCCACCGGGGAATCAATGACGGGGGGTACTAGTGTAACTGTGGCATGCGGAGCCTGCGCGTGCCAAACCATGCAATCGGCAAACAGCGGCGCGAGTAGGCCGTCCTCGTTGCAGCCTGGCCTGACAGGGAACCTCGGCGCCTGCAGTCGCTCAATCGAGCGCAAGTGAGGGGCTGGTCATGGCGCGATCACTGACAGACAAGGTTTTCCTTGCCAACCGAACCGCGTCATAATCCCCACCCCTGCGAAGAATGTCAGCAGGGCGTGCAGTCGGGGGAGGAAAGGATAGAATGTTTAGCCACATCATGATCGGGAGTAACGACATGGCCCGGTCAAAGAAATTCTACGATGCGCTGTTTGCAGCAATGGGTGCCAGCCCTGGTGCTGAGGACGCGAGAGGCCGACTGGCATACTCCCACAATGGCGGCCGGTTCATGGTGACCAAACCCATCGATGGCAAGCCGGCATCTGTCCTTAACGGCGGTACCATCGGCTTTCAAATGAAGGATGCGGCGCAAGCCGAGGCGTGGCACAAGGCCGGTGTCGCGAATGGTGGGACCTCAATCGAGGACCCGCCTGGGGTCCGTCCAAATGGCGCTTATCTCGCATATCTACGTGATCCTGACGGTCATAAGCTCGTCGGAGTTGCTCGGCCGGCCAACTGACATCGGTCATCGACGCTGACGAGGGCCGCTCTATGTTGGGCGGCCCTCCTTAACGAGTTCCGATGGCGTCGATTTCCCGCGTGACGCACGAGCGCCGTCAGCAACGCAGCGCGGCGGCGCGCATACTCGGTGCGCATCCGGCGTATGACGCTACGCGGTAGCTGGATGTGCTGCGCAGCCCACTCGGTCTAAGACGCGGACCTGAAGCTTCCGCAGCCTGTTAAGGTCGGACACCCAGGCCGGGCCAACAAGGCGGTGCCCGCCGGATGGACACAACGTATCGTGGATGCGCGTTTCGCAGTGCAATGAAAGGTGGCGAACATCTCACTCATCCCCTCATTTTCCTTGAGACATGAAAGAATCGGTCGGCCATAAGGACGATTCCGGAAAGAATTGCATGAGCAGCGACGGCGGCATATCCTTGCGAATCCGCCATGGCCAGTTTTGCAGTCGCGTGAAGCAACAGATCTCCCGCCCAGCAACGGCAGGTCGGGGGATACGATGGTCATCGGGCAGCAGCAGTTCTCCATCGACCAGGTCAGGCAGGTTCTTGGCGGCGTGCTTGGCCATGATCTTCACGCCAAGCGCGTCGGCTCGCTCTGCGATGCCACCCTCGGCGTGCTGCGCGGCGCCTCCCTGGCGGTCTGCACGATCGGCCAGGGGCTCGCTGCCGCACGTGGCCTGAACCCCAAGCATGCGACCAAGCAGGTCGACCGCCTGCTGTCCAACCGGAATATCAACGTCGATGACATCCTCACCCGCTGGGTGCCCTACATCATCGGCACACGCAACGCCATCGTGGTGGCATTGGACTGGACCGACTTCGAGGCCGACAAGCAGGCCACAATCATGTTGTCGCTGATCACCGATCACGGTCGTGCCACACCGCTGGTATGGCTCACGGTCGACACGTGCACACTCAAGGACAACCGCAGCCTCTACGAGCATCGGGTACTGGTGCGGTTGGCCGAATTGCTGCCGGCCGACATCGCGGTGTGCGTGATCGCCGACCGCGGCTTCGGCGACCAGAAACTCTACCGGATGCTGACCGAAGAGCTGTGCTTCGACTACGTCATCCGCTTCCGCGGCAACATCGCTGTGACCACCACCACCGGCGAAACCCGCACCACTGCCGCCTGGGTGCGACCCGGCGGACGCGCCCGTGTGCTGCGTGGCGCCGCGGTCACCGCCGACCGCTATGCAGTGGGGACCGTGGTCTGCGTTCAGGACCCCGACATGAAGCAGGCCTGGTGCCTGGCGGCCAGCAGTGCCGATGCCACGGCCAAGCATCTGACCGGATACTACGGTCGTCGCTGGGGCATCGAGTGCGCGCTACGCGATACCAAGGATCTGCGCTTCGGCATGGGGATGGGCGCGATGCATGTCAAAACTCCCGAGCGGCGCGATCGGTTGTGGCTGATCAACGCTTTCGCCGTGGTGCTGCTGACGCTCCTCGGTGCCGCCGGCGAGGCACTGGGCTATGACCGGATGCTCAAGACCAACACCGCCAAACGCCGCGTCCATTCGTTGTTCCGCCAGGGCTGCATGCTCTACGACCTGATCCCGATGATGCCAGAAGCCAGGCTGCGTCCGCTGATGCAGCGCTTCTCCCGCATGCTGCAGGAGCAGCCGCTATTCGCAGACGTTTTCGGGCCGGTCTGACAAATGAGGGGAGTCGTGAGGGCGAACATGGGAAGGCTCGACGGCAAGGTTGCAGCGGTGACGGGCGGGGCATCGGGGATCGGGGAGGCGACGGTCAGGCGCTTCGTCGCCGAGGTCGCGAGCGTGGCATTCTGCGATCGGGACGGCGAGCGCGGCCAGCGCGTGGCGGCCGAGCTCGAGGCCGCTGGCGCCAAGGTCGCCTTCACGCAGACTGACGTTGGTACCGAGGCCGCATGCGTCGGCTTCGTCAACGGTGCCGCGCAGAAGTTCGGGCGCCTCGACATCCTCATCAACAATGCCGGCATCCGTAAATACGAGAAGATAGACGAGGCGAGTGCTGCGAGCTGGAACGAGATCCTCAGCGTCCACCTGATGAGCTACGTGTTCTGTGCCAAGGCGGCGGTTCCGCTGATGCGCCGCAACGGGGGCGGCGCCATCGTCAACACCGCCTCAGTGCGCTCCGTCGTCGCGGGCGGCGGCAATCTGCAGTACGACACCACCAATGCCGCGATCGCGGGCTTGACGCGCGCGCTCGCCGCCGACCACTCGGCGGAGGGCATTCGGGTGAACGCCGTCGGCCCCGGCCCGATCTTCACGCCGTTCCATGCGCGCCGCATCGCAGCGGCCGGCGAGAGCGTCGAGCAGTACAACGCCCGCGCCGCACAAGGCACCATGCTGAAGCGCCCGGGCAGCAGGGGAATCGCACTTCGAATCCGCTTGACAGCCGAGTCGGCGCTTGCCCGATTCGAACCGGATCGATTCTACCTCGGCCAGTCGCAATTGCCGGGGGGATGCCGCGTTGGATCAGTTCGTTGCCTGCTTTGAGGAACTGGAGGACCCGCGGACCGGCAATGCCGCTCTGGACGATTTGCACGAACTGCCGCTGATCGCGCTGTGCGGCGGTCAGGGCGCGACGCATATGGCGAGGTTCGCGGCGGCAAAGGAGCCATTCCTGCGCGGCTTCCTCAAGCTCAAGAATGGCCTGCCCAGCCACGATACCTTCAGCCGGCTGTTCCGCCTGCTCAACCCTGAACAGTTCGGCGCCGCGTTCCAGTGGTTCATGACGAGGTTTTCTGAAGCCGTCCAAGGCGTTGTATCCATCGATGGAAAGGTCGTGCGCAGCTCCTTCGATCGTGCCAGCAGCAAGTCGCCCTGCACATGGTCAGCGCCTGGGGCTGCGAGCAACGCCTGGTGCTGGCACAGGTCGCCACGGATGAGAAGTCGAACGAGATCACCGCGGTGCCAAAGCTGTTGAAGATGCTCTCGCTGAAAGGCACCATCGTGACCACCGACGCGCTCAACTGTCAGCGCGCGATCGCCCAGCAGATCGTCGATCAGGGCGGTGACTATGTGCTGGCGTTGAAGGGCAACCAGGGCACGCTGCATGATGACGTGATCAGGTTTCTCGACGATCCGGCCAGCAAGGTCAGTGCGAGCAAGCCTGTGGTCGATGCAGATCATGGCGCATCGAGACCCGCACGGCCACCATCTCCACCGACATCGACTGGTTGCAGGAGGATCATCAGTGGCCTGGCCTGGTTGCCGTCGGCAAAGTGGATCGCATCCGGGAGACCGCCACCAAGACAACGACCGAGACGGCGCATTATTTGATCTGCACAGCCTTGACGCCGGAACGTTTCAACGAGATCGCGCGTTCGCATTGGGGTGTCGAGAATGGACTGCACTGGCGCCTGGATGTCGTGATGAACGAGGATCACGACAGGACGCGCCTGGACAACGGGCCGCACAACCTCGCCGTGCTGGGGCATATGGCGATCAACGTCATGCAGAAGGATGCAAGCAAGGAATCGCTGCGCGGCAAGTTCATGCGCGCCGCCTGGGATGACCGCTACCTTGCCCGGCTACTGGCGATGTTTTGAAATGCGATTGCCCTGGCCCGGGCAGGGCCGAGGAGGTCGCCGCCGCGATCCTGTTTTTGCCCTTCGACGATGCTTTCTACGTGACCGGCGCCCTGCGGTTCGCGGAGGGCGGTATGACGGCGATGTGAGGAATATTTCCGCCCTCGGATGGAATGCCGGGCCCACGTCACGGCGATGCCGCCTCTGTGCCATCTGCGCTCCTGGCCGTGTATGTCCAAATGAGACACATTGCTGGCCGGCACGCCCATATGGAGGAGAATATGGAGCAGGAGACGCCCGTCCCGATACTGAAACCCGGCCCTCTGCGGGGACCGACCCCAGATTGTGCAGACCAGCACATTCGCGGTTCGATCCGCTGATTGCGGCGCGATGGGGCCTCCGGCTCCCAACATGGAGCGCGCGGCGGCGAGATGGAACAAAAAGAAGGGGGACGATTTCGGCTGGTAATCGACTCTCCAAGCCTTTGTCAGCCGCATACTCGAAGCGACATTCTCCGGCCATGGAGCGCCGTGCCCAGCGCCTTCGGCCGTCTGCCCGTCCGTAGCATACTGTCAGCGATCAGGCCGGCTATTGCTGGTCCGCAGATGTATACTCGCCGGTAGGGCAGCGACTGTCGCGACAGCATAGGAACCCGCATGGTGACATAGGCGATGGAGACGGTGAGCACGCTGGATCAGGGTAAGCGTCTGGTGAGGGCCGCCTTGCTTTGATGTCGGCGTGTGTGCGGAGGTTGCGGCCTTAAAGCGCACTGTAAGGTCGAGCTTAAGGCGATGTCGAATGGCGGGGTAGAGATCATCACGGGGCGGGAGCGTCGTCGCCGGTGGGGATCGGAAGAAAAGCTGCGGATTGTCGCTGAGACGCAAGAGCGTGGTGCGCGGGTGAGCGAGGTTGCGGCTCGGCATGACGTTTACCCGAGCCTGCTGCACTACTGGCGGCGTCAGGTACGTGAGGGCCGGCTCGGCGTGTTGGCGCCGCCGAGATTTGTGCCGGTCCGGTTGGCCGAACCAGTGCCGCTGGCCACCGATGTATCGCGCCCGATCAACGAGCGGCACGCCGCGGAGCCGATCGAGATCGTGTTGCCGGACGGCTGTCGTCTGCGTTTTGGCAATGAGGTCAGTCTGGCGACATTGCGTCGCGTGCTGACGGTGCTGCGCGGATGATCGCACCGCCGCCCGGTGTGCGTGTGTGGCTGGCGGCAGGGGTGACCGACATGCGCAAGGGGTTCGACGGACTTGCCGCGCTGGTGCAGCAGCGTCTCGGTCAGGACCCGTTCAGCGGTCAGCTGTTTGCCTTCCGCGGCCGTCGCGGTGATCTGGTGAAGGTGTTGAGTTGGGATGGCCAGGGTCTGTGTCTGTATGCCAAGCGAATGGAGAAAGGTCGCTTCGTGTGGCCTCAGGCGAAAGACGGCGCGGTGTCGCTGACAGCGGCGCAATTGTCGATGTTGCTGGAAGGCATCGACTGGCGGATGCCGGTGCGGAGCTGGCGTCCGGAGATGGCGGGATGATGCGAGATAGTGCTTGGCGCGACGCGAATCGATGACGGAAGATTTTGCCATGCTGACGCCGCTCGATGCCGCCGCTCTGCCGAATAACGTGATCGCGTTGCGCAGATTGCTGCTGCATCGCGAGGACGCGCATGCCACCGAGTTGCAGCAGCACGTGGCTGAACTGATAGCAGCCCGCAACGGACTGAAGGAGCAAGTGCTGCGCAACGAGCAGCTGAAGCTGCGTCTGGCGCGGTTGCTGCGCGAACGGTTCGGTGCATCGTCGGAGAAGCTGCGGCGCGAGATCGAACAGCTTGAGTTCCTGCTTGGTGATGCCGAGGAGCAGGTAGCGGAAGCAACGCCGCCTGCGCCGGATGAGCCTGCCGCGGCGACAGAGACCGAGATACAACGTCGCAAGCCGGCGCGCAGGCCGCTGGCCGAGACATTGCCGCGCGATGTGGTGGAGCATGCCGCGCCGTGCGCGTGTCCGCGTTGCGGTGGCGTGCTGCGTCCACTGGGCGAAGACGTGACCGAGGTGCTGGACTACGTGCCGGGCGCGTTCCGCGTCACCCGGCATGTGCGGCCGAAGCTGTCGTGCCGCGGCTGCGAGGCGATCGCCCAGGCAGCGGCACCGAGTTTGCCGATCCATCGCGGCCTGGCCGGCCCTGGTCTGCTGGCACACGTGCTGGTGGCGAAATACGCCGACCACCTGCCGCTGTATCGCCAGGCGGAGATCTACGCGCGTGCCGGGATCGAGCTGGATCGTTCCACCCTCGCCGACTGGGTGGGACAGACGGCACGGCTGATGCGTCCGCTGGTCGAAGCGGTCGGCACGCACGTCATGTCGGCGGAACGGGTGCACGCCGATGACACCACGGTGCCGGTGCTGGATCCCGGCCGCGGCAAGACCAAGACGGGACGGCTGTGGTGCTACGCGCGCGATGATCAGCCATTCGGCGGCAAGGCGGCGCCGGCGGTGCTGTATTGCTACAGCCCCGACCGGAAAGGCGAACATCCGCGGCAGCACCTGGCCGGGTTCCACGGCATCCTGCAGGCGGACGGCTATGCGGGCTATGCCGGCCTGTATGACCGCGGCGTAACCGAGGCGGCCTGCTGGGCGCATGCGCGGCGCAAGTTCTTCGACGTGCATGCATCGACGCAATCGCCGCTGGCGTTTGAGGCGCTGCAGCGCATCGCGGCCCTGTACGCGGTCGAGGCAACGATCCGCGGCCAGCCGCCCGATGCCCGCCTGGCGGCGCGCACCGCGCAGAGCGCCTCACTGTTCACCGCGTTGCGGCAATGGCTGGAAAAGACCCAGGCACGCATCTCGGGAAAGAGCGATCTTGCGGCGGCCATCCGCTACACGCTGTCGCGTTGGGATGGCTTGACGCTGGTGCTGCGCGATGGCCGCGCCTGCGTCGACAACAACGCCGCGGAACGCTCGATGCGGCCGATGACATTGGGACGCAAGAACTGGTTGCTCGCCGGTTCTGACCCAGGCGGACGCTCGGCCGCCGCAGCCTATTCACTGATCCAGACCGCCAGGCTCAACCAACTCGATCCCGAGGATTATCTGCGCCAGGTCCTTCAACGCATCGCCGATCATCCAGTCAAGCAGGTGCATGAACTGCTGCCGTGGAACCTCACCGGCATCCGGGCCCGGCTCGATCAGCGCAACGCTGCCTGCGCCGCGGTGCTCACCAGACGCTTACGGATCAGGCGACTCTCGATGCGTTACGGGAAAGCATGGCCAGCGTTTTGGCGAAGCAATGCGGCAGCACCGAGTTGCACGCGTTCATCGACGGCAAGAACGCGCTCGATAAGATGCTTTGGGTCCAAGCCGGGCAACTTGGCTGGCTGGGATTAGTCCCTTGGCGACGAACTCTTGTCACGTTCTGCGCCAAAATCCCATCAGATCATAGCCGGAACGATGGTTTCCTGCTTGAGCCGCTGGGCTGCGGCGGTGGCAGCGCGACCGGCTTTGGTCAGGTAGTAGCGATACGTGCCTGTGACGCGCTTGATTACCCCGATGTCGAGTAGCCGGCGTTGCTGTCGTGACAGCCGATTGGGCGAGAACATTGCCAAGGTTGGAAGCAGGTCAGCCCGGCGGATGCCAGCGATGTTGACCCTGGGATTTTGCAGGGCACGCAGCAGAGCACTGTCGCCTGGTTCGAAGAAGTTGATCCCCTTGACGGTCCTGCCGTCCACCTCGCGCGGCCTGGTCAGGCGGCTGAGGGCACGCACACCGGCGGAGAAGTCGTCCAGCGCGGACAGGTGAGCCAGGTAGCGCCGGTTGCAGCCAAGCAGGATCTCGCGCAGGTCGATCAGGCTGTAGATGGTTTTCTTGACCGGCGCGATGCCCCGGGTCGGCGGCCCGCTGCGATGTTCCACCTTTCGGTGGTGCTTGAAGAAGGACACGTCGTTGGTGGTGGTCTCGATGCGCAGAACGATACCGCACTTGTCATACATCTTGATCGAGCACTTGCCGAAGCGATGTTTCACGCACGTCCCCTCGATGCGGGTGGAGAACTGCGAGCCGATCTCCTGGGCCAGCAGTGGCGTGATCAGCCGGCCGAGGAACGTGGCGATCTGCTCGGCTTTGACGCTCAGCACGGTCTCGCGGATGAGATGTTCATAGAGTGGGCTGAGCGTGGTGGTGGAGCGGAACGCCAGGTCGGTGGCGTATTCCACCTGCATCAGGCTCCAGTGGTAGGACTGCCCGAACGCCTCGGACACCGGGCAGCACTGCGCGGCATAGCGATCCAGCGCGCGGTGCAGTTGCTCGGGCGAGAGGGAATCCGCCAGTTCCTGGGCGCGGGCCCAGTCATCGATCCGGACGAAGGCGTTATCGGCCATGGTGTAGCCGATGCCCTTCGCGGTCAGCCTGCGCGCAAGCCAGCTATGGCCATTGCAGTAGAATTGCAGGCGGAACGGCGCCCAGGTAGGAACCCGCAGGTAGACCAGTCCGAACCTGGCGTCTTGGAAATATACCGCGACTCCCCGGGAAGGCGAAAATACCCCTTGCCAAACGGCCGGAACGCGATTCTACCGTCCGCATGATCCGCCGCGGCTTCCTGGACGCCGAATCGCGCAAGGACCTGACCGAGTTGGCTCGGGACGGGTCTGCCGCCCATCGTTTGGCCCGGCGCGCCAATGCGCTGGTGCTGCTGGACGACGGCATGAGCTGCGAAGCCATCGCGAAGGTCCTGTTGCTGGACGACGACACGATCCGCAGCTGGTATCGGCTGTACCAGGAAGACGGGATCGAGGGCCTGGCGAGCTTCGGCTATGAGGGCGGCGCCTGCCGCCTGAACGAAGAGCAGCGGGACAAGCTGAAGGCCTGGATCAGCGATACGCTGCCGCGGACCACGCGCGAGGTGGGCGCCTGGATCGAGAAGGAGTGCGGCATCGAATACCAGGGCCGGTCTGGCCTGATCGCGCTGTTACACCGGCTCGGCATGGAACATCGCAAACCAAAAACGGTGTCGCGCAAGCTCGATCCAGAGAAACAGGCTGCATTCATCAAGGCGTATGAGGAGTTGCTGAATGGCCTCGACGCCGATGAAGCAGTGTTGTTCGCCGACGCGGTGCATCCGACGCATGCGGTCCGGCCGGTAGGGTGCTGGGCGCCGAAGGACACGCCGATCGCGGTGGCGCAGACCAGCGGGCGGCAACGCCTGAACATTCATGGCGCGATCAACCTGGAGACCGGCCACACCCGGATGCTGGAGGTGGAGACCGTCGACGCAGCCAGCACGATCAGGCTGATGATCGCGCTGCTGAGCATGTACCCGCGCAAGCGGGTGATTCATCTGTTCCTGGACAACGCCAGGTACCACCACGCGAAGTTGGTGCAGGCCTGGCTGGCGCGGCCGGGTTGCCGGATCAGGCTCCACTTCATCCCGACCTACTGCCCGCATCTCGACCCGATCGAACGACTCTGGGGCTTGATGCACAAGCACATCACCCACAACACGTGTCATGAAACCTTCCGAGACTTCAGCGGCGCGATCCTGACGTTCCTGCGAGAGGAGGTGCCCAGGAACTGGCGCCTCTACTGCGATGAGGTCACCGACAACTTCCGCATCATCTCGCACGAGGATTTTCGGATTCTGGCGTGAGCGGGGTATAGTCCGGCGTCAGTGGGGTCGGCTTCCGCATGGTGAACCTCCTTCGTTCGCCAGTCCTGAATTAGATCACGCCCGCGTCGGGGAATCTCCCTCAATGAGCCACCGCCAATACGGCCTGGTATCAGGTCAGCACCAGTGAAGTCGGACCGAAGCGCAATCGCTACTGCCATCACGAAGGTCCTTGCTGTCCGCCATGATGAATCATATCAGCCTCGCGTCGCGGAAGTCCTACGAGTCAGAGAGCACGAGCGTTGGTATAAGCGCCGTTCGGCGGCTGTCCATCACAACAACTGCGCGATGAGTAAGCTTGTTTTGACATTGCGCGGGGCAGTGTGCCCGAACCGGCACGAGACGTGCCTTCGCGATAAGGGTGGTGGTGCCTCTCGCTTGCCTTGCAGCTGAGCGCCCAGGTCCATCAAGGAGCCTTCCCAGCGGATCGGTACGCTTTGCGCCGTAGTTCCGGCCTCATGATGAAGTCATCTTCACTAAGCAGGTTCATGCCGGTCACGATCCCTGCAGGATGCGTGAAATAGTGATGCAAATGGAGTTCCCGTACGAACATCATAAGATGGATCTGCGTTTCAATTCGCGCGAAATGCTCTCCAATGCAGTTTCGTGGCCCGGCTCCAAACGGACACATCGCCAGCTCGGGCCGCTCAACAACCTGGTCTGGCCGCATGCGATCCGGATTGAAGCGATCGGGCTCTTCCCAAAGGTTGGGGCTGCGCTGAATCAGATACGGCGAAATATAAATTTCGGTCCCGGCGGGCACGAAATAGTCACCGAGTTGATCGTCGTGCAGCGCCCGTCGGGTCATCAGCCAAAGAGGAGGGTATAACCGCAACGCTTCGTCGATCACCTGCCGAGTATAATCATACTGCGGGAGTATGTCTATCGATGGGACGTCGCCCCAGGGCAAAGCATCGAGTTCAGCGGCCAGCGCGGCTTGTTGTTCCGGGTGCCGTGCCAGCAAGTACCAGATCCAGTTCAGCAATCCGGCGGTTGTCTCGTAGCCGGCAACCACTAGCGTCAAGGTTTCCTTTATCAGTTGATTGTCCGGCATCGACTTGCCGCTCGTGCGATCAACTGCCGCCATCATGCTACCGAGGAAATCCTTGACTACCCGACCATCCTGTCGCCTTTGTTCAACGACTTGGCGAATGATCCGACCGAGAGGACGGAACGCCGTCGCGAACTCGAGGTTGCGCACCGATTGTTCTGCAAGAACCGCGAAATGCGGCGCCACTGTCAGGTAATCGTCGCCGAAAATAGCGATCAATGTAATCTTCAGAACCATGGTTCGAAGGTCATGTGTGACGTTCACCGACTCATGTCCGAGGGCCGCACGCCGCCATCGCTCGAGCAGCTCGGCGTTGGCACTGGACATGATGCCGGTAAACTCGCCGATGGCGCTTTTCGAGAATGCCGGTTGCATCATCCGTCGCTGGTTGGCCCAGAATTCGCCATTGCTGGCAATGAGCCCACTCCCGAGCAACAGGGCTATCCGCTTCACGACCTGGCCGTCGCGCGCATAGTTACGCCAGTTTCGGCGCAAGATGCGTTCGCAGTAGTCCAGGTTGGCGACGACGTAGACTGTCGCTCCAAACACTGAAGCCCTGTAGAGACTGCCGTAACGGGCGCAGTTATCGCCCATCCATGCGAGAAGATCGTCCGTGGAATTATACTTTTCTGTTGGGCCCGGAGGAAGCAACGGCGGGGCGAGCTGCAACGTGTTGCTCATGACGTCTCCACGAAATATACCGGAACTGCGGCCGGTCGCTGCTGTATCCGTACGTGCGTCACGATCCCATCGCCTTCCGATCTGCGTAACGAAGATACCAGCATTGGCTTCGTCGGTACCATTGCACTTTTGGGTCTGACCCAAACGGAGCTGCCGCAGCATTCTCTAGATGGAGGGCAGCTTGGCTGCCCGGCGGCGATTGCATTCCTTGGTCAAACTGTGTCGAAAGGGGCTGCGGCGACTGTCGCCATGGCGTAACCCTTCCGGACGTACCCATTTGGGCAATCATCCCAGCCGCTTTTGGGAGTGTGCCCTGATCGCAATAGACGATCGGTAGGTCGAGTAGACAGGCTTGCACCAACTGCAGAACCCGCTACAAGTTTCCCGGATACGCAACCTGTCCCGGGTTATAGCTTGACGATAATCCGCTTCAGTCTTGACACGTGCATGCGATCAGAATGACGGCTGATTTGACCCCGCGCCACAGGAGTTGCTCAATTGCTTCGGACGACGATACGAAAGTTACTGGGACCAAGGCTTCTAAGTCTTCGTTTTCTCTCGGCAGCTCCGTTGGCCTATGCTCCAGGCCATTTCTATTCGCCCATCTGCGATCCATCCACGTTGCGATGCAGCTATCGGGATCCACGGGTCAATGCATTGCCAGTCGAACTCCCTGGGATTGACCTTGGACACAAAACTCAGGTCGACCTGTGGGAAAGCTGGAAGCCGTTTCTGGATGACATAAATCGTTTCTTTGCAAATTCAGCCCATAGGCGCTATAAATTGCCTTCGTCAAGCTACGATATTGGTGACGCCACCATCTATGCTTGTATGTTGCGTCACTTACAGCCACGGCGTCTGATTGAGGTGGGATCCGGGTCGTCATCGGCTGTGGCGCTTGATGTCATCGACCGCTTCCTGACCGAGCGTCCGCGTATCACATTCATTGAGCCCTACCCCAGCTTCCTGGAATCACTGCTGCGACCCGAGGACAGATGCTGTGTGGAAATCATCACGTCTGGCGTTCAAGATGTCTCTCCGGGATTCTTTGACGAGTTGTCGCCGAACGACTTGCTGTTCATCGATTCGACCCACATTGTAAAGACCGGATCAGATGTGGTGTTCGAACTTTTCGAGATTCTTCCGCGGCTCCGGTCCGGCGTCGTCGTTCATTTCCACGACGTCTTCTACCCGTTCGAATATCCCCGTGAATGGGTAATAGACAGAAATTACTCCTGGAACGAACTGTACGCGCTACGTGCTTTCCTCACGGGAAACCGGGATTGGGAGATCGTGTTCTTCAATGACTATTTTGTCCGCGCTGAAAGGGCCCGCATTGAGCGTGATTCGCCGCAGATTCTGAACAATCCTGGTGGCGGGTTGTGGCTGCGTCGACGCTAATACCGGCGCCCATTGATAAAAACCGATTCACGCACTGGCGCAGTCCGATGGACATTATGATCTAAGAGTCCGACTTGAATCTCATCCCGAACGAGCTAACCTGCGAACCAGAAGCATGGCGGCCGCGGCATAAAGGAACGCCGTTGCCGAGGCGATCGTGCCCTCAAAGTCCTTGGCGAGGCGGCGGTTGCGGCCGAGCCAGGCGAAGAAGCGCTCGACCACCCAGCGGCGCGGGAGCACGGTGAAGCCCACCTGATCAGACAGCGCACGATCTCGACGAGGATGCGCGTGGCATTGGCCACGCGCTCGCCGGCATAGGCCGTGTCGGCAAACACCCGCTCGACGAAGGGAAACCAGCCGCGGGATGCTCGCAGCAACGGCACCGCGCCATCGCGGTCCTGCACGTCGGCGGGGCTGATTTGCAGCAACAGCGCCCGGCCATCGGTATCGACCAGCGCATGTCGCTTGCGCCCCTTGGTCTTCTTGGCCGCGTCATAGCCGCGAGGTCCGCCGGCTTCCGTGGTCTTGACGCTTTGGCTGTCCATCACGGCGGCGCTCGGCGTGGCTTCGCGGCCGAGCCGTTCGCGATCCAGCATGAGCAGGTGATGGTTGACGGTTTGCCAGGTGCCGTCATCGCGGAACCGGGCGAACTAGGCATAGGTGGTCTGGTGCGGCGGGAAGTGCTCCGGCAACATCCGCCATGGGCAGCCGCCGCGCAGGACGAAGAAGATGGCGTTGACCACTTCGCGCATCGGCCAGCAACGCTTGCGACCGGTCTTCGATGGCGGCGGAAACAGCGGCTCCAGGATCGCCCATTCGGCATCAGTCAGGTCGCTGGGGTAGCGCAGATCGTCCCGATCGTGCTCCGACCGGGTATCGGGGGTCCACATTGTCGTCTCCAGGGCAACGGCAGGAGTTGGGGGAAGCCCTAAATTCGCTGCCTTTCCCCGATTTCAAGCCCTTTCCATAGCGTTTCGAGACGGCCTCTCAGAGTCCTCTCTGATTGGGGTAGTTGAGGTCAAGCTATTCCTCTTATACCAGCCGCCGAAAAGATCGACTCTTGTCCGGGGCCGATTCCCGAATCGGCCTGAGTACGATTCCCTCTGCGCGTCACTGCGATTCGCCGAGAGGGGAGCCAAATGAGCAGGCCGATCGAGATCACGCGTTTTGACCTTTCGGCGAGCGAGCTGAGGGAGCTGGCGGCGCAGACCCAGGACGGCACGGTGGTGCGACGTCTGCTGGCAATAGCTCTGGTCCTGGAGGGCCATCCACGCGAGGTGGCTGCGGAGCTCAACGGCATGGATCGGCAGACGTTGCGCGACTGGGTGCTGCGCTACAATGCGGAGGGCGTGGCCGGATTGCGTTCGCGTCGCAGCCCGGGACGCCCTGCGGCACTGAACGAGGCCCAGATGGAGGAGCTTCGGACGATGGTGCTGGAAGGTCCGGACCTCGAGCGCAACAAGGTGGTACGCTGGCGCTGCGCCGATCTGCGGGAGGAGATCGCGTCTCGTTGGTCTGTCAGCGTGGCCGAGCGTACGGTCGGCAAGCTGCTGCGCCGGCTTCGCATGACCCGGCTGCAACCGCGGCCCTGTCATCCGAAGAAAGACGCAGCAGCCCAGGAGGCTTTTAAAAAACGAGCTCGGACCGGCCGCCCGCCTGTGGCGGTAGAAACGGATTTCGCTATCGTGGACTCGAGGGGAGCGGCCGAAAAGTTTTTGGTGGATCTGACCCCGCAAAAAAACGTGGCCCATGGGCTGTTGCGGACTTGCGAGTGGTGACGCTTTCGGGCGATCCCGATTAGGAAATTGATCGTTCTCCGTGGCCCAGCCCCTCTTTTGCTTTCTCAGGCAGGAGGGTTAACAGCGTGGCTGAAGCGAAGCGGTCTCGTAAATCCCGAGATCTGGCCCGGATCCACACGGCCGCGGCGGCGATCGATATCGGCGCAACGATACACGTCGCGGCCGTCGGCCCAGATCGCGACAAAGAACCGGTTCGGACATTCCGGACCTTCACCGATGATCTTCATCGATTGGCTGACTGGTTCATCGATCGGGGGATCAAGACGGTGGCCATGGAATTGACCGGAGTATACTGGATACCGGTCTTCGAGATCCTCGAACAGCGTGGGCTTGAGGTGATGGTGGTCAACGCCCGGGACGCGAAGCACGTACCGGGGCGGAAGACCGACGTCAGCGACGCACAATGGCTGCAGCGACTCCACGAATACGGCTTGTTGCGTGCCAGCTTCCGGCCACAGGCCGAAATTGCCGGCCTGCGCACCTATCTCCGGCAGCGTGAGCGGCTGCTGGATTACGCGGCGGCACACATTCAGCACATGCAAAAGGCACTGACGCAGATGAACCTGCAACTGCATCACGTCGTGTCCGACATTACCGGAGTTACGGGCATGTCCATCATCCGGGCGATCGTGGCGGGCGAGCGCGACCCAAAGGTTCTGGCGTCTCATCGCGAGCGAGGATGCCATGCGACCGTGGAGACAATGTGCCAGGCGCTGGCTGGCAATTACCGGGAGGAGCACGTCTTCGCCCTTACCCAGGCGCTCGAACTCTATGACGTCTACCAAACGAAAGTGACAGCCTGCGACAAGCAGATTCAGGTGATCCTGACGCGGCTGAAGCAGAACGCCACACCGCCTGCGAACAAGTTGCTTCCTACCAAACGACGGACCCGCCAACCCAATGCGCTGGCGTTCGATGCCCGCGCAGCCCTCCACGCAATCCTGGGCGTCGATCTCACTCAAATCGATGGTCTGGGGCCATATCTCGCGCTGAAGCTGGTCGGAGAGTGCGGGACCAATCTCGCGGCCTGGCCGAGCGCGAAGCACTTCACGTCATGGCTGGCGCTCGCGCCGCACAATAAGATTTCCGGAGGGAAAGTGCTGTCGTCGAAAACCCGGCGCACTGGCAATCGCGCCGCATCCTTGTTGCGCCTCGCCGCTGGCACGGTTGGTCGAACCGATACCGCTCTGGGCGCGTTCTACCGGCGGCTGTCATCGCGGGTGGGCAAAGCGAAGGCGATCACCGCCACCGCGCGCAAGATCGCGGTCCTGTTCTACAATACGCTTCGGCACGGGATGTCATACGCCGATCCCGGCGCAACGTATTATGAAGATCGCTACAGACAGCGCGTTCTGACCAACCTTCAACGGCGCGCGAAGTCCCTCGGATTCGTTCTGCAGCGGGTGGAACAGGATCCAACACAGATGGTTGTTTCTTAGGAAACTTCGCTGGCCTGGTAACCGAGGCCTTGCCGGCCTCGGCTGCCGGCAAGCCGATCGAGATCTGGTTCCAAGACGAAGCCAGGGTCGGGCAGAAGGGATCGCTGGAGTATATCTGGGCGCCGGTGGGCTCACGTCCGCCTATGGTGCGCGACAATCGCCATGACTCGGTCTATCTGTTCGGCGCGATTTGTCACGCGCGTGGTGTCGGCGCGGCAATCATCATGCCGACCACCAACACCGAGGCGATGAATGAGCACCTGAAAGAGATCAGCACACAGGTCTCGCCAGGCGCACATGCCGTGCTGGTCTGCGACGGTGCCGGCTGGCATCAGCAGGGCAAGCGTCTGCGCACGCCCCACAACATCACTCTCCTTCGACTGCCACCCTCCTCACCGGAACTCAACCCAATGGAAAATATCTGGGACTATCTCCGCGGCAATAAGCTCAGCAGGCTCGTCTGGGACAGCTACGAGGCCATTGTCGCCGCCTGCAAGGATGCTTGGGACTTCCTCATCGGCGATCTGGAGCGCATTCAATCCATCGCTCATCGCTCCTGGGCATCGGTCAATCATTAGGGCCGCTGGTATTAGACGCGACCAGGTGGCGCTGCGTCGCGACGTGGTTAGGTTTCAATCACAGCTCGCTCGGCCACGGCCACGGCTTCTTCGTGCCGGCCCTCCAGGTTGAGCGCGAACGCCATGCCGCCCAAGAACTGGTGTAGCAAAGGATCAACAGGGCTGAGACGAATGGCGCGCTCGAATTTCGCGATAGCGGACGCGGTCTCACCCAGAAAGTTTCGTGTAGCCCCTGATACGTACCACGCCATCGCCGAGTTCGGATTTAGCGCGCAGGCCCGATCAATCACGCCCGCGCCAGCCTTTCGATTCAACCCAAGAACTGAAAGCGGCAACGCGGCGTAGCAAAGAGCGGTTGGATCATCCCGGCCATATTGCGTGGCCAACCACGCCAGGCGCACACCTTCGGCGATCTCTGGCGCCGAGACAGCCAGCAATCCGCTGGATTTCATCCGACCGGCGCTGAACGCGGCGAGACCATAGGCCGCGCCATACGTCGGATCGAGTTCGGTGGCTTTGATAAACAGCGAATAAGCAGCGCGGGCTGCTTCTCCGCTGCCCTCGTGCAGGCGCGCAAGACCGCGGAGGTAATAGTCGTAGGCGGCGAGATCCTGGGTCGCCTTCCGGCGCACGCGCTCGATCTCGACGCGCTGGATGGTCGGCTCGATGGCACCGGCCGCGCGCTCGGCAACCCGATCCTGTAGTTGGAATACATCGTCGAGCGCCTCGTCGAAACGATCGGTCCAGACATGAACTCCGCTCGTCGCATCGACCAGTTGGCCGGTGATGCGTACACGGTTACCGACGCGGCGAACACTGCCTTCCATGACGTAGCGTACACCCAGTTCACGACCAACCTGACGGACATCCACCGCTTGTCCTTTGTAGGAAAACGCCGAGTTGCGGGCGATTACGAACAGCGAACGGATGCAGCACAGCGACGTCGTGATGTCCTCGACCAGTCCGTCAACGAAATAGTCCTGCTCGGGATCGCCACTCATGTTCTGAAATGGCAACACAACAAGGGATGGCTTGTCGGGCAGTATTGGCGGCGCCGAGGGGATGGCGGCGACAATATGCTGTGCCAGGCGATATCCCTGCTTGGGCACCGTGATGATCCAGTCCTCGCCGAGTGCCTTGCGCAAGGCGGAAATCTGCACCTCGACGTTGTTCTCATCCACGGTGAGGCCCGGCCCGGCCCGATCCAACAGCACGTCCTTGCTGACGGTTTCACCGGCGGTGGCAGCCAGCACCGACAGCGCATCGATCGCTCGTCCGCCCAGTGGTATCGCGGTTCCGGCATTGGTCAGTCGCCGATTGCGGTGATCCAGCCGGAATGGTCCGAACGCGACCTCTTCCGGTGTCTCGACAGGCAATACGGCCTCCGCCTTTATCAGGATAAATCAGGCCCTTAAACGGGCGCATTTAGCGAGCCGCTTCTCTATTGTCCAGCAAGGACGTGATGGAGGAAACGATGTTCCGTGCGGTCGCAGTGCCGTTCCCCCCCGGCAGTCGCCAACGCGCCGAGAGCAGATCAGCCGGATCAGGCGTCGTGCGACCCACCTGCACGCTCATCCGCAAACTTGTGGTTCCGGCAGTGCTGTTAATGGCGTCTGGTGCAGCCGCCTACGCAAATGTAGTTACGGATTGGGATGAGAAGGCGATGGAGGTCATCCAAGGCAACGCGCCCGCGCCACCGCCTTCGATTGGTCCGGCCGGCGGCCTGCACATCGCGACGATCATGCACATCGCTATATTTCAAGCGGTTAACACCATTGATCCGCGCTATGAGCCCTACCAGGTACGGGCACTGCCGAAATCGACGCATCGGAGGAGGCTGCCGCAGCCGCAGCCGCTTCAACTGTGTTGATGCAATTGCTCCCGCCCGAGAACAAGGCAAAGGCAGCGCAGGCGCGTGATGCGTATCTTGCAAGCATACCGGATGGCAACGCCAAGACGCTCGGCATCAAACTTGGCGACGAGGTGGCGATGAAGCTGATCAAATCCCGCGCCAATGACGGGAACGACACGGTGGATGGATTTCGTCCGGTGACCGCGCCGGGAGTCTATACTGAAACCATGCCAATCTATGGCTGGAAGTTCGCCACGATGCGCCCGTTCGCTATGAGCAGCCCGGACCGGTTCCGGCCCCAACCGCCAATCGCGCTCAACAGCGAAGAGTGGGCGAGCAACTACAACGAGATGAAAGAGCTTGGCGGCAAGGACAGCACGAAACGCACACGACGGCAGACGGAGGACGCGCGCTTTTGGCTGATGGTCGTACCCGGGTCGAACCAACCGCTCGCGCGCCAGATCGCGATCAAGAAGGGCATGTCCGTGGTTGAGGCGGCGCGCTTCATGGCGCTTGTCACGATCGCTGAGATGGACGCGCTGATCGCCGTCTTCGACGCGAAGTTCCATTACACGTTCTGGCGACCGATTACTGCCATTCGCAATGGCGATATCGACGGCAATCCCGCGACGGAGCGCGTAGCGACCTGGCAACCGATCGATATCACACCGCCGCATCCCGAATATCCTTGTGCCCATTGCATTGGGTCGGGCGCCGAATCCAGCGCAATTGCAACAATCCTTGGCACTGACGAAATACCGGAGGTCGCATTGACGTCGCCGACGATGCCGGGAGTGACACATCGGTTCACCAACCTCCACGCTTTCAACGAGGAGGTTTCCGAAGCGCGCATCGTTGCCGGATTTCACTGGCGGTTCTCGACCGTGGTTGGCAAGAGTATGGGCTGGAAGATCGGCGCCTATACCGTGGAAACCTGCCTCAGACCGCTAAAGGTTGCGCGCCAATAGCTTTGGAGCGGCGCTACGGGGCGAGGCGTGATATCTGATGTGAAACATGGCACGGCCAATTTCCGCGCACCGCATTTGGGCAGCCATAACGTCTTCGGCGGTGCCCCAGCCGGGATACCGAGCGGCAACATCGTTACACGTTCCCGACGAAAGATAGTTCGCGTTCCCCTGAACGACACGCGACCCGGAACGACCGCCATGGGCGCAGAGCCGCTGACGGCGTGGCCCGAAGATTCGTCCGCTCGGTGCGGTGAGCACAACTCCTTTGCGCGCGCAACTCACTCAATTCCGGGCACCGGTTCCCTGTGCATCCGGGCGGTGCTTGTTCAGGTGGCTGCGATGGTGGCAGTGCGTGGCGGCTGGCGCAATACCGACGTGATACCGGATATGACGGCGAAGGCGACCAGCAGCCACACCCCATCATTCACACCGGCGAGCAGTCCTTCTCGCGGCGCGCCCAGCGTGCTGTCGCCAATCCCGGTGTGAACCGCAAGTCGCCAGGCCAGTACCGCCGACGCACACGCGACACCGAGGCTGCAGCCAAATACCCGCATGAGGTTGAGCAGGCCCGCCGCCTCGCCGCTGCGCCTGTCCGGGGCGGCGCTCATCGTTGCATTGTTGTTGGGTGCGATGAAGATCCCCAGTCCGGCGCCGAAGATACCCAGCGCGATCATGATACCTTCAACCCCGGATGCGGAATTTGTCAGCAGGTTGGAAAGGAGGATCAGAGCGGCAGTGCAGATTGCCATTCCGCCGAGCAACACACCGCGCGCGCCCAACCGTGTGTGGAGTGCACCGCTGAACGGAGCCACGACGCCGAGAGCGATCGGGATGATCGCAAGGCGAAGTCCCGCCGCGAGTGCCGTTTCGTGATACCCGCGCACGAGCGCGAACGACATGAAAAGAACATGCCGTACAGCAAGGCATATGACATGACGATGGCAACGATGCCGCTGGCAAACGCGACAATGCGAAACAGGCCCAGGTCGATCAATGGTGCCGGTGTCCGGCGCTCCTGGTGAACGAATGCCAGCAACAGCGCAATGGCGGCAATGCCACACGCGATGATGATGGGCGAGGTCGGCCCCCAGGCGAAGCTTTCGCTGATCAGCGCAAGCAGGGACGCCAATCCTGGCATCAGCAGCAATGCACCCCGCCAGTCGAACCGTCGGTCGGCATCGAGCCCAGTCGTTTGCGGGAAGACCAGCCAGCCGATGACCGAGGCGGTGACCGCGAATGGGACATTGACCCAGAACACCCAGCGCCAGCCGAGTGTGGCCAGCAGTATTCCGCCGGTGATGGGACCCACACTGATGCCTACCGCCTGGGCTGCTGCGTAGAGCCCCAGGGCGCGGCCGCGTCTGCTCGGGCCCGCCGATCTGAGCAGTATGACGATGCTGTTGGCGCCGGCCATCGCGCCCGCGACACCGAGCAGCACGCGAAATGCTATCAGTTGCTCCAGGTTCGCGGCCAGGCCGCATAAGAACGAGGCAAGTCCGAACAGCGCGAAGCCGGTCAGATACATGAGTTTCCGACCGACGATTTCGGCGAGCCGGGCGAAGACCGGCAGTATGGCGGCAAAGGCAAGCTGATAGCCGATAGCGACCCAGCTCACCGCGCTCAGCCGTGCCGCGAAATCGTGCTCGAGAGTCGGCAGGACAAGCTGGACAATGCTGGCATCGAGCTGTCCGATGAACGCGCCGATACAGGTCGTGCCGACAACGACCCAGGGATAATACGACTGGCGAACGACAACATCGAGCGGCGCCGGCTCATGGCCCGCGAGGAGCGCCGAGCGCAGTCGAATGAGCCAGGATGGCCCGGTCGTTCGATCGCTCATGGTCCCTCGATGGTGCGTCCGCGATGGCGGCGATTATGATTTCGATCATCACTCCGTAGCAAGCGCGAGCGGCGGTCGCTCCGCCGGGCGAAAACGATTGGATTGCAAAGGCGACAGCCTTTGCTGGAGGTGCCAGGAGGCAAAGCCTCCTGGCGGGTTTCAGGGCGGCGCCCTGACCGGCCATGAGCCTGACGAAACCCCAACAATGGCCGCATCGGCCGCGGAACACGCCGCCCTACTTTACACCCAAATCAGGAATGCGCAGTCTTGCCCGCGGCCCTAACCAATGGGAGCCGGGCTAACGGTCCTCGCGTGTCATGGCGAACCTGAGACCGGGTTTGACAGGGTCGCCAGGACTTCGCAGGGCCAGGTTGAAGTCAAGACCAAGAAAGGAAACGTCAAAATGGCTAGCCGACCAACCTCCGAACTCGCAGCGCATGCGCCGCCGGCGAGCGTTGTCGAGGACGGACTTTCCACCCGGGCCATCACCGCCGCGGAAAGGCTCACCGCGCGACTTGACCGCCTCCCCATGACCCGAAGCCTGTGGATCATGGCAATACTGCTCACGTTCGGCGGATTCTTCGACGGCTATGCCATCGGCCTCATCGGCGCTTTGGGCCCGGGCCTGTTCAAGGCCCAGATCTTCACCGCGACAACGGTCAGCTTCTTCGGCATGACTGGTTTCGCCAGCTTCATCGCGGCGCTGTTCGCCGGATTGTTCGTCGCCTCGCTGTTCGTTTCGTACATCGCCGATCGCTTCGGCCGGCGCACCGTATTCACCTACTCGCTGATCTGGTTCGGCGTCGCCAATCTGATCATGGGCATGCAAACCACCGCCAACGGCGTCAACCTGTGGCGGTTTATCAGCGCGCTCGGCGTCGGCCTCGAGCTCGTCACGGTGGATGCCTATCTTTCCGAACTGGTCCCCAAACGGGTCCGCGGCAAGGCGTTCGCATTCCTGCAGGCGATGAGCGCGGTCGCCTTTTCGTCTCCTATTTCCTGTCCTGGCAACTGATCCCGATCAACCCGTTCGGTTACGACGGCTGGCGCTGGGTGACGTGGATCGGCTCGATCGCCGCGGTCGTCGTCTGGTGGATCCGGCTAGGCCTGCCCGAGAGCCCGCGCTGGCTTGCGCAGCAGGGCAGGATGGCGGAGGCGGAGCATGTCATGGCCGGGATCGAGGCGCGCGTTGCCGCCGATTACGGCCGGCCGCTGCCGGAGCCAGAAGTCCCGCACTACCAGGATCCGCGCAAGGGCAGTCTCAAGGAGATCTTCAGCCCGCGCTACCGGCAGCGCACGATCATGCTGATGCTGTTCAACTTCTTCCAGACCGTTGGCTTCTACGGTTTCGTGGCATGGACACCCACGCTGCTGATCGCCAAGGGCATCCACATCACTCAAAGCCTGATGTACAGCACGATCATCAACATCGCCGCCGTGGCCTTTCCGATGCTGATCATGCTGTTCGCCGACAAGTTGGAACGCAAATGGCACTCCGCACTGTCGTGCCTGGCGATCGCGGTGTTCGGCATCCTGTTCGCGAACGCGGAGGGTACAGCACAGCTGATATTGCTTGGCGCCTGCCTCGCCATGTCCACGCAGTGGCTCTCCTTCGGGCTGCATAACTACCAGGCGGAACTGTATCCGACGCGAATACGCGCCCGTGGTGTCGGGTTCGTGTATTCGTGGAGCAGGCTCAGCGGCATCCTGACGCCGTTCTTCGTGGCGTTCTTCCTGCGCGATTTCGGCCCCACCGGCGTGTTCGTGTTCGTCGCCTTTTGCATGGCGGTAGTGATCCTGTCGGTCGGGCTGCTGGGGCCACGCACAAGGATGCTGGAAGTGGAGGCGATCGCGCATTAGTACCGCGACCTGCGCGGGCCGGCTGTCCGGACGATTGCCCGAGACAGCCGGTCCGTGTTGCGCGCGGCGCGTGCCTCAGCCGGCCGCGAGCCAGTCCACCACACGTTCGGCGACCATGATCACCGAGGCATGGATGCCCCCTGACCGCGGGATGCGCGGCATCACCGACGCATCGACCACCCACAGCCCCTGAATGCCCTTGACCCGGCAGTGCTGGTCGACGACAGCCATGGGATCCGTGTCGGGTCCCATCCTGCAGGTGCCCGACACATGCCTCGCCGTGCCGACGGTCTGGCGTATCCAAAGGTCGAGCGCGTCGTCGTCCGCCAGGACTTCATCGGTCGGGTGGATCCGGTAATCGGCCACATCGCGATACGCATCCGACGTCAACAGCCTGGTCGCCATCCGCAATCCTTCGCGGACCCTGCGAACGTCGTTCGGATGCTGTAGATAGCGATAGTTGAAGTCTGGCTGGACGGACGGGTCGGCCGAGGCCAGCCTGACGTATCCCCCGCCGTCTGGCAGGCCAAGCGTGCATGAGATGCGTGCCACCTGCTCGGGCGGGACGTCTCCGTTCAGGTATTTCGTCCGCACGCCCCGCACGCGCTCCTCGCGCGGGTCGATGACCGGGGTGGTTCGCAGCACCATGTCGTTGGTGGCACTCGACCCATCGGCTGTGTAGTGCAGACTGAAATGCGTCGCATCGGTGTGCGTGGCGAGCGAGATGCCGTCCTTCACCTTGAAGGTCACCTGGGCGCTGAGGTGGTTCCAGAGATTCTCGCCGACGCCAGGCGCGTCACGCACCACCGGAATGCCGAACTGGCGCAACTGGTCCTGCGGGCCGATGCCGGACAGCATGAGAAGCTGGGGCGATCTGATCGCTCCTGAGCTCAGCACCACCCGGTCGGCTTCGATGTGGAACAGCTTCCCGCCGCTTTCCACCTCCACGCCGACGGCTTTGCCGTCCCTGATCGTGACCCTGCGGACGAAGCAGCCGCCGCGCACCGTCAGGTTCAGATGGTGGCGCATCGGATTGAGAAACGTCATCGCCGTACTCATGCGGACGCCGTCGATGTTGTTCGATGGCGACACGCCGAGGCCGGCAGGGTGCAGGCCGTTGGTGTCGTCCGTTGCAGGAAACCCTGCCCGTGTGCAGGCGGCATGGAACGCCTGCTGGATGGCAGGCAAAGGACCCTCCTGACGCCGCCGGACCGGCATCGGGCCGTCCGAGCCGTGGCAGTAGTTGTCGTTGATGTCGAGGTCGTGCTCCGATCGGCGAAAGTACGGCACCACCTTGTCGTACGACCATTCGTCGTTGCCGAGGGCTGCCCAGGAATCGTAATCCTCGGGGAAGCCGCGCTGCATGGCCTGGCCGTTGATCGACGATCCGCCGCCGATCACCTTGCCCTGTGCCACGTGGATCGGCCCCTGCTCCTCGGTGATGATGCCGCGTAAGGCCCAGTTGTGTCGCGAGTTCGGGCGCTTCGGCGAAGCGCGTGTGGCCGAATTTGACGTCGTCCGGGATGTTGGCGGGGTCGGGATAATCGGGTCCTGCCTCCAGCAGCAGGACGGACAAATGCTCGTTCGCCGCGAGCCGGCCGGCCAGCACCGATCCGGCCGCGCCACCGCCTGCGATAACCACGTCGTACTTCATTGACTTTCCCCCTTCAGCCGAGATGTCCCTGTTTTGGGGACCGGCATCCGCTATCGTTCGACTTTTGGGCGTAAGGCGCAACGCCGCGGGCGGTGAGGGGTGGTGGCGCTGCTGGCTGGGGCGTTTGTATCGGCGGGGCGGATGCTAGGATATAGAACCTGTGGGCTTGCTGGATTGATTGAACGATCAGGTGGGGGAATTAGCCATGACCCGATGGAGTGTCGTCGTGCTTGCCTTGCTGCTCGGCGCCCCCGTAAGATCCAATGCTGACACGCCATCACAATGCGGCATTGCTGCGCCGGCAATCCGTTTCCCTGCCAACGATCAAGGCGTCCCGATTGCGCTGAGCACAACGGCGGACACGCTGCTGTTCAGGCTCCGCGCCGGTCAGATGAGCCTCGACCTGGACGGCAACGAGCACACCTACGGGGTCAAGGACCAGGGCATAGACGGAATATGCAATGGTCTTTCAGCCCTCAATCCCACTGAGTGTGCAGGGACGACGCCTCGCGGTGAATGCTTCGCGGCATGCCAGAGTGCCATCCGGGCCTGGGATGGCACGCCGGAAACCGCCAAGAAATTGTTCTGCTCGGTCGGTCTCGGCAGTGGCTGCGGCGCGGACTTCTCGGCGCCGCTGCAGTCTGCTCCCAACGACGGTTTCTTTGTCAGCGAGACATCGACGAAATATGCACCACCACCGCAAGCGCCATCGAACTGGCTGCAAACCCAGGCGGCCCAAATTGATCCGCTGACCGTCCCGTTCTTCGTGCTGCCGCCTGCGCTTCGCCAGCAACCGTTCGATGCGTCGCCCGGGGATGCCGGTGTGATGGTCCGGATCGACGGCGCCCGCCCGCCGGTATTCTTCATCGTCGGCAATTCAGGCAACAACGGCGAGATCGGCGAATCGTCGGCCCGGTTGCACCAGTTGCTATCGATCTCCGGCGTGCTGCCGACGAAGCAGCAGACTTCGGCGTTCGGTCAGGTGGTCAGCAGGCTCACGATGGAGTCGCCGCCCGAGGTTGCCGTCGCGATCTTCCGGCACTCCTCGAAGCGCCCCAACGGAGCCGGGAGCTCATCGGCCTGACGTCCGACACGGTCATGGACTGGATCAACACGACCGGAGCCGAGAGACTCCAGAGGCTGGGGGGCACCGACGCGCTTGTTCGCTGTGCGCCGACGGAATGAGCATGCGGTTGGGAGCAACGGAAAGGATCTCCGCAAAGCCGCGAAGACTGTGGTGGTGAATAGCGCTTGGCACCTGGCCCTCCTTTTCGCGTCGCCGTCGGGGATCACAGAAGGCGAACCGTAGGAGACCGGGACCAAATTGTTCCCGGCCGGCGCCGCCGGCGGGAAATGTCGCACAGGCTCAAAGGCCGCCTCGATCAAGGCGACAAACCGCGACGCGGTTTCTTCGGACGCCTGGGAGGCAATGTAAGCCCAAATTCTGGCGAGGTCCGCCGCGGCCGCATCCGTCAGGCGGAGGGCGAGCGGCTCGCTAATAACCTTCTCCCTCGCTCGATCACCTTACCATCCGACATGGCGGCGGCTGTGAAGGGCGCGGTCGAGGGCGGCGACTACGCTTCGACCAATGACTCGGCGCGAACAGAAGGGACCGCCTCATGCATTTCGGCATCCGCATCCCGCTGCGCCGGCGAGCGCGCGCCCCCCTCGTTGATCCGCCGCTTCGCCCTCCCGGCCGAGGCGCCGGGCTTCGGCGACATCTGGGTCGGCGAGCACATCATCCTCCTCCGCACCCAGTTCCCCGCTCTCTGCCGTTCTACGACCCCGTCCTCACCCTCACCTGGGTCGCCGCCGTCACCGTGCGCGTCAGACCCGATACCTCCCCGGGCGCACCAAATGCAGCGAAAGTTCGAACCCACCGCCCCATCCGTGCTACGCCGTGCCGACAGAGGCGAACATGAGAGACATCGACTGGTCAGCCTGTCCCGACGTTGAACGGGTTCCCGGTCGGGTATCCGGCCAATGGGTCGTCAGCGGCACCCGTATCCTCGTGGACGGGGTGATCGAGAACGCCGATGCCGGCCTGTCTCCGCCAGGAAATCGGTGACGAGATCTTCGACGGTCTGGGTGCGGAACGCGCACGCCGGATCATCCAGTATGCCGGGCGCACGTCGGGCACTCGGCCCCGCACACCTGAAACACCGGAGTGCCTGCCCGAATCCTGCTCGATCAGAATGCACCGCTCGGCCTCCGCCGCGCACTGACCGGATACGATGTCATCCCTGCCCGCGGCATGGGCTGGGCGAGCAATGGAAAACGGCGCCCTGATCCATGCCGCCGAGGCAGCCGGCTTCGCGATCCTGATCACCTGCGACCGCAATATCCGCTATCAGCAGAACCTCGCCGCCCGCTAAATCGCGCTGATCGAGCGGACCACAGGCGTGTGGCCGGTCATCCGCGATCATCTGCCCGAAGTTCTGGCTGCCATCGAAGCCGCCACACCGGGCAGCTATACGACGGTCAGCTTCCCCAGGCCGCCGCTCCGTCGGCGACCATTCCGGCGTCCATGAAACGCACTCATATCGGGACCACCCCCATGCACTTCGGCATCCACCTCCCCCACGCCGGCGAACGCGCCACCCCCGCGCTGATCCGCCGCTTCGCCGTCCAGGCCGAGGCACTGGGGTTCGCCGACGTCTGGGTCAGCGAGCACATCATCCTCCCGCGCACCCAGTTCCCCCGCCCGCTGCCGTTCTACGAGCCGGTCGTCACCCTCACCTGGGTCGCCGCCGTCACCGAGCGCGTGCGTCTCGGCACCTCCGTCCTGGTGCTGCCGATGCGCCATCCGATCCCGCTGGCGAAGGAACTCGCCACGCTGCAGAACCTCTCCAACGGCCGGCTCATCCTGGGCGCCGGCGTCGGCTGGCTCGAACCCGAGTTCGCCGCCCTCGGCGCGCCGTTCCACGAGCGCGGCCGCCGCATGGACGAAGGCATCGCACTGATGCGCGCCGTCTGGACGCAGGACCCGGTGACGTTCCGCACCCGGTACATCCCGGCCGAGATCACCGACATGACCATGACGCCGCTGCCGATCGCGCCGATCCCGCTGTGGATCGGCGGCAGCTCCGACGCGGCGCTGCGCCGCACCATCCGCCTCGCCGACGGCTGGCACGGCTCGCGCGAAACGCCGGAGCAGACCGCGGCGATCGTGCAGCGGCTGCGCGCGGAACGGCCAGGCGCGGACTTCACCATCTCGACGCGGGTGAACTGGGACGGGCGCGACCTCGGCGAATTGCGCGCGCGCATCGCGGCCTATGAGGCGGCCGGCGTGCAGCACATCATGGTGGCGTCGGACCTGCTGCGCTCGGCTGACATCGACAACTGGGACGGCATCATCGAGGGCGTCGGCCGCTTGGTATCGCCTGATCGCCGCCCACACCCGATCGGGCGTCGCCGGAATATCGAACGCCCCCGCCCCCGCCGAGCGAAGCGCATGAAACACCGCATTCGCGCAGGCCGGCAACGCCCCGGTGGTGCCGGTCTCGCCCGCCCCTTTGGCGCCCAGCAGATTGATCGACGTCGGCTGCGCATGATCGAGCAACCGCAGGTCCTGGATCAGCTCGGCGCGCGGCATGATGTAATCCATGAAGCTCGCGGTCAGCAGTTGTCCGTCGTTCGGATCGTAGTAGCATCGCTCGCCGAACACCTGGCCGGCGCCCTGCGCGATCCCGCCCATGATCTGCCCCTCGGCCAGCACGTGATTGATGACGTGTCCGATGTCGTCAACCGTCGTGTAGCGGTCCACCTCGATCGTTCCGGTGTCCGGATCGAGTTCCACCTCCACCACGTGGCTGCCGTTGGGAAACGCGCGCGAGATCGGCAGCTCCGCGATCGTATCCAGCGGATGCGGCGCGTCGGACGCGTATTGCTCGATCACCGCGATCAGCGACACGCTGCGGTCGGTGCCCTGGATCACGTAACGCCCGTCCTGAAACGCCAGATCCTCGGTCGCGGCTTCGAGCATCGTCGCCGCCAGGTCATATCCCTTCTTGATCACGGTCTCCGCGGCGAGCCGGCAAACGCTGCCCTGCGACATCCCCGATCGCGAGCCGATCGACGGATTGCCGATCAGCTTCGGCCCCACAGGATCGCCGGCCCGCAGCACGATGCGATCGACGTCGATCCCGAGTGCCGCCGCCACGATCTCCGGAAACACCGTCTCGTGGCCTTGCCCGCTCGACGCCGCCACGGTGTACACGATGACCGAGCCATCCCGCGCGAAACAGATCGCCACTTCATCCTTCGGCGACACGCCCGCCCCAGACGGTTCCACGAACACAGCGCAGCCAATGCCCCGGTGACGGCCGCGCGTCGCTGCCTCCGCCTGCCGCTGCGCGAAACCTTGCCAATCCGAAGCCTGCCGCACCTTCTCGATCAGCCCAGCAAAATCGCCGCTGTCGTACACCGTGCCGGTCGTGGTGCGATACGGCATCTGATCCGCCCGGATGACATTCTTCAGCCGCAGCTCCAACGGATCCGCATGCAGCACGGCGGCCGCCTCGTCCACCAGGCGCTCGACGATGTAGTTCGCGTCCGGTCGACCCGCGCCGCGGTAGGCATTGGTCGGCGCGGTATTCGTGATGATCTGCCGGTGCCTGCCGTACAATGCCCGGACATCGTACACCCCGGCGCCGATCGTCATGCCGTTGAGCGAATTGGTCAGCACGCCCGCGGCGGCCAGATAGGCGCCTGAATCGCACAGCCATTCGGTCTTCAGTGCCTGGAACCTGCCGTCGCGGTCAAAGCCGAGTTCGCCGCTCAGCGTGACGGCGCGGCCATGATTGTCGGTCAGAAAATCCTCCATGCGCGTTGACAGCCATTTGATCGGCCGCCGCAACGTCCGCGCCGCATGCATCAGCAGCGGATACTCCGGGAACGGAAACGAGCGCGCGCCGAACGCGCCGCCCACATCCGTCATCTGCACGCGTATCCTATCGGCGGAGATGCCCAGCATCGTTGCCAGGCAATCGCGCAGCGCCGCCCCGCCCTGATGGCTGCAATACACATCGAAGCAATCCGTCGCAGCATCATAGCAAGTCAGAAAACCGCGAACCTCCATCGGCGATGGCGCCACGCGTGGACTGTCCAACGTGACGCGCACAACGTGATCGCACTGCGCGAGGATTTCCGCCGCGTGTGCCGCGTCGCCGTAGTCGAAGTCGAAGCAGACGTTGCCCGGAATATTGTCATGCACTGTCGCCGCACCCGGTGCCAGCGCGTGATCGAAACCCACCACGACAGGCAGATCCTCGAATTGCACATCGAGCAACTCCGCCGCCTCGATCGCCGCGGCATGTGTCTCCGCGATGATCAGTGCCACTTCCTCGCCGACAAACCGCACCCGCTCGCGCGCCAGGATGGGCCGCTTCGGCACCAGGCACGGCTGCCCCCCGCGGCCCAGGAACGGCACGATCGGCGGCAGGTCGTGAAACGCGTCATGCGGCAGGTCAGCCCCGACCAGCACAGCCACCACGCCAGGCGCGCGCTCCGCCGCAGTCTTGTCAATTGTGCGCAGCACCGCGTGCGCCCGGTCCGACCGACGAAACGCCGCATGCAACTGGCCGGGTAGGTTCACGTCGTTCGTGTAGTGGCCCTGGCCGGTCACCAGCCGATAATCTTCCCGCCGACCGGAAAATCCCGATGCAGTCATTGCGCTTACACTAGCCTCCCACCATTCCCTGCGTTGCCACATACAACGCATAGACCATTGGCTCGTGGCCACGAACAGGCTATCCCGTTTCCACCTCTCTGCGTTCGGCGCATTGTGCGGCCCGAACACTGGGAGAGACAACATCATGCAGCTTGGCATCCATCTGCCGCACGCCGGCGAACAGGCGACACCGGCGCTGATCCGGCGCCATGCGATTCGCGCCGAGGCGCTGGGGTTGAGCGACGTGTGGGTCAGCGAGCACATCATCGTGCCACGCAAGCAGTTCCCGCGGTCGCCGCTGTTCTATGATCCGGTGCTGACGCTGACCTGGGTTGCGGCGGTGACGCAGCGCGTGCGTCTCGGCACCAGCGTGCTGGTGCTGCCGATGCGCCATCCGATCCCGCTGGCGAAGGAACTCGCGACCCTGCACAATTTGTCGGACGGACGGTTGATCCTCGGCGCCGGCGTTGGCTGGCTGGAACCCGAGTTTGCCGCCTTGGGTGCGCCGTTCCATGAGCGCGGGCGGCGGATGGACGAGGGCATTGCGATGATGCGCGCGGTGTGGACGCAGGACCCGGTGACGTTCCGCGCCAGATACATTCCAGCCGAGATCACCGACATGACGATGACGCCGCTGCCGATCAGCCACATTCCGATCTGGATCGGCGGCAGTTCGGGTGCCGCGCTGAATCGTACCGCGCGCGTTGCCGATGGCTGGCACGGCAGTCGCGAGACACCGGAGGAGGCAGCGCCGATCGTGCGGCGCCTGCGTGCCGAGCGGCCGGATGCCGGGTTCACCGTGTCGATGCGGATGCAGTGGAACGGCCGCGATCAGGGCGAACTGCGCGAGCGGGTCGCGGCGTATCAGGCGGTCGGCGTGCAGCACATCATGGTGGCGCCACAGGACCGTGAGGTGGATGACTGGGACGCGGTGATTGAAGGCGTGGGGCGGCTGATCGCGGGGTGGCGGACGCAATCAGTCGTATCTGGTCCGACTTGACCGTCCGGGTTGCCGGGTTGCCGGAGCGCTCTTCCTGGCCGCCCGAAACCACAACACTCGGTTTTGGTGGAGTGGATCGGCTTGCCGCCGAAGGGCCGCGATGGGTGGATGGCGAACAGCCCTTCGGGACGGATCTCGGAAGGTATGACCGACCGCGCCTGGCGATCTACCGCCGTACCCAGGAGCGGGCGATGGCTCGTCATGGACGCCTGACAAATCTCAAGTAGAAAGTTGCGAACACCCAAACAATGCCAATATTCACCGTCAGCCGTTCCCAGAATCGGTTTCTGAAGAACACGAAATCTACACCGACTATGACCGCTGCCATTGCCACGACGTAAAGCGCGGCAGCTACGCGTCTGCCCATTCCAGCAGGAAATCGCCATTTTGAATTCTCCGTGACGTGATCTGCCATCCCAGTAGATTTGTTTCACTCACCCAGCCAGCTTATCGCATGCGGCAGGGCTGATCCGATCCGGGCCATGCTGGACACGGCTTCATCCCGATTTGCGAAAATCAAAGCATTCGGCTCAGCCATGCGGCGAAGGCCCCGGCCCACGCCCAACTCGCTGCCGCTCAAACAGCAACGTCCGACCAGCTCGCGGGCTTCATCGAGCGTAATCTTGCGTCGCTCGATCAGATCGCCGGTCGCGCGCAGACGTTGAGCTTGTCGCCTCTCCACAGGATCGCCCTTGATTGCGCGCCGCTATAGCTACCGCGATTGCGTCGAAGGTAAAATTGAGGGAAGAACGATCTTCGGATATCTGACGCAAACGCTCGCCCTCTTGCAACCGGAGGCTGTCGTGCAATGTAGAACTCAAGCAATCTGTTTCGCCTGGGCCATCCTGCTGGCCGTGGGTGGATGCAATGAACCGCAATCGGGCGATAGTTCGCGGACGGCTACGGGTCCGCAAACCGCCGAAAGGCAAGCGGTAAGAGCCGCCGTCGACGCCTGCATGGCGCGAATTAGGCAGGCGGTGCAGGAGGGCGCGCCCGCGTCCCAAATAATGCAGATGCGGGATCAATGCATTTCTCAATCCCGAGATATCCTGACGCCGGAGAGTGATCAGAGACTTTCAAATGATCACAGCATCTACAGCAACACTGCTCGCGCAACTGTGGCGGCGCATAACGCCGAAGCCGCCGGTGATCAGCAAGCAGCGTTGGGAGAATACAAATCCATAGATGCGAACGCCGATGGGATCCTGTCCGAGGTTTTTCGCATGATGCCGAGCAACCGCGCTAATGCCTACGACCTTCTTCAGCAACTGGCGACGGCTGAGGAAAAGCTTGGCACATACGAAGTGAGTGTTAACAGAGATTACTCAGCCGCCGCCGCCTACTACGAAAAGGCCGTTGATACCCTGAGCCGATATGGCGGCGTCGAATTGGCGGCCTCCACAAGGCTGGCTTTTCTTTACGCTAACGGACTAGGTGTCCCACAAAATTCGGAAAAAGCCATAGAGATATTTGCTGCTCGTCAAACTCCACAAAACAGCAGCTACATAGAACTAGTAAAGCACGGAATGTTACCACCGACGCCTGAAGAAATCACTCCTGCAATTCTTGCGAGATTGAACGAGGCAGAGTTTCAGGAAGGAAAATCATATATCGAACAATACCGGGCGAGCCATCGTGGAGAAATACGATGCACGAGGTATTCGGGATTCGTTCAGGACGACATAGTATGTCATCAAATTCAGTAGTAAAACGCCGCCCGTCACCTGAACTGCGCCGGCTGGCGCTTGCGCCCCCACGTGCCGGGCTGCGCCTCGAACACGCCGGCCGCCGTAACACCGCACGGCGGCAGCGCCCGTGCGCATCCAGCCCCCAGCCGGTCAGCTCGTACCAGTCGCGCCCGATCAGCAGCGCGCCGCAGCCGTGGCAATACGTGCTGCCGCCGGCGCCGTCGTGCACGTTGCCGGTGTAGACGTAGCGCAGCCCGTGGCCCATCGCGATCGCCCGCGCGCGGGTCAGCGTCGCCGGCGGCGTCGGCGGATGCTCGCGCATGCGCCAGTCGGGATGGAACGCGGTGAAGTGCAGCGGCACGTCGCGCCCAAGTTCGGCGGCGACCCAGGCGGCAAGCGCACCGAGCTCCGCGTCGCCATCGTTCTCGCCCGGGATCAGCAGCGTGGTGATCTCCAGCCACACATTGGTATGGTGCTTTAGCCAGACCAGCGTATCCAGCACGTCGGCCAGCCGGCCGCCGCACAGATTGCGATAGAACGGCTCGGTGAACCCTTTCAGGTCGACATTCGCCGCGTCGATGTGCTCATAGAACTCGCCGCGCGCCTGGGGCGTGATGTAGCCGGCGGTCACCGCCACGGTCTTCAACCCCGCTTCGTGGCAGGCGAGCGCGGTGTCCACCGCGTATTCCAGGAAGATCACCGGATCGTTGTAGGTGAACGCCACCGACCGGCAGCCGAGTTGCCGCGCCGCGGCGGCGATCATCCGGGGGTTGCGTTCTGGTTCAGCTTGTCGATCTCGCGCGCTTTGGAGATGTCCCAGTTCTGGCAGAACTTGCAGGTCAGGTTGCAGCCGGCGGTGCCGAAGGAGAACACCGGCGTGCCGGGCAGGAAATGGTTCAGCGGCTTCTTCTCGATCGGATCGATGCAGAAGCCGGAGGAGCGGCCGTAGGTGGTCAGCACCAGCGCGTCGTCCTGGCGGGCGCGGACGAAGCACAGGCCGCGCTGGCCCTCATGCAGCTTGCAGAAGCGCGGGCAGACGTCGCACTGGATGCGCCCGTCCGCCAGCGCGTGCCAGTAGCGGGCGGGGAAAAGCGAGCTTCGATCGCGGTGTCCATGGTGGTAGTGTGCGCCAGTTCACCGCTGAAGGCACGCGCGTTGACCGTTATTCGCCCGACCGCTGTCGCCGGAACCTTCTACCCCGCCGAACCGGACGTGCTGGAGCGGCAGCTTGGGCTGTTCCTGTCGGAGGCCGGCAACGCCACCTCGACCGCGCTGCCGAAGGCGATCATCGGCCCGCACGCCGGCTATGTGTATTCGGGAGCCGTCGCGGCCCGCGCCTACGCGCGGCTGGCCGCCGCGCGCGGACGGATCAGCCGCGTGGTGCTGATCGGCCCGTCGCACTACGTGGCGTTCCGCGGCCTGGCGGTGGACACGGTCGATGCCTGGGAGACGCCGTGCGGCACCGTGCCGCTGGACACCGAGGCGATCGCGCGGCTGCGCGAGCTGCCCATGGTCGGCGAGCTGACGGCCGCCTACGAGCGCGAGCATGCGCTGGAGGTGCACGTGCCGTTCCTGCAGCACGTGCTCGGCGACTTCCGCCTGGTGCCGATCGTCGCCGGCGAGGCGCCGCCCGAGGCGGTCGCCGCGCTGTTCGACGCGCTGTGGGGCGGGCCGGAGACGCTGATCGTGGTGTCCACCGACCTGTCGCACTACCTGGACTACGCCGCCTGCCAGCGCATCGACCAGCGCACCGCGGAGGCGATCGAGCGGTTCGATTCGACGCGATCACCTCGGCGCACGCCTGCGGCGCGGTGCCGACGCGCGGGCTGCTGCTGGCGGCGCGCCGGCGCGGCATGGCGATCGAGCGGCTGGACCTGCGCAACTCCGGCGACACCGCGGGTCCGCGCGACCGGGTCGTCGGCTACGGCGCCTGGGCGCTGTTCGAGCCCGACGCGCCGCCGGATGCGGAGCGCGCGGCGGTCGAGGCGCTGGGGCCGACGCTGATCGAGCTGGTGCGGCGCGCGATCGTGTTCGGCCTCGATACCGGGCAGGCGCCGCATGTCGTCGCGGATGGCAACGTGCCGCCGCTGCTGGCCGCGCCGGGCGCCGCGTTCGTCACGCTGCGCCGCGGCGGCGCGTTGCGCGGCTGCATCGGCTCGCCGGTGGCACGCCGGCCGCTGGTCGTCGACGTGGTGGAGCACGCGTTCAACGCGGCGTTCCGCGATCCGCGGTTTCCGCGGCTGGGACTGCTGGAACTGGCCGGGCTGGAGCTGTCGGTCTCGGTGCTGACGCCGCCCGAGCCGATGCGGTTCGCCGACGAGGCCGACCTGCTGGCGCAGCTTCGCCCCGGGGTGGATGGGCTGATCATCGAGGATGCCGGGCGGCGCTCGCTGTTTCTGCCGAGCGTGTGGGAGGAAATGCCCGACCCGCGCCAGTTTCTGTCAACGCTGAAGGTGAAGGCGGGGCTGGCGGCGGAGCATTTTTCGCAGGCTTCCGCGCGCAGCGGTTCCGGTCGATCGAGGTGAAGGGCGAGATGGGGGCGGGAAGCGGTGCTGTGGCCGACCGGTTCGAGTGGTCAGTGCGGCGAGCGGGAACCATATAGCCAAGCGGAACGATCATTGCGCCGGCTTGTCTGTGACCCGATCGTGGAACAGCACGCCAAGCCCGGAATCAGCCGCGCCAGAATGTCGAAGCCGGAATCCTCCGCGATGATCACGTGACCAGCCTCGCGCGCCAGGATGGCAGTCAGCGCGCCACGTCTTCAACGAAAACAAATTGACCCGCGGTGAAGAACTGCCCTAGCGTTCATTCCGCTTTTCGTGCCGCACTCTACGGGGCAGCGAAACAGCCGCCCCGCGACAGTCGTTCGTTTACGTGACGCATCGAGCCGTTCGTCCATCGTAACGCGCTGCGGAGGCACAAGAAAATGGCAATAGCGACAGGGACTGCTGCGTCCGTTCCATGGTGGAAGGAACCCACCAAGGATCAATGGATAGCCTGGTGGGCCGCTTGGCTGGGTTGGACCCTCGACGCATTCGACTTCACCATCTTCCTGCTGATCATGGTGCCGATATCGCAGGAGTTCGGCGTACCGCTGACCGCGGTGGCGCTGGTCTTCACCGTCACGCTGTGGCTGCGCCTGCTGGGAGCGACCGCATCGGGCTGGCTGGCGGATCGGGTGGGGCGCAAGATTCCGCTGATGATCTCGATCCTGTGGTTTTCGATCTGCAATTTCATCGCCGGCTTCTCGCCTAATTTCGCGTTCCTGTTCTTCTTCCGCGCGCTGCTCGGCATCGGCATGGGGGCGGAATGGCCCGCCGGCGCGTCGTTGGCAATGGAATCGTGGCCGGTGCGCTCGCGCGGATTCATGAGCGGCATCCTGCAAGGTTCCTGGGGTCTCGGTTTCTGCTGTCCAGCGCGGCGTATGGCCTGTTCTACGGCTACATCGGCTGGCGCGGCATGTTGTGGATCGGCATCCTGCCGGCACTCAGCGTCGTCTGGGTCCGCAAATACGTGAAGGAACCGCCGGTATGGCTGGAGAACCGCAAGAAGCAGCGCGAGTCCGGCCGCGAAGTGCGCGCACCGCTGATCGTCATCTTCAAGAAGCAGTTCATTGGCAACACGCTGACCGCCTGCTGGTGGATGGCGAGTTGCATGGTCACCTACTACTCGATCTGGGCGCTGTTCGCGACGCACCTGCAAAAGGACCTCGGCATGGGGCCGTTGATGGTCGGCGCGCCGCTGGCGCTCGCCAACCTGATCGGCTTCCTCGCCATGGGGTTCTGGGGCTGGATCGGCGACGTGCTTGGCCGGCGGTGGTCGATGATCATTCCGGCGGCGATCGGCATCTTCGTGACACCGACCTACCTGCTGACCGCCGATCCGAGCTGGATCATCCTGGGCTTCCTGGTCCAGTCGGTGTTCGCCGGCGCGATGTACAGCCAGATGCCGAGCTACCTGACCGAACGTTTCCCGACCGAAGTGCGGCGACCGCGAGCGCCTTCTGCTACCATCAGGCGGCGATCTTCGGCGGCGCCGTCGCACCGATGCTGACCTACTTCGCCGTCAACTATCAGCTCGGCTTCGCCATCCCGATGCTGATCGGCACCACGCTCGGGCTGGTCAGCGTGGTGATCGCACTGCTGCTGAGCCCGGAGACCAAGGGGCACGTGTTCACGTCGGATCTTGTCGTCGCCGGCGACTGACATCGTGCGCGCCGAATGACGCGGCCAGCCTGTCTGGCCGCGTCATTCGCGCGGCGGCGTTCCTTCAATGCATGCCGCCGCGCGCCGCTATCGGCCAGAGGCACTCCACACGGCCGTTGCGCACGCCGACATACCAGTCGAATGCGGCCCACCGTCGGATCGCAATGACCCGGCACCAGGCGCAGCTTCTCGCCCAGCTTCGGCGCGGCGGTCTCCGGCCGACCTCCAGCTTGCCATGCTCGTCGGACGCGCTGACATAGCGGATGTCCGGCCGCTGCCATATCACCGGCATGCCGCTATCCACCGTACCGCCTTGTGCCGGCATCCACCACGGCGATCCCTTGCGCGGCGCGCTCATCACCGTCGCCAGCACGAACAGCGAATGACGGAATGTGCCGATCGGCGTGCCGGCCTCGTCCAGGTTGCGCGCATAGTCCGCGTCCATGAACACGTAGCTACCAGCCTGTATCTCGTTGTAGATGCCCGAAGCCGATTCGATCTCGAACGTCCCGGTGCCGGCGCCGCCGACGATCGAGCACACAACCCCTGCTGTCGAAAGCTGTTCCACGGTCCGGCGCGACCCATCCACCGCGTTGCCGATCAACGTGCGGCGTTCCGCCGGCGTGCGCTTGTGCTGTGCGCTGCCATGATACGCCTGCAACCCGCCGAAGATCAGATGCTTCGATGCCGCGATGCGTTTTGCCAGGTCCACCGCAGCCGGACCCGGTGCGACCCCGCAGCGTCCGGCGCCGACATCGATTTCCACCAGCACAGGCAGGCGAATGGCGGTATCGAGCAAACACGAATCTGAACCAGTAGAGTAAAGAACATAACCACGTATTGCTCACCACGTCCTGCGGCTTCATGCCGGCTTTTTCGGCCGGACCGTTCGCGACCACCGAGTCGACGAAAATGCCGTGGTCGGCGCCGTAAACCTTCAGCAGAGCCGCGTGATTTTCTGGCTCGGGATCTCTGAACGTGATGCCGATCGATCCGCGCGTCACGTGGCCGTTCTTGATGATCTCGTTGTAGACCTTGACCGCGGTATTGATCGGCATGGCGAAACCGATGCCCTGATAGCCGCCGCTGCGGCTGGCGATCATGGTGTTGATGCCGATGACTTCGCCGTTGATGTTGGCCAGCGGTCCGCCGCTGTTGCCGGGATTGATGGCGGCGTCGGTCTGGATGAAGTGCTGGAAGCTGGCGTTGGAATCGCCCGGGATGTCGCGCGCGATGCGCGCTGACGATGCCGCGGTCACCGTGGCCTGGAAGCCGAACGGCGAACCGATCGCGACCGACCAGTCGCCCGCCTGCATGAGCGTCGGAGTTGCCGATCCTCGCCGGCGCCAGATTCTTCCGGTCGACATGAATCACGGCCAGATCGGTATCCATATCGGTGCCGATCACCGTGCGCGGGATATTCGGTGCGGATCGTTCATGAACTTACTTTGATCCGGGTGGCTTTCTCGACCACGTGATTATTGGTCAGGATGTAGCCGTTGCGGTCCACCACGACGCCGGAGCCGAGGCTGGCGCTGCGCTGATCCTGCGGCTCGCCGAACTGGAACTGCACCGCCACCGCCGCCCTGGCCGAAGAAGCGCTGGAAGAAGTCCTGCAGGCCGCCGCTGTCGCCGTTCATCGTCGTCATCGTCATCCGGTGCTGCTGCTGGCGCCGGCGCGGCATTGGCACCGCGCTGCTGCGGCTGCGGTCTTTCCGGGGAATATAATCGATGGAGATATTGACGACCGAGGGCTCCAGTTTCTTGGCCACTTCGGTGAATTCGTTCTCCGTCGGCAGCCGGCGCAGGAATCACCAGAGGCGTCGCGTCCGGCGCGGCCGCCTGCTCCTTCGCGGCCTTCGCGCCCGTCTGCGCCAGCGTGCCGATCAGGATGCCGATCGCCAGCGTAAACAGCATCACCGTGAACGACAGGAACTTCTGCCTGCGCACTTTGTCGTAGAAACTCATTGTTTGCGTACTCCTCTGAATCGCCGCACTACTCATCAAGATGCCTCTTAAGATGTTCCTGTGCCGCCGCTCGATTTCAGCTCGCACTCGTTCCTTTCAGCTCCACCAGCAGAATCCCGGCCAAAATCAGCCCTGCTCCTACTTTACCGCGATTCGCCATGCGTCTCGCCGGTCAGCACCCAGGACGTCAGCCATGCCACCACCGGTTCCAGCGTAAAAATCAAAGCGGCCCGGGTCGCGGACGTATATTGCTGCGCCCACGCCTGAGTCGTAAATGCCAGCGCCGTCGCCAGCAGACCGGTAACCAGCACGGCCGCTGGCCACGCCCGCGGTCAGATGAAACCGGACCGGTTCGGCGAACCAGAACGACGCCGAGCCCAGCGCCGCCGCCACCGCGATCTGAACGACCGCCAGCGATTCGAAACCCATCCGATCGGCGAAAAATGACCAATCACCACGATATGAAGCGCGAACGTCACCGCGCACAGCAGGCTCAGCAGATCGCCCCGGCTGCATGCTCGAAGGCGCCAACCGGAACTGATGGCAACGTCATCAACACCATACCGAACGATAGCGACAGGATCCGGCGACCTCCACGAGCGCGGCCTGATCCTATAGACGAGCGAACTCGCCAAAGGTACCATCGGAATCGACAATCCGGTCAGAAAAGCCGATTTCGACGGCGTGGTCAGCTCCAGGCCCGAACGTCTGAAAGACGTAGGCGGTAAACAGCACCCGCCGGCCAGAAGTCCGGGCCAGCCGATGCCGATCTGCGCGCCGCTTTACGCAAAGACGCGCCGTAGATCAGCACCAGCGCCACGGCAGCCACCGAAAACCGCAAGGCAAGGAAAACGAACGTCGAAACATCCGCCAGCGCCGCTTTACGACCACGAAAGTCGTTCCCCAGACAACGTGATCACGACCGAGCGAGGGCCAGCTCGGCGCGCATAGGCTGTTTACGAATTCGGTGTGTGCGATCGCCTGCAGGAGCAGCAGCGCCGCGGTCAGCAGGATACGTTTCAGGCCCAGGTCGCGGCCCGTCGGGCGCGATACCACTCGGAGGTGGTATGGGCGCCGCCGCCCTGTCCGCCCGCGCCGATGCAAACCGCCGGAATCCCCATGCGAAAGCGGGATGTTGGCGTCGGTCGAGGCGCAGTCCAGCCGGGAGCGAATGCCGAGGTGGGCGTCCACGGCGCGGATGCGCGCGACGATCGGCGCATCGTTGGGCAGCCGCGCCGCCGGGCGGCTCCCGATCTCGCGGATCTTGGCCGTGATTTTAGCGCCCGATCGGCCCGCGAGCATTCTCCAGATCTTCGGCGCGCGCGACGGCGTCGTGCAGCGCCGTCACCAGTTGGTCGATCTTTTCGTTGCTCTCCGAGCGGATATCGACTTTGGCGCGCGCGCTGGCGGGAATCGCGTTGATGCTGGCGCCGCCTTCGATGATGCCCACATTGACCGAAACTCTCGGCGTGGACCGCGGGTCGATCGGGTGCTGGTCGACGAAGAGCGCTATGGCGCGGCTCAGCGCATGCACCGGATTGCCGATACCGAAATCGCTCCAGCTATGGCCGCCCGAGCCCGGAAAACGCGACCTCGAAGCGCCGGCTGCCGAGGGCGTGCGTCGTGATGTGGTCGGTGCGCGGCGCCATCGAGAACCAGGAACGCGCGCGATGCGCTCGATCAATTCCGGCTGGCCGGCAGAGATGGCGGATTCCGCGCAAGATCCCCTTCGCCCTCCTCGCCCACGTTGGCCACCAGCAGCAGCCGGTCCCAGAGATCGCCGCGTGTCTCGGATCGGCGATGGACTTGAGCGCTTTGGCGATGGCCAGCAGCGCCGCAAGCCCCGCGCCGTTATCGGAAACGCCCGGGCCGCGCAGATCGCCCTCGCGGATCGATCGAGAATGTCTTCTTTGATGCGGGGCGCGAGCACGGTATCGAGATGCGCGGTCAGGGCGACGAGCGGACCCTGCGGGTCGGCCTCGAGGGAGGCGAGCACGTTGCCGGCGCGATCGATCGCCGACATGCCAGCCGATGGCGCGGAACTGCGCCGCCATCCATTCGGCGCGCTGCTGTTCAAGAAACGTCGGGCGCGGGTACGCGGCAGAGCTGCAGGTGGATTTCATTCACCCACTGCTTTTCGCGCGTGAACCATTGGAGAGCCTCGCGAATTCCGGCGCTTTCGGCCAGTTCGCCAGCCGTCGCCTGCACAGGCACAGGATTTGCCGCCACCCTCTGAGTGTAGCGGGCCCCGGAACTGTTTGTACTCGGTTCACAGAATGCCAACGTATACAATCTCAACGAGGTAGCTATTGTCTTTTCGCTTTCTTTCGGTTATTGACGTTATCTGTTTCGATTGTGCTGCTTGCAGCCAGCTCCCGGGCGGCGGTGAGATGGGCCGAACGATGGGCCAGACGACCAGAGCCAGCCCGCTCCAGCGGCGCAAGCCCCGCAGCCGGCTCCAACCGGCACACGGGTACCGGACTACTCCGGATCCCCGCACCTTCACGTTCGGCCTTCCTACTTCTTGCCCCAGACGAGCCTCGGTACCCAGCCGAGTTTGTTTAGCGGCAAACAGGCACCGGATTACGAAAACGTTCCCAACCTTGGCAATCCGAGGAATTCTCCCGGAGTCTTCATCAGCTTCCCCATCACCCGCACGAGTGAAATCAAGTTCGATAGTTTTCTGATCAAAGGCACCGGCAACAGCTACGCGACAGTGGCCACCGATCCCTTTGATCAGGCTGTTAGCTACAACCCAGGCGATTATCTCGCCAAGCAATACCAGATCAAACACGCCAAGCTCTACCTGGACGATCTCTTCTTCCCCCACAAATTCCCCGTGGCGAAGCTGCGCTTCAAAACGATCTGGGGTTTGGAATGGAATGGGGTTCACGAGAACATCAATTCGCCTCTGGCTACGTCGCCACTGATAGCGGACAATACCACCAACATCGTTACCCCGATCTTCGGCATGGCGATGGAATATGCTGTCGCGAAGCACGTGATGATCCGCCTGCAAGCGGACGGTTTCGCGTTTCCTCACAAGATGGTGCAGGGTTCGGCCGAGGGCGAGATTTCCTTCCGCCGAGGCTCGTTCGAGCTGGTGGGCGGAGAACAGTATATACATATGAAGTCCTCGCCCAACTCCATCACCTACGTTTCGGCCACATTCATCGGCGCCTTCGTCAGCGCCCGCTGGCATTTCGACAATCTCTTCTGAAGACGTGACTCTCGACGTCGGCTGCGGGATTCGCAAGTATCCCGGTTCCATCGGCATCGATCGTCAACCCGGCCAGCGCCGCCGACGTCATCTGCGATCTCGACCGCTTCCCCTATCCTTTCGCCGACCGCTCGTTCGACCGGCTGCGCGCCATCCACGTGATCGAGCACCTGACGGACGTGATCCGCACCATGGAGGAGTTTCACCGCCTGGTGAAGCCCGGCGGACGCGTGCGCATCGAAACGCCGCACTACACCGATTTCAGCTCTTTCTGCGACCCCACCCACAGGCACCACCTCAACAGCTTCTCGTTCCGCTACTTCGGCGAGGATCACGGCGGCTTCGGCTATTACACCGAGGCGAAATTTCGTGAGATTTCCGTGCGCGTCAAGCTACTAGCTTTCTGGAGATGGCTGGGCTTCGAATTTCTGGTGAACCGGTTCCCGCGCTTCCGCAAGTTCTGGGAGTACTACCTCTGCTATCGTGGTGCGCGGAAAAGTCATGGAGTTCGAGTTTGAACCCGTTGGCCCCCCTGTACCGGCTCGCCGACCGGCTGCGCTACCGCCAGCACGGTGACATCGGGCGGCACGGCGAGGATCTGGCGCATCGCTATCTGCGCGCGCAGGGCTTCACCGTGGTGGCGCGCAACTGGCGGCCGCCGCAGGGCGGCGGCGAGATCGACATCATGGCGTGGGAAGGCGATGGCTGGTGTTCGTCGAGGTCAAGACGCGCGCTCACCGGCAATGGGGCGCGCCGGAACGGGACATCGATGACGAAAAGATATGCGCGCTGCGCCGCGCCGCGCGCGACTACATTCGCCGCGCCAATGCCGGACCTGCAATCGCGCTGCGCTTCGATGTGATCTCGGTCACGGGCGGCAGGATCGAGCACCTGCGCGATGCCTTCGCTCCGGCGATAACCGCTCGCTATAGTGGTTTTTCACGCACATGCCGGAACTGCGAAAAGACCCGATCACTGACGCTGGGTCATCATCTCCACTGACCGTGCGCGCCGGCCGTCCGATTTCGTGCGTGAACTCGGCTGTTCCGCGCCGCCATCGGCGCTTCTGCCCTTTTTGTCCCGGCAACGAAAGCAAGACGCCGCCGGAGGTGCTGGCCTACCGGCAAGGTCGGGCGCGAACCAGCCGGGCTGGTCGCTGCGCGTGGTCCCCAACAAGTTTCCGGTGCTGGGCATCGAAGGCGAACTCGATCGCGAGGGCGACGGAATCTTCGACCGGATGCAGGGCATCGGCGCGCACGAAGTGGTGGTGGAAACGCCCGACCACGTCTCTGAGCATGACGGAACTGCCGCGAGAAATCGATCGAGCAGGTGTCTTCGTGGGCTTTCCGCGACCGCGTTCGCGATCTGAAGAACGACCGGCGCCTGCGCTACGTCCTGCTGTTCAAGAATCAGGGCGAAGCGGCCGGGCGCGACGCTCGAGCACACGCATTCGCAGCTGATCGCGCTGCCCGTGGTGCCGCAAGCGCGTGCAGGAAGAACTGGAGCGGCGCAAAGAGCTATTACGATTTCAAGGAGCGTTGCCTCTTCTGCGACCTGATCCGCCAGGAGACTCAAAGCGCCGGCGCGCGTGGTTACTCGAGACGCGATCGTTTCATGGTGATTGAGCCTTACGCCGCGCGCTTTCCGTTCGAAACCTGGATTCTGCCGAAGCAGCACCGGTCGCATTACGAGGAAGTCGACTGGATCAGCTGGTCGAATCTGGCCTGGGTGCTGAAATCGACGCTGCGCAAGCATCGAGAAAGTGCTGGAGCGGCCGCCTTACAACTTGCTGATCCACACCGCGCCGCTGCAGGAGGCGGCCAATCCTTACTATCACTGGCACATCGAAATCATCCCAAACTGACACGCGTGGCGGGGTTCGAATTGGGCACCGGCTATTACATCAACCCCACGCCGCCTGAAGAAGCGGCCGAGTTTCTGCGCGGAAATCACTCTCGCTTAATGTATCCGCGCTTTGAGGCGCGGCTCTGGTGTTTAAACTCTTACGATCGGGAAAGAAACCGTGGTGGCCTTCGCGCCTTCATGTTCTGCTCCCACGCATAAGCGAGCTTGAGCAGCACCGGTTCGCTCATCGCCGTGCCGAAAAACGAAAGACCCAGCGGCAGCGTTCCGCGATACAAACCCGCGGGCACTGTGACGTGCGGATAGCCGGCGACAGCGGCCGGCGTGGAGCAGCCTCCGGTATCGCTGTCGCCATTCACCAGATCGGTGTACCAGGCCGGTCCGCCGGTGAGGCACACGATAGCGTCGAGACGGTGCTGCGCGATCACGGCGTCGATGCCCTCATCGCGCGAGAGCTGCAGACAATCCGCCCGCGCTTTGATATAGGCGGGCTCAGTGAGAGGGCCTCTCGCTTCGGCCTGAAGGAACAGCTCCTGGGCGAAATACGGCATCTCGCGATCGCGATATTTCTCATTGAATGCGATCAGATCCTCCAGCGTGCGAACCGGCGCCGCATTAGATGTCGCATTTGATAACGATGCCAGATACGCGTTCACATCGTTCTTGAATTCATACGAGAGAACAATGCTCTCCGGCTCGCCCCATTTATCCTGCGAAGGCAGATCGGCCGGGTCGATGACCTCCGCCCCCAGCTTCTTCAGCGCATCGACGCAATCATCGAGGAAACGATTGAGCGGAGCATTCTTCTCGAAAAATTTCCGCGCCACGCCGAGCCGCGCGCCTTTCAATCTTCCGGGATCGAGCCCCGCCGTGTAGTCAAGACCCTGCGTGCCGAGCACGGAAAGCAGAATCGCGGCATCGCGCACGGTGCGCGTCATCGGTCCCGCCGTGTCCTGGCTGTGCGCGAGTGGCACGATACCTTCGCCGCCGATCACGCCGAGCGTCGGCTTCACGCCCACGAGGCCGTTGATGGATGCAGGGCTCACGATAGAGCCGTCGGTCTCTGAACCGACGGCCGCCGCGCACATATTCGCCGCCGCCGCGGCCGCCGATCCGGAGCTCGAACCCGACGCATTGCGGTCAAGCGCATAAGGATTTCGCGTGAGCCCGCCACGCCCGCTCCAGCCGCTGACGGAGTGCGTGGAGCGATAGTTGGCCCACTCGCTGAGATTTGTTTTCCCGAGGATGATTGCGCCAGCCGCGCGAAGCCGCGCAGCCACGTCCGAGTCTTTTGGCGCGTGAGAGTTTTCAAGGGCCAGCGATCCGGCTGAAGTCTTCATCCGGTCGCCGGTGCCAATGTTGTCCTTGATCAGAATCGGGATGCCGTGCAGCGGGCCGTGGGCGCCGCCGCGGTCCATGCGTTGCGCGATCGCCACCGCGTCGGGATTGACCTCGATCACCGCGCGCAATTCGGGTCCACGCGTATTCAGCGCCTCGATACGCGACAGATAAAGTTCTGTTAAGTGTTCTGATGTCCAGCGGCCCACACGGAGACCTTCGGCGAGGTCCGTGATGGTTAGTTCATCCAGCTCGAAGGAAGGGATACCGCCGGATTTACAGGCGGCCAATGCGCCGGCGAACGCGGTTGCGCCGAGAAAGGTTCTGCGGTCCACGTCCGATGGTACTGCTTAAAGAGGGTACTGCTTAAAACGAAAAAGAGCAGGGCCGGTACGCGCACCGGCGCCTGCTCTAAAGGTGACCCAATGATTCCGTGGATACTTACTTCGTGCCGGCAGCGGCGGCCGCGGTCGGTTCGAAGGTCAGCTTGGTGGACGTGCCGCCCAGATAGAGTTCCTTCAGCTTGGAATCGACCGAGGTGAACGTGGTCGAGCTATACTTCTTGTCGGCGGGAGCAGTGGTAGCCGGCGCTTCCACAACAGTCTTACCCTTGGTGAACGTCACTTTGTCGCCAGCAACCGCGACTTTGTAGTCACCGGGCTTCAACTGCGTGCCGCCGACCCAGAGCGGGCTCGAAACGGTCATCGTCGCGGCTTGCGCGATGGCGAGAGAAACGTGGCAAGGCACAACATCAGCTTCATCTTCATTAGAAAAGTCTCCTGTATTTAATTGAAATGTTTGCAGCTACAGAGTGCAGGTAAAAGCTTCGGGCAATTTGCCTACTGTTAAGGATTCAGATGAGGCCCAAAGGTTTCATCCCCTCGAATCCGGACTTTGTATCGGGCATATTTGTCTTATTTATCGCTGCAAATAAGAGACCAAATCGCCTGTTCCCATTATCTCCTGGCGCCCCTTCTATCCTCAAGCCTCCGTGCACGTTTAACCAGACCTTAATCTTCCGGCGGGAATCGTAAAGACCCTGTATTCTGAAGGTCATGGCGTCTCTCCCGGACACGCTAACGCAACGCACGGCAGGCGGCAAGCTGCGCCAGCTGGAAGAGCGATCGAGACCAGTATTCGCGGCAAGAACGAAGCCGTCCGCATGGCGTTGATTTGTCTGCTGGCCCGCGGCCATCTGCTGATCGAAGACGTGCCCGGCGTGGGCAAGACAACGCTGGCGCAGTCGCTGGCGCGTGCCGTCGACAGTCAATCGCATCGTATTCAGTTCACGAGCGACCTGCTGCCTTCCGACGTCATCGGCATAACTGTGTACAACGCGCAGACACAGCAGTTCGAGTTCGCCCGGGCCGCTGTTCACCAACTTCCTGCTGGCGGATGAAATCAATCGCACCACGCCGAAGACGCAATCGGCGCTGCTCGAAGCGATGAACGAGCAGCAGGTTTCGGTGGACGGCCGATCGCTGCCGCTGCCGAGCCGTTCATGGTGATCGCGACGCAGAATCCGGCGGAGCATCACGGCACTTACCCGCTGCCGGAATCGCAGCTCGATCGCTTTCTGATGCGCCTGCGCATTGGTTATCCGGAATCGGCGGCGGAGCGCGAAATCATGCGCCAGCCCGAGCCTTCGCATGGCGAACTGACTCCGTGTGTGATGACGCGGGACGAGCTGCGCGAATGGCAGGATGCGGTGAAGCAGGTCGCGGTGGATGAAGCGATTGTCGATTACATGCTCGCAATCGTCGAACGCACCCGGCATCACGAAGGACTGACGCTCGGCGTGAGTCCCCGCGGATCGCAGGCTCTCTATCGCGCCGTGCAGGCTTCAGCCATGCTCGAAGGACGCAGCTATGCGTTGCCGGATGATGTGAAGCGGCTCGCCCCGAAGGTGCTGGGGCATCGCGTCATTGTGGCGAGTAAGAACCTGCTCAACGCCCGCACCGCGCTGGCAAGTTCGGCCGGCGAGCGGGCAATTGAACAGCTACTGACCGAGATCGAAGTTCCGATCTAGAGTGGACGTAATCCCGGGACGCGCGGCGCTCGCCGCGCCTGGTCGATACGAGTACTTCCCGGCAGCCTTGCGCTGCTCGGCTAAAACGCGCCAGTAGACCGCGTCGTTGACATCAATCTCCACCCGGTAACCTGCCGGATCGATGTAGGGGTTCGGTCCACCCTGCTGAGCTTCGCGTACTTCTCCTGCATGTCGATACATGCCCGGATGCGAGCCAAGCGGCACATCGCAGGGCAGGCTGCGCAGCACGTCGAAAGTCTTCGCGGAAATCGTCGGCGATATTCGGATAATCCTTGTTGTTCACGAGCTTGCACGCCGGGATTCACACCCGGCGCTGCCGATGATCACGACATCGTAGGTCTTGCCGTTCTCCTCGCACCTTGAGCGTCCAGGTGGTGCAGCCTCTGCGTATGGCCCGGCGTGAGATGCGCGGTCAGCGTCATGCCGCCGAGCGTAACCTGTCGCCGTCGTGCAGCATGCGGTCGATCGGATGCGGCTTGCCGCCGGGCTTCATCGCCTGAAGCGCCGGAACATCCTCGGCCATGGCCATCACCTGCGCGCCGGTCAGCTCTTGCACCATGGCGTCGCCTTCCATGTGGTCGCCGTGCGCATGGCTGCCGAGCAGGATTTTGATGTCGCTGAATTTGAAGCCGAGCTTCTCGACCGACTCCGAATCACCGGCACGTTCCGTTCATAAGTGCTGTTGATCAGGATCATTCCCGCGGGCGTCACGATCAGAAACTGCCGAGAGCCTGCGGGCCGACGAAGTAGATATTGCCGATGATCTTGTGCGGGGGAAACGGATCGTTCACGTGATCCATGGGGCCAAGATTGCGGGCGATGAGGTCGGTCGGCGTCATCGGTACCTTTGCGTTCACCTGACCGCTGAGCGCGGACGCCGCCAGAAAGAAAATCCCTGCCGTAATGAAGTGCTTCATACAGCAAGGAAGAATATCACCAATCGGAATCAGGAATCGAAACGGATCCACATAGCGACCGGGCCTTCGTCCACATAGACGACGAGAGGCGATGGGCCTGGCTCCCCACGGAGCCGCGGGCTGGAGAGATCGAACAGCGTGTCTTTCTCGATCCGGCTCAGCACGGAGCCGCACAGCATATTGGTGAGCTCGCAAACCACCTGTTCGATCTGCGCTTCGGTAGCCATGTCTTCATCCGTACCGAGAAAATTCGCGGCGATCTTCCGGCCGGTAGCGGCCGGAACACTGACGCCGAACCCGCCCGATGGCTTGCCGTGAAACGTCAGGCTGGCCGAGATCCATGATTCATCCGGCACCGGCGCCTCGTCCGTAGCCTCTGTCATCGCGGTAAAGAACATGGTCTCGAGAACGTCCGTTGCGGCGTCGGCGAGAGTCGCTTCGAGTTCAGTTACTGGCATTCGCCCCTCCAAGCACCTTCTCGATTTCTTCCCGCAGCGTCTGCGGGAGAAACGGCTTGGTCACATACCCTTTGGCTCCGAGTGAGAGCATCCGTTCCACGCGCGTTTCGGTTTTGTCGGTGGAAATCACGATTACCGGAATGGTTCGCAACTCGTCGTCCGCCTCCATGCGGCGCAGGAACTGTTCCCCATCCATCACGGGCATGTTGATGTCGGTCAGCGTGACATCCACCCGCTCTTTGCGCAGCAGATCGAGCGCCTCCTGGCCGTTTCCCGCTTCGAGACAGCCGCCGCTATCGAGGCCGGACATGTCGACCACCCGGCGCACGAATGAACGCATCGCCGGCGAGTCATCCACGATCAGAATTCTGTATGCCATCGGTCCCTCCTTTCACGCGGCTCTCAGCGCCGCCAGCAGTTCCTTTTCCTCAAGACCCGAACGCACCATGATCCGGCCGGAATCCAGATCCATGCGAACTGTGCGCGAGATGTTTCCGCCGGTTTCTTCCACCTTGACCGCCACGCCCGCCTTCCACAGAATCTTGCGCATTTCAAGACAGTTGCGTTTGCCGATATTGAAGACTCCCTTCGGATCCATGATCTGCGCGCCGCCAATCGCGGTGACCACCAGACGGCGCTTTTCCGCGCCCAGTTCATAGGCGCGCCGGAAGAGCAGCGGGATGCCGGTATCCGCATACATGAAAGGATTCAGGCGGGCCTTCATCGGATCGGGTCCCGTTTCGGGCAGCATGAAGTGCAGCAGCCCTCCCACTCGCGTAACCGGATCGTAAACCGTGAGCGCGATGCAGGAGCCGAGCGCGTAGGTGACCAACTCGCAGCCTTCGCGCTCGACCTTGCAGTCTCCGATCCCGATCACAACCGTCTTCATATCGAGACCTCGTGTGACGAGCAGAATCAGAATTCGGTGAATTCCATCTCGGCGACAGACTTGCGGCTTGCCGGCTTCGCCTTCGCCGCCGGCGCTGTTTTAGCCGGCGCGCGGTGTTTCGGCGCTGCCGCTGTCGACACATGCGCATACGACGCGCTGCCTCCGACCATAGCTTGAAGCGTGGCGACGATGTCCTTCATGGTTTCCGATTGCGCATTGAGCTCTTCGGCAGCCGAGGCGCTCTCTTCGGCGCTGGCCGCCGTCGACTGCGTCAACTGCTCCATCTGGGTGATGGCTTTCGCCACCTGTTCGATACCGCGGCTCTGCTCTTCGCTGCCCATGTTGACTTCGTCGACCAGCGTCTTGACTTGGCCCGAGACTTCGGTAAGGGCGCGGATGGCCACGGCCACCTGGTCCACGCGGACTTTGCCGTCGCTCGAACGCGAGATGGATTCTTCAATCAGCGCGGCTGTGTCTTTCGCGGCCTGCGCGGAGCGCTGCGCCAGATTGCGGACTTCATCGGCGACCACCGCAAAGCCCATGCCGGCTTCGCCGCCCGCGCGGCTTCAACCGCGGCGTTGAGCGCAAGGATGTTGGTCTGGAAGGCGATCTCGTCGATGGTTTTGATGATGCGGGAAATCTTGTCGCTCGAGGCGCCGATCTCGGACATGGCCTGAACCATGAGTTGCAGCGAGCCATTGGCTTCGTTGAATTTCAGGCTCGATTGCGTGACCAGATCCGCGGCAACCCGCGAATTATCACCGTTCTTGCGGGCCATAGCGTTGATTTCTTCGCTCGACGCGGACGTTTCTTCGAGCGACGCGGCCTGTTCGGACGCTCCCTGCGCCAGAGACTGGCTGGCAGAGGCGACCTGCGAGGCGGCACTGCTGGTCTGCCCGGCGCCTTCGAGAAGTTCGGTAACCGTTCGCAGCAGCGAACGGTTGATCTGCCGAACCACGAATACAACGGTGACCGCGACGAGCGCTGAAAGCAGGATCATGATCAAGGTCAGCCACCTGCCGCGCATAACAGAAGCTTCCACCGATTGGCCAGTGTCCGTCGCGAGTTTGGTGTTGACTTTCTCCAGGTCCTGCGACGCCTGAACGATCGACTTCAAGAGGGGTAACAATTGGCCGACGTTAACCTTCGCCGCACCCGAGAGATCGTGCTGATCGCACAAACGCGACGATTTCGCCGTGACGCTGCCGCATTTCCGGAAAAACCTGGCTGATCTTGCTCAGCAGAGATCGCCCTTCGGCTGTCTCCACCAGAGTCGCGAACTCGTCCACGTTCTTCTGCAGGCGGGCCATAGCTTCGACCGTCTGGCCTTTGTACGCCTCGACCATGGAATAGTCATTCATGTACGCGCGCAGCAGGATGCCTCGCTCGCCGCCGACGACGTCAGAGGCCGCGGTGCTGATATAGCCTGCCAGAACCATCTTGCGCGAATTTACATTGACCATTTTTTTCACCTGCGCCTCCAGGCTGCTGAAGCTGGTGAGTGCCACCAGTCCTATACCCGCCGTAAGGGCAAGTGCCGCGCCGAAGCAAAGAAAGAGCTTCCTGCCGATCGTCATCTTCTTCATGGGAAATTCGTCTCCAGCCCAACTATCGGCGGCAGGAGACCAGGACTTCAGAGCGCGGGAGACGTCTTTCGCAAAAACAAACCCATTTACCGGGTTCGGCCTGACCGTCTTCAGGGCGTCGAGGCGGCAATCTTC
>CAVOKY010000007.1:0-42500 GCA_963696645.1 uncultured Alphaproteobacteria bacterium
AAGTGCCCGCCTTGGTCTTACTGCCGCGATCATCTCGCGCCTTCCGGAGCTTCGTGCAATCGGTCGGCGGCATTGGTCCGGCGCCGGCGGGAGCGACGCGGCTGCACCGACTGAAGTCCAAGGCGGTAGCCGCACCAGTGCTGTTCCTCGGGCCACCTGAGTTGCAGCTCGCACATGAGTTCATCTAACAGCACCGCCCCGGCAACGGGGCGTCTTGCTATGTACCGCTGGACATCGCTTTGTGCCAGGGGTCACCACACGATTTGTTCAAGATCTGGTACTGCTGGGCTGCCAGGGACCGGAACATAGAACGAACCTCGCGTAGCGGCCGAAACGGCGCAGCGGGGTTTACCTCGGTCTAGATGTAGTCGCCGGTCAGACCTATACCCTCACCCCCGAGCGGTGCGACATGGGCCAGCTGATTGTTGGGAACCGTCACACCCTGAGCGCGCAGTTTTGAACAACCTGGCAGGTGACCACCTTAAGGCGTGTATAGACAACAGCATCTGCGGAAGCCTCACCGGACGTTGCCCAAGATGCACGTCAAGGACCAGGCGATGATCGTTCGCCTTGCCTCCCGTCCGCGCATAGCGTAATACGGGCATATAAGCGCATCTGTATTCGAGGCCTGAATGTTCGCCAACGCGTTCGCACCATACCTCGCCAGGCGGGGCATCCATTATGGCTGGCTCGATGGTCGTGCTGACCCTCAGCTATGTTGTTTGCAGCTCGGCCGTCATGAGCATTCCAGGCGTGCTGTTATTGCCGATATCCAAAGAATTTGGCTGGTCGATCGGCGAACTATCGGGGCCGCTCGGCCTGCGCATGGCCTTATTTGGCATGATCGCGCCCTTCGCGGGGGCGTTAATGCTCCGCTACGGGCCTCGCGCCGTGCTGACTGGATCGGCGGCCTTACTGATCACCGGCATGCTGTGGGCGATGGCGATGACAACGCGATGGCAGTTGTGGGCCAGCGTGGGCGTCATCCTTGGCATTGCTCCTGGAGTGAGATTGCTCCCGTCCTGACCACCACCATAGCGACGCGGTGGTTTACCAAGCAGCGCGGTCTCGTTCTGGGCCTGCTGAGTGCCGGCACCGCGACCGGGCAATTGATATTTCTGCTGGCTGCGGCGTGGCTAACCGAGCACCAGGGCCTGCGCATGGCGCTATTTCCCTCGGCCATCATGGTCGGACTGGTCGCGTTGGCATTCTTTCTGTTTGCGCGCGATTATCCGTCGGACGTCGGCCTGCCGCCATACGGCGAAGATAAGGTGTTGCCGACTTCCCGGCGCCTCATAGGAACCCTGTCGCCCTGAGCTTCGCCGCGTTCCGCACCGCCTCAACCACCATGGTCTTTTGGGGGCGCGGCCTTCACGTTCTTCGTTTGCGGTGTTTCGAGCTTTGGGTTGATGCCGCACTTTGTTATGTTATGCGGGGACTTCGGCATCTCGCCGCTCATTTGAACGAGCCTGCTGGCGCTGATCGGCGTCTGCGATCTGATTGGCACAATCGGTTCCGGGCGGTTCTGGGATCGTTACGATAACTGTTGTGCTGCTCGGTCAGTCATTCTATGGCTTTCGCGGATTGTCGCTCATCTGGCTGCCCTACAGCGGATTTTCGATCTTGGGGCTGTCCGCGTTTGCGATCTTCTACGGTTTTGGATTTCGATCGCGACCATCCCGCCGACGGTGCGCCGGGCTGATGGGTTTGGACGGGAGCAAGCTCCCATCGTATTTGGCTGGATTTTCGCCATGCACCAGATTGGTGCCGGCGAGCGTATGGCGCTCGCCACTGGAAAGTTCCGCGATGTGTTCGCCAGTTATTTGCCGGCTTTCCTGGCGGCAGGTGTGATATGCCTTCTCGCGGCACTGTCACTACTGTTGCTTCGGGGGCGAACAGGGCCAGCCATGTTAACAACAGGTCTGGCCTGCAATTTGGGCGGTGCCGATCACACCAGGATGCAACTGCCTTACGCTGCGCCAAGGGACACGTCGGGTGACGCAGCTCTATGACAGGGCACTGGCACCCCTCGATCTGCGGGCGACCCAATTCTCACTGCTCTCGCGCATTGCGGACCTCGGCCCGATCGCGCTCACTCCGTTGGCAGAGGCAATGATCATGGATCGTGCGACCTTCGGGGACAACGTTCGTCCGCTTGAAGCACGAGCCCTGGTCCGTCCTGCGGTTGGCAAGGATCGCAGGAGTCATGAGGTGTCTATCACCGCGAAAGGGCGCAGCTGATCCGAGATGGTCGCCTGTTATGGGAGCAGGCACAGCAATCGTTTGAAAGCGAATTGGGTCAGCAGGAAGCGTCGGCCTTGCGGGCTGTCCTGCAGCGGATTGCCGCCACCGAGTTCACCCTGCTCTGAAACGCGACGCCACGCCGCCTCATTCCAGCCAGCGGAAGAATTAGAAACAGTGGTCACCACACGATTTGTTCAAAATCGTACGCTTAAGCCGCCAGGGACTGGAACATAGAACGAACCTCGCGTAGCGGCCGAAACGGCGCAGCGGGGTTTACCTCGGTCCAGATGTAGTCGCCGGTCAGACCGATATGCTCCCACCCGAGCGGTGCGACATGGGCCAGTAGGTCGTCGGGAACCGCCGCTCCCTGCGCCTGGAACTGCCGGACGGCTCGGTCGAGATAGACCGTGTTCCAATGGACAATGGCGGCGGCGATGAGGCTGCAGGCCGGACGCGCCGAGTTCCGCCCTTCGCCCCCGACTTCCTCCGAGTTCTACGAGCCGGAAATCGCGATTGAACTCGGGCGGCGGTCTGATGTTCGTCCGAAGCACCTTTCGACGCCGCGGCGATTTGAAGCGGCGACGTGTGCCGTCTCTCCCGCCATCGAAATCATCGGCACGTATTTCGACCCATGGGCGAAGCGGCAGGCGCGCCCAATTTGGCTTCGGACAACGCGGCGTTTCGGGTATTGGATTATGGGCGTGCCCATCACGAATTGGAGGGTCCTGAACTTTTTGATGACTGGATGACCAGGTGACGATTTCCATCGACGGCGAAGTCAGGGGGACCGGCAAAGGTAGGAACGTGGACGATGGCGCTTTTGGCACGACCGCCTGGCTGGCCAACGCACTGGCCGCGCGTGGCGTCGGGTCCGAAGGCCGGGGATTATGTCACGACCGGCTCGGTCACGCCGCCCATCCCGGTTCAACCCGGTCAACGTGTCAGAGCGGATTTCGCAGGACTTGGCTGTGTTGATCTCGATATCACGTCGGATCGCCGCGCCTCCAACGCCTGACGACAGGAGAACGATCAGCCCAAAGCGTACGATTTGTGAACAATTCGTGTGGTGACCCCTGCCATGTCCAGCCCGGAACTGGGGCGGAAACGGCTGGTTTGGCTGCTCTCTGTACACACGTGTACGCAAATAGGGATATCAGCCATATGGACGGATTTGCTGGAGGAAACGAAATTAGGGGTGTCCAGTTGACGCTGTACATGCCGCACATGCCGCTTGGCATTTCATGTGGGCAACCTGCTGCCGGTTCAGCCGACGGTGGGCGTAACGGGTGGGCGGTGCCGCCCTTTGTACTTCTGCACTAATTCTTGTCGTTTAGACGGCCCGCTTTAAGCGAACCAGCGCACTGCACGGACGGGACCGTGTCAGACCAGCGGTTGATCACCTGTCGCCCCTGATCAAACACTAGGATCAAGCTGGAGACGATAAATACCTCCACATATTGGAGGACAACCATATGAACACCATCAAACATGCGACCAGTCGACAGAGGATACACTTGATGTGCAACGCGACATCATCAGTCACTTAACGAAATCACCAACGACATCGGGATGAAAATGCGCGATGTCGGTCTGACCTTCCCACTCTACATCACCGTTCGGAATGAGGCGACTCGCTCGTGACTATTGCGACGCCCCTTGATCCATCGGACGTCCACTGGCAGCGCGCTAGAGAGAGTCGTTGGAAAACTTTGAAGAAAAGGTTGGTCGGATTCGGTTTAACCAGGTCGGAACCCGCTCGCGCTATTGCGAACGCGGGGGCGATAAATGCTGCTGACGTGATGGCCGATTAGTCGAACCTCGTCTCCACTCGTTCCTCAATTTCCTCCGCCTGTCCTCAGGTTTTTCGTCAGGTGGTTGATCAGTAGACTGTCATTCGGCAGGCGCTGGTATGAAACACGACGGGTCTCAGATACGGCTGGAACAGCAGGAGGCCGCCTGATGTGCCGCCGGAAGCATGGCGATGGCATCGCTAAGGCATTGACGCCGTGACCTATTATTCAAGTCGGATGCTTGCGGTGCCAGTCGGTCGCGGTCTGATAGGAATAGCCGGCGCGCACCAGCGCTGCCTCGGCGATCACGTACGCATAGCTCTTGAGTGGCCGTCAGCTCTCGATGCGCGCAAGCTGCGCTGTCGTTGCCTCCAACGGCAAGATCTCGCGTGCCCGTGGATACGCCGGGCCAGTTCGGTGAGTTTGAGATAGTGGAGGTCTGATCTCATGGCACGCTCCCGCTGCTAACGGGATGCTGACCCACAAACTCCCGGAGTTTGACGCCGTGGTCACGCGACGATCATCTCCGCCGCCTTTTCACCGATCATGATCGATGGCGCATTGGTGTTGCCGCTGATCACGTTGGGCATGACGCTTGCGTCCGCCACACGCAGGTCCGCACGCCGATCACCGGCAGCTCTGGATCGACGACATCGCCAATCCGGCAGGTGCAGGTGTGGTGATAAACCGTCAGCGAGAAATGCAGCGCGATGTCCTCGAGGAGCGCATCGCTCGGCTCATCGCGGGCGGTGTACCCATGCTTCTCGGCGAGCAGCGGGGGAATCAGCGTCGGACCGATCTTGCGGTTGCCAGGCCAGTGCGCTGCGATGTCCAGTGCACGACGCATGACCGCCACCATGACCTTCAGATCATGAGGATCGCCATAGTAGTTCGGACGGATCGTCGGGTGAACATCGGGGTCGGCGCTGTTAAGAACGATTTCACCCTCGCTGTGCGGGAGGACGATGTTCGGCATCAGGTAGACGCCCTCTTGATCCGGAGCCAGCCGCTTCGCCGCGTCGTCGAAGTAGAGCGCCGGATCGATATTCAGATATTTCCGACAAGGTCGTGATCGCCTCCGGTGACAAAAAACGCGATTTGTGCGTCGTGGCTGTTGGTGTCTCCCAGACCGGTTGAAAAGAAGGCCTGCCCATCGACCAAAGATGTCGATGGCAACCCGCTTCCCGTTGTCTCCCACTCCGCAATCCGGGTTTCAGCCGTGTGCTTCACCGCCTGCTGCTCGGCCGACAGAGCGCGTCATCGGCCGGATCGACTGGCAGCGGTCCCCCCGGAACCCGGAGACGCGGCGGGACCGAGCGAGAGGCCGATTTCGTTCATCGAGAGGCCCGAGCCGGGAGCCGGGAAGTACATCGGAATGAACAGGTGGTCCTTCAGATGTTTGCCTACATGCGGCTGATCCAGTTGGCAGGTCACACCCGCTGCTTCCAGTTCCGCAAGCGGCCCGATACCCGACAGCATCAGCAAATGCGGCGAACCAATCGCCCCGGCGCTCAGGATCACTTCCTTGGTGGCATGCACCGAACGATTTTCACCGTTTGCGTCGCGATACTCAACACCTTTGGCGGTGAGTTGTCGCCCTCGCGTTCGAGGATAACGCGCGTGGCATGGCCATGCGTGATGATCGTGAGGTTCGGCCGTTGCTCCGGTTCGCCGGCAAGAAATGCGTGATAGGTGCTCGACCGTTTGCCGCGACGTATGGTGTATTGGGTTGGCGACACGGCGCCGGCCGGGCCGCCTCGGCCGCGTCCGTTGTAGTCGCCACGGGGAATGCCGGCCGCCGCTGCGGCAACGACAAAATCTCTCGGCGACGGGCAGAACCGGATTGCGCACCGAGACGCCAAGTCTGCCTGCGGTGTTGTGCGCGGGCGCGTCGATCGGGACGTCGCCGCTGACTTCAAGCCCTTCGCTCTTGCGGAAGTAGGGCAGGACATCTTCGTAGCCCCAACCGTTTGCGCCGCCGGCGGCCCACGAGTCGAAATCGCCCGGATGGCCGCGAACGTAAACCATGTAGTTGATGCTGGAGGACCCGCCGAGCATCTTGCCGCGCGGAACCGGTATGCGTTGCCCATTGAGGCCCAATCCGCGCCTTGCCGGGTTCGGCGGAGTACATCCAGTCGGTTTCCGGGTTCAATTGCATCGCCGCGCAGGCCACCGGCATCGACGAAACTTCGGGCGGCCGGTCGCCGGCTTCGATCAGGGCGACGCGGCAGGACGGGTCTTCCGACAGACGTGACGCTATAACGGCACCGGCCGATCCGCCACCGACGACACGAAATCGAATGTCTCCCGGCATGACGTTTCTCCCCGTTATTTGTGACGTGCGCTGTTTTCGGTGATTTTGGTCACTAGCCTAAGCGAAATTCGTAGCTTGGCCACCGGGTGTCCGTACGCTCGGCATTGAGCGCATGCACGGCCTGGTGGATCGCCCGATCGAGTGCGGCGGGGTCGGCGAAGGTCTGATGGGCGAGATGATGCGCCTTGAGGTCACGTCCAACGGCCTCGAAGTCGTTCAGCTCCGCGCATGTGTCCCGCGAGCTGGCTCCAGACGCCCCTCCCGCGGCCGTAAGCCGCTCCATCATCAAAGCGAATAGGCTGTTGGGCCATCGACATCATTCCCTCGGGGCCACCAGACATTGATCCGAGAGAGAAGGTGCCGCCAGGGCGGGTGGTCGGCTTTGGGTCGGATACTTGGCGTCGACAGATTTCAGAACGAACGTCTGCTGCGCCATGGGACACTCCAAAGCGGCCGTTCCGGTCTCGTGAAGAGTTTCGGGCGCCGCTTGGCGTACGAAAGTCTCCGAGGAACGAACCCGCGGGGGTTGCAGACGATGGTCTATGGGTATTTCTGTTTTCGGCTGAGCGTGACGGAGTCACGACCGACAGTGGGAAGCGCGGGACATGACGCGATCTGTCCAAATTGTCCTGGATCTGATGGCGTTGCCGGTGGGAGGCGCTGGCTAGAGGGGGCTTCGGGGCGTCGCTGACGGCGGATGGCGTGAACTCGATCGTTGGCCGCAACGAGGGTGCTGCGGCCGGGAACTGTGGCGGGCCGTGCCGGGTCACGGCGAATTTCTCGCGGTCGGTGGAGTGCGGTGCGGCGGTGCGCGGGGCTGACGCCAGCGCTCGAACGTCTCGATGATGATCATGTGTCCGCCACAGCATGGACACGGCGGACGGGCATCGAGCGGCTCTTCCGGCGCGTCGTCATCGGGCGGCGGCGCGACGGCGAGTAGTTCGCGGGCGCGCGCGGACTGCAGTGCCTCAAACTCCTTACGCGCCTGCAGCGTGATGATACGCGGCTCGACCTTCGACCGAGTGCAGCGGCTTCGCATCGGGCAAGCGGCGCAGTCGTTTCGCGCGAAGCGGGCCTCGAATTGCATGCCGCCCTTGGGATAGGTGCTCGGCAGCCAAGAGATACTCTGCTTGCCCTCTGGGCAGGTCACGACTTGCTGATCCCAGTCGACGTGAAAGTCCGCCTTGCTGAACCCTTCTGCGGCGTGCGCCTGCCAACTGGTATCTTCGACAACCGGGCCGACAACGACAACCCCATGGCGCTGCTGGCTTTCGACCAGCATGCGGCAGCCAGTATAGCCCATGTCGACCAGATGTTCCGAGGGTAACAACTCACTTTTTGCCAATGATTGATGCACGACTGTCAGCATGTGGTCGTCCGGTGTCGTCGCCAGAGTCGTTTCGACGTTGGTGATCACGTGCGGTGTTTCGGGGTCACATGTCTCGGTGAGATGCGCTTTGTAACCCGTCCAAGAGATATCGCGTTTTTTGCCATAGCGTGCCTCCGGGTCGTACGGAGATGAGATTTGCTCAGCAGTTGCAGGCATCTCTTGGACGATGTGCCATCGGAGCTGCCCGTCCTCCTTGGTGTACTGAGCTGTCCAGACCTGGCGGAGAACCTGGATGGCGGGCAATTGCGCGAGCCACGGCTCGACCGCGGCGTCGATCGCAGCCAACAGTTGATCGCCGTCGGCACCGATGGTGGCCGCCAGTTCGAGGCGCTCCTTTTCGGCCTTCGGTAAGCGATAGGCCTCCACGCGGCGACTGTACCGTTCGTACCAAGCCGGCGGCGCCAGGGCTTGCAGCCAATCCGGTGCAACGACGGCTAGCTCATTCAGCGCCGCGCGTACGGTCTCGCCGACACGTTCAAGCCGGTTGAGCCCGCGCACAGCCGCCAACACGTGCGTCGAGTCGGTGCGCTGGCGACCTCTGGCCTTCACCAGACCACGATCGCGCAAGTGCTGCAGGAGAGTGTCGAGCAGCAGTCGTTCGGCCCCACCTTCGACCAGGCGCGAGCGGAACTCGCTCAGGACCGTGTGGTCGAAGCCGGGATCGATCAATGACAGACCCAGTGCGTATTTCCAGTCGATCCGTCCGCGTACGGCATCCGCGGCCTGTCGGTCGGACAAGCCCTCCACGAATTGCAGCACCGTCGCGAGAGCGAGCCGCCCCGGAGCTTCGGCGTGCTTGCCACGGCGGGGGAATAGGGCCGTGAACTGATCGTTGGTGTAGATCGAACCGAGTTCGTCGGCGACGCACAGACAAAGAGAGCCTTTCGGGAACGCGGCACGAGCTACTCGAATGGTCTCTTCCGGTACGGAAGGAGGCTCTTGCGGATGCAGCGACATGTAGTGTCCTCGGCGGAGAATCCTACAGGCTGCTAGTTCGAGGAGCGATTCGGCTAACCTTGCCGGTTGCAGAAGTAAGAAAGATCAAAAAAACTCGTATTTGACTTTGTCGCGAATCATTGTTGCAGGGGAAGATCATGGCCCGAATCAATATTGCGCCCCGACAGCGCTTGAATTCGCCACCAGTATCAGTCTTGACCGCCTCTGTGCGCGGCGCGGCGTCAATCCGCAGGCCGGGACGGAGAAACGGCGCTTAAACCGAACTGAGAAACGTCGAGGGGACTGAAAAATGTATCGGGGTGCGTCGAACAAAGGTCGCGCTCATGTAGTCGGTCGAGCAAAGTGCGGATCAAACGGCGTCCCTCGCCGCAGAAGGATGCATGCTAGGCCTAGCAGTCTGTCTGCGACACCGCGCAGGGCACGTCCGTGCGAGTGGCCGCGTTTGCGTAGGGCGGCGTAGCGAGCGCGGCACTTGGGATCGTGCTGGGTGGCCACACGCGCCCAGTGATAGACCGTGTTGCGCAACCGAACATGTGCAGCGTAGCGCATGATGACGATGTGCGACTTGCCGCTGCGCTTGGTGACCGGTGCGGCACCGCACAACGTCCGAAGCCCTTGATAATCACGGCTGCTGAGAGGCCCAGAACCTTCTGAGAGCAGGGTAGCGAGGTTGATCCTACCGATGCCGGGCATTGACTTGAGGATCACGACGTCCCGTCGTTGAAGACAGTCTCCCGATGCGGTATCAACTTCGCTAATCGCCGTGCAAAGTTCGTCGAGTTTGACGTTCGGCCTCCCGCAGCTCGCGATTAACAACGCCCAAACGAGCAACGAGCGAGCGCATATGGATGCTGGCCGCTTCAGCAACGCCATCCGCAACTTTGATGGCGGGCTCTCGCAATGTATGAAGAACGGTCTCCGCATCGACGCGACGGATGCGATGCTGCTTGAGTAATCGCTCTACCGCCGACTTACGTAGCTGGCGTGCTTTGGCCGGTGTCGGTGCGATCCCCCAAAGCTCAAGAAGCCAGGGGGCCGCGAGGTCATCGGTGAGCTTCTGCATTTGCGGATAGTATCGCCAGAGCTGATGATGGACGCGGTTGCTCAGCCGAACCCGTTCCTCCTGCAGTTCCTCGGCAAGGCGCGACCACGCTCGCAATTCGACCAGCCGTGGATCAGCAACATGGAGACGGCGGAACAGACGCCGATCGGTGCGTACGCCGTCTGCCAAGACATAGGCGTCCCGACGATCATCCTTGGCACCGGCGACACTGAACCGATCGCGCAAGCGGTCGAGTTGCTTGGGATTGATTGCGTGTACGACAAAGCCCCGATCGATCAGCAAATCGACAACTGGTCCGTGTGGCACTTCAATGGCGACGGCAACGGCGCTTGCCGTCCCGGCGATCGAGAGCAGCCAATCACCCAACTCCGCCAGACCCGTACCACTATGCGGGAATTCTCGCTCCCCAACGATAGTGCCTTGAGCATGACAAGAATACACACTGGTGCTTCTCCGAGCCCCAGTCGACCCCGGCGAACCACGCGAAAGTCTCTTCAGCCATGGCATTTCCTCCCTGCTGCATCACACGGGCCGTCACGACGCCTGCCTTCCCTGTACTGGCGCTCGAAGCGCGACTTCCTACTGGGCATCCGTCGTGGCCAACCCGCCGGGGCACATGTCCAAGTTAGGTGCTTTAAGCACGGGGGCAGATATGGTCGCTCCCGGCGGGTCGGCCCGCCTGGCCAACCTACGATAGGTCCCAACCAGCGACGTCGGGGTACAGGGGCAGTGCCGGTTGCGGCAGCTGTTATAGGCGATCCGCCAGTGGCCGCAGTCCTCGCATGCCTCGACATGACCGCCGAGGGCCGCGGTGCGGCAATGCTCGATCGCCGACATGACCTTGAGCTGATGAAGGCTCAGGTGCCCGGCATGGGTGGCCCGATAAGTGGGGCCAACAGCACGGAAGATATCGGCGACCTCGAGCGAGGCGCGCACCGCCTCAGCCGGCGGGTGCGATCTCTCCGGCCTTGAACATGCCGAGCTTGTCGAGCGGGCTGGTCACGGTGCGCACCGTTCGGGTCGCAACCTTGGTGTAGAAGGCGGTGTTCTCCAGCTTGGCGTGGCCGAGCAGCACCTGGATGACGCGGATGTCGACGCCGTCTTCCAGCAGATGGGTGGCAAAGCTGTGGCGCAGCGTGTGCGGTCCGACCCGCTTGGTGATCTCCGCGGCCTGTGCCGCCTCGACGACGATGCGATGGAGTTGCCGGGTGCTGATCGGCTTCATGGCGTGCTGTCCCGGAAACAGCCAACCGTCGCGATGCATCACGCCCTGTTGGTGCCCGACCTTCCACCACTCGCGCAGCAGGGTGAGCAGATCTGCCGGGAGCATGGCATTGCGATACCGGCCACCCTTGCCACGCTCGACCCGGATCAGCATGCGCTCGCTGTCGATATCGGCAACCTTGAGTGCCGCGACCTCAGCCACGCGCAGGCCAGCGCCATAGGCGACCGAGAGAGCCGCCTGATGCTTGAGGCAGGTGGTCGCATTGAGCAGTCGCGCGACCTCGTCCCGGCTCAGCACCACGGGCAGGTTGCGCGGATGCGCCACCCGGATCAGCCTTGCGCGCCAGGTCAGGCCGGTCGATCGTGTGCGTGAAGAAGAACCGCAACGCCGAGACGATGCTGTTCATGGTCGGCGTCGGCACACCGGCATCGCGCTGTTCGATCTGGAACCGGCGCACGTCATCCGCCGTCGCCGTATCAGGTGAGCGCCCGAGGAATGTCGCAAAGCGCCCCACGTCGCGAATGTAGTTGCGCTGCGTCTCTCGCGAGAACCGGCGCATGTTCATGTCGTCGATCAGACGCTGGCGCAGTGGGCTGATTGCAGCGGTGCGAATGGTCTCGTCCATCGGTCGGCTCCTCTTGGTTGAAGGAAGCCGAAATGCTCAGCCCGCACTGCGCTCTGCTCAATCAAGGCATGACAGCTGGGCCTCTAATCGTACATCAATACCCCGCACCTTTCCCGCGAAGCGGGTTCGTTCTTCGGCCAACTCCTGCCGACTGCCCAGACTTCGCGCCCACAGCTGCCGCTCAGTCGAGCGGTGCTACTCCCCGGAAGCGGACATCTCGTCTGCCGACATGAAGGGTTGCGGGTAGGGTGCCACGTCTAGCCCAGCGCCGGGTGACCTTCTTTTTCTCGGCCTGGCTTTGTCAGTAAATCAGTCTCTGGCGCCGCGAATTGTCGGCGCCGGACAAGCAGCTGTGTTGCAGAGCTTATAGATTGAAAGCGACCGGGACCCGACGGAGACACGGTCCACGGCTACATAGTCGGCAAGCAGGTCGCGGGCCCAGGGCGCCAGTGGATACGTCTGTGGGTCGTTAAAGACAGCAACCACATCAGGTCGATGCATGGAGACGCGATAAAATGCCTCTGTCAACGCGTTCACCCATGGCGGCAACGAACCGTAGAACTGCCAGAAGTCCCAGGTTGACAGCGTCATGGGCGACGCGTCCGTCAGCAGATAGATCGCTGGAGGTCGTCCCATGACGACAATCGTTTTTCCGCGCCCGACCTGTTCGCCCAAGACCGCGGTCGCTGCCGTGATGAACGCGGCCTGATCGGTCGTGGTCAACAGCCCAGCGAACACGCCGTCCTTGATGCGGTACTGCGGGTGTGGTCAGCGGATTGGACGTTTCGCCATAGACGCTGCCGAATGCGCTGATGCAGAACAACACAACAGTCGAAAGCAGCAAGCCGCATTGTCCTGCTACCGCTTTCCACGGCGCGTCGCGCGGAACCAGCATGGCCGGTGCCAGCGCGGCCGCTGCCAAGCCGCCGATCGGGAAGTTGTAGAAGCCGTTGTTGGAGGTGACCGACGTAACCAGACCTCCCACAAGAGACGCAAGGTAGATGACACGGATAACAGGCTCACCTTCGGCGCCGTCGAAAGAGCGCATGACAAAGAGTCCGGCCAGAGCGAGTAGCACGACGATATCGTGTGGGTGGAACCAAAGTGTCGTCTCCATGCAGTAGGATGCCAATACAATTGCCAATAACAGCAGGCCGGGCCAGACGTCACGGCACCGGTCTCTACCAGCTACGAGCAACCATATTCCAACAGTGACCGCTGCCAAACAAAGCATGTCAAATGCAGGATGGCTGACGAAGAGGTCGAGTGACCTGGCAAACTTGGCGCTCAGGTCCTCTGAGTTCTGCATGACGCCGCTGCTGAACTGCAGGATCTGCCAGATGCGTCTCCAGCCATACAATTGCAGCAGTAGCCAGGCGCCGCAGAACTGGAAGACAAGGCAGATCATCGCATAACCGAGCAGATGCAACCTCTCGCTGCGATCGCGAGCAGCAAGCAACGCCAACGCCAGAAACGCGAGCAGAACTACTGGCATGGTCGGATAGGCGATGACCGCGGCCATCCAGGCAAGGCCCGACAAGATTGCGGCCACAGCACTGTATTGGGCCTGTGGTCGCTGCAGGGTCGCAGCGCCGAACAAAGCCAATGCGGACAGCATCCCGAACATCCCGATCGTGTTGTAGGAGGGAGCGGGCAGGCTGAATGGAATGAAGCACAAGACCAGCAGCGCCGATGACAAGGCGACTGGCTTGCCTCTTATGCGGCTGATGAACCAGTACTGGCAGAGGCTTGCAATGCCCGCCATGGCGAGGAAGATGAAGCGGAGGAACAACATCAGACCACGCTCGCTGCCGGCGAACCATGTATAGAGTTGCGCAGCCGGAAGAAGCAGCAGGGCGGCCGACTGGTGCACCACAAGGTTCTCGCTGTGGCCCAGCCCATCCTTCAGCCATCCATCCAGGAAGGTTGCATAGCACAACTCGTCAGACAGATCGACGCCAATCGTCATGCGATAGGCGAGCAAAGCCAGGACGATGACACTCAGACCCATCAACCCGAACCAGATGACGACCAGCCCGCGTGGCTGCGGCTCAGCATCGTCGCTGATCTGAAAAGCGCTGCGTCGCGGCATCACATAGATGTTCGCCCTGCGCCAAAGGTGGCGTCGCATAGATCCAGTGCCCTTTCAGGAATCGTGTCGAATACCGACCAAGTCGGCGTTCCGCTTCATGATCGATCGGCCAAGATGTAGACGTTTGTCTCACGGCGCGTAATCTGCGCCCTTCACCGACGATCGTGGATGGGTGCATCACTGAAGGCCGGAACCAAGGAAGGACCAATCATGCCGATCCGCACGCTCGCCGAGGCGATCTCCCACTACGGCCACGACGCTTATCTGCTCACGGTCGCGCAAGAGGGTCCGCACACCAGTCATGTGACGATCGAGCTTCGAGGCAGCAGCATCGGCTGCGCCGTGGGTGCGTCCGCTGCCAGGAACATCGCGCGCGAGCCCAACGTATCGTTGTTCTGGCCGCCTACGGAGCCCGGCGGCTATGCCTTGATCGTCAATGGCGCGGCCGCGGGCGAGCGCCGGGCGACGGGGGTGACGATGGCGGAGATCACACTCACGAAATCCGTGCTGCATCGTCCCGGCCCCAGGCCCGACGACAGCGACGGGCCTTGTGCGAACGACTGCCGCCGCCTGACGCGGTGACACATCGTAAGGCGAGATCGCCCACCCAGTTGGGCGCGAGCAGGATCGGGAATTCCATCAGGCACCATTATCTGTCGGCCTGACCTAACCGCCAGGGGCTTCCGGCTCTACCAGGAACCGGTGTTGGGCATGCTGGCCCAGGGTTCGGCTGGCGGCAGTGGACCGCGGCCTTTAGCAGCTCAATGGAGATGCCGTCCGGCGTGCGGATAAAGGCCATGCGGCCGTCACGCGGCGGGCGGTATCGGGACGCCGCGGGCCATGAAGGCGTTGCAGGTGTCGTAGATGTTGTCCACTGCGTAGGCGAGATGCCCGAAATGCGCCCGTCATGGCCGTTCAGACAAGCGCCACCGTTTCTGCAGAGCAGTCGTTCATGGGTGCAGCCACAAATGGCGGGATGGGTGGATAGCTGCCATTGAGGGCGGAACAGACGACGGCTGCTCAGCGCCGAAAGCGGAATTACAGGCCGGCACCTGCTCCTATGCGAAGCCCAAGAGTAGCAGGGTAAGGGTGCTCATCCCTGACCTCGGGATCACAGCAGGTAGGCCGCGTAAGGCAGCACGATCGCCGTGAACAGGCCGGTGAGACCGATTGCCAGGCCGGCGAAGGCACCGGCGGTCTCGTTTACCGACAGCATCTGTGCGGTTCCGATCCCGTGCGAGGCGATACCGGTGGCGAGCCCGCGCGCCTCCCAATCGCGCAACCCGATCCAGTCGTAAAGCCGACCCGACAGCATCGCGCCGATGATCCCGCTGGTGATTACCGGTACGGCGGTCAGTGAGGGGTGGCCGCCGATTTCCTGGCTGATGCCGATGGCGATCGGCGTGGTGACCGACTTTGACGCGATCGACCGCAGAACATCGTCAGGGACGCCCAGCAACCAGGCAATACCGACGGCACTTGCGCAGGCGACCGTCGCGCCCACGGCAACTCCCGCTGCGATGCCGGCGGCGGCACCGCGGATGCGCGTTGCATTGGCGTAGATGGGCAGGGCAAGCGCGACCGTGGCCGGGCCGAGCATAAACTGGATCAGCCCGCCGCCTTTCAGATAGGTGTCGTAGGGGATGCTACAGAGTTCGAGCCCGGCAACAATCAGGACGATTGCGATCAGCACGGGGTTTGCCAGTGGCCAGCCGCCGCTGCGGCGCTGCACCCACCGGCCGATCTCGTAAGCGAGCAGCGTGATCGTTACGCCAAATACCGGATTTTGCGCCAGCAGCGCCATTGTGCCGATCGAAATCATCATGTCTCTCCGCCAGCTGACGCATTGAGCATGATCGGGGTGCGGTGGCGCTGCCGCAGTCGCTCGACTGATCGCATGACCAGCGCCGCACTAGCCATGGCGAGCGCTGTCGAGACGATCAATGCCAGCAGGAGTGGCAGCCAGTGGGCGCGCAATAGCGGCAGGTGCTGCATGATGCCAACGCCCGGTGGCACGAAAAACAACGACAGGTAGCCGAGTGTGGTTTGCGCCGACCCGCAGAACTCATCCGAGGCACCGCCCCGAACGGTCAACGCGGCGAGGAGCAAGATCATGCCGATGATCGGCCCGGACAGCGGGATGCCCGACACCTGATGGATGACGTCTCCGGCCGCCTGGCAGCCGAGCAACACAAGATAGGTGCGCAGCATCGGGATCCCCCCAGGGCTGTGGCACCGCTTGTCTCCCCGAGGCCCCGTGCAAGGCGCGGGTCACATTGCGATGCCGATCTAGACAGTGTGGTTGGCGCGGTCTTAAGGTCGCTGTTTTAGAAGTCTTAAAAAATGGTGATCGCTCGGGTTCTGTCGAATTCGATGGGTAGCGAGGAGATCAGCTTCGGCCGGTTTCGGCTTAACCTCGGCCGTCGCGAATTGCGGCGCGATGGTGAGCCGCTGCGGCTTCATCGCCGCGCGCTTGGCATCCTGTGTGCGTTGGCCGAGGCTAAGGGCGAGATCGTCAGCAAGGACGAGCTGCTGGCCCGGCTATGGCCGGGTCGCATCGTCGAAGAGGGAAACCTCCACGTCCACGTATCAGCCCTTCGAAAGTCGCTGGACGAACGCGGCGAGGGGCACAGTCTTGTCGTAACTGTCCCAGGCCGCGGTTATCGACTGTCGGCTCTGAACGGCGTGCGATCGGCTCCATCGGCCGAAGGCTCCTTGCCGCCGCAACTGCCGCTACCCGAAAGCGATCGCGCACAAGGACCAGGCAACCTGCCCCACGACCTGAGCAGCTTCGTCGGCCGGGTTCGGGAGATCGCCGAAATCGACAAGCTTTTCAGCTCTGCTCGCCTGCTTACCCTCTGCGGTGTCGGCGGAGTGGGAAAGACCCGGCTCGCGCTCAAGGCTGCGACGCAAATGCGCTCGAGATTCAAGCATGGCGTTTGGCTCGTGGAGCTTGCCGGATTGCTGGACCCTGTCCTCTTGCCACAGATGGTCGCCTCAGCGCTTGGTGTGTTGGAGCAACGCGGACGAACGCCGATCGCGAGCCTGATCGATCATTTGCAATTGAAGGATCTGCTGCTGGTCCTCGACAACTGCGAGCATCTGAGGGAGGCGTGTCGGGCTTTGGCGGCTACACTCCTGCGGTCTTCGCCATCGGTGCGGGTCATTGCGACAAGCCGCGAAGTGTTGGGCATCACGGGCGAGGTGACCTTTCAGGTTTCGCCACTGTCGGTGCCTGAGGTCCAACATGCAACAGATCCATCGAAGCTCCTCGCCTACGAAGCGCCGCTGCTGTTCGTGGAGCGCGCCGCCTGCGTCACGCCGGGATTTCGGGCGACGATCGACAATGCATCGGACCTCGCCCAGTTGTGCGCCCGGCTGGAGGGTCTGCCGCTTGGAATCGAGCTGGCGGCGGCCCGCCTTAGTGTTCTCTCCCTCTCAGAGATCCGTAGTCGCCTGCACAAGCGCCTCGAGCTCCTGGCCGGACGTGATGGTCTCGCGCCGGTCCGGCATCAGACGCTGCGCGCCACCATCGACTGGAGCCATGATCTTCTATCACACGGCGAGCGCATCGTATTTCGACGACTGTCGGTATTCGCCGGAGGTTGCACTCTGAAATCTGCCGAAGCTATCTGCGCGAGCGGCGATATGACGTCATCGGACATTCTGCCTTTGATTGCGACCTTGATAGACAAGTCGATCGTCACTGCCCAGACCCAGCAGCGTGAGACGCGCTATTCGATGCTGGCGACGTTGCGTGAATACGCCAACGAAAGGTTAGTCGAGGCGGGCGAGGCTGACCGGTTTCGCGACCGCCATCTTTGTTACTTTGCCGACTTAGCGGAACTGGCGCAACCGCTCCTGCGCGGACACAATTCGGCGATCTGGCGTGACCGCCTCGAGCGCGATAACGACAATCTCCGGGCAGCGCTTCAGTGGTCACTTGAGCACGGCAACACCAACGACGGTCTACGCCTGTCTGGCGCGCTCGAGGATTATTGGCGAGCACGTGGACAACTGACCGAAGGGCGACACTGGCTAGATGGCATTCTGGCAGCAGCGCCCGCCGATCGTTCTTGCCCACGGGCGCGTGCCCTTTTCGGTGCCGGTCGGCTTACATGGGGTCAGGGAGACTTGCACCGTGCGACCGAACTGACGCAGAGCGCCCTGGAAATCTTTCGCTGCATTGGCGATCAATGGGGTGTCGCGCGATCGCTGATGGAAATCGGTCTTCACTCCGTCGCGAGAGGCGAGATCGAGCGAGCGTCGACTTTGGCCGACCAAAGCCTGGCGCTATCGCGTAAGATCGATGATGACTACGCCCTCGGGTATGCTCTTGTCTTGCAAGCCGTGGTGGCTGAGCAATCGGGCAACAAGCAGAGGGCCGAGGAATTGTTCAACGAGAGCCTGACGGTGCGTCGTCGGATCGGGCACAAATTCGGAATCGTCAGCGTACTGCGATCGCTTGAACTCATAGCGCTGCGCCAACGGCGTCTCGCCGATGCCCAACGGTACCTACAGGGAGAGTCCTGCGATAGCCTGGGAGGCAAAGGAAATCTATCTGCTCCCGTCCAGTATTGAGGGACTGGCTGCCGTGGCTGTTGAGACTCGATCGGCAGAACATGCCACCCGATTGTTCGGCGCAGCACAGCGAATGCGCGAGCTATTAGCTGTGCCGCCTCTTCCGTGGGAAAAATCAATTGTGGATGATGGTTGTCGTGCCTTGACCGCTGTACTCGCCCCGTCTGACTTGGACTCGCTCGAGCAACAAGGACGAGCAATGACAATCGAGCAAACGATTACCGCTGCTTTGGAGTGAAGGCCCTATTGAACGTGGCCAAGTTGCTTTAGCATTCGCAAAGTGCGGGCTGTCCCGCGGACAACTCGCAGGACTTTCCGCTATGGAGCATGAGCCGACATTGCTACCAATGGGAGCGAACGGCTGCTTTCGGTCGAAACCAGCCAATCCCTGGAGGCCGAACGAACGGCAGGTTTCTGGCCTCGCACGCTCCGGACTTGCCAGTCTGCTGTCGGCCACAGGCGGAAGTCAACGTGGCTGTCCGGAACCGTGAACTTCGCCATCTACTACTTAGCAGCGCGGGTGATCGGGCTTCAGCGTCGACTGCCTGATCTCGCCGGGCGTAGCTCCATAGCGCCGGCGGAAGGTGCGATTGAAGTAGGACAAATCGCCGAAGCCTGCATCGAACGCGACGGAGCCGATGGTGAGATCGGCAAACCCCGGATCGCTCAGCATGCGACGTGCGCGCGCGAGGCGCTGGCCCAACACAAAAGATGAGAAAGTGAGGCCTTCGTTCTCAAATAGCTTGTGTACGTCCCGGGGTGTCACGCGCTGGCGCTTTGCAACCTCGGCGACCGAGAATTCGCCGTCACCGAGACGAGCACAGATGTCCGTCATGACCGCCCTGAGTTCGCGCGGCCGCAATCCCGCGTCCCTCTGCAATTGCCTGGCCGCCGCGCGCGGCCGAGATAGTCGCCGCGATGAGATCTTGCATGTGGCTGACTGTGAGCCGTTGTACCTCAGGCGTCGTCAGCGGCAGGACGTTGGCAATAGCGCCGGCATAGGTGACGAGCAGCCTTAGCGCTTCCGTATCACGCGGCACGAACGTCATTGGCGTATCGCCAAGTCGACCGAGGAGCGCTGCCACAGCCTCGCGCGGCACTCGGCAGCCGATAAATCGCGCGGGCGTCGGCCGCACGATGCTGAACCCGGCCAGACTTCGCGTCGCAAAGAAGGCGTCGCCATCTCCCAGCAGCAGCTCCCGGTCGCGCTGTTGTGCCAAGCTGCACCCTCGGACATTGACGCAGAACAAGAGATCGTTCTCTCCATGCCCAGCAGCTCCTCTCGGTCGTGCTGCGTGGCGCAGGCCGGAGAACGTTCCAGACACGAGGGCGAGACCCGGCAGCGTCCTCTTGATTACATCGACGTGCAGTGGGCGATCAGACAGCGGCTCAAGGGGCTCAAGTGGCTCGAGCCCAGCCGGCAGCACGGTGCGCTCGCGCTCGTGGAGGTATCGCACTGCTTGGGCGCGCGCCGGTTCCGACAGGCCGGCGGTCGAAAACCTGAAGGTGGCGCAGACCTCTGGCACGAGCTTCACCCGCAATCCGTTTGTTGTGACGGCGGCCGGCGACGCCGCTACCATTGCATAATTTTGTTGTGCTCCAAGTGATTTTTATCGCACGATTTCACTTTAGTCCAAGTCATCGTTCCGCCGAGTCCAAGATCGGCATTTGCCGATCCGGCTAGTCCCTTCCGCACCACGCAGTGTCGATCCAGTGCGACGCGATCGGAGGGCACATGGCAAAGATCGGCCATATCCTGGTCGTCGGCGGAGGCATGGCAGGTCTGACCACCGCTGCGGCGCTTCATCGGCGCGGTTTCACGGTCGCGCTCGCCGAGCGGCGAGAGACCTGGCAGGCTGTAGGGGCTGGCTTCCTCGTCCACGCCAACGGCATGCGCATGCTGGCGGCGCTGGGCCTTGCCTCAGGCGTAGAAATTGCCGGCGCGGTGGTCAGTCGATGGCAGTTCTGCGACGAGCAAGGTGAGGTGCTGTCGGACACCGATCTCGCGGCGCTGTGGGGCCATGCCGGCCCCTGTGTTGGCATCGAACGGACAAAGTTGCAGGTCGCGCTGCTGCCGGGCGTCGCCCAGGTGCGCTGCCGGCTCGGCACGGAGGTCACGTCGCTGGTACAGGCCAATGCCAGCGTCTCGGTCGGATTCGCCGACAGCTCGCGCGGAGATTTTGATCTCGTGGTCGGCGCCGACGGGATCAGGTCGACCGTGCGCACTTTGGCGCTGACCAACACAGCGCCAAGCTACCTTGGCGCCATGAATTGGCGCAGCGTTGCCCAGATCCGCCCCGCCGGCCTTACCGCATTTCAGATCAATTTGGGCGATGGTTGCGTCTTCGGGCTCGTGCCTTTGGGTGGCGGGCGCACCTACGCCTTCGCCTACGTCGCCCAGCCGTACCTCCGCGATCCAGTGGAGGGCCGTCTTGCGCGGCTGCGCCAGCGCTTTTCGACCTTCGGTCCGCGCGTTGCAGCGTATCTGGCCGCGCTCGAGCGCGACGATGAAGTGATCTGCTCGGCCATGGAGTGGATGGAGCTCGGGCAACTATATGCAGGCCGGGTGGTGTTGGTCGGTGACGCTGCCCATGCCAGCTCGCCGATGATGGGCCAGGGCGGCTGCATGGCGATGGAGGATGCCTGCGTGCTCGCCGAGGAATTGCGAGCGGCGGCAACCGTTGAGGACGCGCTGGCGAGCTATGTCCGTCGGCGCAAGCCTCGCGTGGAGTGGGTCCAGCGCCAGAGCATGATGCTAGCCAACCTTCTCACCGCGTCATCAGCGGCCCGCAACGACATGCTTCGCGAGCGGGGCGCCCAAGTGATGCAGGACCGCTTCGGTCCGCTCGTGCCGCCACCTTAGCCTAACGTGTGAGACGCCGAACAAGGAGCTCCACCCCACGTCCACTTCTCCCCAATGGCCTGACAACCGAACCGCGAGCTCCGATATAGCTTCGGGTCAAGACCGGTCACGGTGCTACCCATCGGCCGACGTCGAGAGTGGGCGTGCACCCGTCAGTGATGCATTGGCTGATGCCCGGTTCCAGGATCGCCTGGGCCTATTTACGGCGTCGGGTCGATGGCTGCCGAAGCGGTCGGCCATCGTTGGCGTCGGCTTTGATGTGATGCGCCGCGGTGATACCGAATGCCAGCGCGCCTGGATTGCGCAATAGCCTAAATCGGGTTGGGCCGCCTCGCAAATCGACCCTTCGATGCAAGGCAAAGTTGCGAGGCGCCTTGGGCAAAACCTCTTTCAGCAAACTGAGAGATCAATGCGCTAACCGGTGCAAATGTCCAAAGGCAGACCGAATTGCTCAGCGTCATGGAGCGGCCGACGTCCTTTCGACTTCAAGTATGCCCGGAGATCCCTGCGTCTGTTGCGCGCCGGTAGCATCCGGTTCAGCATTCCCGCGGCTAGGGATGAGGGGAACCATGCCAAGATCGCCACGACCGAATATCATTTTCATCGTCGTCGATGATTGCGGCTACGCCGATCTCGGCTGCACGGGCCAGACCTGCTACGCCACACCGGCGCTCGATCGGCTGGCGGCGGAAGGCATTCGTTTTACCCAGGCCTATGCCAACGCATCGCTGTGCACCAATACGCGCGTGGCCCTGATGACTGGGCGTTATCAATATCGCCTGCCGCTGGGCCTTGTGGAACCGCTACGCACGGCCCACCGCGACCTGCCGGATATGGGGCTACCGGCTGATTTCCCCACGCTGCCGGCATTGCTGCGCGACGCAGGCTATCGTACCGCGCTGATTGGCAAATGGCATCTCGGATACCTGCCCCGCTACAGCCCTCTGCGCAGTGGCTACGACGAATTTTTCGGCATCATGGGGGGATTCACTGGCTATTACACGCACCGCGGCGACGGGGGCGAGCATGACCTCTATGAGGGCGAGACTCCGGTGGAGCGGATCGGCTACGTCACTGATATGTTGAGCGAGCGGGCGTGCGCCCACGTCAGTGCTGCGTGCACGCGTTCGGAGCCTTATTTTTTGAGCCTGCACTACACCGCGCCGCACTGGCCTTGGTCCGCGCCGTCGAACGAGGACGCGGCACGCGTGCGGGAGCTGGACCGGGCGCAGTTGCTCACAGGCGGGTCAATCAGGATCTATGCAGAGATGATGCAGATCCTTGACCGCGGCATCGGCGAAGTCATCGACGAGGTGCGACGAACCGGTGACGGGGCCAACACGCTGGTGCTGTTCACTAGCGATAATGGTGGGGAGCGGTACTCAAAAATCTGGCCATTCGTCGGACGGAAGTTCGACCTGCTGGAAGGCGGAGTGCGCGTGCCGCAAATCGCCTGGTGGCCGGGCCGCATCGCGCCAGCCAGGGTAACCGATCAGGTATGCGTCACCATGGACCTGACGGCGAGCTGCCTGGAAGCGGCAGAGGTAGCGGCCGACCCGCGCTATCCGCTGGATGGCGACAGCCTGTTGCGTCTGATGACAAACCGAGCGCTCCCTTGGGATCGGACGCTCTATTGGCGCATGGCCAATCGCGGCCAACGCGCGTTGCGCCGGGGCAATTGGAAATATCTTAAGGTGAACGACCGGGAATTGCTGTTTGATCTCGGGTTCGATGTTCGCGAGCGCGACGATCACGCCACGCGCAGGCCGGAATTGCTGGGCGAATTGGGTGCGCTATGGGACCGATGGAACGCAGAGATGCTGCCCATAGGGGACTACGAGGTCCCCTCGGTCTCGGGGCTGACTGATATGATCTGGTAATCGCGGCGGCACGTCCCGCGTACAGCGGCGTTACTGTGGTGCAATCCAATCGGCCGCCATCCTACGAGGGAGAGCAGAACCATGCGTCCCGAGGATGTCATCGCCGACCGAACGCCGCCCATTCACCGGCGCGGAATATATCGAAAGCCTTCGCGACGGCCGCGAGGTATATTTCAACGGCGAGCGCGTCGCCGATGTCACCACACATCCGGCGTTCCGCAACTCGGTCCGATCGATCGCACGGCTCTATGACACGCTGCATGATCCTAAGACCAGGGACTTGCTCACCTGTCCGACCGATACCGGCTCGGGCGGCTACACGCACAAATTCTTCCGCGTCGCCCGATCGCGCGAGGACATGCTCGGCGCGCAACAGGCGATCGCCGGATGGGCGCGGCTGTCCTACGGCTGGATGGGACGGACGCCCGATTACAAGGCGGCATTTTCCAATACTCTGGGCGGCTTCCCGGAATATTATGGCGCTTACGCGGACAACGCGCGTGCCTGGTACAAGCGGGCGCAGGAAGCCATGCCGTTCATGAACCACGCCATCGTCAATCCGCCGATCGACCGCCATAGGCCCGCCGAAGCGGTGAAGGATGTCTATGCCTGCGTGAAGAAGGAAACCGATGCCGGCATCTACGTATCCGGTGCCAAGGTCGTCGCGACTTCCGCCGCGTTCACGCATTACAACTTCATGGGCCAGTCCTCGAAGACCGCCACCGAGGATCTCGACCTGTCCGTCATGTTCATGGTTCCGATCAACGCTCCTGGCCTTAAACTGTTCTGCCGCACATCCTATGAAGCCGCCGCCGCGCGGAGCGGTTCGCCATTCGATTATCCGCTTTCGTCACGCTTCGATGAGAACGATGCGATCTTCATGATGGACAATGTGTTCATCCCGTGGGAGGACGTATTCATCTACCGAGACCCGGCGCGGGTGATGAGTTTCTTCCCCGGTTCTGGCTTCGTGCACGGTGCGATGTTCCAGGGTTGCACACGCTATGCCGTGAAGCTCGATTTCATTTCTGGGTTACTGGCAAAGGCGCTGCGGGCCACCGGCGGGGACGAGGCACGGAACAATCAGGTGTTTCTGGGCGAGGTGATCGCCTGGCGGCATTTGTTCTGGTCGCTCTCCAACGCGATGGCCAATAATCCGCAACCCTGGAAGGGCGACGCCGTGTTGCCGGAATTGCCGCGGGCCACGCCTATCGCGTGTTCGGACCCGAATCCTGGCCACGCATCAAGGACATCGTCGCAGAAGACCGTCACCTCGGCGCTGATCTATCTGCCCTCCTCGGTCAAGGATTTCGCCAATCCGGCGATAGATGAATAACTGCGGCGATACGTGCGAGGTTCGCACGGCATCGGCCATATCGAGCGCATCAAAATCATGAAACTGTTGTGGGATGCGGTGGGCACCGAATTCGCCGGCCGGCACGAATTGTATGAACGCAACTATTCCGGAGGCTGGGAAGATATTCGTGCACAGGTTCTGACCGGTGCGCAACGGGGCGGCGGCCTGAGGGAGATGGAGGCGACTGTTGAGCAATGTATGGCCGATTACGACACGGGTGGCTGGACTGATCCCACCTGGATCAATCCCTGACGTCAATCAGCATCCTCTCTATTACCAGCCGCCAATTCATCTGACGCAGAGCTGCTGCGCAGTTTTGATGGCTGGGTTGGGTGGTTTGCCAAAGCGCCGTCTCGAGCCGCTGAACGGCCAAATCGCGCCCATCCCGGTCATTCCAGGCTGCCTCGCCGCAATTCGAATGCAGACGTTCGCCCGAATGTGTCCGTAGCTGCTCAGCTGTCCGCTCCGGTGAAGGATTCCGGACGCTGGCGCGAATAAACGACGTGCTGTGACGGGCCGGCGTCCGGAAGTGACGGACCGGCTGCCTGAGCCCCCGCCTCAACGGAACGTTTCCATTAGCGCGACCGCCTCCCGCAGATCGGTCGTATCTTTCCCCTCGGTGAACCACGCCACGACTGGCTGGAGCAGGGCGCGCGCCTCGTCGGCCCGCCCTCGGTTCTGCCACAGCCGCGCAAGGCTCGTTGCGGTGCGCAATTCCAGCGTGTGGGACGACTGCACTCTGGCCACGGCGAGAGCCTCAACAAAATGCGCTTCCGCGCGGGCATATTCAGCCAGCGGCCCCACCTGCAAAAGGTCGCCCTCCAGGCGATGCAATTCCGCATCCAACCAGTGAGCCCCGCCGGCCGCGGCCTGCCGACCCATCTCCAGCGCGGCGAGCCCCTGCGAGACCTCACCGTTGGCCGCATGAGCCGCCGCAAGCCAGGCACAGAAGGCCGGCTGCCAGAGCGTCGACCGTCTCGCCGCAAGTGCCCCAGACCCCGGCCTGCAATGTCGGCAATGCCCTCGCTCGTCTGTCCGCGCTCGACCAGCAGCTTGCCGTGCAACCCGGTCGCGGCCGCGCCCCATGACGGAGACACATGCGCCTTGCCGATCTCCAGCAGTTCCGGCGACCGTCAATTCCAGGTACTTCAGATCGCGACAAAGCGCTGCAAAATATGCACCGCCATACGCCAGCGCGAACTGGAGTGTGTTCGAGTGGCCGAGTGATCGCGCGTACTCAATGGCGCGTTCGCTATGCATTCGCGCCTGGTCGACGAAACCGAGATGCCAAAGCGCCAGAGTCAGATAGGAGGCACACGCGACGAAGTGGTCCTGGCCGAACTTATGGGCCGATGTACCGATGTCGTACCGGATCGTACTGGGTGAGCAACTGCTGAAGTTGTTCGCATGCGGTTGCCGTCTCCCCGAGAAACAACTTCAGGGTCGCGAGAAGTCTGCCGGCGAAAGCAGCGGAATCGGACGAGGGGTTGCGTCGTGGCGAGCTGAATCGCCTCCTCGCGCGTGCACGGCCGCACGGTCGAACCGCCCGAGTGACGAGCTCGAATACCTGTCGGCTGTAAAGGGCCGGGAAGATCTCCTCGGTGTCGCCGATCTCCTCGCTGAGGAGCAGCGCACGTTCGAATATGCGCTCAAGCTCCGGCGCCGTGTATCCCTTCGCCGCAATTAGCGGAGTGAGGAGCGCCAGGCAGAACTTATACTCGAGCCGCGAACGCTGGCTCGAATCGGCGATGAGGTCGAGCAGCGCCAGGCCTCGATCGAAGTGGGATATCGCGTCCAGATTGGATGAAAGCCGCGTCGCGTGTTGCCCCGCCTTCAGCCAGTAGCCGACTGCCTGGTCGGGCAAACCGGCCTCGGTAAAATGGCGGGCGACGATTTCCGGCTGGGTGTCGGCAATATCGCGGAACTGTTCGGCGATCACATGAGCGATCTGCCCATGATACTCGCGCCTCGTCGTCCTCAGCAACGATTGGTAAGCGACGTCCTGCAGCAGGGCATGCTTGAATTGATAGGTCGGGTTGGCGCTTAGCTGAACGGGCAGGATGATCTCGGCCGCGGCCAGAGCGGTAATTGCTGTGTCGATCGCCTGCCAGTGCCGCGGAGCCGCAGCCGAGAGGAGCTGCACGGTGAACACGCGCCCGAGCACGGCGGCGAACTGTGCGACCGGTTTGACCAGCGACATGCGATCGAGGCGGGCCATCAGCGAGTTCTTGCAGGGTTGCGGGGACTACGACCTTTTGCTGACGAACGCCGTCGCCATCCCGAGTGGCGACGCCCGACTCCATCACGGCCTTGCTCAATTCCTCAATGAACAAGGGAACTCCGTCGGCCCGAGCGATGATCTCCGCGCTCACTCGATCCGGCATCGACAGACTGCTCACATTATGCAGCAATTCCTCCGCTTGGCGCGGGCCGAGTTCGGACGAGTGGCAAATGCACCAGAGGCATATGATGTGGTAACTCGAAGTTATCGTGCGGTGTGCGAGAAGTCACTACCAGAAGCACCCGAGACGTTTTCAGAGCGAGGATCATCCGAGAAATCAATTCGGACGACGTAGGATCAATCCAGTGCGCGTCCTCGATCAGGCAAAGAACCGGATTTCGAAGCGAAATGTCTCCAACTCGTCGAATGAGCAATTGCAGTGTCTGCTCTTTCAGCTGTTCAGGCGTCAGTCTCAGTGGCTGATAGCGGTCACCCGGCGGGATGGACAGCAGGGTCGCAAGAATGGGTGCTGTCCGTTCGAGGTCAGCTCGACTGGCAAGCAACAACGCTTCCAGCTTTGCGAGCCTTTCGGCGGTGGAGTTGTCGTGTCCTATGCCCGCGAGTCGCTCGTAATGATCGATTACCGGATAAAGGGCGCTCGCCTGATGGTGTGGTGAGCAATACAGAGTTAGAATATACGATTCACTCGACTTTGTGAGCGAGCGCAGTTCATGTAAAATGCGCGACTTCCCGATGCCTGCCTCGCCTGAGATCAGTGCAACTTGCAATTCTCCGGCGATGGCGCGGTCCCAGCAACGCATCAACAGTCCAAGTTCACGGTTTCTGCCGATTATGGGAGTGATGGCGCGCCCGTGCAGCGCGTCGAACCGGCTCTCCGCGACGCTCTCTCCATGCACCTGCCAGGCCACAACAGGGGCAGAGAAGCCCTTCAAATGAAGGGGACCTAGGCGGGCGCAGTTGAACAAACCCTCGGTTAACCGGTGAGTTCTTGAACTGATAACAATGCCGTTCGGCGGCGCCTCGGCTTGCAGCCGCGCTGCGAGATTGGGTGTCTCACCGATCGCTGTCTGCTGCCGCGCGTCGCCGGCACCGACCGGCTCGCCCACTACGACGAGGCCGGTGGCTATGCCGATCCGGACCTTGAGCTTCTCATCCTTGACCAGTATGGCGCCGACCGTCGACCCCAAAGCCAATGCGGCACGCACAGCCCGTTCTGCGTCTGTCTCCTGCGCTGTCGGCCAGCCGAAATAGACCAGCACCCCATCGCCCACGTAGCGCGCTATGAAGCCGCCAAACCGCGCGATCGTTTTCTGGACACAAGCCTGATAAGCGCGAAGTAATTCGCTAAGGTCCTCCGGATCGTGCTTCTCGGAGAGGGCTGTCGAGCTAACAAGATCGCAGAACATGACAGTCAGCTGGCGGCGTTCGGCGGTCGATCCGGATGCGCGCTCTTCGTCCAAAGAGCTGCTGACCGGCAATCGCGAGACTTGCATCGGATCGTTCGCCGGCAGTCCATCTGTGCGCAATGCGGCGATCGCTTCCAGCAGCTGGCGACGATGGCCAACCGAGGTGACGCCGAGATCCTTAAGATCTTCCACCGTCAGACTGGGTAGGACCACAGCGCTGACGTCATTCTCCCGGAATGTCGCTTCGTAGCGTTCAAGTCCCAGTTTTCGCAGCCAGTCTGCGACGTCCATCGCCGCTCTCCAGCTCTCACGTTCTCCCGAGCCAAACGATGATCCACCAAGATGACAATGTCCAGGAATGGAGATGGGCGTCACAACACCGGCCGTCCTTCCCGTCGGATGCCGCAGGCAGGCGCACTGCTGGCCTAACTCCGGGTCGAATGAGCCATTCCATGGATCACTCCGTCGGATGCTCCTGGGGTACACGGACGGTCATCCTTGCTGCGTCGAGGGGCCGCCAAGGGTCAAAGCTTTCCACTAGGCAGCGCGGAGCCCAGACATTCGGCTCCAGCGTGCCGATTGCCGAAGCGGACCGTCTCCTTGCGGCCAGGGTCGGCTGCCGTCGAAACATCGGCGCGACAAAGTGAAGCGCCTCGGGTGGCGGTTACGCGAATGCCAAGGTTTGGCGCATCGTACGCCGCCCGGCGCGCCCACAAAAAACGCGCACCTCAGGGGGTGAACAAAATTCGGCAACTTACGCAAAAGTCGCCATCGTGACCGGTCGCGACCAGCGACATCGGCGTAAAGATTGCTGAAGTTTTGTCGCCGAAATGCGCGTTGTGGTCGGCGCCGGGCGGCGCACCGATGAAGGCGAGGCCCTGGCGTCGCGTAACCGCCACCGCGAGGCCCTCAGCTTTGTTCGGCCGATGTTTCGAAGGAAGTCGACGTCAAAGCGATGATCGATCATGCGGTAACTCGCTTTGGGCGGCTGGACTGCCTCGTCAACAACGCGGGCAGCGGCTCACCGATGGTCAGCATCGCTGACGTGACCGAGGAACAGTTCCAAACTGTCTTCGGGGTCAACGTTCTCGGCGTGATGCTGTGTATCAAACACGCGGCGCCTATCATGCTCCGCCAGGGATCGGGCTGCCTTATCACCGTCGCCAGCGGCTCGGGTCTGCGGGCGGCCACGGCCAGTCATGTTTATAGCAGTTCTAAAGCGGCGGCGATCCATCTCACGCGTTCAGCGGCCGCGGAACTCAGCCAGCACGGCATCCGCGCCAATAGTATTTCCCCTGGCGGCATCGTCACCGGCATCTTCGCCAAGACCGCCGGAGTCAGCGGCGCCGACGCTGATCGGGTCCTCGGTGTAGTCACCGATCGCTTCAAGGCCCTTCAGCCGATCCCACGCGCGGGCGCGACGGACGACATTGCCAATGCGGCGGTCTTCCTCGCCAGCGACGCCTCGTCCTTCATTACGGGACAGGACCTCGCGGTCTGCGGCGGCTTGATCCCATTCGGAACCCTCGGGTGGAATGAGGCCGTCGCGCTGCGCCAGGAATTGTCCGGTCTCGTCAGGGCCGAACTCGCGAAGGGCGCGTGATAGAAGTTCGCTCCGGAAACGAAAGTGTCACCGGCGGCTTTAGGTCCGCTTAGGGTCGAGGGCGTGTGAAAACGTGATCTCCGATGAGCGTCGCGCAACAATCTGATGGCCGCAGTTGCGCCTTGATTTGAATGATTTCAACTCACTTACCCGCAACGACGCTACACCGCTCATTGCCGTTACGGCACGACGTTTTCACACACCCTCGGTCGTTAGCGGCCGTAGACTTGGCCGCCCGACGTATTTGCCCAGCTGAACCCCGCAGGTGAACATGGCGTTTCATGGTTGCGCCGGCAGGCGAACACCCCCCGGACCGATCAGGCCAGGATAGGGCGCCTTGAAGCGCCAGAAGGTCCCGCTGATGGCGCCCTCGAAGTAGATGTACTGGTTATCGGGGCCGCCGAACGCAAAGTTAGTAGTTGCGGCATCGCCGTTCGGGATCGGCACGAAGCCTAGGATCAGACCGCGCGGATCGATCTCGACAATGCCGCCGAGACCACCCAACTGCGCCCACAAATTGCCATGGGCGTCGTAGTGGATGCCATCGGGACAGCTGTTGCCAGGCACATAAGTGCCCGCCTTTACCCCAGCAAAGGTCAGATGCAGCGGATCCTTGGAACATTGCGGGCAGCCCATCGTGGGGCCGGTAATGAAGGTACTATACCAGACGCGGCCTTCCCTGCAGTCGCCGATGGCCAGCACGCCGTTGTCTGGGGACACGGCAATGCCGTTCGGGAACGAACCGCTGTCCATCACCCGGCGCAGAACACCGTCGTGCGAATACTGATAGACGGCACCCGTGCGGTCAGCCGCGCTTGGGCCGGGACCGGTTCCCCAGGGATCGGTGAAGAACAAATTGCCTTCGGCATCGAAGTCGAGATCGTTGGGGCCTTTGAACAGCTGGTTACGGTAGGTGTAAACCAGGGTGCTGACCTGCTTCGTCTGCGGGTCGTAGACCATAATGCCGCGGTGGCGCGACGTGAGGTAGAGTTTGCCGTTGAACCACCGCGTACCTTGCGGCTCACAGGTTTGACCGAGATCAGCCTGGGGATTGCAATTGAATACCGGGACCAACTTGGCGTCCGGGGTCAGATTTGAAACCCACCCACTACCGATCGCCACGAACCACAGATTGCCTTGAGTGTCGAACGCTCCGCCTTCGAGGAACTGACCCTGCGGCGTGTTGCTGACGTCGGCGAATTTCTCGACTGGACCGATACCTGCCGGCAATGGCGGTAGGCCCCATGGTTGAACCGGACCGGAGGTCTGTGCCTGGGCAGCGCCTCCGGGGCCGGCAATTGCGAGAAAGATACCGAAAAGCACGGCACTCACGGCCTCGGTAAGAGTATGGCGCTTAGTCATGATGTTTGTGCTCCTTCCTCCCACAGCGCCAGATATGCTGCCGATCGTTGGCGCCGCGCACAACTCTGCCGCCCCGAACATTCAACGGCCGCTCTGTCGTGACCTGAAAGGGGAGGCCACCGACTGCCAGCAAATGGCAGCTCAGAAGTCGAGGCCGTGTGAAGACGCGCTTCTCGATGGGCGGTGCGCAACATCGCGTCGGCGCGACGGCTCCGTGAGACCGAAGGATTTAAAGGGACATCCCGCCGAGTACAATGCTCGTGAACGAATGTCTGCTTGTTCACGTTACGCACTCCACGGCGGACGTTCCGGTTTCGGCCAGGTCTGGCCATTAACGCCTACCCCAAGGATATCTGCTTCGGGTCGAGGTTTCTGTAGGTGTTGCAGCTATGCGCCCAAGTCGCACCTCGCGGCGAAAAGCCGAATGTTCGCAGTAAGTATCTATCGCCCGACGAAGCACGGCCCCGGCTTTCCACGTGCTTCGTGTCGCTGGGGAGAAACGCTCGCTAGCGACATCAGGACTTCTTGCATATTGAACGAATTTTTCGAAGATCAGCCAATCGCCGATGGATGCCGCGCGAGCGGCATAACTCTGATCTGCATGTAAGGGAACAGCGGCAGGCCAGACAGGATGCCGTGCAGTTCGTCATGGTCGGCAACATCGAAGATGCTGATGTTCGCGTACTCTCCGGCGACGCGCCACAGATGCAGCCATTTGCCGCTGCGCTGCAGCTCCTGCGCGCGCTGCTTCTCCGCCGCCTTCAGCCGCTCGAACACCGCCGGATCGCCATCGGTCGGCACACGCACATCCATGCGCACATGATATAACATCGTATCCTCCGTCAGTTGCGTGCGTATCGCCGCAGTTTGTCCGGATCCAGCACGACGCCGAGGCCGGGGCCGGGCGGCAGATGTACATGAAAATCCTCGAAGCGAAGCGGCTCGGTCACGAGATCGCCGGTGAGGATCTGGGGACCAAAATGTTCGCATCCCCAGGCGAGTTCGCGCAGCCCGGCAAAGACGTGGAGATGTGCGGCGGCACCGATCGAGCTTTCCAGCAGGCAACCGCCGTAGAGGCCGATGCCGGCCGCCTCGGCGACTGCCGCCACTCGCTTCACGCCTAGCAGCCCGGCATGCTTCACCAGCTTGAGCGACACCGCGTCGGCGGCGCCGGCGCGCGCCACAGCCAGCATGTCATGGGCGTCGAACACGCACTCATCGGCCAGCAGCGGCGGCGTGCCGGGACGCGCTGCGCAGCCGCGCCATCGCCTCGATGTTCCACGCGGGCACCGGCTGCTCGACCAGCGCGACGCCGATTTCCGCAAGCTGCGGCAGACAGCGCGCGGCGATGGTCTCGTCCCACGCCTGATTGGCGTCGACGATCAGTTCGGCGCGGCCTTCGAGCGCTCGTGCGAGCATACGCATTCTCGCCATGTCAGCGTCCGGAGCGAGCGCGCCAATCTTCACCTTGAAGGTGCGATGCAGCCGTGCGGCGAGCTTGCGTTCGGCCTCCTCGATCTCCTGCGCCGGATCACCGGAGGCGAGCGTCCACAGCACCGGGAAGCGATCGCGCACCACGCCCCCAAGCAGCGCGGCTGCCGGCACGCCGAGACTCTTTCCCACCGCGTCGAACAGTGCCGACTCGATCGCCGCCTTGGCGGCGTTGTTGCGCTTCGCCGCCTGGTCGAGACGAATGGCGATGGCCTCGAAGCGGTCGGCGGCCATGCCGATGATCGCGGGCGCGAGGTAGGCTGTCGATGTTGGCCTTGATCGCCTCGACGCTCTCTTCGCTCCAGCGCGGACCGCCGAGAGTGGCCGCCTCGCCGATGCCCTCGGTGCCGTTGGCCAGTCGTACCTGCACGATGACATAGCTCTGCGCCGTCACCGAGGTCTGCGACAGCTTGTGCCGACGTACGGTGGGAACATCGACGATGGTGCTTCGCAACTCGCTGATCGCGAGGTCGCGAATCGTGTTGCCTGCATCGGGCATGATATCCAACATGGCGGCTCCGGCTGTCGGAAGTGGTGTGCACGGCGCCGTCATCGGACGGTGCCGTGCTTCGTGAGTTCTGCTTATGCGGCTTCGGCGTGCTCACGCATGACGACCGGGTCCGGCAGTTGCGCGGCCTCGCTGTTCAAAGTGAAGTCGAAGCGGATTGTCGCGAATGGTTCGTTCAGCCCACGCGCCTTGATCTCCCGCAGGGTCAGTGTGGCGCACCAAATCGGGGATCAGCTCGTCGCGCGTCGCGAACGCGAAGTCATCGTGCAGGTATGGGTCATCCGAGATGTTGATCTGGGTCGTCAATTTCCGATAGCCCGGCGCCTCTACGAAGAAGTGGATATGCGCAGGCCGGTTGCCATGGCGTCCGAGCGCCGTCAGCAGCTGCTGCGTCACACCGTCCGGCGGGCAGCCGTAGCCGGAGGGCAGGATGGTGCGCAGACGGTAGTTGCCCGCGGCATCCGTTTCGATCCGTCGGCGCAGATTGTAGGCGCTCTGCGACGGATCGAAGAACGAGTAGCCGCCTTTGGTGTTGGCGTGCCAGACATCGACGATGGCACCAGCCACCGGCTTGCCCGCCGTGTCGCGCACCTGGCCGTCGATGAACAGCACCTCGCCCTGCTCCGGATCCTGGTCCAGTCGCGCCTCGTTTTTTGCAAGCGGTGCTCCGGCGACGTAGAGAGGGCCTTCGATGGTGCGCGGCGTGCCGCCGGTCAACCCGGCGCGGCGTTCCTTCTCGTCCATGCATCACATCGAGGAATGTCTCGATGCCAAGGCCCGGCACGAGCAGCCCCACCTCGTTCGCCTGCCCAAGGCGCGTGAGGTAGCTGACGGCGGTCCAGAATTCGCTGGGCGTCACATCGAACTCCTCCATCGTGCGGCAGAGATCGGACGTGACGCGGCGCACGATGCGCTTCAATCGGTCATTGCCGCCGGGCTGATCGAGGCCGGCGACGCGATCCAAAAGCTGCTTCACGGGAGGGCTGTCGGTCAGGTTGACGGTCATCGGGTTCCTCCGTCCGGCGCAAGGCCGGCCTGCGTGGTTCTGCCGGAAACGGTCCGGCGCCGTGTGGGTCAGCCGAGATCGCCTCCCGCCACGGGCAAAGTCACACCCGTGATGTAGGAGGCTTCATCCGAGGCAAGGAACAGAATGGCCGCCGCCTGCTCCTCGGTGGTGCCGTAGCGCTTCATCAGGCTGGAAGAGACCGTCTGATCGACGATCTGTCGGTGCCATGCCTTCTCCTGCTCGGTCGGCGGTGTGCTGTTGCGCGCCACGCGCCGCGGCGGCGCCTCGGTGCCGCCGGGGGCAACAGCGCAAACGCGGATACCGTGCTGCGCGTATTCCCAGGCGAGGCAGGCGGTGATCGCGTTCACGCCGCCCTTCGCGGCCGCATAGGGCACGCGGTTGATGCCGCGCGTCGCGACCGAAGAGACATTGACGATGACGCCTGCCCCGCTTTCCAGCATCGCCGGCAGCACGACGCGGCAGCACCACAGCGTCGGGAACAGCGAGCGGCGGATCTCCGCCTCGATCTGCTCCGGCGCGTATTCCGCGTACGGCTTTGCCCAGATCGTGCCGCCGACATTGTTCACCAGAATGTCGATACGGCCGAAGTGCGCGCGGACCTGGGCGACCGCGTCCGTCGCACCTTCGAAGGTTTCCAGGTCCGCGGTCACGGCGAGTGTCGCGGCGCCAAGTGCTTCTGCCTGGTGTGCGGCCTCTGCCACCAGATCTGAGCGATCCACCAGCGCAACGGCAGCGCCTTCGCGCGCGAGCCGCTGCGCGACGGTGTGGCCGATGCCCTGCGCGGCGCCGGTCACCATCGCGATCTTGCCGGCGAAGCGTCCCCGATAGATGGCTCATTGTCTCAGGCCGCCCGCCGGTGGTCTTCGCCGATCGCCGTCACTGCGCCACTCGGCGAGAATTTTTCGTAATAGAAGTTGCTGGGCGTCACGCCCTGTTCGGTGAGCCAGCCGCGCACCGCATCGACCATCGGGGGCGGACCGCAGAGGTAGACATCCACCTCTCCGCCATTCAGGTCGTCAGGCGTGATATGCGCGGTCACGTAGCCCTTGCGCGGGTGCGTGCTCTGTTCCGCTGCGACGCAGGTGGCGAAGGCGAAGTCGGGGATACGTGCGGCGAGCGCTTCGAGCTGATCGAGCCCGACCAGATCGGCATCGTTGGTGACGCCGTAGACCATGCGAACCGGATGACCATTCGTGCCGGTCTCGGCGATTCTGCCGAGCATCGACAGGAACGGCGCGAGCCCGGTGCCACCGGCAAGCAACAGCAACGGCCGCCTTATCTCGCGCAGATAGAAGCTGCCGGAGGGACCGATGAACTCCATCGCCGCGCCAGGCGTAGCCTTCTCGCGGAGGAAGGTGCTCATCAGACCGGGCTTGATGTCGCGCACGAGGAACGACTGATTCTCCGACCCTGGCGGCGAGCTGAACGAATAGGAACGCCGCTGATCGGTGCCTGGCACCAGCACGTTCACGTACTGGCCGGGCAGGAACGTTATCGCACCGGCGCCTTCGAGCGAGAAGGAGAACGTCGTCTCCGACAACCGATCCACCGAGGAGAGCTTCGCCTTGAATGACTGCCCCTTGGTCTTGCAAACCTCGGAGGAGGCGAAGATGTCGATGACGACGTCGGTCCTGGGCCGCATCTGGCAGGCAAGCGCCAGGCCACTGGCGGCCTCCTCGTCGGTGAGCGCGTCCTCGATATACTCGCCGCTCTCGTACTCGCCGGACTGCACGCGGCACTTGCAGGTCCCGCAGGCACCGTCGCGGCAGTCGAGCGGGATATTGATCCCGGCGCGATACGAGGCGTCGGCGACCGTTTCACCCGGACGACCTTCCACAAAGCGCGTGAAGCCGTCTTCGAAGTTCAGCGCGATATTGTGCGCCATCATGTCCTCCTGTCTCGCTCCGCCGCGCGTCAGATGTGATAGACGTCCACGACGTGGTGGATGTAGTCGTTCTTGAGGATCACCTTCTTCCGCCGGATCAGCGGCGTCGCTCCGCTTGTGTCGAGCGTGTAGAACGAGGTGCCGAAATAGGTATCGACGGTCTTGTAGCGGTAGCTGAACGTCACCCAGTTGAAGCGCAGCCTGCATTCGTCGCCGGTCTGCTCCAGGATCTCGACGTTCGCGATGTTGTGCGATGTGCGCGGCTCCGGCAGGCTGGTGGCGCTCGATCGCTCGGTCCGGATGCGAAAGACGCGATCCTCGAGGCCGCCCTTGTGGCCGTACCAGATCAGCGAAATCTCCTGCTGCGGATCCTCGGTCAGCCTGTCGTCGTCATCCCAGGACGGCATCCAGAATTCGACGTCGGACGCGTAGAGCGCCAGCCACTCATCCCATTGCTTGTCGTCGAGGAAGCGGGCCTCGCGATACAGGAACTGCGTGACGGCTTCGATGGAAAGCGCCGGCTGTGCGATCGTTGCGGACATTCTTGCCTCCCTCTCAGACGTTCTTCGGCTCGGCTGCGAGTGCGCGGCGCATGATGTCATGCCAATGCTTGTGCTGGACGACGAACAACCCTTCATCCTCGGTGCGCGCGCCACTCATCAGCGGCTTCATGCCGATCGCCTCCGCCGCCGCGTCGGCGCCCTGGATCCAGTGCGCCGCACCGCGCGACATATCGTTCCAGCGTGCATTGCGGCCGAGATAGGAGAACTGGCAGGCGCGGAATTCCTCGAGATCATCCGGCGTCGCCATTCCGCTCGCGTTGAAGAAATCCTCGTATTGCCTGATGCGCCGTGCCCGGGCTTCCGCGCTCTCGCCCTTCGGCGCGATGCAGTAGATCGTGACTTCGGTCTTATCGACCGCGATCGGACGGTAGTGACGGATCTGCGAGCTGAACTGGTCCATCAGGTAGACGTTCGGATACAGGCAGAGATTGCGTGACCGCTGCACCATCCAGTCGGCACGCGCCTGGCCGAATTGTGCGGCCAGTTCATCGCGCCGATCCCAGTTCGGCCTATCCTCGGGGTTCGACCAATTGGTCCAGAGCAGCAGGTGCCCGTTCTCGAACGAATAGAAGCCGCCGCCTTGTTTTGCCCAGCCGCCGGCGCTCATGGCCCGGACATTGTCCACCTGCGTCATTTCCTTGCGGCGGCCCGTGGTGGCAGCATAATTCCAGTGGACGGCGCTGACATGATAGCCATCGGCGCCATTTTCGGTCTGCAGCTTCCAGTTGCCGTCAAAAACGTAGGTGGAAGCGCCGCGCAGCACCTCGAGACCATCAGGGGACTGGTCAACGATCATGTCGATGATCTTGGCCGCCTCGCCGAGATAGTTCCGCGAGCGGCACCACGTCGGGATTGAGACTGCCGAACAGAAAGCCGCGATAGCTTTCGAACCGCGGCACCTTCGTCAGGTCGTGTGAGCCGTTCGTGTTGAACGTCTCGGGGTAACCGGCGCCCTCCGGGTCCTTCACCTTGAGCAGCTTGCCGGAGTTGTTGAAGGTCCAACCGTGGAACGGGCAGGTGAACGTCGACTTGTTGGCGCGCTTATGCCGACACAGCATGGCGCCGCGATGACTGCAGGCATTGATGAAGGCGTTGAGCTCGCCGTTGCGGTTGCGCGCGATAAAGATCGGCTGCCGCCCCATGTAGGTCGTGAAGTAGTCATTCCTGTTCGGGATCTGGCTTTCATGCGCGAGGTAGATCCAGTTGCCCTCGAAGATGTGCTTCATCTCGAGTTCGAAGATCTCCGGATCCGTGAAGATGTTGCGAGCGACGCGGAAGACGCCACGTGCCGGGTCGTCTTCGAGAGCGGTGTCGATTGTCTGCTGGACGGCATCGAGCATAATTCACTCCCTTGTTGTCGATCTTGTTTGCGGGTGCCCCAAGGCATCACCGACGAGCGGGACGAGACCCCTTTTCAGCTCGCAAGGCCAACACTAAATTGGTTGGAACTATACCTGGAGGGTATCGTCCTGGAGTCGCGTCAGCTCCGCTATTTCGTCACCGTTGCGCGGGAGCGCAATTTCACCCGCGCGGCCGAGAAGCTGCACATCGCCCAACCGCCGCTCAGCCGGCAGATCCAGCAACTCGAGGATGAGGTCGGTGTCGCGCTGTTCGATCGGGCAAGCCGGCCGCTGGCGTTGACCGATCCCGGCCGGCTGCTGTTCGAGCAAGCGGTTCAGGTGCTCGATCGGATGGACGAGATGCAGGCGATGATGCGTCGCCTCAGCGAGGTAGAGCAGGCACGCCTGGTCATCGGATTTGTCGGCTCGACGCTCTATGGCTACCTGCCCGAGGTGATCCGCGCCTATCGCGCGGCGCGACCCAAGGTGGCACTCAGCCTTGTCGAGCTGACGACGATGGAGCAGGTCGCGGCGCTGAAGGAGGGCCGAATCAATGTCGGGTTCGGCCGCGTTCCCTTCGACGACGCGGCGATCGAGCGCACAGTGCTGCGCAACGAGCGGCTCTGTGCAGCGCTGCCGCGCGCGCACCGGTTGGCCTCGCGCAGCAGCGTGGAACTGGCTGCATTGGTCGATGATGCACTGATCGTCTATCCGCGTGCGCCGCGGCCGAGCTACGCCGACACGGTGCTCGCGCTGTTCCGGAAGCCGAGAGTTGCGGCCATCGATGGTGCACGAGGTGCGCGAGGTACAAACGGCGCTGGGCCTGGTTGCGGCCGAGGCCGGTGTGTGCATCGTGCCGGTCTCGGTCGAGCGGCTGCGCCGCGAGAATATCGCCTTTCTCCCGCTCAAGGAGGAGGATGCCGTCTCACCGATCATCCTCAGCAAGCTGAAAGGCGATCGTTCACCGGAAATCGCCCTCGTCTTCAGGCTCATTCGCGAAATCTACAGGAAGGCGAAGATCGATACGGCATGGTAGGCACGCGGTCGGGAACGGACCGGCACGTTTTCCTTGAATGTCCACCGAGGGTCGATGGCTATCGCTCGCACCTCTATCACCGCGTCGCGTGCGCTTACGCGATGCCGACACGTTGGTGGTGCAATTCTAGGTGGTTGCGGGGATAGGATTTGAACCTATGACCTTCAGGTTATGAGCCTGACGAGCTACCGGGCTGCTCCACCCCGCGCCAGTGGCGACGAAAAACAGGGTGGATTGGAGGACCTGGCGGCGACCTACTCTCCCGTGCCTTGAGACACAGTACCATGGGCGCTGGGGGTTTTCACGGCCGAGTTCGGGATGGGATCGGGTGCGGGCCCCCCGCCAAAGCCACCAGGTCGTCCAATCCACCCTGAAAGAACAGGATGATTGCAGGTTCTGGTGCTTGCCCTCAGGGGTGACCCGAGGGTTGTTGTGCGGCCCCCGGGTGAAGTCCGGGACAAGCTGAGGATGATTTCCATGCATGGTGCAATCGCGAGCTCTATCGGGCGATTAGGACCAGTCAGCTCAGAGCGTTACCGCCCTTACACACCTGGCCTATCAACGTGATGGTCTATCACGGCCCTCGGGGAGACCTGGTTTCGAGGTGGGTTTCCCGCTTAGATGCTTTCAGCGGTTATCCCGTCCGCACATAGCTACCCGGCCGTGCCGCTGGCGCGACAACCGGTGCACCAGAGGTGCGTCCATCCCGGTCCTCTCGGTACTAGGGACAGATCCTCTCAAGTCTCCTTCACCCACGGCAGATAGGGACCGAACTGTCTCACGACGTTCTAAACCCAGCTCACGTACCACTTTAATCGGCGAACAGCCGAACCCTTGGGACCTGCTCCAGCCCCAGGATGTGATGAGCCGACATCGAGGTGCCAAACCTCCCCGTCGATGTGGACTCTTGGGGGAGATCAGCCTGTTATCCCTAGAGTACCTTTTATCCGTTGAGCGATGGCCCTTCCACGCGGGACCACCGGATCACTATGGCCGACTTTCGTCTCTGCTCGAGCTGTCACTCTCGCAGTCAGGCGGGCTTGTGCCATTGCACTCAACAGCCGATGTCCGACCGGCCTGAGCCCACCATCGCGCGCCTCCGTTACATTTTGGGAGGCGACCGCCCCAGTCAAACTGCCCACCATGCAGGGTCCCGGACCGGGCTGACCGGTCTCGGTTAGACGCCAGAAAAACTCAGGGTGGTATTTCAAGGTTGGCTCCACCGAAGCTAGCGCCCCGGCTTCAAAGCCTCCCACCTATCCTACACAGAGTTTTCCTGGCGCCACTGCAAAGTTGCAGTAAAGGTTCATAGGGTCTTTCCGTCTGACCGCGGGTACCCCGCATCTTCACGGGGAATTCAATTTCGCTGAGCCGATACCGGAGACAGTGGGGAAGTCGTTACGCCATTCGTGCAGGTCGGAACTTACCCGACAAGGAATTTCGCTACCTTAGGACCGTTATAGTTACGGCCGCCGTTTACCGGGGCTTCGGTTCGGAGCTTGCACCCCTCCCCTTAACCTTCCGGCACCGGGCAGGCGTCAGACCCTATACGTCGTCTCTCGACTTCGCAGAGCCCTGTGTTTTTACTAAACAGTCGCCACCCCCTGCTCTGTGCCACCCACCAGCGGTTGCCCGCCAGCAGGTCTCGCTTATCCCGAAGTTACGCGAGCAATTTGCCTAGTTCCTTCGGTATCGTTCTCTCAAGCGCCTAGGTATTCTCTACCAGTCCACCTGTGTCGGTTTCGGGTACGGTCTCGTCGCCAGAGCTATTTCCCGGAACGATCCACAAGCCCGGGCAATCCGATAAGCCCGGACAAGACTTCACGTTCGTCACTTCTGGCAGGCCCAGGAATATTGACCTGGTTCCCATCGACTACGGCTTTCGCCCTCGCCTTAGGGGCCGGCTCACCCTGCGCGGATTAACCTTGCGCAGGAACCCTTGGACTTTCGGCGACAGAGTTTCTCACTCTGTTTGTCGCTACTCATGTCAGCATTCGCACTTCCGATACCTCCACCGCCCCTCACAGGTACGGCTTCGCAGGCTTACGGAACGCTCCGCTACCGCTCGATTGCTCGAGCCCGCAGCTTCGGTACGTGGCTTTAGCCCCGTTACATCTTCGGCGCAGGATTTCTGTTAGACCAGTGAGCTATTACGCTTTCTTTAAAGGATGGCTGCTTCTAAGCCAACCTCCTGGTTGTTTAGGAATTCCCACATCCTTAACCACTTAGCCACGATTTGGGGACCTTAGCTGGCGGTCTGGGCTGTTTCCCTCTCGACGACGGACCTTAGCACCCGCCGTCTGTCTGCCGCGCTATACTCTTCGGTATTCGGAGTTTGGTTAGGTTTGGTAAGTCTTTGGGACCCCCTAGCCCATCCAGTGCTCTACCCCCGAAGGTAAACACACGACGATCTACCTAAATAGATTTCGCGGAGAACCAGCTATTTCCGAGTTTGATTGGCCTTTCACCCCTAGCCACAGCTCATCCCCGACTTTTTCAACAGGCGTGGGTTCGGCCCTCCAGTGGGTGTTACCCCACCTTCAGCCTGGCCATGGCTAGATCACTCGGTTTCGGGTCTTCTGCCCGCGACTGAACGCCCTGTTCAGACTCGCTTTCGCTCCGCCTTCGCCTATCGGCTTAAGCTCGCCGCGAACAGAAACTCGCTGACCCATTATACAAAAGGTACGCCGTCACGGTACCAGGACTCGCGTCCGTCGACCGCTCCGACTGCTTGTAGGCATTCGGTTTCAGGTCTCTTTCACTCCCCTCATCGGGGTGCTTTTCACCTTTCCCTCACGGTACTTGTTCACTATCGGTCACCAGGGAGTATTTAGGCTTGGAGGGTGGTCCCCCCATGTTCAGACAGGATTTCACGTGTCCCGCCCTACTCAAGGATCTACGCGTCTCTACGCATACGGGGCTGTCACCCGCTATGGCCGGACTTTCCAGACCGTTCTGCTTCTCATCCGTAGACCACTGGCCTGTTCCGCTTTCGCTCGTCACTACTAGCGGAATCTCGGTTGATGTCTTTTCCTCCGGGTACTGAGATATTTCAGTTCCCCGGGTTTGCCTCGCCACACTATGGATTCATGTGGCGATACCCCAAAGGGGTGGGTTGCCCCATTCGGACATCCACGGATCAACGCCTGCTCGCGGCTCCCCGTGGCTTTTCGCAGCGTGCCACGTCCTTCATCGCCTCCTGGTGCCAAGGCATCCACCGAATGCCCTTCTCTCGCTCGAGATCTTGTCCCCGGGCCTAGACCCGGGGCTCCACCATGCACAGAAACCATCCTCAGTGGTCAGCGGTCAGAGATCAGTGGTCAGTCGACCACTATCCTCCGAGCACCAACAACCAAGCGACGATCCCAGTACAAGACGGATCACTCTCGCTCAGCACACAACAGTCGTCATCTGAACTGCACCCTGCTCGCTGGAGGCCACCCCCACGAAGGAGCAACACATCCGGTCAGACATGCGAGCAGGCACGCCCAGAGACGCACCAGAACCTGATTCACCCTGACAAAGACCTGCCCTCGGGCCACCGTCACCGGACTTGATCCGGTGACCACCCGAGGGTTGACGCCTCCAACCGGAAGCACCAACGGCATCGCAGTTCAAACAGAACCATCAATACCGGTTTCTTTCGCTTCTCCGCG